>CAWHVX010000001.1:0-1313419 GCA_963832975.1 uncultured Acidobacteriota bacterium
CTGTTCTTCGCTAACCTACTGGACAAGTTCCGTCTTTGCTGAATTCTCACCTTGCTGGACGCCAATCAGGATGGAAGGCTAAGTCCCAGCGAGAAGCAGGACGCGCGCGTCATACTGTACGGCCATAGTTGGGGGGCCTCGGAAATTGTCGCCCTTGCTCGTGAATTGAATAGCGCCGACATTCCCGTGCTCCTCACCATTCAGGTCGATAGCGTCTCCAAGTTCTTCCAAAACGATTCGGTCATTCCTGAGAACGTACCCGGGCCGCAAACTTTTACCAACCTGATGGATTTGTCCACGGCCAATCGGCGATTCGCGCCGCGGATCCGGCGCACACGAAAATTATAGGTAATTTCCGATTCGAATATAAGGCCGCCCCTTATACCTGCTATCAATATCCTTGGTACAATCGCATCCTGATGAAGGCCCACGCCAAATCGAATGCGATCCCAACGTGTGGAACCAAGTCGAGGCGTTGATTCGGTCCGACCTGCCTCCTCTTACAGGACAAGGGCAATAACACCCCAGGCGGAGTACATATCCTGTGTTATCAATGCCTTGCCAGAGGTTCGGAGGACGGATTTGACGGGTTCTCATTCCTTGCCGAACGCCGCTCAGGCCTAGCTAGGATTTATTCCTACTTTGAGGCCGAGACTAACGAGTAAGGTGATATGGTTAGACTTGGAGTCATCAATTCGGTCAAATCCCCAATAAAGCCCGCCCCACCAAAACTATGCTCATACGCCTGGGTTATGACATGCAATTCAACATCCCCCAGCCCGTCGCGGTTGTCGCGCTTCTGCACGTGCACCCCTCACGAGCGCTCGACCTGCAGGAGCCAGACGAATTGCGTACCGAGCCGACGATAAAGATAGAATGGTATATTGACCGATTTGGTAACCGTTGCTCACGATTTCTCGCTCCCCAGGGCAAACTGCGCATCTGGAATTCCACGCTCATCCAGGATTCCGGTGAACCGGATCCGGTGAATTACCCGGCGCGGCAGCACCCGGTGCAGGATCTGCCGGCGGACAACCTCACCTACTTGATGAACAGCCGCTATTGCGAAGTGGACCGCCTGTCGAATATCGCGACCGAACTCTTCGGAAATACCTACCCTGGTTGGGGACGTGTGCAGGCGATTGTGAATTGGATTCACGGCCGGGTGCAATTCGGATATCAATTCGCGCGCGCGACCAGGACAGCCCTGGACGTGTACACCGAGCGAGTCGGCGTGTGCCGAGACTTTCAGCATCTGGCCATTACGTTCTGCCGTTGCATGCACATTCCCGCACGCTACGCCACGGGCTATCTGGGGGACATCGGCGTCCCAGCCTCTCCCGCTCCCATGGATTTCAGCGCCTGGTTTGAAGTGTTCCTGGAAGGAAGATGGTGGACTTTCGATGCGCGCCACAACATGCCCCGCGTCGGCCGGGTCCTGATGGCCACAGGACGCGACGCCGCTGATGTGGCCATTACCACTTCCTTCGGAATGGCCGAGTTGGTGAATTTCAGCGTCGTGACCAGCGAGGCCCGCGAAACCGCCACCTTACGGGATCATCGGTCCCACGGTGCGCGTTTGGGTGGCTGATTGTCCCATGCTTTCCCCATGCGCCGTCTGGTTGTTACCAGGCGAACCGTGCGCGCAGCTCAGTTTCACCCCGAAATCACGCTCGTTCAAATCGCCGGAACACTGGATCGCATCCGCGAACACAACCCGTTATGTTTCGTGTTTCCCGAATTGCAGCAGATGCTTTACAATTGGCGAAAGTCGCGCCGTGGGCGTGTAGCTCAGCTGGGAGAGCACCTGCTTTGCAAGACGCAGGGCTAATCGCGCAGATGCCGCGTCTGGTGTCGCTTACGCGGAAAACACGCGGTGCAGCCAACCTCATTGAATTAGACCGAAACTAGACTGAAAATCCCTCTTACATTTCTTGGAAACCCCAGCCACGCTTTCTCATGCTCGATTACGAGACGAACCCGAGATCGTCCAAGTCCAAGTCTCCGGGACGATGAACGGAATCACGCTGCGCTGATTCCCCGGCCTTTGTCCGATTCCCACCTTCAGAATCGGACAAGACGATCCGGATCATCGCCGCAACCTGATTCGACTGGTCGCTTAATCATAGAGAGGCCTTTTTCACCCTTCTCATTCTTTCGGGTTGGGCTGCCCTTGACCCGTAGCAATCAAGCTTCGTAAACTGCCGTTTATATAGGAGCCCCATGCGTTTGAACAGACATCGAAGCATTCATACTCGGGAACCAAGCCCCGATGCGTGAATCGGACTTCCGTCTTATTGCCTTTTTTTGAGACCTCAAAAATGACATCCGTCCCTGTCCACTCGTTCTTGTCTTTCGTGAAATTGAAACGGTTGTCCAAGACATGCCAAACCACTTTCTTGCCGGGAATAAGTTCCGTTATTTTAATTTTGCAAAAGTGGACGTCTTTGTAGCGGTAAGTAAACTCATCCCCGAGTTTTTCGGTTCCGCCTTCGATATTTTCTGACCACCATCCTCGAACATTATTGATTGCATCGAAGGCTTCTTCCGGAGTTCTTATTTACGGAAATTGTAGCGGTGAAATCTTGATTGTTCATGACTCGCTCCTCTATCGTTTTTTCGCCCCAAAAGGGGTGACCGGCGTTATTAATCCTTCTGGCTTTCTTTCTGGTTAGGCCGTGATCTACCATGGGCTCGGCTGAGCTTTACCCGTGGTGATCAGTTTGCGCAAATTGCCGTTTATGAGCATGCCCCATGCGTTCGAACAGTTGTTGTAGCATTCATACGCCGGTACCAAGCCCACGTGACTGAAGCGGACCTCGGTTTTGTCGCCTTTTTTAGCGATATCGAAAACAATGTCCGTGCCTTTCCACTCGCTTCTTGTCTTTTACAAAGCCAAGTGGCCGTCTACTCACGTGCCAAACGACTTTCTTGCCGGGAATGAATTCCGTTATCTTTTGTTTGGAACGGTGCACGTCTTGGACACGGTAGGTAAACTCGGCGCCGAGTTTGTCGGTATCGCCCTGGATTTCTCCTGACCACCACCCCGAACGTTGTTGATGGCATCGAAGACTTCATCTGGCGACTGGTCGACCGTAAAAGAAGTGGTGTAACTTTCGGTCTTCATGGTCTGCTCTCCTTTAGCTGCGTTTTGCCGGATTCGCAACGTCATCCGACATTGGCACGCTCTGCGGCACGAAAGCTGCGAACTGGCGTTCGAGCGCCTTCGACTACGCCAGTGCGCCAGCCCTCGGCGATGGACTGGGACGCGGGATCGGGAAAGATGTCCTCTTCGCCTTTTTCCAACCCATCGAAGATGCCTTGCGCTGCGGACTCGGGCGAGGCCTTCGGTATGTCGAAGCCGCGGTTCATATCTGTGTCGATGGGGCCGAGGACGACGGCATGGACCGTTACGCCCTGGCCGGCCAGGAGCGCTCTCAGCGACTGCGTCATGTTGAACGCGGCCGCCTTCGAAATGGAGTAGGACGGGTATGACCGGCAAGGGCGCGAGCCCCACCAAAGACAGGTTGTTGACGATGGCTCCCTTGGAGCGTTTCAGCAGCGGCAAGAACGCGCTGCGTCACTTTGAGCGAACCGAAGAAGTTGACCGCCAGGTGCTGTTCGATCACATCGAGATTGCTCAGATCGTCGTAGATGGCGACGCCGGCGTTGTTGATGAGGACGTCGAGGGTGTCGACCTCGCCGACTGCCCGCTGGATCTGCGAAGCGTTGGTCACGTCCAACGTCAGCGGGTGTGACGCGCTTGTCCAGGTGGGTAAAGGGCTGGCGCGTACCGGCATACACCCGCTTCGCGCCTCTCCTCAAGGCTTCCTCGACCAGCGCTTTTCCTATACCGCGATTGGCCCCGGTCACCAGAACTGCTTTGTTTGCGATTGTCATTGTCCTCCTCCTTGGGCGGCGAAGCTTGATCACTAAGCCGCCTCTATAGGGGTGACGAGTGAAGAGGAGCGATTTCGACAGAGGCAGGAGGAAAAATTAACCGCGTCTTTGGAGCAGGAACTGTCTCACTGCCGGGTCCTCGGCCAAGCCAATCGCCCGGTCGAAAGCATCCGCGGCCTCGGATGCTTTCCCTAGCCGTTGCAAGAGATGAGCGCGAACTGCCCAGTAGGGTTGATAAGCGGAGACATCGTCTGGGTCGATCCCATCCAGTGCCGCCAGCCCCGCTTCAGGCCCTTTCGCTTCGCCAACCGCCGCGGCGTAGCCCAGTTTGCGTGCCGAGCGTCGGGGAGATGCGGACGAGTTGTTCGTAGAACAGCGCGATGGCAGTCCACTCGGTCCGGCCGCTGCGCGCCCGCTCAGCGTGTACCGACTGAATCGCGGCCTCGAGTTGAAAGCGGCCGGCGCGACCGCGACTCGATGCTTCGGCGAGATGGCGTTCCGCCTCTTCGATCAAGGGCAGAGACCACTGCTGCGGAGTCCTGCTCCGAAAGAGGAATATAGCGGCCGTCCGGCCCCCGCCGCGCCGCTCGCCGCGCTTCGCAGTGGAGCATCAGAGCCAGCAGCCCCCGAACCTCCGCTTCCTTGGGCATGAGCTGCAGAAGGACGCGTGCCGAGCCAGATCGCTTCCTCGGCCAGATCGCGGCCGCGCTGGTCGACGCCTGCCATGTCATCCCAGCCGATCCCGAAGGCGGCATAAATCGCTTCCAGCACGGCGTCGAGCCGCTGCGGCAGTTCACGCTCTTGCGGGACTTCGAATTGAATACCGCCGTCGCGGATCTTCGTCTTGGCGCGCACCAGGCGCTGCCCCATCGTCGTGGGTGAGATCAGGAAGGCATGGGCAATGCGCGCGGCATCCAGGCCCAGAACGGTCTGGAGCATCAGCGGCGTGTGCATGGCCGGATCGATTGCCGGGTGGGCGCAAACGAAGAGCAGTTTCAACCTTTCATCTGGAAACTCCGCCGACAAGGTCATCTCCATGGAATCCTCCCTGAGAAGCTTGAGAGTGGGCTCGCTCGCTTCGGCAACTTGCCGATGGCGCACATGATCGATAAAGGAGTGGCGCGCCGTCGTCAGCAGCCAGGCCTCGGGATTTTGCGGCACGCCGTCGCGCGGCCAAGCCGTGAGTGCTGCTACCAGCGCGTTGCTGAGGGCGTCCTCCGCGCTGGCCACGTCGCGCGTGTTCGCGGAAAGGTAGGCCACCAGACGACCGTAGGACTCGCGGGCCACCCGCTCGATGGTCCGATGGGTGTCCTCCTGACTGCTTCCATTCATCCCGTAACCCCGGCGCAGGTATTCAGGTGCAAGAGGCCGGACTTCCACCGCGCCGATCGAGGCGGCCGGGCAGCGCGCTGCCCATTCGAGCGCCGCGTCAAGCGAGGGGAGTTCCAGGATGATGAATCCCGCCAATTGCTCCTTGGTATCCGCGAATGGGCCGTCCTGCACGCGGCGCTTTCCTTCCTTCAGCCGCACCGTCGTTCCTGTCTCCGGAGATTAAGCGCATTGGCGCCGACATAGACGCCGGCTTCGACGAGCGCCTTGTAGTAAGCCCGCCAGGCGCCGAGATAAGGATCGCTTTAGTCGTTCTTCCGCATCGCAAAATCTTCCGGCGAATGGTAGATCAGCAGGGCGAATTGCATGGGCTTTTCTCCTTTGGGAACATTGTGAGCGCCTTTGCGCGCCTAATTGTATGACGGATGAAAGGCGGCCCATTCGACAGATTTCAGACTGTTTCCATTCTGTTTGGAAATTACGGAGCCTAGCCTGATTCAGCTCGCTTTCGCCTCTTCGTCGCGCCTTCGAATGGCGGCTCCTTGAGGATCAGTGATGATGTCCACCCACTTCGGGTTTGGCGAGGCTTCGGCGTCGTAGTTGTCGTGCCAGTTCCACCACTTGTAGGGCGGGGTCTGGGGGTAACCCTCTGGCGAGTCCTCCCAAGTCTCCTGACGGCCGAGCGGCGTGATGTCGAGGTAGCTCCAGGTGCTGCCCATCGCCTCGTCGCCGCGGTTGTTGATGAAGTATGTGCGGAACACCCGCTCGCCGTCACGGAAGAACACGTTGTGGCCGTGCCATTGGTCCACGCCGAAGTCCACGTCGAAGCTGTCGGTCATGGTGTACCACGGCATCTCCCAACCCATCCGAGCCTTCAGGCGCGCGATGTCCGCCTGCGGCGCGCGTGAGGCCCAGGCGAGAGTGGTGTCGCGAGCGTTCAGATGGGCCAGGTGCGCGACCTGATCGGCGCCCAGGGAGCAGCCGCGGCAGGCGTGTTCGGGCCAGCCGAATACCCCCGGCTCGAAAAAGGCGCGATAGACGATCAACTGACTGCGGCCCTCGAACAGATCGAGAGGCTAACCTTACCGCTGGGTCCGTCGAACTCATACTTCTTCTCCACCGCCATCCACGGCATCCGTCGACGCTCGGCGGCCAGCGCATCACGGGAGCGTGTCAAGGCCTTCTCCTTCACGAGAAGCTGCTGCCGCCGGGCCTCCCACTCCTGCTGCGACACGATCGGGGGTGTCTTCATCGCGAGATGCCCTTTCTCCTGTTCCTTGTCTCCATATTTGTTCGGTCGACATTTTGATTTCTCCTTTATTCAGAGTTTGGAACGATTGGTTCTGCTGCGTTCTTTTTGCGAGAAACTTTCACAGCCAATGCTGTCAGGCTGCCGGTAGAAACCACCCCGGCGACGACCAATCCCATGGTTGCCAAACAGAACGGACACATTGTTTACCTCCTCGGGTGGCGCAAGTTTGACTGTTAAGCCGCCTCTATAGGGGTGACGTATGAAGAGAGTTGATTTCGACAGAGAAAAGAGAAAAAAATCAGGCCGCGTTTTTGGAGCAGGAGATGTCCCATTGCCGGGTCCTCGCGAGGACAACTGCCGGTCGAGAGTATTTGTGGAAGCCGAAAATGCCCTCAGCGGCGGACTGGTCTTACTATCGAGCTTCCTGTCGGAAACCCTCTCGTTGGACCGAATGAGCAATCTTTGCTGCTGTGCCAATCGCAGAAATCGCCGTAAGTTATTGGGCAAATAGCGGTTGTTAGGGATGGAGCATGCGGATCAGTTTCCGAGACCGCCTGCTAAAAAAACATGCGTTCATCCGTCACAAGAAATTCTTTATAATCATAGCATCGCACGTGGGCGTGTAGCTCAGCTGGGAGAGCACCTGCTTTGCAAGACGCAGGGCAGAATCACACAAGTGCCGCATCTGGTGTCGCTTACGCGGACTCACGCAGTGCAACCAACCTCTTCAATTGGACTGAAGTTGGACCGAACATACCGTAGGTACGATTCGGAAACAACCTAGCGGTTTCTCCTCGAATTTACGAGCAAGATCGATAGGGAATATACTATGCTCTGGCTGATCCGAATCGAGGACGAGGTGCTTTGTGCCGTTTGCACTTGAAAGCGAAATGACAAAGCCAGTTCGCCACTGGTTGGGACGCCAGGGGTTGCTTATCAAGGCAGAGTTCGGACTCCCATGGGGGATTTGCGATCTTGTTGCGCTTTCGTTCGACGAATCTCGCGTGGCCAAACGGATGGCCTTCCAGCAACATCGCCCGATCGGCCCCATGCAGCGAGTTGAACTGCTTCGTCTCATCCCCGACCAAGAAACGGGTAGAACGATCACATTCAATCGGTTGCGGGCGTTCACTCAAGGAGCGATTTTTGGATCGGACCTAGATCACGAGTTGCGCACGCTGATAGCAAACCGCTTTGTGATCCCCTGCAAAAATGGATCGCTACAAAAGCGGAATGGCTGGGCACCTATGCACGACCGCATAGTTGCGGTCGAGCTTAAGCTCTCTAGAGTTTCGGAAGCCCTGGCTCAGGCCGTTTCTAATCGGGCCTTCGCGACCGAGTCTTATATCGCCTTGCCGATGAAAGTTGCAAAACGGTTCACCGACAGCCCACGATATCCGCAATTTAGGACGGCTGGGATCGGTGTTCTCGGTGTCACACCGATTTCTTGTACGGTTATTTCGCAGGCTTCCGAAGCAATTGAGCCAGACGTGACTTTACAAATGCATTGTGTGGAACGATTCTGGCGCACTAGAGGCAATTCATCATCAACTGCTGAGCGACGCGTTCGGGCCTCCTAGCAGTTCCCTCCTCGGCAGACAACGGTTTCAGAGTTTTGCCCAACACATAAGAAGAGGAGAGATCTTGGTATAGTGCGAGAGCACGGCCAGCTGGCGGCAGTGTGGAGAATTTGTCGAACCAGCTTTTGTAGAATGTCGCAATCTGCATCTTTCCGTTTGGCGTTATTTGAAGTTTTGACCACTCCTTCTCGATGTTTGCGAAATCTGCCCTCACCGGATCACTCGGAGCGAGACCCGATACTGTATCCGCAAGCCAACTCTTCAGCGAAGGACTTGCGATTGCCCACCGACGCAAGGGCCGAAGCGCGACTCGCGTCTTGCCTTTGGGGAGCTTCTGTCCAGGTATGTTGTACTTATAAGAGCCCCCGAGTCCTATTGCGGGATAGCGCGCGCAGCCCCGCGACCATAAAATCAGGTTCATCCCCCAGTACGGGCCGCAAATCGTCATGCAATTCTCAGAGATTACCTGATTCAGTTCCTCGTGGAATTTTCGCAGTGCCGGAAATCGCTCGTCGAACTTCCCGGAACCATCTTGGTCGTTTAGGGTTGCGTCAGCTACCCAAATCCCGTCTGCCCCTGCGGCCGCGAGGCACGTCGCAATCGAAACGAGCTTCTTATTCCGTTCGGTCTTCTTGTTAAGTTGATTCTGATGCGTGAAGATGACTGGCAGGATGAGTTTACCGCTGTACCCCACTTTGACTTTCCACTCATTCGACAATTCGGCAAGCAGCTTGTTGATTTTGTTACGGCTGGAGTCACTCAAGAGTGGCAGCTGTGGAACACTCACCCAGTCCGGCATTTCCGCCTTGCAACGGTCAAGCACGCTGAACACAAACAACTGGGCAGCTGCCTTGTCTGGTTTTTTTTGAAACTGTGGATCGGCGATCTTTAGGGAGCCGACGAACTTCGTTAAGTGGAGTTGATAATTGTCACTGAGCTTCGACGGGTCCTTGTAGTGAAGACCATCAATGGATGCGTCCACCCAGCGCTTGGGACCGCTTGGCAATTTGGAACGCGTTTTGTCGATTAGCTCTAGCCCGATTCGCATTGCTGCAGCGTCGGAATACAATTGGGTCGACGCTTGGCAGTCATACTCGGTATTGATGAACGGGATGTAGTCTTCCGCCATGATTTACGGTTTCTCCAGTCCCTCGCGGTGTTTCAGGTGCGAACAAGAGTGTTCCAGCTCCGGGAAAAGGGTCATTTCATCGACGCCTATTCTCTGCAATTCGTCCCGCAACTTCGACTTGAATTCCTTCAATATCGGTATTGCGATCAGGGAAGATACGTTTCCGCCGTCGAGGCTAAACACCTTGCCGTGCAGGGTGAATACTCCTCTCTGCATGATCAGTCGTTCCGAGTTCCAAACTGGAAAGATCGCAACCGGGTTGCGACCTTTTTTTACTCGTTGAGCGCCCATCCTCAAATAGCTACTTATGATTACGGAATCTTGCTGCGGGTCTAGAACCCGTGGCTTCAGCGGGTAGCTTAGGCGGTTGAGGTCCATTGGATTTAGAAGAAGGACCATCCCATCGCGATCTTCTTTTCGGCATGCGAAATAAAGTGCGGTCGTCGCACTCTCTGTCCAATCGAGAAGACGAGTTGGTAAGCCGTAGTGCTGTGCTATCAGAGCCCATTCCAGCTCTTTTTCGGGCTGGGGTACACGTCGCAGTTTAAGCTCGGCAATGCGTTTGAAATCTGCCATTAGAGCCAATGCCTTCACGCGATTGGACAATGCCGAGTAGCGCAGCGCCGAAGGAGTCAGACTGTAAGTTACGTCTTCATGCCCTCTGAACCAGAAGCGTTCATTGGTCCTAATAGCATCGCTGATGACTGCAAGAAAATCGGCAAGGCTCGCAATCCTCTGCGTTAACCTCTTGCATTTGACCGGGGACTTTCTGAATCGTTTCATTTCATCCCGGGTCAGCAGTTGTGCTCTGGTGGGCATCCGTCGCTATGACGCGCTCGATTTGGGAATCGGAAGCTTGGACGATTTCATCGTCACCACTTTCAGACCTGCCTTGGCCTTCTTTCTCGCATTGAATGTCGGTTCTTTCGTTTCTAGCTGGCGGTCTCGATATGTATCTAGCCAATCGCTAGGCACCTTATTCTCCTGTTTCAGTCGTTCCACAACGGTTGTGGGATGCACAAGCAGCACGTACTTATATCGGAGACCTCCGATTTGTTTCGTTTTAATGATGCCCAGAGTTTCGAGCAACTTCATCCGCTCCTGCCAGGTCCGAATTCCACGGGTACCGAGATAGCCAGCCGCATAGGCATGCTCGCCTTCATGCCGCATCTCAATCACCCCCTCGCCCATGTGCCTCGACCAAAGCTCTAGATACACTCGGGTCGGGTCAAGCCTCCCCGCTCACGCCTTTCGATGAAATGAGCGATAGGACCAACGGCAAAGTTCGAGGGGCTTTGAACCAACCCTTTTCATTCTCGCCCGTCCACGCGTCCTCGCCATGGAAGAACTTCTTGCGGATCTTGTCCCGATGTTCCTGCGCTCGGCTCTTGGTATTGACCATTTTTTCCACCTGAACGATGTCTGGATAGGTGAGACCGACAAATCGCGATTCGCCGGTCTCACCTTCGCAAGCTGACTGCCGCTACAAAGGGCATAGGCGATGCGATGAGGAAATTGTTATCCCAAGCGCCGACGCCATCAACGTCTCTAATTCTTCCGAGCGAACGGGAAAGCGGCCTTCTACGCGCCATTATACGCTCGGATAGCTAACAAGCGCAGGCCATAACTTGAGACGGCGACAAATCGCGCGACTCCTGTCATGCGTTTACCAAATCGCAGCAATTGTGGCCCCATGGGGCAGGATGTTTCTGAAAACACGTCTCCCTGTCTGCCCGTCTCGGCTGTGTCCTTACTCTCCTTGGGCTCGTTTGTCTCGCAGGTGTGACCGGGAGGGCTTATTATCGTGGCGTTAACGGAAAGTCTCGTATTTTTCGAGAGTGCTGCGAAGGCGAAGAGAATCGGCTACAGCTTTAGTCAAGTTTCCCAGACTTCTATTCGGTAATCTTCTTTAACCTGTAGGAAGTGCTTCTTCCTCCGGCCTCTTCTTGTTCAATGACCCCCAAGGCGATCAGCTCTTCGATGTCTCGAAGGGCAGTGCGGGAGGAAGCTTTCGTCATTTTCATCCATTTGTCTCTCGTCAGTTTCCCTTCGAATCCGCTGAATAGTTTGTTCAGGACTTTTGTTTGCCGATCATTCAGCGAGACCTTCCGTTGCTTCAACCTTTTCCAGAACAGTTCCTTTTCCAGAGCGCTGCTTGTGATTTGATTCGATTGTTCAATGGCTCTACCCAGGCATTCGAGAAACCACGTTAGCCATTCTGTGATATCCAGCGATCCAGCCTGAGTCTTCTCCAGAACCTCGTAATAGCCCTTCCGTTCTTCGAGAATTTGCGACGACATGCTGTAGAAGCGCTGAGCGCTGCCATCCGATCTGGCCAAACACATTTCAGCGATTGCTCTTCCGATTCTGCCGTTGCCATCTTCAAAGGGATGAATCGTAACGAACCACAAATGCGCGATTCCCGCCTTTAGGAGCGGATCTTCTTGTTCGTTGCCGTCGAACCACGCGAGAAACTTTCCCATTTCGTCCTCGACGCGATCAGCCGCAGGTGCTTCGTAATGAATCTTGTGGCGACCGACCGGCCCAGACACGACTTGCATTGGCCCCTGGCTGTCATCACGCCATGCGCCAACTCGAAATTTATCGAGTGTCGTGCGGACGCCCGGAAAAAGATGGGCGTGCCAGTCGAACAACCGTTCCCTTGTCAGCGGCTTGCTGAATTTCTGCGTCGCGTCCAGCATCATTTCAACAACGCCATCGACGTTTCGATCCTTGTGCGCTGTGAGCCCACCGACCTCCAGCCCAAGCCGCCGAGCGAGGGACGACCGGACGTTTTCTGGGTCAAGCACCACGCCTTCAATTGCGCTCGATTTGATTGTTTCTTCCGTAAGAACTTTTAGCGTCGCGGTCCATTGAGAAGCCAGCCCGTAGCCACGCATCTTCCCGACCAACAATCCCTGATGTAGTCGGACTTCGGAAAGCAAAGGGGCAAGCGCCTTCGAATCCCATGTAAATCTGGGCCAATCACGAAGGTCGTGTATATATGTTCTCGCCATATTCTCGCCGTCAATCTCGCCACAATTCTATCATATTCTCGCCACAATCTCGCCATCGAGCTAGTCATTTCCGTTCTACTGCCGATCTTATTGACAAAATATGACAAGTCTGTTATAAATGGACATTATGAAATCACAGGAACTCAAGCAGGCTCGCCAGCACAGAGGCTGGACGCAGGAGGAGGCGGCCAGTCATCTGGGGGTGACCCAGTCGTATTTGAATCTGCTTGAAAATGGGAAGCGACGCTTGACGTCCAAGGTGGTTCGCCGGACCGTTTCTGTCTATGGACTCTCCCCGGAGGTTCTTCCCCTCGAAGAGGATTTTGTGCCAGTCCGGACAAACGATGACCAATTAGTGGAGTGGTTGGCGAGGCTCGAATATCCCGGTTTCGCTTACCTCAAAACGCATACCCCAAGGAAGAACCCTTATGAGGTGCTGCTTACGGCATTGGGACAGACGAGTCTCGATGGCCGCGTGGCAGAGGCTTTGCCGTGGGTAGCGATGAAGTACGCGCGGCCAGATACGTGGCTAGTCGAAACTGCCCGGAAATTCAATCTTCAGAACAAGCTGGGTTTTGTCGTTAGGCTTGGGCGGCGCGTGGCCGAGAGTCATAGCGACAACGCCAGATCGAAGGAACTCGGCAAACTCGAAGAGATGCTTGAGGAAAGCCGCCTTGCGAAAGAGGGGTTTTTCTATCGTCCTCCCATGACCGAGAGAGAACGAGAGTGGCTTTCGAAGAATCGAACCGCCGACGCGGTACACTGGAACCTGCTCGCGGACATGCGGTCGGAACAGCTTTCCTATGCCCGGTGAAACGCCGACCGCTGCATCGGAGGCTTTGCGCTCATGGAAGATCGCGCGAACTGGCGAACAACCCTATTGGGACAAGCGATCAATCGCAGGTTTCATTTCTACTTTGGCCCGCGCGTCTAGTTCTTGGCTCACGGATGCAACCTCAGCGTCCAATCCCAGACCAAGCACACGGGATACAACTTGGACCATGTGAACCATGAAAAGCAGGCTCATCATGTAACTCAATCCAGCCCATCGCTCCCACTCTGTCGGACGTGATTGGATTTTCCAACCTGGGTCTGTTCTAGGCGGCTCTAACACCACGAATGGCTCACCGTGTGAGATTGCTGATGATCTCGCATAAAATCTATTGTTGAAATTCTCTGGTAGCTCGGCTTCTTCATACGCCTTTGTTTGAGAGAACGAGTGCCATTTAAACTTTTTGTCCTCAAAATATTTGTACAGGGCATCGTAGTCGGGGCCTTCGCTACCCATGAACTCTTTTGCCTTTGCCGAAAACGGCGATGCCGATGGCATATTTTTTGCCAACCGGAGAGTGGTCAGCCTTCCGTGCTTCTCAAAATCTTCGAGCGTGTCAGGATTCTTAGCCAGAATAATTATTCCGACTATGGTCTCGAACAATGTTCGCACCAAAGATTGAGCAGCAGCCCCATTGCGGACAGCCGCAAGATCAAGAATGGCCGATTGAATTTCGTTCGCAAACGCGCAGTAGGCTTGGACGGCATGGACGTGCGGGCTGTCCGATTTGGCGTCCACAATTTTCCTTGCTAGCGCTTGAACCTTCTCGGCTAAATTGGTATTGGTACCACCTTGTTTCGTGTCTTGCCCCACGCTCGGTTGCTCGGTTCGATGTTTCACCAGATTTGCGCGCCGCGCTCTATACCGCCTGACTCCCCATGCCGCAAATACAACAATTGCAATCGTGGACAGCAAGTAATAGGAGAATGTCCTTTGCATCTCGCCCGAAACCTGGCATACGCCTGCCAAACCTAACACGCTGTTTTGGCGGCTCTTATTTCAACTGAATCGTTCCGGAATTGGAAAACGCAACGCGATTGCGGCCGGACAGCGGCCAGCCGGCGCTTGTCGAGCGTCTCGCTCACGTAAGCGACTTACTTCTTGTCCGACTGAGCGGGCTGTGCCGGCACATTATCTGAAGCTGGTTTTGTAGGCTGTGCCTGGACTGGGGTCATCGCAACTGGTTTTAGCCCTCTATCTTCTCCTGTGATTATGGGGGTCATTGCCGCAGGCTTGAGTGCGTCGGTAACGTGACTCATGGCGACCGGCTTCAACCCCTTCTGCGCATCGCCCGCGACCACCTTTTCGACAGTTTTATCTTCGTTCATCTGATTAACCTTTCGGAAATTCTTATCCACGAACACCATTGTACATGTCAAACCGATGATGAAAAAAGCAATCGCGAGGTACGCGCACCAATCCACCGCTTTTGTCCAAAAATCCTCAAGATGCTTGTTGAACGCCTCAGCTTGGCCCTTCAAATAGAACTCGTCTAGGTAGGGACCCATTTTTTCCAAAGCCCGAATACTGACTCGGAAAGACACCAATGTGCTCAAAATGCAGAGCAGAAAACAGATCCATGAGGCGAGGAGCCAATGCAACGAAACAGCATTCTCCGGCTTGACCACGTCCTTAATAAATCCCAGCGAGAGCGCCAATGCTCCACTAGAAAATGTGAGCAGGTACTTATCGAAATTTTCAGTGCCAGACTTAGTGTCTTCCCATACTTTGCGCCGATATTCGTCATGCAATTCTTCCGCTCTCGTCTTTTCTGCCATCTAAAACCTCGTCTTGGCGCGCTAAGCGCACACCTTTATCGGGTGTGTTACGCTGCCATCCCGCCGCCGAAGCCTCCAAGACCGCCAAGCAACAACACTATCAAGAGGGCGACGGTGAACTGCTCGCGCTGCGGACTACGTGCAATACCCGTTACGATCCAATTCACATGGTCCTCGCAGTTCGAGTCGAGAAGCCCATACCCTCTCCCTATTTGGCTTTCGGCTCGAGCAAGGATTGTTTGCTGCAGTGCGAACGTGTCGGGTACCCATGTGTACTCGCCCGGCTGACCTTCGGCGAATTCGTCGTAGGTCGTCAGAACAAATTGACCTCTATCCTTCGAGGCGTGCATCACCGTCCTCCACACCGAACCCGCGATGCCGAAGTGCCAGACACCCCGGCGTTTGCTAAACACACGGATCACAGCACCGGGAATCCATTCGCCGTATTGAATACGATTCATTTTCGTGTTCTCCTTTCTGATCTGCCAACAGGAATTCTTCGACCCAGCCACTTCTTCCCTGTCGTCTCGTAAGAACTCTCTACGCTTTCACTCTTAGCGGCTCGCCCCAAACAGTAACTTGCTAAGCGCGTCCAGTGTCGCCGGATCGACTTTTCCGGTTTCCTCGTCCTTCTCGTATAGAGCCACCGCGCCTCCGTAGTCACTCCTTGAAGGGACAGTTCCATTATGGTTCCAAAGACTCGTCGGCGTCGGATAGTGGGTGCTGTAGACGGTGGCGCCGGCCTTCTTGAAAGCGTTGACGATGGCACGGCGAGGATGCTTGACGCTGCCGGATGCGGAAACGTATGCAAGCCGCGGAGAAAAGTGCTCAATCAGTTCAGCTGTGATATTGCGGCGACTTCCATGATGCGGAACCTGCATCCAGTAGCAGCCCGACAGGTCATACGCGGCAAGTGCCAACTTTAGTGCCGGGACGCCAGCGTCTGATGTGAAAAGGTACTTCCCCTGGTTAAAGACAGTCGCCAGAATCACGCTGCTATTGTTTTCTGGGGTCGTTTCCGGACTTTCGAGGAGGCCCACCTCCGCAAGTACCCCCGTCTTGATGAGAGCATCGTCGATTGCGCTTTCAATCGTGTAGTTAAGATTTCCTTGGGCGATCGACCGAATCGCATCCGCGTCCTCGAATTGGTGCACGAGCTCCTCGTAGTACGACTCCGACGGACCGACGACCGTCAGAGGGCCGACGATGGTTCCCTGGAATGGCTCTGTGATCGGAATCGATCTGGCACTTAGGGCGGCCACAAGGTCCTGGGACGCTTGCAGCGTCTTCTCAACGCATTCTGCCTCTGTGGTCCCAGCTGTGACCCTTAGTGCCCGCTCTACGCGTGCCATTTGAACGTGATTTTGGGGGATGTGAACAAACGCGCGACCGATACTAATGCTCTCGTCCTGGACTAGATTGATCAGTCCCGCGACGTGATCGTTGTGCATGTGCGTCCCGACAACGGCATCAAGATGGGAAATGCCCCGCCGCAGCAGAAATGCGCGCACCTTTCTCGCGTCGTCACCGTTTCCTCCGTCGATCAAGACCCTAGTGACGTTGAAACCATTCCACCGAGATACGATCAAACAATCAGCATTGCCTAAGCTAAGCATGTCCACTTCAAGGCCGTCGAACACAATAACCTCCAATGCAGACTAATCAGCTTTCTATAAGCTCTTCGTAGGCCGCGACCCCAGGTACGCTCGAAAAACGCCGGTCTCAGACATTCCCCGAAACCGAACCATCCGACTCCACGCAAGCCGCGCAGCGAGCGCTAGCAGGGCCGAGTAGCAAATGGCACGCAATACCGATTCAGAAACCGAGCCCGTAGAACCAAAAGCTAGGCGGAACACAGGGGGCAAAGCACAAACTATCAAAACCAAGAACGAACGGCAGAGGTCCGACGTTGCGACAAATACGTCCCGTTTGGAAAAACTGTCCCCGATCCGCGTTAGACAATAGTCGAATGCCGCGTCGACACCACCAAGCGCGAGTCCACATTCCGACCAAATTGCACTCTTGATCGGCTCGGCCTCGTCCGTCGCCCAAAGCCGATCTCTTCCTTGTCTAAAAAACCTCTCGCCACGATAGATTTTGATGCACCTGTCCCCCAACTCTTGAACAAAGTGGCCGAGCACAAATGCAACAATGGCTAACATACTGAAGCCGGCCGCGTTCACATCACGTAAGGACGACACAAACGGGCTCCATCCGCGAGCAAGAACCCACCCCTCACACAATAGGAGCATTCCTGGAACCATGAGTCCAAGGAACTCATAGATGCCGAGTTTGAAGTTCGATAGACCCAATTCCCTAGCTCCTGTAGTTCCTTCTTTGCAAAGCGTCTCAATTCCCGGCTCGCTGATCTAATTTCGCCTCGACTCGGTGCCAGCGAGCCTCAAATAGTGCTCGAAATCAGCGTAGTCGTAAGCTCGGTCTGCCCTGCCCGAGTGAGCAAAGAAACGCCGCCTTGCATATTTGTCGAAAAGACGTATTTCGCAACTTTCCCGTAAGCCTTTACGGCCGCTGCATCAGGATGACCATATTGATTGTCTACCCCGGCACTAATAAGTACGGTATGGGGATCAATATGAAGCAGAGATGCCGGATGTATGCCATTCGCTGACCCATGATGCGGTGCCGCCAGAACATGCGATTTCAGCGCGCTCCCGAAAAGTCTGCAGATTGTCTTCCAGCGGTCATTCTCAGTGTCCCCGGTTATCAAATAGCCGAAGCCGCCGAGCCCTATTCCTGTGACCTTGAGTACGATGCTGCAATTGTTCGAGCTGTTCATGTCCTCAATATGCGGGGAGAACAATTCAAAATCGAAATTTGCCGATAGGCCGGTAAGTTTGCGGCTCGCGAGCTGGTCCAGTCTGACCGGAATCTTTCTCAGCGGCTTTGTTGAATTGCGCCTCGTTGCTTCTTGGTTCCGAATCAACTCAAAAACGAATTTCGCCTCTTGGGTCTCCTTGTAGCACATCGGGTACATCACCCAGTCAGGCCGGTACTTTTGCAACGCTATGGCAGCCCCCATTACATCGCTATGATCGTCATCAAATCCCGTCAGTATCAGTCCTTTTACATAATGATCTTTCAGAGCCGTCGCGAACATCTGCTTAACGAAGGCGACTGTATCGTCACCACTCGGCGGTATCCTCGAATCAACAATAATTGCCTCGTTTTTATGCCTGACGATGGATAGCGAGCCTTGACCCACATTTACCGTAACGATGTTCATGCAACTACTCCTTTTTCGAGCGGTACAACTCCCGATTCAGATCCCTTTCTAGATGTAGGATCGCTTGTCGAGCCGACTTAAAACTCCGGTCCTTATAACTCCCCACCTTTCCGGGCGACTCGAGAATTGGCCTGGCGATTGCGATCGAATACGATGGCTGTCTTTCCTCTGAGTTTTCCATCGCTACGACCTCGGCCTGCGAACCATCCACGAGTGGGAAAGATCCTTTCCAACAAAGCGTTCCTAGGCTTTTCGGGAATATCGCTTTGAGGCCCGGATAGAACTCCGAAAAGAACTCTTGATCCTTGACACGCTCGATCTTGGCGTCGGGATCAGAAACCATTTCATATAGCGGACGAGTAATCTCCGTCGCTGCCTCACCATCGCCACATCGAACGCCCAAGTCCTCTAAAATCTCAATGTCCTGGTCAGGAATCTCATAGATCGAGTCACCGCCCCGAAGGAGAACGTAGTGCTTCATCTCGTATCTCTGATTCCGGTCGGACGTTTTCTCAACGACCAGAAGTGCATAGAAAAAATCTGTATTGTGACTATCGTGATTCACGATCCGCCGATAGGTCGCCTTGTCGCCCGAGCTTAGCGTTCGCAATCCATTCACATGGTGCGTATGCCAGTTCCCTAGATGTTCGATCTCCGGCTGTTTCGCTTCCATTGCTCGAAATACCTTCTCCTGATACTCGCCGTCCTGAAAGAACGTTGTGGGCGATCTTTTCGCATTTGGACCAGCCCCAATCACATCCAACACCTGGATTTCGTATCCCTTGTTATTTTTCTGGTACGTTCCAATTATTCTCCCTCCCGTCTCATCCACGGCAAATCGGTCGCACTCGTCACATATCTCGTCGAGAACCCTTCTCCGAATCGATAATTTCACGTTGGAGGTCTTCGATCTAAACATTGGCCGCACTCCTGACGGAGCAGACGGAACACCCCTCTTGAGGGTCCAACGTGATCCTTTGCAGTTGAAAATGTTTGTGGAATGGATGAACGGGCCGGTTTCCCCACACAAGATAATTTTCATCTATCGGACTGAAATACTTGGGGCGTTCCTTTAAGCGCCGTGCAACGGCATCCAGCACGAATCGAGCGTGAAACGAAGCGATGAAAGAAATATCAATCGCAAGCCCGGGCGAGTCTTTAATCTCAGCGATTTCCATCCCGTACATTCTTTCGCGCTCCTCCTCAGAAACGAGATCCACCTCCTTGATGCCCTCTCTGAATGTCGTTCGCTGCAGGAATGACTCCAGGCAGGCGAGACACCCCCCCGCTTCGGGCCTGTAACTAAAAACCTCTCCGCCTATGCCGCGAGTGAAAACGCGCCCCACCACAAATGGCACGCCATTGCGCACGCAAATCTCGTTAATCTTGTACCGCGACGGCTCATTGTCGGTCGCAAGCACAACAACGTCGGACCCCCTAATCGCATCTTCGATGCCGGGCGAGGTCATAATATCTGCGTCGCTTCTCCTGATGCGCACCTTCGGATTTCTGTCCTCCAAAACGTCGGCTACAGCATCAACTTTTTTTCGTCCAATGAACCGCCTTCCACAAACGTGCCTGATCACATTCTCCGGACCCAAAATGTCTCGATCGAGAAGCGTGAAATTATGAATCCCGGACATGACAAGCTGTAGCGCGACACTCCCCCCACCTGAACCACAGCCAGCCACTAGGACATTTACATCCGCAAACAGTCGGATGTCGAAAAGTGACTCAATCCTCTCAAACGTCGGGTCATTACTATTTATCATTTACTGTCACCTCCGCCTCGCCCGGCCACTCTTCGGTTTTACGCCAAACCGCGTATTCCTTAAGCCAGCGCCTCGCGAGACCCAAGGCGTGCAGGACATCGTTTCTCTTGCCATTCCATGCAGCACTAGCCCCGAAGATTGACAACGTGCCGTCCCGCCACAGATGCGGTGTGTCCGCGGAAAGCGGCGATACACGAATTCTAGGGGCCGAGCTTGGGTATCCATGCGGCAACACGATACTGAGGACAGCCTTCTCGCCGGCCGCGGTCTCGACAAGATTGATCTCAAGCTCCTTGGTCTCGGTGATCGTAAGCGTGTAGCTTTCGTTCTTTTCGCGGAGCTTGTCCATCTCTCGGGCAATCCGGTCCTGGGGAATGTCCGGCAAAAAAAAATGAAACCGGCACCAGACACGCCAGCGACTGCCCACTTCTCTCGACCACAAATACTTCTCCGTCTCTGGCGACTCGATCCAGAACCTCACCTGGCGAGCTCCGAAGCTCCATCATTCTCAAGACCTTGAAGTCTATCTTTGAGCCCTTCTTCTGATCCTTCTTCGAGTCCTTCTTTGATTCCGTTTTCAAGTCGCCCTCGTCTTAGTGCCGAATCTCCGCTCCGGGCCATCTACCGCCGTTTTGCTTCCAGACCTCGAACTTGTTTAACCACTTCGCCGAACGCGCAATGACAAAAGAGAGGTTGTGAACACCGGGATTCCACATCGAAGGATGCAAAAAGCAAATTGTTCCGTTCTGGTATCTGTGTGGAGCGTACAAAATGGCTGGGGCATCGACGGATACCTTCGGCATCTCGTTGGGGTAGTTGTCTGGGAACCTAACCGACAAGACGTAGGTTTGCCTTGCGGTTTGAAGGGCCGTCTTCGCGTAAACTCTGCCGTCAGTGGTAGGGTGAAGTTCTAGGTACTGGAACAGCCGCTGCGCTTCTGAATACTCACGTTGTATTCGGTTGAAGTCCATCGTAGACCCTCTAGTATTCACCGCCCAAATCTTCCCGCATGGTTAAGGGCTTCTTCGTTCCGAGCTCTGCCTGAGTCACCTGCCCCACCGGCCTGATCTCGCCGTTCGGGAGAATCTGGATAGCGGTCTCTTGCTCACTGTTGAGGATTGCTTCGAGTTCCTGGATTGTCGGTTTCTTGTTCATGTCCCCTCATGACTGTTACAATTGTACAGCCCGTTATATCCGCACTATATCTTATAATACCCAGCCCCGGTCAAGCCTTAACCTCACTTTTTATTGACGTGTGCGGCAAATTGCCGTACACTTCCTATTGGAGAATCTCATGGTACCCACACAAACAGCAAGGACTCCCAGGCACACCACAAAAATGGAGCGTTTAGAAGCCAGAGTTACGAAAGCTCAGAAGCGGATCATTGAACGAGCGGCTGAGATCCGTGGAACGACCCTGACGGATTTCCTTCTGGTAAGCGCTCAACAAGCGGCGACCGCAATCATTAAGGAATTCGAGATGTTAACTTTAAGGGACGAATCACGCGCGGTGTTTATCAATGCTCTTTTGAGCCCGCCTGCACCAAACGCAGCCGCCCGAGCTGCTGCTCGAAGCTATCGAGAACGAACGGTGAAGTAATTGCCGAACCAGCCGCCAGTGCCTGCGTTTTACGTTGAGCCTCTTGGAAGTCACCACGACCGAGAAGCCTTTTCGTGTGGCAAGGAGCGGCTCGACTCCTATCTTCGCAGGCAAGCAACCCAGGACGTGAAGAAACACGTTGCTGTCGCATTCGTGCTCACAAACGACAGCAGAGTAATCGCTGGCTACTACACACTCTCACAATATTCCGTCGAACTGGATGCAATCCCCCAGGACATCGCACGAAAGCTTCCCAAATACCCAGTCGTGCCAGCAACTCTCATCGGGCGGCTTGCTATGAGTGCCGCATTCCGTGGACAACGGCTCGGTGAGTTCTTGTTAATGGACGCGCTCAATCGATGCCTGTCGGGAAGTGTGCAGGTCGCATCAGCCGCCGTCATCGTCGATGCCAAAGACGAAGAAGCGCTATCATTCTATAAGAAGTATGGATTCCTCGAATTGCCAGGAATCTCTCGGCGACTCTTCCTCCCGATGGCAACGATCCAACAACTTTTCTCCTAAATCCTGACGCCCAGAAATAAGAGCGCCCTCCGCTAGCAACGGTCGCGCCAGGTAAATACCGACCTGTCACGCCCGTTGCCATCCGCTTCAGCCGCAAATGCTAGCCGCTCCGCTTTCTGTCCTTTCCGTGAGTCCGTTGCGATTTGGTTCCCCTCTCTGGTTGAGGGAACCAACTCTCAACTCACCGAAAGGACAAAGAAAATGAATTCAGAAAACATCAAGAAACTTACAAATCAGGCAATCGAGAAGCTCATCACGGCGCTCAACGAGGGCCGAAGCGAAACGCTGACGCAGTATCTTGCTGCGATTGGCCGATTCCACCGCTACAGTCTCCGAAACGTGATGCTCATCGCATCACAGAAGCCGACTGCAACGCACGTGGCAGGCTTTCACTCTTGGCACAAGCTTGGGCGATTCGTGAAGAAAGGCGAGAAAGGAATAATGATCCTTGCTCCCATCGTCCGGCGAAAGAATGAAAGCGCAGGAACAAAACGAAACCGATGAATCATCAACGGCTGTCGGATTTCGTGCGGCCTACGTCTTCGACATCAGCCAGACGGACGGCCAAGAACTTCCGACAATCGGCAGCGTCAACGGCGAGCCTCGCGAGTACCGTGAGCGCCTTGCGAAGTTTGTCACCGAGCAAGGCATCGCTCTTGAGTATTCGGAGGACATCGCTCCGGCACGGGGCACTTCCGCAGGAGGCAAAATCACTCTACTACCCGGACAGTCTCCGGCTGAAGAATTCGCGACGCTGGCGCATGAACTCGCGCACGAAATGATGCACCGCGACGAGCGTCGGAGCAGCACTTCAAAGCGCAGCCGCGAGACTGAGGCCGAGGCTGTCGCATTCGTGGTCTGTCATGCCATCGGCCTAGAGACGGGCTCAGCGTCTCAAGAAACAACGCTCTTGAACGCCTTGGGAAAGCTCATTTCGGATGACGACCGAATTCTCCTAATCGAAGACACGTCAGAGATTCAGCTCGAAAAGCCAAACCTCGTCCGTTTTGAAGCTCGTCAGGCACAGGCAGGCCTTCCCGCTGTCGCGATCCGCGACTTATTGAAGGCATCACTTCGACATCGGCCCGACCGAATCATTCTCGGTGAGATTCGCGGAGGTGAGGCGTTCGATTTGCTTCAACTCCTCAATACCGGCCACTCAGGGACGCTATCAACCGTCCACGCCAGTTCCGCGCAGCAAGCAATCTCAAGATTCACGAGCTGCGTTCTGCAAAGCGGCGTCGAATTGCCTTATCGCGCTATCAAGACCAACATCGGCGACTCGCTCAACGTCATCATTCAGCTCGAACGCCGCCCAGGCATTCGATTCGTGTCCGAAGTTCTTGAAATAAAGGGATACGACGCAGAGAGTGACCGCTACGATCTATCTCCCGTCTTCTCCCCGCAAGTCTAAAACCCGCTCGTTAAGCAAACATTCTCATTTGTATCCGCCGAGCAGAACCAATGGAAACCAAACCACAGTTGCCGTCTGTCGAAGTCGCTGTTACAGTCGCACAAGCGACGCCAGAAAAGCGGACAGGGAGAAAATCCATGTCACGTCGATCTGGTCAGAATGGTTGTATTCAGGAGGATGGCAACTGGTACGTCGTTCGATTCTGGAAGGATGTCGAGGGCCAAGAAAAGAGGCAGCGTGTACGCGAGAAAATCTGCCCCATCTCCGGTCCCGGCAAACTCTCGGCGTCTGGACGGAAACACAAGGCCAAGGAAATAATCGCGGCCAGCGGGGCCGATACCGTGGAGCATTTCGAAAGAGTCGTTCGTTCGAACCACGGCATCACGTTTCGCAAACAGGCCGAGATTTGGTTGAAGCAGATGAAGAATCGCAAGCGAAAGCCGGTAGCCCCGTCTACGCTTGACAATTGGGAACGCTGCTTGAGGAACTGGCTCAATCCGAATATCGGTGATATGCCTCTCGCCTCCGTCGGTAATCTCGCGTTGAGGAATCTCGGCGAGACGATGGTGAAGGGCGGCTTAGGTGCTTCCGCGATAAGGTCATACGCAAACGCGGTCAAGATGGTTGTGGCTTCAGCGGTCAATGAAGAAGGGGACGCGCTCTATCCTCGAACTTGGAATCACGACTTCATCGATCTGCCCGAAGATAGAAATCCGAAGCAACCTATCCTGGCCAGTAGTGTAGTGACCGCCATTGTCGGTGCACCAAAAGAGAAATATTACCGTATGTTCTACGCGCTCTGCGCATCTGCGGGGTTGCGATTTGGTGAGGCCCTGGGGATAGACATAAGCAATATTTCCCCGGACTGCACCACAATCAAAATCTGTCAGAAGGCGTGGAGGGGTCAGATTCACGATTACCTGAAGTCCGAAAGCGGCAAGCGTGAGGTCGATCTGCACCCAACGGTGGCGGAGATGCTCAAGGATTTCATTGGCGAGAGGAAGTCTGGCCTTCTCTTCTGCAATAAGAGGGGCCGACAGCTCGCACAGTCGAACATCTTGCGCCGCTCTCTTCATCCGATATTAACCAGCCTCGAACAGCCGAAAACTGGATGTCACGCATTTCGTCGTTTCCGTATCACTTGGCTTCGCAGGAACTTAGTTCCCGATGAACTCATCAGGTTCTGGCATGGCCACGCGGGAAGGACGATGACCGACAGTTATTCCAAGTTGAAATACGATGTGGAGTTTCGCAAGCAAGTAGTCGAGAAAGTGGGCTTGGGTTTCGAACTTCCGTCCGAGAAATACCGGTATTGGACCGAATGGACCGAAACTCGAAGTTGGACCCGTTGCAGAACTCGCTGTAAACTGTTGAGAGTAATATTGGTTGCACCGTGTGGGCGTGTAGCTCAGCTGGGAGAGCACCTGCTTTGCAAGCAGGGGGTCGCCGGTTCGATCCCGGCCACGTCCACCAACCATCTGCCTGATCCGTTCGATTTGGATTGTGCGCGAACGCTCTGGGAATCGGATTTCTCGACGCCAAGCGATACCAGCACCAGCATCACTGGCCGCGCAACTCGTGCCCGCCTTTCGCACGATTGACTGAACGGTTGATCCAGCGAGAAGGACAAAATGGGAACATCATCCTGATTTGCTCGCGCACAGCGCCATGTTTTCTCCGGTTCCCACCAGGATCGCTTCAGGAAACTCTTCGTCGATTTGATGACGAAACCGATCCGCAAAGCGTGATCATTCTGACTGGCAGTTAGGCCGCTACGCCGCTCCCCACTCCTCTCGCTGAATGCGCCCTAACGACATGGTGTCCGGTCGGTCTTGGCGGCAAAAAGCCGGGCATGCCGCATCCAAGAAACTTCTGCGGGATATTTGAGAATGTGTCATATCGAACGCAAGGCGACGATCGGACGGCGGCGCGCCCTTGTGAATCGCAATCACAGGATAAAACTCATGAATGCGCGTGGCGCCAACGATTTGAATCTCCATAGAGCATATCCTCTAGTCTTCATCGTATTCCTCGTGCTTGCCATGGCGCAGATTGTCCGCGGCGATGCGGCCAGCTTCGATTTGATCGGGCCCCGCATCGAGATAACGGTCACACGTGGCGGCAAAACCTTGCCGATCTCGAGCGTGCCCAATTTGCAGCCGGGCGACCGGCTGTGGATTCATCCGGATTTTCCCGACAACCAATCGGTCCACTACCTGATGATCGTCGCGTTCCTTCAGGGCTCGACCAATCCGCCGCCGGAGAATTGGTTCATCCGGCTGGAAACGTGGACGCAGAGGGCGCGCGACGAGGGAACGGTCGTCACGGTGCCGCGTGGCGCCGAACAAGCTCTGCTATTTCTGGCGCCGGAAACCGGAGGCGATTTCAGCACTTTGCGCTCCGCAGTGCGCGGCCGGCCGGGAGTCTTTGTAAGGGCCTCGCGGGATTTGGACCAAGCGAGCTTGGATCGCACGCGCATCGACAAATACCTCGACGAAATTCGAGACGCGTCCGGCTCCGATTCCTCTACCCTCCATCAGCGCGCCACTTTGTTGGCCCAAACCTTGCACATCAAGGTGAACCAGGCTTGTTTCGATAAGCCCGTCGACGAGCAGCCCTCCTGCTTGACGCAAAATATGGCCCAGCTCTTGCTCGACGACGGGCATGGCCAAACCGCAATGGCCACTCTCGTTTCTGGACCGTCCGCCGATCTAGCGGGAGCCATCAGCTCCACTCCACCGATGGGGGGCGGATACTATAGCGCCTACGTGGGCGCAGTTGTGGACATGGCGCGCGTTTTGGATAACCTTCACACCGCCGAATTCCAGTACATTCCCGCGCTGGTGTTGCCCAAAGAGGAGCAGCTCAACCTGCGGCTGAATTCTCCGCCTTCGTTCCATAATCCAAAATCGGTCCTGGTGGTAGGACTGCCACCTGTTGAGGCTGCGCGATTGCCGACGCTTCGGTCGGTCGATCCGAAGCAGATCTTCTGTCTGCAAAAGGCTCCGCTGGTTCTCCCGGTCGAGGGCGCGCCATTGGCATTCTCGACGACGATTGCGCATGATTTTGCCCTTCGTCTGCAAACCAAATCGGGCCAACTCATCGACCTGCCCGCCACTGCAGACGCCTCTCGCGGCGGATTCACGGTCGATACGCGCGGACTTGATCCTCAAAAAATCAATCTCGAAACTACGGGAGAACTTCACGGTCTTTGGGGCTTCGACGCGTATGTGGGGCCCACTTTTCAGCTCCGGGACGCGCAGATGGCGCAATGGAAGATCCCGCCTTCCGACGCGGACGTTCTGGTCGTCGGCCGCGAGGATACGATCCACATCCAATCCGGTTGTGCCGCTTGCGTGGAGCAGGCTTCCGCACAGGATTCGCAAGGCAAGGATCTCAAAGCGACTTGGAAAATTCTCAACCCCGATGAATTGGAGATGCAGATTCCATTGAAAGATGAGCGGGACGGCCCGATAAAACTAGCGCTTAAGCAATTCGGCCTCGCTGAGCCCGACGTGCTCACGTTGCATGCCTATTCCGAGTCGGCGCGCTTGGATCGTTTCACACTCAACATGGGAGATCGGGAAGGAATCCTCACCGGAGCCCGATTGGACGAAGTCGACGGCTTTGAACTCAGCGGCATTCATTTCGCTCCCGCGAAGTTGTCTCGCGCGAGCCACGAAGACACACTCAGCTTGGTGGCCCCGAGCGCCAAGGCAACCGCTGCGCTCGAGCCTGATGAGAAACTCATGGCGCAGGTCGCGCTCAAGGACGGGCGCGTTCTGCAGCTGCCGACGAGCGTGGAACCGCCTCGGCCAAAAGTCACCTTGGTTAACAAGAGCGTGCAGCCGGGCCCGATTCCCTCACCCGTCCGCCTCGGAAATCAGGATGAACTGCCACAGGATGCCCGGCTTTCGTTTTTCCTGAAGACGGATGTGCCGGACAAATTCCCGCCCACGGAAAAAATCGAGGTCGCCACAACGGATGGCTCGTTTGATGTGGTGCTGAGCGTCGCCGAGGGCAATTTGATCTTGCAAGATTCCACGAGCGCGCTCGCAATCCTCGATCCCCTCAAGAATTTCGGGCCCTCGGCTTTCGGTCCGGTGCACTTTCGCGCCCTCAGCGCGGAGGGCGAAAAAGGAGATTGGCAGCCGCTCGCAAATCTAGTGCGGATTCCGACCCTGAAAGAAGTGCGGTGCCCGGACGATCCGAACCAGCAGTGCACGCTGAGCGGATCGAGCTTGTTTCTCCTGGATTCGGTCGCGTCGGATCCGCAATTCAAAAACATGGTTCCAGTTCCGCTCGGATATGTGGAGAGCACGCTCAACGTGCCGCGCCCGATCGGAACCCTGCTCTACATCAAGCTTCGCGACGATCCAGCGACAGTAGATACCGTGGCGCTGCCCGTGCTTCCGAGTGACCGCTGACGCCAAGCCGGAGTGAACGGCAAATTATTTCGGTCGCGGCGCCCCAGGCTTTAGAATTCGAATGATATTGTCTTTTACTTCCATTTGGCGCCCCGCGTACTCGCGGCTCACCCGCTGCCGCAATTCCTCAAGTGTCGGGTAGCCCCCTCGGCCGTTGAACCAATTCGCGTCATCGATCAGAATCACGTGCTCCCGCGTCGCGTCTCCGAAAAGTGCATCGAGTTCAAGCTTCACCGGCGTCGACATCTCGAAATCATGGCCATCGAGCCAAAAGATGCACCGATCTTTCATGGCGGGAAGAAGCCTGGGAAGAACGATTCCACTATCGCCTTCGAGAATGTGAATCGCAGGGTTCCCTGCGAATTTCCGACGCGCGCTTTCCGCTTTGTGCGCATCCAGCTCGATCGAATAGATCTCGCGAAAATGATTTTTCTGCACGTAGATCATGTGCGCGTAGTTCGTCCCGGTCTCGACGAGCACCGGAAGGTCGTATTCGCGGGCATATTCCTGGATCACGCGCTGCTTCAGCAGGTGGGGCATCTTGGGTCCCGGCGAACCGTGCAGCCGCCAGAGCTGATACTCGACCGGCCCAGCCACGTTCTTGTACCAGTGGAAAAGCGCGCTATCGCGGAAAGCGGTTCTCAGCGTGGAAGGCACTCTACCTACAGGGTGTCGATTTTCGCGGCGAGGATGAAGTCGCTCTCGGTCAAGCCGTTGATTTTATGCGTCCACGTGGTGATTTCGGCCTTGCCCCACGAAAGCAGAATGTCGGGATGGTGGCCCTGCGCTTCAGCGAGGTATCCGACCTTGTTCACGAAAGCGAGCGCCTGTTTGAAATCCGGAAATGTGAACGCACGCGTGATGTGGTGCCCGTCCACCACTTTCCAATTCGGCACCTCTCGCGCGAGAGCGTCAAGTTCCTCCCCGGCGAGTGGTGGAACCCCTCCGCGGCACGGAACGCAATCCTTAGCGGCAAGCTCGGACATGACTTTCCTCCGTTCAGCGCCTCGCTGGAGCAGCCGCGCGCGCTTCTACATACTCGCGAATGTAACTTTCAAAAGCTTTCTCGAGCCTCGGCACCACCGGGTTGGGCGCGACCGCGATCTTGTGCCCGTCGATTTCGCTCACCGAGACCACGTTGCGATTCGTCGACGAAATAAACACCTCATCGGCGGAATAGAGATCTTCGGGGAATAGCGTGCGCTCTTCCACCGGAATCCCCACGCGCGGCCCCAGTTCCAGCACGAACCCGCGAGTCACGCCTTCGAGACATCCCGAAGAAAGCGGAGGCGTCAGCACGCGCCCGTCACCGACGCAGAAGATGTTGGCAGCCGTGCATTCCGCCACTTCGCCGCGTTCATTCAGCAGCACGACTTCGTCGCAGCCCACCTGCTGCGCTTCGTGGAGATTCCACACGTTGTTGAGCCATGAGGTCACCTTCACGCCCGCGAGCGGCGAGCCCGCATGGCGTCCATGCTCGCGCAGGGCGAGGCGCGCCACATCGCGGTGCGGCGGCAGGTCGGACGAATACATCACGAGGTCAGCAGCCGGCAATCTTTCGTCGCTGCGCCAGAATCCCGCCTGATTGTAGATCACGTAAATTCGAGCGCAGCCCTCGCGCACCTTATTGGCGCCGAGCACCTCGCCCATCTGGCCGAGAACGCGCTCCACTTCGAACGGGAACGGGCAATGGATTCGCTCGGCGTCGCGCGCGAGCCGGTTCCAGTGCCGCTCGAAAGCGAACGGAATTCCGTCCACCACGCGAACCGTTGTAAACAGCCCCCAGCCGCTCATCAGCCCCGACTGGCCGGGCGAGAGCCGCACTTCCTCGATCGGCTGCAAGCGATCGTTATGAAAAACGTAGCGATGAATCATCCAACCCTCCCACAGACCGATTGTATCGCGGAACAGCCGCTTGGCGACCCCCTCACCGCGCGCGGGTGCGCATTTGCTATCCGCGGCAAGCGGCTAAGCGCTGGAATCGGCTCCCAGCCCAATGACGCGGCGCTCCAAATCGCGCGCAATCTCTTCAGCGGCTTCCGCTTCCGCGTATCGCATCGGAGCGCCGATCCAAACCTTGATTTTGCCGGGGCCCACGATATGCTTCCCCGCCTCCCTGGCTTCGGCCACTCCGTCAAAGCGCATTGGCACCACGGGCACCCCCAGCCGCGTCGCGAGCAGGCCAATTCCAGCGCGAAACGGATTCATGCCCGTGGTTCGCGATCGCTCGCCTTCCGGAAAAACCAGCACATTCCATCCTCGGTCGATCAGGTCGCCCGCGAAGGCAAAGCTCTTGCGGAAACCCGCATGGCGCGGCAGCGGAAACACGTTGTAGACCGAGACCACCAGGAAATATGTCACGCGCCCGACGAGCCCCATGAAAAACCCTGTGCCCGGCCGCGGTGTCCGCATCGATTCGAGCAGTTCGCCGTCCATCGCAACGGCGAGCCGCCGCCGAAATCGCGACGGCAATCCCTCGAGTATGTAAGCCGGATCGAAAAACGTTACGTGGTTCGCCACAACCAGCACCGGCCCCTTCGTGTCGCGCAGATTTTCCCGGCCACGAATCCTCGGCCATCCGAGAATCAGCATCGCCGGGCGTGCCAGCAGGTTGTACACAACTGCGCGAATCGCTCGCACCGGCCAGCTTTGCGGCCAGCGCGGATATTGAAACTCAGCCGAGGATGGCGGCGGATGCTCGACCAGCCGCTCGAGCGCCTGCATCGTGTCGGCCGAGGCATATTCCGTTTCGCTCAGATCCACCTGGTAGCGGTCTTCGAGCGCGCTCATCAGTTCCACGCGTTCAATCGAGCTCAAATTGAGCGCTTCCCCGCCTTGCGCCGCCCGTCCATGCAGCACCCGCGTCAGCAATTCGGCCAACGGCCCCACAGCCGCAGGCGCCGCTGTGCCGTCGCCCCCGGCTTTCGCCTCGACTACTTCGAGGATGCGCCTCAAGACCGGCTTTTGCGTCGGCGTGCGCGGAAAATCCTGCTCGGGCCAGACCATCCAGCGGCGCATCTGCTGAAACGGCGCGAGCCGTTCGTTCGCGTGCCGCACGATCTCCGCCGCGGCCGCATTGGCGGCATCCCCGGCCGCTGCTGAATCGCGTAACAGCAGCACGGCGAATGGTTCGGCATTGCCATCGCGCGCCACGCCCACCACAACGCAATCCCGCACGCCCGGCTCCTTCCGCAGCTCCGCTTCCAAATCCCTCGGATAGACGTTCAACCCCTCCGGCGTGACGATCACGTTCTTCCGCCGGCCCTTGAAATACAGGTTTCCCTTTTCGTCCTGCTCGCCCAGATCGCCCGTGTGAAACCAGCCGTCGGCGTCGAGCACCGTCGCAATCCCCGCTTCTTTCCAGTATCCCGACGCCACGTTTTCGCCGCGCACCAGAATTTCGCCCCCGTCCGAAAGCTTCATTTCGAGCCCCGGCAGCACCTTGCCGATCGAGCCGTGCCCGAGCCGGAACGGATGGTTCAGGCTGACAAGCGAAGTCGTCTCCGTCAGCCCATACCCTTGAATCACGGCATAGCCGAGACGCGTCCAGAACTCTTCCGCCGCCGCGGGCAGCGCCGCCCCGCCCGAAATCACGGCCCAGAATTTCCAGCCAAACTGCCGCCGAATCGCCCGGAATCGCCACCAGCGTTTCAGGAAGTGCTCGTGTTCGGTCGCGCGGTAATCGCGCTGGAATTTTTCGGTCCGCCCCTGCGCCGCAAGGTCTCGCTCGATCTGATCGCGCAGCGATTCGATCAGCCGCGGCACGGTCACCAGCAGCGAAACGCGCTCCTCTCGAATCGTCCGCGCCACTTCGGCCGGGTTCAGCGTGTCGAGAAAGACCGACGTCCCGCCAAAAATCTGCGGCAGAAAAATTCCGAGCAACTGCCCGAACACATGGCTCAAAGGCAGAAGATCGAGAAATCGCAGCGGATGAACGAATCGCTCGTACCGCCGGTACTTCGCAATTTCTTTTTCGATCGGCGCCAGATTCGCCAGCAGGTTCCGGTGCGTCAGGACGACGCCGCGCGGCTCCGCCGTCGTGCCCGATGTAAATACAATTTCAATCGGGTCGGTCGAACTCGCCGCCGCAGGTGAAAAATCGCATACCGATCGGCCGCCTGCAAGATCGCCCAAATCCTCGAGGAACAGCGTATTCGCGGCTTCCAGCGGCGAAACCAAGCCTCGCCCCACGATTGCGAGCTTCACGCCGGCCTGCTCTGCCACTCGCCGTGCAAAACCTTTCTCCGCGATCGCGTCCATCGGCACCGCGATCGCTCCTTGAAACATGCAGCCCAGAAACGCCGCGATCCACTCGCCCGAGTTTTCTCCCCAGAGCAGAACGCGGTCGCCCTTCGCTATTCCCCGCGACTGCAGTATTTCCGCAACCCCTGTGGCAATCTCAAGCAGCTCTCCGTAAGACCATCGGATCGTTCGATAGCCGCGCCGCCAAACCACGGCCATCTCATTGCTCGGCCGGGAATCGGGACGAAAGTATTCGAGCAGCGATTGTCGCGGCATGGCCCTGAGTTTCCCTCATTCGCTTCTCGGTTGGAAATATCTTTGCATCCATGAGCGCGGTACAATGCCAGCTGCCTCAAATTCAAACAGCGACGGTCTCCTGGCCCTTGTCCCTGTCGACAGCCGAGCTTTTTCGTCCCTTCACGCTCAACGGAGTCTCACTCGCCAATCGCATCGTGATGGCGCCGATGACGCGCAATCATTCGCCCAATGGCGTGCCCGGAGACGATGTCGCCGCCTATTACCGCCGGCGCGCCGAGGGCGGCGTCGGCTTGATTCTCACCGAAGGCACCGCCCCGAATCATCCCCAGGCCAAGAACATGCCCAACGTTCCCCAGATTTACGGCGAGGAGGCCCTGACCGGCTGGAGCCGAGTTGTATCCGGGGTGCACGGGGCAGGCGGGAAAATCTTCTCCCAGATTTGGCACGTCGGCGCCTCGCAGGGCCCGGGCGGTCCTCCGAAGCTTCCCGTGTCGCCGATCAGCCCCTCCGGCCTGCTCAAGCCGGACACGAAAATTGGCGAACCGATGACGCAAGCCGATATCGACGCCATGATCGAAGCCTATGCGCAGGGGGCAGAGTCCGCCCAGCGCGTCGGCTTCGACGGCGTTGAGATTCACGGCGCGCACGGCTATCTGATCGATGAGTTTTTCTGGGATGGCACCAATCACCGCACCGACAAGTACGGCGGCGATCTTCCCGCGCGCACGCGCTTCGCCGCCGAAATCATCCGTGAATGCCGCCGCCGTGTGGGACCAAACTTCCCAATCTTGCTGCGATTCTCCCAATGGAAAGGCCAGGACTACGAGGCCCGCCTCGTCGCAACGCCTCAGGAATTGGCGCAGTTCCTCGAGCCGCTTGCAGCAGCCGGGCTGGACGCTTTCCACTGCTCCACACGCCGCTTTTGGGAGCCCGAGTTCAAGGGCAGCGATCTCAATCTCGCCGGCTGGACGAAGAAGATTACCGGCAAGCCCACGATCACGGTCGGTTCGGTATCGCTCAACGTCGATTTCCTGGCCTCGTTCCGCGGCGTCGAGGACCCAAGCTCCCAACCCAATGGTGCCTCATCAAGAGCTGCCCATATGGACCGCCTCCTCGAAATGCTGGCCCGCGGCGACTTCGATCTGGTGGCCGTAGGCCGCGCTCTTCTATCGGACCCTGCCTGGGCGGTAAAGGTTTGCGATGGTCGCCTCGGTGAGTTGCGTCCATTCACCCCCGAAGCCCTGAAAACACTGGATTAGCCCAGGCCACCGGTCGTGTACTACTCCGAAACTTGTGTTGCGACGTTTGCGTAAATAGGCGCATCCTATCTTCGATGAACGTCGACCAAGATTCCCCAGCAGCCAACCCTAGCATTACGCCCCGAGAAATCCTCGCCGCGTGGGGCAGGATTCTCACCGGTAACGTCCCGATGCTTTCGATCGAGATCACGCGGGAATGCCCCCTCAGCTGTCCGGGATGCTACGCCTACGGCGACGCGCACCTGGGAGGCGGCGTCACACTCGAAAAACTCAGCGATTTCCGCGGCGAGGCCCTCGTGAGGGGCGTGCTCGACCTCGTGCGCAAGCACAAGCCGCTTCATGTCTCACTGGTCGGCGGCGAGCCCATGGTGCGTCATCGCGAGCTGAGCCGGATTCTCCCGGAGCTCAGCAAGCTGAACGTATTTTCACTCGTCGTCACAAGCGGCGTGATTGCCGTTCCGATGGAATGGATGAAACTCCCGCGTGTACGCGTCGCGATTTCCGTCGACGGCTTGCCCGAGCATCACGACATTCGCCGCAAGCCGGCGACGTACGAGCGAATCCTGAAGAACATCGAAGGCCGCGAGGTCAACATTCATTGGACGGTCACGCGTCCCATGCTCGAACGCGCCGGCTACCTCGAGGAATACGTCTCGTTCTGGAATGCGCGGCCCGAGGTGAATCGCATCTGGGTCAGCGTCTACACTCCGCAAATCGGCGAGCAAACTCCCGAAATGCTGACGCCTGAACATCGCGTCACCCTGGCGGAAACGTTGCCTTCTTTGGGCGCCCAATATCCCAAGCTTCTTTTCAACAAGGGCATGGCGGAAGCGCTCGTTCGCCCGCCGAAAAACCCCGCCGACTGCGTCTTCGCCAAGATGTCGGCAAACTATTCCGCCGATCTCGAAACCCGCGTCGAACCGTGCGTCTTTGGCGGCAATCCGGACTGTTCCCAGTGCGGCTGCGCGGCCAGCAGCGGCTTGCACTGGATTCGCGGCGTTCGCGTGGCGGGCCCGTTGAAAGTCGGCCACTTCATCCAAAACTCCGTGCGAATCGGACGCTTGTCAAATCGCCTTAGGGCGCGCGAAATCGAGCCTCCCCGCTGGAACCCAGATAACGTCCGCCTCGAACCCGAGGACGATCTCGTGCAGATCGAATCCGGCGACTAAGCGCGTCGCTCAGCCTTTCCTATGCTTAAAGAACTCCACCTGCTGGAGCCTCTTTTTGGCTGCTGTCTTCGTCTTGTACGGTCCGCCAAGGTTTTTCCCTTTCTCTGACAAAACCTTATATCCCCCCGCAACTTTCTTGATCATTGTCTTGCCCTCCTTCTCTCCGGCATAGGCAGATGGCGCTGAAAAATCCGTGTCGGCCATCACACCTGCACAATCCAGATGTGCGATAGATACCGCTCGAAATCAATACGGGATTTGCGGTACAAGAGGACATGGCTTCCATCCGCCAAGGAATCGACCATGGGATATTTCGCGCTGGTCTACGAAGTCGTTGACGATTATTTGCCGCGCCGCGGCGCCTTTAGGGACGATCATCTGCGCCACGCGCGGCAGGCCCACGATCGCGGCGAACTCCTCCTCGCCGGCGCCTTCGCCGAGCCTGCCGACAAAGCCCTGCTCGTCTTCCGCACGGACGACCCCGCGGTCGTCGAATCGTTCGCACGCAGTGACCCCTACGTCGTAAACGGCTTGGTCAAGCGCTGGGAGGTTCGCCCTTGGACCGTCGTGATCGGCAACACCGTCGATTCGCTTCCTTGATGTCATCGGGCGAGTTCTTCCCTTTACCAAACGGCTACTCCCGCCGTCATCTCTGTCACCAACAGCCTTGCGGGTAAATCAACGTTCTGATAGCTTGCTCGCGGAAGTGCCATTCCCGGAAACGGCGGACAAGTGATCTTGAATCAACGATCTTCCTTCGGCTCGCTGCGCTTACCCGCGGTCGCAATCGCGCTGATCGTTCCCGTCGCGGCCTTTGCCCAGGCGAACGCGCAATCGCGAGCCATGAATCAGCCCGTCCCCCCGTTTCACATCATCGGCAACATCTATTACGTAGGAGCGTCCGACATCGCGTCGTATCTGATCGTCACGCCGGCCGGCGACATCCTCCTCGACGGCGGCTTCGTCGAGACCGCACCGCAAATCGAAGCGAACATTCAAATGCTCGGTTTCAAGCTCGCGGACGTGAAGATTCTGCTGAGCAGCCACGAGCATCTGGATCACGCCGGCGGACTCGCGGAACTCAAGAAATTGACCGGCGCGCAGTTCGTCGCAATGGCGGAAGAAGTCCCCGGACTCGAAAGCGGCGCCTCATTTCCCGCGGTCGCGCCGGATCGGATCATTCATGATGGCGACACGGTCGAGCTCGGCGGCGCGACCATGACCGCCCATCTGACGCCGGGCCATACGCGCGGCTGCACCACGTGGACGATGGTCGCTCACGACGCCGGAAAACCGTACAACGTGGTCTTCGTGGGCAGCGCCTCCGTTCTTCCGAACTACAAACTGACGGATCGTCCCGGAAGCCCAGCAACGTATCCCGGCATCGAGGCCGATTACGAGAAGACCTTCCGTGTTTTGAAGTCGCTTCCCTGCGATGTGTTTCTCGGCTCGCACGGCCAGTTTTACTCGCTCGTGCAAAAACGCGAAGCCATGTCGAAGGCCCCGGCCCAGAATCCATTCATCGATCCAGCGGGGTATCAGGCCTACATCACGCGCGCCGAGGCCGCCTTCCAGGCGGAATTGCAGCGCGAGCATTCGGGATAGAGTTCTGCGAAGGAGGACATCATGATCTGCTCTTCATGCGGGGCGACGGTGGCGGACGGCACCGCGTTCTGCGGCTCCTGCGGCCGTCCCGTTGTCGGTTACAACGTCGGGCAAGCGCCTTCGGCGGCTCCCTCGATGCCATTGGCGGCTTCTTCTGGCTGGCGTCCCCGGCGGTCAGCGCCAATGCGTACGCGGGATTTTGGCTGCGCTTCGTGGCTGCGATTATCGACGGCCTCATCCTCGGTGTCCCTCTCGCGATTATCGCATTCCTGTTGATCCCCAGCGCTATCCCATCCCTCACGCATGCCCAGGATCCGATGGCGGTCGTCGTCACGGTTCTTGCCGCGGATCTTTTTCTTGATGGTGATTTACTTGGTGGCCTCATGGTTATACTGGGGGCTGATGGAGAGTTCCTCCTGGCAGGCCACGCTCGGCAAAAAGGTGCTGGGATTGCGGGTCACGGACCTCGCCGGAAGCCGCCCGACATTCGGCCGCGCCAGCGGGAGGTTCTTTGCGGGCCGCGGGCTCGGTTTTGTTCCGTCCGTCGGCGGGCTGTACTTCCTGATAGACTGCATCATGGTGGGTTTCACTGAAAAGAAGCAGGCGCTGCACGACATGATCGCAAGCTGCCTCGTCGTCCGGAGCGCGTAGCCGAAACCAAAACCATCCTCGAAGGAAGACCGAATTGACATGTCGCAGATGTGGGCAGGCACTCACCAGACGAAATGCGGGTAGTGCGCTTCTTGTGGGGAGCCGGTTGGCGACTTATCGTGCTGGCTCTGAACCCGGTCTCGCGGCAACGGCGGCTCCCGTCGTTCGCCGCGCAGTCGTCTACGCCGGATTCTGGCTCCGTGCTGCCGCTTACATCCTCGATTCGCTGCTGATCGCGTTCGTAGCGCTGCTTCTGTATTTTCGTGCCACTGATGGGGCGTGGCGCAATCCCCATGGATGCTCTCTTGGAACTGGTTCGTCACGATAAACCGCCAAACCATAGCCATCCGGCTTCTGATTTTCATGATCAGCTGGCTCTACTTCGCGTCGTTGGAAAGTTCCCGGTGGCAGGCGACGCCCGGCAAAAGACTGTTTCGCTTGCTGGTGACGGATCTCCAAGGCCGCCGGATCAATTTCGCGCGCGCCTCAGGTCGCTATCTGGGAAAGCTGGCGTTCGGAGATCATTCTTACCGTTGGTTTTCTCTTTGCGGCGTTCATGCCGAAGAAAACAGGCGGTGCACGATCTTGTCGCAGGCACTCTGGTCCTCAGAATACCGGAAGCAGTCCTAGAGAATCTCCTGGCTCCGCTACGCGCCGCTGCGCGCATGCTGCGCGGGCGCCTCGCGTAATTCCCCGCGCAATTTCGCTGTGAATTCGGAGCTGGGCACGACGCGTCCGCCGGGCTCGGCGATGTCCGCCGTGCGATACCCTTGTTCCAGCACCCGATCGACGGCCGCCTCGATCCATTGCGACTCGGCCTCAAGGCCAAACGATTCGCGCAGCATAAGCGTCGCCGAAAAAATCGCGCCGAGCGGGCATGCCACATCTTTCCCCGCGAGCGTGGGAGCCGAGCCATGAATCGGCTCGTAGAGCGCGGGTTGGTCCGGCCGTCCGCGGCTCAGCGAAGGAATCAGGCCGATCGAACCCGCCAGCGCCGCGGCCTCATCGCTCAGAATGTCGCCAAACATGTTGCCGGTGAGAATCACGTCAAACTGCGCGGGCCGCAGCAGAATCTGCATCGCGGCGTTGTCGACGTATAGATGATCGAGTTTCACGCTCGGGTATTCGCGCGCCAAAGCCGAGACTGTATCGCGCCACAGCGTCGAGCTGGCGAGCACGTTGGCTTTATCGACGCTCGTCAAATGCTTGCCGCGCGCCCCGGCGCGCTCGAAGGCGTAGCGGGCCACGCGCTCGATCTCGAAAACGGAATATTCGGCGAGGTCGCTGGCCTTCTCGCTGGTGATCTTGTGCTCGCCAAAATAGATGTCGCCGGCCAATTCCCGCACGATTTCGAAATCGCAATCGCCCAGCCGTTCGGGACGCAGCGGAGAAATCCCTCGCAGCGCCGGTCGCAGCCGAATCGGCCGAAGATTGATATAGAGTCCGAGCTCCTTTGCGAATCCCAAGCAGGCCGGCTTCGGGGCGCGTGCCAAACGGCAAGCCCTCCCACTTCGGCCCGCCGATCGCGCCAAGCAGGATCGCATCCGACGCGCGGCATTCGGCAAGCGTCGCATCCGGCAGCGGCGCGCCGGCACAGGTCGATCGCATTTCCGCCAAACGGGAGTTCGCGAAATTCAAAGTGGTGCCCGAATGCCGCGGCGCAATCCTCAAGAATCTCACGGCCGCGTTCGTCACTTCCGGCCCGATGCCGTCGCCCGGCAGCAGCGCGATTTTCTTTCGCAATTTGGTCATCGCGGAGTCGAGTTTCCGTATGTTCACTGCGCGGCTGCGGCCGGCCCGGCATTTACGGGCGTGCGCCCGCGGCGCACCTGGTGAATGATCGTGATCAAGTCGCGATCGCTGATTTCCTTCTCGGCGTCCGCTCGTGCGATGGCCAGAGTATAGCACTCCGCAAGCTCGGCATCCGAGGTCTCGTAGCCCAGCTCCGCAAATCGCGCGCGAAACGCGTTCCGCCCGGAATGTTTCCCGAGCACCAGCCGCCGCGCCGGCACGCCCACCTTTTCCGGCACGATGATTTCGTACGTCAGCGGATTTTTCAAGATGCCGTCCTGATGGATTCCCGCCTCATGCGCGAAGGCGTTCGCGCCTACCACGGCTTTGTTCGGCGGGACGGAAATCCCGGTGATCGCGGTGAGCATGCGGCTGGTGGGATAGAGCTTTTCGAGGTTGAGGTGCGTCTCTACCTGGTAGTGGTTCTGCCGTACATGCAGCGCTACGGCCAATTCTTCAAGCGATGCGTTTCCGGCCCGTTCGCCGATCCCGTTGATCGTGCACTCCACCTGGCGCACACCGGCCTCGATGGCAGCGAGTGAATTGGCCAACGCCAGGCCAAGATCATCGTGGCAGTGCGCGCTCAAAATCACTTCCGGATGCGCTCCGAGCCGCGCCCGGACCTGCCGGAACATCTCCGCGTACTCATCCGGCGTCGAGTAGCCGACCGTATCCGGCAAGTTGATCACCGAAGCGCCGCATTCGACCGCCGCGAGCACCACCTGGCAAAGGTAATCCATATCCGTTCGGCTGGCGTCTTCCGCCGAAAACTCGATCTCCGCGCAGTGCTGCCGCGCAAAGCGAATCATCTTCGTGATTTGGTCGAGCGCCTGTTCGCGCGTGCTGCGAAGCTTGTGTTTCAGGTGCAGGTCGGAAGTGGCAAGGAAAAGATGAAGGCGGGGTTTTGCGGCGGGCTCGAGACCGCGCAGCGCCGCATCTACGTCGTCCTGGCGCGCGCGGGCGAGCGCCGCTACCTTGCAATGCTTGATTTCGGCGGCTACGGCGCGCGTCGCTTCGAGGTCGCCCGGCGAAGCGATCGGGAAGCCCGCCTCGAGCACGTCCACGCCAAGCTCTTCGATTTGGTGCGCCAGCCGGAGCTTTTCCTCGCGGTTCATCGAAAACCCCGGCGACTGTTCGCCATCGCGCAGCGTCGTATCGAAAATCTGCACCGTATCCATCGCTGCTCCTTAACTCTCCTACGAGTACCAGTGAACCGCCGTGGAGTCAAGGAGTCCAATTTATATTTGTTGCACTCGGAATAAATCCCTCTTATATATAATTCGCACGAGAGGAGCGGCCTTGGATCTCGCATCCCTGCAGGTGTTTCAGACGGTCGTGCGCGAGCACAGCTTTTCCCGCGCCGCCGAAAAGCTCTACCGGACGCAGCCCGCCGTAAGCATCTCGATCCGCAAGCTCGAAGAGTGGGTCGGCCAGCCGCTGTTCGTCCGCGGCTCGGGTGCCCGCATGCTCACCGATGCCGGCGTGCTGCTGCTCGAATACGCCGACCGCATGCTCAATCTGCGCGAGGAAATCCGCAAGGGGATGAACGACCTCCGAGGCCTCGAGCGCGGGCAGCTCGCGCTCGGCGTGAACGAGAGCTCGATCCACGCGCTGCTTCCCGCGCTCGACCGCTACCGCCAGCTCCATCCGCGGCATTCACATCAAGGTGCATCGCGTGTTCTCGCGCGACGTCCCGCGCGAGGTGCTGAATCATCATCTCGATATCGGGGTGATTTCCTACCTGCCGGAAGAGCGCGATCTCGCCGCCATCGAATTCCATCGCGATTCGCTGGTGCTCGTCGTCTGGCCGGGCCACCGCCTGGCCAAGCGCAAGGACGTCGACATCAAGGATCTCGGCGAGGAAACCTTCGTCGCGCACATCGTGGAATCGCCCTACCGCCAGCGCGTGATCCAGATGTTCGCGCGCCACCGCGTTCCGCTGCAGATGGACGTCGAAATGCCCACCCTCGAAAGCATCAAAATGCTCGTGGAAATGAAAAAGGGAGTGGCCATCGTCCCGCGCATGTGCGTCGAGAGCGAAGTCGCGCGCGGCGGCCTCTGCGCCCTCCGCATCCGCCAGATGCGCGTCGTCCGCCGGCTCTATCTGGTCTACCGCCGCGACCGCCCGCTCACAGCCGCCGCGCAGGAGCTGATCGAAATCATCCGAAAGAAGCGCGCGCCTGCGAAACCGCCTAGCGCACCGCAAAGCTGATAGGGAGTCGCAGCTTCAGTTCACCCTGAACGAAGTGAACTGGGCTCCGACAGTCGGACCGAGAAGACTGCGCTGTAGGCCCGAAGAAGCCTCGTTTCGCCGGCGAAGAGCACCGCCGAAGTCGATGACGTCCAAGACATTGTTCAGAATTCTGCGATGGCCCGATCGACTTGCCGAAAACAGTCGCCAATTCGACACGATCCAGACTTCGTAGAGTCTCGCCGCCGGCCTGCAGGCACTTTGACCTGGAAAGAGTGGATAGATGCGGCCCCGAGCGACAATTGAATGCGGATCACGATCTGCGAGCCGAATTAATGCGGTCCACCACCGGCAATGCCATATTCCGCGAGAGACTCTCGCTCGTCAGGGCACGTCGAAACTCAAACGGCAGGCCCGTGTCGTATTGAATGCCGCCCGCGATCCAAAAGCGGGGCGTGAACTGATAGCGAACGCGCCCGCGAACGGTATTGCGCTGATCCTGCGAGTCCGGAAAGTGGCCGGAGGTCGGCATCTCCGCGTCGTCGCCCAGGAACAGTCCGCCGGTAACCGGAAACCAGGCGTTGCCCACCGGTGTAGGAATAGCTCAGAAAGCCCGAGAAATCGCTTCCACTCCGGAAATCGATCTTCGCTTCCGCGCCGTAAATGATGGACTTGCGAAACGCGATCGGAAAGCTGATCGTCGTGTTCTCGAATCTGATCGTCGTCCGCGTAGTTGTTCACGAGCCGCCGGAAATAATTGGCGTCCAGCTTGATTTTCTTGAAGAAAACCTTGGTCAATCCGACTTCGTAGTAGTCGCCCTTCGAAGGCTCCACGGGCAGACGCAGGAGATCGTCCGGATCGATGGTTCTCAACGGCCGTCGAACTGGAGAGCAGGATGTTCTCAAACGAAGGCGTCTGGAACACGCGGTCGTAGGAAAAGTGCAGCACCAGATCGCCGAAGGGAAGTAGCGCGAAATCGAGAAGCGCGGGCTCACTGCTTGCCGGTTTAACAAGAGCTGATAATGATCCCAGCGAAGCCCGGCGCTGATCGTCCAGTTTCCCAGCCGGATCAGATCTTGCGCGAATGCCGGCTTGCTCGAGGTCCGGCCGGTTGGCGAGAAATCCAAACGTGCATGCCGTGCCTCCGCCGTCGTCATCAAGCGGGTGCACTGCCGGCCACGGGCGGAGACGCACATCGTCATCATCGCCGGACCCGCAATAATCGGGGTTGGTGATGTTATAGCCGTGTTCTCGTTTAGAAACGTATTGTCCGATTCGACGCCGAATTTCCATCTCGTGACGCCCGTGGATCGATCGTCACGTCGCCCTTGAAATATCCTTCGCGAAACCAGTTGTGCTGAAACACCTCGACGGGAGTCGAATTGGCATTCGAGTTGAAATCATTGGAGTTGTCGCGAACCATTCCGCGAATATCCGCCACGGCGTTCGGACGAAAACTGTGCTGATACGACGCGATCCCCATCGTCTCGAAGTTATCCGCCGTCTGCCGCTGCCCGGCCGCCTGCTGCACCTGTTCATTCGGAATCTCGTAGCGTGCAAGTTCGTGGCGCACGATCAGGCTCAGCCGGTCCTTGCGGCGTCAGATCGCGCTGGTAGTGCACCGAAAAGTCGCCCACCGTGCCGCTTGTTCGTAAAATTCTCGTGGAACCACGGGATTCAGATAGTGACTCGGTCATGCTCGCCATCTGGCGCTGAGCCGAGCGTGTTCTTGCCCCAGAGTATTGTGCCTGCGCGAAGGCGCCGGCCGTGTCAAAGCTGCCGCCGGAAAGCACAGACTGCCCGTGAAATCCCGGCTTGCGTGTCCTGGATCGTGTTGACCTCGATCACTCCGCCCATTTTTCGCCCGTACTCGGCCGGAATGCCGGCGGTGTAGATGCTCATCGATTGCACGTCGTCCGCTTCGATCTCAGGACCGAAGCTCGGCGAGCGATTGTCCGTCAGCGGAATGCCGTCGACCACGAACTGCGTCTGATACTCGGAACCGCGCGGGTGCAGCACCGCATTGCCTTCGTACAGCCATCCCGGCTGCGAATTCACCAGATCCTGCAATCGAGCGGCCCGGAAGCGAGCTAAGCCTGTTCTGAATCGCCTGCGTGCCAACCTGGCTCACCGAGCCCGGCTTGATAGGGATTGATCAGCGTGTTCCCCGCACTCACCGTCACCGATGCGTTGACAGGAGACAGAATGAGTTGGATCGTGTACATCCGTCGGAAGCGACGAGCGCACGTCGACCGTTCGCGAGACCTCCGCAAAGCCCGGCTCCTGAATTCGTGATTCGATACACGCCGTACGGCAGGTCCTTCGCCACCGCCGCGCGCCTGATCGTTCGTCGCCAGCGCGTTGCGATACTGATTGCCTTCGCTCGCGATCTCGCACCGTCGTTTTCACGCCGAGCCCGGATGGGTCCGTCACCTTCAGCCGGAGTTCGCCGTCATTCGCCTGCGCAAAAATCACCGTCGCACTGAGGAAGAACAAAACCAGAGCATTTTTTCACTTTGAGTGGGCCCCTGTCGGTTTCGGCAACCGGCTTCAATACCCGCGCTGCACCTGTCATCTTGAGTATTCCGCGCGCCGCTCCTTTTGTTCACTCTTTATTTCTTCGGCGCCGACTCTTTCGCGATGCGAAAAAAGTGCATGGACAAAACTGTCTCCGCAAGGCTGTAGAATCCGGGCTTGGGACCACTCGAAGAATGGCCGACCTGACGCACGAAACCGTCAATCGAGCCATCGCTGCTGGGCGCTGTCAACGCCTCGCCTGCACGACGCTGCCCGCAATCGAAATTGAAAACGAGGTCGTTCTTCTCTTCGACGAATTTCGCGGCAGGCTCCTTCGCTATGCGATTTCGCTCGGCATCGGCCCGCATGACGGCGAAGACGTCATCCAGGAAGTCTTCCTCTCGCTCTTCCGCCACTTGCGTCTCGGGAGGCCGCGCAACAATCTTCGCAGCTGGCTTTTTCGCGTGGCGCACAATCTGGCTCTGCGGCAGCGCAATTCGAGCCAAAGGCAGCAAGCCAGGAGGGCCCCGGATACGCTCCTGGCGGAAACGCGCGCCGATACCGCGGCGAATCCCGAGGAGCGGCTCGACGAAATGCAGCGCCAGAAGCGCCTGCTGCTCGTCTTCAACGCTCTTCCGGACCGGGATCGCTGGTGCCTGTCGCCTGCGCGCCGAAGGGCTCCGGTATCGCGAGATCGCAGACGTGCTCGGGATGTCGCTCGGCGCAGTATCCAATTCACTCGCGCGCTCTCTGGCAGCGGCTGGCGCGCGCGGACGAACGGTAGAAGAACGATGCAGCACACAAACGACGATATTCACATCAGTGACGAAGAGCTCCTCCTGACGTCGGACGGCGAATCCTCCCCCGAACGCGCGGCCCAGGTTCGCGCGCATGTCGAAAGCTGCGCAAAGTGTCGCGCGCGAATGGAAGCAATCGAGGGCGCCGCCGCGGATTTCAGTCGCGCCTATCGCGCGGCGGAATATCCGGAGATGCCGCCGCCCGCAGCCTCGCGCGCGAATCTTCAGCGGCGCATGACGGCCATCTCGACCGAGTCCGGCACAGCATCTCGTTCTGGCGCTGGCTCAATCCGTTCCCGGTGCGCGCGTGGGCGTACGTTTCTGCTGCCGCGCTTCTCTCGCTCGCGCTGGCGATGGGTTGGGTGCACCGCCCCGCCGCGCAAGATCGCGGCAACGTCGTCGCGACCTCGGATGCCAGTGGTCCGCTCTTGCCCGACGCGCACCTCACGCCGGGCGCCACGCGGCCCGTCACGGAAAATCAGATCTGCGTCGGCGGGCGGTCCTGCGGAACGACGGCCGCCGCTCGGAATCCAGAAGGCGGTCTTCCACGAATACGGAATGGATACCGCGCCCGCGCGTGAATACGAAGTGGATCATCTGATCACGCCTGCGTTGGGCGGCACGGACGACATCCGGAATCTCTGGCCCGAGCCGTACACGTCAACCGAATGGAACGCCTACGTGAAGGACGAGCTGGAGGATCACCTGCACAATCTGGTCTGCGGCGGGAAACTCGATCTCGCCACCGCGCAGCGCGACATGGCCAGCAACTGGATTCTCGCCTACAAGAAATATTTCCACGCCGATCAGCCGCTTCCCCACACGTCCGACCTGATCGACGATCGCGCGCCGCAAAGCGAAAAAGCTAGACCGTTGTCGTCCCTAGCCGAAACCGCGCAGTCTGCCGGCGCTGCTCGGCTGCAGCCTCGAGAAATTTCTCCGCGTCGGCCCGATCTTCGGCGGGAATCGACCATCGCTCGCCTAGCCGATCTGCGATCTGGCGCGCCATCGCGCTCCGCACATGCGGCTCAAGGCTGCCGCGCCGGTCAAGAAACGCTTCGACGAGTTGCAACTCCTCGACGGTAAGTTGAGGCACCGGACCCGCAGCGGGCGGCTGTGCAGGCGTCGCCGACCTGTTGCCAGATCGAGCTCACGCCCAGCAGCGGCTTCTCGTGGATCACCACCGTGCCCGCCGCATAATCGCCGACGCGCTTGTTCTCGCGGCTGATCAGCATCGTGATCAGTCCCACCGCGTACATCGTCGGCAGCGCGTCGACGATCCGCAGCAGGTTGCGCAGGATCGCGTCGTACGCGCTGATCGGCCGCCCCGAATCCTTGATCACGCGCAGGTGCGTCCAGCGCTTGCCGGGCGTTTGCCCGTTCCACAGCGATTCAAAAAGCGCGAAGTAGCCGAATTGCACGCTGAAGAGAACAAAAATCAGGATCGCGATGCGTCCAAACCCCGGCGACCTTCGAAAACAGGCTGAACGAAATCGCGGAGACCGCGAAAACATGATCACAGAACCACGCACGCCGCCAGCTTGCAGCAGCATGTCCGCCGCCAGCGCCAGAAATCGGCTGCCGATTCCGGCAAGCGGAAACTCGAGCGCCGTCTGCTCCGGCGTTTCGATGGTAAGCTTGTCGAAAGAGGACATCGGTGATCTCCACAAGCTGGCTACAAAAGCGCCGTCCCTATTGGGCGCGCATCGACGAGCTCATCGCCCGCTCCGGGCGCAACGGCGTCCGGCGCCCTCACGCACAGTGAACTGCAGGAATTGGCGCTATTATATCGTCAAACCGCGTCGGACCTCGCGACGATCCGCGAGGATGCTTCCAGCCGCAACCTTACGCACTATCTGAATCAACTGCTCGGCCGCGCGCACAACCTGATCTACATGGGCCGCCGCTCGCGGAAAGCCGGCATCATCACGCTTCTATCGCGAGACGTTTCCCAGAAATATTCCATGAAACCCTGCCGTACACGTTCGCCGCCTTCGCGATTTTCTTCGTCCTCGCGGCCGCCGGAATGATGATGGCCGTCGCCGATCCGCGCTTCCAGCAGTACCTGCTCGGCAGCGACATGATGGACACGATCGCCAAGCGCCAAATGTGGACGCAGTCGCTCGTCACGGTAAAACCGCTCGCTTCGAGCGCCATCATGACGAACAATCTCACCGTCTCGTTCACCACTTTCGCGCTGGGCATCACCGCCGGCATCGGCACCGTCTGGATGCTCGCGCTACAACGGTTTGCTCTTCGGCGTCGTCGAGCGCCGCCTGCTGGCAGGCGGGCATGGCCGACCAGCTGTACAGCTTCGTCGCGCCGCACGGCGTGCTCGAATTGCCCGCCATATTCATCGCCGGAGGAGCCGGGCTGCTGCTCGCCAAAGGCTTGCTGTTCCCCGGCACTCTGCCGCGCAAGGATTCCATCGCATGTGAAGGAGGGCGAGCCGCGATGCGCCTGGTGCTCGGCATCATTCCGATGCTGATCGTCGCCGGCACGATCGAAGGATTTGTCTCGCCCTCCGATCTCCCGTCGCGCCTGAAATACAGGCTGGCGGCCGGTCTCTTCGGCCTGCTCTCCTCTACGTGAAACGCAAAGCTCCGCGGCATCCGCGCGCCGCAAAACCGGTCGAAACAGCGGCCATGCCGGCGTCACTCAGCTAGAGCAGGCTCCGCTCCTTCACCTCGAGATACCGGTTCACCACCGCCGTCGATAGCTTCGTGGGATCCACTTCGAGCGTCAGCGCGCCCTGCTGCCGCAGCCGCCGCAGCAGCAGATCGCGCCGCTGCACGATTTCAAGCGCCGCCGTGTAGCGATACATCTCGTTCTTGTCCGCGGGGCTGGCCGCGACCACGCCATGCAGCTCCGGCTGCCCGATAATTCCCAGAAGCACCAGGTGCCGCTTGGCCATCCGCGCCGCGCACTCGATCACTTCCGGCGTCGCCGCCGTTTCCGCCAGATCCGTGAGCCACACGATCAGGCTGCGCCGGCTCTGCAGCGACAGCAGCATCTCCGCCGCCAGCAGGTGGTCCGCCTCGAACGGCTCCGTGTGCACCTGCGCCAGGCTTTCGACCATCGCGCGCAGGTGCGACATCCCGCGCCCCGGCGCCACGCGCTGCTGCGGCTTGCGCCCGTAAGCCAGCAGCGCCACGCGATCGCCCGAATAGAACGCCACCTGCGCCAGGCTCAGCGCCGCGTCCACCGTGTAGTCGAGCTTCGTGAGACGATCCACGCGCGCCCGCAAGAGCCGCCCGGCGTCGAGGACGATCCAAATCGTCTGGCTGCGCTCGATCTGATGCACTTTCGTGATCAGCTTGCCGCGCCGCGCCGTCGCGCTCCAGCAGATATCGCGCCATTCGTCTCCCTCGCGATATTCGCGCAAGCTCTCGAATTCCCGGCCGTAGCCGCGCTGCCGCTTCAGCCGCTTTTCGAGTTCGATCTGCCGGCTGCGGATCAAATAGATTCGCAGCTTCTGCGCCTCCTCCATGTTCGGATAGACGCGCACCGTCTGCCCCATGCTCGCGCGCGCCCAGCGCTCGGCAAAGAGAAACGGGCTCGTATAGCGCAGCCAGACGTCGCCAAAGCGCGCGTCGCCGCGCGAGCGAGGCTCGATCGCGTACGATCCGCTCGCCGTGGCTCTGTCCGCGCGCGGCAGACTTCGAACGCTCGGAAGCTCCGTTGCAGAAAGTTTCCGGCGCCTCGTCGCTCACTTTTGCCGGCAATCGACGCGCCGACGTGTTGCGAATTCGATCGCGACGCGCATCGGCTTCGCAAGCCCCAGCGGCTCGCTCCACACGCGCTGCACTTCGATCTGCGCCGGCTTCGGCAGCCGGCTCAGATCCCAGGCCCAAAGCGCCACCGCCATCACATCCCACAAAGCCAGCGCATAGAGAAAGCGCGGCTCGCGCCACGCGGGCGCAATCCACACCAGGCCCATGAAAAGGAACAGGAAGAATCGCCGGCCAAACGCGAACCGGAATCGCGCCCGGCGCTCTGCGCCCGCGCGGCCACATTCGCCGGGACGAGTCGTTTTTCCGTCATTTGACTTGGGTCACTTGGGGATACTGGGAACGGCGATCCCGGCGACCACTTCCGCCACCACCTGGTCCGGCGTCACGCCTTCGAGATCGGCTTCCGGCTTGAGAATCATGCGGTGCCGCAGGATCGGCGGGGCGATGCTCTTCACGTCGTCCGGAATCAGGAAATCGCGCCCTTCGATCGCCGCAGCCGCTTTGGCCGCGAGCATCATCGCGATGGCCGCGCGCGGGCTCGCGCCAAGGCTCACCGCCGCCGAATTGCGCGTCGCGCGCACGATCGCCACGATGTATTCGAAAAGCTTCGGCTCCACGCGCACGCGCGCCGCCTCTGCTCGCGCGGCCTGCAACGCTTCCGTCGGAACAGGCTCCAGTCCCGCGCGGTCGAGATTCCGCGCCTCGAAGCCGCCCTGATAGCGCGACAGAATCTCCGATTCCTGCGCGGCCTCGGGATACCCGATGCGAATCTTCATCAGGAACCGGTCGAGCTGCGCCTCCGGCAGCGGATACGTCCCCTCGAATTCCACCGGATTCTGCGTCGCGAACACCGAAAACGACTGCGAAAGCGGATAGCTCGTGCCGTCGATCGTCACCTGCTGCTCTTCCATCGCTTCGAGCAGCGCCGATTGCGTGCGGGGCGGCATGCGGTTGATTTCGTCCACCAGCAGCAAGGTCGGTGAAGATCGGCCCGCGGTGCAGCCGGAAAGCTCGCCGACGACGGCTCGAAAATATTGCCGCCCAGAATATCCGCGGGAATCAGGTCCGGCGTGCACTGCACGCGCTGAAATTGCAGCCGAAAAATATGCGCCAGCGATTTCACGGCGAGCGTCTTGGCGAGCCCCGGCACGCCTTCGACCAGCGCGTGGCCGCCCGGTCACCACCACCAGCAAGAGCTGGTCGACCGCATCCTCCTGCCCCACGATGATCTTCCCGAATTCCTTTCGTCACGTGCGTGGCCAGCGCGGCCGCGTTCATTTCCATCAGGTTGTCTCCTGTTTCGTGTGCCGCGCAGGATTCGATGCCCGATCCGAATAATCGTGCAGCTGCCGGACCAGCTCCAGCGCCTCTTTTTCGTCGAGATTGATATGCTGCGCATGGCTCGTTCCGAGCGGGCGAGTGTATCGAGAAGCGCCTCCTCCGGCCAGCCAAATCGGCCAGCCGCCGCGTGCGCCATTTCCGGAAGCTTGGCTTTCGTCGGCGTGCCAAGTTTTCGCGAAAGCGACGTGCGAAATCGCTGATACGCCACGCCCACGGCCGCCGGCGAAGCATGCGCGGACTCGATACAGATCGCCCAGCGTCTCGACGAACTCGAGCGGCGAAAGCCGCGATTCCACCGCCGGCACTCGCATCGGGCCCCGCTCTCCGCGAAAACGTGAATACAGCCGCAAGAAACGCAAGTCCGATCTGCAAGCCCGCCCACGGCAGCGGCGTTTCCGCGAAATACGAACCGAGCGAACCGCGCGCGCCGTGAAAATATTCATCCCACAACACGCGCGACGATGTCGGTCCCATCGCATTCAGAAAGAACGCCAGATTGCCTTTGTCGCGGATCAATCCATTCGAGAGCGGCGACGACGACGCCCACCAGATCACCTCGCCGCTGCCCCACGTGGTACGAAACCACCACGGGCTTCGCCGCCGTGCCGTACAGCCCGAGCTGTCGACCTGACTTCCGTGCGCCGTCCATTCATCCGGCGCGATCATCGTGATCTCAGGAGCATCGTGTGTCAGCGGCGACGGCAGCAAGCGCGAATAGGTCTTCGGCTGTAAATTCCAGCTCGGGCACTTCATTGGCCTAGGCGTCCGGCACCAGGCTCGCAGCCGCGCCGCCGAGCGCCAGCACGCGCCCGCCCTCCGCAACGAAGTCGCGAATCGCCATTCGTTCTTCGTCGCTGACGCATCTTCGGACGGCTCGGCGAGAATCAGCACCGTACCTCGCGGATCGCCCGGCAACTCCTCCGGAGGCCGCTCCCAACGCTCCACGTGGTATCCCACCTGGTTGAGCAGCAGAAACGCTGCCTTGGCGCCCGCCCATTCCGACGAATAGCTCGAAGGATAGCCGATGCGATTGCTGCGCGGGCGCCGGTGCCAGCGCAAACGTCAGCGCCAGCAGCACGATCATGGCGATTCCGGCGCCGATCAGGAGGCGGCGATCGCCGGCATCGAGGAAGGCAGGCATCCGAGTTTCTCCAATTGCTCCATCGCGTCGCTCCAATCCGTTTCCGTGGCCGCGCGATAGCCGTACCAAACCAGTTCGAAACGCCGCGTCAATTGCGCAAGCGGCGCGTAGTCCGCGCTCTCGCGGCGGATCAGCCGCAGCGCTTCGCGCGGCGTCCTCGCACGATCCTGCGGCAGCCGGTGAACCTCCTCGAGCCGCATCACGCCCGCCCAATACGCGCCATGAATCGCGGCGCGATAATCGCCGCGCTCGGCCGCGGCTCGTGCGTTCCGCAGCCAGTCGCGCCAGCCGCCCTCCGGCCGCGAAGCGCCGTCGAGATCCATCTCGGTTTGTCTTCCCGCCGCGAAGCGAAGCACGCACCGCCCAGAGCGCCAGCAGCAGAGCCGCAAGCGCGATCACGCGTCCACGCGATCGCGTTTCCGATGGTGCGCCCATGGCGAAAATGCCCGAAGAGCCGCTCGAGTTGCCGCCCGATCCAGTCGTAGACGCGCGCTTTCAGCAGATCGAACCACGAAGGCCCATGGCCGTTCTGAAATTCTCTCGCGCTCAAAATGTGATCCAGCTGCGCGCGCGATTGCTGCGAGTTGGCGGAATGCGATTGCTCTTCGAGGCTTTCGGCCGCTGCCCGCAAGGCTGCGAGCCGTTGTCGCGTTCCCACAAGCAGCGGATTGCTTGCAGGCGTATCGCTCCGCAGAGCGGCCAGCGCGCCGGTCAGCCACTCGGTGCTTACCGTATAAACTTGCCCGCCATCGGCCACGGTCCACTGCGCCGGCAGCGTCGCGCGAAGATTGCGAAACGCCGCAGGGTCACTCTGGTGCTTGTTCAGGACAGCGGAGCACCGATCGAGCTCCGAAGTATATTCCTGCAGGGTGAGAGGCCGGCGCGGACGTCGCGCCGGATTGACACAAAGCTGCAGGCACAACAAACGCCAGCAGGATAAGTGATGAGAGATACGCCGGGCCGCGCGCTTCACACTCGTTCCCAATGGAGCTCGCCTCACGCCGGAGAAACCGTTCCCGCAGCGGGCGCGGGCTGGTCGAGCGAAGAAATCATGAATTGCAGATCGAACGCTTCCTTGCGAATGCGCGTGTCGTAATACAACAGCACGGTCACGATCAGGGCAATCGGCCCGGTGATCGCGCTTCCGATCGCGCCCGCCACTGCCGATGTAGGACGCGAGCCAGAAGGGCCACTGCCCTCGCATCGCATCAATCATCACCGCGACTGTGAACGGTCCCTGAAAAAGGAAGATCCCCACATAGGCAATGATCGTGGCCACAAGCAGCCCCAGGAAAATGTGTCCCCGCCGTCCGCGCGTCAGAAAAACGCTTCGGCGGAGCGTGTCCAGCACTCCAAGGTTTTCGATCATGAGCACGGGAATCGAAATTGCGTAGCGGAGCGCGAACCACACGCAGAAAGCGAGCACGGCGACATACAGAAGAGGATAAAGACGAGCAACATCAAGCGACCACAACGACGGGATTGCTGCGCATTCCGGTGCCAGCGCGATTGCCGCAACGAGACCGCCCACAACCAACAGGATGAGCAGGAAGATGCCGAAAACTCGCAGAGAAATATTGAAGACGACTCCTATCAGCTTCCAGAATTTCGCGCGTATTCGCGCATACGCCCCGCGAACCGTCGATGGGCGCCCCAGATATGACATCCGCCACGGCGCACGTCGCAGCTCCGATCGCGATCGAGTAGACGATCCGAAAAATTGCCATGAATGCGAGATAGCCCAGAAACACCCCGGCAATGTATCCCGGCGCGGGAAGCACAGGAGGGCGGCCCGGAGAAATGTTCATGAGCGAGCCTTGAAGACTGAGGAGTAGGGAATTTGCGCCGGAATCGTGAACGCCGCCGGAATCGCCATGATGCCGACGAAAAGCCAGAAGTGCTGCTTGATAAAGGTGAACGTCCGGTCGAGAAGCTCGCCTAGGCTGAGCGGCCTGAGATCGACAGTCTCCACGCACTCCTCCAGGATGACCTAAAACGCGACGCGTGCAGCCATATAACCATAGGGTAACGCTCGAATCAATATGCCGCCGCTCGCGTTTTGATCTATAGTTACACGCCTCGTGAGGAGAACACATGCGCGCTGGATTTCTCGTTGCGAATCATCCTTGCGGTCGGCTTCTCGTGCTCCGCTTCTCGCGCGCAGACGCCCGATGGCGCTGCCATCTTTCACCAAAAGTGCGCCATGTGCCACGACAATCCCGAGCGGCCGCATTCCCTCGCGCGAAATGCTCTCCTCTCTGCCGCCGGATACGATCATCTTCGATTTCACGTTCGGCGTGATGCAGCCGCAGGGCCTCGGCCTCAGCGCCGACGAAATTGCCGCCGTCGCTACGTTCCTCACCGGCAAGTCCTCGAGCCCCGGGAGCCCAGCCGAAGCCGGACGCGAACCTCTGTGCCACTCCCAGTCCCGCGATTCACCTCGAAGGCTCGCTGTGGAACGGATGGGGACACGATGTCGAGAATTCGCGCTTCCAGCCGCAGCCGGGCATCAGCGCAGCGGATGTTCGAAGCTGAAAGTGAAATGGACCTTCGCCTATCCGGGGCCCGCTCGTAGGAACACAGCCCACCGTCGTCGGCGATCATCTCTTCGTCGGCACCTCGAACGGCTTCGATCTACTGCGCTCAACGCGAAAACCGGCTGCACCTATTGGACGTTCCGCGCGCGGATCGGATATTCGCGCGTCGCTGAGCGTCGGCTCGTTCGGCAATCCCTCTGAAAAAAGATTCGCGGTTTATTTCGCGGATTTGATGAAAGCGTCGGCGTTTGCGGTCGACGCGGCCATCGGGCAAATTGCTCTGGAAAACGAAAGTCGACGATCATCCGCTGGCCCGCATCACGGGCTCGCCCGTTCTCTATGGCAATCGCCTCTACGTGCCCGGTTTCTTCGCAGGAAGAAGGCTACGGAGCCGTTGCAACTTACCCCTGCTGCACGTTCCGCGGCAGCGTCGTTGCTCTCGACGCCTCGACCGGCAAAATTCTCTGGAAAACCTATCCGATCCAAGACCCGCCGCAGCCCGTTCAAGAAAACCTCGGCCGGCGTGCAAATGTACGGCCCAGCCGGCGCCGCAATCTGGTCGGCTCCCACCGTCGACGCAAGACGCAAACTGATCTACGTCGGAACGGGCGATTCCTTCACGGATATCCCCACCGGCGCCACAGACTCAATCGTCGCGATGGACATGGAAACCGGAAAAATCAAATGGGTGATGCAAGCCACCGCGCACGACAATTATCTCTTCGGCTGCAACACTCCCGGCAAAGGCATTTGCCCCGATCCCGTCGGCCCCGATTACGATTTCGGCGCTTCGCCCGATCCTCCGCAGGCTGCCGGGCGGCAAGCAGATGATCCTCGCCGCACAGAAATCGGGAATGGTCTACGCGCTTGATCCCGACGATCAGGGCAAGGTTCTGTGGAAAATCCAGGTCGGCCCCGGCAGCATGGGCGGCGGCATGCAGTACGGCTTTGCCGCGGATGAAAGCGCGGCCTATGTTCCCAACGGAAATCGCTCGGACAGCAGCTTGTCCGCTCTGCAAATTGCTGACGGAAAAATGATCTGGCACAAGCCGGCTCCTCCCGGCCAGTGCGGCTGGGGCGCGAAGGGCTGCAGCGGAGTCGGAGTCAGCGGCCGTCACCGCGATTCCCGGCATCGTTTTCTCCGGATCGGCGGACGGCCATTTGCGCGCCTACTCGGCAGCGACGGTTCGGTCGTCTGGAATTTCGACACGGCGCCAGGCAATATGCGCGGTCAATCGTGTAGCCCGCATACGGCGGCTCGCTCGGCAACGAGGGCCCGGTGATCGCCGGCGGCATCCTCTATGTGGTCTCCGGCGAAGGCCGCTTCACCGGCCGTCGCGGCAACGCCCTGATCGCCTTCACCGTCGACGGAAAGTAGCGCTGCGCGCGAAAGCCGCATCGGCCCCGCCTCTTCGCCTTTGAAGTTCCGGTGCCCCATCCTCGGTTTGTGAGGGTGGGGCCTTTGCGTCCAGCCGGCGCCTAATCAGAATTGAATCCTCAAACACGGGATCGCCGAGGCCCCTCGCGCCTATCCCAGCCAGTCGGCGCCTTATACGTCCCCGTAACGATCACCGCCGTAATCTCACGAATCTTGCCATTCTCCACTTTGAAGAGCTCCGCAATCTGAGTGCTGTTCGGCCACTGCGAGAAAGCGCCCATGCTCATCATTCCGTGCCCCGGCACATCCACCGTCTGCTGCGAGCCCGGATGATTGAATCGCACCCGCGCCAGCACCAGCCCGCGCTCGCTGTCGACAATCGGGAACCTCCGGGGGCTCACCGACTGAATGTACGTGAATATTTTCGTGCTCAGCTGCGCGCCGCAGCTCAAAGCGCCGAGCCGCGAAGACGCGGACGACGGGCACGTCTGCACGCCATTCTCGATTCGCACGCAGTCCTTGTCGAACGGCACGATATCGCCGTTGCCCTGCTCGATTCCGTCGAAGTACTTGTTCACGATCGAAACCATTTCCTCGCGCGATGGACGGTCCGCCGCCGGCGCCGTCTCGAGGAAAATCGGCGGCGGTGTCGTCAGATTGTTCGTGTTCAGCAGCGAAGTCGTTTGCTTGCGCGCGACGAGCGTCTCGATCTCCGTGATCTGCGCGCTTCACCACTTTCAGCCGCAGCCACAAAATCGCCGGCGTGCCATTCTCTTGAATCAACGCGCAGCGTCCCGACTCCCCCCGCCTCCGGCTCCGCGAAATCGAGCCGGTAACTTCCCAGGCCCGTCGCGGTCGCCCACAATCCGTCGCCCGGCTTCAGCTGGACGCCGTCCTCGGTGAATTTCACATTCTTCGCGAGCGGCAATTTCGAAGGATCGTGCGCCACCAGCGCTTTCAGATACTGGTCGACGAATCCGCTGAGGCAGGTCCGATCGCAGCTATTCGACGCGGCAGGGCGCGGCTCGCTCGCGGATGCTCGGAGGCGATTCGGCTTGCCGATCGTCAAGGCACACAAACAACAGAAAGATCGCCGCGGCAATCCAGGATTTCTTTCGCATTGTCCCCCCGCTGAGCGCTTAGAACTGCGGCTGGTCCGACATCGAGTCGTCCCAACTGCTCCATCCCGAACCCATGCCATAAGGAGCCTGGTTCAGCACGGCCTCGATTTGGTGGAGCTGCCCGCCCGTGACCTTGAAAATCTCCGCGATCTCCCACGTAAACGGAGTCGTCGGCCCGGCCGTCACCTTGTCGCCCGTGGGCGTCTCGAAGTTCCGCGTGTCGCCGGCCGAATGATCGAAGAACACCAGACTGAAAACGATCCCGCGTTCTTGATCGACGATCGGGTAGCGGCGGTCGCGAATCCGTGTCACAAAGTGAAGCAGCCCCGATTGGAACTGATCCTTGCACGACCACGACGACTGATACATTGTCGGATGCTGCGAGGGATCGTATTTCGGTGAAGGCGCAGGCCGGGGCGCGCTCGACGCTGCCGCGCCTCCCATCGGATTCGGATTATTGGTCGTCTGCATCCCGTTTTCCAGCCGGTTGCAGTCGTCCGCGAAGAACGAATAGTCATGCTTCCCATCGTCCTGCTGCATGCCCGAAAAATACTTGTTCGCCGTCATGATCAGATCGATTCGCGACATCCGCTCGGCCGGAGGCACATCCTCGAGGAATGGCTTGCGCGGCTCTCCCATTTTCTCGAGATTCTTCGCGCCGCCCTCCGCCATTTGCCCCCGCGCGACGATCGTCTCCACCTCCGAAATTTTCCGGTCGAAGATTCTCAGCCGCAGCGCGATGATCACGGGATCGCTCGTGTCGCCGCGCCCTGCTTCGTACATCGTCCCTAGAAAACCCACTTCGCCGGCCTGCGGATCATCGATATAGAACTTGTACGCGCCCCTCTTGACGGCGCTCCGCCAGAATCCATCCCCGAGCGCGAGATGTTGGCCGTTCTCCGTGAATTTCACAAACTTCGTCACCGGAATCCGCGACGCATCGTGCGCCACCACCGCATCCAGATACTGATCCACGAATCCGTTCAGGCACTCCCTGTCGCACATCGGTGGGTTCACGGAAGGTGCCTGCGCCGCCTTCGACGCCCCCCGACTGATCGTTGGGCACAACATCGCGATGCCAAGCAACAACGCTCCGGCCAAACTAATTCCAAGAAATCTTCGATTCATGGTTCCCCCCGGGTCTGAGTCTTGCGCGGGCATGTATATCAGAAGCGATTTGCCCCCGCAACCTGCCAACGCGAATTTGTGGCTCTAGGCCATTGAAGCCGCTCCGGCGGATGCTTGCGTGTGCGCGCTGATTACGTTCCGCACCAAAAAGTCTTGACCGAATATTTCTCGAACATTCGATCTGCCGTCAGCAACACCATTTCTTTCGTACCCGCGGGAAATAGCCCGCACGCGGGGCAAGGAAAACACATGAATTCTCCGGAGATCGGCGAGTTGCTCGTCGCAAGGCAAAAGGAAATCCTTCTCGCGACGGTTCAGTGGGATCGAACCAGGCGCAAAGTCTCTGTAGCGCCGGCGTCTCGCCGGCTCTTTTCCTGCGCATCATCTCGGGCAAAGAACGCCAGCCACGGAGCCAAATAGCTTCTCGATGGCTCGCCAAGTCCCAACCGCTATTGCAGCCCCGCTTGCGTTAATTTCACGGCGCAAACGCTGGTCGTCGTCGCTCCATTGCAGGGATACGTCGCTGTTCCGGTTCCGTTTGACAGCCACGTGAAATAGATGCTCGCGGCGCCCGTGGACGTACTGTCGTTGTCCACCACAATTCCGCTGATTCCGCCGCTTGCATTCACGGCGCCGGTTCCGGCAGCCGGAGGCACTTTCAGCGTTCCGCCCGTCACGGTCACCGCGTACACGCAACCATTCCCGGCGCAAGCCGTTCCAGTAGCGCCGCTCGCCTCGACGCCAAAAAAAAGATAATCGACTGCGCCGGTCGTGCTCCCATTCGGCGTGTCGTAAAACTCGGTGATGGGATCGCAGCGCGCGCTGGCGTTGCTCGCCACCCACTGCGTCGAGTCCAGCGCGCTGCCGAGTTTCCCATTCGTCATCGCGATTCGCTGGAGCACCGCGTAGTCGCCCGTAGCGCCGCCGTTCCCGCCGTTTCCGCAAACATAAAGCCAGCCCGTACCCTTCCCCACTCCAGTGTCAGACGTGTAATACTGGTTATCCAAATCTCCCGTGTTCAAGCGGTGCGCGGTTCCCGTGCCCACATTCACCAGCACCTGATTCGCGGCCGAAAGCGTGGTGTCGTCCTGCCCCACGTATGCCCCAGGCCCGCCGCCATTGGGGCTGAAGAAGACCAACAATCGCTGGGTGGTCGCGTCGACGATCGGCGCCATGGCGACTTTCGTATTCGCCGTGTCTCCGTCCGTGAAGGTTGTGGATCCGACGCAGGGCGGCACGCCCCCGTGGCTCGCGGCAGCGCACGTGCCGAGCGAAGAGCTCGCAAGCCTCACGTAGTACATTCGCCCGGAAGCATCGCCCACGAACACATTCCCTGAAGTGGTCTCCTCCACAGGGCTGGCCAGCGACGCGGGCGTATCGGCTGGCGTCATGGCAACCGGCCATCCGCCCGTCGCCACTTCCGCCGGCGCTCCCTTGAACACATTCGTAAACTCATGCAGATTTCCGCCGTCGTCTCCCACGAAAATCGTATCGCTGAAATAATCGTAATAAGGAGACGACGGGCTGATTGCAGTGGCGTCGCCCGTATTATCGTCTCCATTCGCAAACGTCAGATTCAAGAGGCAGGCGTGCGAAGTGGTGCCACCCGTACCGGTCGGCGCGGAAGGCGTGCAGGATTGGTAGGCCGTGGCGCTTGTGCTGGCCGTCGGCGTATGCGGCGTCGCGATCGTCCCGTCCGTCCCTCCTGTGTACGGCTTCAGAAGGTGCAGCACGGCCTTTCCGCCTCCGTCCTCCACCCAGGCGATCTGATCCCCGGCCAGCGAAATCACCGGAGAAGTACCTGCCGACCCGCCGTCCGTCTGAATGTGGTACGCCCACATCACGGTCGGAGCTGTTCCCGTGCACACTCCGGTGCCTCCCGCATTCACATAGAGGTGGTTCACGCCGTAGATGTCCGTCGTCGCCGCGCCGGTTTGGCTTGTCGTGAAAACCACGTAGTCCGCCGTGCAGCTCGGCGCCTGATTCGCATTGAAAACGTACTTCGCGGGGTAATTCCCTTCTCCAGCCGTATAGGTGGCTCCTGCCGCGATTCCCCAGTCTCGTTGCAAGTCGTTGGTGTCTTCCTGCCACGGGCGGATCGGCCGCGGAGGCCACGGCATCGGCCGGCGGAAGAGAAGGTTACGCCGCAGATACTGCTGAATGTATCTCGGCTGCTGCTCGAGCTCCAGATTCTCGACGATCGACCGCGGCGCCGAATAGATCAAGTGCCGGTGCGTCCAGTCCTGCACCACCGGCACGCGATAAGCCGGGCCGTCCAGTTGCCCGCCGCGAGCAGACAGGTGCCGCGACGACAGGCCTGACAGCGGCAAGCCGATCAGACACGTCGCGATGGCCGCAACGAAGATCGATAAACGACTCAGACGAAGGGGTTTTCCCATATTTCACCTGTTCCTAATGAACTGCACGTGGCACAGACAATCCTGTCTGTGCTCTTGGGCCGTGAATCACCGAAGCTGCCTGCAAATCCCACGCCCGAGCGGAGAGATGGCTATGGATTGGATTGCGACGCCTGAATGGCACTGCTTCCGGTGCCGAGCAAATTGTAGTAGATCTGCTCCGCACCCGCCTGGGTCAGAGACTGGTTGTCAATCACGATGCCGCTCGTACCGCCCGCAGCCGGAAATCCAGTGGTCGGTGTGCCGGTGGCGCCGGCGCCAAGGACATCGTAGTTGAGGAGGCAACCCGAGCCGTTGGTGCATGAACCCACGGTTGAGTTCGCCAGTACGCTCGTAAACATCCAATCCTGGATCACTTGCACGGCGGTACCGGAGGGATAACTGGAGCCCGCCGTTGTGCCGAGGCTCTTCCGTGTAACGGTCACAGAACCGGTGCCAACACCGGTGATTTTCATGATCTCCGAACCCACCAGCAGGTAGTTGTTAGGCGCCGTCGTGCTCATCCCTGTCACCGAAGCCACAGGTATCGTTGTTTGCGTCGCAGAAGTCACGCCAGCGCCGCTGATGGTTGTGGCCGTCGACACACTCTGGAACTCCGTCACCGGTGAGCAGGCCGAGGCCGTGCCGACTGTACGCACAGGCGTGTTGTAGACGTTCACGGTAGGCGTCGTGATTGTAGCCAGGGGGATCTGATAGATGGTCCCGTTTTCGCAGGTGTAGATATTTCCCGTGTTTCCACTTCCAATATAGTATTGGTAGTCGAAGTCGCCGGCGCGCATATGTGAGGTGGTCGGATTCGCGGTGCCACCGCTCGCACCGTTCGGAAAATTCACGCCCGTGCCATAGTCGGAGCCTCCTGCGCCGGTGCCCGCTTCGCCCAGGGCTGCATTAGCCGGGAACACGTTGATGTAGCTGGGATTTTTGTTGCCGGTGTCACCGCTGTAGCCGATAAAGGTGTAAACCATCTCCGTTGTCCCATCAACGATCGGCGGTTCAAACACATTGCTCGTATTGTTCTCTAGGCGGCCTGACGTAGTCACGCTGCCCGGGGGAGACGTCACCGCGAATGTGTGCAGATAGCCGGCTTCGTCGGTCACGAAGATCCGGTTGGATCCTCCGGAATCATAGATGGGAGAGGTCAGCGTTGTCGGAGTAATCGTACTCGCGGTGACCGGCCAGCCGTTGGTCGTGGTTTCGCCCGGCGTTCCGCTAAAGACGCCTGTAAAAAGGTGGACCTTGCCGCCGCTGTCGCCGACGTAAAGAACGTCGGAGTCGTAATTGTAAAACGGCGCCGAAGCGGCATCGTTGGGATTGCCGTTGAGAGCGATCGCAGTGAAGCAGGGAGCGGTGCAGGCGCGATAATTCGCAGCGGTCACTGAACCGCTTCCGGTGGGGCCGAACGTGGGAGTCTTGTAGGTACCGCCGGAGCCTGCCATCTTGAGGATTACCAGGCTAGCCACGCCGCCGGAACTGATTTGGATGAACGCCACCTGCATTCCGTCAATTGAAAGAACGGGTGAAAGATTTGCCACGGCTCCCGTACCGGTGTTGTAGGCCCAATAAACGGTAGGATTGGTGGTAGCGCAACCGCCGGTGCCGACGTAGAGATTGTTGAACGCCATGATGGTCGCCTGAGTGCCGGATCCCCCAGCTCCCGTGGGATAAACGACGTAATCGCTACAGCTCGCGTTTGTGGTCGCGAACGGGTACTTGGCGGGATACTGACCATCGGCGAGACCGGTCCCTCCCAGCGACTGACTCCAATCTTTCTTGATTTCCGTGATTTCCGGCAAGCCCCAGGTCCGTCGAATTCTATAAGTTGCCCAAAAAGGGCCGCCGAACTCCCGAGCGAGCCACCGGTACCTGTAGTCTGCGTCCACAGACGCCGGCCCTTGCACCCGCGCATTTCTCTTCAACTGCTGAATCACATAGCGAGGGTTGTTGACTATATTCTGCCACTGTTCGTAGCGACCGCTCCGGAGCGCGTCCTCCTCGGTCCCAGGATCCGAGAAAATCGCATAACGATGGCTCCAGTCGTAGGGAATGCCCGTGATATAGACGCCGCCGACGCGAACTGACGGGGCGCTCTGGCTGTAGACGGGGCTGCGAAAAGCGCCCGCTGAAAGCAACGCCATACCGAGAAACGTCCACTTCATCCACGAACCAACTGCAATCCGCATGTTCGGCATTCTCCGGTCGAACCGATCGTTGACCCTTGCTTTCGTCGTCGTTTTCTACCTGGTTCCACGCCTCGGTCACACCGCCTCGATCAGCTCTTTCTCCCTCTGGGCGTCACGACGTCGGAGTATTTGAAGTTAGCTTGGCGGTCCACCCCCGGCAATGGGAAACTGGTCCCGTCGTGCCAAAACGGCACTTGCCTAAACCAAAACTGGGGCGAAATGCCCGCATCATCAGGCGCGCCTTTGCCCTCAGTCACCGCATGCCAAGTACCTAAAAATAAACGGGATATGGGATTGGTGGGGTAACTCGGGTTAGTCCGGTGATCGGACATGCGCCTTTCTCTCCAATCCACTTGTCCCGCTCGCGGGTCTATCAAGCACATGGCCACGCTGGCAAGAATTCCCATAACTCCGTTTATGGTCAGCTTCGAAAAGATAACGCAAGCAGCCCTCGAAGGCCCTGAGCAGACGCGCGGAATCGTGCTGGCGCACTGCGGGTCCCACTGCCACAATCTGACCTTGCAACAGGAGGCGGGACGAAGCTGATCCCAGCTTATCCAAGGAATTCCCAGACCAGATGGCACCCATCGACGGCGCGAATCAGCCGACCACGACACCGCTAAGCCAACCTGCGGCCTGGAGCCGCACCGATCGCAACCGACTGCTCATCTGGGTTGCGATCGCGCTGGTTCTTCCGGCCCCTTTTTTGCTCGCAGCGCATTTCGCAGCCGGCCGGCCCAGCTCCCTGATCACGGTGCGGAGGGAATTGCCGGAGAAAGCCTTCGCGGTATTTTTTGTCTTACTGGCCACTTGGATCGTGTCCCGCATGGAGAAACGCCCGCTTGGCGATTACGGCATCCCAATCCGCCGGGCATTCGGAATAAGATTTTGGGAAGGCTCTGTCTGGGGCTTCGCCATGCTTTCCGCCATCCTGCTGGTCCTGCGTGTGTCGGGTCACTTTCGAATTGATTCCGTTTCTCTCACCGGCAGCGCCGTTTTTCGTTATGCGCTGGGCTGGGCCGTCACATTTCTCGCGGTGTCCTGGAGCGAAGAATTTGCTTTTCGCGGCTACTGGCTGTTCTCTTTCTCCAGGCGTATGCGCTTCTGGCGGGCAGCCTTGTTGCTCTCCGCTGTGTTTGGAGCCGTTCATATACCCAATCCTGGAGAAAACGTGCTCGGGATTCTGCAGGTTGTTGAGTTCGGCTTGCTGATGTGCCTCACTCTCCGGCGCACCGGCAATCTCTGGTTCGCCGTTGGCTTCCACGCAGCCTGGGACTGGGCAGAGACCTTTTTCTACGGCACGCCCAACAGCGGACTTCTCGGCGCCGGCCGATTCCTCGGCACCTCTGTCCACGGTCCGAATTGGCTCACGGGAGGATCGGCAGGACCGGAAGGCAGCGCCATTACCCTTCTCTTTCTTCTTCTTTGTGCGCTGCTAATTCACTTTCGCTTTCCGAGAGCAAGTGTATCCCGATCGTCCTGTCTAATGCCCTAAGTCAGGAATAGTTCGCAGATGCCATCGGGCATCGCAACCGACCCGGATGACTGCCGAATCACGGCGCATCCCTTATCCCCAGTACCTTTGACTCCACCCGGGCAAGCCCTTAGACTCTACCCCGTGGGCTCCTTTTCCCGCGGCTACGGCTACCGTTTCGACCTCGGCGAGTATTTCCCGCGCGCCATCAAGATAATCTGCATCATTTGCGTCGCCGTATTTCTCCTGCAGGAAGTCTCCCAATTCATCTGGGGTCCTCCCGGCTGGATATTCTGGGACACATTGGTTCGGCATGGTGCCCGCCATCGTCACCCATTACGGGTTCATCTGGCAGCCCTTCACGTATCTCTTTCTTCACGACGGAATCTGGCACATCCTGTTCAACCTTCTCTATCTCGCCATGTTCGGCGCCACCCTAGAGCACATGTGGGGCTCGCGCAAATTCTATGTATATTTTTTCCTCTGCGGGGTTGGGGCTGGTCTCACGGATCTGATCGTTAGGACGGCGCCTCGATCCGCGCGGGCGCGGAATCGCGGCGATCCCGACGATCGGAGCCTCCGGAGCGATCTACGGAATTCTGCTTGCCAACGCCATGCTGTTGCCCGAGCGCCGCATCTGGATGTTTCCTCTGCCGATCAGCATGTCGATGCGCCTCTTCGTGATCGTCATGGGCGCGATCGAATTCTTCCTCACGATCGACGCGTCGGGCGACCATGTAAGCCACGTCTGCCATTTGGGTGGCATGCTGGTGGGATACATCTACCTTCGCCGAGGCTCATTCCTTTACAACTATCGCAATCTCTTTTCCGATTGGAAGCGCCGTCGCATGCGCAAGAAGTTCGAAGTCTACGTCCGCGACCACAACGACAAGCCGCCCTCGAGCCCCGACACCTGGGTGAATTAAACCCGTCCTACTTCGCCACCGCGAAATTGCTCACGATCCCGTAGAGGAATTCGATCCCCTGGCGAAACGAATCCACCGGAAGCCGCTCGTCGTCGCCGTGCATGCGCGCATAATCCTCCGCGGTCAGTGGGAACGGCATCAACCCGTAAGCCTGCACGCTCCGCAACCGCAGGTACATTGAATCCGTCGCGCCCGTCCCCATATACGGCACCGCGGTCGCGCCCGAGAATTCGGTCGCGGCCGCGAGCCCGATCGCATTGTACAAATCGGAAGTCGTCGATGAGGATGGCGCCGCTTCGCCCGCCCCCGGCTCCACTTCGAAGCGGACCTCCAGATCATTCACCAGTTGCTGCAGCTTGCCCACCAGCGCATCGATCATATTCCCGGGCAGCAAGCGGATATTCAGCACCGCGCGCGCTTCCGAGGGAATCACGTTCTGCCGGACGCCCGCCTCGAGCATTGTCGGCGAAATCGTATCGCGCAGCATCGCATTCCATCCCAGGTCCTTGCTCGAGATCCATCGCGCCGCGTGATCGCCGCGATCGGAAGATTCCAGTGCGCGCATCCACTTGCCCGTCTCTTCGTCCTCCAGCGGCGCGAGGCCCTCGAAATATGCCCGCGTCACGGAATTGAACTGCACCGGCGCCTCGTACGTCCCGATCTTCGCGATCGCCCCCGCCAGATGCACCACAGGATTATCCGGCCTGGGAATCGATGCATGCCCTGAAGTCCCCTTCGCGATCACATCCACATTCACCGGCACTTTTTCGCTCACCTGCACGCCGACGTACTGCACTTTCCCGTCCTGCAAAACCACGCGCCCGCCTTCGTTGATCGCATAGCCGCACGCGATTTTGTCCCAATGTTGTTCGACGGCGAATTTCATGCCCAGCGTGCCGCCCTCTTCCTCGTCTCCTTCCGCCAGGAAAATCACGTCGCGATTGAGCCGCACATTCGCGCGCTTCAGCGCCACGAGCACGGCCAGATTCGCCACCGTCATTCCTTTGTCGTCAAACGCCCCCCGCCCGTAAATATAGTTCCCTTGCATCACGCCGCCGAATGGATCGACCGTCCATTTCGATTTGTCCACGCCCACCACGTCGAGATGCCCCAGCAGCAGCAGCGCTTTCGATGGATCGGGCACCGCGCTCGACGACAGCCGCGCCACCAGAAATCCGCGTCCCGGCGCGCTCTGGAAAGTTTCCGACGGAATGCCTTCCTTATCGAGGATTCCAGCGAGATATTTCGCGGCAACGCAATTCGTTGCCCGGAGGATTCGTGGTGTTGATGCGAATCAACGCCTGCAGCCAGCCGATCGCGTCGCTTTCGACCTGCGAGAGTCCGGCGGCGGCGCCCCCGAGGTGGCCGCGGGCGCCGCCGGCGCGCGTCCCTTGCCCGTAAGTGGCAAACGCAAACAGCAGCGTGCCAAGCGCGAATTGCAGTGCCAAAGTCGTGATCCTGCGCGCCATCCTTTTTCCTCCTCGTGAATCTCAAAGTCTATCGTACGGGCATGGCCGTTGATACGATCCGCGGCCTGCGCTCGGTGCTGGAATGCACACGTCCGGGCGCAGCATTGACCGCGCAAGCGGACGTGGCAGCATCCCAGATCAGGGGACGCACAGATGCAACCGAAAACCTGGTTTCACGCCGTTTTGATGGCCGCCCTCATCGTCGCTTTGGGCGTTCCTTCCAGTGCGTGGACGGCTCTGGCGCAGGACGACCAGGGCCCGCAGACGCCGCCTCCGAGCGAGCAGCCCGAGCCGCCGAAGCCTCCGACCGGCGTAGCGCCACCCGCGCCGAAACCCCAGGCCCCTCCGCCCGTCGCGATCTCCGTGCAGTCGAATCTCGTGAACGTCGACGCGGTCGTCACCGATCAACGACGGTAATCTCGTCACCGGATTGAAGCGCGATAATTTCCGCATTCTCGACGATGGCCAGCCGCAGCAGATCTCGAATTTCGCTCCCACCGACGCGCCCATCACCATCGTGATGCTGGTCGAATTCAGCGCCGCCATGGGCGGCTATTTCGGATACAAGGCCCAATACTGGGCGGATGGCTTCTTGCAGCAGCTCAAGCCGCAGGACTGGGTCGCCCTGAAAACCTTTGATCTGCGCACCACGCTTCAAGTGGATTTCACGCGGGACAAACGCCAGATCGATGAGGCGATTCGCACCCTGGGCTTTCCCGGGTTCCACGAATCGGATCTCTTCGACGCGATCTACGAAACTGTCGACCAGCTCCGCGACGTGAAGGGCAAGAAATCGATCCTCGTGCTCGCCACCGGCTACGACACCTTCAGCAGGCACACGCTCGATCAGATTCTCCACTCGGCTGAAAGAGTAGTGACGTCGCGATCTTCTGCGTCGGCATGGGCGAGGAAATCGATCTCTACCCCGAATGGCGGCGGCGTCGGCTACGCGCAGGCCCAAAACCAACTCACCACTTTCGGGCGGCTCACGGGCGGATACGCCTGGTTCCCTCGGTTTACCGGCGAGATGAACGGCATCTTCAGCACGGTCGCCGCTTTCCTCCGCAACCAGTACACGCTGGGCTTCTCGCCCACCACGCCGCAGGACGGCCGATATCACAAGCTCACCGTCGAGGTCGTCGACGATCAAGGAAATCCCCTCGAACTCGCGAATAAAAAGGGCAAGAAGAAGAAGGTCGACGTTACGGCCCGCGAAGGATACACCGCACCCAGCGCCCCCGCCGGAAACTGAGCTTCCTGCCGTTAGGCACGGAGTTGCACCCAAAAACGATTTTGTAGCGCGGGCCGCAGATTAGTGTGAAAGCACGAGTCTTGAGGCCCGAGACAAGAAAACAACGCGCGAAGGGCAACAGGGTGGAAGCATCAGCCTTGAGCCCCGAAACAAAAACAACGCGCGAAGCGCGACACGGTGGAAGCATCAGCCTTGAGCCCCGAAACAAAAACAACGCGCGAAGCGCGACACGGTGGAAGCGTGGGCCTTTAGGCCCTCGAAAAAGGCGGCGATATAACTGGGCTTTAGCCCCGGGATTTCTGTTCCGCTCGCTCCGCGGCAGGTTGTGGATAATTCCCAACAGCGAGATGGGCCGCTCAGCGCGGGGATCGCCCGTTCACGAACTTCTCCAGCAGCAGCCGCGCCAGCCGCAGTCTCATCATGAGCGCACCACGTTGCTCCTGCAGAAAATCCCCGGTCACGCAGCGCACTCCAAGTCTGCTCGAGCTCCGTCGAGCGATGGATCGACCGGTTCCGCGCCCTGCGCCTTATACCGCCGCAGCAAGCGCGCCGACACCGCCTTTCGATTGATCACCGCGAAATCGAAAAGCCGCTGCCGCGTGTGCTCGTAGATCGCGCGGACGTGATCGGCCACCGAATAGTGCTGCGTTTCGCCCGGCTGCGTCATCAGGTTCGCGATGTACACGCGAGTCGCGTTCGAATTCGCGATCACCTCGTTCACCTGCTCCACCAGAAGGTTCGGCAGAATGCTCGTATACAGCGATCCCGGCCCCACCAGGATCAGATCGGCCTCGCGGAGCGCCTGCAGCACTTCGGGCACCGGCCGCACGCGGCGCGGCACCAGCCGCACGCGCGAGATCGGCTTCCGCGAGCGCGAAATATTCGTCTCGCCTTTCACCACGCTGCCGTCCTCGAGTTCGGCTTCGAGGGTCACGTTCTGCGCGGTCGAAGGAAAAATGCGCCCGCGAATCGCCAGCACCTTGCGCCGACGTCTGCACGGCCTTCGCGAAATCGCCGCCGGTGCTGTTCGTCAGCGCCGTCAGAAAAAGATTGCCGAAGCTGTGGCCCCGCAGGCCTCGGCCCGCCGGAAAGCGATATTGAAATAGTTTGCTGAGCAGAAGTTCGTCCTGCGAGAGCGCCACCATGCAGTTGCGAATGTCGCCGGGCGGAAGAATCCGATATTCGCGGCGCAGCCGCCCCGAACTTCCGCCGTCATCCGTCACCGTCACCACGGCCGCCAGATCGGCGATCGGCCGCTCCGGCCCGCGCCGCTTCCGCCCCGGTAGCCACGTACTGTTTCAGCCCTCGCAGCATCGTGGAAAGCCCGGTGCCTCCGCCGAGCGCGACCACGCGGACGGATACGGGGCGATGTTTCGAGCGATTTTTCATCGAAGCAGAAAAAAATCAGCCGAGCGAGCTGTCTCGTTCGGGGTAGAGCAATTCCGTGAAGCGCGGGTCTTCCTGCAAGAATGAGAAGTCTTCGTCGTTGCGGGCGTGATAGCGATTTTCAGGGCGGAGTTGAATCGCGATCTTCAGATTTTCCATCGCCGAATCCGCTTCGCCGGTCAGGCAATCGAGCGCCGCCATCGCATACACGATGTGGTCGGCCTTCGGCGCAGCCTTGCGGGCGCGGTCCAGATGATCGCGCGCCTCGTCCCAGCGGCCCAAATTCATCAGCGCGACGCCCTGCGTATAGTGGTCCTCGGCGGATTTGGGAACCGACGCCGGAGAGCGCGAAATCCGCTGCTCGCAGATCCGCAGGTGAACTCTCGCGCGGTCGGCCAATTCCCTGCTCGGCCCCTTGATCACATCCTCCAGCGTTTCCTTCGCCTTGGCAAACTTCTGCTGCTGGAAGTGCTTCAGCGCCTCTTCGTAAAGCTTCAATTGTTGTTGTTTTGCCGGTGCGTCCGGATCGGGAGGGAGGGCCTTGGTCTTCGCTGTTGCTGCTAAAGTCTTGTTTTTCAATGTCTTATGATTTCCGTGAGAGGAGCCGCTGCCTCGGGCCACACGATGCTTCACGCTTCACCCCAAAGGATAATGAAGCTGAAACATAGCAAAATCGCGCACTTGCGTCAATGCGGCTTCTCGTGGCACCCGCCATGCCGTCGCCCTTGTAGCGGCCGCCTTGATTCTAGGCGGGCGCCTTGGACTTGGTTGTCGCCTTCGTAGCGCTCGCCATGCCGTCGCTCTGGCCGAAGAATCTCTCTTCCGCCTCCTTCTACCCGACTCTCACGCTGTCATCCCGAATCCCGCCGCCTTCTGGCGGGTGAGGGATCTGCTTTCTCGCCTCATGAGCGCCGTCGCTTCAGCGCGGCATTCTTCGACGTTTGCCGTTGCCGCTGACCGTTGCCGTTCGCTCTTGCCTTTGTAGCGGCCGCCTTGCTTTCAGGCGGGCGCCTTGGACTTTGCCGCTGCCGTTGGCGGGTGGCCCGCAAACAATTTCCTGATTCTGCATTTCGAGCGTGCCCAACCGGAAATCTCGATTTCCCACATTTCTTGCCACGACAACAACGCGGAGCGTGCCCCAGGTTCGGTTTGAGAACCTGGGTCTTGCGCTGACTCTCAAATCTGAAATCTCAAATCTGAAATCGCTTTGTTGACATCCCAGGCATAGGCAACGGATTCAGCGTGCGTGTCCAGCGCCGGCCTGCCCTGACGTAGGAAGGGAGCTGCGCCGGATGTTAGCCCAGCGCGGAAACGCTCGGATAACACAGGGATTGCTTCGCTTCCCACATGGGTGCGTCTTTCCTTGTCTCGTTTTACTCGGATGCCGCAGCTAGGATGCGCCACCGGCCGTTTGATATCATGCACGTCACGATGCAACTCCCCGCCACTCGCCTCTGCCCCAAGTGCTCGGGTGAAGTTCGTCCGGGCTGGCGAGTATGTCCGGCCTGCGCGGCTCCGCTGCTTCCTGAACTAGACGACGACGCAACGATACCTTCCAGTGGCGGCTCCCAGAGTTCCGCAGAGGAAGGCCGATTCCCCGCCGGGACGATGCTCGCAGGGCGCTATCGCATTCTTGGCCTGATCGGGCGCGGCGGAATGGGTGAGGTGTATCGCGCGTACGATCTCATCCTCAATCAAGCCGTGGCGCTCAAGTTTCTCGGCCCCGCCAACATCACTGAAGACGCGCTGGCGCGCTTTCGCAACGAGGTTCGCATCGCTCGGCAGGTCTCCCATCCCAATGTGTGCCGCGTCTACGACATCGGCTTCATCGAGGGATTTCACTTTCTTTCGATGGAGTATCTCGACGGCGAGGATCTGGCCTCGCTGATCCGCCGCATCGGACGTTTGCCGCAGGACAAAGCCATCGAATTCGCGCGCAAAATCTGCGCCGGGCTGGCCGCCGCGCACGAACGCGGCGTGCTGCATCGCGACCTCAAGCCCCACAACATTATGATCGATGGGCGCGGCCAGGTTCGCGTCACCGATTTCGGGCTCGCGGCGCTCGCGCAAGAAGTAGGGCTCGGCGACATCCGCAGCGGCACTCCCGCGTATATGGCGCCGGAGCAAAAGGCCGGCAAAGAAGTGACCACCCGCAGCGACATCTATTCGCTCGGGCTGACGCTCTACGAGATGTTCACCGGCAAGCGACGCACCGACACGCAAACGAATCCCACCGATCTTGTGAAGGAGCTCGATCCGGCCATCGAGCGCGTGATCCTGCGTTGCCTGGAAGAGGATCCGAAGCGGCGGGCGTCTTCAGCGCTCACGGTGGCGATGGCGCTGCCCGGAGGAGATCCGATTGCGGCGGCGCTCGCGGCCGGCGAAACGCCTTCGCCGGAAATGGTTGCAGCCTCCAGCGAAAAGGAAGGCTTCACGCGACGCACGGCCATCCTCTGCTTCGCCGGTATCATCGTCGCGATTGCCGTGAGCTCCATCTTTCTGTCGCTAGTGCGCGGCACCACACCCCTGGTTCGTAGAATCCCGAGCGATACCCCGCCCGAAGTGCTGGCATTTCGCGCTCAGGACATGCTCAAGCAATTCGGCTATACCGAGAAGCCGCAAAGCACCGCTTACGGTTTCGATTGCTGCGACGCCCCCAATCTGCGTTTTGTGGAGCAGTTTGATCCGAAGCGCCAGGATGAGCTTCTGGCCAGCGGCCAGCCGCCGGTGATGGGCTTCTGGTATCGACAGGCCGCGGGCGAGCTCACAACAACGCGAGTGGGCTCCGGAGATGAGGTGAGCTACGACTCGCCGCCGAACTCCGAGCCGCAGATGATTCGAATGACTCTGGACACGACCGGCCGGTTGATTACCCTGGAAGCCAGGCCGGCCGAAACCAGCTCCGATTCGAAAAGCACCGCCCCGTTCGATTGGGCGATGCTGTTTAGGGACGCGGGACTCGATTTCGCGCGATTCACCTCAACGACACCTTCGGTGACGCCGCCGATGGCGTTCGATTCGCGTATGGCGTGGGTGGGAACCTACGGGGATGGCCGCCCGGAGCAGATTCGGGTAGAGGCGGCGGCGTGGCAGGGGCGTCCCGTTTATTTTGACGTTTCGGGGACGTGGAGCAAGCCCAACGAATCCATTGATTACCGTCCTCGCGTTGTGAATCTGGTCTTTGCTTCTCTCTTCATCTTCCTTCTTCTGGGGGCTGTGTTGCTGGCCCGCCTCAATTTGCGCGCCGGGCGCGGCGATCGCAAGGGTGCGGCGACTATTGCGGCGGCCGCGTTCCTAAGCGGCATGTGTTCATGGGCGCTGACCGCGGCGCACGTAGCCAGCATCGACGAGATCGGCATTCTCGTCGGTGGAATCAGCTTGATCGGATTCATCGCGGGAGTGCTGTGGCTCGCCTATATCGCGATCGAGCCTTACGCGCGGCGGAACTGGCCGGATTCGTTGATCTCGTGGAATCGCCTTCTCGCCGGGCGGATTCGCGATCCGCTGGTCGCTTCCCACATACTCGTAGGAGTTTTCCTGTTTTTTGCCGCCGTCGTGATGACTGGCCTGGCGTCGGTTCTCGTATCTGCCGCTCCGGTCGCGCCGCCGGCCCAGATGATGGCATCGCTGACGAGTGCGACAGATTTCGCGGCGGGTTTGGTTGGCGACATCGAGGGCACGCTTTTCGCGGGCACGGCGTTTCTCCTGCTCGTGGTCTTGCTGAGGCTGGTGTTCCGGCGAATCTGGATCGCGGACTCCCTTTCGGCTTTGGTGTGGGTGGCCTTGGGCTTGGCTGTGGACTTCACGAATCCCGTCCGTTTCGCGGTCACCGGTGCCGCTTATGTGCTCACCGGCTTCTCAATCTTATGGGTCATCCGGCGCTTCGGCTTCCTCTCCATTTTCGCTTTTTGGTTCGTCAACAACATTTACATCCTTACGCCGCCCCTTCAGCCGACGGCCTGGTATGGCGCGCGCAGTCTGGTAAGTCTCGGCATTCTCATCGCGCTTTCGGCCTGGGCGCTGTGGGTGGTCCTCGCCGCGCAGAAACAGCCCTCCCTCGGCTCTACCCCGTGACCTGGCAAAATCGTGTGATTATGCATTTCCGCGACAGGGAAACAGCTCATGAAATCTCGACTCTCAACTCAATCCTCGACATCCTCGTGCGTGATCTCGGAAACAAACTTCACAATATCGCCCGCGCGCAATTTCCGGCAGAGTCGGCCCAGCGTCTCCTGCTCGCGCCCGTCGAGCGCGCGCATCAACGCCTTCACCACTTTCGAATGCCTCGGCAGCACGCTTCCGATGAACTTCTTCCCCGATTTCGTCAGGCCGACCACGTTGACTCGCCTTCCCTCCCTTGGCTTGTCCCGTCTGAACTTGGCCAGGTGCGTTTGCTCAATTTCCACCGGAGGCAGCGCCACAACTCTTCGCGCCAGCCATCCGCGCTTCGCAAGGCGCGCGACCGTCACGTCCACGCCTTGCCGCTGCAACCTCCGCCTCCGGGCGACGTCCGAGATGAACATCGCCCCCTCGCGATAGAGCAACTCGAGCAGCCGGAATTCTCCCATCGTTAAGTCAAACGACATCAATGGCCCACGCAGCTCGCCCCTGATCCACTCCGCCGTGTCCATCAGGTCCACGTACGCGCGGAACGCCCGCTGCGTCTTCTCCCTGGGGGTTATGTAATCCGTCATGGTGAAAAACCTCCCAAAATTGGCTTTTTTCGACCAGATAAGCCCCGTTTAATCTCCCCACGAGCGCAATATTGTTGTATGCGTTGCAACAGAAAATACACCCGCCTCAGCGCATCGTTCTGTCCTCGTGTTTGATCGCCTTCGGTGGCACAGACAATCCTGTCTGTGCTATTGCCGGAAGATGACTTTCACGCCGCGGCGCCAACTCTCATTCAGGCCGATGCGCGTCACCTGAATCTCAGGGGAAAAAAATCGCACGAGCGTCGCGGCGGCGGGATGGAAGTGCAGCCCTGGAGCGACGACCCAGATCAACGGCGGCTTCGGATCGAATTCCAATCCCGCGAAATAGCCGTAGCGCTGAAAATCGCCGCTCAGCTGATGCCGCCGGACGCGCAGCCAATAGTCGAGAGCCTGCACGGGCAGCTGAATGTCCTCGCTCGCCTTCAGCTCGATCACCACGAGCCTGCCCCGACGCGTGATGCCCAGCAAATCGATCACGCCGCGGTCGCCCGCGGAAAGCGCGGGGACCTGCGAATACAGGTGGGCCGGATCGAGCTGCGCGTCGACCCGGTCGGGCTCTTCGAGGACGAGCGTCTCGAGCCATCGCTCGGGCGCCGCGCGATACATCGGATGTTTTACATCGTTGGCGAGAGGGCTGCGATACAGCACGAGCTGGCGAACGAGTTGTTCGAGCGCGGGCGCCGTGGTCGCGGTCAATCGCCGAAGCCGGTCGCCCAAGCCGAAGCGCGTGCCTTCGCGCGACCAGCGGGCAAATTCCAACCCGTGAAAAGAGAACGCCACTTCTTTCGCGCCCGGAAGCGCATTCGAGCGCATGCGCCCGGCAACTTCGCCGAGCATCGGCGCGAGTGCCGGAATCCGCGCCGCGCTTTCCTCCGCCGCAGTGAGCGCCGATTCCACTTCGCGCCGCATGGTGAGCCTGCTTTCGAGGTTCCCCAGCTCGGCGGCATCCATCTTTTCTACGCGGGCGTCGACGTTGTCGAATTCGAAGACTTCCGTGCGCGCCGCCGTCGAAAGCGCCAAGGCTCGCGCGCGCAAAGGCCTGCTGGTTCCCTCGGGGACGAACAGCCGCACACCCTCGACCCCGTGAGTGTGGGAGTGCGCGTGGACCCAGTCCAGCCAGAGAAGCGCAAACGCGAGAATCCCGTCGATCGTCGCCGCGCTTTCGCGCGAGGAAACTGCAAGAAAAGCCCATACATGCGCGCCTTCCCGCATGCGACCTCGCACGTAGAGCCCGGAAAACGAATGCTCGAGATCGGGAGCTGCGGAGAGCGAATCGACCTCCGCGTCGGGAAAGCGCTCGGTGAGAAAGCGTTCAAAGCGCGCGCGGAATTGTTCGCGACTCACGCGCGCCGTGGCGCGCGGCGAATCGGTGCGCAGGAATTCGAGGCGGCCTGGTTTTGTTCGGCCAAATCGCTGCACTTCGAGGACGATCCGGTCCTGGGTTTGTTCGCGGACGCGGAGAATGCGGCGGGTCAGGTTGCGTTCTTCGGACCACAGGTGAACCAGCGGATTTTTGCCCTCGGCGCGAAGTTCGCAGCGGAGGCCGGCAAGCTCGGCCAGCCACTGGCCGTCTTCGCGAACTTCCGCGCTGCCGGAGGACGCGATCGCGTCCAAGGCCCGATCGAGCTCGGCCCAATCATTCATAGACAAACCGTCCTGCGTTTAGAAACAGCCCAGCCCATTACTGAAAAACGACCGCTTACTGCAAAACCAGACCCGATACGCGAATAGAAGGATACTGCTGATTCCACGTGGAGGGAATATGTTGTTCGACCGTGATCTGGAAATCGCGAGCCTGCCCGGGCGGCAGCGGTGCGCCGGTAAGGTCGATCGGCCGCTGCTTTTCGCGCAGGATCACTTGATTGAATTGGTCGTGGAATTCGAGCGTCAGTTCGAGCGCTCGTATCGCCCGGCTGCCGTCGTTTGAGATTTTTCCCGTCGCGTACGTGAATTCCTGATTCAGCAGATTCGAAGCCTGCGAGAAATCGACGTTCTGGAAGTGAATGTTGGCGGCGTAGTTTTGTTCCTCCGCGCCGAATGGCAACGCGACGGCCGCAGCGGTCTTGTGGGGCTGAGTCGAGCGCGTGAGAAGCAGAAGGCCGCCGAACAAAAGCAGCACGACCACCGCGCCAACGACAAACGCTGCTGGGAAGCCCCTTCCGCTTTTGCGATCCTGATCGATGGCGGGTTCGGGTTCCATGCCTTTCGAGTCCCTAACTGCCGAAGGAGAGCCGCAGGATCAGCGGCTCGGGAAGCCCCGCGGTTCTCATGCGCCCCTGCACATCTTCGATGTTGTAGGGCACCCTCCAGAATTCGACCGATCCCTTGTCTATATCGGCGATCGCAAACCCGGCGCGAGGATCACCATCGCGCGGCTGGCCGATCGATCCGGGATTCAGCAGATAGGTGGTGCCCTGCTCGACCGCAAGGGCCGAGAACTGGTTGCCGCCGGACGGCTTGAAATGCAGCGGCGTCACGTCTTCGCCGCGAAGAGAAAATCCGCCTTGCAGATGCGTGTGGCCGAAAAATGTTACCGGAGTGGGAGCATCCCGCAGCCCATCGAGCGCCAGGGCCGGCGATAATACGTATTCGTCCTCGTCGTGCACGGCGCCGTGAACGATCGAGAAGCCGTCAACCGTCAGAGGGCCCTTCGGAAGATTCTCGAGATACTCGCGATTTTCGGGCCGCAGTTGTGAGCGAGTCCAGAGGACGGCATTGCGCGCGATCGGATTGAACTCATCCGCATCCTCCAAACCGGCTATGGCTTTATCATGATTGCCGCGAATGGTAACGGCGGCGAGCGCGCGAACGCGATCGATCACTTCGTTCGGGTCGGGGCCGTAGCCGACGAGATCGCCCAGGCAGACGGCTTTTTCCCAGCGGCCTTTGGCGACGCTCAGAACGGTGTCGAGCGCCGTAAGGTTGGCGTGAATGTCGCTCAGGATCAGATAGCGCATCGTTTTGGCATCACCGCAGCCTGCGAATCATATCAGATGAATGGCGCTCTCTTGCATAGCGACAATGGCGAAGAGCATACGCGCGTCCGGGGCATATCGCCTAGCGGATCAGCATGGCATCGCCATAGCTGTAAAAGCGATAGCCGGCATCCACGGCATGGCGATAGGCGCGCAAAATATTCTCGCGGCCGGCGAAGGCCGCCACGAGGGCCAGCAAACTGGATTGCGGCAAGTGAAAATTCGTCAGCAACTGATTGACGATACGAAATGACTTGCCGGGGTACAGAAATATTTTGGCTTCGGATTTTCCGGATGCGACCGGCTCGGCGTGCCCTTCGTTTTTTTCAGCGGCATCCTCGAGCGCGCGCACGACCGTGGTACCGATTGCAAGCACGGGGCGCTTCTCACGCTTTGCGCGGGCGAGAGCGGCAGCCGTGGCTTCGGGAATTTCATACGCCTCGGCGTGAATCGGGTGGTCTTCGAGGCGCTCAGTGCGGACCGGCTCAAAGGTGCCGAGCCCAACGTCGAGTGTGATTTCGGCGATCTCGACGCCGCGCGCGCGAATCCGCGCGATGATCTCAGGCGTGAAATGCAGTCCCGCCGTGGGAGCAGCAACTGCGCTCCCCTCTCGCGCGAAAACAGTTTGATAGCGCTCGCGATCGGCAGGCTCGTCCTTACGTTTGATGTAGGGAGGCAAAGGAATGTGGCCCAGATGATCGACGGCCTGGCGAAAACCGTTGCGCGAGGTGAATCGGACGACGCGCAAGCCATATTCGCCTCTCCCCTCGATGACGCATTCGAGTTCCCCTTCGCCAAAGACGATCCGCTCACCTACCGGAACTTTCCGGCCCGGGCGCACGAGTGTCTCCCACGTGTCGGCGCCAATTTGTCGGACGAGGAGAACTTCGATCGGGGCTTGCAGGAATTCCTGGCGCTCGGGATTTTGGCGCCCCGGCGGCTCGGCGTGAATGCCGGCTCGACGGCCGAAAAGCCTGGCGGGAAGGACGCGCGTGTTGTTGACGACGATGAGTTCGTCGCCGCGCAGCAGATCGGGCAGTTCGCGGAAACGGCGGTCTTCCCAGGCGCCTGTGGCGCGATCGAGCAGCAGCATAAGCGAGGAGGCGCGATCTTCGAGCGGGCGCTGGGCGATTTGCGCGGGCGGCAGTTCGTAATCGAAATCGGTTACGTTCATCGGAGAATGCGCTTACCTTTGCGGCTGGAGCCCCTACTGGGCCGGCGAGACGCCGGCGCTACGAATCCGACGCACTGCCGAGGCGAAGACGCCGCGCTGCCCTTCGACTTCGCTCAGGGTAAAAAGGGCGCGGCGCTACATTCAAACCTTACAATTTTCCGGCGCGCTCGGCGATTTCGGAGACTTCCTTCATTTCGGCATGAACGAGGCCGTTCGATGCGAGCAACGAAGGGCCGCCGAGATGATATGGTCCTCCTTCGATCGCCGTGACGATTCCGCCCGCTTCGCGGACGAGCAGAACGCCCGCAGCCGTATCCCACGAATTCAGGCGAAACTCCCAAAACGCATCGAACCGGCCGCACGCCACCGAGCAGAGATCGAGCGCCGCGGAGCCATCGCGCCGCACGCCGTGGGAACGCAGCGTGAACTCCCAGTAGTAATTCATGTTCGCGCTTCGTTTGCGCTGGTGCGTGGGAAATCCCGTAGCGACAAGGCTCGTCGCCAGCTTCTCGATCGACGAGACGTGAATGCGCTGCCCGTTCAGATAGGCTCCCTCGCCGCGCGCTGCGGTGAAGAATTCGTCGCTGACCGGATTGAACACCACGCCTGCGATGGGTTCGCCGTCTTCGCTGAGGCCAATCGAAACGGCGAAGCAGGGATAGCCGTGCGCGAAGTTCGTGGTGCCGTCGAGCGGATCGACATGCCAGCAATATTTCGCGCCGGCAGCGGCCGCGGACGCGCCCCCACCCTCCTCGGCAATAATTGCGTGACCGGGAAAGTGTTCTCTGATCCTTGCGACAATAATCTCTTCGGAGCGGCGGTCCGATTCCGTAACGATATCGACTTCGCCCTTGTAGGAAATTTTCTTCGGGCGATCAAACTCCTGGCGGAGGACCGCTCCCGCTTCGCGAGCGATGTCGCCGGCTACTTTGAGAAATTCGCTCACTCAGTTCCGCCGGGCGTGAGGTATTCCTTGCGATAGCGCACCACGTAATTCCCCTTCACGGCGAGTTGTACGTGGCGATAGCTCCCTGGAGGAGGCGCGGGCTGCGGGTAGTAGCCCAGCAGGTACTGCGTGCGCAACTCGCGGTCGATGCGATCGAACATCTGGTCGAGCTGGCTCATGTCGGTGAGAATGAACATCGCTCCACCCGTGCTGTCGGTGATAGTGATCAGCGCATGTTCTCCGGCGGTGTTGCGGCCGTTCTCGTTGTTCACCGGACGAATGATAATCGTATAGAGCAGGGTCCCCGAGTCCACGGCGATTCGGCGCGCATCTTCGAATTGCGAGACGCTCGTGGTCTCTCCGCCATCCGTCACCAGGACGATCGCGCGCCTCCGGCCCTCGGGACGCCGCCTGAGCGCATTGGAACCCAGCACGAGTGCGTCATAAATCGACGTTCCCGCACCCATCCGGATTTGATGCACGGCCCCCTGCAGCTTCGGCACGTTATCGGAAAAATCGGAGAGCTGCGTCACGGACTCGTCAAACTCGAAAACGCCGAGCGTATCTCCGGGCTGCACGACCTGCCGGATGAAATGCGCGGCCGCGTCCATCTCGACCTTCAGATCTTTGAACGCGCTCATGCTCGAATCGACCATCAGCGCGAGATCGAGGGGGCGGTTGGTCTGCGCCTCGAAGCGCTCGATTTTCTGAGGCACGCCCTCTTCGGAAAGAGAGAAGGCGTCTTGCGTAAGATCGGGTATGGGCCTTCCGTTGGCGTCTGTGACGCTGGCCAAAATATCGACGAGGTCGGTCTGGACCCGGATTTCACCGCCGCGCCGCTGCTGCCGCGCGCGCAGCGGAAACACAAATGCTGCGCTGCCAATTACCGCTACCGCGAATAGAGTGCCGTACCGCACACCGCGAACAGTGGATGCCCTCATCTAGGAGGTAGATTCACCCGAGGGCGAAATGGCTTCCTGCGAGGGCAATTCGCCTTCGGCCCAAACGGCGCCGCCAGCGAAATACTCCTTCTTCCAGATTGGAACCGAGCGTTTGAGTGTGTCGATGGCGTAACGGCAGGCATCGAATGCGGCGCCGCGATGTGGCGAGCTGACGGCGATCAGGACGCTTGTCTCGCCGATTTGGAGGCGTCCCAGCCGGTGGACGATGGCGAGGCGATGGATCGAAAATTTTTCGCGGATTTCGGCGCCGATTTCGCGCATTTTGGAGTAGGCCATCGGCTCGTACGCTTCGTAATCGAGGTAGAGCGTCTGGCGGCCCTTGAAATGGTTGCGCACGAAGCCATCGAAGACGACGAGCGCTCCATCCTCGGGCGCCTTCAGACCCTCGACGATATCGGTCGGGCGGATCTGGTGGCGCACCAGCTGGAAAATGTCTTCGGCGATTGCGGTTTGCTGGCCGCCGCTGACCGGCGGGAGAAACGCGACTTCGTCGCCATTCGCGAGCGGCGAGCGCCAGGGGGCGTATTCCTGATTTACGGACGCGGCGATGGACGCGCGGAAATCCGCTAGTTTCGGGAAGCGGCGGCCGTAGCGTTCGAAGAGATCTTCAACGCGCGCGCCATCGGAGAGATCGGTCTCTTCCTGCGCTACACCGGTGATTTCCTTGAGCTGCCCGAAAAAAGAGAACTCGCACACGCATCGGCTTATTCTATCGCGCTGCTGTGCGAACGAGAAGCGTTCGCCCGGAGCCTTGTACCAGCGCGAGGGCATCAATCCGCTGGGAAGCTGCCTGCCGATGCTGGTGCAGATTCCGGTGATCTGGCTGCGGGGCGAACTTGATCGCCCCACTCAACACAGAGTGCACTGAGGAGGCACAGAGCACACCGAGAAACCTGAGGATCACCGCTGAGACGCAGAGGGCGCAGAGAAGAACTGCCGCAGAGCGCTGCAAGGGCGGTGTTTTTGTTTGCGTCGCGTGATCGCGCGGGATACAATGCGCGGAGCCTTAGTGGTTCCGCTCTGGGCGCGCACAGCGTTCGGATGAATCGGGGGTTTGGAAAACGTGAAACTCCTCATCGAAGTCCTTGCGTAGGCCGTAGCCGCCGGCTATTCCCGGCGGATTTCTTTCCAGCTTTTCTCCTACAACGTTCTTCAACTTTGGTTTTCAGTGGCGTTCGCGTTGCAGCGGCGTTTTGGCAACAGCGCGCAGAAAGCAGCAGATTGCGATGAGTGCAACGGCAGCTCAGCCGGCACAACAGAGCCTGTGGAGTGAAATCGTCGAGGCGCTTCGGGGATCGCACCAGGACTTCACCAAGGGGAATCTGAACCGCGCCATCGTGCTGCTGGCCATCCCGATGGTGATGGAGATGGTGCTCGAGTCGCTATTCGCCGTCGTCGACGTGTTTTGGGTCGCTCACGTGGGATCGAACGCGGTGGCGACGGTGGGTCTGACCGAGTCGCTGCTCATGCTGGTGTTTGCGGTGGGCATGGGGCTCAGTCTTTCGACGACCGCCATGGTGGCGCGGCGTATCGGCGAGAAAGACCCGGAAGACGCGGCCGTGGCAGCCGTGCAGGCGATTTTCCTGGGGCTCACGGTGTCGTTGCTGATCGGGGTGCCCGGCTTCATCTATGCGCCCGAACTTCTGCGCTTGATGGGCGCATCGCCTGCGATTATCGCGACGGGCAGCTGGTATGCGCGGATCGCGCTGGGCGGCGGGAGCGGCGCGGTCGTTTTGCTGTTTCTGAACAACGCGATTTTTCGCGGCGCGGGCGATGCGGCAATCGCGATGCGGCTTCTGTGGGTTTCGAACATCATCAACCTGGCGCTCGACCCATGCTTGATTTTCGGGCTGGGACCCTTTCCGCATCTCGGCGTGACGGGCGCGGCGCTTGCGACGTTCACGGGCCGGAGCATCGGCGTGCTGTATCAATTCTATCGGCTGCTGAAAGGCACGGAACGCATTCGCGTGCTTGGCAGGCAAATTCGCCTGAATGGCGAGGTGCTGTGGCGATTGCTGCGGGTGTCGTTCACCGGGATTTTTCAATTTGCGATTGCGAATACGAGCTGGATCGGCCTCGTGCGCATCGTGAGCATTTTTGGCGCGGCGGCGCTGGCCGGGTACACGATCGCGATTCGCATCGTGATCTTCGTGATTCTGCCTTCGTGGGGGCTGAGCAATGCAGCGGCGACGCTGGTGGGACAAAATCTTGGCGCGAAACATCCGGACCGCGCGGAGAAATCCGTGTGGCGCACGGGACTTTACAATATGGCGTTTCTCGGCGGCGTGGGAGTGGTTCTCATTGCGTTCGCCGGGCCGATCGTGCGGCTATTTACGAACGATCCGGCGGTCGTCCCGCTGGCTACGTCGTGCTTGCGCATCGTGAGCTGCGGCAACATCGGCTACGCGTACGCCATGGTGATGCTGCAGGCGTTCAACGGCGCCGGAGATACGGTGACGCCGACGATCGTGAACTTCTTCGGATTTTGGCTATTTGAGATTCCGCTCGCTTACTGGCTGGCAATTCCGCGGGGATTGCATTCGAATGGAGTGTATTGGTCGATCGTGATCGCGGAGTCGTCGATTGCGGTCGCGAGCGTGATTTTGTTTCGGCGCGGGCGGTGGAAGACACGGCAGATTTGAAGAGTCGCATTTTCCTCCGAGGAAGACTTGATCGCCCAACTCAACACAGAGTGCACTGAGGAAGCACGGAGTACACAGAGAAAAACCGAAGATTACCGCACCTTCGTCGTAAGCAGACTCAGGGCAGGAAGACGCAGAGGGCGGAGAAAAGAAGGCTAGTGGCCTTCGGGTGCGGGAGCTGGCGTGGCGCGGGCCAGGCGGGCGATCTCGTCGAGTTGGGCCGAGGCGCGCAGCAGGGCGGCCGAAAGCGAATCGGACTCCTGGCGAAGCGCGACAGGGTCATCGCGGTCGAGAGCTTCGGTGACGCCCGGCATCATTTCGGATGCGTAGCCCGCGTAGCTGCCGGGCGCGTAGACCGTGTGCTTAAACCAGGGGCGACCAACGAGGCCGTCGGGCGCCAGCAGCGCTTGCTCGACTTCGGGCAGCGCCCGATTGATTTTCTCCGCGTTCGCGGGATCGACGGACGCGGCGGAAATCAAGCGCAGCGCGGCGGCGGCGCGCGTGGCGGACGCCGTGAGTTGCTCGGACGCCTGCTCGACAGGCTTCAGGAGGCCGGCTTCATCCGGCTGGCGGGCGGCGCGCATCGCCAAGTCGGTTACATTGCGCTGGATCGCCGAAGCATACGCGGCGTAATCGAACGGCAGAATGTCCGACTCGTCGAGGCGCAGCGCGATCGTACCCAAAATTCGCGCGAGCGCGACGTGATAGCTGAACGTTGGATCGCCGAAATGCTTCATCCAGTAGAAATCATCGTAAATCGAATGGTAGACGCCGTAGTCGCCGCCAAATCCCATGTCCATCGACGGAATTCCGGCGTAATCGAAGAACGGAGAAAAGTCCGATCCCGCTCCCAGATCGCCGACCGGAGCTTTGGCCGACGCCTCAACCTTTACTGCCTGCCGCCCGGTGCCGGAAGGATTCTCTCTCTCCCTCACATTCTCCGTGCTCTCGATCCAGGAGTCGTAGACGCTGCCGGCCGTTTCCGGATCGGCCACCTCGCGCGTCGCGGCGCGCACCAAGTCCTTCAGCGAGGGTGTTGCCGACGCAGCAAAATCCGGGCCGGAGACGCCGACATCCGTGTTGATGTATGCAACCGCTTTCGCCTGGAGTGCGGCGCGATTCGCCTCGACCCATTCGGTCGAGCCGAGCAGGCCGGGCTCTTCACCATCCCAATGGCAGATTACGATCGTGCGGCGCGGCTTCCATCCGGAGCGCACGAGTTCGCCCAGCGCGCGGCCGGTTTCGAGCATCGCGGCGGTTCCGCTGCCGGGATCGGCGGCGCCAAAGACCCACGCATCATGATGGTTGCCGAGGATCACCCATTGATCGTCGGACGTGCCGTGCAGCGTGGCGATCACGTCGTAGAGAGGCCGCTCGGCGTAATCCATCACCAGCTTCATATGGACCTGCGTATCGCGCGAGCCGCCGACGTGATACGTGAACGGAAGGCCGCCCTGCCAGCCGCGCGGGACGTGCTTGCCCCGAAGGCTTCCGAGAATGACGGCCGCATCCTGCGCGTTGATCGGCATCGTAGGAATGCGAGGCAGATCCGCGGCATCGGCGGGAGCAAGACGCTGAGCGTCCGGCACGGCCGCGACGCCAGGCGTCAACGGATCGCCGGGATAAATCTGCGTATAGAGGATCGAGCCTCGCTGAATGCCGCTCATGGGCCGCCACGGGCCTTGCGGATACGGATCGCCGGCGGCGTAGCCGTCCTCTTCCGGATCGGAATAGATGATCAGCGCGGCGGCGTGATGTTCTTCCGCGAGTTTCGCTTTTATTCCACGATAGCCTTCGCCGTAGCGCGCGAGGACGACTTTTCCTTCGACGCTTACGCCAAGCGAGGCCAGCGTGCGGTAATCATCGGGAGCGCCGTAGTTTGCGTAGACGACGGGAGCGGTTACTTCTCCCGAAGGGGAATAAATATTGAACGCGCGGACGGCGCGCTCGTCGTATGTGTCGGGATCGCCATCGAAAGGCGCCTCGGGAGTGGCCAGCGCCTGGTGGATGGGCTTCACGAGTTCGAGTTCCACTTCGCGTGGCTGCGGCAACCATGCGCTGTAGGTGACGATCTGGGCGTCGAAACCGAAACTCTGATACTGATCGCGGAGCCATTCGGCTACCTGGTGGCTCGCTTCCGTGCCTGCCAAGTGAGGCTGGCTGGTGAGGTGGCGCAGGTCGCTTTCGGCGTGGGCAGCATCGGGAATGAGGCGAAATTTTCTCTCGAGCTGCCGCTCCGTCTCGACATGCAACGGAAGGAAGCCGGAAATATAGTCGGGGGCTTGCGCGCGGCTCGACATCGCGAGCGAGAGCAGGAGCAGGCCCGCACCAAGCACTGCGAAACGGCTTTGTGGCTTTGAAACGTTCATCTCGAACGCCGGTACTCGCACTGATTCTATCGCACCGTGGCGCGGCCGGCGCATTCGGCGCTATTTTGTGCGCGAAGACAACGCTCTCGCTGCAGGTCCTTTTGTATACTTGACGGGGCTGGACCTTGATCCGTACGTTGAACTGTAAATGAAAATCGTGATCTCGGGTTCCTCCGGACTTGTCGGCAAAGCGCTTTCGAGCGCGCTGCGTGCGGAGGGGCATACCGTTGCGCGGCTGGTGCGTCCAGGCGGAGCGCCGGCGCCCGGCGACGTGTCGTGGGATCCGATGGCGGCGACGATGGACACGGCGGCGATGGAAGGCACGGATGCCGTGGTGCACCTGAGCGGCGCAAGCATTGCGGGTGGCCGCTGGACACCCTCCCGAAAAGCGGAGCTTCGCAGCAGCCGTATCGATACCACGCGCGTGCTCGTGGATTCGTTGATGAATCTGCGCGCGAGACCTGCGGTATTGGTGTGTGCCTCAGCCACCGGCTACTACGGAAATCGCGGCGACGAAATCTTGACGGAATCGAGCAGCGCCGGCACGGATTTTCTTTCCCTGCTGGCCCGCGATTGGGAGGCTGAAGCGGCGCGAGCTGAAATGAACGGCATCCGCACGGCAATACTCCGATTTGGTCTGATTCTCGCGGCGGATGGCGGCGCGCTTCCCCGGATGCTGCTGCCCTTTCGGCTGGGTTTGGGCGGCCGATTCGCTACGGGCACGCAGTGGATGCCGTGGATTGCGCTGGAAGACGCCATCGCAATCGCCACGTTGGCCATCGCCGATGCGCGATTCTGCGGACCATGGAACTTGGTGGCGCCGAATCCAATGCGTAATACCGAATTCACGCGCATTCTGGCGGACGTTCTTCATCGACCGGCAATTTTCCCCGTGCCTGCTTTCGCCCTGCGTCTCGCTCTCGGCGAAATGGCCGAAGCGCTCCTGTTGGCAAGTCAGCGCGCCGTCCCCGGACGACTGCTCGCCATGCAATATCGGTTTCGCTTCGAGAGGCTTGAGGCTGCGCTGCAAGCAACGCTCGCGAAAGGGTGATGCGCCCAATCCGGCATTGCCGAGTTCCGTTGTGGCACAGAAAATCGGCACCACGCCCGAATCGAGCGAAGAGTTTGATGCGTGCGTGCAGCGCTTACGATTGAACTAACTCCCCATCAGAATAGAGCTTAGCCGTACAAATGTGCGCTAGGCCGCGCCGCAAAGCGATCCTCGCTCCATCTGCTCCGCTCTGGCACATCTCTTGCCTCCACCACACATATGCGAGAGGCAAGTGATCGCGAGAGGACCGAGCGAATTCAGGCACGCCGAACGTGCGTTTCACGTCGCGCGATGCAGAAAGGTGTGCCGGCTGCGTGCCTTGTACTCCTCTGCGCGAGCGCGATCCTCGAGTCATCCTGCGCCGGAGTAGTAGGGTCCGCGTCCTCGCCGCCCCCTCCACCGCCGAAGATTGTGGTTGAGGTTTCGCCAGCCACGCCCAGCGTGCCAACCGGGGGGGCGCAAGTGTTCACGGCAACCGTGACGGGAACGAACGGCGCTTCGACCAACGTCACCTGGAGCGTGAACGACACGCCTGGGGGAAATTCGACCGTGGGCACAATTGTGCCGACCAGCGGGACAACAGCGCTCTACACAGCGCCCGCAGCAGTTCCTTCGCCCGCGGCCGTCACAGTGACGGCTACGAGCACAGTGGACACTTCGGCATCCGGCAACGCGAACGTCACGATCACCTGCACCGCGACGAATGCGATCTCGCCTTCGTCCGCAAGCCTGGCGCTCGGCCAGCCGCAATCGTTCACCGCCTCGTTCTGCCTCGCCGCCGGAGCGAGCGTCGCCTGGGACGTCAATGGAATTGCCAACGGCGATTTGAGCCTCGGCACGATCAGCGTGACAGGCGCCGAGACGGTAACCTACACCGCTCCCGCGAGTCTTCCCGCAACCGATCCCGCCACGATCCATGCCACTGCGAGCTCGGTTAGCAGCGGGGCAACCATCGAATCCGCCGTGGTCACGATCACGAGCGGCGTTTCCGTGATTGTCTCGCCATCGGTCGCAACGGTGCCGACCGGCCAACGCCTATCGTTCACGCCGAGCGTCGCGGATACATCCGATACCACGGTCACCTGGTCCGTGAATGGCGTCGCGAATGGCAATGCGAGCGTCGGGCAGGTTTGCGTATCCGGGACGAACCCATGTGTCGCGCCCGCCGGTCCCGCGTCGGGCAGTATCGATTACCTTGCACCCGCGGCCGTGCCGTCTCCGAATGTTGTTTCGCTTGTAGCGACCAGCCACGCCGATCCTTCGCGAACGGGAATGTCTGCGATCACAATTTCCGCATCGTCGGGGAGCGTGGGCGTTGCGATTACTCCCACGTACGCGTTCGTGCCCGCTTCGGGGGGATCTACAAGTACGTGGCAGTTTTTCGCGAGCGTTACGGGGACGGGCAACACGAGCGTGACGTGGAGCGTCCAGAGCGCCGTGCCCGGCGAAGGCTGCGCCGGATCGGCATGCGGGTCAGCGAGCGCCAGCGGCCTCTATTCGGCTCCCGCCGTCGCTCCATCTCCCAATGCGATTTCTGTGGTCGCGACGAGTTCGGCCGACCCCACGAGATCTGCTTCGGCAAACGTCGCCGTCACGAGCGGTCCCACGATCGAGGTAATCCTGCCGTCGAGCGCGATGGCCGGCGCGGTCGAAAGCTTCCCCCTGTCAGTGCAAGGCACGCATTTCGTCGCGGGCAGCGGCAGTGCGGCGTCCACGATCCTGATTAACGGAGCAGCGCGAAGCACGACCTGCGCGACGACATCTGCGTGCACCACCGTATTGAATCCGTCCGATGTAGCGGTTTCCGGCACGCTGACGGTACAAATCCAAAATCCGGGAAATCCGCCTGCGCTGTCGAATCTTGCGCCATTCGTCGTGGCGCCATTCGACGTTTCCGCCGATACCATCGCACTCACCTCAGGGCAACCGGCTGCCACAGGGAACAACATTGTGGTCGTCGAACCAACAACGGCCGCCGCGTCCTCGCCGATCAACGTCGATTTCATCGGGTTGCTGACCGGCGGAAACAACTGCGGCGTGCAAGGCTCGCCGCTGACCGTCACGCGTCCTTCCTCTGGCACGGCCACGACCAGCATCTGCGTTCACGGCACCGGACTCGATCCAACTTTCACATACGCGTTCGGCGGGCCGAGTTCGCCTCCGAACGCCAGCGACATCGGCATCGTCGCTTCTGCCGTCGCCGGCCTATTTCCGAACATGATCGAGCTGGACCTGCAACTCTCGAGCGCGACCGCCCCCGGGGTGCGAACGCTATTCATCACCACGCCGAACAATGACCGCGCAGTAGCCACGGGAATGCTCGAAGTGAAATGAAACGAAATCGGAGACGAATCCCTGAGGTGAACTCGATGCGCAACTTACGACGACGCTTTGCCGCGATCCTCCGCCATGCCCTCGTGGCGGCAATCTTGCTGCTCGCGGTGGATGCAGGCCAGCCCGCGCGCGGCACGACGCTGATGCGGATGTCCCTCGCTCAAATCACCCAGGCGGCCCAAGCGATCGTGCTTGCACGCTGCATGGGCAACTCGACCGGCTGGGACGCGGGCGAAATTTGGACATTCACGTCTTTCGAGATCGAGGAGGTATGGCACGGCTCGGCACCTTCGCAAATTTCCGTGCGGCTGCTCGGCGGCCGCATTGGAAACATCACGTCGACGGTTTCCGGCGTTCCGCGATTCTCCCTGGGCGAGGAAGTCGTATTGTTCCTCGAACCGACGCCGCGCGGCGATTTTTCCATCGTGAGCTGGGAGCAGGGCACATTCCGCATTCGCCAGGACGCCCGCACCGGCGAGGAAATCGCCGTGCAGGACACCGCTTCTTTTCCGGTGTTCGATCCGGCCACGCGCCGCTTCGAGACGATCGGGATTCGGAATCTTCCGGTGGCGACGTTGCGATTGCGCGTGGACGCCGCAGTGCGCGGCGAAGTGAGGAGACAGCCGTGAAACGCGAACTCGCAATCGCCACGGCCATTCTTCTCGTTTTCAGCACGCTTTTCACGCCCTCGGCGGAAGCTTACCTGATGGATTCGACGGTGCCGCAATCCGGCGGATGTCCCGCGCTTGACCGGTGGAATCTCTCCGTGTCGTCGCCGCTCGACCGCGAGTGGAGCACATCTCTGCCGCTCACGCCGCCAACCGTTCTGACGGCCGCGACCGGAGGAACGAGCGCGCAGCTCACGGAGATCGAGCAGGTAATTTCCGATTCCTTCGGCGCATGGTCCGGCGTCACGGGTACGACGTTTAACTCCACGGCCTATCCGGGATTGATCGCTCCCCTGGCGCGCGTCACTGCCGCCGATTCGTGCACGAACGACCAGGAAAACAACGTCGACGGGCTCAACACCATCTGCTTCAACCAGTCGAGCATGGGCTTCACCAGCGGAGTCCTGGCGTTCACACGCGTAATCACGGCTAATGAGCCGGGCGTCTCGGTCGGCTCCGGCCCGCCCGCGCTATTCGCCGGACAGATCCTCGACGCGGACACACTTTTTCGCAACGATGGCCAGGCGACTTTCGCGACACCCGCCGCCCTGGCGACCTCGCCGGGCCAGGGCGCCTACGATCTCGAGTCGCTGGTCATCCACGAAATCGGGCACTGGTTCGGCTTCGACCACTCGGCAGTCTGGCGAGCCATCATGTTTCCGTTCGCGCCGCCGCCGGGACAGTTCCTCGGCGACCGGCCAACCGCACAGGCTCCGGACGGGCCCCTGTCGGACGACGACCGCACCGGCATTCGCATGCTGTATCCCGACCCGAACGATGCGGTGAATGTTGGCGGCATCAGCGGGCGCGTAGTTCCCGCGAATCCATTTGCGCTTGCGACGCTCGCCGCGCCTGCGCCGGGTTCGTTCGTCACGGGAATCTTCGGCGCACATGTTGTCGCCGTTGATAGCGACACGGGAGCGGTGATTGCCGGAACGCTGGGAGGCTGGGCGTGCGACGCGTCTACTTCTTCGCTTCAATTCGACGGCTCGTTCGATATCGAGCGCCTGCCGATCGGCCACAACTATCTGATTTATGCCGAACCGCTCGTGGGTCTCGCGCTGCCCGCTGACTTCAGCATCGGGCTTGACGATCTGTGTGCGTCAGGCTCGACATCTGTCTGTGCCACTCCGCCCGTCGATGCAAATTTCAATCCGCGCATTCTCCCGGCCGGCCCGTAGCGCAATTTCCACGGCGGATAAAACGGAAGCGGCTCCCGGGAGGGTGCGGGAGCCGCTCTGCGTGTTGCGCGTGCGAATCGACCGCTGCTATTGCGTCGGCAGCAGTTCCTGCGTGAAGCCGACCGTGTTGATCGAACGCAGCGTCGGCGTTCTCGGCGGCAGCCACTGCGGCCCTTGCGAGAACTCGGCGTCGAAGTTGTATCCGCGCGTGGGTGGGTTGTACACAGTCGTGCAGCACTTGTAGAGTCCGGTATCCGCTCTGTTAAAGAAGAAGCTGACGAGCGAGCCCTTATAGTAGAGAGTTCCTCCCCAGGTTTCTATGTACCGGAGGAAGTTGTGCAAACCTCCGTCGGTCCCGTAGTCCGCAGCTGTGCCGGCGGGCTGCGGGAACGGAATGCCTTTACCTGAGATGATGCCCAGGCGGTAAGACGTGGTTACGCCGGGCCGGCTGTTGGGATCGTACGGAGAGATAAACGAATTGACGTCGTTCCAGCCATCGGAAAGGAAGGTCACGGCGTCGCTCATCACCGACGCCGCCACGTTAGTGCCCGTCCACGTGCCGGTGTTGACCCCACCATCGTTGTATTCGCCTTGGATGTAAACCGGATTCTCGGCGGCGATCGTCAGTCCGCACGGGGGATTGGGGGCTGCGCCGTAGCAACCAGTCCCCAGGTTGAGCGTCGAGCCGTACTCGAGTTTGAGAGCCCGGCGGAAGAAGACCGGCGGGTTCTCTCTGGCTTCCTGGTTGTGTTGGTAGACATAAATCGGCGACGGCTGAACAGCCGCAGCACCACAATTCGGATTCTTCACGAAGACATGTGCGGCGCCGGTAACGAGATTGGTCCCACTGAGATTTGACTCCAGGTTGTAGATGCCGAGAGTAGACGTTCCCAGCGCATTCTGTTCGACCGCCGTGAGCGGAAGTCCACCGTACAATCTCAGCGTTCCATCGCCTTCGAGGTCCTCTCCCGCATCCATAATCCCGTTCGGGCAGCCATTGGCATCCGCCGGATTCACGATGTCGTTGAATCCGAAGGCACCGGTTTTAACGCCAACGCCGGCCGTCGGATCGGTCTGATTGCCACGGCGGTCGGAGAAATAGACGGAATATCCGCCGACGTTGGCCGCTTTGGTACCGTTTGCACCGATGGCCCCGGTGAACCAACGGTCCAGGTTGTTGACGTCGAGTTCGATGTAGTTCATCACGCCTTCCGCGGTGATCAGCGGGTGATTCGAAGCGGAATCGTTTGCGTTGTTCCCAAGAGCGTTGTCGCGGGATTGGGCCTCTCGCGGATCGTAGAGCGCGAGCGGCCACCAGTCGACCGATGTCGTCCCAGCGAAAGTACAGGCGTTCTTCGTCGGGGCGTAGGCTGTGGAAGGATTGTCGCGCAACCTTGCGAACCGGAGGACGGCATTGGGATTTGGTTCGCTCGTGTCCGTGGCTCCTCCACAGGTGGCGCTTTCAGCGGCAACGACGGTGCCCGTCGCCGGCAAGAACAGAAGTTGGTTGGCTGTGCCGATATTCGTCTGCGGGTCGATGTTTCTGGCGTCCAATCCAAGGCCCAGGACTTCGTGCGTCACATCCACGAACGGTGGTCCGGCCGTGGGCTGATACTCGATCTTGATGCACCCTGTGATGATTGGTTTGCCGTTGGTCTGCCAGTAGCCGTCCTTAGCGGCCGCCGATGTATAGGTCGTATAGCTTGCCGAAGCCGCGTCGGAAGTGGGCAGCGGGTAGAACGTGGTCGTCGCGGGCCACCAGAGAATTGGTTTGGTCGTCAGCGTGGCCAAATCGGTGGGGTCGCCCGCACTGATTGTGTCGAGGGACATCATCTCCGAGTTATGGCAAGCATTTGCTCCGTTAGGTCCCGTGCTGCCAGCCGGGTAATCGTCGATCAAAATCCGCAAGCTGGCTTGCGAGAATTGCCTCTGATCGAATTGCGCCGGATTGGCAGCTAGCTCGCCGACGAGCGGCCTTCGGATGAGGTTGACGGGCGATTGCAGGCCACCCAATGAGGTAGCTACGAGGTTCAAGGGCTGCACGCCGTCTTGCAACATCCCCTGGTAGGCAGGGACCACTGTGTTCGACCATGTTGGGTTGTTCGCCGTGGTGCTGATGGCGCCGTACACGCTGTTGCCACTCACACTGCCTTCGCCCAAGCCCAGCGCCCGCCACTGAGTATTCGTGTAACTGGGCGACGGAGGATAAGCCGTGGTAGTCGGCAACTCGGCCGGATCCGCAATCGTGACCGTGCCGCCGTAGGATCCGCTGTTGACCGCGACGCCATTCTCCAGATTGGTGCGGATCACTTGTCCCGAGACGGTCACCTTGTCTCGCATATAGAGCGGGCCGGAATTGGCGGCCAGCCAGAGGTTTCCGTTGGTGTGAACGCGGCCGCCGAAATCAAATGGCGGACCGGCGAAGAAAGCAAGATCGGTCTGGGAGAAAATCCCGAACTGGAAAACCGGAATAGCCACCACTTGAACGGAGCGCTCGAGCTTCACCTCGGAACCCGAATCGGTGAGCGCCGAGACGCTCAGCGTGAACGGAGTGATGAGCCCGTTCATTCCCGCGTACGGGCTGGGCGGCAGAATTGTTGCGTTTTGCGACGCCGATGGGCAGACCCCGCCATTGCAAATGACCTGGTAGGTCGACAGTCCCAAGGAGTTTACATACGAGATGCCGGGAATCACCGGTGGATCCCCTTCGATGGTCGCGATATTCGCCGCAGTGAGGGATCCTTGCGTCGCGAAGGTGTTGCCCATCTCGGCCGTCATCCGCTCCATGCCCGCTTCGGCGCCGTAGAAGGCGGTCTCGCGGGTCTTGTTGTTGCCGCCGAGGCGCTGGTCCGTCATGACCATCCAGGACATGCCCACCACCATCGCCGAAACCAAAATCAGTACCAGCAGGGCGGTGATCAGGGCCACTCCGTTTTCGCGTTTGGTTCTCACAGCGGTTCTCCTTGTGAAATTCTCGAAGAAATCGCAGTTCCTCATTCCGTAGCCGATGTCGGGAACTGGTTCACGAATGCCAAGCCTCGTATGCTCACCTGGGTGCTGAGGTTATTGCGAAGATATGTGGGCGTTGCGGACGAATGGAATGGGTGCTCCGATCGACCGGCGAGCGTCACATTCACAGCCCGGATGTTAAAAGGCGTATCCGGCGTGAGTGGCTGCGCAGCGTCTCCCGGCCCCACCGCGCCATAAATTCCGGGAGTATTTGTAATCACGTCGTAACTGAACGATAGGTTTTCGATGCAGTCCGCAACCTGTTGCGGCGGATTGTAGGCGTTGGCGGCCGACGGAAAATTCGGATAATTCACTTGCCGGATCAACTGCGGATCCAGCGCATTGGTGGAATTGATGTAGTAGCTCACCATCCACACGCGAGTGACGGTGGTGGGCGTGGCTGCTACGTTCAGCTGGGTGACGGTGCCACCTGGCCGTCCAGTCTGGTTCAAACCCGCAGGATCGCCGGCGGCAAAAGTGATCACGTTGCCCGCGACGGCTGTGACGTATTCGAGGGCTGTTCCATTACTGTTCTGGAACATGATCAGGTTGCCCGCCGCAATGGGTACCGGCCCTCCAGGCATCGTGAAGCAGGTAGGATCCATCGTCACCGTCAGGCCCGAGGCGGCGATCACTCCCTTGCAGACCGGCGTTGCCGGCAGTGCTTGAGTGACGGGAAGGCCGCTCAGCGCGCAGGCGCTGGCAGGGCCCAGGACACAGGCAGCACTCGATACAACCGTGTTGTCGGCATAGAGCACATTGATCACATCGGTTTGCAAGCCGCCGCTCAGAACCGCCCCCGTCTGGGGATTCACGGTGAGCGCGAGCTGTCCGATCTCCCAGCCGGGAGTCACTTGAGGGAGCACCGTGTAAGTCGTCGGGAACGTGCCGGTGATGCCCGGGCGAGTGATGAGAGAGGCTCCTCCGGCGGTGACGGGAATGCTGATGCCCGCTTGCGGAATTCCTTCGCCGGCTTGCGTCAAGTCCCGGACTAGGAAGTGCATTCCGGCGCGCAGGTTTTCCTGCGTGTTGGCCTGAAGCGCCACGCCGTCGGAGACCTGTTGCGCTTGTATCAGTGCGCTCGTGACGGCCGCGACCACAATCACAAGGATCACAAGAGAAACCAGCAATTCAATCAGTGAGAATCCGTTGTCCCGCTTCATTCCGTGCTCCTCGCGTCGTTCTAATTGAATGCCGAAATATCCGTGTTCAGGACGTACGAGCGATTGAAGGCCCCGACCTTGTAATTGATCGTTATCGCGATCACTCGCAGGTTGGTGTCCGTCGGGTCGTTCGTGATGACGATCGTGCGTGTGTAATCGCCCAACGGGACCTTCACGTCGTCAGGCGTGCCCAACTTGCCGTCGGGCCCGGGAAGCAACGTGTATTCCGGGGCGGAGCCCGTGTCGTTGATCGAGCCCACCAATCCGTCCGGGCCCGGCTCCAACAGGGGCTGAGGCCCCGTCATGAAGAGCCCGTTGGGATTCGATCCGGTATTGTTGGAGATTTGCGCCCAGTTGTTCGGATTGTTGTATTTGGCGGTGAAGATCGCTTCGGCGGCTTCTTGTGCTTTCTGCTGGGCAATGAAATCCGCTTGTGCGCCTTGCATGAAGTTCAGTGAACTGGCGAGCATGGCTGCCAGCCCCAGGACTCCAATGGCTAGCACCACCAGGGCAATCATGGTCTCGACCAGTGTGAAACCTTCGGAATGCTGTCGTTTTGCTTGAGGCATCGCTTCTGGCTCCATTAAAATTGTGTCCAACCCTTTGTGGCGGATGGCGTTTTCCAGCCGCGCACACGCCCTGTGGTTCCCAGCACGGTTACCGCCCGGGACATCGGCGTCTGTCCCGCGACTCCGAGGAAGACCGTTCCATTGATGGGTAGGAAGGTTCCGGCGTCGACGAACTCGCCGTCGCTCTGGAATGCCATTCCGGCTACCGGCCCGTTGCTTATGCCCTCGAACTCGATTGCGCTTTTATCCCCGTAGGCGTCGGGCGTGTCCGGCAGGGCGGGATTAAGGTAAAACGTCAACGGAGACTGGATCGGCACGGCGGATAGGACGACGTTTGCCCCACCGGGCCCATACGGAGCCGCGTTCAGTTGCGTCATCTGCACCCGGTATTGGGCCTGCCCACCCACCACCACCACGGGAAATGTGATCTGAACGTATCTACGATTTGAGATCGAGTATTCTCGAGCCTGTCGCATTTGATCGATGACTTCCTTCATCGCATCGTCGGCTCGCGCGTTTGCCAGGGCCGGCTGCAATTGGAGAATGGCCATCGCCGAGACAATCACAGTGATCGCGACCACTATGAGCATCTCCACGGTCGAGAAGCCTCGCCCGCTGTCGTGCGCACTGATTGAGTTCACTTTCCGCTCTTTCACGCTGACACCCTCATTCGCAGGCCCGGGATCTGGCGGCCTGCGCTTTGTCTGCCCCTGTTTGTGCATGTAACAGGCCAGGTTTGGATGTGGCTAAACACTTATTGCAGAGAGAGTTGGGGGCTATGACGCGGATTGTCCATGCGAGCAGTTAACAGGATGGGGTAGAAACGTAACCGATCCAAACCTCATCTACAGGCTTCGCCGTATCGGTGCAGCCCACGCGATTCGGCCTTGAGGGTCTTGCTTCCTGCTCAACCTGCTTGCGAACAATGGTTGCCGCTCGTCCGCCCTCGGCATACTATTCGCAGCTAGCGAACAGTTGGTGGGTCGCAGTCCTATGACGTCAATCCGTACTCGCGAGAATCGCCGCAACCCCCGAACCGAGGTTTCGAAGGGATTTTGGGTGTCGTGGCAGACGACGGGAGCGAGCGCCGTCTCGCGCGTGCGAGACCTCAGCATCGGCGGAGTCTTCATATCTACGACCACGCCGCCGCCGATTGGTACCGCCGTGAAATTGTTGTTCGCGTTGCCCGAGGGAGAAGTGCGCATCGAGGGCATCGTGCGCTACGCGGAATCGAAAAAAGGAATGGGTGTGGAATTCACGCGCATGGGAACCGGAGACGGCGCGCGCTTGCGCCAACTCATGCGCCGCCTCAACAGCTGAACGGCGCTACTTCAGCGATTTATTCAGAAACGCAACGCTGCGCGTCCACGCATCGGCGGCCGCCTCGGGTCGATATGCGGTCGAGTTCGTCGAATTCTCAAACCCATGGCCCGCGCCATCGTAAATCTTGACGTTGACGCGCTTGCCGAGCCCGGTCATTGTTTTCTCGAATGCCTGCACATCATCGGGCGTGATGCCTCGATCCAGCGCGCCGAAATTGCCAAGCACGGGCGCGCCGATCTGTTGCAAGTCCGTGGGATCGGTCGGAAGCGCTCCGTAATTCACGACGCATGCCGCCAGCCGCGGCTCGTGGATCGCGAGCTGCAAGGAAAATCCTCCTCCTATGCACCAACCGATCGAGCCGACGTGCCCACGCTCGACATCCTTGCGCGTATTCAAGTAATCGAACGCCGCCTTCAGATCGCTGACCGCTCGGTCTTCCGGCAATCCGCGCATCAGCTCGTGGGCTTCCTCGGGATCATTCGTCACTTTCCCGCGATAAAGATCGACGGCCAGAGCGACGTATCCCTGCTCGGCAAGCTTTTGCGTTTCGTCCTTCACCCAGTCTGTGAGCCCCCACCACTCGTGGACGACGACGAGCGCCGGATAGTGGCCCGGCTTATCCGGCGTCGCGAGAAATCCGCTCAACGGCCCCGCGCCGTTCGGGATTTGGATCATCTCGGTTTTCGGAGCGTCGCCGTGCACGGTCAAGATCGCCGCCGCAATCAACGCGAGCAGCATGGCTCCCGCGACAATTCTCAGTGCCTGTTTCATCGCTCCTCCACGCCCGCGACAATGGCGCCGCTATGCCGCGCGCTCCACCTGCACCGCGGTACCGTAGGCAATCACCTCGGTGACGCCCTGCATCACTTCGGTCGCGTCGTACCGCATGCCGATCACCGCATTCGCTCCGCGCTCGAGCGCGTGCTGCATCATCAACTCGAGCGCTTGCTCCCGCGCCTTCTCGCACATCTCTTCGAAGAGCGTGATGTTCCCGCCGACAATCGTCTGCAGCGATGCGCCCATCGTTCCGAGAATGCTGCGCGAACGCACCGTGATTCCGCGCACCAGCCCGAGATTTTTCATCACGCGATATCCCGGCAGGTCGAATGCCGTCGTCACCATCCCTACATTCACGTTCACGTTCATTCGATCTCGCCTCTCTTCTATCGCGCCGACGCGCTCTGCTGCCCGACGGGCGCTTTTTGTCGCAGAATCTTGATGAACTCACGCATCCACGCGGGATGATCCGGCCACGCGCGGGCCGAGACCATTGGCCCGTCGATCACGGCATCTGAATTCACGAACTCCGCGCCGCCCGCATGTACGTCCGGCTCGAGCGCCGGATACGCTGCCGTGCGCTTCCCTTTCAACACGCCGGCGGCCAGCAGCGCGAGCGCGGCATGGCATATCTGCGCGACGGGCTTATCCTGTTGGAAAAAATGCTGGATGATCCGCTTGCAGTCCGCGTCGTTGCGAATGTATTCGGGCGCTCTGCCGCCGGGAATCACGATCGCGACATAATCGGCGGGGTTCACCTCCGCGAAAGCGAGATCGGCGTCCCAACTGTATCCGGGCTTTTCGGTGTACGTGTCGTAACCTGGCTCGAAATCGTGGACCACGAAATGCAGCTTCTTTTTCTTGGGCGCCGCAATCTTTACGTCGTAACCCTCTTCCAGCAGGCGCTGGTAGGGATACATCACTTCGAGCGATTCCGCCGCGTCCCCGGTCAAAATCAAAATCTTCGGTGCCGCCATGATCCACCTCCCAATCGATTCCAAGCGGCGAGGATATCACACCTCCCTCCGACGGTTGCGGTGCCACTGCTATACTCGGCGGCGCCGGACGGAAGGAGAAAAATTGCCATGCCGGAACTCGCATCGAGCGTCACATCCACGCTCGCGTCTTATTACGAAGAAGTTCGCGACAGTATCCACGAGTGGGTGGCGCCCATTTCGACCGAGCAACTCTGGACGAACCCTTACCAGTACGGCAACAGCATCGGCCACCTTCTGCTGCACGTTACCGGGAACCTGAATCACTACATCGGCGCGCGCATCGCGGCAACCGGCTACGTTCGCGATCGCCCGCTCGAATTCAGCGACACGTCCAAACGCCCGAAGGAACAAGTTCTCGCCGATTTCGATCGCGCTATCGACATGGTCGCCGCGACAATTCGAAGGCAATCCGCCGAAGATCTCGTCGCGCCCTATTCCGATACCACGCAGCCGGACTGCCCCGATCGCTTCAGCGCCTTCATGCGCATGGCCGCACACGCCTACCATCACACCGGCCAAATCATTTATTTGTCGAAGGAAGTGACCAGGCTGCCTGCTTGAAGGACTGCGTGTTCTAAGGTGTGGATTGCGAAATCTGAATGGCGCAACCACCGGTCGTGCCGGAATTCGGGCAAGACTGGTTGGCGAGCGGCGTGTAATAGATATTGGAGGCGCCGCTGAACGTCGACGTATTATCGATGATGATGCCACTCGTTCCACCGGCCTCAGTTGTCGCGCCCGCGACCTTCAGCGTCTGCCGAGGAGGAGCAACAGCAGCGGGGTCAGGAGCAGCACATCCGCGGTGACTCTCACAGCGTAGGATGAGATTCTTCTCCACTGCCAGCCCAGCAACCCGAGCCCAAGCGCGCTAAGCCCTTCACCCAGCAGAATCGGCCGGACTAACGGGAACCATCCGCTCGCAATTGCGCAGAGCGCCAGGACTCCCACTCCCGCGCCGAACGCCGCCAAGTGTGTTCCCACAAGAATTGTCGATTCGTGCGGGCGATCCGCGGCGCGGCGGCGCAGCGTCACCCATTCCGAGTATTCGATGATTAGGGTGTTCATCCACAGCACGAGGAGAAAGAACAGGAAGGGGAACAGAAATCTGAAATGGAGCTGTTGGACGTGTACGCCGACGGGCATGAATGTTCCGATGCCGAACAAGACTGCTACTGCGATCTCCTTGGGAAACCACTTCTGCGCCCGGCCTCCCGATAAGTGCACGACTAAGAAATATGCGCCCACAATCGCCGCCAGCAGCAATCCGTCGCGCCACGTCTTGAAACCGAGATCGGCGTATGCCATCCAGCCGGTCACCAGCAGAATGGTAAGAAATGCCGGCAGAAACGCCATGCGGTGCGCCCGATAAAATCGATGGCGCAGCGCTTCCTCCGTGCCTCCTCCCGCCTGGTAGCTATCCAGAATCCGGTCGGCAACGTAGATCAGCCAGATCACCGAAGCCGTGATGAGCGTTACGACCGGCGCCAGATGTACGCGCAAGGCCTTCGCGAAAAGCAACTGCCACAAGACCGCGACCAGCGGAGCATCCAGACTCAGCAGGTGAAGCCAAGCCCAGGAGTTCTTGGCCAAATCCAATAGCAAATTGGCGAGGGAAAGGGGCTTCTCGGCCCAAGGCTCGACACGCGCCGAAGAAGGGTCGCTCCATTGCGTGGCTGCTGTCGGGCTCGCCTTCACTATTTTCTCGGCTATCTCAACTTGTTCCACATTACAGAATACCGCATTTCGCCCGTGGGCCTACACACACGGCCCTGTGCGTAGGCCTTCCCGGAAGGCGAGAATCCGCACAACTACTCTCTTGCGCTCTCGCCCGCAACGTGCCAGCCTGAGATAGAAGTCGGAGCTTCGGAATTTGAGGTCGAAAGCGACAACGGTCAGCGCGCCAGGGAAACGCCCCCGATTGCTTGTCCCACTGACTCCCGAGACGCCGGATTGCGCCTCGCGGACCAGCTCGGAACAGGGTAAGATTCTCCTCTCGAAACCGACGCCCGCAAAGGAGCCATCCCGATGAGCGTTACCTCGTCAGCAGGACCCTCCGCTTCCACGATCGATGCGATCAAGGAGAAAGCGCGCCGGCTCAGCATCCTCTCGATGATGGCCACGACCGCCGCCGGATCGGGACATCCGACTTCCTGCATGTCGGCCGCTGAACTGATGGCCGGCATTTTCTTCTACGCCATGAAGTTCGATCCCAAGAATCCCAACTCGAATGATGCCGACCGCTTCGTGCTGTCGAAGGGCCACGCCGCTCCCGTTCTCTACGCGGCTCTGGCGGAAGCGGGCGTGTTTCCCGAATCGCGCGTGATGACGCTGCGGCAATTTTCGAGCGAACTCGAAGGCCATCCCACGCCGCGCATTCCCGGCGTCGATGCGGCCACCGGCTCGCTGGGCCAGGGACTTTCCGTCGGCGCCGGGCTCGCGATCGGCGCGCGCATGGACAAGAGCCCGACGCGCGTCTACGTGCTGCTGGGCGACGGCGAAATGGCCGAGGGCCAGGTCTGGGAAGCGGCGGAATTCGCCGGGCACTACAAGCTCGACAACCTTACCGTGCTCGCGGACGTGAACGCGCTCGGCCAGAGCGAGCCGACCATGTATCAGCACGACATGGAAGTCTATCGCAAGAAATTCGAAGCGGAAGGATTCGCCGCTGAAGTGATCGACGGGCACGACGTGGCCGCCGTGCTCGCCGCCCTCGATCGCGCCAAGGCAACAAGGGCCGAGCCGCAGGCGATTCTCGCGCGCACCATCAAAGGTCATGGCGATCAGCTTTTGCGCCGGCAAGGAGCATTGGCACGGGAAAGCATTTTCGAAGGACGAGCTGGCGATCGCACTGAAGGAAATCGGCGAGACCATCAACGTCCCGCCCGACCCGGGAAAATCCTACGCGCAGGACTTCCCTGCCCGAGCCTCCGGATTTCCCGGCGCCAGCCGCGCCGGACTACGCGGACGGAAAGCCCGTCGCGACGCGCGAGGCATACGGATATGCTCTCAAGCGGCTTGGCGCGGTGAACCCGCACATCGTGGCAATTTCGGGCGATGTGAAGAACTCCACGTTCTCCGAGATCTTCCAGGATGCGTTTCCCGACCACTTTTTTCAGGGCTACATCGCCGAGCAGAACATGGTCAGCGTCGCTGTCGGCCTCGCCGCGCGCGGGAAGGTTCCATTCGTCGATACGTTCGCGTGTTTCCTTTCGCGCGCCTTCGACCAAGTGCGCATGGCGGCGATCAGCCGGAGCAATATCAACCTGTGCGGCTCGCACTGCGGCGTTTCGATCGGAGAGGACGGCCCGTCGCAGATGGCGCTGGAGGATCTCGCGATGTTTCGCGCCGTTCACGGCTCGACAGTTTTCTATCCGAGCGACGCGGTCTCCGCCGAGCGCCTTACGGAAATGATGGCGCGGCGCCCCGGAATCAATTACTTGCGCACCTCGCGGCCCAAAACGACAATTCTGTATTCGAAGGACGAAAAGTTTCCGGTGCCCGGATTCAAAATCGTACGCCAAAGCGCACAGGATAAGGTGACGGTGATCGGAGCGGGCATCACGCTGCATGAAGCGTTGAAGGCCGCGGACGAATTGAAGGCACAGGGCACTGCGATCCGCGTGATCGACCTCTATTGCGTGAAACCGGTCGACGGCAAGGCGCTGGCCCGGGAAATCGGCGCCACCAACGGAAAGCTGGTCACGGTGGAAGACCACTGGCCCGAGGGTGGGCTGGGCGAGGCCGTGCTTTCGGCGCTGGCGCAAGCGGGTGTGGCGCCGTCGAAATCGAAACTGCTTGCCGTTGACGGCATGCCGCATTCCGGCAAGCCCGAAGAACTCGTCGATGCATTTGGAATTTCGGCAAGACACATCGCCGCCGCCGTGCGCGAAATCGCCTGAAGCCTCAAGACAGGAAAAATGAGTGGCCGCTGAAAAAATCGTGATGGTGGGAGTGATTCCTGAGGTAGTGGCGCTCGACGCGGGCGATCAGGTGACCTGGTTTTCCAACGTGGGCAACATCAAGATCGAATTCGACCCGCAGCGCTGCCCATTCGCTTCCAACATATTCCAGGCGCCGCCTGGCGTCCGCCTCTCGAGTGGAACGCCGCGCGCCGGCCTGAATCCAGGCTCCTACAAATACCGACTTTCACTCAACGACGTGGTTGTTGGTCATGGCGAGGTTCTTCTTCGCGGCAAGTAATCGAAGCGCGATTAGTCGCCGGCAAGCGCGGCCCGGTCGCGGAAATGAACCGGGCGTTCGTCGGCGACGGAGTCCGCAAGGGTGCGCCGCAACGACGCGAGCATCGAGGCCGGAACCGCTCGCCCGCGTGTGACGTTTAGCTCGGCCATCTTGCGCGGGAACTCCCGGCGCCGATCGAGCCACAGACCGGATTCCTGCAGCAAATCGCCCGCAACATTTGGGTCGTCGCTGCGCTCGATGCTCCAAAAACGCAGGCGCTCCTCATTCTTCTGCAGGAGCTGCAGCGATTCTTCGAGCTTCTTCATCGCCGCGTTGAAAGACGAAGCGAGGAAATAGAGGGTGATGCTCCAACCGGCCTGCCCTCCGAAAACTGCCCGGATGCGCACGTTGTACTTGCCGTTCTGGTTCCTCTCGATGGCGCACAAATAGTCACTCGTTCCGGCCGGGCTCTTCATAGAAATCGTGCTCCTCATCTTGGTGCTACCCCCTGAAACCCCGGGTGCGCTCCGACGAGACTGGCGACGGACACCCCGTGGTCCAGGCAAAACTTGAAGCCTGCGCGATTTTGACCTCTTCATCGGCATCGAAATTCTCCTCAGGAAAGGGCTGCTCTGTGCGGCCATGCGTTTTGCAGGTCGCGGGAGGGCTCCCGCCCATGCGCGTCAGAACCCCGCTGGCTTCGGGGCAGGCTCTGCGGAAAGACCAATTCTAGCTGAGTTGGTGGGGGCGGGCAATACCGTACTTAAGTACATATTTTACTGCAGCTTACGGAATAAAATCGCTAGCTTGCGTGCACGATGCGGTTCATCGCGTCGGTATTGATGGTGAGTTTCCCTTCCTTCTCCAAGCGATTAACGAGGGCGGTGTGGAAGGCTTCGAACGCAGCATTCTGTTTGGTTTGCAGGAGCTGCTGCTCGATGGTGTCTTTTTGTTTTGCGAGTTCGGTGAGATCCGGCGCATCGTGCGAGGCGACGCGATAGACGACCCAGTTGTCCTCCACCTTGGAGGCGGGGCTCACCTGTCCGACGGCCATATCGAAGGCGGCCTCGAGTTGCTTGCCGGTGCCCACCTCCGGAATCGAACCGGACCGTGCGAACGGATCGGATGTTTTCACGGTTAAGCCGAGCGCTTTAGCTGCCTGATCGAAGTTTTCGCCGCCTTGGGTACTCTTGGCAAGTTCCTGGGCCCGCTCCTGGGCGAGATCGATTGATTTCTCGCGCTGGTAGTCGGCGAGAACCCGATCGTGCACCTCGGCAAGAGTGGCCTGGTGCGCCGGAAGAATATTCTTCACGGTAACGATCACGAAGCCTTTGTCGACCTGAATCGGCTGGCTAATTTCGCCGGGGTTCATCTGAAAGAGAGCCTGATCCAAGGCCGGCGCGTTACCGAGGGGTCCTACCGGCCCGGTTGCAGCGATGGGAGGAATGTCACCGGTCTCGAGATTGAACTTCTTTGCCAAGTCATCGAGAGGTTGGCGGTCGGATTGGCGGACGGCGGCGGCCATCTGATCGGAGATGTTATTCGCGTCGTTGTTTACCTTCTCGTCGAGCATCGGCTGCAGGATCGAATCGCGGACTTCTTCAAAGCTCTTCGTGTGGGCGTTTTCGTGATCGATGACCTTGATGATGTGGAAGCCGTACTGCGTCTTCACCAGATCCGAGATAGCGCCCTTGGGAAGGCTGAAAGCGGCCTGTTGAAACTCTGGAACGGTTTGCCCTTCGACGATCCAGCCCAGATCGCCGCCTTTGGGCTTGGTGGCGTCGTCCTCGGAGTATTTCTTCGCGAGGTCTTCGAAATTGGCGCCGTGCTTCGCCTGCTTCAGGACGTCTTCCGCCTTTTTCCGGATTTCGGCGATTTCGGCGTCCGTCTTGCCCACGGTCTTGAACAGGATATGCTCGACGTGGACGCGGTTTTCGACCTTGTACTGGCTGATGTTCGCGTTGTAATAGGCGCGCAAGGCATCGTCGCTCACCTGCGTGCTCGCGCGGAGCTTCGCAAGATCGAGCAAAGCGTAGCTTCCCGAACGCTTTTCCGGGATCTGGTAATGCGAGGCGTTTTTCGCGAACCAGGCTGCCAGGTCGGCGTCCGACGGGTGGATCGTGCCGGCCAAATCCGACGGCTTAATCAACGCGTAATCGATTGCGACTTTTTCATTGCGCCAGCGGAACTCCTGCGCGACCTCGGCGGGGCTGACGGTGATGCCGTCGGTGATCAGCTGGCGGAACTTCTGTTGCAGCATGTCGTCGCGAATCGCGTTTTCGAATTGGGGCACGGACATCCCAGTCCGCTGTTGGACTTCATCGACGTAGCGATCCTTTTGCCAGACGCCGCCAACCCAGGCCGCCGGGAGGATTTCCTTGAGGCGTTCCGTCTGCTCTTCGGGAGTGACCTGGAGGCCCAGGCGAGTCGCCTCATAGTCGAGGGCCTGCTGGAAAATCATCTGATCGAGTATCTGTTGCGCGTAAATGCCGCGCATCATCGCGGGGATGGATTGGCTCTGAGTTGCCTGTGTGAACTCACGCTGGAAATCATCCGCGGTAATGGAGTGGCCATCGATCGAAGCGACTGCATCGGGATTCGCGCCGCCAACAGAGCCACTCATCAATCCCGGGATGAGATAGGTCAACATGCTGAGGCAGATCAGACCGAGGAAAATGGTCATGGCGATCTTTACCCAGCGCTTTCCATCCTTATCCCGTTGCTGAATCGTTTTCAACATGTCGGTATCGGCGAAGTCCCTTCACACCTTCCAAACGCTCGATTATAGAAGAGTCCCGGCGGATTCCAAAATCAATCAGGCGCCGGCCCGCGAAGTCTCCTTGCCGGTGATTTGCGAGGGATCTGCTCCGACGCGACCCGAATGATCCTTCGTTGATGCCTTGGCGAGCTTGAAATCATATCGGATGCTGGGCAAATTCGGAAACGGCGAAGAGGGATCATTCTTGTCGACCGAGGTGACGAGCGAATCGCTGACACCGAAGACGGTGTCGGAATCGATGTGATCGTCCCCGGCGATATAGAGGGCGGTGACAAGCTCGCGATACCCGGGGGCGCCGATCACAAAGTGAATATGGGCGGGGCGATAGCCGTGACGTTTCTGCGCGCGGATCATGTCTCCGACCGGGCCATCCATCGGAATCATGTAACCCGTCGGGCAGACACCGCGCAGGTAGTAGCGGCCTTCGGAATCGGCATGGAAACAACCGCGCAAGTCCATCACAGAAGGATCGTGTTTCTGCAGGTCGTAGTTGCCCGTTTCATCCGGCTCCCAAATCTGCACCAAGGCGTTGGGAATAGCTTGCCCGGCAGAGTTCCGGACGTATCCATGAATCACGACCTCGGAACCGGCGCCTTGCGAAACGATCGAAGAGCCCAACTCCATCATAGGGGCGTCCTGGCGGTAGAAAGGCCCGAGAAGGCTCGACTTCGTCGCTGGCTCGGCCCCGCGCTTATCATGCAGCGCGTTGACGAGGGAGCTCAACCCGAGCGTGTCCGACAGAAGAATGAATTCCTGGCGATGCGCCGTGCACTTCTGGCCAACCGCGGTGAGGAACCGGATTCCTTCAAGCCACTCCTCCGGGGTGAGATCGACCTCCCGCGTGAACGCATGGAGGTGACGCACGAGGGAGGACATGATTTCCCTGAGGCGTGGATTCGGAGTGGAAGACATCTGGTCGAGCGCTGCGTCTGTGATTGTGTTTTCGTCGATGGCTCTCACGTTTCCCCCTATCGCCCCCTCGTTAGGAACTGGGGGACGTCCTGCGGCCTTGGGTCCTGCTCGTGCCCGGAATAATAGACTTCTCGGAGGATTTACTCCAGCGATGTGGGAGGGAACATGCAGTCGCCCGCCGGAATTCGAAGCAAGGTTGAGCACCCGGCGCGAGGTCAGTTCTGACTTTGATGTGGCTGTTCGGATAGGAGTTTGCGGATTTCGTCAGCTTGCGTGTAATTCGGACTGATCTGGAGCGTGTCTTCGAGTTGTTTTTTTGCCTGGGTGTAGTCGTTCGACTTCTGGTAGGCCATGCCGAGATGATAGTGATAATTGGGGTTCTTCGGATCGGCCTTTGCGGCCTGTTGGAGCATGTCGATGGCGGCGTTGTAGACGCCCTGATGGTAGTAAGCCCACCCAAGTGTGTCCGCGGTGCTCGGCGAATTCGGCAAGCCACGGCGTCCCGTCTGCGCGAGAGAGAGCGCGACATTGATATTGCCGCCGTGTTCGAGCATCAGATAGGCCAGATTGTTGGCCGCTGCGGGGTAGTCGGGCTGGATTTGAGAGCTTGTTGATACAGGTCTTGCGCCTTTTGCCATTCGCCGCGTCCTTCAAAGAGGATGGCTTCCGCCACATAGAGCTGGAGCGCGCGGGGATTGGAAGCGATGGCGTGCTGGTAGTTGGCGACGGCCTGGTCCACCGATCCGCGCGCAATCTGCACTTGGGCAAGTAATGCGAACGCGCCGACGTTATTCTTGTCGAGATCGACAGCCTTTTGGAGCGCATCCTCTGCCTTGGCCGAATCCTGATTGCGAAGCTCGACCTCCCCGAGCAGGAAATAAAGACCGCTATTGCCCGGAACGCGGACAATCTGATCCTGAACGAGGCGCAAGGCTTGCGCCGGCTGTTTCTGCAGCAGGTCGATATTGACGAGCCCTGTAAGGGCGGCGTTCGATGCAGGATCAAGGCTCAAGGCCTGGTTATAGAGTTTGGCGGCTTCGGCGAACTGCTTTTGCGTCAAACGCAAGTCGCCCATGCGCTCGTACACAACCGGGCTCTGAGGGGCAATTTCCATGGCCTTTTTCAAATCTTGTTCCGCGCCAGCCTGATCTCCCTTTCGAATAGACAGCACTCGCGTGGTAGAGGTAGCCTTCGGGAAAACGCGGCTCGATTTTGATCAATTGTTCGCTGCTATCAAGCAAGAGGGCCGCATTGCCGGATTGGGCCGCGTAGGCGGCGATGGCGCGCTCCGGTTCAGGCATGTCCGGACGTAGCCGCGCCGCCTCCAGCCAGTGGTATTGAGCCTGCCCGAAGTTCGAAACCGCCGCATAGGCAAGACCCAGGTAATAATGGCCGGCGGCGTTGTCCGGAGCCGATTTCACGGCAGCCTCAAGAACAGGAATCGCGTCGTTCGGCTTGCCCTGACGCGTCAAGATCTGGCCGTGGAGGACTTGGGCTTCGTAGTCGGCTGGAAAGCTTTTCAGAATGGCATCATCGACTTTAGCCGCGTCGTCGATATGGTTTTGCAGAATAAGGATTCCGGCGTAGCCCCTCGCAACCACCAGATCCGTCGGATGCGCGGTATACAACGAGGCAAATTCAGCGGAAGCCTCGTCGAGCTCTCCCTGCGACAGATAAAAGTCACCGAGCAGGCGATAGCCCGCAGGGTTGTCCTTGAGTGCGGCCGAATTCTTGGCGTCCCGCAGCGACTGCTCGGCCAGATCCTTCCGGCCTTCACTCAAGTAAAGGCGAGCGAGAGTCGCGCGCATTGCGGGGTTGCCCGGTTCGAGGCCAATTGCCGCCTGAAACTGCTGCTCGGCTTCTTGCCAACGCTTTTGTGATTCATAAAGTTGACCAGCGGCAAGCGCAGCAGGCGCAGATTTCGGATCCAGCGCGAGAGCCTTCTTGAGGTTTTGCTCGGCATCAACGAAGTCGTTATTCCGTTCCTGAAGCACCGCGAGATTCATGTAGGACGCCGATCGGTTGGCATCCAACTGAATGGCCTTCTGAGCTTCGATCGATCGCTTTGGCGACGTCCCCGAGAGCAGCGTCGGCCTCCGAAATAACCACTTGGGCTTGCACGTTTTGCGGATCGCTCTTGAGAACAAGTTCTGCGTGATCGCGCGCATCGGCAGGCTTCCGGCCGGCGAGGAGCAGGTCGGCAAGTTCAATCTGCGCCTTCAAATCGCCGGGGGAGATTTGGACTGCCCGAGCGAGTTCGAGGTAGGCTCGCTGGAACACACCCTCTTTCAGGTAACAAAGCCCGAGCTGGTAATGCGCGGGCTCGAATTGCGAATCGATCTGGATGGCGTTTTGAAACTCAATTTCGGCTTCCGCGCATTTCCCTTTCTCAGCGTAGGCCTTGCCCTTATCGAGATACTTTTGCTTGACGACCTGGGGATTCCGAGAGCAGCCCCCAAGGGCCGCCACAAGGAGTGCAAGAAATATCGGCAGAAAGAGGGTTCCCGGCAGAGCTCTTTTGTCCAAGCTCGCGGCCAGTGCGCGCGTCATTCGTGGGGCTTCCCTTCGCAGAGCGCGAATTCAATGGGCGTCCGCTTCCCGCATTATGCAACACGGCGAACCAAGCAATCTAGCGTCCGAAGAGGCAAGTGTTCAAGGAATGGGATACCCCGTCAAAGAGCGACAAATGGGCACTAATTTTCCTCTTTTTGCCGCTTATGATGGCATAAAATGCCTAAAAAGGCGGCTTCGGTTGGGGAAACGCGAATTAAGCTTCTGGTCCTAAGTATAATGTTTCCAATATTTTGGTGTAATAGTGGAAGAATTTTGCCCTTAGATGGAAGGTCATCAGGGCGTTCGGGATCAATCCAGCCAAGCCCTTCGAGCGGCCTCATTTTACATGTTGCTGAATACACGTATCTTCCATGATGACCCGGAGCGGGACAAAGACGTGCGTGGTGGCCACCGTATTGCACCAGAGGGCAACGCGATGGTCGGCCGGGGCAATGACAAGGCGAGAGGTTGATGGGATCTAGACTCGAAGACGTACAAATCTGCAGTCCGGGTGCCGGCGGGAACGGGCAGGGCGAAGCATTCGTTCGGGGTCTAAGCCCGGCGATGCTGACTCTTGAGAGCGTGATCGGCGACATCGCGCGGACGAACATACCGGTGCTGGTGGTGGGAGAGAGCGGTAGCGGGAAACAGATGTTCGCCCAGAGGATTCATCTTCTGTCTTTGCGCGCCGATGAGGAAATGGCGAAGGTAGCTTGCGCGTCGATGAAGATCGAGGAGTTTGCCGCCGAGCTTGAAGGGCACGGGAGCCGAGCCGCCGGAACGGTGCTGTTCGATGAGGTGAGCGAACTGGACGCGGCCTGCCAGCGTTATCTGCTGCATTCGTTTCCCGACGGCGACGAGCATCCGCTTCCGAAAACGCTGACGGCACGAGTGATTTCCACCACGAGCCGGAATCTGGACGAGGAAATGGGCGCGGGGCGATTTCGGAGCGAACTCTTTTACCGCATTAACGGTGTGTGCCTGCGCCTGCCTCCGCTGCGGGAGCGCAAGAAGGATATCCCGACGCTCACGGAATTCTTCATGGTAAAGCACGCGACGCTTTTCGGACGACCAAGGCGAACGCTGAGTCCGCGAACGCTGCAGATTTTCCTGGAATACAACTGGCCCGGAAACATCAGGCAACTCGAGAACGTGGTGAAGAACATCGTGGCCCTTGGAGATGAGGACTTGTCGGTGGCCGAACTCGCAGCAGGGCCATCGGAGAAGCGGCGCGGCAATAGCATCCCGCATACAGATTCTCTGAAGGTGGCAGCCAAAGCCGCGTCGCGCGAAGCCGAGCGGGAACTGATCTTGCGAGCACTCGAACGAACGCGTTGGAACCGGAAGCGGGCCGCACGCGAATTGCAGATCAGCTACAAGTCTTTGCTGTACAAACTGAAGCAGATCGGATTGCAAGATGCGGAAGCAAACTAACAAAACCAATCAGAGAACCATGGCGAGACAACTAGCTTTGTGGGCCGTGCTGGCGCTATCGATGACGGCGATAACGGCACGAGCGCAAGACACCAAGCAGCAATCAACCGCAGAGGCGAAAGCGCCGGCCACGGCGGATCCGAATTACGTGATCGGCCCGCAGGACGTGCTCGATATCGACGTGTGGAAGGAAACCGAACTCACGCGATCGGTGCCGGTGCGGCCCGACGGCAAGATATCGTTGCCGCTGCTGAACGACGTTCAAGCCGCGGGACTGACGCCGACACAACTTTCGGAAAAGATCACGACGGACCTAAAGAAATTCATAACCGATCCCCAGGTAACCGTAATCGTGACCCAGATCAATAGCCAACGCGTATACATCCTGGGGGAAATGGTGCGGCCAGGCGCCTATCCGCTGCTGCCGGGCATGACGGTACTGCAGGCTCTCTCCAGCGCGGGAGGATTCACTCAATTCGCCAACATGAAGAAGATCTATGTATTGCGAAGCGAGGGCGGAAAACAAGAGAAGTTTCCCTTCAACTACAAGGAAGTGGTGAAGGGTAAGAGCCCGGAGCAGAACATTGTGCTGATGGCCGGCGATCAGATCGTGGTGCCATAGGGAAGAAAATGTTTATCCTACGTCACAGATCGCCGGTAGCCACGCTAGGCGGCATCCTGCTGCTCATTTTGATGGCGAGCGCTGGGCAGATGACCGCTGAGGCTCAGCAGACACAGGGGCAACAGGATCAGGAACAGACAACCCCGGATCAGCAGAACGAGGGGCAAGCATCAACGCCCATACCGGCGTACCGTTCACCCCTCGCCTCCCAGGCCGGCGCCGACTCGGATGAAGAGACCCAGCCACTCGTTCCAGACACGCTGCCACTTTCAGGAGTGCAGAATCTGACGGTGGGGAGTTTCGAGAATGATCATAGTTATTGGCAACCGCGCGTCGACATAACCGGCACATTTGATTCGAATCCTCAAGAGAGTCCCAATGGGAGCGGGTGGGGCACGTGGGCTTCGTTCTCAGGAGGAGTGGACGTTCATCGAGTTTCGGGAAACTCTCAGCTGACGCTGACCTACCTGGGCGGGGGAATGATATCGAGCGAGGGGAATGTACCCGACGGAGTCATACAACAACTGGGAGTCGTGGATAAGCTGGCATTTCGCCGGTGGTCACTCTCCTTCTTGGACAATTTGAATTACTTGCCCCAGGCGTCTTTCGGTTTCGGCGGATTGGGAGACCTCGGGTCGTCGACAGGCGGCTCGGTCGGCTTAGGCACTGCGTTTGGCGCGCCTGGGCAGACAATCCTGACGGGGATCGGTCAAAACATCGCGAACGCATTTGCCACGGAAGCGGATGTGAACTTAACGCCGCGTACGTCGCTGACGTTCGTCGGGGGTTATTCACTGCTGCACTATTCCGACAGCGGCCTACTAAACTCTTCGGACGCAAGTTTCCGAGGCGGATACAACTATCTGCTGACGCGCAAAAATACGATCGCAGTGCTCTACACGTTCACTGCGTTTCGTTACGGCAACTTCAATCAATCGATCGACGATCACACAATTCAGGCGTCTTACGCGCGGCGGATCACCGGAAAGCTCGCGTTTCAGATCGCGGCGGGGCCACAAATCGCGTTGTCTCGCGTTCCCATCACGGCCGGTGCAACGTCCGGGGGGAGCGGGAGCGGAACATCGACCGGGGGTTCTTCGGAGAATTTCTACTGGTCCCTGAACACGAACCTGCAATACCAGATGCGCCGCACTGGAATAGGGCTTTCCTATGTCCACGGAGTGAATGCGGGATCGGGAGTACTCGGGGGCTCCGTTGGAGATGTCGTTTCGGGCTCGGTGACACGGCAAATGTCGCGAACCTTTTCGAGCGGAATTACGGCCGGGTATTCGCGAAGCGACGGGTTGGCCATCACGTCTGCGACGCCTGTAAATCAAATTTACGATTATTGGTTTGCCGGTGCGACGTTCAGTCATCCGCTGGGCAGAACGCTCGGCCTGACTTTTTCGTATCAGATGCAGTACCAGACCGCCAACAGCTCCTTCTGTATCGGAACCGTCTGCGGCAGCAACGTGATGCGCAATCTGATCTCCATCGGGGTGGGTTGGCACGAACGGCCACTTTTGTTTTAGTGGGGAAGAATCGGCAGCACGAGAGCGTGGCGAATAAGGAGATATCGGAATGACTGGGCGCGAGTTGACACCGGCCGATTACATCACGATTCTGCGAAGACGGTGGGTCTTGATCCTTACGCTCATGGTCATTGGCCCTCCGCTGGCCTATGGCGTAGCGAAGATTCTTCCCGCGAAGTACAAATCGCAAACACTGGTATTGGTACAGCCGCCGACCGTCTCCAGCAAAATCGTCGAGCCCGTGAACACAACCGATGCGAGCGAGCGACTGGCGAGCATGAAGCAGCAGATTTTGAGCCGAACCCGCTTGGAACCGATCATTCGACAGTTCGGCCTCTATTCGAACGATATCAATCGCGTTTCCATGGACGCCCTGGTTGAGAGGTTGCAAGACGCAGTCGAAGTGACGCCGGTACAGCCAATGGCAGAGACACAAGTGAACAACCTGCCCGGATTTTTCGTCAATGTGACGTTGAGCGATCCCCGGCTGGCTCAGCAAGTCTGCACGGCGATTACTTCGATGTTCATCGAGGAAAATCTCCGCGTATCTCAGCAGAATTCGGAGACGACGACCAACTTCCTATCCCAACAAGTGGGCCAGGCGAAACAGAATCTCGACGATCAAGACAGCAAATTGGCCGCGTTCAAGAGCCGTTACTTAAACGCTTTGCCGGACGAAGAGCAGACGAACTTGAATCTTCTTACCGGCCTGACTTCACAACTTGATGCTGCGACCCAAGCTCTCGCGCGCGCGCAGCAGGACAAGAGTTTTGCGGAGTCCCTTTTGACTCAGCAGATTGGTTCCTGGCAGGCGTCACAAAACGGAACCGGAGCCAGCCCGAACACACTCGAGGACCAACTTGCGGCGCTCCAAACCCAACTGACAAGCCTGCAAGCCAAGTACACGGACGACTACCCGGACGTTATCAAGACCAAGAATGACATCGCTCTGGTGCGCAAGAAGATCGCGGAAGAAGGTTCTGAGAAGATGACCGCCGATCCCGCCAAAGTGAGGGCGGGCATGGTCGAACCCGCTCAGATCACGCAACTGCGGGCACAAGTGCATTCCTACGACCAGGTGATTGCCGAAAAGTCGAAGGAAGAGGAAAGCCTCAAGGAACAGATCAAACTTTATGAAGATCGAATCCAATCGAGCCCTGTGGTCGAAGAGCAATACAAAGAGCTGACTCGTGGTTACCAAACGGCGCAGGACTCCTTCGACGATCTTCTGAAGAAGGAAAACGACGCCAAGATGGCGCAGCAACTCCAACAGGAGCAGGCAGGAGAGCAGTTCAGCGTTCTCGATCCAGCGAATCTGCCGACGAAGCCTTCCTTTCCCAATCGGCCTCTTTTCGCAGCGGGTGGCCTTGCGGGAGGACTGGGACTAGGGCTTGGACTGGCATTTTTTCTCGAGATGCGGGATTCGTCGCTTCGGTCCGAGCGAGATGTCGAGTTTGCGCTTCGGCTGCCGGTTCTCGCAGTAGTTCCAAGCATCGAACCCGTCTCCGGCAAGGGAACGAGGGGACCAAATAAGCGACTGCCAACTGATTCGAGCATGGGATTGGGCGCGAGGGCCTAGGAAAACATGTACCAGCGATTCTTTGGGCTGCGAGAGAGCCCGTTTAATGTCAATCCAGATCCGCGCTATCTCTTCCTGACCAATCAGATTCAGGAAGCGCTGGCGGGGCTGACCTATGGCATACAAAATCGCAAGGGCTTCATCCTGCTCACCGGCGAGGTGGGGACTGGAAAAACCACCCTACTCAATCGCCTTCTCGATTGGCTCCACGGACAGAGAGTGGCCACCGCGTACATCTTCAACTCGCGTCTAGACGTGAGCCATTTGTTCGATTTCATGATGGCCGATTTCGAGATTCCGTGTGAATCGCGAGAAAAGAGCCAAGTTCTCTTACGGCTCAACCAATGGCTGCTCGAGCGCTATCGCGCGGGTGAGACTGCAGTCCTGATCGTGGACGAGGCGCAGAATCTTTCCCCGGACGTGCTAGAAGAGATCCGCCTATTGACGAATCTGGAGACATCCACCGAGAAGCTGCTGCAAATCGTACTGACAGGGCAACCTGAACTGGAAGAGAAACTGAAAATTCCATCGCTCAGACAGCTTCGCCAGCGGATCACGCTGCGCTGCCGCACCGCTCCGCTATCGGTCGAGGAAACATTCGGTTATGTCGCCGAACGCCTGCGAATCGCCGGCGCGAATGGCGAACCGATTTTCTCCAAGGAAGCCATCCAAACAGTGCACCTTTATTCGCGAGGAATTCCTCGCGTGGTGAATCTGCTTTGCGAGCATTCGATGATTAACGCATATGTCGACAGTTTGCGGCCCATACCGGCCCACCTGGTCGAGGAAGTGGCAAGGGAGTTTCAGCTCGATGAGATTGCGCCTATCGTTTCGGACGGGTTCTCGCCGGCCGCGCAGAGCGCGAATATGCAGGCGTTGCTCGAGAACCTGGATGAACTGCTCGGGCGTCTGCGCCAAGTCAACGCGGGCGTGCCATCTCGCGAAAGGAAGCTATGAGTCGCATCCATGAAGCGTTGAAAAAGGCAGAACAAGAACGGTCGACAGCCCAACCGGTTGAGATCGCCGCAGCGCCGGAGGCGGCACTCCACACGGAACCTTGGACCGCTGACCATTCAACGCGGTCGCCCGACGGCGCCTTAGCGGTTTCCGCGAATCCGAACAACGCGTTGAAGTCGGCCGACTTTCTGCGCTTCGACGATTTGCGGGCGCGCTGCGCGCATCCACAATGGAATCCTGATCCCAACGTGAACGTTTTCCTCAACCCAACGCTCAGCCCGCATGGGGCGGAACAGTTTCGGACCCTTCGATCACGTCTTTACCAACTGAGAAGCAGCCAGCCTCTTCGTACGGTGTTGATTACGAGTTCGGTGCCGGCCGAGGGAAAAACGTTCGTAACGAGCAATCTTGCGCAAGCGATTGTTCGTCAGCCAGACCGCCGGGCGCTGATTATTGATGCCGATCTGCGATGCGCCAGGTTGCATGTACCTCTCGGCGCACCTTCGGCACCCGGACTAACCGACTATCTGCGAGGCGAAGCAGACGAGATGTCCATCATCCAGCAGGGGCACGAGGGAAACCTCTGCTTCATTCCAGGCGGGAATGAGGTAACCGACCCGAGTGAATTGCTGTCGAGCGGCGGTTTGAAGAAGCTGCTCGATCGTCTGACGCCGGTTTTCGACTGGGTGTTTCTCGATTCGCCTCCATGCCTTCCCGTGGCGGACGCCAGCATTCTGGCCGAGATCTGCGACGGCATACTATTGGTAGTCAGGGCTGGGGTAACACCCTTGGAAGTGGCGCAGAGGGCCTGCCAGGAATTGAGCGGACGAAATGTCATTGGCGTCGTGCTCAACGCGACAGACGAGAGGGATTTATACGGCTCATACTACGACCAGGGCTATGGCTATGTTCCAAGTGGCCGAAAGGTGCCGGACTAATTGGGAGCCCCAAGAACCCGCTCATGCAAGGCATGAATGGGGTAGTGAGCGAAGGCGAGTACAGACTAGAGGACGAGGGAAAATGACGACGGGCGTTCAGCGATTCTCTTGGTTTGCACTGCAAGTCCGCACTCGACACGAGTCTGGCGTGGCAAGCCTCTTAGCGGGTAAAGGCTACGAGTTCCTCTTGCCTCAATACACGCGCAGGACGCGCTGGTCAGACCGAATCAAGGAAGCGGAAAGCCCGCTCTTTCCCGGTTACCTGTTCTGCCGATTCGACGCTCAGGACCGGCTTCCCATTCTCACGACACCGGGGGTTATTCAAGTGGTTGGCTATAACCGCTTACCGGCCGCAATCGAGGAGTCTGAAATCCAGGCAATCCAGGCTTTAGTCGCGTCGGGATTCCCGCGGCAACCGTGGCCCTTTCTGGCAGTAGGCGATCGGGTGCGGATCGAAGCTGGTCCCCTGCGTGGGTGTGAAGGCCTTCTATTGGACTTTAAGGGAGATCGACGGCTCGTGCTTTCGATTGGCCTGCTCCACCGCTCCGTGGCGGTAGAGATTGACCTGTCGTCGGTAACGTCCCTGCGGGCATCGTCTGGCGCACGACTAGAGAAGGCCGACGAGCAACTTCGCCCGCTGCAGCTGGCAGTATAGTCGGAGTGGCGCCCTAGTTGGATACTTCGGTGCACGGGAGACGGAAAGAACGCTCACTCGGTCGCCGGGGAGATAACACTTCTGATTCATGCCCGACATCATATGCCAGGTACCGGTCGCAAACCCCCGAATCCGCAGCACTTCTGCAGAGCTTCATCAGCTTGATCCTCTCAAGGATCCTCGATGGGAAGACCTGCTGAAGTGGCACCCGGGCGGGTCCATCTTCCACTCATCCGCGTGGCTCGAAGCGCTCCGCAGCACCTACGGCTACGAGCCGGTGGTCTATACCACAACGGAACCGGGAAAGCCCTTGGAGAACGGAATCCCGTTCTGCCGGATCGATAGCTGGCTGACCGGACGTCGGCTTGTTTCACTGCCGTTCTCGGACTACTGTGTACCGTTAGTGCGGGACGACAAGGAACTGCTGTTTCTCGCCACGTCTCTGGCGGAGGAAGCTCGGAAGCAACGCTGGCGGTACATAGAAATGCGCCCCATCGATTCGCCAGCGATGGAGAACCCACTGATCCATCCAGTCGCGGCATATACCCTCCATCGACTGGACCTCCGGCCTGACCTTGATACTCTTTTCGCGAATCTTCACAAGAGCTCGATTCAGCGAAAAGTAAAGCGAGCGCAACGCGAGGGCCTGACATACCAAGAAGGCTCGACGGCTTCGATCTTCGATATTTTCTACCAACTGTTGGCTATTACGAGGCAACGCCATAGGGTTCCACCCCAGCCTCGCAAATGGTTTCAGCACCTGATGGAAGGCTTTGGTGAGGCCCTCAAGATTCGGATCGCGTCCAAAGATGGTCGGCCCGTGGCGGGGATGCTCACAATCCGTCACAAGGACACCCTGGTTTACAAATACGGCGGTTCCGATATTCGCTTCAATAATCTGGGGGGCATGCATCTGCTCTACTGGAACTCGATAGTGGACGCTAAGAATTGCGGTCTGCGAACCTTCGACCTCGGACGATCCGACTTCGATCAAACCGGCTTGATTACTTTCAAGAGCAGGTGGGGTGCTGCGGAATCAAACTTAACGTATCTGAGGGTCATTCCCGGAGGGAGCGGCCTGCACATCTTTGATCCCGTTGCCACGACCTGGAGAGCGCGGGCGGCGAAACGGATATTTGCTACGGCCCCGACCAGGATTCTTTCTATGCTAGGCACGATCTTATACAAGCATATCGGCTAGGGATTCTCCGCTTGGCGACGTCAGGAATGGCAAAGGGGGCGCAGAGAGACAAATGACATTCCACGGCTGCCATCGGAGGCGTCTGGACTTCCCCGATTACTAGGTTGCTCGACGATTGGGTGCCACCTTGGTTCTTTCCTTTCTTTTCGAATATTCTCGGCTTCCGGCCATGTTAAATTATTGATCCCATAAGACTTACTTATCAATTGCGGTTGGGAGGCTTGGGAATGAGATTTCACAATCCTGGCACATGTTTTCATAGAATCGTGGGCCTAACCGTCCAATGGCCCGGGCAGTGCCGTCCGAGCGTCTCTCAGTATGTCGATATTTATCAGTATCTTAGAAAGGAATCGGTGAGCCGAAGGCTCCCCCGTTGGAGGGAATCGGATTGGAAGAGCAATTGCACCCCATGGATTGTGCAGGCTTCACTTATTGGGACTGCAACTGCGGTAGCCTGATTGCAAAGTCTTCGGTAAGGGTGCCATCCTCGGGTCTCGATGGTCTGGGGCGCATCAGCTAAGTAGTCTTTTACGACTTTTTGACCGATTTGGACTTCGCAGGCGATTCACAAGAGAGAGCTCAACTAGGCCCATGGCAACTAATCTCAACCCGGCGACTCCAGAGGTAAGGACCATCACATCGGGGAACGGCAGGTCGAGGCATGTTGTCGCCCGACCCATCCTCAATCCCTCGGACATGATGCAGAAGATTCTAGCCGAGGAGATTTTCCTTGGAATGCTCTGCCTGGATAGAAAGCGTGCGGAGCGCTCAGGCAAGAAACTGCTTTTGCTCCTTCTCGACGCCGAGGACGCCATCAAGGCCGACCGCAAGGCTCAGATTCTCAGGGGAGTGGTCAAGGCCGTCAATATGGCACGGCGAGAAACCGATCCCGCCGGATGGTACAAGAAGGATCTCGTCCTGGGAATCATTTTCACCGAGATCGAAACACTGGATGGAGAGACAACCGCGAATAGACTTGCGGACAAAGTCAGAGAGGCGCTGGTTTTGCATTTAACGCCTGCGGATCTTTCGCACGTGCACCTGACGATGCATGTTTTCGGCGATGACTCAGGCGATTCTGGCCGACGCAACCCAGCGAATCCCACTTTCTACCCGGACCTCTTCCATCAAGAAGACTCAAAAAGAGTTTCGCGGATATTGAAACGAACAATGGATGTCGCCGGCAGCTTGGCGGCTTTGGTTATCCTTGCTCCTGTGTTTCTGATGATTGCGGTCATTGTCAAGCTCACGTCCAAGGGGCCCGTGATATTCAAGCAAGAGCGTCTGGGGCAGTTTGGAAAGAAATTCACGTGCCTGAAGTTTCGCTCCATGAAGACGAATAATGATCTAAGAATTCATCAGGAGTTTATGCGACGTGTTATCAGTGGCGCTCACGACGGAAAGACGGACAGCGACACTGGGCCGGTCTACAAGATGACAAACGATCCGCGAGTCACGCGGATCGGCCGCCTCATTCGTCGAACGAGCATGGACGAACTGCCGCAGTTTCTGAACGTCCTCAAAGGTGATATGTCTCTTGTGGGACCGCGGCCGCCCTTGGCCTACGAATACCAAGAGTATGATATCTGGCACCGCCGGCGGGTGCTCGAGGCCAAGCCCGGCATCACCGGCCTTTGGCAAGTGAGAGGGCGCAGTCGTGTTCGCTTCGATGATATGGTGCGCCTAGATTTGCACTATGTGCGCCAGTGGTCGATATGGCTTGATCTAAAAATCCTCATGGCAACTCCCCGTGCGGTTCTGCTGGGGGATGACGCCTACTAGCTAAGCTGTAGGGTCTCTGCATAACCGCCCTCCCCTTTTCATCTGGTTCCAGATTGACGAGACTGTATCCGTGTCGGACGTGCCCCCTCCACCTGTATCTAACCTGACCCTAAGGCCAGTTGTCCGAGGTTTCTTCGAGGTGCTAGGCTCGAAGCATATTAGGTCAGGAGAACACAATGCCAGGGCAAGAGCCGAACTGGGAAGCGACAGCACGCCGGTCGATGAGGAAATTTGGGGGCATCCTTCTTATGGGTCTGGCGTTGACAATCGCCACGCAGACGCCGGCGGGGGCTCAAAGTACTCCCACACTTTCGGTGAACGCCTCCACAGGGCACCATTCGATCAATCCGAACGTGTATGGCTTCGGAGCATCCACCGGCACTACGCTTTCAACGCCTTTTCTGGCCAGTTTGCAGACGACCTATTTCCGCATCGGTGGCGACGCGATGTCGAACTACTCCTATGTCGCCGACTCAAGCAATGCGGGAAATGACCTGTATTTTGTGAACAGCAACGCAGGAACCCCGACGCCTGGGAAAGCCTACGATTACGACATCAGTGCATTGCGAACAGCGATGCCGAGCATTTCCGTTTCCGTGACGATTCCCATCAACCCTTGGATTGCGTTGGGTGGAGCCCCCCTATGCAGCTATCCTAATCCTCCATATAGCGGCGAAGGCGCCTATTTCAACTATTCGGGTTTGAGCTGCGGAACGGGAGCCCTAGCGGGCGCGTCGGTTTCGGACACAACACTGACTTACAATTATCAACCAAATTCCACGGCCGAGGAGCAATCGTGGATCGCACACCTGAAATCTACGTGGGGATCCTGCTCAGGTGGCGGCATCTGCATGTATCAGCTCGATAACGAGCCGGGCGGCTGGTCGAACACGCATCATGACTGGCAGCCTTCGGGAGCAAGCTACAGCACAATTACATCGGATGGAGAGACCTACGCGAAGGCGGTGGTCTCGGCGGATGCGGCGGCTCTTACTTTCGGGCCAAGCGACTACTACCTAGACTTCGGCGGAGTCGTGAGCAACTCACCCACATCCGATCCTTCAATGGTTTATTACCTGAAGCAGTTCGCATCCGCAGACGCGACATTCGGGAAGCAAACACTCGGATGGCTGGACGAGCACTGGGTTGTGGGGTGTCCGAACGTTGGAGTCGGCCCGTGCAGCTCGGTGCAGGATGATTTTGATGAGATTCGCGAACTCTGGGATCCCACTCTCTCGTCTTATCCGAACACGCAGCGGTTCGCGTCCTATTCGGCGCAGAATGCTGCTTTAGGGCTGAGCAACAATGAAGAGCTCATTCCGCGAATGCAGGCTTACATCAGCAGCTTCTACCCGGCCGTGAAGGGATTCGGAATATCCGAGTACGAGGTCAATCATTACAACAACAGCTCTTTCCCCGTGATCCAACATGGGCAATCCCTGATTGACGCTCTGGCGATGGTTGAAACGCTCGGCACGTTCGGACAGCAGAACTTGCAGTTTGCGGCGCTGTTCGATGGCGTGAACACAGGCGATCCGGAATATTTAGCCTATGCGATGTATCGCAACTACGATGGCGCTGCCACGCCGGGTCCGAGCGATGCATTTGGAAACACGTCCGTGACGGCGACGAGCAGCAATCAGCCCGATCTTTCGATCTACGCTGCGCTGCGGTCAAGCGACGGGGCTTTGACCGTCATCGTGGTGAATAAAGAATCCACCAGCTATGCGACATCCTTGACGCTTTCGGGATTCACTTCGACCGGCACAGCTGACGTCTACAGTTTTAGCGGGTCAAACACTTCGGCACTCGTCCACAGCACGACGGGCGCCGGGGCAACGGTCAGCTATACGTTTCCGGCATATTCGGCCACCGAGTTTGTGTTCGCTGCATCCGGGTCGGGAACTGCCGTCGCTCCACCGACGGATTTGACTGCAACCGTTGAATAGTGGCGGATTGGGTGGCAGCGCCGGCGAAAATTCGCTAAGATTGAGCTGCTTGATTCTGTCTCGTCAGCGATGCTAGCCAAACTGTAGATCGAACGCTGGCGGACACTGGTGGTGAGGGCGTTCGCCAGCAACATTGGAAACGTCCGACGCCAAGGTCGGAGTTGTCCCTAAGCATGCAATTGGCACCCACTCGAATCCAGGGTAACCTCACAACTTTCGTCGTACGTGCCGCGGTGTCGCTGCCCTTCCTGTGACCGGCCACGCCGGATTCGCTAGGGAGAAGCCATGGGAACGAGATCAGCTTCCGAGATAAAAAGATGAGGTCCGTCGATTTCGGGCCACTCCGTGCCGATGCTGTTAGCGAGGCTGAGGCATTGGATATCGTTGAGCAGTTGGTCCGAGGCGGCGACGGTGGGGCTGTATTCACTCCCAACGTTGACCACATCGTATCGGCGGCAGACAACCCGCGTATGCGCGCCGCCTATTCGAGGGTGAGCTTAGCCCTACCGGACGGGATGCCACTAATCTGGGCCGCGCGTCTTCTAGGCGAGGCACTGCCTGAAAAGGTTTCCGGCTCAGATTTTGTACCTCTCGTGCTGGAGCGGGCTGCCGAGCGAGGGTGGCGAGTCTACTTCTTGGGCGGAAACCCAGGGGTCGCAGAACTCGCTCGATGCAAGTTACGCGAAACCCTTCCGACGCTACAGGTCGTCGGTGTGGATGCGCCCAAAATCGACGTAAACGATCCGCCCGAGCGGCATGAACCGATCGTTGCTCGAATCCGCACGGCGCGCCCCGATATAGTGCTGGTGGCACTTGGCGCGCCGAAGCAAGAGATTTGGATCGACTTGGTACGTGATCAGCTTCGGCCAACGGTCATGCTGGCTGTCGGCGCGTCCCTTGACTTCGTGGCAGGCACCGTTCCACGAGCGCCACGTTGGATCTCAAAAGTCGGAGCAGAGTGGATATTCCGGCTGGCGAGAGAGCCTCGCCGTTTGTGGCGGCGTTACCTCCTGCGAGACCCAAAGTTCGTGGTGATCTTTGGCCGCATGGCCATAGCGCGCGTACGACAGGTGTCCGACCGGAAAGCTGGTCGCGGTAAACATTCGGGTCCGCAGCCCATGGGGGAATCTGCTGAGGAGCCCGAGCCCGAAAGCGTCGTGCCCGAATCGTCCAAGTACGTCGAATGATGTTGGCAAGCACTTTGGCATGCCGCATTCCGCAGTAATTGCGGCGGGAATCGAATCAGCCGCGGAAGGATCCTGCTTATCATGCAACTTTCCCTCCCCATCGTTGGCCGACTTGCGAATGCCAACAACCCGAACTCATTTGCAAACAAACTTCGGGCAAGGCGTTTTCGTCAATTTGAAGAATGGATTGCGCCAGTGCCACGACCGATGCGCATGCTGGACGTAGGAGGCACCAATACATTTTGGAAGCTTCGGGGTTGGGCCGGGCGCGCCGATATCGAGATCATCACATTGAATCCCGCGGCAGAAGAACAACGCTACGAGAACATCCGGCCGCTGGCAGGCGACGCTACGAACCTCGATCAGTTTGGCGACCGCAGCTTCGACGTTGTTTTCAGCAACTCTGTGATTGAGCATCTGTTCACTTTCGAACGCCAGCGACTCATGGCGGCCGAAGTTCAGAGGGTCGGGAAGTGCTTTTGGATCCAGTCGCCCAACTACTGGTTTCCGCTGGAACCGCATTTCCAGGTACCGGGTTGGCAGTGGCTGCCCGTCGATGTGCGCGTGTCCATGATTCGGCGTTGGAAGTGCGGATCTCACGGTCCGTGCGCCGATGCCGCAGCTGCCCGGGAGGTCGTGGAGGAGGTCCGACTCCTCACAAAGCGTGAACTGAAGGAGCTATTCCCGACCGCGACGCTACTTCCCGAGCGATTCTGCGGGCTAGTGAAATCATGGAACGTAGTGCAGCGTTTCCGGCCCACTCCTTAGCAACTCCAGCGCATTTGGATTCCCTGGCTAAGCCGCAGACCTCAGCTGACCCAGACCGTGTGACGCAACAGATACGAGTGAGCCCTCAGCCCGCAAATACAAGCGTTATAAGATTAGATCGAGCTAAAGCATGAACGCGTCCGAAGCTTACAACAAGATCAAGCGGTCGGTGGAATCCGTCGTGGGCAGCGGCCTGAGGGCTCGCGTCTTTCGAGGCGGAGCTTGGCTGGGCTTTGGCAGCGTGTCAGAACAAAGTCTTCGATTTCTTCGGAACATGATTTTGGCCCGCCTGCTGGCGCCTTCAGCCTTCGGAATGATGGCGCTCGTTTTATCTTCCGCCACCTTCCTCACATCGCTTTCGGAAATTGGGGTCAAGGAATCGTTAATCCAAAACCCGAGGGGCACGGAACCCGAGTATGTAAACGCGGCGTGGTGGATCACCATGGGTCGCGCCCTGATGATATATGCGGCCTTGTTTGCCGCCGCGCCGTGGATTGCAAAGTTTTACGGCAATCATGAACTTACGCCCCTATTCCGGGTTGCGAACATAGGCATCGTGCTCGAAGGAGCGATGAGCTCCGGGGCTTATGCGGCGATGAAGGAGATGAAATTCCGGCGTTGGGCACTCATTTCCCACGGTGGCGCGATCCTCGGCGTCGCAACAACCATCATTCTGGGTTTCATCATGCGGGATGTTTGGGCCTTGGTTATCGGCACCTGCGCGGAGAGTGGTGGACGATGCATAATGTCGTACATAGTCTGTCCTCATCTGCCGAGGATCAGGGCGCATTTTGCAGCCGGCCGGGATTTGCTGAGGTTCTCAAAAGGCTTGTTCGGGCTTGCTCCACTCAGTTTCATTTTTATGCGAGCAGATGTCTTCGTGCTCGGCAAACTTATCTCCCCCGCCGCGTTGGGTTACTACGTGCTGGGTATCTCGGTAGCGCAAGTTCCCGCCCAGTTCATCCTAAGTTTGCTGGGCCAAATCTTTCTGCCAGCGTTATCTCATGTGCAAGGCGATCAGGCTCGCATGCGTCGCATCGTTCTTCAGGCAACGGAAGTTGTGGTATTACTCGGTATGCCTGCCGTGGTTTTCGCGTGCTTCTGTGGCGGTCCCTTGCTGACTCTCGCCTACGGGCGGGCTTATGCTGTGTCAGCCGGGCCGCTGATTCTCGCGGCATGCGCGGCTTTGATCAACATCATAAACGGTCTGATAACGTTGGTGATCTACGCCGCGGGACGTCCGCAACTGCATCGGCTATGCGTCGTCGCAATGGCCGTCGGGATGGCGGCTTTGGTGTATCCATTATCGAAGTCGCTGGGTCCCGTCGGAGCACAATTGGCTGCCGTCATTTCCATCACGGCCGGCTTCTTGCTTCAGCTTGACTATGTGCGCCACATAACGGGAATCAAGATCTCCGACTACGGAAAGATTTTTGGACGAGGTGCGATGACATCAGCAACCGTCGTAGTCGTTTTAATCGCCGCGCGGCCGATCGCAATGATGACGGGCCCTCTTTTGACAATTGCGTTGGGCGTATTCGCTTGTCTCGTAGCCTATGCCTTTGCCGGCGTGATGCTTGTGCGTAAACCTATTGTTGCGCGCTACTAATTTGAGGTTCATAAATTAGCCATGGGGAAGTCGAGTAGAAAACGAGGCCGAATATATTCCGAGGGCCCTCTCTGGCAGGGTCGCCGCCTGATTAAGAAGCTCCATAGTCTATGGCTGGCGTGGACGTACCCATTTATATCGGTAGGGCGCCAGTTTTCGGCCCATCCCTCATGCGATCTAAGACGGTCTATCGCCGGGCATATAAGAATCGGCGACGACGTGTTGTTCGAGCGGAATGTTCGCGTGGACGTGGTCGTTTTTCCCGATCACGCTGAACCGGTAATTTTAATCGACGACGGCTGCATGCTGGGTCAACGCGTCACGATATTGGCTCTAAACAGGATCCATATCGAGCGCAACAATCTCTTCGGTCCATCGGTGCTCGTTACGGACCACAACCATGCGTTTGACGACATCGACATCGCCATTGTGAATCAAGGCCTAACACAAGGCGGAACTGTCAGAATCGAAGAGGGATGTTGGCTCGGTTTCGGCGCGGCCATCATCTGCAACCACGGAGAGCTCGTCATAGGAAAGCATTCAGTCATCGGCGCGAATTGCGTCGTAACCAGAAGCATACCGCCTTATTCTGTAGTCGCTGGCAACCCCGCCCGGGTGATAAAACAATTTGATCCGGAAAAGGGTCAGTGGGTGATTGGCCGCATCGGTGCTGCCTCAAAGGGCCTGGAATTCTCGAAGGTTGAGCGTGGCGAGGACGATTAGGGCCCGGTTTTGGCCAAAGCAAAGATCTCGCGGAACAATGGCAGCTTCTTCCACTGAATATCGAGTGCTAGTGGAATTCATTTCGGACGTGCATTGTAATCGCCGCGAGGCGGGCATCTCGCGCTCGATTGCAATCGGGGGACATTCGTGAACTCGGGCGGACAGCTCTCGACCATTCCCTTCGGCGGCTTCGGCGGCGGCGTATCCGAGAGCGTCTTCAGCCCTATCGCGCTGGCCTTCGTGCTCATTGCGGGCATATTGTTGTTGACTCTGCCCCGCAAGAAAGCAATGGTGCCGTTTTTCCTGGCCGCGCTCTTAATTCCGACCAATCAGATCATCGTCGTCGGCGGTCTTCATTTCCCGATGCTCAAGATACTGGGGCTTTTCGGGATGGTTCGGATGTTCTGGGCAAAGATTAAGGAGAAAGAGAGTGTTGTAAGCGGGGGTTTCAACCGGCTCGACGTGGCCATGATCGTACTTACGGCATCCACGGCCATTGCCGGACTAATACTATGGCAAGCGTGGGGAGAGGTTGTCTTTCAGGGGTCGCAAGTCTACCTGCTGGTCGGCCTCTATTTCCTATTGCGTTTCCTAATCCGGGACGAAGACGACGTGATCCGGTCACTGCGAGTTTACGTCTGGGTCACGGTTCTGGTTGCTGGGGTGATGATTTGCGAACAATTGACTGGCCGAAATCCGGTCTATGATCTACTCGGAGGAGCACAGATCTCTGGGCTGACAACAGAGATGCTACGAGGCAACGGATTGCGGGCCGCAGGCACGTTCGCACATCCGATACTAGCGGGGATGTTCGGCGCAACATCGATACCCCTGTTCGTTGGCTTATGGTGGAAGGACAAGAAATACAGGCCATCTGCCATTGTCGGAATCATCGCGGCGATTGTAATCGTAGTCACATCGGGATCCAGCACTCCGACGATGGCTCTACTGGCGGGATTCCTGGCCCTTAGCCTGTGGCCGCTGCGGAGACAGATGCGGATTATCCGATGGGGCATAGCTGGCATGATTGTTTCCCTGCATCTCGTTATGCACGGGCCAGTTTGGGCCCTGATCAACCGGATGAGCATTCGGGGGGACTCTTCCGGCGATCATCGCTTTAGGCTGGTGGACGAGTGCATTCGGCACTTCTGGGACTGGGCGTTCATAGGCACGAAGGATTACGGCAAATGGGGCTGGGACATGTGGGACCTCTCTAACCAATATGTCTCCACGGCCGACCAGTCGGGCTTGATCGCCTTGATCAGCTTCATAGCCGTACTTGTGTTTGCCTTCAAATATATAGGAAGGGCTCGCCGGGCCGCCGAAGGAGACAAACACCAAGAACTGTTCATGTGGGCGATGGGTGCGGCATTGTTCGCGCATGCTGTTGCTTTCTTCGGTATCGGTTACTGGGACCAAATGATCGTAGTGTGGTATGCACTGCTAGCCATGATTTCGACTACCATCTCGGCAAGAGAGCCGGCGGTTGAGTACAGGGCGGGCGCAACCGAAACGGCCAGCGTTACGTTCAGTCGCGCCCTTCCGTCCAGATCAATGCGAACCCGGCAATCCGGAGTAGAGGACAAAATCGGGTATCAAAAAGTGAAAACGCTTAAATAGGCCTCGAATCTCAGACTCGCGATTATGTTTGCCAAGTAAATCCTTGGATCGGTCGTTACTCCCGGTAAAGCCATTGAAACGCTGTGATGTTGCGCAGTTATTTCCAGTGCAATTTCGGTTGCCCGAGGCGGCACAAATCGGGCCGAGGCAAATATGAAGCTGGCGATCATCACTCCCACTTTTTCCAGAGACCTTCCGCTGCTGGAGCTATCGGCGGAGAGCGTCGATCGCCACTGTCCGGCGGATATCCATCACTACATCATTGTTAGCCAGCGCGAGGAGCGCCTATTCCGGCACCTGAAAAGCAGCCGGTGTTCCGTGATTGCCGCCGAGGATCTGCTATCCCACCGAATCCGTTTGCTTCCCTTTTTTGTGCGGGGACAGCAAATATGGCTGACCGATTGGCACCGCCTTGTGCGCGGCTGGATTATGCAGCAGGCGATTAAACTGAGCGCACCCGAGATCACAGACGCGGACGTCTTTCTCTTCCTCGATACCGATGTGTTTTTCATTCGACCTCTGACCCCGGACAGAATCGTTCAAGACGGGCGCGTTCGGTTATTGCGCGAACCAGGTATGGGAGATCTCGACACTCATAAGCCGTGGCACCGAACCGCGGCGAAGCTCTTGGGAGTTCCGACCCGAGACTATTTTGGCGCCGACTTCATCGGCCACGTCGTCTCTTGGCGGCGTGATGTGTGTTTGGAGATGCGCGAGCGAATCGCTTCCATCGGAGCTGGGGATTGGTTCTCGATCAGTACACGCCAACGCGAGCTTTCGGAGTTTATTTTGTATGGGGTGTTCGTCCAAGAGGTGCTTGGCGCGCAAGACTCGCGCCATATATTCACTAACGAGGAACTGTGCTTGAGCTCCTGGGATCGTTCGAGCGCCCGGCGTCTGGCGGAAAGGCTGCGGCTGCAGCATATCGCCGTCAATATCCAGTCCAATCTGCATTTGCCGATGGGCGAGATCCGGAAGCTACTAGAAACCGCGGTCGCCATGGCGGGGACGACCGCGTGAGTCGAATAGATGCTCCACGAGCAGGGGAAGAAGCCTTGCCGAGGCTGATCGGCTTCTCCAAGGGGCGGTCATCCTTTTCGGCGCCTTACCTCGGTCGTGCCGCGGCCCAAACGTAAGGCGGCGTTTCTTGCAACCTCCATGCTCGATTTTGCTTTTTTGTTGGCTATAGACTGATAGACAATAGAGCGCAGCATTTGAATTGTCAGCGAGTTCAGTCGAATTCGCTGTAAATGGTCGGCTTTCGTCGATTTTTTGGAGTGACGCATTTTCAACTGCCAGCCCAAAACACACCGGTCAACCCGGAAATACCGGTGATCCTTCGCTGACAGGAACGTCATGACACTATCCATTATCATACTTTGCTGGAACGACCTGAAGGTCATCTCGGATTGCCTTGCGTCCATCTATGCCGGAACGCACCGAACCGAACTCGAGGTCATTGTCTCGGATAACGGGTCTACCGACGGATCGATAGAGTTCATCCGCAAGAACTTCCCGCAAGTCATCTTGATGGAAAACGGCAGAAATCTCCGATTTGCAAAGGGAAACAACGTTGCGATCCGTGCCAGCCGGGGTGAGTACGTTCTCATCCTGAACCCGGACACGATCATTCATGAAGGAACGTTAGACAAGCTGATCGATTTCGCGAATGAGCACCCGAAGGCAGGCGGGTTCGGGTGCCGCGTGCTGAATGCTGACGGCACGTATCAGATGTCCGTTCGCCCCAATTTCACGGGCCGGTCTGAGTGGTGCTTGGCCCTTGGATTACGTCCGCTGGCACGCTTTTTGCACTGGTTTCATCCCGGCGAATATGTAGGGTGGGAGGGTGATACGGAGCGTACGGTGGAATGGGTGGTCGGCTGCTTTCTGCTCGTGCGCGGCGAGTTGCTCAGACGCCTGGACGGATTCGATGAACAGTTTTTTTACTATTACGAAGACCAGGATCTTTGCCGTCGGATTTGGCAAGCGGGATATCCGATCATTTACACGCCTCATGTGAGCATCACGCATTTGGGCGGGCAGTCGACGCAAAAGAAATTCCCACCGATTGGATTTGCAATCGACAGTTCCGTTACCCGCTATCTCTATTTCTATAAGTATGAAGGCGTGAGTGGAGTGCGCAGCGCCCGGCGGTCCATCCTGGCGTCGCTATCGATTCGCCTCCTAGTCGAAGGACTCGCGCAGATCGTAAGACCAAACCAGGAGCGCAAGAAACGCCAGCAGTTGAGGCGCTCGCTGTTTGATTGGAATTATCGAGTCGATCCGGTTCGCCTGGTCGAAACGGGAGAAGAACCCGAAATGGATATTAGCCCGGCAATCCGCGTGCTGGACCGGTAGTGACCGGAGTTCCGTGGAGAAGAACCACGTAGTCAGAATCGACGAAAAACCATAGTCAAGCGCACAAATTGGGAAACGAGGTTCTTTCGAAGAATATGGACATACACATTGAATCACGATCGTTGCAGGACGTCGTTGTGCTGGTCCCCGACATTTTTCAAGACAGCCGGGGTTTTTTTATGGAGACGTATCGCCAGGACCAGTTCGAGAAGAACGGTTTACCCTTCAACTTCGTTCAAGACAATCATTCGCGCTCTGCGCGAGGCGTTGTGCGAGGATTGCATTTTCAATGGGACCCACCTATGGGAAAACTCATGCGCGTGAGCAGCGGCAAGGCCTTTCTCGTCGCTGTCGACATCCGCAAGAATTCTGCGACACTCGGGAAATGGGTGAGCGTAGAAGCCTCCGCTGAAAATCGGAGACAAGTATGGGCTCCGGCGGGATTTGCGAGGGGATTTTGCGTTCTGTCCGAATCGGCCGAGATTCAGTACAAGTGCACAGGTCTTTACAACAACAAGGGCGAATCGGGCATTCTGTGGAATGACCCCGCGATCGGGGTCGAGTGGCCGATTCCCAATTCTGAGGCGGAGCTCTCCGAGAAAGACAAGAGAGCCCAGACCTTGGCGCAATGGCTCACGAGGCCGGAATCAGAGTATTTCAAAGTTTGATGCAACACCGAGTTTCAACACAAGGAGAACGATCATGAAGATTTTGTGCGCGGGCGGCGCGGGATACATCGGAAACGTCCTTATTCCAAAGCTTCTTGACCGGGGCTATAAAGTGGACGTCGTCGACCTCTTTTGGTTTGGAAATCACTTGCCGCGGCAGGTCGGCATTCTGAATAAGGACATTTTTCATCTCTCAGTGGAGGATCTTCAACCCTACGACCAGGTTATTTTCCTGGCCGGACTGTCGAATGATCCGATGGCTGAGTTTTCACCGAGCAAGAATTTCATTTTCAACGCCGCCGCACCTGCCTATCTGGCGTACACGGCAAAAAAGGCGGGAGTGAAGAGATACATCTACGCCTCATCCTGTTCCGTTTACGGATACACGGAAAACGAGCTTTTCGACGAAACTCGTCCCGTAAGCTCGAATTATCCGTATGGAATTTCCAAGCTGCAGGGAGAGCAAGCGGCGATGCAGCTTGTTGACGATAGCTTCTCGGTGATCGCCCTGCGCAAAGGGACGGTCTCCGGCTATAGCCCGCGTATGCGCTTTGACCTCATCATCAACACAATGTTTAGGAACGCCGTTCGGGAGCACGTTGTTACCGTGAATAATCCTTCGATCTGGCGGCCTATCCTAAGCATCGACGACGCGGCCACGGCCTACACGCGGGCGATCGAGGCCAACTACAAGCTCTCGGGAATTTTCAATGTGGCTTCGGGCAACTACACCGTCGGCGAGGTTGCGGATCAAGTGAGGTCATCCGTCGAAGACCGGCTCCAAATCAAAGTGAGTCTCGACATTAAGCATATTCAGGATTTTCGAAACTATAAGGTCAGCATCGAGAAGGCTAAAAACGTGTTGAGTTTCCATCCATCCGGCGATGTGAAGTCCATAGTCGGAAGCCTTGTCGACAATATGAACAAGTTTCAGGATTGGGATAATCCGATGTATTCGAATATCCAGTCGCTCAAGAAACTCGAGAGCACTATCGACGTGCACGCTTTGGCCGGCGCCCGCGACTGATGAAAGTCGCCGTAATTGGAGCCAATGGCCAGCTTGGAGTCGACGTCGTAAACGCTTTCCGAAGCAACGGGGACGAAGTTGCCCCGCTTTCGCATTCGGATGTCGAACTATCGAATCTCGAATCCGTCTCAGCCTGTCTGGGTGAGTTGCAGCCGCAAGTGGTGATCAACACGGCAGCGATGCATCACGTCGACAATTGTGAAAAAGAACCGCAGAAGGCTTTCGCCGTGAATGGTGTCGGCGCCTACAATTTGTCGCTTGCCGCGCGGAAGATCGACGCAACCGTGATGCACGTAAGCACCGATTACGTGTTTGATGGCGCCAAGGGCACTCCATACGAAGAGACCGACGCCCCCAGGCCTTTGAACGCATACGGCAATACGAAATTGTCGGGCGAATACTTCGTGCGCTCAACGGCGGACAAGCACTTCGTGTTACGGACATCGGCAATCTACGGCAAGAACCCATGCCGCGCGAAAGGAGGCCTCAATTTTATCGAGCTGATGCTCAAACTGGCGAAAGAGCGCGATGAATTGCGCGTCGTCGACAGCGAGGTGGTATCGCCAACGCCGACATTGGAAATTGCCAAGCAGATGGTTGTCTTGAGCCGGTCTGACAAATACGGCCTCTATCATGCGACAGCCGAGGGAAGCTGCTCTTGGTACGAGTTTGCTCGGGAGATTTTCTCGCTTACGAATACGAAGGTTAATCTCCAAGTTGCGGGACCGAATGAGTTTCCAGCCAAGGTGGCTCGGCCAAAATATTCTGTTCTCGAAAATCGAGCCCTGAAAAACCACCAACTGAATGTCTTCAGGCCTTGGCGAGAAGGCCTTCGCGAATATATAGCTGGGAGGTAGCGGATGGAGACTTCAAGCCACACGAGTGATCGCTCGTTGCCCTTCAGCTCCAAACATATGCGTACGGATCCGGCCGGCGAATACGTATTGATGACCGCCGCTCACAACGAAGAAGCGCACGTTGAAGCAATGATCGCGTCTGTGGTCTCTCAAACCGTTCTGCCCAAAAGGTGGGTTATCGTCAGCGATAACTCTGTGGACGCGACGGACGCGATTATTCAGACCTTCGCGGCAAGACACGATTTCATTCGCTATGTACGTCTGACAAGACAGCCGGGCCGAAGCTTTAGTTCTAAAGTTCTCGCACTGCACAGCGGATGCAAGTTGCTCGAGGATATTCCATTCGCGTTCATCGGAAATGTTGATGCTGATGTCCGCCTTGAGCCCACCTATTTCGAGGAACTACTCTCTCGGTTCGAGCAGCGTCCGCGGCTCGGTATTTGTGGTGGTCAATTTTTCGAGTATGAGGACGGAGAGTTCAGGAATATCAAAGCAAATAGAAGCCATTCGGTGACTCACGCCGCGCAACTAGTCCGTCGCGAATGTTATGAAGCCATCGGAGGCTATGCCATCCTCGAATATGGCGGAGAAGATTGGCATGCGGAAGTAACCGCCAGGATGAGAGGCTGGGAGATCGAATCATTTCCCACTATGAAGATTTTCCACCAGAGACATACTGGGGAAGCGGGCAGCTTGTTGCGGTATTTGTTTCGCCAAGGGAGGATGGACTATTCCTTCGGGTCGTACCCTCCATTCGAGATCTTCAAATGCATGATTCGTATTCTCCAGAAACCATTCTTTATTGGCTGCGTCGCGAGACTCACGGGATTCTTTTGGTCATGGATTCGTCGCGACAAGAGACGCGTTACCGAGGAATTCGTCGCCTACCTGCGGAGCGAACAGAAGGCGAGGGTTGCGTCTTTGCTCAGGGTGGGCGGGACGTTTGGTCGATTGAATCATAACGGAACCTAGGCAGCACGCGACTGTGCGGTGTAATGCGCGGCATATAGGGCCGCGCGTTGGATGGTCCTTAGATCAGTAAGAAAGATGGCGGAGCGACAGGGAAAGCAAATTCCCTAGGCCCCGCGGCAGCCTTTGTATCCGTTTGATTCTAGGACGCTTGCAATAGCCAGAGTGGCCTCGCGATTGCGAGGAGGCGATATGTAAGCATCCAGACGATCAAGCATCGGCGGCGAGTGTGATCGCCGCCAACCTTTCGAGGGCCAGGAGTTCTCCAATCGTTATGATCGACATCGCAATTATCGGTGCGGGCCCATACGGCCTTTCATTGGCGGCTCACTTCAGACGTCTCGGCGTCTCATTCCGCATTTTCGGCCGTCCAATGGATAGTTGGCTGGGACATATGCCGAAAGGCATGTTTCTGAAGTCCGACGGCTTCGCGTCAAACCTTTCTGATCCGGACAACCACTTTACCCTGCAACATTTTTGCAGCGAGCAAGGAATCAAGTATCAGGACTTTGGCCTTCCAGTGTCTCTGGACACATTTGCGGCCTACGGGATCGCATTCAAAGAGCGGATGGTGCCAGAGTTGGAAGGGAAGCTTGTCGTCGCCGTCGATCGTTTGCCGGAAGGATTCCTTCTTCGGCTGGAAAATGACGAAACGCTTGCGGCTCGAAGAGTTGTGCTCGCCGTGGGGATTACTCACTTCGAAAGTGTACCCGACAATCTGGCGCATCTGCCGCCCAGATTCCTGTCTCACAGTTTCCGACATCATGATCTCGAGCCCTTCCGGGGTCGTTCCGTAGTTGTGATCGGAGGCGGAGCTTCGGCGACAGATTTGGCCGGATTGCTTTATGACGCAGGGGCTGGCGTTCAGCTCATTGCCCGTCGAAAAGCGCTCAAATTTCAGGATGCCGCGCCTGCGGATAGGCCGCGTTCTCTGTGGCAGCGAATTCGTCATCCAAAGTCCGGACTTGGACCGGGCTTGCGCTCGCGTATCTACTCGGACGCGCCAGTTTTGTTCCATCACTTGCCTGAGAGTATGCGTTCTTTCATCGTTCGAACGCACCTTGGCCCGAACGGTGGTTGGTTCTCCAAAGAGAAAGTGGTCGGGAGAGTGCCCACTCTACTTGGGTGCAGCATCGAGCGCGCCGACGTGTACGACGGCAGAGTACGCCTGCGGGTACGCCAAATCGACGGCAGCCACAGCGAAGTTTCGGTTGAACACGTCATAGCTGCGACTGGTTACAAAGTGGACGTAGAGCGCCTTACATTCCTGAGCGATGAGATTCGCTCGCACCTGAAGACCGTCGATAGCGCACCCGAGCTTTCATCGACTTTCGAATCGTCCGTTCCCGGCCTATACTTTGTCGGAATCGCGGCCGCTAACAGCTTCGGGCCGTTGATGCGCTTCGCGTTTGGCTCGGCGTTCACGGCCCGGCACCTCACGCGTGCCCTGACAAAGGCTCTTGTGAAAAGTCAGGTAGCTGTCTCTGATACGTTGCCTGTGACGACTGCAAAATGACGAGAATCGCATGAAGTTAGAAACTTTGGCAATTCATGCAGGGTACGACGGCGATCCTACAACCAAAGCCGTAGCTGTGCCGATCTATCAAACGGTCGCCTTCGAATTCGACAGTGCCGAACATGGTGCGGCGCTTTTCAACTTAGAAGTTCAGGGGAACATCTATACCCGAATCGGAAATCCCACCAACACAATCCTTGAAAAGCGGGTCGCGGCTCTGGAGGGCGGCGTTGACGCACTCAGCGTGAGTTCGGGGATGGCTGCGATTCACTATGCGTTGATCAATATCGCGGAGATGGGCAACAATATCGTTTCCGTACCGCAGCTTTACGGCGCAACTTATACGTTGATCGCGCACATTCTCCCTAAGCAGGGAATCGAAGGGCGCTTCGCTGAAAGCGATCATCCGGATGCCGTCGAGAAACTCATCGACGAGAATACGCGAGCAGTTTTCTGCGAGAGCGTTGGCAATCCGGCGGGGAACGTCGCCGATATTGAGGAACTCGCCAAAGTCGCGCACAAGCATGGCGTGCCGCTGATCGTCGATAACACGGTGGCAACACCGGTACTTTTGAGACCGATTGAGTATGGCGCCGACGTGGTGGTGCACTCGATGACGAAATTCATGGGAGGCCACGGCACCACAATCGGCGGGATGATAGTGGACAGCGGGAAGTTTCCCTGGCGGAAGCATGCGAAGCGCTTTTACATGCTGAACGAACCCGAAATCGCCTATCACGGCGTTGTCTACACGGAGCACTATGGCGAGGCTGCTTATGTAGCGCGCTGCCGGACCGTAGCGCAGCGAAACACCGGGTCCACTTTGTCTCCCTTTAATGGCTTTCTTTTGCTGCAGGGGATCGAGACGCTCGCGCTGCGCGTTGAACGCCATGTGGAGAATGCGCAAAAAGTGGCAGAGTACCTGCGCGACCATCCTCTCGTAGAATGGGTGAATTATGCTGGATTCTCCGACAGTCCTCTATATCCGATGGCACAAAAGTATCTGGGCTCAAAGCGATGCTCGTTGCTGACGTTCGGAGTTAAGGGCGGGTTTGAGGCCGGCAGAAAGTGTTTTGACGCCCTGCGTCTCTTCAAGCGCATGGTCAACATGGGCGATGCAAAATCGCTGGCATGTCATCCGGCGTCTACCACTCACCGTCAGCTGACTCCCGAGGAGCAGGGGAAAGCCGGTGTAACACCCGAGATGATTCGACTCAGTGTAGGCATCGAACATATCGACGATATCATCGCCGACCTTGCTCAGGCGCTAAGCGCAGTACGTTGAAATGGCTGAAATCAGGGCAGCAATCGGTTTTGGAGGCATGCCGTGCCGTTAATCATCAATGGCAACGAAATGCACGCTAGCTGGGCGGGAGGAGATCGCAACAAGCCCCTGAAGTCAACGCCTGATGACGCGAAGTGCCTCAACATCGCGCTCATCAACAACATGCCAGACTTAGCTTTGCAAGATACCGAATTGCAATTCTCCGAACTCTTGGACGCTGCAGCAGGTGACATTCCGGTCCGCCTCAAGTTCTATTCTTTGTCCGCGATTGCACGGAGCGACGAGGCGAAGAAACATCTTAACGGCTGCTATTCCGATGTTCACGAGTTGTGGGGCGAGCGATTTGACGGCGTCATCATTACCGGGACCGAACCCCGCCGACCGGACTTGCGCGAAGAGCCGTATTGGGCTGCGTTGGTGGAGGTTCTCGACTGGGCTGAACGAAATACGGCCTCGACGGTTCTGTCATGCTTGGCGGCCCATGCAGCAGTGCTCCACAGCGACGGCATCGTTCGGCACGCTCTGAAGGACAAGCGCTTTGGCGTGTTTGATGAACAGCGGGTCGGCGACCACGTACTAACGCAAGATGCCGGAAACGAGCTGCCGTTCCCACATTCTCGATGGAACGAGCTCCGCGAGCACGAGCTGACATCGGCTGGATATACGGTGCTAACTAAATCTGATGAAGCAGGCGTGAACCTATTTGTAAAACAAAAAAAGGAGAGCCTCTTCGTACATTTCCAGGGTCATCCAGAATATGGCACGCGGACTCTCCTGAAAGAATATCGGAGAGACGTTGGCAGGTTTCTGAGGCGAGAAAGGGCAACGTATCCTCCCATGCCGAAGGGTTACTTTGATGCGGCATCCACTCGATCTCTGAATGAATTCCGGGAAACTGCCCTCACTCATCCGCGCAAAGAACTCCTCGCCGCATTTCCTGAAGTCGCCGGCGTTCACGCACTGAAGTTTCGCTGGCGTCCGGCCGCTGTATGCTTGTATCGCAATTGGTTGCAGTATGTAGGCTCGCGGCGGACGGACTCTTCGACTCTGGCGCGTGCGCCTAGAACCGTGCGATAACCGGCTCGCGTCCGTCTGGGATCGCACGTTGCAGGCGAACGCTCTTCGAGTTCAAACTCATGAAGGAAGGTTTTACGATAATGGAAACAACGAATATCGAGGGCGACGTTAGAGATTTCCTCACGGAAACTTTCCTCTTTGGCCGTGACGAAGGCTTGCCAGAAGATGTGGCCCTACTTGGTAATGTGATCGATTCCACCGGAGTCCTCGAGCTGGTGAATTTTCTTCAGGATCGCTTCGGAATTATCGTGGACGATGACGAAGTTGTTCCCGCGAATCTCGGCTCCGTGAAGACCGTGGTTGCGTACGTAGCGAGAAAGCTTCACACGAAAACATAGGCTCTTGGCGAGCGGACGGCTACCAACAAGGGCATGGCTCAAGAAACCGTCATGATTGACGACCAGGTTCCCGAGATTTTGAGTACGCTGCCCGCTCGGATTGGCGACATCATCAAACCCTGGGCGGAGCGTCGGCCGAATCACCCGGCTTTGGTGGAATCCGACGGCGCGTGGACATACGGGCAACTGTCTTCCGCAATTTCGGCCACTAAGGCCTGGCTGCTGGATCGCGGCGTGCGGCCCGGCGATCGTGTCATGGTGGTTTGCGAGAACTGCCGGTCACTTGTTGCAGTTCTCATGGCCGCGGCACAGATCGATGCGTGGCCGGTCCTCGTAAACGCGCGCCTATCGGCACGCGAGATCGACGAGATCGAGAGTCACTGCGGTGCTCGTCGCGTGATCTACACGACGAGCGTTTCTCCCCATGCAACTCACCATGCCAGGCGGAAGGGCGCAGCGATTGAAGAACCCACGATTGTGGGACCCATCGGAATAGGTCCGCTCAATGAACGAGTCGAGCCAGAGCCCATCGACGGAAATCCCGCCAATAATGTCGCTGCCTTGATCTACACGTCCGGCACGACGGGTCTTCCCAAAGGCGTCATGCTGACCCACAGGAATCTCCTGTTCGTTGCGACGGTATCGGCGAAAATAAGATCGCTGACGCCGGATGACCGCGTTTTTGGCATCCTGCCGATGACGCACGCTGTAGGCCTTTCGGTTGTTCTATTGGGTACGCTGTTGAGTGGTGCGACTCTTTATTTGTCGCCACGATTCGATCCTATGGCGGCCCGCGCAACGCTTGAGAAAGATCGAATCACGATCATGTTAGGTGTGCCCTCCATGTTTGCCCAGATACTGGATTACGCGAGGTTGAGAGATCTCAATTCACTGAGATTTCCAGCCCTGCGAATCATTTCAGCCTCGGGTGCGCCGCTGGATGCGAATCTCAAGAGTAAGGTGGAGAACCTCTTTGGCTTGCCACTTTATAACGGTTATGGCGTGACGGAATGCTCGCCCACCATTGCCCAGGCCCGAGTCGATAAACCACGGAGCGACACGTCGGTCGGCGTCGTATTCCCTGGCACGCATGTAAAGCTTGTCGGGCCCGATCGCAAACCGGCGCCTCCGGGACAAGTGGGTGAACTATGGGTGCGCGGGCCGCACGTTATGAAAGGTTACTATCGAGCTCCCGAGGAAACCGCAGAAGCCATTGACGTTGAGGGCTGGTTCAACACGCGCGACCTCGCTCGCCTCGAAGACGAGAATCTCTTCATCGTCGGGCGAACCAAGGATTTGATCGTTCGCTTCGGCTTCAACGTCTACCCCGCGGAAGTGGAAGCCGTGCTGAATGCTCACCCTGCGGTGGCCAGGGCCGCCGTCATCGGCCGCGCGACCCAGGGAAGCGGCGGTGAGGAGGTCGTTGCATTCGTTCAACCCAAACTGGATTTTGCAATCACAGCCGCTGAATTGGCGCGTTACGCAGCAGAACAGCTTGCCCCGTACAAGCAGCCATCGAACATTTTTCTTGTCCCGGAATTACCACTCACTCCGACTGGAAAGATTGCGAGAGCAGAACTTGCAAAATTGGCTGACCAGGCTACGCCTGCTCGGTGAAGCCATCGAATATGCATCGTCTATAAACGCACTCTACAGTCTCACCTCAATCAGCGTTGGCCCTTCGCTCTCGAAACCGCGCCGCAAAGCCTTCGCCAACTCATCCAGTGAAGTGGCGCTCGTGCCAGGCACGCCCATGCCCTCTGCCAGCGATACCCAACTGATATTCGGGCGCCCAATGTCGAACAAAGCGCCGGCGCGCGGGCCAGGGATCCCGACGTTAAGCCCGGCAAACTCGCGCTTGAGCACAGCATAGGCGTCGTTGGCGAAGATGATAGTCGTGATGTTCAAGCCTTCGCGCGCCATTGTCCACAGAGCCTGTAACGTGTACATCCCGCTGCCGTCGGCGGAAAGGCACAACACCCGGCGATCGGGACATGCCACCGCCGCGCCCACAGCCAGCGGCATGGCGATCCCGATCGAACCCCCCGTATTGGCCAACCAATCGTGAGTGGGAACTCCACTTGTAGCCGTCATCAAGCTCCTGCCCGAGGTCATGGATTCGTCCACCACGATCGCATTTTCGGGCAATAGTGCTGCCACCGCCACGGCAACTCCCGCGTCAGTGATGCTGCCCGACGGCAAGACGGGACGTTCCGCTCTCTCCAGTTTCGCGTATGGCCCGCGCAGCGACAACGCAGCCGCCAGCGCCTCGAGCGTATTGGCACAATCATAGCCTTCGCCCGCGAGTTCATAAACCTCGCAACCCTCCGCAACAGGTACGCTGTCTTTCTTCGGATAGGCAAAATACGAAACGGGAAGTTTCGCGCCCACTAAGATTAAATGGCGAAACTCTCTCAACTTCTCAACGGCCTGCTCGAAGATGTAAGGAATGCGCTCCACGGCAGCGTATCCCGTTCCTCGTTCCATGCGCGTGAAGGGATAAGGGGCGAGGAGCTTGGCGCCTGTGGCCACAGCTATGCGCCCGGCGGTCTGTAGGCCCTCGCCATAAAGTCCGTTACCGCCGAGTAACACGGCACTACGCGACTTCGATCGAAGCATGACTGCCGCGTGGTCAACACTCTCGGTTCCAGGAGCGGATGCTTTGGGCGGTTCGGGCGTCTGCGCAATAAGACCCCCTTCGCTCCAGGCGATATCGGCGGGAACAATCAGCGTGGCAATCCGGCCCGGCGCGGTCCGTGCCGCGGCGATCGCTTCAGCCGCGTCCCGGCCCAGCTCGGACGAAGCTCCACATGTTCGCATCCACTTGGAATAAGGCCGAGCGATCGCTTCGATATCGGAAGTGAGCGGCGAATCGTGCCGCAGATGGTAGGTGGCATGTTGGCCCACGATGTTGATGATCGGCACTTGCGCTCGGTAAGCGTTGTGGAGATTGGCCAGACTATTCGCAAACCCCGGGCCCAGGTGAAGCAGGGTGCTCGCCGGCTTCCCAGCCATACGCGCATATCCGTCCGCTGCTCCACTGACAACGCCCTCAAATAGACCGAGAATGCAGCGCATTCCCGGCATGTGGTCAAGCGCTGCGACGATATGCATTTCCGACGTGCCGGGATTGGTGAAACAGACTTCGACGCCGCCTAACACCAACGTCCGCAGCAGACTCTCTGCGCCATTCATGCGGGTGAAAACTCCGGCGTCGTCCTGCAGCGAGAGCATCGTTTCATTTGTATTGAGGCAACTTTTTAATATGCGCCGAAACTATGTCGGCCAGGCTAGAGCAATGCGTGGTGATGATTCCCCAGTGAGTTCCGCGTGCGGTCTCCGCCACAAATTCGTCGGCCAACCTCGCCCAAACCCGAGTCGGATCATCGGGAAAGTCAGACCCGCTCTCCGCTGCCCTGATAAAATTTATTTTACCCTTATAGTATCGGGGCTGATAGCGCTTCAATGCCTGAATGTTCTTACGGCACGCGAGCCCTTCGATGGAGGCGAATTTCGGGCCGGGCTTGGTGGTATCAGGCCTGTCGGCCTCGGGATATTCTGAAGGTCGCGCCGGGAACCCGACCCGGTGCAGCATTCGAGCGACGAAGCGCCTCGCCAGGCGCGTAACAACACGAACACGCAGCTCAAAGGGCAAATGTACACGGTGAGGGTACGCGTCGATCATGACTAATAGGGCGATCGTTTCCCCGTTCTTCGATAGCTGCTGGGCCATCTCGAGAGCGACAAGGCCGCCAAACGAATAGCCGATGAGAACATAAGGTCCATGGGGCTGGAGAGTGCGGATCGCATCGATATAGAACTGGGCGAAATCTTCCACTCGCTCGAAGGGCTCCTCCACTCCATCCAACCCTCGGGGTTGCACGCCGAATATTGGATGCCCTGACTCTAGCTGCTTTACAAGTTTGGAAAACATCATCACGTTGCTGCAGACGCCAGGAACCATGAAAATCGGCGGCAGTTTCGTGCCCGCTCTTAGGAGCGCGGTTGGGGAAAATCTTGGCAGCTCTGGGCTCTCGAGAATGGCTGCTAGCGCCGCAACGGTAGGTGCGTCATAGATCGTTAAGGCCGAGAGCTCTCGTCCACATTCCTGAGCAATTTCGGCAAAGAGGCGATTTGCTAGCGCAGGATCGCCCCCGAGGTCGAAAAAATTATCTCCAGCGCCGATTGGGGACCGCTGCAACACTCGTTCCCAGATCGGAGTGAGTAGTTCCATCATCGAATAAGCGGATATAACATTTGGATAGTCTTTCACACAAAACGTTCGATCCAAGAAATTAAGTCAAACACCATGTGATCTGGCCCTACGAGTTTAGTGTTCTCCGAGCACAAAGCGCCATCCCGAGGCGGGGCAGTAAAACCCAAGCGGCCTGATCGCAGCGTGCGCGGGCGCCTGCGAATGGGCCTACGGAACGGAGCATCCGATGAGAGTTAGCTTTTCTAATATGAAAGTATAGCGAAGCAATCCGAATTGCTTGCTTCGTGCGCGTGCGGTCTTTGAGGTCATCGCCTCTGCGGAGAAAGATCCCATCTAAGGCCGCATCCCTTCCAGCTACGGGGTGGGAAAACATTTGCCCACTTTCGCGAGTGCCGGCCTGGCGCACCCACCTTTCAAAGGATCGGGAAGCGTTTCGCATCTGGAATAAAGCCATTTTTCCTCTATAGTTACGGTATATTGCGGGCCTCAAGACGTTTTTGCTTTCCAACATAGGCCTTGGTACGTCAATTGCAACTTGTGAGCCAGTGCCAAAGGCGTGAACTCGTCTTTCGGGCATATCAACCAGTCATGAAAAGAAGGCTTCACGACTTTGCGCATGCAGCGGGTCGGGGCTAACATAGCGTGGGCCGCGATCTGACGACAAAGGTTGAGGTCCGTCCATAATGCATAGTCCACTCCAAACCCGTCACATGAAACCTACGGTCCTGATTGCCACAACATCTCTCTGGTTTCCGACGGCTCGGCTCGGCGTAGCCCTGGCAAAAGCTGGATGTATTGTCGACGCAGTTTGCCCGCGGCGGCACCCGATCGGCGTAACGAGTGGGGTTCGCCGAACTTATAATTACGACGGTCTAGCGCCGCTTGACTCGTTTGCCGCCGCGTTCGTCGCCGCAAAACCGGACGCGATTGTTCCCTCGGATGACATAGCTGTCCTGCATCTACATCAACTCTACGATCGCGAACTGTCTCGTGGAGAAAGTGGCAAAGCGATTTGCGCGCTTATCGAGCGCTCGCTCGGCGCGCCTGCAAGCTTCCCCATCGTGCGCGCTCGAACCCCGTTCATGAAGATCGCGGCAGAAGAAGGCGTGCGCGTTCCTAAGACAGAAGTCATCACGAGTGTCGATGATCTTAGAAGTTGGGTGAAGGAGATGGGCCTTCCGGCGGTGCTGAAGAGTGACGGCACGTGGGGTGGCACCGGCGTGAGAATCGTCCGCACTCTTGAGGAAGCCGAACACGCCTTTCGATCGTTGCAAGCGCCACCGCTCTTGGCGCGGGCGTTCAAACGGGCCTTGATGGACCGAGACTCGACATTGCTTTGGCCCTCACTATTGCGCACTCGACACATTGTCAACGCCCAGGCGTTCGTTCCGGGCCGAGAGGCAACCAGCACTGTCGTCTGCTCCGAAGGCAGCGTCCTCGCGAGTCTGCACTTTGAAGTGCTCAACAAGCAGGATGCAACCGGACCCGCTACCGTTATGCGCCTGATTGACAACGCCGACATGAACAGCGCGGTTACAAAGATGATCAGGCGCCTCAATCTTTCTGGCATCATCGGCTTCGACTTTATGTTGGAGGCGCAAACTGACAAGGCCCATCTCGTCGAGCTAAATCCCCGGACCACACAAGTGGGACACTTGTCGCTCGGACCAGGGCGCGATATTCCGGCAGCGCTGTTTGCGGCTTTGTCTGGAAGAATTATCCAGGAATCTCCACGAATGACTGATAAGGATACCGTTGCGTTGTTCCCTCATGAATGGCTCAGAAATCCGGATAGCCCGTTTCTTCAGTCGGGTTACCATGATGTGCCTTGGGAGGAATCGCGGCTCATCGGTTTGTGCGTCCGCACGCGTCGCAAGCGACTAGCCTTGAATGATCAGCGAAAGAAGATGCAAGGCTTATCGCCTGTTCGGCTTCCCCACTTCCCCACCAATGACTGATCTAGAGGCAAAGATGTCGCCAGGCGCCCCAAGCTTGGAATTTTTTCCGCAGGACGCGTCGGGTTGCTGAGCGCCAAATTCCTCGTCGCTATTAGCGCCTCCATTCACAGCCAGGGAGAGTCTTAGTTTCATGACAAGGGTCGGCTATCTTGTTCCTGAATTTCCCGGTCAGACGCACTCGTTTTTCTGGCGGGAGATGCAGTCGCTAGCCGCAATGGGAGTGGAATGCGACGTTATCTCAACCCGGTTGCCACCGAAGAAAATTATGTCGTCCCATGCCTGGTCGCAAGAGCTGATCGCGCGTACGACGTACCTTTCACCGCCCGCCCCGCGCGATTTGCTGAGCGGCGCTCTGGCAATCGCGCGGTCCGGCCCCGCCGGCTGGCGGCGGATTCTGAGGGCTCTATCGGACTCGAAGGTCGGCGGCTTCAAATCGAAGGTTCGCCTTGCGGGCCTCGCGGTAGTGGGTGCGCGAGTGGCCTCCTTAGCCCGGCGGCGACAATGGCAGCATCTACACGCTCATTCCTGTGCGGACTCGGCTCATGTTGCGCTATTCGCCCACCTCGTCGGCGGAATTCCTTATAGCCTGACACTTCACGGGCCTCTGGAAGATTACGGATCCAACCAGTCCGTGAAATGGAGTCATGCTGCGTTCGGAATCGTAATCACCCGCAAGCTCCTCTCGGAGGTGCGGGCGGCACTCGGCGAATCGGCGCCGGCTGAGATCGAAGTCGCGCCGATGGGCGTGAACGTGGATGACTTTCACAGGGATGTGCCGTATCGCCCATGGGATGGCAATGGGCCGTTTCGGATATTCTCCTGCGGACGGTTGAACCCGTGTAAGGGTCACGGCGACTTGATCCAGGCCATTGCACTGTTGCGTGGCCAAGGTGTTGACGCAAACCTGGAGATAGCGGGCGCGGACGATTCAATGGGTAGCAATGAGCCGGTCCGGGAGCATCTCGAGAAGCTGATCGACAATCTGAACTTGAGGCGTCATGTGGCGCTGCTTGGCGCGGTTTCAGAACAGTTGGTGCGGAGAGCCTTGGAGAAAGCGCACGCTTTCGCGCTGGCGAGCCTGAACGAGCCATTAGGGGTCGTGATCATGGAAGCAATGGCGATGGAAACGCCGGTGGTCGTGACTAGGACAGGAGGCGTGCCCGAGTTGGTCGAAGACGGCATCGACGGAATCCTAGTTCAGCCGCAGAACCCGCAGGACATCAGCCGTGGCCTTATCCGCGTGGCCAAGGATGGATGCCTAGCACGCGGGCTGGCCTCCGCTGGCCGAGAGAAAGTTGTCCGTTCGTTCCAAAGCGATCAGAGCGCACGGACGCTGGCCCGGCATTTACAGAAACAAACGGCCGTGTAAAATGGTTTGAAAAACCGCATCGAAATGAGCGTCGTCACTTCCCGAAAGGCAACGAGCGCCGGCGAAACTGCCCTTCCAAGGCCCGGGTTATGCGAGGCGGGCGAATCCTCTCGGCGTCATTTAGCGGTTAGCCCTAGATGCGCTTCGGTCTGAGGTGTTACGGTGAATTTCGCGATGCGGTTCAGCCCTGTTGCCAGATCCGCCACTCCTTTTGAACTAAGAAGTAAATTATGCGTCGAATCGAATTTCAGCGATGCAACGGTCGAGGGGATCCAAAGCGAGACGATGTATGGACCGGCTCTGAGTTTCGCCACGGGGATTGCCTCTTGAAAGCTTACAGGCCTACCGGGTTTCAGCTTTGTGAAATCGACGTCTGGCAATGGTCTCCGGATATAATTCTCGCCCCCCTCGCCGTCGATCGAAAGGTACAACGTACGATGGCCGGAGATTCTGGCCTTGGTGCCATTGGTGAATGTCAACTCGATGCGCATAAGGCCCTCTTCCGATGGAGTTAGCGAGATCAGAGCGCGATTCAGGATGATCCGCGGCACAGTCCTGCTGTCAGCGTCCGTCGACGACGAAGCCATATATGCGCACGCTATGGTGATTTTGCTCGTTCCAGCTACACGGCATTCCGACTCGGTCGGCTGTCGCGACGACGAGAGATGCTGCGAAGCGACGGACATGAGCGACGGCATTTGAATGGCCGCGAGAATCAACATCGCTGCTTTCCTCTTCATGGTGCCCGAGATTACACGGTAAAGTCCGATTTCGACAATGCCGATCACGTAGGTTGTGTCGGCAGCCAGGGCTCGTCGTCCTGAGGCCCTCGAGCCCCAAGTTACGGGTTCAGGATGATTGGCGCACGCGCATCCTGATATGGGAACTGCTCTGCACAAATACTCCAGTGATTTTCTATCTGCATAGCTGATCCCTGTAGTTAACTCTTTTGATTTCATAAAGGAGAGATAGGCAACGGCCGTGCAACCGCGAACTCATGGGGCTTGTGCGCAAGAGAGGGTCGGGCTTCGAAATTTGATAGCCCAAAGTGCGGCAGTTGTGCCAAATCCCCTCCTTAGCGTGGTCGTCTCCCTGCCACGGTGCCCGCTAACGGAGCGCAACCCCTTCAGAATCAATCAACGCAAGGCTGGCCGACATTGAGAGACCATTTGCAGTCGACTTACATGCGCACACCCTTACACAGGCTCGGCCTTCTTCTGGGTCGTATCGTTCTCATTTGCAAGGGCATTGTGCCGGCGCTGCTTTGGTCCGCGTTTGCGCTTTCTGTGTCCGGGCAAACCGCTGTTCTAACGCAGCATAACGACACGATGCGGACCGGACAGAACACGACTGAGACGATTCTAAACACGTCGAACGTGAATGTTAACCAGTTCGGTAAGCTGTTCGCCCTACCGACCGACGGGCAGGTCTACGCCCAGCCTCTCTATGTGCCAGGAGTCAAGATCAACGGCGTGACTCACAACGTCTTGATCGTCGCGACCGAGGCCGATAGCGTCTATGCCTACGATGCGGATTCAATTGCCGGCTCTAATTCCGCACCGCTCTGGAAAGCGAGTCTAGTTGACTCGGCGCACGGTGCGGGTGCCGGTGAAAATCCTCTGAACAGCGCCACGATGGTTGGCTGTACCGACATTCAGCCCAATATCGGCATCACTGCCACGCCGGTGATCGACTCGGCATCGAACACAATCTACGTTGAGGCGGCATCCACCAACGGTACGAGCTTTTTCCATCGGCTGCACGCGCTCGATTTGCTTACTGGTGACGAAAAATCCCCGGGTCCCACTCAAATTACGGCAACGGTCGCAGGCACCGGAGATGGTAGTACGGGCGGCCAACTCCAATTTAACTCTTTACAACAGATGGCGAGGCTCGGGCTTCTGCTGGTGAAGGGTGTGTCGAACAGTACGATTTATGTTGGTTTCGCTTCACACTGCGACTACAGCCCGTTTCACGGCTGGCTCTTTGCGTACGACGAACCGACATTGACGCAGAAGAGTTTATACGTCACCACGCCCAATGGAGGCGACGGCGGATTCTGGATGTCTGGCGCGGGCATTGCCGCCGATTCCAGCGGAAACATTTATATTCCCAGTGGCAACGGTGATTTCGATACCACGAATGATCCTGCCACTGAAACAAGCGATACCCTTTTGAAGTTCGGGACTACCAACCAGACTTTGACACTACTTGATTACTTCACTCCTTACGATCAGGCGACGCTGCAAGCAAATGATTGGGACTTGGGTTCCGGCGGTACGCTGCTGCTGCCCACTCAGACGGGCTCGTATCCGGATATCATGATCCAGACAGGTAAGGAAGGCCAGGTCTACGTTGTCGATCGTGACCAGCTGACGACGGGCAATTCCCACTACTGCTCGGGCTGCACAAGCGATCCAGAAATTATCGAGGAGTCCGCTTCCGGCGCCATCGGCCGCGTGTTTAGTGTGCCGGCTTATTGGAACAGCAATATCTATTTCTGGGGCGTGAACGACGTGCTGAAGTCGATTCCTGTCACGAACGGGCTCCCCGACTTCTCAAGTATTTCGAGCAACTCCACCGAGATGGGATATCCTGGAGCTACCCCTTCGATTTCCTCCAACGGAACCACGTCAGGAACGGCGATTGTCTGGGCAGTCGACACCTCTAAATTCAACTCATCCGGCCCCGCAACTGTCTATGCCTTCGATGCGACCAACGTATCGAGCCAGTTGTGGAACAGTAACTTGGCCGCGAATAGCCGCGACGTGCCCGGCTTGGCTGCAAAATATGCGGTTCCGACAATTTCGAACGGCAAGGTCTACATCAGCACTTCCAGCGAAGTGGATGTTTATGGCTTGCTCAGCGGCGTCGTGTTGCAGACAGCCACGCCGCAGATTTCGCCGAGTTCGGATGTCTACGTGGGTTCTGTAGCAGTGACAATTTCAGATACAACCAGCGGGGCGATGATTACCTATACGACGGACGGGAGCACTCCTGTCCCAGGCTCGAATGGGACGACGATTCCTGCAGGCGGTTCGTTCACGCTGACCTCCTCTGCAACGGTTACAGCCATCGCCTCGGCCAGCGGATATAACAATAGTTTGTTCGCAACTGCGGCGTATAACGTCGTCTCGAGCGTGCCTCCCGCCTCCTTCAGTTTCGGGGGAGGTTTTACCGGTGAGACGGGGCTGACTCTAAACGGCACGGCTATGATTGTCGGCAACCGATTGCGCCTGACGAACGGCGTGGTGGACGAGGCGGGCAGCGCGTTCTTCTCGACCCCGGTGAATGTCCAGTCCTTCACGAACACCTTCACCTTTCAGCTCACCAACGCGAACGCCGACGGTTTTACCTTCACGATTCAAGGTGCAAATGCGAATGCGCTTGGCCCTGGCGGGGGAGGTCTGGGCTACGGAGCGTCGCTCCCGGGTGGCGCCTTGGGGATACCGACAAGCGTGGCGGTGAAGTTCGATATCTTTAGCGATGCCGGGGAAGGCAACGATTCGACGGGTATCTACACGAACGGGGCATCCCCGACGGTTCCGGCAGTGGAAATGTCCAGTTCGGGCGTGAACCTGCACAGCGGGGATACTTTCCAGGTCCAGATGAGCTACAACGGAACGAATCTGGCCATGACGATCACCGATACGACGACCGGAGGCACGTTCTCGACGACGTTCACGAACATCAACATTCCGGCCACGGTAGGCGGGAATACAGCCTACGTCGGGTTCACGGGATCAACCGGGGGGCTGACCGCAACCCAGGATATTCTGAGCTGGTCGTATACATCTGGCACTACAAGTGGACAGGTGGCGACGCCGCAAATTTCTCCGGCGGCGGGCAGCTATGTGAGTTCGGTGGCGGTGACCATTACCGATACCACACCGGGAGCCACGATCACCTACACCACCGACGGCAGCACTCCGGTTCCGGGTTCTCACGGGACGGCCATCACCTCGGGCGGCTCGTTCACGCTGACTTCTTCGGCAACGGTCACAGCCATCGCCTCAGCCAGCGGCGACACCAATAGCTCACTGGCGACGGCCGCCTATACCATAAGCTCTCCTCCAATCAACTTCAGCTCGGGCTTCTCGGCTGAGACAACCCTGACCCTGAACGGCAGCGCCAAGATCAATGGCACCCGGTTGCGCCTCACCGACGGAGGAGCAAGCGAGGCCGGCAGCGCCTTCTTCTCGACTCCCGTGAATGTCCAGTCCTTCACCAACACCTTCACCTTCCAGCTCACCAGCGCGAATGCCGATGGCTTTACCTTCACGATTCAGGGTGTGGGTCCGACCGCGCTCGGAACTGCGGGAGGAAATTTGGGTTACACGGGGATACCGACGAGCGTGGCGGTGAAGTTCGATCTGTTCAGCAACTCCGGGGAAGGCAGCGACTCGACGGGCCTCTACACGAACGGGGCAACCCCGATGGTTCCCGCAGTGGACATGTCCAGTTCGGGTGTGAACCTGCACAGCGGAGATACTTTCCAGGTCCAGATGAGCTACAACGGAACGAATCTGGCCATGACGATCACCGACACGTCGACCGGAGGCACCTTCTCGACGACGTTCACGAACATCAACATTCCGGCCACGGTAGGGGGGAACACGGCCTACGTCGGCTTCACGGGCGGGACCGGTGGGTTGACCGCCACCCAGGACATCCTCACCTGGTCCTACACGCCTGGAACTGCGCCAACGCAGGTGGCCACGCCGCAAATCTCACCGGTTGCGGGCAGCTACGTGAATTCCGTGGCGGTGACCATTACCGATACCACGACGGGAGCCACGATCACCTACACCACCGACGGCAGCACTCCGGTTCCGGGTTCTCATGGGACGGCCATCGCCTCGGGCGGTTCGTTCACGCTGACCTCTTCGGCTACGGTCACGGCTATCGCCTCAGCCAGCGGCGATACGAACAGCAACACGGCGACAGCGGCCTACACCATCACCGCGCCAACCCAGGTGGCGACGCCGCAAATCTCTCCGGCTGCGGGGACCTATGCGGGTTCGGTGGCGGTGATTCTTACCGATACCACGGCAGGAGCTACGATCACCTATACTACCGACGGCAGTACTCCGGTTCCGGGTTCCCATGGGACGGCCATCGCCTCGGGCGGTTCGTTCACGCTGACCTCTTCGGCGACAGTCACAGCCATCGCTTCGCTCAGCGGCGATACGAACAGCAACACGGCAACATCGGCCTACACCATCACTGTAGCCAAGCCGCAAATCTCTCCGGCTGCGGGCAGCTATGTGAGTTCCGTGGCGGTGACCATTACCGATACCACACCGGGAGCCACGATCACCTACACCACCGACGGCAGCACTCCGGTTCCGGGTTCTCACGGGACGGCCATCACCTCGGGCGGCTCGTTCACGCTGACTTCTTCGGCGACGGTCACGGCCATCGCCTCGGCCAGCGGTTACACCAATAGTCCGCTGGCGACGGCCGCCTATACCATCACCAGCCCTCCTCCGGTCAACTTCAGCTCGGGCTTCTCGGCTGAGACAACCCTGACCCTGAACGGCAGCGCCAAGATCAATGGCACCCGGTTGCGCCTCACCGACGGAGGAGCAAGCGAGGCCGGCAGCGCCTTCTTCTCGACTCCCGTGAATGTCCAGTCCTTCACCAACACCTTCACCTTCCAGCTCACCAGCGCGAATGCCGATGGCTTTACCTTCACGATTCAGGGTGTGGGTCCGACCGCGCTCGGAACTGCGGGAGGAAATTTGGGTTACACGGGGATACCGACGAGCGTGGCGGTGAAGTTCGATCTGTTCAGCAACTCCGGGGAAGGCAGCGACTCGACGGGCCTCTACACGAACGGGGCAACCCCGATGGTTCCCGCAGTGGACATGTCCAGTTCGGGTGTGAACCTGCACAGCGGAGATACTTTCCAGGTCCAGATGAGCTACAACGGAACGAATCTGGCCATGACGATCACCGACACGTCGACCGGAGGCACCTTCTCGACGACGTTCACGAACATCAACATTCCGGCCACGGTAGGGGGGAACACGGCCTACGTCGGCTTCACGGGCGGGACCGGTGGGTTGACCGCCACCCAGGACATCCTCACCTGGTCCTACACGCCTGGAACTGCGCCAACGCAGGTGGCCACGCCGCAAATCTCACCGGTTGCGGGCAGCTACGTGAATTCCGTGGCGGTGACCATTACCGATACCACGACGGGAGCCACGATCACCTACACCACCGACGGCAGCACTCCGGTTCCGGGTTCTCATGGGACGGCCATCGCCTCGGGCGGTTCGTTCACGCTGACCTCTTCGGCTACGGTCACGGCTATCGCCTCAGCCAGCGGCGATACGAACAGCAACACGGCGACAGCGGCCTACACCATCACCGCGCCAACCCAGGTGGCGACGCCGCAAATCTCTCCGGCTGCGGGGACCTATGCGGGTTCGGTGGCGGTGATTCTTACCGATACCACGGCAGGAGCTACGATCACCTATACTACCGACGGCAGTACTCCGGTTCCGGGTTCCCATGGGACGGCCATCGCCTCGGGCGGTTCGTTCACGCTGACCTCTTCGGCGACAGTCACAGCCATCGCTTCGCTCAGCGGCGATACGAACAGCAACACGGCAACATCGGCCTACACCATCACTGTAGCCAAGCCGCAAATCTCTCCGGCTGCGGGCAGCTATGTGAGTTCGGTGGCGGTGACCATTACCGATACCACACCGGGAGCCACGATCACCTACACCACCGACGGCAGCACTCCGGTTCCGGGTTCTCACGGGACGGCCATCACCTCGGGCGGCTCGTTCACGCTGACTTCTTCGGCGACGGTCACGGCCATCGCCTCGGCCAGCGGTTACACCAATAGTCCGCTGGCGACGGCCGCCTATACCATCACCAGCCCTCCTCCGGTCAACTTCAGCTCGGGCTTCTCGGCTGAGACAACCCTGACCCTGAACGGCAGCGCCAAGATCAATGGCACCCGGTTGCGCCTCACCGACGGAGGAGCAAGCGAGGCCGGCAGCGCCTTCTTCTCGACTCCCGTGAATGTCCAGTCCTTCACCAACACCTTCACCTTCCAGCTCACCAGCGCGAATGCCGATGGCTTTACCTTCACGATTCAGGGTGTGGGTCCGACCGCGCTCGGAACTGCGGGAGGAAATTTGGGTTACACGGGGATACCGACGAGCGTGGCGGTGAAGTTCGATCTGTTCAGCAACTCCGGGGAAGGCAGCGACTCGACGGGCCTCTACACGAACGGGGCAACCCCGATGGTTCCCGCAGTGGACATGTCCAGTTCGGGTGTGAACCTGCACAGCGGAGATACTTTCCAGGTCCAGATGAGCTACAACGGAACGAATCTGGCCATGACGATCACCGACACGTCGACCGGAGGCACCTTCTCGACGACGTTCACGAACATCAACATTCCGGCCACGGTAGGGGGGAACACGGCCTACGTCGGCTTCACGGGCGGGACCGGTGGGTTGACCGCCACCCAGGACATCCTCACCTGGTCCTACACGCCCTGACATGCTTACCCGAGCAGCACCCGTCCGTTACGAATGGGCGAACTCCCAATAAAGCCTTCGGGCTCTGGTATAGAGGGGCCCGTGAGGGAGTGAACGTTCCCCGATCCGAATGATGGGGACCACCTTCGAGTAATTTCCTGTCGAGAAAATCTCCTCCGCCTTCTCGAAATCCTGATAGGTAAGCGTTTTTTCGACCACGTCGATGCCATCCTCGCGCAGCAATCTAATCACTCTCTGGCGAGTGATGCCGTTTAGGAACGTGCTGTTTGGCGCCGGCGTAAATACCACGCCGTCGATCGCCATGAAAATGTTTGAAGTTGCAAGTTCGGCGACATTGCCCAGCATGTCGCACACAACGGCGTTGTCGAAGCCCCGTGCATGGGCTTCAAAAAGGGCTCGCGCATTGTTTGGATAGAGACAGCCGGCTTTGGCGTCGACGGGCATGGTTTCGAGCGTCGGCCTGCGATAAGGGGAGAGAGTGATGGAAAAGCCTTTTGGCTGGCGGAGTGGCGCCTCATAGACCGACAGACACCACTCTGTGGACTCTGGATCATGCGCCTGGATCCATGGGCCTTCCTTCTCCGCCCAGTACATTGGTCTGATATAAAGGGCGGCGTCTTTATCGAAGCGGGAAATTCCATCGCGGGCGAGTTCCATCCATAGGTCGGTCGAAACGGTTGGTTTCAGGAACAGCTTTCTGGCCGAATCATTGACGCGTTGACAGTGGAGGTCAAGGTCGGGCGTAACGCCCTCAAATGCCCGAGCGCCGTCGAAAACCACCGAACAGAGCCATGCGGCGTGGGTCCGAGGCCCCATAATCGGGACGTTGCCTTCGTGCCATTTCCCCTTATAGAAAGTCCACGTCTTACTCCAGCCTTCTTGAATCATTAATGGCTCCTCTTCAAGCAGATCCCTTATCTTAACTCTCGGCGATTCACTCGAGGATATTGATAAGGGAGCACACCGCTCTTTTCCGGGAATTTCAAAGCTTCAGCGCGTCGATTGTGTCTACAACTTTCGTCCCATGGTAGAACGACTGCAGTTTGGCTGCCAGCCTGCGATCGCACCTCTAGCCTAAAGTCATACACCCCATCCGCCCGTTGCTCGCCCAACACTTCACGCACAAACGGCATCATCTGCTGCTTCGTGTATGAACGCACGATCCTAACAACACGCGTTTGTTAAATTTGCTCTGAGATACTACAGACCGAATAAAATACTGCAGGGGCGACGTTAGGAATGTTCACGAGGGCGACTGAAGTGCTCACGCCGAATGCGCGAAGGCATGCCGGCTTCATCGCATTTGTCGTAGCGTCCAGTGTTGGCTTTCACAAAACATTGATCTCCCTGGTTTCGTATTCCTTGCACAACGCATCCAGCTCGCACATCGTCCTTATTCCTGTGATCGCTGCTTTTCTGCTCTACGTGGAAAGACAGAATACGTTTTCGAACACCGGGACGAGCACAGGTTCGGGAATTGGACTCGTTTTGGGAGGGATAATTCTTTGTTGGCTGGCGATTCGAGGCCCTTTTCCGCAAGACGGGAATTGGCCCCTTTCCCTGGAAACATTGTCGGTGATTCTGGTGTGGGCGGGTGGATTTCTTCTCTGTTATGGATTTGTTGCGTTCCGAGCAGCTGCCTTTCCGCTTCTGTTTCTTCTGCTTATGGTTCCCTTCCCGGACGTGATCCTGGATCGGATCACCCATGCGCTCCAAGAAGGCTCGACCGAAATCGCCTATCTCATTTTCCAGGCGGTGGGAACTCCCGTTTCGCGGCAGGGCTTCCTTCTTTACGTGCCTCATGTCACCATTGAAGTGGCTCAAGAATGCAGCAGCATTCGTTCCAGCATGGCACTTTTCATTACTTGTCTTCTCGCGGCTCATTTGTATCTTCGGACGGGATGGAAAATGCTCCTGTTCGTACTTCTGAGCCTTCCTGTCTCGGTCATCAAGAACGGGATACGAATCGCGACGTTGACGTTGCTGAGCATTTACGTGGATCCGGATTTCTTGACAGGAAGGCTTCACCGCGAGGGAGGGTTCGTCTTTTTCCTCGTCGCCCTGCTCATTCTTTGCCCTGTGTTTCTGTGGTTGGAGAAGTCGGATAAGCCACGCGAGCCTGTGAATTCCGCCATCGCTAAGGGAGTCTGACTATCGACCGGGCAAACGTTGTCATCGTCGGCGGCGGCGTCGTGGGCTGTGCGATCGCGCATGCGCTTTCGGCCCGATGGGACGACGTATTCGTGCTCGAGTCGCTGCCCAAGGTTGGCATGCTCACCAGCACGCGCAACAGCGGCGTGATTCATTCGGGGATCTACTATCCTCCCGGCTCTCTCAAAGCGCGGCATTGCGTGCGCGGAAATCAGCTGGCGTACGAGTTCTGCGAGGCGCACGGGGTTCCTCATCACAACATCGGGAAAATCGTGGTGGCCTCATCTCAGGAGGAAGAAAGCGCCCTTACAGCGTTGATGGAAAATGGTCGCGCGAACGGCGTGGAAGGGCTTCATATCATTGACCGCGCTGCAATCCGAGCCCGCGAGCCGCGCGTGGACGGTTTCTGTGCGCTAGAGGTACCCTCTACAGGCATTCTCTCAAGCGAGGATTTCGTCAAGACCTATGCTCGCCTCGCCACCTCCAACGGCGCCCACATTCTCAACCACGCAAAAGTCGAGCGACTCGAAGTGTTGCCCGACGCGATCCGCGTGACGAGCGCAGCCGGAGAAATCGAGACGCGCTGCCTGGTAAATAGCGCCGGCCTGTTCGCCGACGAAGTCGCGGCTATGCTCGGCTCAAGCATGGCGCGACACAAGATTTACCCCGTGCGAGGCGAATACTGCGAACTCGTGCGCGCAAAACGCGATTGGGTTCGCGGCCTCGTATATCCGCTGCCCCATGCGGCAGGACTCAGCCTCGGCACACACCTGACGAAAACATTATCGGGCAACGTTCTCGTCGGCCCGACGGCGCGTTACATCGAAGACAAGAACGATTACGAAAGCGATCGCGAGCCGGTGGAGGACTTTGCCAAGAGCGCCAAACTTCTCTTGCCTGATATCGAGCCTTCCGATTTCGTTCCTGCGTATTCAGGGATTCGGCCCAAGCTCATTCCGCCTTCGTCGCCTTCGGTGCATGCGCATGGAAAAGGAATAGCCGATTTCATCATTGAACGCGATCCCGAGTTTCCCCGCGTCGTGCAGTTGATCGGCATCGAATCACCGGGCCTTACCTCTGCCCCGGCCATCGCTGAACACGTCAGGCAGTTGGCCGACGAAATTCTCGACTGAGGCCGCCTCGCGTGCGGCTTCCCTAGTGATTCATATCTTCGACTCGGGCCGACATTGAATCAGGAGCGGGTCATAAATCCATGTTAAATTCGATGCTAGAGCTCGCCAGTTTTTGCCCGGCTGAAATCTGCTCTGGTTATGAGGTGGAATTTGCAAGACTTCGCCCCTGCGGGCAGAAAAGTTGTTTTCACGGACCAAATTCTGCAGGATCCGTATCCCACATATGCCCGATTGCACGCGGAAGGTCCGCTGCATTACCTGGATATCGGCGGTAAATGGGCGGTATGGTCGATCCTCAGTCACGCCGACTGCTCCTCGGTTGCCAAGGACCCCAGATGTTCCGCAAAGCGCGCGCGGCAAATGTTATTGCCGCTGCCACTCAGCCGTCAGTCCGAGTTCAGCGAACTCGCGCGCATGTTCAGCTTATGGCTGATTTTCATGGATCCACCAGAGCACACCCGGCTGCGCAAACTTCTCAACAAAGGATTTTCACCTGCGGCCATTGAAGGCCTGCGCCTGCAAGTCCAGACCATCGTCGATCGGATGCTAGAGCCATTGCAGCATGGATCGGAAATCGAACTTATGCGCGAATTTGCGAACCCCCTGCCAGTGCGCATCATTTCGGAAATGCTCGGAATCCCACAGGCGCTGCATGACACATTCGTCGGCTGGTCGCGCGCGGTCGCGGCGTTTCGAGGCAATCCCAAGCCTACCGTGGAACAGGCACGCGCGGCGCAAGACGCGCTGATTGCGTTGACCGATTTCTTCCGAGAGACCGTGGCGGAACGGAGACGCAATAAAGGGAACGACCTTATTAGTCTTCTAATCGACATCGAGGAAGAGGGAGAAGTGTTAACCGAGGAAGAGCTATACGCGCAGTGCATCGCGCTGCTCTTCGCTGGACACGAAACCACTCGAAATCTCATTGGCAACGGAATCTACACGCTTCTACGGCACCCGGAAGAGGCGGCGGAATTGCGAGAGAAACCGGAAATAATTCGTACGGCCATTGAGGAAATATTGCGTTATGAGAGCCCCGTACAATTCACGGCTCGCGTGCTCAAGGAAGATATCGAGGTTTGCGGCCAGCGCATACCGAAGAAATGGTCGATCCTGTGCATGCTTGGCGCGGCAAACCGGGATCCTAAGCAATTTAAAGAGCCCGATCAGTTAAACCTGAACAGGCTGAACAACCAACACCTCGCATTTGGCGCGGGTCCGCATTTCTGCATTGGAAACCAACTCGCGCGGTTGGAAGGACAGATCGCGATTCTGAGTCTCTTGCAGCGCTTTCCGGAGATGAAACTCACCGGCCCGCGCCCTGAGTGGGCTTCTACATTCGGATTCAGAGGGCTGAAAGGCCTTCCGGTTACGATGTGAGAGCTCAAAGCTCAATCCCGTTGCTCCCAGACGGGGTTTACAAGGAACCGACCGGCAGACGCTGCCAAATCAATTCTACGGTTTGGATTTTCCCATTCACCAACGCCGACGGCGTAACCAATGTAATCTGATCGTCGTGAAATTTGATACTGCGGACCAGATTCCTCTTTACGTAGTTCTGAATCGATGAGATTTCGACATAGTGAGTAACGGTGTCACCGCTGAGGGTGTACCGTCCGGCATACGCGATAAACGTCTTAAACGCCTCGGCCTCTTCTTCCATCCCAGCGCCGATAGACAGTAGCTTTCGCCCGCCATAGCTGATCAGCGCAGTCATTCGGCCATCCTCGCTATAGGTGAGAAAGCCCAGCGGGCCGGGACCATAAGGGGTTTCGTCTCGCGCCCCATTCGATGTTGTGCTCGAAGCGGACACGAGTTTCCACGTGCCCACAAGCTTCTCGTTCGCGAGAGTCGAGTTTCCCATCCCGATCCCCTTTCGATTCGATGCCCGTGCACCACGCTGCGTTGGCGATAATGATACCCGGACTTCTGACTTAAACTCCCGGTTTGTTACAGATGCGGCTCGGCTCAAAGTCTGGAGATCCACAGTAAGACAGGAAAAAACATTCTTGACACTACCCGACCTTGTCCCTGAACGTGTCTGAGCACACCGGTTTGACGGACGCTTCCCACGGAGCCTAGGCTCCGCGAGCCCGCTTGAAAGCATGATTTGCTAAAGGAAAGCCATGACGACGGGATTGGAAGGTAGAGTCGCGCTCGTAACTGGCGGGACGTCTGGCATTGGGCGTGATACCGCCGTACTTTTCGCGAAGGCGGGCGTGAAGGTGGTGGTTGCGGGTCGACGCGAAACAGAAGGCGAGGAGACCATCGAGCTGCTCCGTGCCGCCGGCGGCGATGGCCTGTTCGTGAAAGCCGACGTGTCAAAGGCGTCCGAAGTCGATGCGCTCGTCCGCAAGGCTGCGGAGAAGTTCGGGCGCCTGGACATCGCCTTCAACAACGCCGGGATCGAGGGCGTTTGGGTACCTATCGTTAGGCAATCCGAAGAAGATTGGGATCGGACGATCGACATCAATCTCAAGGGTGTCTGGCTCTGCTTGAAATATGAAATTCGGCAAATGCTCAAGCAGGGCGGTGGCGGAGCCATTGTAAACATGTCGTCGGTTATGGGCCTGACCGGTTCCGCCGGTGCGGCAGCATATAGCGCGAGCAAACACGGAGTGATCGGGCTGACAAAGGCCGCGGCGCTGGAAAACGCTCGCAGCGGCATTCGGATCAACGCGGTGTGTCCGGCAACGGTCGAAACTCCTCTGTCTGACCGGCTCTTTGGCGCTCCAGCGGTTCACAAATACGTTCTTAGCTGCCATCCCATCGGTCGTTTCGGAAAAGCGACAGAAATAGCCGAGGCAGTGGTATGGATGTGCTCGGATCGAGCATCTTTCATGACGGGCCAATCTCTGGTTTTAGACGGTGGCTTTCTAGCGGGTCCCAATTCTCCGAGCTAACTCGGCGCTTATTGGTGCGAAGGGTCAGACGGCTCGCGAGTGGAATGCGTCCTCCCGCCGTTGCATCGATTCACGAGATCGCTGATGGCTTCTACAGGAGAGGCTCGCCGGTGTTGCGGGCGATGATGGCGCGCGTTTCGTCGCGCAAGCGAACGACTTCGCGCCAGTCGTCGCCAATATTCGGCGTGGGCCTCACGAGCGGACCGAACGTCACCGTGATCTTTCCGGGCTTCGGCAGGCGCGTTTCGTCGCGCAAAATTCGGCGCGCGCCTCGAATCGCAACGGGGCAAATGGGGCGCTGCGTGATGGCCGCTGCTTTGAACGCGCCGAGATGAAATGGCCTGATCCCGGCGGATGGCGTAAAGGTGCCCTCGGGATAGATCGCGACCGATTCTCCGTGCAGCAGCGCGGCATCCACTTCATTCGCGAGCTTGATCCGCTCCTCAGGATCGCTGCGGTCAAACGCGAGATGTCCCGTCCGTCGCACGATCAAAGCGATGAACGGCATTTTCAGCACCTCGCCCTTTGCGGCGAACCGCACACCGGCCGGTAACAACGCGAGGGCAACCAGTACATCCACGTAACTCGAATGATTCGGAGCGAAGATACAAGCGCCGGCGCTGACGGCTTCCTCGAGTGCTTCCCTCCCCTCGATCCGCACCGGAATCCCCGCGATATACAGCATGAGCCGCGCACCTAAACGCGCCAGCCGGGCTGCACGCATGCGGTTCGGCGTCAGTGCAATCGCAAGCCACAGGATGACCAATCCGACGCCAAAAGTCGTCAGGACGTACGCGGCATAGAGAAGCTCCATTGCCTTCGTTGCGGTACGCTTGACGAGCGACCACACTCTAGGAGCAAAGCCTCGCGCTCCGAGCTTCGCGATCTGGATCCAGGGCGGCGCCACTTTTTTCCCCAATTTCCCGTCGATGAAAAGCGCCCGTGTTTCGCTGCGACGCAGCTTTCCGCTCGACGTTTTGGGGATCGAGTGCGGAGGCAGGAGCGCCACCACATCCGGCGGCGCGCCCATCGCCTGATCCACTTCGCGCGTGATATCCGCGACGATTTGCTTGGTATCGGCCATGTTCCGAACTTCGGCCGCAACGACAAGACGCTCCGTGCCGGTGCGCGCGTCGGGCGCGCCGAAAGCAGCCACGCAGCCCGCGCGCACGCCGGGCACACGTCCCGCGATATCCTCAATTTCTTGGGGATACAGATTCCGCCCCGCTTTGATGATTACGTCCTTGGCTCGGCCCGCGATGTAAATCTCGCCATCTGCGAAATACGCGCGATCTCCCGAATCGAGCCATCCTTCTCCGCGCATCAACGCGTCTGTGGCCGCTGCATTCCGGTAATAACCGCAAGTCGCAGACGGGCCGCGGAACCAGAGTCGCCCCTCGGTTCGCTCGCCCGCATCGCGCCCTTCGTCGGTGACGACGCGCACTTCGACATTTGGCAGCGGTCTTCCGGCGCCGACAAATTCGAGCGCTGCGGCGTCGCTGGATGCGACCGGGACAGCCTTTCCCTCCCTCTCGAAAACCATGCGTTCGATTCGATCGACGGTGTGCCCGAATCCCATTCGAGGAGCCGACACGGCGAGCGACGCCTCGGCCAGGCCGTATACCGGAAGAAATGCCTCGCGGCGAAAGCCGTATGGAGCGAAGCGCGCCGCAAATCGATCGAGCGTGCCGGGCTGTACCGGCTCCGCGCCATTCAACGCGGCGCGCCACGAGCTGAGGTCGAGTCCTTCGAGATCTTTGTCGGCAATCTTTCGCGCGCACAATTCGTAAGCAAAATTCGGCGCAGGACTCACGGTTCCACGGTGCCGATGAATCGCGCGCAGCCAGCGGTCGGGTCGGCTGAGAAACGCAAGCGGCGACATGATCACGACGGGATTGCCCGAGAAAAGCGTCGTGAACCAGGCGCCGATCAATCCCATATCGTGATACAGCGGCAGCCAGCTGACGGCCACGTCTTCGAGCCGGATTTCGAGACCCTCGACAATCGACCGGATGTTCGCGAGCAGGTTCCCGTGCGTCAGCGTGACGCCCTTCGGATCGCCGGTCGAGCCCGACGTGTATTGCAGGAACGCGATATCTTCGCCGCGCGCCTGATGCGAAAAATATTCTACGGGCCGCCAGCCACTCGAGCGCGGCCCTTCGGGTGCCGGCTCCGCTGCAAACCGCTGCGCGTTCAAGACTCCTCTGAGCGTGGGCACGCGAGGCTTCAACAGTCGCGCCAAACCCTCGGCCTGTCGAAACGTAAATAGAAATCGCGACTCGGCATTCCGAAGGATGTTCGACTGTCGCGTCGCATACTCGCCGATGCGATCCGCGCGCAGGGGAGGATAAATCGGCACGGGAATTGCCCCTGCGAGCAGGACTCCCGCGAACGTGAAAAAGAACTCAGCACACGTGGGCAGCATGATCGCAACCGTCTGTCCAGGCTCGAGGCCGCGCCGGCGCAGTTCATCGGCGACCAGCGAAGCGCGCTCGTAGAGGTCGCCGAACGTGATCGTGCGCAACTGCTCGTCTTCTTCGTACAGCTGGATATGCGCGCGGCCGGGTTCGCCGAGACCGCGCAGCCGCAAAACCTCCGTTAGGGTCTCGGCGGCGCGAATCCGGCGTTCGAGGTCTGCTAAAAGCTCGGTATCGGCCGCCCGCAAAGCTGTTTTGAGAGGGAGCGTGGCGGATTCGTGCGAATTCGCGCGATGCGCCATTGCTTCGGATTCGCCGCCCACCTCCACGTGCAGCAGGGCATCGACCAGATCTTGCACGGTCTCAGCATCGGCGACCACGCGGTCGGGCAACCGCACGCCGCAAGCGTCGCCAAGGCGCAGCATCAACTCGACGCGCTCGAGGCTGCCGAGACCGAGTTCGCGCTCGAGATGCGCCGCCGGTCCGCGCGCCGCCAATTCGTCGATTCCACGCGGCGAGCCAAGTTCGCCGAGGATTTGCCGCACCACCGCAAGCGTCTGCGCGGAAACCGCAGCCGTGCGATCGAGTCTCGTTCCTGTAGCGCTCATCAGACGGTCGCCGCTCGAAAGCTTGCCGGATTGAAGCGTGGAAGGGGCCGTGCGCCGCGCCTTTTAGGCCTTTCTATTCCCCGGGCCAGCCTACCACCCAGTCCGATAGCATTCAAATCGTTTGGCTTGCAGGTTACAACACGCCCGATTTGACGCTAGCCCCTTCGAGGATTATACTTCTTGAAGTTGCCTGCGATGTTTACCGCGTTCTATTAGCGCTTGCCGTCCCGCTCCACTCGGAGCGCCGCTCAACGGTATCTCTTCACTTCTCTAATTTCACCTTTTCTGGCTTTGTGATTTCGGGTGCATGACGATGGCAAACCTGACGCTGTTTGAAAAACTCGACCAGATCGAGTCGCGCTACGAGGAAATGACGCACGAACTTTCTTCGCCTGAGGTCCACGACGACTCGGCGCGCTACCAGAAGCTCGCAAAGACCCATTCCGAATTGGGTGAGGTCGTGGCGAAGTACCGCGAGTGGAAGGACCTTGAAAAGGGCTACGAGGGCGCCAAGCAGCTCGTCGCCGAATCGGACGACGCGGAGATGCGGCAGATGGCGCACGATGAATTGCGCGACCTCGAGGCACGGCGTGAAATCCTCGAGCGCGAACTGAGAGCCCTGCTCGTGCCCAAGGATCCGAACGACGAAAAGAACGTCATCGTCGAAATCCGCGCCGGGACGGGCGGCGACGAAGCCTCGCTTTTCGCCGGCGAGCTTTTCCGCATGTATTCGCGCTACGCCGAAACGCAAGGCTGGAAGGTCGAGATTCTCGAAAGCTCGCCGTCGTCCGTCGGCGGCCTCAAGGAAGTTGTGGCTGCGATCCAGGGCCGCAAAGTGTATTCGAAGCTGAAATACGAGAGCGGCGTCCACCGCGTGCAGCGCGTGCCCGCCACCGAGCAGCAGGGACGCATTCATACGTCCGCTGCGACAGTCGCCGTGTTGCCCGAAGCGGACGACATCGACATCAAGATCGAGGCGAAGGATCTGCGCATCGACACCTTCTGCTCGTCAGGCCCCGGCGGGCAGTCGGTGAACACGACGTATTCCGCGGTTCGCATCACTCACATTCCAAGCGGGCTGGTCGTTTCGCAACAGGACGAAAAATCGCAGATCAAGAACCGCGCCAAGGCCATGCGCGTGCTGCGTGCGCGGCTTTACGAGTTGGAACAATCGAAGCAGCACGAAGCCATCGCCGCCGAACGCCGCGGCCAGATCAAGACGGGCGACCGCTCCGAAAAAATCCGCACCTACAATTTCCCGCAGAATCGCGTGACCGACCATCGCATCAATTTCACGATCCATCAGCTTACGGAGGTGATGGACGGCAAGCTCGGTCCGCTGGTCGACGCGCTCGTGACCCACTTTGAATCCGAGCGGCTGAAGCAAGAGCTGGTGGAGGCGTGAGCACCTTGTCTCACTCACAGCAACGAGCGCTGCCTCTCGATGTCCGGTCGATCTTGAGGGAAGGCATCGCCCGGCTTCGCGCGGCTCGGGTTTCATCAGATACGCTTGCCGCTGAAGTCCTGCTTCTGTATTCGTTGGGTCGCGATCGCTCGTGGCTCTACTCGCATGCTGATGAGCAACTCGACCCGTATCTGATCGCGAACTACTTCACTCTCGTCGCGCGCCGTGTTGCAGGCGAGCCCACCCAATATCTCACTGGCAAGCAGGAATTCTGGGGTCTCGAATTCGAGGTCACGTCGGCTGTGCTGATCCCGCGGCCGGAGACCGAGCATGTTGTCGAGGTCGCGCTCGAGCGGTTGGGCGCAGCAGGCATCAAGATCGACATGAAAACGGGCGCTCCGAGTCCGCCGTTGCGGATCGCGGATGTCGGCACGGGATCGGGGTGCTTGGCGATAGCGCTCGCGCACGAATTGCCGCATGCGGAAATCTTTGCGACGGACATCTCGACGGCAGCTCTCCACGTCGCACGCCGCAATGGTGCGCGGCATGGCGTCGCGGATCGCGTTCATTTCATCGAGGCGGATCTGCTCGCGGACATTTCTCCCTCGCCACTAGTCACTCGCCACTCGCCACTGGCCTTTGATCTGATCGTGAGCAACCCGCCGTACGTCGCGCGAGACGACGCGCCATCGCTGCAGCGCGAAGTGCGCGAGCACGAGCCTGAGGGCGCGCTCTTCGGTGGGCCGAAGGGCATCGAGATTTATGCGCGCTTGATCGAGCAGGCTGGCGCGCTGCTTCGTCCGCGCGGAAACCTTGTGCTCGAGCTTGGGTATGGCGCCGCGGATGCGGTGCGTGCGATTCTTGCAGCCCGGCCGTGCTGGGCGAACATCTGCGTCACGAATGATCTCGCCGGGATCCCGCGCGTTCTCGCTGCCGAGCGCGCCTGATTTCCCGCGCGCCGCACCTCGTTCTTGCAATCTCCCGCCCTTCTGCTAGCGTAATCTCAGCGAGCGCTATGCCGAATCTGGCCCACTTTCGCGCCAAGCACGATGCGCTTCCCCTCGCGGCATCCACCTCCGAGACTGCTGCAGCGATTCTTCATGTGGATATGGATGCGTTCTTCGTCTCGGTCGAGTTGCTGGCGCGGCCGGATCTCAAGGGATTGGCCGTTGTCGTCGGCGGGCAGCGCGATCAGCGCGGCGTCGTGACTTCGGCGAGCTACGAAGCACGCCGTTTTGGTGTCCATTCGGCGATGCCCCTGAGGACCGCGGCGAACCTTTGCCCTCATGCCGTTTTTCTCGATGGCCATCATGAGCTCTATGGCCTGTGGAGCGACCGCGTTGCCGCCATTCTCGCGAAATATTCGCCGATTGTCGAAATGGCGTCGATCGATGAGGCGTACATCAACCTTACCGGCACCGAGCGGCTGCACGGGCCTGCTCTGTCGGCCGCCCATGAACTGCTCCGCGAAATCACTGCCACCACGGGCCTGCCCTGTTCCGGCGGGCTCGGCGCCACGCGGCTCGTGGCAAAAGTGGCCAGCGAGCAAGCCAAGCCGCGAGGGCTCGTTTGGGTCCCGGCCGGTAGCGAGGAGGCTTTCCTCGCTCCTCTCGCCGTGCGGAGGATTCCAGGGATCGGCAAAGTGACTGAGGCAGCGCTGAAGAACATCGGCATCGAAACGCTTGCGCAGCTGCAGGAAATTTCGCTCGAACGATTGGAAGAGGTTTTCGGACGCTGGGGCACCGCTCTGTATCGCAAGGCGCGCGGAATCGACTCGTACGAGTTCTTCATCGACGCGGAACCAAAATCGCTTTCGCACAACCAGACGTTCGGCGAGGATACGAACGATCGCGAACTCCTGCACGCCACGCTGAGCCATCTCTGCCAGAAAGCGTCGAAACGCCTGCGCGACACGGGCCTTCACGCTCGCACCGTCACGCTAACCCTGCGCTTCACCGATTTTAGGACCATCACCCGCAGCCAGACGCTGGCGGAGCCTTCCGATCTCGATGCCGTGTTCCTGAAAGCGATCGCCGAACTTTTCTCCCGCTCTTGGAATGGCAAAGCGATGCTGCGACTTGTCGGCGTCGCGCTCTCATCGTTCTCCACCGGGCTGGGCCAGCTGGACCTCCTCGATCCAGGACGCCTCGAAAAGCTCGAGCGGCTCGCGCGAACCGCGGATCGCTTGCGCGATAAGTTCGGCTTCTCGAAACTCCAACTCGGTGGCTCCCTCGGAAAGCGAGATCGCCGCGACGAGCGGCCGCAGTGAGCGACGCGCGCTCGCTTGCCGAAAGCGTTTGCCGTGTTCTGCGAGATGCCGGCCACCGAGCGTATTTCGTGGGCGGCTGTGTCCGCGACATTCTGCTTGAGCGCGAGCCGGCCGACTATGACGTTGCGACCGACGCGACGCCGGATCGCGTTCAGCAGCTCTTTCCGCACAGCCTGACCGTGGGCGCGCAATTCGGCGTCGTTGTCGTCACCGAAAATTCCGCCTCGCGCGATTCCTTGCAGGTGGAAGTGGCGACATTTCGTTCGGATGTCGGCTATTCCGATGGCCGCCACCCCGATCAAGTCGTCTACGCGAAATCGCCGCAAGAAGACGTGCGGCGCCGCGATTTCACGATCAACGCGCTGCTCCTCGATCCCGAAACCAACGAAATCCTCGACTTCGTTGGCGGGCGCAATGATCTCCGCGCAGGCATCATCCGTGCCATCGGCAACGCCGAAGATCGCTTTCGCGAAGACAAGCTGCGCATGGTGCGCGCCGTCCGATTCGCCGCGCGATTTCGCTACGCGGTTGAAGAGGCGACCTTCGCCGCCATCGTGAAGCTGGCCCCGGAAATCCACCAAGTGTCCGCAGAACGGATTCGGGAAGAACTGACCAAGCTCCTCACCGAAGGCGAGGCGCGCCGCGGCTTCGAGCTTCTCGACGAAACATGCCTCCTGCAGGAACTCCTGCCGGAAGTCGCCCGAATGAAAGGCGTCGAGCAACCGCCGCAGTTTCACCCCGAAGGAGATGTTTGGATTCACACGCTTCTCATGATCGAGAAGCTGCAGCCCAACTGCTCTCCGACCCTCGCGTGGGGCGTTCTCCTGCACGATGTCGGAAAACCGCCCACGTTCAAGCCCCCGTCGGCCCCTGGCGATCGCATCCGGTTTGACGAGCACGCGGAGGTCGGCACACGCATGGCCGAGGAGATTTGTCGGCGGCTGCGCTTCTCAAATGAAGACACCGCGCAGATCGCGGCCCTCGTCGCAAACCATATGCGCTTCAAGGATGTGCCTCAGATGAAGCCTGCCACCCTCAAGCGCTTCGTCCGGCTCGACCGTTTCGAGGAGCACATGGAATTGCACCGCCTCGATTGCCTGAGCAGCCACCGAAACCTCGACATTTACGAGTTCATGCGCCGGTTCCTCGCCGAGACACCTCCGGAGCAGGTTCGGCCGCCCAGACTCCTAACCGGCGACGATCTGGTCCAAATGGGCTACAGGCCCGGACCGACCTTTAAAGCCATCCTGGAGGCCGTAGAAGAAGCGCAGCTCAACGGCACGCTCCACACCCATGAGGATGCCCTACAATTCGTGCAGGCCAAATTTTGGTCGGCCAAATGATACTCTTAAGCCTTAATATTTCAATTGTTTACGGCAATTTTTTCCGCCGGGACGGTTTGCAATCGAATCTTTAGCGTAATATACTCACATCTCCTTATATAGACTTGCGAAAAACAAGGATACTTTTCCAGACCGCCTGCATCTAAAGCCATGTAGGCCGATAAGGTATAGGTCAGCTGACTAAAAGTCGATTCGATGTTTCTGAATGGTTTCTAGGGGGGTCAAATGACTAAAACGACACGAATTATCCCGGCCGAGCTGGCGATCCTTCCTGTGCGAGACACGGTTCTGTTCCCGGGCGCCGTGATGCCGCTGCCGGTGGGCCGAGAGAGCTCGCTGGCGCTGCTCGATTCGCTGGAGGGTCCCGAGAAGCTGCTGGGTGTGGTCGCACAGCTCGACCCGCGAGTTGAGGCGCCCGCAGGCACCGACCTTCACAGCGTTGGAACTCTGGCGAAGGTTCACAAGATGGTGCGCATGCCCAACGGCAACGTTGTGGCGTTTCTAGAGGGGTTGGACCGCCTCCGAGTCTTGGAGGTGATCGGGCTCAAGCCGTTCCTGCGCGCTCGCGTCGAGTTGCAGCCGGATATCGAAGGAGAACGCGACGCCGAGCTTACTGCGCTTGAGCGCAACGTCCAGGAGCTATTCCGGGAGGTAGTGGCCCGTTCGCCACAGCTTTCGGACGATCTTCAAACCGAAGCCATGAATATCGACTCCCCGGCTCGCCTGGCGGATTTCGTATCTTCGACTCTTCCCGCGCTGAACACCATGGTGCGGCAGGAACTGCTCGAAACGTTCAACGTTCGCAAGCGCCTCGAGACGCTCGTCAACGAACTCTCGAAGGAAAAGGAAGTCCTCGAGCTGCGCAACAAGATTCACGAGCAGGTTCAGGAGCAGGTCAACCAGAGCCAGCGCGAATTCCTGCTGCGCGAGCAGATGAAAGCGATTCAGAAGGAGCTCGGCGAATCCGACGATTCACAGACGGAGGTCGAAGAGCTTCGCAAAAAGGTCGACGAGTCCGGGATGTCGGCCGAGGCGAAGAAGGAGTGCGATCGCGAGCTCAAGCGGCTCGCGAAGATGACTCCCGCTTCCGCCGAGTACATGGTTTCGCGAACGTACCTCGAATGGATGACGTCGTTGCCCTGGAACAAAACCTCCGGCACCGGCGAAGACCAGATCAACATCGCGAAGGCGCAGGAAATCCTCGATGAGGACCACTACGACCTCGCGAAAGTGAAGCAGCGCATTCTCGATTATCTCGCGGTCAAAAAGCTACAGCCCGGAATGAAGGGACCGATTCTGTGCTTCGTCGGGCCTCCCGGTGTGGGCAAGACTTCGCTCGGGAAGTCGATTGCGCGAGCGATGGGCCGCAAATTCGTTCGCCTCTCGCTGGGCGGGATGCACGACGAAGCTGAACTTCGCGGTCACCGGCGCACCTACATCGGGGCTCTGCCTGGCCAGATCATTCAGGGAATCCGCCGCGCTGAGACGATGGACCCCGTCCTGATGCTGGACGAGGTCGACAAGCTCGGCCGCGATTTCCGTGGCGATCCGGCGGCAGCGTTGATGGAAGTGCTCGATCCGGAGCAGAACTCCACGTTCCGCGATCACTATCTGGACGTGCCGTTCGATCTGTCGAAGGTGCTCTTCGTCATGACGGCGAACTGGCTCGACCCGATTCCGGAACCGCTGCGCGACCGCATGGAAATCCTCGAGCTTCCCGGCTACACCGAGGAGGAAAAGGTCCACATCGCGAAGCGCTTCCTGATCCCTCGCCAGGTGAAGGAACACGGAATCACGCTGACGGAGCAGATCGAGTTCACCGACGAGTCGCTGCACGACCTGATTCACCACTACACGCGGGAAGCAGGCGTGCGCAACCTCGAACGCGAGATCGCCACGCTCGTGCGCAAACAGGCGCGTCGCCTTGCCGAAGGCCAGACGGACAAGCTCGTCGTTACGCCGGAGGTTGTTCGCGAGGTGCTGGGCATTCCGAAGTTCCGCCTCGAGAAGGAAGTCGAGGAGCGCGTCAAGAAACCCGGCGTTTCAGTCGGCCTCGTCTGGACCCCAGTGGGAGGCGACATCGTTTTCATCGAGGCCAGCAAGGCTCGCGGCGGCAAGCAGTTCACGATGACGGGCCATCTTGGCGAGGTGATGCAGGAATCCATGCGGGCCGCTCTCAGTTGGGTCCGCGCGAACTCCGATCGCTACGGCATCGATCCGGACTTCTTCCGCAAGCTCGACTTGCACGTTCACGTGCCCTCGGGAGCGATCCCGAAGGACGGGCCATCGGCAGGCATCGCGATGGTCACCGCGCTCGTGAGCTTGCTCACCGGGCGTCCCGTCCGGCCGCGCGTCGCGATGACCGGAGAGATTTCTCTCTCGGGCATCGTGCTGCCAATCGGCGGCGTTAAGGAAAAGGTTCTCGGAGCGAAGCGCGCCGGAATCCGCGAGGTGATTCTGCCTTCGGAAAACGAGCCGAACGTTCAGGAGGACTTGCAACCCGAGATGCTCGATGGCATGCAGATCCACTTCGTGCGGACGGTCGAAGAGGCGCTCGAAATCGCGCTCGGCAAGTTTGAAAAGCCGGTGCGTCCGATTACGGGCGGGCCTCACGGCGAGGATCGCCCCATCGCGGGCCCCTTGCACTAAACAAAGCCGAAAGCGAATCTGGAAAACATGAAAGCCCGGGGAGAGATCCCCGGGCCTTTTCATTTGTGGGCACGACGCCGCTTTTCCTATTGCGCCGCCGAGCGCCTTCGCGTACAGCTAGAAATCCTCCATGCCCTATCGTCCTCGAGAACTCGTCGTGCGTGCGCGCGAGGCCGCGGCGCTGCTGCTCGCCGCGCTCGACCGCGACGAGATGGTGGCGCGTTTTCTCGATGTCTACGCCGCCCAACATCGCCGGCCGGGCCGCGCCGATCATCCCGTGTTCTATCGCGATCAGCTGGCCACGATCCGGCGCGAGTCGATTTTGGCGATGGTGCAGCGCATCGAAGCGGCGCTGCCTGCCCGCTTGAAAGTGAGCGTCACGGTACGTGGCGCGAATCGGCCGCGAAAAGCAAAGAAAGGGAAAAAGGCAAGAAAGATAAAGCCCAGAAGGAACGCGGCCATGGAGCTTGCGATTCCTTTTCTCGACCTCTTTCGCGAGGAATTTTTTGTCGCTCTCGGCCGCTCGCTCGATTGGACCGACCGCGACGCCGAGGAATTCTGGCGCGATCTCGAACTCTGCGAACAGCTGGCTGCACTTGAACCGCGGCGCCCCACGCAGCGCACGTCGCGGACTGCAGCTTCTGGGCCGTTTGTGGATCGCGTGGCGATGCTGCTCGATCCATCGCTGATGGAACAGGCTCGCCGCGCCGCCGGGGGATTCCAGCTCGAGCTCAACGCCGCAGCCGACCGCATCCTGCGCAAGGCATTTGCGCGCCGTCGAGGCGCCTGACGCCGCAAACTGCGAGGGCATGGTCAGCAGGCAAATTGTGTCGGATTTCATACGTGCCAATCAGGCACGTCAACGACCGCAAAAACGCACCTTGGTTTGCGATTTTGCTATTCTCGCCAAGTGATCCAAATCTTCTACATTCTTGTGGTCCTGCAGATTGCCCTCGGGCTCTATTCCCTGTGGGAGGGCTTCGAATGGATGCGCATGGTCGGCCGGCGGCTCGGGTCGCACGCCGGGTTTTATACGCCCAACGTCGCCTTGATCTGTCCCTGCAAGGGCACGGAGCCGGGACTCGAAGAAAACCTCACCGCGCTTGCCCAGTTCGATTATTCGAACTACGAAATCTTTTTCTCGCTCGCCACCAGCCTCGATCCTGCGGTGAAGATCATCGAGCGCGTCAAAGCGGCGAGCCAGCGGCCGGTGCACATTGTCGTTGCCGGTCCGCCAGAGGCATGCGGCGAAAAAGTGCACAACCTGAAGCGTGCCCTCGAGTCGTTGCCCGAGAAATTTGAGGTTCTCGCGTTTGTTGACTCCGACGTCCGCCTGCCGCGCACCTGGCTTACCAAGCTTGTCGCTCCCTTGCATGATCCCCGCATTGGCGCCTCGACCACCTATCGCTGGATTCTGCCGAGCGGCCGTTTTGGCGATGGCGCCTTTGCGAGCGCGATGGCGTCCGCATGGAACGCATCCGTGGCCACGATGCTCGGACGCCCGCGCGACAACTTCTGCTGGGGCGGCGGCACCGCCATTCGCCGGAACAATTTCGACGAAGTCGAGGCGGGCGAGGCCTGGAGCGGCGCCATCAGCGACGATTTCGTCCTCACGCGCGCACTCGAAGGAGCCGGCAAGTCGATCGTCTTTTGTCCCGAGTGCATGGCCCCGACCCTGCATCGCTGGACGGGCTCCAGCCTGCTCGAATTCACCAACCGGCAGATCGTGGTCACCCGCGTTTATTCTTTTCGACGGTGGGCGCTCGGAGCGGCGGCGCATTTGAGCTATTCGCTTACCCTGATCTACGCTGCGGTCGTGGTCATGACTGTCTTGATCTCGGGAGATCCGTGGATTCAGCTTTTCCTGATGGCTATGGTCATTCCCCTGCTCGCCGCGGCAAAGGGCGCCATGCGCACGATTGCCATCGGAGAGCTCCTGCCGGCATGGAAGGCCAAGCTCAACGAATGGAGCTGGGTCTGGATGGTCCTCGCCCCCGTCGTACCCTTTCTCTTCGCATGGAATTTCGTGTCCTCGCTCTTGACCAAGCGCATTCGTTGGCGCAATATCCGCTACGAACTTGTCGCTCCCAACGTCACTCGCATCTTGAAACGCTAGCTGATTCGCGTCCGTGGTAACTTTTCCCTGGCCAACGCGTAGTGCAGAGAAGAACGCGGCCCCTTAATCCCAGTTTTGGAGGATCGACATGGCCAGCCAGACGCTGCCGTCAGCGGAAACGCCGGAACGAGGGAATTCCCTGGGACGCATTTTCGGCGTCCTTTTCAGTCCGAAGTCGACATTCGAATCCATTGCGCGCAGACCGACTTGGCTTCTGCCGGTTCTGCTGCTGTGCGTCGTCGAGCTCGGCGTCGTCTCCGTGTACGGCCATCGCGCGGGCTGGCGCGGACTGATCGAAAAGCAGATGTCCAACAGCTCGCAATTTCAGGAACTGCCTGCGGCACAAAAGGAGCGACAGATCGAAATCGCGACCAAGGTGGCTCCCTACTTCGCCTACATCGAAGTTATCGTCGGCCCCTTCGTGGCGGTTTTGCTCTTCGCCGGAATATTTTGGCTGATTTTCAACATGATGGTCGGCGCGAAATTCGGTTTCCGAACTTCGCTCGGAATCGTCGCCTACGGCCTGATGCCAGGGATCCTGTTAAGTTTGCTGGGAATTCTAATATTGTTTCTAAAGGACCCCTCAACGGTCGATTTGCAGCATCTTGTGGCATCCAACGTCGGGGCGTTTCTTTCGAGTGATTCGCCGAAGTGGTTGATCGCAGGGCTCAGGGCGGTCGATCTGTTTCTTTTCTGGGAGATGATTCTGTTGGCCATCGGATACAGCGCAGCGGCGCCGAAAAAGATTTCTTTCGGGAAAGCGTTTGCCTGGATTCTATCGCTGTGGTTCTTGGTCGTCCTGATCATCGTCGGATTCACCGCCGCTTTCTCCTGATACACTCGCCCGGATGGGCTTTCATTTCGAGGTACTCGCCACCGATCCGTCGGGCGCGCGGCTCGGGCGTCTCACCACTCCGCACGGCGTGATCGAGACGCCGACGTTCATGCCGGTCGGCACAGCGGCAACAGTCAAGGGACAGACGCAGGAGGATCTCGAAGAGCTCGGCGTTCAGATCCTGCTTTCCAACACCTACCATCTTTATCTCCGCCCCGGCCATCAGCTGATCCGCCGGATGGGCGGACTCCACAAATTCATGTCGTGGCCGCATCCGATCCTCACCGATTCGGGCGGCTTTCAGGTCTTCAGCCTGAGCGATCTCCGCAAAGTGAGCGACGACGGCGTCACGTTCCGCTCGCATCTCGACGGCTCCGAGCATTTCCTCTCGCCGGAAAAATCTCTCGAGATGCAGATGGCGCTCGGATCGGACATCGTCATGGTCCTCGACGAATGCATCGAAGCGCCTGCATCCGAGCCGCGCGCACGCGAAGCCGCCGCGCGCACTTTCGCGTGGGCGAAGCGTTCGCGCGATTATTTCGGGCAGCACGGCGATCCCGCGCGGCAGGCTGTTTTCGGTATCGTGCAGGGAGGAACGCACGCAGCGTCTGCGGCGAGAAAACGCGGACGCCCTCGTCGATCTCGATTTTCCAGGCTACGCAATCGGAGGCCTCGCCGTCGGTGAAGCGCATGCGCTCACGTGCGAGATGACGCAAGCAGCAGCGTCGCGGCTTCCCGCAGATCGCCCGCGTTACTTGATGGGCGTCGGCAAACCCGAGCAGATTCTCGATTACGTCGGCCTCGGCGATCGACATGATGGATTGCGTGCTTGCCCACGCGCAGCGCCCGGCACGGCTGCCTGTACACGTCGCAGGGCCGCGTGCTGATTCGCAACGCGCAGTACGCAAACGATCCGCGGCCCATCGACGAAACCTGCCGCTGCTCCGTGTGCCGGCGATACTCCCGTTCCTATTTGCGGCATCTTTATGTCCACGGGAGAATTTCTCGCGCTCATCTTGAACACCCACCACAACCTCTACTTTTACCTTGACATGATGACGGAAATTCGCGAGGCTATCCGTTTTGGGAACCTGGAAAGATTCCGCTCTGACCTTCAGGCACGCCTCCAATAGGCAACCCAAGCGGGCGCTGGGGTGCGGCAAGGGATGGGGCAGCATCGATTTCGGGGAGCTGCCGGAAGCCTGGCCGCCCGGCGGGCCAGGCGCGGTTCGGCGGAAAAGGCACAACGAATCATGATCGTCGACATGATCGATTCCCGGCAACGTTTTCCCTGCTGGCGCAAGCGTCCAACCAGGCGGCATCGCGCCTTTTCCTTCCGCTGGTCCTCATTATGGTGATTTTCTATTTCCTGATGATCCTTCCCGCGCAGCGCCGCCAGAAAAAAGTCACTGAAATGCTCAAGAATCTGAAGAACGGCGACAAGGTCATCACCAACGGCGGCATCTACGGCACCATCGTGGGTCTCGAAGACGACGCCATCCAGCTGCGCATCGCCGAGCAAGTGAAGATTAAGGTCTCGCGCAGCGCAATTGCCGGACTCCAGGCGGAAATGAAGGAGAGTTAGACAGCCGGCATGAGTTCCCAGCTCAAGTGGAAGTTCGTTCTCGATAGCGGCCGTCATTCTTGCTTGTATTTATGGCTTGATCGGCTTGCCGCGAATTCCCCACTTCATTGGCGCGGCTCAAGCACAACCTTGCGGATCGCATCAAGCTCGGCCTGGACTTCAAGGGTGGCAGCCACCTCGTCCTGCAGGTGCAAGTCGAAGAAGCGGTCGGGCAGCGCTGCGACCAGGCCATCGACGATCTCATCAAGCAGCTCCGCGACAAGAACATCACCTTCGGCGAAATCCGCCGCGTCGACGATACTCACATTCTGGTCCGCGACGTCGATCCCAGTTCCTCCGGCAGTCTTCGCGACCTGTCACCGGTCAATTCACCGGATTGGGCGATGTCTCCCGCCGCCGGAGAGATCAACGGCTACCTGCTGACGCATGAAGCCGTCCGTGATCGCGATATCCAAACCGAAACCATGGATCAGGCTCTCGAGACGATCACGCGCCGCATCAATGCGCTCGGGCTCACCGAGCCGACCATCGCCTTCACCGGTCGCGGCGACGACGAAATTCTGGTGCAGTTGCCCGGCGAAGGCGATCCCACCGCGCGCCAAGGCCGTGATCCAGGCGGGCGGACAGCTCGCATTGGTTCGCGTCTCCGATAGTCCTTTCGCGTCTGAGGCCGAAGCGCTTTCGGCATACGGCGGCGTACTTCCCGCTGGCACGGTTCTCGTCCCTGGGAAGCCGGAGTCTGCTACGGCGGGCCAGCCATCGGGGCAGGTCTACTACCTGCTGGATCGCTCGCCGATTGTCACCGGCGCAGGACCTCCGCGACGCCAGCGCCAGTCCTAGCACGGATAATCCCGGAGAATATGAGGTGGACTTCAAACTTTCGAACGCCGCGGCGGCTCGCTTCGGCCCCTTCACGGAGCAGCAGGCAACCATCGGCGGACGCATGGCATTGTCCTCGATCATCAAGTCTACGAAGCCGCCACAATCAAGGGCCGCATCGACGATTCCGGCCGGATTACAGGAAGTTTCAGCCAGGAATCGGCCCAGGATCTCGCCCTCGTGCTCCGTGCAGGAGCCCTCCCGGCTTCGATCAAGTACCTCGAAGAACGCACCGTAGGCCCTTCGTTGGGAGCGGACTCGATTCGGGAAGGAGTTCGGGCTTCGGTAAGCAGCTTGATTGTCGTGATGATCTTTCTGGTGGTCTATTACCGACTGAGTGGTGTCAATGCAGTTGTGGCCTTGATTCTGAATTTGCTGATCCTTCTCGCGTTCATGCCGTTCGCGGGCGCGGTCCTTACTCTGCCCGGCATTGCCGGCGTCATCCTCACCATCGGTATGGGCGTTGACTCCAACGTGCTCGTTTTCGAGCGCATTCGCGAGGAATTGCGCGCGGGCAAGGCTCCCGCGCCGGCGGTGGACACGGGCTTCGCCCGCGCCTTTCTGACAATCATTGACACCCACATCACAACCCTCGTTTCGGCCGCGTTCCTCTTCCTTTTTGGTACCGGGCCGGTTCGAGGGCTTTGCTGTCACCTTGAGCGTCGGTTTGCTGGCCAATTTGTTCACGTCGATCTACGTCTCGCGGGCGATTTTCGACTTCCATCTGTCGCGAATGGGTAGGCAGGAACCTCTAGTATATAGGGGGCCTCAGTTAGGGGGCTTTGCGGGGACCAGAGACTGAAGGCGCGCCGGGCCAGATATAAGAAGTAGCGGGAACAAATCGCGAGTCGACGGTGTCAAATCTAGCCGGATAGGACTGGGATGGAATTCTTCCATGGCGTAAACGTTGATTGGATGGGGAAGGCGAAATACTTCGTCAGCGTTTCCCTGATCCTGTTGGCGGTCGGTTGGGCCACCGTAGCGAAGGATCACGGGCTGCGTTACGGCATTGATTTCCGAGGGGGCACTCTGGTGTACGTCCGATTCGCCGGCACTCCTCCCATCAACAAGATCCGCAAGGGCCTCGCGGACGCCGGCCTGGGAAACAGCACGATCCAGCAGATTAGCGACATCTCGGACCCCAGCGCGAAAAACGACGTAGTGATCGGCCTTGAGCAGGATGGCGCGACGGATCAGTCCTTGGACGCGGGGAAACAGAAGATTGTGGACATCCTCAACAAGACTTTCGGCGCCGCGAAAGCGCGACCGGCAAGCAGGACTTCAATTCCGTCACTGCATCGGCGCTGGCCACCTATCTCACGCAGAAAGATCCGCTCTCGCTCGGCGTGAATGCCGGAGACCGCTACAACCAATTGGCGCAGCGGCTCGTTGATGCGCGCGACAAAGACCATGGCGGCGTTCTTACCAGTTTCGATGAATTGAAAAATGTCGACGGTGCGACTCCTGCTGTTTTGAACGATCTTTCGAGCGGCCTTTCGCTCGGCCAGTTTGCCGTCCGCGACGTCGAAATTGTCGGTCCCAAGGTCGGGGCCCAACTCCGCCGCCAGGCTCTTCTTGCAACCCTGTATGCTCTACTGGGCATGTTGGTGTATATTGCGATTCGCTTTGAATGGGTGTATGGAGCCGCAGCCGTCATCGCCGTCTTCCACGACGTGCTGATCACGCTTGGCTTCTTCTCGCTTTTTCATTACGAAATTTCGCTGACGGTGATTGCGGCCTTGCTGACTCTCGTTGGTTACTCGATGAACGACACGATCGTGATCTTCGACCGCGTGAGGGAAAACCTCCGCCTGATGAGACGCGAATCGTTCACCGAAATCGTGAACAAATCCATCAACCAGACCCTCTCTCGCACGATCTTAACCAGCGGCCTGACCTTCCTCACCGTCCTCGTTCTTTACCTGACGGGCGGCGAGGTGCTCCGCGCATTCGCCTTTGCCATGGTGGTCGGTGTTGTGGTAGGAACGTACTCCAGTTTCGGCATTGCAGCACCCATCGTGGTCGCTTGGAACAAGTACACCGGCGGCAAGGGAGTCGCCACCGCTCGCGTCGGATCCGCAGCCGAGAAGCGCGTGCCGGCAGCCGCAAGGAGATAGCATCATGTTCGATCAATTGATTGTGTCGACCAACCAGAGCAAGACGAACAAGCCCTGGGCCGTGGGTCTTTCGGCGCTAATTCAGCTTGCCGTGGTCTTTGTCCTGATCTTGATCCCGCTGATCTACACCGAGGCTTTGCCCAAGGAATTGACTTCGATGTTCCTGGTCGCGCCTGCTCCGCCACCGCCTCCTCCGCCGCCGGCGGCCATCGTTAGAACCGTGCGGCCGAAGTTCGTTGAGCCGCAACGAATGGTTGCTCCCACCGTCATCCCGAAGAAGGTTGAAATCGTCAAGGATGAGGCGCCCGATGTCGCCGGAACCGCCGGCGGATTCGGAGTCCCGGGTGGCGTGGCTGGCGGCGTTCTCGGGGGAATCGTCGGCGGCGCTGCGCCGCCTCCCCCGCCGAGGCCCGTTCAGACGGGTCCCGTGCGCATCGGTGGCAACGTTATGCAGGCCAAAGCCATCGATAGAGTCCAGCCGACCTATCCGGCGATTGCCAGGGCCGCGCATGTTCAGGGCACGGTCGTGTTGCACGCAATCATCGCGAAGGACGGCACTGTGCAGCAATTGCAGTTGGTGTCCGGACCTCCACTGCTGGTCAACGCGGCGATGGATGCCGTTCGCCAGTGGCGATATTCGCCCACGGAGTTGAACGGGGAGCCGGTGGAAGTAGACACGACGATTCAAGTGGTCTTTACGCTGGGCGACTAGGTAGTATCCGTATTCGGGACCCGTTCGCGGGCTCGGAAATTGCAAGGGGTGGTGATTGGCGACCGGCAGAATCTTACTGCCGTGATCGATAGGCAGGTACGGAGGAGGAGCAAACGCTATGCTTCTGAATTTAGTGTGGGCCAGCTTGGTGATGTTGCAAGATCAGGGCGGCGACGCCGGCATGAGCTGGAACCTGATCGACATGTGGCACAGCATGGGTTACCCGGCCAAGGCCGTCGTTTTCGTTCTGTTCATCATGTCCGCGTGGTCGGTGGGCATCATGATTGACCGTGCGCTGATGTACAGTGCCGCCCGGAAACAGTCGCGCGTGTTCGTCCAGCAGGTAGCCGGAGCTCTCAAGGACAACAAGCTCGACGAAGCCATCTCGATCGCCGAACGCAACAAGAAGAGCCACATCGCCAAGGTTGTCGCCACCGGCCTTTCCGAGTTTCAGGCGGCTTCGGCGCAAGTCAGCGACGAGGAAGTCATCGAGGCAGCGAAGCGCGGCCTTGAGCGCTCCGTCGCCATCGTGCACGCCGAGATGAAGCGCGGCCTCTCGGGTCTCGCCACCATCGGGTCGACCGCTCCCTTCGTCGGACTGTTCGGTACCGTCATGGGTATCATCAACGCGTTCAAAGGCATCTCGAACCAGAAGGTCACCGGTCTTTCGGCCGTGGCCGGCGGTATTGCTGAAGCCCTCGTCACCACCGCGCTCGGTCTTCTCGTCGCCGTGCCCGCTGTGTGGACGTTCAATTACTTCACGAATCGCGTGGAAGCCTTCGACGTCGAGATGGATAACTCCTCGATGGAGTTGATCAACTACTTCATCACGCGCCGGGCGGAAAGAAGTAACCAATGGCTTACAAACCCAAAGCACCGCCCGTGATGGCCGCCCCCAACGTAATCCCGATGGCGGACATCATGCTGGTGCTGCTGATCATCTTCATGGTGATCACGCCCATGTTGCATAAGGGCATACCGGTAAATATGGCCGCAGCCCACAACGTGGACCCCATGCAGCCGGCGGATCGCGACGACGCGATTATCGTCGCGGTCACGCGCGACGGCAAGACCTACCTTGGCAACAACGAGGTGACCTCCAACGAGATCACCGACCAGGTCAAGGATCTGATCGCCAATCGTCTCGATAAGACCGTATACGTTCGCTCCGACGCCCGCGCCAAGTATGGCGATGTGGTGCAGGCAGTGGATGCCGTCCGTGCCGCGGGAGTCGAGAACCTCGGCCTCCTTACCGATCGGTTGGCCGCCAGCAAAGCCGGGCCGCCGCCACCGCCTGATTCGGGTGGCCAGGACTAACGAGACGCGCAGTAAAGGAGTATTTCCATGGGAATGGCAGTTGGTGGACAGAAGGGCGTCGTATCCGAGCCCAATATCGTTCCGCTGATCGACGTGCTGCTTGTGTTGATCATCATCTTCATGGTGATCACGCCGAGAACGCCGACCGGTCTCAAGACTATGGTTCCTCAGCCTCCTCCGCCGAACCAGAAACAGGAACAGCCGGATGACAAGACGATTGTGGTCTCGGTTCTCCCCGGCAATAAGGTAATGATCAACCAGGACAGCACCACCTGGGACGCTCTCGGCCCTCGGCTCTTCGACATCTTCAAGCAGCGGGCCGACAGGATCGCCTTCATCAAGGGCGATGATAACGTCGAGTTTGCCGACGTTGCGAGAGCGATCGACATCATGCGTGGCTCGGGGATCGACCATGTCGGTCTCATCACCGCTAAAATCGAGGCGGGGCAATAACTAAGGAGAGTAAGAATGCAGCGAAAGCCCCACACCATATTTCTCGTGGCCGTACTTGCGGCCGCGGTCGCTGCGGGAGCGGGATGCAACAAGCTTCGCGCACGCGACAAGCTCAACAAGGGCGTTCAAGCGTACAAGAACGGTCAGTTTGATCTGGCCATCGAAGATTTCAAGCAAGCCAAGGAGTTTGACCCCACTCTCACGAACGCTCAAATCTTTCTCGCCACTGCTTATGCCAGCCAGTATGTTCCCGGCGCTCCTTCGCAGGCAAACATAAACAATGGCAAGCAGGCGATCGCCGAATTCAAGGAGATCCTCGATAACGACCCTCAGAATCTCTCCGCGATCGATGGCATCGGTTCGATTATGTACGCCATGGGCAGCTCGCCCTACGACGAAGCCGAAATTGAGGCGTCCAAGGCGTACCACGAAAAGCACATCGAACTGAAGCCGGACGACCCCGAGCCTTACTACTGGGTTGGCGTGATCGATTGGGACATCGCCTTTCGCGCGAACCGCGAAATGCGCGACGACTACAACAAAAAGGCCAAGAAGCCGATCAAGGAAACCGATCCCCTGCCCCCGGCTCTCGCCAAGGAGTTCCAGGACAAGTGCGGCATGGATGTCGAGGATGGGATCGCCAAGATTCAGAAGGCCGTCGACTTGAAGCCCGATTACGACGACGCGATGGCTTATCTGAATCTGCTCTATCGCCAGAAGGCCGATATGGAGACGACGGAAGAGGCTCGCAACGCCGATCTCGATCAGGCCGATAAGCTCGTCGATGAGGTCAAGGCAATCAAGCAGAAAAAGGCCAACCTCCCGCCGAGCTCTTAGCGGGCGTTTCCTTCAAGCCGTTTGGGCGGGCCTCCGGGCCCGCCCTGCTTCCCTTCCCGTCGGATGCTTCCCTGTCGTCTCCTGACAGCAATCACGTGTGCGTTTCGACTTCCATGTCCTCTCCTTGGAAGTCCACGAGATCGCCTAGCTGCAGCCTCAAGTTGCCGGGGTTGGTTGCATAGGAGAGGCCTGTATTTATGTCGATCAGGCCGGCGCGAATCACCTTCTCAATTTCGCCGTCGAAGAACTGCATGCCATCGTTTTCGCCGTCATGCATCGCGTCGAGCAGCGATTTGCCCTCGGTCTCGCCCCGTTCGACGTACTCGCGCGTTCGCATCGTGGATTTCAAAATCTCAAAAACGGCTACGCGTCCGCTTCCGTCGCGTCGCGGTATAAGCCGCTGCGAAATAATGAATCGAAATGCTTTCGCGAGCCGATTCCGGATGGTGTTCTGATCGCTCAGCGGAAAAACGCCGATAATGCGCTCAACGGTCTTCGCGGCGTCGGTCGTATGCAGCGTCGAGAAAACCAGGTGGCCTGTGTCCGCCGCCTCAAGCGCGACTTCGATCGTCTCCTTGTCGCGCATCTCCCCGACCAGGATCACCTCCGGCGCTTGCCGCAAGGCCGCTCGCAACGCCAGCCCGAAGCTCGGCGTGTCGCTGTGCAGTTCGCGCTGATGGACCGTCGCACGCTTGTGCGTGTGCAGGAACTCGATCGGATCCTCAATCGTGATGATGTGATACGCCTTTTCTATGTTGATCTTGTTCAAAATCGCGGCCAGCGTGGACGATTTTCCGCTACCCGTAGGGCCGGTCACCAGCACGATTCCATTTCGTAGATTGGCGGCCTCGGCGAGCTGAGGCGGCAGGTTGAGCGCTGCGAAATCCGGCACCGAACTCGCGATGACGCGCATGACGATCGCGCAGCTGCCCCGCTGCGTGAAGATGTTCACCCGGAACCGCGATACCTTCGCGAGACTGTACGAGATGTCGCACGACCCTTCGTCCTTCAGCTTCTGCAGCGCTTGCGCGTTCTTCCCGATCAGGTCGGCGGCAATCAGCGCGGTGTCCTCCGGCGTGAGCAGGCCCACGCCTTGAATTCTGATTGGAACCAATTGACCGTTTGCTTTCGCTTGGGGCGGCCGGCCAGGCGAGAAAATCAGGTCGCTCGTTTTCGGATTCGCCGCGATCATTGTCGCGATCAGATTGGGTGTGGGCACTGGTTTTGCGGCGGGCTGCGTAGCTGCGGGCGGTTGCGGCGAAAGTGGTTGCGGTGCGTCCATCGGATGATCCCTCCCCGTGTTCGCCTGGGGGAGGGCCCAGACGCAATATCAAATGTCATTATGGAACAACTCATCGCCTCGGCACTGAATAACCCCGAGGGATGTTGACAACTGGTTAATTGAACGAAAGATTAGAAATGTGGCTGAATGGAAAGCGCCGCGTGGCCTCCTATAGCTTGTTCAGACCGTCGAGCGCGGCAACCTTGTAGGCTTCGGCCAGCGTCGGATAGTTGAAGACGGTGTCGCGGAAATATTCGATTGAACCGCCGTAGGAGAGCACAGCCTGGCCGATATGAATGATTTCCGTGGCCCGCTGCCCGATCACGTGCACGCCCAGCAGCTTGCGCGTATTGCGGTTGAAAAGCAGTTTGAGCATCCCAGTCTCGTCGCCTAACATCATGCTCTTGGCTAGCTCTACGTATTTCGAAATACCGACTTCGTAAGGAATCTTTGCCGCCGTAAGTTTCTCTTCCGTCTGCCCCACCATCGAGATTTCCGGGATCGTGTAAATGCCGTAGGGAAACAGTTCCTGCATGTGTTCGGAGGGCGCCCCGAACATGCGGCAACTGGCGATCCGTCCCTGCTCCATGGACGTGCTGGCGAGCGCGGGAAACCCGATCACGTCGCCCGCCGCGTAGACGTGCGGAATCTCCGTCTGGTAACAGTCATTCACCTTGATCTTCCCGCGAGAGTCCGGCTGCAACCCGGCCGCTTCCAGGCGCAGCTGATCCCCATTCGCCTGGCGGCCGACCGCGTAGAGCAAGACATCCCCCCGAACCTTCTTGCCGCTCTCGAGTTCCGCGAATACGCTGTCCCGCTCCGGGTCGTGGCCCACCCGAGTCACTTTCTCTCCGAGACGGAACGTCGTGCCCATTTGCCGCAAGTGATACGACAAAGCCTCGATGATCTCGCGGTCGACAAAATCCAGTATCACGGGCCGCTGGTCGATCAACGTCACTTCCGCGCCCAGCGCAGCCATGAAGGACGCATACTCCAGTCCTACGACGCCCGCCCCAACAACGATAATTTCCTTCGGCACACTGTCGATGTTCGTGAATTCGTCTGTATCAAGAATCCGCTTGCCGTCGAACGGAATATCCGGGCTGCGGGCCGGGCGCGTGCCGCAAGCGATCAGAATGTTGTCGCCATGAAGCGTGATTTTCTCTCCCTCGCCTTCGACCTCGATCGTGTGCGGATCGGCGAACCGGGCGAGCCCTTGATAGACGGCGACACCGTTTCGCTTGAGTTGCGCGCGGATCACGTCCGTCTCGCGCGAGACAATGCTGGTCACCCGAAACGAGAGATCCTGCAGCGACACATCGCCATTCCCGCGATAGTTGTTGCCGTAAAATGTCCGAACCGCGATTCCCGTCAGTTGAAAGATCGCCTCGCGGACGCTCTTGCTCGGAATCGTTCCGGTATGGACGCACACCCCGCCCATCATCAGCCGCCGGTCGATCACCGCAACGCGCTTGCGGAGCTTGGCCGCGCAGATCGCCCCCTTCTGGCCGGCGGGGCCGCTGCCGATGACAATTAGATCGAAGGATTGATCGTTCACGATGGAGCACCAATATCGACAACTAATCTTACAGGAAGATCAACGCGCCTATGAAAGAGCCATTACGGGCTCCTTGGCGCCCGTTAGGCAAGAACGATCAGATCGATTTCCACGCGGATATCCAGCGGTAGCCGGGCCGCCTGAATCGTCGTACGCGCCGGCGGATTCTGCGGGAAATAGCGCCCGTAAACTTCGTTCATCGCCGCAAAATCCTGCATATCCTTCAGGTACACGGTGGCTTTCACGGCTCGATCGAGCGACGACCCGGCTGCCTCAACGATCGCCTTTAGATTCTCCATCACGCGCACCGTTTGCGTGGCTGTGTCGCCTTCGACTAGCTTCCCCGTTGCCGGGTCGAGCGCTCCCTGGCCGGCCGTGAAAATGAATCCATTGGCCTTGACGGCTTGCGAATACGGACCCAGCGCCTTCGGTCCTTTTTCGGTCGATATAATTTCTTTCACGAAGCCTCCGCTTCCAATTCGGCTATTGGTAACGTTCTCTGAAATCTTGCGGGACGTCCTTTTGGTTGAGCCATACGCGAAATAGCTCGGCCAGATTCTTGCCGCTTGCTGTTTCGAGCGCTGAGCGCAAGCTATCGTAGCTCGCCTCCTGGCCCCGCAACAGTTCGACCATCTGCTTGAGCCCGCTCCGCATGGCTTCCGACCCGCAGGCGTCTTCCAGCGCCACGAAGAAGAGCGCTGCTTTGGCGAGGGCGATGCGGCGCTGTTCCGGCGGGTCGGTCAGCATGGTAATGCCCAGTGGCTTCTCGTCCGCGTTCTTCCGGGCCTCGTCGTAATCTCGCAAATACCGCCTGACGCGCTCGCGGCGGCCCGAGGCCCCATTCCGCGCTTCGTCGATGACGATCGTAGCGTACTCGGGCAGACCCTCCCCCAAGCCCAATGCTGCATCTGGCGCCGGATACATCTCATCGCCGAACCAATCGTGAGCCAGCGAATGCGTCACCATTTCGAGAAATTGGTCGCTGTCGGCCCCGAGCGCGAGTGCAGCGGAGTTCACCAACACGCCTCCCGGAAACGCGGCCGCCGCTGGACCCGACTCCCCCGCGGAAGTGTGCGCTCGCAATTCCGGCGATTCGACCACGTGCGGCGCAGTCATGTTTCGATCGAGCGGCCCGAAATCCTTCTCGAGAATGTCCCAAGCCTGCGTGATCTGCGTGGCCGCTTCCTGCGGACTGCTCGGTAGCGGCTTCAAAGTCCAAAACGTAGCAGAACCCGGCGCGCGCTGGGCAGGTGATTCGACGTAGCTCCCGGCAACGACATACGGCGGCAGATCACTCTCTAGCAGTACGAAACGGTACAAGGCTTCGCCGCCTTCTTCCTTCCGGCCCTTTGGAGTCCCTCGCGCCAACACCAGAAAGCTAGAAGGGACGCGGACCGTATATGGCGTGAGCTTTGGGCGGCGCGGGAAAGGTGAGAATACGTGCTTCGGAGGCTGCAACACCGGGAACCATCCCCGCGAGCCGAGATGAAATTCGTTCTCGCCGAGCGTGACTCGCGACCCTGCGTCGTGCGGCGCCACCAGATCGTATTCGATCACGAGTTCGAGGGATCTCTTCCGCTGCCACGGCGGATTGAATGGGATGCGCACTGTGCTCGGATTGTCCTGCTGATATTCCGCTGGCACACTCTCGGGAGTGATCTCGTGACCGTCCAACTCGACGCGAACCCTCTGCCGCCCGAACGCCTTCTCTTCAGGCAACGTTACATCCGCGAAATTCAGATCCCCGCTACCCGTATTTTCGAGTTTGAACCTACCCGTAATGTGGAGCGTTGGAGCTCCGGCCGGAACAAAGTGAACCTCCCGCGATTCCCGCAGAATCCGATAGCCCGGAACGAGCGGGACGTCGCACGAAAAGGCGCTCAAGAAAAGCACAACAGGAATCAGGGCGAAGGCTAGCGTGCGCGGTGCAAGTCGACTCAAGATGCGAAGATTCTACCGGGAGGACACACGCGCGGGCAAACCGTACTTCACGATCCGGTGAAATGCCGCAAAATGTCCTTGTCGTTCGCGCCGTGTCGCCGGAGAGCGAGGATGGTGTTCGTCTGCGAATCGGGAACGCTGTGGCGCACGAGATCGAGCAACGTCGATTCGCGCATACCGGCGTTCTGCAGCGTGGCGAGCGACACACCGGACAACACGGGCTGGCCCGCCGCGTGGTGCTGCGCTACTTCGAGGATGATTTCGTCCGGCAGACCGGTAAGCCGCATCGCCTGCAGCTCGCCTGCATTGATCCCCAATTGATTCAGCTGCGCCAGCTTGAGGATCGTGCCTTCGCTCATGCCCGCCTGCAGCAGGCCCGCGATCGCGTCACCCGGGTCAAAGGTCTGCTTTCGATTGCGATACATTCGGAACACTTGGAGGCACGCATCGTCGGAAAACCCGCTTCGCCGCGCCGTCGCGATCTGCGCGACCTCCGGCGCCGTCACATCGAGCGCCATCAACTGCTTCACGGCGTCGTAATTCATGCCGGCGCTGTCGAGCGGCGCCGTGTCCAGCGGCGGGACATTGTGGCAGCCCAGGAATGCCAGAGCGACCGCCAGGACGGCGAGCCGCGCGAGGCGCTTCGTTTCCCACGTGCTTCCGCCTGAACCGTGGGAACGGTTTGCCAGGATGTACCCCATGGTTTTCATTCTACGCGCTTGGCGGGTCTGCGACGCGTCGTGTGGCCGATGCATCACGGGGGTACGTATCGGGAAAGTTCATACGTTGTAGACGCGCTCGATATCGAAGACGCCGGGAATGCGCTTGATGCCCGCGAGGATGTGCTCGAGCTGCTTGCGGTCGTGCACATCGAGGCCGACTTCAATGCGCGCGCGCGAATGTCCTCGCCGCCGCTTTCGAATGTCCGAATATTCGCGCCCGTTTCGCTGATGACGCTGGTGATCGCCGCGAGCATGCCGGGGCGGTCTTCGGTGAAGATGCGCAAGCGCACCGGGAAGGTCGCCTGAGTCGACTCGGCCCATTCCACGGGGATGCGCCGCTCGGCTTCGTACAGCAGATTCTCGACGTTCGGGCAATCCTTGCTGTGCACGGCGATGCCGCGCCCGCGCGTGACGTAGCCGATGATGTCGTCGCCCGGAATCGGATTGCAGCACTTCGAGCGGTAGACCATCAAATCGTCGTGCCCGCGCACGACAATCGCCGCGTCGTCCATGCCCAGCATGCGCTTGACGGTCGACGTCGAGTTTGCGCGGCTTCTCTTCCGTCTGCCTCCGGCGAGCGGCTGGCCGGTGGCCTTCGCCAGCACTTGCCGCGCCGACCATTTGCCGTAGCCCAGCTCGGCGTAAAGATCCTCAACCCGCGAACAGCCGTATTCGGAGGCGACGCGCTGCCAGTCCTCTGCCGCGAATCTTCTTGAGGCTAACGCCCGCCTGCCGCGCTTCTTTTTCCAGCAGCCGCCGCCCGACGTCGGTGGCTTGCTCGCGCTCGTGGAGATTGATCCACTGGCGAATCTTGCTGCGCGCGCGCGAGGTGTGAACGAAGGAGAGCCAGTCGCGCGACGGCGCGTGCCCCTTTTGCGTCACGATTTCGACGACGTCGCCATTCGCAAGCGCATGGCGCAGCGGCACCATTTCGCCATTCACCTTCGCGCCCGCGCACTGGTGGCCCACTTCGGTGTGCACCGCGTAGGCAAAATCGATGGGCGTGGCGCCGCGCGGCAGCACCACAACACGGCCTTTGGGCGTGAACGTGTAAACCTCTTCGGGATACAGGTCGACGCGCAGGGTCGAAAGGAACTCGCTCGGCTCCTGCATCTCCTGCACCCACTCGATCAAATGGCGCATCCAGACGATCCGCTGGTCGTCCGCCGACGCGGGCGGCGCCTCGCGCCCTCCGTCCTTGTATTTCCAGTGCGCCGCCACGCCCTGCTCGGCGATGCGGTGCATCTCCTGCGTGCGAATCTGTACCTCGAATGGCTGGCCGGAATGAATCACGGTCGTGTGCAGCGACTGATACAGATTCGGCCGCGGCATCGCGATGTAATCCTTGAACCGGCCGGGCACCGGCCGCCAAATCTGATGGATCACGCCGAGCGCGCGCGTAGCAATTCTTCACGGTATCCGTGACCACGCGGATCGCCAGCAGATCGTAGACCTGATCGAGAGTGCGCTGCTGCTTCTGGATTTTCAGGTGCAGCGAATACAGGCGCTTGACGCGGCCTTGCACTTCGGCGGGGATTCCGCTCTCGACCATTTTGTCGCGGATCGCGTCCTGCACTTCGAGAAGGAATTTGTCGAAAACCTTCTGTTTCGACGCGACTTTTTTCTGCAGCTCAAGGAACGCCTCGGGCTCGAGATAGCGGAATGCCAGATCCTCGAGCTCTCCGCGGATCAAGCCCATGCCGAGCCGGTTCGCGACGGGCGCGTAGATATCGAGCGTCTCGCGGGCGATGCGCTGCTGGCGCTCGGGCGCGAGGAATTCGAGCGTGCGCATGTTGTGCAGGCGGTCGGCGAGCTTCACCATCACGACGCGAACGTCGTTCACCATCGCGAGCAGCATCTTGCGAACGTTTTCGGCCTGGCGATCTTCCGGCGCGAGCAGATCGAGCCTGCTGATTTTCGTGACGCCTTCGACCAGCCGCGCGACATCCGGCCCGAAATGCTCGGAAATTTTTTCGAGCGGGATCTTGGTGTCTTCGACCACATCGTGCAGCAGCGCGGCGCAGAGCGAAGTCACGTCGAGCTTCATGTCCGCGAGGAGGTGCGCCACTTCGAGCGGGATGCGAGAGGTAAGGTTCGCCGGAAAGGCGGAATCTGCGTCTTGTGCTGCTCGGCGGCGAAATCGTAGGCGCGGCGAAGGAGATCAATGTCGTCGCCGGGCCGGTTCTTGCGCACCTTGTCGGTGAGCTCGACGAAGCGCAGATCGACGGTGCGCCGCGCGCCAACGCTCATCGTGGTTTTCCCGGCCGCGTCCATGATCGGTATTATAGCTCTCTGCCGCTTCGCGCCGATCATTTTGGGCGCCTTGGTTACCCGTCGTTACTTGGGGCAAGAATTGAGCGATTCATCGCTAAGGGCTACGTGAACCAAGCCCGCAAGGAAACGCTGAGGTATGTGGCGAAGAGGAAGACGAAGAGCAGGGTCAGCAGCGCGTGTCCCGCGACGAATCCTTTCCCTTTCGGCCAGTCGGCATGGTCGTAGTAGGTGAAGTCAACGACTACGCGCAGCAGCCAGTAAATTCCGATGAATGCGGCGAGTGCCGCCGCGGATCGGTGGCCGCCAAGCATTTCGTTGTGGAGCAAGAGCGTGAGCACGCCAAATGAAATGATCGTGTACACGGCGAACCCACCGTGCACCCACATCAGTTTGCGATTGAAGGGAGTGAGCTTCGCGAGATCGTCCTTCCATCCCAAGCGGTAGGGCACCTGGAAACTGGCAATCAGCACGACGAAATGGCCCGCGCCTGCGAGCCACAGAGCCAGACTCATCCACTCCTGGAGTGTTCGCGGCATGTACGCTTCCTCCCTTGTCCTTATCCGCCGATGGCGCGCAGAAAGGGCGCCATTACGCGCATCACAAACCACGGATGAAAGAGGCATGGCACCGGCGCCAACGCGATCAACGCGGTCCACAGGCGGCCTCGCGCGCCGCGCCCTAATCCGAGGCGCCGCCCGACGCGGGAGCGCTCGGCAAGCGCGCCGAGTCCCTGCAACAGGAAATAGGCGGTCGGCAACCCGTAGCCTGCGCGCGCGGGAACTGAGATCACCAGGTCGTGGATCAATCCTGAGGCGAGAAATGCGCCGAGCGTCCCGGCAGTGGTCCCGAACCGCTTCTGAAGCGGCCGAAACACCAGCGCGTGCGACAACTTCCGAAACCCAAGATTCCATCGCTTGCCCCACAACTCGCTCAGCGACTCCGATTCGAGTGGCCGCTGCATGATGGACTCCGCGTGAATTCCCAGGCGCTGCCAGGCCAGAGCAATCAGCTGAAACGTGCCGAAATGAAGGACGAGCACGAGGCCGATCATTGCGATCCAGCCGGCGGCCGTCGGATGGCTCTGGACCATTTCACGGGCAGCGGCCCAGATCAGCACCGCGCCCGCCAGCGTTTTCCCAATTGCCGCCAGCCATTCGCGCGGGGCAATGCGCCGAGGGCCGGTGCGCGGCTCGAAGAATTCGTCCGCGTCCATTCCCGGCCATAGGAAGAGGTAGGCGAGCGTGCGTCGCCTGTTCCAGGCGCCTCTCGCGGCCGGCGCGCCCCACCATGTCTGCCACTTGAATCCCGCGAAGATTCCCGCCGCGAGGAGCCACATGAATGCCCACGCGGGCAAAGTATCTCGAAACGTCAGCGCCGCGAGCGGCAACGCAATGAGAGGAATCCAGCCAATCCATCGGTGCGCGCGAATCGCACCCGGCGCGACGCCGAATTGCCGCGCCGAATCCCCAATCGCAAATTCCGCTTTGCGCTGGGCGACTGCGTTCATTGCCGGGCCTCCCATCTCGACGGATTCGTGCGTCCTCACGATGCGCGGACCAGCGCTGCCGCAGCGTAGGTGGCAGCCAAGAACAGCAGTGCGAACGTAATCGCCACGTCGCCCGCGCGATTGCGACGGCGCAATTCTGGATCGTAGTAGAACACCTGCAGAGGCACGCGGCAGGCCCAGAAGACGGCCATCGAGGCCGCGAGAAATCTCCCGAGGCCGCGGCCGCCAGCGAGTTCCGGCGCAAAACCGAAAGTGATCGCGGCGAAGAGCACGACGATTCCGACGATGTATCCGGAATGCACGATGAAGATTTGCCGGATCATCGGGGCTAGGCGCGCGAGGTTCTCGCGATAGTTCAGTTTTCGGGGAAGCGCAAAATTGGCGAGAGCAATCGCCAGTTGGACGAATCCTGCGATCCACAACGCCGCAATGAGGGTAGGCATCGTCACTCCCTTTCGCGCGCCTTTCGCGCAGCGCCCCGCTAGCCGGCGCCTTTTTGCCGGCTCGTGCCGAGCAGCGCGCTCAGCTTGCCTCGGAGTTTGGCAATTCCCTTGAGAGCGCTCGCCGGCATGCGCAGCGCTTCTTCGAACAGGCCCGTCATCGCCGTGAGGAACTCGAGCATGCTTTCGAGGCGTTGCCGCGTGTACTTGTCATCTTCGCCCTTGGCGTCGAGCTCGTCGACGCATTCGCGCAAGACACGAATCGTCGGATCGATCTCGCGGCGCTTGCGCTCTTCGGCAACGATGCGGAAGATCTCCCGAACGTCCTTGAGGGACTCGAAGTGATCGCGGCGATCGCCGAGGACGTGCACCACGCGCACGATGCCCCAGCCCTGCAGCTCGCGCAGGCTGGTGCTGACGTTCGACCGGGCGACGGAAAGCGTTTCGGCGATCTCTTCGGCATTGAGGGGCTTCGGCGAAATGAAAAGCAGGGCGTCGACCTGGGCCACGGTGCGGTTGATGCCCCAGCGCGTGCCCATTTCGCCCCAGTGGAGAATGAATTTTTGTGTCACGGGAGTGAGGGTTGGCATGAGGCGTCCTTGTATTCTGTAATTTCTGTCACAACAGAAAGTACAGTAATTAAGAACAGTTTGCAAGGATTATTGGGGCCGGAACGCCAACCGACTCTGTATCAGTGACTTAGGGATGGTCTCGATCGATGGAGGACGGGCGAGCAACGGCCAAAAGGCAACAACAGCAGCCCCACCCGCCTGAAAGCGTCCGCTACGAACCCAGCCCGAAGCGCGGCGGGAAGGAGATGGCATGATTCGCGCACGGAAGCATTGACAGGGAGGCGAAACTGGGGTTTCTTGGCGTGCGCGTGAAATATCCGGTCACGGGCGCGCGTATCTGGCCAGCAAGAGCATCCGTCCCTTAGCAGCGGAGAGGAACATCGGTGGACGCGATTTCACTGGAAAATGTGACTAAGTCGTACGACGAGGTCAAGGCGGTCGATGGCATCAGCCTTCGGGTGAAGGAAGGCGCGGTTCTCGGCCTGCTCGGGCCCAACGGCGCCGGGAAAACCAGCACGATCCGCATGGTGATGAATATTCTCGTGCCGGACGAAGGAACGATCCGCGTCTTCGGACAGGCAGTGAGCGGCGAAACGCGGCAATCGATCGGCTACCTGCCAGAAGAGCGAGGACTTTACGCGCGCATGAAGGTGATCGACGTGATTGTGTTCCTCGCGGCGCTGCGCGGACTTTCCGAATCCGAGGCCGAGAAACGCGGGCGCGAGTGGCTGGACCGATTTGAACTGAGCGATTGGGCGGAAAAAAAAGGTGCAAGACCTCTCGAAAGGCATGCAGCAGAAGGTCCAATTCATCTGTACGGTGCTGCATAATCCGAAGCTCGTGATCCTCGACGAACCCTTTTCGGGCCTCGATCCAGTGAACGCGGCGACGGTGAAGGATACGATGCTCGAGATGCGCGGCCAGGGGTCGACGATCGTCCTTTCAACTCACCGCATGGAGCAGGTCGAGAAACTGTGCGATTCCATTTGCCTGATCAACAAGGGCCACAACGTGCTGGACGGCGACCTGCGCTCGATCAAGGAGTCCTACGGCAAGAACACCGTGAGCATCGAATTTACCGGCTCCGATGGATTCCTGAGCCATCCGGCGATCGCAAGCGTCAACCGGTTCGCCAGCGGCGCCGAAGCAAAGTTGAAGCCCGGCGCCGATCCGCAGGAGATCCTGAAGGCAGCGCTCGGATCCGGAGCGCGCATCAACCGCTTCGAACTGCTGGAGCCTTCACTGAACGACATTTTCATCGAGAAAACCGCACATGCGTAAAACCTGGCTGATCGTCAAGCGCGAGTATCTGACCGGGGTGAGGAGCAGGGCGTTCATCATTACGACAATCCTTCTGCCGGCGCTCGGCGTGGGTTTCTTTCTGCTGATTCTGTTTTTGGCGAACCGCCAGCCGAGCCAGACTCTTCGCCTCGCGATTGTGGACAATGCGGGCGGCATGGCGCCTTTCATTTCGGAAGGCCTGCAGGCCAAACTGCCAAACGGCCAGCCGGAATTCACGATCGCGCAATCGATCGAGCAGCCGGCCGATGCCGCTGGCGAGGAAGACGAGTTGCGGGGCGAGATCAATTCGGGCGCGCTCGACGCGTTCCTGCTTGTCCCGCAAGACCTGAACCAATCCGTGGAACTGCACACAAAGAACCCCGGCAATTTCGGCTTGCTCGGGCCGCTGACGGCGGCGCTGAACCGCGCCGTGATTTTGAAGCGGCTGAGCGCGCGCGGGGTTCACATCGACGATGCGAGCGAAATCACCGGCGCCGCCGATTTGAAGCTCATCAAGGTGGGCAAGTTCGGCGAGTCGGTGGAGCGCGGGCAGACCATCGGTATGGCGATCGCGCTCGTGATTTTGCTGTACGTGTCGCTGGTGGCCTACGGCATTCTCACGATGCGTTCCGTGCTGGAGGAAAAAACGACGCGGACGATGGAGGTGCTGGTGTCGTCCGTGCGGCCGTTCGAGCTGCTCGCGGGAAAAATCATAGGTGTGGCCGGGATGGCGTTCACCCAGCTGCTGATCTGGGGCATTTGCCTGGCCGCGCTCGTGACGTACGGCGCGGTAATGTCGGCCTCGATGGGGCAGGCCTCGCCGCTATCGGCGATTCACGTTCCCGTGGCGTTGCTTGCGTACGCCGTACTATTTTTTCTGGGCGGCTACCTGCTCTATTCGGCGATGTTCGCGGCGATCGGCTCGGCGTGTTCCAACGAACAGGACGCGCAGCAATTGCAATGGCTCGCGATGGCGCCGCTGGTCTTCACCATGTGCATCTACAGCCTGGTGTTGAGCGATCCTTCGGGCAAGATGTCGACGATTCTCTCTGAAATTCCGTTTTTCGCACCGGTGCTGATGCCATTGCGGATTTCGCTGCAGATGCCGGCGTTCTGGCAAATCGGCATGGCGCTCGCGCTTTTGTTCGCTACGACGATTGGCGCGATCTACGCCTCGGGAAAAATCTACCGGGTTGGCGTTCTGATGTATGGCAAGCGCCCCACGCTCCCCGAACTCATCCGCTGGCTTCGGTACTCGTAGACGGAAAAAACCTCCTGGCCGTGCACATCTGAGGTAGCCCGCAGCGGCGTGTGTCGCGTACAATTGCGCGGGGCTAGGATGGAGAATGATGAGGATAATGCGACCGATGCGGCACAAAGCGATGCGTTCAGGAATCGGGATTTTCGTTGCGATTGGCGTAATCGCGATCGGAGCGGCGTTGAGCGTGACGCCCACATCGACCGCGCAGACGGCGTTTGGTCCGAGCAATCCGTTCTATGCGCCCAGCACGCTGCCGTTTCACGCGCCGCCGTTCGACAAGATCAAGGACAGCGACTATCAGCCCGCGATGGAAGCGGGCATGGCGCAGCAGCTGAAAGAAATCCAAGCGATCGCGGACAATCCCGCGCCGCCGACCTTCGAGAACACGCTCGTGGCCATGGAAAAGAGCGGCCAGTTGCTCGATCGCGTACAGGCAGCGTTCAACGACGTGAGCCAGGCCAACCTCGATGACGCGCTCGAAAAAGTGAGAGACATCGAGTCACCCAAATTGGCCGCGACCCAGGATGCCATCTTCCTCAACCCGAAACTGTTTCAGCGGATCGCGGCGATCTACAAGGAGCGCGCGTCGCTCAAGCTCGATCCCGAATCGCTCCGGCTGGTCGAATTTGATTACAAATTGTTCGTCCATTCCGGAGCCAACCTGCCGGATTCCGACAAGGCCAAGCTGAAGAAGCTGAACGAGGAGGAATCGACCCTCGAAAGCACGTTCATGAACAAGCTGCTCGCCGGAACGAAAGACGGCGCCTATCGCACCACGGATAAGGAGGCGCTCGCGGGATTGAGCGCCGCGCAAATCAACGCGGCCGCGCAGGCAGCGAAAGAACGAAAGATGGACGGCTACGTGATTCCCCTGCAGAACACGACGCAGCAGCCCAGCCTGACTTCGCTGAGCAATCGTTCCACGCGCGAGACCCTTTTCGAAGATTCCTGGAATCGCACGGAGCGCGGAGGCGCAGACGATACGCGCGCCACCATCGCGCGCTTGGCGCAACTGCGCGCCGAGAAAGCCAAACTGCTCGGCTTCCCGAATTTCGCCGCCTGGACCCTCGAGGATCAAATGGCGAAGACGCCCGAGTCCGTGCAGAAATTCATATTCGCGCTCGTGCCTGGCACGACCGCGGGCACCGCCAAGGAAGCGAAAGAGATTCAGGAAGAAATCGACCGGCAGAAAGGCGGCTTCCAGCTGCAGCCGTGGGACTGGAATTATTACGCCGAGCAGATTCGCAAAAAGAAGTACGACATCGATGAAGCGCAAGTGGACCAGTACTTCGAGCTGAACGACGTGCTGGAGAATGGCGTTTTCTACGCGGCGAACCAGCTCTATGGCCTCACCTTCAAGGAACGCAAGGACATTCCCGTGTACAACCCGGACATGCGCGTGTTCGAAGTGTTCGACGCGGATGGCAAGCCGCTGGCGCTTTGGTATTGCGACTACTTCAAGCGCGACAACAAGAGCGGCGGCGCCTGGATGGATGTTCTGGTGCAAGGATCGAAATTGATGGGTACGCTGCCGGTGGTCTACAACGTGGCAAACTTCACCAAGCCGGCGCCGGGCCAGCCGGCGCTGCTCAGTTTCGACGACGTCACCACGATGTTCCACGAATTCGGCCACGCGCTGCACGGCATGTTTGGCCAGACCGAATATCCGAGCCTTGCCGGCACCAACACTCCGCGCGATTTTGTCGAGTTCCCTTCGCAATTCAACGAGCACTGGGCGAGCTACCCCGCCGTGTTCGATCACTATGCGAAGGACTACAAGACGGGCGCGCCGATGCCGGCCGCGCTCGCCGAAAAAATCAAGGCGACGAGAAATTTCAACCAGGGTTACGATTCCACCGAACTGATCGCCGCGGCGGAACTCGACATGCAGTGGCATATCCTGCCGGCGAGCGCGCCGCTCGAGAATCCAGATACGTTTGAAAAAGAGTCTCTGGAAAGGACGCATCTATGGCTGCACGATGTGCCACCGCGCTACCGCTCCAGCTATTTCCTCCACATCTGGGCGAACGGCTACGCTGCCGGATACTACGCGTATCTTTGGAGCGAAATGCTGGATGATAATGCGTTTCAGTGGTTCGAAGACCACGGCGGCATGACCCGCGCCAACGGCGACCGCTTCCGCCGGATGGTGCTCTCGCGCGGCAATACCGAGGATCTCGCGAAAATGTACGCTGCCTGGCTTGGGGCAGAACCTACCATCCAACCGATGCTGAAATACCGCGGTCTGGCGCAGCCCGCGAATTCGCAGTAAGCCGCCGGGCACAGGCAAACCTCCATGAGCAGCGCGGCGGACGCTACGCGGGCGAGGTCGAAGGCTTGGCTCGCGTGGAGTTCGGGGAAAGACAGCGCTTGGACGCTGCAGGTAGTGCGTGGGCGTGGCGAGCTCGACGTGGTCGCGCTGCTGACGACGGTGAATCGAACGCACAACCGCGTCGCCATGCACGCGGTCCGGGAATCTCTGCTCGAAGCGCAGGCGGCGGCCGCAGGGCTGCCGCTCGTCATCGTGCCAATCCCTTCGCCCTGTCCAAATGAGGAATACGAACGCGCAATGGCCGCTGCGATGCGCCGCGCGCAAGCAGAGGGCGTCACGCACATGATCTTCGGCGATCTCTTTCTCGAGGATGTCCGCCGCTACCGGGAAGACAATCTCGCGAAATGTGGAATCATCCCTGTGTTTCCCTTATGGGGCATTCCTACGCGGCGACTGGCCGGCGAGATGATGGCCGGCGGGCTGCGTTCGTACATCACCTGCATCGATCCGCGGAAGCTCGACAAGTCGTTCGCGGGGCGCGAATGGAATGCGGCGCTGCTGGCGGACCTGCCTCCCGCAGCCGATCCGTGCGGTGAAAACGGCGAATTTCACACGTTTGCGTGCGCCGGGCCGATGTTCCGCGCGCCGATCGCGGTGCGGCCCGGAGAAATCGTCGAAAGGGACGGCTTCGTGTTTGCTGATTTGCTGGAGTAACTCTAGGGATTCAGGCGGCGATTCTGGATTTCGTTGAGGTGGTCGTTCAAGCGATCGAGGACGCCTTCTCCGTTCCCGCTGCAGATCTCGCGTTCGACTTCGTCCAGCGCGAAGTGGACGACATCGTGATGGTGGATCTCCCGGCCGGGCAGCTTGTCGCTCAATTCGAGCCACACTTTGTGCAGCAGATCGATCTCTTTCGAGGTGAGGCGCGGCGCGTGCGGCCCCAGATAAAAGATCTGTTCCTGCCCCGAGGACGAGAAAATTTCGAGCGTTACCTGCGGCCGCGGCTCGGGCATGCGTTCCCATGAGATGCCGATTTCGCGTGCCTGCTCGGCCACGGACACTTTCGAGGAACTGCCGCCCACGATCGAGCTCGATTCAAGATTGCATGCCGCCCGCAGGATGCCTTCCCAGAGATCGTTCGCGGCGGCGATCGCCAGCCGGACCGGCTTGCCCTCCTTTTCGGCCATCGCCAGAACCTTGGTGAAAAGCATCTGCTCCATGTTGGTGAAGAGCTGGTCGGGCGCCAGATCGTATTCTCCCGAAGCAGCGCGGCGCAACATCCGCACGTGGAGAACGACGATCTCAGCTTCACGCCGCTTCGAACGGCGCAGGGCCTGCTCCAGAGGATAGAGCGCGTAGTAATTGCTGATCGGGACGAGCACGTTGCCCGGCCGTACGCCCACATTGTCCTGAGTGAGATCGGTCGCCTGCGTGAGGTTGAATTTGTCGAGCTCGGTGTGTTCGCCGGCGCGTTTCTTGGTGACGTGTTCCGAGATTTCGAAAGCGCCGAAGAAGATAATCGTAAAGGCGACGCCTGAAATCGTGGCGACCTGCTTGGTGAAGAGATTTATGATGCAGAGCGCGAAGAGCATCAGCGTGATCAGCGCCACGCCCACGGGAATTTCCACGCCTGCCGATCTTCGAGATTCAGCGGCACTTTGAATTCGCGCCCGCCCGGCTGCTTGAAGCGAAGCACCAGCACCGCGAGCCCCTTCATCGCGAAGCTCCACATCACGCCGAAGGCGTATGCCTCGCCGAGCAGGAATATGTCGCCGCGGCTCAGGAGGATGGTAAGCAGCTGGAGCCCGACCACGACATTCAGAATGCGGTGTGAGGTGCCGTAACGCCGATGGGGATGGCGGAACCAGTCGGGGAGTATCCCGTCCTCGGATACGCGGTTCAGGACGCCGTTCGAGCCCACGATGGCGGTGTTGACCGCTCCTGCCAGCATCAGCACGCCCACGGTCACCACGAAAATCCGGAACGCAACGCGCAGCGAAAGCGGTCCTACCAGGTACATCGCCAGGCCGCTGATCGGATTGTCCGAGTAATTACCGCGCACCGAATCCGGAATGATCATCACCGCGAAAAACGCGACGCCCGCGGTGAAGATCAGGCTGTACAGGAAAATCACCATGCCGGCTTTCTTGAGGTTGGGAAGTTTGGGATGCTCGATTTCACGGTAGACCTGCGCCATGGTTTCTTCACCGCTCATGGCCAGCACGGAATGTCCCAGCCCGATGAAGATTCCAACCAGGCCGACGGTGTAGGGGAGCGAAGTGTGCTTCAGCCAGCCGAGGGCGTCGGGCGCGTAGACGAGATTCTTCAGGTGAGGCAGAGGCGGAAGGTGGACGCCCCGGACCATGAGCGTGTAGCCGCACCACACAATCATCATAACGACCATGACCGTGGTGACGTACATGATGCGCAGCGCTTTTTCGCTCGATTCGGGAATGCCCTTGATGTTCTCCCACCAGAAATACAGGGTGACCAGCGCCGCAAAAACCGCCGCCGCCGCGTTCACCGGCAATACGACATTCAGGTGGGCGTAGCGGAAGAGTTCGTTCAAAAGGCCAACGAGATACAAGCCCGCCGACACGCCGCTGATCGGTCCGGTGAGGATGTAGTCAAACATCAGCGCGGATACCGAAAATTTCGCGAGCGTCGACCCCATTCCCTCCTTCACGACGCGATAGACGCCGCCGCGCACGAACATGCCGCAGCTCTCGTAATAGAGCTGCTGAACCGCGAAAGCGAACAGCATGATCGCGAGGATGAACCACGGGGCCGTCTTGCCGATGAAGTGCTCCGCGATGGCGCCGGCGTAAAAGGCGGAGGATCCCAGGTCGTTGAGCACCACCGCCGCGGCGCGCCAGAAGGAAATGAACGCCAGCATGGCCGTTGTGGCCACCAAGACACGGACGGCGGGTCGAGCGCTACTTGAGAGAGAAGAATCCTGGGGATTAGATGCCATTGGCGCTTTGGGAGGGTCGCGAAACTCAGCCTCAGTCTAGGACCTGGCGCCTAAATAAAAGCTAAGGACTTTATAAGGATTTAATAAAGACGGCCGAAGCGCGCACTGCCATGGGTTACCCCGGAAAAGAGCGCGCCTGCGTCGCAGAACGGAAAAACCCATGATCGAGAAAGACGCTTCGTTGACAAAACGTCCGCGCTCGGAATAATGGAAGCACCTGTCATGAGTCTCAGCTCGAGCGCCATTCGCAAAGCCATCGCTTCTTGTGCACTCTTGGGATTTGCCACCAGTCTCTGCGCCGCGCAGGAGAAGCCGGCGAAGCAAGCGAAACCGAGCTCGTCTCTTGCAGTCGGCGCGAAGATCTACAAACGGGATTGCGCGGTCTGCCACGGCAACGACGGAAAGGGAAACGGGCCGCCGCCCGCGTCGTCGCCGTTCACGGAGCCGCCGCCGGACCTGACCACGCTGGCCAGACGCCACGAAGGAGAATTCCCCGCAGCCTACGTGAAGTCCGTCTTGCTCAACGGCGCGAAAGCGCCAGACCACGGGCCCGCCGAGATGCCGGTGTGGGGCGTCATGTTCAAGGCCGCAACAAAATCCGACGATGCAAAGGTGGCGGCGCGCATCGCCGACCTCACGGAGTACATCGAGTCACTACAGGTTAAATAGGCCGGCACGACCGGGCACACGCTTGCGCTTTCAATGCCTTGGGGCGTTATAATGCTCTCCACGTGCAAGCCAGTTTCGGCCGCCCCATGTGCCTGCTTGGCATTCGCGTCAACCCGGTGGCCGGAGGAGGGCGACGATGGACCTGCGAATTTCGGAGCGAAAATCCCAGAACGTCACGATTCTCGACTTGCACGGTCGCGTCGTCATCGGTCGCACCAACGATTCCCTCACCGCTGAACTGCGCAAGCTGGCCGAGAGCGCGCCGTGCAACGTTCTCATCAATTTGGCGGACGTCGCTCAGGTGGACAGCTCGGGCCTCAGCACGCTGGTGCGATCGTTCGTCACGCTCGAACGCGACGGCGGCAGCCTCAAGCTCCTGAATCCCAACGGACACGTGCGCGAGATTCTCGAACTGACCCGGCTGGTGAAATGCCTCCCTACCTACACCGAAGAGGCGGAAGCCCTCGCCAGTTTTCACGATAGCGCTGCCCACGCCTAGCCGCGCCTATAGGCGCTGGGGCGCGCCCCAATACTTTTTGCCCGAAGCGAGTTTATAATCAGTGGTCGGCTAGATTGGGGGCCTCGCCATGGCGCAAACCTGCAAGCACACCAAGGAAATTCGCGACGTTAAGCCCAGCGGCAATGGATGCAAGGAGTGCCTCGAAATGGGTGACACCTGGGTCCACCTCCGGCTCTGTCTTTCCTGCGGCCACGTCGGATGCTGCGACAGCTCGAAGAACAAGCATGCGACCAAGCATTTTCACGCGTTGCACCACCCGATCATCCAGTCATTCGAGCCCGGCGAAGACTGGCGCTGGTGCTACATCGACGAGATGATGGTCAGCTGACCCTCTGATTCCCGGCGTTCGTTTCGTGAATGCGGCTCAACGATTCCCGAACGCCCGATCGCCGAACGCCACGGTCACCGAACGCCTTGACCAATGCGCCGCCTGCCACCTATCATGAATAATCGCTTCTGCATTGTTCGCGGGCCTGTAGCTCAGGTGGCTAGAGCGCACCCCTGATAAGGGTGAGGTCGGTAGTTCAAGTCTACCCAGGCCCACCATTCCTTCGTTTTAGCCCGTTCGAAGATCATGTCGAAGGGCTTTCTGTAGGTGGGATAAACACTTACCGCGTCCACGGCGCAGTTCGATAGCACCATTCTCAGCAATTTCGCTTTTTCCTGCCGGAGTCTGCGTAACGTACAGAGAATGCGCCTTATTCGCGAGTTCTAAAATGCGAACGCGGTCGAGGACTCGCTCGGGATTTCCCGCCTGCTCAAGCTCGCGCAGCGAGGCCAGAAGCGTTTGCTCTTCCTGTTGCCACTCCGCCGGACTTGGCTTCCCAAAATTCCTCGGTGATTTTTCCGTCCAGGCGGTCCACGTAAGCCTGATCGAGCCGCTTGCGGAGTTGGGCTAACCGTTGACGGAATCGTTCGGCTTGCTGCTCCCTAAGCGTTTCCTCGCGGCCTTTATCGTTAAGCAAGGACTCTTCGAGCTGCGCCAGAATGTCATCCGGGATGTGGATCGCTTGCAGCACCTGGCCGAGGCGTTCGCCCATCTCTTCTTCGCGGAAATAGGGCAGATCGCATTTTCCTCGATAGCCTGTGCAGCGGTAATAGGTGTACTTCTGCTTCTTGAATTCGGCGGTCACGGCGCAGTTGTCATAGGCGCAGCGGAGCAGCCCGGAAAATGCAAAATCATGCTTTTGCTTTCGGGGCCGAGCTTTGCCGCTCAGTACTTCATTGGCACGCGAGAACAGTTCAGGACTCACAAGGGGAGCATGCGTGCCCTGATAGTTCTTGCCTTCCCATTCGTAGGTTCCGATATAGAAGGGGTTCTTAATTAGCTTTTCCAAGTGCCACTTCGAGAAGACCTTGCCGTATTCTGTCTTGAACAATTCACGCAAGCCCGCGAGCGAATAGGAGCCTGTCGCGTATAGCTCGAACATCCGCTGTGCGATGGGAGCGTTGTCGGGATCTACTTCGATGGTTCGCAGCAATTTGTTGTTGCGATAGCCGAGCGGCGGGCGGCTGGGATAGATGCCTTGCGCGGCTTTCTCGCGCATTCCCTTGCGCACTTCGTCGCGTAGGTTCTCGATGTAGTTCCGCGCGATTACAAGCTGAATGCCGTGAACAAGTTTGGCCTGTGATTTGGAGTCCTTGCTGATGACCTGGCCTTCTTTGGGCAGGTGGATTTCAATGTCGAGGTCTTCGAGCGTGACGCAATCGCGGAAGTTGCGGTACAGGCGGTCGGTCTTTTCCACCAGGACGATGCGGCAAGTCTTGTGATCGCGCAGGAACCGAACCATCTCACCGAAATGCTTCCGTCCCGATATCTTGGCGGTTTCCACGTCCACAAATTCACGCAAGACACTCAGCTCGTGATTCTGCGCGTACTCGCGGAGGAATTTGAGCTGTGCAGGGATTGAATATCCTTCCCGCTCCTGGTCTTTGCTGGATACTCTCGCGTACAAGATCGCCTGTCTCATTTGGTCCTCTGCCGGCACGCATTGCGGCCGAGCGCGTGCCGCTCACCTTGCGCCGGTTTCGTTTTGCTGTCAACAGGTGTCATACGCTGTGCTTCTCTGTCCCACCGGTCGAGCAGAAGAAACATCAGTCGCAAGGTGAGCAAACTGTCAGGATCGAGGGCCTTACTTCCTGTGATCTCCTGACCTGGTGGGAGATGGGATAGTTCGAGTATTTCGTTAGGGGAGGACATGGCGGACTCTCTGGACGGAGGGCTTCCCGTGAGGAATTGCGGGGAATAGCGAAGGGATGGTTCTGCGGAGTACCCCTCTACTTATACTAATGGGCAAGAAGTCGGTAAAATCCCGCAAAGAAAAAATGCCCGCCTGCCCTGAAGAATAATTTTCGGGGATTGATCGAACTGCGCCGTTGATTATCTGGTTTGGACTTGCTGGTAGCAGTGCTCATCGAGCGCAGGCGACTACAAGAGATACAAAATAAAAAGGGCGGGAGCGACCCCCTGTCGCTTTTCGGGCCGCAGGCCGGGCGAAAAGAGGGGGTCGCTCCCGCCCTTTTGCCGTACTCGCCCGCGTGCCGATTTCGTGCACCTCAAACTCGTAAAGTTCTGCTTGATCGAGGGGTTAAAGAATTACGGGCGGAAAACCGTAAGGAAACCCGTGAGGAAAACCGATTTCAGAACGGTTTTCCACTCTGGCAGTAGTTGTCTTACCAGATTGTTTGGATTCCAGCGGCTTGGAGGCGGCGGTCGCGGGTGACGAGCGGAAGGCCAAGGTGGAGGGCGGTTGCTGCGATGATGCGGTCGGGCATGTCGGGAACAACGTCGCGGGGAATGATTCGGGAGCGCGTCGGCAACGTTGCCATCCACGGAAAACGATGAAAGTCCGGAATTCTGGGCCATCGAGAGCCGGACGAAGCCGCTCCAGAGCGTCAGCGGGATGCCTTCGCTTTCGACCAGGTAAACCATCTCAACGAGCGAAACGCCGAAATGTACGTCGCGGGCGTCGCGGACTGGCGCCTTCAATCAGCGTCCGGGCAACCGCTGAGAATTCCTTGGAGTTTTCCAAGTACCAGATAGCCGCATGAGTATCGAGCACCGCGCGCATCAGTTCGATGTCTCGCGGGAAAGTTACCCCACATTTCGCGGCGGGCCTCGGCGATGTCTTCTTCCGTGATGTGGATGTTCAGGTCCGCCCACAACCCGCGCAGGCTGCGACGCGGCTTCTTCGGGCCGCCGTTCTTCTCCTTCAGGAAGTCCACAAAGTCCAAGACTTCCTTCTGCTTCTCAGGAGGCAAATCGCGGAGTTTTTCGACAACCTGTTGTTCGATGGTCATAAAAGCCTCTCGGGCAATCTAAGTGTATTATAAGCCCGCTAGGCACCATTTGGGGGCTGCCTGTTTCCGCTCGCTCAAGGTCATGTCGAACGGTCTGTCTGTAAGTGAGATAGCTACAATGGGCGGGCAGGTGCAGTAGAATGATCGCATTTGGGGCTGCAAGGAGAACCCATGCCCGTCGACGGCATCCTTCCATCGGATGTGCTGGAAGGTGCGACACTGCGAGGGAATGAGTACGGCTGGAGTCCTTCTTGGTTTCCGCATGCATTAGCGCGGGCTGAGGCCAACGGCTACGCATGTCTAGGAGGTCAGTTCCAGTTCAGATTGGAGGACGGCTCCACGTACGAGATGTATTGGCTCAATGCTGATAGCGAGGAGCGGACAAATGGCGAATCTTGGCCGAACTATACACATCGCTCTTGCTCGGAGGTTCTCGATACATTCCGACGTGTGCTGTCTGATGCGGACTTTCGCAAAGAGGCGTCGAACTGGTCGATTCAAATCAATCCCGAAAAAGACCTGGTGTTCGTAGCATATTTCGTGAGAGATGACGAGTGGGCTTCCCTTTCCGACCGACGATCTTCGCAAGCATAAAGCTCAGGCAATCATGACTCAAGACGAAGCTCGCGAACGAATCATCGAAGGAATGAACTACGCCGCGTATCGCGAGACGGACTTCTCGCTCTACGATTCAGACAAGAACCGCCTTTTCGGTGCCGAGCACTACAAATCGGATCGCCCTGTCTACAAGCCCAGCCCCTGGACGGAAGGCGATTTTGAGGAACAAATGTCGACGCTGCTCGCTTCGGCCAATGTGCTCAATCGTTCCGTGGCGGCGTTTAGCGAGGCTCAGCGGCTTCTTGAAAACGAGGAATCGGTAATCGGCCGCGTCATCCGGCGCGCCAGGGTTCAAAAGGCCCACGAGGAACAAATAGCTCACACTCCAAAGTCCCAGGTAAGATCGGCGACCAGAGATTTCTACGTTCAGTCCCAGTGCTGCACCAGCTGCGGGGTTCCGCAATCTGTCGCTCCTGACCTCGTAGGATGGACCAGTGAAGCCTATCCACAGTGCTACTGGATTAAACAACCGCAGACGCAGGATGAACTAGACCGAGCCATTAAAATTATTCATTCGCAGGAACTTGGGTGCCACAGATATTCCGGCACGGACCAAGCCATACTCCGAAAGCTCCCCGCTGAGGACTGTGACCATATTCGTCCGGACTTAAAGTTGGAATCTCGGCCTTATTTCGCTTCTTCCGGTCCATCGCCTAGATTCACACTTTCCGCATCGGCGGACGGGGGCCTACTGAGTAAACTATGGCGCAGACTGCGTCATTGAAGCTGTCCAATGTGCGGAATGGGTGAGACGATCTGACCCAGGGGAAGAGTTCTAAGATCGTCAACCAGGGCCCACCAACTTCCTCCATAAGGTTTCTGGGTCTGTTGGAGCGCAAGCTTTCCTCACGCCCCGTAACAATCTGAATCGTTCGCGAAAAAACTATTCCTTCTTGAGCTGCTCGGCCACTTCCGGCGGGGATTCGTGCAGCAACACGAGAAAAACAGCGTTCGTCCATCCGAATCCGGTCACATTCTGCGCGTATCCCGCCTCGATATGCGTGGCGGACGACCGCGAGACCACGTCGTATTTTTCGCGGATCGTGTGATCGGTTCGAAAATTCTTCAACACCATCGAGAGAAATTCCGCCGAAATGCGGTTTGCATCCGCGTCATATCCGTAGCGCCGCAGGCCCTCGACCGCAAGCAAATGGATGGGAGCCCAGCCGTAGGGATAGTCCCATTGCGCCTCGCTGTCGTGCCGGCTCATGGCAATTCCGCCCGGCTGCTCGAACAGGTGCAGGTTCGCGTCGACGGCGTGCGCCTCCTCCTTCGACGCGACGCCGGCCCACAGGGGATAGAAGGTCGTCGCGTATTCATACGACGATCGCTTGTGCTTCATGAAATCGTAATCGAAAAAAAGCCCCTGCTGCGCGTCCCAGAAATATTTCACGATCCGCTCGCGCCGCTCCGCGGCCTTCTGCGCCCAGCGCTGGGCATCGTCCTTCCGCCCGAGCATCAGGCTCATCTGTTCGAGGTCCTTCTCGGTCTTGTAGAGCAGGCTATTGAGGCCGACCGGCGCAAAATGGTGCGTGTCGGCCCCGTAGGGACCGAACCGAAACGTCACGTCGAATCCCGACTCGCGCATGCTGCGATCGCCCTTATAAAAGTCCGCCGAAAGCGCGACGCGATCCGGCGCGTCGCAGTCGTCACCCTGTATCTGCGTCGTTCCAGGGTTGCATACGCGAATCTCATATTTCGGACCGAGCAGCGATTCCGCCGGGTGCTTCGCATCGACCCTGACGAGGTGCGGGCCGTCCTCGCCTTCGTGAACCAGAAAATAGTGCGCCGCGCCGCGGTAGTAATCGCTCGGGTCCCCCATGATTTCAGGCACAGGCCCGTCGCCCACGTCGAAATAGCGCGAGAGCCCGGTATCGCCGGCCAGATGCGGCGCCCGCGTCCATTGTTCGTAGTCTTTCACGGCAAAGCCGTAGGCCTTTTTGAGCCACGCAGGATCCGCTTGCCCGGCGGCTTTGTCTGCGTCGTACACCGCCAGAATCATCGAGCTAAGGAATGGCGGCTGCGAACGCCCAAGATAATAGGTGCGGTTCGCGTTCAGGACGCCCCCGTAGTGCTGAATCTCGTAGAAGAAGTTCTCGACGATCCCTTTCGCAACATCCCGGCGATCGGCGCCAAGCAGCCCGCGAATGATGAAATAGCTGTCCCAGCCGTACATCTCGTTGAATTGCCCGCCCGGCACCACATAGGGATTGGGAAGATAGAGCAGACCGTGGGGAAGAATCGCACCCGCCTGCTTCTCCGAGATTTTCGAGGGAAGCCGCAACACGCGAACGCCGCACGGCTGCAGCTTCTCCACTAATCCGGCGGGAGCTTCCGCATCCGCCGGCAGATACAACGCGTGTTCGCCCTCGATCTTGATGTCCTCGTACGTTTTGCAGTCCGTCATCGAGCGGCGGAGATTGGTCCAATCGTTCGATATGTATTGCAGGATGTCGCCCACCGACTGGAACGACTCGCTCGATTGTTTCTTCGCGTTTGCCGTATTCGCCTCACCGCCGGGCCGCTCGCCCGCCGCATTTCTAACGGGATTTGCCGTAATCAGAATCCCCACCCACAACAGCGAAGCCAGACAGCCACTCATTCTTCCACGGCGCATGAGCGCTCCCACATCCGCACGTTGCAATCACCGGAACTGGTATCCCGGCTTCAGCTCGCAGCGATAGAACTTCGATTGATCCTTGCCAACCCTCACGTTGCAATCCGCCCAGCTCAGTATCGGCGACGGCCCGAGTGGAAACACCGTGTTGGTGCCGTTTACTTCCGCTTCGAAGCTCGGCCCTTCGGCAGATGCGGGTAGCGTGAAATTGAGCGAATCTCCGAAAATCACCGGGTAAGATTCCCGCACCGTATCGCCGATCTCCTCGCGAAAAACCTCCGCCTGCAGCAGAAACGTCGTCGTGTCCGACCAGCCCAGCACGGTCGCCGAGATGACGGGCCCGCCGAGCGAAAATTCGTCGGATTCGATTTTTGTGAAGGGACACGGCCCGGCGATGCACAGCAGCCGCGCATCCTGGTAGACATTCCCCGGTCCCGCGTCCAACGACACCGACGCGGTTGCGCCCTTCCACCTCCCATCGGGCGAGCACGGGGGCCGGCGATCGCATGGCACGTTACTCTTGTTCACCACCTCGAAGGTCCGCACCCCGGTGCCAATGTTCTCCGAAGTCGTTGTCTCCGTCGTGTACCGCACGAAGACGTTCGAAATGTTGATCACGGGCCGGCCCGGCGGCAGCTCAATGAGGTGCTGCAGCGGCTGCAGGTGCGCGATGTATAGCTGGTTGCCGACAACTTCCTTCATATCGAGCGGCACGTAATCCGCATGGCGAAACTCCAGCGTGATGGCGCGTCCTCGCTTGATCGCCCGCGGCAAGGTCAGCTTGAAATAACCGGAAAAATCGGACTTGGCGCTCGCCATCGGCGCCCCATCTCCAACGCGGACCTCCACGTCCACATCCGTGAGCGGCGATTGTTTGCGCGGGTCCGCGTCTTGCTTGATCACCGCACCCCGCAGAGACACCGGCTTCTCGTACCGGACGAGAGCGGCGATCAGCCCGATCGCAAGCGCGACGCCGAGCGTTGCCAGGATCACCAACACCCATGCCGGTTTCTTCTCTTCACTCATCGATGTGTCAGGGTAGCAACCCTCGTTCCCGCAAACGATTTCGCCGCGCCTTCGGGAATGTCTATAATCCTATAGATGCGTGGAGATTGCTGGTCGAGACGCATTGCGCGACGCGAACTCCTGCAGGCTCTCTCCAGAGCCGGCGTCTGCCTCCCTTTCGCGGGCGCTTTCGGCATTTCCACCCTCGCGTACCCTGCGGCACAGCAACGCGCGCCGTTCACTCCTCTCGCTGGCCAGCCGACCTTTTCGCAGCAAGACGAGGGCCTTCTCCAGGATCTCGAGAGCGCAAATTTCCTCTACTTCTGGGAACAGGCCAATCCCGATACGGGCCTCGTGCGCGACCGCTGCAACGTGGTCAAGCCGGACAAGAGCAACCAGCTCGGCAGCATTGCGGCGCTGGGATTTGGCCTCACCGCCATTTGCATCGGCGAAAAGCGCGGCTTCGTTTCCTATCCGGAGGCGAGCGGCCGCGTCCTCAACACCTTGCGCTTTCTCTGGAAGAAACTCCCGAATCACCGCGGCTTCTTTTACCACTGGGCGGATATCAATACCGGCGAAAGACTCTGGGACTCGGAGGTCTCTTCGATCGATACCGCGATCCTTCTCTGCGGCATCCTCACCTGCCGCCAGTATTTCCACCATTCCGAAATCAGCGAACTTTCGCATCTCATCTTCGATCGCGTGGATTGGACCTGGCTCTCGGAGGATACCAGCATTCTTCCCCACGGCTGGACCCCCGAATCAGGCTTCCTGCAATACCGCTGGGACAACTACAGCGAGATGATGATGATGTATCTCCTTGGCCTCGGATCGTTCTCTCACCCGCTGCCCGCCGATACCTGGGACGCCTGGAAACGCGTTCCGTTCGAATACGACGGCATCCAGTACATCGGATCGTTCGCCCCGCTTTTCGTGCATCAGTATTCACAGGCTTGGTTTGATTTTCGCGAAAGGCGCGACAAATACGCCGACTACTTCAGGAATTCGATCCTCGCCACCCGGGCCCATCGCCGCTTCTGCATCGACCTTTCCTCCCAGTTCTCCGACTACACCGACAACCTCTGGGGAATTACGGCATCGGACTCCCAAAAAGGGTACGTTGTCTGGGGTGGCCCTCCCGCCACGGGTCCGATCGACGGCACCGTCGTTCCCTGCGCCACCGGAGGTTCCCTGCCTTTCCTTCCGCTCGAAACGATGCAGGTCCTTCGAAATATCAAGGATCACTACCCGCGCGCCTGGAGTCGCTACGGCTTCGTCGACGCCTTCAATCCTCTCACAAATTGGTACGACACGGATGTCGTCGGCATCGACACGGGCATCACGATGCTGATGGCGGAGAATGCCCGTTCCGGATTCATTTGGGAAACGTTTATGAAAAATCCGGAAGCCCAGCGCGGCATGACGCGCGCTGGTTTCCACGAGGAAGGCTAGCGCCGTCTCGTAAACGCTTTTTGGCGGTCGGCGCTCCAGTTCCATGCCGTCGCCTTTGACGTTTCGGGTGCCCCACCCTCGTATTGTGAGGGTGGGTCTTCGCAACTAGCGCTTGGACTGGCGGAACTCGATCAGTGCAAGACCATCGGGCGGGAGCACCAGCGTCAGTTTTCCATTCCGAAAATACTGCACGTCCGGCGGCGGCAGTTCTGCCGCACGCCGAAGTTCTTCCATCTGTTTTTGCGTGGGATCGGCCGGTTGACCCATCGCGTCGTATGCGTTCAGCAACGAGCCGTGCGTCGAATCCACCCGCGAGACGAGCGCGCGATGCTTGCTCGACAAACCCTTCACCGCGATGGTCACAGTCTTCGGCTCACCCTTCTCCTCCGGCAAGAATATGTTCCACACCGCCATCACCAGCGTGCCGTCGCTTCGCCGCGTCACCAACGCCGAATCCGAGCTGTCCGCGATGCGCTGCTCGCCCAGCTGGTGCAGCAATTTGAACGCATTGAACGAAGGCTTGGGCAGCTCGTCCTCCGCAATCAACCCGAATCCGCCATAAAACGGCTTTTTCACCACGCCCTGCTCTTCGAAAACATCGGAAAAAGTCCAATAGGACATCATTTCGGTCAGGCCATCGCATTGCCGGATCGTGTCGGCGAGCCACGGTCCCATGAACGTCGAATCCGTCACGTCCGGCTCGTTCTTATAGCTCGCGTTGTACTCGCTCCAGATGATCGGCAGATTCGGCTCGGGCGACGCCGCGACCTCGTCGTGAACCTTGCGCGCCGCGCGGCACACCATCTGCGTGCGCGGCACCGATTCGTCGATGCCCAGCACATTCTGCGCGGTGTCGTTTCCGTAGACGTGCGTCGAAACAAAATCGAGCGGCACGTGATTCTCCACGCAGTGCCGGATGAAGCTCGCCACCCATGCCGCCTGCGCCGTCGCGGGACCTCCCACGCGCAGCCGCGGGCTCACGGCTTTTAGCGCCCGCGCCGTCGCATCGTAGAGCTGGTAATAGGTCTGCTGCTTCGGATCGCCTGCCCAGAAATCCAGATTTGGCTCGTTCCAGACCTCGAAATACCACTGCGACACCTCGTCGATTCCGTAGCGGTCCACCAGATGACGAGCGAAATGCGAAATGAAATCGCCCCACTTGTCGTAATCTTTCGGCGGCGAAACATTCGGGTGATACCAGAAAACGTGCAGCGTCTGCTGCGCGGCCAGCTTCTTCGGCATAAAGCTCAGTTCGACAAACGGCCGCACGCCATTCGCGAGTAGCCCGTCGTAAATCTGATCGATGTAGGAAAAGTTGTAAACAGGATTGCCGTTCGCGTCTTCGCCGTAGACTCCCGTTTCGTCGTCGAAAATCCCGTGAAAGCGGATGTACTCGAAGCCGGTCGCCTGCTTCACTTCGCGCAGGTCCTGGCGATAGCCGTCGCGCAGGCTCAGGATCGCACGCCCCGACCCGAACATCTCCTCCCAGAAGTGTGGAAATGGATGGCTTGGCGCGGAAGGATCGACCTCGATGGTTTCTGCTGATGCGGAAAGGGAAGCGGCCGGCTGCGTCGAACTGCTCTGCGCCCGAAGCGCGCCGGGAAGCCCCGCGAAGAGCCCCGCAAAGAGGAATGACGCGCACAGGAAAATCGCCGCCGCACGCCGCCGAACGTCCCCTCGCATGAGGTCCCTAGTGTAGCCTAAATGCGGCTACCGATAGTTGGCGGCTTGCAGTTCGAACATCTCAGCGTAGATTCCGCCGCCCTTCACGAGTTGATCGTGATGCCCCTGCTCCGCGATTCCGCCTTTTTCGAGCACCAGGATGCGGTCGGCCATCCGCACGGTCGAAAACCGGTGCGAGATCAGCAGCGACATCTTGCCCTGCGTGAGTTCGGCGAACCGTTGGAACACCTCGTGTTCCGCTCGCGCGTCGAGAGCCGCCGTGGGCTCGTCGAGAATCAAAAGCTGCGCATCGCGCAAGTACGCCCGCGCCAGCGCGATCTTTTGCCACTCGCCGCCCGAGAGGTCCACTCCGCCCTCGAATCGACGGCCGAGCAGTTGATCGTAACCCTTGGGCAGCTTCTGGATCACCTTCTCGGCGAAAGTCTTCATCGCCGCGGCGCGAATCCGAAACGGATTGTTCGCCTCTTCGATTCGACCCACGCCAATATTTTCGGACGCCGTCATCTCGTAGTGCACGAAATCCTGGAAGATGACGCCGATTTCCTTCCACAGGTCGTCGAGGTTATAGTCGCGCAGATCGACCCCGTCGAGCAGGATCTGCCCTTCGGTCGGATCGTACAGGCGCGTCAGCAGCTTTACGATCGTGGTCTTGCCCTGCCCGTTTTCGCCGACCAGCGCGATCCGCTCGTGCGGTTCGATCCTCATGTTGACGCCCGAAAGCACCTGCCGTTGGCTTCCCGGGTACGCAAACGAAACGTTCCGGAACTCGATTCCCTGCCGGATGGGCCGCGGCGCCACCAGCGCTCCCGGCTTCGACTGGATTGTCGGCTGCACCGCGAAGAAATCCACGAGATCCGTCATGAACAGCGCCTGATCCGCAATCCCGGAGAAAGTTGTAAACACCGCCTGGATGCCTGCGCTCGCCCCCGCAATCGCGCCCGCGAGAAACGTCAATTGGCCGATGGTCAGCCTGCCCATCACGGTCTCGTAGATCACGTAGGCGTACCCGCCGTAGTAACCGACTGTGCCGAGCACCGTGAGAAACGCGCCGAAGAAAAGCTTCTTCTTGGCTAATCCGACTGTCTGCGCGTGCAGCTCATCCGACAGCCCCTTGTAGCGCCCAACCAGGAAAGGCCCGAGCCCGAAGAGCTTCAGCTCCTTCGCGCTTTCTCTGCTGCCGCCGAGGATCCGCAGATAATCCATCTGCCGGCGCGCCGACGTCTGCTCGAAATTCAGCGAATAACCGATAAACGCAAAGTGCGTCTCGCCTACGAATGCCGGCACTACGCACACGATCAAAAAGAGCAGCAGCCACGGCGAGAAGAACACGATGCCGGCCGCCAAGCTGAGCGCCCCGATCACGTCTTGGATCAGCCGCCCGGTCATCTGCACCAGCATCACGCGGTCGGTGCCCTGCACGCGCGCGCGCTCCATCTTGTCGTAGAAGAGCGGGTCCTCGTAGCGCGTCAGATCGAGCCTCGACGCATGCTCCATGATTCGCGTGCTGATGTGGCGCGTAAACTTGTCGGCAAGCACCGTGTCGAAGAACGTCAGGACGCGTCCCAGCATCGCCACCGCGCTCGCCAGCACGAATTCCAGCCCCACGAACCACCAGAAGTGCGGCCGCAGCGCCACGTGGTAAGCAAGGTGGCTGTTGATCGAATCGATGATGATCTGCGTGACCTTCAACAACGCCAGGGGGATAACCGAAATGATCACGCGCGCGATGGAACCCAGCAAAACCACCTCTGGCGCGCAGTCCCATACCATCCGGAAGATCGGCGGAATTCGGCGCAAAGCCTTCAGGCGCTCGCTCCATCGAGCACCCGCTGTTTGCGCCTCGCTTCTATTTCCCTCGCCCGCTACCGCTACCGCACTCGATGGCATCGTCGTTCCTCGGTTTCACTTGTGCACGGGGCGTGCCATCGCGATGAACCTGCAAGTCAATACAAGCATTGCACTTATTTGCACGGCGCTCAGCGCCTGTGTGCGCTTTTTTCGCGCCTCCCGCAATTTCTATCTAGTTGACCTGTCGAGATCTACGGTGAATTCCCGCTCGAATTTGCTTACAATCACCCATTCATGCGACGCAAGAAAGAACCACGCCATACCTCAAGCGGACCCTCGCGCCGCAACTTCCTCTCATCCAGCCTGAAAGTCGGCGCCGCGTCGCTAACCCTCCCGGCACTCGCTCATGCGAATGCGGGTGGCGCCGCTGCCGATGTAACGCCTCCTACAGTGGCGCCCTTCGAACTCGACGAGATCACCGTCGCCGAGCTGCAAGAAGGCATGCGCTCCGGCAAGTTCACGGCGCGCGGCCTCGCCAGCCGGTATCTCGCGCGGATCGGCGAGATCGATAGGGCTGGCCCGTCGCTCAACGCCGTCATCGAGCTCAATCCTGAGGTGCTCGGCATCGCCGATCAGCTCGACGCCGAGCGCAAATCCAAGGGCCCGCGCGGGCCCCTCCACGGCATCCCAATCCTCATAAAGGACAATATCGGTACCGCCGATCGCATGCGGACCAGTGCCGGCTCTCTCGCGCTTGCAGGCTTCACGCCCGCGCAGGATTCCGGCGTCGCGCGCCGACTTCGCCAGGCAGGCGCCCTCATCCTCGGCAAAACCAATCTCAGCGAGTGGGCCAATTTCCGCTCGTCGCATTCGTCGAGCGGCTGGAGCGGACGCGGCGGCCAGACGCGCAATCCCTACGCCACCGACCGCAATCCGTGCGGCTCGAGCTCCGGCTCGGGCGCGGGCGTCTCGGCAAATCTCTGCGCGATTGCCGTAGGCACCGAGACCGACGGCTCAATCGTCTGCCCCTCCTCGGCCAACGGCATCGTCGGCATCAAGCCCACCGTCGGTTTGGTCAGCCGCGCCGGTATCATTCCCATCTCCCATACCCAGGACACCGCCGGCCCGATGTGCCGCACAGTCGCCGACGCTGCAACTCTGCTCGGCGCGCTCGCAGGTCCCGATCCCGCCGATTCCGCCACCGCAGCTTCGAGCGGCAAAATCCCCGCGGACTACACGCGCTTCCTCGATCCCAAGGGCCTGCACGGCGCGCGCATCGGCGTCCTCCGCAAGACGTTCGACTTCAGCGAAAGCATCGCCCCCGTTTTCAACGCCGCTCTCGACGCCATGCGCGACGCAGGCGCCGTGCTCATCGATGTCGAGATCGCGTCGCTCGGAAAGTTCGACGATTCCGAACTGACGGCGATGCTCTACGAATTCAAAGCCGATTTGAACGCGTACCTCGCCGCGGCGGGTCCCAAAGATTCTCGATAAGTTCCCTCAAGGAACTCATCGCCTTCAACGAACGCAACCGCGACACCGAAATGCCGTATTTCGGGCAGGATTTATTCGAGAAGGCGGAAGCGAAGGGCCCGCTCACCGAAAAAGCTTACCTCGACGCGCTCGCGCAGAATCATCATCTCGCGCGCACCGAAGGGATCGACGCTGCGATGGACAAAAACAAGCTCGACGCGATTGTCGCGCCCACCGCCGGACCTTCGTGGCTCACCGATCTCATCGACGGCGACCACGACACCGGCGGCACTTCCTCGCTCGCCGCCGTCGCCGGCTATCCCAATATCCACGTTCCTGCTGGATTCGTCTTCGGCATGCCCGTCGGCGTTTCCTTCTTCGGCCGCGCCTGGAGCGAACCCCAGCTGATCCGCATCGCCTACTCCTTCGAGCAGGCCACGCATGCGCGCAAGCCTCCGCGCTTCCTCCCCACCGCGAATCTCACGCCCTCGGTGTAAAGACATCGTCGGTGGAAACGTGCGCCTTCAGAGTCTGTGTGAGGACTGGGGATTGACGCGGACCGAAAGCCCCGCGGAGTGCGGGAGCTCGCTCCCGCCGCTTGCCGCCCGGGCTTGCCCGGGCGTGCTCCCCGCACACGCCATGTGCGCCGCGGTTTAAAGCGCGAGCCTTCAGGCCCGCAAAAAAACGCGCCGTGATAACACGGCTTTAGCCGCGGGGTTCGAGGATTCTAAACGCATCACTGGTGCGGTGCAGCCGCTCCCGTCGCGGGCGGGTTCGCCTGATTCGTGAATTCGTGGACATGCATCATCGCGATCTGCCACGAACCGTCGCTCTGCTTCATCAGAATCAAGCTGTGAATTCCCTTGCGCGTTGGGCGTATGCTTCCGTCGGGATTTTTCGCGCCCGTCATTTCCCAGTCCACGTCTACCGCCGCCACGTCCGGTTTCAGATAGCGTATGGTCCGGATGTGGCCCGTCTGAACCGTGTTGCTGTACGGTCCCGACATGAAAGGTCCAAACGTTGCCTCCATTTGCGCGCGGCCATGCGTCAGCGTCCCGAAGTTGTTGACGAAATCGCAATCCTCCGTGTACGTCATCGCCACGGCATGCACGTCGTGCGGTGTTCCACGCGTCCATGTAGTTCTGCACGGCTTTTTCGATGGTGTCCTGTATCGGGCCGCTCGCGGTCTGAGGTGCGGCCTCCGCGCGCCGGCTCGATGAAATCAGAAGACAGGCAAGCAAGAAACAGAAGAAAGCATGTTGCGCCACGCGCATCTCGGCCTCCCGGCAAACCAGGTTCTTGACTCCGCTTGCTTCCCCCAAAACCGCGCCAGCCTAACCCACCCCGCCGCCCGCGTCAATTCGCCTTCTCTTGCTGCCTCGCGCTAACCTCGATGCACCTTTCCCATCCCTCGGCGCATCTTTCTAGTGGAGGGGTGGATACATGACCGCGCAGACGATAAAGCCCAAATTGATCTCAGCCTTACTGCTCTTCGTCGCCGCACTTTTCGCCGCCTATCCGGCGGGAGCGGAACCGCCGCCGCCGAATTCCGCTGTTCCGGTGACGGCCGTCGTTACCGTTCTCGGCCCCAAATTCACGGCGCCGCCTCCGCTCGGCAAAGACGACGTGATCGTCCACATGAAAAACCAGCGCGAGGACGTCACCGCCTGGAATCCCGCGCAAGGCGAGCGCGGCGAACTTCATCTCGCGATCCTGATCGACGACGGCATCAACATCGGTCCTCGCCTCGACGAACTCCGCCACTTCGTCCAAACGCAGCCGAACTCTTCGAGTGTCGGCATTTTCTACGCCAGCAACGGCACCACGCTGCCTGCCGCTCCGTTCAGCACGAATCATGACGCCGTCGCGGGAAAAATCCGCGTCACTTTTGGCCCTGGCAGCGCTTCTACCAGCGTCTATCTTTCGCTCATCGACGTGATCAAGAAGATGCAGCCAACGACCGGCCGCCGCGAAATTCTTCTCATCAGTGACGGGCACGACCCTCTCCGCGGCGATCTGCAGGATCCCGATGTCGATCGCGTCATCTCGCTCGCGCAGAAGAACGGCATCGTGATCCACACACTGTATTCCAGCGTCGGCCGCAGGCACGATCTGTTCGGCCAGAATCTCGCTCAAGGCAATCTCATCCGCGTGGCAAGCGGGAGTGGTGGCCAGTCTTTTTTCGAGGGCTTTCAACCCCGGTCTCGTACACGCCCTTTCTTAACCAGTTGGATATGGTTCTCCACAACCAGTATTACCTGACGTTCACCGCGCCTCCGCAGCACAAAGAAGAATGGCGAATTCCGCAGCCTGAAGGTCGCGACCGAGCAGCGCGACGTGTCGACACGATCGACGGCAGCCGAGCCAGGTGTGCTCTGTCCCCGGCCCCTCCCAATTCTGTCGATCCCGGCGCTGCACTCTTTATCTCGGTGTAGGGGCGGGTTTACAAAACCCGCCCCTTCCCCAGTCTCGGATCTGGCCTCGTGCCCGCCGCCTGAAACCAAACGGGTGGACGCACGGTCCAAGAACGTGGTAGAGATACCTCACTCAATCGGCTTGTTTTGACGCCGCAATTCCGGTTTCGGGGGGAACGAGATGAGGAAGACAGCGTCTGCGCGCTCCTGGTTTTCGCTCTTCGCCGCCTTGATTTTCGCGTGCGCGCTCATCGCGCTCGCGGGCGGCGCCTTTTCCCCTTCGTCCCACGCCGCGCCGCAGGCATTTCTCGGCACTAGCGTCGGCCAGGTCGTTGGGGCCGAGTTCGACGGCCGCACCGTCTCGAACCTCGAGAAGTCAGTCGCCTTCTATAAAATGCTCGGCTTCACCGAAGTTCCCGGGCGTCGACAAGTCCTGGCGCAACGATCCCGTGATGAATCGCATTCACGGCACCAAGGGCGTCGAGTCCCGCATGGCGAAATTAACGATCCCCACAAGCATGGGCGAGCACACGCCGTTCACGCTCTACCTGCGCCAGTTCCGCGGAATCAAGCAGCGCAACGTGATGGCCGGCAAGACCGCGTGGGAACCGGGCGCGAGCCACATCGAGGTCGTCGTTCCCGGATTCCGAAAAATTGTGGTCGGACCTGAAAGCCGCCGGCATGCTCTGGCCGCGCACCTGGGGTGGCAATTTGATTCCCGCGCCCGGCCAGACGAAAGGCACGATCGCCTACATGACCGATCCCGACGGCATGGACATCGAAATCGTCGAGCAAAGCCCCGCCATGCCCGCGACGGACAGCCGTCCCGCGCGTCCCGCGAATCCTCCCGGATTCAATCACGTCGGCTTGGTCGATCCTCGACCAGGATAAGGCGAGAGCCTTTTACGGAGCTCTGCTCGGAGAAGCAGTTTCCCGCTACGCCGACGCAGTGGGTCAGCGGCGATTTCATGGATTCGGCCGTCGGCGGCCACGGCAATATCCTGCGCATCTGAATGGAACGTTCGCGCTCGCCGCGGACCGCGATGCGCGCATGCGCTTTGAACTCGTCGAATACGAAAACCGCAAGAAGCCGGTCCAGCCTACAACATCACCGACATTGGCGTGAACTGGCTCGGCCTCGAGGTGACCGACATCGACGCTCTTGTCGTCCGCCTGAAAGGCGCCGGGATGCAAATCGTCTCCGACGGCATCGTCGAAATGAAGGGCGGCTATCGCGTCGCCCTCGTCCGCGATCCCGACGTCCACGCCTTCGTCGAACTCTACGAACCTCCGAAAAAATAGCCGCTTGTCATTCGCAGTTCGCACGGCCTCCGCAAAAAAACAAAAAGCCCCGGTTCGAGTTCATCGAACCGGGGCTCGCCCGCCGTGGCGGCTTTCGTCTGAAGACCCTTTGACTTTATCGGATGAGCCAAGCCAGAACCCGTAGGTTCCTCCGTGCGATTTCTCGCGCGGATTTTGAGTAGCCGAACGGGCCCCGTGAGAGGCCTTTGGAGAGCCGTGCCTGTTACCGAAACAGGCCGTGCTCCCTTTTCTTTTAGAAAGGAGGTGATCCAGCCGCAGGTTCTCCTACGGCTACCTTGTTACGACTTCACCCCAATCATGAGTCATACCTTGAGCGTCTGCCTCCTTGCGGTTGGCACGACGATTTCTAGTACAACCCACTTTCGTGATGTGACGGGCGGTGTGTACAAGGCCCGGGAACGTATTCACGGCGCCGTTCTGATGCGCCATTACTAGCGATTCCGGCTTCATGCAGTCGAGTTGCAGACTGCAATCCGAACTGAGCGCGCTTTTTTGCGATTAGCTCCCCCTCGCGGGTTTGCAACGCTTTGTGGCGCGCATTGTAACACGTGTGTGGCCCTGGACATAAAGGCCATGCTGACTTGACCTCATCCCCACCTTCCTCTCCGTTATCCGGAGCAGTCCTCATAGAGTTCTCCCTTGCGGGTAGCAACTATGAGTAAGGGTTGCGCTCGTTGCGGGACTTAACCCAACACCTCACGGCACGAGCTGACGACAGCCATGCAGCACCTCTACACAGGTCCCTTGCGGGAAGTCTCGATTTCTCAAGATGGTCCTGTGCGGTTCAAGCCCAGGTAAGGTTCTTCGCGTTGCGTCGAATTGAACCACATGTTCCACCGCTTGTGCGGGCCCCCGTCAATTCCTTTGAGTTTCAGCCTTGCGACCGTACTCCCCAGGCGCAGGACTTAACGCGTTAGCTACGGGACTTGCCCCGTACAGGGCAAACCCCAAGTCCTGATGGTTTAGGGCTAGGACTACCAGGGTATCTAATCCTGTTTGCTCCCCTAGCTTTCGTCCCTCAGCGTCAGAAATGATCCAGCAAGCCGCTTTCGCCTCGGATGTTCCTGCGGATATCTACGCATTTCACCGCTACACCCGCAATTCCACTTGCCTCTCTCATCCTCTAGCACGGCAGTTTCGGGAGCAGCCTCTGGGTTAAGCCCAGAGATTTCACTTCCGACTTGCCACACCGCCTACGGACCCTTTACGCCCAGTAATTCCGAGCAACGCTGGCCCCCTACGTTTTACCGCGGCTGCTGGCACGTAGTTAGCCGGGGCTTCTTATACCCGTACCGTCAAACCCTTGCGGGCATTCTTCCGGGTCGAAAGGGGTTTACACTCCGAGAAGCTTCATCCCCCACGCGGCGTTGCTGCATCAGACTTTCGTCCATTGTGCAAGATTCCCCACTGCTGCCTCCCGTAGGAGTCTGGACCGTGTCTCAGTTCCAGTGTGGCCGGCCAACCTCTCAGTCCGGCTACCGATCAATGCCTTGGTGGGCCGTTACCCCGCCAACAAGCTAATCGGCCGCGGATCCCTCTTCTGGCGACTTGCGCCTTTGAAGACATGAGCATGTGCCCTCGTCTTGTTATGCGGTATTAGCCCAATTTTCACTGGGTTATTCCCCACCTGAAGGAAGGTTATCCACGTGTTACGCACCCGTTCGCCACGAGTATCTGTATTGCTACGACCTCGTTCGACTTGCATGTGTTAAGCACGCCGCCAGCGTTCGCTCTGAGCCAGGATCAAACTCTCGTTTGAAACTGATTGTTTCGACCGTCTCGACTTGCGTCGCCACGATCGGAACGAACTTGTTACATCGCTCGGTTTATCCCGCCTCATACACTGAAGCGGAACTTTACTCAAATTCCTATTTGCCCACCCAACTTTCGCCGGGCAGACCTATAGGCAAACCAAACGGGTTCTGGCTTGTATCATCCGATTGTCAAAGAGCAGGTACTCCCAGGCCAGCTGGAAGGACGACAGACAATCGCCAATTCTACAGATGCGACCCGTCCGTGTCAATCGATTTTCGATGCAACAAATCGAAATCCCTGATTCCCGGCCGCGAGATTCGATCCGCACGAGGCGCCTCTAAACATTGCAATAAGATGGGACTGGAGCAGCCCCCTAGCGGGAGGCTTAACCGGCTTCAAATGGTCAGAAAGGACGCTTTTGGGCAGCTTCTTGTATGGAAGTAAATCTAGCGGTGTATCAAATCCGCCAGCTCCCTCAGTAAAACTCTAAACCAAATGCTTACAGCAAAATCTGCGGGCTCAAATAATGGTTTTATCCGATTGGCCTGCGGCCATCAATCGTACTCTCATGGTGGCAGGAGGAATTTCACATGACACAAAATCATCTCCGCTTCATTCTCGCGGCCGCGCTGGCCGTCGGATTCTCGCTTCCGCTTTGCAGCACAGCGCGCGCCGATCACGATTGGCGCGACGAATGCCACGAGCGTCTGCGCCACGCTAAGGAACGCGTCGATCGCGATGCCGCGCGATACGGGCCGCACAGCCCGCGGTGGACCACGATGTCGACCGGCTTGACCGCGAACGCGACAGTGGTGCCGCGATCATCATGCCGATTGGGACCACAGCACCTTCGACTTCGGCATCTACGTCCACCCCCACTGATTTTCGGGCTGCCTCCGGGTGCCGTGGTGAGTGTCGATTAGACCCATGCACCCGGGCTGTGTTTCCCGTGAGTTGCGTCATTTTCTAATCGCCGCAGCGTCGATTAGATTGGCGCGCGTTTCGCGGCGGAGTGGGTGTAGTGAGAGTGTGCGCGATTAGTTGACTAGCTGGATGGCGTGGCGGCGGAGGTACCAGCAGGGGGCGTAGCCGAATGCGGAAGATGGCACGGACGCAGGGTTGCGATCGCGGCTGGCCGTAATCATGCTGACTTTGCCGCCTTTGATCGGGGCGGCGTAGAAAGTCGTGACAGTTAGATAGAACGGAATTGGGCCCGCTGCGCGCCACTCGTCCGGACGTGAAGCACGGCGTCGTCTCCCGCGTAGAGAAGGATCAGCAGGGTGCAGAGCGCGATGACGGAGAACAGGAGCGCATTACGCATCGGACAATTGTCGCGTAAATCTCAAGGCTGCGGCGTCAGAATTTTTCGCGCGGGTCGACGCTGCGGAATCCGTACGTTTCGTAGCGCGTGCTGATGCGGCCTTCGCGCAGGCTCACCACGGTAAATCCTTCGGGCGTACCCATGCGCGGGCCGTGCCACCAGTTGCCGCAGACCGCGCCGCTGGTGATGTATTGCGTGCCCTTGTAGCTCACGATTTCGTTGACGTGCGTGTGGCCCTGCAGCACCGCGATCACGTTGTGTCCTTCGAGGACTTTCAGCACTTGCGGCGTGTTGGCGACCGTCAGCGTGTTGTACTTCGCGTTCGGCTCATCGAGTTTGCGCGTAGGTCGGTGAAGGCCGTGACCAGCGGGACGTGCGTGACGACGATTACCGGCGCGCCCGGCCGCACTCGTGTCAGATCGTCCGCGAGCCAGCTCACTTGCGGATCGTCGATGCGCGCCTCCCAATGGCGGTCGGCCGTCGGCTGGATCGAATCGAGCACTACGAAGTGATAGCCGCGATGATCGAACGAGTAGTAGGTTTTGCCGCCGATGCGCTCCTCGTACATTTTCTTGCCGTACGCCGGATCGCTTGGAGATACGCCGCTCTTCGTCTCGATGCCGAAAAGGTCGTGGTTGCCGATCACGTGATACAGCTTCATCTGCAGCTGCTGCTCGGTCTTCCGGTAGAGGTCGTAGACGAGATTCGCGCGCGCGGATGCCGACGCTCAGCGCGTCGTACACGTGGTCGCCGCCCATGATCGCGAATTCGCTCTTGATCCCCGCGATCTTCCGAAAGCACTCGTCGCATCCCTGCGGCGCCTTCAATTCGGGCTCGATGTGCGTGTCCGTGAAGAAGACGAAATCGAACGATTCCGGCCGCCGGTTCGGCTTGCGCCCAGCCCGGCCATTCGCGCCCAGCGCAACCGCCGCGCCCGCCCCGGCGACGGTCTGCAAGAATTTCCTGCGATCGAGAATCACCGGCCCTTCCCCGACTTCTTTTGCTACTGCGTCACTTCGGGCGCGGTGGCAGCCGACGCCGAGGACGTTGGCGGCAGTTTCGCGCGGATCAGCGCTTCCACGCGCTCCCAGACGGCCGGATCGCATTCGATTTCAGTGTGCGCCGTCGCGATATGGCGGTCCCACCAAGGGTACGCGGCGTAGCAGCGCACCGGCTGCTTGCTGTAATCGTAGCGGAAATTTCCCAGGATCTTCGGTGCGCTCCGGGTCGGCGGCGCGAATTTGGCTCTGGCCGTGGAGCCATCCGTGCGGCTGGTAGAAATTCACAGCTTCCTCCACGTTCGCGGGGATCACCGTGTCGTTTTCATGATACTTCGCGATGCTATCCACCTGGATCGTGAGCAGCACCGGAATGTCTTCCTTCTGCAGTTCGCGCGCGAGCGTGACGGCCTCCGAAGCGCCCCAGCTGTGCCCATAGAGAATGATGCGCGCGTCTTCCTTTTCCTGCTCGCTGAGCTTGCCGTCGTGGTTCGCGTCAAGCGCGCGCAGGATCGCCTGCGTGCGCGCTGTTTCTGCCGGTGGTTCTCGAAAGCAGCCGCGTAGACGCCCGTGGGATACGCGGCGCGGATCTGCGCCGCGAGATGCGCCTCCATGTGCGACAGATTATTGTGGCTGACGTAGCCGCCGACAAATCCGATCACGATGACAGGCGAGGCGGAGAGAAGCGAAGAAGCCGTCGGCCGCGGGCGCTTCGGTAGCGGAGGCTGCGCGCGCTTGCGGTTCCTCGCCGAAAACAAGCGCGCAGCAACCCAAAACGGCAAGCGCAATGAGGCAAGCACGCATCGAGTCCGCCGGGAGGGTGTGAAAATAATAGCAGGGAATCGCAGCGCGGGTGAAGGTTCCGCGCCGCGCTGCCGGACGAGCGAAAAAAAGCCCCGTCCCTCCTGTTTCAGGAGGGGCGGGGCTGGTGAATTGTTGTTTTCGCCGGCTAGCCTAGAAGAGGAGCTTCAAGGCGAACTGTATCACGCGCGGGGGAACGGAACTGCTGGTGATGTCCCCGAAGCGTCGTGGGAGCGCCGAAATTGTTGCCGGCGGGCTGAATTGCGGGTGATTCCAGATGTTGTAGAACTCGGCGCGGAACTGGGTGTTCAGTCGTTCGGTGATCTTGGTGTTCTTGATCAGCGACATATCCCAGTTGTGCTGGCCGGGGCCCATGAGCGCGCCCACGCCGGAGTCTCCGAAGCCAGTGCCACCGCCGGAACCGGCGCAATCACCTTCGATGGTGCCTCCGATGCACGGCGTAGAAGTATATGCGGAATGCGTTGATCCATCCTTTGCCTTCAGCACCGGTGAGCCCGCCGACCACGCGGTCATAGTTGCTGCCGCCATTGGCTACGCCGATCGATTGGCAGACGCCAGCTGCGTTGCACTTCCCCGTGTTGGCCGGAGGCCAATTCGGCTCGCACATTGCAGCCCGTGCAAAACGCGAGGCCGCCCGCACCGAAGTAAATCGTGCCGCCGTTGCTATCGGTGACGGTGAAGGGTTCACCGTCCTGGATCGTGGTGACGCCGGAAACCTGCCATCCACCGAGGACCTTGCCATGAAACCTTTCGTTTGTGGTGATACGGCAGATCGTAGCTATATGCAATCACAAGGCGTTGCGGACGGTTGAATGCCGCGAGCCCATACTGCTGGCCAAGGTCCAAGGGATCGTTGCTGCCGGCGCTGCCCGAGAGGACGTTTCCGCCGCCCGAGATGCCGCCGCCTGCCTCGGAGCCGTTGACGTTCGTGATGGACCTGCTCCAGGTGTATGAGGCTTGGACCAACAGGCCCTTGGAGAATTGGTGCCTGAGTTGAGCCTGCAAGCTATTGTAGACGGAATCGCCCAGCGTATTCGTCGACGCCATGCCGCTTGCGCCGAAGCCGAGATAGCTCACGCGGCCCAAATAATTTCCCGGAACCACGGGGGCACCCGGCACATTGCTTCCGAGGTTATCAATGATCTGGGTGGACGGATTCGTGTTGCCTGGATCATTGAACGGGAAAGAGTTGGGCGTGCCCGGTGCACCCGAACCGAGGATCATCCGCGCGTTTTGAGCGATCGGTCGGCTCGTTGGGAGCATCCGGAGCGAGGAACGCGACGTTGATCGGGCGCGACCAGTCGTAGAGATGCGTGCCATGCGATCCGACGTAGCCGATGTCCACGGTCCAATTGTGAGCGAACCTCATACTGCAGGTCGAGGTTGTACTGCTGGATGAGTGGCACACTGAGGAATTCGGAGTCGGAGGTAGAGCCCAGGCCGAATCCGCCGTCGTTGCTCGTGATCGAAGTAGCGCCGGTTGTGGGAGTTCCCGCGATCACCTGGAGAGTGCGCGGCTGCCATCCAAGTAATTCCGCCCGAAAGAGCGCCTGGATTGTCCAGCGAATTGAGCGTCGAACCAAGAACCAGGCCGTTATAGGGCGGATTCCCAGCATTGTTATTGGCCAAGCAGATTGGCGTACACGGCATCGTAGAAGATGCCGTAGCCCGCGCGGATCACAAACTTGTCGCTCAACGGCTGCCATGCCAAGCCGATGCGCGGACCGAAGTTGGTAATGGGCGATCCGTGCACCAGCGTCTTGTTGTTGTTCACAATAACCCCGGTTGCTCCACCTGGATAGGCCGGGCCATACGCCGTGGCCGGGTATATGCCGGCCGGAGCCGACAGACCGCACGCGGTGAGTGCCAGCGGATTGCCGCATCGGGCAATATTGGGGTTGTAATTGGACTGCACTGCGAAGCCAGCAAGCGTGCCGACCAGATTGTTCGGCGTACCCGGCCCATTCGTGACCTCCGGGCCCAAGAAGAAGGAGCCCGTGTTCACCAAAGCGGCCGCCGACGGCCAAGCATCCGTGAACAGACCGGTGATATCGGACGGGTACCCATCGTATTCCCAGCGCAGACCGAGGTTTACTGTGAGCTTTCGTGCTCACCTTGATATCGTCTTCCACGAAGGCAGCGAACTCGTTTGCTCGCTGGTCGTGCGGATTTCCATTCACCTCACCGAGCCCGTAGAAGTTGACGACGACTCCGCCTCCGCCCGGCGGCACGGCAGTGCCGGTGGCAGGCGCGCCGCTGGAACTGGTCAGGAAGTCGACGGTGTTGTCGAAAATCCATGCCACCTCTTCCGGGCAGCGTCCAGTTGTATTGGATGCGATTCACCCAGAAGCCTGTGCGGATCGCGTGCTTGCCGTGATTCCAGGAAATCTGCTCGTTGCCCTGGAAGTAGTTGAAGAAATTCGTGGCCGAAGCGAAGAAGTTTCCGCCGTTATTCCATCCCCCTTCGTTCGGCACCCGAATTGTGCGGCGCTGGGAACGCCATCGCAGCGCCGGAAAGGCGACGCCAAAAGTCGTCGATGGTTGGGATTTGCAGATCCATCGGATTGACGCCTTTCGACAGGCACGCTCGCGCAGTTGCCGTTGGCGATCGGCGGAGTGATCCCCACACCGCAGGCGGTCAGATAGTCGCCCGGCGCCGCAACCGTCGTGGAGCGCTGATAAGAAAACGACGCTTCGTTGACGAAGTTGCTCGTCACTACCGTCGTGAGCTTGAGCACGGCGCTGTCGGCTGTGTACGTTACATCCTCGGGGGCGCCGGGCTGGCAAGGGCCGAGGCACACGAAGGGCTGATCTTGCGGATCCTTCGAAGTGAAGAACCGTTCCGACAGCGTATTCTTCGAGTCGATGACGTAGTCGAAGTTGGCGAGGTATTGGTCTTCATTCGCCTGGATCGGGCTCGAAACCACAAACGTGCTGCACTTTAGGCCGGGGGTCAAGGGAGTGGCGCAATTCACGACCGGCGCTCCTCCCCTAAAGGGCACGCTGGGAAAGTAGAAACCCTGATTGATCCCCGTCCTTTGGTCCCGGGGCTCGAAGGAAATTTACGGCTACGTTGTTGATGTTGGTGTTGGCATCGCTCAGGGTCGTCTGGTTCGGAGCATTCGACGGTCTGCGAATGTGCCAAGTCCGGTGTATCCCGCGAACACGCAGCCCAGGTATCCGCGATACGTGTCGTAGCTGCAGGGCGCGTTCCCGGGAATCCAGTTTTGTGGAATGGTGCCCGCTTCGTCGCTCCGGGTGCCGTCGGGTTCGCTGAAGGGCAGCAATGTGAGACCAGTCGTAAGGCCCGAGCGCGAAGCCGTTTGTGCCGATGCCGTTCTTCTGGCGGAATCCCTGATAGGAACCGAAGAAGAATAGTTTGTCCTTCTTGATCGGTCCGCCGACCGTGCCGCCAAACAGGTTTTCGTTCAATATTTCCGGTTTGTTCGGCGTTCATCGAGCGCAGCCTCGCTAAACTTGTTGAAGAAGTCGTTCCCATCGAGGGCGCTATTGCGGAAGAACTCCCAAGCGTCGCCGTGGAAATTGTTCGTGCCGCCCTTGGTGACGACGTTGACGCTGGCGCCTGGGTTCCGGCCGTACTCGGCGTCGTACTGCGAAGTCTGGATTTTGAATTCCTGAATCGAGTCCGGATTGGGGATGCCGATGCCGGGGAAATTGCCGGACTGTGCGCCGCCGCCGCTGCCGTAGTTGGTGAGGATGGCGCCGTCCATCATGTAGTTGTTCTGGTCGGAGCCCATGCCATTGACGTTGATGTCCTGCGTGCCGTTGCCCGACCGCCGCGGCGCTGCGACGTTGGCCACGACACCGGGCGAAAGGTCGATGATCTGCGTATAGTTGCGCGAGCTGAGGGGCAGGTCGGTTACTGTTTTCGCTCCCACCAGCGTGCCCATCGTGGCGTTCTGCGTCTGCAGCGTCTGCGTGGTGGACTCGACGGTGATCTGTTCGGATTGCGCGCCGACCGCGAGAGGCTCTGGTTCGAGCACGGCGTTTCCGTCGCGTTGACGGTGACCGAGGCGACCTCGGCGGTCTTGAAGCCCGCGGCGGAAATCTTCACGCTGTAGTTCCCGGCAGGCAAGCAGCGAGAACTTATAGCTCTCCGTTCGCATCCGTCGTCGTCCGTGCGCTGCTGGCCCGTGCCGACGTTTGTGGCGTGACGGTCGCGCCTGCGATGATGGCGCCCGAAGGATCGGTGACCGTTCCGGTCAGCGCACCCGTGGTGCCCGATCTGGGCCAGTAGTCGCCGAGACGCACAGAAAGAAGACTGCAAAGCAGACGAGCAGCGCAGACACAAGTCCCGCGCAAAGACAAATGTGTGTGAATCACTGGATTCCCCCGTAGTTCAATATCGTATTCCCACCCACGCGCCGACCCGCGACGGTTACCGAAAAGCGGCGCCAAACTGAAGCGATAATCTACTCGGCCCAGGTGAAAAACCACTCTGACTAGCTGTGCGCGTCGGATATCACAGGCAGCAAAGCGAATGTCAAGAAAATAGTGAATTATATGGAATCGTGAAGACGCAGTATCGCATCCGCAGGAACTATGGTCACTGAGACGGCAGCCTTCCATCAATGTACCGTAGGGAAGGCTGGCGTTCCGACTTAGGGATGCGACCGAACGGTCGAGCCTGCAGTATTCAGCGCTTCTGGCCGACGAGGCCGGCGATTGTGTCCATGAGGTCGAACTTGGTGAGGACTTCGCGCTTGCCGTCGTCCATCGCGACGAACACGGCAGGGCTTTCGTGGCTCAGCAGATGCGTGACGCGCTCGATCGGCGCGTTCGAAGGCACTTCGGGCAGCGGCGCGCCCATCACTTCGCGCACGATCAGCTTGCGCAGATCCTTTCCTTGCAGCGCGAGATTCAGTACCTGGTCTTCGAAGATGGTGCCGACGGAGCGCTCGTCTTCGAATACGGGCAGCTGCGAAATATCCTCCTGCTGCATGGTGTGGAGCGCCTGGAAGACGGTGCGGTTCGGGCCGACGACGACCGGCTGGCGCGTCTTGCCGTTCTGATGCTTCACGCGAATCACGTCCGAGGCCGTCAGCGTGACTTCGGCGTCGGCGTAGCCGTGCTCGCGCATCCAGCCGTCGTTGTAGATCTTGCTCAGATAGCGGCTGCCGGAATCCGGCAGGAACGCGACGACGAGATCGCCCTTCTTGCAACTCTTGGCGACGCGAATCGCCGCGGAAACGCATCCGCCGCCCGAGCCGCCGGTGAAAATCCCTTCGCGCTTGGCGAGGCGGCGTGCCCAGAGGAAGCACTCCTCGTCGTTCACCTGCAACAATGTCGTCGAGCACCGAGAAATCCATCGTCGACGGCAGAATGTCCTCGCCGATTCCTTCGACGACGTAGGTGTGCGCCGTGCCGATGTTGTGCGTCTTGAAATATTCGTAGTAGAGCGAGCCGAGCGGGATCGACGCCGATCACCTTGATCTCGGGATTCTTTTCCTTCAGGTAGCGCCCGACGCCAGAGGCCGTGCCGCCCGTGCCGAGGCCGCAGACGAAATGCGTGATCTTGCCTTCGGTGTCTTCCCAGATTTCGGGGCCGGACGTGCGGTAGTGCGCTTCGGGATTATCCGGATTCTCGTATTGATTCGGGTAATAGGAATTCGGGATTTCGCGCGCGAGTTTCTTCGCCACCGAATAGTAGCTGCGCGGATCTTCCGGCTCGACGGCCGTGGGGCAGACGATCACTTCCGCGCCGAATGCCTTCAGCAGATCGATTTTTTCGCGCGACTGCTTGTCCGTGATGGTGAAAACGATTTTGTATCCTCGCACGGCCGCCACGAGCGCGAGGCCCATGCCCGGTATTGCCGGAGGTGCCTTCGATGATCGTGCCGCCCGGCTTGAGCTGGCCCTTGCGCTCGGCTTCGTCGATCATGCGAAGCGCGATGCGGTCTTTCATCGAGCCGCCGGGATTCAGGTAATCGGCCTTGACGAATACTTCGGGAGGCACGTCTTTGGCGACCGGTGCAGCCGGATGAGAGGCGTGTGGCCGATGGCGTCGAGGATGCTATTGCATTTCACGGCAGGCGCGAGTCTCTCCCATGGAATTTTTCTGCGCCAAAATAGCTTAGAGACTTCGCGAAAGTCTGTCCAGAAGCAGTTTCCGGCGGCGGATTGCCGCGCGCCTGGCGGGACGGCCGGAAAGCCTGGCGTGCTATGCTTTTACTAGAGTGCCGCAGGACGCAACCCACTGCCGAGATGCTCTTTTACGATGGGCACTGCGGCTTGTGCCACGGCGCGGTGAAATTCGTGGTGAGACGAGATCGGGCCGGGCAGCCCTTCCGATTTGCGCCGCTGCAAGGCCCCACTTTCGAGTCGCGCGTACCCGCGGAACGCCGCGCCGGCCTGCCCGACAGCATCATCGTGCTTACGAATGACGGAGCGCTGCTCGCGCGTTCGGATGCGGTGCTGCACATTCTGCGGCGGCTGGGCGGCGGATGGAAAGTTCTCGCGGGAGTGTTCGCGGTGATTCCGCGATCGCTGCGAGACGCGGCTTACAATTTCATCGCGCGCATCCGCTACAGCATTTTCGGCAAGCGGCGACGATCTCTGCCCGATCATGCCGCCCGATCTTGCGCGCGCGATTCGATCCCTGGAAAGGAGAAACGATGCAACGCCAGAACATTTCGTCCGGAACCAAGTGGGAACCGATCATCGGCTATTCGCGCGCCGTGCGCGTCGGCCCGTACGTTCACGTCTCGGGAACGACGGCGACCGACGCCGAAGGCAAAATCGTCGGCGCCGGCGACGCGTACGCGCAAACGATGCAGGTGCTGCGGAATATCGAGTTGGCGCTGGCGAAGGCGGGTGCGCGAATGTCCGACGTGGTGCGCACGCGCATGTTCGTGACGCACATCGCCGATTGGGAGCAGATCGGCCGCGCCCACGGCGAGTTTTTCGGCGAGATTCGCCCGGCAACGGCGATGATCGAGATCAGCCGCTTGATCGACCCGGAGATGCTGGTGGAAATCGAGGCGGAGGCGATTGTCGGCGACTGATGGGAGAGATCCTTCAGCCGACGAAAACCAAAGGCGTCGGCTTCAGGATGACAACCCTTGTTGGGTCGTCAGCTCTTCGATCATCGCGGGAACGACTTCGAAGAGATCGCCGACGATGCCGTAGTCGGCCACTTCGAAAATCGGCGCGTTCGGGTCCTTGTTGATCGCGGCAATCGTGCGCGAGCCTTTCATGCCGACGACGTGCTGGATCGCGCCGCTGATGCCGAGCGCGAGATAGAGCTTCGGCGCGACCGTCTGCCCGGAGCTGCCGATTTGCCGATCCATCGGCAGCCAGCCCTCATCGCAGATCGGGCGCGACGCGGAAATCTCGCCGCCCATCAGTTTCGCGAGCTTCTCGGCCATGGCTGAATATTTTCCGGCGCTTTGATTCCGCGGCCGACCGAAACCAGAATGGGCGCCTGCGTGAGATCGACGGCCTGCTTCGCTTCGCGGAAAAGCTCGAGCGGCTTCGTGCGAATCTGCTCCGGCTTCAGATCGACGCTCACCGCTTTTACGGGCGCTTTTCCGCTCGGCATGTTTCGCCGCGAGATCGGCGCGAAACGCTCCCGCCTGGAACGAGGCGACCCACGGCGCCTCGCCGGTGAAAACCACGTCCGCGGCGGTGCGGCCCTGAAACATCTGGCGCACGAAAATCAGCTTCCCGTTTTCGTAGCGATAGGCGATGCAATCGCCGATCATTCCCTTTCCGCAGCGACGCCGCCAGCTTCGGCGCGAAATCGCGGACCTGGTACGTGTGCGGGAGCAAGAACGAGATCGGGCTTCGCGGCTTCGACGACCTGGCGCAGCGCGAGCGAAAAGCCGTCCGGCGTATATTGCCGCGAGCAGGTCATGCTCGATGAGGAGCACTTCGTCGAGCTGGTAGCCGGCAAGTTCGTCGGCGAGCGCGGCCACGCCTTTGCCGATCAACGGCGCCGGAAAGCGATCCTTTGGCCTGCTGCGCGATCTGCTGCGCCGCTGCGAGCGTCTCAAAGCTGACCTTGTTCCACTTGGCGTCGCGCTGCTCGGTGATGAGAAGAATTTTCATGCTCAGAGCACCCGCGCTTCGTGCCGCAGCTTCTCGATCAGTTTCGCGGCCGCTTCTTTGGGCGAGCCGGTGAGGAATTCCGTCTTCTTTGTTTTTTGCGGCACGTAGATGCGCTCGACCTTTTCGGTATGCGAATCAGCGACGCCGAGCGACGCGCGATCCACGGTGGCAATCTCTTTCTTCTTCGCCGCCATGATGCCTTTGAGCGTGGCGTAGCGCGGCTTGTTGATGCCGGACTGGATCGTGATCACGGCGGGCAGCGGCAGCTCGACCCACTGAAACCATCCCGCTTCGAGCTCGCGCTTCAGCTTCATCCGGCCGTCCGATTACTTCGATCGACATGATGATCGTGGCGTGCGGCCTGCCGAGAAGCTCCGCCAGCAGGACGCCGGTCTGCCCGAAGCCCTGATCGTCGCTCTGCAGGCCGGTGAGGATGAGATCGAAATTTTCCTTTTGGATCGCGGCGGCGAGCGAACGCGCCGAGGTGAGCGGATCGAGCTTGTAGAATTCGCTGTCGGCGACGTAGATGCCGCGTTCGGCGCCCTTGGCGAGCGCTTCCTTGATGGTTTGCTTCGCGCGCTCGGGGCCCATCGAGATCGCGACCACTTCGCCGCCGTGCTTTTCCTTCAGGCGCAGCGCTTCTTCGAGCGCGTAGGTGTCCGGCTCGTTGGTCTCAAATCCGATGTCGGATTCGCGAATCCAGGCGCCGCCATCGACGATTGCGAGCGGCGCATCCTTGGCGGGAACCTGCTTCACGCAGACGCCGATTTTCATAAAAGGCTTCCTTCAACTCCGTGACCGCCCACAGCAAGAGAGATCCTTCGGACGGCAAAAAATCAAAGCGTCGTCCTCAGGATGACGATGCTGGTCGCATCGTCACCGCCCGTCCCAGCGCTTGAAGATCAGCGACGCGTTCGTGCCGCCGAAGCCGAAGGAATTCGAAAGCGCGTACACGACCTCGGCCTTCCGCGCGTGGTTCGGGACGTAATCGAGATCGCACGCCGGATCGGGAGTTTCCTGATTGATCGTCGGCGGAAGGATCTGATCGCGCAGCGCGAGGACGCTGATGCCGGCTTCGAGGCCGCCCGCGCCGCCCAGCAGATGGCCGGTCATCGATTTCGTCGAGCTGATGGGAACTTTTTTCGCGCGCTCGCCGAATACGCGGCTGAGCGCGGATGTCTCGATTGCGTCGCCCATGGGCGTCGAAGTGCCGTGCGCGTTGACGTAGCTGACCTCATCCGGCGTGATTTTCGCGTCTTTGATGGCCGCGAGCGACACGCGATAGCCGCCGTCGCCCCCCTCGGCGGGCTGCGTGATGTGGTACGCGTCGCCGGACATTCCGTAGCCGACGATCTCAGCGATGATATTCGCGCCGCGGCGCTGTGCGAATTCGAGCGATTCGAGGATCAGTATGCCCGAGCCTTCGCCGACCACGAAGCCGTCGCGGTCGGCGTCAAACGGGCGGCTGGCGCGCTTCGGCTCATCGTTGCGCGTGGAAAGCGCGCGCATCGCGCTGAATCCGCCGATGCTCATCGGCGTGACGGCCGCTTCTGAGCCGCCGGCAATCATCACTTCGGCGTCGCAGCGCTGGATAATCTTGTAGCATCGCCCACCGCGTGAGCTCCGGCGGAACAGGCCGTTGCTGTGGCGGAATTCGGCCCCTTCGCGCCGTAGCGGATGGATACGTTGCCCGCGGCGAGATTGACGATTGCGGAAGGAATGAAAAACGGAGAGATTTTGCCCGGGCCGCCGTTCAGATATTTCGAATGCTCGCGCTCGATGACGTCGAATCCGCCGATGCCCGATCCGATGTAGACGCCGGTCGGCGTCGGCAAAGTCCGGGGTGATATCGAGCTTCGCCATGCGGACTGCGAAGTCCGACGCGGCCATCGCCATCTGGATGAACCGCGCCATCTTCTTCACTTCTTTTTTCTCGATCCAGTTCAGCGGCTCGAAGCCCTTCACTTCGCCGGCGATCTGGCAATCGAAGGCGGAAGCATCGAATTGGGTGATGCGGGCAATGCCGCTTTTTCCGGCCAGCAGGTTGCGCCAGACCTCATCGGTCCCGATGCCGCATCCGCAGACCAACCCAACGCCTGTCACAACGACTCGGCGGCTCAAAAGAAAATTCTCCTGTTCGGAATGGGACGACCGGCGGACTACTTGCTTGCCTTGGCGTGCTTCTCGATGTACTCGATGGCGTCTTTCACCGTGGCAATCTTCTCGGCATCCTCATCCGGAATTTCGACGCCGAACGCTTCCTCGAAGGCCATCACCAGCTCGACCGTGTCGAGCGAATCGGCGCCGAGGTCGTCCACGAACGAAGCGCTGGGAGTCACTTCGCCTTCATCCACACCGAGTTGCTCGACAATAATCTGCTTTACGCGTTCTTCGACGCTGGCCATTCTGATTATTCCTCCGATTTCGGCTGTCTTCTTGCTCCCGCGGGGCGGCACGCCAGGCGGGGATCGCACCCCGCATTCAACTTGCCCATTCTATGCGCCGCGTATCGCGGGGTCAACCTTTGGACGCGCGTTGTGTCGAGAAGCGCTTTTGCACTAACGCAACTGACCAGTAGACGATCACGCCTATTCCAAACCAATAGAGAGCGGCTAGCAGACACGCTATCGCTCCGATCCACACCTCGTGCGTTTGTAGAACGGGAGTCCGGAGAACCAAATAAGCGTTCAAGCCCATGGCACGAGCCAGCGACCGCAATATCGGTTTTGCCGCAGCGGAATAAGGCGCGTTGAGTTTTTGAAACAACGCACCCGCGTAGTCACAAGCACTGCCGCCAGCATCGCAACCGGCGAGCATGGCGCCAAGCCAGAGACCCGCAAACAAAACGCTAATACACCCTCCGCGCAACCACCCAGGAACTCTTTTCCAGAATCGTCGCACGTGGCACCGATATCGCGGGCGCTTAGCCCATGTGCATGCCGCCATTCACGTCGAGCACTTGCCCGGTGATGTAGGCGGCTTCGTCGCTGGCGAGAAAGACGATGGCGGCGGCGATCTCGCGGTCCTTGCCGAAACGCGCCAGCGGGATCAGCGATTTCATTTTGTCCTTCAATTCCTGCGACAGCGGATCGGTCATCGGCGTTTCGATGAAGCCGGGCGCGACCGCATTCACCGTGATGTTGCGCGAGGCGACTTCCACGGCGATCGCGCGCGTGAGCCCGATCAGCCCGGCCTTCGACGCGACGTAATTCGCCTGCCCGGCGTTGCCCGTCTCGGCGACGACGGACGAGATATTGATGATGCGGCCCGAGCGCTGCTTGAGCATCGCGCCGAGCGCCTGCTGGATGCAGAGGTGCGCGCCGGTGAGATTCGTCTGCAGCACGGCGTCCCAATCGTCGAGCTTCATCCGCAGCGCGAGCGTGTCGCGCGTGATCGCGGCGTTGTTGACGAGGATATCGAGCCTGCCCATTTTCTCGAGCGCGTGCTGGAAGCCGTTTTTCACCTGCGCGGCGTCGGCAACGTCCATCGGGACCGCCAGCGATTCGCCTCCCGCGGCTGCGATTTCCTCCGCGAGCGCGGCGAGTTTATCCGTGCTGCGCGCCGCGACCACAACCTTGGCGCCCGCCTCGGCCAGCGCGAGCGACGTGGCGCGGCCGATGCCTTGCGACGCGCCGGTAACCAGAGCGACTTTGTCCTTGAGTGAAAACATGAAATTGGATCCTACGTGTCCGCGAATTCGGCGCGCGCCTGCGCGATCTTGTCGAGCGCCGCCTGCAGGCTCGCGGCTGTCTTCCACGTTGAAGCAGCGCACCGAGCGGTCGATCTGGCGCAACAGCCCGAAAGGACTTTGCCCGGGCCGACTTCGACAAAGACGTTCACGCCCTGATCGATCATCTCGCGCACGGATTCGAGCCAGCGCACCGGCAACGACACCTGCCGGATCAGCGCCTCGCGCGCTTCGTCGCCGGACTCGATCGCCTCCGCATCCACATTCGTGATCACGGGGAAGCGCGGCGCGTTGAATTTCGTCGCGCGAAGATCGGCTTCGAAGCGCTGCTGCGCCGGAAGCATCAGCGCGCAGTGAAAGGGCGCGGACACGGCAAGCATCACGGCGCGCTTGGCGCCCGACTGCGAAGCGATTTCGACGGCGCGTTTCACGGCGCCCGCATGGCCCGAAATCGCGATCTGCTCCGGCGAATTCAGGTTCGCCGCGGAGACCACTTCGCCGTCCGCCGCCTTCTTGCAGATTTCCGCGACATCCGACGGCGAAAGCCCCAGGATCGCGGCCATCGCGCCTTCGCCGGCCGGAACGGCCTCCTGCATATACTGCCCGCGCCGCCGCGCCAGCTTCACCGCATCGGAAAACGCGAGCGCCCCTGCCGCCACGAGCGCCGAATATTCACCGAGGCTGTGCCCGGCGACCATATCGGGCGTCACGCCGTGTTTTTCAAGCGCGCGATACGCGGCGACGGAAACGGTAAGGATCGCGGGCTGCGTGTTGGCAGTCAGCTTGAGCTCCTCTTCGGGGCCTTCGAAGCAGAGTTTCGAAAGCGGAAATCCGAGCGCGGCGTCGGCCTCTTCGAAGATCGCGTGCGATTCGGGAAAATTTGCGTCGAGGTCGCGGCCCATGCCGGGATACTGCGAGGCCTGGCCCGGAAAGAGGAAAGCGATCTTGCTCATGGCGGTTGCGTTTTCCGCTCGATCAGCCGCGCGCCAGGACGGCCGCGGCAGCGGAAAGCTCCTGTTCGATTTTCTCGTTGACGCGCGAGCGGCAGAGTTCCGCCGCCACGCGAATGGCGTTCTTGACGGCATTCGGATTCGACCGGCCGTGCCCGATCACGGTGATGCCCTTTACGCCGAGCAGCGGCGCGCCGCCGTATTCGGAATAATCCGTGCGCTTGCGGAAATCGTCGAAAGCGCGCTTCGAGAGCGCGTAGCCGAGCTGGGAGCTAAGGCTGCTCTTGATCGCCTTCTTCAGCATGCCGCCGATGTGCTCGACGACGCCTTCGCTGATCTTCAGCGCGATATTGCCGATGAAGCCGTCGCAGACGACCACTTCCACGTTGCCGCGGAAGACGTCGCGGCCTTCCACGTTGCCCGTGAAATTCAGGGACGTCTGTCTTCAGCAAAATGCCAGCCTCGCGCGTCAGCTCGTTGCCCTTCATCTCTTCTTCGCCGATCGAGAGCAGTGCGACGCGCGGCCGCTTCACGCCCCAGATCGTGCGGTAGTAGATTTCGCCCATCACCGCGAATTGCTCGATCTGCTCGGGCTTCGAATCGACGTTCGCGCCGACGTCGAGAATGATCGAGACTTTTTCCTTCATGTTCGGAAACGCCACCGCCAGCGCCGGGCGATCGACCGAAGGCAGCGTGCCGAGCACGAACCGCGCGACCGTCATCACCGCGCCGGTGTTCCCGGCGCTCACGAGCGCGTCGGCCTTGCCGTCGCGCACAAGCCGCGCCGCCACGTGCAGCGAACTTTCTTTCTTGCGGCGAAAAGCGTGCGAGGGCGAATCGTTCATCGTGATGACTTCGGTGGCGTTCACGATCTCGATGGGCAGATCCCGGAGCTTGTGGCGCGCCAGCTCCTGGCGAACCGTCTCTTCGATGCCGACCAGCAGCACGCGCACCCCAGCTCGCGCGCCGCCAGGATCGCGCCTTCGACCTCTGCGCGTGGCGCATGGTCTCCACCCATGGCATCGAGAGCGATGGTAATCATCTTTGCTCCAGGGAGCACCTTGCAGACGGCCCGGCGGGGGAAACTTAGGCCGTCTTGGCCGAAGTGTCAATCACTTCGCGGCCCTTGTAATGGCCGCACTTGGGACACGCCCGGTGGGGCAGCTTCTTTTCATGGCAATTGGGGCACTCGGCCAGGGACAGGGCGTGAAGATGGTCGTGGGCGCGCCGATTGGACGTGCGCCGCTTCGAATGGCGTCGCTTTGGATTGGGCATTCTGCTCCTCGTGACAGGCCGCGACTCAGACGGCAGCCTGAATGGAATATGTAGTGTAGCGTCTTATTGCTTCTTGAACCAGTCCTGCTTCAGCCGCGCGAGCGGGGCAAGCCTGGGGTCGCTGCCGTTTTTCTCGCAGCGGCATTCTTCGTTGTTGAGGTTCGCGCCGCAGTGGGGGCAAAGGCCGCGGCAATCGCTCGAGCAAATCACCTTCATGGGCAGCGCGAGGTTCACCTGCTCGGCCAGGACGTCGGCCAGGAACAGGCCATCGCCTTCGAAGAAACGCGATTTCGGTGTCGCCGAGCGCCAGGCGCACTTCATCGTCCTTGGCGATCGAGGTCATCGGGCGGTAGAAGAGATCGAAGTCGCGGCTGATCTCCTCGATCACCGTGTCGAGGCAGCGCGCGCAGACCAGCTCGATGCGCGTGTGCAGGTTGCCGTAGACGCGGATCTGCCCTTCGATAAGTTCTGCCGTTGCACGCACTTCCAAGGGTTCGACCTGCCGGAATTCGCCGGAGTGGAAATCGATGGTTCCCGGGGCGTAGCTTTTCCGGATGCGGATCTTTCGGACTGCGAGTTCTTTCACATCCAGAAACATTCGATAATTTCCCCGAACGCTGAGACGCTTTAAACTTCATTATATGTCGCTGCGAGGACGGTGTCAAGGAAGCCCCCGCGCAAACGTTCGGCAAGGATACGCGCAAGTTACTCCGCCGCTGCGGCCAGCCGATCGGGACGCTACGAGACGGGCGACACGGGGGCGCCGAGCAGCTCGCGGCACTGGCGCAGCAGAAAATGATCGGTCATCCCGGCGATATAGTCGCAGACCACGCGGTGGCGCGGCTCCTCCTGCGCCAATTCCGAATAATGCTTTCGGCATGCGATCCGGATGGTCGAGGAAAAAGCAGAAGAGCGCGTCCAGCGCGGCGACCGAGCGGTCGCGCTCCTCGGCAATGGCCGGATGCGAATAGACGCGCGCGTCGAGAAACTGCTTCAAGCTGGCATTCTGCTGGGCCACGTCGGATGAAAGCGCCGCTAGCCGGCTCGCGTGGTGCCGCACGTCTTCCACGCTCTCGACGCCGGCTCGCTTCCACCTGGCTGCGCGTGTTCTCGATCAGGTCGGTCGCGAGACGATTCAGGATGCTGCTTCAGCGCTTCGTTGAACTTCAGCTTCCGCTGCCCGCTTGGATGGCGCCGCTCCACTTCGGCGTAAGCCGCGTCGAACAGCGGGGACCTCCGCGCGCAGTTGCTCGAAATCGAGCAGGCGCGCCTCGAAACCATCGTCGAGATCGGCCGTGTTGTAGGCGATTTCGTCCACCAGATCGATCAGCTGCGCTTCGAGCGGCGGGCGTTCATCGAGAAGATATTCGGCGAGCGCCGGAAATTCCGCGGCGGAATAATCGCGCGAATGCTTGATGATTCCCTCGCGCACCTCAAAGGTGAGGTTGAGCCCCGGAAAATCGAGATAGCGCTGCTCGAACTGCTCGACGATGCGCAGCGCGTGGAGATTGTGGTCGAAGCGGTCTCCATGCTCGCGCATGCGCGCGTCGAGCCGGCGTTCGCCGGCGTGGCCGAACGGCGGATGCCCGATGTCGTGCACCAGCGCGAGCGCCTCCGCCAGATCGGTGTTGAGATCGAGCGCGCCCGCCACGGTGCGCGCGATCTGCGCCACTTCGATCGTGTGCGTCAGCCGGTTGCGGAAATGATCGGAGAAGCGCGTGGTGAAAACCTGCGTTTTCGCTTCGAGGCGGCGAAAGGCGCGCGAGTGGATCACGCGGTCGCGGTCGCGCGCGTAGTCATTGCGGTAGGGGTGCTGCGGCTCCGGGTAGCGCCGGCCGCGCGAGCGCCGCACGTCCATCGCGTAGGGTGCCAGCGGCATCGCACTCATTTTAGTGCATCGGAGCTGCGCGGAGCTACGTCCAGCGCGGCGCTGCCGGGCGAAGCGCGCAGTTGCTCAGGATTTGCTGCCGAGCAGCGCGAGCGCCTGATCGGCGCTGTTCGGCGATCGGCGTGTCGGGTAATCGGCCTTGATCTGCGCGTAGAGCTTCGCCGCCTCGGCGGGATTTTTCTGGCTGTAGTGCTGGGCGAGCGCCATCATCGCGACCGGTTTCGGCACGAGCACGCTCGGCTTGGCGATCAAGCCTTGGTAGAGCTTCACGGCGTCGTCGTCCTGGCCCGTGCGGTCGTCGATGCCCGCGAGCTCGAGCTGCGCCAGCGCGGCGACTTCCTGGTCGCTCGCTGCCCGCGAGATCCTGCAGGGATTTCTTCGCGTCGGCGGTCTTGCCGAGCTTTTCGTAGCTCAGCGCGCCGTAGTAACGCGCGAGCTGGCCCGCGTGCGTTCGCGGATATTTCGACGCCACGTCGGCAGAATTGCTGCGCGGCGATCGTGAATTTCTGATTGTCGCTCGCGTAGGGAGCCTCGCCCGGCGTTGGCGGCGTTCCCACGGGCGCCTGGAAAACCTTCATCGCGCGTCGAACCCAGCCGAAGCCTTCACCGTTTGCCGCTCGGTGTACGTCTTCCAGCCGAAAACGCCCACCGCAACAATCACCGCAACGATCAGAATGTAGATCGTGAGCTGCTGGTGCGAAAGCACGGCGTCGGCGCCCTGCGCGAGCGTTTCGCGCACTTCATCTTTCTTCAGCTGCTTCCGAGGGATATGCTGTGGCAAATATCGGCTCCGGCCTGGATTTCAGATGTCTAAATCGTATCACAAAGCTCGCCATAGCCGCATACGCGTGGGTACGCTCACGCATGCGTCTGCGAACATCCTTCAGGAAGACGCATTCGCTAGGACCAAGCCCTCAAGGAGCACACAGGGGCCGACAACTGCCGAGCGCTAAACCTTCGTGACGTTTTCGGCTTGGAAGCCCTTGGTGCCCTGACGGACCTCAAACTCCACAAGCTGGCCTTCGTTCAGCGATTTATAGCCGTCCATCTGGATGGCCGAGAAGTGAACGAAGACGTCTTCCCCCGACTGACGTTGAATGAACCCATACCCCTTCGACGCGTTGAACCACTTCACCACACCCTGTTCTCGAGCCAACGGTGTTTGCTCCTCGTCGAGTGGAGTCCCGACTCAGGTGATGGCAACGCCGGTCGCTTCGCGCAGGCCCGCGCGCAATTGTTTTGGGCTTGCGCTCTCCACAAGCGGCGTTACTACACCCCGATCAGCGGCGGGATTCTTGCACAAACTGAATTCGGTGTCCAGAGTTTGCCAGGGTTTGAAGGTGGCAGAAAATCGAGGAAAGCACGAGGGCTTGCGGTCGCGTTACCTGGGTTCAATGACGCCCAGTTAGTGAGCGCCGTTGCCGGCGACGCGAGCCGGGAGTTTCTTCACCATCACGAGTTCGGCTCCTCCGCACGCTCCCCGCTGCACGATGAAATCGTCCATGAACGCCTTCATCAGGAACAAGCCGCGGCCCGACGTGCGCAGGAGATTTTCCTCGGCGAGCGGATCCGGGACATCGGTCAGTTCGAAACCCTGCCCTTCGTCGCAGACGTGCACGATCATCCGATCGGGCTCGAATTCGACGGACAGCCGAATCTTCTTGGTGCGGTCCTGGCGGTTGCCGTAGTTGTACGCGTTGATCACGCCCTCGCGCACCGCCATCCCGAACTTGTGGACATCCTCTTCGCTGAACCCGGCGGCCTCGGCCACGCGCTGCACGATGTTCTCGGCCAGGTCCACGCTTTCCAGCAGCGTGTCCAGCGTCACTTCGAGCTTGGATGCCTTGGTCGCCATAGAGTCCTTAGGAACGCCCCAATGGATGACGGTCGATATGGGTATCACACCGCGCGCGGAGCCGTCAATCGCGGTCCGAGTACTGGCAAGCGGAGGAAAATCAGGTAGCGCGAACTCCAGTACAGTCCGGTCGAGGGTCCGGTACTGGATCGCTTCGCTCAGAGTGCTTGGGCTCGATGGATGCGCGCGGCCTCCAGATCGGCGATCGTGCGCGAAACCTTCAGAATGCGGTCGTGCGCGCGCGCCGAAAGTCCCAGCCGTGCAATCGCCGCCTCCAGCAGCTTCTCGCCATCCGCGCTGATCGCGCAGTGCTTTCGGATCAGCTTCGGCGGCATCTGCGAATTGGCGTAGAGCTTTTTCTCGCCGCGGTAGCGGTCGAGCTGGATCTGGCGGCGCTCGCAGCACGCGCTCGCGCACGCATGCGGAGCTTTCGATCTCGACGTTGCCGCGCAGCTCCTTGTATTTCACCGCCGGCACCTCGATGTGAATGTCGATGCGGTCCAGCAGCGGCCCGGAAATCTTCGAGACGTAGCGCTGGATCTGCGGCGGAGAGCAGTGGCAGTCGCGCGTGGCGTCGCCGAAAAAGCCGCACGGGCACGGGTTCATCGCCGCGGCCAGCATGAAGCGCGAAGGAAAGCTGACGGATAGCGCCGCGCGCGCAATCGTCACGCAGCCATCCTCGAGCGGCTGGCGCATCACTTCGAGCACGTTGCGCTGGAATTCCGGCAGCTCATCGAGAAACAGCACGCCGTTGTGCCCGAGCGAGACTTCGCCGGGCCGCGGCATCGCGCCGCCGCCGATCAGGCCCGCATCGCTGATCGTATGGTGCGGCGAACGAAATGGCCGCGTGCCGACCAGCCCGCGCGAATCCTCGAGCAGCCCCGCGACGCTGTGAATGCGCGTCGTCTCGATGGCCTCGTCGAGCGACATCGGCGGCAGGATCGTCGGGATGCGCTTGGCGAGCATCGTCTTGCCCGCGCCCGGCGGCCCGATGAAGAGAATGTTGTGGCTTCCGGCGCAGGCCACTTCGAGCGCGCGCTTGGCCGCCATCTGCCCGCGGACGTCGCGCAGGTCCACCGCGTACTGGCTCGCTTCCGCGAGCATTGCGGACGTGTCGACGGCCACCGGCCGAAACGATTCCGGCGCGTTGATCAGGTCGGCCGCCTGCGGCAGCGATTTGACCGGAAACACTTGTATGCCTTCGACGACCGCCGCTTCGCGCGCGTTCGCTTCCGGCACCACGACTTTGCGGATGCCGCGCTCGCGCGCCGCCAGCGCCGCCGAAAGCGCGCCGCGCACCGAACGCACGCTGCCGTCGAGCGACAACTCGCCCAGGAAAACGTAGTCGTCGAGGACTTTGCCGAAGAACGTGCCCTGGCAGCCGAGAATGCCCAGCGCCATCGGCAGATCGAACGCGGAGCCTTCCTTGCGAATGTCGGCGGGCGCGAGATTTACGGTGACGCATGCTTGAACGGAAAATCGAAGCCGCAATTTCGCAGCGCGGATTTGATCCGCTCGCGGCTTTCCTTCACGGCGACATCCGGCAGGCCGACCACGTTGAAGTTGCCCTCATAGGCTCTGCGCCACGTCCACCTCGACCTCGACGAGGTAGGCGTCGATTCCGAAAACAGCGGCGCTGAAGGTTTTGAAGAGCATTCCGGGACAAGGTTGGAACCTTGAGCCGCAGAATGTACCCTAAATCCCTACGGATGACGATTGCGGAAACTACGCATACTCAGGCGTCGGAGAGCGATTCGTCGAAGCCGGCGCCTTCCTTCTTTTCTTGCTTTTCGATCTCCCCGGCCTCCAAAATCTCGCCGCAATCGAGGCACTCGACGTATTGGGCGTCGCTATCTTTCGCGATCAATTGGGTGCGTTTGTGCTTGCAGGCGGGATTCGGAGCGGCGGTCATTGTCGTCGAAACCTGACCGGAAGTATAGCATCCGCCCGTCCCCTACTGGACCGTCTGGAGTTGACAAACCGGCGGATTGCCACTATCAGTCATTCGTCCACGGCAAATTCGGAAAGCGGGGCTCTTTGAGGGCGGAAAGCACGTCTGCAGAAGCGGGTGGGCGGCTTGCTGTTTTACGGCGTCGTCCTCCTGCTGGCCTGCCTCGTCTACCTGATATTCGCGCCTTTCCTCGTGCCGCTCGCGTGGGCGGCCGTGCTGGTGGTCGTCTCTTATCCGGCGTACGAATGGCTTCGGCGCACGCATGCATCCGACCACCGCGGCGTTGGTTTCCACTCTTGGCGTGACGCTCATCCTGATCGTGCCTTCCGTCCTGGTGATGATCGCGTTCGTCCGCCAGGGTGTCGAGGCGGTGCAGTCGATCCAGTTCTCGATTGCGGCCGGCCACTTCGCATGGCTCGCGCATGCGTGGGACCGCCTTCACGATCGCTTTCCGGGCATCGGCTCGGACGATGTGACGACCGCGCTCCATCGATACACCGAGCAGGCGGCGGAGTTCGTGGCGGCAAGGCTCGGCACCATCCTGAAGAACACCGCCGTCTTTTTCTTCCATCTCTTCGTGACGATTCTCGTGATGTTCTACCTCTATCGCGACGGCGACGCGATGGTCGAGCGCGCTGCGCCAGGTGCTGCCTTTCGAGGACGGTACATGGCGACCGCATGCTCGATGACGCGCGCGAGCTGATTTTCGCGAGCGTGACGTCCAGCTTGGCTGCCGCCGTGGTCCACGCGCTCCTCGGCGGATTCGCCTTCGCCGTGACGGGAATCGAGGCGCCGCTTTTCTGGGGCGTGATGATGGGATTCTTTTCGTTCATCCCGCTCGTTGGCTCCGCGCTCATCTGGGTTCCGGCCGCGATCAGCCTGATGATCGGCGGCCACCTCGGCCGTGGAATTTTCCTCGTCGTTTTCTGCGCGCTGATCGTCGGCCTGGTGGACAATGTGATGCGCCCATGGCTGATCAGCGGGCGCGCCGAACTCGGCGGGCTGCTGGTTTTCATCAGCGTGCTTGGCGGAATCAGCGTGTTCGGGCTGCTGGGCGTGGTGCTCGGGCCGATCATCGTGGCGACCGCCGCCAGCCTGCTCGATCTGTACGCTCCGTCCGGGTTCGGATGGAAACAGCCGGTCCAAACCGCGGTGGGAAGGAAGGAAGGCCGTGCTAGAGTAGCGCCCTTCAGAACGGGCCGACAGCCGACCGAATGGCCAAAAACTCCAAGCCGAATCCGAATCACGCGGGCTGCCGCCGGAAAAACTGCGCTGGCGCTGCGATCCCGCGCGCATTCCGTTCGAGACGACCGCCGACATCGAGCCCGCCTCGAACGACCTCGGCCAGGACCGCGCGCTGCGCGCCTTGCGCATGGGCGTCGAGCTCACCGCTTCCGGCTACAACCTTTTCGTCTGCGGTCTTTCCGGCACCAGCCGCGGCGGCATGATCGTGCGCATGATCGAGGAGATGCATCCGCAGACCGAGCCCGCGCCGGATCGCTGCTACGTGAACAATTTCAAGAATTCCGACCGGCCGCGCCTGCTCACGCTGCCTCGCGGCCAGGCCAATGCGTTCCGCAAGGAAGTCGAGTCCGGCATCGACTTCCTGCGCCGCCGCATCCCGCAGGTCTTCGAAGGCGAGCCTTTCCAGCGCCAGAAAACGCGCATCGTCGAGCGCTTCACGCTGCGCGAAAAGGAATTGATGGACGATTTCACGCGCCGCATCGCGCGCGACCAGTTCGCGCTCGGCCGCATGCAGGTGGGCGCGGTCGCGCTGCCCGAAATTTTCCCCGTGCTCGACGGCCAGATGGTGCCCATCGAGGAAATCCCCAAGATGGTGCAGGAGGGGAAGCTCGAAAGCGCCGCCGCCGAGGAACTCGAACGCAAATACGATCAGTTCCGCCAGGAATTCACGGTCGTCTACCGGAGCACGCTCTCGCTCTCGCGCGAACTCGCCAGCGAGATGAGCTACCTCGAGCAGGAAGCCGCGTCGGTGCTGGTCGATGGCGTGATCGAAGAGCTCAAGGAAAAATATCCGAGCACGCAAATTTCCGAATATCTCGAAGAGGTCCGCCACCACATTCTCGACAATCTCGATCCCATTCAAGGAGCGCGAGGGCGAGGACGATCAGCCGCCCTCCGAAGGCGGCGGCAGCCCGCGCCCGGAGCGCTCCGACCGCGATCCGTTCCGCGTCTACGGCGTGAACGTGATTCTCGCGCACGGCGAGCAGGAAAAGTGCCCCGTGATCTTCGAGACGATTCCCACCTACGCGAACGTCTTCGGCACGGTTCATCGCAGCTACGACACGCGCGGCGGCTGGAACTCCGATTTCATGGATCTGCGCGGCGGCTCGCTCTTGCGCGCCGACGGCGGATTCCTCGTGATGTACGCGCTCGATACGCTCACCGAAGCCGGCGTCTGGCGCACGCTGAAGCGCACGCTCAATCACGGCAAGCTCGAAATTCAGCCCGTCGACACGTTTTTCCCGTTCAGCGCCGCCGCGCTCAAGCCCGAGCCGATCGACGTCCACGTGAAGGTCATCCTGATCGGCGACCGCAATATGTACGAGCTGCTCTACGATTTCGAGGACGACTTCAAAAAGATTTTCAAGGTGCGCGTCGAATTCGACGAGGAGATGAACTGGAGCGACGAAGTTTTCCGCCAGTATGGCGGCCGCCTGCGAAAGCTCGCCGACGACGAAAAGCTTCTCCAGTTCGACCGCTCCGCCGTCGCCTCGATCCTCGAACACGGCGTGCGCCTCGCCGGACGTCGCGGCAAGATCACCACGCGCTTTTTCGATCTCGCCGACCTGGCCCGCGAGTCTTCCTACGCCGCGCGCCACAACGGCAACAAGATCGTCACCGCCGCGCACGTCCGCCAGGCCCTCGACGCCAAGATCGAGCGCCACAACCTGCTCGAAACGAAAATCCGCGAAATGATCGAGCAGAATCTCGTCTTCATCGACACCACCGGCGGCCGCGTCGGCCAGCTCAATGGCCTGAGCGTGCTGGAAATCGGCGGCTACGCCTTCGGCAAACCGGTGCGCATCTCGGCCTCGGTCGCCATGGGCAAGATCGGCATCATCAACGTCGAGCGCGAGTCGAATCTCAGCGGCCGCTTCCACGACAAGGGCGTGCAAATCATTGCGGGCTACCTGCGCCACGATGTTCGCGCAGGATAAGCCGCTGTCGCTTTCGGCCAGCGTCTGCTTCGAGCAGTCCTATTCCGGCGTCGACGGCGATAGCGCCAGCTCCACCGAAATCTACGCGCTGCTCTCCGCGCTTTCGGAGTTTCCGATCCGCCAGGAGCTGGCCGTCACCGGTTCCGTCAACCAGCAGGGCGAAATTCAGCCGATCGGCGGCGTGAACGAAAAAATCGAGGGCTTCTACGACGTCTGCCGCCTGAAGGGACTTACCGGCAAGCAGGGCGTGCTGATTCCGGCGGAGAACGTCGACGACTTGATGCTGCGCGACGAAGTGATCGAAGCCGTCGCCGAAGGCCGCTTCCACATCTATCCCGTCGCGACGATTCCGCAGGGGATCGAAATTCTCACGGGAGTTCGCGCCGGCGCTCGCAGCGCCTCGGGAAAATTCGAGCCGGGCAGCGTGTTCGCGAAAGTCGACGCGCGCCTGAGCCGCATGGCTTCGACCATGCACAAATTCGACTAGCACGCCGCGGCAAAGTTCTCGACGAGGAGGGCGCGGCCTTGCCACTCACCAAATCCGAGACGGAGGCGCTGAACAAGAAGGTCGTCCTCGAATTTTTCGAAAAGGTGCTGATCCCCGTGGACTTCACCCTCGCGCCGCCGATTTTTCGGGCCGCGCTACATCCAGCACAGTCCTCTCGCCACCGACGGTTCCGAGGGCCTGCGCGCGTTCCTCGAAAAAGCGCGCGTGGAAACTCCGCGCGCCAGAACCTACATCAAGCGCGTTTTTGCCGATGGCGATTATGTGATCGTGCACAGCCACGTCGTCATCGAGCCCGGCACGCCGGGGCTCGCGGTTGTCGACATCATACGCCTCGAAAACGGCAAGCTCGTCGAGCACTGGGAATATCGACCCAGCCTGTGCCGGACAAGATGCTGCATTCGAACACGATGTTCTAGCGCCGCCCCGGAAGTAAACGGCATCAGCTGGACGCGCGCGGGTTTTTGTCGGGGCGCTGCTTGCTGCGCCCCAATCATGGCACGCGTTCGCGCGACGCCGCACTAGCTGTATACCGCGAAGAGTCGCAGCGAGGGCTGCTTTTACATCCCAGACGAAAGAGAGACACCGTGGACCCGAGATTCACCGGGAAAGTCGTCGTGATCATCGGAGGCAACAGCGGCATCGGCCTTGCCTCGGCGAAGGCCTTCGCCGCCGAAGGCGCGCACGTTGTCATCACCGGGCGCAACGCCGCCACTCTGCGAAGCGCTGCCGAAGAAATCGGCTCATGCCGCGATCGCGATTCAGTCGGATATCGCCGATATCCCACAGATCACTTCCCTGATGGACGAAGTGCAGCGCCGCCACGGCCGCATCGACGTGCTCTTCGTCAACGCGGGAATCGGCGCGTTTCTCCCGATCGAAAAAGTGACCGAGCGCGAGTGGGAAGAGATCATCGGTGTCAATCTCAAAGGCGTATTCTTCACCGTGCAGAAAGCGCTGCCCATGATGAAGGCAGGCGGGTCGATCGTGATCACCTCATCGATCGGCGGCCGGATGGGTATTCCGACGAACTCGGTCTACGCCGCCAGCAAAGCGGGCGTCCGCGCTCTCGGCCGAAACTTTGCCGCGGAATTGGTGGGGCGCGGAATTCGCGTCAACGTCGTCAGCCCCGGCTGCATCGAAACGCCGATCATCCATCGCACGCCGGGCTTGCCGCCGGAGGCGATTCCCGCGCTTGCGCGAAGAGATGATCAAGAACACGCCGATGCATCGCCTTGGCGAGCCGGACGAAGTCGCGCGCGCCGCGCTCTTTCTTGCGTCGGACGAGGCCAGCTTCATCACCGGAATCGACATGCTGGTCGATGGCGGCGCGGCCAGCTTCTGAAATCGCGCGGTTCTCAGGCGCGTTGCGAGAATCAGCCTTCGTTGTCCGGAAGTAGCCGCTTCGAGCTTCATCGTGAGATGCAGCGTTTGATCGTTGCGCGAGACGGTCAGCAGGTAGGGATGCCCGAGCTGTCGAAAAAGATCGCGCACCTGCGTTAGCGAAAGATCGGCGGCGGGGTCTTCGTCGATGCCCTCAATGATGTCGCCCTTTTGCAGCCCCGCTTCTGCTCCCGGGGTTCCCGGGGCGCACCTGCGTCACTCTCGAATGTCCGCAAGCCCCGGACCGCTTCGGCGGCCAGCGAAATCCCGCTCATGTCTTCGAATTCCTCCGATGCGCCAGTCGCTGTTTGTGATCGAAGATGATCTGCATGTGCGGGTAATCGAAGATCACGGTGAAGCGCCGCAGCATTCCTCCGCCAATCTCGCCCGCGAGCTTCTCGTCGCCTGGCGTATCGGCGTCTGAGCTTTGAAAATGTTGCAATCGCTTGCTGCACCGGAAAAGGGCCGATCTGGAAAAGCTTCATGCGTCCGAGAACGGCATCCGCCGAATCATCCGCCGCCTCATCCATCGCCGGAATCGTTTTCAGGTGCGACAACATGTGGTGGGCGTTCGCGTAGCTCTTTGAGAATATCACCGAGGCATCCAGAGCCGTATCGATGCCGAAATCGCCCTCGAGCGTTTTGCCGTTCGTGTTGGACTTGGCCCGCACCACCGGCGTATCCCCTGCAAACGACACCTGAAAGCCCTTTCCATGCCCCGAGTATTGATAGGCGCCGGGATCGAACAAGCGGACCGTCTTCCGCTCGTAGTCGATGGCGACCACGAAGCTCTCGAAAAAATCGTGGCCCAGCGTCCCTTCGTACTCGCGGCCGAATCGCGCGCCGAAATTCGGCTTCGGAACGCGCGGCAGCTCGGGAAGCGTCAAATTCACGCCTGCGAATTCCAGCTCGACGCTCTGCCCGGCTGGAATGCCGAGATCCGCGGCCCGATCCGGATCGATCGACGTTGCCGCCGCCGTCGAATCCAGCACGAAGAGGCACGGTTGGCTTTGATTGATGTGCAGGGGCAGCAGAATGAGGCCCCCGATGAACTCAGCGGGAATCTCCGCGACATTCCCTCCGTACGCAAACCGCACCGGGTCGGCAGCGGAATTCGACGAAGTTGGCGTTTGGGGCGCCGCGGCCTGCCTTTGGGGCGCCGCAGGCCGCGCGGCGAAACTCACCGACAGCGCAGCCGCGGCGGCTAACAGAGTTGTCTTCCGTCGCTCCATCTAGTAGCCGGCCGCCTCAATTGCCCGGTGGCGTAGCGGGAGCCGCCGCAGGGGACGCAGGCGGCGCGGACTGCCCGGACTTCGGCGTGCTCAGATAGCCTTTCGCCGTGTCCTTGGTGAGATCGAATACCACAATCTCGTATGGCGCACGCGCACCCCGCACGTAGAACTGCACCGGCTCGCCCACCGTTTTGTCCTTCTTCTCAATCGACTTGTCGTCGGCGACCACGTTGAGCGTGTACCGGTAGTGTTTCGTGTCCACCTTGCGAAGCTGCACCTGGATTGGGCCGACGTGCTCGGGCGTCTTCGACTTGGTCAGCGAAAATTCGAAGATGTCGCGTTCGCCGAGCCGCTTCAACTCCTCGACTTCGTCGTGGTTCGTGGCGATCAAACCGCTCTGCACGCCCAGGTCGCCGATCGTGCTCTGCAGCTTGCCCTTGGTGGCCTCCAGATCGGCCTTGGTGGCCGAGAGGTCGGTCTGCGTTCCGTTGAGCTGCGTGGCGACTTGCCCGAACTTTGTCGTCGTGTCCGCCTGCACCTCGCCGATCTGCTGCTTCAATTGGGCGTCGCTCTTCTGCTGATTGGAGCGGATCGTCTGCGCGAGGCTTCGCGCCCGCGCGAGTTCGTCCTCCGTCAAACCCAGCTTCTGCGAGGTAACGTCGAGCTGTCCCTTCAGGTCGGCGATCCGCGAGTTCGTCTTGTCCACTTCCGCGGCAAGGGCCTGCGTCTTCTTGTTCGCATCGTCCTGGCTCTTCGCCAGCGCCTGGCGTTGCGTGTAGGTGGCGTACAAAAGATAGCCGACCAGCGCAAACGCAGCCACGAAGAGCACCATCACCCAGCGCGGTAGCGACCCAACTTCGGTTACAGGGGGCGTATCTTCGGGCGTGTTCGAGGTCAAACTCATCAAGCCTCCTTTGCGGCCAAAGCCGCCCTTCCGTGCATCGCGAAATCGATTGCCGGATTATCGCCGAGCGGCACACCGAAGTCTATCCCCGTACTCTTCCGCCCGGCCCGAGGATTCAACTGTCCTGTCTCAGCGTATATCCGTATCCCGTCACGGTCTCTATCATATCCGAGCGTTTTCCGAGCTTCTTTCGCAAGCTCTTGATCACGACGTCGACAACGTTGCTCCCCACGTCGTACTTGTGCTCCCACACGTCTCGGATCAAGGACGCGCGGGCCACCGGCTTGCCTTTACGCTCGTGAAGGTAATGGACCACCGCGAATTCCAGCCGGGTGAGCGGAACTCTTCGATGGTTCAAAATCAGACTACGCCCTTCCAAATCGACGATGTCCTTCTTACCCATCCCTAATTCCGCGGCGGCCAGACGTCCAAGCCATCCGTCGACCGAGGCAGGACCGAAATCGAGCATCGCCGTGTGGTAGATCCGGCCGTCCAATTCGGAAGCGGCGCTTTCCACGGGGCAGAATCCCAAGGTCTGTGCCGCGGACGCGTATGCCCCCAGATCGTTGAGCGTCAAATAGACGCGGCGCAGCTTGGGCCGCAACGCCCAGATACGTTCTCTTGATATCGAGCCAGCAAGCAGCCTGCACAGCGGACGGCGCCTCTCCCGCGGATTCGCTCAGCCAGCGGCGCAGAAAAAGCACGCTTTGGCCTTTTGGAACCGGATCCTTGCGAAGGTGACTTAGCCAGCCTTTCACCACCGGATCTTGCCGCAGGAGTCGCTGCGGGATCCTGTTAGGCTCAAAGAGACAGTAGAAACCCGCTATCTTTCCCGTTTGATCGTACGCTGCGGAAAACGTCTGCGGAGCCGCGGCCCACCAACGCGAAAGGCAAGCGGCCGCCTCACGCCCTTCATGACGTGCGCAGATGGCTTGGATGGCGGCTCCGTCGTTCGGGCGCGCTGGCTCGACCGTGTACGACCATGTTCCGCTCGGGAAAAAGGCCTCCCGGATTACTGGATTATCCAGCAGGTAGAGCATGTCGGCCGTGTAGCGCCAAAACTCATGCCTCGAGACCTGGCCCAATTCCGAACGGAGCTCGGACAACGCTGCGCGCCGGTACTCGTGATACCTGGTCGGATCGGCGCTTCGTAGCGTCGCGGCAATCGCCTGCTTGATCGAATCGTGGACGTGAAGACCGTCCGCGTCGCTGTGGACAAACGGAAGCGCTCGCAGCCGGTCAAAGACTTGCCGGGGCGTCGCTTCAGGGACCATCGCCCTCAGCAGTGGAACGGTCGCGCGCCGGATCACACATGCCGCCTCAAGGCCACGCTGCGTGAGCGGGTCCGCAATGTCAGCAAGATAGAACTGTGCGAGATCTCCGATCACGCGTTGGATCGCCGCGTTCTCTAGAACGCGGTCTTGCTGGTTTCCCATGGTCGACGCCGCCAGAGTCAGCGCCAGCGGATGGCCGCCGACCATCCCGTTGATGCGGGCGGCGCGTGGTTGCGAAATGCCGGCACGGGCCAGCAATTCGATGGCATCCGTTTCGGCCAAAGGTTCGAGTTCAATTGTGCGAAGAAGACGTTGCCAGCCGGGCGCCGAACCCCAGGCCGGTCCCGGCGGCTCCCGGCTGGTCAGAATCAAACGCACGCCGCTGGGCAACTGGGGAACGAAAGTCTGGCGCAGCCAGGAATCCAGCAGCCTCCAGACCTCATAGTGATCGAGCGCGAGCAAGGTGCGCGGGCTCCGATGGGTCAGTTTCTTGACAGCCTCCTCGGTCGATGCGATCTCCGTTCGCAGGGTCGACGCCAAGGCGCGCAGGAATCCTTGCTCGGTGGGTTCGACGGCGCGGCAATCCAAGAGGATCGCGCGCGAACCTTGGCTCCGCGCTCGGTCCACGAACGCCGCGAGCAGCCGGGACTTTCCGATTCCGGCGATGCCATGGAGATAGACTACGGTGGGCCCGGAACCTTCGAGCGTTTTCAGGAGCAGGCATATCTCATTGCTGCGCCCAACGAAGGTCTGGGACGCCTGTTCGGCGATCAGGTCTCTAACTCGCTGCTTCACAATGTTTCACCAAGTAATAATGGGGGCATTCTAGCGCTGACTCCACGGCTTTGCGAAGATGCCCGCGAGACACCCGACACCGATCGAGACTATAGCAAGATCGCTGCCGGACGCGAAAACCGAAGCCGTGAAGCCGACAGTGGCCGCGTGCGCTGGCTGGCTTTTCCCTCATGAATTTCTCATCCGCTCATCATGACAAAAGCCGATGCCTCCTATAGATTGTTCGGCGCAGAGCAAGGCAAGTGCGGCATCGGAAGACGAGATCGAACTGCTGCGGACCGCTGGCCGCAAACCGAAAGTTACGGGAGGAGACGCAATGCCCCTGATTCAAGTGAAGCTGATCGAAGACGTATTTACACACGAACAAAAGCAGCAAATGATTTCGAAACTGACCGAAGCGATGGTCTCAATCGAAGGCGAAAACATGCGCAAAGTCACGTGGGTTGTGATCGAGGACGTGAAGAGCGGCGAATGGGGCATCGGCGGCCAGGCATTGTCCACCGCGGCCGTGAAAGCGACGGCCTCCGGAAAGGCCTGACGGACGCGCATCCGCCGTTGAGACCTTGCTGGCGCTTCAGCGCCGAGCGGAGTGCGGGCGTCGCGTCGCCATTTGCCCGGGGGTGACCGCGGGGCAAGGGCGTCGGCGCCCGCTTCCGGTGCTGCAGTTTCCCGGTGCTATCCGCCAGTCCGCCCGCGCGGCCAGCGCGCTTCGACCGTCGTCACCAATCCGCCGCGAGGCGTGAATTCGCCCGTCACCTCGCACCAAACGGGATGCGACGGCCGCTACGATATCGCGTAGCATGCGGTTCACCGCATTCTCGTAGAAAATTCCCAGGTTTCGATAGCCCAGCAGGTACATTTTCAGGGCTTTCAGCTCCAGGCAGACCTTTTTCGGCTGGTAGTGGATCGTAATCGCGCCGTAATCGGGCAGGCCCGTCTTCGGGCAAATCGACGTGTACTCCGGATAGCGAATCGTGATTTCGTAGCCTGGAAAATGATTCGGCCAGGTTTCAAGCTTGGGCAGCTTGGCGTCGATTCCTGCGCGCGCGTGTTCGGCGGTATAGTCGGGCATCGATTCCTCTCTTCGCTTATCTTACACCGCCGATTGTCTCGCCCTATCCGGCGTTGTATAGTACGCAACCGAAAGTTGCGTGCGCGCGGCGAATCGGGTCGCCGTGCGATAGACTCATACCTAGCAAGACACGTCTGGAATAACGCCAATCCGCCGTATCGCTATGGGGGAGGCGACTGCTCGAATGATCTGCCCGCAATGCCGAAGCGCCGATTGCTTTCGTTCGCGTCGCAGTGGCATCTCCGATTTTTTCGCCAGCCTCACCGCGTTGCGTCCCTGGCGTTGCCATTCTTGCGATCTCCGGTTCTACGCGAGAAGCGTGGCGCTCCCGTTCACGCGATACGCGCATTGCCCCCGGTGCGGCAATTTCGATCTCCAGCATATCTCAAGGGACCGCGTCGAAAAGGGCACTTTGCTTTTCCTCAAGCGCATGCTCGTGTTCCCGGCGTACCGTTGCGATCCCTGCCGCGAGAAATTCTTCAGCGTCCTGCCCTTTCGCCGTATCCTGCCTTCGATGATGGCGGCTCCGCAGCGTCGCGTTTCGGACGACTTAAAGCGCCTCCCATCGCCATCTCGTCACCCGCTCCCTTGCCTTGGCACTTGCAAGCTGGCCGCCCTGGGACATACTGCCTTCACGCAAGGGGGGAAACATGAGCCCGTAAACCAAAGCAGCCGAAAAGCCCGACCAAGGGCGCGGGAATGAATCGCCGCAGTTTCATCGGAACGCTCGCGGCAGCCGGCACGGGTGCCGTCGCGGGCGGCTTGTCCTTGGTGCGCCGCCCGGCGAAAGCGGAGACCGTGCATTTCTCGAATCCTCCGGGTCTCGGTGGCGGCGGACCCTTTCGCAGCGAGTGCGATATTCACGACTGCGACGTCGAGGGCGAAATCCCGCTGAACATCGACGGCGCGTTCTATCGCGTCGGTCCGGACTGGCAGTATCCCCCGATGAAGGGCAATATCCCCTTCGACGGCGAAGGCCACGTGAGCATGTTCCGCATCTCGAACGGCCACGTCGATTTCAAGAGCCGCTATCCGCGCACGCAGCGCTTCGAGGCCCAGGAGAAGGCGCGCCGCCGTCTCTTCGGCATGTACCGCAATCCTTTCACCGACGATCCCAGCGTCAAGGGAGTCAGCCGCGGCACCGCGAATACCCACGTCGTCTATCACCACGGCTATCTCTTCTCGCTGAAGGAAGACAGCCCGCCGGTCGCGATGAATCCGCTCACCCTCGAAACGGTCGACAATTACTACACCTTCGGCGGCGGCCTGCACAGCCTCACGCATACGGCTCATCCGAAGTTCGATCACGCCACCGGCGAAATGATCTCCTACGGCTACGAAGCCAAGGGGCTCGACACGGACGACGTCTACGTCTTCTCCGCCAACGCCAAGGGCCACATCACCTGGGAGGCCTGGATCAAGGTTCCCTACGTCGGCATGATTCACGATTTCGCGGTCTCGCAAAAATACATCGCCTTCCTCTGCATTCCGATGGCGACCAACGTCGCCCGCATGAAGGAGGGCCAGGTGCACTTCGCCTGGGATTCCACGCTCCCCACATGGTTCGGCGTGATGGAACGCGGCGGCGACGGCAAGGATCTGCGCTGGTTCAAAGGACCCGAGCGCTGCGCCACGCACGTGATGGGCGCTTTCAATCGACGGCAACAAGATCTACGTCGATATGGACATGGCGTTGAAGAATCAGTTCCCGTTCTTCCCCAATCTCCACGGCGAGCCGTTCGATCCGAAATCCGCCGCTGGCACGCTCCATCGCCTCTCGGTGGATCGTCTCGGACAAGACCCCGCGCGATTACACGATGGAGCAGCTTTACCCGCAGACCGGCGCTCTGCCCCGCCAGGACGATCGCTATCAGACGATTCCGTATCGCTACGGCTTCATGCCCACAACCGACCCCACGAAACCGCTCAATCCGAAACTTGGCAACGTGGCGTTCCGCCCGACCAATTCCTACACGCGCTTCGACCACGCCACGCGCACCACGTCCGAATTCTGGGTGGGCGATGACTCGAGCCTGCAGGAATGCTGCTTCGTCCCGCGCAGCAAGGACGCTGCGGAAGGCGATGGCTATCTTGTGGGCATCGCGAACCGCTTGCTCGAGGGCGGCCGCGCCGATCTGATTATCGTCGATACGCAGCACATGGAAGACGGGCCCATCGCCAAAGTTCACCTGCCCTTCCGCACCTATAGCCAGGTGCACGGCTGGTGGGTTTCGGCGGACGATCTGCCCAAAACGTAGAGCGGAGACGCAGAGAAAAGCTAGCGCGGCGATATTCGGATCGGCGTCGACGTCGCCGAGCGAAATCAGCAGCCGCCGCAATTTCGCGCGGTCTTCGAGCTCCATTCCGACCATCTCGAATCCGGCTTGGTGCGGCCTCACGAATCGCACCACGGCCTGCATGCTGATCGACCGCAATCCCGCGGGAATCTTCAGCGTCGCCTCCGTTCCCACCGCGAGCTGCACGTCCCCGCTCAGCAGCCCGCCTTCAAGGCTCATCACGCTGATCGACGAAGGATATTTCCCCCGCGCGGAAGTCAGCACCGCCGGCACGCTGCGCGGCAGCCGGATTCGCCGGTAGCGGCGATGCCGCACCACGTCGCGTTCGGGAATCGCGTCGAGCGGCGCCAGCGCCATCACGCTCGCATCGAGCCCCGACTCCGGCAGGAACGTCTTGCATCCATTCCGGATCGATTTTCATCAGCGCCTGCGCGGCCGCCGTGCGAATCTCTTCGGGATACGTCCAGCCGAAACGCTCTTGCGCGCCTCCACGAAATTCCGCAGCGGCGCCTCCGCGTCTGGCCGCCCGCATCCGCCCGAGCGCTTCGATCGCCTTCACGCGCAGGTAGTCGGCGCCCTGCGGCAGCAGGTCTCCCGTCGGCCAGCCGCAGCATGCGTCGCGGTCGTCGCCGGATCGCCGCACATCCCGATTTCATCGAGCGCCAGCGACACGGCCGCCACGTCGAGCAGCTCGAGCGAATTCGCCAGCAGGCGCCCGCGCTCCGGCGCCCCGCCGACCGAAAGCTGGCGCACCATCGCGTCGTGAAAGCTCCGCCCGCTGTGCCGCAACCGCATCGGCAGCAATTCTTCCATCGACGCCAGGATCGAGGCGGCTCAGCAGCCCGGCCACCACCGCGGCTTTTGCCGGCGCGCTCGGACTTGAAGATTTCCCTCAAATGCCGCGCGCACGCTCCGCCCACGGCCTTCGCCAGCTGCACGATATTCTCGCGTTCGGTGCGGCGCCCCGAGCGCGCCAGCCGCACCGCCAGGTGCTCGCCGGCGCCTTCCGGGATGCGGCTCAGCACGGCGACGAGCCCTTCGGGCATCGCCTCCGCCGTCAGCGCTTCTTCAATGAATTCCGGCAGCCGGTTCTCGACGCCGATGCGCGGCCGCAGGCTCTGCGCCCAGCTCGGCCGCAGCTCTTCGAGGTCCGCGAGCGAATCGAGCGACTGCTGCATCGCGCGGTAGTAACGCCGCTGCGCCGATTCCTGGCTTAGCCGCACGAACGCGCGCTCCGAATAACGTCTGCAGCTCCGGGTCCTTTTCCGCCACCAGCTGCTGCCCGATTTGCGCGAGCGCATCCTGCAATCTCTGGCTGGCCGCCTTGCTGTAGAGTTCCGCGAGCTGGCCCAGGCCGATCGCGGCTTTCTTGCGCGCTTCCGCGTCCTTGCTTCGCACGCACGACGCGTACTTCAGCAGCACGTCTCCCGCGGCCTCCGATTCGCCGCGCCCCAGCAGCTCCTCCACGTACTGCTGCACGTTGCGCGGCGGAATGCACCATGCCTCGCTCGACGTCAGCACCGCGCGCTTCCCCGATTCCGGCACGGCCGCCCAGAACTGCCGGTCGAGCACGTCCGCGTGCGACTCCACCGAAATTCCCGCGTTGCTCATCTTTTCTTCGCGGGCCTTCAGCAGCTTGCGCAGCGTTTCGAGCTCGTGGCCCATCTTGTCCAGCATCTGCCGGACGGCGTTCACCCGCACTTCGCCGCGCTGGAACCGGTCGAGCGCGAAGCGGATCGCCAGGTCTTCCGCCAGGCGCAGCAGCATCGCCTCGTCCACTTTCGCCGGAGGGAGTCTTGGCCGCGACGCTCGCCAGCGCCTGCCGCAGCGTCACCTGCGCGTTTTGCGGCAGTGTCGCGAATCTTCTGCTGCCAGCTGGCCGCTTCCAAGTGCGCCGCGCGCATCTTCCCGTGCGCCGCCTCGCCGAACTGCGCGAGCATCCGCAGCAGGTTCTGCATCTGCGCTTCGTCTAGCAGCGGAGTTCTGCCCGGCGCGCCCGGACCCGCGTCAGTGCCGCGCCGCCGGCTCGACCGCTGCCAGCCCGAACCTAGCCCATAATCGACGGCCGACGCCCGTTCCGCCTTCCACATCGCCGGTATCCGGTCCGCCGCTTCCCGGCCCGCGGTCGTAGAAGCTTCCTGTGCCCTTGCCGGTGCCCGTGCCCGTTCCGGTCCCGCTCCGCCTCCGCCGTGCGCGCCTTCGGCCGCGGCGATCAGCTGGATCATCTTTTCGGGGCTGCGGAACCAGTCCTGCACGCGTCGGCGTCTGCGCCCAGCGTCCTCACCGTCAACTGCGCCGCCATACGCGCGCTTCCGAGACGCCTGCATCTTCAGCGACGAACCGAATCTCGTTGATCCGGATTCCGCCGGAATTGTTCTTCCCAAAATGCTCTTCCAGCCGGTCGCTCAGTGGGGCGACTTGCGGCCCGCTCTCCATGAACACTCGCACCAGGCTCGAAAACTCATCGCGCCGCACGTTCGGCTTGGAAGCAGATGCTGGCGACGCCCGCCGCATTCAGCAGGTCGGCAAAGCTGCGTTCGGCAGCGCGTCGATTCGAGAGGCACGCCATCCAGAAGGAGCTGCGAACCGGAGGCGCCCAGGAGCAGCCCCGCCTCGCCCGATTGGCGCGACCGCGTCCTCCAGCTCGTTCCACGTCGGAATTGAACTGTGCCGGCCGACCGCGCGTGCTCTAACCCATAGAGCCTGGCGTACTTAAACAGAACATTGAGGCTCCGCACAAAGGCGCGTGCGTTCGGGATCGTCGGCTCGTTCGACACAGATAGCTCACCTGGAAGGGGCGTCATATCAATCGGCTCAATACGAGTGTACTAGAACGTTTGGCGGGGGAAATGGTACGGAAGGACTAGGGTAGCGAACGTATCAACTACGCTCGTAGCGGCTTTAGCCTAGGCTGGCAGCAGAATTTCGACGTCCAGGCCCTTCAGCACGCGGCCGCACTCGCCGGATCACCTCGCTCGCCCATAGCTTTTCGCTCAGCATCACCAGCGATCCATTCTCAAATCCGCAGACCGCGCAGAAGAAGTACTTGGGGAATGCTTTGTCGTACGCGTCCACGCCTCGCCGCGCCAGTTCGCCTTCGAGTGCGGCGATCTCCCGAAGCGGCCGAGCCGCCCGCCCGCGCTCCGAAGGTCTCCGCCTGGAACCGGTCGATCAGGGACTCGAGCGCCTCGGGTTCCGGCGCCGGAATCACCAGCGAGCGCGCGCTCGCCTCCCGATAGGCGATGCCGTGGCGATCGCAGAAATCGCGCACCCGGTCGAGGTGGCTGAAGAAATCGAGCACCCACGGTTCCTGCCCGGCCGCCGCCGGCAGCACGCGGCTCCAGATACGCGCGGCGTCGGGCCCGCGGACCGGCTCGCGGTTCTCGTCGTTTTCCGTCAGCTCCAGCCCCACGGCTTTCACGCCGGGTCCCAGATCGAGCGCTTCGATTTCCAGCAGGTACGCTCACTACTCGTCGCCTTCCGCATGAGCGAATTTCTTGAACCCGGGAGATTCCTTCCGGACTTCCAGCCAATCGAAAAACGTGTCCGGAGTTTCGAGCCAGATCGCGAACCAGTGCGCGATTTCTTCCTTCTCCTCGCGCTTCTCCGGGTCCACTTTATGATTCCGCGCGATCATCTCCGCGCGCCGCCGTCCCAGCCGCGCCACTTCGCGAACGCGCTCCGCCGCGGCGCTGCTCGCCTTCGACCGCGAATTTCCGCAGCAACTCGTCGAGCCGCACGAGGCACATCTCGGCTTCCTCGAGCGTCGAGAAGTGCAGCAGGTCCGTGAACTCCTCCTCGTAGCGTCCCTCCGTGTCCGCGCGCGTCGACCACACCACGCGCATCCCCGCTTCCTCGAGCACGCTCACGATGTAGTCCGGCGACGTCTTGCCCTTCTCCCCGAGCTGCGCGATCAATTGCCTGCCGGATCTGCTCGATTTCCGCGGGCGTGAACGCTCGGCGTCCGCAGCGCCTCGCGCCGCCTCCAGGATCAGGGCCTTCTTCGTCGAAGACCTGTTCGGAGAAATCTTCGTGCGTAATGCTTCTGCGCTCACGTGTTTCCTCAGTGCTGCCGTCTTCTTCGATGCTGCGTCGGCCGCCTGCGGCGTCGGCATCCAGGCGGCGCCGCAGCCGCGCGACGTTGCGATTGTGCTCCGCCAGCGTGCTTCGCGAAAAAATGGCCGCCTTGATCGTTCGCGACAAAATAGAGGTAGTCGGTCGTCGCCGGCGCCAGCGCCGCTCGCAGCGACGCCTCACCCGGATTCGCGATCGGGCCCGGCGGCAGGCCCGCGTGCGTGTACGTGTTGTACGGCGAATCGATCTGCAAATCCGCCGGCTTCACGTCCTTCATCGGATGGCCCTCCAGCGCCAGCGCGTATTGCACCGTCGGATCGCATTGCAGCGGCATTCCCTTGCGCAGGCGGTTGTAGAACACGCCTGCCACGAGCGGGCGTTCCTCGCGCGTCCGGCGTTTCTCGCTCCACGAGCGACGCCAGCGTCACGACCTGCAGCGGCGTCAGCCCGTCGGGCAGCGGCTCGAGCATCCGCGGGTTCGATCGAATCCCACACCGCGCGGAAGTTCTCCACCATCCGCTTTGCGACTTGCTCGCACGAGTTGTGCCGCGTGAATTCGTACGTCGACGGAAAAAGAAATCCTTCGAGGCTGTGCGCCTCGGGCGCGATATTGGAAATAAGCGACGTGTCATGCGTCGCGGCCAGGAAATCCTCGCGGTCGCAGATCCCCTGCGCCTGAATCTCATCCGCGATATCGAAGCTCGTCCAGCCCTCGGGCACCAGCACCGTCCGAATGTAAATCCGCCCGTGCGCCATCTTCCAGAAAACCTCGCGCGTGTTTACCGGCTGATCGAAATAATATTCGCCCGCTTGAACGGGTCTGCGAAAGTGCCACACGCTGAAGAGCGCGAACGCCAGCCGGTTGCGGATCACGTCGTCCTCCCGCAGAATCCCGGCGATCTCCCATCGCGAAGATCCGTGGCGGAATATCGACGAAAACCTTTTCCGGGCGATGCCCGCGGTACGGCCGGCTGATCTGCGAATCGAGCCATCCGGCGCCGGCGCCTACCGCGGCAATCAGCCAACAGTGCCAGCAGGCCAAGCCGCTTCATGGTCGGCTATACCTTCTCCGCGACGTCGCCCGGCACGCGTGCGGCTGGCGCTCGAGGTATTCCCGCAAGAGGATCGCGGCGGCCACGTCGTCGAGTCGGCGCGCGGCCCCGCCCTCGCGGCGATCTCGTTCCGCGCCACCGTCTGCTCAGCCTCCCAACTCGTCAGCCGCTCGTCCAGTAGTTCCACTTCGATGCCCAGTTCCTTTTTGAAGCCGCGCCGCGAATCGCGCCGCTTCTTCGGCCATCGTCCCCGCCTCGCCGGTCATATGCACGGGATGGCCGACGATGATACGCGCCACACCCTGCTCGCGGCAAATCTCGCGCAGGCGCCGCACGTCATCCGCGCGGTTCTTTCGCGCCAGCGTCTGTAGCGGCTGCGCCGTAAGCCGCAGTTCATCCGATAGCGCCAGGCCGATCCGCTTTCGGCCGTAGTCCAGCGCCAGGATCCGCCGCCTTTCGCGCGCCGGCGATCCCGTTCGAACGATTCCCGCCGGTCTCTGGATTTGCCGCTGCCATCTCCATTTTTTTCATTCTAGCGGACGCAGCGTTACGGCTGTCTCCCGCGCTCGCCGTTTTCCCAGTGCCGGCCAGAGTCCTTCGATCTTCATGTCCTCGGCCCAGATCCGTGTCCTTCATCAGCTGCTCGATCTCCGGGGCGCGTCTGCCGCGGCCCGACCCGCGTATCGGCGTCCGCCAGCGCGTAGGCCGTCACGGCGGCGATCGCGACGTTGTGTTTCAGTTGCCCGATGTCCACTTTATCGAACGTGTCCGACGCCGCGTGATAGTTCAGAATGTAGTTTGCGGGCTCCTGGTTCGCCACGAGAGTCGGAACGCCCTCGAGCAGGAAATCGAAGTTGTCGGTGTCGACTCCCGCGTCGAGAGTAAAATCCTTCACGCCGAGCGACCGCGACCGGATCGAGCATCCTCGCGCACCGCCGCCAGCATGTCTTTTCGTCCGCCCAGCGAATATCCGGTGATCGGTCCCGACTCCTGCGTCGAATATCACCGCCGCATCCATGTTATCGAGTTCCGCGCGATGCGCGCTCGCGTAGGCCCGCGAACCCAGCATCCACTGTTCTTCGCCGGTAAACAGCACAAACCGGATCGAGCGCCGCGGCACCGAGCCCGACGAATGAATCACCCGCGCCGCGTCGATCAGCATCGCCACGTTGCATCCGTTGTCGAGCGCTCCGGTTCCCAGATCCCACGAATCGAGGTGCGCGCCCAGCAGGACGAACTCGTCCGGCTTTTCGCGCCCGCGAATCTCCGCCACCACGTTCTCCGATTCCACCGGCCGCCGCTCACATGATTCGGCATCTCGAAATGCACGCGAACTTTTTGCCCCGAAGCCAGGAAGCGCGCCATGCGTTCCGCGTCCTCCCGCGCCACGATCGCCTGCGCGATGGGCTCGAGCTGCCCGTTGGACGACGACATGTGGCGATATAGCAGCAGGTTGGGGCGCGACGACATCCAGAAGATTGCCGCGGCTCCCGCCGTCTTGGCCCGCTCGATGATCGGCTCGATCGATCAGGTATTCGTTGCTCAAATCGTCCCACGTTGCGAGGATTTTCGTGTGCACCAGCACGATCGCGCCATTCGCATCCGCGCTCGCCTTCTTGAATGCGGCGTCGTCTCCGTCGCCAACGTCAACCACATCGGCGGTGATTCCGCCCTCCGGCGTCGGCGGCGACCATCCCGTCGAAACCAGCCGAAGCGGAAACGGCTCGCGGGCGAAAGCACGTCCACGTGCGTGTGTCCCTTCGCTCCATCCGACCGGGACCGTGAATTGCTCCGTGTGCACCTCATCCACTCCCGCGCGGCGAAACGCCTCCACCGCCCAGCTGACGGCGCGATCCGCCTCCGGCGAGCCTGTCGCCCGCCCGCCGATCGTATCCGTCAGATAGCGAAGGTTCTCCTCGAGCGGCGAAGGCCCCAAGCGCGCTCTGAATCATCGCCGGCGCCAATTCCGCGCACGACTTCCCGACCACGCACGCTCCCTCACCCTGCGGTACCTGCTTCCAGCCCGGCGGCAGGTTGATGGTCCCCGTCTGGCCAAACGCGGCCGGCCACGCCACCAGCATCGCGGCGCACGCCAGCGGGAAACGCATCGCTTTGCCCCAGTGGCATCGCGGCCGGCTTCGCCGCGCCTGAAAAATTCGATCGATCACGCTCGCGTTCCCCCTGCGCGCCGGATTATAGCGGGTCTCCCGGCGAATGGAAGAAACGAAGAAGGGCCCCCAAAACAGTCTCAGTACCACCATAACGGCAGAAATTGCGTCCCCTGCGAATTTTCTACACAGGATACAGTTTTTGCTGTATTTCGGCCCAGCCGTAACCGTCTCTATTCGAGACGGTTACACAAATGACGAAGTTTGGCACTCGAGCTGCCCTCGGCTGCGTCGGCCTCGCAAGAAAGTTCACAAAATCAGGGGGCGGGCCAAATCTTCGGCCTCCCCAATGGTCTTTAGCAGTTCCCGTTTGCGAAGCAAACCAGCTCAGTTTGTAGTCTCGCATCAAAGCGAAGTTAAACCAGAGAAATTGCCCGCTAGGGCAGAACGGGAAAGGCCCACATTGAAGAAAGCGCTTCCGAAGTTTACCCCTCAACCCAAGAAGTCAGACGCCAACCGGCCCAGCTCCTTCGTATTTTGCGAGCGCTCCAGCGGCGCAACCCAGTTTCGCGCCGAATCCACCGCCGACCTGGATTGCACGGTCGAGCGCATGGCCGGCCTGCTGGCCATGCAGTGCCTGGTCCGCGGCACCGATCCGGACGATTTCGAGATTCTGGTGGCGGCCGAACGAAGTTTCGCGAGTCGATTGCAGTCCCGCGCCAAGGAATTGCTCGAAGAGGGCCGCGCGGTCGCCAGCCCATCCTGCTTGAGCCCGCGCCAGCAGGAAATTCTCCATTCCGTGATTCGCAACAAGGCCAATAAAGAGATCGCTTCGAAGCTCAACATCACCGTGCGCACCGTCAAGTTCCACATCTCGTCGCTCTCAGCCGCTTCGGTGTCGAGAACCGCGCCGAACTCGCCCGCCGGGCCGCCGGCTTCCTGCGCCCCGTGATTGGACGAGATGAATCCCGAACCCGCATCGGAGGCGTCCGGGCATCGCGCCCTCGGGACCAGTGGTCGTGGAACGTACACCGCATTCAGACTGGCGAGCAAGCCCCGCAACACGTCAGTTCGCGCGCCGCGTTCTTACTGCCTGAGATTCTTGCGCGGGCCGGGACTGCGATCCCGGCCCGCGCGTCTCCATTTCGTCACTTCCACTTCAATTTCTTGATGTCGATCGTCGGCGCCGGGAATTTCATGTCCATGCTCTCGAGCGTTTCCGTGATGATGTGCGAGACGGCCAGATTGCGGAACCATTTCTTGTTCGACGGAATCACGAACCACGGCGCATGCGCCGTGCTGCACTTTTCGAGCGCTGTTTCATAGGCTTTCGTGTAGTCGTCCCAGAATTTCCGTTCGTCGAAATCCGCCTGCGGAAATCTTCCAGCGGCGGTCGGGATCGTCGATGCGCTGCTGGAATCGTTTCTTTTGCTCGTCCTTGCTGATGTGCAGGAAAAATTTCAGGATCTTCACGTTGTTCTCGGACAGCATTTTCTCAAACTCGTTGATCTGGTCGTAGCGCTCGGACCACACATCTTTCGGCACCAGATCGTGCACGCGCACGACGAGCACGTCTTCGTAGTGCGAGCGATTGAAGATGCCGATGTCGCCGTGCTCCGGCACCGCTTTGTGGATGCGCCAGAGATAATCGTGCTCCATTTCCTCCGCCGACGGCTTCTTGAACGGCGTCACCTGGCATCCCTGCGGATTCACGCCCGACATCACGTGGCGAATCGTGCCGTCCTTGCCCGCCGCGTCCAGTCCCTGCAGGACGATCAGCAGCGCGCGCTTGTGCTCGGCGTAGAGCAGGTATTGCAGCTTGTCGAGCTTCTCGTTGGTCTTGTCGAGGGCCGCCTTCATCTTGTGGCCCTTGTCCCAGCCAAGCGTGTCTTCCGGATCCCAGTCCGTAAGCCGCACTTTTTTGCCCGGCTTTACCGCCAGTTCTTTGCTGAAGTTTGTCGCCATGCGAGTTTTCTCTCCTAAACTTGAATCGGCGCGCCGGCCGGGCTTTCTTCAAAGGCCCGCGTCTCCACGTGTTCCGGCCTGAATCCCACCCCCACGATGCGAGCCGGGATCCGGCGCAGCCGCGGAAACCAACGGAGGAACTTCAAGGGCAAAGGCAGGCTCGTGATCTTCGTTGTGCTCTTCAGGGCCGGCGTGACGACGCGGTCCTGAACGAATACCTGCAGACCTTGCGTGGCCCGCGTGGGAAACATGCGCCGCTCCTGCACCTTCCGGAGATCGCGCGTCGAGACCGTCCGGCTGCGCAGCGGCGCGGTCAGCAGGTTGGCGGCCGCAACCGCGTCCTGAATAGCCAGATTAATCCCCACGCCGCCGATCGGCGACATCGCATGAGCCGCGTCGCCAATGCACAGCAGCCCTGCGCGGCACCATTGCCGCAGGCGGTCCACCGCTACGGACAGCAGCTTGATGTCGTCCCAACTTTTCAGCTCCCCGACGCGATCCGAAAGGAATGGCGCGATCTCGGCGAGGTCCTTCTGGAATTTGTCGAGCCCCGCCGCGCGAATCGCGTCGAATCCGCCCTTCGGAATCACGTAGGCGCACTGCCAATAGTCGGCGCGATTCAGCATCACCAGGAATTTCCCCGCATCCACGCGGCCGAGAGACTGCTCCGGGTCGCTCGACGCGCGCGGGATTCGCATCCACAGCACGTCGATCGGCGCGCCGATCTTCATCACCTCGAATCCCGCCTTGGCGCGAATCGCGGAGTGGCGTCCATCGGCTGCCACCACCAGATCCGCGCGCACGTGCAGCTCTCCCTGCTTCGTCGCGGCGCGAACCCCTTCCACGCAATCGCCATCGACGAGAATGTCCGTCGCTTCACATTCCATCCGCAAGTGGAATCCGGGATAGCGCCGCGCGCTCTCGGCGAGGAAGTTCAGGAAGTCCCACTGCGGCATCAGCGCGATGAATTTGCAGTGAGTCGGCAGGTGCGAAAGATCCGCCATGGGCACCGGCTGTTGCCCGACGTACGCCACCAGCTCGCGCACCTCCTGATGCGGCCGCTTCAGGAAATCTTCCAGGAGACCGAGCTCGTATAAAACCTCGAGCGTCGAAGGATGCACCGTGTCGCCGCGAAAATCGCGCAGGAAATCCCCGTGCTTTTCGAGCACCGTGACGTCGACGCCGGCACGCGCCAAAAGAAAGCCGAGCATCATCCCGGCCGGCCCGCCGCCCGCAATGCAGCAGCCGGTGCTCACCCGCTCGGGCGTCGCATTCAGCTCCTGATTCGGCGTCGGATCCTTCGGCATCGCGCTTGCGCCTCGCAATCCAACGTGGCACATTTCCCCATGCCGCGCAAGCGCGCGCGGATGCCAATTTCAGATTTCAAATTTCATGATTTCCGATTCAGCGATGCCGAAACGAATCGCATTTCTGCGAGCCATCAACGTCGGGGGCCACTTCGTGACGATGGCGGCGCTGCGCCGCCATTTCGAAAAGCTCGGGTTCCAGCAGGTCGAGACGTTCATCAACAGCGGCAACGTGATTTTCACCACGAGCGCGAAGAACGACGCCGCGCTCGAACGCAAGATCGAAGCGCACCTCGCCAAGGCGATGGGCTACGAGGTGAAAGCATTCCTCCGCAGCGAAGCGGAGATTGCCGCCATCGCGCGCTACAAGCCGTTTGACGCAGCGCGCATGCAGGCCGCCTTGACGCTCAGCGTCGCGTTCCTCGCCGCCCCGCTCGATGCCGCCGCGCAAAAGCTCCTCGCCGCGATGCGCACGGACGCCGACGACTTCCACGTCCACGGCCGCGAAATGTACTGGCTCTGCACGCGCAAGCAGTCCGAATCGAAATTCTCAAACGCCCGCTTCGAGCGCATCCTCAAGGTGCGCGCCACCTTTCGCAACCTCAACACCATCGCCCGCCTTGCGCGGAAATACGGCGTCGCGCCCGTCGACGCCTAATAGCCGGCCGCTCTTTTCCTGCACGAGACCCAAGCGGGCGGATTGTCTCTTTTTGTACAGTCCTGTACGAAAGAGATCGCGTACACTGGTGATGACCATCACAGCCTACCTCGGAATGTAGGTCTTAAAGCAAACTGTCGGCAGGCGGGGTACCGGCCCGATCAAATGCCTCGCGGACCACAAACTCAAGAACCTGAAAACCGCGGCGCCCAGCGCGCCAGGCAAAGAGCGCATGAATTAGCTCAACGGAGGCAACAAACATGAAACGCGCCAGTCTCATCAGCACGGGAGTTCTGCTCCTTCTTCTTGGAGCAGTCGTCCCCACGTACGCACGGCAGGAGCAACACCAGCAAGAGTCCAAGGCTCCGAAACAGGAGGAGCATGCCAAGCCCGCGCAGCAACAACACAGTCAGCAACAGCACGCGCAGCCGCAACAGCATGCGCAGCCGCAACACCAGGCTCCGCAGCACCAGCAGCAGGCCAGGCCGGCGAATCAGCATCAGCAGCAGCAAGCCAAGAGTCAGCAGCAACACGCCAGGGCCGCGAATCAGAATCAGCAGCGGCACCAACAACAAGCCGGTAGCCGGCCGCACGCGCAAGCGCAAGGGCACTGGGCCCGCAACGGTCAGAGAGATAGTCGCGGCCACGTGTACAACGCAAGCAGGTTTGGCCGCGATCATCATGCCCGCTTCGAACAGAATGGCGGTCGCTTTTACAACGGCCGTCGGGAGTACTCCTACGGTGGATACTGGTTCTACGCTGGATTTTATCCGCCGTGGTTTTACCAGCAGCAGGTGTACTTCGTGATGGGAGCGGATGGGCTATGGTATGCAGTCGCATACGACAACCCTTCGTTAACGTTCCAAGTCGATATCGAGTAGCGTGATAGCAAACCGAAGGGAGAACTTCGGCGGCTATTTCGGCTATTCCATGTGGGCGCGCGCGGAGGATTGGGGCTACGCGGTCGGCATGCTGCGTCGAGCACGCGCAGAAGCGCAAGTGCGAGTGCAAGTGAACTTGGGTGGCGCGTTGCGGGGGGAAATAAATCCGTTACGCGCCGCTCCCCCTCGCTGGGATGCCAAGTGAAGACGCGAAATTTACCGACCCTGCACGCGCAAGCAAACCGAATCGAAATTCTCAATCGCGCGCTTCGAGCGCGTCCTAAAGGTGCGCGCCACCTTTCGCGGGCTGAACACCATCGCCTGCCTCGCCGAAAAATACGCTGCGGGAGCCGGAGCTTGGGACTCACTCCCCGCAAGGCGGTAGAAGATTGGCTCCGGGCCCAACTTCCCACGACCCCGTTTCTGGAAGTCGGCCGGGTTCTAATCCCTTTCCACGTCTATCTTGATGGGGGTAACGGGTATCAAGCCTTTCGCGCCGGGAGTTTCCTCGGGACGAGGGGAAACAAGCCATAACGCCCTTCGTTGGGATTTCCTGTAAAGGTCTCGTGGTTGATGGCTTTGAGGATATCAGGGGGTGGTTCGGTGTTTTCGACGATAAATAGCTGTTCTTGGCCGATGAATTCGAGGAGATGTTCGTAGAAACGATCTTTTAGATCAGTGCCTGCGATATTTTCATCATCGCCCTGCGGTTCTTTATAGGCGAGCAACGGTGAATCGAGAATGACGAAGCCGGGATGCGGCATCTCATTCTGCCGGCAGTAATCCATAAGGCCGATAGTGAAAGCCGAATGAGTTATGGCGCACAGGCCACGGCCACGACTCCCGCGCGGCTTGCCGCCGATAACAAGATCACGTTTCCCCTCGTCGAAATACGTGTTCGTGGCATTGGGAAAGTGCCATGCCTGCAGGATCGACTGAACGACGCCGGAGAACTCATCCAGCGTCGATTTGGGTAGATACTGTGCGACGGCAGATGGCTCTTCGCTGACTTCTTTGACCGTCTTTTGCGATCCGTTGCTCGAGATTTTTTCTCTCGTCTCCGTGACACGCTTATAGAGGGAGATTGCAGCTTGAACCGAGGAACGCTTCCCGATCAGGTCGGAATACGTCTTTCGCGCCCGGCTGAACTCAGGCGATAGCGCCGCGTCAATGGCTTTTTGCAGCCGCTGAAGGTCTCTCTCAAGCCTGGCGCGCTCGACGACGATGGATGCGTGTTCCTCGGAGAGAACCGAAACGGTGTCGTGCAGCTCCTTTTGCAGCAATTGAATCTTGGCAATTTCAGCTGCGGCAGCTGTCGTAACAGCAGCGACGTTGCCATCGCATTCGGTATCGGTTTTCTGATGCTCGGAAGTAGCGCCACAGAGAGGACACCTATTGGCGGTCAGCAGAATGAAGTATTGACCCGATTCCTCGATGGCCGTGAGTCGTTTCAGGTCAGTGGTGTATTGCTCATCGAGCAGCTTGAATCGCGCCCGCAATTCGCCGATCTCGTTCGCGCGCGCATTGAGCAAGCTGTAGCGGGCAAAAACTTCTTTCCGGGCACTCGTTGTATCCGACAGGTGGCTTTCCATCGCGCCCAGCGACTTTTCCACCTCATCAAGCTGTTCCCGAATTCTCTTGTCTGCCGTATCGAGTTCTTCCGGTTCGTCTGTCATTTTGGCGAGCTCAGTTTCGTAATAAGTGAGCATTTGCCTAAGCACTTCGGGCTCGACGGACGCAGGGCCGATCTTGGCCGATTTCGGTGCCTCTATAACGGTGGAATCATCGACGCCGGTGAGGAGAAGCTTGAAAACGCCATATTCCCGGGTTCTATCAATGAACTGCCCCGCCTCAAGGGGAGACGTGGCCTTGCTGATATCTTGCGCTGTTATGACGCAGAGATGCGCAAGCGCTCTGAAACCGAGATTGCGCAGATCACCCGTTTCCTTGCTGTACAGAATTTTCTTCTCGTCGAGCTTTATCTCCTGCAGGAGCCAGCGTGAGAGGCTAGGCTTGGCTGACGAATGCGTGGCGGCGAGCTTCAGGGCGTCCTTGGGGTTGGGCTTGACACCATTCATGAGGCCGTCGAAGCGCATGAAATTCCCGCCCTGAATGCTTCGAACCAGCGTGTAGTCTTTTGCGCCCGGAGTCGTCAATCCGAGTTCGACCGTTTCATAGCCCTGGCGTTCGGGAATGTCCTTGAGCGGATCGCCAGCACCGAGCATGAAATCAATCGCTTCGACAAGAAAGGTCTTTCCCGTGTCTGACGCGCCCCATAGCACGTTCAGGCCCGGCGTGAATGTGAATTCAGCGTCAGGCTTTTTCGTCCCTCTAAAGCGTATGAACCGCAGCGAAATGCCATTAAAACTCACGGCGCGATGCCCGGCCTTTCATAAAGCTGAAATTCTCTCGTCCATTGATCGTAGATCGTGGACAAGGCTTTCCTGATATCGCTGTTCGACATTTGACCGAAAGTCGAGATGACCCATGCCGCTCGTTGTTTCAGGTCATTGAGATAGTCCGCGGAAAGTGCATCTAGAAAAGGACCCGCCGCATCGTCGGCTTGGTAGCTGAGCCCCGAGTCCGATGCGATCCGTTCAATGAGCCCCCGGCTCATCATCAATAATATCCCCCGCTCGATCAGCTGGCGACGGACGAGAAGTTCTCCCGAGCGAAGCGGGAGAGCCGGGTGCAGGCTCGGTGGGCCGCCGACATCGCCGGAGTGGACCATGAGGTAATCGAATTCGAGGATGCGCTGCAAATCGAGCGTCTCCGGATAGGATTCCGCGAGAAGAATGAGCGCGCGCATGCCTGTTTCGAGCGGGCTGTTGAACGGAGTCAGGGGTGCGGCGGCTTGGGACATCATTTTACCCAAACAAAGCGGTCAGCGTTGGCCAGATGATGACATATGCCATGCTTGTCCTGAATCTGAACTCGCACGCAAAGAGCATTGCAGTTGGGGGTCAGATTCCCGGCCTGCGTCACAGTTGAGCGAACACGCTGCAGCGCGTCGGGATATTCCATTCCGTATGTATCGACGGTGCCGTGAAAAATTTCTTCGGTCACAGCATCAAACATACCAGCATCGACGCTGTCGCGCGCAAAATTGCGAAGCGACTCGGCATGATAAAACACTTCGCGCGCGCGATTGAAGTGTTGCTCCATTTCCGGCCATTTGCCTAGGTCCTTAACATCCGTAACGGGGACCTTCAAGTGATTGGTATATACCTGAAGCAGTTGCTGCACGTAGCGGCTCTCGGTCGCCTGCACGGCAGCGGGCGGGGGAGCAGGTGCGGGCCGCGGCGGAATATTCGCCTCGCCAAAGCGTCGAATGTAGTGCGGCGTCTTGGAATGAACGGCAATCATCCCGACGACGGAGAGTGGCTTGAAAATTCTGAAGTCGAATGCATCTAAATAGGCCTTTAGCGCTCCCTCAAGTTTGATTTCGCCTGTATCGGTGATTTGCTTTCCGCAGTGCTTATCCCAGTTAGCAATAAGCTGGGATTTCAGTTTAGCTGGATTGGTGAGAAGTTTCTTGAGCTTAAGTCCGATGTCCTTGGAACCGGCAAAATAATAGTTATGCGGTGGGCTAAATTCTCCGCGAAATGTGTAGTAGATCAGCTTGCCAATCTCGACCCACACATCCGATGGAATCAGCGCGTTGCCATAGCGCTTACATTGGTAATTGTCCCAAGGTCCATCGAAATATTGGTCTGAGCTGAATCCGACGACGTCGCGCCCCATGTCGCCCGGACCTGTAAAGCGGACGGTCTTTTTGTAGGCCGGAGCGACAGAGCCAACGTATTCTTCGGTGAATCCTTCCCAATCCTCCGGAGAAAATATCTCGACGAGCTTGACTGCCGGGAAGTTCATCCCCGATCCAATTTGGGCTGAAGTTCCACCGCCAAGTTTCAGGGGTCTGCTGTTCGCGGCAATGTTGGGATTCATCAAACCGAATCTAGCGCGGCCGAAGCGAAGATGCCCCGCGCGAGTTAGCTGAGAATATTTTGATCTCAGCATCATACGTTGTTTTCCGCAAAAGACGTATCATTAATGATAACTCGGCGGCTTAATACCGTCGGCCTGTCGATGCCGGGCTCAAAGCCCAGCGTTACATTAGGCGAACGACCACGGGAACACTCAAACCTCGGAAGGCCCGCCCTCGCGGGCTAGCGTACTCCCAACCTTCGTCCCTCGACGCTCCCCCTCGCTCAATCGTCATCCCAGTGCGTGATCTCGCGGACGAACCTCACCACGTCGCCCTCGCGCAGCTTGCGGCAAATCCGAAACAGCGAATCCTGTTCCCGCGCGTTCAGCGCCACCATCATCGCCTTCACCAGCTTCGAGTGAATGGACAGCACTCGCCCCAGGAATTTCTTCCCCTCCGCCGTCACTCCGACCACGATCATCCGCCGCCCCTGCCGCTTTTCGTGCTGCCGCGACTTCGGCAGATGCGCTCGCGCGAATTCCACCGGCGGCAGCGTCACCACGGCCCGGCGCGCCCATCCGAACCCTTCCAGGCGCGCGATCGTCGCCGCCAGATTATGCCGCTCGCTTCGGCGCCGACGGCTCACCTCCACGATCGGAAGCGCCCCCTCCCGGTACAGCAGGTGCAGCGTGCGAAATTCCCCCAGCGTCAGCCCAAATGACGCCAGCGGCACCCGCACCTCCGCCTTCAGCCAGTCGGCCGCGTCCAGCAGCTCCAGGTATCCCCGAAAGGCGCGCGCGGTTCGCTCCTCCCGGGTCGGATATCTCGTCATGGTGCAAAATCCTCCCAAAATTGGCTTTTTTTGCTCTCTAAGCGGTTTTAACCGCCCGACGAATGGGTCATTCATATACTGCCCGGAGCCAGGATTTCATCCGTTTGAATACGTAATTGCCGCCCGCACTTTTGCGCCTGAATTTCCAGAGATTTCACTACAAGCCATCTCATAAATGCCGGTTAGGGGCTCGGAGCTTCAGAGTCTCTGTGAGAACTCGCAGCGCATTTCTTGAGTAGCGCCGGTCTGCCCTGAGTCGGACCGAAGGGCGTCCCGCCGGCTTTTCTTCAGAGTGGAAGCGTGTGCCTCCAGAGGTTGTGTGGCAACTAGCGAACGCTTGCGTGGATCTTTGCTTCGGCCCGCAGGGCAAAACGGTGGAAGCGTGGGCCTTCAGGCCCTCGAAAAAGCGCACCAATAATGCGGCTTCAGCCGCGGCCTCTTCTTCAGGAGGTCGTGGCTTCCAGCCACGACGTAGAAATCGGCGCGACTTGGGATTAGTATGTGTGCGCGTGCACAGCCTGGGTGGGGCTCGAGGACGCAATTATTTGCGTGGGGGAATGCTGAACATGAAATTGCGAAATGCGAAGAAATGGAGCGCACTTGCGCTGCTGGTGACGCTGGGCGGGCTGGCGGCTTGGGCCGCGGCAGCTCCTGACGGCGCCGCCGTTACGAATGCGGCGCTGCTCAACGGCTGGAAGAGCGGCGAATGGCTGATGGCCGCGGGAAATTATGAGGCGACGCGCTACAGCCCGCTGAAGCAGATCGACTCGTCGAATGTGAGCAAGCTCGGGCTTGCGTGGTATTACGACACGGATTCGCTGCCCGGGACGCTTGAGGCTTCTCCTGTGATTTCGAATGGCACGCTCTATGCGACCGTCACGTGGGGCGCGGTGTTTGCCGTCGATGCGCGCACGGGAAAAGAGAAGTGGCGCTGGGACCCGCAGTGTGGGCCATCAGAATTTTCCCACTGGCTCGCTGGGAAATCCGGACAAGGTGCGCACGGGACCGAGCCTCTGCTGCGGACCGGGAAATCGCGGCGTGGCTGTGTATGACGGCAAAGTGTACGTCGGGACGCTCGACGCGCGGCTCGTCGCGCTCGATGCGGAAACGGGCAAAGTGGTGTGGAGCGTCCAGACGGCGGACAAGAACGCCGACTACAGCATCACCGGCGCGCCGCTGATCGTAAAAGACAAAGTGATCGTCGGCAACGGCGGCGGTGAATTCGCGGTGCGCGGATTTATTTCGGCGTACGACGCGGAGACCGGCAAGCTCGACTGGCGCTTCTATACGGTCCCAGGCGATCCTTCGAAACCTTTCGAGAATCAATGCGATGGAAGTCGCGGCAAAAACGTGGTCGCCAGATATTCCGTGGTGGAAATTAGGCGGCGGCGGCAATCCCTGGAACGCGATCTCTTACGATCCGAAGCTCGACCTGCTCTATTTCGGCACGGGGCAGGCTGGGCCGTGGGTGCAGAAATATCGCAGCAAGCATGGGCCAGGACAATCTCTACATCTGCTCGATCATCGCCGTGAAGCCGGAGACCGGAAAATTCGTCTGGTATTTCCAGACGACTCCTGGCGATGAGTGGGATTACGATGCAATCGCCGATCTCGTTCTCGCGGATGTGACGATTGACGGGAAGCTGCGGCACGTGATCATGCAGGCGCCGAAGAACGGGTACTTCTACGTGATCGATCGCAAGACGGGGAAATTCATTTCTGGCGCGCCGCTGCAAAAGATTACGTGGAACAACGGGCTCGATCCGAAGACCGGCCGGCCGATCGACAATCCCGAGGCGCACTACGGCACGACGCCGACCGTGGTTTGGCCGGGGCCGGGCGGCGGGCACGTGTGGCAGGGAATGTCGTTCAATCCGGCGACGGATCTGGTGTATCTGACGCCGGGCATGGCTTCGAGCTTCGCGTACGTGCAGGCGCCGGAATTCAAGCCGGAGCTCGGTGAGTACAACTGGGGAATCATTTTCCGGGATGCTGCGGGCAGAGGCACGGGCCCGGTCGGCCCGTGGCAACGCCGCGCCGCCTCCACCGCCGCGTCCTCCTGCGCCGCCCGCTGGGAATTTCCTGGTGGCGTGGGATCCGGCGACAGAAACGCGCGGCATGGAAGGTGCCCGCAACCGGCGGCGGCGGCACGATGACGACCGCCGGCAATCTGGTGTTTGCCGCCTCCAACGGAGGCGATTTCGAGGCGTTCAGCGCGGATAAGGGCGAGAAGCTCTGGAGCGTGAAGCTCGAGGCGGGATTCGCGAATCCGGTGTGCTACATGCTCGACGGCAAGGAGTATGTGTCGGTGCTCGCGGGGCGCCAGGGCAAGGGGCGGCTGTACACGTTCACGCTGGATGGGAATATGCCCGTGCCTCCGCCGCCTGCGTCGGGGACGGCAGCGCCTCCTCCTGCCGGCGAAGCGCGGTAGCGGCTCGCTTGCGAAACTGAATGTGAGAGCGGCCGGTTGTTGAGTGCTCGTTGCGAGCAAAGGCCCCACCCTCATAAACCGAGGATGGGGCACCTGGAACTTCAAAGGCAGGAGGCCCGCGGCTGAAGCACTGTTAGGGCGGAGGCTCTTTTCGCGGGCCTGCCCTTCGACTTCTCTCAGGGTAAGAAGGTCCACGCTTCCACCTGCAATTTCCGCGGGGCGATGTCACACAATTTTCATATGCGGGCGAGGCTTTGGACGTATGATTGAATTTGCAATTTAGGTGTGCCCCATGGCTACCGTCACTCCCGAAATTCCCGTGCTGACCGACGTGGCGCCCGAGAAGGCGGCAGCGCCGAAGCGCGAGTATCCGGGCGCGCTGGTGGTGGTGGAGGGGATCGACGGGTCGGGGAAAAGCACGCAGCTCTATCTGCTGAAGCGGTGGCTCGAGATCGGCGGCTACCGGATTCATTTCACGGAGTGGAATTCGTCGCCGCTGGTGAAATCGGCGACGCGGCGCGGGAAGCAGCGGCGGCTGCTGACGCCGACGACTTTTTCGATGCTGCACGCGGCGGATTTCGCGGACCGCTGCGAGCGGCAGATCCTGCCGCTGCTGCACGGCGGGTATCTGGTGCTCGCGGACCGCTATGTTTACACGGCGTTTGCGCGCGACGCGGCCCGCGGCTGCTCGCCGCGCTGGCTGCGCAATCTTTATAGCTTCGCTCCGGTGCCCGACATTACATTTTATTTCCGCGCGCCGCTCGACGTGGCCGTGAACCGCATCGTCGCCGGGCGGCCGAAGCTGAAATATTACGAAGCCGGCATGGACCTCGGGATTTCGCTCGACCGCGCCGAAAGCTTCCGCATCTTCCAGGAACGCATCCTCAATAACTACGACCAGATGATCGAGACGGACCGGTTCGTCCTGATGGACGGCACCGCGCGCGTGAACAAGCTGCAGAAGCTGATGCGCAATCTGCTGGCCGAGAAAATCAATCTCGCGCCCTTCGCGCCGAAGAAAAAGAAGTGACGACGAAATGACGCGCAACGGCTCTCCATCGTCTGCTTCCAAGAACGGCGGCGCGAACAACCGTTCAACCGGGCGATCAAACGGCCCTGCCGGCGGCCGCTCGGACACGCGCGCGACCAAATCCTCGAAAAAGGGCCGCAACGGCGCGGACCTGCTCTCGCGTTTTTACGGCATTCCCGCTGCCGGGCGTGAAGCCGGAGGAGCTGAGCGGCAGCCTGATCGTGGTGGAGGGCACGGACGGCTCGGGGCGCTCGACGCAGATTTCGCTGCTGACCGAATGGCTGGAGTCCGAAGGATTCGCCGTGCAGACGATGGGGCTGCGGCGGTCGTTTCTGGTGGGCGAAGATATCGACGCGCTGCTCGCGGAAAATACCGTGACGCGCATGACGCTCGCGCTGATGTACGGCACCGATTTCTTCGATCAGCTCGAGCGGCGGATTTTGCCGGCGCTGCGATCGGGGTTGATTGTGCTGGCCGACCGCTATATCTTCACGCTGATCGCGCGCGCGGCGGTCCGCGGGATCGGGCGGGACTACCTGCACGGGATTTACGAAATCGCGCTGCGGCCGGACCTGACGTTCTGGCTCAACGTGCGGCCGGAAGTGGCGTTCGACCGCGAATTCAAGAAATCGCAGACGATCAGCTATTGGGAGTCGGGCCGCGACATGTCGCTTTCGAACGATCTCTTCCAGTCCTTCATCCGCTACCAATCGATGATCAAGCGCGAATTCGAATATCTGTCGAAGCGGCACGGCTTCATCGAAATGGACGGCGAGGGAAGCGTCTCGGACGTGAACCGGGTGCTGCGCAAGCGCATCGCTTCGCATCTCGGCATCCGCGGCACGCACTACAAGCCTTCGCACGCGCTCCAGCACCTCTGGCGCTGACGAGTGGCCGCCCCGGTACAACTGGCAGCGATCGACGCCGGATCGAACGCCATCCGGCTGGTGATCGCGCGCGCTACGTCTCCGCAGCACATCGAAATTCTGGAAAGCGAGCGCGCCGCCGTGCGGCTCGGGCATAACGCCTTCACGCGGCATCTGCTGGACGACGACACGATTTCGCGGGCGGCGCGCGTCTTCCGCCATTTTCGCGACCGCATGGACCGCCACCAGGTGACCGCATACCGCGCCGTCGCCACGGCCGCGGCGCGCGAAGTGCGCAACTACCGGAAGCTGATGGAGCGCATCCAGCGAAAATCCGGCATCGAGCTGGAAGTGATCGGCAGCGAGGAAGAGGCGCGGCTGGTCTGCTCGGCGGTGCACTGGGCGCTCGGCGACAAGATCCGGCCGCGCGTGATTTTCGATCTGGGCGGCGGCAGCCTGGAGATCAATTTTTTCGAGCGGGGCGAAGTGCGCGAGCGCGTGGCGCTGCCGCTCGGGACGATCCGGCTGATGGAAACCTATGCGATCGACGGCGCGATCGATGAAGACAGCGAGAAGCGGCTGAGGCTGCACGTTCTTGCGCTGCTGAAGAGCGCGATGCCGTCGCCGCCGAAGCTTTCGCGCGCGTATGCGGCGGCGCTCCGGCGGAAACGCCGAAGCGCTGGTGCGCATCGCGGCCGGCCCGATGGTCGGGCGAACGCCCACGATCAACGTGCGGCTGCTGAAGGACCAGACGCTGCGGATACTCCGGCTCGACGTGCCCGGGCGCATGCGCGCGTTTCGCGTGCGCAAGGACCGCGCCGAAGTGATCGGCATCGCCGGGATCATCATCGGCACGGTGGCGAAGTGGCTCGACCTGCGCTCGATTCTCGTTCCCGGCGTGGGCGTGCGCGAAGGGCTGCTGCTCGATCTCGTCGCCGAGCAATATTCGGGTGGCGAAACGTCGGCGGAGGAAAAGGATCGCGCCGAGGAACTTCTCGCCGCGGCGCGCTGGTTCGCGCGGCGCCTGAATTACGACGCGCAGCACGCCGAGCAGGTGTCGCGCCTCGCGCTTTCGCTCTTCGATCAGCTGCGCCCGATCCACGAGCTCGGGCCCGAACATCGGCTGCTGCTGGAGATCGCGGCGATGCTGCACGACATCGGGCATTTCGTTCACCGCAAATCGCACAACCGCCACGGCGAATATTTGATTCGCAACAGCGAGATTCCCGGCCTGCGCGGCTGGCGGCGCGACATGGTCGGCGCGCTGGTCCGCTACCACAATTGCAAATCCGAGCCGCAGATCGAGCACGCCTCCTACGCCGCGCTCGATGGCTCGCGGCGCCGCGAGATGCGCCTGCTCACTTCGCTGCTGCGCATCGCGGAAAAACTCGAATCGGAGCACGCGCAGCGCGTGGAGGGCGTCGACGTGCAGATCGCCGGGCATCGCGCGATTTTCCTGATCCGCGCGGCCGAGGGAACGCGGCTCGACGTGGCCGGCCTCGAGCGCAAAGCGGCGCTCTTCGAAAAGGAGTTTCACCTGAAGGCGGAGTTCCGGCGCGCGCAGCGAAAGGAAAAGGTTGCGTAAATCATGATTCTCTATCTCGTCCGCCACGGCATCGCCGTCGATCGCACCGATCCGAAATCTCCGGCCGAGGCGGAGCGCCCTTTGACCGCGCGCGGCGTGCAAAAAACGCGCGAAGCGGCGCTCGGATTCTGCGCGCTGGGCGCGAAGCCGGACGCGCTGATCACGAGCCCCTACGTGCGCGCGGCGCAGACCGCGGAAATATTCGCCGAGGCGCTTGGATTTTCGCCGGAAAAAATTCGCGTGAGCGAGTCGCTGAAGCCCGCGCAGAATCCCGGCGGAAATCGTGAAGGAACATCTCGCACCTCAAAGCGAAGGAAATCGCGCTCTTCGGCCACGCGCCTCATCTCGATCTGCTGATCGCGCAACTGGCGGGATCGCGCGGCCCGTTCACGGAGACTGAAGAAGGCGGGCGTGGCGTGCTTCGAGCAGGCGTCGCCGCACGGCCGGTGGAAGTTGAAGTGGTTGCTGACCGCGAGGTTCCTGCGAAAATTCGGGAAACTGGAACGGCCTTCGAAGGCCGCGCCTCCACGCGGGTCGCGACGGAAAGTCAAAAGCCCCACCCTCACAAACCGAGGATGGGGCACCCGCAAAACTAGGCGTCGCGAGCGGATTCTCCAGGCGGTGCGGCGCTGCGGGAATGACGCGGCGACGAGCGCGTGCCCCCACTGAAATCCCGCGCGCCACACGAGCCACGGAGATTCGGGCCCGGATGCTTTCGCGAGGAATTCGTCGAGACGCGCTTTTCGCTCCGCCGCGATTTTCTCGACCCACCTGGCGAGCGCCTCGGCATCGAGTTTCGCGGCTTCCTTGCGCAGCCGGCCGCGCAGCACGTCGAGATCGTGGACGTCGCCCAGCTGGTCCTGCATGGCTTTCAGGTCGCCGGCCCAGGCTTCATATCGTTCTGGCAGAAAATTCTCGACGATGTAGCGGAATTCTTTGAGGCCGATCCGCAGACGGTGCCACGCCACTGCGCTGCGCCGCTTGCGCGCCTGCTGATAGAGCTCGACGGCTTCGTTCAATTTGCCCAAAGCCAGCCGCTGGAATACCACGCTTCCCGACGGGTAAAAATTCAGCCTTCGCCGGGAGCTTGCGCGCGAGCTTTTTCCATTCCTTGCGATCGAACGCGTCGAGCGCTTGTCGCGGCAACCGTCTCGCTGCTTTCTTTTCGTCGCTAGCAAGCAGGCGCAGCATGTGTTTCCGCACCGGATCGCCCGCCGAGCCCAACTTCTTCACCCAGCCGCGCTGCACTTGCGTGTCGCGAAGATCGCCGAGCGCATGAAAGAGGTCCCGGCTGCCTTTCTTGAGCCTCCGCCAGCCGGAGCTCGGCGCTCACTTCGCTCAACGCTTCGGCCATCGTCCGGCAGCGCCGCAGCGCGACGCGCAGGTCGTGGACTTCGCCCGCATCCCAGTCCGGCTCGATACTGGCCGCTTTTTCGAGGACGCGCTCCATCCACACGTCAAGACCAGCGCGCTTCTTGGAAATAGCTGGAGGTAAGTGAAATTGTAACTGCCATGGAAAATGCCTAATCGACTCGGGAAGGCCGGAACGGAAAGACGTATCTTAGCGCGCCGCGCGTGATTTTTCCAGCAGCGCCGTGGCGGGTCTACGACAAGACTAGGAGACGAAGGAGCAGCCGACGCGCATGCGGCCGTCGTCGGCCGAGAGGATGTAGGACTTGCGCAGGATCACGCGCACCGGCGGAAGAATCGGCACGTGCAGGACGGCGTGAAACTGGTCGGGAATGTCTTCGTGCTGCTCGAATAGCAGGGCTACGCCGCCGTAGCTCAGGTCGATGACCTTGGCGGTTTTCTGGCCCACGTCGGTGAGCACGGCGTGCGCTTTCGTGCCGCTCAGCGACACGCGTTCCCATTTCGCTGCTCGGAATGCGGCGCGAGGCGCCGGCCGGTCAGGCCGACGGCGGCTGCGCGGGCGGGGGAGGCGCCGCAGGTTGCACGGGCGGCACAGCCGCAGCGGGCGGAACATGGCGTGACACTTGAGGAACGGGGCGGAATCGCGGCTGGAGCCCTCGGCGGCGCGGCCACGGCGGGCGCAGCGGGAGCTCTTGGCGGCGCGACCGGAGGCGGAGCGCTTTCGCGCGCCGGATGCGTCTCGATCGGAACGACGCGCGGCGCGCGGCCCGAGCGCTTGAGTTCGTAGAGGCGCTCGTCCGCGGTCCGCAACAGATCGCTTTTCTGATCGCCATCCTGCGGATGCACGGCGACGCCGAAATCAAGCGTCACGCCTACTTCGATCTTGAGCGGCGACCACCTCGGCCTCATAGAGCGAGCGGACGCGGCGGCACAGCGTGACGGCCTGCTCGGTATCGGTCTGCGGCAGCAGCAGCGCGAATTCATCGCCGCCGATGCGAAACGCGAAGTCGGCGGCGCGCAGAGTCCTGCGCAAGAGTGGTCGCCGCGAGCTGCAAAATCTGGTCGCCGCGCAGATGGCCGTGGCGGTCGTTCACTTCCTTGAGCCGGTGGAGATCGAGAATCACGATCGCGAGATGCTGGCCGTAGCGTTTCGCGCGATTGAGTTCTTTGTCGCAGTATTCGTCGAAGAGCCGCCGGTTGTAGAGCCCGGTCAGCGCGTCGGTGGCCGCGTTGATCTGGAGTTTCTTGAGCTCCTCGTACTCCATCACGATCGGCACGCGAATGAAATTCGTGGACGACAGCACGTCGACCATCGCCGTGGCCAGCGCGACTTTTCTTCCGAGGCTGTCGGAAAGTTCGCGGCGCCGCTGCAGAATCCGCTGCCAGTAATCGTTGCTCTGCGGTTCGGGCAGATCGATCTTCGCGATGGTATGGAAAAACTGGCGGAGGAATTGTCCGCGCACAGTCTCGTCGAGACCCTCGAGGGTCTCGACCAGCAGGTCCAGGAAAGAGTCGTCGGCCGATGGCTGCGACGGCGAAGCGTCGGCGGGCTGGGGCATCAATGAGTTCCGAGTCAAGCGAACGTGCTTCTAGTTTGTCCTGTGTCCAGGACACCTGCGGGGCGGTATCACTGTAGCAAGGGACAGTCCAATCCGGGAGAAGAATTTAACCCCGGACCTCGATCCTAAGTCGCTGCCAATACGTAGATTAATTGTCGCGCCGCCAAGGGTTGCAAGCCACGGACGAAGATGGACGGAAAAGCGCTTCCACTTTTTGCTCGGGGATATGGCGCGGACGGGCAACACCGAGGCTGTGGAAATTCCCTAGCCGATCGGCTTCAGGAACTCGACGCCTACGAGGTGGGCCTCGCCAGCTTCCTGCTGCCGCTTGACCCGTGCCTGAATGGGGGGCATCCCTGCCGGCAACTAGGCCGGATGAGATGATCGAGGGAGCAGGAATGGTGAGTGTAATGATGTCGTTGATCGGTCAGGGAGCGAGGGCAGATCACGAACGCTCCTAAGCCACTGATATCAAGAGTCTTACCCAATTCCACGAACTGCTCGCCATGAGCATCCTTGCCACGGATAAAGAGCGGCACCTGGAGATGAATGCGATGGAATCGGCGGCGATCGTCGTAAGACTGCGCTACCTTCTGCTGCACGATGTTTTCTCGTACGCTCATTGGTACCCAAGTATTAGTACTCGATTCGGACTGTACCCTCCTCTTGCAAGTTTTCTACCCCTCCCCGGCAATTTCGTAAGCCCCTCATTATCAGTTTCATGCAGGCTATGGCCGAAACGGCTCGCCCGGGATGGCTCTTTGAAATGTTCCGGTTTGATGCAATTCATTTCCACGTTTGTGCAAACACTGGGACGCTTTTACCATTGACTCTATTTGATGCCTTTGCGAGCATACGGTCCTTCGAGCCCATCCCCACTCGATTCTGAGACAAGGAATAGAGTGGTGTCTTTGCTCGGTTTCCGGGAGCCGGTGGAGGGCGAGTTGGCCAAGAGGTACGGCAGCAGCCGAAAAGCGAGCCGAGCCAGGTAAGCTTTCAAGCTGGTCGCCAGTCTGCTCGACGCCCTCGATCGCCCACTGCTCGTTTCCGACCGCGCGGGGCTGGTTCTCTTCACCAATCTCCATGCGCAGAACGCCTTGAACGCTCTCGCGTGGACCGCCAAGCCCGACCCGAACCTCTTTCGAGACATTCTGCAGCGCCGATGGCAAGGGACATCCTGAGCCAACTCGAGCGCGGCAAGCAGGACGTGCTGCTTCCGATCGAATCCTCGCAAGGCAAGATCGCTCGCCCGCATTCGCTGGCTGCCCGAGCCCGATTGGCTCGCCGTGTACATCGAGCCGCTACCCGGAAGAGGCTGCTGCCGACGAGGCGCAGATGCGCCAGACGGTGCAGGAGCTGATGCAGGAGCGCGAGATCACCTACCGGAATCTGCTGGCCGCGTACTTGCGCTTGCAGGAAGCGAATCGCCAGAAGACCGTGCTGCTGGGCTCCGCGGCGCACGAATTGAAGACGCCGCTCGCGGTGATGAAGGGCTACTACGATCTTCTGCTTTCGGGCTCGCTCGGAAAGCTCAGCGAGCGCCAGCAGGAAATTCTGCGCGAATCGAAGGAGAGCTGCGACCGCCTGGTGCGCCTCGTCTCGATGTTCCTCAACTATTCGGCGCTCGAGAGCGGCAAGCTCGTCCTGCAGCTTTGCGAAAACGATCTGCGGGACTGCGTCAACGATCTTTCGAGCCGCTGGCAGGACGCGTTCCAGCGCGCCAACGTGCGTCTGGACGTGCAGGTGCATCCCGACCTGCCGCTCTTCAAATTCGATTACCAGAAAGTGCAGCAGTGCATCTTCAATCTGCTCGACAACGCTCTCAAGCACACGCCCGCCGGCGGGTCTGGTCACGCTGCGCGCTGCAGCCGCATTTCTGGGAGCGCCGCATTTCGGACGCATCTCCGAGCGAGGAGCGGCGCCGCGGCAGCGGCCCGCGGCCCAATAGCGTGCTCGATTTCCGTCACGGATACGGGCCACGGAATCGCGGCCGAATTCCATCAGGAGATTTTCGAGGAATTCGTGCGCGTCGATCCGTCGTCTTCGGGCATGGGACTGGGACTGGCGATCACGAAGCGCTTGATTCAGGCGCATCGCGGAAAAGTTTGGGTAGATAGCGAACCGGGGCGCGGAAGCTCTTTCTCCTTCCTGCTGCCCAACGATGTGGAATAGGATAAGCCGAATGACTCGCTCCGCAAGGATACCGATGGCGCAAAAAGAAAAGATCCTGATCGTGGATGACGAACCGAGCATCCGGAAGTATCTCCAGACGCTGCTCGAGGTGGACGGGTTCGAGGTCGAAGCGGTCTGACCAGCGGCAAAGAAGCGCTCGCGCGAGTCGGCAACGGCGAGCGTCCGGACTTCATCATCCTCGACGTGCTGATGCCGGAAATCGACGGTCTCGAAACTCTTCGCCAGCTGATGCAGATGGACCGGTCGCTCAACGTCCTGATGCTTTCCTGCTCGAATGAGGTCACCACCGTCGTCGAAGCGATCCGCCTGGGCGCGCTCGACTATCTGACCAAGCCCTTCGAAAAGCCGGAACTCGATGCCGCGTTCTTGAAGTGCCGCCAGAAGAAGGAGCTGCGCACGGAAAATCAGGCGCTGCGCGAATACTGCGAGGCCCTCACCGAGGATATTTCGTTCCTCGCCGCCAGCCCGCAGATGCTCAAGATTCGCCAGCAGATTCTGCAGATCGCGCCGGTGGACGTGCCGGTGTTTCTCAGCGGCGAAAGCGGCGTGGGAAAAGAAGTGGTGGCGCGGATGATCCATCTGCGCTCGCTGCGCCGCCAGCAGGCTTTCGTCAAGGTGAACTGCGCCGCGCTGCCCGGCGAGCTGCTCGAATCGGAGCTTTTCGGCTACGAGCAGGGCGCCTTCACGGGCGCGGTGCGCGCGAAGCCGGGCAAATTCGAGCTCGCCAATAAGGGCACGATCTTCCTCGACGAGATCGCCGAAATGAGCCCGCACCTTCAGGCCAAGCTGCTGCACGTCCTGCAGGACGGGCAGTATTCGCGCCTCGGCGCCCGCGCCGTGGTGAACGTCGACGTGCGCGTGCTGGCGGCCACCAATATGGACGTGAAAGAAGCGATGAAGACGGGCCGCTTCCGCGAGGACCTCTACTATCGTCTGAACGTGCTCTCGATCCACATTCCGCCGCTGCGCGAGCGCACCGCGGAAATTCCGCTGCTCTTCCGCCATTTCCTGGCGAAGTACAGCGAGAAATATCAGAAGGCCGCGCCCGAACCTTCGAAGCATCTTCTCGAAGCGGCGCTGCGCTATCCGTGGCCCGGCAACCTGCGCGAGCTCGAGAATTTCGTGAAGCGCTACGTGATTCTCGAAGACGACGAAGGCAGCTTCCGCGAGTTGCTCGAAATGACGGGCCAGCAGCAGCGCGTCGTTCCGCGCGAGGAGAAGCGGCTCCGCCCAAAGAACAGGGCCTCAAGGCGCTCGTGCGCGGCTTGAAGGACGAAGCGGAAATGGAAGCGATCGCCGACGCGCTCGAGAAAACCAACTGGTGCCGCAAGGATGCCGCGCGCATGCTGGGCATCAGTTACAAGGCGCTGCTTTACAAAATGCGCGCGTTCAATCTGGATTCGGGACGCGGTTCGCGTTCCGCCGCGGCCCGCGAAGCAGCGAAGGCCGCTGCCGCCGCGAAAGAAGCCGCAAAGGAAAAAGACGCGGCGAAGGAAGATACGCCGGCGGCTCTTCGCAGTTCCTAGCGCACGCGAAAAGCCTGCGGGGATTAGCCGAGGAATCGACGCCTCGCGCCCTTCGGCAGCTTCGATCGATCACTCCCTCGCTCGGTTACCGTCCCTGGTGCGTGTGCTCTGCAGGGCGGTAAAATGTTGCATATGTTGAGCACACGCAGCGAAATAGCACTACCCATTTGACCTTGCCTTGTTCTAGTATTCCGCTCCGACACGGGCTGCAACACAGGCATCCTTCCGTGCGAATTTGGTTATGGTGGTCATGTACCGCGCGAAGATGCCTGTTGCCGCCAAAGGGGTTGCTGTTCGAGTGATGGCGGGCGGCCAGCATAGGCGCCCCACCGGCCAGGCTACCTGCCGATCAGTCAGGCTTTGGTATAGCGATTGCTCCCTCTTCTGCAGGGGGAGCCGTGTGTACCTGAGTAATCCCAGCTTGAAGGAGCCGCACGGATGACGGAGCGTCGAATGGCACGCCGGTACGATCTTTCGTTGCCGGTGAACGTCCGCCTGCCAATTAATCGTGAGCCGAGATCCCACAGCGGCCAGACACGGGATATTTCCACACGCGGTGTTTACTTCACCGTCGGAAAACGATCTCGCACCCGGGCACGGAGCTGGATTTCACGCTCACGTTGCCTGCCGAGATCACGCGCGGCACGGAAGTTTTCGTTCGCGCTCATGGACGCGTCGTTCGCGTCGATCAGGCGCTCCTACCACGGACGATCAGGAACCCATCGGCATCGCCGCCGTGATCGAGCGCTACGACATTATCCGCGGCGAAAATTCCCGCGCCTGAAATCCTCCGAGCGCGCGCGCCCTGCGGCCGCTCGCTCGCATTCGCTTTCTCCATCCCTCGAGCCACTTTCCTCGAGTGAGCCAACCCGCCCACGTTTGGGCAGCTTTATGACCGAATGGCTTCCACTTCCAAGTGTTCCGCTTTGAAAAGAGTACTAGAACCATAGTTGGAACAGTCCTTCCCCAAAGTGCTAATGATTTTCAACGTCTCTTTGTGCTTGAACCGGATCGATCCAGGCTTCCGGGGACGGTAAATTCACCGCGTACTCGTCTCGAAAAATGCGTTCCTATGCGAAGGATTTCGCAGGTCGATAAGGCCAGGCGTGGGTAAAGTGCAATCGCTTGCGGTTTTGGCGTTTGATGTGCAGAGCAGTTCATACAATGGCTTCTGTCGCACCCATTACGAACTGACGCTCGTGGCACATCCAGTCGAGTTGCCGCCCGATCAGATCTATTTCGGTCCATCGGCCGCGATGCAGTCTGTCCGCCAGAAAGTGGAACGAGCGGCGGGCTCAACGTGCCGATTCTCGTCCTGGGTGAAAGCGGCACGGGCAAGGAAATGCTCGCGCGTTTTATCCACAACCAGTCGCCCTGGCGAAACGGCCCTTTTGTCAAAGTGAATTGCCCGGCGATCCCCGGCACGCTCATCGAAAGCGAGCTTTTCGGATTTCAAAAGGGCGCTTTTACTGGGGCGCACGCCGATAAGCCCGGCCGAATGGAAACGGCGCAGGGCGGCACGCTCTTCCTGGACGAAATCGCCGAAATTGACGCCGGCCTGCAAGCCAAGCTCCTGCACGTTTTCCAGGACGGCCATTTCACGCGCATCGGCGGTCACGACGAAAAGCGCATGGATGCGCGCGTGATCTGCGCCACAAACCGCCAGCTCCACAAGGAAATCGAAAGCGGCGCGTTTCGCTCCGATCTTTTCTATCGCATCAACGTGATCAGCATCACGCTACCGCCCCTGCGCGAGCGCCGCGCCGGACATCCCGTATCTCGCCGAATATCTGCGCGGCGATGTTCAACCGCCGCTTCCAGCGCGAGGCCGTCGCCGCTCTCCAAGGAAACCATTCACCTGCTGCAGCAGCGGGATTGGCCTGGCAACGTCCGCGAACTGGAAAATTGCATGGCTCGATACGTCGTCCTCGGCTCGGAAGAATCGTTCTACAGCGAGCGCGTTGAGTCCGCGCCCGTCCATTTCAGCTACGAACCGACGCCCGACGGCAACATTCCTCTCAAGCGCATCTCCCAGGAAGTCACGCGCCGCATGGAGCGCGATGTGATCCTGAAGGTGCTGCAGGCCAACCAGTGGAATCGCCGCAAGGCCGCCGAGGTGTTGAAAATCAGCTATCGCGCGCTGCTCTACAAGGTGCGCCAGGCCGGCCTTCCCGCGAAGCGTCCTCGCCACAAGCTGGAAATTCAGTCGAATTCGACTAGCTGCGGAATCGCACCGTTTCGGGCGACTCTTTTTGAAATGTTTCTCTCAAGTCCGCGCGCCGTCTGCGCCATCTGACTACCCGTGTCTGGTATGAAATTGCCCGTTGCGTCCGCCTTGCCCCAGCCTTGCCAATTCCGTTAGCCTCGATTCAGGTAAGCGCCATGTCCAAGAACAACGGCAAATCGAGGACTGAAGGTCTGCCTTCTCTCGCCGCACCCCATGGTGCTGGACGAATTCCATCGCCTGCTGGAAGACTCGGGATTTCAAATCACATCGAAACAGCTCGATTCCATGCTGGCGCCGGACCTGCGCAATCTGGAACTCCCCAAGGCGTCGGTGTACGTCGTCGACGCGCATGCCGCGCGCCAGGCCACGGGCGCCCTGCTGGGCAACATTTTGGACAAGCATTCGGGTGCGCGCCTTCTGGTCGTCGGAGATAAGCTGAAGGAAGCGGAAAGCCACGCGCTGCTTCGCCAGGGCGTGAAAGGCATCCTGAGCTACGCCGAGGCGCGCCAGCAACTGGCGCGAGCCTTGCCGCAGGTCGCCGCCGGCGGCATCTGGGTGCCGCGCCCGGTGCTTTCGCGCTTCGTCGATTCGATTCTCAGCAGCACCCAGGGACGCCGCCTCCGCGCCGATTCCCCGAGCGAACTCAGCCGCCGCGAGCAGGAAGTCCTCGCCGGCTTGCTCGAAAATCTGGCGAACAAGGAAGTCGCCGACCGCCTGCATATTTCCGAGCGCACCGTGAAATTTCACGTCTCGAATCTTCTTGCGAAATTCGGCGTCCGCCGGCGAGCCGATCTCATCCTCCTCTGCTACCAGCGCCGCGCCGACCAGTAGCCCGCCATGAGGGGTGCCAAAGCACTAGTCGCGCTCTTTGTGGTGATCGTTCTGGCGTCGACCTCTAAAGCACAGCAGCAGCCAGTCTCCAGCGCTTCACCTCTCAGCGCGGAGCAAATCGCGGTATATCGGGGTTTCTTGGAGAGACTTTCCTCTCCCCTGCATTTCCGAAATCTCTCAAACGTCACGGTACCGTTCGACTTCAAGGGATTCCCAGAGGGGCGGCCATGCCTGAAGGGCATTGAACTTGAAAGCGACTCCGAGCCCTTTCGAACAACTCACGCTCTTCGCCAAGAAATTACGAAAGGCATGGACATAAGACTCGTCGACACCGTCCAAAAGCGAGAACTACTCAAGCAGCGCGACCGGTTGTCGAAGGACCCAAATGAGCCAGCCCTGGACGATCCACGAGCAAATTCAAATGTCCTCGTGCTGTCTGAGATTGTGTTCAACACAAAACACCAGTTTGCGCTTGTGAAATACCTCCTCTTGTGCGGCCAGCATTGCCTCAGCGGAGCCACGCTCGTGATGGAGAAGGTGCATGATGAATGGACGGTACCTTCGAGACGCCCCTGCGCGATCTTCATCGGAGTTGAGCAACACCCTTGAACTGCTGCGTCATTCTCATCCTCGAAACCAACCCCGGATTCGCTGCTATACTTTCGTCGATGCCAAGTTTTTCCATTGAGAATTTCGGCTGCCGCGCCACGGAAGCAGACGCTTCCGCGCTGCGGCGCGAATTGCTCGCGAGCGGGCTCGCGCAGGCAGACAATCACGCGACCGCCGAAGTCGTCGTGCTCAACACTTGCACGGTTACGGCTGCAGCCGATTCGCAGGCGCGCGATGCTGTGCGCAAGATCCATCGCGCGAATCCGGGGGCGCGCATCGTGGTTACCGGCTGCTACGCGCAGCGCGCGCCCGAAGAACTTGCCACGCTCGACGGCGTCGCGCTTCGTCGTCGGAAATTCGCACCAGTCGCAAATTCCGAGCTTGATCCGCGATGCGTCCAGGCTGCCGCCGCGGCGAACTGATTTCATTCCGCTCGGGCGGCTCAACGACGACGCAATGTCCCTCGCGCGCGGCCCCGCGAAAATCCTCACCGGCGACATCTTCGCCCAAACCGGCGTGAATATATCCGCTCTCGGCGGCCGCCGAGTCCCTCGGCGCCGGATCGGACGCGCCCGATCCTCAAGATTCAGGACGGCTGCAACAATCGCTGCTCGTACTGCGTGATTCCGTTCGTGCGCGGGCGCAGCCGCAGCCTCGCGCCCGGATGCCGTGATCGCCGAAGTGCGCGGCCTCGTGCATGCGCAGGCGCGCGCGAAATTGTTCTCAGCGGAATCAATCTCGGCAGCTACGGCCGCGATCTGACGCCGCGCGCTGCGCTTGGCGATGTGGTGCCGCCGCATTCTCGGCGAAACCGATCTCGAGCAGCTCCGCTTCAGCTCGATCGAGCCGCAGGACGTCACCGAGGACTTCGTCGCGCTCGTCGCGTCCTCGTCGCGCATCGCGCCGCATTTCCACGTCCCGCTGCAGTCGGGCTCGGACCGCATCTTGCGCGCCATGCACCGCTGGTATCGCGCCGCGCACTACGCCGAGCGCGTCGCACCTGATTCGCCACCTGCTTCCCGATGCCGCCATCGGCGCCGACGTGATCGTTGGCTTCCCCGGCGAGACGGACGCCGACTTCGAGACCACCGCCGAATTTATCGCCGCACTGCCATTCACGTATCTCCACGTCTTTTCGTTTTCGGAGCGCCCCGGCACGGCCGCGGCGAATCTTGACGGGACGCGTTCCCGCGCAGGTGATCCGCGAACGCGCCCGCGCGTTGCGTGCGCTCGGCGAGCAAAAAGCCGCCGCCTTCCGGGCGTCACAATCCGGCCGCGCGCTGCGCGCCCTCACGCTCGCCCGCGGCGGTGAAGATTGGACAGAAGCTCTCACCGGAAATTATCTCAAGATCCGCATCCCCGGCCGCCATCGGGCCAACGAATGGCGCGAAGCGCTGGTCGATAACTGATTGCACTTTCTGGCGCGGAGTTGTCCTTCGGATCGGGCCACCAACGGGCGGGGAATGCTTGCCCCTGCGGGGGCAGACTGAAGCCCGGCGCCACTAAATCATCAATCGTCCCTCCGGGACTGCGACTCCGGTTTTCTCCTTTTCCGGCACTCCGCTGCGCTTCGTGCCGGGCTAATTACAATCGCGCCTCCGGCGCTTGGGAGGCCGCGAACGCAGGTCAGCTTTCGAAAATCACTTCGGCCAGCGCGAGGTTGCCGCTGTGTGTGATCGAGAGCGAAATATTCTTCACGCCCATGCGCTCGCGATCTGCGCGGCGACACCTACAAGCCGCAGCGTGGGCTTGCCGCTCGGTTCGCGCGTCACTTCAATATCGCGCCACCGGACGCCCTGGCTCCATCCCGTGCCGAGCGCCTTCATCGCCGCTTCCTTCGCGGCAAATCGCGCGGCGTAGCGCTCGTATTTGCCCTTGTGGCTCTCGCAATACGCCACCTCGGCGGGCGTGAACAGCCGCTCGAGAAACGGCGCGCCGTGGCGCTTGATCGCCGCCTCGATCCGGTCGATTTCCGAAATGTCCAATCCCAGCCCGACGATCATGTTTCCCCGCTGTGATGCCGCGCGATTATATAATGGCAATGCCTCCCGCCATGCCCACAACCATCGCCAAACCAAAGCCTTCGCGATCCAAGCGCGCCGCGAAACCCGCGCAGCCGCAAAAGGCCGGCGCGTGGAAATTCCGTCGCGCCGGTGGCCTGCAGATTCTCGAAGCGGCGCCGCTCGCGCGCCTCGCCTGGCTCACGCACGGCTTCAGCACGCGCCCCGGCGGCGCAAGCGAGATCCCGGCCGCAGGCCACACTGAGGGTGCGCGCAGCAAGCGCGGTGCGAAGGCAAGCGCCGGCGCGCTCAATCTCGGCTTCACCGACTGGGATTCGCGCGAGCGCGTGCTCGAAAATCGCGCCAAATTCTTCCACGCGCTCGGCGCGGACAAAATGCGCGTCGTCACGCTGCGGCAGATTCATTCGGATCTGATCCATCGTGTCGATCGAGCGGATGAATCGAGCAGCAAGTTCTCGGAGGCGCCCAAGGCCGACGCGCTCTTCACGCGGGAGCCGGGCGTGCTGCTCGCGGTGCAGACCGCTGACTGCATCCCGATTCTTCTCGCCGATCCAAAGCAGCGCGCCGTGGCTGCGATTCATTCCGGCTGGCGCGGGACGCTCGCCCGCATCGCCGCAAAGACCCTCGGCCGCATGCACATGGAATTCGGAACGCGCTCCGAGGACGTGATCGCCGCGCTCGGCCCCGGCATCGGCCGCTGCTGCTACGAAGTGGGCTCGGACGTCGCGCGCGAATTCCAATCGCAGTTTTCCGAGGCGCGCGAATGGTTCGATGGCCCGTTCGATGCGCTTTCGTCCGGCGAAAACGATCCCAACTGGCTGCCGTGGCTCACCATGCGCCCGCCCGGACATCCGCCGCCGCCGCAGCGCGTCCATCTCGACCTGATCGCGGCGAATCGCGCGATCCTCGCCGGCGCAGGCGTTCCCGTCGCGCCAAATCTCGGCGTCGGATTTTTGCACCGCCTGCCGCACCGATCTGTTTTTCAGTTATCGCCGCGAACGCACCACTGGCCGCCTGATGGCCGCCATCGGAATTAAGCAGCCCGGTTCGTCCTGAGCGCAGCGCGCTCGTCGTCAGCGATGCAGGTCAATCGTCCCTCCGGGACTTGGCGCTTGGCTCCCGCCTTCCCGGCACTTCGCTGACGATCCGACGAGGATCGTCATCCTGCAGGAGCAACGCGACTGAAGGATCTCTCTTCGTGGCTGGCGACAGCTACGCCGAAGTTGGCACGCTCGCCGCCGATTCCGCCAGCGCCAATTGGCCGCAAGCGGCCATCACGTCCTGCCCGCGCGAATCACGGATAAAGCATGGCACGCCCTTGTCCATCAGCACGCGCTGAAATTCCGCCACGCGCTGCGGCTCGGGGCGCTTGAGCGGCAGGTCGCCCGGATTCCACGGGATCAGATTCACCTTGGCGCGCAGATTCGCGAGCAGCTTTACGACGCGCCGCGCGTCCTCGGGCGAATCGTTGAATCCGCCGAGCAGGACGTACTCGAACAGCAGCCACTCGCGCGGCTTCAGCGGATATTTCCGGCACGCATCGAGCAGCTTTTCGAGCGGATATTTGCGGTTGATCGGCATGATCTGGTCGCGCTGCTCGTCGGACGACGCGTTCAGCGAAATCGCGAGGTTGGGCCGCACTTTTTCCAGCGCCAGCCGCTCGATCCCCGGGATGATCCCGCTCGTCGAAAGCGCCGCATGCCTCGGCGCAATCGCCACTCCCTTCGGGTCGAGCAGAATGCGCAGCGCTGCCATCACCGCGTCGTAGTTCAACAGCGGCTCGCCCTGTCCCATCAGCACGATGTTGGTTTGCGGCTTCAGCGCCGCGCGATTGTTTTCGAGCGCGACGAGCACTTCGCCCACGATTTCGCCCGCCGTCAGATTGCGCATCAAGCCGAGCGTCGCCGTGAGGCAAAATCGGCAATCCACCGCGCAGCCCGCCTGCGTCGAAATGCAGATCGTCTGCCGGTTTTCCTCCGGCATGAACACAGCTTCGATCGTCGCTGGCTTCGTCCCGTTCGCCGCATCGCCCACCGCAAGCACGTACCGCACGGTGCCGTCCGATGACAGGTGCCGCCGCACGATTCGCGGCATCTCGATCGCCGCCTCGCGCGACAGCCGCTCGCGCAGCGCCGTCGGCAAATTCGTCATCGCCGCGAAATCGAAAAGCCGCTCGCGGTACAGCGCATGATAAATCTGCGCCCCGCGATACCCCGGCTCACCGATCGCTTGCAGGAATTCGCGCAGCTCCTCCGGCGATTTTCCCAGCAGATTTACGCCCGTATTTACACCGTGGGGAGACATATCGATGCTGATTTTAGCACGTAGGAACGAGCGTGCAGGCGCGGGCGCGCTACCTGTCGACCCTGGCCTCGCGGCAGGCGTGAGCCGCGGATGACTCTGTGTACCGAAACGCCTTTTCGTCCCACACGTACTTCATGCACGTGGGTGATTTCGCGTGGAGAAGTTCGAGCTCGCGAATCGAGTATTCGGCCTTGGGTATGTCGTCGGCCTCGAAACGAAATGTCGACTTGACGAGTACGCCGCCCGCGACCCGGCCCCACTCCTGCGAATCGAACTGCTGTTGCTCCCCATCGCAGAAGCCGTTTCCTGATGGCGACCAGGGGCACTCCCTGAATCGACTCGTGAAGGAGAGCACCGTTCTAAGTTCGCCTTCGTGTACTCGAAAACGATACTCGTCTTGAACGTAGAGGCCCGTCCCCCCGCCGCTGGCGTGCACCACCAGTTCGTTGCCCTCGTCTGCGTATTCGACCCGAATAAAACCTGCTAGCAGATCTCTGTTCTCGTATCTGCACCAGCAGTAAAAATTGGCGATCCTTTGCCAGCCCCTCGGTGTTTGGATTGCGACCGCACCATATAGGTCAGAGCCAATGTCCACGCCGATGATGGCCTGCTGATCTGTGCTGGCATCCAACGATCCGTAGCGAAGCTCCGATTCGTCAGCCTCCTTGACGATTGTCTTGGCTGGCGAGCCCGTCTTCGGATTGGCTTCGACCGGAATCTCTGGGTGCTTGACGCCTAAGAGCGTAAGGGCCTTGAGCCGCGTCTGGTTGTCAGCCGAGCGCAAATCCTGGAGCAGCGTTTCCGGCGCCGGCCAATCCACGTGGACGTGGCCCAGCCGCAGCTCATCGGCCTGCTGATCCCCGGCGGAAGTCTGTGCCACCGGCGGCCAAGACAGCAGAAGAAGCAAGAAAAGGATTCGTGCCATAGCAATATGGTAAATCACCGCTGGGAAGCCCGAACCGAAACATCGGCGCGCGGTGTTCCTCCCGATAACGACGTTGCCAGAATGCGAGGCGAGACCCAGCGGCGACGGTGACACGATTCTCACCACGTGCCACAATAGAAGCTCATGACGAAGACAACTTCAACCGTGCAGAAGGAAGTGCTGCCGAACGGCCTCGTGGTGCTCACCGAGCCGATGGACCACGTCCACTCGGTATCGGTCGGCATCTGGGTGCGCTCGGGATCGCGCCGCGAGCCCGCCGAGCTGAACGGCATCTCGCATTTCATCGAGCACATGGTGTTCAAGGGCACCGCGCGGCGCACCGCCGAAGACATCGCGCGCGAAATGGACAGCGTGGGCGGCATGCTCGACGCCTTCACCTCGAAGGAAATGGTCTGCTTCAACGCGCGCGTGCTCGACGAGCATCTGCCGCGCGCCTTCGACGTGATCGCGGACATGGCGCTCGACCCGAAATTCGCCGACGAAGATATCGCGCGCGAGCAATCCGTGATCCTCGAAGAAATTCGCATGACGCAGGACAATCCCGAAGACCTCGTCCACGAACTCTTCACGCAGAATTTCTGGGCGCCGCACGCGCTCGCCAAGCCGATTCTCGGCACGCCGGAAACGGTTTCATCCTTTACGCGCGACACACTGCAGAAATGGTTTCGCCAGTGGTACGCGCCGAACCATCTCGTCGTCACCGCCGCGGGGCATCTCACGCACGCGCAGCTCGTCGATCTGGTCGCCGAGCGTTTCTCGAAGCTCGCGCCTTCCGGCAACGGCGCATCGGATTCGGTGCCGCAGACCGCGCCGCACGTCACGCTGCGCAGCAAGAGCGAACTCGAGCAGGTGCACATCTGCATCGGCGTGCCCGCGCTTCCGCTCACCGACCGGCGCCGCTTCGCCGTCTCGCTGCTCAACAACATTCTCGGCGGCGGCATGTCCTCGCGCCTCTTCCAGAATATTCGCGAGCGCCAGGGCCTGGCCTACGCGATCTTCAGCGACATCAGCTCGTACCGCGATGCGGGCGTGCTTTCCGTCTATGCCGGCACGTCGCTTGAAACCGTCGACAAGCTCATCCGCTCCGTCCTCGACGAATTCCGCCGCATCAAGGACGAGCCGCTCGACGCCGAAGAGCTGCGCCGCGCCAAGGACCACCTCAAAGGCGCTACGCTGCTCGCGCTCGAAGGCTCCGGCTCGCGCATGAACAGCCTCGCGCGCTACCACATCTACTTCGATCGCCATTTCACGCCGCAGGAGCTGATCGCCATGCTCGAAAGCGTCACCGCCGAAGAAGTCCAGCAGATCGCGCGCGAATTCTTCGCCCCCAACCGCATCGCCGCCTCCGTCGTCGGCAACCTAAACGGCTTCAACCTCACCCGCGAACAACTAGCGATCTGAGTCTCTGCCATTCTCCCGGTTTTCTCAGCGCCCTCTGCGTCTCAGCGGTGGGCTCTTCGGTCTTCTCTGTGGTCTCCGTGGAAGTCCTCCGTGCACTCCGTGTCAAGCCTTTGCCTTTGATTGTGCTTCTGCAGCCGCTTTGTGGGGCAAGGGACGATAACGACAAGCCGGGGACTCACCGCAGAGACGCAGAGGACGCTGAGAAACCTAAAGACAAGGCAGATCCGGACATCCCGTGTTCCCATGGCTATTCGCATTGGGCACTCGACGTGGAAACCATAGGTTCACACGGGGCATCGAACCCGGTATCATAAGGACTTACCGTAAAGCTGCTCTGAGGAGACGATGGGCGTACCTGGACCGGTATCGCAGATGTGGACGGTGGCGACCTACGTCATCGGCCAGAAGCTGAAAGGACGCAAGCAGTATCCGCTCGTCCTGATGCTCGAGCCGCTGTTCCGCTGCAATCTGGCCTGCGCCGGCTGCGGCAAAATTCAGTATCCCGCGCACATCCTGAAAAAGCAGCTGACGCCCGAGGAATGCTTCCGCGCGGTCGAAGAATGCGGCGCGCCCGTGGTCAGCATCCCCGGCGGCGAGCCGCTGATGCATCCGCAGATCCCGGAAATCGTCGCAGGGCTCGTCGCGCGCAAGAAGTACATCTACCTCTGCACCAACGCGCTGCTGCTCAAAGAGCGCCTGCACGAATTCACGCCCAGCAAATATCTTTCGTTCTCGGTTCACATGGATGGCGAGCGCGAGCACCACGATTTTGCCGTCTGCCGCGAAGGCACGTACGAAACAGCCACCGAAGGCATTCGCATGGCGCTCGATCGCGGCTTCCGCGTCACCACCAACACCACGCTTTTCGAGGGCGCCGACCCGCAGAGCGTCCGCCAATTTTTCGACGACATGATGGACCTCGGCGTCGAGGGCATGATGCTTTCGCCCGGCTACACCTACGACAAAGCGCCCGACCAGGAGCATTTCCTCAGCAAGAAGAAGACGCGCAACCTCTTCCGCCAGATTCTCAGCAACCGCTCGGAAAAATGGCGCTTCAACCTGAGCCCGCTCTTCCTCGAATTCCTGATGGGCAAGCGCGAGTACAAATGCACGCCCTGGGGCATGCCCACGTACAACATTTTCGGCTGGCAGAAGCCGTGCTACCTGCTGCAGGACGGCTACGCCGATTCGTTCGACGAGTTGCTGCGCGAAACCGAATGGAGCCGCTACGGCACCGAGAGCGGCAATCCGAAATGCGCGAATTGCATGGTCCACAGCGGCTACGAGGCAAGCGCCGTCAACGACACGTTCAGCTCCGTCGGCGGCTTCTTCGCCACCGTGCGCGCCACGCTGTTCAACAAATACAAAGATCCCGACGCCATGGGCGGCGCCACCAGCGCCCCGCCAAGCCGTTCCGGCCAGCTGGTGCAAATCGCCGCGCCAAAGGCGTAGCCTCGCCGTTTCGTGAAGCCCAACGCGGATTGCGCGCCCGCAGAGTCAATCAGCGTGGCGGGCTGTAGGTGGTGGGTTGCGGGTGGAAGCGAGAGTCTTTTTAGCCTGCTTGCCCTGACACAGGAAGGGAGCGAATCGAAGGGCAGGCTCTCGAAAAGTATGGTCAAGATACGTGGGCTTTAGCCCCGGGATCGTTTGTCAGGCGGCGAAGCCCGCCGCTTCTTCAGGGGGTCAGAGCTTCAGCTCTGACATAAAACGGCCCGCGCGAAGCGCGAACCACTGCGCTGTCTCTATCGCGGCATGTGGTCGATTCGGCAGTGCGAACGCTAAGGGCTCGGGGACGGTTGAAATGACCGATACAAATACAAATCCGGCAGCAGCGTCCGCCGAAGAAGAGCGCCTCGGCTTCGCCCACGAAAATCTCGAAGGCTGGATTCCCTCGACGGCCACCGACCCGGAAATCCGCGAAGCTCTCGAAAAGGCGTTCGACTATCGCGGCGACATCACCATCACCCTGAAAGACGGCCGCGCAATCGAAGGCTACGTCTTCGACCGCAAGTCGACCGGCCCAGCACTCGCCGATTGCGCGATCCGCATCATGCCGAAAAACGAGCCGGGCAAGCTTTCGATCGCCTATAGCGAGATCGCCGCGCTCGCCTTTACCGGCCGCGACACCGCCGCCGGAAAATCCTTCGCCGCCTGGGTGAAGAAGTACAACGAAAAGAAAGCCGCCGGCGAAAAGAACATCGGCATCCCCTCCGAATCGCTCGACTAAGCAAGCGGCCTCCGTGCCCTCAGTCCGAACTCTGTGCCCTCTGTGTCGAGCCTTTCTCAGGTTTTCTCTTCTCAGCGTCCTCTGCGTCTCAGCGGTGGGCGCTTTCTTAAATTCTCAGTGCCCTCCTTCCGGTCTCGGTGCACTCTGTGTTAAGTCCTTGCCATTCTCCCTGCCTCCTGCTTCCTTGCATCCTTGCTTCTATTTTTGCGTTTTTCCTTTGATTTCGCCCGCGCGCTCTGCCAAGATGCAAAACGTCTCCCGATTCTGCGGGGCTGAGGGCAACCGCATCTCGTTCCGGATCTCCATTCTCGCTTCCGGCAGCACGGGCAACTCGACGTTGCTCGAAACCAGCAGCACCACCCTCCTTATCGACGCCGGGCTTGGCAAAAAGGAAATGCTGCGCCGCTTCGAGGCGCTGGGCCGCGCGCGTCCCGAGCGTGTCGACGCCATTCTGGTCACCCACGAGCATTCCGATCATTCCACCGGCCTCGCGCAGATGGCGCGCGAATGGAACTGCCCCGCGTACCTCACCGAGCCCACGCACCGCGAAATTGTGAAAATGTTCGCTTCTCCGGATCCTGAGAAGCCCAGCCGCAAGAGCCAAATCGACCGCGTGGAGTACATCCAGGTTGGGAAGCAGTTCCAGATAGGCGATGTTGAAATTCACCCGTTTTCCATTCCGCACGATGCCGCCGAGCCGGTCGGCTTCTCTTTTCGGGCCAACCAGACGAAGGTCGTGATTGTTACTGACCTCGGATGCCTTCCACTGAATGTCAAACAGCATCTACGGGAGACGGATTTCCTCATGCTCGAATCGAACCATGCCATCGAAAAGCTCAGAATGGGGCCGTATCCATGGTTTCTCAAGCAGCGCATCATGGAAAAGCGGGGACACCTTTCGAATGAGACAGTCAGCGAGTTCCTCGCGGATAGCGAAGTCTTCGATGCTCGGCCTCGCCACTTGGTTCTCGCGCATCTTTCAGAGGAAAACAACGATCCTTACCTCGCCGAAATCTGCGCTAAAGAGGCCCTCGACGGCCGTGCAAGCGAGCACTCCTTCCGCGGATCGCTGCACATCGCCAAACAGCGCGAGCCACTCGGCCCCTTCGAGCTGTAGCAAAACTTCATCTCTGAGGCCTCCGCGCCTTCTCCCAGGCAATCCCATCTGTGCCTGGGTCTAGACTATGCATGTGGTCTTTTCGGGTATGATGGAGCAGGGAGTTTTCCCCGCCAATCGCTGTAATTCGAGGAGATGAGATTGATCGCACGGTATACGCGTTCGGAGATGGGCCGCGTCTGGAGCGAGGAGAACAAATTCCGGAAGTGGCTCGAGGTGGAGCTGGCCGCGACGGACACGCTGGCGGACGAGGGTATCGTCCCGCGCGAGGCTGCCGCGAAGCTCCGCGAACGCGCGCGCATCGATGTGGCGCGCATCAACGAGATCGAAGCGAAGGTGCGGCACGACGTGATCGCCTTCACCATCGCCGTGCAGGAGACCGTCGGCGATCCGGAGGCGGCGCGCTGGCTGCACTACGGACTCACCTCGAATGACGTGGTGGACACGGCGCAGGCGCTGCTCGTTCGCGAAGCCTCGCAGCTGATCGAAAGGGACATCGCGCGCTTCGGCGAAGTGCTCGAAAAGCGCGCGTGGGAATTCAAAGACACGCCCGAAATCGGCCGCACACACGGGATTCATGCGGAGCCGATTACCTTTGGGCTCAAAGTCGCCAACTGGTACGCGGAAAATCGGCGCGACGCCGAGCGCTTCGCCGTCGCCGCGCGGGAGATGGCCGTCGGCAAAATCTCGGGCGCGGTCGGGACGTGCACGCATCTTGGCCCGGAAACCGAGCAGAAAATCTGCCAGCGCCTTGGACTGGCTACTGCGCCGATTACCTCGCAGGTGATCGAGCGCGACCGCCACGCGCAATATCTTTCGGCGCTCGCGATTGTGGCTGCATCGCTCGAACGCGTGGCGATGGAAATCCGCCACTTGCAGCGCACCGAAGTGCGCGAGGTTGAGGAGCCGTTTGGCGGCGAGCAGCGCGGCAGTTCAGCGATGCCGCACAAGCGCAATCCGGTGTCGAGCGAGCAAATTTGCGGGCTGGCGCGCGTGGTTCGGGCGAATTCGATGGCGTCGCTCGAGAATATCGCGCTGTGGCACGAGCGCGATATCTCGCATAGCTCGGTCGAGCGCGTGATTCTGCCCGATTCGACGATCCTCGCGGATTACATGCTGAACAAGACGGCGGACATCGTCGCGAATATGAAAGTGTTTCCCGAGCGCATGAAGCGGAATCTCGACGCGACGCAGGGGCTCGTTTTTTCCGGCCAGCTCTTGCAGGATCTAGTCGAACACGGCGCGCCGCGCGAGGATTCCTACAAGTGGGTGCAGGGCCACGCGATGGCCGCGTGGGAATCGGAAACGAGCTTCAAGGATCGCGTCGCCGCCGATCCCAACATTCGGAAGTTCCTCGACGAGAAGGCGCTCGCGCACACTTTCAATCTGCAGCGCCAGCTGCGCGCGGTCGACGCAATCTTTCATCGGGTCTTCGGCGCAAAATCTTCCGCCGCGCACTAGAGTAGGCGAGCGGAGGGGGCGAAGGAAGCGAAAGAGGCAGAGGAAAACCGTCCTGCCGATTCTACGTCTCCTCCTTGCGAAGGGTCCGCTCTCTCAGGCGGAAAAGCTGCCAAAAAGGGTCAATCCCCGCCATTTAGTGCCGTTTTGACTTCCCGCCAGGGGGCTGCTCCAGTCCCCTATTGGAGCAGATTTTGCACGCCGTCCGAAATCAATTCGGCATGATGGGACCAAGCGTCGAACCGACGCGGAATTTTTTGTAATCCGAGTAATGATCGATCGCGTTTTGCTTCAACTTCACGAAAACGATGCGGCCGGCGAAGTGCACCTCGGCGTAGGACGGCAGCCAGACCTCGCCATTGATTTTTTCCTGCTCGAAGACAAAGTTCGAGCCCTTCTGCAGCGACGCCAGCAGGCCGCCACCCATCTTCACCGATTCGGCGAAATGCGCTTCGAGCCGTGCGACCTCGCGCGCTTGCTCGTCGACCCACATCACGCCCGTGAGTTTCTGGATGATGCGGTCGATTTCCTTTTTCGGCTTGTAGTTCGGGTTGCCGGCGAAATCGAAGGCGATCACTTCGTGGCCGCGAAACATTTCGCGGCGCGGGTTCGTGAACGTTTCGGCGCGCAGGAAATCCGAGAGCTGGGCTTCGTCCTGTTCTTCTTTCTTGGCGCGTTTCTTGGGATCGCTCGCGAGCTCGGCCTGTTCCTTCTTCAGCTTGTCATAACGCTTGTTGAAGCGGTCGTCTTCTTCCTGCTTGTCGTGGCCTTCGAGTGGCTTGCCGTCTTTCGCGAGCAGATGGAGGACCTGCTCGTCGCCGACGTAGAAGACGTCGTAGTCCTTCATGGTGCGCGATTTTACGTTGCCGTCGGAATCGGTTTTGTCCTCTTCCTCGGAGAGATGGCAGGTGTAGAGCTTGCGAAGATCCTCGATCGCGCTTTGGTTTTTCTGGATGTCGAGCAGAAGCGATGGGATATCGGGGAGCGGGCGGGTGTCAGGAGGCGCGGCGGATTGCGGCGCGGGATTTACGGCTTGCGGGACTTGCGGCCGTCGCGCGGAAGAAAAGGAAGCAGGCAGCGAAAAACAGAGAAGCAGGGCGAGCCGCCACGCATTCGAGGCCATCTTCATCCGAACACATTTTAGCGGGCGATGGCCAAAGAACACAGACAGGATTGTCTGTGCCACTGAAACCTCGGGTACTCGGAGCAAAGGAGGAAGGGAAACAGAATTCGCGCGACCCTTCAGCCGACTGAAAGACAGGAGCGTATCCCTCGTCGGGCAAACGACGCCCTCGCTCGGGATGACGATCCTTATCGGATCGTCACTGGACGCGCTGCATGTAGCGGCCTTCGGAGGTATCGACGCGGACTTTGTCGCCGTTGCCGACGAACGGCGGGACGTTGATGACCAGGCCGGTTTCGAGTTTTGCGGGCTTCATCACCGCGCTCGCGGTGGCTTTCTGGATGCTCGGCTCGGTTTCGACCACCGTGAGGTCGACGGTATCGGGCAGCAGGACGCCGATGGCCTTGGCGTCGTAATATTCGATTTTCACGGGCATGTTGGCGATGAGGTAGTCCTTCGAATCACCGACGATATCGTTCTGCAGGGCTATCTGTTCGTAATTCTCGGTGTTCATGAAGTGATGGCCTTCGCCATCGCTGTAGAGATATTCGAAATCGACTTCGTCGACAGTGACTTTTTCGATCGAATCTTCCGCCCGGAACCGGTGATCGAACATCGAGCCGGTGCGGAGGTTGCGCATCTTGGTCTGCATGGCGGCGCGCTTATTGCCGGGCGTGCGATGGTCGACGCTGTAGATTGCGAAGAGCTCGCCCTCGTGCTTGATGATCATTCCGGCGCGCAACAGTGTTGCCTTCATCGTGACTGCTCCTGAATTCTTCTGTGGAGTTTCCCCTGCGGGGGATTCCTAGCCGGGGGCGTGCAACCCGCCGAAGCCTGCCCAGCGCGCGTTTCGCGCCGAGCGTGAACAGCATTATAGCGGCCCGGACGCAAAGCGGTCAAACGAGCGACAGGCGGCGTGAGAGACCGGAAAGTGGTGGAGAGCGGCGGCAGATTCCAAAGGCAGGAAAGCCCCGCCATCGTTCCTGCTTCGCAGGCGATGGCGGGGCTTTTGCGCCGGGTTGTGGCGGCTGGCTCTAGGATTTAGCCGCGGCCGATTTCGTGAGCATTCCCTGAATCGCGACACCGTCGGGACTGCCGAGGCCGGTGCAGGCGTCCCAGCCGGGGCCGGCCGAATACGCGCCGTTATTCCCGGCAGTGATGTCGTGGAAGCCGGCCGGAGAAGTGGGAGCCTGGGCGTAGAGCGTCGAGTTCAAGAAGCCAACCGGCTTTCCGAGTATTTGGTTTATGCGCGCGATCAGGCCGGCCCAGAGCGGTGCGACTGCGCTCGTGCCGCCAATGACCGTCGCCTGTCCGTCGACGTACACGTCGTAACCCGTTTCCGGATCGGCGTCGCCGGCAACGTCTGGCACACCGCGGCCAACGAAGCTTCCCGGATTCACCGACGGCGGAACGTTCGCACTCGCCTGATAATCGGGCTTTGCGAAGACGGCGCTAATGCCGCCTCCCGTCGATCCCTCGTTGCTGGCCTCCTCGTTCCAAACCACTTCGGTGGCGATGCTGCCGGCTGCGGATGTCAACTTGGTGCCACCGCAAGCGAGCGCGTAGGAGCTGGATGCCGGAAAATCCACGTGCTGCAATTTGTCGCTGACACCGTCCGTCGATCCGTTGTCGCCGGCCGCGATGCAAACGCTGACTCCCAGCGTGGCGGCATCTTCCAGCAGCGCGTCGTATTCGGTGAGCGACTGCTGGCTCCAGGTCGACTCCGGCCCTCCCCAGCTGATGGAGATGACTGAAGGGTTGTTCGTCGTGTCGTGCAGCGCGGCGGCGATCGCGTCGTAAAAGCCCTGATCGGTGTTCGGCGCGAAATAAGCGGCGATGCTTGCCTGCTGGGCCACGCCTCCCGCCACTTCAATGTCGAGCATCACTTCGCCATCGGGCCCATTGCTGTCGCCCGTCGGGGTGTTCTGCCCGCCATCCACGGAGATCGCGGTCACCTTCGGTGGCGTGACCTTCAAAACGCTCGTGAAGTAGTGCTGAATATCGGTGGCGCGATAACCACCTCCCAGCTCGACCAGCGCGATGCACTCTCCCTTGCCATTCCCGCCTGGCGGGTAGTTGTACAGTGAAGCTACCTGCGGCGGCGTGAACGCGCCGGCAGGCAGCGCGGCGCGCGCGTGCGTGGTGCCGGCCGATTTCTTCGTTCTGAAATGCGGCTTTGCCTGCGGCCGATTGTCGAGCCCCAGCACCGCGGTAATCACTCCGCTCAGTTCCTGGGGAATCTGAATCGATCCCGTGCGGCCGCGATAGCTGCCGGTGGCATGCTCGAACCTATACAGCTGAACCTGAAACGCGCGGCTGAAGGTGGCTACGGTCCCTGCCAGCACGATCGAGCGTCGCGCCGCATCCGTGCGGACGACGGTGAGGCCATACTCATGCGCAAACTCCACTACTTGCGCGATATCCGCCGGATCCGCCCCGCGGGTTCCCGCAAACTCCGCCCGCGTCAGATGCTTGCGTTGAGCGGGCGCTTGACTTACCAGGGCCTTGATCGCGCTCTCTCTCGCTTGTTTCGTGGCTTTGGATTTGACGAGGACGGTCACTTGAAATTGCTCGTCGGGATTTGCGGCACCGGTGGGCCTGGCGCCTGCCATGGGCACGCGTTCGCTGCCGCCCAGGGGCACATGTTCCGTGAATTTAGACATGGAGTCTCCTTCCAGTTTCCGAGGATGTTGCTTTGAGGTCGTCGACGTGAGAACGGGTTGCGAGGCGCCGCGCTCAGGGGTCGATCTCTAGTTACATAGTGACGGAAACGGGGAAAACGTTGCCAACTTTTTTGGTGATGAGGAAAACTCACTCTTCAGGCTAGAAGTCTTCGTCGTCTTCGAGTTTCTTGAGGCGGGTGGTTTTCATGGCCAGGCGGAAATCGCGGGAGCGGACGTCGGCGAGGATGGCGCGGCGGGTTTCGGGGGCGAGGCCGCCGGGACCGATTACGCCTGCGGCGTCGCGCGGGAAATGCTTTACGAAGATTGCGGCGAGATGCGCGGTGGCGTAGGAGATCGGGGTCGAGATCAGGCCGCGCTGGCGGATCGTGTAGAGCGTGGGGAAGCTGGCGTCCCAACGGATCATGAGCGGGTCGTCGCCTTTCATGCCGCGGACCACTACGGCGGCGGCAAAGCGGGCGTTTTCGAGGACGCCGGTGCGAATCAGCTTGGCGACGGTGCGCGGCGTGAGCGTCTGCGGGAAGCGCTTGCGGATGATGCCGGCGGAGCGGTTGAGGCGCCCCTGGCGATACCAGCGGCGCAGGCGATCGAAATCGTTTCCGCCGATTTTGGCGTCGACGTCGCGGAGCTTCAGCGTGTAGGGCAGCAGGCAGACTTCGTCCTGCGCGGCGAGATAGACGGGGACTTCGCCGATGGGCGGCGGGAAACGGAATTTTTCGCGCTCGTCGAATCGCTTGGCGAGAAAAAAGTGGCCGTTGCGATAGACGCGCGGGAGCGAAACGGCTTCGTCGTAGGCGACATCGGCCGACCAGGTGGAAATCGGGTCTTTGCTCTCGGTGCTTTCGAAGAGGCGGATCTGAATGGACTCGACCGAATCGAGCATTTCTGCGGCGCGCTCGGCGAGCAGGTTGGTGAGGCCCGGAGCGGCGCCCACGCAGACGAGCGCGGCGCGATTTTTCGCGACGAAGCGCTTGTGAAAGCGAAACTGCTCGGGACGGAACGGATGGGCCGTGAGGTGCGAATTCAGGTCGAGATAATGGCAACGCAGTCGCAAGGCCGCGCGCAGGATGATCTTGTTGAAGACGGCGGGAGATGCGTTGACGATGAGATTCGCGCCGCGACCGGCGCGCACGATGGACCAAAGATTCCGCGCGTTCGTTTCGACGACCTTGATTTCACTTTTCTTGCCGAGAAAGCGGCGCGCGCGGTCAATGTCGCGGTCGCCGCACCAGACGGTGTGGCCCTGGCGCGCCAGGAGATTGGCCAGAAGGGAGCCCGTGCCGCCCGCTCCCAAAACGAAGATGCGCATCGGCTTGAAACTCTACCATATCCCTTGGGAACCAGATGGGCCGCAGGCAGGCGCGTTGCGGGTGCCCGGCGGCATGAGGCCATCACTTCCTGAGGGCGGCCTGCCAGTTGAGGACGACGGTGAACGGCACCTCTTCTTGCGCTTGCGGCACGAGAAATAGGAAGCGCTTGCCGTCCGGCGAAGGAGCCCACTGCGTCATGACAGACGGGCTTCTCGGAGGCGCCTGAAAAAGGGTCTTCGGGACACTCGCCCGGAAAACGGAGCCCGCAGTCACCTCGACCGACATCACCTTTCTATCGAGATCGAGGTAGTACAACTCCTTTCCGTCGGCTCGCCAGTTGGGACTGTAGCCGCCATCGCTCGAAATCCGCGACTCGCTCCCCGCATCCGAGATTGGAACCCCCGAAGAATCCAACAAGAAGGGACGAACATAGACCTCCCGGCGGTCTGACTCATCCGATGCGTAGGCGACCCAATGCCCGTTGGGAGAAAAGCGCCCTTCAAACGCGCTCGATTGGGTCCGAAGCAAAGGCACCGGCTTCTGATGACCGCCAACAGTAAGCACCCATAAGTCGAATTTCGCTTTGCCTCCGATATTCACATAAAGCAGGAAGCGCGCGTCGGGCGACCAACTTGAAGGATATTTATCCTCGTCGGACATGAACAAGAGGTTCGGGTGCGCACCATCGCCGGGCGGACTTTCGTAAAGGTCCCCCATCCGCCCGGTCTTCTCCGAACTGAAAATGATGCTGCGCCCATCAGGACCCCAAATCGCACTGGCGGCACTGTCTGTTGACGGATCGAGATCAAAACGCGTGCTCGTGCCTCGTGACAAATCGAAGAGCCACAGACGATTCAGTTGATCGGAGAGGGCTTGCCTCGTCACGAAGGCTTTTGTCCCGTCGGGTGAAAGGGAGAGGCCGACATACGGGCCGGGCTCGCCCACGGTGCTCACGACCTTGCCTTGCAGGTCGAACCAGGTGAGCTGAGTGTCGAGGCCTTTCTGAGACAAGTAAGCCAAAGTACCGTTCTGCGAAACGGAAAACTCGCCGGCATCGTAAAAGAGCCCAATCGGTCCCTGCACGATGCTAACCGGGTCGCCCAACACATTCAGCTCGCGAGCGTCAAACGGCTGAGCCATAAGCGTTCCCGCGCGAACGAAAAGCAAGTACCCGGGGCCAGAGTCGGAGGATGGAGCATACACCGCCCCTGAAACACTCTCGGTGAGCCGCCTCGGGTCCTGCGTCTCGGGTTTTGCATCGAGCGATCCCATCGAGGTGAAGCCGCTGGTGTATGTATCTCTCAGATACAGGAAATGGCGTCCGTCGGGCAGGAACGATGGTTCAGTATGCGCGACGTCACCGTGCGCGTTGTCGAGAACGGTAAGGGGCGTGGCAACGCCACCGCTTGCGGGGACTTGCATGATCGGTCCCCCGAACTGCCCGAAGATGATCGTGCCGTTCTTGTTCCACGAACCGCCCACGCCGGTCAGATTCAGCGCGCATACGGATTGCGGCGGCCCTCCCGACACGTCGATTTTCCGCAGTTCTCCGCCGGCGTCAAAAGCGATGAAGCGGCTGTCAGGCGACCAGAACAACAGCGTGCCCGCCGATTCCGTTCCGGCTAGAGGCTGGATTTCGAGAGAATTCATGGGCCGAATCCATATCCGAGGAACGCCATCGGTGCCGACTGCAGCAAAGGCCAACTGGCGGCCGTCGGGGGAAAGCCTGAACAGCCCAATCGGCCGCAGCGGCGGCTTTGCTGAGAGGGGAATCTGAAGGCGCACCGACTCCGCCGGAGCGGCTTGCTTCAACTGCGCCTCGTACAACCATGCAAACACGGCAAGGACCAGGAGCATGGCTCCGAAGAGCGCCCATGGGAGCGCTCGACGCCAAGCGGGGACGCGGGTTGCGGCTCCCGGTGCAGCGGAGTCGGCGGCTGCGCCGCGAATCCATTCGAGCTCGAGTTTGGCGTCTTGTGCGGACTGGAGACGATTGTCAGGATCTTTTGCCAAGCAAGCTTTCACGACACGGTCGAGCGTTGCGGGCGTCATGGGCTGGAACGACGAAATGGGCGGCGGATCAACCTCGAGAATTTTTGCGATAGTGCTCGCGTTGCTTTTGCCCTGGAAGGCCTTCTTGCCCGTGGACATCTCATAGACGACGGCGCCGAAAGCGAAGATGTCGGTGCGCGCGTCGGTTTCCTTGCCTTCGAGCTGCTCGGGCGCCATGTACTGGAGCGTGCCGACGATCGCGCCTTGCGCCGTGATCGGATCCTGCACGGTGGGAAGCTGAGAGAGGGGAACGCCCGCGGGAGAGGCGGCTTGTTTGAGTTTCGCCAAACCAAAGTCGAGGAGCTTCGCGCCGGACTTCGTGAGCATGATGTTGCCCGGCTTCAGGTCGCGATGCGTGACGCCCTTGCGGTGCGCTTTTTCGAGCGCGTCGGCGATCTGGATGGCGTACGCCAACATTTGTTCGAAAGGCAGAGGGCCCTTGAGCAGGCGCGACGATAGTGTCTCGCCCTCGATGAATTCCATCACCAGGTAGTCGACGTCGCCCTGATGGCCGACGTCGTGAAGCGTGCAAATGTGGGGATGATTCAAGCCGCCGATGGTGCGCGCCTCACGCTCGAAACGGTCGCGCGATTCCAAGCTCTCGGCGAAACGCGGCGGGAGAACCTTGATTGCGACGATGCGATTCAGCCGCGAATCCCGCGCCTGATACACTTCGCCCATGCCTCCGGCGCCGATGCGCCCGAGGATTTCGTAGGGCCCCAGCCTGGCGCCGCTTTTCAGCACTTCGTTACTTTTCGATTCCGGAACCGCGTGGTCCATGAAGGAGGTGTCGCCCTGCTCGTGCGCAAGGATGAGCGATTCCACTTCGCGACGCAACGAAGGATCGGCGCAATCTCGATCGAGGTACGCGGCTCGCTCCGGCGGCGTCTTTTCAAGCGCTGCGGCGAGCACTTTCTTGATTTCCCGCCAGCGCTCAGGCGTCACGTGCTGGTTTCCTTTTTCAGCTCGCGACGCAGCCACGCGCGGGCCGTCACCCATTCGCGCTTCACGGTGGCCGGTGAAACGCCCAGGACGACGGCGGTCTCCTCGATGGAAAGGCCTCCGAAAAATCTCAGCTCGATCAGGCGAACCTGCTGCGCGTCCAACGCGGCCAGCTTGCCGAGGGCGTCATCGAGTGCGACGAGATCGATACCTGGCTCCCGCGCGGGGGCCGGGGCGAGTTCGGGTTCCAGAGAGAGGCGAGGAGCGCCGGCGCCGCGCTTGGCGGCGAGGCGATTGCGGGCATGATCGACCAAAATGTGACGCATCAATTGGGCGGCCACGCCGAAGAAGTGAGCGCGGTTTTGCCATTGAGGCACGTTCTGGCGAGCCAGGCGCAGATAGGCCTCGTTGACCAAGGCGGCGCTCTGCAGGGTGTGGTCGGGACGCTCCTGCCGGAGACGGCGGCGCGCCAGGCGGCGCAACTCGTCGTAAACCACGGGTATCAGCTCATCGCGCGCTTTCTCGTCGCCTTGGCCCCACTCGGCAAGCAGCTTGCTAATTCGGACAGAGGAAGCCACGGACACACGCCCTCCCGCCGACAAGGAGCCACGATTCATTGACCAGAAGGTATCCTCCCGGACCAGATAAAGTCAATCTGCCCGGCTACCCGATGAAGATGCCTCTATTCGGCGCACTCCCGTGGAAAAAATCTTCAATCTCGTGAGCCGATTTGCGGCGTTTTCTCGCTTGATAGGGCAAAGGCACTATGCGGACTCGTGGAGATGAGCGAGACGCGCGGCCCAGAAACAAGACGAGAGGAGAACTGGAATGAAAGCGAAGCAGGTCAGCAGCATCGCAGTGCTTCGGAACGGGCGGCTATCCGCTCTTGTTGTATTGGTAGGGTTGGGGCTTCTGTTCACCGCTTCCGGCGTCAAAGCCGCCGGCTGCGCAGTTCCTTACGCAGGAGCCCTCGCCTACGTGAGCCCCCATGCGGATGACTCGTCGAACCAGGACGCGGGAGGACCAAACGAGCCCGTCAGCATCGTGGGTTTGTGGCATCTGAACTACACCGCAACGTACGATTACAATTTCCCTCCGCCAGCGCCTGCAACACCGCCCTTCCCGTTCCTCGAGTCCTATAAGACCTGGCACGGGGACGGAACGGAATTCGAAAACGCGTTTCTGGCGCCCGACGGTGGGAATATCTGTTTCGGAGTCTGGAAAGATCTCGGCCACGGCAACGTCAAGCTGCACCATATCGGCCTGATGTTCGCCCCGGACGGCAGCGTTGCGAACGTCTTCACCGTGGATGAGACGGATACGGTCGCGGCGAACGGCAAAACCTACAAAGGCAACTTCGATTTCAAGCTGTTCGACGGCACCGATGTATACGGCACGGGAACGCCGATCGCGGAGGTGAAAGGGACAACGGCCGGCACGCGCATTACAGTGGATTGACGGAAGGCAACTCGAGGATGGACGGTCACGCTGTGGCGGAGAGATTATGGTCGAAACCCTCCGCCGCAGCCTTTATTTCTTGAGCGCTGCCTGCCAGTTGAGCACGACCGTAAACGGCGCGCCTGCACTTGACGCCGAGGGCGCCGGCATCAGAAACCGCTTGCCGTCGGCCGTGACATCCCAATAGAGCAAGCCGGAGGGCACCTTGAAAAGGGGCTTGGGAATTCCCGCCTGGAAGATGCCTGTCGTATTGACGTCCACGGCCATCGCCATTCCGTTCGGCGAGAGATAGAAGAGCTCTTTGCCATCGCGGCGCCAGAGAGGAGTTCCTCCACCGTCTTTGGAAACCATCCACTTGCCGGTGATCTGCGCACCAGTCGCCGAGGAAGGCGCGGCGTCGAACGGCCGTACGTAGATTTCGTCTTTGCCGGATTCGTTGGACTGGTAGGCGATCCAGCGGCCGTCCGGAGAAAAACGGCCGACCGCCTGTGCGAAGTTCGATTGCTCCAGGGGGAAAGGTTTGCCATCCGCCTGCCCGTCGGCGAGCGGAAGGACCCAGACGTGAGTGGTGCCAACGGCGTTGTAGAAGAGGAGGAAGCGCCCGTCGGGCGACCAGCTACTCGTAAGCTTTTGGGTATCGGATTTGAACAGAAGCTCGTCCTCGCCAGCAAGGTTCGAAGTCTTCTGGTATATGTCAAAGGTCGCGCCTCTCAAACTCGCGAATGCGATGTGGCTGCCGTCCGGGGACCAGACGGGGTTGGCGTCCCAGCCCGAATCAAACGTGAAACGCGTGGTGACGCCTCGCGCCAAGTCGTACAGCCAGATATTTCGATTGGAGAAGTTTTGGGGATCGGCACGCTCGAAGGCAACTCGTTTCCCATCAGGCGAAATCGCAAGCGTTCGATACAGCCCTGGATCCCCGATCACCCCTAGTTGCTTGCCGGTTCTGTCGAACCAGGTTAATTGGCCTTGCACGTTGCCCCTGCTTGGCCCTGTCACGGTCGAGTTTCCGCCGAAGTAGACTAGAACGCCGGTGGGAGAGGCTGAAAAGCTTGAAACTCCCTCGGCAACGGGAACGGGTTCGCCGATGACTTTCAGGCGCTGGGAGTCAAATGGGATCGCCATCAAGGTGCCTGATGACGCGTTTTCCGAGGCCGGGCGCAGGAATAGGACATAACCGAGCGCCGAGTCCGGGGAAGGCACATAGATCGCTTCGGACGACTCATTTGAGAGCTTGTCGTTCGGAAGTTCTCCCGGCTTCGAATCCAGAGCGCCGACGTAGATTCCAGCTTTTGGCGTCCCCGGGGGACCGATCGAATAGAGAAAGTGCCGGCCATCCGGCAATAAGGACGGAAAACCAGCGGTGGTTGAGCCGACCGGCGAGGGTGTGCCGCCAAAGTCGGGCACTTGCAGGAGTTGTCCGAGAACGGAAAAAATAATCTGATGATCCGGCTTCCAGAAGCCGCTAAAAACGATGGAGGAAACGTCGCACAAGGATTGGGGAGGCCCGCCGGAAATGTCGATTTTCATGAGCTTGCCCCCGGCCACAAAGGCAACGGAGCTGCTGTCTGGCGACCAAAACGGCCAACCGTTTGCGCCTTCGGTGCCTTCGAGGGGCTTGACTTCGACCGTATCGAGCGACCGGACCCACAGGCGGCTCCGCCCGTCTGCACCCGCAGCGATGAACGCCAGCTTGCGCCCATCGGGTGAAACGCTGGGCCCGCCGCCGGTGAACGAGGTTTTCTCCGGCAGTGGAACTTCGAAGCGCACCGCTTGAACGGGGGCCGGGTTGCGGCTCCGACGAAAATAGAGAAACGCCAAGAGGGCCGTGGCGAGAATGAAGAGGACCGCGATCCCGGAGACGAGCCACGTCCAGCGCGATCCCTTGGTGGCGGCCGCGCCCGGGGGCGATGCGGCGTTGTCAGGCGCTCCGGCAATTACTTCGTCGAGAGAGATGCGGGCGTCGCCGATATCGCGTAGGCGCTGCTTGGGATCTTTCTGCAGGCAGCGCTGCAAAAGGACGCGAATGCGCATCGGCGTGGCCGCGGGAAGCTGCGACCAATCGGGATCGTTCTTCAATATAGCGGCCAAGGTTTCTGTTACGACTTCGCCGCCGAAGGCCATCTTGCCCGTCAGCATTTCGTAGAGGACGCAGCCGAAGGCCCAGATGTCGGCGCGGCGATCGACGACTTTGCCTTTCGCCTGCTCGGGGCTCATGTAGGCGGCGGTGCCGAGCAGCACGCCCGCCTGGGTGGCCATGCGGCTGATCGTGGGCGAATTGGCGATATCGGCCGACGCGGCGTCGCCTTCGATTGCCTTGGCGAGGCCGAAGTCGAGAATCTTCACCGTGTCGTCGCGCGTTACTTTGATGTTGGCTGGTTTCAGATCGCGATGGACGATGCCGTGCTCGTGCGCGTATTCCAGCGCGTCGCACATCTGCCGCGCGATCAGCAGGGCATCATCCACCGGTAGCGGGCCGGATTTGAGCCGGTCGGCGAGAGTGGGCCCTTCGACGAGCTCCATCACGAGAGCGCGCGTGGCGCCGGAATCTTCGAAGCCATAGATCGAAGCGATATTGGAATGATTGAGCGAAGCGAGAAATTTCGCTTCGCGCTGGAAGCGGGCCATGCGTTCAGCATCGTGCGCGAACGGGTCGGGCAAGACTTTCAGCGCGACGTCGCGCCCGAGTTTGGAATCCCGCGCGCGGTAGACTTCGCCCATCCCGCCAGCGCCAAGGGGAGCAAGGATTTCATAAGGGCCTAAGTGCTTGCCAGACTCAATCGCCATAGGTCCCCGTCAACTAGAGTTGGCACAGTATAGATAAGGCGCGGGTATTTACGAACGAAAGAATTCCTGCGAGAGCCGAGCGCTACTGATGCTGGGGGAAGTCCTTCGCGGCGTCCTGCGCCGTGGGGAAGATTTCGATCACCTTGTGGACCTGCGTGAGTTTGAGCACGCCGTCAACCATCCCTTTCACGCCTGCAAGGCGCAGAGTGCCGCCCGACTTTCTCAGCTTCGAGTAGCTTCTTACGATTTGGCCGACGGCGGCGCTATCGACGTGATCGACGGCGGAGAGATCGAAGATGAAGCTCTTTTCGTCGCGCAGGAGGTGCGCGTCGATTTCGCGGTCGACCTGCTGGCAATCGGGGCCCATGACGAAGCGGCCCGTCATTTCGATGATGACGATTCCCGGCTCGATCTGTTTTTTTGCGAATTTCATGATGAGGGTCTCCGGGCGCTATTCCTCGTACGGGAATTGATGGATCATGCGCATGCAATCCGACAACGCTTCGAGCGCCGAATGGCCCCAACCGTGGGGCAGGATTGCGGCGAGCTTCTGATTGACGTGTTTATCCGCTTCGGCGAAAAAACGCGCATGCTGGCCAGCGGGCTTCACCGCATATTCGCGCACGGTGATGCGGAACTCGATCTCGCGGCCGTCCTGATGCTTCTTCATGGAATAAAGGGAGAGCTGAGCCAGTTCATCGGAAGGATCGGCTTGCGCGTAATGCCACTCGGCCACGGTGAGTCTCCTCGGGCAAAATGAGGGCCGGATTATACCCTACGAGGCGGTGATTGCGGCAGCGCGGCGTGCGCGGGCATCCTGCGAGGCTGACCGGAGTGGATTTGAGCGTTTACCTAAACGCAGAGATCATAGAGGAGGCACAGAGTACACGGAGAACCCAAGCGCCGAATGACACCACCGCCCTGAACTTCGGCTTCTCGCTTTCGGATGCGGAACAGGCTAGAATGCCGCGCATGTCAACCGGGACATTTCAGATTGCGGGGCGTGCGGGGACAAACGCGGGTGTCCACATCCTCAGCGTGAAAGGCGCGATCACGCATGCGACGTCATCTGCGTTGCAGGAAGCGGTGAACGCCGCGACGGCGCGCGCGCTGGTGATTGACCTGACGGAGGTGCCTTCGGTCGATTCGATGGCCGTGGGCGCGCTCGTGCGCGTGTACGTCTCGTGCACCAAAGGCGGGCGGAAGCTGGCGTTCGTCGGATTGAATCACCGCGTGCGAAACGTGCTGCAAATCGTGGGCGTCGATTCCCTGTTCGATACTTACGCGACGATCCCCGAAGCTGAATCCGCGCTGAGTTGATCTGGTTGCTCGTAGAAAAACCTGCGAACCGGTCCATGAAGCCCCCTCACGAACGCGGCTGAATTACACGGATTTGACGGCGGGTTTGATTGACAAGGCACAAATCGGACGCGTATCATTTCAGTCGGTGAAGCGCCGGGAGTTTGGTCGCTTTATCCCCTTCATGCTCTAGCCCCCAATCAGGGTGGAGTAACCGAGGCCGTACCCTCGGTAAGCAGGGCAGGAAGCCTTACGGAGGCCGCTCCGCATGTCACCCGAAAACGACCCGAACCTACAACCATCTGCTATCGACGGCGCACCAGCTGAACCCATGGCTGAGAACGTAACCGGTGCGTCAATACCCATGAGTGCGAGCCCGCAGGATGGCGGAGGAGCCGCTACGGGTGTGGCGCCGGCGCGCGAACGAACGTCCATGGTGGATGACGCGGAAGAGGCGGATGCCAGCGAAGCGGTGGCGGAGACGCCCGAGGCAGCGCCAGGAGCAACGGAGCCGGCTGCGGCGGAGCCAGAGCAGGCCGAAACGCTCGAAACAATGGACCAGCTGATGGACCAGTTTTCCGCGCCGGAGCCTGTGGCGGCGGAGGGCGAAATCTTCGACGGTCGGGTGCTGGCGGTGACGGAAGCGGGCGTGGTGGTGGATGTGGGCGGGAAGTTCGAAGGTCTGGTTCCCGCGCAGGAATTTTTGGATTCGGGCGCGCCGATCGAATTCGGCGCAGGGCAGACGATCGAAGTGGAGCGGCTGCACGAGCAGAAGGACGGCTACGTGCTGCTGTCGCATGTGCGGGCGCACCGACGGCGCGTGTGGGAGCGGATCGAGAAATCATATCGCGAGCACACGAACGTCAACGGAAAAATCCTGGAGCGGATCAAGGGCGGGCTGGTGGTGGATATCGGGGTGCGCGCGTTTCTGCCCGCATCGCAGATCGAGCTGAGGCCGGTGCACGACCTTGAGGGCTGGAAAGACCGCGAGATCGAAGTGCGCGTGCTGAAGCTGAACCGCAAGCGCGGGAACGTGGTGGTAAGCCGGCGCGCGATTTTGGAAGAAGAGCAGAAGGCCAAGCGGGACGCGCTGGCGTCGACGCTTTCCGAAGGCGCGATCGTGAACGGGCACGTGAAAAACGTGACGGACTACGGGGTATTTGTCGACCTGGGCGGAATGGACGGACTCTTACACGTCAGTGATTTGGTATGGGGCCGCGTGCCGCATCCTTCGTCGATCGTGAAGCCGGGCGACGAGATTCAGGTCCAAATCCTAAAATTCGATAAGGAAAAGCAGCGGATTTCGCTGGGGCGGAAGCAACTGCTGCCTGATCCGTGGGCGACGGTGCCGGAGCGGTTCCCGACCGGAATGCGGCTGCAGGGAAAGATTGTGGGCGTGACGGACTACGGCGCATTCGTGCAGATCGAGCCGGGCGTGGAAGGGCTCGTGCACGTGAGCGAAATGAGCTGGTCGAAACACGTGAAGCACCCTTCGAAAATCGTGAAGGTGGGCGACGAGGTGGAAGTGGTGGTGCTTGAGGTGAAGACGGACCAGCGGCGGATTTCGCTCGGACTGAAGCAGACGCTGCCCGATCCGTGGGAACAGGCGGCCGAGAAGTATCCGGTGGGCTCGCTCGTGAGCGGGCGAGTGCGGAATTTGGCGGATTTCGGAGCGTTCGTCGAAATCGAAGAGGGCATGGAAGGGCTGATCCACATCAGTGACGTGAGCTGGACCGAGCGCATCAAACATCCGAGTGAGAAATTCAAGAAGGGCGACAAGATCGAAGCGCGCGTGCTGAAGGTGGATTCGCAGAACCGGCGGCTCTCGCTGGGCATCAAGCAGGTGAACGACATCTGGGCGAACTGGTTCGCGGAGCACAAGATCGGCGAAGTGCTTAAGGGCAAGGTGGCGCGGACGACGGATTTTGGGGCATTCGTGGAGTTGGCCGAGGGCATCGAGGGGCTGTGCCACGTTTCGGAGGTCGAGGAACGGCGCCCGAAAGGCGACCGCGACAGTCGAGACAACCGCGATGGCAAAGTGAAAGGCTCGCGCGCCGAACGCGTGAACGCTGTGCTTTCGCCTGGGCAGACGTACGAGTTCAAAGTCCTGCGGCTGGAACCGGAACAGCGAAAGATCAGCCTGAGTTATCGCGCGGCGCAGAAACAGGTGGAGCGGCAGGAGATGGAAACATTCCGGTCGTCGAAGTCGTCGCCGAATGCGACGATCGGCGACGCGATTATGGCCAAGCGCCAGTCGTCGTCCTAGGCGGCTATCCGGGCCGGCGCGGCCGCGTTTTTTGCAAGCCAGGGAGCGGGCCCTCAAAAGGCTCACAAGGGCGTTTCCGAAAGTAAAGTCATTTACGTCGTACTCATTTGGTGATATGCAGGGATTGTGCGGCGACCCCACCCGGCGCGCAAACGGCCACGCACGAATGCCGAGAGGAGGCTGTTCAACAGATGGCAGAAGGTCCGGGAGAGCGCGACAACAAAGACCATAGCACGGTGACGAAAGCCGATCTCGTTGAAGAAGTTACGCGGGTGACGGAACTGCCGCGGAAGGAATCGGAAGCGGTGGTGGAGACGATCTTCGAGAGCATCATCACCGCCCTGCAAGGCGACGATAAGATCGAGATTCGCGGGTTCGGAAGCTTTCGCACGCGGCAGCGGCGCGGACGCACGGGCCGGAATCCGAAGACCGGGGCGAAAGTGGAAGTGCCGCCGAAGAAGATCCCCTATTTCAAGCCCAGCAAGGAACTGAAGGACCACGTCAACAATCCGCAGGTGGCGGGCGGCGGCGCGGGTTCGTCCGAGCCGGCGCGAGACTAAGGCGGATGGACTATCTTTGGACGCCGTGGCGGTACCGGTATATCGCCAATGCGTCGAAGGATGACCGCTGCGTTTTCTGCGACGCACTGGCGGCGAAAAACGACTCGGAAACGCTGATCGTCCTGCGGGGCGAGAAGAACTTCATTATCCTCAACCGCTATCCGTATACGTCGGGGCACGTGATGGTGGTGCCCTACGCCCACATTGCGGACTTCGCGGCCGTCGATGCGGAGACGCTTGCGGAGATGATGCATCTGGCGCAGCGGGTGCAGACGGCGCTCGGCCGGACGTATCGCCCCGAAGGTTTCAATCTGGGCATGAACCTGGGACGCGCGGCCGGCGCCGGCATCACCGGGCACCTTCATTTGCACGTGCTGGCGCGATGGTCGGGCGACGCGAATTTCATGACCGTGGTGGGCGAAACGCGCGTTGAGCCGGAAGAGCTTTCGACCACGTACGAGCGAATGCGCAAGGCCCTTACGAGCTGATTTCTCCTCTTCGAGATTTACGCGAAACCCCCGATGGCATGCGCTCCAGCGGAGTTGTGTATACTGGCGCTGGCGTCGTCTGGGGGCGGCTATTACTTCCAAACCACAGAGTTCGATCGAACGGGCAAGCGCGCCTGTCGTGGTTGCGCCGTACCGGCGATATCCGGAGGGCACGCAGCCGCCGCTGCTCTATCCGGCGTATCGCTCGACGCTGCTGCGCAGCCCGCGCAATGCGCTGATTCTGCTGCCGCACACGCTTTCCGAGGTGACCGGGCCGGTCTACGGGCACGGCGACATCCAGGAAACGGACAACGATCTGACGCGGCAAGGCGAGGGGGAGCCGATCGGCGAGCGCATTATCGTGACCGGGCGCGTGGTCGATGACAACGGGCGTCCCGTGCCGCATACGCTGATCGAGATCTGGCAGTGCAACGCCGCGGGACGCTACCGGCATAAATCGGACGAGCATCCCGCGCCGCTCGATCCGAATTTCACGGGCGCCGGGCGGACGCTGACCGACGCGCAGGGCAACTACCGCTTCACGACGATCAGGCCGGGGCCGTATCCGTGGGGCAATCATCCGAACGCGTGGCGGCCGGCGCACATTCATTTTTCGCTTTTCGGGACGGCGTTCGCGACGCGCCTGGTGACGCAGATGTATTTCCCGGGCGATCCGCTCTTCCCTTTCGATCCAATCATGAATTCGCTGCCAGACGACAAAGCGCGGCAGAGGCTAATTTCGAAATTCGAAATCGACCTGACGCAGCCGGATTGGGCGCTCGGGTTTCGATTCGACATCGTATTGCGCGGGCGCGAAGCGACGCCCTTCGAGACGAAATAGCGGCAAATCAAATGGATATCGAACTGATACCGACGCCGTGGCAGACCGTGGGGCCGTACTTCGCGATCAGCCTCGCTGGCGGGCATTCCGTGGAGCACATTGTCGGACCCAACACGGCGGGCGAACGCGTGAAACTGATGTGCGCGATGTTCGACGGCGAAGGACAGGGTGTGGACGAGGCGCTGATCGAAATCTGGCAGGCGAACGCGGACGGGAAGTACAACCATCCCGACGACACGCAGGACAAGCCGGTCGATCCGGATTTTCTGGGATTTGGGCGGCAGGCGACGGACGAAAATGGGGTGTGCGTGTTCGAGACGATCAAGCCAGGGCACGTGCCGGGACCGAATGGCATGATGCAAGCGCCTCACCTGGCGGTTTCGGTGCTCGCGCGCGGGATTTTGCGGCGGCTGCCGACGCGAATCTATTTTGCCGGCGACCCGGCGAACGAGAAGGATCCGGTGCTGGCGCTCGTCCCGAAAGAGCGGCGCGAGACTCTGATGGCTCAGCCGGTGGCGAATCAGCCGGGCGCGTGGCGGTTCGATATCCGCCTGAGCGGCGAGAACGAAACTGTTTTCTTCGACGCGTGAGATGAGATGCGCGGGCGCTTCGCGCGAGAAAGAGGAACTGCGTGCCGGCGCGGCTAATCGATAGTCTGGCAACCACGGGTCCGCTGGCCGATTTGTTCTCCGACGATTCCCTTCTGCAGGCGATGCTGGATTTCGAGGTAGCGCTGGCGCGGGCGGAAGCGCGCCTCGGCATCGTGCCGGCGGACGCGGCGGATGCGATTCAAGCGGCGGCGAAGGCCGGCAATTTCGACGCGGCGGCGATTGCGCGCCAAACGCTGCGCGGTGGCACCCCGGGCATACCGGTATCGAAAGCGCTGACGGCGAAAGTGGCCGCGAAGGATGCGGAGGCCGCGCGTTGGGTGCATTGGGGCGCGACGAGCCAGGACGTGGCCGACACGGGCTTGATGTTGTTGCTGAAGCGCGCGCAGCCAATTTTCGTGGCCGATCTTTCCCGCCTGGAAGCGGCGCTGCAGCGCCTCTCCGATCAACATCGAAACACGGTGATGCTGGGGCGAACGCTTTTGCAGGCGGCGCCGCCCGTGACGTTTGGACTGAAGGCGGCGGGCTGGCTGGCGGCAATTCGGCGAGGCCGGCTGTGGCTCGACGACGCGTTTCAGGACGCGCTGATTTTGCAGTTCGGCGGCGCGAGCGGAACGCTGGCGGCGCTGGGCGACAAGGGCTTCGACGTGGGGCGCGCGATGGCGAAGGAACTGGGCCTCGGATTTCCCGATGCGCCGTGGCACGCGCATCGCGACCGGCTGGCGGCGCTGGTGGCGGCGTGCGGCGTGCTGACCGGCACGCTAGGGAAAATGGCGCGCGATATCAGCCTGCTGATGCAGGGCGAGGTCGGCGAAGCGGCCGAACCGGAAGGCGAAGGACGCGGCGGATCTTCGACGATGCCGCAAAAGCGCAACCCGATTGCGTCGGCGTTGACGCTGGCGGCGGCGAATCGCGTGCCGGGGCTGGTGGCGGCGTTTCTCGCGGGCATGGTGCAGGAGCACGAGCGCGGCGTGGGAGGCTGGCAGGCGGAGTGGCCGACGGTGGCGGGCGTGATTCAGTCCACCGGGCTGGCGATCGCGTCGATGGCCGAGGCGGCCGGTGGACTCGAGGTAGACGCCGAACAGATGCGCGCGAACATCGAGGCCACAGGCGGAAGCGTGTTCGCGGAGAAGGCGGCGATGCTGCTGGCGGTGAAGCTGGGCCGAGACGCGGCGCAGGAAATTGTGGGCGAGGCAGCGCGGCGAAGCGAAGAAGAAGGCCGCACCCTGAAGGAAGTGCTCGGCGAGATTCCGGAGGTAGCGCGCTCTCTCGGGAGCAGGGCGCTCCGCGATCTCGAAACGCCGGAAAAGTATCTGGGCGCCGCGGAAGAGCTACGGAAGCGGCTGCTCGTGAGCGAAGGGCGCGAGGATTCAAAACCGAGGAAGCGCTAGACTTGCTCACGGTGTGCCGCAAATGTTCACGGTGGAAGCGAAGAGTGTCTTCAGGGGCTAAAGCCCGCCTCCGCTTCGCTTCAATGTCGGAGCTGAAGCTCCGACCCCCTAAAGAACATTTGCCGAACGCCTTCTAAAGACAATGCCATTCGCGACGATCGACAATACGCGGATTTTCTACCGGCTCGAAGGCAATGCCGGGCGGCCGGTGATCGTCCTTTCGCATTCCATCGGATGCGACATGAGCCTCTGGGCGCAGCAGGTGCCCGACCTGCTACAACATTTTCAGGTGCTGAGGTACGACACGCGTGGGCATGGCGCTTCCGATGCGCCAACGGGAGATTATTCGATCGAGCAGTTGGGGAGGGACGCTCTCGGGCTTGTCGATGCGCTGGGGATTTCGAAATTCGCGTTTTGCGGGGTGTCGCTCGGGGGGATGATCGGGCAGTGGCTCGGCGCCAGCGCCGGCGACCGGCTTGTGGGGCTGATTCTAGCGAATACTTCCTCACGTATCGGACCGAAATCATTCTGGGATGAGCGGCGGCGCATGGTGCTCGAAGGCGGGATGGCCGCGATTGCCGACGGCGCGATGCAGCGATTCTTTTCGCCCGAGGCGCTGGCGGAAGGCAACGTCTATGCGAGCTCGATTCGCGCGGTGATTCTGGGGACCGATCCCGCGGGGTATGCGGGCTGCTGCGCGGCGATTCGCGACATGGATCATACGGCGCTGCTCGCGAAGATTCGCGTGCCAACGCTGGTGATCGTGGGAGACCGCGACGTGTCGACGCCGTGGATGGGGCACGGCGAAATCCTGGCGCGCGGGATTTCGGGGGCGCGCGTGCTGCATCTGCCCGCGGCGCACCTTTCGAATGTGGAGCGGCCGCGATCCTTCACGGCGGCAATTTACGATCTGCTGCAGCCCAACGCCGCTCCAGGCAACTACACCGATCCGATCGACGAAGGCTTCGCCATGCGGCGGGCGGTGCTGGGCAATGGGCACGTGGATCGTTCGATCGCGACGACTACCGATTTCAGTCGAGAGTTTCAAGAGCTGATCGCGCGCTACGCGTGGGGCACGATCTGGACACGGCCGGGGCTCGACAAACGGACGCGGCGCCTGCTGGTGCTGGCGATGATGGCTTCGCTGGGGCGCTGGGAAGAGTTTCGGATGCACGTCCATGCGGCGCTCGAGCATGGCTTTGAGCCGTGCGATTTGAAGGAGCTGCTGCTGCAGGCGGCGATTTACGCGGGCGTGCCCGTCGCGAACACGGGGTTTCATATCGCGATGGAAGAGCTGGAGAAGCAGAAGGCTTCCAGCGCGAAGGCTTGAGCTGAATCGTCGGTATCGCCTCCGATTCGTTCCCGGCAAGTCGAATGCTTTAACACAGAGAGCGCTGAGGAACACAGAGGGCACGGAGACTTATCCGTAGTTGGGCGGGTTTACGGACTGGTCCATACCCATTGTTTTTTGGCCGCCCTGGGCGACATTCACGCTGACGAGGCTGGGTTCCTTTGAGACGAGCGCGGCTTTCAGGGCTGGCTCGAGATCTTCGGGGCGGTCGACTTCGCGCGCCGCCATGTCGTAGCCCTGCGCGATTTTCACGGCGTCGATTCCGGGGATGTCGATTCCCGGAACATTTTTGCCGACCTGCGTGAAATCGCGGAAGCCTTTCAGCGCCGAATAATTTCCATTGCGGACGACGAGAAAAACCACCGGCGCTTTCTGCTGCACGGCCGACCACAGCGCCTGGATCGAATACTGCGCGGAGCCGTCGCCGACGGGGCAAACGACCCGGCGATTCGGATGCGCGAGTTGCAGTCCGACGGCGGCGGGCAGGCCGAAGCCGAGAATGCCGCTGCGAACGGAATAGAACGAGCCGGGCTCGTCAAGCTGGATGTAACGGTCGAGATCGCCTTTCGATGACGGGCATTCCTCGGAGAGGATGGCGTCGCGCGGCAGCAGCTTATTGAGCATGCTGAAAAGATATGCCGTGGTGATCGGATAACCGGCGGGCGGGTCGGGAGGCTTCAGGCACGGAACGACGCTTCGCTCCACGGGCTTCACACGCTGCGCGAGATATTTCGCGGCGACCGAGATGTTGCCGACGATGCTGGTTCCGGCAAGCGCGGCCGAGGCGTCGCGTGGCGAATTCGTGATCTGGAAAAGCTTCGTGCCGGGTGCGATCGGATCGCCGGGAACGTAGGCGTAATACAAGAAGACGGGCGCGCCGAGGACGATGACCGTGTCGTAGCCAGCGAGCTGGTCCGCGAGCGGCTTCTGCGCGGGCAGCAGGCCGCCGCGAAACAGGCGATGACTGCGCGGAAACGCCCAGCGTGGCGCGATGGGCTCGGCGTATACGTCGGCGTTGAGGCGTTCCGCGAGCGCGACGACATCGTGAAACGCGCCGTCCTGCTCGATCTGCGAGCCGGTGACGAGCGCGAGGTTGCGGCTCGCGTCAATCGCGCGGACGACTTCATCGAGGAGCGCCGGATCGGGCGAGACGGATTGACTCACCTTGCGCGCGATGACCGGCTGGCAGGGCTTGTTCCAATCGTCCATCGGGATCGAGAGAAAAACCGGGCCGCGCGGCGGCAGCATCGCGAGGTGATAGGCGCGCGCGATGGCTGCGGGAACGTCTTCCGGGCGCAGCGGCTCGTAGGCCCATTTCACGTATGGCTTCACGACCTCGACCGCGCGGCTGACGAGAAAAGGCTCGGCGAGAATCTGGCGGCGGTCCTGCTGACCGGTGGTGACCACGAGTGGAGCCTCGCAGAGGTACGCGTCGATGAGAGCGGAAAGGCCGTTGCCGGCGCTGGCGATCGAGTGCAGGTTCACGAAGGCGGCTTCGTTGCGCGCCATGGCGTAGCCGAGAGCCATGCCGGCGGCGACGCGCTCGTGCAAGCCGAGAACATAGTGGAAATCGGGGGGCATGTCCTTGAGAAAGGGCAGCTCGCTCGAGCCGGGATTGCCGAAGATCGTGGTCATCCCGAGATCGCGGAGCACTTCGTAGGTCGCTTCTCGCACGGTGGTCACTGCTGCGGGCCTCCCCTGAGAATTGTGCCAAGAATCCTCGGGTGAATATATAGCCGGGCGGCGAAATGTCCACGCTCTTTCGGGCGCCGATTGTGATTGCACCGGCGTCGCCTAAGCCGAAGAGAGATTCTTCGGCCATAAGGCGGCCTCAGAATGACGATGGGCGTGGCAGGGCCAGCACTGACGAAAAGTACGGCCTGAACGGGCCTGAACGAGCCTGAATCGAGAGGAATGCAAGAGAAAAGTACGATTAAATTCGCGCGTAACTTTCGGCTTCGGCTGGGCGTTATAACCAATTGCCCGCGCATGTGGATACATCGTATTCTGTGTCGCCTCCGGGTGGGCCAATTCAGGCCATGGGAAAACACGAATGAACGAGATGATTTCAGTGCACGACCTCGTGAAGAACTATGGGGAATTCTGCGCCGTGAACCATATCTCGTTCACGGTGCCCGAGGGAAAGATTTTCGGATTTCTCGGGCCGAACGGCGCGGGGAAAACCACGACGATCAAGATGCTGACGACGGTGCTCGATCCGACGAGCGGCAAGATACTGGTGAACGGGCACGATCCGACGCGCGAGCAGAAGCAGGTGCGGCGATCGTTTGGAATCGTCTTCCAGGACCCGAGCCTCGACGACGAGCTGACGGCGTATGAAAACCTCGATCTGCACGGAATTCTTTACGGCGTGCCGGGCGGCGAACGGAAAAAACGCATCGACATGCTGATCGATTTCGTGGGGCTCGGCGACCGGAAGAAAAACTTCGTGAAAGAGTTTTCGGGCGGGATGAAGCGGCGGCTGGAAGTGGCGCGCGCGCTGCTGCACAAGCCGCGAATTCTTTTTCTCGACGAGCCGACGGTGGGGCTCGATCCGCAAACGCGCAATCACATCTGGGGCTACATCCAGCAGCTAAGCAAGGACGAGAACGTGACGGTATTTTTCACGACGCACTATATGGAAGAGGCCGACCGGGTGGCGAACGACGTAGCCGTGATCGATCACGGGAACATTGTGGCGCAGGGCACGCCAACCGCACTGAAAGAAAAGACGGCGAGCGCGACCCTCGAGGATGCGTTCATCGCGCTCACGGGCCACGCCATTCGCGCAGAAGAGGCGAACGCGACCGATCGCATGAGAATGATGGGACGAGCGTGGAGAGGCGGGGGGCGGCGATGAGAGCGATCTATATTCTCTGCGTGAGGCAACTGAAACGGTACATCCGCTCGCCCGCGCGCATTATCGGTTCGCTCGGGCAGCCGATATTGTTTCTCGTGGCGTTGGGATTCGGATTCAAGGCGATGTTCGCGCGGGCCGGCGGCGGAGATTACCTCGACTTTCTCTCGCCTGGAATCATCGCGATGGCGATTCTCTTCAACGCCGTGTTTTCGGGAATCGAGATCATCTGGGACCGGCAGTTCGGGTTCCTGAAGGAAACGCTGGTGGCGCCGGTCTCGCGAATCGAGATCGTGTTTGGCAGGATGCTCGGCGGCGCGCTTGTGGCCATGGCGCAGGGCATCGTCGTTTTCGTGATTTGCCTGATCGCCGGATTTCGGATCGTAAACTCGCCTTATTTGCCCCTGGCGATCGTTTTCATGTTCATGATCTCTTTGCTCTTCGCTGGGATCGGGACCGTGTTTGGCTCCGTGCTTCAGGATATGCAGGGATTTCCGCTCATCATCAACTTCCTGATCATGCCCATTTTCTTTTTCTCGGGCGCGATCTTTCCCACGGCCGGTCTGCCGAAGGTGCTGCAGATCGGGCTACGGCTGAATCCGCTGAGTTATGGCGTGGATGGGCTGCGCGGATCGTGCAGCAAGGTGTTCGCGTACGGCCTGACGACCGATCTGATGGTGGTGATCATCGTGACCGGGATTCTGCTCGGCGTGGGGAGCTACTTCTTCTCGAAAATTCAACTGTAGGAAACCCGAACGCCAAGGCGCATCAAACGGCGACTACCTACATGATTCCGCCGGGCGGCAGCGTGCTCAGAGCAAGGCGCTCGGCGCGGCCGGGATCATCCTCGAGCTTGCAGTCGTCGTTGAAGACCATGGTGGCGCGAGACTTCGTGTCATAGGCGGGCCAATGCGGCAGCGCGCTGGTGCCGGGATTGCCTGTGTGCGCGAAGGCAGCCCAGGCCGCGCTCATCTTGTCGGCAAGCACCGCAACGTCCGGGGCGCTGCCATTCAGTCCGACGGTTTTGTCGGTGTTATCGAAGACGAAAGCGAGCTCGATGCCGTGGGGCGAACGCAAGCGGCCGTCGAGAATCGGCGTCTGCCAGGCGAAGATGTACATGTAGGCGGGCGCGGCGCCCTGTGCGGCTTTGCGCTCGGCCTGCGTGATGGCGTTCATGCGCATCATGCGGTCGGTGGTGACGGCGAAATAGATGTTGCTGGGAGTGGCGCCGGGCCGGTCTTTTTCGTAGGTCGCGATGATGCTGTCGAGCTTCGCGTCATCATCGAGGTGAAGATACGCCTTCAGGCGCGCGCGCATGTCCGCTTCGTTCAGCGAAAAAAGCGCGGGATCTCCCATGCCGAGCAAGAGCGTGGATTCGGTGCCGTTGGTGCCGATCAGCATCGGGACGTCCGCCGATTGCGCAGGCGCGTCGGGGTCGAAGGGATTGCGCGGCAGCGAGCGGCCGTCGACGACGGGCCCGAGGCGGATTGAGTTGGGCCCCGTGAGCGAGCGCATCGCGTCGAGCAGCTTTTCCATCGGCAGCTTTTGCAAATCGTCGATGTGATCGGGAGTAATGCCGAGCTTCGCGACGAATTTTTCGGCGGACTTGTTCGCGTCTTCGCGCGACGTGGCTTTCAGCATCGAGCCGCTCTCGACGATCGCCTTGTGGAACAGGCCTTTGGCCGGAGGCATCGCCATCAGCGTGCTCACTTTTGCGCCGCCGCCCGATTCGCCGAAGATCGTGACGTTCGCGGGATCGCCGCCGAAGTGCGCGATATTGTCGCGCACCCATTCGAGCGCGAGCACAATGTCGAGCATGCCGACGTTGCCGGAGTCCGCATATCTCGCGCCGCCGAGCTCGGCGAGATAGAGATAGCCGAACACATTCAGCCGGTGATTGAGCCCGACGACGACCACGTCGCGCTTGTGGGCGAGATTCGTGCCGTCATAGGTGGGCGCTCCGTCGGATCCGCCGGTGAAGCCGCCGCCGTGCAGCCAGACCATCACGGGGCGCTTGCCGCGATGCAGGCTCGGCGTCCACACATTGAGGACGAGGCAATCCTCGCTGATTTCGCCGGGGCCGAAGATATCGCCCATGGCCTTGCGAATGTCCGAACCGCCCGCCGCGCTCGACAGGATTTGCGGCGCAAGCGGGCCGAGGTTGATGGCGTCGCGGACTCCCGTCCACGCCTCGGGCTTCACGGGAGGCATGAAACGCATCGAGCCATCGGTGGATGCGCCGTAATGGATGCCCTTGAAGGAATAGACGCCGTCGGTTGAAACACCGCGTAACTTACCGAGATTTGTTTCAACCACAGGGCCCGCTGATTCCGCGAGTAGCCGGCCCAGCGAGCCGCCGGCAAGCGCAGCTCCGCAGCCGACGAGAGATGATTTCAGAATCTCGCGGCGGCGAATCATCGTGCCACCTCCTGCTGCAACACCGGCGCGCCCGCCTCACTGCGCGGTTTCGGCATGGCCGCGAACACGATCGCAAGGATGCCCAGGGCCGCCAGCACGGCGTTCAACTCGAACGCCGGCGTGTAACTCTTGTAGTGGTCGAAAACCCATCCGCCAACTGCGCCGGCCGGCGAAGCGCAGACCGAGATAAGCAGCGTCATCGTCCCATACAGCTTCGGAAACGCCGCCGGCCCGTAGTAGTGCGCCACCATCGTGCCGACGCACGTGAACGCCCAGCCGTAGGCTGCGCCGTTGAGCAGCGCCGCAAGATAGGCCATCCACAGCGCCCCCGGCATCGCCGCAATCGCCATGTACGACGCGACAAAGTACACCACCAATCCCAGCACGAACGCCACGCGCGCGTTGATGTAGTCCATCAGCAGCCCGCCGAGCCAGCGTCCGAGCAACGTTCCGATCGTCAGAAAGCCGAGAGCCAATTCCGCATCGGAGGCTTTGAATCCGACTCCGATCAAACGCCGCGTCCAATGCGCCACAAACAGGAAAAACGGAAATGTCGAGACGATCCCGGCGATGGCGATCAGCCAGTATGCGCCCGTCCCATACGCCTGCGATGTGGTCCACGGATGTTTCGTCGCCAGCGCATCGGTGCGAGTCGCCTGGTTTTGCTGTTCCGGCGGTATTCCATCCACCGTCTGCCCCATCGATTCCGGACTTTCCCGCACAAAGAGCAGAGCCAGAAGACCCGCCAGCACGACCGCACCCGCCACGATGAACCATCCAAGCCGCCAGTTATTGTGGTGCGCCCGGATCACTTTGCCCAGCAAGGGCGCGGCCAGCCCGGCGAATCCCGAAGCCGAAACCGCAATCCCATTCGCGCGTCCGCGATATTTCCGGAACCAGCGCGCCACGGCCGTGAACGCGGGAACCAGAGTCGCGAAGCTGATCCCTGTCCCCATCACCACGCCGAACATGATCAAGTACTCGATCGGCGTCTTCGCCGCCAGCGCCATGTAGAGCGCTCCGGCACAGATGATCGCCGAGCCCAGTGCAAACGTCCCCCGCAGTCCGATCTTCACGATCGAGATCGCCGCCACCACCGCCGCCAGGCCCACGAAAATGTTGAGCAGCGTGAAACCCCATCCCCTCATGCTGCCGCTCATGGTGATGTCGTGAATCATGAAATCGTTGATGATCACGCTGCCGCCGTAGTACGGGAATCCCATGTTGATGAAATCGAGGGTGAAGAGAACGGCGACCAGGTTCCATCCGTAAAATTCAGGTTTCTTCGGCACTCGGTGTCTCCTCTAGATGCGCCCTGCCAACCTAAATTTATGCAGCCTGCGCCACGGCGACACGTGCGTCGCGGGGACGCGGCAGCGTTGCGAAAGCCATGGCGATGATACCAACGGCAGCAACCAGAATGTTGAGTTCGAACGCGCGCGCGTAGCTGCCATAAACGTCGAAAATCCAGCCGCCGATGAGGCCCGCGGGCGACGCGCCGCCGGACGTCAACAACAGCATCATTCCCGTCAGCTTGGGGAACGCGGCAGGGCCGTAGAAGTGGGCCACGCAGGTCGTCATGCAGGTGAACGTCCAGCCGATGGCCAGGCCGTATAAAACCGCCGCCGCATCGGCGATCATCAGCGAATCCGGCCCAACCCTCAGCGCGGCGAAGGAGCCGACCACGTAGCAGCAGAGCCCGATCATGAAGGCGTAGCGCGCGGTCATCGTGTCCATCAGCCAGCCGCCGATCAGCCGGCCGGCGATGCAGGAAATCGTGAACAGACCCATCGCAAAGGCGGCGTCGCTCGACGAGATTCCCGCGCCCTGCAAATGGAGAATCCAGTGCGCGGTGAAAAAGAAGAAAGGAAACTGCGCGGCCAGGCCGCCGATCACGATCAGCCAGTACGCGCGCGTGCGATACGCCTCCGATGGGGTCCACACATGCCTGGTGATGAGCTGGTGGGATTCGCGGGTAGCTTGCGACTGCGCCGGCTGCGGCGGATTTTCTTCTTCCGGCTTTCCGTCGGGGATTTGCCCCAGATCTTCCGGGCGCTCCTTGATGAAAACCGCCGCGAGGATTCCGCCGACGATGGCGATGGCTGCGATGATCTCCCAGCCGAGTCGCCAGTTACCGCCGCCCACTCGAATCAGCCGGTCCATGAATGGCGCGGCCAGGAAGCCGGAAATGCCGGAACCGCTCAGCACGAGTCCAGTGGCCCGGCCGCGGTAACGCTTGAACCAGCGGGCGACGGCCGTCGTGCCGGGAACGATGTCGCCAAAGCACACGCCGATACCGTTGATCACGCCGAAACCGAGCAGAAAGTGCCAAGGCTTCGACGCGAAAAACGCGAGGAACAAAGAGCCGAAGCAGATCAACGCGGACCCGATCAAGTACGTGGCGCGAATTCCGCGCTTGAGAATCGAGATGGCAACGAGCGTCGCGGGCAATCCAACAAAGAGATTCAGTAGCGTGAACCCGAGGCCCAGCGTGCTGCGGCTCATCGGAATCTCGCGCAGCATGTAGCTATTGATCACGGTGCCGCCGTACACCGGCAAGCCGAGGTTCAGAAAATCAAGAGAGGAAAGCACGGCGACCAATTTCCAGCCATAGAATCCCGGCTTCTTGGCCACTGCAAGCCTCCCCCAACATACGGTCGTCGAGCCGCGGCGCAATGCTATCGCTCAAACGGCACGCATCGAGTTGCAGGCCCCGCCGCCCAAATCGGCGGGCACCGACGGCAAACGTGCCAGCATTCTAGTTTGATCCCCCCACTTTGCAAGATGAATATAGAATGGGCGGCGGCATGATGCGGACACAGGTGGGAATCGTCGGCGCAGGGCCTGCGGGACTGCTGCTTTCACATTTGCTTCACTTGCAGGGAATCGAGTCGGTGGTGGTGGAGACGCGCAGCCGGCAGTACGTCGAGGAGCGCGTGCGCGCCGGGCTGCTCGAACAGGGCACGGCCGATCTGCTGAACGAAACGGGCGTAGGCGCGCGGCTGAAGCGCGAGGGGCTCGTGCATCACGGCATTTATCTGCGCTTTGGGGGAGCCACGCACCACATCGACTTCAACGAACTCGCGGCCGGGCGCTCGGTGATTATCTACCCGCAAAACAAAGTGGTTGCCGATCTCGTCGACGCGCGGCTGGCGGCGGGCGGACGGATTTTCTACGAATCCAAGGGCGTGACGGTGCACGATTTCAGCGACGGTGGACGCGAGGCGCATCCTAAAATCCGCTTCCGCGCGGGCGGCAAAGAGGAGGAAGTGGTCTGCGATTTCATCGCGGGTTGCGACGGTTTCCACGGAGTTTGCCGGCCTTCGATGCCTGAAGGCGCGCTGACCGTCTACGACCGAATTTATCCTTTCGGGTGGCTGGGGATACTCGCGGAGGCGCCGCCTTCCTCCGATGAGCTCATTTACGCGTATCACGAGCGCGGCTTCGCTCTGCTGAGTATGCGATCGCCCGAGATCAGCCGGCTCTACGTGCAGTGCGCGCCCGATGAGGATATCCACAAGTGGCCTGACGAGCGCATCTGGGATGAGCTTCACAAGCGGCTGGCGACGACGGATGGCAAGTGGAAACTCACCGAGGGGCCGATCCTGCAGAAGGGCGTGACGGGGATGCGTAGTTTCGTTGTGGAGCCGATGCAGCACGGAAGGCTTTTTCTCGCGGGCGATGCGGCGCACATCGTGCCGCCGACGGGCGCAAAGGGACTCAATCTGGCGGTGGCGGATATCCGTGTGCTGGCGCGGGCGCTCGCGGAATTTTACGCTTCGGGGAAAAAGGATATGCTCGACAACTATTCGAGGACGTGCCTGCGGCGCGTTTGGAAAGTGCAGCGCTTTTCCTGGTGGATGACTTCGATGCTGCACCTTTTCGACACGGACAACGCGTTCGATCAGCGGCGGCAGCTTGCGGAACTCGATTACGTGACGAGTTCGCGCGCCGCATCGCAGACGCTCGCGGAAAACTACGTCGGGCTCCCTATGGAAGGGGCGATGGAATAAGAGATGAGATGAAAATGCCGGGCGCGATGGGAAATCGGCGCCCGGCGATTTCTATTGGGTGACGGTCTTCACTGAGTCGCCCACCTTGAAGCCCGCGCCGGAAACGGGCGAGGCGACCGCGGAAATATCGTCCACATCGGTGACGCGGATGACGCCGACGGGATTCGTCAGACGGCGGATCACCTGGCCGGTCGCCGGGTCTTTGATTTCCCGAGTCACGCGCTCGACCGAGAGTTGATCGCCCACCTTCAAGCCCGCCTTCGCGCCCACGTTCAGAACGATCTGCCCGCTATCTACAGCCGCCACCAGGCCGGAAACGACGATCATCCGCACCGACACCTTCGTGTTGTCGGCGATCAGGCCGGCGCTCAATTGCTCGACGGAAGCCTTGACCGCCTCGCCGAGGATCGTCTGCTGGAAGTCGCTGCTGCCGAAGTCGACTGCACCGCCGCCCCAACCGTGCCAGTTTCCGCCGCCGCCGAGCAAGCCGGTGCTGGAGCGCGAGGATTCGCCGTGCCCTTCAGCGACGCCGAGAATTTCAGCGGTGTCGATATTCACGATGCGCGCGTCGATATTTACGATTGCTTTGGTATTGGAGTGGTGAATTCCGCCGATGCCGAAGCCGCCAAAGCCGCCGCCACCGCCGCCGACGTTCGTATTTTTGGTATCGTTCCCGAATTGCGTGACGGCGCCGACGATGATGGCGTCCACGCCGAGGAGTTGGCCGATCTTGGCCGCCGAATTGGGATTGGCGCGGTCGCTATTCGAGAAATTCTGCTCGGCCATGATCTTGTCGAGAACCTGGCGCTCGATCACCGAGTAGGTGCCGTCCTGCACGAGATACTTGACGAGCAGATCGGTGATGCCCTTGCCGACGTCGACGTTCGTGCCGAATGCCGCGGCCGAGGCTGTCTGCACGGTGGCGTAATCGAAGTCGAAGATCGCGACGCGCTTCTTGCGCCCCTGCGGGGCTGCGGGAGTGGCTCCCGGCGCAGCCGTTGCCGTGGTAGGCGCGCCTGGCGGAGGCGGCGTCTGGTCTTGCGCGTTTGCGCGTGGCGCCGAGAATGCTAGGAAGATCGCGAAAGCGAGAAGGGCCCAAAAGATACTCTTCATGGCTGGTCTCCGATTCAAACGCAAACGAGAGTGTGTACGGCAACTCGATGACCGGAATCTTACTGGCGTCGTCCAGGAGTGTCAACAACCCATGGTTACCAGTTGGAGCCAATTTGCGAGGAGCGGCGCCCCCAGATCCAAGGTCCGGGAATGCCGCCCAAATATCACTTGCATTGCGCAAGTGATATTGATATCGTGCTGGGCCGTGCGAGCGAGACACAGGTCAAAGCGGCGATCCGGTTGCCCGGTGAGCATATCGCTCGAGAGGTTTGGGGATCGCTGGTCGTTGCTGATCATTCGCGATCTGATGGTTCGCGCATGCCGGACATTCAAGGAATTTCAGGAATCGGGTGAAGGAATCGCGACGAATGTGCTGGCGGACCGTCTAAGAAAACTCGAAGCAGCCGGCATCATTACGGTGGAAGCGGACGACAAGGACGGACGAAGGCTGAATTACCGCCTGACGGAGAAGGGTATCGATCTCGCCCCGGTGATGCTGGAGCTGCTGGTTTGGGCGTCGCGGCATGAGGAAACGGAAGCGCCGTGCGTCGTGATCGAGAATATGGCGCAGAATCGCGAGGCTGTGCTCGCGGAGACCAGACGGCGTTGGCTTGAGCGCGACCCCACTCCGCTGTTGCCCAAATTCGACAGCGCGAATGGCGTGGGCAGCCGGGCGCGCGGCCGCCCAAAAATCTGACAGCCTTGAGTGTCGTTGGGACCCCAGCTGCTCTCGTCTTACTGCGTAATTTAAATTCATGCCCGTCAGGGAGGAGCGAAAAATGAGCAAGGTGCGAGTACTGGTTGGCACGCGCAAGGGCGCGTTCATTCTTACGTCGGATGGAAAGCGCGAAAAGTGGGACGTGAGCGGGCCGCACTTTGCAGGCTGGGAAATTTACCACATGAAAGGCTCGCCGGTTGATCCGAATCGGCTGTACGCGTCGCAAACGAGCGGCTGGTTCGGGCAGGTGATCCAGCGTTCGAGCGACGGCGGCAAGACATGGGAGACGCCGGGAGGCGAAGCGGTGCCGACGCCGGGCAGACATGCCCGCCGGCGCGAGCAACAAGTTCGTCTACGACGTTTCTCCGGCAAGCGGCAAGCCGCTCACCACGCATCAGTGGTACGACGGCACGCAGCATCCGTGGGAATTCAAGCGCGTCTGGCATCTGGAGCCTTCGCTCACCGATGCGGAGACGGTCTATGCCGGCGTCGAAGATGCGGCGCTGTTCAAGTCGACCGACGGCGCGCAAGTCCTGGCACGAAGTGTCCGGGCTGCGCGGACACGGCACGGGCCCCAAATGGCAGCCGGGCGCGGGCGGGATGTGCCTGCACACTATCGTGCTCGATCCGAGCAATCCGCAGCGGATGTTCATCGCCATTTCGGCAGCGGGCGCTTTTCGCACCGACGACGGCGGCAAAACCTGGAAGCCGATCAATCAGGGGCTGCGGTCGCAATATATTCCCGACCCGAATGCGGAGATCGGCCACTGCGTTCACCGGATCGCGATGCACCCTTCGCGCCCGGGCGTGCTCTTCATGCAGAAGCACTGGGACGTGATGCGCAGCGACAACGCGGGCGATTTGTGGCAAGAGGTGAGCGGCAATCTGCCGACCGATTTCGGATTCTGCGATCGATGTGCACGCGCATGAACCGGAGACGATCTACGTCGTGCCGATCAAGAGCGATTCGGAACATTTCCCGATGGATGGAAAGCTGCGCGTCTACCGCAGCCGCACGGGCGGAAACGAGTGGGAGCCGCTCACGAAGGGGCTGCCGCAGAGCGACTGCTACGTGAACGTGCTGCGCGACGCAATGGCCGTCGATTCGCTCGATTCGTGCGGCGTGTATTTCGGCACCACGGGCGGGCAAGTCTACGCCTCATCGGATGCGGGCGATCGCTGGGCGCCTATTGTCCACGACCTTCCGGCCGTGCTATCTGTGGAAGTGCAAACGATTTCGTGATTCGAGTTCCATGATCCAGGTCATTCTTCCGGCGCATCTGCGAACGCTGGCGCACGTCGACGGCGAGGTAGCTGTGGACGTGGAGGGGCAAGCCACGCTGCGTTCGGTGCTCGATGCGCTCGAGGCGATGTACCCGATGCTGCGCGGGACGATTCGCGATCACGTCACGCTCGAGCGCCGCCCATTTCTGCGCTTCTTCGCCTGCCAGGAAGATTTGTCGCTCGAGCCGCCAGACACGCCGCTGCCCGAAGCGGTTGTCCGCGGGGCCGAGCCTTTCATGATCATCGGGGCTATCGCCGGCGGTTAGATAGCATTCCGCCGCGCCTTTCACGCCGATAGTTTCCCGCCACTGCCGTATAATGGCATCGCTTCAATCCTCTTATCCTGGACTGCCCATGATGACGATCCGCCCAGCCACGGCCAACGACGCGGCGCTGCTCACCGCTCTGATCCACGAACTCGCGGAGTACGATCGCCTTGGAAACGAGGCCAGCGTGCTCGAAGAAGACATCGCTCGCGACGGCTTCGGCACGCATCCGAAATTCCGCGCTGTGATTGCCGAGTGGAACGGAGAGCCGGCGGGGTACGCGCTGTTTTTTGAATTCTACTCGACCTTTCAGGGACGCGCCGGATTGTTTCTCGACGATCTTTTCGTGCGCCCACACCTCCGCCAGCACGGGATCGGCACGGCGCTGCTCGCGCATGTGGCCGGAATCGCGTGGAGAGAGGGCTACTTCTGCATGCGCTGGGAAGTGCTCGATTGGAATAAGCCCGCGATCGATTTTTACGAGAAAATGGGCGCGGTCTTCATGGATGAATGGAAATCTGCCTGCTTGATCGGCGATCCCCTCGAGGGCGTGGCCAAAACCGCGCAATGATGACAGAGGAAGAGCGCCGCCGCATTCGTCTGCCCGAAAAATCCTACTGCTTCGGTGAAATCACCTGTGGCTGAACGCTGAGTTGAGGCGTTGCGGGCGCGGAATTATCGACCGGCCGCGAGCGGTCGGGCCTGTCGAATTCAAATATTCCCCACGGGTCGGCGGCAACGAGGAAGCGATCCGGCTCGACGAGCACCGCCGAGGGTTTGAGCGGCGCGCCGCCGGTCATCGTGAGGTAGTAGACTCCAATCGGGTTGCCGTCTTTGCTGAAGCCCACCAACGTGTCGCCGATGCCGGCCCACATTTCCTGCGTCGATGGGTCCACGCTTACAGCGGTAATCTGCGGCTTATCCTCGGAATTCGAACCGAGGTCTCCGAGATTTACGCGCGCTGTCGCGGTGATGCTCGTCAGGCCCGATCCGAAGCGCCCATGAGGAAAAAAGTGCGCGCGGGGCTCGATTCCGACCGATCCGGCACCGGCAGGATGCTCGCCCTCGGCGCCCGTGCCGCCAGCGAATGGTTCGGCCGAGGCGCTCAAGCCGCCCGCACCTCCTGGGCCGTCGGGTCCGGCGCCGCCTCGAGGCCGAAAATCCCTGGCGTTGTAGAGGGACCACGCACTAAAAGCACCCGGCGAGCCGAAGATCGGCTGGAATCCCAGCCCCGGCGCCACCGGATTCCCGTTCGCGTCGAGAGATCCGAAGACATCATTTTCCGAACTCGGGTCGAGCGTCAAATCCTGAGCGGTGAACGACGGCTCGCTGGAGTTGTCTTGCGTTGCCGCGAAGGAATTGCCCGCGCCGAAAAACTGCAAGACGCCGCCTCCTTGACCGTTCGATTGATCGGAGAACGATCCACCGGCGCTGCCGCCGCGACCTCGTCCTCCACCGGACGGGCCCGACATGGCGCCCATGCCGACGTGGAATTGCGCGCCTTGCGGAGAGAGTTGCCCCGAAACCGTCCCAGCAAGAGAATTGCTGCCGAAATTGTAGGGCGCGCCGCCGAATCCGGATTGCAAGGCACCTGACTGCGGCCCTCGTCCATAACCTCCGCCGGACGCAAATACCTGGTTGAGGCCCATACCCACGCCGCCGCCGAATTTGACGTCACCGGATGAGCCCACGGTGAACCAGCCGCCAGTCCGCTCCGACAGCCCCAACTCGGTGAAGTTCAAGCCCAGCTCGACGCGATCGCGCGGCCCAGTGTCGGGAGCCTGAAAGAAATTGTCGGGAAGGACGGTTTCGTAGGCGACGTAACCGAAGCGGTCGTACTTGCGCACGGTGGGTTGGGGCAGCGACGTAAATGCGAAATAGAGCCCGCCGCCGGAATCGCCGGTGATTTTGCCCCAATCGATCACGCGGTTGTTGCCAGACTCGTCTTCGGTGATGTACTGAGGATCGCCGAAGCTGCGAATCACCTTGCCGCGTTCGTCGATGACTTGCACAAGGCGGGCCGAGGTGAGCGACGTGACGGCGAACTGGCCCCCCGAGAGCGCGACGACCGAAGTGGGGGCGACGACCGGGACTTTGGCCAGCAAGGAACCATCCGGGCGGAAGATTTCAATCGCGTTCGCGCCGCGATCCGCGACGAGCAGGTTCCCACTCGGGCCCAGATCCATGTCCACCGCATACCGGATCACGGCGCCCTGGGAGCGCGCGTTTGGAATTTGGCCGATCCGGTTTCCGGCGCCGTCGTAGATCGAAATGACGGTCGCAGGCTTGGCAAGAATATAATAGCGGCCGGCAGAATCGCGCTTCAGGGCAGTCACGCCGGGGCCGACGGACGGGAAAACGCGAGCACGCGGCGCGACGACGCTGCGAATTTCCTGGCCTTTGGCCGGGGAAGACAAACTGGCGAGCAGCAGGCCTAGTATAAACGCCCCGGATACACGAAGCCCCGTTTGACGAGCCATCCCGCACCCTTGTACCCCTCGGACCATTCCGAGGGGTTACTCACTAATTCCTCTGATGCGGGGTCAAGGTTCCCGGGTTTTTCGGCGGCTGGTTGCAGCGGGACTGGCGGCACAGCTTTCGAACTGGCAACGCGATATCGGGCTGAGATTCAACGAGGCGACGACAGTCGAGGAGCTGAGTCGTGGCGGAGAGGGGGGGATTCGAACCCCCGACACCCTTTTGGGGTGTAACTGCTTAGCAGGCAGCCCTGTTCGGCCACTCCAGCACCTCTCCGCGGGGCTGATGGGAAGATCAGTGTACTGTAGTCTCCGCCGCTTTTCCATGGCTCGGCGGCGTGCAGTATGCGAGATCGACCACGCGATGCAAACACGGGCGGCAAAAATCGCCCATGCAACCCCCTGCGGCCATTCCGGTATCATCCAAGCATGACCTCCCGGCCTGCCCAGCCGCTCACCGCGGCCAATGCAGGGCAAGTGCAGCGCGCACCGGCGGCGACGCGCGCCGAGTTTCTTCTCCCGGCCGGGCTCGCGGATTCCGTGGAGCGCTGCTGGCGGCAGGCAGCTGCGCCCAGCGCGTGGAATCTCTCCCGCGCACAATTTGAAGCGGCGCTGGCCCGCAGCGCAGCGCACCGCTTTTCGGATGCGGACGCACAGCCGGCAGCCGGCGCGATTCAAAGCTATCTTGAAACTTTGCACCACGCGGATCTCGCGCTGGCCTGCGCGTGCAGCGCGGGAAGCGAAGCCGCGTGGGAATTTTTCGTCGCGCAATTCCGCCAGGAACTTTATCGCGCCGCGCGGGCTATCACCGGAAGCGCCGGAGCCGGCGATGCGGGCGCACGCGAGCTCGCCGATTCGCTTTACGCCGATCTGTACGGCCTGCGGGAGTCCGATGGGCAGCGGAAATCCCTCTTCGACTACTTCCATGGCCGGAGCAAGCTCGGCACGTGGCTGCGCGCGATTCTGGCGCAGCGCCACGTGGACGAGATTCGCCGCGCGCGAAAGCGCGAGCCCCTCGAAGACGAGGCAGGCAGGGAGCGCAGCCAAATCACCGAACAGGCGACGGCAAACGCGGCGACGGCGTCAGCCTGGCCGGGCATATCTCGCACACCGGCCGGCGATACTCCCGATCCGGATCGCGCGAAATATCTCGGCATATTGCAAGCGACTCTCACTGCCGCGCTCGCTTCACTCGAGCCGCGCGACCGCCTGCGGCTCGCCTATTACTATTCCGATGAACGAACGCTCGCTGAAATCGGGTGCCTGCTCGGCGAGCACGAGGCGACTGCATCGCGCAAGCTCGAACGAACGCGCCGGAGTCTGCGCGAGTGCGTGGATGCCGTGTTGCGCGAAGGCAAACATCTGAGCGAGGCCCAAGTGCAGCTCTGCTTCGAATATGCCCGCGAGGAGTGGCCATTCGATTTGACCGGGCCCTTGCAGGCGACACAGACGATCGGTCCGGCAGTGGCTGGTTCTGAGGATGAATCGTGACGCGCGGCGCAAGATTCGCAATTTGGCGCGTTCTAAGGGTTGGAGGACAATAGTTTCATGGCTTCGCGAGAGCGAGACGATGCGATGGCCGGCCTGCTGAAGCGCACTCTTGCAGGCGACGCGGGCGTCGGAAACGACTGCCCGGGACCGGACATTCTCGCGGCCTATTTCGAGCGCTCGCTCGATGCGGGCGAAACCGCGCATATCGAGCTGCACTTGTCGGAATGCGCCCGCTGCCGCGAAGAGCTTGCCGCGCTGGGCCGCGCCGAAGAAGCGGCGGCCACGCAGGCCGCGCAGGCGCCGCGCCATCAGCCTCGCGCGTCGTGGATTTGGGACTGGCGCTGGCTCGCGCCCGTCGCGGCTGTGCTGATCCTGACGGCCGTCTGGGCGACGCGGCGCCCGGAACTCACTCGAATCGCGGAGCGGCCAACAACGGGCTCGGACCAAGCGGCAACGTCCCCACCCGCCTCGCCTGCGCCGCCGCAAGAAAAGCAGCTCTCGCCGCCAAGCCCGATTGCTCCCGCGCCGAGCGCCGTTCCGGCGCCTGCCAAAGCAACTTCCGCGGCGATCGCAGGCGGAGCGAAATCTCAGATTCGCAGGGACTCGCCGACCGCAGGGAGCCCGCCTCCCCCAAAACCGGCGGCTCCAGGCGAAAACACCATCACGGCAGGCAATCTGCACCACCCCGAAAGCGGCCTCGCCGCTCAGGACGCGCTCTCGAAGAAAACCGTCGCGCCGCGAAAGACGGCTGAGCAGAATGCGAACGCGATGGTGCCAAGTGTCAGTGAAAGCGTCACCGTGGAATCGGCAGCGCCAGCTATTGTCATGCCGCAAGCAGCGCCGGCATCGGGCGCGCCCATGATGGCAGGCGCGGGACGCGGCAACGGCGTTGGCGTTTCGGGTGGCGTCGCTGCTGGCGCGGTCGCCGCCGATTCGTCGAAAGCCAAGCAGGAACGCGTCGCAACCAACAGCGGTCAAGTTCAGACTGAAGCTGAAATTGTCGCGACAAACGAGGAGCAACTCTCGGCTTCCTTTATCGTTCGCACGCCGGACAAGAGCATCCTGTGGCGGATCGGAAGCGCTGGGTTCGTCGAACGATCCGGAGACGGCGGCCTCACCTGGCATGGAACGCTGCCGAAACAGAATGCGAACTATGCAGCAGGATCGGCGCCGAACGCGAAGGTCTGCTGGCTCGTCGGCAACGATGGAATCATTCTTTTGACGCAAGCCGCTTCGGCCTGGCAGACCGTTCCGCCGCCGGTGCGGACAAACTTCGTCGCCGTCGTGGCGCGCGATGCGTGGACCGCAACGGTGACGACGGCCGATGGCCGTAAATTCACAACTACCAACCAGGGCGAGAGCTGGACCCCCGCAAAATAACCACGAATTCCGCCACCGATCCACTGCAAGAAAACTGGCCCGCGCCGTTCTAACCTTGAAGCGTTGTCATACAAAAGGAGACATACGATGTCCTCACGCAGAACCAGAATCTTCGGTTCGTGCGCAGCGGCCGCCATACTGCTGCTGGCGCCACTTGCCGGAAAATTGAGAATCGCTCACGCTGCGGCACGCGCCAGCGAACAAGCTACGAAGGCAGAAGCCGCGACGACCACGGAGAAAGATCAAACCGATCTGTCGGTCACGGTCTACAACTCGAATCTCGCGCTGGTGCGCGACGTTCGGCAGATTCACCTGCAGTCGGGCGTGTTTCCGCTGCGGTTTGAAGATGTCGCCGCGTCGATCATGCCGGCCACGGTGCACTTTCGTTCGCTGACTGATCCGGCGCGGGTGAATGTCGTCGAGCAGAATTACGAATACGACCTGCTCGACCCGCAAAAGCTCTTGCAGAAATACGTCGGGCGCGAAGTAACGCTCGTGCAGCGCGAAACTGATTCGGGCTCGACGAAATGGGTGGAAACGAAAGCGCTGCTGCTCTCCGACAACGGCTCACCGGTGTGGAAGGTCGGCGATGAAATCGTCACCGGCATGACGGCCGAGTCCTACCGGTTTCCCGACCTGCCGGCGAATCTCTACAGCCAGCCGACGCTCGTCTGGACTCTCGACAATCGCGGCGCGGATTCGCAGCGCGTCGAGGCTTCCTATCTGACGAACAACATGAACTGGAGCGCGGACTACGTCCTCAACGTGAGCCGCGACGAAAAGACGGCCGATCTCGACGGCTGGGTGACTCTCATGAACAACAGCGGCACAGCCTACGAGAACGCGAAGCTCCAGCTCGTTGCCGGTGAACTTCACCGCACCAACCAGATGCGAGACTATGCGATGAAGGCAATGGCGACGAACGAAGCCGTCGCAGGGGCCGCGCCGCAATTTCAGCAGGAAGGATTCTCCGAATATCACCTGTACACGCTGGAGCGGCGGACGTCGATCCAGAACAACGAGTCGAAGCAGATCAGCCTGCTCAATGGAACGAACATTCCGGTGGAGAAATACCTCGAGGTGGAAGGAGAGCGTTACTACTACCGCAACCCGCAGGGAATCGGGAATCCGATTCCGCAGCCGGTGAAAGTTTTCTACCGGTTCAAAAACGACGAGAAGTCGGGGCTCGGAATGCCGCTGCCCGCGGGAACCGTGCGCGTGTATCAGGCGGATTCGAAGGGCGGCACGCAATTCGCCGGCGAAGACACGATCAGCCATACGCCGAAGGACGAGACGCTCCGGATCTACACCGGCAACGCGTTCGACGTGGTGTGCGAGCGCAAGCAAACGGACTTCAAGCGGCTCGCTCCCGATCTTTTCGAGATGGAGTACGAGATCACGCTGCGGAACCACAAGGACGGACCGGTGACGGTGGAAGTGCGCGAACCGATCGGAGGCGACTGGGAAGTGCTCAACTCAAACTACAAGTGGACGAAGCTGGACTCGACAACGATCGGATTCGAAATTCCGGTCGACAAGGACGGAACATCCACGCTCGACTATCGTGTGCGAGTGAAATGGTGATGGGGGAAGAAAACCGGTCAGCTGGCTGCTGCGGCGGCGACGCGATGATCGAGCAGCACGATTTCGTGCGCGTAGAGCGGATTTGCCGGAAACTCGGCGGCGAGTTCGGTGAGGAGCTTGCGGGCGCGGTCCATCTGATGTTCGCGCTCGCAGGCCAGCGCCAGCAGAATTTTCGCGAACGGCCGGAGATAATGGCCGTGATCGGCGGCCATCTGCATCTCCGCCATGCCCTTCACGCGGTCGCCATGGACGCCGCCGAACCAGAGAAACGCGCGCTTGAATCCCGGCATGCAGCCGATGATGTAACTGCTCGCGCCGAGGGCCACGTAAGCATCCTGCGCGTCGGGGTCGATTGCCAGCAACGTATTCGCTTCGCGCTCGGCCTGGCGCATCATGTTCAGGCTCGCGAGCTGCTTCTTTTCGATGATCCCGTCGTAGTCGGATTCCATGCCATCGGTGAGCGTAAGGACGAGCAGTCCGTGCGGGTCGTTGGGTCTCGATTTCAGCCACTCCTTCGCCATTTCGCGAGCTTCGTGGTTGGTCTCGACGAATGCGTCGTTGCGGTTCGCGGAAGCCTTTCCATCGACGCCGCCGAGGAGTTTGTCGTCGTTCAGGAAAAACTCGGAGGTGAAGACGCCCTTGGCATTGAATTCTTCATACAGGTAACTGGCCGCTTCGGCCGCCTTGCCCATCGGGTCGCCGGGCTTCATTTTCTGGTAGGAGAGAAAATGCTCGCGGGCGCCGTTGAAATTCAGTTCGTAAAGCTCGTGAAATCCCGTTTCGAGGAGGGCTGCGGCGGGATCTGCTTCCACCGCGACGCCAGCCTGTTTGGCGGCGTCATCCTGGGCGTGTGCCGAGATGGCAACCAGGAAACAAAGAGCGCAGACGGTCGCGACCTGCATCGCGATTTCGTTCCGCCGCTTCCACATCTTGTTGTGCATCTTCTCTTCTAATCTCCAACGACCAACCCGGGATGCCGATTCTACTCTATTCGCCCGTCGTGTCTACTGTTCTATCTGCCAGTCTATTCGAGTGCTTGGAGCGCTTCGAGGTTGCTCCGCGCGGGTGTGCCTTAAAGGTTCTGGACCAGGAAATCGGTCATCCGCTGGTACAGCTGTATTCGAGCGCGCCAGTCGGTCATGCCATGCCCGCGTCCGGGAAGGATCATCAAATCATCGGGATAGGTGCCCACGAGAATGAGCTCGTTGATCAGCTCGGTGGTATTGGCGAAGTGCACGTTATCGTCGCCCGTGCCATGGGCGATCATGAGCTTGGCCCGGAGCTGCCCGACTTGATGCACGGGCGAAGAATCCATGTAACCCTCGGGATCATCTTGCGGGCGACCCATGTAGCGCTCGGTGTAGATCGTGTCGTAGAGCCGCCAATCGGTGACGGGCGCGACGGCGACGCCCGCCTTGAAAACCTCTGGTGCATTGAACAGTGCGTTGAGCACCATCGTGCCGCCGTAGCTCCATCCCCAGATGCCGATGCGAGAACCGTCGACGTAAGGCAGCGACTTGAGATATTTGACGCCGGTCAGCTGGTCCTCGAGCTCCACCTTGCCGAGGTGATGATAAATCGGGACCTCGAAATTGTGGCCGCGGCGGTAGGAGCCGCGATTATCCAGAGTGAACACGATGTAGCCTTTTTCGGCCATCATCTCAAGCCAGAGGAAATCGTTATTGCCCCAGTCGTCCTCCACTTCCTGATCCTGCGGGCCGCCGTAGACATCAACGAGAACGGGATATTTTCGCGAGGGATCGAAATTCGGCGGCTTGATCATTTTGGCGTAGAGCTTGGTGCCGTCGTTCGCCCTGACGCTGAGAAATTCGACGGGTGAGAGCGCATAGTCGGCCAGCTCGGGGACGCGGTCGTCGTTGATCGCGGCCGTGCGCGAGCCATCCATGCGATATAGATCCTGTCGCGGCGGAGTCATCGCGTTCGAGTAGGTATCGACGAAGGCCGAGGTATCGGGCGCGATCAGCGGATCGTGCCAGCCCGCATCATGGGTGATTCGGGTGATGCTTTTGTCCGCGAGAGAAAGCCGGTAGAGCTGGGCGTCGCGAGCGTTGTCTTTATTCGAGACGAAATAGATGTAGCCGTGCGCCTCATCGACGGCCGGATGGCTCGACGCGCCCGGGCCGAATCCGCCATTGCCCGAGATTTCCCACTCGCCGCTGGTCAGCTGGTCGAGTTCGTGGCCGGCGAGATCATAGAGGTAGTAGTGGCGGAAGCCCGTGCGTTCGCTCGACCAGAGGAAGCGCTTGTTGTCCGAGAAAAAGTAGAGATCGTCGGCGATATTGATCCAGTATTTGTCGGTTTCGGCGAGGATCTTCGACGACGCGCCGTTCGCCGCGTCGCACAGAAGCAGGTCGAGCTCATTTTGCGCGCGGTTGAGGCGCTCGATGGCGACGCGCCGGCTATCGGGAAGCCATTGGACGCGCGCGAGGTAAACGTCCGTATCCGCGCCGGTATCCATCCACGTGGTTGCGCCGCCGGCGACCGGCACGACGCCCACGTGCACGATGGGATTCTCTTCGCCCGCCTGCGGGTAGCGCTCGTACTCGATTGCGCCGAGGGGCGAGCTCATGTCCATGATCGGGTAACGCGTGACAGGGCGTTCGTCCATCTGGTAATAGGCGACTTTCGAGGAATCGGGCGACCACCAGTAAGCGGTCGACGTTTCGAGCTCCTCCGGGTAGACCCAATCGAGCTGGCCCTTGAGGACGTCCTCGCTGCCGCCCGTGGTGAGCGCCTTTGCATCGCCGGTCGCGACATTCACGACCCAAAGATTTGATTCGCGCACGAAACTGACCCATTTGCCATCGGGCGAGAACTTCGGATCGTCGATGTCGAACGCGCCGGAGACGAGCGTTCTTGGCGTCATCGTATCCAGATCGAGAAGAACGAGGCTGCTGCCGCCGATCAAGAGCAGCGAATTGCCCGAGGGAGACCAGAGGTAATTTTCGGCCTGCACGCGGCCGAGCCCGGTGGACTGAATCGCCTCGGTTTTTTCCGGCGGCATCGCGGACTCGAGGACGTTCGCATTCACGAGAATTTTGCTCTGGCCCGTGGCGGCGTCGGTGGTCCACAATTCGACGCCGGAGCTATCGCGGCCGAAATAGGAGACGCGCTTGCTGTCCGGAGTCCATTCGATTCCTTCAGTAAGATTGCCATTGAGGCTCGGCGCGCTGTAGATGCGCTCGACCGTGAGCATCTTCGAGCCGCCGGGGTGGGCAGCGGTGGCAATTGCGCCCGCCGCCACAGCGAATGAGACGCAGAATGCGATGCGCAGGGCGGCGGCCACGCGGCCACCTGATCGGCGCCGCGCAGACGACTTTTCCTTTGTCGAGCTCCCACTCCTGTCGCCGAGACCCATCATGCCTCCCTATTCAGCTTTAGCATGATGCCTTCCGGACACGGCTTTTCAAAGGCGAATTCGCCACAAATCCAACTTCGATTGGCGTCGTTCTTTGGTGCGCGCCTTTTCGCAATAGTGGCTTGATTTGACGCAGATTCACCCCTGTTAAATGTCGAAGGCGCGCGTTGACATTCCCGGCCCTCTGGCGGAACATGGCGCACCGTATGATCCACCTCGATAACGTAACGAAGCAGTATGACCTGCCATCGGGGAAGCTCGGCGAAATCGTGGCCGCCGACCGGCTGACCCTCGACGTGCCGGCGGGCGAGGTCTTCGGCATGGTCGGGCCCAACGGGGCCGGAAAAACGACGACGCTGAAGATGATTTGCGGGCTGCAATCGCCAACCGCGGGCCGCATCACGGTGAACGGAATCGATGTGCAGAAGGAGCCCGAAAAAGCACAGGGGTACGTCGGCTATCTTGCGGACTTCTTTTCGCTCTACGACGACTTGAAAGTCTGGGAATACCTCGATTACTTCGCACGCGCCTACAAAATGGACCCTGCGCTGATTCCGTCGCGCGTCGACGAGGTGATTCGGCTGATGACTCTAGAGAGCAAACGCGACGAATTGATCGGCGGGCTTTCGCGCGGCATGAAGCAACGGCTCGGGATCGGGCGCGCCATCATCCACAATCCGCCGTTGCTGGTCCTCGACGAGCCTGCGGCGGGGCTCGACCCCAAGGCCCGAGTCGAACTGAAAGACCTGCTGAAGAGCTTGCATGCGTCCGGGAAAACCATCTTCATCACGTCGCACATTCTCGCGGACCTCGAAGAGATCTGCACGTCGATCGCGATCATGGAAAAAGGCCGATTGCTCCGGGTCGGCCGGCTGGAAGACGTGATGCGCGAAGGCAAGAGCGTGCGGCGCTTCCGGATCAAACTCGCGGCAGAAGGATTCGCTCTCGCCGATTGGCTGGCTGCGAGACCGGAACTCGTCGAGGTGGCGGCCGAGGCAAACGGCGCGCGATTCGGCTTTGCGGGGGGCGACGCGGAGCTTGCGGCTCTCGTGAGGGAACTTGTGGCCGCGGGCGCGGCGGTGTGCGGGGTCGAGGAGATCGCCGAGACGTTCGAACGGCTGTATTCGCGCGTTTCCAGCGGGGAGGTGATGTGAGCCTGCTCTTCGATAATCCGGAATTGATCCGGAATGCGCGGATTCAATTGCGGCCCGGTCGAATGATTGCCGCCGCCGTGATATGCGCGGTTGTTTCGGTCACGGCGTGGGCATCCGTGGTGCGCGGCCGCCCGGATTGGACGATGGACGGGTTGCGCGGCACAGGGATGGTGTTTGCGTTGATTCTTTATCTTCAGGTGGGAATTCTGCTGATCGGGGGAGGCATCTTCTGCCTGCAGTCCGTGCACCGCGAAAAGGATCTCAACACATTCGACTATCAGCGCGTGACAAGACTCACATCGCTCGAGCTGGCTATCGGGAAGCTTTTTGGCGCCCCCATCCTTCTGTACTTTGTGGTGTTGTGCCTCACGCCCGTGTCGTTGGCAGCCGCGTTCGCGGCACGGCTGCCGGCACTCTTCGTGGCGGAAGCCTACGTCATCCTGGTGCTTGGCTGCGTCGCCTTTCACGCGCTGATGCTTTTGGTTTCGGTGTTGCTGCGGCGAAGCGGCCAGGCGGTCTCCATGATGCTATTTCTGCTGCTGGTGCGCTTCACCTCGATCGACTTCTTGGACGCGCGGAGCCCGTGGGAGGTGCACCGGCTGAGCCCTTTCGCCGCAGTCGATCCCTTCTTCAATTCCTACAATTTCAATTGGACGGACGGTTTCTTTGGAATCCGCATCGACCACGCAGAAGTGTTGATCGTACTTTACGTAACGTTCGCGGCGTGGTTTCTGCTGGCCATCGTCAGGAACCTGAAACGCGACCCCTCGGAGTACGAGATCTTATCGGCGGTGGGGTTGTTCGGCTTCGTGATGTACGTGAACCTGCCGATGCTGGGGTTCCTGTCGTGGGTCGGGGTCAGGGGAATGGTGGTCCGCCAGCCCTTCGATGCTCCTTTTGATGCCACGGCTACGGTGCCGCAGCTGCTTGTGCTGAGCTGGTGGTCGCTCTGGCTGCTTATACTGATGCTTCTGCGGAACCGCGAGCGAGTGCGGAGAAGAAGCCGGAGACTCGCGGAACGCGCAGCGAGTTGGTGGGCTGCGCTGTGGCCTGCTCCCTACATCGCGCTGGGAGCGGCGATTGTGGGCGGAGCGGCGGTAGCTTTCGCTGCCTATCATCGCGCACCGAGGAACGACTGGAACTGGGACATTGCCTCTTACTACGTAGCGTTTCTGGTGTTGTGGCTGTCGCGGGACGCGCTGTATCTGCAGTGGATGTACCTGCGGCGAGCGAAGTACCCACTAGGCTCCGCGATTCTCTATTTGGTGATCTTCTACTTCTGCACCAGCATTCTCTTCAGCACGTTCAACGCGTACGACACTGCCAGGGGCGCCGCGTTCAGCGCTGCTTTCATTCCGTCCGCTTTCTTCGCGCTGAATGACCGGCTTTGGGGGCCTGCGATGCGGGTGTGGATGATACCGCTCTTCCTGCAGGCTGCCACCGCGCTTGTCTTCGCGTGGCTGCAGAAGCAGAGGCTTGCCGAATTTGTAAGCGAGCCCGCGGATCGAGCCTCCTCCGCAGAGATCGCAGAATCGGCGTGAAGTTGCGCCGTGCGGCTACCCGCGCGGCGGCATATAATTGCGGCGGTGAATTGAGGCGAGATGAAACGGGCGATCGAGAGATTCATCCTGTACCTGCGCTTCGAGCGCAATGCCTCTCCGCAGACGATCCGGGAATATCGCCGGGACACCCAGCAATTTGCGGCGTTCGTGACGCCGCCGGGGGAGGATGCGCCGGCGATCGGCACGATCGATCACCACGTGGTGCGCGAATACGTGGGCATGATGTACGACCGGGGGCTCGAGCGCGCGTCGGTGGCGCGGCGGCTCGCGTCGCTGCGGACATTCTTCAAATACTGCGTGCGCGAAGGATACACGAAGCAGAACCCGGCGCGGCTGGTGAAAACGCCGAAGCTGGCGAGGCGGGTGCCGCGCGTGCTGACGGCGGAAGAATTGAACGACTTCCTCGACACGCTCGGGCAGAAGACCGGCGCGAACAAATCGCGGCGCAAGCGGCCTCGGACGGCACGATCCGAAAACGAAGCGAAAGTGATCCTGAAGCGCGACCGCGCGATCCTGGAATTGCTTTACGCGTCGGGGCTGCGCGTGAGCGAACTTGTGGGGCTCGATCTCGGCGATATCGATCGCGCGGGGCAGATGCTGCGCGTGCTCGGCAAGGGAAATAAGGAGCGCGTGGTGCCTTACGGCACGAAAGCGCAGGCGGCGCTCGAGGCGTACTGGCCGGTGCGCGAGGAGCTTCTGGCGAAGGCGCGAGTGGAGGTAAATCCCGAGGCGGTGTTCCTGAATCATCTCGGCGGGCGGCTGACGGACCGGTCGGTGCGGGGCGCGGTGAAGAAATACTCGCGGTTGGCGAACGTCAACTGGGACCTGCACCCGCATTCGCTGCGGCATGCCTTTGCGACGCACCTGCTGGCGGACGGCGCGGACTTGCGCGCGATCCAGGAGCTGCTGGGGCATGTGTCGCTTTCGACGACGCAGCGCTACACGCAGGCCAGCATCCGCCAGCTGATGGACGTGTACGACAAGGCGCATCCGCACGCATGAATGCTGAGGCATCGCAAGAGTGAACCGACCCGTAGGAATGCTCGTCTGCGCGCTTGCGGTGATAGCGTACGCGGCTCTGTGCGCGCGGCCGGCGGCGGCGCAGGACAACTACGAAATCCAGGTGTACGGCGCGGATACGGTCGAGCCGGGACACACAATGGTCGAGCTGCACAGCAATTTCACGATCGACGGCTCGAAGGAGATGATCGACGGCGTCTATCCGACGAACCACGCCGAGCACGAAACGATCGAGATCACGCACGGATTCACGGACTGGTTCGAAGTGGGATTTTATATTTTTACGTCCGCGCGCGACGGGCTGGGCTGGCAATGGGTGGGCGACCACATCCGTCCGCGTGTTCGCGTGCCGGAAAGGTGGCACTGGCCCGTGGGTGTGAGCATTTCGAATGAGATCGGCTATCAGCGGCGGCAATTTTCCGTGGACACCTGGACGTGGGAGATCCGGCCGATCGTCGATCAGAAGTACGGGCGATGGTATTGGTCGATCAACCCGACGCTCGACCGGTCGTTTCACGGCGAGAGCGTGAATCAGGGCGTCGTGTTTTCGCCGAATTTCAAATTCAGCTACGATTTCACGCCGAAGATCGCGGGCGGGCTCGAATATTACGGCTCGGTCGGGCCGGTCACGGGTTTCGATGCCGTCTCGCAGCAGCAGCACCAGATTTTTCCCGCCATCGATTTGAACCTCGCGCCGCAATGGGAAATCAATTTCGGGATCGGCTGGGGACTCACCGGCTCGACCGATCATCTAATCGCGAAGATGATTCTGGGGTACCGGTTCAATTTCTAGTTCGATTTGCGAGCGCGTGGAAAGTTCCCGCGGCTAAAGCCGCCGTTGTAGCCCTCCGTTTTCGCGGACCTAAAGGTCCACGCTTCCATCCAAGGGATTAGGTATCATGGTGAACCATGTTTTCCCCGGAACATTCTGTGATGCGCGCGCGGGAGCGACGATGAAGCGCGCGCGGAGCAATTCGCGGCGCGCGAAAAACGGAGCGGGCGCCGATCCTACGGCGTATACGCCGAACTACGCGCATCGCGGGCCGCGCGCGGCGGGCGAGGTTTACTGCGAAGATGTGGCGCTCTCGCGGATTGCTGCGGCGGCGGGCACGCCGGCGTACGTCTACAGCCGCGCGAGCATCGAAGGCGCTTACCGTCAGCTCGACCGCGCGTTTGGCGCGCTGCCGCACACGCTGTGCTACGCGGTGAAGGCGAATTCGAACCTTGCGGTGCTGCGAATTCTCGCGCGGCTTGGGAGCAGCTTCGATATCGTGTCGGGCGGCGAGCTTGACCGGCTGCGGCGGTTGCGCGTTCCGGGCAAGCGCATTGTTTTCTCGGGCGTGGGAAAAACGCGCGAAGAGATTCGCGAGGCGCTGCTCTATCCGGGAGCACGCGGCGGTATTTTGGCGTTCAACATCGAGTCGGGAGCCGAGCTCGAGATGCTGCTGGGCGAAGCGGCGCGCCATGTGAGGGCGGGCGGCGCGCGGCCTTCGCTTGCGATTCGGGTGAATCCGGACGTGCTCGCGGGCGGGCACCCGCACATCTCGACCGGACATCACCATCATAAATTCGGCGTCGATTGGGCGGAGGCGCGGCGGCTGTACTTGGCGCACAAGGATTCGCGTTGGATCGCGTGGCGCGGAATCACTTCGCACATCGGCTCGCAGATTTTGAGCGTCGCGCCCTACCGGCAGGCGCTGACGCGGCTCGCGTCGTACGTGCGAGATCTGGCGCGCGAAGGGATTCGCCTGGAGCACGTGGACATCGGCGGCGGATTCGGCGTGCGCTACACGAACGAATCGGCGCAGGTGCCGGCGGCCTTCGCGCGGGCGCTGGCGGAGATCGTGCGGCCGCTCGGATGCCGGCTGCTCGTCGAGCCGGGACGCGCGATCGTGGGGCCCGCGGGCATCCTGCTCACACGCGTGCTCTACGTGAAGGAAAACGGCGGAAAGACATTTGTGATCGTGGATGCGGCGATGAACGATTTGATCCGGCCGGTGCTGTACTCGGCGAAGCACGCGATCACACCCGCTGTTCGTGGCGAGGTGGCAAGAAAGATCGTGGATGTGGTCGGGCCCGTGTGTGAATCCGCCGACTTCCTGGCGCGGGACTTGGCGCTCGCTCCCGTGAAGGCGGGCGATCTGCTGATCGTATGGACGGCAGGCGCATACGGGTTCGTGCAGTCGTCCAATTACAACGCGCGGCGGCGGGCGGCCGAAGTGCTGGTGGAGGGGCGACGCTTTCGCGTGGTAAAGCGGCGCGAGGCGTACGACGATCTCGTGCGCGGCGAAACGGCGTAGGTGCGGCGGCGATGATTCTCTTCCCTGCTTTTCTGAAGCTTGCGGGGCGGCGATGCCTGGTGGTGGGCGCGGGGCCGGTGGCCGAGGAAAAGATCGTAGGGCTGCTGCGCGCGGGAGCAAATGTCCGCGTGGTCGCGCCGCAAGCTACGCGGCGGATTCGCGAACTCGCGCGCAAGAAAGAGCTTCGCTGGGACAAGCGTGGGTTTCGCGCATCCGATCTTTCCGGCGCGTTCCTTACCGTGGCCGCGACATCTTCTCCTCCACTTCACGCGCAAATCTACCGGCAAGCGCAGCGGCGCGGTGTGCTGTGCAACGTCGTCGACGATCCCGAGCACTGCGATTTTTATTACGGCTCGGTGGTCCGGCGCGGCGAATTGCAGATCGCGATCTCGACCGGAGGGCACAGCCCCGCACTTGCGCAGCGTTTGCGAAAAAAACTGGAAGAAGAATACGGCGCGGAGTATGAAGAGTGGCTGAAAGAGTTGGGAGAAATCCGGCAGCGGCTCTTCGCGAAAAAATTGACGTCCAACCGGCGGCGCGCGCTCCTTCACGGGCTTGCGAGCGAGGCTTCGTTTGAAGAATTCTTGAGGCGAAAGAAGCCGAAGGCGCGTGTCTAACGTATAGATACCGCGTGAATTCTGGGTAAATCGGGATCGCCGATAGGTTCAATCGATAAATCGACGAACCGGATTTCGAGAAGCCCTGCTAGTATCTGCCCATTCGCCGAAGCGGTCGGGCCGCGGCATTCCCCCCCACCCAAACCTTCCGTCGCCCGACCGCTCGCCGAAACTTCCGGAGAACTAACCGGAAGCCAACCGGCGCTTCTCGTCAAGCAAGACTCTTCCCCGCTGGCCTGCTTCGTTCAAGAGGAAACCCATTTTGGGATGCACCGGTTCGAAATCCGGCGTAATGCCCTGCTCGCGCAGCTCCTCGGATGTGACCGGGCCGATCGAGCCGACCACGATGCGCGCGAGGCCTTCGCGAACCTGCTGCTCGAGATTCATCTCGCGCGCGATTTGCAGGAGATGAACGATCTGAACGGATGTGGTGAAGACGGTGACATCGACTTCGCCGTTGACGATCGCGTGGACAGCTGCACGCAGCGGGCCGGTATCCTCGGGCAGCGCCCATTGGTAGACGGGAACGCGCGTGACCTGCGCGCCGCGTTCCGCGAGGCCCGCGAGGAGTTCGGGATTCGATACGCCATATTCCTGGACGGCAACGCGGCGGCCGGCGAGCGGAAGCGAATCGCGTTTTTCGTCGAGTGCGCGAAGAAGATCGCGCCAAGTGTTCGGTTCCGGCACCGCGAGAGTGACCGGCACGCTAAGTTCCTTGAGCGCGGCAACGGGCTTCGGTCCGCGCGCCACGATCGGGATGCGGCGAAGCGCGTCGGCGAACTGCTCGATCGGATAAATGGTTTGCACGACACGCGCGAGCGCCCGCGTGCCAACGCCCGTGAGAAAAATCATCATATCGAAGCCGCCTTCGGCCAACGTGCGCGCGAAGGCGATCGCCTCTGTATTCGATTCGAGAGGAACTTCGCGCATCGACGGCGCGACGGTGCCCTTGCCACCATACGCCGCGATCAATTTCGCCATTTCGCCGGCGCGGCGGCTTTCCAGCGCGAGGACGCGAAGGCCGGTGAGTCCAGTGGGCTTGGTTTGCTCGGTCATTGTTTCAGTCTAATGCCGGAAATGGCGGACGCCAGTGAAAACCATGGCCATGCCGAGCTTGTTGGCCGCGGCAATCACGTCCGCATCGTGAACCGAGCCGCCCGGCTGGATCACGGCCGTGGCGCCGGCCTTTCCTGCTTCCTCGACGCCATCGGCAAACGGAAAGAACGCATCGGAGGCGACGACGCTGCCCGCGAGAGCGAGGCTCGCCGTCGCCGCTTTCATCACCGCGATTTTCACGGAATCGACGCGGCTCATCTGACCGGCACCGATGCCGACGGTTTGTCTTTCGCGCGCGAAAACAATTGCGTTCGATTTCACATGCTTCGCCACTTTCCAGCCGAAGAGCAGGCCGCGCAGCTCGGCCTCGGTTGGCGCGCGCTCGGTGACGACCTTCAGCTCCGCTTGCGTAAGCTCGTGGCGATCGTCTTCCTGCACAAGCATGCCTCCGGAAATAGGCTTGAGCATAAGTTCGCCGAGCGCGGCAGCCGCGGACGAAGTGGCAGCGTGAGTCGCGAGTTCGAGCAGGCGAAGATTTTTCTTCGACGCGAACGCCGCGAGAGCGGCCGGCTGATAGCCCGGCGCGACAATGCATTCGACGAACAGTTTCGCGACTTCTTCGGCCGTAGCCGCGTCGAGCGCGCGATTGAACGCCAGCACGCCGCCGTAGGCCGAGACGGGATCGCAGGCGAGGGCTTTCACATAGGCATCGCGAAGAGAATCCTCCTCGGACGCGCCGCAAGGATTGTTGTGCTTGATGATGGCGACGGCAGGCTGCTTGAATTCCTGCACCAGGGCCCAAGCCGCGTCGAGATCGACCAAATTGTTGTACGAAAGCTCCTTGCCCTGGAGTTGCTTCGCGCCGGCCAGGCCCGCGACGGGGCGACCCGCGGGAACGTAAAGCGCGGCGGCCTGATGCGGATTTTCTCCATAGCGCATCGACTGGCGGCGTTCGAGCGCAATATGGATTCGCTCGGGCAATTTTTCGAGCGGGCCGATGGTTACGGCGCCGTCGGCGGCCGCGAGGCGTTCCAGCTCCGTCGCGATTTCACCATCGTAGCGCGCGGTGCGCGCGTAGGCTTTGCGCGCGAGCGAAAGGCGCGTTGCGAGGCTGAGTTCGCGTTTCTCGCGAAGTTCGGCGGCGATCGCAGCGTAGTCATTCGGATCGGTGACGACTCCCACGCTTTGGACATTTTTCGCCGCCGAACGGACCATGGCCGGTCCGCCGATATCGATATTTTCGATCAGCTCGCCGGCGGTGACGCCGGGCTTGGCCGCGGTCGCCGAAAAGGGATAGAGATTTACGACCACCAGATCGATCGGAACGATGGAATGCTCGGCCGCCTGCTTGCGGTCTTCCGCTTTGCCGCGCTGAAAAAGGATTCCGCCGTGAATTTTGGGATGCAGCGTCTTCACCCGCCCGCCGAGCATTTCGGGCCAGCCCGTGAGATCGGATACGTCGCGCACGGAGATTCCCGCCTCGCGCAAGAGCTTTGCGGTGCCGCCGGTCGAAACGATTTCGATCCCCAGCGACGCGAGCTCGCGGGCGAATTCGACGACACCGGTCTTATCGTAAACGCTGATGAGCGCGCGCTCGATGGCCACGGAAAATGCCTCCGACAGGAAAAGAAATCCGAAGAGAAGCCGCGAGCCAGTGTATGCGTTTGCAAAAGATTTCGGAAGAGAGTTCTGTGGAATGCGGAAGCGGCGTCAGCGGGAAACGCGGGCTTTCAATCGGACGCGGCCGCCTTCGATACCCACCGTATATTCGATTTCGTGGCCGCCCTTGTCCTGAAGTTCCTTGGTCTTTTGCTTTACGAATCGCTCGAAATCCTTGAGGCTCGGCGCGTTGGCTTTTTCGCCGGTTTCACCGCGCGCCTCGATCAGCTTTTCGTAGAGCGTGTAAATCTTTTCTTTTTCGTGCTCCGGACTTGAGAGGGCCAGGGCAAATGCGGCCGGCTCCTGCGGCCTCGCCTCCGGGCGGGCTGCGCCATCGATGGAGCCCGCGGGCGAGACGGCTCGCGTGCTGGATTCGAGGGCGGCTTTCCGGGCGCGCTCGGATTCGATGGCTTTGGCGGCCGCGCCGAAATGGTGCTGCGCGGCCCCGGTTTCTTTCTGGGTCGTCTTCTTGCGCCACATGTCCTGATACTTGGCGTAGGTCTGGCTCAAATTGTTCAGGCGAAAGCGCTGCGCGAAATTGAATTCATTGATGCGTTCGTTTAGGCGGCGCACGAGCGAATCGACGCGCCACTGCGTGTCCGTTGGGGGGCGTTTGCGCCCACCGCCGAAGTACTGCTCGTATTCGATCTTGAGCGTGCGGATGTCACGCTCGATCTGGTTCAAATCCTCGTCGACGGTGGCCATAGGAATCCGAAAGAGGGCGAGATTCAAGCGTACGGGGGGTCGCGCACTGAGTCAACCGAGGCGTTCGAAGGCTTGTCGCAAAGGGAAAGCCCGAGGCCACATGTGAAGGTTTCAGCTTTTCGGGCGCCTTGGATCCCCTGGCTAGGGGGTCTGCGATGGCCCGTCCGGCAACGCGAAGACGTACACCGTGTCCGTGGCGACGATCGCCACGTATTGCTTCCCGCTCTTGCCCTGATAAGTCATCGGGTCGGCGTTGGCAAGTCTGCCGAGGTCGGTGACCCAAAGTTCCTTGCCCGTTTTCGAATCGATGGCACGGAAGCGGTCGTCCGGCGTCGCGCCGATGAATACCAGGCCGCCGGCCGTCGCGATGGGGCCGGCGCTGCCACCGCCGCCCGTATTCTGCTTGTCCGGCGGCAGTCCCGGAGTGACGCCGACAACCGACTGCCAGGCGATTTCGCCTGTGTTCGCGTTGATGGCGTACAGTCGTCCCCAGGGCGGTTTCTGGCAGGGCCAGGTGCCGATGACGTGGCCTTCCTTATCTTTCATCACGGCGCTGAAGCTGAAATACGGGCCGGGGCCGTCGACTCCGCCGCGGTCATAGAGCTGCGTGGAACCTGTGTTGCCCCGGCCGTAAGCTCCGCCAGCCTTGCGCTTCTCGATCCAGCCGATGAGCGACATGTCGTGCGTTTGCACGAATACATACCCACTCGCAGGGTCGACTGCGACCCCGCCCCAGTTCGTGCCGCCGGTCCCTCCGGGGAATTGGATCGTCGTGTCGGGCGGCGCGCCGTCCGGATGGTAGAGCCATGCGGTGAAGGGGCCGGCGTTGTAAAACTTTCCGCCGTTCTTCGCGAGAATCGCCTGGCAGGCCTTCACATGTTCGGGAGTCGTGTCGTCGGCTGTGACCATATCCTTCGGCTTGTAGCTCATGCGAGCGAGCGGAGGGGGCTTCAAAGGAAATGGCTGGGTGGGTGAATACCACTCGCCGGGGACATTGCCTCTGGGAACGGAGCGCTCCTCGACGCCGAATACCGGCTTGCCGGTTTCGCGATTAAGAATGAACATCAGGCCGGTTTTGCCGATGGCGACGAGCGTCGGAATTTCCTTGCCATGCTGTTTGATATCGACGAATCCGGGGCCGGGCGGCAGATCCGAATCCCACAGATCGTGATGGACGGTCTGGAAATACCACTTCAGCTTGCCGGTGTCGGCATCCACGGCAACCACGGAATTGCCGAAGAGGTTATCGCCGGGGCGATCTCCGCCATAGTAGTTGGGCGACGGCCCGCCGATGGGCATGTAGAGAAGATTGCGCTTCGCGTCGACGGTCATGTACCAGCCCCAGACGTTGGTGCCGGAACGCCCCTTCCATCCATCGTTCAGCCAGGTATCGTGTCCAATTTCGCCGGGCTGGGGAACCGAATGGAAGTCCCAGACCAGCGCGCCGGTGAGAACGTCAATGGCGCGCGTGTCGCCCGGAGGGCCGACGGGCATCTCGCCGACGCTCGCGCCGAGGAATGCGAGATTCTTATAGATGGTGGGAACGCCGTTGTAGCCGACGGTCAAGCTGACGACGCCGTCCTTGCCGAAGGTTGGAACGAGCTTCCCGGTGGCGGCATCGAGTTCGATCACTTTGCGGCTGAACGTGGTGAAGATGATGCGCGGAGGGTTGTCCTGGTCGCCGGGCCAGTACGCAACGCCGCGCGTGGATGGCAGCGTGACGTCGCATTCCCATATCTGTTTCCCGGTGTCGGCGTCGAGCGCGACTACTTTGTTCAGGCCTGGAACGTACATCACGCCCGCAACGACGATAGGCGTCACTTCCAGGCCGCCGCGACCGGAAAGCTCGTAGGACCACGCTTGCTTCAGGTTCGCTACGTTGCCCGTGTTGATTTGCTTGAGCGACGAATAGCCCATGCCGCTGAGAGAACCCCTGTACATGGGCCAATCGGCGGCGGCTTGCGCCTTGGCGGCAGGCGAAAGCAGCGGACAGACGATTGCGATGGCGGCCAGGCTAAGGATCGATTTGCGCAGCATATTCAGGTTCCTCTCGTCACCGGCAACGCACGGCAAAGCTTTGGATGTCACTCAGGTCAGCGTGTGCTGTAGCTCAGCGGATAATCCCTGTGTGATGGAGGGGCTTTCCGGTCGTCCAACAGCCGCACGGGAAACATTCCCCGAACGCTGTTGCACAAATAGATGGCATCCGCGCGAACGAGATCGTCGAGCGTCAACACGTCTTCCCGCACATTGCGACGATTCTTCAGGATCGATGCGCGGTACGTGCCCGGCAAAACGCCGCACGCGATCGCAGGAGTACGCCAAAGAGCGCCGCTAACGATGAAAACATTGTGAACTGCGCCTTCGGTGAGCTCGCCGCGCTCGTTGAAGAAAAGTGCATCGTCGCACTGCGCGGCTCTCGCGGCAGCCAGTTCCTCGTTGTACATTTCGCGGCGTGTCGTCTTGTGGTAGAGGAATCGATTCGAGCTGAGCACCGTTTGTGCGGAGAGCCGAACGCGGCCAAAAGGTGTGGCATCGATTATCTCGCCGGAACCAAGCTCGAGCGAGCCATCCTGAGCCAGCAGAAGGCGAACTCTATGAGGCCGGTCCGCAAACCTCGGGACGATTTCCTCGAGTGTTTCGCGGGCCGCCGTTTCGTCAAAATGAAATCCGAAGTACTCGGCGGAAGCGCGCATACGCTCCAGATGCTCTTCGAGGAGCGCGTATTCGCCTTCCCAGCGCATCGTTTCGATAATCTTGAAGTCGGGTGCGTCCTGGGTGAGAAAAGCCGCCTTGGATTGAGATTCTTTCCACTCATCGGGGCTGGACGAATCGTAGGTGATCCCGCCACCCACGCCCAGCAGCCCCTCTTCACCCCTCAAAACGACCGTGCGTATGGCGACGTTAAATTGAGCCTGGGTCGGAGCGAAATAACCGATTGCGCCGGTGTAAACGCCGCGCTGCGTGGTCTCCAGCGCCGAGATGAGTTGCATGGCGCGGATTTTGGGCGCGCCCGTCACCGATCCGGATGGAAAGAGCGCCCCGATCACGGAATCAGGCGTGCATTGTTCGCGTAAGCGCCCCTCGACCGTGGACGTCATCTGCCAAACCGATGGAAACCGTTCGACCTCGAACAAGCGAGTGGTCTTTACGGAGCCGGACACGCAGATGCGGCCGAGATCATTACGCATCAGATCCACGATCATCACGTTCTCGGCGCGGTTCTTCTCGCTTATTCGGAGTGCCTCGCCGCAACGCACGTCATCCTCGAGCGTCAGTCCACGGTCTGACGTTCCCTTCATCGGCTTGACTACGATGCGCCTCCCTCGAATGTTGAAAAATAGTTCCGGCGAAAGCGAAATGATCTGGTTGGGTCCGGTGTTCACAAACGCGGCGTAAGGGACAGGGTGCCGATTGCAAAGTGAGGTGAACAGGCGCCAGGGACCGCATGGCGATTCGAAAGCCAATCGATAGGTGAAGTTGATCTGGTAGACGTCGCCAGCCGAAATCCAATCGTGGATCGCGCTCAAGGCCTCGTCATACTGGCCGCGAGTGATCGTCGATGCGCTGTGCTGAACGAGCTCGTCGGAATCGCCGGGTGGAAACGAGAGAGTATCGAACGTCACAGCCGAGTCGTACAGGCCGAACCAACACAGTAGATCGCCACGATTTCCAAGGAGCGGGCGCAGCTTCGATTCCAGTGCGTAGCCAGCTTCGTAAGACAGGAATCCGGCGGCCTCTCCGCCGGACTTCACGTGCTGATCGATCTCCACGAACACATGAGCGAGCGTCTCGGGATCGCTAGCCGCCACAATTCGGGCGGGACGACGATACATGCGCCAACCGGACTCGTCGCGCAAGAGGACAAAGCCCGGCTCGTCGGCAAATTTCGCCAAAGCCCCGATGTCGATTTCTGCGGGTTTAATTTGCGCGACTCTTCTCTGCGGAAGCGAAAATTGCCGGTAACTGTGAAATTAGCCCGCGGGGTGCAAGGGCGCGCGACCCTACCACGAGCCCGTGCCCTCAGTTAGCCCCGATCAGGGAACTACACTCGCGGGACGACCTTCCGCTTTTACTTGCGACTCGCGACCTCGGCTCCGCCCGCCTTCTGATGCGTGCGCCAACCTTCGGCATAAGAAGTTCGTGCCACTTCGGAGTAAGGAACCGGGCTGACAACTGCGCGAATTTCCGTCTGGACGTGGCGCTCGACCGTCGGCTTCGACGATCCGCCTCCCTCTTCGCCCCACACGAAGGTTACATCGGTGCCGGGCTCGCTATACTCCGGATCGAGAATCGCCAGAGTCAACATCTTACCCTCATTCGAGCTATAGCCGCACCAAGTCGAGATGCCAACCGTCTTGCCGTTGCTCAACACCTTGTCGTACGGCAGCGTCGAATAAACGGCCGAGGGAAAATCGAAGTACTTGGCTCGATTGGTTTTCTGGAACATCGTGCCCAGGGCATGGGTCATGTCTTCGTCGTTCAGCGCGAGCGTCACCTTCTTCCGGTGCGGCTTGGTCGCCAACTTCTCAAGCGCCTCGCGTCCGATGAAATCGTGGTCGAACTTCACGATCGGTCCATAGCCAAGATCCCAGGGCGTGAGGTAGTAGTCCGAGATGTTGTCGGAATAGAAGCTGCCGCCGAGGGAAGCGATCGCTTCGTAGCAGTTCGCGGGAAGCCATTCGCGGTACTTCTTCATCTTCTCCCCGCTGTAAATCGCCGGCATCGGCGAAGGAATCCAGCCGGACTCGAGCGTGTTGGAGGAATATGCCCGCGCGCCAACCAGGCGAAGGCCAAACTCTTTGCCCGCCTCGACGATTGCGGCCTTCACTGCGTCGCCTTCGTCCCATGGGCCAAACAGTTCCAAGCCGGGCTGGCCGGCCATGCCGTGGCGCAGCGCGCGCACGCTGTGTCCCGCGATCGCGATCGAAGTCAGGTTGAAAAACTTGAGATCCGGGGCGGGCTTGCCGGTGACCTTCTCGATCACCTTCATCGCGTTCGGACCCTGCACCTGGAATCGGTAAACCTTGCGGGCAGTCGATCCCTGCCTGCTGGCCGATCTCTCGTCGCGCTCAACTTTGGCGTTATAACCGCCGGTCTCGCAGTGGAATTGCACCCAGTTGTGCACCGAAGGACGGCCGACCAGATTGAAAAGATCCTTCTCGAGATAAAAAAGAACCACATCGCCGATCACGTAGCCATCATAATTGCAGGGAACAAACTGCTTGGCCTTGTTGGGCTCGAATCCCTTGAAGCTGTTTACGCCAAGATCGGTCAGCAACTTCAGCGCATCGGGCCCCTGAACATACATATCCGTCATGTGATAGGACTGATTGAAGAGAACGCATGTCTGCTGCCAGGCGCGCTGCTCGTCCCTCCAGTTGGAGTACTCGCTCGCGACGACGGGATAGACATATGGCCCCGTCTGCGAGTTGCGCAGCAGTTTCACTGGATTGCCGGCAGCTTGTAGCACGTCCTCTAAGTTCTTGTGGCCCACGGGTCCGTTCTCCTTTTAATGGAAGGGGTATCTGGCCTTCTCGAAACCATTGCAGATGCTAGGCGGACGCAGGCGGCCGAAATCATCACGCCTTCGCGAACGATCGGGTTGCAATCGCCTTACGCCGAGAACTCGTTGGATCAAGCGGAAGTCAACTGGCATCCAACGCTGTCCACTCGATCGAAAAATTCCCCGCGGAGAGTATACGCGCTAGCCGTATTGTGTACAAGAGTATGCATAGCCTCCGCGTCGTTCAAACTTACAGATCAATCGCGGTCAGCTTTGCGGAGCATTTCCCGCCGCTTCTTCCGCCGGAGACGGGTCGCTATTTTCGGTGGTCGATCGCCACGTTTTCCGCTCCATGTTGATGCTGGTCTTGGTCGTGTAGGCATGTTCGAACATGAGGGCCGCGACTCTTCCTGCTTCGCCGGCCTCGAGCGCCTGGACGATCGCGTGATGCTGGCGGTGCGCATACCAGAGCAAATCGTACATGCGACGAAGCTCCACACGGTCGAAGGCGATTGCGTGGGCTGCGGCGAATGGGATGCGTCCATTGCGCTCGATCGCATCCGCAATGACCTTGCTGCCCGATCCAAGGACGATCACGGAATGAAATTGCTTGTTCATGTCCCCATAACGGTCTTCGTCGGACTCGATGAGGTGGCGCTTGGCAAAGATCTCGTCGCCTTCGCGAAGGCACTCGTGAAGCAATTGAATGAGCCGCCGCGGAGGACCCTGCTCGGCGAGGGTGCGCGCGGCAAGCCCCTCCAGCACGCCGCGGACATCGATCGCATCCATGATCTCCTGAGGCGTGAATTCGCGCACCACGAAGCCGCGCGTATCCAACTGCATCAGGATCCCTTCTTGGGCCAGGATGGGAAGAGCCTCGCGAACGGGAGTGCGGGAAACTCCCAAGCTGCTCGCCAACTCCACCTCTCGCACTCGCTGGCCGGGCTGGAGCTCGCCATGCAAAATCATTTCGCGAATTCTCACGACAACTCGTGAATTCTTGCCCGCCATTTGCACACCAGTCTTGCCGAATTCGTTGGGGAAACGGAATCCAGCGGTCGCTTCCGCTCAAACCGAGCGCTTCAGGGGCCCCAAGATGACGCGGATGGTATCAACTCCGCATGGCGCAAGCAAATCGGCGAGAATTTTCCGCAATAAGAGGGGCATGGAGCATCCCCCTAGCGGGCGGCTTAGCGGGCCTCAAATGGCCGAAAAAAAACGGTCGCGGCAGCTAAGAAAGAAAAGCTGCCCGGCGAAGAGGGTGGTGGACCTCCGCCGGGCAGCGCGCGGCGTTCCTAGAAAGTCGGGGGGTGGAGCGCCGAGTTGGCCGTACTGTATACACAACTATGCTCTGTGTATGCAAGGATAATCTGTGGCTTAGTCTACGATTAGGGCAAGGACTGCGAGCCGGAAGTCTGGCCTGCGCGATGTTTGGACAGGGGCTTCCGAAAGCCCTATTTGGCTGCGGCTGCCTGTTTGGTCGAACTATCCGCGTACTCCTTGCAACCGGACCGCAAAGGGCCGTCAATCTGCGCGCAATGGTTGAAGGCGTCGGCGGCGTCCTTGAACCGGTCCAGGTTCTGATAGTCGGCTCCAAGAACCAGGTAATCCGTTGCGTCCGGACTGGCTTCGGCTTGGGTGGCCTCCAGCATTTCCGTTACGGAGTCCTGGAACTTCGACTGGCGAAAGTAGATGAGGCCGAGAGCGCCGTGCGCCAGGCCCAGAACCTGCTTTTTGTAAGCGGCGACTTGCTCGTCGGACATTCCCGTGGGCGCTTTCATGACGGTGAGGGAATTGAGCGCACGCTTCTCGTACGTCTCCGCCTTTTCCAGATTCTTCGCGCCTTCCGCATCGGCGGGCTTGTACCCATGCGCGATCACAAAACCGGCCAAGGAAAGCAGCGTGGCGTCATCCGGATAGAGCGTGATTCCGCGATCGGTGGAGGAATAGAAATCCGCCATGTCGTGCTGCGAGTTGTACAGCTGCGCGAGCTGCTCGTACACGCCCTGGGTGCGGTAGTCGGAGGGATACCGGTTGATAAAATCTTTTCCCTGTTTGATTTTCTTGTCGGGATTCTTTTGTTTTACGAACGATTCGTAGGCGCTTGCGGCTCTGGGATCGCCCAACTGCTGCTGCTGCACCTCTTCGATTTGTCTGGTTGCCTGCGTTTGGGTTGACGAGTTGTTCAGGCCGGTGGACGGAACCGACTCACCAGCCTGCGCTCGAGCGACAGTTGGAACGAACGCAAACGGCGTAACAGCGGCGAACAACATGCCGATTCGAATTGCCCATTGAAATCTCATGCCCGGCGCACCTCCACGTTGTGCGGAAAGGGAACTGCGGCGCCCTGCTTACGCAGGGCGCCGCGGTTCAGGTCGGAAATTTAGAAGCTCAGAACTGGAGCCGCAGCGCGAACTGTATCTGCCGCGGAGTTACGATGGGTGCCTGCGAGAATCCTGTCTGGCCCGCTCCGGCTCCGGCCAGGTTCACATCGCCAGATGGAGGCCCCGGGTTGAAGTGGTTCATCACGTTGAAGGCCTCGCACCGGAACTGCATATTGAGCCTCTCGGTGATCTTCGTGTTCTTGATAACCGAGAAGTCGAGGTCCAAGGTGCCGGGTCCCGGGAGGCTATTGCGACTGACGTTCCCCAAGAAACCGGGCGCCTGCGGTTCGTAGCACGAGGGATCGAACCACTGGATATAACCGGTTGGCTGGCCGGTGGGTGTAAGGACCTCCTTGTCGATAATGTGGTTGGGGTGGCATCCGGCAGCAAAGCTGTAGTTCGGCCGGGAGTCCCACTCGCTGCCAATATCAGCCGGGTCGTAAGCCGCCCCCTCGTTGGAAATGTTAACTGGCAAGCCGCTGTGAACGGTGAGGATCGTGGCGAACTGCCATCCCGACACGAGCCGATTGCCCTTGAACGGCAGAGCATAGATGCCGTTGACGTTGAGATTGTGGCGAACGTCAAAGTTGCAATTTTCGTAGTCGTAGGCCTGGTTGTAGCTGTCGGTCTGCAACTGCGAGAACTCCTCAAGGCTGGTGGCAAAGGAGCCGTCGTCAATGCAGTGAGAATAAGTGTAGTTGACCTGACCGGAAAGCGACCGGGAGAACTGATGGTTCAAGCCGATCTGCAAGGAGTTGTAGCTTGATGCAGCCGTCGGCGCCTCCGTAACCATTTCGCCGAAGATCGGGTTCAGCCTGTTGGCTACGACCTCTTGGCCCCCTGATATGGTGTACGGGAAGCGAACGCCGCTGCCATAACACGTGGGCTGAGGCGAGGAATACGTCGGTGATGCCTCAACGCATGAGTTGGGGTCGGCGTAGTTGCCGTTATTCGTATTGACCGTGTACGTGGCATTGGAGGCAGTGGGATAGCTCTTCGGGACCTGCGGCAGCGCGGTGCAACCGGTGTTTCCCAGGCTACCTGATGGCCCGTAGCACTCCGGCGGATTGATATCGCGCTGGTTCCAGAGGTGACGCGCCACGGAACCGACGAAGCTTACCGTCAGGATGGTTCCTGGAGCGATCTGCCGCTGGACGTCAAAGTTGTACTGCAGCGTGTAAGGCGATCCCCAGTTGTCCTGGTAGGTTACGCCAGCGTATTCGCTGGGCTGCGGGCAGAGGCCTGGAAAGCAAATGCTCGAAGGGGTGAACGCGTCCGGGAACGAAGGAAAATAGAGCAAGAAATTGGACGCCGGGGGCGATGCGCCAAAGCCAGACTGATAGATTCGAGCGGCCGTGGGATCGTCGAAGATGCCGAATCCGCCGCGGATGGCAGTTTTGTTATCCTTGAACGGGGAGTAGGCGAAGCCGAAGCGCGGCTCCCAGTTGTGGGAGTTGGGGTTGCTGGCGAAGGCGTGCTTCACCGGCGAGTAGTATTGCAACGTGCAATCCGCAATGGCGAGCACGCTAAGGGATCCGACGAGGCTGCTAGCGCAGGCGGGAGTTGGCGCGAGCGGGCCGGTTGGGGGCAGGAAGGAGCCGGTGAGCACGGTCAAGGGCTGGTTTCCGCCCGACCATCCGACCGGATTTGTCGTGTAGTCGTAGCGTAGGCCGAGATTCAGGGTCAATCGGGACGTAACTTTCCAGAACGTCCTGGAAGTAAGGAGCCATGTCGATTTCCCGGAAATAACGGGTGGCATTGGCGTACCCCGGCGGGTCAGCAAAGGCCAAGAAAGGAGACCCTTGGAGAAAGGACGCCTCGGCGTTATTCGGCGAGGCGAAATTGAGGTACGCAATGTAATCTTCGCCGGCGGAGTAGGATTCCTGGCGGACGTTGATTTGATCTCTGGTGATCACGCCGCCGATCTTCAGGGTGTGAGAACCGTGAGTCCAGGATAGGTCGTCGCCGCCGCTGAACTTATTCACGAAAATGTTGGGGCGGTTGGGATCCGGGCCAAGAGGAGTGGCTCCGGGCGGGGCAATTGAGCCGTCTTCGCGTTCCGCCTCGCCATATGCGGTTCGCACAAAGTCGAGGGGATCGGTGGAGAAAGTCGGACCGCCGTTGGCGGCCGAGTACGTGGAGGCCGCGGATATCTGGGCTGGCGAGAGGCCGAGTTCAGTGTTCATGCTTTCATTGGTGCGAACGAAGCCGAAACGCAGGACGTTGACCATGGTCGAGGAGATGATGTGGTTTTCCGCCAGGGTGAAGTATTGGTTTCGAGTGTAGTCGGTCTCCGGGAAGATGCCCAGAGTGTCCTGATCACCGTTGAGGACGTTGGCGTGATCTATGACGTAACGGCCAAACAGGGAATCCGTTGAGGAGAGAGTGTAGTCGACTCGACCGAGGACGTAGTTCTCGTTGTTTACCAAAGCCGGGGAGGTCGAAACGTAGCTGTAGCCGCCGTAGTCGGTGCCTACCGGCGAGACGATGGTTTGTGTAGTGCCTCCCGGCGGCCCGAAAGTAGTTGTCTGCGCAAATGGTCTGCACTGTTTGCACAGAGTGTACAGCGAAGCAATCTCCTGCGCCTGCGTATTAGCACCTCCCACGGGGAGGATCGGATCGATCGACGCATTGCCGACCGGCACCGGGGTATCCCCACCGGCAGCCTGGGAAGTGGCCGGCCTGGCGGGGCAGGTGCCAATAGGAGCGGTATTTGCGGCGTTTCCGTAAATGTCGTAGCAAGGCAGCATGCCAGCAGCAAGATACGGCTCGGCAACGCCGAGACTGCCAATCGTGATGGCTTGGCTGTTGCGAAGGCCCTCGTAATTTGCGAAGAAAAACAGCTTGTCCTTCTTGATCGGGCCGCCGAGATCACCGCCAAATTGGTTCTGGCGGAACGGGGGCGGGTGATGCAAGCCAGCCAAGAAATCAGCAACGTCTTTCGCATCCAAATCGTTGTTGCGGAAGTATTCGTACGCACCGCCATGCAAATCGTTGGTACCGGACTTTGAAACCTGGCTCACGATGCCGTTGCCGGCGTACTGTGAGTTGCCATTGCTGGTAATCACTTGGAACTGAGAGATGGAGTCGATGCCGATTTCGGTTCCTGCATATCCGGAGCCGATGCCGTGCTCCCAGAAGTCGCGAATATCGGTGCCGTCGAGCAGGAACATCTGGCCGGTGGGGCGCCCACCGGAAATCGAGTAGTTGTCCTGCATCCCGTACATGCGGCCAGTGACGAAATTCAGGGTCGGGGCCGTGGCTACGACGCCCGGCGCGAGGGTCAGGAGCTGTTCAATATTGCGGCCGTTCAACGGGAGGTTTGCCACCTGCGTCGGGGAAACAAGATTGGAAACTTCCGTCGTTTGAGTTTCGACGTGGGAAACGTTTCCCTCAACAGTGACAACCTGCGAGACCTCGCCAACAGGCAGGGAGAGGTTAACGACTACAGTGCTGCCGACCGTGAGGGCTACGCCGGCTTGTATGACGGTCTTGAACCCCGACTGAGAAGCTTGGACCGTATATGTTCCGACCGGCAGGTCGGGCACGGTGTATCGCCCTTGAGCGTCGGTAACCGTGGACTGCGTCACGTTGGTTTCGGTGTTAGTGATGCTAATCTTAGCGCCAGCGAGCGCGGCGCCGGAAGCATCGGCCGCGGTACCCGAGATCGTCGCTGTCTGCGCTTGCGCCCACAACTGCGTGGCGCTCATTGAAGCGATGAATAGTGCCATGCACAGGTAGAGTGCAACCTGCTTGAACACGGCGAGGCCCTTTGCCATTCCCCACCTCCCCTTTAAGTTTTCGTTTGCTTGAAACTACCGGGCCCGTCGTACGCTTTGCCGGAAAAACCGCATTGTTGGGCGCGTGATACTATCAAGTGAGCGCCCTTGTCAAGATAATTATGTATACAGTCTCTCTCAAGGCCGCCGTCACGATACCTTCGGGCAATACCCGTGATGTCCAACAATAACATTCGCTTATGCTTAGATACCTCAAAGCCGGCCCCGGGAGACGATGCCACAATGGATACAGAAGTTAGACTTGGGAGTACAATTGTTGATGATGCTGCGCGGAGCCGCCCTTATCGATCGACAAGCGGGCCCAGGCCGGAAGAGAGATCCTTCAGCCGGCACAAGACAAAGACGCCGGCTTCAGGATGACGATCCTCGTCGGATCGTCAGCGTATCGATCGACAAGCGGGCCCAGGCCGGAAGAGAGATCCTTCAGCCGGCACAAGACAAAGACGCCGGCTTCAGGATGACGATCCTCGTCGGATCGTCAGCGTATCGATCGACAAGCGGGCCCAGGCCGAAGAGAGATCCTTCAGCCGGCACAAGACAAAGACGCCGGCTTCAGGATGACGATCCTCATCGGATCGTCAGCGTTCGCGGCGATGCATGCAATCCTCGTGTTCCAATGCTGCAACTCCAATGAATGATGCCGCCTCGGGGGCCGCATCCCGCGGTTACGTTGTGAATGTATGCATCGCTGTTGACACTTCACCGCGAACGTAGTAATTACGCCAACGCTGTGAGTGCGAAACATATCGTCACGGGGCGGCGCGTCGAACAACAGGTTGAGCCTGGCGAAGGCATCGGAGGTGCGGCATGAGTTACAACTACCCGGCGACTGGGTATCACCACATCACTGCTTGCGCGGGGGGCGCGCAGGAGGATGTGGATTTCTTCACTCGCGTGGTCGGCCAGCGCCTCGTGAAGCAAACCGTGCTGATGGACGGCAAGTTCCCGCACTATCACCTCTACTATTCGAATGCGAATGCCGAGCCCGGCTCCGTGATGACGACATTTCCGTACAACCGCCTTATGGGCCGGCGCGGATCGGGACAGGTCCAATCAATCGCATACACCGTCGCAAAGGGTACGCTGCCATTTTGGAAAGAACACCTGAAGCGCCATAAGGTCGAACAGGGGCTCATGGAAGAGCGTTTCGGGCAGCGGTTTATCCGATTCACTCATCCGGTGGGAATGAGTTTCGAGGTCATCGAAGACGGCGACGACGCGAGAGTTGGCTGGACGACGGATGAAATAAGCCAGGGCGAGTCCGTGCGTGGTTTCCATGGCGCCGTGCTTTCGGTGCGCGACGTCGACGAACAGGAACGCTTCCTCACCGAGGCTCTGGGTTTCCGCAAGACGGGGGTCGATGGCCGGTATCATCGCTTCGAAATCGCAGGCGGCGGCGCGAACAAGACTCTGGAATTACTGCACGAGCCGGATCGCGCCCCGGGCAGCTGGACTTTCGGCGCGGGCACCGTCCATCACCTTGCGCTTTGGGTGGCAGACGACGAAGCGATGGCGGCACAGAAAGCGATTTACGAGGAACTCGGCTATACGGACGCGTCCGAAATAAAAGACCGCTACTACTTCCATTCGATGTACGTGCGCTCACCCGGCGGAATTCTGGTGGAGTGCTGCTGCAACGCCGGCGGCGGGTTCCAAAGAGATGAGCCGGCCGACCAACTTGGCGCCAAGCTTCTGCTGCCGCCGTGGTTCGAGGATCGCCGCCAGGAAATTCTGGCGGGACTCGAACCGATCACGCCTCCCGCGATGGCTATTTCGCGGTCCTGAGCCGCGCGGCGAATCCCTGAAAACCGGAGACCCATGAAACGCAGCGAGGATCGCATTCTGACCACGCACGTGGGCAGCTTGATCCGCTCAAAAGAACTGAGGGATGCGGCCGCCGCCGCGCGAACCTCGCCAGAGAATCGGCAGGGCTACGAGGCCTTGCTGCGGCGCTCCGTGGATGATGTGGTGAAGATGCAGGCGAAGGCCGGGATCGATATTGTCGACGACGGCGAATACGGGAAAGCGAATTGGGCGAATTACATCCTCGACCGCGTGACCGGTTTTGAGCTTCGGCCTCAGGAACTGCGGCCCGTGCTCTGGCTCGGACGCGATCTTCAGCGATTTCCGGAGGTGATGAAGGCTGAGTTTCCGTTTGTTCCATCGATGGAAGCGGGCTTGCCGACGCGAGCCTGCGTCGCGCCGATTCAATATCGCGATACGGGCAGCATTCAACGCGACATTCAGAATTTCAAGGAGGCGCTGAAATCGGTTGCCGTGGAAGAGGCGTTCCTCCCCGTCGTCGCGCCGGCCAGCGCCGCCTACGATGGCGTCAACGAATACTACGCGAGCGAGAAAGAATATGTGTACGCCATGGCCGATGCGCTGCGCCAGGAATACCGCGCGATCTATGAATCCGGCCTGCTGCTTCAAGTGGACGACGCCGTGCTGGCCAACATGTATGACCATCTCGTTCAGAAGAGCCCGGAAAATTATCGCCGGTGGGCCGGCCTCCGGATCGAGGCTCTCAACCATGCCCTCCAGGGAATTCCCGAGGACCGCGTTCGCTATCACATCTGCTTCGGCAGCTGGCACGTGCCGCACATGGCAGATGCCCCGCTCGAAGAGATTGTCGACTTCATCCTAAGCGTTAGGGCCGGCGCGTATTCGATCGAAGCAGCCAATCCGCGACACGAGCACGAATGGCGCGTTTGGGAATCGCGAAAGCTACCCGACGGCAAAATTCTGATTCCAGGGGTGGTGACGCATCACACGATCACAGTCGAGCACCCGCGCCTCGTGGCGGACCGCATCCTGCGCTTCGCGCGAATCGTCGGACGCGAGAATGTGATCGCGGGAACGGATTGCGGCTTCGCACAGACGGAAATGGTTCAGCGCGTGCCGCCATCGGTGATGTGGGCGAAATTCGAAGCTCTGGTCGCCGGCGCGCGCCTCGCGAGTCAGGAACTTTGGCACTAGACGAATCTCTGGATCATCATTGTCTAGCAATGGAAGCCAAAACTGTCACACTCGCGGGGTCGTAAGGTAGAATGCTTGAACGACTTAAAAACGGAGGGGTGGCCGAGTGGTTGAAGGCGGCGGTCTTGAAAACCGTTAGACCCGAAAGGGTCTCGTGGGTTCGAATCCCACCTCCTCCGCCAGTTTTATTCCACAACCCAGATCGTAAACCCTTTGGCCCGGCGGACGAGCTCCTCCGCAAGATCTCCGTCAATAAGCTCGCGTAGCCACGAAAGCGACTTCCTTCCGCTGACGATCGTGTCGCATTTCTGCATTCTCGCAAGTTCGAGAATCGCTTTGGTCGCGTGCGTCCCATCCACTAAGTAGCAATAATGGGCTTCCACTGCGCTGCGGGCTATTCCACCCCGGCGTAGAACTGCATTGGCACGGGCCAAGGCGCGTTGTTCCGTCATTTCGCTTGCGGCGATCCATCGGGACTTATACGCGCGGAGGCGACTCTTTTCCGGGCCCCGGAACTCGATCAGTTCGCGCGGAGGCGCCAGAAGGCTGTGCGCCAGGCAGATTTGGAAATTCGTTCGCCGGGCAGCCATTCGCGCCACATACTCGAGCGCCTTCTTGGCCGCCGGCGATTCATCTACGACAACAAGCAGTTTGTTATTCTTCATTTGGTTGGCGGCTACGGACGATTGAGACTAGACAGAAACCAGGTTATTGGTCCCGTTCGTGCCTTTGACTTGATTGAAGACTGCCTGGATGGCTAAAGGATCTGAGGTTCGACGAGTTTCTCGCCTCGTCTTCAGCCAGGAAGAATAGTAGTTGCGCCTCGGACATGCCCCGCGGAATCGGCGAATTCGCCCCGCACAAGTTCGTTACGTTTAGAGGGCGAAGGCGCTCGGGTCAAGCTCGGGGCGAGGGTTGGGTTCTTGCCCTGACGAGCAGTCCCCCAAACCCTTCAAAGCCATGCAGGTTCGCAGAGCTTGGCGCTGGCTAATTGTTCTTGGCTTCTTGTGCGTATCCGTCGATCTCGCGCAGCAGGCGTCGCGCTGACGCGGGAACCGCAGTCCTGCCGTCGAGAATCTGATGGCGGTCGACATTGTCGCCATACATTGCTCTATCTCCGCTCTTATCGGCCTGCACCACGGCACCGGCCAGGCTGACCCCGGCAAAAACGCCTTTGGTGCGCGAATAAGAGAGGATCTCCGCATTCAATTTAAGATCGGTGCCGGCAGATGCGTTCCGGCCCACCGGTCCAGCCGCCACAGAAGCGTCGGCTCCGAGCTTGAATTTGTCGCTGAGCAGACTGTGCAAGGCGTGGTCGTTCATGAAGAGCAGCACGATATCGGTGGAAGATCCGCCGATCTGATAGCCGACGCTCCCGCCGTCGATGGCCACAAACATGGGGGCGCTCCAGCCATGGCCGGTGCGACAGGTTGCGAGTCCTCTGCCGTAGTTACCGCCGAAGATAAAGGCGAACTTCACGTCGCCTGGAATGATGGCGATACACTTCGCCGATTCCAGCAGACCTTGAGGAATGCCTTGATCGGGAGCGTTCATGATCTCCTGAAAGACTTGGGCAGCTTTGTGGGTGCGATTTACATCATCCTCGCGGTCCGAGGAGGCGACAGCAGTTAGAGCTACAAGCAGAGTTAGCGTTGTGACAGTCAGAAAACGTTTCAACATTGTGTTTATCTCCCTCAAATTTGAACTCAACTTCACTTGCCAATCGATCGAGCGCGTTCTTTTCTCCTAGTCACAGATCGACTGCTGGCGATCCAAGAAAGCACAATCTTAGACGCTGTAGAAAAGCCCTGCTGTCTCAGACTGAACACATTTCAACTTTTGTCGTTGAGTGGCACAGCGCTTGGGAATCACAGTTCTTGGGTCGTTCGTCCGCAGGCCCCCCAGAGGCTCATCCTCAAACGGTTCTGTTTTTTCCCCATTTGAAACGAATTTTGAATTACCGGGCGCGATCGCCTTCGATGTTGAAGGCGAGTCGAATTCTCTGTGGCTTTGGAATCAGACGCTTAGCCCAACTTGAATTTTCCCATCACGCTTGGCACAGGCTTTGCAAAGACTTTATTTCTGATGAGTAACCATGAAACGAGAGCGTGAAGCGCAATTTTCGCCCAAACGCGAACTGTGCTCAATTGAAACAACCGTGCAGATGGATGAACTGCGAAACATTTCCTGAGCCTTTCAGCATTCAAGTCCTGTGTGGCGGAAGCGAGAGCCTCTGTCAACAATCCGCGCGCTTCATTCAAACCGCCGCCCCGAGGCGCCGATAAAGCCAGAGGGTAACGCCGTTAGCGACGGAAGAGGAGATTCTGATGCGTAACGTTACGATTCGAATGATCTGGGTCCTGGCATTTTTGCTGACTGGCGTCGCAGCCGGATGCGGACGAGAGCAAGCGCCCGTTGTGGTTCCCGCCGTCGTTGCCACATCTCCGGCCAGCGGCGCGACCGGGGTGGCCCTGAATGCCACCGTGCGCGCGACTTTCAACTTGGCGATGGCCCCTGCCACGATCGATGCGACAACTTTTACGGTCACGGGGCCAGGAGCGGCCGTTGTGCCGGGAACGGTGACTTACGCGGGCGTGACCGCAACCTTCACGCCGACGACCTCGCTCACCGCTGATAGCGTATACACCGCCACCATTACGACCGGAGCCCAAAGCCCGACCGGTCAGGCTCTGGCGGCCAACTATGTGTGGAGCTTCACAACCGGCGCGCCGACCGTAATTTCCAACGTTCCCCTGACCGGCGCCACGGCAGTGCCCATCAACACTGTCGTCTCGGCTACGTTTAGCGAAGCCATGGACCCCGCCACGATCAATGGAACAACGTTCACTCTGACCGGGCCGGGAGTTACCCCCGTGGCAGGTGTAGTGACATACGCAGGGACTACCGCGACGTTTACGCCAGGGGCGGTTCTTGCGACCAGCACCTTATATACAGCCACGGTCACAACCGGCGCAAAGGATCCGGCGGGCACGGCGCTGGCGGCCAACTATGTGTGGACCTTTACAACAGCTCCACCGCCGACGGTCGCTTCCACGGTTCCGGCGACCGGTGCCACCGGGGTAGCCGTCAACACCCTGGTCACCGCCACGTTCAGCGAGGCGATGGACCCCGCCACGATCAATGGAACAACGTTCACTCTGACCGGGCCGGGAGTTACCCCAGTAGCAGGCGTCGTGACGTACGCGGGGACCACCACAACGTTTAGGCCGACAGTCCCTCTCGCAGGGATCACCTCATTTACTGCGACGATTACGACTGGCGCAAAGGATCCTGCGGGCACGCCGCTGGCAGCCAACTATGTGTGGACTTTCACCACAGCGTCCCAGCCTCCCGCGGTGACCTCCACGAACCCCGCCAATGCCGCAACGAATGTGCCGATCAACCAGAAGATCACAGGCACCTTCAGCGAGCCGATGTCCGCCGCCACAATCACCGCATCCGGGACCTTTACGGTGGTAGCGACAACTGGCGGAGCCTCCGTGACGGGCGTGGTCACCTATAATGCAGCGAGCGATACGGCAATCTTCACGCCGGCCGCCAATCTCGCGGCCAGCACCCAGTACACTGCCACCATAACAACTGCGGCCCAAAATCCTGCGGGACAGGCATTGCCAAGCAACTACGTTTGGAAGTTCACAACCGGTGCGCTCGCGTCCGCCACCGCACCCACGGTGCTTTCGACCGATCCTGCCGATGCGGCGACGAATGTGCCACTCAACCAGAAAATCACGGCAACCTTTAGTGAGGCGATGGACGCCGCCACGATTTCCGCGGCGGGCACGTTCACCGTGGTAACGACCGTCGGCGCAATTCCCGTGCCGGGAACGGTCACCTACGACGCGCCGAGCGATACGGCGACCTTCACGCCAACCGCCAACCTCGCAGCCAGCACCCAATTCACGGCCACGATTTCAAACGCGGCCAAGGACTTGGATGGCAACGCACTGGTGGCCGGTAGCGCGCCGAATCCGTGGACCTTTACGACGGGAACGATCCTGGATACGACTCCGCCGACGATCACGTTCACCAACCCTGCCGACGGGGCGACGGCCGTCCCGATCGACGCGACCATCAACGCAACGTTCAGCAAAGCGATGAATCCGGCGACGATCACGACCGAGACTTTCTTGGTCACCGTGACGGCGGACGGAACTCCTGTATCCGGCACCGTCGCCTATGACGTGGCAAGCCAGATCGCGACCTTTACCCCGTCAGCCAATCTCGCCACCAGCACCGAATATACGGCCGCGATTTCGCCGGCAGTGCAGGACCTTGCCGGGAATGCACTCGCGGCCGGCGTCGCGCCGAATCCGTGGGATTTCACAACCGGCACGACCGCCGGTGGAGCGTCTCCCCCAACCGTCAACCTCGCGAGCGCGGGAAATTTCGCGGTGCTGGCTACTGCCGCGACTAGCAGCACGGGTCCCGTGATCATCAACGGTGACGTTGGATTGAATCCAGGATCGTCGCAGGGAATCCCCCCGGCACAAGTAAATGGCACGATCCATGTGGACGACACCATTGCCGCACAGGCCCAAACCGATCTGTTGGCCGCCTACAACGACGCCGTCGGCCGATCGGCCAACTCAATAGCCATGCCGGGAGACATCGGCGGGCTAACGCTCACTCCTGGGCTCTATACCAACTCAACATCGGTGTTGATCTCGACGGATGTCACTCTCGATGCCCAGGGCAATCCCAACGCGGTGTTCATCTTCCAGATGGGGACCACGCTCACCACGGCAGGCTCGGTGATTCTGACGGGCGGCGCCAAGGCGAGCAACATTTTCTGGGTAGTTGGCTCATCAGCCACCCTTAACGGCCCAATTTTCGAGGGGAATATCCTGGCCGACGTATCGATCACCCAGAATGGCGGCGTGGTCGTAAATGGGCGGCTCTTTGCCGGATCGGGCCCAGGGGGAGCGGGATCGGTGATAGTCGACGGCGTGAGCGTCAACGTACCTCAGCAATAGCTCCGGCACGGTTCGGACGGAGTGCATGGCGGAGCGGGTTTTTGGCCCGCTCCGCGGCTGGCAGGCGCGATTCAGGAGGCGACAATGAAATTGGGAGTTCGTTTTATTGCCACAATGGCGGTTGCTTTTCTAATGGTGCCTGCACTGTATGCGGACGACGGAGCGAAACCGAAAGCAGCAGCGAAGAACGATCGGCCTGCCTCCATCATCGCTTCGGATGCTCCCGCCAAGGCCCAGCCAGACACGGCCGAACCCTTGCTCGTGCCATCCTCCTCGACCAGCCCGCAATCGCAGTCCGGAAGTGACGCGCAGCCCGTCGCCCCGGCGCATCGGTGGGATGATTCGGAAGACTACTATCCCGAGGTCGAGTGGTTTCTGGGATATTCCTTCTGGCGTGCCGTGCCCACGTCGCCCAGCAACCGCATGGGCTACCTGCATGGCGGCAGCACGTCCATCGCGTACAACTTAAACAGGTACGTGGGGCTGGTAGCGGATTTCGGCGGTTATGACGACAGCCGGGTGACGCTCTTCACACCGACAACAAGCGAAACGTTCAATTCCGGGGGGAGCGCCTACACCTACCTCTTCGGTCCGCGCTTCTCTTACCGGCACGGAAGAGTCACTCCATTTGCCCAAGCGTTATTCGGGGGAACTCACGCGAGTTCGGTGACGATTTCCGGATGCACGGGAACTCCCACCTGCACGCCTCTCGGTTCTGAGAATGCCTTCGCCACGGCGATCGGCGCCGGTTTCGACATCAGAATTACCCATCACGTCGCTCTCCGCCTGATTCAAGGCGATTTCCTGCTGACCCACTTCAGAAATCTTCTCTCAGCCGACGGGACAGACCGGGGATGGCAGAAGAACGTCCGGCTTTCCACGGGCGTGGTGTTCCGCTTCGGCGGAGCGCCTCCTCCTCCGCCTCCCGCGCCCCTGGCGGCTGCTTGCTCCGCGGATAAAGAGATGGTGTACGCGGGATCCGGTGACTTGGTTGTGATAGACGCGCAGGCCGGAAACCCGGGCCAAAATCCCCTGAACTACACGTGGTCGGCAAGCGAGGGCACCGTAGACGGGACCGGCCCTGAAGTTCGCTGGAGATCTTCGGACGTGCAGCCAGGCACGTACACGATCAAAGTACGCGTCGACGACGGCCGAGGCGGCTCGGCGGGCTGCTCGGTGAATATTAACGTTGAAACGCGCCCCAATCGTCCGCCGACCATGAGTTGCTCCGCAGACCATGCGACCGTGACGGTCGGCCAGCCTGTGGAGATCACTGCCGTAGCCATGGACCCCGACAACGACCCATTGTCTTTCTCCTGGAGCGCCACTGGTGGAACAGTGGAAGGCTCGGGTCCTTCCGTGAGACTTGACACCACCGATTTGGCGCCCGGGTCATACACGGTCAGCGGCCACGTGGACGATGGCCGCAGCGGAACGGCCGATTGCGCGGTCGTTCTTGACGTGCAGGCAGCTCAAGCTCCGCCAGAAGTGAAGGAGCTTGAAACGAGGCTCGCTCTTCACAGCATATATTTCGCCACCGCCCGGCCTACGGTTGAAAATCCCACCGGCGGCTTGGTCGATAGTCAGCAGCAGGTTCTTGCGTCACTAGCAACTGATTTCAATCGATACCTCACATTCAAGCCGCAGGCCCATTTGATCCTCGAGGGTCACGCGGATCATCGCGGCTCGATTGAATACAACAAGGACTTGACGGAGCGACGCGTAACCCGTGCCAAGAGCTTCCTGGTCGAACACGGAGTTCCTGAAGAAAATATCGAAACGCATGCTCTTGGCGAGCAGGACAATCTGGACGCCGAACAAGTGAAAAAGCTGATTGAACAGAATCCGGACCTGAGTAGTGAGGAGCGCCAGCGAATAGAGGACAACCTGCACGTGATTGTTTTGGCCAATAACCGGCGCGTGGACATCTCACTCGACACGACCGGACAACAGTCGGTGCGTCAATACCCGTTTAACGCGAAAGACTCCCTGACGTTGCTGAGCACCGAAGGGAGCAGGCATGAAAAGCGGGCAACGCCGAGAACCAAAAAATAAAGCCACCGAGCCCTAGTCGCGGGTTCAGTCCTCGGCGAGCACAGCTCAACAAAATGGACCCCTTCGAGCGAGCGGAGAGTTGTTCTCCGCTCGCACCCTCTCCCTCCGTGATGCTCCCATGCCAGTGGTCGGCGAAGGGAGCCTCGTCGAAACAGTCCAATACAAGATAGTTTCCTTCTTAGGCCGCTGCGATAGTTTCCGCGGGACTGCCCGTCGTTGCGCTCATGCGAAAAACCAACAGAGGCAACAACGAGCGCTTCAGTTCGCGCGATGAAGACGACTTCGCCGGCACGATGTTGTAGGCTCTTCGTTGACAGTTCGGCGGCCATAAGAAAACGCCGCCCCAAAAAGGAATTTGCCTGATGACCACGTCCCGTTCGGATGCGCTGGTGTTCTTCGGTGTGACGGGCGATCTTGCCCACAAGATGATCTTCCCGGCGCTCTACGCGATGGCGAAACGAGGCGCGCTCAACGTCCCAGTAATCGGCGTCGCCTTCCCAACGTGGAGCCTGGATCGCCTGCGGAAACGCGTGACGGACAGCATCAAGCGATCGGGCGGTATCGATGACAAGCGCGCCCTCCACCACCTTCTATCGCGGCTCAGCTACGTGAGTGGGGACTATAAAGACCCGGCCACCTTCACGGCGATAAAAAAGCAGTTGGGTCGCGCCCGGCGCCCGGCGCATTACCTGGCGATTCCGCCGTCGCTTTTCGCGACCGTGATCGAAGGGCTCGGCGCCGCGAAATTAGCGCAGCATGCGCGCGTTATCGTCGAAAAACCGTTCGGACGCGATTTGGCCTCCGCGCGGGAACTCAACCGCGCCGCCCGGGCTGTCTTCCCGGAAGACTCGATCTTCCGCATCGACCACTTCCTCGGCAAGGAAGCGATCATGAATATCCTGTATTTCCGTTTCGCGAATTCGTTTCTTGAGCCGATCTGGAATCGCAACTACGTGGCCAGCGTTCAGATAACTCTAGCCGAGAATTTTGGTGTTAAGGGCCGTGGCGCGTTTTACGAAACCGCCGGCTGCCTCCGCGACGTGATCGAGAACCACCTTTTCCAGATCATCGCCCTGCTTGCCATGGAACCGCCGGCCGACAGGGACTTTGGGACCGTTCACGACGCGAAAACCAAGGTCTTTCAGGCCATGCGTCCGCTCACGCCCGACGACGTGGTGCGCGGCCAATACGCCGGCTACCGAAAAGAGCCGCATGTCGCGAGGAACTCCGACGTAGAAACCTTCTGCGCCTTGCGTCTCTTCATCGATTCGTGGCGATGGGAAGGAGTGCCGTGGTACGTGCGCTCTGGAAAATACCTGGCCGAAAGCGAAACGGAGATCCTCGTGGAACTGAAGCCGCCGCCGCAAAGGCTTTTCGCCGATTCAGACCCGGCGACTGGCCGAACCAACTATCTGCGATTCCAGCTCTCTCCAAATTCCGCCATTGCCCTCGCCGCTCGAGTGAAACGCGAAGGGAAGGAGTTCGTCGGGGACCAGCGGGAGCTCCTCTTGGTCGAAGAACAGGCCGGAGAAGAATTGCCCTACGAGAGGCTATTGGGTGATGCCATGGCCGGAGACGGAGCTCTCTTCACTCGAGAAGACGCCATTGAGGCGGCATGGGCGGTGGTCGATCCAGTCCTCAAAAAACATCACCGCGTTCGTCCGTACAAGCGCCACAGCTGGGGGCCGAACGAGGCCGACGCCCTCATCGCTCCTGACGGCGCCTGGCACAACCCCACGCGAACGCTGCACCGATGACCGGGAAATCGCCTGGAGCCGAGACAATCCCGCGCGAGATACAATGTGCCTGCCAAGATTGGAAAGCATCCAATCAGTGCCATCGCAGCGTACTTACGAGGGAGGGCTCCTATGCGCGCTTCACTTTTAGCTATCGCGTTTTTCGGAATCGTTCTGCTGTCGATTGGTTTCGGCCGGAGCATGTGGGGCGGCGTCCCGTACGCTGGGAACGCCAGCCCTGAGCCGGAGCGCGCGGCCGATCCCGGCGCGCATCCTGTAATCGTCGAGCTCTTCACGTCCGAAGGCTGCTCGGACTGCCCTCCAGCCGACCGCCTGCTGGCTCACCTGCAACGTACGCAGCCCGTTCCTGGCGCCGACGTCATCGCGCTCGAAGAGCACGTGGATTATTGGAATAGCCAGGGCTGGGTCGATCCTTTTTCTTCCGCGCAATTCACCGAGCGGCAGACGGACTACGTGCACTCCTTCCGCCTGAACTCCGGGCCCTATACTCCTCAAATGGTCGTCGACGGCAGCGCGCAGTTTGTGGGCAGCAACGAACGCGCCGCGCTAGAGGCCATCGCAAAGGCCGCAGCGAATTCGGAGATGCCCGTGACGATCGAGCAGGCCGCCGATTCCAATCCTGATTCGGGCAGCGTGCGGTTGCGCGTACAGGTTGGGCCGGCCGCGGGCGCGCACGCCGGCGATCGCGCCGACGTCTTTCTCGCAATCACCGAAGACGATCTTTCGTCGAACGTTACCGGCGGAGAGAACGCGGGCGCCCATCTCGACCACTACGGCGTCGTCCGCCAGCTTCGATCCATTGGACGTCTCGACGCGGCCGGATCTTTCGCGGCGGACACCAAAGTGAATCTGTCGCACCATTGGAAACGCGAAAATTTGCGCGTCGTCGTCTTCGTCCAGGACCATTCCGGTCTGACGGTGCTCGGCGCCTCGGCTCTTCCATTGTCTGCCCCGGCCAAGGCTTCCTAGCTGCGCAACCTAACATCTCGTGCAGCCCACGCACCCAAATCGGCTTCCCGCTTCGCGGATTCTCTGTTAGCATTGGTGCTGGGCTCTTTCGAACGACTTCCCCGGTCTGGAGCAATTGAACCATGGCACTTGCGTGTGAAATTTGCGGCAAAAAGCCGCTTTACGGCAATACGATCAGCCACGCGCACAACGTCACGCGCCGCCGGTGGAATCCCAATCTCCGCCGCGTTCGCGCAATCGTCAACGGCGCGCGCAAGCATGTGCGTGTCTGCACGGCCTGCATTCGCGCCGGCCGCGTGACGAAAGCCGCCTGAAGCCATCCCATCCTTTCGCAAGGAGTTCCGGTTGAAGCGCAGAATGATCGCCCTCGCGGCGCTGCTGGTTTGCGCGTTCGCTGTATCCTGCAACAGGGAAATGGCGCCCGGCCCCGACGTCTGGGCCGTGGTGAACGGCAAGGAGATCATGCGCGATGACGTTGAGAAGCTCTTCCGCTCGAGCGTGAATGCGGATGCGCCCCCGCCGTCGCCGGAGGAGGCGCTGTCGCGCAAGCTCAGCATCCTCGATGAGCTCATCAACACCGAAATCCTGATCGAGCGCGCTCAGAAGATGAACCTCATCGCCAGCGACGCCGAGGTCGAGGACAAGTTCACGGAATCGAAGAGCCCTTACACCGAAGAAGAGTTTCAGAAGAAGCTCCAGGAAACCGGGATTACGGTCGACGACCTCAAGAGCGACATCCGCCGCCAGCTCTCGATTCAAAAGCTGCTCAATCGCGAAGTGGTCGCGAAGATCTCCATCACCGATCAGGACATCACCGACTTCTACAACAAGAATCGCGCGCAGTTCAACGTCACCGAACCCCAATATCACATCGCCCAGATCGTGATCACGCCGAGGCCCGACCCGAACGTCCATAATCGCAAGAACGACAAAGCCATGAACGAGGCGGAAGCCGGCCGCAAGGCCGCCATGCTCGAGCAGAAACTCGCGGCCGGAGCCGATTTCAGCGAGCTGGCGATGGACTACTCCGAGGATCCCAGCGCTTCGACCGGCGGCGATCTCGGTTTTCTTGCTGAATCATCGCTGAACCGTTCGCCGGCCACGCTGAAAGCCGCGGTGCTCGCCTTGAAAGTCGGCCAAGTGAGCCAGCCGATTCCTGAGAACGGCGGCTACCGCATTTTGAAGCTGGTTGGGAAGGAAGCTGCCGGTGACCGCCAGCTTTCCGATCCGCAGGTGCAGCAAGCGATCCGCGACGCGCTTCGCACGCGCAAAGAACAGCTCCTGCGCTCGGCATACCTGATCGAGGCGCGCGACGAAGCGCACGTCACGAACTACCTCGCCCGCCAGATCCTGGAATCTGCGGGAAAGCTTCCGGCCCCGGATTCTCATTAACCAACGATCGCGAGCACTTCGCCGGCGCTCACGGCTTGCCCTTCCGACACGAGGACGCGATCGATCTTGCCCGACTTCGGCGAACGCACCTCATTCTGCATCTTCATCGCCTCTACCACGAGAATGCCTTTGCCTATTTCCACCACTTCGCCCGCCTTCACCAGCACGCGAACCACTTTACCCGGCATCGGCGCAAGCACACGTTGGCTTCCTTCGGCCTCGATCGCTGCTCCGCGATTGCGCCGCCATTGCCGCGGATCGCGAATCCGCACCGCGTATTCGTGCCCGGCAATGGTGATCCGCAGACTCGCCGCATCCGGCTCGACGCGAGCTTCGAAGCAAGCGCCTCCGATCAAAATGGAATAAATTCCCGGCGCTACTTCGACTGCGTCGGCCTCGAGCGCGCGGCCATCGATGGTGCAGGACATATGCCCGTTGGCGCGCGCGGCATCGGAGCCGATTTCGACCGTGCGCATCTTCCCGTCGAGTTCGACGCCAAGTTTCATCGCTCAGTCCGGCGCGCGATCCAATTGATCGCGCCGTCCCTCGTTCTTCCACCGTGACGCGCTGGAATGCGAACGGCCGACGGCATTATTGCCGGAGGCGCCGTTCCGCGCGATATGCCACAGCGCGGCTGCCAACAACGCGGCGTCGTCTGCGTGCAGCTCTGGCGAAACGTCCGCAGCCTCCGCCTGGTGCGCCGGGCGGTGCAGAAAGTCGTCTAGCCAGCGCGTGTAAATCTCGGCAGTCTGAAAATCACGAGTGGCGAGAATGCGGCGGAAGAGCCCGACGTTCGTTTTGATGCCGGTCGCGTAGTGTTCTTCGAGGGCTCGTCCGAGTCGCGCGATCGCTTCGGCGCGATCGCCGCCCCACGCGATCAGCTTGCTCAGCATGGGATCATATTCATTGGGCACGGTCCACCCGGCGTAGACGCCATCGTCGAGACGGATTCCCGGACCAGTCGGGACGCGCCGCTCGAGGATTTTCCCCGGCGAAGGAAAGAAATTGTTGTCGGGATCCTCGGCGTAAATTCGGCATTCGATTGCGTGCCCGCGCAACACAACGTCATCTTGCACAAACGGCAGTTTTTCGCCCGCCGCGATGCGAATCTGCAGCTTCACGAGATCGAGCCCGGTCACCATCTCGGTCACGGGATGCTCCACCTGCAAACGCGTGTTCATCTCGAGAAAATAGAAGCGGCGCTCCGCGTCCACCAGAAACTCCACGGTCCCCGCATTCGCGTATTTACCGGCGCGGGCGAGTTTTACGGCCGCTTCGCCCATCGCGCGCCGCAGCTCCGGCGTCATCACCGGCGACGGCGCCTCTTCGATCACTTTCTGATAGCGCCGCTGCACCGAGCACTCGCGCTCACCGAGATAAACGATGTGTCCGTGCTGGTCGCCGAGAATCTGAATCTCGATGTGCCGGGGCCGCAGCAAATATTTCTCGATGTAGAGCCGTCCATCGCCGAAGGCGTTTTGCGCTTCCGATGAAGCGTCGCGCCACGCGGAAGCGATGGGCGTTTCGCTCTCGACGAGCCTCATGCCTTTGCCCCCGCCGCCCGCCACGGCCTTCAGAACCACGGGAAAGCCAATCTGCTTCGCAGCCGTGAGCGCGGCATCCGCGTCTTGAAGGGGATCCAGCGTGCCGGGCACGGTGGGGACGCCAATTTCTCGCGCCACGTGCCGCGCCGCCGTCTTCGATCCCAGCGTTTCCATCGCCTCCGGTGAAGGGCCGATGAATATGACGCCCGCTTCGGCGCACGCGCGCGCGAACGCCGCATTCTCGGCAAGAAACCCGTAGCCGGGATGAATCGCATCGCAACCAGCCACACGCGCCACGCCGACAATTTTTTCGATGGAGAGATAGCTTTCGCGCGAAGGCGCGGGGCCGATGGCATAAGCCTCGTCCGCCAGGCGAACGTGCAGAGCGGCGCGGTCCGCCTCGCTGTAAACGACGACGGCCGGCACGCCAAGCTCGCGGCATGCGCGCAGGATGCGCACGGCGATCTCGCCACGGTTTGCGATCAGGACTTTCCGGAACATTTCCGCCCCAAAGAAACGCAGATCGGCAAGAACGAAATTCTAGCACGCCGGTTCCCGAAATCCTGTGCGCTTGGCAGCCTCCGGCACAAACCGCTATCATGACTGGCGCCCGCGGCGGCGATCCGTCGTGGCGCGGAAAGCGAGCGATCTTTGGACTCGTCGCAGCAGAATCAATGGAAGAAGGCTGCCGCCGAAGCGGCGGCCAAGCTCGTCGAAGACGGAATGGTCGTCGGCCTCGGAACGGGTTCGACGGCCACATATTTCGTGACTGCGCTCGCGAAGCGCGTCGCCCACGAACATCTGCGCATTTCGGGCATCCCGACTTCTTCGAAAACGGCCGCGCTGGCCCGCTCGCTGAAAATTCCTCTCACGACGTTTGCCGCTCACTCCCAGATCGACCTCACCGTCGACGGAGCCGACGAGGTCGAGCGCGGCACGCTCTACCTCATCAAGGGCCATGGCGGGGCGTTGCTGCGCGAGAAGATCGTGGCGGCGGCGAGCAAGCGCATGGCGATCGTGGTGGACGAAACCAAGCTGGTCGACCGGCTCGGCTCGCTTTTCGCCGTGCCCGTCGAAGTCGTGAAATTCGGGTGGCAAGCCACGCAGCAGAAGCTGCAGGCCCTCGGCGCGAATCCGACGCGGCGACTCGCCGCGAATAAGAAGATCTTCGTAACCGATGGCGGAAACTACATTATGGACTGTGCGTTCGGACCGATGGAGAAGCCAAAAGAGGTCGCGCACCATCTGGATCACGTGATCGGCGCGGCCGAGCACGGACTTTTTCTTGGATTCGCGAAAGAAGTCTTCGTGGGAGGGCGCGACGGAGTGAAGGTTCTAAAGGCCGGCTGAAACGAGCGGTTCGAAGTCCGAGAAACGCGAAGAGCGCGACGGCCCGCGGCTGCGACCCGTCGCGCTCCTCTCCCCCCTTTGGTTAATTTCTTGCGGCGGCGCAAGCCCGCGGATACACCGCGTCGAGCGCACCCCATAGCGCCTTCAAGATATTTTCGGCAGCGCAGACCACGCCGAAACTATCTGCGTCCTTCTGGCTCGCCAGCCATCCGCGCCAGACAGCGCGATGGCGCACATCCGCTTCCTCGTGAACGCCGAAATAGGCCAACGCGCGCGCGTCGTTCACATCGTAAAAGCGGCGCAGCCCGGAGATCTTCTGCGCGGCAATTTCCGGCACCTGCGCTTCGTAGACGTAAAAGGCCCCAACGGCCTGCGCCAGCGTTCCCTCGGAAGCTACCTCGTCGAACGCGTCCAGCAGTGCGGCGATCCCCGGGAGCGGACGCGCATCATCGAGATCGGCATCGCTCACGCCGAGAGATTCCGCGAACTGGCGCCATAGCTGTGGATGCGGGGCCGATGGATCGAGCTCTTCGGCGAGATTTTCATTCACCATTTTCGCCAAATTGCCGTCGGTGCGCCCGGCGAGCTGCTTCAGGTTCCCAGGAAACGCGCGCACATGTTGATAATATTGTCCCGCGTACAGTTGCAGCGATTCCCTGGAAAGCTTTCCTTCCGTCCACGCCTGATAAAAGGGGTGCTTCAGGAGGTGGTGCTCGTCGACGAGAGCGTCGAGCGAGTCGAGCATGGTTCGTTCCTTCGCGTACTTCTTCGCCATTGTCGTTTTCTGTTTTCCCCAAGACGTAGTGATGAAGCCCGCGAAATACTACTCGAAGTGCCCTTGAAAATCCAGCACGGTGTCGGGATGATGCTCGCGAAAGTTACAGCGGAATATTGCCGTGCTTCTTTTTCGGATTCGTATCGCGTTTGTTTTCAAGAGATCGCAGAGCCGTGACGATCTTCGCGCGCGTCTGCGCCGGCTCGATGATGGCGTCGATATATCCGTGCTCTGCCGCAACGAATGGATTCGCGAAGCGCTCGCGGAAATCTTCGATCTTTTCCTGGCGCAGGTGTTCGCGCTCGGCTTCCGGCGCGCGGTCGATCTCGCGCTTGTAGACGATGTTGACGGCGCCCTCGGGACCCATCACGGCAATCTCCGCGGTGGGCCACGCGTAGTTGATGTCCGTGCGGATGTGCTTCGACGCCATCACGCAATACGCGCCGCCGTACGCTTTGCGCGTGATCACCGTGACTTTCGGCACCGTGGCTTCGGCGAACGCGAAGAGCAGCTTCGCGCCGTGCCGGATAATCCCGCCGAATTCCTGCTGCGTGCCCGGCAGGAAGCCGGGAACATCCTCGAACGTCACGAGCGGTATGTTGAACGCGTCGCAGAATCGGACGAACCGTGCACCTTTCACCGACGCGTCGATATCGAGGACGCCCGCGAGGAACGCAGGCTGATTCGCGACAATGCCCACGGGGCGGCCGTCGAATCGCGCCAGGCCCACGACGATATTCTTGGCGAAGTGCTCGTGGACCTCGAAAAACTCGCCGTCGTCGGCCACCGCGTGGATCACGTCTTTCATGTCGTATGGCTGCTGCGGATCCTCGGGGACGAGTTTATTGAGCGCGGCGTTGGCGCGATCCCACGGATCGGTGGTTTCGCGGCGCGGCGGATCATCGATGTTGTTCGATGGCAGATAACTCACGAGTTCGCGAATCATGGCGAGGCAATCGGCGTCATCGCTCGCGATGAAGTGGGCGACGCCGCTTTTCGCGTTGTGCGTCATCGCGCCGCCAAGCTCCTGCTTGGTCACGTCCTCATGTGTGACCGTCTTGATGACGTCCGGTCCCGTGATGAACATGTACGAGGTGTCGCGCGTCATGAAAATGAAGTCGGTGATGGCCGGCGAGTAGACCGCGCCGCCCGCGCATGGGCCGAGGATCGCGCTGATCTGCGGAATCACGCCGCTCGCGAGCGTATTGCGCAGGAAAATATCGGCGTAGCCCGCGAGCGACATCACGCCTTCCTGAATCCGCGCGCCGCCCGAATCGTTGAGCCCGATCACGGGCGCGCCCTGGCGCATCGCAAGATCCATGATCTTCGTGATCTTGGAGGCGTTCGCCGCGGAAAGCGAGCCGCCGAAAACGGTGAAGTCCTGCGCGAAAACGTAGACGAGGCGCCCATCGATACGCCCGTAGCCGGTGACGAAGCCATCGCCCGCGGGCCGTTGCTCCTCCATCCCGAAATCCTGGCAGTGGTGCCGGACGAATTTATCCAGCTCCTCGAACGAGCCTTCATCGAGCAGCAGATCGATTCGCTCGCGCGCGCCGAGCTTGCCCGCCTTGTGCTCGCGTTCGCGGCGCTCGGCGCCACCGCCTGCTTCGGCTTCCGCGTTGCGCTTGCGAAGCTCGTCAAGCGGGCCTTTGCGCTTCAAGTTTTCAGCTGGTTTTGCCATCGCGTTCGGTCTGCCAGCAGTCTCCTCTAACCGTGTCGATTAGAATTCGGTCCTATTCGGACTCGCGTTCACCCTAACAATGTGCAGGAACGGTTTCAAGCAGTTGTTGCGACGCGAAGACCGGCAGCCGCTAGTGCAGGCCCGACCAATCGTCGGCGAGGAGGATCGAGTTCGAGGGGTTCGACGGATCGTATTTCACGCTGGCGATCTGGCCGGTGGCGACGCGCGTCAAGTGCAGCCGCTCTTCGAGTCCCGTGATGTCCTGTGCGGTCTCGTAGGTAACGCCGGAAATCGAATACGTGTAGTAGAGAAGCCTCTGCGTGCCGTTCGAGAATACGTGCGTTGCCGACGCGTGAGCCTTGTTGAAAAGTCCGGAACCCTTGGCGTGCCCATTTGACGACGGAGCCGGCGCGTTCTTGTGGTCGACGATTTCCAGCACCTGGCCTTCGACGATGCGGCCCACACGGTTGAGGTAGGAACGGCGCTGGCGTTCGAGCTCGCTCTCTTCCTCAGGCTTCTTCTTCAGCCAAAAGATCATGACGATGGCCGCCAGGACGACGAGTCCCGCCAATGGAAGAAGGTTGCGCCAATCGGAAAGCAAGCTTTTCAAGGCGAATCTATGTTAGCGCAGCGCTAGGAGTGCACAAGCGGGGAGATTCGGAGTGAAGCCAGTCAATCAATGGGCAGCTTTTGTCGGAGTGCGGCTTTCAGGCGAGCATCAGATCCAGCGGCAAAACCTGATTGGCCGCCACCTGGACGGTCTTGTTGGCCTGCTTGCCGGCCGCCTTCGCTTCCACGGAACGCGCCCCAGGAACGACGAAAACATGGGCGGGGCTGTCCTGTTGGTCCTTCCCGTCCACATAAACCCTTGCGGGAGTCGGCGTCGTGGTGACGTCGAGGCGGCTGGCGCCACCGGTGGTCCACCAAAGCCCCAGCAGGTTGCGGATTCCCATTCCTCCGTTGTTCAGCCGGAGTACGGCATACGAATGGGCGATGAATTCGTTTCTGGCATTTGTGGGAACGCCATTCTGGTCGTAAAGACCTTGCAGACGATCCATCGAGTCGCGAAGGCCTTCGAGGTCCTCCGCTAGGACGTCCTCTTCGATATCAGGGCGAAGAATGCTGAGGCCGGCCTGGACTCCACCCAGAAGCAACGCAAGTGATTCGTCGTCTGGGAATGATACCAACGCTCGTGTGACCGCGGCGCGAGCCTTCTCGACCGATGGGCTGCCCGTCTCATACAGCGCCGGGGACGCAGCGAACGCTCTCCAATCGATTCCGGCCTGCGGAGTTTGCGTGCGAACCCCAAGCCACTGGGAGGCGATCGAGCAGTATTGATCGTGCGGAGGAGGCTCTTCGCCTCCCGCAAAGGCCATCTCCCGGACCGGAAGCACCGCCAGATTTCGAACGTCCTGCCGAATGAGCCTTGGAGCGGTCTTTCCGAGACCGTGGACTGCAACGATGGCGACGCCTTCAAAAAAAAGAGGCTGCGGATCGGCCATGGTCATCCTCCCAGGAGCTTAACAACGAGAACGATGCAAAGCACGGAAACAAGGCTGACGAAGAAAAGAACCCACTGAATGTTGAACGGGGTTTCGATGTATGTCTCCGTGATGTCCGGCAACTGTGGATCGGGAGAGCCATCACTCTTCTTGGGCGCGAGCGGGCCGGCCAGAGACCACATCACATTGGTAAGATGCAGGCGGTAAATCAGGTGGCTGAACAGCGAGATCAAGATCAGCACGTTGCTGCTGATGAAGAGGACGAGATTCTGCCACCTCGAAAGGTCGATCGCCACTTTATCCACAAGAATGAACCCCCAGACGACCCCCAACATGAGCAATGAAAGGTCGAAGAGCTTCGAGGCGAGTTCAATGCGAACGTCCAGAGCCTTCCGCAGGTCGTCGCTCGTCGCGACGCTCTTAAATGAAGTCGGGGTATTCCACCAGTGCGCCAAGGCATACACGAGGCCAAACGCGCCCACGCTGGCCGATATAACGGCGAGGGTCGAGGCGAAATCCTCATGCGTTGCCGATTGAGCATGCCCGACAGACATGAAGGGGATGAGAATCATAGCGTTTGGCCAGCGAGTGGTCGCTCTTATGTCCCGCAAATATACACGCGAGACGACGGGCGGCCTAATCCTGCGGGACGACGGGGTTGCGCAGGGTGCCGGCGCCGCTGACGCGCACTTCGACTACATCGCCTGCGGCGAGCGGGCCCACGCCTGCGGGCGTGCCCGTGGGGATTACATCGCCGGGCTCGAGCGTCATGGCTTCGGCGATCCAGCGGATCACGACATCAATCGGGAAGATCAGATCCGAGAGCGGCGCGGATTGCTTTATCACGCCATTCACCAGCGTCTCGACGGTGGTCTGCGGCGTGGGAAAATCCGTCTGCAGCACCGGTCCGAACGGGCAGAACGTATCGAAGCCCTTCCCGCGGACGTACTGTCCGTCGAGCCGTTGCAGATCGCGCGCCGTCACGTCGTTGAGGCAAGTGTAGCCCGCAATGTATGGCTTCACGTCGTCGGTCGGGCGCAGGCGATGGCACCGGCGGCCGATGATGATGGCGAGCTCGCCTTCGTAATCGACGCGCTTGGAAATGGCCGGCATCACGACCGGATCGAGCGGCGCGATGATGGCCGAGGGAGGCTTCGAGAAGATGATCGGCGTCTCGGGCGGTTTGCTATCCATCTCAATCGCGTGGTCAACGTAGTTCTTAGCCATGCAAATAATCTTGCTCGGCCACGACGGCGGCAAAAATTTCACCTGATCCACGCGCCACTCGCGGCCCGTCGGCTGCCGCGCTCCCCAAAGTTCGCCGGAGATTTCGCGGATCACTCCGTCGTCGAGTATACCGGCGCGCGATTCCACCATCGTTTCACGCATGGTGCGGCCTGGATTCTGCTTGGCGGATTCGATTGCTTCGAAACGGCAGAGTTTCATCGGCTATGAGGTGTCTCGCTGCCGGCCCGCCTGCGGCCCGGCAAAATGGGATGGCGCCGCGCGTGAAAGAGCATTTCTGCTACCCAGGCGCCTCCGGCAAAAACTCCGTAGACTACGGCTCCTTCCACCAGCGCTTGAAACGGCGTTCGCAGCACATCAAAGAGACTGTGAAAATAAAATCCAGCCAGGTAATACGCGCCTACGAACAGCAGCCATCCTATCACGGACGCGGCCAGCATCGACTGCGGCCGGTTCAGAAACCGGCAGACCGGAATCAGCATGAATATGATGAAGCAAGTGTAGAAGATGCCGTTTCGTTCCAAGGCGTAGGACTCGAGGCCAGGGAAGCGGTTTGCCGTCACCAGGGCTCCAAGCATCGTGACAATCAGCAACGCGCCGGTATAGATGCCTGTGCGCACCGCCGGGTGCCATCGTTTCGTTTCGCTCGGTTGCTCGGATGGAATGGACGCGTCGTCTGTCATGGCGTGGGCTGCCCTTCGGCCGGCACGCCGCCAGAGACAACTCCGCTTGCGGGACTCTCGTTCCCAGAGCGGTCTACCGCGGTGACACTGTAGAAATATCGGCGGCCGGGTTGAACATTCATATCGCGAAACGCGGGCGCGATCAATAGATCTGCATTCTGGCGCGTGCCCTGAACGCCAGCCTGCCCGCTTCGATAGACGTTGTAACCCGCGATGTCGGTTTCAGGGCTGATCGCCCAGGAAAGCTCGAGGTGCGCGGGCGTCGTTCCCTGCGCGGGAACGAGAACGACCACGAGACCCAGCGGCGCGGCGGGCGGGAAAATATCCTTCGGCGTGACCACTACGAGATTCGAATCGGCGGACTCGATCGGCTGATCCGGATACTGCAGGATGCTCCGCACAGAATATTCGTAGGTCGCGCCAAAAACAACTTGGTTATCGGAAAACGGAGGCGCGTCCGTTTCGCCGATTTTCACGAGTGCCGGTTGAGGCTCGGGCATTTGGGCGCCGGCAGCCGGTGCTGCGCCGGTCGTGCTGTTTGGAGCCGCGCTCGCCGCGACGGGTGGCTGCGGTTCGATTTCCGCGCGATAGATGCGGTAGGGCCCGACGGATGGCGCCGGGCCCGCGATCGTCTTTTGCGGCGGCGTCCAGGTGAGCACGACGGCCGACGGGGTAAGCTCGGCTTTCAGATCGTCGATTGGATCGGCTGCGGGATGGATGCGCAGGCTGACGGCGTTCGAGCCCGGCGAATCGCGCTTAGGCGAGACGCGCGTGCGCACGATGTAAATCGCGGCGGCGTTCGGATGGCTCTCGAAATCGGAGGCCTGCAGCGCATCGGTAACGCGCACGCGGCCCGCCTTTGAGTAGCGATCGACCATTCCCGAAGGGATCGTCAACACGAGCGTGGGATTCGCCGGCACGATCGGATGGGAGCCAGCCGTGGCCGGAGATTCGAAATCGCGGAAAATCTCGAGGGAAGGAATCTGATCGAACTGCCGGCCATCGACCGTTGCCTGGGGCAGCGTGAACGTGAGAACAACGCCGTTGCCGGACTGTTCGGCGGACAGGTCAGTTACAGCCTGTGGAACGGGCGGCTTCCGCTCGTTTGGCTCGCCCGGCGAAGCGCATCCCACGAGGAAGATTGAAAGAAAGAAAATAGAAAATAGAAAACAGAAAACGGAAAGGAAAAAACGGAGAATGGGCGAGGAGGCCGATCGTTTGCCGGGCGACGCCCCTGGAACGCGTCCCCATTTTCGATTTTCCATTTTCCGTTTTACAAGATGTAGCGGCTCAGGTCCTGGTCCTTCACGATGTTCGCGAGCTGCTTCTGCACGTAGGCCGCGTCGAGCTTCACCGTTTTCTTCTTCATCTCGGGCGCCTCGAACGATATTTCTTCGAGCACTTTCTCGAGGATCGTGTGCAGGCGGCGCGCGCCGATATTTTCGGTGTGCTCATTTACAGTAGCCGCGAAGCGGGCGATGGCGGCGATCGCATCTTCGCTAAATGAAAGCTTCAGACCCTCGGTATCGAGCAGCGCGATGTATTGCTTGATGAGCGCGTTTTTCGGCTCGGTGAGAATGCGGATGAAATCGGCTTCGGAAAGCGAGCTCAGCTCCACGCGGATCGGAAAGCGGCCCTGGAGCTCGGGAATCAGGTCCGAGGGCTTCGTCGTGTGGAATGCGCCCGCCGCGATGAAGAGAATATGGTCCGTGCGAACCATGCCGTAGCGCGTGTTGACCGTGGTTCCTTCGACGATCGGAAGAATGTCGCGCTGCACGCCCTCGCGGGAAACGTCGGGGCCGTGCCCGGCTTCGCGACCGGCAATTTTGTCGACCTCGTCGATGAAAAGAATGCCCATCTGTTCGACGCGATCGACGGCGATGCGCGTCACCTGGTCCATGTCGATGAGGCGGTTCTCTTCTTCCTGAATCAAGTAGTCGAAGGCTTCCGCGACCGTCATTCTGCGCTTCTTTTTCTGCTGGCCGAACATGCCCGAGAGCATGTCCTTGACGTTGATGTCCATCTCCTCGACGCCCTGATTGGTGATGATTTCGAATGAGGGCATCGAACGCTCGCGGACCTCGACCTCGACGAGGCGCTGGTCGAGCTTGCCTTCGCGGAGCTGGGCGCGGAGTTTGTCGCGTGTGCGCTGCGTCTGTTCGCGGCGCTGGGCTTCGGTGGTGGCGGGAGCGCCCGGCACGCTCGGCTCGGCTGCCGGCGCGGGCGAAGAGGGCAATAGCAGATCGAGCAGGCGCTCTTCCGCGGATTGTTCGGCGCGCTCGGCCACTTCGTCGAGCTTTTCCTCGCGCACCATGTCGATCGAGGTTTCCACGAGATCGCGTACCATCGATTCGACGTCGCGACCCACGTAGCCGACCTCCGTGTATTTCGACGCTTCGACTTTGACGAACGGGCAGCCCGCGAGACGCGCGAGGCGGCGCGCGATTTCCGTCTTGCCGACGCCGGTTGGCCCGATCATCAAAATATTCTTCGGCAGAATTTCTTCGGCGAGCTCCGGCTGCAGCTTCTGGCGGCGAACGCGATTGCGCAGTGCGATGGCCACGGCTTTCTTCGCCGCGTTCTGGCCCACGATGTACTTATCGAGCTCGACGACGATTTCCCGAGGCGTGAGCTCGTCGAATGACGGGAGCGGTTCAGGCTCCGCCGCCTGTTGGTCTCCGGACAAGTAGATCACCATATCTTTCTCCGACTTGCCGCTCATAGTTCTTCGATGCTGAAATTATCGTTGGTGAAGATGCAAATTTCGCTGGCGATGCGCATGGATTCCTGCGCGATGTCCTTGGCGCTGAGCTTCGTGTGTTTCGCGAGCGCCCGCGCGGACGCCACGGCGTAAGGCCCGCCCGAGCCGATCGCGCAGATGCCGTCGTCCGGCTCGATCACGTCGCCATTGCCCGAAAGCAGCAGCGTGTTCTTCGCATCGGCCACGATCAGCAGCGCGTCGAGATGGCGCAGCGAACGGTCCGTGCGCCATTCCTTCGCGAGCTCGACGGCCGAGCGCGGCAGATTCCCATGAAACTCCTGCAGCTTATTTTCGAATCGCCCGAAAAGCGAGAGCGCGTCCGCGGTGCTTCCGGCGAAGCCTGCCACGATCTTATCGTTATAAAGGCGCCGCGTCTTCTTCGCGTTGTGCTTGATCACGCCTTCGCCCATGGTCACCTGGCCATCGGCGGCGAGCACCACTTTGTTGTCCTTGCGCACGCATAGGACCGTCGTGCCGTGTATCGGTTGCGATTTCCGGCTTATTCCCATCCGGCCATTATACCTGCGCGACGGCGCGTGAGCCAATCGCACGCGGCAAGTATGCCGCACGACGAGCAAAAGTTGGGGTAAGTTCCCTTACAGGTGACGAGAAATCAGTTTTTGGAGTCCTGGCCGGAGTCGTCGCTGTCGTCCTTGTCGGCTTTGTCCTTCTTGTCTTTGTCCTTGTCCTTATACTTGTCCTTCTTGCCGACCTTGTCCCAGCGTTCTTCGAGGGATTCGCGCGTGAAGAGCGAAGCGGAGAGATTCGTGTTGTACTCGCACTTGTCGAAGAAAACCTGCCAAATCTTGATTCCGTTGCGCTCTCGCGCGATCTGAAATGGAGTTTGGATGCCTTCGAGCGGATGATAATTCGAGTAGATTTCGATCTCCTCGCTCTTCATTCGCGTCTTGGGGTCGCGGGTGTCGACGACCTTGCGGACGGGCAGATGCGTCGCCGTGGCGATTGCGATGCGGATCGTGCGATTGTCCGAATCGACCAGCTCGACCCAGTCCACCTGCTTCAGGTCCACGATATCTGGCCCGCCGTACCGGAAGATCATGTCCGGTTCGTGAATGCGGTAGCGCAGAATATTGTCGAGATCTTTTTTATTGCCCTCGACAAAATCGACGAGATCGACCTGCGGAGCTTCCGAGACGCCGCCGCGATCGAGGTCCCAGCCTTTGTCGCCGTTGTAGACCTCGATGATATTGCGCTTGGGGAGATTCTCCTGGCGTTCCTTGTCCGGAGGCACCTCGTAATCGATGAAGTGCCCAAAGCCGGTGAGTTCTCCCGCGTGGTCGAATTGGCCGATCCGGCCTGTGCACGTCGTGTCGTGGACGTTCAGATATGTGCTGCCGCCAAGCGCCGCGATCGCATCCTGCAGCAGCTGCTTGGCTTTTGCGGCGCTCTGCTCCGGCATCAAGAACTGACCGTCCTGGGCCGCCGCGTTTCGCGACCCGGCCAAGCCGAACAGCACCAGCAGCAATGCAGCCCACATTGCGCGCTTGCTCATCCGCACGGGAACGAACCTCCGTTTACATTGATCACTTCCGCTGTTACGAATGTCGCCAGATCGGATACCGCGAAAAGAATCGGCCCGGCCACTTCTTCGGCCGTCGCCACGCGCTTCAGCGGATACGCCGCCAGCCACTGCTTGAACTTCTTCTTGTCCTTCGACGCCGCTTTCCAAATGTCCGTATCGACGAAGCCCGGCGCCACGCAGTTCACCAGAATGTTATGACGCGCCAGCTCGAGCGCGAGCCCTTTGCTGAAGCTGATGATCGCGCCTTTCGTGGCGGCATAGTGCGTGTGAAACGGAGTCCCGCGCTGCCCGGCTACCGAAGAGACTGTCACGATGCGTCCGCCGCCCTGCGCAATCATGTGAGGCACCGCGTAATGAGCCGTCGCGTACACGCTCTTGAGATTCACCCGGATCATGTCGTCCCATTCGCGCTCGGTGAGCTTTTCGATGGGCGCGTCATTGTGGTTCCAGATGCCCGCATTGGCGACCAGGATGTCCAGCCGCCCGAGGCGCTCGCGCGCGTGCTCCACGAGCTTTCGCGCGTCTTCTGCTTTGCCCAGATCGGCCTTGAATGGTTCGATGCGCGTTCCGTGCTTGCGCGTCTCCTGCTCCACCTGCGCGGCTGCTTCGCGGTTCTGATGGTAGCTGAAGACGACGTCCGCGCCAGCCTGCGCGAACATCTTCACCGTTGCGGCGCCGATGCCCCGCGATCCGCCCGTTACGAGTGCTGCTTTGCCCGCCAGCGAGATCATGTGCCCCCCAAGGCCCCGAAAGGCCCCTAAAGTAATGAATCGAGAGTGAGAATCGAGACGATGAGCGAACGCGCCGCCCTCGAAGGATTCCCTTCAGACGCGTGCGGGCGCCTTTCGCGTGGCGGCCGCCCTCACCAAATCGCGAAATAGCGCCTGTGCAAACGAGTCCGTTTCCGCCATGCGCTCGGGATGCCACTGCACCCCGGTGACTTGATTTGCGTCGGTAGCCCACTCGACGGCCTCGACCACGCCATCGGGTGCGCGCGACACGATCCGCAGGTCGCGCCCCGGTTCGAGGACCGATTGGTGATGCGAGCTGTTCACCAGTGTTGTGTCCGCACCGGCGATCTGCGCAAGCCGCGATCCGGCCTCGATGCCCACAGGATGGAACGGCTCCGTCTGGCCCGCCTCGCTGTCCCAGTCGTGCTGAATCTGCGTGTGGAGTTCGCTGGGTATGTCCTGGACGAGTGTACCGCCCAGGAACACGTTCAGGCTCTGGATCCCGTAGCAGATGGCCAGAATCGGTTTGTGTTCGCTGAGCGCGTACTTGATCAGCGCAAAGTCGGTTCGCTCGCGGTCGGCGTCAGGCCCATTGGTCTCAGCGCGCCTCGCGGCGCGGAACAAGGACGGCTCAACGTCCGCCGGGCTGCCCGTCAGCAAAATCGCGTCGAGCGTCCAGGCGATTCTCTCGAGATGTTGCTCCGAAAGCCCGAGCGAAATCGGCACTGGTGCGCCGCCCGCCGCGCTAACCGCTTTGACGTATTTCTCGAGCTGGGCGAAGTCTCCCGTAAGCTCTTCTTTTCGTGTGCGATACGGGACACCAACGCGCGGCTTGGAGTTGGCCTCGGGGGACATACAAGCGACATCGTACCATCGTGGCATCGCCGCGGGCAACGACTCACATCAGCCGCCCGCGATGCCAGCTTCGATTCAGCAGGCTTCGACGGAAAGCGAGATCATGCGTGGCGAAGAACTCGCCTTCGACGGCGACGCCGGCTTGCGTGGAGGGTGCGTCTTGAACCAAAGCTCGTAGTTCTCGCGCATCTGGTCAATGTGGTGCGGGATGTGGCGTTCCTGGCGTTCCATCCAGGTTTCCAGGCTGATCCTGCCGTCCATCGGGTGTTCGACCGTGTAAGACCACACGGCTTCCGGTACGGCGACTAGAAGCTGGTACGTCATCTTGCGCAGCCGCCGGATCACCTCCAGCGCCTCGCGTGTGCTCTGATGGAAGTAGCCGAGCGTGCCCGCCCAACGGCTGGCGTCAAATTCCGTCACCAATCGCTCTGGCTCCGCAATCAGATGGCGGCAACGCACGTAGGAACTCGCTTCGCTATCGGCGAGGTGCAGGATGATTTCGTGGATGCTCCAGCGGTCGTGCCCGGGCTTATACAGCCACATTTTCTTAGGAAGCTGACCCAGAGCGGTTGAGAGCAAGACCGGCGCTCGCCCGAATGACTCCAGCATCGGCCTCCGTTCGTTACGAGTCATCTTGTCACTCCCCTGGGTTCTCCACTTAGACGCAGCAAGCCTCTTTTGGGCTTGCGCCTCTATAGGAAGAAACGAAAGACGCCTGCGTTTTGTTCCCGCAGCAAATATGGGCGTTCGGTTCGCGGCTGCCAACAGCCAAATTGGAGGCCAAAATGCCGATTTTCAAGGTATTCCGAAATACGGAATCGTTCTATCCGCTTTTTGCGTGGAACTTACTGCTTTGCTTCGAGGGGCTTGCGCCGGTGCCAGTACGTTCGGAGGTCTCCTACAAGATAGAGCGAACCCGTAGCAAAGACCGCGTCTTCCGGCGAAGCCATTCCGATCGCGCGTTCAAGCGCTTCGCCCGGATCGCGCACGACGGTCGATTTCTTTGCGAGGTGGCTGGTCATCTCCGCGAGCAACGGCGCCGAGATCGCGCGGGGCTGGTGAGGTTCCGTGAGGATCACGAAATCAACCGCCGGAAAGAGCAGCCCGGCGATTTCATCGACCGCTTTGTCGCGCATCGCTCCATAGACGAGCAGGATGCGGCGGCCCTTGAAATTCTCCTCCCAGAATTTCAGGAGTTCGCGCGCACCGGAAGGATTATGCGTGCCGTCGAGGTAAATCGCGGGATGCTCGGCAAGCCGCTCGAGCCGGCCCGGCCATCGAGCCGCGCGGATGCCGCCTTCGATCGCTTTGTCGTCGATGGGGAATCCGCGCTCGCCGAGCAGGCGCGCCGCGGTGGCTGCCGCGAGCGCGTTTCGGATTTGGAATTGGCCCGGCAGCGGCGGCTCGATCGCAATCGTCTTGCGCGAATGAACGGGCGAAACCACCGCGCGGTAGCATCCACCAGATGCGCGTTCCTCGTCGATGCGCCACGCGGCGTCGATCTCCACCAGGCGCGCGTCGACCTCCTTGCAGCGGCGCGCGATCACGGCCCGTGCTTCGGGTCGTTCGGCCGAGCTTGCCACCCACGCGCCGGGCTTGATGATTCCGGCCTTTTCGGACGCGATTTCCTCGATCGAGTGACCGAGAAAATCCTCGTGGTCGAAATCGATTGAGGTAATCACGGCCACTTCGGGCTGCACGATGTTCGTCGAATCGAGCCGGCCGCCCAGGCCCACTTCGTAGATCGCGAAATCCAGTTCGCTCTTCGCGAAAGCGACGAACGCCATCGCCGTCACGCATTCGAAGTACGTCGGGTGCGCCGCGAGCTTGCCGGAAGCAAGCAACGCCTCGATAACGGCTTGCACGCGCGTCCACGCGGCCGCGAAATCGTCATCGGAGATATCGCTGCCGTCGATGCGGATGCGTTCGTTGATACGCTCGAGGTGCGGCGACGTATAGAGGCCGGTGCGAAGGCCCGCCGCGCGCAAAATCGAATCGAGCATCGCCGCAGTCGAGCCTTTGCCGTTTGTTCCGGCAATATGCGCGCACGGCATGGCGCGGTGCGGATTTCCGAGGGCTTCGACGAGAATCGAAATGTTCTCGAGGCCGAACTTTTGGACGCGAGCCTGCTGCGGCGAAGCTAGCTCGCGCCCGAGCGCCAGCAGCGCTCGAACGGATTCTTCGTAGGTCATGCGGAGTCGAGAAAAAAGCCGAGCGCCTGCGCGATGTACGTCTTCATTTCCTTGCGCGAGACCACCGCATCGAGGAAACCATGCTCGAGAAGAAATTCCGCCGTCTGAAATCCTTCGGGGAGCTTCTGCCGCAGCGTCTGCTCGATCACGCGCGGCCCGGCAAAACCGATCAGCGCACCCGGTTCCGCGATATTCAAATCGCCCAGCATCGCGTAGCTCGCGGTCACTCCGCCCGTCGTGGGATCGGTCAAAATCGAAATGAACGGCACGCGCGCTTCATCGAGCCGCGCCAGCGCCGCCGAAACCTTCGCAAGCTGCATCAGGCTGACGGCGCCTTCCATCATCCGCGCGCCGCCGGAACAGGAAACGATCAGCAGCGGCCGCTTCTTCGCCGCCGAACGCTCCACCGCCCGCGCCACCTTTTCTCCCACCACCGCGCCCATCGACCCTCCGATGAAGCGGAACTCCATCGAGCAGCAGATCACCGGACGCCCGCTCAGCCTGGCCTCGGCGGTGATAATCGCATCGCCCATCTTGAGCTTCTGCTGCGCCTCGCTAAGCCGCGTCGCATAAGCCTTGGTGTCGTGGAAATGCAGTGGATCGCTCGACACAAGATCGGGATCATGCTCGGTCCATGGCTCGTCATCAAGCAACAATTCGAGCCGCCGCCGCGCGGATAGCCGAAAGTGCTGATCGCACTTGGGGCAGACTTCCCAGTTCGCTTCGAGATCCTTTTTCCAGATGATCGCGCGGCACGCGCTGCACTTCGTCCACAGTCCTTCGGTGCGGACGCGGCGCTCGTCGGCGGGCGTCGGATTCTCGATCGATTTTTTTTCGCGCTTAAACCACGTCATTTGAGAATCCCGAACTCGCACGCATCCCCTGATTGGTTTGCGTAGCGCCGCCGTCTCGCCAGCCTTCCTCGCCCCGCCATCAAGCCAAAATCGCCGCAACGGCCTTCTTTAGGGGGTCGGAGCTTCAGCTCCGACATTAGCCGCGAAAGGAAAAGGGCTTTAGTCCCTGAAGAAACTCTTCGTCTCTGCCGCGTACATTTCTGAGACACCGTTTAATAATCGATTCCCCGCTGCGCGAGAATGCCTTTCGTGTACGGATGCTTCACCTCGCGCATTTCGGTGACGAGATCCGCGGCCTCCACCAGCTTCGGATGCGCGTTGCGCCCCGTGCAGATCACGTGCACCCGCTCGGGCCGCTTCGCGAGCGATTCGACCACCCGCTCCGCGTCGAGCATCTTGTAGCTGATCACATAATTGATCTCATCCAGCACCACGAGATCGTATTTCTCGCTGTAAATCTGCTCGCGGCTGAAATCCCATGCCTGCTCGCACAGGCGAATGTCTTCGGGATCGGTGTCCGCGCCGCCCACTTTCACGAAGCCCCGCCCCATCGGCCGGATCTCGAATTTGTCGTCGCCCAGCATCTTCGCCGCGTCGAGCTCGCCATAGTGCCACGAGCCCTTGATGAATTGCACCATCAGCACGCGCAGCCCCTGGCCCACCGCGCGAAACGCCGTGCCGAGCGCGCAAGTCGTCTTGCCCTTGCCGGGTCCCGTGTAAATGATGAGAAGCCCCTTACCTTCCGGCATGTTTCCGCCGAGCCATTAGGGCATCTTAGGGAGAGAATCCCGCCCACGCAAGCGGTCTGATCGGCGCTCGTTGCCTACGCCGCATGCGCGCCGGATGGTGAAGGGGCCGCGCCGCTCAAGTCCCCGGGCAGCGGACGATTTTCAGCCGACACGCGAAATTCGCCCCGAGAGCGCGGCAGGCTCTGCGGATGGTGCTGCTGGAGAAACTGAATCAGTTTCTCGCGAACGTAGCAGCGCAGGTCCCACGCCAGGCTCGAATCGCGAGCGTCCATCAGCGCCCGGATCTGCAGCGAATGTTCGGAAGTGTCCGTCACCTGTAGCACGTTGATCTGCCCCTTCCACTTGTCCGTCGACTTCAGCACCCGCGTCAGCTCTTCCCGCAGTTCCTCGATCGGCGCCGTATAGTCCGCCCAGAAAACTACATAAGCGAGAAGATCCGAGCTCGTGCGAGTCCAGTTCTGAAACGGGTGCTCGATGAAATAAGAAAGCGGCAGCACGAGCCGGCGCAAATCCCAGATCCGCACCACAACGTATGTGGACTCGATTTCCTCAATCCAGCCCCATTCGTTTTCCACCACCACCACGTCGTCGATCCGGATTGGCTGCGTGAGCGCGATCTGCATCCCTGCGATCAGGCTCGATAGCGTAGGGCGCATGGCCATGCCGACGATCAATCCGGCCAGCCCGGCGGATGCAAGAATGCTCGTTCCAATCTGCCGGATGGCCGGGAACGTCATCAACATGACGGCGATAGTGACGACTATCACCACGACGCCGACCACGCGATGCAGTACGCGAAGTTGCGTCTGCACCTTCCGAGCGAGCAGATTGTCGGCAACGTCCGTTCGGTAACGGGCGGTGGCCACGTCGAACAGCACCTCGCTGACCAGGATGACGAGCCACGCGAGCGAAGCGATCAACGCCAAAGCCACCACGTGCTGCAACGGGTCCCTGATGGCTGCTGGAAGCGGTGCAACGGGGAGAGCCGCGACCACCGCAAACAGCGGAAAGATCCAGCGGGCCAGCCTTTCGCTGTGGCGAATCAGCGAATCCTTCAGCAACGTCGGCGCTCGCCTCGCCAGCCGCCGCACGGCGGCAAACAGTATGAAGCGCGCCACAAACGCCAGCAGAATCGCGCCTCCCAGAATTCCAACGGACCAGATCAATGACTCCCAGTTTGCCAGCAAGAAACGCATTCTGCGTCACCTCCCTGATGAATTCTCCTCCAACTTCATCGAGCCGTATCGCTTTGGCCCGAAGAAGCGCCCTCATACATCGGATGCTCTTCGAGCGCCCCATCGCGCGGCGACGCCTGCTTTATTTGGGGTAGGGGTGACCGGCGAGGATCGCGAAGGCCCGGTAAATCTGTTCGGCGAGCACGACGCGCGCGAATTCGTGCGGCATCGTCAGCGTCGAGAGCGAAATCTTCTGCTGGGCGCTGCCGCGCAGATCGGATGGAAAACCTTCGGCATCGCCGCACAAAAAGACGATCTCGCGCGCGCCGCGGTCGCGCAGGTCGCCGAGCCATCGGGCGAACTGCTGCGACGTAAATTGCTTTCCGTCGGCATCAAGCAGCACAACCGTCGTACTCAGTTCGATTTTCAGCTTGCGCAGCGCGGCGGGCGACCCGTCACGCAGTTCACTGACGTCGATTTCGGCGTAGCGCCCGATGCGCCGGACGTAATCATCGACCAGCGCGCGGATTTCCTCGCGCCGTGTCTTGCCAAGCATGAGCAACCGGATTTTCATCGCGTCAATGGAACAACAGAACGCTGGAACAGCGGAACTTGGAAGATTGCTTGTAGGGGCCGGTTTCAAACCCGCCCTACGGCGTCGCATTCTTTCTCGCCGAACTCCGGGACGGTCCCGCTTGTAGGGGCGGGTTTCAAACCCGCCCTACGGCGTCGAATCCTTGCTTGCCCACCGCGACGCAGGCCAGCTCACATCAGGCCGTATTTCTTTCGCTTTTCGAGCAGCGTCTTGCGGCTAATGCCGAGCGAATCCGCCGCCTGGCCGATCTTGTAGTGCATCGCCTCAAGCGTCGCCCGAATGGCTTCGCGCTCGAGATCTTCAAGCGACCGCAGCGAAACCGCGGGACTGTGCGAGTTGCCGGCCGCGCGAAGAATCTCCGGAAAGTCCTCGGCGCGCAAGAGAGGCTCTTTGGCAAATACCAGTGCGTGCTCGATCGCGTTTTTCAATTCGCGCACGTTTCCAGGCCACGCGCACGACTCGAGCAGCGCCAGAGCCGCCGGATCGAGCGACGCATCCGGGCGCCCGTGCACGGGGCCGAGCCGCGCGAGAAAGTGCGCGGCGAGAGGTGCAATATCGGTGCGCCGCTCACGCAGCGGCGGCACCGAAAACGCCAGCACATTCAGCCGGAAAAACAGATCTTCGCGAAAACGGCCCGTGGCGACGGCTTCTTCGAGATTCGCGTTCGTCAGCGCCATCACGCGCGCATCCATCCGCTGCGTTTCGGTGCCGCCAAGCCGCTCGAACGTGCGCTCTTCGAGCACGCGCAGAAGCTTCGCCTGCATCACGGAAGAAAGCGCTGCGACTTCATCGAGGATCACCGAGCCGCCGAGCGCCATTTCAAGCCGCCCCGGCTTGCGCGCCACCGCGCCGGTAAACGCGCCGCGCTCGTGGCCGAAAAGTTCGGATTCCACCAGCTCGGCGGGCAGGCTGGCGCAATCGATTTTCAGGAATGGCGCGTCGCGTCGCGGCCCATGCTCGTGAATCCACCGCGCGAGCTGGTCTTTACCCGTACCGCTCTCGCCGGTGATTAGAAGCGTGGTCGCCGTTTCGGCAAGCTTTCTCGCGATTTCGAGGACGCGCTGCGAAGCCGGATCGGCCGCCACCCACGCAATTTCCGCTGCGCTCATCGCTGAGCCGCGTCTCCCTCGGATTCGGCGTGCGCCTCGTGAGGTCTGCCGGGCGCGGGGATATCGAACCTCTCGGCATTGCGCCAGAGCCGCTCGAGATCGTAATACTGCCGCGCGCGTTCGCTGAAGATGTGCACGATGAAATCGCCGTAGTCGAGCAGGACCCATTCCGAGCCGGATTTGCCTTCGCGATGCGCCAGGTGCACGCGCTCGCGGTCCAGCCGCTCTTCGATCGCTTCGCCGATGGCCTTGATCTGCGGCTGGCTGCTCCCTGAGCACAGCAGAAAATACTCCGCGAACGCAGTCGTTCCCGCGAGTTTCAACACGGTCACGTCCACGGCCTGCTTGTCCTGAGCCGCTTCCACGGCCCACCGTATTTCGACGCGCAAGGTTTCCAGGTTCACTGGTACAGGGCCTGTCCGAGAATGTATTCCTCCACGCGCGCCGGCACAAGCCCGTGGATGCTCTGGCCGCGCTCGCGCCGCACGCGTACCTCGGTCGAAGAGACGTGGCTCGCGACGGTGGTCAGCAAATAAACGGTCGATTTGCGCAGCACGATTTTCTGCGGGTTCTGCGCCGCCGCCCGCCCGAGCTTTTCGGGCGGAATCACCAGCCGCAGCGCGTCCAGCCGAAAACCGGGGCGGCTCGCGATGATGAAATCGCACAGGTCCAGCAGCGTGTCGTAATTCTTCCACGTCGGGATTTCGAGAAACTGGTCCGCGCCGACGATGAAATATAAATGAGCGTCCGGATGATCGCGCCGGAATCGCCGCACCGTCTCGATCGTATAAAACACGTGCGGCGCGCCCCCCAGTGGCGCTTCCGCGAGCGACGGAATGAATCCCGGATGCCCTCCGCACGCCAGCGCCACCATTGCGTAGCGATGCGCGAATGGCGTCAGCTCCCGCTGCGGCTTGTGCGGCGGGTGCGATGATGGGATGAAATGGATGGCGTCGAGATGAAACCGCCGCTGCGCTGCCTGCGCCACGGCGATGTGACCCGCGTGCACGGGATCGAACGTTCCCCCAAAAAGCGCCACCGAGCGGTGATGCCCCGCGCCCGAAGATTCCTGAGCGGCCAGCGCGATCAATGTTTCTCCGTGTGCGGCGCCGCCGCGGCACCATCGGCAGCCTCGTCGTGGGCGTGCGGCAATTCCGGCTCGTTCGTCTCGAGTGACTCGCCTTCTTTGGACGCGTCCAGCGCCACAGCCGGTTTCGGAAGCCGGTCGAGCGCGTCGGCAATCGCCCGCACCAGCTCGACGATGCCCTCGCCGCTGGCGGAGGAGATCGCGTGGAATTCGAGTCCGCGTTCCGCCGCGAACGCTCGCAACTCTTCGAGTCGGGTGCGATCGGTTGTCGCGTCGAGCTTCGTCGCCACCACGATCATCGGTTTTTCCGCGAGCGCCGGGCTGAACGCCGCGAGCTCGCGCTCGATAATCTCGAAATCATGCACCGGGTCGTGGTCGTTGGCGTCGCTCGTATCCACCAAATGTGCGATCAGCCGCGTCCGCTCCACATGCTTCAGGAACCTGATTCCCAGCCCCACGCCTTCGTGCGCGCCTTCGATCAAGCCGGGCAAGTCCGCGACCACAAATGTGCGCCCATTCCCCGGCGCAGCATCGGGATCGGCGGAAACAACTCCGAGATGCGGCTCAAGCGTCGTGAACGGATACGCCGCAATCTTCGGCCGCGCCGCCGAGATACGCGAAATCAGCGTCGATTTCCCCGCATTCGGAAAGCCGACCAGGCCCACATCCGCCAGCAATTTCAGTTCGAGCCGCAGATTGCGTTCCTGCCCCGGACGCCCGTCCTCGTGCTCGCGCGGAGCCTGATGCCACGGCCGGACGAACGCCGGATTCCCGTTGCCGCGCCCGCCGCGCCCGCCGCGTGCCGCCCGATACTGCTGGCCCGCCACAGTGAAATCGAAAAGCTGCTCGCCCGACTCCGCGTCGAAGATCACCGTGCCCACGGGAACTTTCAGCACCATGTCTTCGCCAGACCGCCCATGGCAATCGGACCCTTCGCCGTGCCGCCCGCGCTCGGCGTGAAACTCGCGGTTGTAGCGGTAGCGCAGCAGCGTGTTGTCGTTCGGATTCGCTTCGATCACGATGTCGCCGCCGTGGCCCCCATCGCCGCCCGATGGTCCGCCCCTCGGGACGTACTTCTCCCGCCGAAACGCGAGGCAGCCGTTGCCGCCGTCGCCGCCCTTCACCAGGATTTTGGCTTCATCAGCAAACACAAATCACCCGTTTCAAAAGTGTACACGAAGGAAGCGCATGCCGCGAATGAGGGACAGGCGGACGCCTCCGCCGCGGATAACCTTGGGAGAAACGCCGTCCTGCGATTGCGGGTCAATACGAGTCAATACGCGACGAACGATGAATCTCTAGAAGCTGTTTGGCTCTGTTGACATCCTGTCCGGAACGACGCCTCTGTGCGAATGTCATCCCGAATCCCCGCGCCTTTGGTGGGGTGAGGGATCTGCTTTTCGCCCTTGGTGACCTCAATAGGAAAGATCTCCACGGAGCCAGACGCGTTCTAATTGGCTGCAGGTGCCGCGGGCTTCGCCTCAGCGCCGCCGACGGCCACGCCGTCCTCGATCAGCAGCACGCTGATGAAGCGCCCCTTCGCGCCCTTATCCTCGAAGCGCACCACGCCCGTCTTCAGCGCGAACAGCGAATCGTCCTTCGCGCGTCCGACATTCTTCCCGGCCTTGTAATGCGTCCCGCGCTGCCGGACCAGGATGCTGCCGCCGGTCACCAGCTGCCCGCCGAACCGCTTCACTCCAAGCCGCTGTCCGTGCGAGTCGCGTCCGTTTACGGATGACCCGCCGCCCTTCTTATGTGCCATGACGAACCCCTAGGAAAGTTGAATCTCACCGACTTCGACGGCGGTCAATCCCTGCCGGTGGCCGGTTTGAATCTTATATTGGCCGCCCGTCTTGAATTTCAGCACTTTGAGTTTCGGCCCGCGCAGGTGCTTCACGATTTTTCCGGTGATTTTGGCTTTCGCGGCGTGCTCGCCGCCCAGAATCTTTTTGTCGTCGGTGCGCACGGCGATCACGTCTTCAAACGTCACCTTGCCGCCCACCTTGCCCTCAAGCCGCTCGACCTCGATGGTCTCGCCCGGCGCGACGCGATACTGCTTCCCACCACTCCGAATTACGGCGTACATGCTGCCTCCCAGCTCAATTGACAAACCCCAATTATAGAGGCCCATCGCCCCCTGCGTCAACGCGATTGCAGCGGCTCTTCCTATAGTTATCGGATGGTTGCCGGGCCAAGGTCGCGAGGGGAACCTACGCGTACGCCTGGCGGCAGCTCTCATGTTCGCGGCACGAAGGCGGGCAATTCGTCTTGTCGATGAGAATGTAGTTGTGGCATCCGGCGCAGACCACGCCGTAAATCGTCTCGGTGAACTGGTCGTGCCCGGGTCCTGCCTGGGCGCCATGTTCGCTGCGCGCCTGCGTCCTGCTGATGGCCATCGAAATCGCTCCTCTTCAAATCGCGCCCGCTTGTGAAACGTCGTAGGGGCGGGTTTCAAACCCGCCCTTTCGCTAATGGCTACTTTTTCCACCCAGGCGAGATCGTGAACGGATACAACGGATACACTTCGCGAAAGATTTTTGCGACCTCGCGCTCGAATCCCGCGCGCGCAACTACCGACGGCGCAAATTGTCTGCGGACGATCCACGCCTGCAATTTCTTCCAATCCTCCGGCTTCACGGGCCAGCCCTTGTGCTTCGCCCACTCGCCTTTTTCCGTCGCGTACCAATAGCTCTCATATTTCGCGAGCCGGCGCTTCTGCCGGTCGATCCACGCCGAATTTTCGCCGCCCCGCGCGCGGCCGATCTGCACGAGCGGCGAAGTGCGGCCCTCGCTATAGACGCGAAAGCCGCATGTGACGGTGTCGGCCGAGAGTCCCACGTAAAGCTGCCCGCCTTGATCTCCCGGCTCCCCGAAGAAGAGATACATCTGCGTGCGGTAAGGCGATTTGTCGCGGGCAAAGCGAATATCGCGGTTGATGCGGGAAAAATTCTCGCCCACCCGGCCGCCGACCGCGAATCGCGGATTCAGTTTCAGGGCGGCCGGCGTCAGCCGCTCAAGCAGCTCGCGCAGCGGATCGACCAGCACCGCGCGATATCGCTCCCGGTTCTCATCCATCCACGGCTTGTGATTGTTGCGCCCGAGCTCTCGAAAGAACCGGAATGTTTCCCGCGAGAAAACCCTGTCTTGAGAGGTCATCTTCTGCCCGCGCCGCGTTCGGCGCGATTCAAGCGTAGCATTGCATGCGGCGAAATGCCTCTTCGCTGAATCGCGCGACAGGCGCCCCCGAGCGCGCACCGCCCGGCGGGAGATAAGGCATCGCCGTGCCGGTCGTATCGAGGTACGGCCGGTCCATGTGGAACGACACCACCGGGTTGCGCGGCTGCGCGGGCGATGCGGATGCCTCGGTCGCCCATGCCCCGCCCGGCGTCAGTGCGAACGCGCCGATCGCCGCTCCCGCCACAACCAGCTTCGCCACGAAATCGCGTCGTGTCAGCATGCTGGTCTCCTTACGCGAACGGCAGCTCATCTTCGTTCATCCATCGCCCGTGGACCTGCGCCGTCGCGCGGAACGGCAAAAGCACGCGCGCGACGTCGCCATCTTCGAGATGCTGCGCGTCGGCGATAACCAACTCCGAGCGCATCTCCGCGTAATTCGACGCCACGCCGATCACATAGCCTTCGCCCTCGGCGCCGTTCTTGCGCGGCACAAAGCACACTTCCTGCAAGCTGTGCGTGTCCCCTACGAAATACGAACTCATCTTGCCGGTCGCGAGGTCGAAGCGCCCGTAACAGTTATTCACGCGCCCGCCCAGATTGCCGGCCTTCCACTGATCGAACGGCCGCTGCTTGTCCGCGTACGCCGTGAAAGCGTACCGGTAAGGCAGCGAAAGATAGCGGTCGTCGACGCGCCCGAGGTCGCTCACATTCATCTCGAAAAGTTTTTCCTCGGTGAAGCCGTCGTCTTTCGACCCGAGATTGAACGTATTGCGCCGAATGTATGCCTTGGCCTTCGTCGGGTCCCAGGGCGAGCCATCGACCGGCGGGAAAAATGGGAACGGATTTGAATCGTAAATCGGTGCTTCGAGAATCACCTTTTCGCCTTCGGTCCGCGCGTTCAGCGTGTGCACCGTCGCGCGCGATGGGCCCTTGAACCAGCGAATGTCCTTCGCCTCGCCGTCGCGCGGAATGATGCCGACGTATGCGGGCTTCGTGTTATCCCAGCCCCAGTGAACTTTCCCTTCCTTCAGCCGCTCCATGCTGCTCACGAATCCGTACACGGGAATGACCACGTGCTTCTGCGTGATCCCGATATCGTGGACCATACTCACGTATGGCACCTTGAACCGCACCTCGCGCTTCACGTGTCCCGTCTTGTCGATCATGTAAAGGAACACATCGTTCGTTTCGAGCCCCTCCGCCTCGTAGCCGTAACAAATCATCTCGCCGGTAACGGGATCGACCTTTGGGTGCGCCGTGAACGTCAGGCTCCTGTACTTCCCGTGGAAATTGTAGGGTCCGATCGTCTCGAGTGTGTTGCAGTCGATCTCGTACGGGAGGCTGTCCTCCTTCAGCGTGAAGAGTTTCCCCGCGAACGCAAGCGGCGTCGTGTTCTGCACCGTGCGGTCGAGATTGTGCACGCTCGGATCGTCGGTGAAGGGATTCCGGTACTTTCCGAAAAGCTGTTTGTGCGCCGCGAGGTCCGCCTTGTATCGCGGCGTCTTCACCCAGCGGCCTTTGTAATCGACGATTCCGTTCTTGAAGCGGAACATGTTGACATAACCGTCCATGCTGAACGGCGAGTCGTCCTCGAACTTCGGCGGATACAGCCAGTCGCCGCCCAGCCGCACGAACGCCCCATTCAAGTCGCTCGGAATTTTCCCGGTCACTTCGCAGTCGTAAACGTCCGCCTCGAAGCGCGTCGGCGCGAAAAACCCCTTCATTTCGGGATGCTTCGAAAAATCAACCATGGCTCATCTCCGTTTTCTGTTGCTTCACGCGGTTTTTCTTTCTTGTTGATCTCGCCGAAAAACGCCTTCCTGAGTTCGGCAACGGAAGCCACATTCCGCATGCTTTTGCGTTGTCTTTCATAAGCCACTTGATACCCGGAAAACAGCATAATCGTCGCTTTCCAGAGGCAAGCATGTCGCACGCTTTCTCGATCCGACGTTTGCGCGTTTCCGGTTGCTTGGCTGTGCTTATCGAGAAAATCCAGTCACGGCGCGCCAGTGGTGTGATGTCCTCCCACCCTGCTTGCGCCAGCGGAGCGGCCGCGAAGGCTTTGCGTAGATCCGCTGGCACCCGGATCTCCGGTTCGTCCCCGGCTCGCGCAATCTCCACCATAACTATTTCTCCGACGTCTGCGCCTGCACCATCACTCATGGTTTTGTTAACCCTGAGCCGGTGACTTCCTTTGCCGTCTGGCTCGAGCGCGGCGCGAAAAGGGAATGCATTAATCGTTCCCTCTATCATCATGCGTCGCGATGGAAGCTCCGCACTCGCATTCTTGGGCAAAGTTAGGATGCACGATTCAGTCCTCCCGTTTGCTTTAGGCCGAAACAGCTTGGCGCTGAAGCGAATCGTTGGGTTGATTCCTTGCAGCTGAGCCACCTTCATTTCCCGTCGCAACCTCACGTCCGCGTCATTCTGAGCGAAGCGAAGAATCTCTCTTCCTGCTGCCGCCCACTCGGCCAGACAACTCAATTATCATCCCGTACCCACGGCGACGGCATGTTATACGGCACGGTGATGAACACAGCCTCGGCGTGCCGGATTTTGCCGTCCTGAATCTTGAATAGCTCCAGCAGGCAGAACGAATGCGGCGATTTCAGCGGCGATTCGTGAACCACTCCGTCCGTGGTGGTGTATTGCGCGAGCCGCCCGGAATGATCGATGAACCCGCCGGCGAGGATCAGCCCCTTTTCTTCGTCCACCAGCGGAAAGCGTCGCGCGCGCAGCCGGTCGTCCCAGCGGTAATTGCCGAGCTTGAATCCTTCCTCGCACGAAAATTTCCCGAATTGCGAATACGTCGATTTCGGATCGGGATGCGGATCGTTCGCGGTCCACACGCCGTTCTCGCGCCGGCTGCACGCCGGATCGAACACGGTGAAGATGTGGCCGTCGTTGAGCTGCAGAGTGTTGAAGTAGCCGTCGGCGAGCGCAATCATTTTCGCGCGCGGCGTGCGCTGGTCCTGCGGAACGTCCGCGAGCAGAATCGGAAGCGGCTGGATCGCGGCTGGATCGCCGAACGGGCCAGGACCCATGCCCTTGCGATCCACGATCGTTTCGACCTCGGAGATCTTGTGGTCCTCGACCTTCATCCGCAGCGCGAAAAAGGATTGCACGCCGTGCTCGGCCACTACTCCCATGTACAGCGCCTGCCCGTTCCCCGGATCGGCCGCGCGCACGTCCTCGGGGCCAAGGCCGCTGATCGTGCCCCACAATCCGTCGCCCACCGCGAGCACGACGTTGTTCTCCGTAAACTTTACCGTTTTCGCCCAGGGTAGCCGCGAAGGATCCTTTGCCACCAGCGCTTGCAAATATTGATCGACGAAGCCGTACAGGCACTGGCGGTCGCAATCAGTAGCCCGCTCGACCGCGGCGGCGGAGTTCTGCTCGCGCGCGGCGCCGCGCGCCTTCACCGCGTGCGCGCACACCACGATTCCAACCATTGCCACGGCGGCGAGTATCGCGGACCTATGCGGCATCGCTCCCCCCTTCCGGACTGCTTCCCCGGGGCAGAGTGTCTCACAAATTACGGGTCAAGGTGAATGCTCAGGCGTGATTCGGACGGACCAAACCAGGCGGGCGAAAGTAGTATAATAGAGTCGGTGCTAGTGGCAGCCGCACGCGCCGCCGCAGCATCCGCCGCCCGAGCCGGACGCCGGCGACGGGCCGGAAGATTTCGTTCCGCTGCCGTGGGCCGCGAAGACGGAAAGCTGAATCGTGCTTTTCGCGCTCGCGCACTTCGGGCAGGTGATTTTCGTATTGCCGTTCATCACAATCCGCTCGTAATGCTCGCCGCAGTCATCGCAAACGTATTCATATATAGGCATTGGACTTAGCTCCAAAATAGCGTGTCAATTTGCGCCATAATTGTACCAGAAACAGGCGCATAAGCGGGTTTAAGGCGCGATTTCCGGCCGTTTGTACACCACTCGGAAGCGGCGGACCCACGGCGGCTCGGGATCGGCGAAATCCTCAAACGATTCTTCGCGCAGGCCCGCGCGAACGAAATCCGCAAACTCCTCGCGCACGAGCGGCCACGGTAATTGTCCTTCGGGCTCGTGTTGTTCGCGGCCTCGCGCGATCACCAGCAGCACGCCGCCCGGCTTCACGAACTCCGCGATTTTCTCGGCCGCGCGCGGCCGCAGCGAAGCGGGCAGCGCCTGCAGCGTGTTCGTTTCAAAAACGAAATCGAAGCTGTGCCGCCAGGCAGGCGGCGGATCGAACAAGTCAGCCACCACGTATTCGACGGTCGAATTCGGAAAGCGCTTCTTCGCAGCGGCGATCGCGGTCTTCGCGATGTCGAATGCGGTCGTCTGAAATCCCCACCCGGCGATCTCCTCGGCATCCTCGCCAAAGCCGCTTCCGATCACGAGTGCCGATTTGCCGGCCGTCTCGAACGGATGCGCCTTCCAGAATTCGCTTAGGTGAGAATTCGCTTTGTGGTCGGCCCAGGGAACGATGCTCTTCCCCTGCTCGCCTTCCTGATACAACACCTCGAACCATCCCGTCGGGTCGCCCTTCTGGACGAACTCGGCGGCAAGTTCTCTGGCGCGTGCGCGACGATCGGTCATTGGCTCATTTTAGCAGGTGCGGCAGCGCCGCCGCCCACGGTATCGGAATCTCCGAAGCGCGCACCGTCCATTCGGCAAATCCGGTCTTGTCCATGTGAGACGCGAGTTCCTGCATGATGCGGCTGTGCGGAATTTGCCCGACGAAATCCATCAGCGATTGCCGATCGTCCCACACCGAGAGCGTCCAAAACCGCTTCAGCATCAGCTCCGCCCCGAGCGAATAGCCGATCAGCCCGCGCGACTTCGCGAGCTGCCGCATCGTTTCCATCGTCAGGCCGGCAAACTTGGGTATTTTTCGGTAGCGCTTCAGCGGCAGGAAAGAGAGCAACGCGACATATTCCTTGTCCTCGCGCGGTGCAGCGAAACTTTTCCACGGCATTGGCAGCATATCGCGATGCTAACCGACTTCACAGCAACTTGAGAAATTCTTCCACCGTTAATTCGGCCTGCTGAAGGATGCTCCGCAGCACCGCCCTTGGAATGTCGAAGCGATCGTGACGCGGCACGGTAACACGGAGATAAGGTTTCGCCGGATGCTGAAGCTGCGCGTGACTTCCGGATCGGTGGTGGACATAAAATCCGGCCCGCAAGAGCGCGCGAAGAATCTTTCGCGGCTTGAGGATCGGAAGCTGCGCGCCCATCAAGCGCTCAAGGCAACACGCAGTCGCGCGGTATGAGCGTTCTTCTCGTCAGGGATCTGTTCTCCCGACTTTCGCAACCCATCCAGATGGCAACGGATAGCGTCTCGTGCCATTTCGAGCGCCTCTTTTTCCGTGCGTCCGTACGTGACGATCCCCGGAAGCAACGGAACCGTGATCTGGTAGCCAACCTTGAGTGGATTCCTCGGGCGCGCGCTTCGCCCCTTCGATCCACGCTCGTGCGGGACCTCCTCCGGCACTGGCATCAGAATCACGGTAAAGGCAAATGCGTTTCGGCGTCGCTTCTGCCCATTCCCGTTCCAAATTCGAACCCTAGCCATGTGGCCTACTTTAGTCGAAAAATTTGCCCAAATCAAAAAACAAAAGCCCCGGCCGAAGCCGGGGCTGTCTGTGGTTCAAATGCTGTGGTGTGAGGGCGGGTTCAAAACCCGCCCCTACCGAATCGATTCGAGTCGCTAGTCGCCGGCGACGGCTTCGGCTGTCTGATCGAGCTTTGCTTCGCCTTTACCGTTGCTGCCGTTGGCCGGAGCAATCTGCACCGGCTTCACGGTTGCGCCCGGAACCGCCATCTGAATCTGCTGAATCGTGCCGATCTGCACGACGGTCTCCTGGGGCTTTTTCAGCACGAGCTCTTCGTAAATCTTGCGCACCTTGGCCGCTTCCTCGAAGGCTTGCTTGCGGCGGATGCGATCTTCCTCGGCTGCCGTCTGTGGAATGTCGTGCTCGAGCTCACGCACGCGCGAAGCATCTTCGGCATTGATCCTGAGCGAGTGTTCGTAATTCGCGAGATCGACTTTCTTGCCCTTCGCGTAGATATCGTGCTTGCCGTGCGCCTTGTACCACTCCGCGACGGTCGCGTTCTTGTACATGTTCTCGATGATTTTCCGCCAGCCGATGCCCGTGTTGTACGCGCAGAAGGAAATTTCGCCCTGCTGCGTGGCGTACGGGATGATGCACATCTCGGTGCGGCGGAAATCGTAGTTGAAAAGGTCCTGGAACCACATGCCCGCGATGAAGAGCATGTTCCATGGGTCTTCGGCGCGGCGCTTCATCGCGTCTTCGTACGTGCGCTGCGGGTTCGTGCGGCCGTACTTTTTGTCCGCGTCCTTTGAAACCGCCCACGTCTTGTCGAATTTCCTGAGAATGTCCTTCAGCTTCAAGCTCGGCGGCGCCTGGAACGGATCGTAATTCTTCAGCATCGCCAGAGCCATCATGAAGGCCGAAAACTTCTTGCCGCGAGCCGCGTCGGTGATCGCCGAAACGTCCTTCACCAGCTGCGGCGCGTTGAGGAACCGCGAAATCGGCGCCCACTCTTTCGTTTCCTTGTGAATCATCACGGCCGTGCCCACGCCGCAATTCGGGTGGCAGCCGCAGGAGAGCGAGCCCCACATCGCGTCGGGCCCGTGCACCATATCCGCAAACCCCGCGAAAGGCGAAATGAACGACAGCGGGAACCAGTCGCGCGTCGGCTCGATCTTGCCCACCTGCGTGCTGACGTCCTTCGCAAGATGCGAAAGCGTGTAGCGCTGGCGGATGCGGCGTTCCGGCGTGATGTCTTCGTCGCGCCCGGTGAACGATACGGGCTGGAACGAAACGAACGCGATCTTCTTCGGATTTTCCATCGCGAATTTCACGATCGGTCCCACCTGATCGTTGTTCACGTTGTTGACGATCGTGGTCACCAGCACGATTTCGATGCCGGCCTCATGCATGTTCTCGATCGCGCGCAGCTTCACGTCGAACAAATTGCCCACCTGACGGTGGCTGTTCGCGTCGTTGCCGATGCCGTCGAACTGCAGGTACGCGTAGCGCATCCCGGCGTCGAACGCCTTCTTGCAAAATTCCTTGCTCTTCGCGAATTCGATGCCGTTCGTGGCGGCCTGCACGCTGTTGTAGCCGATCTTGCGCGCGTAGGCGACCGCATCGCAGAATCGCGGATGCATCGTCGGCTCGCCGCCCGAAAACTGCACCGACATCTGGCGGCGCGGCTTGATCTTCAATGCGTTGTCGAGGATTTCGGTGATTTCATCCCAGCTCAGCTCGTGAACGTATCCCACCTGGTTCGCGTCCATGAAGCAGGGATCGCACATCATGTTGCAGCGGTTCGTCAGGTCGACGGTAAGCACCGCTCCGCGCCCGTGGCGGACCGTGCTCGATCCATGCCGGTGCAAATCTTCGTCGTTGTGCGCGGGGATATCGCGGCCGGGGAAATTCTGCTCGATCCATTGCAGGAACTTGGCGTCGATCGCCATCAGGTCTTCGTACTTTCCGTGGATGGGGCATTCCTTCACCATCCAGACCTGGCCGTCGCGCTCGATGATCTGCGCCTTGATTTCGCCAACCTTCTCGTGGACGAGGTCCGTCCAATCTTTCTTGCCGTTGGTGATGGCGTCGCGCGCTTCCTTCACGCAGTCAGGACATAGCGAATCCGTGGTGCGCGGCCAGCCCAGCGTGGGTTTCGACTTCTCCCAGGACTTCAACAGCGGCTTGTCCGACCATTTCGGAGTAAAGGAAGGATTCGGGTTGTGCTTGTTGAAAAATTGGATGGTGTTGAAGGTCACTCCCGCGGACTTGGAAAGCGCCCAATCGAAAGTTTTCCAAAGACGATTGCTGGTTGCGTTGCCCATTGTGCTGCACCCCTCCTCAGTGAATCTAGAACTCGTGGAATCCCTGCCGCGCCCCTGGGTAGGCCCAAGACTTCAAGACTTAAAGTGTCCGTTACAGGTACAAGTGCACTGCGCCCTAAAGGGTTACCGTACCATAGTTTGCTTGCTATTCGACTGATCCGTCTACAGGTGTGCGCTCAAAGGGGCAAATGGGGGGTCGAACGGGGTATTGGACCGCCCAACGGGCCATGGGTATAGGACTTAAGTGCCGGAACTGCTGGCCTCAATCCACGTTTAGGGGGGTCCGGAGAACTCCGATGGCAAAATGTGCCAAATGCGGAGCCTCGTCGTCGAGCTGTATCCAGCGGACCACGCAGTGGTCTTTCATGTACTGCGAGACTTTCGATTCGCTGATCCCCAGATGCTCGGCCAGTTTGGATTTGAGGCCTTCGGAATCAACAGTGCCACGCCCGCCCCGGGGAGATCTTCCGCCGCGGCCGCCTCCGCGCGCGAGATTTCCGAGACCGATGCGGAGCGTCTGGCAAGCTTCGATGTAATACGAAGTCACCTGATCGGAATCCGATAGCAGGAAGACCCCGGGCCCGGCCGGAGCTTCGTCCGCTTCGTCAAGCCGGTGCAACGGGCTGCCTACGAGCCGCCGCAACATGGATTCCAGGTGCACCATCCGCGAGGCCAGCGCCGGATCGCCGCGGCCGTGCGCCGCGCGCTCCGACGGCAACTGCGGAGCCGGAAGCTCGGCGGGCGCCGCCCGCTCGATCGGTGCCGAACGCTGACTGCGTGGCGCACTATATTCAGCCGCGGGCGCCGCCTCAATCGGGCGCCGCTCAAACGCAGGTCGCGGAGGAGGCTCCGGTCGCGCCGGCCTCGATTCCGCGCTCTCGGCAAAAGCTTGCGCGGGCAAGCCTGGCGCACCGGCAGGTCCTTTGCGCCTGCGGCCGCGTCCACCTCGCCGGCCACGCCGTCGCTTTTTCTTATCGGGCGCGCCAGCCTCGGCCGCGCCGCCACTCGCCGCAGCCAATGCGGGCGAGCCCTCGCCGGCTTCCGTCGATTCGTCGTCTGGAATTTCTCCCAGCGCCAGCGGCAGGCGCACGTTGTATGGATCGGGCGCTTCCGCCGCTTCCACGCGATCTTCAGACGAATCTTCGGATGAAAATGAAATCGGCGCCGGCGAATTCGCCTCCGCGGATGCGGCAGGAATCTCGATCCCCAGCCGTGTGAGCGCCTCTTCGGCCTTCTTCTTCCAGTCGGCGCGACGGAACCGCTGCGCGGCGATCGTGTACCACTTCCCGGCCTCTTCGTTGCGCCCGGCCTTCTCTTCGACCACGCCAAGTTCCCACGCCACCATCGCGTCGCGCGTTCGTTGATACAGTTCGGAGAGTTTTGCCAGCGCTTCGGGGCTGTTCTTCGCCTTGCGGATACGCGCTTGAATCTGCCGCCAATCAGCCATGTCGGAGCATTGTATCAGCGACGCGTGGTCTAGGCCAATCAAGTCTGCGCCCGGGCGGGAATAGGCCCCCACGGAGTCGTGCGGTAGAATTGTTCAAGGGTATACGTACGAGGAGGGACTTCATGAGAGCGAGTCGCACGATCGGTATCGGTACCGTGCTGCTTATCCTGTCCGCGATGGCCTCGGCGGCTTCGGCGCAGTCCGCCTTTGCGCCGCTCGAACTCTGGAAGAATGCGGTCCAAACGGGCGACACCACAGCCCTCACGCAGCTGTATTCGATCGCGCCGCCCGCGCAGACAAAAACCTCCCAGGGCGTGACGCAGGAAATCGGAGCCGAGCCGCATTTCTGGTCCGCGCTGGCGGCAAGCGGGATCAGCGATCTCCATCCGAAGATTCTCGAGATCGAGCATCTGCAGCCGGGCGTCGTCGCTCTCGTGCTGCGAATCGAGTTCAATCTGCGCACCGATTCCGGCGTGCAGCCGTTTCTCGTGGAGGCGAGCCAGATCTGGGCGCAGGAAGGAGCCGATTGGCGCATCGTCCAAACCGTGCGAGGCGATTTGGCCCCTCGCACGGCGCGCCGCCTGCCCGAGCCGGCAAAGCCGGATACGGACCTGTATCCTCCCGCGCAAGAAGCGCCCTCTGAAATCAAAGGTGCGTTGGCTCGCGCCGCGAAAGACCACAAGCGCTTGATTCTCGTCTTCGGCGGCAACTGGTGCTACGACTGCCACGTCCTTAATGCCACTTTTCACTCGAAAGATATCGCGCCGCTGGTGGACGCCAATTTTCACGTGGTCCACGTCAACATCGGCGATGACTACGACAAGAATCTCGATATCGCCGCAAAGTACAGAGTGCCTCTGAAGCGGGGCGTCCCCGCGTTGGTCGTCCTCGATCCCGATGGCTCGCTCGTCTATACCCAGCAGGAAGGCGAATTCGAAAACAGCATGCGCCTGAGCCCCGAAGACGTAACGGCATTCCTCAAGAAGTGGGCGCCGCCCCGCGAGAACTAGCCCGCTTGCTGGACGCCTGCCAGCGCGCGGACTAAAATAGGCGCGTATGGCGCCCAAGCTGCCCGTCTACATGGACAATCACGCGACCACGCGCGTCGATCCGCGCGTCCTCGACGCGATGCTGCCGTATTTCACCGAAAAATACGGCAATGCCGCCAGCCGCAACCATGAATTCGGCTGGAAGGCCGAAGAGGCCGTCGAAACGGCGCGCGGCCAGATCGCGCGCCTGATCCACGCCACGCCGCGCGAGATCGTCTTCACGAGCGGCGCCACCGAATCCGATAATCTCGCGCTCAAAGGCGTCGCCGAGGCGTATCGCGCGAAGGGCAATCACATCATCACGCAGGCGACCGAGCACAAAGCCGTGCTCGATACCTGCAAGCGCCTCGAAAAATCCGGCTGCGAAGTCACCTATCTGCCGGTTGCCAACGACGGCCGCATCGATCTCGACGATCTGCGCCGCGCCATCACGCCGAAGACGATCCTCATCTCGATCATGCACGCCAACAACGAAATCGGCGTCCTGCAGCCAATCGCCGAAATCGGCAAAATCGCCAAAGAAAAATCCGTGATCTTCCACGTAGACGCCGCGCAATCCGTGGGCCGGATTCCGATCGACGTCGAAAAAGTCGGCATCGATCTGCTCGCGATTTCGGCGCACAAGATCTACGGCCCCAAGGGCGTCGGCGCGCTTTACGTCCGCCGCAAGAATCCACGCGTCGAGCTTGCCCCGCTCATTGACGGCGGCGGCCACGAGCGCGGCATGCGCTCCGGTACGCTCAACGTGCCGGGAATCGTCGGCCTGGGCAAAGCATGCGAGTTTTGCGAGAAGGAAATGACGGCGGAAAACGAACGCCTCCGCATCCTGCGCGACAAGCTGAAAGACGCGATCCTCAGCCGCCTTGCCGACACCTCAATCAACGGCACGATGGAGCATCGCCTGCCCAACAATCTGAATCTCAGCTTCGCCGGCGTCGAGGGCGACGCGCTGCTGATGGGAATCAACGACGTGGCCGTATCGAGCGGCTCGGCCTGCACGTCGGCGACGCTCGAGCCGAGCTACGTCCTCCGCGCGCTCGGCGTGCCCGAGGATCTCGCGCACAGTTCGATCCGCTTCGGCCTCGGCCGCTTCAACACCGAAGAGGAAGTCGATTACGTCGCGGGACGCGTCGTTGAAACCGTGAAGCGCCTCCGCGAGCTTTCGCCGCTCTACGAAGCCGCTAAGCGCGCGCCAGTTTAGTCGGCGCGGTCAGCTCACGCTGCACAAAGCGGCCTGGCGCGCACCAATCTAGTCTAGGTGGTGTAGGGGGCGCGTGCTTGCTGCGCCTCTTCGCCTTGGCAAAGGAGCAACGTATGGCCACGGACCTTCGTTACCCAATCGGAAAATTCGAGCGGCCCGAAAGCGTTTCCGACGACCAACGTCGCCAGTTCATCGACCAGATCGCGAAAGCGCCGATGCATCTCGCGGCTGCCGTCGCGGGCTTGACGGCGGCGCAGCTCGATACGCCCTATCGCCCCGGCGGATGGATGGTCGGCCAGCTGGTGCACCACATCGCCGACAGCCACATCAACGCGTACGTCCGCTTCAGGCTGGCGCTCACAGAAGACGAGCCTGTGGTGAAGACGTACGAAGAATCCCGCTGGGCCGAACTCGCCGACGCAAAAACCGCTCCGATCGAGCCTTCACTCGCCCTGCTCGATAATCTGCACAAACGTTGGGTTTTGCTGCTGCGCTCACTCGCACCGGCGGACTGGTCGCGAAAGTTTCGCCATCCTGAGCTTGGCGCAATGAGCCTGGATCAGAATCTCGCGCTGTACGCATGGCACGGGCGGCACCACGTTGCCCACATCGCGTCGTTGCGCGAACGCAACAACTGGTAATTCGGCCTGCGCAGGACGCACGCCCGATCTACTTTCCGGCTTCTTCGATCTGCTCGACGTGGATCACATCGGTGCGCGCGTCGAGTTTGCCCACCACCAACACCTTCTTGCCGTCGAATTTCGCGGCGTCCCGCTGATCGTCGAGGTTGTACCAGACGCCGTCATCTTCATCCCGCAGGACGAATTGCTGGCCGTTGAGCGATACGATTGTGCCGGAATACGCCTCCACGGCACGTGACCGTGCGGCCGCCGGCGCCGCGTAGGCCGCGCCGTTGAAGACCGCCAGGGAACCATATAGAAAAACCACGCAACCCAACAGCAGATCGATTCTCTTCATGTGACCGCTCCTCAGCACATTGTGGCCGGCAACGCTGTACCTCGCACGTCGACTGCCGCGCGCGATGCGTGCCTCAAATCACTGATTGCGCGGAGCTTTCCGCTTCGCCGGGGTGCCCGGAGAAATGTAGAAACAGCGGGTCGCGCGAAAAACATTCGTACAGGGTTTTCCCTGCGAGAATGAATATTTCTCCTCTCGAGCCCGCGGATATAATTTCCCGGTTGTTAATTCACGATGGGAGGAAGATCACATGCGTTTCTTCAGGCAACACCTCATTTCATTGGTCATGATAACGGCGCTGGCTTCGCCGGTTGTAATCACCGGCTGCGCGGCCCGCGTCGATACAGGCTATCGAGTCTACGATCCGGGCCACAACGACTATCACACCTGGGACAACGGCGAGACCGTCTACTACCAGCGCTGGGAAACCCAAACGAACCGGCAGCACAAGGACTTTCGCAAGCGCAGCAAGGATGAGCAGCAGCAATACTGGAACTGGCGCCACAATCAGCACTAGAGATCGCGCATCCGCCAAGTACTAGATAAAAAAACGCCGGCGAGTAATCGCCGGCGTTTTTCTTACCTAGCCATGGCAGGCAAGAAAGAGGCCGGCGGGACGCCGGCTCTACCCGAACCTCTCGCCTACGCGGCCTTCTTCTTCCACGCGCCCAAAATCGCTCCCATCAGGCACAGCCCGAAGAGCGGATAAAACTCGTTGATCGCGAAAAGTTCTTTCGGGCGCATTTCGTACATATACGTGGTGTAGACGATCGGTCCCACGATGCCCAGCCACAAAAAAACGCCGATGGCGGCGCCGCGAGCCGCGGTGTTTGCGTTGCGCCAGATGCATATTTGCGCCAGCGCAAACGCGATCAGCAGATTCAGCAGAAACGTCAGAATGAACGGCCAGATCCAGACTGAATTGGCCGAGCCGGCCATCGATGCCGGCATGTGTTCGAGCGCCATCCATTCCTTGCTGAACAGCACGTCGTACCAGAGTCCCCCGAGCAGCCAGTATGCGATCGCGCAAACGAGCACTGCCCAGTAGTTCATCTTCATAAGTGAGCCTCCCGCGAATTCGAGGGCCGAGTGTTTCCGGGAGTCTGCTTGCTGCTCGCGGGGTTGTCAAGCACGGACCTCACGGGCGACCGCTGCCGCGAAGGCAGGCCAGTCGTTGACTTTCCCGCACGCGCCCACACAACATTTTTCGCCAAATTGGGTTCTAATCAGCAAGGATAGGCTCGTTGGGCGGGGCCCCGAGTCGGCTCGCGCTTGGCGGGGTCACCTATTAGGTGCTCTGACGGGAACGAAAAAAGCGCCCGCCGGAAATAATAGAGTAACGCGCACTCTGCACGAGGAATCATTCCCGGCCCGGCCGGGCGAAAGGAAGGTCGGCAATGAGAAAATTCATACTTGGCTTGGCGGTGTTGTCGTTGGCAGGATTAGCGGGTGTGGCGCCTGCGGCGAAGGCGCAGTCTCGGGCGTCCGGCAAACAGCTCAAGATCGTGCTGTCGCGGCAGTCGACGGTCGATCCCGTCGAAATCATGAAGCACCTCAGCGAGAAGTGCCCCAACGTCACCCTCACCACGAATCCAAAGAGATCGGATTTCATGGTGCACGCGGGTGGCTGGTCCGGCAACTATCGCTTCCTCGTGATCGCCAAGGGCGGCGACACGGTGTACGGGACGCAAACCACGCTCCTGAGCAACGCCGTCAAAGACGTTTGCCACTACCTGAACACGCACGACTGACCAGGCCCATTTTGCAGTCTCCGTTTCTGACGAACCGTCCGGCGGGCTCCGGTTGACGACCTTAGCCGCATAACCGGGGTCCGGACGCTTCTCGTCCGCGCGGTGTCACCCTTCCCAAGGCGCGTGCCAAAGCATGAAGGGACCTGGAAGCTTGCCGGGTAGCCTCCGTGCACTCTGCGCCTTCTCTGCGCTCTCTGCGTTGAGTGAGGCGATCAAATCCGCCTCGCACTCCAATCGAGGCCGCTCATCCCTCCCGCGTTTCGCGCCTCTATGCTAGAGTCTTGGCGACTTCGATGGACGTCCCAGCCATTTCCACCGAACACCTGTCGCGCCGCTTCGGAGACCTCGTCGCCGTCGACGACATGAACCTTCGCGTCACCGCCGGCCAGTTCTTCGGCTTCCTCGGGCCCAACGGCGCCGGCAAATCCACCACGATCAAAATGCTCACCGGCCTCCTCGCGCCCTCGTCCGGCCGGATGGAAATCCTCGGGCTTGATCTCACCAATAATCCGGTCGAAGTAAAGCGCCAGATCGGCGTCGTGCCGGAGGGCATGGCGCTCTTCGGCCGCCTCACCGGCGCCGAATATCTGAATTTCGTGGGCCGCATGTACGGCCTCGGCCGCGACACGGCCGCCAAGCGCACCGCCGAACTCCTCGAATTCATGCAGCTCGCCGACCAGCCCAAAGCCCTGATCACCGACTACTCGCACGGCATGCAGAAAAAACTCGCCATGGCCGCCGCCGTGATTCACGGCCCGAAGATTCTCTTCCTCGACGAGCCCTTCGAGGGCGTCGACGCCGTCGCTTCCGGCACGCTCAAGTCGATGCTCAACGGCATGATCGCGCGCGGCGCCACGATCTTCCTTACCTCGCACGTGCTCGAAATCGTCGAGCGCCTCTGCAGCCACGTCGCCATCATTTATCGCGGCAAGCTCGTCGCGCAGGGCTCGCTCGAAGAGCTGCGCGCCGGCGTGCAGGCGCAAGGCACGCAGGCGGCGCCGGATGCCGCCGCGGCGGGCGAAAAGCTCACGCTCGAAGAAATTTTCCTCCGCATCGTGGGCGGCTCGCGCGCCGCCGAGCAGGAGCTTTCGTGGCTGGGGTGAACTCCGCATCCGAGCCGCTTGCCTGGCCCGCCTCCCGCGAGCAATTCGCCGCCATCGCCCAGCTTCGCTGGCGGATTTTCGTCCACTCTTTGCGCACGCTTCGCGGCCGCCTCGAAATGCTGTCGTGGGTTTTCGTCGGGCTCGGATTCGCGGCCATGGGCATCGGCGGGACGTTCGGGCTGGGCGCGGCCGCCTGGTTTCTCACGTCGCAGCGCCAATTCGCATGGTTGGCGCTCGTGCTCTGGGGCGTCCTTCTCTATTGGCAGCTTTTCCCCGTGATGGCGACCGCGTTTACCGAAAGCTTCGATTCCTCGAATTTCCTGCGCTTCCCGATCCGCTACCCCTCGTATTTCTTCATTCGCATGGTCTATGGCGCGCTCGATCCCACCACGCTGATCGGCGCTCTGTGGCTCGCTGGAATCGCGGTCGGGGTCGGAATCGCCGATCCCGCCCTCTTCCCGTGGGCCGCGCTGCTTCTGGCCACATTCGGCGCGCTCAACATTCTGCTCGCGCGCATGATTTTCGCCTGGATCGAGCGCTGGCTCGCGCGTCGCAAGAGCCGCGAAATCCTCGGCATCGTTTTCCTGCTTTTCATCATCTGCATGCAATTCATCGGACCGCTCATGGGCCGCTATGGCAATCATCGCGGGCAGCATTCGCGCGTAGCAATTTCAGGACTAGCCGCGAGCCTTCTGCCCGCCGAAAAATTCACGCCGCCAGGTTTGATCGGCTCTGCGCTCGGCGCGGCTTCCAGCGGCAATCCGGCAATCGCTCTCGGATCGTGGGCGCTCGAGTGCGGCTACGCGGCCATTTTTCTCTGGCTGCTCGATTTGCGCCTGCGCGCGCAATTTCGCGGCGAAAATCTGAGCGAAGCCGCCGCGCCGCGCACTGCGGCCGCAGCTAGGGAAAAAACCGCCGTACGCGAAGGCCTGGCGCTGCCCGGCTTTTCACCGCCTGTTGCGGCTGTCTTCGAAAAGGAACTTCGCTATCTCTCGCGCAGCGGCCCGATGCTTTTCAATCTGGCGATGCCTCTCGTGATCCTGTTCGTCTTTCTGCTCGGGCCCGCGAATCCGGCGCGGCGCGCGGGATCCGTCGCGCACGGCCCCGGTTTCGCCGCTTTTGCGTTTCCGCTCGGCGTCGCCTACGCGCTTCTGATTCTCAGCAACCTCACCTACAACAGCTTCGGAACGGAAGGCGTCGGAATCCAGTTCTACTTCGTCGCGCCGGTCCGTTTCCGCCAGATTATGCCGGCGAAGAATCTGGTCCACGGATTGCTGATCGCGTTCGAGGCATGTCTTCTGTGGGTGGCCGTGAGCCTCGTGCTTCATCCGCCCACGATTGGGATCACGCTGGCAACGCTTGCGGGCGCTCTTTTCGCCGCGCTCGTGAATTTCAGCGTGGGAGATTTGATGTCTCTCTATTCGGCGAAGAAATTCGATTACGCGGTTTTCGGGCGCCAGCGAGCCTCGGGGACAACCGCGCTCGCCGTCATGGGAGTGCAGGTTGTGGTGTTCGGAACCTGCGCGGCCACGTTCGCGCTCACCGCGCATTTCGGCAGAGTCTGGCTCGCGACGCTGATCCTGCTCGCATTCGCGGCCGTGGCGTTCGCCGTCTACTCGGCGGTGCTGAATCGAATCGACCGCATCGCCATCGGCCGCCGCGAATCGCTCATCGCCGAGCTTTGCAGGGCGCAGTAATTTTCATCTACGCAATCGCGCGGGCGAGGTACGCGTCGATGCGCGCGTTCGCCGGTGTTCCAAGCGGCATCGGAAAAAGATTGAACGCATGCGGCGCGCCCGGATAGATCGCGAGCTCGGCCTCGTTGCCGGCCGCTATCCAGCGCGAATAGAGGAAGAGCGTGTCGTCGAGCAGCGGATCGAGCGTGCCGACGGTAAAGAGCGCCGGCGCCAATCCCTTCAGGTCCGCGTAGAGCGGTGAGACGTCCGGGTCGCGCGGGTTCACGCCTTTCGGCAGATACGCCTCGCAGAATTTCTCGATGCTCTTTTTCCCGACAAGAATCGCCTTCTCGGGCGTCAGCGCCTGGCTCGGCGTCATCGACGAATCGAAATTGCCGTACGAAAGAATCGCCGCCCGGAATCCCGTGTAGCCGTGCCGGTCGCGCATGCGCAACAGCGTGGCGGCGCTAAGCGTGGCGCCCGCCGATTCGCCGCCGATCGTCAAAATGTCCGTGCCGAATTCCGATTTCGCATTCTTCACCAACCAAAGCGCGGCCGTCTCGCAATCGTCCCATGGCGCTGGATAGGGATGCTCGGGTGCAAGCCGGTAGTCGACGCTCGCGCAGGCCATGCCCGTGTTCTGCACGATGCGCTCGAGCATCTGGTCCTGCTGATCGCCGCCGCCAAACACCATGCCGCCGCCGTGAATGTGCAGGTAGACGCCCTTGGCGTGCTCCGGCGCGATCACATTCAGCGCGATCTTGCCGCCCTTGCCCTCGATCGTGATCGTGCGCGCCCTCTCCGAATGAACGATCGGCGGAAACGGCCCGGTCCCTTTCGTGCGCATCTCGCGAAACGCCGCCGCGCCGATGTCCCACCAATCGGGCCCGCCCGATGTGGCCTTGCGAAACGCCTCGTTGGCCGCCAAAGTTTCGGGCGCGATCGCCTCGGGACGAAACACCGCCGGATCCATAGGATTGCTCTTCGCCGCAGTTGCCTGGCTCATCTCATCACCTCGACTGTCTTGTCTTGTCTTGTCTTGTCTTGTCTTGTCTTGTCTTGTCTTGTCGCCGTTGCCTTCATAGCGGCCGCCTTGTCGCGCAAACGGCGGGAGTATAACACCGCGCTCCGAATTTCACGCATTTGCTCAACGATTCGCGGTAAAGGAACCAAGACGTTTTGGTCTGCGGGAGGGCTGCCGGCGCTTTTCATGGGCGGGGCCGCACGCGGACCGGACCTCGAAGCGCACGCCTTCGGCGTGCTGCAAATAGGCAACGATCTCAAATAGATTTCGGGCGGTGGGATTTCCAGCCGGGCCGAACATCTGATGAAGAGTCTTTACATGAATCTTCGTATGCGCGGCCAGCCTGGGGAAACCGACTGCGGCGTTGATGTAGTCACGCAACAGCTCTTTGCCCAGCGCCACGTCGCCGGAGAGAAGGCTTTCGACAGCCTCGCTCAGAAGACCCTCGCGAAAGGCAGGATCCGATTTCACGCGCGCCTGAACCGTTTCCCTGAAGTCCCGCGTCAAAGCCATTTTCATTCCTCTTTCTGCCGCTGTTTCTTCCTCTGCTTGTAGTCTTCCCATCGCTCGAGCGCGAGCCGGATGTCGTTCTGCTGCCGTTGTTTCGTTCCACCGCCGAGCAGGATCACGATCCGGTCGCCGTCTTTTCCAAAGTACACCCTGTAGCCGGGGCCGAAATTGATCCTGCGCTCGTAAACGCCGGCCCCAACGCTTTTCGCGTTCGAGAAGTTGCCGAGTCCGACGCGGTAGAGAGCCGTCGTCACCTTCCGCGCAGCTTCCGAGTTCAAGCCGTCGAACCACTCGCGGAAAGGGCTGCGGCCGAGAGGGTCGCGATATTCGCGCACATCGACCATCACGCTCATGGTAGCATATATTGTACCATTGTAGAACGGAATTGCGTCGTGAAGGCAAACCGCAAGAGCAGATCCCTCGTCGGCCGAAATGCGCCTCCGTCGGCATGACGGGCCATGAGGATCGGAGCCGGGCCTTCACCTGTTATAATCGCGCGCCATGGCCGACCGGTCTTCGTTCAATGCGGGCAACAGGGGCGGTGAGCCGGCTTTCCGGCCGCCGCGCTACATTGTGATTGAGGGGCCAATCCGGGTGGGCAAGTCGACGCTGGCGCGCGTGCTCGCCGAGCAGCTGCACGCGCGGCGCGTCTTCGATTGCGAGGACAATCCCTTCCTCGCGGATTTCTACGACGAAAAGCCGGGCGCGGCTTTTCGCGCGCAGATGTATTTCCTCTACGAGCGCCACCGGCGGCTGATCGAGACGCGTCCCGAGGATGATGCGGCGCCGATCGTGAGCGATTTCCTCTTCGAGAAGGACAAAATTTTCGCGTACATCAATCTCGACAATGAAGAGCTGAAGCTCTACGAAAAATTTTTCGACATGCTCGCGCCGTCGGTCCCGACGCCGGACCTGACCATCTACCTGCAGGCCAAGCCAGAGGTGTTGCGCAAGCGCGTCTCGAAAAAGGCCGATCCCACCGAGACGGAAATTTCGCCCGAGTATCTCGAGGCGGTGGCCAACGCCTACGAGCATTTTTTCTTCCGCTACTCGGCGTCGAATCTGCTGGTGGTGGATACGAGCGAGATCGATTTCGTCGAGCGCAATCAGGATTTGACGGAGCTGCTGCGCAGGCTCCGCCAGCCCGTCAAAGGCACCCAGTATTTTCTCCCGCTCGGCCAGGGCTGAGCGGCCCTGGGTCGTCCGCGGCGAATCCGAAAACAGCACATGCTGCGAGAGAAGCAGCGCATCGGAAAGCGCGTCGCGCCGTCGTCTTTATGGCGGGGATGAATCCCCGCCCGAGAGGCGGCCGCTACGAAAGCATGAGAACAGCGGTGCCCTCGCCGTCCGCCGAGGGGACATTTATCGCCGAGGCGTCCAGGCGGACACCGGCTTCGACGGGCGCTCTTGAGCGGATGGCCCGGCGCTGCCGGTTACGTGGCAAAAACTCGCCAAAATCGGCATTTCGAGCCGACTTAAGCTCCCGACGGGACCAACATTGTTGCGCCCGGCGGAGCTGGTTTTTTGCGCTGGTTCTCGCCGCATCCCGCGGCGGCAAGCCAGGGAAATCTGCCGCCCTCGAAGGGCGGCGCTACACGAGGAAAAGGCTGAACCGGTAATAAGAAGAGGGGAATCCGGGGCGGACCGCTCGCGGGCAGTCCGCCCCGGACTTTTTGCACGGGGAAAAACATCGTTGCCGGCGCAAATGGGCGCCGCGCTATTTCAGGCGGCTTGCGACGGGCCGCTTAAACGGTGACGCAGCTTGCCGAGCGTGCGATTCAGCGGGTGGCTGCGATGCAGGAACGTGAACACCGGCTCGCGGCGGTTGCCGATTCTCTCGAGCGCGCGACGAATCCGGAAATCGCGCCCCGCGGAAACCAGTCCTTTTTCGAGCGTGGCGATCGCATCCTGCTGGCGGCCTGCCTGGTGATAGACCTCGGCCAGATTCAGATAGAGCTGCGCGTGATTGTGGCGCATCCCCAGGGCTTCCTGGCAGAGAGATTCCGCATCTCCAAAGCGTTTCTCGGCGAGCGCGGCGAGCAGGCCCGTATAAGAGAGGTAAAACGGGTTCTTCGGCGCAACACCCAGGGCGCGGCGCGCATGCTGCAGAGCATCCGTCGCATGTCCGTCGCGCAGATTCTTCAGGCACTCTTTGAAATCGTTCATCCCGGCGTCGGTGGGGGAGGTCGTTCCAATCCAGTGGGACATAGGCTCCTTCCTTCGCCCCGCGGCACCAGAGGAGTGGCAGGGCAACCGCAGAGTACGCTCGGGAATGTGGGAGCGAAATAGGACGCGCGGACAGATTTAGTACCAGTTCGATTTCCTGTACGAGTTGACAGGCGAAGAAGGATGATAGGAAGAAATCCCCGCCTAGTGGACCAGATCGGAGGCGAAAACGATCCGGATGCCCGCCGCCCGGAGCCGCGGAACGCCTTCGGCGAGCGCGGCAATCGTCGCCGGATGCGGATGGCCAATGGCGATGGCCGAACCATCGCGTTGCGCATCGCGCGCGGCAAGCTCGAGCTGCGCGAGGACGGCTTCGCGCGTCGGTGTGTCGTCGAGAAACACTTTGCGCGAGGCTGCCGGCACGCCCGCGCTTTCGGCCGCGTCGTAGGCGACCGTGGCGGCCGTGGTGCGGCTGTCGATGAAATAGAGGCCGCGCGCGCGAATCGCGGGCATGAGCGCGTTCATCAGCGCCGGATCGGCCGTAGCGCGCGAGCCTTCGTGATTGTTCACCCCGGCCGCATGCGGCACCGTCGCCAGCATGCTTGCGAGGATCGAGCGCACCTGATCGGCGTTCATTCCTACGCGGAGTTCGACCGCCTCGGGCTGCGCCGCGCCGGATTCCGAATCGGCTTCCATCGGAAGATGGAGGATGACGTGGTCGCCGCGGCGATAGGCTCTATCGGCCACATCGGACGAGAAAGGCAGATTGGGCAGCACCGACGCGGTGAGCGGAAACGGCAGCGCGACGACGGATGCGGCGGCCGATGGGTCGCGGCCGAGATCGTCGATAATGATCGCAAGGCGCGGAGCGCCGGAGAAATTTTCGGCGGGCGCGCGCGAATTGGCGCCGGCGGGCATGCTGACGAAGATCGAGTGCGTACGGTTGCCGCGAAATGCGAAATCGAAGCGCATCTTTCCCGGCGACGGCGTTTCGAAGAATGACAGGCGATGGCGCCGGGCAATCTGTGCGAGCGCCAGCGCAAGCGCGCTTACTTCCGAGGGATTTTCGACCGTGATATCGATGTTGTCGGCAACGAGACGCCCTTGGCCGCCGAACCACGATGGCTCAAACTCAGGGCGAATCGCAATTTGCGATCGGTGGCCGGTGGCGCGCTGGGCCGCGGTGACCACTTCGGCCGTGACGCTGCGAATTTCGCGCGAGGAGAGCGACCGCTTCGCGCAGCCTGCGAGGGATGCGAGGAAGACAAAGACCACCGCAAATAGCGCGATGCTTGCCGGGGACCCTCGACGGCTCAGCAAGGGAGAGGGAACGATTCCAGCCTACGCCGCTTTCTGCACGGCGGCGCCGCCCTGCAAAATTTCCAGCGCCTTTTTCACGACAGGATCCGTGGGCGAGCTGGAAGGCGGAGCTGGATTCTGATCGGTGAGCGCGGCGATGTCGTCCGGAGGCGCCGGCACAATCACGCTCGTGGGAGTCACGCCGTCGACCGGAATTTCCTTGCCGGCGGGCGTGTAGTAGTCCGCTACGGTGAGGATCAGCGCCGAGCCGTCGTCGAGCTGGATCAGCTTCTGCTCCGAGGCGACGCCATAGCTGCGCTGGCCAATCGTTTCGCCGCGATGATTGTCCGCGATGGCGCTGGCCAGGATTTCAGCGGGCCCGGCGGTGCCGTTGCCGATCAGCACGGCGACCGGCTGCGTCCAAACCACCTTGGCCGGATCGCCGGAAGAAACCACGGGCGTCATGGTCTGGCCCTTGAGAGAAGTGATCGTGCCGGACGAAAGGAAAAGCTGCGCGGCCGAGATACCTTCCGTGTCCTGGCCGAAGGCGCAATCGCGCAAGTCGAGAATCAGCTTGTGCGCGCCCTGATGCTGGAGCTGTTCGAGATCTTCGCGGAGCTGCTTTGTGGTTCCGGCGTTGAGATCCGAAAGGTGAATGTAAGCAACGTCGCCCTGCTGCAGCTTGTCCTCGACGACCTTCGGAGGCGTCAATTTCGCAAGTGTGATCGGCACCTCCTGCGGCTCGGTCTTGCCGCGGCGAATCACGGAGAGCTTCACAACTGTTCCCGGATCGCCGCTCAGCAGGAGATTCGCCTGCTCGATGCCCATCTGCCCGGTGGTGAAGTCGCCGATCTTTTCGATGATGTCGCCGATCTGCAAGTTCGCTTTCTGGGCTGGGCTGTCGGGCAGCGTGGCGATCACGCTGATATAGCCGAAGCGCTTGGTGAGGGCGAGCCCGGCTTCCGCCTTCGCGGGGGCTGCGCTCCTCTCCTGGTAATCCTTGTATTCGAGCGGGCTAAGATAGCTCGACTGCGGGTCGAGCGAATCGAGCAGGCCATGCAGGGCGCCGCTGGTCACCTGATGGATGTCGGGCTGGTCGACGTAGTCGCGCTGGATGTGATCGAGGACTTCGCCATAGACCGTGAGCGCGCGGTAGGCCTTGTCGTCAACCGAGCGGCCGCGCACGTAGCCGACCGCGACAAATCCAAATACGACCGCCGACAGCGCAATGACAACGTTTCGAGTGAGAGAGCTCATGCCCGTTCCTTTTCCCGCCCCTGAGAGATCGAGGTCGCCCGCCGACGACGAAGCAACATTATAGCATCGAAGCCTTCCGCCGCACGGATTCTGGCTGGGATGCGGTCCGTGCGCGCCATGGGCCTGCGCGAGGGCCTATTTATGGGCGAATGTGTGTCGGGCGGCCGCGGCTACATCGAGCGATTCGATGCCGGAAATCGGCGCGGCGGCCGTGACGTAGGTCTGCGAGATGCGGTCCTGCCAGGTGAAATGGTCTTCGTCCCACAGCGCCCACACGAAGCCGAGCATCAGCGTGGCGCCTGAAAGCACGTAGCCGAAGCTGCGCCACAGGAGCTGCCGCGTATCGGGCAAGCTGCCGTCGAGTCGAACGATCGTGAGGCCGCGGAGCTGCATTCCGGGCGTGGCGCCGGCCAGCGTGGTGAAGAGCGAGAAATAGAGAGCGTAGAAAAGGTAGCCGACGATCAGATAGACGACCGCGTCCGCTTTGTCGACCAGAATCTGGCCGCCGAGCGACCGGAAGAGCCCGAGGAATCCTGCCAGCGTGAGGCCGAGGAAAAATGCGTCGACCGCGCCGGTCCAGCCGCGCTCGGCGCAGCTTGCCACGGGAACGAGCGCGGTTTGCGGCCGCGCGCGATCGTCCGGGCCATCCGCAAAATCGAGCTCCGGCTGAACGCAGATTTCGACGCGCTCGTTGGCGCGCTGGCGTGCCGCGGGCCGTGGGCGCTTGCGCTCGCGGAGCGCTTCTTCGATCGCGTATTCGATTGCCGGCTCGGCGGCGCGAGCATGCGCGCTCCGGCGCCCTTCGCGGAAGGGCAGCCCCGATTGGGAATCGTCGTCCGGATGCGGCCGGGCGTGGCGCGTGCGGTATTGTTCGAGGCGGCGCGAGACTTCGCGGCGCCATTCGGGCTCGGGGTCGTCTTCCGACGACACCTCGCCCGAGGCCACAGGCTGAAGAACTTCTTCGTTTTCAGTTTCCGTGGGAGGAACTTCGCAAAAGGAGCAGTACCGGTGGTCGTCCACCAGCAGCGCTCCACACTTCGAGCATATTCGTATCACTGGTCTGTTTTGCGCTGCGGAGATTCCAGTGTCGGAACTTCAGCGATCATAGCACGCCGGCGTTGGGCGAAACAGGCGCCTATGAAATTGAAGTGCGCGTATGAGACAACAACTCGCGCGAAGGCTTGCGTCTGGAGGGTTCAATTCACGGCCGGCGCGATGGCCACCGGCTGAGGCGCTCCGCGCAGTTCGACGAATCGCTCGGGCGCGCAGCACGCCGAGCCCAGGCGGGCCAGGTCGCGTTGCATTTGCGGCAGGCTTTTCAGGTGATCGAGGGTCGCGTGAAGGATTTCGGCGGCCGCCGTCTCGCGCGGCATGGCGAGGCGGTAGTGCATCCAGCGGCCGTCGCGCCTCGCCTCGACGATGCCGGCCCGGCGCAGGTACGCCAGGTGGCGCGAAACCTTCGGCTGGCTGATCCGCAGAATTCCCACGAAATAGCAGACGCAGACCTCGCGGTCCGCGATCAAGTTGAGCAGCCGGAGGCGCGTGGGATCCGCCAACGCGCGAAAGAGATGGTCGAGAGAGTCGTGGTGCGTTTGCGTAGCCACGGATCGAGCATAACACATTCGCCTTGACATATATATGAAGAAGCGGCTAGGCTCTACATATGCGTACAGGCGCATATGTAAAATGCCGAGGCGATCATGAAAAACGATCAGAAGGTGCAGGCGCTGAAGGCCCATCTCGCGATCAACGTCCGCAGCGTACGGGGCAGCATCGAGTTCTACCGGCGGATGTTTGGGATCGAGCCGTCGAAGGTGCGGCAGGGCTACGCCAAATTCGACGTTGCGAATCCACCGCTCAATTTCACGCTGAACGAAGCGTCGTTTGGCGAGCGCGGCGCGCTCTCGCACATGGGCATTCAGGTGGCGTCGACGGACGACGTGCTCTCGGTGCGCGATCGGTGGGTTCGCGAAGGGCTGATTCCGCGCGAGGAAATGAAGACGGACTGCTGCTACGCCATGCAGGACAAGGCCTGGGTGCACGATCCGGATGGAAACGAGTGGGAGGTTTTCGCAGTGCTTCAGGACAATCTGCCGGAAAAGAGCGCGGCCGGCGCGGCTTGCTGCGGACCCGAATGCTGCGCACCCGCCGAAGGAGCCCAAGGATAATGGCTCCTCACGGACGCTACAACGTGCTCTTTCTCTGCACGGGAAATTCAGCGCGATCGATCATGGCCGAGGCAATCCTCAACCGCAAGGGCCGCCCCAACTTTATGGCCTACAGCGCGGGAAGCCACGCGGCGGGCCGCGTTCGCCCGGAAGCTCTCAAGCAGATCGAGCTGGCGCATCTTTCCACGGAGGGACTGCGCAGCAAGAATTGGGATGAGTTTGCGAAGCCGGGTGCGCCGCAAATGAATTTCGTCTTCACGGTTTGCGACAACGCGGCGAAAGAAGTGTGCCCCATCTGGCCCGGCCAGCCGATGACGGCGCACTGGGGAGTGCCCGACCCGGCGACGGCCACCGGCACGCCCGAAGAGATCGAGCGCGCCTTTCGCGAAGCCTTCATGATTCTCGACCGGCGCATCAGTCTGCTGCTCTGTTTGCCGCTTTCGAGCCTCGACAAGCTGGCGATCCAAAAGGAAATCGATCGCATCGGCCTACAGTGATTTTCTCGCTCAACCGCAGGCTTGTGACCGAATTTGGCGGCACCGCTTTTCTTGTGGCAGCCGTGATCGGATCGGGAATCATGGGTGAGCGGCTGGCCGGAGGAAACGTCGCGCTGGCACTGCTGGCGAATACAACGGCAACGGGGGCTGCCCTGGTTGCGTTGATCCTCGCGCTTGGCCCGATTTCGGGCGCGCACTTGAATCCCGTGGTGACGCTGGCGGACGCATGGCAAGGCGGCCTGCCGTGGGCCGAGGCTCCCGGCTACATACTCTCGCAAATCCTCGGCGGCATAGCCGGAACAGTGACGGCGCACCTCATGTTCAGCCTGCCCGTGATTTCGCTCGCGCGCCACGTGCGCGGCGGGCCGGCGCAGGTGTTCAGCGAATTCGTGGCGACGTTTGGATTGCTCGGCGTAATCTGCGGCTGCTCGCGGTTTCGTCCGAGCGCGACCGCCTACGCAGTGGGATGCTACATCGCAGCAGCGTATTGGTTCACCGCATCCACGTCTTTTGCGAATCCGGCGGTTGCGATCGCACGGTCGCTGAGCGACACGTTTGCGGGAATTCGTCCGGCGGACGTGCCGGGATTCATCGTCGCGCAACTGCTCGGCGGAGCGGCCGCGGCCATCTTGTTCCGCTGGCTGATCCCGGCGGCGCCCGCCAATATGGCCCAGACTGCGGTTTCACGCGTTTCGGCCAAGTAGCACGGCTCGTGCGTCCGCACAGGCGTACCTCAACACAGAGAACACCGAGGAAATCAAGAGGGCACGGAGAAGCGGCGGTCTCTGTGCACTCATTGATGCCTTCGCTGTGATCTCTGTGTTTAGCTGGGCGATCAAATTCACCCCAGGGCCAAATGGCACGACCACCGATGCACGCTCTTGATTGCGGCGGCCGTAGGCGCATGTTAGGCTCGCCTTTCTCTTTTGAGCTTTTCCCAGGCGATGCCGAACGCGATCTTCCCGATAGCTGTCCGCAGACTCGCTCTTCTTGCAGGGCTGCTCCTGATTCTGCCGATGCTGGCGCGAGTGTTGCCGGCGCAGGGTGTGCATCCAGCGCCGGCCAAGGCGCTGACGGCGGGCGGCGAAGCGACGCTCGAGGCGGATCAGCAGCGCGAAGTGGGGAAAATTTTCTACGCCGACGGCCACGTCGACGTGCGGTACGAAAACGCGCGGCTGCGAGCCGATCACGTCGAATACGACAGCGAGACGCAGGTGGTGATCGCGCGCGGGCACGTGCAGCTCGATTACCTGACGCAGCACGTGGAGGCCGACGACGCGCGCTACGAGCTCCGCACCGGCCGCGGCATTTTCCATCACGTGCACGGCACGTTCGCGCTCCAGCGCCGGCCCTCGCCCACGCTGCTCGTGAGCCCGAACCCGCTTTATTTCGACGCCGAAACAGCCGAGCGGCTCGATCCGAAATACCTATCGCATCCACAAAGCGTGGATGACGGTCTGCGACCCCGGGCACCCGGTGTGGAAGTTCTACGCGCCTTCGGCCACGGTGCGGCTGCAGAAGTCCGTGCGCCTCGTGAACGGCAACTTCCGCGTGTTTTCGGTTCCCATTCTCTACATGCCTTACGCGACGCTGCCGGCGGAAAAGCGCCGCGAATCGGGCTTCCTGGTTCCCGATCTCGGGAATACGTCGCAGAAGGGCTACGTGCTGGGCGACTCGGTCTACTGGGCGCCGCTCGATTGGCTGGATATGACGCTGGGCGCGAACGACTACACCAAGCGCGGCTGGAGCCAGCGAGCCGAATTCCGCATGAAGCCGTGGGAAAACGCGAACCTCGATGCGTCGTACTTCGGCGTGATCGATCGCGGCCTCGAGCAGGTGGACGCTCCTCCGATCAAACAGGGCGGGCACGAAGCGAAGCTCCTGTTCACTTCGGATTTGCCCGGCGGCTGGCGCGCGGTCGCCGACCTCGATCAGCTGACGTCGCTGACGTTTCGGCTCGCGTGGTCTGAGACGTTCACGCAAGCGGTGAATTCGGAAGTGCGCAACACGGCGTTCCTGCAGAATAATTTCGACGGATTCAGCCTGGGCCTTGCGGCGCTGAGCTACCAGAACTATCTGAGCGCCACCCCGCAAACTTCGATTACGCTGCGAACCGCCCCTGAACTCCGATTCAGCTCGGTGGATCAGCAGTTTTACAAGCGCCTGCCATTTTACTTTTCGTTCGACTGCGTTTACGGGCGCGGAGCATCGCGGCGAAAACGTGACGCCGTTTGAGACGCCTGGCTTCGTCGAGCGCAGCGAGATCGCGCCGAGCGTCACCATGCCGCTGCATTTCGGCGATTGGTTCAATGTGACGCCGAGCTTCACATTCCGGTCGACGTACTACGGCGGGCAGATGCAAAACGGCGCGTTTCTCGATGAGGGACTCTTTCGCAATACCGAGGAATTTTCGCTCGACATGCGATTTCCCATCCTCGAGCGCGTGTGGGATCGGCGGCGAGACGAAATGGAAACACGTGATCGAGCCCTATGCGGTGTATAGCTACGTCAGCGGCGTCAACGATTTCGGGCGATTCGTGCGTTTCGACGAGGACGAAACGCTGACCGACACCAACGAGATCGAGTACGGAATCACGCAGCGGCTCTTCCGGCGCAAGGGGGCGGCCCGGCCCAGGAATTCATCACCTGGCGCCTGGTGCAGAAATATTTCTTCGATCCCACGTTTGGCGGGGCGCTTGTTCCGGGGCAGCCCAACGTCTTTCAGACGCTCGACGCGCTCACGCCGTTTGCATTCGCGGATACGGCGCGGCGCTTTTCGCCGATCGTGAGCGATCTGCGCGTGGATCCCGGCAAGCGCTTCGATACGCAGTTCATCGTCAACTACGATCCGGTGCGGAATCGCGTCTCGGCGATCGGCACTCTGCTGAAGCTCAAGCCTTACAAGGAATCGTTCATCACCCTGGCGCATTTTTCCGTGCTGAATCTGCCGCTCAATCCCGCGCTCCCTCCGCTGAATTTCGAGCAGCGCTCGAATCAGATCCGCACCCTTTTCGGCTATGGCGATATGAACCGGCATGGCTGGAACGTCGAGGCGGGCGCGAGCTACGACTTCACGCAGGAAGAGTTTCAGAACCAGATCGTCGAGGCGACGTACAACGGCAACTGCTGCGGCATCGGCTTCGAATACCGGCGGTTTTCGTTCGGCACGATCCGCAATGAGAACCAGTACAGCATCGTGATCCGCATCGCCAACCTCGGATCGGCCGGAAACCTGCGGCGCCAGGAAAAGATTTTCTAGCCGTAATTTTCGCCGGGCAGCGCGGCCGGATTCCGTATGAGCTTTGTCCCCAGCGCGAAACCGGCGGCGCCGACTGCGAGGCCGGCAAGCACATCCGCCACATAGTGGTATCGCCCATAAACGGTAGCCACGCACATGCAAAGAAAAAACGGCAGGCCGACCCAGAAAAGCCATCGCCGGTAGCGCCACGCGGCGAGCACCGCGACCATCGAGCCAGCCACGTGCGCCGATGGAAACGCGGCGCCGTGCACGCGGCCGAAACGTTCGATGAGGCCGATCAGCGCGGTGCAATAACCACCGCGCAGGGGTTGGGTCTGAAGGCTTGCGAGCGAATAGTAGGGGCTTTCGATCGGTAGCAGGATGGCGATGACGTAGATCGAGTAGTTCGCGATCGCGGTCGAGACCATCACCGTCCAGAACGCGAACCGCTCGCGCCGAGCGTAGAGAATCGCCGGCAGGATCACGAGGTTCAGAAAATAGGTCATGTAGGCGAACTGCATGAAATCGTTGAGCGCGGGCGAGGCAAAACGCGCGAGCCACACCGACGGGTGCACGCCGGTGAGCGCGTAGTCGAACGCGACGAGCCAGCGGTCGAACCAGCCGGGGAAAATGGCGTGCACCAGCCCCTGCAATTCCTCGAAAAAGAGAATGTAGAGCGGAAGCGGATACCAGTGGCGCGCGAAACGCAGGAATTTGCTGCGAGATTGAGCGCCGTAGGCGGCGAGGCAGACGAGTCCCGCCGCGAGCAGCAAGTGAAGCGCGAAGTAGCGTTCGGCGTGCGGAATATTTCGGTGGCACGCGAGCACGATCGCTTCGAGCCAGGCGAAGTAGGCGAGAGTGATCCACTCGAACACGCCGCAGGCTTCGCGAATCTCGTCGAACCAGCGCGTCGCCAGGCGCTGCTGCGCGAGACCGGAATCGGCGGCGTCCCACGGAATGGCGCGCTCGCCTGGAATTTCTATGCGAGTTGCGAAGCGCGAGAATCTCACCGCGTCTCTCGGACGGAAACGAGAGGTTGGCGGCGCGACGGCTCCGTCGTCTTCCATTTGCAGACGCGCCAAAATCTTTGAGCGCCGCCGCGATTCCCGGCTTCACTCTCGGAGCAGGCAATGCGTTCGAGCCCGGCTTCCGGATTCACGGCCACCGGATGGCCGACGGCTTCGAGCATCGGCAGGTCCGCGAGCGAGTTGCCGTAGGCGTAGCATTCGCCGAGATCGAGATCGTGCCGAGCCGCGAGCCTGCGAACTGCGCGCGCCTTGGCTTCTCCGCGCGAATGCTCGCCCGCGAGGCGACCGGTCCAGCGGCCGTCGCGCGTTTCGAGTTCGGTGGCGCGCGCCTCGACGGGCCCCGGCAGGCGCCGAGCCGCCGCGCACGCCAGCGGCCCGAGCGTGCCGCTCACGAGAAACACGCGATGTCCTTGCGCCTGATGCCACGCGATGCGCTCCGCGCCCAGCGCGAAGAAGCGCAGCGAATCGGCGCCGAGAGATCCCTCCCAATCGGCGACGAGAGATTCGCGAAGCCCGCTGAGGTAGCATTTGTTTTCGAAGGTCGCCGCGTACGGATCGCGCCAGATATTGCGCGCAAAGCGCCCGAGCCAACCTGCAAAGTGGCCGCCGTCGATTGCATCTCGCGCGGCGAGCCACGCGATAAATTGCCACTCGAGCGAAGGTGCTGGCAGCAGAGTGCCGTCGAGATCGAAGAAGGCCGCGATTTGCGCCGGTGACAGTCATCCGCGGCCTCATCGAATCGCGGCGGCGGCCAGCGGCTTGCGCGCCGGCTTCTCGGAGGCCAGATAGCGCCGTCCCTCCCAGATCACAGGAATCGCGCGCGCGATGCAGAAGACGACCGTCACCCCTGCGAGGATGCGCCCTGCGCCCAGCAGCCAGTAGGAAACCGGCTCGCTCAGCCACCCGGCGAACCAGTGGCCGAACGTCGCGTCCGAAACGATGCCCGATGGATGGCGCAGCGGCAGCAGCAAACCGAGATAGCAGAAACAGACGCACTTCAATGCAGCGTACGCTGCCCGGCTCGCGCGCGAAGCGACGAGCCTCTTCCCCCACCACGTCTCGAGCATCGAGTTGCCGCCGAAGCCGGTGCGTCCCGCGCGCGCGGCCAGCCCGCGCAGGAGATCGGTGAGCGCGCCCCGCACGAAAAACAACACCGGTACCCACAGCGAAATCAGCCCGGCGACGGCGAAGCACGTGAAAAACAGATTCTCGACCACGCGATCGCCGAGAATATCGAGCTGCGCGCCGAAAGGCGTCGCCAGCCCGCGCGTGCGCGCAAGGTAGCCATCGACGCCATCGAGCGCGATCGCCGTCACGGTCAAGAGAACGGCTACGAGACCGGCCGCCAGCATATTTTCACCCGCAGTGAAGAGCGCGACGGCGACAAAAGCGGCGATGACCCGGGCCAGCGTTACTTGATTCGGCGTCAAAGCGCTTCTCCTCGCGGAAAATTTTTCGAGCCCGCCACCGCGCGCGGCAACGAATGTCACCGTCTGCGGTTCCAGCGGGCGGGCCCGCAAGTCTCGATAAGGCACATGTGTTGCCAAGCGTCTTCGCGGACGTTCGCGCAGCAATATCAGGGCCTTAGTGAACGAACTTCGGCGTTTGCATAGCGGAAGCGCTGTCTTCTAATGTCACGTGGCGGGAATACCTTGCGGCACGTTTCCAGAACCAAAAAGCTGTGGCGCACGTCTAAGGTATGTGGTCAAATCACGGTTTGCGCGCACCCCAGCGCGGGGGCTGGGTGACTTACTGAGGGAATGAGAGGATTCGAATGTCTGTAGCCGTGCTCGCTGGCTTGTTTGTGTTTGCCGCTGGATTGGTTTCGTTTTTATCGCCGTGTGTTCTGCCGCTGGTCCCCGGCTATCTTTCGATGCTGTCTGGCGTAGGGGTGGATCAGTTGAAGGAAGGGGAAACGGGAACCAGCAAACTGCTGCCCCCGGCGTTGGCCTTCGTCATCGGTTTGTCGGCGGTGTTCATTACGATGGGAGCGACGGCGAGCGCCGTCGGGCACTTTTTGCTCCAGCATAAGAACCTTCTGGCGCCGATCGCCGGCGCCCTGATCATTCTCTTCGGCCTGCACCTGATTGGCGTGCTCATCAAGATGTCGGTTCGAGTGGGGCTCATCGTGGGCCTCGTGCTCGTCGCGATCGGCCTGTTCCTGAATTTCCGAACCGGCGCTGAGATGGTCATCAAGCCGGTTCACTTCTATGCGGCGTCGCTGATTTTTCTTTTCGGTCCCCCAATGTCGCGATGGTTGAATCGCGACGTCCATATGCGGGACGTCGGCGGAAAGACTCCGGGCATCGTGAGCGGGTTCCTTCTTGGCTTTGCGTTCGCGCTCGGGTGGACGCCCTGCATCGGGCCGATTCTTACGACCGTTCTGGCGATTGCGGCCTCGCGCGGGAGCGTGAGAGACGGCGTGATCCTTCTCACACTGTACTCGGCCGGGCTTTCCATACCGTTCCTGCTGACGGCGGTGGGAGTCGGGCGCTTCATGAAGTTCTATCAGAAGTTTCGGCGCCACCTCCACACCGTCGAAGTTTTCAGCGGAGTTTTGCTGCTGTTGATCGGCGGCTTGATTTTCACGAACGGTCTTACGGTTATCTCGAGCCATCTGAACGGAGTCAGCATCGACGTGTGGCTCGAAGAAATAATGCCTCCAAGCGTCAAACAATGGTTCGTGACAACCACGGACCCCGGTGGCGAGAGCCCCAAAATCGAATCCAATCTTGAGCCTGAGCCCAACGTCACGTTCAAGAATCTCCAGGGAGGCGATGTAGCGCTGGCCAGTTTGAAAGGAAAAGTCGTTCTCCTGAACTTCTGGGCCACCTGGTGCGAGCCGTGCCAGAGCGAGATTCCCGTCCTCATCAGCCTGCAGCAGGAGTACTCGAGCAAAGGCTTCACGATGCTGGGCGCATCCATGGACGACGACCCTTCAAAGGTGGTCCCGCAGTTCGTGAAGAGCAAAGAATTTAAAGTCGACGGCAAGGACGAGACGATGAACTATCCCCTCGTCGAAGGCAGCGACGCGATCACCGATAAATTCGGCGGGCTGCTCGGCATGCCCACGAGCTTCCTGATTTCCCGCGACGGCAAGATCGTGAAGAGGTACATCGGCGTAGTAAATCCAGCTCAGATCACCAAGGACATCGAGAGCCAGCTATGATCTCAGCCAAGCCGTTCCGCTATTTTCTTATCGTCTGCGCACTCGCCTGGATCGCGAGCAGTCCTTCGATTGCGTCCGCACAGGAGGCCCCGACGCTATCTCCCGCGCAGGTGGTCAAGACGCACGCTTACGTTTCGCTGGAACCGGTGCCGCGAGGCAAGGATTTTGAAGTCGCCGTGGTCGTCGACATCAACGAGGCGTACCACATGAACTCGCACAAGCCCTCGGACGCCTACCTGATTCCGACCACGCTCACGCCGAAGGTTCCGAACGGCATCACGCTGGTCGACTCGATCTATCCGCCCGGCCACGACAAGAAGTTTACCTTCTCGGATAAGCCTCTCAACGTGTACGCAGGCAAGGTCACTCTGAAGCTGAAGTTGTCCGCAAATGACAAAGCCCCAATGGGCGACGTAACGATTCCCATCACGCTGCGCTATCAGGCGTGCAACAGTTCCGCGTGCCTGCCGCCCGTGAAAATTCCCGTCGAAGTGACGGTCAAGATCGCGGCCGCAGGAACGGCGGAGCACGCCGTGCATGCCGATATTTTCCGCGCGGGGAAGTAGCGACAGCCGGTTCCAAACGATTCGATTTATCGCGATCCAAGGAATGTAACCGCGCGCCGGATGCGCGCCACCACGCGCTGCTGGCCTAGCGCGACCATCGTCTCGAAGAGCGGCGGGGCAACGGCCCGGCCGACGATCGCGACGCGCGTGGCATTGATCAGCAAACCTGCTTTCACGCCTTCCGCCGTCGCCACTCCGCGCGAAGCTGCATCGCAAGCATCGTGGCTCCAATCCGGCAGCGCCGCGAGCGCATCGGCAAGTTTCGCGAGCATCCCGCCGAGCCGCTCGTCTTTCCAGAATTTCTCGCGCGCCTCCGCCTCATACTCGAAATCGTCGCTGAAGAACGCGCGCGCCCACCCCGTGAAATCGCCGAGCAGGCGCGTGCGCGGCCGGATCAGATCGACCGTTCGCGTGAACCACGCATGATCCTTGCTCGCCTGCGAGCCTTCCCACAATCCGGCGCGCTTCAATTGCGCTTCGACGTGGGGCAGCAAATCCTCGATCGGCAGTTTCTGTTGATATTCCGTATTGAACCACTCGAGCTTGGGCCGATCGAAAACCCCGTTGGTGCGGCTCACGCCCGATAGGCTGAACCGCTCGATCATCTGCGGCGTGCGGAGAAACTCCGAGTCGCCCCCAGGCGACCACCCCAGCAGCGCGAGGAAATTGCGAAACGCCTCTGGCAGAAAGCCTTCGGCCGCATACGAGCCCACGCTCGTGGCGCCGTGGCGTTTTGAAAGCCGCGTCCGGTCGGGCCCCAGAATCAGGGGAACGTGCGCGAACACCGGCACGGGAGCGCCGAGCGCCCGGTAAAGCAGCGCCTGTTTCGGAGTATTCGAAAGATGATCGGCGCCGCGAATCACGTGCGTGATGCGCATGTCGATGTCGTCCACCACCACGCTCAGCTGATAGGTCGGCAGGCCGTTCGAGCGCAGCAGGACGAAATCCTCGATTTCTTCGTTCTGCACCTCGCGCGGGCCGAAAACAACGTCCTCGAAGCTTGTTGCACCGCTTCGGGGCACCCGGAACCGGATTGCGCGCGGGATTCCGTCCTTTTGCCTGGCCGCGCGGTCCGCCTCACTCATGTCCCGGCAAGGACACGCGGGACCCTTGTGAAGCTTTGGGCCCTCGTCGTCGCCTTCGCCCTCTTGCTCCTCGGCATCCGCGGCCGGCGCTGCGTCGCCGCCGGCATAGGCCGACGCTTTGCAGTAGCACGGAAAGGCCGCTCCGCTCGCGAGCAGACGCTCGGCCGCTTCCCGGTACATCTCAATGCGCTGCGATTGGAAAAACGGCCCCTCGTCCCATTCGATCCCGAGCCATTTCAGATCGTCGAGGATTCCGTCGACAAGCTCCGGCCGGTTGCGTCCCACATCAGTATCCTCAATGCGCAGCAGGAGCGCACCGCCTTCGTGCCGGGCGAAGAGCCAGTTGAACAGGGCGGTTCTCGCGCCGCCTACGTGAAGATAGCCCGTCGGCGACGGGGCGAAACGGACGCGCGGCTTTAGTGCGGAAGCCATTCGGATTCCTCGATTGTCTCGAAAGAATTATCTTAGCGGAAGCACCTGCCAAAATCGAGCGCCTAACGTCGTAACTCCATCGAGGTATGGCACTTGATCCCGGCACGCCGATGGATACCTGCTTGACCTGACGGCCATTGCAGGCATACCCTTTGCGAACCAAAGGCGAGCGGCGGCTGAGGCCACAGCCACGATCGCGGCGGGTGCTCAAGGTGCGGTGTGAGGTGACATCCACGAAACTCGACTGGACACGGCCACCGGGCGCCTGCACGTTTTCTGATATTCTCAATCGAGTGTCGGGGTACTAAGTCCGGAGCGTCACGTTGCCGATCCACGTTAACACCACATACCTGGTCCTGCTGGCGAGCACGTTTTTGCTCGCCGTCTTTTTTTCCTTCTTGTACCGCCTGAAACGGCAGGATTATCTCCTCGCTTGGTCGATCGCCTGGGGCCTGTTTTGCCTCCATTTCGTCACAGGCGTTTTGGCCTCGCTCGGCGGGAACGAAGCTTGGCTAAAGGTGGATGGCATCCTCAACGAGACAGTGCTGGTGATGGGGTCTTTGGCGTTCTACTGCGCGGCGCGACTCTACGCCGGCCTTCGAATTCCGGTCCGCATCATGGGCGCGGCGATAGGCGTTGGCCTGGTCTGGGCGATCGCTCACGCGAATCACTGGATCGAAGTCCCCGTAGTCCTCGCGATGGGCATTCTCTTTCTGCTCGTTGGCTACACGTTTTGGGAAGAAGGCCGCAAGCAGGAAGCTCGTGTCGATTTGCTGCTCGCCGTCACCTTTGCGGCCTGGGGGCTGCTCGCACTTTCGGGGATCCTCCGCGTTCGGATAGGTCTCCTGCCGAATATCGATCTATTCCCCTTGATGGCGTTGCCCGAACTCTTCACCTGCGTGCTGATGGTGATGGCCGTATACGAAGAGGAGCGGCGCCGCGTCGAGCGCAACATGCTCGCGCTCTCCAATTTGAATCTGGCTGCGTCCGGCTTTGCGGGCGGCGAAATCCACAAGATGCTCGGTCAAGCGCTCGATCGCGTCTTGAATGTGGTTCGCATTCCGGCCGGCATACTGTGCGTCCAGCAAACCGAACCCCGCGCGTCGAATTGGGTGATCGTTACGGGATTGAACGAGGATCTCGCCCCGACGATCCACGAAAACCATCTCGACGAATATCTGGTGAACCTGGTGGCCCGGCTCGGCGGATTGGTCGTGCTGCGGGATCTCGCGCGCGATGCGAATTGGGAAGCGCTCGAGCAGGAAGAATCCTTCCGTCAGGCGCGGCAGTTGCTGCTCGGGCAGGACCTGCGCACGGTGGTCGGCATCAGTCTCCAGGCAAAGGGGCGCGTGTTTGGCGCGTTGCTGCTGGCGACGCCGGATAATCGCGGCTTCACTCCCGCCGAACTTCGCCTGCTGATGGCGCTCGGCCAGCAAATCGGCATGTCGGTCGAGAACAGTTACCTCATGCAGCAGACGTCGCGGCGCACCGAGGAACTCCACATCCTCAATGAAATTGGCCGGGCTCTCAGTTCGACGCTCGAGCTCGACGCCTTGCTCGAACGCATCTATTCGGAAATGCGCCGCGTGCTCGACGTCACCAGCTTCTTCATCGCCATCTACGATTCGAAAGCCGGCGAAGTGCGCTTCGAGATCGAAGTCTCCGACGGCGAGCGGCGCCCGAAGCGCTCGCGTCCCGCCGGGAATCACTTGGTGGAATACGTGGTGCGCTCGGCGCGGCCGCTTCTGATTCGCGAGAACTTCTGGGAAGAGACGAAGCGCCTTGGGATCGAGCCGTTGCGCGAAATGGGATGCACGTGCTCCGTGCCCCTGATTCTCCACGATCAGCCGGTCGGCGCAATGGTGATCCACAGCATGAAGGAACGGTCCTTCGACGAGGGCCATGTCGAGCTCCTCGCCTTGATCGCCAGCGCGGCGGGCATCGCGATCGAAAACGCGCGGCTCTTCGCGGAAGAGCAGAGGAAATCCCGCCAGTTGACGCTGATCAACAACGTTTCGAGCCACGCCATCACCACCCTCGATCCCGATGAAATGCTCGCCCGAATCGCGGCCGAGGTCGAAAATCATCTCCCCTACGATCACATCGGAATCGCCATTCTCGATTATTCGGCGAAGGATTTGGTGGTGCGGGCCGAGGCCGGCACGCGCCGCGATGCGATCGGCCGCCGCATCCAGCTGGGCGAAGGTTTGGTCGGGCAGGTGGCTCGCAGCGGCCAGATGTCCACGATTTACGAAGTGAATTCGTCGACGCCTCGAACCGTGCTGCCGGGTTCCACGGCCTCGCTCGCTTTGCCCATCACCTACGGCGAGCAGTTTCTCGGCGTCCTCTACGTGGAATCCACCGATCCTTGCCAGTTCCCCGATCACGACGTGCTGCTGCTCCGCACGCTCGCCGATCTCTTCGCCGGGGCCTTGCACAACGCTCTCACGTTCCAGCGCGCCCAGGAACAGGCCATCACCGACGGCTTGACCGGCGTCAAGACGCACCGCTTCCTGATGGAAGCGCTCTCGTCCGAATGGAAACGATCGACGCGCGCCAACCGCCCGTTCGCGCTCGTCCTGATGGATCTCGACCGCTTCAAATTCGTGAACGATTTCTACGGCCACCTCGAGGGCGACGTCGTCCTCCAGCGCGTGGGCCACATCCTCGAGCAGAACTGCCGCCGGTCCGACGTAGTCGCGCGCTACGGTGGCGACGAGTTCGTGATTCTCATGCCGGAAACCGGCGTCGAACAAGCTCGCCAGCTCGCCGGCAAGCTCCGCGGCTGGATTGCCGCCGATCCGCTTCTCCGCGACAAAAACATCACCGCCAGCTTCGGCATCGCCGCATTCCCGATTCACGGATCGACGCCGCAAGAACTCATTCAGGTCGCCGATTCCTCGATGTACATCTCGAAACATCAGGGCGGGAATTCCGTTTCGAGCGCCGAGCAGGGTGATCCCAACGACCGCAAGCGATGGAAAAAGGACGTTCTCGAAGCGTACCTCGGCGTCACGCTGAAGCGGCTGTTTTCAACCGGTCCGGAAGCGTTCGAGGAAATTTACAGGCGCCTCGAACAGTTCACGCGGTCGCTCGAGGAACAGGGCGGCGCGACGGACGCCGACGGGCTTCCGCCGGCCGTCGTCGAAACCGTCACTTCGCTCGCGCTCGCGATCGATGCCAAGGATCATTACACCCAGGGACATTCGCGCAAAGTTTCCGCATATTCCGTGATGATCGCGCAGGCGCTGGGCATGAGCGCGACCGAAGTCGAGGACATCCGCCTCGCCGGCTTGCTGCACGATATCGGGAAAGTGGGCATCCCCGAGACAATCCTCAATAAGTCGGGCCCGCTCGATGCCTCCGAGTGGGAAACCATGAAGACCCACACCGACCTCGGCGCGAAAATTCTCGAGCCGCTCAAGCCGATGGAGCGCATCCGGCAGATGGTTCGCCATCACCACGAGTTTTACGACGGCAGCGGCTATCCCGACCGTCTCGAGGGCGAAAATATTCCGTACGGCGCGCGCGTGATCGCCATCGCCGATGCGTACGATACGATCACGTCCGCGCGCACCTACAAAAAAGCGCGCACGCCCGAAGACGCCTTCGCCGAACTCGAACGCTGCGCCGCCAATCAATTCGATCCCGAAATCGTGCGCGCCTTCATCGAAACCATGCGCCGCGCCCCGCGCTTAACCATCGAAGCGGGCGTGATCCTGCCGAGCCCCACGCCCACCTCCACGTTTTGAAGATTGCACGGTGGCAATAGCGCCGGCTTGTCCTGCTCGCCCTGACGCAGGAAGGGAGCGGAGTCGGACGGCGTCTCGCCGGCCGTCCGCTAGTGGGTCATCGCATAAATGATGTAATTGATTCCGATGCGGTAGGCCACCGACGCCGGGTGCTCCGGATATTGCGGGCTGTCGGCCCATTCCCAGGCGTCGCCAACGTCGGAATTGTGGCAGATCGCCACCATGATCTGGCCCTTGTCGTCGCGAATCGCTCTCCACTTCGGCGTCGCGCTATCGACCGTGTAGCGCCAGCGCTCGCCCCAGATATAGCGCGTGCCCGGCACCTGCACGCGGTCGTCGAGATCGTATGTGACGTGAAAGATCTCGTCTTTATTCGCAAGGTCTTCGATCGGGCGGTTCGGAAATATCATTCGCATCCCGGCGACGAAATTCTGCCACTCCTCGTCGCCGTGCGAGTCGTCGACCATCAGGAATCCGCCGCGCAGCAGATATTCGCGCAGCCGCGCCGCTTGCCTTTCGCTCAGATTCCACGCGCCCGCGTCCTCGATGTAAATCCACGGATAGTCGTAGAGCTCGTCGGAATTCGCATCGACGATATGCTCCGTCGACCGCGCCTGGATCAGCGTGAGCCGCTTCACGCCCAGCGTGAATTGGCGGTCCGCCTTCGGCCAGTCCGCGGCCCAGCGCTGGAAGCGGTAGAATCCGAATTCCTCGCCGAGATCGTAGTGAAAGCGCGCGAACGTCCACTCCGCTTTTTCGTTGGGATTTTCCGGCGCGAATCGCTCGCCGTCCATGTCGACGATCCCGCCGCTCTCGTAATTCTGGATTTGCGCGGCCGCAGAAAATAGCATCCCCGCGGCAAACACGCAGGCCAGCGTGGCTGCCAGGATCCCCGGCACGATGCCGCGCCATCTCCCTGATTGCCGCACGCTCATCGCGCGCCTCTGCCACCGACGATAGTACATCCGAGCAGCTCGCCCGGCCGCCTCGCCCCGCGCCATGATTTTGTGCGCGTATCCACGTCCTGGTTTAGAATACGCGCCGCTGCCGCCGGGTTGCTGTGACAAGCGGCGCGAAAAGAGGGCTCATGCGCAGACGCGAGTTCGTGGCGCTATCCGTGGCGCTTTCAAGTTTCGCACCGTTGGCCGGCGGGTCGAACGCACCGCGCCCCAGTGTGAGAAAATCTCCACCGATGCCCGTTCCACCGAATTCGCTCGGCGTGAAAGCGCTCGTCTTCGACGTATTTGGCACCGTCGTCGATTGGCGCGGCTCCATCATTCGCGAGGGCGAGCAGTGGGGCCGCGAAAAGAACCTGCAGATCGACTGGGGCAAGTTCGCGGATCGCTGGCGCGCCGGCTACGGCCCGTCGATGGAAAAAATCCGCAAGGGCGAGCTTCCGTGGACGAAGCTCGACGTGCTGCATCGCACGATCCTCGATCAGCTTCTCGTCGAGTTCAACATCAGCGGCCTCACCGAAGAGGAAAAGGAAAACTGGACCAACGTCTGGCACCGGCTCACCCCGTGGCCGGACTCGGTCGAGGGCCTCACGCGCCTCAAAAAGAATTTCATCATTGCCACGCTCTCCAACGGCAACGTTTCGCTCCTGGTCGAGATGGCAAAATATGCGGGCCTTCCCTGGGACACCGTTTTTTCCGCCGAACTCTTTCATCACTACAAGCCGGATCGCGAAGTCTATCTCGGCGCCGTCGAGCTGCTCAGCTGCAAGCCATCCGAGGTGATGATGGTCGCCGCCCATCCTCTCGATCTGAAAGCCGCGCAGTCTTGCGGCCTGAAGGCGGGCTACGTCCCGCGCCCACTCGAGCGCGGCCCCCATCCTCCGCCGCCACCGCCGGGCGCACCGCTGCCCACAGCGAACTCCTTCGATGTAGTCGCCACCGACTTCGTCGACCTGGCCGCGAAGCTCTCTTGAGGCCGCACCTTCGCAGTATGTAGCTCACCCCGCTTTCCGGGGGTTAGGCCTGTCTGAGCACCTGTGCCGCGCACGCTCCCGTGGCGTCGGGCTCCCCCTCCTGCGATAATCTCGCATCATGGCTACCGCCTCGAGCCCCGCAAAGCCTAAAGTCACGCGCCGCCGCCGCGTCCGCAATTTCTGGGCGCGCGTCACCGAAGGCCTCGAAATCGACCAGCTCTGGGGACAATTCAAATCCGAGGCGCGCGCCACCTACGGCCTCTATTCGAAGGACGTCGACTGGGACGCCATCGGCCGCGAAAAAAAGCGATGGAAGCGGCCTTTCCTCGCCGGATGGGCGCTTTTCCAGGCGATGCTGATGAAGCTTTCGCCTGCGCGGCGAGTGTTGCTGCTTCTCGCCGTCTGTTTCGTCTTGCTATCGGTCAACGTCGGGAACGGGCGCGACAACGTCAGCATCAACACCGTATGGCTCGGCACGCTGATCCTGTTTCTGCTGCTGGCGCTCGAGCTGGCCGACCGCGTCATCATGAAGCGCGACCTCGAAATCGCGCGCGAGATTCAGCAGTGGCTCGTGCCGGATAAACCGCCCGACGTAGCCGGAATCGACATCGCCTTCGCCACGCGCCCGCAAAACACGGTCGCCGGCGATTACTACGACGCGTTCATACGCCCCGCCTCCGCGGGCAACTCGCTCTCTTATCCGCTGCTCGTGGTCGTCGCCGACGTCGCCGGAAAAAGCGTGCCCGCCGCGCTGCTGATGGCAACGTTTCAGGCCAGCCTTCGCGCGCTTTCATCCACTCCCGCGTCTCTCGATGAAATCGTGGTCGGCCTCGACCGCTATTGCCGCGCGCACAGCCTCGAAGGCCGCCGCTTCACAACCGCGTTCCTCGCGGAAATCGATCCCGCCTCGCGCGCGATGCGCTACGTCAACGCCGGGCACAACAATCCAATCCTGCGCCGCGCGTCCGGCCAGATCGAACGCCTCGAAGCCGGCGGCCCGCCGCTGGGCCTCCCCCTCTTCACCGGAAACGAAGTCCCGTATTCCTCCGGCAGCGCACAGCTCCAGCCGGGCGACCTGCTTTTCATTTTCACGGATGGCGTGGCCGAAGCCGTCAGCGAGTCGGACGAAGAGTATGGCGAATCGCGCCTGATCGCATGTCTGCAATCGGGCGCATCGGGCACCGCCGGCGAAATCCTCAGTCGCGTCATGTCCGACGTCAACGCCTTCGCCGCCCAAGCGCGCCAGCACGACGACATCACCTGCCTCGCCCTCCGCGTGTCCTAGCCGCGCGTGGAGTGCGGTGGCTGGCCGCAGTCCTTTTGCGTCGAGGCTTGCCTCGGCGTCCGTGCTTTTGCCTTTGGAGCGGCCGCCTCGCTCTCAGGCGGGCGCCTTTGACTCTAATCTTCATTGAAGGTGGTCGCAATTTGCGACCAGCTCCGCCTTTTCGTCGACCGTCAGCCGTACCGCACCGGCGCCGTCATCCTGAGACGATCCGACGAGGATCGACGAAGAATCTCTCTTACGGGTGCGGGTGCGGGTGCGGGTGCGGGTGCGGGTGCGGGTGCGGGTGCGGGTGCGGGTGCGGGTGCGGGTGCGGGTGCGGCCACGCCCTGTTCCCGCAATCGCCGTCTTGTAATTCCCCGCGAGCGTCCCGGCATGAGAAAATCACTGCATGGATAATCTCTGGCGTGCGCTCGGCACTAAAGCTCCGCTGACAAAATCGAGCGGGAAGCCTTCGACCCGCTCGTGCGAATTGAGACGTTGAGGTCTGTTGCGACATCGAATCTTACAGCTGGTTCGATCGAGAGGAGCGGAAATGGCGGAAACACTTGGTTTCATCGGCCTGGGAAACATGGGCGAGCCGATCGCCGCGAATCTGATGGCGGCGGGTCACGCGCTGCGCATCTATAACCGTACAGCCTCGAAGGCCGGGCAACTTGTGGCCAAAGGCGCGACGCTCGAGAAAAATCCAGCGGAGGTCGCTACGCCGGGCGGCGTTGTTTTCACCATGGTTGCGGACGATCGCGCCATCGAGGAACTCTGCCTTTCGCCCGGGTCGTTCGTCGAAAAACTCGGCCCCGGCGGAATCCACGTCTCGCTCAGCACGATCGCGCCGGCCACCGCGCGGCGCCTCGCCGAGCATCATGCGAAACACAAAGTGGAATACGTCGCATCACCCGTCTTCGGGCGCCCCGAAGCGGCCGCGGCAAAGAAGCTGTGGGTGTGCACGTCTGGCCATGCGGCGCCCAAGGCGCGGGTGCGCCCGCTGCTCGAAGCCATCGGCCAGGGCATTTTCGATTTCCGCGAAGACGCCGGCGCGGCCAATGTCGTCAAACTCTGCGGAAATTTCATGATTGCCGCGGCGATCGAGACCATTTCCGAATCGCTCGCGCTCGCCGAGAAAAATGGCATCGACAAAAATGCCGTCGCCGATCTGTTCGGCAAAACCCTCTTCGCGTGCCCCATCTACCAGGGCTACGGAAAGTCGATCGCCGCCGAAAAATTCGAGCCGGCCGGTTTCCGGTTGGCGCTCGGCTTCAAGGACGTTTCTCTCGCGCTCGCAGCGGCCACCGCAAGCTCCACACCGCTGCCGATCGCGAGCCTCCTGCACGACCGCTACCTCGCCGCCATCGCCAAAGGCCGCGGCGATATGGACTGGACAGCCATCGCCCTCGGCGTCGCTGAAGACGCCGGTATCACGCCGCAAGCGCAAACGAAGGTCGCGCGGTGAGCGAACGGTGAGTGAGCGCCAGGTGAACGAACGGTGAGTGAGCGCCAGGTGATGACCCAATGAAGGCCTGCCTCCTGCATGCGCCCGCGCCGGTCGAGAGCAATCCGCTCGAATTCACCGACGCGCCCGAGCCGCAGCCGGGCAAGGGCGAAGTGCTCTTGCGCGTGAGCTGCTGCGGCGTCTGCCGCACCGATCTCCACGTCGTGGAAGGCGAGCTCCCGCCGCGCAAATCGCCGGTGATTCCCGGCCATCAGATCGTCGGCACCATCGAAAAGCTGGGCGAGGGCGCGCATCGCTTCGCGCCGGGCGCGCGCGTCGGCGTGCCGTGGCTTCATAGCACCGATCTCACGTGCGAATTCTGCCGCTCCGGCCGGGAAAATCTCTGCGACCATCCCACGTTCACCGGCTACACGGTCGACGGCGGCTACGCCGAATACGCGGTCGCGCCCGAGGCCTTCGTCTATCCGATTCCCGGATCGTTTCCCGATGAACAGGCTGCGCCGCTGCTGTGCGCCGGAATCATCGGATTCCGCTGCTTGCGCCTTTCCGGAATCAAGCGCGGCAGCCATCTCGCTTTCTACGGTTTTGGCTCGGCCGCGGTCGTGGCGATTCAAGTGGCCCGCCATTGGGGAGCGGAAGTCTACGCGTGTACGCGGGGAAAAGAGCATCAGCAGCTCGCGATGGAATTCGGCGCGGTGTGGGCGGATGAGGCCACTGTCGAGCCTCCGGAGAAACTCGATGCCGCGATTATTTTTGCGCCTGCTGGAGAATTGGTGCCGCCCGCGCTCAAAGCGCTCAAGAAGGGCGGCGTCCTCGTGCTCGGCGGCATCCACATGAGCCCGATCCCTTCTTTTGATTACGATTTGCTGTATCAGGAGCGCGTCATCCGCAGCGTCGCCAACAACACGCGCCAGGACGGCGAGGATTTCCTCCGCGTCGCCGCCGAAATTCCCGTGCGCACCCAGGTGACGGTCTTCCCGCTGCGCGAAGCTAATCGCGCGCTCAACGATCTCAAGAGCGACCGCATCAACGGCGCCGCTGTGCTGGATTGCAGGCAATGAAAATCATTTCGCTCAACGTTGGCAGGCCCCGCACCCTTCTCTTCGGCGACCGCGAAGTGACGACGAGCATTTTCAAATCGCCTGTGCCGGGGCCGTTGCTGCTGCGCCGCCTGAATCTCGATGGCGACGCCCAGTCCGACCTCCAGGTTCACGGCGGCCGCAATAAAGCCGTCTACGCCTACCCCTCCGAGCACTACGAATTCTGGCACGAGGAATTTCCAGAGCAGGATCTGCCGTGGGGCATGTTCGGCGAGAATCTCACCACCGAGGGCCTGACCGAAGAGAACGCCTGCATCGGCGATCAATTTCGAATTGGCGAAGCGATCGTGAAAGTCACGCAGCCGCGCATGCCCTGTTACAAGCTGGCAATCCGCTTCGCCCGCCCGGACATGGTGAAGCGATTTCTGGCGAGCCGCCGCTCCGGAATCTATTTCTCGGTGGTCGAGGAAGGCACGATCGACGCGGGCGAAGCAATCGAGAAAATTCACGAGGACGAAAACCGCCTCAGCATCGCCGATATCAATCGCGCGTACGTCGATGCCAGGAACAACGAACCGCTGCTGCGCCGCATCGTGAACCTCGGGATTTTGCCCCAGGGCCTGCACGCGGAGTTTGCCGAAGAACTCGCGCTGCTCAAGCAATAGTGGCGCGTCCGGAATTGCGCTATTTCGTATAGGTTTTGCTGTAGCCGTTCCTCTCGTTCGTCACCGTGAAAACGGCATCCGGATTGGCCGACACTTTGATGTAGTAGCCTTCGTCGTTCCCGCCGACATTCGCGATGAACTGGTCCGGCACGTTGTGCTTTTCCGCGCCCGCCATCGAATAGTGCAGTTGCCAGAAATCCTCGATCCCCGGCGAATCGTGGATGGTCTGCCACGTCACGGGATGTCCGCCTTTGATCGCGCCATTGTCCATCACCGCCACGCGCGGATGCAGCGCGTACACGATCGCCGGAGCGTTTGACGAATCGCCCGTGCCGGGATGCGCCGTGCCGTGATGCGTCACGAGGTAAAGGTCGGCCATCCCGATCAGATTATTCGGGCAAACCAAGCCGAGCTCCTTCTGGTTCGTCAGATCGCCGAGATCGATGAACCGGAACTTGCCGAACGTGATCAGCATGCCGACCGATTGCGCATTCTCGCTTGTATCGGGCAGCGGCGCCGGTTCCGCCGCGCACCACGGATTCGCCTGCCCCGCGCCCGGCAGCGGCTTGGTGATGTCTTCTCCCGCCGACGCGACCACCTGCACGCGAATTCCCTTGAGCGGGATTTCGTCGCCCGGCTTCACGATGGTGTGCTTTGCCTGCGCCGCTATCTTTTCGTAGATTGCGTAATTGGTGCGCGTATCAGCTTCCGTGTTCGCGCCGTGATCGAAGAATGCGTCGATCTTGATGCGGCTCGCGAGCTGCGCCACTCCGCCGACGTGATCGGAGTGATAGTGCGTGATCACGAGATCATCGATGTGGTCGATGCCCGCATCTTTCGCGGCCGCCAGGATGCGGTTTGCGTCGCGCCCGTGGAAATCGTCCCAGCCCGTATCGATCAGCAGTGACTCGCCCTCGGGATCGACGATCAGCGTCGATTGCCCGCCTTCCACGTCGATGAAATAAATTACGAGCGCTTTTCCCGCGCGCGCAGCTGGAACAGCAAGCAGCGACACGCAGGCAATCCAAAGAAAAACGAGAGACAAGCGCCGCATTCGGAGGCTCCCAGACTATCCGCGCTTCTGATTGTACCGGAACGGCGCTGCAAAACTGCGACGGCGTTCTGCGCCCGGCGGCCGCACATTGCAAACCATCTCGAATCATTGGCACAATTGGGCGGGGAAAGGGGGCAGGCGCAGATGAACCTGCGCGGAGGGAGTGGAGCGTGACCCAGCGAAACAAGATCGGCATTCTAACGGGTGGCGGCGACGTGCCGGGCCTGAATTCCGTAATCAAGTCGGTGGTCTACGGCTCGAGCGCATTCGGCCGCAAAATCACGGGCCTTCGAAAAGGCTGGGAAAGCCTCACGAATATGACGGGGCCCGACGACCCCACCTACGTGATGGAACTGACGCGCGATAACACGCGCACGATCGACCGGTTCGGCGGCACGATGCTGCACACGTCGCGAACGAATCCCCGCAAGATGCCCGCCGCGAAAATTGCGCCGCACATTCCCAAAGCGGCGGTCGAGAAGCTTCCCTTCGACGGCAAGACCTACAATCTCACTTCGGTGGTCATCGATAACCTTGAGAAGCTGGGCATCGGCTGCCTCGTTGCGATCGGCGGCGACGATACATTGAGCTTCGCCTCGGCTCTTTGGGATGCGGGCTTTCCCGTGCTCGCGGTACCGAAGACGATGGACAACGACGTTCAGGGCACCGAATATTGCATCGGCTTTTCGACGGCGGTTACGCGGGCCAAGCAGGCCATCACGCGGCAACGTACCACGGTGGGATCGCATGAACGTATCGGCATCTTCCGCATCTTCGGCCGCGACGCCGGCTTCACCGCGCTCTACACGGCGTACGTCACGTCGATACGCTGCCTCATCCCCGAGCACCCTTTCAATATCGACCGCATCTGTTCGCTGCTGATGGAAGACAAAACGAAAAATCCGAGCCACTACTCGCTCGTGATCGCTTCGGAAGGCGCCATGTGGACCGAAGGCGAGGTGAAGGAGTGGGGCGAACCCGACGCCTACGGCCACCGGAAAAAAGCCGACATCGGGCACGCGCTCGCCGAGGAAGTGCGCAAACGGACGGGCCAGGAAACCATCGTCAGCGATCTCACCTACGATCTCCGCAGCGGCGAGCCCGATTCGATCGACCAGCTCGTGGCCATCACGTTCGCCAACATCGCCGTCGGCCTGATCCGCGACGGAGTCGCGGGGCGCATGATCGGGATTCAGAACGGGTGCTACGCGCACGTGGAGCTGCCGCACGCATCGCTCGGCGCGCGGAGAGTGGATGTCGCGAAGCTCTACAACACCGAGCGCTACCGCCCGAATTACAGCTCGAAGCTCGGCTCGCCGCTCATGTTCGGCGCCACGTGATTTTTTCCGGCCGTCCCTAGAATGGCGTCGGGAGTTGTTCCTTCGGTTGGATCCACGTCGCCTGGATCTGCATGATCTTTCCCTGCTCGACCGCGAAAATCTCGCAGACGAACGCATCGCCGCGCGCGGGCGCGGAGCCGGGAGGCGGCGCGGCGGCGTTGCTGTGGAAGCGAACGAGCGCCATCACCGTGCCCGTTTCCGTGTCGACCACGGGATACCGGCGGTCGTAAATCTTCGTGCCTTTGAACATGGCGTTGTCGAACTGCTCGGCCGCGGTGGTCGCTTTGTGCACCTTCAGGTCGACGTTGGTGGCCTGCACGCCATTCTCGAAGCGGAGCGTGCTGGGCAACAGCGGCGCGCGGATGTAGTCCGGCGTACCTTCGGTTTGGAAGGCGCGGAAATAGGCGTCGGCGGCCGCCATCAGCTCGTACCGGGAATTCTGCTCGGCGGGGCGAATCTTGCGCGTGAAGTAGCGCGGCACTTCGACGAGCTTTTCCGGCGCGTGAAAGACGGCGGGATCGTCGCCGCGCACGAGAATGCTCTCGACTTCGGTGATGAGGCGATTTTCGACCTTTAGGCGCAGTCCAACAATGGTCGGCACGCCGCCATCCGGCACGACGGCGTCGATGCCGATACCGCCCGTCTGCGGATCGAAGATTTCGAGGCGATACGTGGGTGCGCCCGCGTGCTGCCACAACCCCTCGCCTATTTTCAGCACCTGCCCGGTTTCGGAGTATCGGACGTTGGTCGCGAACGGCGCCATCGATGGGTTGTGCTGCGCCAGAGCCTCGAAATACGAATCGGAAATCTGCTGGAGACACGCGTGATCGCAATTGTATTTCGCCGCGTCGGCCGCATCCGTCGCGCGTGCCGAGGTGACTTTCGCCGCGAAGGCTACCCAAAAGATGACAACCGCGAGCCCCACACCCATTAAGACTTTGAATCGAAACATGTTCCCCTCCAATTTTCGGTCCGTCTTATAGCACGAAAACAAAGCCATATCGCAAGCGCGTTGACGATGCGAGCGCTGGTCGAATCGAACCGGCGGTGCTTGCATCTAACGACTCGGATTTGCGCTCGTGCTGAGGGCCCGAATTCGGGTATAATAATGTTTCCCCGCTGGCTTAGCGACGCGAACGTGCGGCTTGGACTTTGGGTTTGGGTAGGGGCTCACATCGCGCAGAACGGCCGGCAGACAGGAGTTGTCCCATGAAAGAAGGAATTCATCCGGATTACCATGCCGTGACGGTGCACTGCGCGTGCGGCAACGTATTTGAAACGCGATCGACCTTCAAAGGTCAAATGATCCGCGTGGAAATCTGCTCGAACTGCCACCCTTTCTTCACCGGCAAGCAGAAGCTGATCGATACGGCCGGGCGCGTCGAGCGCTTCCAGAAGAAATACGCGGACAAAGCCGCTTCCATCGCCGCCAAGAAGTAACCGCGATTTCACCCTCCAAAATTTCTGCTCCGATAGGGGAGTCAATGATCCCCCTGTCGGGGGCTTAACTGGGCGTTAAAAGGCCCGAAAAATCCGATTTTGGCAGGCTTCCGGCGCCGATCGTCTTGTTCACGCCGATCCGTCAGCGGCTAGCGCGCAAACCTGTCCGTCGCTGCTATCAGGGCGCGGCTGTTCGGCGGCTCGAAGCCGCTATGGCCGCTATCTGGGGTGATGACGAGCTCGGCTTCGGGCCAGGCGCGATGCAGCGCCCACGCGCTCTCCATGGGACACACCACATCGTAGCGGCCCTGCACGATCACGCCGGGAATGTGGCGGATGCGTGCCGCGTCGCGCAGCAATTGGCCGTCGGATTCGAGGAAGCCCTTGTTAATAAAATAATGGGCTTCGATTCGGGCGAAAGCTAATGCAAATTCATCTTCTTCGTAATGGCCCTGGAATTCGGCGTCGGGCAAAAGCTTCGAGGTTGCGCCTTCCCAACCGCTCCAGATCTTCGCAGCGGCGAGCCGCACGGCCGGATCCTCGCTGGTGAGACGGCGGTGGTAGGCGGAAAGCATGTCGCCGCGTTCGGCCTCGGGAATGTGCTGAAGAAAAGGCTCCCAGGCATCGGGAAACAGCACGGATGTGCCGCGCTGGTAAAACCAGTCGATCTCTTGCTTGCGCAAGAGAAAGATGCCGCGCAGGACCAACTCTGTGACGCGATTCGGATGCGTTTCGGAATAAGCCAGAGCGAGCGTCGAGCCCCACGATCCTCCGAAAACTTGCCAGCTCTCGATGCCGAGGTGTTCGCGGATTTTTTCGATGTCGGCCACGAGATCCCAGGTCGTGTTGGCTTCCAAGGACGCGTACGGCGTGCTCTTGCCGCAACCGCGTTGATCGAAGTTGATGATTCGATATTTTTCGGGATGGAAGAAGCGGCGCTGCTTGGGCTCCGAGCCGCCTCCGGGACCGCCGTGCAGGAAGATCACAGGCTTGCCGGTAGGCGTCCCGCTCTCCTCGAAATAGAGCTCGTGGATGGGCGAGACGGCGAGCCGGCCAGTCTTATACGGCTCGATCGGAGGATAGAGCCATGTCACGGGATCCTTCATCATCGGATGTTGCGCCTCCAAGTGAAATCGCAGCAAACAGCAGATCCCTCGCTTCGCTCCCTTCCTGCGTCAGGGCAGGCGGGATGACAGCAGGAGGACAAGTTACCACGTGTTGAACGCAGGGCAATCGGGATATGCGGGCAACCCGCGGCAAAGAGAGACTTCGCCGGGCGGCCCTCGATATGATCGAATATTGAGGCGACGCAGAATGTTGCGAATGCGAGGAACCTGAGAGATGACGGCGCTCTATGTTGTGACGACCGGCGGGACGATCGAGAAAGTTTATTCCGAGCAGCAAGGCATCGTCGCGAATCTCGACGGCAAGATCGATCGCTACCTCCGGCTGCTGCGGCTTCCCGATTCCGACGTGCGCGTCGTTCCGCTAATGAATATCGACAGCCTGGAAATGACGGATTCCGACCGCGCGCGGATCCTTGAAACCGTGAAGGGCCTTCTTCCGGAGAAAGCCCCCATCTTGATCACGCATGGAACGGACACGATGGTCGAGACGGGCCTGTATTTGCAGCGCGCTTTGCCGAAGCTGGAGGTTCCCATCGTAATGACCGGAGCCATGGCGCCGCTCGGCTTTGAAGGCAGCGATGCCCTGCAGAATTTGACCGAGAGCCTTTTTGCCTTGCGCGTTCTCCCGCCCGGAATCTATGTGGTGAGCCACAACCAGGTTTTCCCGATTTCAAATGTTCGCAAGGACCGCGCGCTCGGCCGATTCGTCAAGATCGAGGAGACCTAGTCGAAGTAGTTTCGACCGTTTGTGCCTGTGGTTTCGTTACAATGGCTGCGCCAACACAAGGAGACACACGGTGCGTCCGATACAGTGCGTGTTGATCGCACTATTCTCTTTTCTCTGCGCGGGGAATGCTTTCGCGCAGTCGGCGGACGCCGATAAGGAAGCGGCGGTGGTCGAGATCGGCGCGGCCGCGAATTGGAGCGTCAAGGACGGAGGCTCGAGCTTTGGGCCGAACTTCGCGGTGGAAGTGACGCCGATCGAGCACTGGCTGGAAATCGAAGCGGGCGTCACGCCGCTCTTCGCCGATCACTCGACGGAGTGGGATGTCGATTGCCTGTTCAAGAAGCCGTGGACGCTTTCGAAGAAGGTCGAGTTCATGGCGGGAGCCGGGCCGGAGTGGATTCACACGAGCGTCCGCGGCGTCACGACAAACTCTGCTGCGGCTGAAGCGGCGCTCGACTTCATGTTTTGGCCGCTCGCCAAGCACCGATTCGGCTGGTACCTCGAACCGGCTTACGACTACAGCTTCGGGCGAGGACACGAGCAGTCGGCCGGGATTAGCGGCGGGTTGCTAATCGCGATCCCGTGAGACTTTTGCAATTGTGGCACGTCATCACTTTGATTCTTGCTTTCTCCCGGACTCAGAGCCAAAATAACAGTGGGTTTCCAACCCTGCCCTTGGCTCATATTCCGAGGAGATTTTCCAGTGAGCGGTTCCACCCGCTTGCTGGGGGAATTTTAATGGTTGGACGTGGGGGGAATCGAACCCCGGCGAGCTGCCTCCAGAAGGAAGTCGCGGGACCATCCCTCACGCCCAATGAGTAAACAGGCCAGCGTTTCAATCGGACTCCGGTTGCCACGCTGGCCTTTGTTTTTCATGGACCTCCATGGTATACATCAATTTTGATATTGAGTCAATGATCCCTGTATATTATTTTTGATGTATCTCATTTTTGTGTTATCCTATGACCGATGAATGGGCTTGGGAGTTTCAGGAATTTAAATCCGACCGGGAGGGATGCCGTGTCAAGAGGTGGTATGACGCTCTTTCGGAAGATGACACCGACGAGGTCATAAACGTCGTGAGGTACTTGCAGACAATGACCTCTCGGCCTTGGCCAAGAGATTTTTTTGATCCGTTGGAAGGTGAAGGCGGAATATCCGAAATCCGAATCCCAGAGATTGCACGGGAGGCAAATGGCCGCATCGTAAAAATTACGTATCGCATTTACGGCGTAAGAGACAGACGGTCATACACTTTTCTACATGCAACCGACAAGAAAAGGAGGAATGACTTAGATGGAAAAGGTACCGCAAATCGGCGATTCGGAGAACTCCGAGAGAACCGAGCAACCGTCCGCAAGTTTAATTTCGAGAAACGGTCTGTGGTCGAGATTACGCCGAGGACCGGAGGCACGAGCTAGATTTGTCGAGTCACACCTGAACAAGAGTATGGCGTTCCAAGTTCGAGGCATGAGAGACCGGGAGAGGTGGAGTCAAGAAGAATTGGCCCAACGTGTTGGAATGAATCAGAACGCGATCTCCCGGCTTGAGAATCCTAGCTATGGGAAAGCTACTATTACAACCCTAAAACGGATTGCCAGAGTCTTTGATGTGGCCCTGATGATTCAATTTGTGCCTTTTAGCCGACTCACGTATTGGGTGACCGGAACAGAGTTCCCGGACACGGGACTTAGAGATTCCTATTATTTGGTTCCTAGCTTTACAGATGAGGATGGAACTTCGCTTGGTCGGGGTGCCGAGTCCTATCAGGATAAGCCTGCGAAAGCAGGGGGACTTCTGGATGTTGGGATGGTTCCCGATGGGCATCCCGGGCTCGGGCGTGCCGAAATCGAGTTCTCCCGGGCAGCGGGACAATAGATGGAAATACTAAACGTAGTGACGGCTAGGTCAGTATGGCTTTTCGACGTTAACGAGGTGAACCCTCGCGGAAAGGATTTTTTCGGCGATCTTCTGGATTGGCTAGAGGAAAGATATAACTTTAAAAAGGCGCCGAAATCTACTACAGACGTAGACAGTACGAAAGCGCTAGTCTTTGCCCAAGGAAATTTTCAAGTGAGGGAAGAGATTTTTGTCGCCGTAGATTTAAGAATATTTACCGACGGTCTTGTGGCAAATACTTGGTCTTCAACGCATGATACGGATGCGTTTCTGGAAGATGTGCTGAAGTCAGCGGCATCAGAATTTAGTCTCGTCTACGAGCCCGAGATTGTTAGACGCAAAATGTATCTTAGCGAGCTAAACGTCAAATCTTCAAAAGACCCGGTTGGCGTGAATCCGATGCTCGGTCAATTCGCGAATATGATTCACGAACATCTACCCGCAAAAGTGAAACTTCCATATGAGTTTGCTGGCGTGGCGTTCTTTCCTATCCAAGGAATTGCTCCTATTTCGATCTCGCCATTTCGATTCGAAAGGAAGCTCAATACGGCCCCCGAGGAGCATAAGTATTACACCACTGCTCCGCTACATACGGACGACCATCTCAAACTGCTGAAGTGGTTTGAAGAACACCTTATGTCCTAGCAACACGCATTAGGGCGTAGCAGCGAGGAGCACAGACAGGATTGTCTGTGCCGCTGCTGCCGCTGAGCGCGGCGCCGGTGTACAATGCCGTGAAGATGGCCACTCGATTGTCTCCTGTGCCCGATTCCACGCCGCAATCGACGAGATCGACGGATTCGCCTGTCGAGACTGGGGTGCCGCGCGTCACCTTGCGGAATTCGTTTGCGCATCCTTTTGATTCGGCGATGGCGGCGGCGCGGACGTGCTATTCGCCGCACCTGGTGCAGCCCGAGGAGATCACCGAGAAGCAGCGGGTGATGATCGGGTCGGGAACGTATTTCGGCGGGCACCATACCGTTTACCAGCACGCGCATTTCGAATTCGGGCTCGAGAACGTGAGCCGGCAATTCGTCTGGTCGTTTCTGCACGCGCATCCGTTTTACAACTCGGAGCAGCAGAGCCAGCGGTACGTGCGGCTGGACCGCGCGCAGGCGTACGTGCCGGAGGAGAGCCTGTTTTTCGGCGCCGCCGAACGCGCGATCTACGAAAAGGCGATTGCGCGCGCGTGGGAGCACTATCGCGAGCTGACGCGCGTGCTCGAGCCGACGGCGCGCGAAATCCTCGGCGACATCTGGCACGTGACGCCCGCGTCGCACGCGAAGCGCGTGCAGAAAGTGGAGCGGCAATCGGAAAAGCGCGCGATCGAAGTGGCGCGGTACGTCCTGCCGGTGGCGGCGTTCACCACGATGGTGCACACGCTTTCGGGGATCGTGTTGCACCGGCTGTGGCGGATGAGCGCGGCGAACGACACGCCGACCGAGGCGCGGCTGGTGATCGGCGAGATGGTGGCGCGGGTGCGCGAGATCGATCCGCAATTTTTCGACCGCTTCGACAACGAGCCGATGGACGACGCCGCCGGAATTCGCGAGCGAGGCGCGGGGCGATGGCGAGGCGTTCGCGCGCGAATTCGATGCGCGGCTCGACGGATTTACGTCGCGGCTGATCGATTCTTCGCCGCGCGCGATTGCGGCGATGGCCGAAGGCTATCGCGCCGTGATGGGGCTGACGGCGGCGGAATGTCCCGATGGCGAAGCGCTCGACCGGATGCTCGATCCGGCGCGCAATCCCTACCGGCGGGAGACGCTGAACGTGGGTGTCCACGCGCCGATGATGCGGCCGCTCGACAACGCGCATTTCGCCTTTGCGAAAAAAATCAGCCATACCGCGGACAGCCAGGACCAGCGGCACCGGATGGTTCCCGGGGCGCGGCCGCTGCTGACGCTGGCCGATACGCGCTCGGCGGATTACGTGACGCCGATGCTGATCCGCGAGAATCCGCGCGCGCTCGAAATCTACCAACAGGCGATGGAAGGGGCGTGGGCCGCGAAGAATGAACTGCTCGATCGCGGCGTGGCGCGCGAGTTTGCACTGTATCTGCTGCCGAATGCGAAGGCGATTCGGCTCGTCGAATCGGGCTCGTTGCTGCACCTGCTGCACAAGTGGACCATGCGGACCTGCTTCAACGCGCAGGAGGAGATCTATCAGGCGTCGATCGAGGAGGCGCGGCAGGTGCGCGCGGCCTTCCCCGAGTTGGGACGCTACATCGGGCCGCCGTGCTATTTGCGCGCGGGCGTTTCGACGCCGATCTGCACCGAGGGGTCGCATTTTTGCGGCGTGAAGGTGTGGCTGGATTTTCCGAACGTTGAACGGCGGATTTGACTTTTTCCCTACCGAGTCGAAATCTTAAACACATTAAGAAAAAGCAGATCCCTCGCTGCGTCCCGCGCCCGCAAAAACCGCGGGAAAGGCAAAGACGCGGGACTTCGCTCGGGATGACGGCGGGTGCTGTGGCGCGCGCGCAAGGCCCCACCCTCACAAACCGAGGATGGGGCTCCCGGAACTTCAAAGGCGAAGGCCCGGGCTAAAGCCCCCTCTTCATTGAGGCTTTTCGCGGGCCTAAAGGCCCACGCTTCCACCTCGACGCGCTGAGAACCGCTGCTACATTCAACCTGAAGGTGCAAGGTGCTCGGCGCGCGCCTCGATGCGAAGAATGCCGGGCTGCCCTTCGACTTCGCTCAGGATAAAAAGAACCCGGCGCTACGTTTATACCTGAAGGCGCAAAGCAAAGAGAGATCCTTCGACCTTCGGGCTCAGGATGACGATTCAATGGCGAGGTGGCTTAGGCGGGGATGTCGGGGACGGCGGCGACCAGGGCTTGCGTGTATGGGTGCTGCGGCGACTGCAGGACCTGCTCGGCGGCGCCCGTTTCGACGAAACGGCCGGACTGCATTACGGCGACGCGCGACGCTAGTTGCGCGACGACCGGGAGGCTGTGCGAGATCAGGATCATGGTGAGCGAGAATTCCTGGCGGAGGCGCGCGAGCAGCTCGAGGATTTGCGCGCCTACGGAAACGTCGAGCGCGGAGACGGGCTCGTCCGCGACGACGAGCGCGGGGCGCAGGATGAGCGCGCGGGCGATGCCGATGCGCTGGCGCTGGCCGCCGGAAAATTCGTGCGGGTAGCGGGCGAGCGCGTCGGCGGCGAGGCCGACGGCATCGAGAATCTGCGCGGCGCGCGCGCGGCGTTCGGCCCGCGAAAGCGACGGCTCGTGGATCGCGAGCGGCTCGGCGACGATCGAGCCGACGCGCATGCGCGGGTTGAGCGACGCGACCGGATCCTGAAATACCATCTGAATGCCGCGGCGCAACGCGCGGAGTTCCGAGCCGTGCGCGCGCAGCCAGTCGTGCCCCTGAAAGCGGACTTCGCCGGAATCGGGCTCGATCAGGCGCAAGAGCATGCGCGCGAGAGTCGTCTTGCCGCAGCCGGATTCGCCGACGATGCCGAAGGTTTCGCCGCGCTCGAGCGTGAAGCTGATGCCGTCGACAGCGACATGATCCGGAGATTGCGACGCGGAGTTGGCGAAAGCGCTCGTGGCGGCCGAGAACGATTTCCGCAGGTCGCGGACCTCGAGGATATTGCGCGGATCAGTCATTGCGTTCGTCGAGTTGCAGCATCAGATCGCAGGGCTACGAGCTGCCTCACTAATGTTCGCCTCAAAAAGAAAAGAGTTTCTTCAGGGGCTAAAGCCCGGTGTTCTTGGCGTCTAATGTCGGAGCTAAAGCTCCGACCCCCTAAAACCCATTTGCCGGCGTCAGCGAGCAAGGATACACCGGGCGCGGTGGGTGGTGTCGGCAGCGCCGCTCACGGCGGTGAGAACGGGCAGCGCGGCGTCGCATGCGGGGATGTGCTGCGGGCAGCGCGGCGCGAAGGCGCAGCCGGGCGGCAAAGCGTCGAGCGCGGGAACGGCGCCGGGGACCGGGACGAGCCGTTCGCGCGTGAGGCGCGGCGCGGCGCGCAGCAGGCCTTGCGTATACGGATGCGCAGGATGGCGCAGGACCTCGGCGACGGGTCCCTCTTCGACGATGCGGCCCGCGTACATCACGGCGACGCGATCGGCGACCTGCGCGACCACGCCGAGATCGTGCGTGATGAAGAGCAGCGCGAGCTGAAGTTCGCGGTGCAGCGTGGCGAGCAATTCGAGAATCTGTTTTTGCACGGTGACGTCGAGCGCGGTGGTCGGCTCGTCGGCGATGAGCACATGCGGGCCCGGCGCGAGCGCCATCGCGATCATCACGCGCTGCCGCAAGCCACCCGAAAGCTGGTGCGGATATTGGCGCGCGCGGCGGGCGGGTTCGGGAACCGAGGCGCGTTCGAGAAAATCGATCGACCGGCGGCGGATTTCCTGGCGGCCGAGCGCGGGCTCGTGAACGCGGATCGCCTCTTCGATCTGCGCGCCGACGCGGATTACTGGATCGAGCGCCGTCATCGGCTCCTGAAAGACCATCGCGATGCGGCGGCCGCGTAGCGCGCGCATTTCCAGGGGCGCGGCGGTGACGAGATTCGCGTTGACGGCCACAGGCGCGCCAGTGCCGTTGCCATTGGCGGACGACTCGCGCAGCCACGCTTCGCCGCTGCGGCGCGCGCCGGGCGGCTCGAGTCCCATCAGCGCGAGAGAGAGCATCGTCTTGCCGGAGCCGGATTCGCCGACGATGCCGAGCGTCTCGCCCTCGCCGAGCGAAAATGAGACGTCGTTGACCGGGCGCACCCAGCCGGCGCGCGTCGGCAATTCGACGGTGAGGCCGCGCACATCGAGGCTTGTCGGCATGGAAACATCATAAAGCGTCGGCAGAGCGCGCGAAGAAATTTTGCGGGAGTGGGTTCGTACAGATGCGAGCGACGATAGACGAAAGGGCCGTACGCCTTCGCCGAGAGGATTGGATTATAATGCCAGCCCACGAATGGGCCGTACGAACAGCATTCGAGGTCTGCGCGATGAACAAACCGAAAGAAACGAAGCGGTCGAGCGACGAAGCTTTGAAGGCAAAGACGGGCAAGGTGTGGGCGGAGTGGTTCGCGATCCTCGACAAAGCCGGGGCGAAGAAGATGCCGCACAAGGAAATCGCAGCGTACCTCCACCAGAAACAGGGCGTGCCGAGCTGGTGGTGCCAGATGGTGGCGGTCGCCTACGAGCACGAGCGCGGCATCCGGCAGCAATTCCAGAAATGCGACGGTGTGTTCAGCGCGTCGGGAAGCCGCACGATCGATGCGCCGCTGGCGAAAGCTTATGCGGCGTGGACGGACGAGAAACTGCGGCGGCGTTGGCTGCCGGAAGCGACGATGGAAATCACGACGGCGACGCCGGGGAAATACGTTCGCGCGAAATGGAATGGAGGCACGCGGCTGAACGTCGGTTTTTATGGGACTCCCGGAGGAAAGACGCGCGTCGCCGTGGACCATGAGAAGCTCGCGAACACGAAGGAATGCGCGAAGATGAAATCCTATTGGTTTGAAGCGCTGAATCGCCTGCAGGAAATTCTCGAAGCGTGATGGCGGCTGAGCAGGCGAGTTTGAAACCCGCCCCTACATCGAGAAAAACACACAACGCGGTCCAGTTCGAACCCGCGCCTGCAGCAAGAGACAAAAACGCTTAGTAATCGTTGGCGGAGCCTTCGAGGAACGCGCGGAGCTTGCGCGAGCGCGACGGGTGGCGCAGCTTGCGCAGGGCCTTGGCCTCGATCTGGCGGATGCGTTCGCGGGTGACGGCGAAGGACTGGCCGACCTCTTCGAGCGTGTGCTCGCTGCCGTCGTCGAGACCGAAGCGCATCTTGATGACTTTTTCCTCGCGCGGCGTGAGCGTCTTCAGCACCGAGGAGGTTTGTTCCTTCAGGCTGAGGTTGATCACGGCGTCGGACGGCGACACGACGGCCTTGTCCTCGATGAAATCGCCGAGATGCGAATCTTCCTCTTCGCCGATGGGAGTTTCGAGCGAAATCGGCTCCTGCGCGATTTTCAAAATCTTGCGGACTTTCGCGACCGGGATGTCCATCCGCTTCGCGATTTCTTCAGAAGTAGGCTCGCGGCCAAGCTCCTGCACGAGCTGGCGCTGCGTGCGGACGAGCTTGTTGATCGTCTCGATCATGTGCACGGGAATGCGGATGGTGCGAGCCTGATCGGCGATCGCGCGGGTGATGGCCTGGCGAATCCACCAGGTGGCGTACGTCGAGAACTTGTAGCCGCGGCGCCACTCGAATTTGTCGACAGCCTTCATGAGGCCGATGTTGCCTTCCTGAATCAGGTCGAGGAACTGCAGGCCGCGATTGGTGTATTTCTTGGCGATGGAAACGACGAGGCGGAGGTTGGCCTCGATCAGCTCTTTCTTGGCTTTTTCGGCTTCGGCTTCGCCCCGAAGAATCACCTGAAGGGCGCGCTTGAGTTCAGTGGGACTGACTTCGGCCGCGACTTCGATTTCGCTCAATTCCTGACGTCGCGCTTTCAGATCCTTGCGCGCCTCGGCCTGCACCTCGGCCTTCGACGCGTCGACGCGCCGCTCGAGCTTGGCGATTTCGCGTTCGAGGAAATGGACGCGCTCGACCGTCTGGTGGATCTTATCGATCAGGCGCTTCTTTTCGAGCGGATTGAAATCGAGCTCGCGAATGAGATTCGACATCTCGACGCGGGTGCGCCCGAGCGAGTAACGAGCGTGCAGGTAGGGACGCTTCTTCGACTTCGGGATTTTCTCGAGCTTTGCCGCTTCTTTCATCGCGAGTATGTAGAGCTTCGCGATCTTGTCGATCTGCTTGAGCGTTTCCTTGGTCTTCGCTTCGATCTTCTCTTCGGTGAGCTCTTCGTCGTCGAACTGGACAATTTCCTTGATCGAGCGCGATCCATTGCGCAGATCCTCGCCGACCTGGAGCATTTCCTTCAGGATCAGCGGAGCGCGGGTAATCGTTTTCAACACGAGCAACTGGCCGCGCTCGATGCGCTTGGCGATGGCCACTTCGCCTTCGCGCGTCAGCAGCGGAACCGTGCCCATTTCGCGGAGATACATGCGAACCGGGTCGTTGGTTTTCTCGAGCGTGCCGGGGGTGAGGTCGAGCTCGCCGTCTTCCGACGCCGCTTCTTCCTTCACGGGCGCCTCGGGAGAGTCCGAGGAATCCGCGGCTGCGAGCGCCGCTTTCGCGCTCGACAGGTCTTCATACACATCGATGCCGTAGCGCTCGAACGTAGAGAGCAGATCGTCGATTTCCTCCGAGGAATGGACCTCGGGCGGCAGGATATCGTTCACCTCATCGTAGAGCAGGTAGCCGCGTTCCTTGCCCATCGCGATGAGCTGTCGTACCTGATCGTATTTTTCCTCAAGAGCCAGACTCACGCTTCCCCCTCGAAGATCGGATCGCGCAAATGCGCGGATAACATGGCAAAACGGCCAGGATAGACACACCGGCGCAATGCGAAGTCAATTATGTAAAGACGGATGAATAAGACGATTCCGCAAAACCCGTTTCCGAATTTCAATGCCAGCGCCCAACTCGCCCGCAATCCGTAAGTATAACTACAACTATATGATGCTTCGCGCGTGCCGCTCGTTTCCTCCAAAACCTTTCAATAATACATGGCCGCAAGGAGAATCGTCAATCCGATGCCCTAAGTGCAACGAGCGGCAAATCCTGCATTCGCCCCGGCTTCGCGCGCTTATTGGGGCAGATGGCACGACCGGATTCCCTGCTTCTCGAAATACTGCTGGTGGTAATCCTCGGCCCGATAAAATTCGGGCGCCGGCACGATTTGCGTCACGATCGGGCGCTTGAAGATGCCCGCCTTTTCGAGCGCGGCCTTGGATTCGCGCGCTTCCTTTTCCTGCTCCGCATCGTGGAAAAAAATCGCGGAGCGATACTGCGATCCGAAGTCGGGACCTTGCCGGTTGAGCGTCGTCGGGTCGTGGCTCTGAAAAAACAGCGCCAGCAGCTCGCGATAGGAAACCTGATTGGGATCGAACTCCACTTCCACCGCCTCCGCGTGGCCCGTCCGATCCGTGCAAACTTCCTTGTACGACGGACTCTTTGTGTTGCCGCCCGTGTAGCCCACCGTCGTGGAAGTGACGCCCTTGACTTGCCGGAACGCGTCCTCGACACCCCAGAAGCAGCCTGCTGCGAAAGTCGCCTTAGCCATTGCTGGAACTCCTTGTTAGCGAGTGGGCCCGTACGCCCGCCTACTTTACCCACACCATCACGCCTGAGTCGAGCCCTGAAAATGTACGGTTATAGCGATTAGACGCAGCGGGCGCCATTTGGTCGCAAGCGCCTCGCGTGGCCCCGAGAAGGCGGAAAGCCAGGTGAATCAGGCAGTTTTGCCCGCTAGCAGCGCACCATTCGTGGTTGGCGTTTGGCCGCTCGATTCCTCGAAAATCTTTTCGAGTATGGCGGGTATCTCGAAGATGGCCTGGTTATTGAGGGCGATGGTGTTGGCGCGATAACGGGCGAGGGCCGCAGGCTCGATCAGTTGCCCGGCGGCGCCCGCGATATCGCGGAAACCGCGCAGCACGACGCCCACCTGCTTCTCCACGATGTAATCGGCGTTGTAGCGCTCCTGCGGCAGCGTCCAGGCGTTGCAGGCCACGATCACGGGCAGGTGCATGGCGAGCGCTTCGCTCACGCTGCCGGGACCGGGCTTGCCGATGAAAAAGTCGGCCAAGTGCATGTACTCATTTACTTTCGAAGTAAACCCCTCGACGAAAACGGGAATTCGCCACTTCCGCGCGCGCAGCTCTTCGGCGAGCTTGGCATTCTTCCCGCAGATCAGGATCAGTTGAAGCTCCAGCTTGGACGCGTCGAGCCGCTCGGCAATTTCCCGTATTTCGTGCGAGCCGTAGCCGCCAAAGAGGACGAGCCCGGTCGGCAGGTCGGGCCGTAAGCCCAGCTTTTGCCGCCCAGCGGCGCGATCCTCGGTCTGCGGTTCGTAAAAGCGCGGATGAAGGATCATCCCAGAAGCGCGGAAGATCCGATTCTCCGGGTGCCCCATCGAACGGGCCTGAGCGATCGCCTTGTCCGAGCCGCAGATGAAGTACTGCGATTGCCGCTCCTCGATCCAGAAGTGCGGTGGGTAGTCGGCAAGGTCGGTGAGGATCGTGACAAAGGGCCGCCCCGGAAAGACGTGGCCGAAGCTTTCGCACATGATGCGGTTGAAGTGCGGAACAAACGAAACCAGCATATCCGGCTGCGCCTTGCGCCAGTATTCCTCGAGCAGGCGGACGCCGCCGCGGTGGTTGACCTTGACCACAAGCTGCAGAACTTTAAGGAGTTGTGGACTGCCGAGCGTCCAGCCATTGCGCAGCATCGTATTGTAGAGATCCTGAATCCGAATCCGGGTGAGTTTCTTCAGGATATCGAGGGGATCGAGAATTTCCTGCAGGTTGGCCAGTTCGACTTCCCATGGGAGCTCCTGGCTCTCGATCGCCATCTTGAGCGCAGTAGCGGCCGCCCTATGCCCGCCGCCAGCGTCAAAGAAGCCAAACTCAAGCCGCTTCACTCAGAGCGCTCCATAAGTGATGGATTCTGGCACGCGCTCGACCGCAGATTGCTACAGGAATGTTAAAAGCTAAAGTGCTGTGTCGAAATAGTTAAAGGCCATGTTTTCAAACGTTTAGCTCAACGTCACATTGCCGTAATCTTCATCTTCTAGACTTGTCGTTGATGAGATGCGATATGCACGTCCACTCGTACTTCTCGGGACAGGCGACGACGCCGGTCGTAAACCGGTTTTGTCGCGAGAGCTACAGCGATCCTCATGAGGTCTATTCCGTTCTGGAACGGCGCGGGATGAACCTTTTCACGCTGACGGACCACGATTCGATCGAAGGGTCCGAGGGCCTGAGGAAAAATCCGAATTTTTTCCTCAGCGAAGAGCTGACGTGCCGGATGCCCAGCGGTACGGAAGTCCATATCGGGGTTTACGACTTCCATGAGCGCCAGCACGCGCAGCTCCAGCAGCGCCGCAACGATCTCGTCTCACTGCTGATGTACCTGACCGAGCGGCGGCTCTTCTTCAGCATCAACCACATGTTCTCGAGCGTGACGGGAGCGCGCGAGCGGGAAGACTTCGCGTGGTTCGAGGCGTATTTCCCGGCAATCGAGGCGCGGAACGGGCACATGCTCGAGAGCGCGAACAACCACGCGGCCACGCTCGCCCGGCAATGGGACAAAATCGCCATCGGCGGAAGCGACGCGCATGCTCTCGCTTCGGTCGGAACCGCCTACACCGTCGTTCCGGGCGCGCGAGACAAGGACGAATTTTTCGACGGGCTGCGAAACGGCGCGGGGCGCGTCGAAGGCGAATCGGGCAGTTTTACGAAGCTGACCCGCGACGTATTCTCGATCGCCTTCGAAATGATGCGCGAGGAATCGTGGACCCGGCTGCTGATGCCGCTAGGCCTGCTGGTGCCGGCCGCGACGCTGCTGAATTATCACGACGAGCGCGTATTCAGCCGCCGCTGGGCGGCGCAAATTTTCGGTCAACCGGAACGCAGGAAGCGTCCCCGATGGGTCTCCGTGCCGCAACCAGCGGTGGAGGAACTCGTATGACGATCGGAAAAGCAGTGTGGAATCAGATTGAATCGAACGATTATCGCCTGATGCGCAAGGTGCATCGGTGGCCGGCGCCGCGGTGGTTTCGGACTCTGATGATCGTCGCCACGCGCAGCGGCGACGGCTGGCTGTGGTATTCGCTCGGGCTGATCCTGCTGGTCTACGGAGGCGAGCACCGTTTCCAGGCGATTGGCGCGGGACTGTGCGCGGCCGCCGCGGGAATTCTGCTGTTTCGCTCGCTGAAGCGCACGAGCCGGCGAAAGAGGCCGTGCGAGATCGAGCCTCACTGCTGGTCCGCCATTTTGCCGCCGGACAAGTACTCGTTTCCCTCGGGTCACTCGATCACCGCTTTCGCGATCGCGATTGCCATCGGCCTTTTCTATCCCTACCTGCAAGCCTATCTGCTGGTGGTGGCGCTGCTGATTGCTTCCTCGCGCATCATTCTCGGAATGCATTTTCTGAGCGACGTACTGGCGGGCTCCGCGATCGGCGTGCTGCTGGGCTTCACGAGCTTCCACATCTTCGCGCTGTTCTAAGAAGCGGAACGCGCGCCACTCACAGGTCGAGGGGCAATGGGTTTTTTCCGGTGATCAGGCGCGCGGAGCGGTCGTACGTGAAATAGAAGAACGCCCACTGCACGAACACCAGCAGGCGGTTCTGAAACTCAAGGATGGTGAACAGGTGAACGAAAATCCAGAGCAACCACGCCGGGACGCCTGAAAGCCGCAGCCACGGCAGATCGGCGACGGCCGCGCCACGGCCAATCGTCGCCAGGTTGCCCTTGTCCACGTAGTGAAACGGCGCTGTCTTCTCTCCGCGCAGGCGGCGTTCGATCATTTTTGCTACATAGCGCCCGCCCTGGATGGCCGTTTGCGCGACGCCGGGCAGCGGCTTTCCCGTCTGATGGCTGAAATTCGCCAGATCGCCGATGACGAAAATCTCCGGATGGCCGGCGACCGTGAGATCCGGCTCGACGATCACGCGGCCCGCCTTGTCGAGCGCCGCGCCGGCTTCGGCGGAAAGAATCCGGCCGAGCGGCGATGCGAGAACTCCCGCCGCCCACAAAACCGTGCGGGTGGGAATGGTCTCGGTGCGCTCGGCTGCGCGGATGGTGACCGATTCCTTGCGAATATCCGTGACCATTGCGCCGGTGCGAATCGTCACGCCCAGGCGTTCGAGCATCCTGCCGGCCGCAACGGAAAGTTTCGGCGGATACCCCGGGAGCACGCGATCCGCGCCTTCGACAAGAATGATTTGCGCCGTCGACGAATCGATGTCACGGAAATCGCGGCGGAGCGTGTCGTTGGCGATCTCACCGAGCGCTCCGGCCAGTTCGACGCCCGTGGGCCCGGCGCCGGCGATTACGAACGTCATCCAGGCGCGCAGTTTTTCCGGGTCGCGCTCGCGTTCGGCGGCCTCAAACGCCAGGAGAATCCGGCGGCGCATGTGGGTGGCGTCTTCGACGGTCTTGAGGCCGGGCGCGAACTCCTCCCATTCGTCGTGGCCGAAATACTGGTGACTCGCGCCGGCGGCGACGACGAGAGTGTCGTAGTCCGCCGTGCCGTCGCTCAGGATGAGCCGGCGATTCGCCGCGTCCAACCCAACGGCTTCGCCCAGAAGCACCTGCGCGTTTCGCTGGCTCCGGACGATGTTGCGCAGGGGCGAGGCAATGTTCGCGGGCGAAAGCGCGCCCGTCGCGACCTGGTACAACAGCGGCTGAAACAGATGGTAATTGCAGCGGTCGATCAGCGTCACATCCACCGGCGCGCGCTTCAGGCCGACCGCGGCGCTGAGGCCGCCGAATCCTCCGCCGATGATGACCACGCGATGCCGGGCCGGCATTCTTCACCTCGCGGTGTTTCACTACATTCACGCTAGCACGCAGAACTGCCGGCGCGCGATACGTTGTTGTTATTGATGCGCGTAGATGGCGGTGCGACGCGCGAAACTTCGGCGAGGGACAGCTAGTCGCTCTTGTCGGCGCCTTTGCCCGAATGCGGGCGTTCGAAGCGATAGCCGATCCAGGGTTCGGTGTGGATGTATCGCGGATTGCCGGGGTCGGGCTCGATTTTCTTGCGAAGCTGGTTGATGAAGACGCGCAGGTACTCGGTTTCCTCGCCGTAATCCGGGCCCCAGACCGCCTGGAGGAGGCGGCGATGGGCGATGGCCTTGCCCTGATTGGCCACGAGCTGGCGGAGCAATTCGAATTCCTTCGGCGTGAGGCGCACGGGCTGTCCTTTCACCAGGACGGTGCGCTTCTCGAAATCGATTTTCAGATCGGCCGAGAGGAAGGGTGGAATGGATTCGGGAGGCGTCACGCGGCGCAGCGAGGCTCGGATGCGGGCCATGAGCTCCTCGACACCGAACGGTTTTACAACGTAATCGTCGGCGCCGGCGTCGAGGGCCTGCACTTTGTCGCGCTCGCTATTGCGCACGGTGAGCATGATGATCGGAACATCGCTCGACGCGCGAATCTCGCTGCATGTTTCGAGGCCGGAGCGCCCGGGCATGTTGACGTCGAGGAGGATCAAGTCGGGGCGCTCATGCCGGATTTCCTCCAGGGCTTCATCGCCGTTGCGTGCCTCGACGACGGTATAACCCTGCGAGGCGAGCGTGGTGCGCAAGACGCGCCGGATCTGCGGCTCGTCGTCGACGATAAGGACTTTGGCGGAGGTCATGGGTGCGTCACCCGCGCACGCTCGGCCGGCAAAGTGAAGGAGAAGACCGAGCCTCGATCGTGCTGGCTGGTGAGGCTCATCGCGCCGCCGTGGGCCTCGACGATCGCTTTCGCGATCGGCAAACCCATTCCGGTGCCCTCGACGCTGTAGCGCTGGTCCTTGCCGCGATAGAACTTTTCGAAGACGAGCGACTGCTCCGGATCGTCGATGCCGTTGCCGCGATCGGCGACGCTGGTCACCACGAAATCGCCGCTCAGCTCGGCGGTAATGGTGATTGGCCGGTCGTGCGGCGAGTATTGATTGGCATTCTCGATCAATTGGACGAGAGCCTCGCGCGCGCGCGCCACATCCACGCGCACCATCGGCAGATTCTCGGCCACGTGGACGTTGACCGCGCGATTGCCGAGCGCGCCGCGGCAGTGGCCGAGCGACGCCGAAATCACATCGTCGATCGGATGCGCTTCCAGCCGCAGTTCCACTTCGCCGGCGTCGAGCCTGGCCATTTCTCCGGCCTCGCCCACGAGGCGGTTCAGCCGGTCGGCCTCCTCGTTGATGATCGTCAAGAGCTCGTGTTTTTGGCCCTCCACCAATCCGGGATTCGAAAGCAGGTTCGTCACGGAAGCCTTGATGGACGTGAGCGGAGTGCGCAGGGCGTGAGTGACGGCGTCGAGAAGCGCGGTTCGAAGCTGCTCGCCCTGGCGCGCCGCCTCCGTCTGGCCGAGTTGTTCGACGGCGCGCGCGTGCTCCATCGCGATGGCGATGAGCGTTCCAATCGCTTCGACTGTTTGCCGCGGAAGAATCGTGCCGGACATACCCAGGGTGCCGATCGCGCGAACGCCGAGGCGCACGGGGAGGAAACAGACGCTGTTGGGCACGTCGAACACGGGCTCCTCGCGCACCATGATCGCCTTCAGGCTCTCGGTATCCAACTGCGGAATCACGGGTCCCGAGCGGTAGACTTTCTGCTTATCCGCGAGGAAGAGCGCAGCCGCTCCTATTTCGAAAACGTTCACGATCTGGGCAGGGATGCGATTGAGCAATTCCATCACGTTGCCCGACTCGAGCAATCCCTGGCTGAACTTGTACAGCCTCTCAATATCGCGCTCGCGCGCGGATGCATCCGCGGCCTGCTGCCGGGCGCTCGTCGAGAGGCGGCTGGCAAGAACGGCGACCACGAGAAAAGCGATCAGCGCGATCCAATTCTGCGGATCGGCTATCGTAATCGTGCGCATCGGCGGCAAGAAAAAAAAATCGAACGCGAAAGTGGCCACGATCGACATGGCGACCGAAACGGCCATGCCCCAAATGGTGGAAACGGCTAGAATGGAGAGCAGAAACGTGAGCGCTACCGTCGTGGCGTTGACCGAGGGAAGCACCCGCCGGTAGAAAAGCGTGATGGCGAATACAATCGCAAAGGCGACCGCGAACCGGAAAATGCGATTGAGGATGGATGGCCGCACCGCGCCATTCTACGCTATCGGGGCCTAGCTTTCCGAACGCCTCATCGAAGAGAATAAGCCCGTGCCGAAGACCCCCGAAGAGTGGCTGGCAATCACCGCGCCACCCGAAAAAACAAAAGGCTCGCTAAAGCTGTTTCTGGGCTATGCGCCGGGCGTGGGCAAGACGTACAGCATGCTGAGCGAGGCGATTCGCCGGCACAGCCGCGGCGAAGACGTCGTGATCGGGGTCGTCGAGACCCACGGGCGAAAGGGCATCGCCGAGCTCGTGCCGCAGCTGGAAGTGGTCCCACGGCAGAAGATCGATTACAAGGGCACGCTCTTCGAGGAAATGGATGTCGACGCGATTCTCGCGCGCAAGCCGGCGGTAGTGCTGGTCGACGAGCTTGCCCACACGAACATTCCCGGCAGCAAGCACCGCAAGCGCTACGAAGACGTGCTCGAAATCCTGGCCGCCAAAATCGACGTGCTTTCGACCGTCAACATCCAGCACATCGAGAGCATCGCTCCGACGGTCAACGCGATTACCGGCGTGGTGGTGCGCGAAACCGTGCCCGATTGGGTGCTGCGCCTCTCCGACGAAACCGTGATGGTCGACTTGACGCCGGAAGCGCTGCAGAACCGCATGAAGCGCGGCGACGTGTACCACACGCAGAAAGTGGAGCAGGCGCTGAAGAATTTTTTCCGCCGCGGAAACCTGATCGCGCTCCGCGAGCTGGCGCTGCGGCAGGTTGCCGAGCAGGTGGATCGCAGCCTTTCGTCCTACATGGAGGAGAAGGATATCCAGGGGACGTGGGCCGTGCGCGAACGGATCGCCGTATGCATCAGCTCGAACCCGAGGGCGCAATATCTTCTGGCGCGAGCCGCGCGGATGGCCCGCCGGATGGACGCCGAGCTCTACGCCGTGCACGTCGATACGGGCAAGAACGGGAACGCGCGCGACGAGACGGCTCTCGCGGCCAATTTGCAGTTTGCGGAGAGCCTGGGCGCGAAAACGGTGCGGCTAAAGGGCGACAACGTCTCCGACGCAGCGGCTCGCTTCGTGAAGGAAAAGCACATCACGCAGATGATCTTCGGCCGGTCCGCGGTGGAAGGAATTCACAAGGTTCTCTACATGAACGCGATCAGCCGCTTCATGCGCGACGCTCCCGCCGTGGATGTCCACATCGTCACGCAAGAACCCGATTAGAAGCCGCCCGGTAGTTGAAAACTACATCGAGGGAATCTGCGAGACGTTCCAGCCGCCGCCGAGCGCCTTCACGAGCAGGACGCTTGCGGCCATGCGGCGCGTGAGAAGGCTGACGGCGGTCACCTCGTCTGAAAGAGCGGCGCTCTGCGCGGTGGTGACCTCGAGATAGCTCGTGACGCCGCCTCGATAGCGGGTGATCGAAAGATCGAGCGAGTGTTCGGCGGCGGCAACGGCTGCGTCTTCCGTCTTGGCTTCATTCTGCAAGACGCGCAAGGCCGCCAGATTATCTTCCACGTCCTCAAAAGCGCTCAGCGTCGTTTGGCGGTAATTGTCCACGGACTCATCGTAGGCCGCGCGCGCCTCCGCCGTCATGCCGTGGCGTTCGCCGCCGTCGAAAATCAATTCCGCGGCCTGTCCGGCAAGCGCCCAGAAACCGGCGGGACCCTGAAGAAGCGTGCCGAGCCGCGAGCTCTCAAATCCGCCTTCGCCGGTCAGCAGGAACTGCGGGTAGTAGGCGGACTGGGCGACGCCGATATTGGCGTTTGCTTCCTGCACGCGCCTTTCGGCCGCGGCAATGTCGGGCCGGCGCTCGAGCAGCTCCGAGGGCACGCTTGCGGGAATCGAAGGCGGGGGAGCCGTAAGCGGCGTGGGCATCCTGCTGAACTCCGCGGGCGGCTTGCCGATCAAGACCGCGATGGCGTGCTCGAAGGCGGCGCGCTGCACGTCCGTATCCTCATCCTGTGCGCGCGTTGTCTCCAGCTGCGTTTGCGCCTGGGCCACATCGACGGCGGAAGCGATCCCGCCTTTGTAGCGGCTGTTGGTAAGCTCGAGCGCCTTTTCGTAGGACACGACCGTCGAGTCCAGAAGCTGCTTCTGCGAATCGAGCCCGCGCAATTCAAAATAATCGAGAGCAAGTTCGGCATGAAGGCTGAGATTCACGCCGGCGAGATCCGCCGCGCTCGCTTGAGCTTCCGACCGCGAAGCCTCCACTGTGCGCCGAACGCGTCCCCAGACGTCGGGCTCCCACGAGGCGTCGATGGGCAGTTGAAAATCGTTGTAATTCACGGGAGACGCGGCGCTGAAGAGGGCTTTGTTCTGCGATTGGCGGGTGCGCGTAGCCGAGCCGGAGCCGGAGACCGTGGGGTAATACGCCGCGCGAGCCACCTGAACGGCGGCGCGGGCTTGCGCGAATTGCGCCTGCGCGGCCTTCAGGCTTTGGTTCGCTACCGTGACTTGTTCTTCCAGGGAATTGAGTTCGGGATCCGCGTAAATCTCCCACCACTTGCCTTTGGCGAGAGCGTCGCTCGGCTGCGCGGTGGTGAAGCCGGGGCTGGCGGCTTCCTTGTACGCAGGCGGGGCTTCGTCCGGCGGCCGAACGTATTTCGGCCCGACCGTGCAGCCGCCGAGCGGAAGCCCCAGTGCGATCAGGGCCGCCGCACGGCGGATGCATCTACGCAAACGATCCGGTCGAACGATGTGGCGCACTGGCTGTCTATTTCTTGCTGTAAGAGATTCGCCAGATCGAGTTCGAGCCGTCATCGGTCACCATCAAGGCGCCATCGCTCGCGACCGTCACTCCTACGGGGCGGCCCCAGCACTCGCCCTTGTCGTTGACAAAGCCGGTGAGGAAGTCCTCGTAGGATCCGAGAGCGTGGCCGTTTTTCATCGGCGCCATGATCACTTCGTAGCCGGTTCGCACGGAGCGATTCCAGGAACCGTGCTCGGCCCCAAAGAGTTGTCCCTTGTACTGCTTGGGGAACATCTTGCCTTCGTAGAAGATGATATTGAGCGAAGCATCGTGCGGTTCCAGGAGAATGTCGGGCACGATCACCTTGTCCTTCATATCGGGATGCTTTCCCGGGAAGCGCGGATCCTGATTCCCGCCCATGTAGTACCACGGCCAGCCGTAGAAGCCGCCCTCCTGCACGTGCGTGATGTAATCAGGCGGAAGATTGTCGCCGATCTCATCGCGCTCGTTCACCGAAGTCCACAATTCTCCGGTCGTAGGATTCACCGCGAGGCCGGAACCGTTGCGAATGCCGGTGGCATAGACCTGAAGGTTCTTACCGTCGGGATCCGCGACGAGAATATCGGCGCGATGGAATTCGAGCGGGTCGGGATCGGGATCGGTGGCGGGAGGAACATTCGAGTGCGAACCCACCGAGATGAACATCCGCTTGCCGTCGAGCGAGAAAGCCACGCCTCGCGAGAAGTGGTTGGGTCCAGCGGGCAAATTGGCCACCACGGTTTCCGGATCAGCGGTGGCCTTCAGGTCGCCATTCGAGTAAGGAAAGCGGAGGATGGCGTTCGTGTCGCCCACGTATAGATATTTCGGGTTGGGGCCCGCCGGATAAAACCTGAGTCCAAAGGGAAGGTTCAGCTTCGAAGCGAAGACCGACATCTGAGCCATTTTTCCGTCGGGTCCGGCGCGGAAGACCAGAACCTCGCCCTGATTCTGGGCGGCGGCGAACAAATCGCCATTGGGCGCCGTGATGATCGTCCGAGGCGAGACGGGCTTGCCATCGTCGCCCTTCAGGCTTTCCGCCCAAAGCTCGACCTTAAAGCCCTCGGGCGCCTTGGGCCACAGGTCACCGCGCGGAATCGGCCGCGAGAAAACGGCGGAGGATTTCGTGGCGTACGGGTCCGGCAGATCCTTGGCGGTGATGTGATGCATGTGGCCCGGCGTTTCAGAGGTGTAATCCTGAAACACGCCCGGAGTGCCGGCCTTCGCGTTCGGGTCCACGGGGTGCGATGGCGGCGGGGCGAACTGCGCATGGGCGGTTCGTTCCACGCCCGTGACAACAAACAGCAATGCGACGCTCAGCGCGATCGCAATTGCCAATCCCTGACAAAATCGCCTCATTGATTTCCTCCTCAAGTTTCATTCCCCCTTTGTTTCCTTCAAACTTGTCGATTTCAAGCTTGCTTCAACCGAGAGAGTACTACGAATTGCTACGGATTACTCGGCCCCGCCTTCCGAGGCATTCTCCTGTGCGACCCGAACCGTCTCGCCCGAAATCAGCGAATCGGGCGGATTGACGATCACGGAATCGCCCGCGTTGAGGCCGGAGACGACCTCGACCTCGTTGCCCATGTCGCGGCCCAGCGTGATGTCCACTAGCGCCGCTTTGTCGCCGCCTCGAACCGTACCCACTTGCAGGCCGGCCGAACGAAAGATCAGCGCGCTGACGGGCAGAATGTAGGTTGGCGAGCCGGATGGCACTTGGAGGTGCACTTCGGCGTAGGCGCCCGGCAGGAGTTCGCCGGTGCGGTTGTTCACGTCCACTTCCACCAGGAGCGTTCGCGAGGCCTGATCGATCGCGTCGGCCGTGCGCACCAGCGTGCCCGGGAAGCGCTTGCCCGGAAATTCCTGGAGCGTGAGGTCAGCCTTCAGCCCCGGCTTGGCCGACGCCGAATACTGCTGCGGGACGTTGACGTAGACGCGCAGTTCCTGCACGGCGGCGATGTGGAAGAGCTCCGTTGCCGGTGAGCCGGCGCCGGAATTGATCAAGTGGCCGATATCGGTGTTGCGCGCCGTGATCACCCCATCGAACGGCGCGTAGATTTTCTCGAAAGACTGTAATTCTTCGAGCCGTTTCACGTTTGATTGCGCCGATGCGACCATCGCTTTCTTGGCGGCGAAATCACTCGTGGCGTTGTCCACCTCCTGCTTGGACACCGAGTCGCTCTGCGCCAGCCCCTGATAACGCTCCGCCGTGATCTGAGAGAGCTGAAGATTGGCCTGCGCCGTATTCAGGTCGGCGCGCGACTGATCGAGCTGTTGATCGACCTCGGGCGTTTCGATTTCCGCGAGCAACTGGCCGGCCTTCACATGGGCGCCTATATCCACGTACCACTTTTTCAAATAGCCGTCCGTGCGGGCGTAGATTGGGGAATCGTTGAAGGCCTGGATGTTTCCCGGGAGCACGATCTCGTTCTGCGGCGCGCCCATTTTCGGGTGTATCACGTTGACGGTCGGGATCGAGTTTTCGTACGTCGCGGTGCGCAGTGCGGCTCTTGCTCTGAGGCGCGGCACAATGCCGGCGATCACGACGGCCGCCACAATCAGCAGCGCGACGACCGCAATCAACCACCCGTGTTTCGATCCTGTCTGTCCAGCTCCGTGCGGGGGCGCATTCGGACCCGGTGCGCCACCCTCCTGCCTATCAACCATGTCTTCTTTGTCTCTTCTCTATATAAATGAATAGACGGCAATTGGCATGCGTCCGTTTCACCTGGAAATCCCGCGTGTTAACTCTACTCTTCCTCGCGCCAACCGTGCACCAGGCTGAATACGACGGGCACGAAAAACAGCGTGGCCACCGTGGCGAACACCAGGCCGCCGATCACGGCGCGCCCCAGCGGCGCGTTTTGCTCGCCGCCTTCGCCCAGCCCGAGCGACATCGGCAGCATGCCGATGATCATGGCGAGCGCCGTCATCAGCACGGGCCGAAAGCGCGTGAACCCGGCTTCGAGCGCGGCTTCCGCCGCCGTCTTTCCGGCCTGCAGCTTTTCCTTCGAGAAGCTGATCACCAGGATGCTGTTGGCCGTCGCCACGCCGATGCACATGATTGCGCCGGTCAACGCGGGGACGCTGATCGTCGTTCCCGTGACGAACAGGCACCACACGATTCCGGCCAGCGCCGCCGGCAAGGCCATCAAGATGATGAACGGGTCGAGCCACGATTGGAAATTCACCACGATCAACAGGTAAACCAGGACGATCGAGAATCCCAGGCCCGACAGCAAGCCGATGAACGATTGGTTCATCGTATTGATCTGGCCCAGGATTTTGATTTGCGAGCCGCGAGGCAATTCCTTCCGGCTGCGATCGATGATCGGCTCGATATCCCGCGCCACGCCACCGAGATCGCGTCCGTCGACGGCGCCGAAGATATCGATCACCGGCTCGACGTTGTAATGCGAAACGACGGCCATTTCGGAGCCGCGGCTGAAAGAAGCCAGGCTGGCCAGAATCTCCGATTGGCTCGTGCCCGGGCCGGTCACCGGGATGTTCTCGAGTTTCTGAAGCGAATCGTTCCGGTATTCCGGCGTCTGCGTGGAGATGTTGTAGCTCACGCCGTTCCGCGGATCGAGCCAGAACGCAGGGGCGGTCTGGAAACTTCCGCTGAGGGAAATGAGCAGGCTCTGCGCGATGTTCGCGGCGTTGAAACCGATCTCTTTAGCCTTGGTGCGGTCCACATCGATGTGCAATCGCGGCTCGTTGAAGAGCTGCTGGATGCGCAGGTCCACGATTCCCGGCACGATTTTCAATTGGTTCAGGAGATTGTCGGCAAACCGGCGGTCGGCCAGCAGGTCTCTGCCCGCGATCTGCACGTCGATCGGCGCCGGCAAGCCGAAGTTCAGGATATTGCTGACCATGTCCGTCGGAATGTCGTAGAGCTGCACCCCGGGGAAGTCCCGGTTGAGCTTGACGCGCAATTCGCGAACGTACTCCTCGGTGGGACGGTGCTTCGGCGCCAGTTCGACCAAAATGTCGGCGTCACCCGTCCCGATCGGCGCCGAGTTGCTGTACGACAAATTGATGCTGCTGTACGGAAGTCCGATATTGTCGATGATGGTGACGAGCTCGTTGCGCGGAATCTGGGATCGAATGTCGTTTTCGACGCGATCGCAGAGCGCGGCCGTCTCTTCGATGCGCGTTCCGGTCGGCGCGCGCAGGTGGAAGCTGAATTCTCCGCTGTCGACGTGTGGAAAGAAATCCTGGCCCACCATGGGAACCAGCGCGAACGACAGGACGCAGGCCGATAAAAAACACACGGCGAATAATTTCTGGTGACGGATCGCGGCGCGCAGCAGCCCGTGGTAGCGCTCGCGAAAATGTTCGAAGCCGGTTTCAAATCGCGCCTGCATCCGCACGAACGGATTTCGCGACTTCTCGGTAAGCTCCTTGCGCTCTTCTTCCGTCCGCTCGAGCAGCAGATAGCGCGCCATCGTGGGCACCAGCGTGCGCGACAGCAGGTAGGAAGCCAGCATCGCGAAAACCACGGCCTCCGCCAGCGGCACGAAAAGATACTTGGCCACTCCGGAAAGGAAAAACATCGGCACGAAAACGATGCAGATGGAGAGCGTCGATACCAGGGCGGGCACCGCAATTTGCGACGCGCCGTCCAAAATCGCCTGGATAATTTCCTTGCCCTGGTCCAGATTGCGGTTGATGTTCTCGACTTCCACCGTGGCGTCGTCCACAAGAATGCCGACGGCCAGCGCGAGCCCGCCGAGCGTCATGATGTTGATGGTCTGCCCCAGCGCGCTCAGCACGATGAGCGAAGTCAAAACCGAGAGCGGAATCGACACGGCGATAATCAGCGTGCTGCGCCAGCTCCCGAGAAAAACGAGGATCATGAATGCCGTCAGGCATCCGGCGATCACTCCCTCGCGCACCACGCCGTGGATCGCGGCCAGCACGAATATGGATTGATCGGAAAGCGGCTGGGCTCTGAATGTCGGCGGGAGCCCCGCCTCGATCGTCGGCAGCAGCTTCTTCACGTCCGAAATGATGTCCAGCGTCGAGACGTCGCCGCCTTTGAGAATCGAGAGCAGAGCCGCGCGCTTTCCGTCCACGCGCACGATATTCGTTTGCGGCGGAAAGCCGTCGCGAACGTTGGCCACGTCGTGAATGTAGATGGTCGAGTTTCCCACCTGCTTCACCGGCAGATTGTTCAGTTCCTCGATCGTTTGCGGCGCCCCATTCATGTCCACCTGGTATTCGTAGGAACCGATCTTGGCGGTGCCCGCCGGGAGAATGAGGTTTTGGTCGGCAATCGCGGTTTCGACGTCGACCGGCGACAGCCCTTGAGCCTGCATCGCTTGCGTATTCAGATCCACCTGGACTTGGCGCTGCTTTCCGCCGTAGGGATAGGGAACCGCGACGCCCGGGATCGTGATCAGCCCGACGCGAAGGAAATTCTGGGAAAGGTCGCCCAGCTCCTGCTCGGAAAGCCCCTGGCCTGAAATGCCCAGCTGCAGAACGGGAACCGTCGAAGCGTTGTACTGGATGATGAAGGGCGGCTGCGTTCCGGGAGGCATGGAGTGGACCGAGGATTGCGATATCGCCGTCACCTGCGCGATCGCGTCGCCGATATTCACACCCGGCTGGAAGAAAATCTTTACGATGGCGCGGCCATTCAGCGATTGCGACTCGATGTGCTCAATGTTGTTGACCGTCGTCGTCAGCGAGCGCTCATAGTTGTAGACGATCCGGTCGGACATTTCCTCGGGCGATAGGCCTGTGTATTGCCACAAGACGCTGACTACGGGAATGTCGATATTCGGGAAGATATCGACGGGCGTGCGGGAGATCGAAACCACGCCCAGGATCAAAATCAGGATCGACGCAACCACAAAGGTGTAGGGACGGCGTAAAGCGAGTCGAACAATCCACATCGATCCACAACTCCTAAAATCCTACTGAGAGGCGGCCATAGGCCGGTCGCCTCAGCCAACTTCTCCCGAATCGCCCCGCGGTATTATCGCACGCGCGGAGCGAAATCCCGGAGCGGGCGCATCGGCGCAAAGCCTATGCAAAGCGAGCAGTGTCGCAGGTAGCGCGAACAGCGAGATGACGTCAGTCGGACGGCGAATCCAAAATCCCAGCGAAGCCCACTAAGGTTCGATGGCCGTCTCCCGCTGTAGGTTTCGTCAAACTGAAGGAGGCTCTTTCATCGCGCGGGCCGTCGTCAGGCCAGGCCGATAGCGTTTGTGCTTGACGCAGGTGGGGCGCGTGCGCCAGAATTGCCGGGTTCGAGTTGTCCATCTGCCGGATGATCCCATGATGGGTGCCCTGCTCAACCTCTTCCTGCTGCTCATCGTGATCTTGGGGTCGGTTTTGTGCGTGCTCGCGCCGGTGGCCGCGCTTGGCGTGATGTTCTGGAAGTGGCACAGGGAACTCGCGGAAAGTCTTCGTCTGCGGCAGGCGAGGAGCACTCAGATTAGATAGATTTTGTTGGGTGTGGGCGATTCGTCTCGGGGACGGCTCGCCTACTAAGGCAATTGCATCGTTGTGAGAACCCTCCTCTCGCTGATGCTCGCCTGAAGTTTTCATAAAGCTCAACTGCTTACTAAAATATGCCGTACCAAATGAATGCAGGCCGGAAGACCGTTTCCACAGCCGTGTATCGGCCTTCCCGTGGCGTGCAACGTGTTTTCGTAAAGCGCTGGAGCAAAAGGGACAATGAAACCCTTCACTGGCACGGCAATTGCTCTGTTCTCTTCATTGGGGCCTCGTCGGATATGCGTAGGAACCAAAATTGATGCGTAAGCTCGAAGCAATCGTTGAGGGATTGTTCCTAAGGGGCAGTCCTCTTAGCAGTAACCTGCGAATTGCCTTGCTGATCGCGTGCGTCCCGGTACTTCTAGCCCTACCATTTATTGGACGCGATACAGAACCTCATCACCCAGGTCCGTCCGCGCGCCTGTCATCCCAGTCTGCGGAAGTGCGTGAAAGCCTCATCGCGTCTCAATCCGGTGCGAAGCTGCCTGTCCGCCCGTTGTATCCCTATTCGGTGATCCCGGGCGGCGCCTACAGCGCACAGGAACTCAGCAGCGCGATCGAGCACGACCCGGTGGTGGCACATCACTACGCCGATTTCGATCTCGCTAAAGCGCGCGTCATTCGCCTCGATAGCGACCGTATGGAGTACGTCTCCTATCGCCTCGGCGACCATGTCTTCTGGACGAACCGGGAACTCAAGCTCCGCAAGGGCGAGGAAGTGATTACGGACGGAACGCACCTGGCGCGAACCCGCTGCGGCAACCGCCTTTCGGATCACGCCGCCGGGCCTACCTCCGCGGCGCAGCCTTCCGCCGAAGCCCTGAACTCGCCGGCGCCGATTCAGGAGCCCGCAGCAAGCCCAGAGCTTCTCGCCGGCAACTATCTGCCCGATGAGATTCCTCGAGTTGGCGCGCCTTTGATTCCGCCGGGCGGCGGTTCCCCCGGCGGCCCCATGGGCTCGACGATCCCACCGGTCTACTTCCCGGTCTACCCGGGCGGAGGTCCGTCCGGATCGTCAACGCCGCCCGTCGGTCCACCACCGGCCAGCACGCCGGAGCCGAGTTCGCTGCTTCTTTTGGCTGGCGGACTGGGATCGCTCTGGGCCTTTGCGCGCCGAAGAAACCGCCAGTCCTGACGACCAGTGGGGCGCAATCGCCGGGCTTACCGGCAAGATCTACTGGTAGCGTTCTTGCGTACGCGACTCTAATCCTGTTTTGTGAACGAGAATTTGACGGTATGTGGAGTCCCGCCCCCGCTGATCACCATGTCGTTGGTGTAGTGTTTGCCATCCTCGGCAAGCGTCCAGACATCGTGAAACTTCCGGCCGTTCGCCATGGTGGTATCGACGGTCAAAACGTTGCCTTCCATCTTGCCGGTGGCTTTCGCGCCGGCCCACATCCCGGTGTCCATGCTGACTTCGCTGCCGTCGGTCGGGTACTTGCGAATAATCGTCAGTTCCGGACCGCCGTTGCGGCCGGGCTGCAACTCAGTCATGACGATCACTTTGCCGTCGAGCGCCAGCTTGCGCGTCATCGTCGGGGTGCCCGGATCGCTTTTCCAGGTACCAACGAAACCCCGCGGGCCTTGCGCGAAGGCAGGCAGGGCGATGATCAGAAAAATCGCTGAACACATCAGTCGCTTCATGGTGGCCCCCCTCGATTGGGGCTGCTTCACCGGAGATACTCTATCAGCCGTTGGCCCTCGGAAATCAATAAGAGCGAGAGAAGCCTATCGCTCTTACTGGCGCGCTAAAATATTGGGATCGGCCCATCTCTGGAGCGAAATCGAACGCCTCACGTATCCAGTCGGTGAGCGGCTCCTCTCGTCAATCGGGCGCTGACCAAAAGAGACCGTGTCCATTTGCGGATCGGATGGCGTAGCATCACACGGATTCGATCCTGCCAAGAGGTTGGGGAAGATGAAAACGAACATCCTCACACTCGTTCTCGCTCTCGTAGTGACGATCTTCCTGGGAATCCACTTCGGCAGCCTGCCGTGGACTCCCACGCGAATTGCGGGCGCGGTGATTGGGCTGCCATCGGTGGCGCTTCTCGTGTTGGCCCGGATCGAACTAGGCGGCTCCTTCTCCGTCCGCCCGAAGGCTCAGGCCCTCGTCACTCACGGCCTCTATTCTCGAATTCGCAACCCCATTTACCTCTTCGGAGGTCTGGCAGTCGCGGGGATCTTTCTCTACATCGACCAACCGCTCTATCTCTGGCTCCTTGTCCTGCTCATTCCGTTGCAGATCTATCGAGCACGCCAGGAAGGAAAAGTCCTCGAGGCGAGATTCGGCGACGAGTACCGGCAATATAAATCGCGCACCTGGTTCTGAAAAACTCCACGCCTTTCGGCAGACCCATGCTTGATCGGACGAGCGGGACTGGAATATAGTCTCCGCCATGGCAACCACTCCGATTGCGCGGTCGCAAAGCCGGCTGGATCTGATTCTGATCCAGGCCGAAGATAAAGTTGCGCTCAACGGCCTGCTGTGGGAGCCGCAGAAGGCCGGCGATTCGCTGGTCGTCATGGTGCCTGGGGGCACGACGGGCGCGGCTCTGTTTCCGGCGCATGATTACTCCCCTCTTGCCGCAGCGCTGACGGACAACGGCTACGCTTTCCTGCTAGGCAATATGCGCGCCTCGTACAACAACGCCTACGCGGAATATAGCGACGCGGTGAAGGACATCGCCGCCTTCGTCGCGTACGCGAAATCGAAGGGCTACGCGCGGATCGCGATTCTCGGCATCAGCCTTGGCGGCGCTCGCATGGCGCAGTATGTGGCTGAACGAAACGACCCTGCGGTGAAGGCGGTCGGCTTTGTCGCTTCGATTCCGTCGCCATACCTGGAGTTTCAAGTTCGCAGCAGCGAAGCGGACAAGCGGCGCCTGGAGGACACGCTCAGCCACGCGCGCGAATTGGTGGCGCAAGGCAAGGGAGAGCAACCCGTCGCCTATGACAATTGGTTTCCCGGCAGCGTGTCCGTGATGGGAACGGCGAGATCCCTGGTCAGCTTCTTCGGAGCGCCGAGCGATCCGAGCGCGCCCAGCTCAGTCAAGTACGGCGCGAAGATCAAAGTTCCCGCCCTGGTGATTCACGGCGAGAAGGACGAGCTTGCTCTCCCGCCCAACGCTCAACAGATTTACGACAGCCTGACGGCCTCGCCGCAGCGCGACTTGATCTGGGTGAAGGGCGCGAGCCACTATTTGACACCTGGCCCGCTCGCCGAATCCTACGCCAGACTGACGGTCGATTGGCTCATGAGAAACTTCCCTGCCTCCGCTCGCCAATAGGCACTTGCACTCGAACGCCGATCTTTACCGTAGCTCGATTGGATTTCTACTAAGACCCGCCAGGCTTTACAATCCTGATGTTAGAACAGAACAATCTCACGGAGAATCCGCGTGAACAATCTCGATCGCTTGCTGCAACGTAACAAGGATTTTGCTGCTCAGCAGTCTGATGCGGGCACACTAATGCCCTCGCTTGCGCGGGCAATGCCCAACGTAAAGGCGATCATCATCGGTTGCGCCGATATGCGCGCGGATCCGGCTCATGTCCTTGGAACTAAACCCGGCGAGGCCGTCGTGCTGCGCAACATCGGCGGTCGAGTCACCCCGGGGTTGTTGGAGCAGCTGGGTCTGCTCGGGCGAATCGGTGAGGCTGTCGGAGAGATTGCGGGAGGCGGCGGGGAGTTTCACCTCATCGTGCTTCAGCACACCGATTGCGGCATGGCTCGCCTGGCCGCCGACCCCGCCAAGCTGGCGCACTATTTTCAAATCCAGGAAGGTGAACTCAAGCGAAAGGCCGTCACCGATCCCCGCGCGGCGGTCGCCGTCGACGTTGCTGCGCTGCGCGCGATTCCCGCATTGCCGGCCGCGTGGCTTCTGTCAGGCCTCGTGTACAACGTGGCGACCGGACTTATTGAGGTCGTCGTACCGCCAGCGCTGATTCGTGCGGCGTAAACATCAATACAATGCGCGAGCCGCGACGGGCCAAAGTCGCGATTGACGCAGCACCTGCAGCCTACGTTGCAGCTCGGGCCGATTCGCGCAGCGGAGCCAACCTCCATCGGGCGTAAGCAACGAATGCCGCGAGCAGCCCAACTGCCAGGGGAAACAATGCCGAGGGGATGCTGACTTTCGCGACCGTGATCCAGGTTGCACCGATCATGATAATCACCAGTCCGGAAGCGGCCAGAGAAGTCAAGCCAGTCCGAATTCGCGTGATGCCGGGAAGGATCAAGCCGACCGCGCCCAATACTTCACACGCGCCGATAAATCGGAGAAACCCGCCTGGCAGTCCAGTCTGTTTTGCCATGGCCGCGATGGGCACGACGAGCTTCACGCCGCCCGCAAATAAAAACACAAGGGCCAGGAAGCCCTGAATGATCCACAGCACCACGTTCAGTTTCCTTCCGGCCGGCTTGCGGTTGCTCTCGCTGGTCGCCACAGATTGCATTGTCAATCCTCCTGGTGTATTGGTCTCAGCATGCACTCTTGGCGTCTCTGAGGCGACGGAATTGCCGGGCCTCAGTGGCCGCTTTCCTGTTCCTTCTCGTAAAGCTGTTCGAAAAACGCGAGCTGCGCGCGATTCGGTGCCGGCCCAATTTCGGCTCGATCGCCCAAGACCATCGGCCGGTCGCTCTTTTTGTCGTTAAAGGCGGGCCATTTCGCCAGACCCTTTCCATTTGGATTGCCGTTCGTCGCGAAGTTCACCCAATACGACGAGAGCATATCCGAAACTTGACGATCGAGGTCCGTCCACGCGCGGGGCGGCAGCAGGTTTTGGAAAATATACTGGGCTTCGGATCCGTGAGTCGCGCCCGAACCAAAGCCGCCGCGAGAAGTGGCGCCGGCGGGCGGAGGAGGCTGGTGCGTGAAATAGTAGAGAAACGCTTTCGAATGCCCGGTCTTGGCCTGCGCGCGCGCCCAAATGCGGTTCACAAACGCCAGCTCATCGCGAAACGCGGCCAGTTGCGACGCGTTCGCTTCCTCGTCCGTGTCCGCCGGATAAAGCTTCAGGAACGCGTCCGCCCGGTCGCCGAACCGCGCGCGCGAACGCTCGATGAACTTCTCGGCCGTCGTGGGTTGCAGGAAGAATGTTCCTTCGTCCTCGTTCGATCCGCTGATTAACGGCACATCATTCTGCTTGCCCTCGGCGAAGATCGTTCCGACGTCTTCCGGAAGAAACCATCCGTCGATCACGGGTCCGCCGCCGCGGCCGCCCTTCAGCAAATCTTCCGCGGGCATCGCGCGCAGGTCTTCCAGGTTTTGCGCGTGCAGCGCCTCGGCCATTTTCACGCCGGCTGCTTCCGCCTCCGCGAGCGTTCGCGTGGGCGCGAGAGAAAGGCCCATCCACGCGCCGCTTTCACCGGACGCCCGCTGGAACAGCCCCTTCGCGAGCGGCGATCCCATGAGATTGGCAATGCTGGCTGCTCCGGCTGAATCGCCGAAAACGGTGACGCGGTGCGGATCGCCGCCGAATGCGGCAATGTTCTTCTGTATCCATTCGAGCGCGGCGACCTGGTCCATGAATCCATAGTTGCCCGAAGCATGATGCTCGGATTCCCTGGTCAACTCGGGATACGAGAAGAATCCAAACACGCCCAGCCGGTAGTTGATGGTGACGACCACCACACCCTTCTTGGCCAGTGCTTCTCCATTGTTGACCCGACTCGATCCGGAGCCGGTTTGATAGCCGCCCGGATGAATCCAGACCATCACCGGCCGCCGCTCGCGGGCCGTGGCTGCGGTCCAGACGTTGAGGAAGAGGCAGTCCTCGCTCATTTTGGGCGGATTCGCCCCGGGAATCGCGCCGCGGAAGACCGGCTGCATGCAGTTCGCCCCGAATTGATCGGCTTTCCGAACGCCGTCCCAAGGCGCCGCGGGTTGCGGCGCGCGCCAGCGCAGTTTTCCAACCGATGGCGCGGCGTACGGGATGCCCAGGAAAACGCGGACAGCGGGATCCGAGCCCGCGATACCCGAGACTAAACCGGAATCAACATGAACCGGCTCGTCGATGGCCGCCGGGGAGACAAACCATCCCGCCAATACAAAGATCGTCGCGATGCAGAACCACGCGGGTCGCATGAAAACGCTCCTTTGAAAACTCTGGTGCCGCATTTCTGCAACGGGTGCGGCTGGTGCGATCTGGCTACGACGAATCGGCAACCAGCGTCTTGAAATGCCTCATACGGGCGGAATTTATCACAGCCAGTTGGGTCAAGTCCCGACAAGTCAGATAACCGGACGTTTGACGTACTAGCATCCCACTTGTCCGGTTCGCGCGCAGGCATGGGGCAACGGAGGCGGCGCGCTGTGCGCCACCGACGGTCTTTCGGCTATAATCCGTGAACCCAATGGCCCTCGCCTCAGGTAGCAAGTTTGGCCCATATGAAGTTGTCCAACCGCTCGGCGCAGGCGGGATGGGAGAGGTTTACCGCGCGCGAGATTCGAAGCTCGGTCGAGATGTAGCCATCAAAGTCTTGCCCGACATTTTCGCGCGCGACCCCGAGCGCATGGCCCGCTTCGGGCGCGAAGCCAAGGTCCTCGCCGCGCTCGATCACTCGAATATTGCCTCGATTTACGGCCTGGAAGACTCCGGAAACACGCACGCCCTGGTGATGCAATTGGCCGAGGGGCCAACGCTCGCCGATCGTATCGCGCAAGGCCCGATTCCCCTTGAGGACGCCCTGCGCATCGCCAAACAGATTTGCGAGGCGCTCGAATACGCGCACGAAAAGGGCATCGTCCATCGCGATCTCAAGCCCGCGAATATCAAGGTGGCCGCCGACGGCGGCGTCAAGATCCTCGATTTCGGCTTGGCGAAAGCAATGGACACCGAGATGACGCCGGAAGACATCTCGAACTCTCCGACTCTCACCCGGATGGCCACGCAGGCCGGAGTTCTTCTAGGCACGGCGGCATACATGTCGCCCGAGCAGGCGAAGGGCAAGTCTGCGGATCGCCGCGCAGACATCTGGGCGTTCGGCTGCGTGCTCTACGAGATGCTGACGGGGAAGATGGCGTTCCCGGGCGAGACCGTTACGGACACGTTGGCGGCCGTCATACGCGCCGATCCGGACTGGTCGCAACTGCCTCGGGCGACCCCCGCGCGTGTTCAGGTCCTGTTGCAGCGCTGCTTGCAGAAAGATCCGAAGCAGCGGATACAAGCCATCGGCGACGCACGCATCTCAATCGACGAAATTCTCTCCGGCGCTCCAGAGGCCGCGCAGGTGCGCGGCGCTACAGTGCCCGTTTGGCGTCGCGTGATGCCGTGGTCCGTTGCGGCTTTGCTGTTCATCGCCTTGGTATCGCTCGCCTTCGTTTACTTCGGCGAAACTCGGACTGCTCCGGCCGGATTGGTGCGCTTCACAATTCCCTTGCCGCAGACGAAAACGGCGGTGCTGACCATCCCGTTCGCGCTGTCGCCCGACGGCCGCCAGTTGGCCTTCGCCGCAGAGGGGCCGGATGGCCGTTACGGATTGTGGATACGCTCGCTCGACTCACTTGAGGCGCACCCTTTGTCCGGCGCGGAATTTTCATCGAATAACATCTCGATTTTTTTCTGGAGTCCCGATAGCCGGTATATCGCATTCGGCGATGGCGGAGAGTTGAAGAAGGTCGATGTCTCCGGCGGACCGGCTCAGACGTTGTGCGGCATGAGTGGGATCTTAATCGGCGGAACGTGGAACCCCGATGGTGTGATCGTCTTCGGGAACGCCAGGAGCGACCTAGGCCTCATGCAGGTTTCGGAGAATGGCGGGATCGCAACCCCGGTAACCTTAGTCGATTCGTCGCGGAAGGAGACCTTCCACGGCTTTCCTGTTTTCCTTCCCGATGGGCGCCACTTCCTTTACGAGCGCGGATCGGACACGCCTGAAAACAGCGGGATTTACATAGGCTCGCTGGATGCCAAGCCCGCCGAGCAAAGTTTGAAACGGCTTTTGACCAGCACCTCTCAGCCCGCTTACATGCCGCCCTCCGGCGGGCGGCCCGGTTACATCTTGTTCGTTCGCGACCGCGTGCTACTGGCGCAGCCTTTCGATGCGCGCCGGCTGGAACTTACGGGCGAGCCAGTCCCGCTGGCTGAGCAGCTTGGAACTCTCCAACGATACGCTTACTTCTCGACTTCGGCCAACGGTGTGGGGGTTTACAGGACGGGCGTGGGGGGACTTTCTCATCTCACATGGTTCGACCGGCAGGGGCGGGTACTTGGCACGGCCGGCGATCCGGGCGCTTACGACACGATCTCTCTGTCTCCCGATGGAACTCGCGCCGTTGTCAGTCGCTCGGATGATCCATCAAAACCCACTACAGAGACTCTCTGGCTGGTTGATTTCTCGAGGGGTACCAGCACGCGGTTCACATTTGGTTCTTCGTCGGCCATCCTGGGGGCATGGTCTCCGGATGGCAGCCGAATCATCTACGGATCGAAAAGTGCTGGCGAATACGATCTCTATCAGAAGCTGGCGAGCGGCGTAAGTGGTGAGGATGTTCTTCTGAAGTCGAGCGATGACAAGTGGCTCACGGACTGGTCTCGCGACGGACGTTTTTTGCTTTATCAGTCGACTGGACAATCGACAAAGGGAGCAAAGGAAGACTTATGGGTGCTTCCGCTCGAGGGCGACAAGAAACCGTTCCTTTTCGAGGGCACGGCGTCCCTGAGCGACAATGGGCATTTCTCGCCCGATGGACATTTGGTCGCTTACGCCTCCGATGAGTCCGGACGAAACGAGGTCTACGTCCGCACGTTTTCGCCGGCCACCGCAGCGACCTCCGGCAACACGGGCGGGAAATGGTTGATTTCCACGGCGGGAGGAAATGAGCCTCGATGGCGCGGCGACGGGAAAGAGCTGTACTATATCGCTCCCGACGGCATGCTGATGGCTGTCGATATTTCCAGCGGTCCCGTGTTCCGAGCCGGCGTGCCCAAACCTCTTTTCCAGTCGCCACCGTATTCCGGTTATGTCACCGAAAACCATTGGGATGTGACGCGAGACGGCCAACGCTTTCTGTTTGCGGAGCAGAATATCCAGGCGCCCTTCACCGTGATCCTGAACTGGCCATCCCTTCTGAAGAAATAACGCCTGCGCTCCGTCCCGGAGCCCAACGAATCGCAGCGCCGTAGTTGCAGCAGACGCGGGCGAAGCAGTGCGCGCCGATTTCGCCTCGGGGTAGTCGCGATGGAGTTCTGACTCTTATGGGGACTTACGTATGAAAGAACTGAAAACGGCGTCATACTATATTCCATGCTTCCACGTCGACGATTTCTACTCAGTTCGCTTGCTCTTGCCGCGTTTGAAAGTCTTCCCGCAGAGCTTCTCCGCGCTGCGGCACCCGTTTTCAAAGCCCTCCCCGCATGGATGCCAGGCATACTTGAAATCCACCAGATCGCCACCAATCGCGGCAACAGTACGTTGTTGATCCTGCCCGACGGCACCACCATGATGGTCGATGCCGGCGCCATTTATGGCGCCACGCCATATCTCAGCGATCCGCTTCCTTCAGGCCAGCATCGTCCCGGCGAGTGGATCGGCCGCTATGCAAAGCGGCGTTTCGACGCCAGTGGACTTACAACCATTGGCACCTTCCTGCTCACGCACTTGCACGGCGATCACGTCGGCTATCTTCCGCCGGACGGTCCGCTCTCATCCGACGGCACGTACCGTCTTACAGGCGTTTCCGACGTGGCCGCCATCGTCCCGATCCAGAGGTTCGTTGATCGCGCATGGCCGGACTACACCTATCCAGTGCCTGCTGATATCGATTTCCAGAAGAACTATCGCGCGTTCCTTCAAGCGCAAATCAAGACTGGCAAAACAGTCGAGCGTTTTCGCCCCGGCTCCAAAGACCAGTTTGCCCTGCAGCACAAATCGGCCGACTACCCCAGCTTCGAGATACGCAACCTGATTGCCAACGGCGAGGTCTGGACCGGCACGGGCGAGCAGACAAGAAAGCTCTTCCCAGAAGTATCGACTCTCAAGCCTGCCGACTACCCCGCGGAGAATCCCTGCTCCTGCGCCATTCGTCTCCGCTATGGAAAGTTCAGCTACTACACCGGCGGCGATCTCACCAACTACACCAACTACGGCCGCGATCCTTGGCGCGACTCCGAATCTCCCGCCGCCGAAGTGTGCGGCCCGGTCAGTGTCGCCGTCGCTAACCACCATGGCTACTTCAATTCCAATGGCGACCGGTATGTTCGCGCACTGCAGCCGCAGGTCTTTGTCATCCCGGCGTGGGACTCCGCGCACCCGACCGTCAATGTGCTGGACGCGCTCTACTCCAAAGCCATCTACTCCGGGAACCGCGACGTTTTCGCAACCTTGGTCAAGCAGGAGAATCGCATCGCCAATAAGAAGACGGACGACCTCAAGTCGCGCGCCGGACACATCGTTATCCGCGTAGAACCCGGCGGAGAAACCTTCGCCGTGCACATCCTCTCAAACGCTGATGAAAGCGACACAGTGACGGCCAGCTTCGGCCCCTACACTTCCTAAAGCATGTTGGGATTCTTACACCATGGTCAAACGAGCATCGTGCTCGCGTGTCGAGGCGCCGGTTCTCAGCGTGGGGGAAGCCCCCGGCCTGTGCCGGGGGCTCTTGCTCATACTACAAATTCCGGCTTACCGGCTGACCTGGACGCTGGTTCCTCCGGCGCCAGGGCCGCTAATGCGGGCGCCTTCACCGTTGGAGACAATCTTGACCCACAGCGCGTCCTTGCCCTTGTAGTACGAGGTAGCGCCGGCCTCGCGCAGCGCATCGAGGCTCTCCTGCGGCGTACCCGAGGCCGCCGTGGCGAATCCCGGCAGCTCGAAGATCACCCACGAGCCGCTATCCAGTTCGCTGAGGCGCAATGCCACGGACGGCCTTTCGGTGGTCACCTTGATCTCCGTGCCGGCGCGTATGTTGGTTTCACCGGTTAGGGTGAACTCCTTGCCATTGCGGCTGACAATGACTGGCGGCTGGGGAGGTCCGCTGGGCCGACCAAACGGTGCGCCGGGACCGCCACGACCTGCCGCTGGGGCAGGATAAGCGCCCGGGCCAGCACCGGTAGCTGCGCCGGGACCGGCGGATGCGGTTCTGGCAGGACCTGCGCCAGGGGCGCCGCCGAAACCGGGGATACCGGGGGCACCGCCGCTGCCGTCGGGGCCGACAACAGCAAAGCGTCCGATATCGCCCTTGCACACGGCGGCATTCCAGGTCGGCTTGATCTCACAGGCGTCGTCGATGGCCATTCCGTCATCTTCGTCATCGATGAGAATGTAGGAGTCCGGGACACCGCTGACCGAGCCGTCCACGTCGTGGAACACCGCGGTCTTGTAGCTCCCATTGCCGTAATCATCGTTGCTCCACTTATGCTCCATCGGTGGGAAATACACCGGCTTGGCGTTGATGAATTTGGCGCGCTCTACGGTGTTGTTGGAGCTCATTCCGAAGCTGGTATACAGCAGGTAAGAGATTGCTCCGGTCTTGCGGGTGGCGTTGTCCTGGAAATTCACGAAGGTGTCGTTGTCCAGTTCATGACGGTAATCGTAGAACTCGTAGCCGCGGATCGGGAAATCCGGGAGTTCGGGCTCCGGCAAGCTGCGGCCGTAAGCGATTTCCGCCGGCGTCCTGGGGTTCCCGATGTTCTCGGTTTCGCCCACGAACAGCGAGTCGACCACCCGTGACGTAAAGGGGGAACGGCCGAAGTTGCCTGACGCATGCGTGTAGCCGATGCCGTTGTCGGCCAGCTTCAAGTTCTTGTACAGGTCCATCTCACCGCGGGTCCACATTCCGGTATTCCGGTTCTTGTAGCCGGTGTAATCCTCGATGACCGTCTCCACGATGGGGCTGTTCGCGTCAGCCGGATTGGCCAGGGCGATATGGCCGCCGGTCTGGAAATGGCCATTGGGCTGAGGGCCGCGGTCGAACATGAACCCGTCGAAGTTCGAATGGGCGGTGTTGCCCTTGAACTCCCGCAACCGGGTTCGACGTGGCCAGGTTGTCTTGCTGACTTCCGTGCCTTCGAACGCGCCCGTCGGGTGCTGCGGCAATGCGAACCAGAAACCCGTCGCCTCGGACCCCGCGGCCACGTTGTCCCGGTAAATATTGTCCGGATTGGTGATCCAGAAAGTCGACGCTGTGTTGTCGGAAGGGATCAGGATATCCTTGGCGCTCTGGCCGGCCAGATCGAAGTTCTTGCCGCCCTCCGATCCGAACGGACCGAGGTTTGTCGGAACACAGGGTTTGCCGTCCGGATGACACTTGGTCATCATTCCCAGGTTGTGGATGAACTGGTTGCCCGTTTCGACGGCGTCTTCCAGGAAGTAGCAGTGCCCCACGGTGTTGTAGGCCACGTTGTTTTCGACTCGCACGTCGTTGGTGCCATGCACCGTCACGCAGCGGCTGTAGCTGTCGTGAATCGCTGAATTTTCGATGTACTGCCCTTTGCCTTCGCCGACCAGATGCCAGTGGATCGGATACCGGGCGAGATGCATGTTCTGACCCATGCGATTCAATTCGACGCCGGAGACATACATTTTAGACCCGGCCATCGCCATGATATGCCCCCCGAAGTAGGAGCGTTCTGCGTCCTCCGAAGCCTGGATAAGAATATTTCGCGTCAGCATGCCGACTTCACCACGCTCGTCGACGCCGAACGTGATTTTGCCGAAATGCATGTACTCTAGGGGCTGGTCGAGCGTGATCGCGTTCCCGGCAATGGCGGCGATGGTTCGCTTCTCCGCCTGCGCGTAATCGAAGTCGGTCGACGCAAGGACGATCACGTCCCCTTTTCGCCAGCCACTGGCATCCAATACTTCGATCCTGGCGCTACCGGCCTTGGCGGTTCGTGCGAGTTTGGTCCAGGAATTCGTCCGGTCACCATGCAGGTTCAGAGTTCCGCCCGCGATCACGATCCCGCGATCGTTACCCGGGACATTGTTGGTGAGGGTGATGGTCGCCTTGCGCGTGTGGGGCTTGGCTTCGGTGCCGATTTCCAGTTCCCCGTGCACGACGATCGACTCGGTGGTCAGCTCGATGTCGGCTTTGTCCGAGAAGCTGAGTTTGCCTTTGATTTGCAAGCCGCCCAGCGACGGCGGACTGACGTCGAGCAGCACATCCTTGCCTTTTTCAATGGTGACCGTGTCCCCGGCGCGGGGCACCTTCCGGTCTGGCCAGGTGGCGGGATTGGACCAGAGCTCCTGCTTGACCGCCTGCGATCCTTGTTCCTGAGCCGCCACAACGACGCCGAATGCGCTGACGAGGAAGACTGCTGGAACGAGCAACGCAAAAAGGAACGAGCGATTTCGTCTTCTCATGTTGTCAATCCCTCATATGCAAAGGTGACCCCGCATCTGCCCGGCGCGCGAACCTTCGCGCGATCCCGCTCTCCTCGGGCCTCATGAGGCGGGATTATAGCTCTTCTGTCAACTACTGAGCGAAGCTTTGGGTCGATATACCCTGTTGGCGTCTTAACAATCGTAAGTGAATTATTCCTTGTGGCGCGGTTAGTAAGTAACGCCTGGTAAGTCGCGTTAATCAGGACTTACCGTATGTTAGAACACCATTTGAAGACTGGGCCGCCCGGAAACCTGGCATCTCCGTGAAAGCGTAGGGTGGGGGTATGCGCGCAAATTCAGGGACGCAAAACGGACGGCGATTGGCGACGCTTTTGGCCGTTGGGGCGGCGCATCACGGGCCGAAGTTCCTCCGGGTGGTCCTGAAGATAGGCGAGGAGACGGCGTCTTTTTTCCTTGCCGCGTTTGCGACCAGCGGCGGATTGGGAATCTTCGGCCATCCATTCCGGAATGTTTGTGGCGACGCGGTCGTAAATCGAGAGCCACATCTTTTTTACGGTCGGTAAAGAAACGTTCAACTCCCGGGCCAGAGCCGAATTGGTCCCCGCGTTATTGGACATGCAGCGCACCATCAGGCGCTGTTCGCTCGCGCTGAAGCAAAGAAGGGGCGGCCGATAATCAAACAGTGTACCAACCCAAGAGCCAGGCCGGCCACGCTCAAGTTCCCGCGTTATCCCGACAATATGGGGATTCCTGACAAATTCCTCGGTTCCTTTCTTCAGCGATTTCACATACCGCGCGGCCTTTAGATCCCAGTAGAGCCCGCCCGCGTCGATGGCCCATTGCAAGCGCTCCGGGCTTTCCGCCTGCGAAGTGATCATTTCCTTCAAACGATACCCGCGATGGATCTCGATATAGGCGCGTCCCATCAAGTGATAGATCTCGCTGCGTTGCGCAAAATCCTGCTGGGGAAGTGTCTCCCAGACGAGTTCGTTGAGTCCTTCGCCGGAATTGGCTTCGCGAACTTCTCGGTCCGAAAGCACCGGGGAATTTGGGCCAAGGGCGCGCATCGCAACTTCGGGGCCGAACCAGAATTGCGGCGCTGACTTCAACTCGTGGATGAATGCGTCGCGCACGAACACCCCCACACCGACGCCAGCAAGTGTGACGCGGCCTTTTTCGACCTCTTCGAAGACGGCAGTGGTCAGGGCTTCCGAGCCGAGCAAGCGAAGCCAGGAGCGGGGCAAGTCTTTGGTCGCGGCCCCATATCGCCGGCCGATGACGGGGTGGGCGGCAATGATTCTGGCGCATCCCGCGACATCATTCGGTTTCATGGGACGCCATCGCAGGGGCATGAAGGTCCCTTCGCTCGACCGTATGCAACGGCATATGGTCCTTTTAGGTTACTTGTACTTAGCATAAGCGCTGCTAGGATGCCAGCCTTCACCCAGCGGAGGAATTATGAATGTAGTTCAAGGCAGGCAAGCGAGCGGTACGAACGCCGCAATCCTTCGGTCGACAGCTGCGGCCATCTTCAGGAAAATCCGCGTTCTGGATCGTCGCATGGGAGTGAGGGCAGGCCAGCTGGGAGACGGAGGGAACATGCCGCAACTGACTCTGCCGCGATGCTACAGCACGCGTCTGATTTTCGTCGCCATGGTTCTCTTGCTGACGGGCAGCGCAAGCTTTGCGCAGAACAGTGTGTGGAACGCCGGCTCAGGGAATTGGACCGACAACAATTGGACAACTGCTGCGCCCAGCTCGACGAGCAACGTCTTCATCGACAACGGCAACCCTGTCGCGTCCACCGTCGTATTGAACGTCAGCGCCACCGTCAACAACCTGACCCTCGATCCAAGCGACACGCTCACGCTCGCTCCCAACACGACTCTCATCGTCAACGGCACCGCTACGTTAAACGGAACCACAAACGTCGCCTTGGGCGCACTCACGCTCAACGATGCTTCCTCGAATTCCGGTGCGATAAATCTCGCCACCGAAACTGAAATGAGCGGCGGGCAGACCATTCTCGTGGGCGAAGGACGCATAAACGGGGCCGGCACTCTCGCCAACACACAGTTAATTCAAGGCGCGGGCAACATCGGCATCGCTCTTGTGAATTCGGGAAACGTCCTGGCAACCGACCCAAACCGTCCTCTGGGCGTGTCGGGCAATGTGAACAATGCAGGCGGGGAACTCGCCGGTCGATCCGGCACGCTCGTTCTCAACGGGTCAACGGTGACCAGCGGGACTGTCGATGGAAACCTCGCCGGAACAAATGGAGCCACACTGAATAACGTTCTTATGGGGGCTTATGGCATAGGGGTGAGCGTCGCGGATGGCTCGACCCTGGCGATTCAGGGGACTGTGACTGTGACCAACAACGGGCCGTTGAAATTGGGAAACGGTGTGACGCTCACGGGTCCCGGAACACTCGTGAACTCGACGGCGCCGACACCGCTTGGAGCCGGGATTGTGGCCGTGAGCGGCGAGGCTACGCTGCAGGTCAATGTGACACAGACCGCAGGCAGCGGCGGCCTCATCGGTGAGGGCGGGACTCTGGTTCTGGACGGTTCGACAGTGAGCGGCGGCTTTGTGCTCGGGACCCTCGCGGGGAAAAACGGCGCCACTCTGAACAATCTGCAAATCGGCGTTCCTTCTGCCGGCGCGGTGAGCTTTGCAAACGGCTCCACGTTTACGGTACAGGGAACTGTCACCAACGTAGCAAATGCGCTGAACCTAGGCGATGGCGTGACGCTAACCGGCCCGGGGACGCTGGTGAATTCGAACTCGGGCGAGAGCGAAATCATCGTCAGCGAGGGTCGAGGCACCCTGGGGGTGAATGTGATCCAGACCGGAGACAACATCCTGTGGGGCCAAGCGAGTGGGACGTTGGTCTTGGATCGCTCGACAGTCACCGGCGGGTACGTCCGGGGGAACCTCGCCACGATGAATGGAGCCACGCTCGACAATGTGCAGATGGGGATTGATACGGGCGACACCGTCAGCCTCGCAGATGGTTCCACGCTCGGTATCAAACAGACCGTGACAAATGCCGGCACCTTGTCACTCGGGGCTGGTGGCACGGGCGCGACACTGAATAGCGTCCCGTCATTAGGAATCGTAGGTGGTCTTCCGACTCTCGTGTCCGGATTATTGGTGAACAACGGAACCATTCATGGCGGGGGCACGCTGGCGGTTGACATCGCTAATAATGGGACCATCGTTGCTGACAATGCCTCGACTCCGCTCGTGCTTGCAGACAACGTCACCAGTCCGACCGGCTCGAGCGTTTTCCGCGCGATGGATGGCGGTACGCTGACCGTTAATTCCAGCGCAAGCGGGCAAATTGTGGACATCCAGACTGGCGGCAAACTTAACGGCACTGGCACAATCAACGTGAACGACAGCGTGGGGAATAGCGGGATCGTTACTCCCGGCGTGAACGCTCCAGGCACGTTGACGATTAACGGTATTTACTCGCAAGCTTACAACGGTACAACCGATTTTCTGCTCGGCGGAGGGCAGGCGGGACAGTACAGCCAGCTGAATGTGAATGGGTTCGCGTTCTTCGACAGCGGCAGCGTAATCGATGCGAGTTTTTTCAACGGGTTCGATCCATCGGCCGCATGCGCAGACGTGACCGGTGTGTGCGAGATGTTCGACGTGCTGCATCTGACGGATGGCACGATCGAAACGGTTGTGACGAATCCGATCACGATGACCACGACCGACATCCTCGGGATCGCTGGGCTGGATTTTGAGCTGCCTACCCTCGCGAACGGACTTACGTGGTCGGAAGTGGATTTGAATAATCAAGATCTCGAACTGGAAGTCGTCAGCTCAGGAGAGGGTTCTTACGGGGGAGGCGGAGGCACCAACGTGCCCGAGCCATCGAGTCTGCTCCTCCTCGCGGTGGGAATGATCGGTTTGGGAATATTGCGAGCTAGGCGGCGTGGGGTGGGCTCGCTCGCATAGCGGTTTTTCAATCGGGCCGCGAACCGGCGCGCTCCTGCTCAGCGCCGTCGCCGTGATCCTCTTACGCTCCCGGTTTCGGAACAGAGCGCCTGCGCAAGGAATCTGAAAGGCCGGAGAACCTCATGGCAATTCTGCACGCGTCCGCAACAAGTCTAGATTTGCGTTGGAGCTGCCCATGAAAAGAAACGCGAGGGGTTTCGCACTTCTCCAGTTGATCTGGACGGTCGCCGGTTTCGTAGTGATCGCCGCGGCCTTGTGGCACACCGTCGATCGCTGGCGCGACCACTCCGTTCAATTTTCCACTCCCTTCCAGGCGGTGCTGCTCACCAACGGCTCCGTCTATTTCGGGCACCTCCACGGATATGGAGGCCAGGAGCCTGTCCTGACGGAAGTCTATTACGTCGTCACCCAGACAAACCCTGAAACCAAGCTATCCACCAACATCCTCATCAAACGCGGCAAGGAACTCCACGAGCCGGACCGCATGTATCTCAATTCGCAGCAAATCCTGTTCGTCGAGCCCGTCGGCCCATCCTCAAAGGTCGCCCAACTCATCGCCCAGGCCAAATAACTCACTCCCTCCTCTTGGATGCGGGCCCCCCAAAATCGCCCCGGGGCTGACTAGAATAGCCCGGGTTGTCCTGAGTGGAGTCGAAGGGCGTCTCGCCGGCTCTCTTTCCGCGTGCCATCTTTGACGAAACCGCCGGCCGAAGGCCGGCGCTACGGGACGCGTCACAATTACTTCTGCGAGATGTACTTCTGCGTGGAAGAAATTCCTTCTTGCGCGGCTTCCAGATTTCGAATCGTCGGAGCGAGGTTGTGCTTCTCGAAGCAGTGCGCGATGGCCTTGCCGATTTGATCGAAGCGCTCGGTGGCGAGAGCGATCACGCTTGGTCCCGCGCCGCTGAGCGCGACGCCCAGAAGTCCCGGCATGCGCGGCAGCGCGAGCACTTCGGCGAGCCCCGGAATCAGCGCCTCGCGCGCGTGCTGATGCAGCCGGTCCTGCATGGCGTCCCATAGCAGCTCGTAGCGACGGTCCTCCAGCGCGGCCACGAAAAGCGCGGACCTTTGCAGGTTGTACACCGCATCGGCTCGAGACACGCTCGCGGGCAGAACCGCGCGCGATTTCTTCGTTTCGAGCATCAGGTTCGGCGTCACCACGATCAGCCGGATCACCTTCGGCCAGCGCTTGCGAACCGCGACCACGCTTCCGTCGCTTCGCGTGAACGTCACCACCAGCCCGCCGAGCAGCGCTGCGGCGACGTTGTCAGGATGCCCTTCCATTTCGGCTGCGTAGCGGAGCGCCGCGTCCTTGTCGATCGGCCGCCCGGCAACCGCAAATCCCAGAGCGATTCCGGCGACGACCGCGGCCGCGCTGCTGCCCAATCCGCCCGCGACGGGAATCTGATTTTGCACGGCGATGCGCACGCGCGGTAATGAAAAACCCTCCCGCTCGGCCGTGAGCCGCATCGCGCGGAAAATCAAATTCTGCTCGGGATCTTTCGGAAGCTGAGACGTGCCGTGCACGCCGCTGCTGCGCGCCACGGTGCGCGAGCTGGACCCGAGCAGAGACGCGCGCACGTTCAGGTAAACCTCGAGCGCCAGGCCCAGGCAGTCAAATCCCGCGCCGAGATTTGCCGCGGATGCCGGGACGCGAACCTCGAAGGAGCTTTTGCGCGCTGGGCTCATGGCTGCGAGTGATCCTCAAGCGACGGCGTCGGTGAACTCTCGACGCGTCGCGAGCTCCTTAGTGGCGTTGCTTGAGGCTCGCGAGAATAGCAGATTTTGTGGCTGCCACACGCTCGGGTGCGTTCTGGAACGCGCCCTCGATCGGCCTTGGCGGCGTGTCGCTATCCTTCGCGCCGGAATCGATCGCGAGCGTCCCGCGATGGTAGTTGCTCGTGTAGTCCGGGTCTTTCAGCGCGTGGCCCGTCAGCACCGCGACTACATCTTCGCCGGGCTGAATGTGGCCGGACGCGGCCAATTTCTTGATCCCGGCAACCGTGGTCGCCGAAGCAGGCTCGCACCCGACGCTGTCGCGGCCGATCATTGCTTTCGCGTCGGCGATTTCGCGCTCGCTCACTGCGATCACCTGCCCGTGCGAGCGCACCACGGCGCGCAGCGCTTTCTTCCATGAAACCGGGGCGCCGATCTTGATTGCGGTCGCGAGCGTATTCGGATTTTCGACAGGCTCCAGCTTTTCGGGCAGCTCCTCTTCGCCCCCCCGTTGCGCCGGATTTAATTTGGCGAAGAGGCGCGCGACGGGCGCGGCGCCCTCCGCCTGGATCACGCTCAGTTTCGGCAGGCGGCGAATCAGCCCCATATCGAGGAGTTCCTGAAAGCCTTTGCCGAGCGCGGTGCTGTTGCCCATATTTCCGCCCGGCACCACCACGTGGTCCGGCACGCGCCACGAACACTGCTCCATCAGCTCGAACGCAACCGTCTTCTGCCCCTCGATGCGAAACGGATTGATCGAGTTCGCGACGTAGATCGAAGGATCGTCGCCCAGCTCCTGGATCAGGCGCATGCAATCGTCGAAGTTGCCGTCGATCTCGAGCACCAGTGCGCCGTAGTCGAGGCTCTGCGCAAGTTTTGCCGCAGACACTTGCCCTCGCGGCAGCAGGATCGCGGCTCGAAGTTCCGCGCGGGCCGCATAGGCGGCGAGGCTCGCCGCCGTATTGCCGGTGCTCGCGCAAACTGCCGTGCGCGCGCCCGAAATCACGGCCTGCGTGATCGCCGCGGCCATGCCCGTATCTTTGAACGAGCCCGTCGGATTGTATCCCTGATGCTTCAGCCGCAGAGCAGCGAGGCCGCAGTATTTTGCGGAGCGCGGAGCCTGCAGCAGGGGCGTATTGCCTTCGAAGAGCGTGACGAAGGGAGCGTCGTCGTCAAACGGCAGCATCTCCTGATAGCGCCAGACGCCGCTCGCGTCGCGCGGCAGCTTGGGATTTGCTTTCGCGGCGGCCCAGCGTTCGCGCGTCGCGGAGGGATCGTTGGGCCGGATGAGATGGCAATCGATCTCGAGCGTTTCGCCGCATTTCGGACAGACGTAGATTCGCTCGCGAAGGCTGTAGCGCGCGCCGCAATCCCGATTGACGCACCGCTGCTCGGCCTTCTCGGTCTTTTTTTCGACCGGGTTGGCGACCTTAACCATCGTTCAGGAAACCGTTACTTTGGACTCGACCGGAACGCGCGCGCCGAGTTCGAACTCGCGATGAACGGCGAAGAGCGCCGTCTTCATGTCGCCGTCCGAAACGACGAATGAAATATTCGTCTCGGACGATCCCTGGGCGATCACCATGATGTTCACGTTCTCGCGGCCCACGGAGCTGAACGTGCGCGCGGCCACGCCGGGCGTGCCCCGCATGTTCTCTCCGACCACCGCCACGATCGCGATATTCGAAACGAGCGTGATGTGCTCCACTTTCTCGTGCGCCACGTCCTGCGCGAATTCCCTGCGCAGCGCTTCGACGATGGCCTTGGCGCCCGCGATCGGCACGATGAAGCAGATATCATTTTGCGAAGACGATTGCGAGATCAAAAGGACGTTGGCGTGCAATTCGGCCGTCGTCGAAAATGTCCGCCCGACCACATCCGGCACTCCGACAATCCCAGGCCCGCCGACCGTGATGAGCGCAACGTCGCGGATCGCCGTCAGCGCCTTGACGCCGCCGCCATTGCTGCGGCCCCGCGGCGTGATCTTCGTTCCCGAGCGCTCGGGCGCGAAGCTGTTGCGGATCCAAACGGGAATGCCCGCTTGTTCCACGGCGCGCAGCGTTTTCGGATGCAGCACCTTGGCGCCGAAATAGGCGAGCTCGGTCGCTTCGCGGTAGGAAATTTCGGGAATGGTAACCGCCTCGCCAACCAGACGCGGGTCGGCGGTGAGCACGCCGTCGACGTCGGTCCAGATGATGATTTCATCGGCATCGAGCGCCGCGCCGAGAATCGTCGCGGAATAGTCGGAGCCGCCGCGCCCGAGCGTGGTGAGAACTCCATCCGTGGTCGAACCGATGAAGCCGGTCGCCACGGGAATCACGCCGCGATCGAGCAGCGGACGCAAACGCGTCTCGGAAAGATAGCGCGTGCGATCCATGATCGGATCGGCGCCGCCATGGTACGCGTCGGTGACGATCAGCTCCATAGCTTCCACCGATTCGCTCAGCACGCCCAATTCGACGAGCGCGGCAGCGACCATCGGCGCCGAGAAGCGCTCGCCGAGACTCGAAAGCGAGTCGAGCGTGCGCGGCGTCAACTCATGGAGCAGCGCCGTGCCCCGGCAAAGCTGGTCGCCTTCGCCGAATACTTTTTCGAGATGGGCGATCAGGCGCTTCCGTTTTTCCGCGTCGCGGATGAGGGCATTGATGGCCGTTTCGTGCTGCTTGCGCAGGGCGTCAAAAATCGCGGCGGCCTGGTCGAGTTCGCTGGCCTCGGCGCGCTTCGCGGCTTCGATCAATTTGTTCGTCACGCCGCCCATCGCGGAAACGACGACGACGATCGGTCCCTCGCGCGACGCCTCCTTCACGATCTGGGCGACGCGCCCGATACACGCGGCATCGCCCACAGACGTGCCGCCGAACTTCATGACTCGTAATGGCTTTTTCATGTTTAGAAGGATCCGGCGCAAAGCAATTTGAAATGCCTGGAGCTCAAAGCGACCTGGCGTTCAGGATGGCCGCGCCTCAAAAAACTATACACTATCAAGGCGAATTTGCGATGGGCGCGGAAACGGCGTGTGGTGCGGCGGTAAAGGCCTCTAAAAGCCCTTAAAGTGGCAATTTTGGACGGAAATGGACGCCTCGAAATTACTTTAGTCATTTAGAATCAACCATTTGAAGATTTGGAGGGGTGTTTTGCGCTTTTCTGGATTCCGGTGATTTCCGAGGCCAGGCGGCCAGTGTAGATCGCCATGCCGACCGCGGCGTTCATGCCGATTTTTTCGAGCGCGCTGACCTCGCGCATGCTGCGAATCCCGCCGGCTGCGGTGATCGGAAACTTCGTCGCGCCGCGCAGCCGCCGGAAACCGGCGATATCCGTCCCCCTCATTGTACCCTCGTTGTCGACGAAGGTGGAGAAGAATTCCGAGCAGTAAGGCTCGAGCTCGGGGATCACGTCGGCGGGGCGCAGTTTGAGGCGTTCTTTCCAGCCGCGGACCACGATATGGCCGCCCTCGGTATCGAGTGCGATGATTACGCGCTTGCGGCCTACGCGCGCGGCCAGCTCTTTGAGGAATTTTCGCGCGACCTTTCCATTTTCGAAAGCCGCGCTGCCGATGATGACCTTTTCCGCGCCCCAGGAAAGAATTCTCTCGGCGCGCGCGGCTGTGCGAATTCCGCCGCCGACGCGGACCTTTAATTTTGCGGCGCGACAGAGGCGCTTGATCCAGCGCGCGTTGGAACCTTTGCGCATGGCTGCGTCGAGATCGATCACATGCAGGATCGGGTAGCTGCGGAACTTATCAAGCAGGCCGAGGACATCATCGACGGCGAGAGCCCGACGGCGGCCGCGGACCAGTTGCACGGCTTTTCCATCTTGCAGGTCGATGCAGGGAATGATCATGTTCGTCGCTGGATGCGAGCTCCTCTTACGGATGCGGCGAGCGCTACGTTGTGCGCTTCGAATCACTACATGCCGCAGTAGAACCAGCGCAAAGGTACGCGCTTCGCGCGACGCCCTATGTCGGACCTGAAGGTCCGACCCCCTAAAGGGCGCGCAGCTCTTGATGGCGTCGAACGCCGCCCTCCGCTGCAAAGGCAAAGGTCTGAAGCCCGGGGCTGAAAGCTCCTTCATGCTGCCGCTTTTTCGAGGGCCTGTAGGCGCACGCTCCCACCGGTTCCGACCACCGCTCGCGGTTCGTCGCGCGTTTCGAATGACTACATGCCGCGATAGAGGGTCGAGTGTCGCACCTACGGCGCTCTCGATTCTGCTCCATTTTTCCCAGGCCTTCCGGCCTGGGCTAAAATTGTGTCGCGCGGCCCGCGCTTGGGTGATCCGTCTTTTGGAGGCGCCCCACAAAATCCAGCCCACGTGGCCTCGTCCAACGCGCAGCGTACCGGGCAAAAGCCTCACCCCGGGAAAGCGGGGTGAGCTACATAACCCAAAAGGCCCGGGGCTCAAAGCCCTTCCAACCTGGCCCTTTTTTCGAGGGCCTGAAGGCCCACGCTTCCACCGGTGCCGCTAGCGATTCAGGCGGATCGGGACTTCGCGCTCGGCCAGGAATTTTTTCAGCGCGGCGATCGAATGCGTTTCGGTGTGGAAGATCGAGGCGGCCAGGGCTGCGTCGGCGCGGCCTTCCACGAAGACCGCGCGGAAATCCTCGAAGGTGCTGGCGCCGCCGGATGCGATCACGGGAACCGGGACCGTCGCCGCGATCTTTGCCGTGAGCTCGCAATCGAATCCGCTGCAGGTGCCGTCGCGGTCGATCGAGGTGAGCAGAATTTCGCCCGCGCCCCGCGAGACTGCTTCGGCGGCCCATTCCGCCGCGTCGCGGCCCGTGGCCACGCGGCCGCCGCGCGTGTAGGCCTCCCACGAATCGCCCTTGCGTTTCACATCGAGCGACAGCACTACCGCCTGCGCGCCGAATTGTTGCGAGAGTTCCGAAATCAGTTCCGGGCGCTCGACTGCCGCCGTATTCACCGTGACTTTATCGGCGCCGGCCAGCAGAACTTTGCGGCCCTCTTCCATCCTGCGAATGCCGCCGCCGGCTGTGAGCGGAATATTCAACTGTTCGGCTACGCGGCAGATCGTGTCGAGAAATGTGGCGCGGCCCTCGAAGGATGCGCTGATATCGAGCACGACGAGCTCGTCGGCGCCTTCGCGATTGTAGCGGGCGGCCAGATCGGCGGGGTCGCCCATATCGCGCAGGCCTTCGAACTCGATTCCCTTCACGACGCGGCCGCCGTCGACGTCGAGGCAGGGGATGATTCTTCGCGCGAGCGTCATTGGACCGACTCCACGAAATTTTGCAGCACGCGCGCGCCGGTCTCGCCGGATTTTTCCGGATGGAACTGCACGGCGCGCAGATTTTTCCGCTCGATCACGGCGGCAAATGAGACACCGTGATCGCATGCCGCAACCGTGGGCGCGGCAGAAGCAGGCGCCGCATACGAATGCGCGAAATAAAAATAGGCGTCGGGTGGAATTCCGCGGAGCAGCGCGCTTTCCTGGACGAGGCGCACCTGATTCCATCCGATGTGCGGGGATTTCACGTTCGTCGGGAGCGCGCGCACTTCCTCGGGGAAAAAGCCGAGGCCGCGCTCGCCCGGCGCCTCTTCGCTCGACGCGAACATCGCCTGCAAGCCAAGGCAGATGCCGAGAATCGGCACGCCGGAATCATAGGCGGCGCGCAACGAATCGGTGAGGTTGCGTTCGCGCAGGCCTTCGACGAAGGCGGCGAAGTGGCCCACGCCCGGCAGCACGATGACCTTTGCAGCGGCGACTTGTTTTGGTTCGACCGCGCGTTCCGTTTCCGCGCCGAGCTTGCGGAGCGCGCGCTCGACCGAGGGCAAGTTCCCCGCACCGTAATCGACGATTGCAATTTTCATCGGCATTCTCCTGCGCTGACCACCGTAATGGCACCCCGGTCGGTTCTGAACCGGCCCACTCGTCGTCGGCCGGGACATCAATCGTCCCTCCGGGACTGAGGCGCTTCCTTTCCGCTTTCCCGGCAATCTGCTCCGCTCCGTGCCGGGCTAATAACAATCGCGCCTCCGGCGCTTAAAGCGCTCTTGCGGCTCCCCATGTTGTTCGTGTTGCCTGGCTTTTCTCATCGCTTTCTCCGGTGGCTCCGAAAAAGAGGCCGGGTGCCCTCCCCTCGTCAAGGCAAAAGCACCCGGCGCTACGTTTAAACCTGCTAGAGCAGGCCCTTGGTGGAGGGCAGCACGCGCCGGAGTTGCTTGTCGCGGGTGACGGCGAAACGCAGCGCCTTCGCGAACGCCTTGAAGATCGACTCGACCTGGTGGTGCGACGAGCGGCCGTACATCAATTTCAGGTGCACATTGGCCGCCGCCGCCTGCGCGAAGGCGCGGAAAAAATCTTCCATCAGCTCGGTCTGGAAATCGCCGACGCGGGAGGCGGAAATTTTGTAGCTGCAGACGCAATAGGCGCGGCCGGAAAAATCGAGCGAAGCCGCGGCGAGGCAATCGTCCATCGGCATGAGGAAGTAGCCGGCGCGCAGGATGCCGCGCTTCGAACTGAGCGCCTGCTTCACGGCTTCGCCGAGCGCGATTCCGACGTCCTCGACCGTGTGGTGCTGGTCGACATCCAGATCGCCGCGCGCCGTGAGATCGAGATCGAGCGCGCCGTGGCGGGCGATCTGTTCGAGCATGTGGTCGAAGAAGTGGATGCCCGTGCTGATACGTGATTTGCCCTGGCCGTCGAGATTGAGGCTAAGGGTGATGTCCGTTTCTTTTGTGGTGCGGCGTAGCTTGGCTTTTCTCATGCCGTCATCCTTGGCCTTCACGCGATGCCGCGCCTAAGGCCGCGGCGCTATATTTAGACCCTAAACGGAAGTCCATATTCCGCGCGCCCTGCGAAGCGCTATGGCTCGGCGGCGAAGAGAGATTCTTCGCTTCGCTCAGAATGACGGGCGTTTGCGAGCAGGTGCGTTTTGCGTTCGCACGCGGGGCGTCACCGCGATCGTTTCTAACCACCAACGATTGCCTCCAACTGGCGCAGGAGGCGGCGCATCTGCGCGGGGGTGCCGAGCGTGATGCGGACGTAGCCTTCGCCGCCAAAATCACTCGAGCGGTCGCGCACGAGCGTGCCTTTGCGATCGAGCGCCGCGACGATCTTCTTGGCGCGTTCGCCGAAATACGCGAGAACGAAATTTCCGGCGCTTGGGAAATGACGGACGCTCAGGCGCGCGAGGCCGCGCTCGAGTTCTTTTTTGCCGGCGCGAACGTCGCGTACCGTCTTCGCGATGAAGGCGCGATCCTGCATCGCGGCTTCGGCAGCCGCGAGCGCTGCGACATTCACGGGATATGGCGATTGCGCTTTCCTCATGCTGGCGGCGAGCTCGGCGTGGACGAAGAGGCAGCCGAGGCGCAGGCCCGCGAGGCCGGCTGTTTTCGAAAATGTGCGCGTGACGATCAGATTCTTGTGGCGGCGGATCCACGGGATGACCGTGACGCCGGAGAATTCGAAATAGGCTTCGTCGATCACGACGATCGTGTCTTTTGCGGCTGCGAGAATGCGGCGCAGTTCGCTGTGCGAGAGAAGATTGCCGGTCGGGCTATTTGGATTCGGAAGGAAGAAGACGCGCGGCGACGCTTTCAGCGCGGCCAGAATGTCCTGCCACGGGAATTGCATCTCCGCGTCGTAGCGCGGGGCGGCGACTTTTGCGCCGGCGAGTTCGGAATAGAATCGATACATCGCGTACGTCGGCTCGGCAAGCAGAACCGTGTCGCCTGATTCGACGAACGTGTTGACGACGAGGCTGAGGGCTTCATCCGTGCCGTTGGTCAGCAGCAATTCATCCGGACGCACGCCGAAATGGCGCGCGGCTTTGCGGCGCACGGTTTCCTGCTCGGGATAGGAGGAAATCGTTGCTGCGGCGAGACGCGCGAGCGCGCGGCGGACAGCCGGCGAGCAGCCGATCGGATTTTCGTTGAAATCGAGACGCAACTTTTCCGTGCGGCCTTCGAGCGGCGGATGATACGCGCGCATCTGCTCGACCGCGCGGCGCACCGGGATCGCGAGCTTGGCAGTGGACTTCACTTGCGCATCTCGACGGAGCGCGCGTGTGCGGCTAAACCTTCCGCGCGCGCGAATTGCTCAACCACAGGCGCGAGGCGGGCGACCCCCGCGCGGGAAACTTCCTGCACGCTGATGCATTTCACGAAATCGGTGACGGAAAGGCCGCCGCGCGTGCGCGCCGCGCCGCCCGTCGGCAGCACGTGATTCGTGCCACTCGCGTAATCGCCGAAGGACTGGGCGCTCCAATCGCCGAGGAAGATGCTGCCGGCGGAATCGATGCGCTCGAGCAGGCCATCCTCGCCGCCGGGAAGGCTCAGATGCTCGGGCGCGAAGCGGTTCACGAATCGCGCGGCGCCCGCGAGATTCGGCGCGATGAACGCGCCGCCATTTTTCTCGAGCGAGCGGCGCGCGAGATTCGTTTTCGGCAACTGGGCAAGCTGCATCTCGATTTCGCGCGCGACTTCGCGAGCCAGGCGCGACGACGTGGTGACGAACAGCGAAATCGCGTCGGGATCGTGCTCGGCTTGCGCGATGAGATCGGCGGCGATGAATTTTGCGTTGCCGCGCGTGGCGAAGACGAGCGCTTCGGTGGGGCCGGCGAGCATGTCGATCGCGCAATCATTGCTCACGATGCGCTTGGCGGCGGTGACGAAGCGGTTGCCGGGACCGAAGATTTTATCGACGCGCGGGATCGAGCGCGTGCCGTAGGCGAGAGCGGCGATGGCCTGAGCGCCGCCGACGCGCGCCACTGCGTCGATGCCGAGAGTCTTCGCGGCGGCCAGCAGCGCGGGCCCGGGCTGCGGGCTTGCGACGACGATGCGGCGCACTCCCGCTTCCTGCGCGGGAATCACGGTCATCAGCAGCGTCGAGACGAGCGAAAATCGGCCGCCGGGAAGATAGCATCCCACCGAGTCGATCGCGCGCACGCGCTGGCTGGCGCGCACGCCGGGCTCGACCTCGATGGTCCATTCCTGCGGCTTTTGGCGGCGCGCGACGGCGCGAATATTTCGCGCCGCGTGGTCGATCGCTTCGAGAAAATCTTTCGAGATGCTTTTGCGCGCTTTCGCCAATTCCGCAGGCGGCACCCACACAGTGCGGGGCGTGAGCGACACGCGGTCGAAGCGCTTGGTCCACGAGAAGAGCGCTGCGTCGCCGCGGCGGCGCACGTCGGCGACGATGCGCGCAGCGATTTTGTCGGCGTCGCGGCTGCTTGCGCGGCGCGATGCCAGCACTTTTCCCTCGGCTGCGTGCGTGAGCGGCAGAACGCGCATCAATACACGACCTTATTCAGCGGATACTCGACGATGCCCTCGGCGCCGGCCGCTTTCAGCTTCGGGATCAGTTGCCGCACGGTTTTTTCCTCGATGATGGTATTGATCGCGAGCCAGTCGGAATCGCTGAGCTGTGAAATCGTGGGATTGCGAAGGGCGGGCAGCGCGGCGACGACTTTGTCGAGATCCGAGCGCCGCACATTGAGCATCAATCCCACGCGCGTGTAGGCCTTGATCGCGCCATCGAGGAGCAGGACGATATTTTCGATCTTCTCGCGCTTCCACGGATCGGCCCAGGCATTGCGATTCGCGATGAACCATGTGGCGGATTCGAGCAGCGTATCGACGACGCGCAGGTGATTCGCGCGCAGCGACGAGCCAGTTTCCGTGACTTCGACGATCGCATCGGCGAGCTGCGGGACTTTGACTTCGGTGGCGCCCCAGGAAAATTCGACGCGCGCCTTTACGCCGTGGCGCGCGAGGTAGCGCTCCGTCATTTTCACGGCCTCGGTGGCGATCACTTTTCCTTCGAGGTCGCGCACCGTCTGGATATTCGAGTCTTCCGCGACGGCCAGCACCCAGCGCACGCGGCCGAGGCTCGTCTTCGAATAGACCAGCTCGGAGACTTCGTGGATGTCCGCGCCCGTCTCGAGAATCCAGTCTTTGCCGGTGAGGCCCGCGTCCATCGCGCCGTTTTCGACGTAGCGCGCCATTTCCTGCGCGCGGACCATCATGCATTCGATTTCGGGATCGTCGATGCCGGGATAATAGCTGCGCGAATTGACGGAAATGCGCCAGCCCGCTTTCGCGAAAAGCTCGACGGTGGAATCCTGCAGGCTTCCCTTGGGGATGCCGAGTTTGAGGCGGCTCATGCTTTGCTCCCTTTGCCGTAGAGTTCTTCGGGCGTGAGGACGCGCTCGGCGATAACTTTTGCCTCGCCATCGCGATCGATCTCGCGGAAAAAACAGCTGCGGTAGCCTTCGTGGCAGACGGCGCCGCCTTCGAGCTCCGCGCGGACGAGCAGCGCGTCGCGATCGCAATCGACGCGCAGCTCGCGCAGCAGGAGCTTTTGGCCGCTGGTCTCGCCTTTGAGCCAGAGTTTTTTGCGCGAGCGGCTGTAAAAGGTGACGAAGCCGGTCTTTTGCGTGAGGTCGAAGGCTTCGCGATTCATGAAGCCGAGCATCAGCACTTCGCCATTCGCGTGATCCTGCACGATCGCCGGGATCAGCCCGTTTTCCTTTTCGAAATCGAGTTCCATTTCGTGTGTCTCCAATTTTCTCCCGGCAGCGAAGCCGAAGAGAGATTCTTCGGGCCGCAAAATGCGCGGCCCTCAGAATGACGTGCAAAAATTTAGCTGCCCCGCAAAAACAAAAAGCCCGCCGGCGCTTGCCGCGCCAGCGGGCTGATGAGTGCAGCTATTACCTTTCGAGCTAGCCACACCGCCGCGGGCACGGGTTCACGTGATGATGGTGGTGGCTGTGATGCGCCCGCAGCAGTTTCATAACGCTTTCGAAATTATGATAGGTGGCGGAGTTTGTCAAGCGCGGAGTCCTGGCGCCCGTCCGTGAATCGACTTGTGGCGGGTCGTGGAGTTTCCGTCAAGCATCGGACGCGGCAGGGCGGGTTTGAAACCCCGCCCCTACAACCGACCGAGGCAAATTGAGGGCGCGGCAAAGTTTGGGACGAGGACCGCGAGCCGAATGCCGTCACGAATGGTGCAGGGTGAGCAGGAGCACCAGCGGCAGCACGAGGACCAGCGCCATGATCAGCCACGACGACGCGTGGCCGAAATTCAGCGTGTAGCCTATGCCGAATCGCTTCTCAACAAACAGCGCCGGGTCCTGCGGATTGAAATACACGACGCCCATTTTCCAGTGCTCGTCGAGCGTGCCGTCGCCCACGAGATTTAGCGCGTGTGCGTCCGTGTCCGCGAAGGGCGCGCGCGTTTTGTTCATCCAGTGCGCGAGGGGGAAAATTGCCGCCAACAGCAAAACCGTCAGGATGAGAATGGGCGCAACTCCGGAACTGCCGGTCAGCGGGAGCAGCGCCGCAGCCGACATGCACGCGGCCAGAAAGAATTCGACCGCCACGAGAAAATAGGCCACCTGATGCGGGAAATCGACGTGGAGCGATCCGGAACCCGGCGCACGCTGCACTCGCGTGTGCCGCAAGGTACCGTACGTCAGCACAGCGAGGCCGACGATGATCGACGCACCGAACAACAGCGGCCCGTAGACGCCTGCCGGCGTCCGCACCGACCAGCCGTTCGGCCGGCCGTCGATTCCCCAGTGAATGGGGAATCGGTCGGGAATTTCGCTCCAATGCAATTGCAGGTAGATTGCCGCCGCTGCAAGGATCGCAAACGGGCCGAGCTGCAGCAGCCATCCGCCGGGCAGGTGCGCCGCGCGCGGCGCGAGCACGGCCTCGCGCACCATCGACGGCTTGACGGCGTGAGGCATCACGCGCTCGCGCGCCATCAGCAACGCGACGAGCGGGCCGAACGCCAGCCAAACGATGCCGACGATCAGGGCCGGCCACCATTGCGGCCTCACGCCGGCCACGATCAGCGCGACGGCGATCGCCACGTAGATCGTGACCTGCACACGGTAGCGCCGTAGGACGCTCCGGCCCTCCGGCGTTTCGCGAAATTCAGGCGGCACGGTGACCGCGAAATAAATTCCCGGGCGCGACCAATTCGGCAGCATCCAGAAAAGCCAGGCGACCAGAACCGTCGCGCAGACCGGCAGGGCAACCAATAATCCGAAATGCTCGATCATCGCGCGCCTCCAGTCTCGACTTTTTTCGCGAGCGCCGCCATCTGGCCCGCGATTGCGACGCGCGGCACTCCGTCGGCGATCGCCTTGGCAATCAGCTCTTCGAGGCGCCGAACGAAGCTCTGCCGCGCTTCGGGCGTTGGCTTCGGTCCCTTCCGATCGACGACCACGGCGCCGCGGCCGCGCCGCAAGTCGAGCCAGCCTTCCTCGGCGAGCACGCGATACGCCTCCGCCACCGTGTTGTGATGGACGCCAAGATCGACGGCGAGCTGCCGGACAGTCGGGAGCTGCTGGCCGGCGTCAAACGCGCCTGAAACCAGGAGCGCGCGAATGCCGCTCACGATCTGTTCGTAGACGGGGCGGGGCGAAGCCAAATCGACGCGGAGGGTGGGTGCGTTCACCATTGCCTATTGTACATATACAATATACAAGTAATTTTCGCGCGTCAAGTAAATTCGAGAGGCTGCTTTCGTGGAATAAACGGGGAGAAAGTCAGCGCAGGAGATCTTCGAGCTGGACCTTGGCGTCGGTTTTTGCGTCGCGATATTTGATGATGACCGGCGTGTAGAGCGAGAGATTCCAATCTTTGCCGCGGCCGTGGGAAATGGCGCGCGAGCCGGCGACGACTACCGCGTTTTCAGGGATCACGAGAGGCTCGTCGTCACCGGCGCTGTGCACCGCGCCGGTGACGACATCGTACACCGGGGTCGAGCGATTGAGGATTGTGCCGGTGCCGAGCACGGCGCGGCTGCTTCACAACCGTGCCTTCGTAGACGCCGCAGTTTCCGCCGATCAGCACATCGTCTTCCATGATCACCGGCAGCGCGCCGACGGGCTCGAGCACGCCGCCGATTTGCGATGCGGCTGAGATGTGGCACTTCTTGCCGATCTGCGCGCAACTGCCGATCAGCGCGTGCGAATCGATCATCGTTCCTTCGTCGACGTATGCGCCCGCGTTGACGTACATCGGCGGCATGCAGGTGACGCCTTTCGCGACGTAGCAGCCGTCGCGAATGCTCGAGCCGCCGGGTACGATCCGCACGCCCGACGAAGCGCTGAAATTTTTCACCGGGTATGTGGATTTATCGAAAAACGGCTGGCGCGCCGCATCGATCGACATATCGACGATCGCGCCCATCCGGAATCCGAGCAGGATGCCCTTTTTCACCCACGCGTTCACGGACCATCCCGTCGCGCTCGCGGGATTCGGCTGGGCCGCGCGGATTTCGCCCGAATTCAGCGCGTCCTTGAATTGCTGAAACAGGCGCCGGTGCTCTTCGGTGTAGCTCGCCGGATTGTCGTCGAAGAGGCGCTCGATCTCGCTCTTCATCTCAGCGGGCGGCATAGACCTTCTGCACCAGCCCGACCGCTTCGAGCGCGCCGCGGATCTTTTCGAGATTCTCGGGCTTCGGCGGCACCATCGGCAGCCGGAAATGCGGATCGAGCAAGCCCATAGACCCATCGCCGCCTTCACCGGACCCGGATTCGTCTCGATGAAATTGGCCTCCAGCAAGCGGAAATATTTCTTGTGGATTTCGCGCGCGCCCGCGAAATCGCCGGCGAGGCAGAGCTGCGTGATGCGCGTCATCTCCGCCGGAATTTCGTTGGACGAAACGGAAATCAAGCCGCGCCCGCCGAGCGACATCAGCGGGATCGTGATTGCGTCGTCGCCCGAAAGCACCACGAAATCGTCCGGCACGATATCGAGCACCACCGCCATCTGCGAGATGTTTCCCGACGCTTCCTTCACGCCGACGATATTGTCGATTTCCGCGAGGCGACGCATCGTGGCGGGCTCGATATTCACGCCGGTGCGCCCCGGAATGTTGTAGAGGATGATCGGCAGCGAAATCGCCGCGGCGATGGCCTTGAAATGCTGGTAGAGCCCTTCCTGCGTCGGCTTGTTGTAGTACGGGCTGACGGAAAGGATTCCATCCGCGCCCATCGCTTCGTAATTCGCGCGCGCGCTCGATCACTTCGGCGGTGTTGTAGCCGCCGGCGCCGGCCACCACGCGGATCTTGCCGCGCCGCGCCTCTTCGATCGCGATTTCGACCACGCGCCGCAGCTCAGCCTTTGAAAGCGTGGGGCTTTCGCCGGTGGTCCCGCAGGGGACGAGGAAATTGATTCCCGCTTCCACCTGTCGCCGCGCGAGCCGCCGCACGGCCTCTTCGTCGAGCGATAGGTCCTGCCGAAACGGAGTGACCAGCGCTGTGCCGCATCCTGTGAACAACATTGCGTGCCTCCTTGCCTTACAAGCGATCGCTCATTGCGGGCCGTGATTTCGATGCGCGCGCCCAGAAACAAAATCAACCGAGGTTTCCGCCGTTCCGGCGCCGAGATTCCTCATCCCTCGCCAATGCGACCCTTCGTCAGGGCAAGCCAGCGCTACGTTTAAACCTTCCACCTTCACTCCAAGGTGTTCACGATGTCGCGAAAATCGAAGAAGCCTTTTTTGCCGGCGATCCAGCGCGCGGCGCGCAGTGCGCCGCGGGCGAAACCTTCGCGGCTGCGCGCCGTGTGCGTCAACGTGATCGTATCAGCGGCTGAATCGAAGCCGATTTCGTGAGTCCCGGGAACCGTGCCCACCCGGCTGCTGCTCGTATTGATTGGGCGGTCGTAGCCGTTTGTTTTCATTTGCTCGACGAGCGCGAGTAGCGTGCCTGAAGACGCATCTTTTTTTGTGGCGTGATGAATTTCCCACGCCCACGCGCCGTATTCGGGCTGGCGCGCCATCAGCCGCGCCGCCTCGGCCACGATCTGCGAAAAAATGTTCACGCCCACCGAAAAATTCGCGCTCCAGACGAGACCCGTCCCGCCGCGCTCGACCGCCGCTCGCGCCCGTTGGAGGTCGGCGAGCCATCCCGTCGTCCCGATGACCGAATTCACGCCCAGCCGCGCCAGCCGCTCGATATTCTCGATGGCAGTCGCGGGCGTGGAAAATTCGACCGCTGCGTCGATGCCGCGAAAATTCTCTTTCGTCATGCCCTCGAACTTCGCATTGTTGTCGATATCGAGCCGCAGCTTCACGTCGAATCCGTATTCGGGCGCGAGCTGCTCGATCAGGCGCCCCATTTTGCCGTAGCCGACGATCGCGAGATTCACGCCTGGAGCCTCCGCAGCACGTTCCGCGTACATGCCGACCGCCTCCGAAAGGTCCTTCTTCGCGATTCGCTCGTTCTCCGTGTGCGCCACGTGAATGCTGCCCGGCCCAAGCAGCAGCGGCTCGCCCCAGCTTTTGCCGAACATCGGCACGTCCGTGGTGAACGAAACCACGGTCGTCGGCAGGCTATCCACCGTCTGAAATCGGATCGGCGGCAATGCACAGCACTTCTTTCAACTCCGCGCGCGCGCCCACGGCATACGCGAACGCCTTGCGAACCGGCGCTGCATCGCCGATGAGCCGCACCAGGATCTCCGCTTTCGCTGCGTCCGCAATCACATTCGGCGCGCGGCCTCCCGAAATCGTGCCGATATTCATCGTGCAGCGGCCGAGCAGCGGGTCCTCGGGCAACGGAACGCGCCGGAGCGCTTCGAGCGCGTCGAGCAATTTCTCGATCGCCGATTCGCCCAGCTCCGGATACGCCGAGTGCGCCATCTTGCCGCGCGCAATCAGCTCGAAGCGCAGCGTGCCCTTCGACGCGAGCGCCAGTTTATTCTCGGTCGGCTCGCCATTCACCAGGAACCGCGAGCCGCGAGGCGATTTTGCGGCCACGGCCGCGCCCGCGCTATTGCGCTCTTCGCCGACGACGAAGAGCAAGCCGAAATTCGACCGGCCTTCGCCGAGCAGTTCTTCCGCTGCGCCCATCATGGCAGCGATGATGCCCTTCGCGTCGCAGGCGCCGCGCCCCCAGATGAATTCTCCATCGTCGCGCGACGCGAAAAACGGCGGCACCGTGTCCATGTGCGTCGAGAGCGTCACCAACGGCTTGCCCCAGCACGCCAGCACGTTGAACCGGCCCGGCTCGACGTCCATGCGCTCGACGTGCCCGCCCGTGCGCTCCGCGATCTTCGCGAGATGGTCGTGCAGGAACGCGGCGACCGCGCCTTCATTCTCCGTGATCGATTCGATATCCACCAGCGCGCGCGTCAGCTCGAAAACGTTCATGGCCCTGCCTGATATTTATGCCTGCAATGCTGCTCGATCCGGGTGAAAATTTTCGCTGCGAGGGATTGGAACGAAAAGAGAAGGAAGGATACGCGAGAGGCGCAACTCGTGTGTCTTCGCTCCTCGATAGCGCTCCATTCGCCGCGGCGAATGACAGTGGACGAGCCTTTCAGCTCATCCCCCAACCGTGCCAGCCGCAGTCAGCCGGACGATTTCGGCGGAGTCTACTGCCAGCCCATTTCGCGCGAGCCTCCGAAGCTGCTCGGAACTTCGGCCGCGCTACTTATGGCCTCCGCACCTCTACCAAGAACGCTTCGAGTCTATCGACGCCCGCAACGCAAGTCAAGGAGGCCATAGCGGCAAGGAGATCCTGCGATTGGCCCCGTCGATAAAGCGAGCCGCTCGGAGCAGCTCTCGTAGCTCTCTACGTGTATCCATGACAATCCAGAATCGGTTCCCACAGTGTATCTATTGGTTGCCTCCCGTGTATCCCCTAGTGTATCCTCACTGGCGTTACCATGGGATACGAACTATTTAAGAATAGGGCTCACAAATTCGGTTCTCCTCAATTGACGATTCGGGGAGGGCGCATATTCTTCAATGCGGACGCGGGGGACCTCCTGGCCAAAACTGGAATGAAATACATTCATGTCCTCTGGGATGCGGAGGAACGCAAACTCGCAATTCGGCCGATAGCAAAACAGGACGGAAATGCTTTTGCTGTGTCGTTCAAGAAGGGCAGGCGCGGAGGAACGTTTTCGGTCGGGTCATTCTTGAAGTACATCCAGTGGCGTGCAGATGAGTCTGTCGTTGTGCCAATACTGTGGAATGAAAAAGAGCATCTCTTCGAGGCATCGCTACCGATACAAAACGTGGGCGTAACCAACAAAGATCGCGGCGCAAGAAGGACGGGCGCGCTCGCCGGTAGGCGGCAAGGATGAGTAATGACCTACAAGGATGCTGAGATCGAGAAGGAAAGAAGCGAACAACAGAAGCTGACCAAGAGGCCGATCGACATTGGCGCTCGAAAGAGAACGTCTGTCGCTCCTCCAGTCATACGGAGTGCTCCTGAACAGTTGCGCGAACGAAAGGGAATTCTCGGACAGAATCATCGCGGAATTACAGATTATTTATGGGAGCCCGCAGTACGCCGCGGCTTTGGAAGTGTACCGCTCTTTTCGCGGCCAAAAGTAGCGACAGACCGCGCAAACATTTCCACTCGCAAGTCCTGCTCTTCTTCTGGCAAGCCTCTGAGGTGCTCTTCAGTTATGGCAGTAAGCCGCGCCGCCGCTTGCTTGATCGTTATCTTCTTTCGTTTCTTCGCCATTCTCAGCCTTAGGCTTATCTTCGGAAGACATCCTAACAGTTGGGTAATGCCGTTAGCAATGCCATCAGTAATTGACGTTTCTAGGAGGGTCAGAGCTGCATGGCTGAAAGACAAGTCGCCCCGGTTCGCTGAAGTCGTGAACATTTTCCGTTCTTTGCGGCGCGGGAAGCCTTGAGCGCCATCTGCTCAAGTTCGAGGCGCTTCTGCTTGGGGGTCTTTGGCGGCAAAGTGCTTAGCTGATCGAGGATGATCCTCGCCGCTCGTTCCACAGCCTTGTCGAATTCGGTTTTCTTCTCGGCCATCGCGATTTCCCAACCTAATCAAGTTTTGCCAGCCTGCGACGCCCACAGCAAGATACAAGGGGTACAGGATGCATCGCACAGATAAAAAGGAGCTTAAATACCGCGATTTCAGATCGATCAGCGAGGGTCAGTTAATCGTTTGAACATTCGATGCCGAGCGGCGCCAATCAGCCGCGGCCGTGCGAACCCTTTTGCGGGAAAGAGAGGAGAAGCGCCACGAGGCCAATCATGGACGCTCCACGGAAGATCCCGCCGCACAACGTTTTTGTCGAGCGGGCCCTCGATCACCTAAAACAGGCCGAGATGGACCTCCTGGCCGCAATTCGCCCAGGGGATCATCCCAACAATGCCGCTTTGCTCGAAGTGCATTCGTTTCTGTGGGAGGCGATTTCGATGCTAACGAAGATTGTTTCCGGGAAGAGACGAGCCTGAACTGCTTCGTTCCCGGTCTGCGCCCAAACTTCTCATTTTGCATTCGGAACGGTTTTCGGCGTTTGCAGCTGCCGCGAAAATTTCCAGTTTTCGGTTTCGAGGCGCGCGAGCTCGACTTCGGCGCCCACGAGATACCCGATCACGGAGATCAGCTGAATATCGCGCCGGCTGTGGATATGCGGCTGCCTGTGCTGGACATTGATCACGCCGACCAGCCTTTCGCGGCACACCATCGGCACGGAGAGAAACGCTTCGAATTTGTCCTCGGGCAATTCATTGAAGGCGCGGAAGCGCGAATCCTCATAGGCTTTTCGTGGAATCGAAACCGGTTTCTTGTGCTGCGCCACCCAGCCGGTGATGCCCTGGCCCAGGCGGATGCTCAGATTATCCAGCGCCTCGACGTGCGGATTCTTCGACGCCCTCAGCATCAGGTCGCGCCCTTCGAGAACGTAGACGAAGCACGAATCGCATGCGATGAAATCGGAAATGAATCGCACGACGCGACTGAGGACCTGCGCTAGCGGAGCCGCCGAAAGGCGCTTGCCAATTTCGAATAAGAAATCGATGTCGAGGTAGGCGTCCGGGCCTGGACCTGAATCTGCTTGCTCGTTCACGTCCGGCAGTCTAGCCAGCAGCTGCGCGGTGACGCCAATCCAAAATTCCGTTCGGTAGAATCACTTTCAGCGATGGCTGCGGAAGTGAATTTTGTGTTACGCGCGCGCTGCTAATTATTGGCGCTGAGGGATTCGGCGGGAATGAAGCCATCGGCGCGGGGCGCGGCTGCGGGATTCACGGGCGGCATCGACGCGCGGTCCACGCGGTTGTAGCGCGTGTCGCGCTCGACGGGCACGCGGCCGGCGGCGCGGATCAGCCGCTCGAGGTCGGCGCGGGTCATGTGCTCGGGCGTGGTCGCTCCGGCATCGTGGTAGATTTTTTCCTCAACCACCGTGCCGTCGATATCGTCCGCGCCGAATTGCAGCGCGATCTGCGCGATCCGCGGCGTGAGCATGATCCAATACGCCTTGATGTGATCGAAATTGTCGAGCATCAGGCGCGAGACGGCCATCGTCTTCAGCGCGTCCATGCCGGTCGGCTTGGGTATGTGCGCGAGGCCGGTATTGGCCGGGTGAAATTCGAGCGGGATGAAGGTGACGAAGCCGTGCGATTTGTCCTGCGTTTCGCGCAGGCGCAGCAGATGATCGACGCGCTCTTCGAGCGTCTCGACGTGGCCGAAAAGCATGGTCGCATTCGACGGCAGGCCCATTTCATGCGCCGTGCGCGCGATCGAGAGCCACATCGTCCCTGAAACTTTGTGGTCGCAGATGATTTTCCGCACGCGTGGATGAAAGATTTCGGCGCCGCCGCCGGGGAGCGAATCGACGCCCGCTTCCTTCATCTTCAGCAGCGTGTCTTTGATCGAAAGCTTCGCGATGCGCGCGTAGTAGTGCACCTCGACCATCGTGAACGCTTTCAGGTGCACTTGCGGGAATCGCTGCTTCAGGCCGCGGATCAGATCCAGGTAAAACTCGAAAGGAAGATCGGGATGCAGGCCGCCGACGATGTGAAACTCCGTGGCGCCCTCGGCCACGCCTTGCGCGCCGCGCGCAAAGGATTCTTCCAGCGAAAACGTGTACGCGCCAGGCGCATCGGGCGAGCGGCCGAAGGCGCACAGCTTGCAATGCGCTACGCAGACGTTTGTCGGATTGATGTGCCGGTTAACGTTGAAGTAGCAGATATCGCCGTGGCGCTGCTCGCGCACGTGATTCGCGAGCCAGCCCACCGCCAGCAGATCGTGCGACTGGAAGAGCGCGAGGCCGTCGGCGGCGCCGAGGCGCTCGCCCGCCAGGACTTTTTGCGCGATGGGCTCGAGCCGCGCGTCCGTGATGTGAAGGTTTCCGCTCATATTCGCTAAAGAGAGATTCTTCGGGCCACCAGCGGGCCCTCAGAATGACGGCCTAAACCCTAGCGCGGCGTCACCACGACAGCCGCGCCCCAGAACAACAGGAACAACAAACTAATATAGCCATTCACGGTGAAAAACGCAGCATTCATTTTGCTCAGGTCGTTCGGTTTGACGAGCGAATGCTCGTAGGCCAGCAGCGCCGCGACCACCGCGATTCCCGCCCACGCCGGCCACGCGAGATGGAAGCTCCACGCGAGCCATGCGAGCAGCGCCACCATCACGACGTGCATCACGCGCGCGAATAGCAGCGCCTTCGCGATGCCCAGCTTTTTCGGGATCGAGTGCAGCCCGGCGGCGCGGTCGAATTCCACGTCCTGGCAGGCGTAGAGGACGTCGAACCCGCCGACCCACAGCGTGACCGCCGCGCACAGGATCAGCATGCGCGCGTCGAGCGAGCCGCGAATCGCGATCCATGCCGCCGCGGGCGAAATCCCGAGGCAGAATCCGAGGACGAAGTGCGACCACGAGGTGAATCGCTTTGTGTAGGAATAGAAAAAGAGAATTGCCAGCGCGACGGGCGAAAGCTCGAGCGCGAGCCGGTTCAACTGCCACGCCGCAATCACCAGCACCGCTGACGCGAGCGCCGTGAATGCCCACGCGAAGCCGAGCGACAGCTCGCCGGCCGGAAGCGCGCGCTTCGCCGTGCGCGGATTGCGACGGTCGTATTCGACGTCGGCGATGCGGTTCATCGTCATCGCCGCGGACCGCGCGCCGACCATCGCGACCACGATCCACAGGATCTGCCGCCACGTCGGCAAACCGCCGCCCGCGCGCGCCGCCAGCAATGCGCCGACAAGCGCGAATGGCAGCGCAAACACCGAGTGCTCGAATTTGATCATCTCGAGCACGGTGCGAATTCGGCCTTTCATGGTCGTGGGTGGCAGGTGTCAGGTGGCAGGTTCAACCTGCAACCTGCGGCCTGTCCACTATCCCCTTTTCGATCCTTTCCAGCGATACTGCTCGTCCTGCGGCAGGCCCATCTGCGCGAGGACGCGGTATGCGAACTGCTCCACAATATCCGCGATCGTCTTCGGCTCGTAGTAAAAGGCGGGCATCGCGGGCATCACCGTCGCGCCCGCGTCGTGGACGCGCAGCATGTTTTCGAGATGGATGCGATTGAGTGGCGTCTCGCGCAAGCACAGGATGAGCGGGCGGCGTTCCTTCAGGCAGACGTCCGCGGCGCGCGTCAGCAGATCGCCCGCCGTTCCCGCCGCGATCGATCCCAGCGCGCCTGCCGAGCAGGGGACGACGGCCATCGCGTCGACGCGCGCGCTGCCCGAGGCGATGCTTGCGCCGATGTCCTTGTTGGGCAGGTATTCGAATTTCTTCGCGGCGGTCCCCGTGAGCAGCGACGGCAGCTTCTTGGCGTCCGTAGCCACGATGCCGAGCTCGGTTGAAAGAAGCCGCAGCCCCGCGTCGCTCGCCACCAGGAAAACGCGCTCCACGCGCCTGTCGGCATCGAGAAGGCGCAGCACCGCCTGCGCATAGGCCGCGCCGCTCGCGCCCGTCACTCCGACCGTGATGATGCGGCCCTCGGTTGTCGCCATGGGAGTCAATCGAAACTTCCAGTCTAGGCGGGCGATTTCGGCAAAGTCAAGGCGACGCGGCGCCATGGGGATCTAACAAACAGCCGGATGTGGCGATTCGCTTTCCTTCAATGAGACTCTTCGGGTTGTCCAACCCACTCGCCACCTTTGCATTCCGCGTATCCGTCTGACAAACGCGTTAGGGGTGTGACGTCAAGCGCTACGAAATCATCGGCGACCCACCGATTGTTTTCAAAAATCACGGTTACAACACCTTCATAATGGTCATACGACGCAGGATAGCCGCAACAGTAGGTCTGTTTGTAAGTGAACCCGAGGTGAACGTCCGTCCGGTTTTCTCCGATGGCCTTGCTGCTGAGAATCGAAAACCTCATTGGAGTTGCCGCTTCGTTTGGTCCGGAGAACAGGCCATCCTCGATCCAGGGAGTCGCGGGTTTGTCTTGGTTCCTACGGAGAATCTCACCGTAACGCCGGTAGTAATCGTTGTTACACGCCTGGAGGCTGTCGAGTTCCTGAACGAGTCGTTTGCTCAGGAGTGGCCAGAGGGCCTGCTGTGCGCGCCCATAGGGAATGCCCAGTGGTTGGTATCTGATGATGTAGGTGTAGAAGACCCGTACGGCGTCAACCGCGGATTGTGAGGAACTGCCGTGCCCTTGGCTATGGTCGGACCTCGTGGCACGAGTCTGATCCGGCACAGGATCAGGTGTTGTCCTCGCGGGAGTCTGTCCCGCCGCGCTATCGGCCAGAGCTAAGGAAAGCAGGAGGAGCAACGGCAGCTTTTCAGGGCAGCGGTTTCGCATAATCCTTCTTGGATTAGACACCGAAGCAGAATAGTCCGCACCCTTAACTCCCCGCACGGATTGTCGGACATGTGGAGGGCTAGTACCCTGCTCTCCCGGAAACGCGCAGACGCCACGCGAAGGCTCCGCTAGGCGCGCTTGATGACGCGGACCAGCAGAAGCAGGATCACCGCACCCACCACCGCCATCACGAGCCGTCCGATCAGACCGTAGGCGCCCAGCCCCAGCAGCGCGAAAACCCATCCGCCGAGAACTGCGCCCACAATGCCTACGATTAGATCGACCACGACGCCCATGCCGCGGCCTTTCACGATTTGTCCCGCGAGCCAGCCCGCAAGGATGCCGATCAGAATCGTCCAGATGAGCCACATGGTGTTACCTCCGAGAGGAACAAAGTCACATCGCGGGGCGCGTGCGGGTGGGACTGGGCGCGCCGGGTGAGGTCACTCTACCACGAATGCCCGCGCAAGCGCTGCGGCGAGCGCCGCTTCTTCGTCGGGGAAAACGGTGCGGAGATCGAGGATCAGGCGGCGCTCGGCGACGCGCGTGATGACGGGCGCGGCTCCGCGTGGCGGCTTGCGCAGACGCTCTTCGAGCAGCGCGGCGGAATGGATGCGGCTGGCGAGCGCGATCAGGTGCGTCGGCAGCTTTTGGTCGGGCGTCGAGCCGCCGCCGATCACGGAAAATCCCGCGCGGACCTGAATCTCCGCATCGGCGGGCAGCGCCTCGCGGAGGAAATCGGCAAAAGCGACGGCGCGCTGGCCGATGTCGTTCGCGCTGAGTCGAATCATGCGGATCGTCGGAATTTCGTCGAGCGCGCCGCGATGGTACGCCTTGAGCGTCGTCTCGAGCGCCGCGATCGTCAGCTTATCGACGCGCAGCGCGCGGAAAAGCGGATTGCGGCGGATGCGCTCGACCATCTTTTGCTTCCCGGCGATGATGCCGGCCTGCGGCCCGCCGAGCAGCTTATCGCCGCTGAACGAAATCAGCGCGACGCCCGCGCGGCCGCTTTCGCGAGCCAGCGGCTCGGCGATTCCGCTCGCCCGCAAATCCGTGACGCATCCCGATCCGAGATCCTCGAACACGGGGATTTTCTTGCGGCGGCCCAACGCCACCAGTTCCTCGAGCGAGGGCCGCTCGGTGAATCCGCTGATCCGGAAATTCGATGGATGAACGCGCAGCAGCAGCCGCGTGCGCTCGTTGATCGCGCGTTCGTAGTCGCGGATGCGCGTGCGATTCGTGGTCCCCACCTCGCGCAGCACCGCGCCGCTTTCGGACATGATGTCCGGGATGCGGAATCCATCGCCGATTTCGATCAGCTCGCCGCGCGAGACGATCACTTCGGCGCCCTTCGCGAGCGTGTTCAAAATCAGGAAGACCGCTGCGGCATTGTTGTTGACCACGATCGCCGCTTCGGCTCCCGCCAGCTCCGCGAGCAGCCGGCCCGTGTGGATGTCGCGCTTCCCGCGCGCGCCTTTCTCGATGTCGTATTCGAGATTCGAGTAGCGCGTGGCCGTTTCCGCGATCTGCGCGATGGCCGTCGCAGCGAGAGGCGCACGGCCAAGATTCGTGTGCAGAATTACACCGGTCGCGTTGATCACGCGCCGCAACGACGGTGCGAGCAGCGCCGCAACGTCGGCGGCCACGCGCGCCTCAATCGCCTCGATCCGCAGCGCCGTCGCTGCGCTTGCCGATCCGTTCGCGCCCGATTTCAGGTTGGTGCGCAGGTCCGCCAACACATTCCGCGCCGCCTGCGTCACGACGCCGCGCCCGGCGCGGTCGGCCAGCGCCACGAGCTGCGGCCGGCCGAGCAGTTCATCGACGGATGGAATCTCGCGCAGCAGCGAATTCACATCTTTCGCTTTGCCTTTCGCCGCTTTCGCCACGGAATCGCTGGCCTGCTTCATCGCCGCCTATTTGAACACGCGGCCATCCGCGCGGCAACCCTCAGGCAACACCGGCAGTTTCCTGTGGCGCTGGCCTCCGGCCGGCCGTCTTGTCGCGGAGATGGCGCGCCGTGATAACCTTTCACGTCGAGAAACCTCGGAGGACGCCGATGGCGGGCAAGATCAAAATTCGCGTGAACGAGCGGATGCACGAGATCGAAGCGGCGCCGGATACGCCGCTGCTGTACGTGCTTGCGGGCGACTTGCAACTGCAAGGGCCGCGCTTCGGCTGCGGGCTTGCGCAGTGCGGCTCGTGCTCGGTGCTGGCCGATGGCGCCGAGATTCGCTCGTGCGTCACGCCGGTCTCCGCGGTCGAAGGCAAATCGATCACCACGCTCGAAGGCCTGCCCGCGTGGTACGCGAAGCAGCACAAGCTTCACAAGGCGCCCGCGTTCCATCCCGTGCAGCAGGCGATGATCGACGAGCAGGCGGTGCAGTGCGGCTATTGCTTCAACGGCATGATCGTTCAGGCGGCCGAGCTGCTTTCGAAAACGCCGCAGCCCACCGACAGCGAAATTCGCAGCGCGATGAACGGGCACCTCTGCCGCTGCGGCAGCTACCCGCGCGTGATCAAAGCGATCCAGCGGGCGTCGCAGGCGATGGCGGCCACACTCGCCGGCGCGGCGGAACAAGAAGTCGCGCAGGAAATCGATGCGGCGGAGGTGGCGCGATGAGGAAAATCATTTCGACCACGAAACCCGGCGCGCGAATTGCGCGGCGCGACTTCCTCAAGGCGGGCGGCGCGCTCGTGATCGGCTTCAGCAGCGCGGGCCTCATCAGCGCCGCGCTCTTCGCGCAGGGACCCGCGATCGCGCGCGGCCCCGATCCCAAGCAAATCGACACGTGGCTCGCGATCCACAGCGACAACACCGCGACGGTCTATATCGGCTACGTCGAGCTCGGTCAGGGCTCGACGACTTCGCTGCTGCAAGTCTCCGCCGAAGAGCTCGATCTCGACATGAGCCAGGTCAGCACCGTGCGCCTCGACACCGACCTCACGCCCAATCAGGGCGGCACCTATTCGAGCTCGTCGATCGCGCGAGGTTCCCCGGCGATTCGCACGGCGGCGGCCGAGGCTCGGCAAGCTCTGCTCGAGATGGCATCGAAGAAGCTCGACGCGCCCGTTGAGAGCATGACGGTCTCGAAGGGTGTGGTGTCCACAAGATTCAGCGGAAAAACCGTCACGTACGGCGAGCTGATCGGCGACAAGCGCTTCAATCTCGCGTTCACCGGAAAAGCGCCGCTGAAGCCTGTGGCGGACTATAAACTCGTCGGCACGAGCCCGGCGCGCAACGACATTCCGGGCAAAGTGAGCGGCACGTACGTCTACTTGCAGCACGTCCGCCTGCCCGGGATGTTGCACGGGCGCGTGGTGCGGCCGCGCGGGCAGGGCGCGTACGGCGCGGGCGCGAAAGTGGCGACGCTCGACGAAAACTCGCTCGCGCACATTCCCGGCGCGCGCGTGGTGCGCAAGCGCGATTTCGTCGGCGTGGTCGCCGAGCGCGAATGGGACGCGGTCCGCGCGGCGCGCGATCTGAAAATCACGTGGGACATGCCCGCCACGCTGCCCGGCAGCGACGGCGTCTACGCAGCGATGCGTGCGGACAAAACCACCGACCGCGTGGTGCTCGAACGCGGCGACGTGGCGCCCGCATTCGCGTCCGCGGCTCACGTCGCCTCGGGGTCATATCACGGCGCGTACCAGGCGCACGCGCCGTTTGGACCGAATGGCGCGCTCGCGGATGTGACGCCCGGTTCCGCGCATGTGATTTGCTCTACGCAGGACGTTTACGGCACGCGCAACACGCTGGCCGGCATCCTGGGGCTGCCGCCGCAAAAAGTGCGCGTGCAATATTACGAGGGCTCAGGCACCTACGGCCACAGTTGCTACGACGACGTCGCGCAGGCCGCCGCGATTCTTTCGCAGCTTGCCGGAAAGCCGGTGCGCCTGCAGTTCATGCGCTGGGACGAGCACGGCTGGGACCTGTACGGCCCTGCGCACGTGGGAGAAGTGCGCGCGGCGGCGGATGAGAACGGAAAAATCATCGCGTACCAATATGACGGCTGGCATCACAACTGGAGCGCGGTCGAAACATCGCAGCAGCTCGCGCTGGGTACGCCCGCGTCGGAATGGCGGCTCGGCATGGCGCAGCAGGTGAATCCCGGCTGCTGCGGCGCGATGTACGAGATCCCGAACCTGCGCCTCGTGAACCATCAGGTGCCGGGCCTCGGCTACCTGAAAGGCGCGTGGCTGCGGTCGCCGCTCGACCTCGCGTTTGCGTTCGCGTCCGAGCAGACCATCGACGAACTCGCGCGCCAGGCCGGCATCGACGCCTACGAATTCCGCCGCCGCAATATCAAGGACGATCGCTGGCTCGGCGTGCTCGATGCGGCAGCGAAAGCCGCAAACTGGCAGCCCGCGCCGCCCGCTGCAAACGTCTCGAAGGAGAAAATCGTGCGCGGGAGGGGAATCGGCCTCGGCACGCATCTCACTTCCTACGGCGGCGCCGTCGCCGAAATCGAAGTGAATCGCGAAACCGGCAAGGTCGCCGTGAAACACATGTACGGCGCGATCGACGCAGGGCTCGCCGTGAATCCCGCGTTCATCGAGAATCAGATCAGCGGCCAGCTGGTGCAGGCCACGAGCCGCATGCTGCACGAAGAGGTGACGTTCAACAAAACGAATGTCACGAGCCTCGATTGGAACAGCTACCCGATCCTGCGCTTCGAGGAATGCCCCGAGGTGACGGCCGTGTGCGTCCAGCGCCTCGACCAGAAATCGACCGGCGCGGGCGAAGAAGTGATGGCCGCAGCCGCGGGCGCGATCGCCAACGCGTTCTTCGACGCGACCGGCGTGCACATCCTCGAATTTCCGCTGACGCCCGCGCGCGTCCTCGCCGCACTCAGCCGCGGCTAATCCGCGGGGCCGCCACTTACGAAGCGAGATTCTGCAGGAGCTCCGCGCTGGAGAATGGGAGCGAGGATTTCAGGGTGACGCTGAAGAGGCTGCGAGGGTCACGGCTGCTGTCGTAGGAGAGCGAATACTCCGCGCCGCCGAAAAGCTTGCGGGCGAAGGCGTCTAGGTCGGGCCGAGCGGCCTCGAAAGTCTCAGCGCGATTCGGGGCGAGCAGGCGGTCGTTGATGAAGATTTCGATTTCGCGGCCACCGAAGCGCAGCTTGCCGCCGAGACGCGGTTCTTCTTCGAGGCGCCGGCACGCGGTCAGTGCGGCGCGCGCGGCCTGTAGCAGCGCGAACGAATTGTCGCCCTCGACCGCCGTCTTGCGGTTGTAGCGAACGCCGAGCCGCCCGCCGGCGTTGTCCACCGCGTAATCCGCCTCGTGCCCGATCACGATCACGCCCGGCCCGCTCGGCACGTGGCGATAGTCCGCGACATCGAGCAGCATTTCGTTGAACGCATGGCCGGTGATCCACGAATGGAATATCGGGATCAGCGGCTCGAGATCGAGGCTCGCCGGATCCGCGAGGAAAAGCTTCACGTTGACGTGCTGCAACACGATTTGCTGCTGCGCGCTCGCCGCCATTACACGGTCACCGTGGTTCCCATGCGGTTGTAGCAGGCGTGGGCCGCGTCGATGAAGAGCTGCGATTCGTCGATCAGGTAGCGCGTCGCGTCCGCCGTGCGCGGCTGCTTGCCGTTGTTGCGGACCTTCTCGTATTCGGCGAAAAGGTACTGCGCGAATTTGCCGCCTGCGAACGGATCGAAGAATTTCTGCGTGTCGTAATAGCGCGCGCGGAATTCGGAGAGGATTTCGTCCGGATTGTCGGACACGGTGGAATAGCCGATCTTCACGAGCGCCTTCGCCGCATCGAGCATCGAGCGGTACGCGAGATCGCCCGCCTGCTGCGTTTCGCCCTTTTCAAGCAGCACTTGCGCCTCGAAAAGCTCGCGTTCGGCGGCGGCGAGATCGAATTCCACCGACGACACGACTTCTCCCGCGCATTCGCCCACGCCGATATCCTCGAGTGTGTACGTACGCGGATCGCCCCAATCGCTGAAGAACGAGCGGTCGTTCGCGGGCGGCTTCGCGAGATCCTCGAGCGAAGCCTTCAGCTCCACCTTGCCCGTGCGCTTCACGAATTCCTTGAACGTTTCGCCGCTCGTGCGGTTGGCAACGTATTTTTCGGTAAGCCGGGTCACGACCTGCGGGATATTTTTCGACGGAATCGCCGCCACCGGCAGACCATACGAGCCGCCGTTGTGTTCCCACTCGCCGCCGAGGACCACCTGGAAGTGCGGCACCGCGTAGCCGCCCACCTTGCGGCTGACGCCGTAAAATCCGAGATCGGCCACGTGATGCTGCCCGCAGCTATTGAAGCAGCCGCTCACTTTGATGTGCAAATTCTGCACAGCCTCATCGAGCTCGAAACTTTTCTCGGCGAGCCGCTTGCGCAGTTCCGCGGTAAGCCCGCGCGACGACGAAATTCCGAGCTTGCACGTGTCGGTGCCGGGGCAAGACACGATATCGACGATCGTTCCCGCGCCGGGCGCGCCAAGCTCCGCGGCTTGCAGCGCTTCATGAAGCGCGGGCAGGTCGGCGAGGCTCACCCATCGAATCGCGAAATTCTGCTCGACCGTCGTGCGAATCGTTTCCTTCGTGAATTTTCGGACGATATCCGCGAGCGCCCGCAGTTGCGTCGCGGTAATGTCGCCGAGCGGCAGCCCTACCGTCACCGTCACGTAGCCCTTCTGCTTTTGCGGCCGCGTGTTCGTCTTCAGCCAGCGCTTGAGCGCCTCGGAATTTGCCGCGGGCCACTCGCCGCCCGGCCGCAGCGGCTCTTCATGCGCGCGTAATTCCTCGGCGATGTATTCCGTCCAGCGCGGATCGTGCGGCAGAATTTTGCGCTCTTCGAGCACGAGCTCGCGGAATTTCTCGATGCCCAGATCCTGAATCAGGAACTTAATGCGCGCGCGATTGCGGTTCTTCTTTTCGCCGAGCCGCCCGAAGACACGCGCGATCGCCTGCGCCAGCGGCAGCAACTCCGCGGGCGGGATGAACGAATCGAACAATTTTGCCATGTAGGGCACCGCGCCGAGGCCGCCGCCGACATACATCTCGAATCCGATCTGCTCCTTGCCATCCAGGGTCCGCTTCGTCGCGATCAGCCCGAGATCGTGCAGGCTGGTGAGCCCGCAGGCATGCTGCGCGCAGCCGCTGAACGCCGGCTTGAACTTGCGCCCAAAATTCTGGGCGTCGGGATGCCCGAGCAGGAAACGCGCGAGCGCCCGCGCGTACGGCGTCACGTCGAACACTTCATCCGCGCACACGCCGGTGTACGGGCACGCGGTCACGTTGCGCACCGAATTTCCGCAAGCCTCGCGCGTCGTGATGCCGGCCGCCGCAAGGCGCCGCATCAGGCTGGGCGTGTCGTCGATGTGAATGTAGTGCAGCTGAAAATCCTGCCGCGTGGTGATATGCGCGATGCCGTCGGAATATTCCTCGGCGAGATCGGCCATCGTCTCGAGCTGCTCGGCGTTCAGGCCGCCCGCCGGAATCTTGATCCGCTGCATCCCTGGCGCATCCCACATCGTGTTCGGGCCTTTGGTGAGATCGCCCGAGGGATATTTCATCTCCTGGACTTTCTGGCCGTCGTGGCGCTGCCCGTTGTCGTAGCGCTGCCCGTAGGTGCCGCGGCGCAGACGCGTCTCGGCGAAAAGCCGCTCGTCGAGCTTGCCCTGCTTGCGGAGAGCGATTTCCGTTTCAAAGACGTCGATTTCGCGCGCCAGCGCTTCCGGGATTTTCCCAGCAAGCTGCGCGGCCCAAAGTGAGTTCGAGACTTTCATTTTCCCTGTGCCTTTTCGTGCTTCAACGTCGCCTAATGACAAAAAACCCGCCGACCTGTGCGATCGGCGGGTTCGGATGATGGCTAATCTACGATATGACTAGCGTTATCCGCCGCACGCCGACGGCGTCTTACAACAGCAACAACGATAGACGGCGACGCACGCCGCGCGGACGCAGAAACGCATATCTAAACGCTACTCATCCTCACTCCGAATGTCAATAGCTCGAGCCATGCAACGCCAGATTTGCCCCATTCGCAGCGCGACGCTAGGCCACATCCACCGCAGGATAGCTTTCGACATACTCTTCGCCGGTCGCGCCGAAATACGTGCACGTTCGCGCGGCGAAATCGACGTCGTAGCGCACGACGCCCGCCCGCCACGTGGCCATCAAGAACTCCGGGAACGTGCTTCGGCCGGCCTGATCGGTCCGCAGCGCCGTGATGAGCGCGTCGCAGTCGAATCGCGGAACGTCCACCATGCCGGTTACCAGCGGCGTGCCGACCACCGCGACCGGACCAGTATCGGTCAGATAGACGCTTTGGCACGCCGGCAGGTACCAGAGATTCCGCTTCACGCCCGCTCGCCGCAAAGTCTCGGCCAGGTATGGAAATCCGCCGACCTTTGGCCTGCCTGCCATCGCCTGCTGTTGCGCCTCTTGCAGCTTTTCTATCGCTGCGCTCATCGTGGAATCCCCTTATTTTATTTGTCCGAAGGCTTGCCGCGGAGGACCGCCCGTTCGCCATCCTGCACGAGCGGCGAAGCCTTCACAAATTGAATATGAAAAGCAAAAGCCGGGTCAAGAACAGATCCGCCACAAGCACGGCCAACGAGGATGCGACAAACGCCATGATCGTAGCCCGGCCCACGCCTTCCGTACCGCCCTTTACACGAAAGCCTTGATAACATCCGATGGTCGCAATCAAAAAGCCGAAAACAAGAGGTTTGGAGAAGCCGATCACGATGTCTCCAGGGGCCAGCGCGCCGATGGCGCGCGTCCAGAACTGCTCGGCATTCAGATGCAGCGTGATGCTTGCGACCACGAATCCGCCAAGCAGCCCCGCGCAATCTCCAATCGCGACGAGCAACGGAAGGATGAGTACCGTCGCAAACACGCGCGGCGTCATGAGCTTGCGAATGGGATCCACGCCCATGCTCCGCATCGCGTCCACCTGTTCGGTCACAACCATCGAACCCAATTGGGAAGCCATTCCGGTCGCGTTCCGGCCCGCCACCAGAAGCGCCGTAAACACGGGGCCAAGCTCGCGGAGCAGCGAGAGCGAAAGGGCGTCGCCCGTCAAAACCGTCTCGCCGAAGCGCGTGAATTGCGACGCTGCATTCATCACGATCACGCCGCCGACGCAAATGAGCGCGACGACGATGATCAGCACCGAGCCGACCCCGATCAGGTCCATCTGCTCGACCACGTCGCCAAAGTAATGCGTCGTGCCGGAGAATGCTCGGACCGACTGAACGGCGAGCGATGAGAAATCCTGTACGCAGAAAGTCCATTCCTTTAACGTCTGCTCAGCGCCTGAAGCCGAATTTGATCTCACAGTTGTGCTCCTCGTTCCGATGGACCGGATCACTGCATGTTGAAGCATTCACAAGAAAGCGGGAAGGGATATGTCGGGATGATCGAACCGTGCGGGCGGCAACTGACAGTCCTCACCCGCGCGACCCATACTTCACTTCTGAACTATATCATCTGCCTCAGCGGCTGGAACTCCTAGAGCGTTTCCAGCGGAATCCCGTGCGTCTTCGAGAAGCTCACCTTGTCCCAATAGCCGCGCTGAAACACGATCTTTCCATTGCGAATGTGAAAGAATCCGCAGCCGCGCAGCCCTTTCGGATCGCGCCACTCGAGAATCGCCCATTCGCCGTCCTGAAAAAGATTCTCGGGGATGCAGACCATCTCCGTAGCCGCAAAGCCCCTCGCAAACATCTCGCGAATGGCGGCGCGGCCGTTCACGGGACTCTCCGCCACCTGATGGTTCACGGCGTGCTCTTCGTAAAATGAAGCGAGCGCATCCACATCCGCCCGGTTGAACGCCTCGACCCACGCGCGCACCACGTCTCTCGGTTGCATCTGCATACGCTATCGCATCTCGCGAGCCTTTCAAACTGCGGATGATTGGCGCGCCCGTCCCGGTGTAAACTGGCGCGGCAAAATCGAAACGGGGGTCCGCGATGTCGATCGGGACTGCATCAATGTCATTTGTTTGCGCGACGTTGGGTGCGCTGATCGTGGCGCCGCTGCTGGCTTTCTCATCGGGCGCGCCGCGCGCAGGAGGCGCGGACGCCGCGGCGTCGCGGAAGTTCGCCGCGATGAGCGACGCGTTCATAAAGGAATCGCTCGTCCTCGCGCCGGCCACCGCATCGTCGGCCGGCTATCACGCGCACGTCGATCCGAAGACCGGCAAGACGATCGCGCTCGATGCCGAGCTCGACGACATGAGCCTCGAATCGATGGCGAAGCAGCGCGCCTTCTACGCGCACTGGCGCGAGCGCTTCCGCGCCGAGACGCCGCCCGCGTCGCTCTCGCCGCAGGACGCGGCCGAGTGGCAGCTCATCGACGATCAGATTGGCCTCAGCCTTCTCGAATTCGACAAGATCCGGAACTATCGCCACAATCCCACGGTGCCGGTCGAGCTGATCGGCAACGCGCTCTTCCTGCCGCTCACGCAGAACTACGCGCCGCACGACGTGCGCGTCGGCCACGTCCTTTCGCGCGTCGAGCAGATTCCGCGCCTGCTCGATCAGGTGAAGGCGTACCTGAATGACGCTGACCCGATTTTCGTCAAAACCGCCATCAGCGAAAATGACGGCAACATCGACTTGATCCAGCACACGATCGCGCAGGAAATTCCGCCCGGCTCGCCGCTCAAGGCCGAATACGACCGCGTGGCGCCGCCCGCCGTCGCCGCGCTGCAAAGCTTTTCGAAATGGCTCGCGGACGATCTCGGCAAGCGCGGGTCCGCGCGATCCTGGCGCCTCGGCAAAGTTCTCTACGACCAGAAATTCCGCCTCGTGATGGAAACGGATATCACGCCCGATCAGCTTCTCGCCGACGCCGAGCAGGAATTGAAGTCCGTCCGCGCCGAAATGCTGCAGCTCGCGCTGCCCATGCACGCGCAGATGTTTCCCGGCCACGGCGACCATTCCGATCTCACCGGCCGCGACCGCGAAAACAAAATCATCGGCGAGGTGCTCGACAAAATCTCCGAGGAGCATCCGCGCCGCGGCGAGCTGCAGCAGGATATCGAGGCCGATCTCGTGGGCATCAAGCAGTTCATCCGGGAGAAGAAAATCGTTTCGCTGCCCTCGCGCGACAACCTCAAAGTGATTCCCACGCCGCCTTTCATGCGCGGCATCTATTCCGTGGCGGGATTCCACAGCGCGCCGCCGCTCGAGCCGCAGGCCGAGGCGGAATACTGGGTCACGCCGATCGATCCGAAAATGCCCGAAGCCCAGGCCGAATCGAAGCTCCGCGAATACAACAACTACACGCTCGAATGGCTCTCGCTCCACGAAGCGCTGCCCGGGCACTACGTCCAGTTCGAGCACCTCAACGACATCCAGCCCGAATCGCGCCGCCTTGTGCTGTCGCTGCTCGGCAATGGCGCCTACATCGAAGGCTGGGCGGAATACGGCGCGCAGGTGATGATGGATGAAGGCTTCCTCGACAACAATCCCAAGTTCCGCATGATGATGCGCAAGATTCGCCTGCGCGTGCTCGCCAACGCCATTCTCGACATCCGCATGCAGACCATGGGCATGACCGACGAGCAGGCCATGGACCTCATGACCAAGGATGCGTTTCAAACGCAGGCGGAAGCGGAGGGAAAGCTTCTGCGCGCAAAGCTCAGCTCGACGCAGCTGCCCACCTACTACGTCGGCCTTCGCGAATGGCTCGCATTTCGAAAACGCTATCAGGAAGCTGCTGGGAAAAATTTCGACATGCTGAAATTCCACGATCTCGTGCTCGACCAGGGGCCGCTGCCGGTGCCCGTGGTCGAAAAGCTCGTGATGCCGACGGCGCATCCGTAGCACGCGCTAATGCGCGACCAATCTCGCAGTCATTGCGGCGGCGCGTTGCCGCCATGATGCTCCTTCCCCATCATCGGCTTTACGTTCTCCGGCGTGATCCCAGCGCCGCGAGCGGCGCTCCCCGGACTAGCGGCCTGCGAATGCGGAGACGAAGCCGGCGGAGCGGACTCGGAAGTCGGAGACGTGCCGTTTGCCGGCGGAGGCGGCGGGAAGAGCGGCTGCTTCAGCAGATCCATCACGTCCGGCGGCAGCTTGTCCGCGCTCGCGACGAGCGCCGCGATCTGCCACATCTGGTCGTCCTTCAGCACGCTCACGAAGCTGGGCATGGCAGTCATCCGGATCCCGTTCTTGATCTTCCAGTAGGTGACGCCCACGGGGTCGTCCGTCACGTAGCCATCGGGAATGAAAAGCTGCGGCGGCGATGGATACATCTTCGGCTCAGGGAAGTTTCGCACCTCGCCCGGCAAGCCGTGGCATCCGCCGCAATGCCGGCGATAGTCCTGCGCGCCCGCGAGGAGGTCGGCGGGAGTAAAAGTCGAAAGATCGCGCTTGGGCGCGTCGCGATGGACTCGCGCTTCCAGCGCGCCACCGGCAATCAGCGGCTCGAGCGGAAAGGGATGATCGGTGACCGCCACCGGCGCAAATCCGCCGAGGAAATAAACCGCGGCGCATACGGGAAATAGGATGACTCCTATGATCAAACCGCCGAGAAATTTCCCCACAGGTGAACCTCCTGTCAGTCCAGTGTCCCCTTGTGTGAATAGCACACAGAGTTGATTGGGTGCCACCGATTTCTTACCCCTTCCAGCTGCGCACGAAGAAGGTTCGCGAGGCGTTTTTGGCAAGCACCTCGCGCGCGCTACTCGAATCATGTCGACCCGCCGACAGGATTTTCCTTGCGGGAAAAATATTCTGCGAGCAGAATTGGCGGGCATGAATTCATCCTCGCGCGATCGCGCCCTTCTGCGACACATGTAGCGCTCTCGTAACCCGCGCGCATGCAGGTCCATCCGATATCGATCACACTCACGTTATACCAATCGACTATCGATAGCCATCTTGACATACGATTAGGCCATCGATATAGTTCCGTGGGAACTTGGTGTGATGGACAAAGCCAGAGTCAAAGTTTCTCCCAAATTTCAGGTGGTGATCCCCAAAGCTCTCCGCGAGGAGCTCAAGATCGAGCCGGGACAAGAGCTGCTGATATTCGCGCTCGATGGGGCGCTCCGCCTGGTGCCTCGCCGCTCGATCAAAGAGCTTCGCGGCATCGCCAAAGGGATGAGATGGAAAGACGAGCTTCGTGAGCACTCGGAGCGCTTCTGAAACCTATCTGGTCGATTCCTCCGGGTGGCTCGAGTATCTGACCGAAGACTCGAAGGCCGCCGCGTTCGGCCACTATCTCGAAGGCGACGCTTCCGTCATCGTGCCGTCTCTCGTGCTCTACGAGGTCTACCGGCACCTCGCGAAGCAGCGCGGCCGCGCCGTCGCAGACCGCTTCGTCGCGCAGGCGCTTCACCGCCGCGTCGTTCCTCTCGACGAAACCATCGCTCTCGCGGCGGCCAACGCCAGCCTCGATCATCGCCTCTCGGCAACCGACGCGATCGTCTACGCCACCGCCCGCGTCTGCCAGGCCCAGCTCGTTACCGCCAATACCCACTTCCGCGGCCTCCCCGGCGTCATCATCCCGTAGCTGTGCGTTTGTCGGTGGCGAGGCTTCCCAAAGAAAAAAACAGAACCTGCGCCGCTCTATCCTTTTTGATAGACTCCTCGGTGCCGCACTTGGGGGAAGGACGATTAATGGGGTGGGGGCCAGGACTCAAAAATGGCCACGCCTCAAGCTGCGCCCGAACTCATCCAATACCTTCAGCTGAAGTTAGCCGCGCTCGGACAAGCGCCCGGCAAGAGTTCCACTGAAGCTCCGTTCCTGCAAGTCGCCCAGCCGCTGCTCCGCAACTACTACCAGAAGGAACGCCTGCTCGGGAAATATCTCTGTCCCGCCGATGCGCGCATTCAATCCTTCCTCGACGATTACCTGCGAGACTGCGCCCCGAGTGGAGCCGCGCGCCTTCCGGCCACCACGTTCGTCCTCGACCGGCCCGGCCTCGCCCGCACGCTCTCTCTGCCGCCGGACTCGAGTAGCTTCACCTCGCCCTATCTGCGCTCCTATCGCGTGCGCCAGGGCGTGCTGCACAATCCCGCAAGCGACCGCCGCACCACGCGCGGCGTCTTCCACATCGCTGAAGGTGGCTTCCCCGTTCCCGCGGATAAGCAAGCGGTCCCGAAGCAGGCGTTCGGGGCGCTGCTCGCGGCAGCCCTTCGCCCGCCCGCCGATGTCTTGACGCTGCCCTTCACCGCGCACCATACGTCGCCCGCGCGGCTATTCGTCTCGCTGCTGCTGCGCCCGCTGGTCTGCCCGGCCACGGGAACGGAGCCTGCCAAGGCGATGGAGACGCGCTTTTTCGCGCCCGGCAGCCTCGTCAGCAATCTCGATTTCGTCGAATCGATCTTCGGCAATGGCGGCGACCCGCATCTGCCCGAAAACGATGCCGCCCTCGACGTCGCCCACTGGACCGGCCACACCGGCTGCGTGATCCTCGCGCCGCATCTTGTCGGGATGAAGAAAGCCGCGCTCGGCCTGCCGCATTTCGATCAGGCCACCGAGCGCCAGCGCCGCGACGGCATGTGCTGGCGCGATCCCGACGAGCTCTACAACGAAGGCTCGGCCTTCAAAATCTGCGCGCGCGACCATCGCGGCGTGATGGTCACCATCCTCGCGGACAATTATTACGGCTATTGCAAAAAAGAAGTGAAAACGCAGATCAGCTTCGCCGCGAATCTTTTCGGGCTCGCCGAGGAAGAACATGCGGGCGGCGCCATCGCCTTCGCCACATACGTTCTCGGCCAGGATTTCTACGCCGACCGCACCGTCAGCCTCAAGAAAGCGACTTTCGATCAGGCGATGCAGCTCCTTAGCCCGCTCGTCGAACGCCGCCCCGAAGGCTACGCCATCGATCGCCGCTATCCCGACATCCACTACGTCCCCGAAGATTCCGCCTTCCTCGTGCGCGAAGGCTTTGTCCGCTGGCAGCGCGATGGCCAGACGCATCAACTCACCATCCGCCCGTCAGCCACCTACGTGCTGCCTTCCGGCTTCCGCATTCGCCTGGAAAAGCAGCTTGCCGGCAACGCATGGCGGCTTGTCGGCTCGCGCCCGAAAGGCGCGCTCTGCCACAAACCTTCCACCGTCTCCGGCGGCGGCAAATCCGAAATCTCGAAATCGATCGCGCACGCGTTGCTGAAGGGCCCGGTCTACGTGGGTGACTACCAGGCGGACATGAACCTGATCGACGACATCCTCGAGCGCGATTTTTCCGCCGTCTACAAGAATCGCCCGCCCGATCAGCGCTCGCGCCGCCCGATCTTGAGCCCCGAGCGTTCTCACGGCTCCGTGATCCAGCTCTTCACGCCCTCGCCCGAATACACCGACAAGCACAACGAGTGGCTCCGCCGCCTCCCGCAAACCGCGCGCCAGCTTCTCTTCACAGTGAAGCGCTACTACCGCCCCGAATGGGGCGGCGACTGGCGCGAGCATTTCACCGTCGACCGCGTCAACGGCTCGCTCGGCCACGAGCTCAAGCTCGATGGCGAGACGCTCGTCAGCAATTATCTGCGCGTCGGCTACGATCGCGACGGCTCCTGGCGCATCTACAAGCTGCGCCCGGATTTCTATCCCGCGGAAAAAGTGCAAGTCGAGGACGACATCACCGCCTCGGCCGTCCTGCCGGCGGCGAGCCTCAGCGATCTCGACCGTGAGTCCAAACAGCAGAGCGTGAAGCTCGTCGCCAACTGCGAGACGCTGCTCTTTCAGCGACCCGACGATGCCATCCGCCCCGGCGTCGACTGGCAGGCGGAAGCGGACATGGCCGGCCCCGGCGTTTTCATGTCGAATTACGAGCCGCTCGCGCCGCCCCAGGCCAGCGCGCTCGTCGATCACGTGGTTGAGTTCGACCGCTACACCGATCCGATGAAGCGCCTGCTCGAAGATTTCGTCGTGGAAGCGGAATCTCAAGGGTCCGAAGGCGATGCCGGCTACGTGGTCGCGTCTTCGCACCCGCGCATGGTCAACGGCAAGCCCTCGCAGAATCCGCGTTACTTGCAGCGGCGCCCCGATCTCGCCGCGCCGCGCGAAACCTATCTCGCCGAAATCGCCACGCGCCTCGAGCGCGAGATTCCCGCCGCGCGCCCTGTTTATTTTCCCGTGAGCGCCGTCCTGGCCGGCCGCCGCAACACGCTTGCCGACCCGGCCATCGGTCTTCCGCCGCTCGCCATCTACGGCCCCATCCATTATCAAGAGCTGCCCGAGCTCTTCATGGAGCTGATTTCGAGCCTCACCGGCAAATCGCCCGCCACCACGGGCTTCGGCAGCGAAGGCGCGCTCACCAAAGGCCCGTTCAACGCGCTCTGGCCCGTCGTCGATCTCAATAACGCGCTCGTTTCCGCGATCCTCACGGGCGACAACGGCTTCACCACGTCCGCCGGCTACATCGGCCCGCACTTCCGCGTCGATCACGACGTCAGCGCGCTCGTCCCCGAAATCTGGTGCCGCATGCGCGTCGCCGAGCGCGACCCGCAATCGATGATCGCCGCCGGCTACCTCGAGAAAATCGAGGATATCGCCTTCGGAGGCCGCACGGTGCAGGCCAGCCGCCTCAGCTATCGCATCAGCAAAGCGTTCGTCGACCATTTTCTCGGGCGCATTTTCGAGACGCCCGACGCGGTCTTCCCGGCCGAGCTGCTCCGTCCCGAGCAGCAGGATTTGGAGATGTTCGTGGCGGGTGTGGACGCAATCGTCGAAACGCAGCGCCGCGTCGCAATGAACTATTTCGAGGACGGCAGTGTCGAGGCGGCCTGCCCGCCCCTGCGCGCGCTGCTAGAAATCATGGCGCACGGCTCGTATCAAGGTAAGGGTGTAGACGATCCCGAGATTCGCGCCATGTTCACGCGCGAAGCGCTCCTCGCAAGCGATTGGTATCGCCAGCGCCTGCGCACAAAGCAGCAACGCGATATCGCGCTCTGGCAGGGCCACGTCCACGCGCTCGAGGAATTTCGCCTGGCCGAACAGGAATTCCCGCCGCAAGACGACATCGACTTCGAGTCGCGCTCAGCCCTCGCGCGAGGCCAGCTCGCCCGAGTCAGCTCCCCCGCCTACCTCGACGAGCTCGTCGGCACCATCGGCGCCGACCCCTTCCACCTCCAAATAATCTAGATGCCGAATCTTTCTCCGTTTGCCGCACCGTCCGCTTCTTTAGTCTCCTTCACGAGTTCAGGCACGAATCCAATCGACGTGTACGTCACGTAGAGGAGCCCCTGATCGCTCTGGCAACGGTAGGCGCCCTTTGCTCCCGTCAGTTTCGCGGCGAGCCCGGTCATCTCCCACCCCAGGTACTCGTCGCTCGGAATCGATCCCTCGACGAGCTGCGCCAGCTTCTCCTTCTCTCCGAACGCCCGCACCGCCGCTGCCGCTTCCGTCACTTTCTTCGGCAGGCTCGCGTTCGCCCACGCCCACAGCCACGTATTCATCTCGCTCGACGTGCTCCCAATCACCTGGATTGCAGCGCGCACCTTGGGCGCGTCCCCGCGCAGGAATGTCAAAGTCCCGCGGTCGAGGTCGTAGCGCCAGCGCGGCCACGCCGAGAGCTTGAACTCTCGCTCGACGCCATTGTTGAGTTTTGTGAGCGTACGAACCGCCGCCTGCACGAAAAATGAGTACTCTCTTGCTTTCATGGATTTTGACCCGCAGGAAATTATAGCGGAGCGAACATGACCGCGGACCAACAACCTGCGGCGCCGTCGGAGTTCGCTCTCTAAAACGGCAGCCACTCGTACGGGAACATCTTGCCCGCCTGCGCCGGGTCAAGCTTTGTGCCCGCCAGTTCGACCGCTTCCGCGAGCACCGGATCCTTATGGAAGAGCCGCGATCGTCAGCGGATTCGCGGTGATCGCAAACTCGCCTTCGTACAGCACGTCCCGCCCTCGAGCGTCCGTTAACTGCACGAGAACCGTGAGCCTTGGCGGAACAGGCGTGAAGCGCGAGGGCCGGATTTCGACGCGCTCCCTCCCTGTCAGGCTCGTGCGAACCGTTTCCAGGGCGTAAAAGCCATCGCCGATGCTCACGCCGGCGATCAGACCCCGCGTGTCGTTCGAGTTCAATTTCGCCTGGTCATGGCCGTCCAGCCAACTGCCTTTGATCCGCAGAATTTCTTTTCCGTCCGCGCGGTAAATCGAAAGAGCCCTCGCGACGGCGTTCTTATTCGTTCCTGAATCTTTCTGAGCTTCGTTCTTGAACTGGATTACGGCGCCCTGCTGCCCCTCGTCGTGCCACGTCCATTTTCCAAGCTCGCTGATCGGTGAAATCCGGATCGGTCGCAGTTCCGCCACTCGGATGTGAGTGCTCGGAGTGATCGCGGTTTTCGGTTCCGGAGGGGCTGCGTTTGCTGGCGCCGCGGTTGCCAGCGCCGGCTTTGGGAGCTTGGACGCTGTCTCCATGCGTGGCTGGCGCTTGTGCCTTGCTTTTCCGGTGGCACTTGCAGCGTTTGGAAGATGAAGCATTCGATGGTCGAAGGACTGATATTTCGCAGAGATACTTTCGTCGATTCAACCGCGATATCGCGCGGCGGCGGAGCCGGAGAATTGAACGAGTTCCTCGAAAAGAGCGCTTTGTAGCTCGGACCGCCGCGCAAATCCTTCGTCTGCGCTTGCAGCCTCGATGCGACGTTGATCGCCCGGCCCAGATATTCCATCTGCTCGTTCAGCTCCAGCCGAATCAGCTCGCCCGCGTCGTCGGCGAGTAGGTACCCTCGTGTCCCGCTGCCTCCGAACGCATGAAATCCCTTTCGGATCGTGCTAGTCTGAGCAGAAGACGTTCGTGGAGGCCTCAATGCCACGCTTCGCGAAGACCGCGCGGCAGATGTCGAGTTTTATCGTCCTCGGATTATTACTCGCCATGTCCTCAGCCCGACTGCCCGCCCAAAGCCACGAACCGCCTCTCGGATCGCCCGAGTACGAGTATATACAGCTTCAGATATTGAGCCCAAGCGAAGGCGCCGACTTCGAGCCCTATGCACGCAACGTGCTTTTCTGGATAAGGCGCAAATGGACTGAAAACCTCCCGTCCGAAGCGCTAAGCGGGGAAAAAGCAGAAGTTGTGATCCTGGTGACGATTCACAAGGACGGCACTATCGCCGACCCGGAACCCGCCATCGAGATCAGCTCCAAGACGAAAGACTTGGACGACGCCGCGCTTCATGCTGTTCGAGGCGCCGCCCCGTTCAAGCACCTTCCTCGAGGCTTTAGCGGAACCGAAATGAAATTCCGCATCTATTTCCTCTACAATCTCCCTCCAGGGAAACTGAAGCCTATAGCCACAGGTGGGTGAAATCGCTTTCGGATCGTGCTAGGGTAATTTGCTGCCCTTCCCGTCAAGGGTGATTGTAGAAATACGTCAACTGCGAGCTGGATTCAGCGCGGGACGCGAGACACAAGTTAGCCCGGCCCGCAAGGGCTGGAAGGATGTAGAAATGAAGGGTCCGAGCGCCGCAGGTGTGGCATCGGACGTGCCGCTCTCTAATCGACACGGCTCCCGAGAGCAAAACGAAGGCTCGAAAAGGAAAAATGGCCACACTTCAAATCACGCTGCCCGATGGAGCCACACGCGAAGTCCCGAGCGGAACAACCGCCGCTGAAATCGCGCAGCAGATTTCTCCGCGCCTCGCCAAGGAAGCGCTCGTCGCGCGCGCCGATGGCGAGCTGATCGATCTTTCGCGCCCCCTCGACCACAATGTGAAGCTCGCGATCCTCACCTCGAAGGATCCCGACGCGGTGCAGGTGCTGCGCCATTCTGCCGCGCATCTTCTCGCCGCGGCCGTCATCGAGCTTTACCCGGATGTAAAACTCGGCGTCGGCCCGCCGATCGAAACCGGCTTCTTCTACGAATTCCTGCGCGAGCAGCCGTTCACACCGGAGGACCTCGAGAAAATCGAGGCCGAGATGCGCGAGATCGCCGCGAAGGATGTTCCCAACGAGCGCAAGCTGATCCCCAAGCCCGAGGCGCTCGACCTCTATCGCAACACCAACCAGGAATTCAAATGCGAGCTGGTGGAGGAAAAAGCCGTCGAGCCGATGGTCTCCTTTTACACCACCGGAAAATTCATCGACTTTTGCCGCGGCCCGCACATTCCGTCCACCGGGCGCATCAAGGCGTTCAAGTTGATGAGCGTCGCTGGCGCCTACTGGAAGGGCCACGAAGGCAATCCGCAGATGCAGCGGATTTACGCCGCGTGCTTTGTCAATCAGAAGGAACTCGACGACTACCTCCACAAGCTTGAAGAAGCGAAGCGCCGCGACCATCGCCGCCTCGGCGCCGAACTCGATCTCTTCAGCATTCAGGAAGAAGCCGGCCCCGGCCTGATCTTCTGGCACCCAAAGGGCGCGATCATCCGCAACCAGATGGAGGACTGGCTGCGCAAGGGATTGCTCGCGCGCGGCTACGATCTCGTCGTCACGCCGCACATCATGGACCTGAATCTCTGGAAGACCAGCGGCCACGCGAATTTCTATCGCGAGAACATGTTCGGCCCGATCGAAGTCGAAAAAGCCGAATACCAGCTCAAGCCGATGAACTGCCCCGGCCACGTGCTGATTTTCAAATCGCGGCTGCGCAGCTATCGCGAGCTGCCCATCCGCCTCGCCGAGCTCGGCACCGTGTATCGCTACGAACGCTCGGGCGTGCTTCACGGCCTTCTTCGCGTGCGTGGCTTCACGCAGGACGATGCGCACATCTTCTGCATGCCCCACCAGATCGAAAGGGAAATTCAGGATTGCGTCGAGTTTGCCTGGGAAGTGCTGCGCGTTTTCGGCTTCAGCGATTACGTGGTCGAGCTTTCCGGCGGCGATCCCGCGCACCCGGAAACCTACATCGGATCTCCCGAAGACTGGAAGCGCGCCGAGGATTCGCTCACCGGCACGCTCGAGCGCATGAACGTCCCGTACAAATACATTCCCGGCGAAGCAGCATTCTACGGGCCGAAGATCGATGTAAAACTCGTCGACGCAATCGGCCGCCCGTGGCAGCTCAGCACCATCCAGTTCGATTTCAATCTGCCGCGCCGCTTCAAGCTCGAATACGTGGGCGAAGATGGCGCGCGCCACCAGCCGCTGATGGTGCATCGCGCGCTGTGGGGCTCGGTCGAGCGCTTTTTCGGCGTGCTGATCGAGCACTACGCCGGCGCGTTTCCCGTGTGGCTCGCGCCCGTGCAGGCGTCGGTGCTGCCCGTGAGCGGCAAATTCGAGGAGTACGCGAAGAAAGTCACGCAGCAGCTCAAGGACGCAGGTTTCCGCGTCCACCTTGATGAGCGCAACGAAAAGCTGCAAGCCAAAATTCGCGACGCCCAGCTCGAAAAAATTCCCTACATGCTGATCATCGGCGGCAAGGAAGCCGAAGCCGGCACTGTCTCCGTGCGCCATCGATTCAAAGGCGATCTCGGGCCGCGTCCACTCGAGCAGTTCATCGCCGACCTACAGCAGGATATCGCGACGAAAGCGATCGATCAGCCTCCACCCGCGGAATCCAGCTCCGAAAAAACGGCCGCGGGAACAAAAACAAAATGAAGTCGCGAAGTGCGAATCTTTTCGCGCGCGTCGCGTCCTTTAGGGGGTCGGAGCTTCAGCTCCGACATTCAAACCATGAACACGTTGGGCTTCAGCCCCTGAGGACACTCCTCGCTCACGTCAGGCCAATTCTCGCGGTGGTCGCCGTCGTATTCGTATCGCAGTGCGCGCTCGCGCAGGAAAATTCTGCGAGCGATGCCGATCGCGCCTGGGTGCAAAAGATTTTCCCCGTGGCGCTCGATCAGTTTTTTCCGATCGAGCGCGCCGAAGGCGATTTCCTCGCGGTGCGCAGCCATCAGGAAGGCCTGAATGGCATCCCCGAATATTCGTTCGTCCTGGAAGACACGCAGGACGCGCACGCGCTGCATGCCACCGTCCACGAAGCGCAAGGCGCGTCGCTTTTCGATCAGCTCCTCGCGATGCACGCGAAGGATCCCTCGAAGTCCTACGCGGATTGGAAGCCTGCGTTGAAAGTGCAGGAGTGGAAGCTCTCCATCGCGGAATGTCCCGCGCTGGCCACGCAGCTCACCGCCTACGAAAACATCCAATTCGTCCGCCCGCGCGACGACGACGAAGTCGCCGAGCATCCCATCCTTTACGAATTCCACGAATCGGTCGGCGGCAGCGATTCCGAAGCCGTCGAATACGTCGAATCCCGCGCCTTCCCCAAGTGGGCGGTAGCCACGCGCAAAGCAATCGAAGCCTGCATCGCCGCCACGCCAGCCACAAAGAACCAATAGTCAGCGCGGGTTTCGCTTTTGACTTTTCGGGTGCCCCACCCTCGGTGTGTGAGGCTGGGTTCTTCGCGGCGCCCGCGAGCAGCACAGAAAATCAAGAACGCACCGAGAAGGTTGTCAGGTCCTCTGTGTGCTCTGTGCTTCTCTGTGAACTCTGTGTTTAGCTTTGCATCCGAAATCCGCCGCGCAATCCAATCACGCCCCGGAAAAATTCGCCTCTTGCGGCAGCCGCAAAAGAGTAGTAGAGATTGCACCCCGGGGGGATCATGAAAAGCTGCCGCATCGCGGGCTGCTTGCTGCTCGCCTTTCTTTCAGTGCTTTTCAACGCCACTCTCTCTCACGCGCAGGCGCTCCCGTTCGCGCCGGATCCCGCGCCGGAGTGGAACCCGTCGATGGTGAAGCCATGCGACCGCGCCTGCCTGATCGGAATCATGGACGGCTACATGAACGCCATCTTCAAGCATGATCCTTCGGCCGTGCCTACTCTTGCGCGCGACGTCCGCATGACGGAAAACACCGGCGAGATGAACGTCGGCGAGGGGATGCTGTGGCGCTCGAAAGTCGAGCCGACGAGCTTCAAAATCGAGGTCGCCGATCCGGTGTACGGCCAGGTGGCGGAGCAGACGCGCTTGAAAATCAACGGGCAGGACTCGCTCGTGGCGGTCCGCCTGAAAGTCGACCGCGGCCAGATTCAGGAGATCGAGCAAATCTGGACTCGCGGCGTCGATCCGACGGCGATTCCTCTGCTCACCACGCCGCGTCCCGGATTCGTGGACGATATTCCCGTCTCTCAGCGCGATTCGCGAGAAGTTCTGATCTGGGCCGCGAACTCTTACTTCGACGCGCTTGAGGGCGACGACGGGAAGATTGGAGCGTTTGCCGACGATTGCGTGCGGCACGAAAATGGCTATCAGACGGTCAACAATCCGCCTCCCGGCGGCCGCATGATGCCGTCGCCTGTGCTTCCCAATCCGAATACGCCGCAGGGCCAGGATCAGCTGAAGATCAGCATGATGACGTGCTCCGCGCAGATCTCCACCAAGATCCTCAGCTTCATCAAGAAAATTCGTCCCCGCAGAGTACTGGTCGTCGACGAGCAGAAGGGCGTTGTGGCCACATTTCCATTTTTTGTGGAAGACGGCACCCGCCGCGGCGCTCCGCCGAACTCGCCGCCGGGAATGATGCTGAATCTCTATACGATGGAAACGTTCGGAATCCGCGGCGGCCTGATCCATGAAGTCGAGGCGTTCCCGTTCGTCACGATTCCCTACGGCCTCAACAACGGCTGGACCGAAGGCGCCGGCCACTGATTGGCAGTGTGTATCGCTGGTTTGTAGGGGCGCTGCTTGCTGCGCCCGGACTCAAGCAACCGTTCACGCTATAGGACGTCGGAAGGAGAGTAACGATGCGAGCAAGATTCATATTTGCGGCCACGATCTGTTGCCTGGCCCTCGGCATGGCCGCGGGAATTTTCGCGCCGAAGGTGGTGCAAGCCAACGGCCCGATCCCGACCGATTGCGATCGCGCGTGCCTCGAAGGCCTCGCCACGCAGTATCTCAACGCGCTCGTGGCTCACGATCCCAAGCAGCTGCCTCTCGCGAAAGACGTCCGCTACACCGAGCAGGATCAGCCGCTCAACGTCGGCGACGGATTCTGGGGCACGGCCACCGAGGTCGGGCACTTCCGTCTTTGCTTCTCCGATCCCATCATGGAGCAGATCGGCTGCATGGTGACCATGCACGAGGGCGATCATCTTCTGATCATGGGGATGCGCCTGCGCGTTGAACTCGGCAGGATCACCGAAATCGAAACCACCTATTACCGCCAGGGCGGCGGCGGACCCAACGGCATTGCGGCGCTTGACGCGAGCACGCCCGACCCGATCTTCACCACTCCGGTTCCAGAGGCGGACCGCGTTTCGCGCTCGCAGATGATCTCGACCGCCAACATGTATTTCGCGGGCCTCGAGAATAACGATGGCAAAGCCGTCTATCCCTTCGCCGACGATTGCAATCGCGTCGAAAATGGCATGCAGACCACCAACAATCCCACGCTCTCGCCCAACGCCGCATTCAACGCCTTCGGGATGAGCTGCATGGCGCAATTCAAGAGCGGCTACTACGCCATCGTCACGCGCATCGACCATCGCCGTTTCCCGATCGTCGATCAGGAGCGCGGCGTCGTCTGGGCCAACGTGATCTTCGATCAGAATGGCACGGTGCAGACGATTCACCTCACGAATGGCCAGACGGTCTCGATGAAAGGTTTCAACCGCCCGTCGAGCCTCGAGGTCACCGAGGCGTTCAAGATCACCGGCGGCCTGATTCACCGCATCGAAATGGTCGGCTCGGGCTTGCAGTATCATCTCGATTCGCCGTGGGGCGGAATCACCGACAAATAAGGACCGACCAGGGGGAGCACACGGCGATGATAAAAACTGTGCGGGTCGCAGCGCTTGCAGCAGCCGGAATCGCGGCTTGGTTCGCTTGGTCGGGTGCGGCACGCGCGCAAGCTCCCGCACCGCCGCCGCAAGCGCCGGCCCAGACTCAGGCGCCCCCGCCCGGCGCGAATCTCGCGCAGGGCACCGAAACCGGCATCGGCACGTTCCAGCAGCACTGCATGGGCTGCCACGGAAATCCCAACGTGCCGCAAGCGCCTTCGCCCGACACGATTCGCCAGATGCCGCCCGAGCGCATCTACGACGCGCTCACCACCGGCGTGATGAAGCCGCAGGGTGAATCCCTCACCGACGACCAGAAAAAAATGCTCGCCACGTTCCTCAGCGGCCGCCCGCTCGGCAGCGCGCAGGAGGGCGACGCCAAGTCGATGCCCAATCACTGCGCGATGAATCCGCCGCTCGCCGATCCCTCCGCCGGCCCTGAATGGAACGGCTGGGGCAACGACCCGGCCAACACGCGCTTCCAAAGCGCCACGGGCGCAGGTCTCACGGCGAGCGATGTCCCGAATCTGAAAGTGAAATGGGCGTTCGGCTATCCGACGGGCCTCTCCGCCTTCGGCCAGCCGTCCATCGTTTCCGGGCGCGTGTTCGTCGGCACCGACATCGGCTTCGTCTATTCGCTCAATGCGGACACGGGCTGCGTGTACTGGTCGTATCAAGCGAAGGGCTCGGTGCGCACGGCGATCACGGTCGCGGCAGTCACCGGCCACGGCGCCACCAAATACGCCGCGTATTTCGGCGATTCGCACGCGAACGCCTATGCCGTCGACGCGCAGACCGGCGAACTGCTGTGGGTTACGCGCGTCGACACTCACTTCGTCGCGCGCGTCACCGCCGCGCCCAATGTCTACGACGGCCGCGTGTACGTGCCGATTTCCTCCTCCGAGGAGTTCTCCGCATCGTCGCTCGATTATCCGTGCTGCACGGGACGCGGCAGCGTGGCCGCGCTCGATGGCAATACCGGGAAAATTATCTGGAAGACGTACGTGGTCCCCACGCCCAAGCCGCGCGGGAAGAATTCGAAGGGCGTGCAGCTGTGGGGTCCTTCGGGCGGCTCGGTATGGAATTCGCCCACGCTCGACGTGAAGCGCCACGCCGTCTACTTCGGCACCGGCGACGGCCAGACCGATCCCGCGCCCGACACCACCGACGCCGTGATGGCGCTCAGCATGAAAACCGGCAAGGTTCTCTGGTTTTACCAGTTTCAGGCCGGCGACGCCTTCATGGGCGGATGCAACGGCGCGACGCGCACCGACAATTGCCCCAAGGTGAATGGCCCGGACCAGGACATCGGCAATTCTCCGATCCTGAAGACGCTCCCCGACGGCAAGTCGGTGGTCGTCTTCGGCACCAAGGACGGCCACGTGATTGCGCTCGATCCCGACAATAAAGGCGCGGTGCTGTGGGATAAGGAGGTCGTCGATGTTCCCAAGGGCCAGGAGAATTCCTTCTTCGCGCGGCTGAATGGCATCGTGTGGGGCGGCTCGGCTGATGATGAGAACGTTTACTACGGCTTGCAGAGCGGCGGGATCGTCGCGCTGAAATTGGCCACCGGCGAAAAAGTCTGGTACACGAAGTTTCCCGAGCCGCCGAAATCACGCGTCTCGAATTCCGCCGCGGCCACCATGATGCCCGGCGTCGTCTTCGTCGCCGGTTCAGACGGCGTGATACACGCGGTCTCTGCAAGCGACGGTCACATCCTGTGGGATTACGACACCGCGCACCCGTACGACACGGTCAACAATGTCCCGGCGCACGGCGGCGCCATCAATTCCATCGGCCCCACGATGGCGAATGGAATGCTCTTCATCGGCTCCGGCTATGCCGTCGTCGGAAGCAATTCCGGCAACGTATTGATCGCCTTCTCCGCGCAGTAGTTTTCCGGATTGGATTTCAACGCGGCGCCGGGTATTTTGCCCTGAGAGGAATCGAAGGGCAGCCGGCGCCGATCCCGCGTTTTTTCCGCTGCAACTTGGGAATGAATCATTCCTCCTATCGGGGGCTTAAAAAGCCCCAAATGGCCGAAGAAAGCCGTGTTTTGGAGGTTTTTGCCACCATGCCGCACTACCCCACTCATAAAGAGAAGACACAGCGAGCTTTACGGGCGTACGTAGACTTGATCGACACGGGCGAATGGCTCAAGAGCGAGTTGCGCGGGCCGCTCGAAACTTTTGGCGTGACGATGGGAGAATATCGTCTGCTGGAGCTGCTCTATCACGAGGGTAAGCTGACCGTGACGGACCTTGCCTGGAGGCGCCGGATAAAACGGCAAAACGCGGAGGTCGCAATCGATCGCCTGGGAGGACGGGGGTGGGTGCGGCGACGGTCCGTCAGGTTGACGCCGACGCCATTCCACAAAGGGAGTAACGTGGCGAAGTCTCGCTGGAACGAACAGCGCGTGGGCCGGCGAGCGAGCCTAGTGAGTTTGACAAAATCAGGAGAGAAGTTTATCGGGAACGTGCTGCCGCGGCATTCGAAGCTGGTGAAGTCGTTGATGCGCGTGCTCGATGCGCGGGAGCAGGACACTCTGAGCCGGATTTGCCGGAAGCTGCGCGCGGGCGACGTGCTGAAATTCATGCGGGAGATCAGGATGGAGGATGAGGAGTGACTTCGGTGGTAGAGGCGGTGTGCTACGCAGCGCGGCTTGGCTCAGGGATGGATCACGGAGAGGCCCAACAGTTGTTCGAAAGGATCGTAATCGCGATCTCGGTGCAGCAGCGAATGTGCGTGGCGGAGGCAGAAGGTCGCGATCAGGCAGTCGATCGTCTTGCGCGCGGTGCGCCCACGCGCGCGAAGAGTTTGGAAGTTCTTCGCGGCTTCAATGGCTAGCTCTTCGCCGCCCGTCTCAAACACCTCGAACTTCCGAAGCTCGCGCAGCACCCGAGCGAACGTCCTCCGGTCCCCGATGCCCTGAAGAGTCTCGCAAAGAATCAGGTCGGTGAGGCCGAAACGCTGGCGCCCGAGCTCGTGGTCGAGGTAGTCCGTTTCTGGGTTGGGCAAGCCGCGCAGGTAATCGATCCACACCGACGTATCGACGATCACCATAAGCTTCTATTCAGCAAGCCGTCCGAGGCGGGATCGGTGAAGATTCCCTTTCCAGCGGACTTTGCCGCGGAGCCGGCGAATGCCGGTCTGGGCGCGAGTCTGAATCAGCAAGCGCAATCCTTCTTCGACCACAGCGCGTTTCGTCCGCGACCGGCTGCTTCTCATGGCCTTTCGCATCAGGTGATCGTCGATGTCGATGTTGGTGCGCATCCTCCGCCTCTCAATGTGTAAGAATACCACATTTTTGTGTATCGAGCGCGTCGGCTACGCCGGGAGGCTGCGGCGCGCTTTCAGCTCTGTGAGCAGGCGCTCGACTTCGGAGTCGCGATCGAGACGATTAAGGCGTTCGTCGACGTCGTCCGTCAGCAGCTCGACTTCGGCGCCGGCGAGCGCTTCGGTGCGTGTGGCGCGCTCGTTGAGGCGATCGAAGGCGGCCGATTTCGATTGGTCGCCGAGCGTGGACTGGGCGCGGGCGGCTTTGCCGAGCGCGATGCCGCGGCGATGGCGTGCGATCAGCAAGTCGCGCTTCGATTTGGCTTCGTCGAGCTTGGCGCTGAGCTTCTGCAAAGCGCTCTTCAGGATATCGACCTGCGCGCGCTGGTCGTCAACCTGTTCCCGAAAGCTCTGCACGAGGCGCTGCGAGACCTGAAAGCGGTCGAGCGCGGCGCGGGCGAGATCGTCCTGCTGCTTATCGACGGCGATTTCGGCTTTGCGCATCCAGTCGCGCGAGGAGTCGTCGTTTTCGCGGAGGCGCTTCTCAAGGATGTGCAGATCGGCGATCGACACCGCAACCTGCGTTTTCACCTGCAGGTATTGATTCTCCATGTCGAGAATCACCTGCTTGATCATTTTTTCAGGATCTTCGGCATGGTCGATCATGTCGTTCAGATTGGCGCGAATCAGAGTGCTTACTCGTTCCAAGAGTCCCATCGAATTTCTCCTTTCACAAAAAACGCGAAACAGCTTGTCCCAGCGGGCGATTCCGCCCGCCGGGACGAAACGAAACTTACGACTTGCTCGGCGCCGCCGGCGAAATCGCCTTCGGCGACTTATCGCCGATCAGGCGAATCTTGCCCAGCAGCTCCGACATTTCCATGCCTGAGAGCGCCTCGAAAAGCGCGGGGACTTGCGCGGCGATTTTGGTGATGTCGCCGGTGAGCTTGTAGGCGCCGGCGGCGTCGCCGTTGCCCGTCGAGACGATGGTGACTTTGTCGACTTTGCTGAGCGGTTCCGAAAGGGCGCGCACCACCTCCGGCAGGCTGCTGATGAGCTTGTCGACGACCGCGGCCTGGTTGTACTCCTGGAAGGCCGCGGCTTTCACATTCATTGCCTTGGCTTCCGCCTCGCCCTTCTTGAAGATGATCTCGGCCTCGGCTTCGCCCTGCGCGCGGATGGAGGAAGCGCGGCCTTCGGCTTCCGATATCAAGCGCTGGCGTTCGGCGTTGGCGAGCGTCTCGATGCGTTGGCGCTCGATTTCCGCCTGCTTCAGGACGGTGGCGATGAGTTCGCGCTCGCGGCGCGCGATCTCGGCGTCCTGCACTTTGACCTGGGCTTCGCGCTCGACTTGTTGCGCCTTGACGCCTTCAATCAGCACCTGCTGCTGCATGACGTTCGTTTCGATCTCGTAGGCCTTGTCCGCTTGCGCCTGGGCTTTCTTGGTGGCTTCGACGTAAGCGGCTTTCTTGACGTTCATGTCGCGCTCCGCCTCTGCCTGCTTGGCGAGCGAGGCGGTTTCGGCAGCGACGCGCTCCTGATCGGCCTGGGCTCGGGCGATCGCGGCTGCGCGAGTGGCCTCGGCCCGCTTGATGGCGATGTCGCGCTCGGCTTCGGCCGTGGCGACTTCGGCGTCGCGCTTGATGCGGGCAACGTCCGGGCGTCCCATGTTGCTGATGTACTCGTTCTTATCCCGCACCTCCTTAATCGTGAAGCTGATCACTTCGAGGCCCATCTTGTTCATGTCGCCGGCGCAGGTGGAGCGCATGCGGTCACCGACCATTTCGGGTTCTTTCACGATTTGCTCGACGGTGAGCTGGCCGATGATGCCGCGCAGGTGGCCCTCCATCACGAGGCGGATCAGGCCTTCGCGCTGCACGGGCGTTTTCGTGAGGAACTGCTCCGAGGCGGTGCGGATCGAGACGGGATCGGATTTCACTTTCAGTTGAGCCACCGCTTCGACCGTGACGGCGACGCCTTGATTGGTGTAGAGGTCCTGCTGCGGCGCGACGTCAAACGACATGAGCTCGAGGGAAAGTTCGCGGCACTGCTCGAGCATCGGAAGAATGAGCGTGCCGCTTCCCTGGACGACGCGCGTGCCGCGGATGCCGTAGACCACCAGCGCCTCATGGGGCCCGGCCTTGCGAAACATCTTCGCGAAGGCAATCATGAGGAACAGCACCACAAGAACGCACAGGCCCGCCATTACCCAAACGCTTGAAAGATCGAACGACGGATGCATAAAGCCTCCTTCTTTCCTATCCGAAAGTTTCCCTCAGGCCGATTCGAAACTCTTAGCGCGTGAAATCCTCCCATCGCTCGACGAACGCGATGCCATTTTCGTAGCGCGAGATCACCACTTCCGCGCCTTTGGGCAGCGGCTTGCCGTCTTCACTGCGCGCGCTGGCGCTCTTGATCGCGCCATTTCTCTCGAACGTGATTTCGCCAGTGCCGTTTTCGCGGATCGCGCTGCTGAGCGTGCCGACGGAGCCCTCGATGCGATAGTCCCAATCGAGCATCTGCCGCTCGCTGACCCGCACGATGCGCGCCATGAAGGCGAATACGAGCCAGGCGCCCACAAGGCCGACACCGGAAGCGATCAGCAGCGAGAGCGCCGCAACGATGTGCGAATTGCGGACGAGGATGTAGCCTGTCCCGCCGGACCACGCGAGGAATGCGAGGAGCGTCGACGCGTTGAGCCATGAAATTCCGCCGCCCGCGTGAGCCTGCCCACCGCGAACGCCTCCACGAAGACCGGCGATCGCTTTGCCGTGCAGCGCTTGCGCCGGCAAATGAAGGTGCAGCTTCGCCGGAAACTTCAGATGCACGGCGCCCGCGAGAAACGAGAGCAGGCTAAGGGCGAACCCAATCAGAAAACAAAACAAGTAGAAGTTTGCCCATGTCATAGAGCACCTCCACAACTTCGACCGTGACGCCGAGAATTTCCTGTGCCTCGAGCAAGGTTCGCATTTCTAGCTCCGCGCGCCCATTTCCGGCGACTGTTGCCCTCGATCATCGGGGCCCCTTTGCGGCGTTTCCGGGCGAAGCACTTCGCTGAGCCGGTCGGCCAGCCCCGGCGTGCGTACGATTTCTCCGAGCAGAAGCAACAGGCGGCGCGAATCCTCGTGCCGAGCGAGCTCGAGCAACGCGTCGCTCAGTTGCGTGTCGGACGAAAACTGTTCGGCGCCCGCGAATAGCCAGGAGTCCACTTTCGCGTCGATCACGCGCAGATCGGATTGCAGCACGGCGGAATAGCCCTCGGGATCGTCGACGAGAAAGCCCGGATAGACGCGGAAAAAGCGCGCGAGCAAGTCGCGCGTCGTGTGCGTGATGTGCGGGCGCATGCCGCTCTCGATCTGCGAAAGATAGGCCTGGCTGAGGCTGCGGCCGACTTCGCGCTTCATGGCCTTGGCGACCTCGATCTGGGTCATGGGGCGGTCGAAGCCGCGAAGCTGGCCTTCGACGGAGCGGAGAGAACGGAGTTTGTCGCCAAGCTTCATGTGGTCACTCTCTTATTACAATGCGCTATTTGTATATCGCAATCTGCTACTTGTCAAGAAGAAAGTTTGGCGAAGGATTTTCGGGCTGATTTTGCGGCAGGGTGGGCGGCTAGCGGTGCGGGTGGATGGATTTGAGGACGAGAGCTACGCCGACGAGGAGCGATGTCGCGGCGTTGGCCCAGATTACGGCGGCGGCGTGGATCATGAGGCCGTAGACGAGCCAGAGGACGATGCCGGTGAGATAGAGGAAGAGCATCGGATAGGAGAGATCGCGCCCGCCCTGCCGGCGAATCTTGACGATTTGCGGGATGAAGGCGGTGGTGGTGCAGACGGCGGCGACGGTCCCGACGAGATCGATGAGTGGCATGCGGGTTTGATTATGGCTGAACGTTTTGTTTTCGCCAGTGTGTTTGGCGCGGGCGTTTCGAAGCGGCAGGTGCCGCGCGTCCCGCTGCCTTCCGGCTTCGCTCCCCTTCCTGTGTCAGGGCCAGCAGGGCAAAAGGGCCGCGACGCTACATTTAAATTCCCCGGCTGCCTGGTGAACCCTATTGCGGGTGGGCGGGCTGGGCGTGCTATACTTTTTGGCCTGTCGCCTCAGAATACGCTGTGCCGAGTCGGCGACAAGAAAACGGGCGGCGAAGAGGATCTTTCGCCGGTCCGGAGGTGGGTTTATCGCAGAACCAAGAGGTACGTCGGGTGGTCTCCGGGTAAACGAGCGGATTCGCGCTCGTGAGGTCCGTGTGGTTGACGAGGCGGGGAATCAGCTGGGCGTGATGTCCCTGTTCGACGCAATGAAAGCGGCGCGCGACGCGGGCTTGGACGTGGTGGAAATCTCGCCGAGCGCGGTGCCGCCGGTGTGCAAGCTGGTCGATTACGGCAAGTTTCTCTACGAGCAGAACAAGAAAGCGCACGAGCAGAAGAAGCACCAGAAAAGCTCGCACATCAAGGAAGTGAAGTTTCGTCCTTCGACCGCCGAACACGATTACCAGGTGCGGAAGAACCAGATCATCCGGTTCCTCGGCGATGGCTTCAAAGTGAAGGCGATGATTTTTCACCGCGGCCGCGAGATGGCGCACCAGGACGTGGGCCGCGCGAAGATGGACCGGCTGCTCAAGGAAATCATGGAGCACGCCCAGGTGGAATTCGGGCCGCGCATGGAAGCGAACATTTTGCTCGCGCTGCTCGCGCCGAAAAAGGGAGCTGTCGCTTCGGCGCCGGCGCGCCCCGCGCAACCGACGGCGTGAAGATTTTGCGGAAGAGGGATTCGTGAAAAAGAACAAGAAAATGAAACTGAAGACGCATCGAGGAGCCGCTAAGCGGTTCAAGATGACGTCGACGGGAAAAGTGATGCGGTGGCATTCGGGAAAGCGCCACCTGCTCGGCACGAAGTCGCCGCGCCGCCAGCGGAAACTCGCGGGCAAGGTTGAGGTGAATCCGGCGGACGTGCACAACATCCGCCTCGCGCTTCCGTACGGGGTCTAGCGGCTGGCGCTGGCTTGTCGACGCCGTTCCGAACGTTGCTTCTCCCCGTGAATGAAAGCGAAGAGAGATTCTTCGGCCACACACCGGCCTCAGAATGACGACGCTTCGGTGTGGGTGGCATGGTTAGATAGTGGCTCAACTTTTTCGGCCAGGCAGAGCGTAACCCGCCGCGGCGGGCCTGCCGGCCTGCCCTGAGCCTGCATTCTTGGCGAAGGGCCCGCAAGCCGGAATTTCCGGCTTGTTTTGCTCCTGCCTCCGATTCACATCGGAAGAGCCGGGAGCCCAACGAACACGCCGCGGAGACTAGCGCTGTCGCGCTGTGCCAGGCCCGATTTCGGGCAGGGCGCCGCGTTGCCGCGCATCCTCTCCGCGTAACCATTTTTTCGGAAATCAAAACAGGAGAACCAGAACCATGCCTCGAGTGAAACGCGGAACGAAGCGCCGCGCCCGGCGCAAAAAGCTGCTGAAACACGCGAAGGGATTTTTCCTCACCAAGGGGAAGCTCTTCCGGTCGGCGAAGGAGGCGGTGAACCGCTCGCTACGATACACGTATCGCGACCGGCGGACGCGCAAGCGGGATTACCGCACGCTGTGGATTCAGCGCATCGGCGCGGCGGCGCGCGCGAACGGCACGACGTACAGCCAATTGATCCACGGCCTGAAGGCGGGCGGGATCGATGTCGACCGGAAGATCATGGCGGATATGGCCGTGCGCGATGCCGAGGGATTTACGTTGTTGGTGGAAGCGGCGAAGCAGCATATGAAGGCGGCGCCGGCACCGAAACCCGCGGCGTAGACCGTTTTCCATTCGCGGCGAAATTGTCATGCGAGGCGTCCCACCCTTACACACCAAGGGTGGGGCACCCGGAAAAACAAGAAACGGCCGCCGAGACGGCGGCGCTACGTAACGCCGGCCTGCCCTGAGTCACTTCGCGAAGGGCGTCCCGCCGGCCCGTTCACCGAGTATACTGCCCGTCGATGACGACTGATCCCACAACACAAACGCTGGCGCAGCTCGGCGACACAACGCCCGAAAAAGTCGCGGCGCGTTTTGCAGAGGTGCGCGAGCGTTTCAACGCCGATGTCGCGCGGCGATCGGATCCGTACGAATGGCCGGCGTTTCTGGCGCAGTGGACTGGGCGAAAATCTGGGGCGCTGACGCACATCGGCGAAAACTGGCTGAAGCCGGCGTCGAAAGAGCTGAAGCCGATCGTGGGGCAGGAGCTGAATAAGCTGAAGGCGCATGTCGAGGCGACGCTTGAAGAAAAGCGCAAAGAGATCGAAGCGGCGGCGGAGCAGGCGGCCGCGGCTCGGGATCAAATCGATCTTTCGCTGCCGGGAGTGGAGCGTGCGATCGGGACGCGGCACCTGATCCGGCAGACGTTCGACGAGCTGCTGCGGATTTTCCTTTCGATCGGATTCAGCGTGGTCGAAGGGCCGGAGATCGAGACGCCCTACTACAATTTCGAGGCCCTCAACATTCCCGAGCACCATCCGGCGCGCGACAACATGGACACGTTCTACATCGAAGGCTCGCGCGCGGGCCACTTGCTGCGCACGCACACCTCGCCGATGCAGATTCGCACGATGGAAAAGCAGGCGCCGCCGGTGCGGATCGTGGTGCCGGGGAAAGTCTACCGCCGCGACAATCCGGATTCGACGCACGGCTTCATGTTCCACCAGATCGAGGGCCTGGCGGTGGATACGGACATCACATTCTGCGATTTCAAGGGCACAGCCGAATATTTCGTGCGCGAATTTCTGGGGCCGAAAGCGAAGACGCGGCTGCGGCCGAGTTACTTTCCGTTCACCGAGCCATCGGCGGAGGTGGACGCGACATGCCACGTCTGCGGCGGGACGGGCTGCCGCGTATGCAAATTCTCGGGGTGGATCGAGCTTTTCGGCGCGGGGATGGTGAATCCCGCCGTGTATGGCTTTGTGAATTACGACCCGCAAAAGTTTTCAGGGTTCGCGTTCGGGATGGGCGTGGACCGGCTGGCGATGATGAAATACGGAATCACGGAGTTGCCGCTACTGTTTCAGAACGACGTGCGGTTTTTGCGTCAGTTTCCGTGACGATCCGACCAGGATCGTCATCCTGAGGCACGACGGTTTGGGCCGCGCCGAAGGATGTCTCAGGTAATGGCCGCGGCAGATTCGGCACACGAAGAGAGATTCTTCGGCCAAAGGCTGGCCTCAGAATGACGGCGCATGTATGAGCGCGGCACGGGCGGATTCAAAAGAACGGTTCTCGAATCGCGTGGAGGATTACGTCCGGTACCGGCCGCGGTATCCCCGCGAGGTTTTGGATGTGCTACGCGACGGATGCGGTCTGACGCCGGAATCGGTGGTTGCCGACATTGGCTCGGGCACGGGGCTGCTAACGCAGCTTTTTCTTGAGAACGGCAATGTGGTGTATGGCGTGGAGCCGAACGCGGCGATGCGGGACGCGGGCGAGCAATTTCTCGAGGAGTATCCGCACTTCTGCAGCGTGGCCGGATCGGCTGAGGCGACGACGCTGCCGGATGTGTGCGCGGATTTTGTGGTGGCGGGGCAGGCGTTTCACTGGTTCGAGCCGAAGGCGGCGCGGGCGGAATTTGAACGCGTGCTGAGGCCGGGCGGCTGGGTCGCGGTGATGTGGAACGAGCGCGTGAGTGACCGGACGGCGTTCCAGCGGGAGTACGCGGCGCTGCTCCGCGAGTATTGCGACGATTACGCGAAGGTGGCGGAGACGTATCCGCAGTACGCGCGCATGAAGGATTTTTTCGGGCGCGGCACTTTGGGGGAGAAATCTTTGCCGAACGCGCAGGTGTTCGATTTCGACGGGCTGCGCGGGAGGCTGCGGAGTTCGTCGTATGCGCCGCCGAAAGGGCATCCGAAGCATGAGCCGATGCTCGCGGCGCTGAAGAAGCTCTTCGACGCGCACGCCGAGGATGGGCGCGTGCGGTTTGAGTATGAGACGCATGTCTATTACGGGCGGTTGGTGGCGGGCGGCGGTGAGTGAGCTCGCGAGCGGGTGCCGGGACACCTCGACTACATGTTGCGGGTGAAGCTGCGCAAAGGTGCGCGCTTCGCGCGACGGTTTTATGTCGGAGCTGAAGCTCCGACCCCCTGAAAAGCAAGAAGGGGCCTGCATTCGCAAGAATCGCGAATGCGGCCGCTACAAAATCGGGGGCGATCGTTGCAGTGGCCGCGTGCCAGGCAAGAGACGCCGCTGCGACACTGCAGACCAAAAGAGGCCGCTGCGGAACCGGGGCGAGGATCGCCGATGGCCAGGCGTTACGGTTACGGTTCACGGACCCAAGTGGGATGGGCGGCGCGATCGCAAGGAAGAGAGATTCTTCGGGCCGCAAAATCGGTGGCCCTCAGAATGACGTCCCTGGCGGCGTCAGCGTTGTGGAATCGAATGGAGACCAGCGCGCGCTGACGCGCGAGCTCGAGCATGGCGTAAAAGCACAGACAGGATTGTCTGTGCCATTGAAAACAGAATGAAGATTGTCTACAGCTGGCTGAAAGAATTTGTGGAGGCGACGGCGCCCGCGGACGAGCTGCGCGCGCGGCTTTCGCTCGCGGGCATCGCGATCGACTCGATCGAGGAGACGGCGGCCGGGCCCGTGCTCGACGCGGAAATCACGGCGAACCGGCCGGATTGCCTGGGGCATTACGGCGTGGCGCGCGAGGTGGCGGCGATCTACCGGCTGCCGGTGAAGGCGCTGAAGCCGAAGCTGAAGGAATCAGGCGAGAAGGCGGCGGATGCGACGCGCGTCGAAATTGAGGCGCCGGAATTCTGTGGGCGATACACGGCGCGCGTGCTGCGCGGCGTGAAAGTGCAGCCTTCGCCGGACTGGCTGCGGCAGCGGCTCGAAGCGATCGGGCAGAATTCAATCAACAATGTAGTTGACGTGACGAACTACGTACTGTTCGAGCTGGGGCAGCCGCTGCACGCGTTTGATCTGGACAAACTCGCGGAGCGGCGAATCGTGGTGCGGCGGGCGCGGGCGGGCGAAAAAATCCGCACACTCGATGGCGCGGAGCGAACGCTCGCGAAAGAGATGTGCGTGATCGCGGATGCGGCGCGCGCGGTGGCGATTGCGGGCGTGATGGGCGGCGCGGAAAGCGAAATCGGATTCAGCAGCCGGAATATTCTGATCGAGTCGGCGTGGTTCGATCCGATTTCGGTGCGGCGCACGTCGAAGGCGCTCGGGCTGCGCACGGAGGCGTCATACCGATTCGAGCGCGGCGCCGATCCGGAGATGGCGGAGCTGGCTTCGCGGCGCGCGGCAGAGCTGATCCAGCAGGTCGGTGGCGGCGAACTTCTGGCGGGCGTGGTCGACGTGTATCCGGGGCGCGCGGCGGGCGCGACAATCGAGCTTTCGCGCAAGGAGCTGCTGCGCGTGATGGGTGCGGATGTGCCCGACCGCGACATCGAGGAAATTCTGGGCGCGCTCGGGTTTCATCCCGTGCGCAAGGACGCTCAGCGCGGGAGCAATGGATCGCTGCTCGCGGCTTGGGAGTGCAAGCAGCCGTCGTGGCGGCAGGACGTGACGCGCGGAATCGATTTGATCGAGGAAGTGGCGCGGCACTACGGCTACGACAAGTTTCCGCCGCGGCTGCCTCCGGCGAAGCGGCCCGCGCAAAGGCTGCCTCATGCGGCGGCGCGCGATCGCCTGCGCGAGCGCGTGATCGCGCTGGGCTACCAGGAAATTGTGGCGATTCCGCTGGTCGATGCGCGGCGCGATGAGTTGTTTCGCGCCGAGGGCGTGACGCCCGCTGTGATCGGGAATCCGCTCGCGGAAGATGCGTCGGTGATGCGGTCGAACGGCGTGGTAAGCATGATCGACGCGCTCGAGTGGAATTTAAATCACGGGCAGCGCGATCTGCGGCTCTTCGAAATCGGCAAGGCGTATTCGCTGCAGGATGGCGAACCGGTCGAGAGGATGGTATTGACGCTCGGCGCGACAGGGCTCGCGCGCGAAAAAACGATTCACGAGGATGCGCGGGAGTTCACGTTCGCGGATTTGAAGGGCGATCTGGACAGAATCGGTGAGCTCGCTGGCGGACTGACGTGGCTACGCGAGTCGGTGACTTGGCTGAGCGCTTCGCGATCGGCTAGGGTCTGGGCTTTGCGCAAAGCGTATTTCGGGCATGAGGGCCGGGTTGTCGCCGCCACCGGCCCCGAACTGGGCCAAGCCGGGCAGCTCGCGAAACGGATTGCGGATCAGCTCAAGCTACGACAAGACATATTCGTTGGCGAGATTTGGCTCGAGCCGTTGCTGGAGGGCATCGAGCTCGCGAACGAGCGTCGAAAATTCGTGGCGATACCGCGGTTTCCGGCGGTCGAGCGCGATTTTTCGCTGTTGCTCGCGGATGGCGTGCAATTCGCGCAGGTGGTCGATGCGATTCGCGCGCTGGCGATTCCGGAATTGCGCGGCGTCGAGGCGCTCGATCTGTTTCGCGGCGGGCAGATTCCGGCGGGCAAATTTTCGTTGATGATTCGCGTCACGTTTCAGAGCGCCGAGGCGACGTTGACCGACGCGCAGATCGCGGAGTTTTCGGAGCGGATTGTTGGCGCGCTCGAGACGAAGCTCGGGGCGGCGTTGCGCTCGAGCTGAGGCGGCGCCCGGCGCTACCACGAAGAGCGATTCTTCGGCCAAGAACGGGCCTCAGAATGACGGGCGTTGCATTTGGCGCACGGTTGCCAGCAGTCGCGCTATCTCCTCAATAGGGCGCAGCAAGCAGCGCCCCTACAGGTGAAATCAACGACAAGAAAAAAGCCTCACCCCGGGAAAGCGGGGTGAGCTACATTACATCCCTCAGCCGAGGACGGGCGCGAGGGTGTGACCATGAAAATCGAGATTTACGACCAGATGTACAACGTGAACGCGGACGGGCAGAACGAGGAGCATCTGCGGGAGCTCGCCTCGTATGTGGACGGCAAGATGCGGGAAGTGGCCGATGCGACGCACATGGTTGACTCCGTGAAGGTGGCCGTGCTGGCGGCGCTCAACATCGCCGATGAGATGTTCACACATCGCGCGCGGCAGCAGGCGATCGAAGGGCCGCTGCGCAAGCGCGTGGAGAAGTGCGTGGCGCTGGTCGAGAAAGCGCTGGAAGCTTCGAACTGAGGCCAGATTTCTCGGCTCCTGAGGCGCAGAGAGATTCTTCGGCCAAAGGCTGGCCTCAGAATGACGGACCATTCGCTTGAGCGCGGCACCGGAGAGCCAAACACCCGCATATTCTCGTAAACCTTATCCTTGCAACTCCGTGCATGCAACCCATTCCCCGTTGGTGCCGTCTGCTATATGATTGAAATTCATGCTCCTAGGGGCCGCCGGTACAGAACGTTGTTTGTGAGAGATGCGTAAGCGACAGCCAATTCGATATCTGATCCTCCCGGTGGCGATGCTATCGCTGCTGCTGATCGGGATGACGCTTGTGAGCGTCTGCCATCATCACACCGCCGATTCCTCGGAATCGACGTGCTCCATCTGCCATCTGAGTCACCAGCCGATCGACCGGCCGATCGCGATCGATCCGGCGCCGGCGATGGCGCTTCTCGCGTCCGCGCCGGAAGTGCGGGACACGGGGCTTGCATCCGCGCCCGTGATCCGGCGGCTTCCCGCTCGCGCTCCCCCTTCCGCGTAAGAACCCTTCGCTCGTTTCTCGTGCCGATTGCGGCCACGCGGGTCCACATCCATTTCGTCGACTGAGGATTGAAGTTCATGCGTACACGATCCATGCAATTTGCATTATTTGCCGCTGTTGGCGCCTTCGCATTGTGCTTTTTCGGCGGCGGGGCGCCCGCCTTCGCGCAGACCGCTTCATCGATGCAAGGGCCGGTGAAGATCACGCTCGACGACGCCATTCAGATGGCGCTCGCGCACAATCATGCTTTGCTGGCAGAGCGCGCCACGATCCAGCAGAGCGAGGACGAGGAGATTACCGCGAACCTGCGGCCCAATCCGGTCCTGCTGGGCGACGCGCAGTTCCTGCCGGTCTTCAATTGGGATCAGGGCGACTCGAACTATTTCGATAACGTGGCGCAATTCGATCTCGGCGTCAGTTACCTGTTTGAGCGCGGCAAGAAGCGGCAGCACCGGCTGGAAGCGGCGAAGGACCAGACGGCCGTGACGCGCTCGCAGGTGGCGGACAACGAACGCAGCCTGACGTTTCAGGTAGCGTCGGCCTACACCGGCGTCGAGCTGGCCGAATCGGCGCTCGACCTCGCGCAGCAGGACCTGAAAAGCTTCCAGAACACGGTGGACATCAGCCAGGACCGCTACAAGGCCGGCGATATCAGCGAGGACGATTATCTGAAGATCAAGCTGCAGATGCTGCAGTTCGAGACGGACGCGTCGCAAGCGCAGCTGGCCAAGGTGCAGGCGCTTTCGGATTTGCGGCAACTGCTCGGATACGAGTCGGTCTCGGCTGATTACGACGTGGCCGGGCCATTCGACTATCAGCCGGTCGCCGGGAACCTCGAGGATCTGCAGATGAAAGCGCTTGCGACGCGGCCCGACCTGCGAGCGGCGCAGCAGGGCGTGACCGCGGCGAACAGCCAATACCTGCTCGCGAAAGCGAACGGCAAGAAGGACATCACCGCGCAGATCAATTACACGCATGTCGCGGACTTGAGCACCACTTCGCTATTCGGCCAGATTCAGCTGCCGATCTTCGACCGCAACCAGGGCGAAATCGCGCGCGCGCAGTCCGCCATCACGCAGGCGCAGGAGCAGGAAAAATTCGCGAGCGATCAGGTGCTGACGGACGTGAAGGACGCTTACGAGGGGCTGCGGACGAACGATCAGGTGATCCAGCTCTACCGCTCGGGCTACCTCGACCAGGCTCAGCAAGACCGCGACATCAGCGAGTACGCGTACAAGCGCGGCGCCGCGAGCTTGCTGGATTTTCTGGATGCCGAGCGAAGCTACCGCGTCGTAGAGCTCGCCTATCGCCAGGCGCTCGCGGCGTACCTGCTCTCGCTCGAGCAGCTGCGCGAAGCGGTGGGAACGAGGACACTGCCATGAACACTTCTAGGATCGCGCGCCGCACGTGCTCGATTGGGGCCGCCGCGGGGCTCGCGCTCGTTTGCGCGCTCGCTGGCTGCAGTTCGAGCCAGAACGCGAACGAAATGACGTCGTACTCGTCGCAGGCGTCGAAGTCCGCCACGCCGCAGCTCTTCACGATTCCGCAGGATCAGATGTCGCACGTGCAGGTGGTGACCGTGGAGCCGGCGAAGCTCACGCGCACGCTGCGGCTGACCGGCGCCGTGGAGTACAACGCATTCAAGACGACGCCGGTGATCACGCAGGTCGGCGGCCCGGTAAGCCGGATCCTAGTGGTGCCGGGGCAGCACGTGCGCCCGGGCGAGCCGATGCTCGAAGTGACGAGCCCCGATTATTCGCAATTGCTCGATACCTATTTGAAGTCGCGAGACACCTTCCGTGTGGCGGACAAGAACTACGCTCGCGCGCAGGACCTCTACCAGCACAACGCCATCGCCGAGCGCGACCTGCTCCAGGCCGAATCGGACCGCAATCAGGCGCAGGCGGACCTGAACGCGTCCGAGCAGGCCATGAAGATTCTCGGGATCAAGAATCCGGACGATCTCGCGAAGGCGCCCTCTTCGGCTGAAATTCCTGTGATCGCGCCGATCGGCGGAGAAGTGGTCGAGCGGCTTGTCTCGCCGGGCCAGGTGATGCAGGCGGGGCAGACGCAAGCGTTCACGATTTCGGACATGAGCACCGTGTGGGTGCTGGCGAACGTGTATCAGAACGACCTCGCGTACGTGAAGATGGGCGACAACGTGGTGGTGCAAACGGACGCCTACCCCGACAGCTTCCACGGGCGCATTTCTTATATTTCCGCGGCGCTCGATCCGAACACGCGAACGCTGCAGGCGCGCATCGTGGTCGATAACCCGGGCGAAAAGCTGAAGAAGGATATGTATTGCACGGTGACCGTGACGGCGGGCGCGATTCAAAACGCGATTTCCGTGCCGGATGCGTCCGTGCTGCGCGACGACGAGAATCAGCCGTTTGTTTACGTGGAGAACAGCTCGAACCAATTCGGCCGGCGGACGGTCGAGATCGGCGAGAGCCAGAACGGCCGGACGCAGATTCTGACGGGACTTTCGGCGGGAGAAAAAGTGGTGGGGGACGGCAGCCTGTTCCTGCAATTCGCGAATTCGTTCCAGCACTGATTGTAAGAGGGACTGAGTCCTTGGGACACGCTCGGCGAACGCTTCACACGAAGAGAGATTCTTCGGGCCGCAAAATCCGCGGCCCTCAGAATGACGTCGAGGTAACAGAAGCGGGTAACTCAACGAGATGATTCATCGCGTCGTCCAATTCGCGCTGCGGCAGCGATTTCTGATCCTGATGCTGACGGTGTTCCTGGCGGTCGCCGGAGCGGTGTCGTTCGAGCGCATGCCGGTGGACGCTTACCCCGATCTTTCGCCGCCGATGGTGGAAATCATCACGCAGTGGCCGGGGCACGCGGCGGAGGAAGTGGAGCGGCTTGTCACGCTGCCGACGGAAATCGAAATGAACGGCGTGCCCAAGATGGCCGTGCAGCGTTCGATTTCTCTCTATGGCCTCTCGGACATCATCCTCACGTTTGACGAAGACACGGACAATTATTTCGCGCGGCAGGTTGTTTTCCAGCGCTTGAGCGAAGTCACCTACCCATCGGGAGTGACGCCGACGCTCGCCCCGCTTTCGAGCCCTTCGGGGCTCGTCTATCGCTACGTGATCGAAAGCCCGGATCGCACGCCGCAGGAGCTCAAAACCTACGAAGACTGGGTGATCGAGCCGGAATACAAACAGGTTACCGGCGTGGCGGACGATTCGGGGTTCGGCGGCACGGTGATGCAGTATCAGGTGCTGCTCGATCCGGCGCGGCTGTACGGGTATCACATCTCCGTCCCGCAAGTGATCCAGCAACTCTCGGTGAACAATTCGAACACCGGTGGCGGATTCTATTCGCAGGGCGGGCAGTTCTACTACGTGCGTGGGATCGGCCTGCTTCGCGACACGCAGGACATCGGAAACGTCGTCGTGGGATCGCAGAACGGCGTGCCGGTGCGCGTGCGCGATATCGGCGACGTGACGATTGGCCACGCGCCGCGCCTCGGCGAATTCGGCTTCAACAAAACGGACGACGCCGTGGAAGGCGTGATCCTGATGCTCACGGGCGAGCAGACGCAGAACGTGCTGAAGGGCGTCGAGGCCAAAACGAAGGAGCTGAACGGGAACATCCTGCCGCCGGACATCAAAATCCGCCCGTACTACGACCGCAGCGATCTGGTGAAGCTGACGACGAGCACGGTGGAAAACAATCTGCTGCGCGGCATGGTGCTGGTCCTGATCGTGCTGATTTTATTTCTTGTGAGTTTCCGCGCGGCCGTGATCGTGGCGCTCACGATTCCTCTCGCGCTGCTCACGTCGTTCATCGTGTTGCACGCGAGAGGCACGGCGGCGAACTTGCTTTCGATCGGGGCAATCGACTTCGGGATCATCATCGACGGCACGCTCGTAATGGTGGAAAACATCTTTCGCGAGCTTGGGCTGCGCGAAGGGCAGCGGTACGACCTGCACGAGGTGATCCTTGCTGCGGCGAGGGACGTAGACCGGCCGATCTTCTACTCCGTCGCGGTGATCATCGCCGGGTACATTCCGATCTACGCGCTGAGCGGGCCGTCGGGAAAGCTGTTTCACCCGATGGCGGACACGATGTCGATCGCGCTGATCGGCGCTCTGATCCTCACGCTCACGTTCGTCCCGGTGATGTGCTCGTACTGGTTCCGAAAGGGCGTGCACGAGCCCGCTAACCGGCCTTACGACTGGATGCGGCGGCAGTACGCGACGCAGCTCGACCGATGCCTCGATCATCCGAAGACGACGATCGTCGTGGCGCTGGCCATTTTCGGCGCGACGCTTTTGCTGATCCCCTTCATTGGCGGCGAATTCATGCCGCACCTCGACGAAGGCGCTCTGTGGGTGCGCGCGACGATGCCATACACGATTTCCTACGAGGAAGCGGCGAAATTCAGCCCGCAGGTGCGCAATATCCTGATGAAGTACCCGATGGTTACCGACGTGGGCTCCGAGCTTGGCCGCCCCGACGATGGCACGGATTCGACGGGCTTCTTCAACGACGAGTTTTACGTCGGTTTGAAACCCTATGGCGATGCAACATGGAAAAAGGGACCGATCCACAACAAAGCCGAATTGACCGAAGACCTTCAGAAGCAACTCGCCGCTTTTCCGGGAGCGATTTTCAATTTCACGCAGCCGGCTGAAGACGCCGTGGATGAAGCGCTGACAGGCCTGAAAAGCTCGCTGGCTGTGAAGATTTACGGTCCCGACTTGAATGTGCTGCAGCAAAAGGCGCTGGAGATCAAGCGGCGGCTCGCGCAGGTCCCGGGCTTCAGCGAGCTCACGGTGGTGCGCGAACTCGGGCAGCCGAGCCTCTTGATCGATACGGACCGCGACAAGATCGCGCGCTACGGCATCAACGTGGCAGACGTGGAAGCGGTGGTGCAGGCGGCGGTGGGCGGGCAGGCGGCCACGCAGGTGATCCAAGGCGAGAAACTGTTCGATCTGGTGGTGCGGATGAAACCGGAATTTCGCGAGAACGCGCAGGCGATCGGCAATCTGCTGGTCGCCACGCCGAGCGGCCAGCAGATTCCGCTAAGCCAGCTCGCGACGATCCGCGAAGCGAGCGGGGCTTCGTTCATCTATCGCGAGAATAATTCGCGCTACATCGGCGTGCAATACAGCATCGAGGGACGCGATCTCGAGAGCGCGGTCAACGAGGGCCAGCGCGCCATCGCCGATATTCAAAGGTCGCTGCCGGCGGGTTACCGCCTTACGTGGGGTGGCGAGTACAGCGAGTACCTTGAGGCGAGGCAGCAGATCGAGGTGATCGGTCCGCTGGCGCTGCTGCTGATTTTCGTGATCCTGTTCGCGCTCTACGGCAATTTCAAATTCCCGGTGACGATCGCGCTCGGGGTGTTGATCACGGAGCCTGTGGGCGCGCTGATCGCGCTGAAGCTCACCGGCACGCCGTTCAGCGTTTCCTCGGTGCTGGGGCTGCTCGCGCTAATGGGCGTTTCGGTGCAGACGGCGGTGATTCTTGTGTCGTTCATCAATAAGTTGCGGCAGGAGGGCATGGATATCCGCACGGCGACGCGCGAGGCATCGCTACTGCGGTTGAGGCCCATCATGATGACGGCGCTCGTCGCGTGCCTCGGCTTGCTGCCCGCCGCGCTTTCGACCGGCATCGGCTCCGACACGCAGAAACCGTTTGCGATCGTGATTGTGGCGGGGCTCGTCTCGCGACTTCTGCTGGGGGTCTTCGTAAACCCGGTGCTCTATGAGATGGTCGCCAAAGAAGGCGACGTGCTGCAGGTTTGATTCTGGCAGCGAGTATTGCCGGATAAGGCGAAGGTGACACGAAGCGCTTGGCATCCGGCAGGCATCCAAGCTAGAGTTTTTGCCGGGGAGTTTCACTTAGTTTGGTTTTGGGTATGGCGAAGCGAATAACCAGAGGGGTGCTAGGGGTCGCGCTCATCCTGACTTTGAGCGCGTTGACGACGCACGCGCTCGCACACTGGCACGCCCAAGCCGCCGACGAGCAGCACTGCCAGATTTGCCAGGTTGGGCACGCGGCCACACCGCAAGCCTCAGCCCCTGTAGCGATACAAGTACCCGTTCCGGTGGTAAGGTTCGTCGCCGCCGAGCATTTCGTTCCAAGCATCGATCCTGCTTACACGCCGAGTAATCCCCGCGGTCCACCCGCTTAATCTCGAAATCCCTGAAAAATCGAATTCTCCCGGCACGCGCCCGCGCGGCGCGCGCTGATTTCCACATTCACATTCGCCGCTGCTCCGGCAATCGGCCGGAGCAGCATTCCTATGGGGAGAAAATTGATGAGATTCGCGAGAATGATTCTTGGGATTCTGCTTTTGTTGGCTGCCGCATGGAGCATAGCGCCTGAGTCGAAAGCCCAGGCGGGCGGAAACTCTGTCAACGTGGGAGGCACGGTCACGGATCAATCGGGGGCTGTGATACCGGGCGCTACGGTTACGATCCACGATCCCGTGAGCGGTTTTGAAGGGAGCGCGACGACGGATGCCTCGGGAAACTTTACCATTCAGAACGTGCCGTTCAACCCGTACCACATGACGGTGACGGCGAAGGGCTTTGCCGACTACGTGCAAGACGTGGATGTCAGGTCGGCAGTGCCCTTGGCGCTGAAAATCAGCCTGCAGCTCGCCGGCACGACGCAGACGGTGACGGTGGAAGGCGGAAACGACCTGATCGAAAACGACTCGACTGCCCACACCGATATCGATCGCAAGCTATTCGATCAGCTGCCGCTCGAGAGCCAGTCCTCGTCGCTGAGCTCGCTGGTGACGCTGGCTTCGCCGGGCATTGCCGCGGATTCCAACGGCCTCTTCCACGGGCTAGGCGACCACGCGGAAAACTCCTTCTCTGTCGATGGTCAGCCGATTACGGACCAGCAGAGCAAGGTTTTCTCGAACCAGATTCCGGTCGATGCCGTTCAATCGCTCGAAGTGATTGACGGCGCGCCGCCGGCCGAATACGGCGACAAGACGAGCGTGGTGATCGACGTCACGACGCGCTCGGGCGAAGGAATGACGACGCCTCACGGGGACATCACCGCCGATTACGGAAGCTTTGGCAGCGCCAACGGCGGATTCAACCTCGGTTACGGCGGCCAAAATTGGGGAAACTTCATCTCGGTGAGCGGGTTGAACACGAGCCGGTTCCTCGATCCGCCGGAATTTGTGGTGATGCACGATAAGGGAAACGAGGAGAACGTTTTCGATCGCCTGGATTACCAGCTTACGCAGGCGGATTCGATTCACCTGAATCTGGGCTTCTCGCGCTCGTGGTTCCAGACGCCGAATTCCTATGATTCGCAGTTCGCTTCGCCGTGGTATGGAGTGGTTGTCGACAGTGGCGGCACACCCGCCAACACATCGAACGATTGCGTGATCGCGGCGTGCACGGAAACTGTAGGCCCCGCGGATCAACGCTCGCAGATCCTTACGTACAATCTTGCGCCCACCTGGACCCACCTGATCAATTCGGAGACCGTATTGAACGTTGGAGCGTGGGTGCGCCATGACCAGTACAACTACTACCCGAGCAGCGATCCCTTTGCCGATTTGGCGCCCACCGACCTGCAACGGGAAACCGTCTCTCAGCTTCGTTTCCTCACCAATGCCGGCGCTCGGGCCAGCGTTTCCTACGTGAAGGGAATTAACAACATCAAGGCGGGGATCGACTACGAGCAGACATCCCTGACCGAAAACGACGCGATTGGAATCGTTGATCCAACGCTCGGCGCAGAGCTTGGCTGCGAGAATCCCGACGGCACTCCAATGCCCAATACGGCGTGCGCCTACGACCTGACCAATGGCGGGGGAGACTACCTGTTCCGCGGCCATACGGACGTGAAGGAACTTGCCTTATACGTGCAGGACACGATCACGAAGGGGAACTGGAACTTCAATCTCGGGATACGCGGTGACGTGTATAACGGCATTTCCAAAGCGCAGCAAGCCGAACCTCGCCTCGGAATCGCCTACAACATCAAACCGAGCAACACGGTGCTTCGTGTTTCCTATGCTCGGACCCTCGAAACGCCCTTCAACGAGAACCTGGTGCTTTCCAGCATCGGCTGCGCTAATCCCGTGCTGAATCCGCTGCTCGCATGCGTTTCGAATGCGCTCACGCCGCTGAATCCCGGCTTTCGCAATGAGTTCCATGCGGGTCTGCAACAGGCGTTCGGGAAGCACGTGGTGTTCGACGGCGAGTACATCTGGAAGTACACGCACAACGGGTACGACTTCAGCGTGCTCGGCAATACTCCGATCACCTTCCCGGTCGAATGGGATCGATCCAAGATCCCCGGTTTCACGGCGCGCACGAACATCACGAATCTGCATGGAATTACGGCCTACGTAATCATGTCGAGCGTGGCGGCGCGTTTCTTTGCTCCGCAAATCGGAGGAGCCGGTGAGAATCCCGCCGCGCCAAGCGGCGTGTTTCGCATCGACCACGACGAGAAGTTCAACTCGACAGCACACTTGCAGTATCAGCCGTCGGTGCGCTGGCCGTGGATTGGCTTCAACTGGCGCTACGACAGCGGGCTCGTGGCCGGCGCAGCTCCGTGCTATGGGGCAAACGCCGACAACGATTGCCCGCAATCCGTCATAGACGGCGGCCAGCCCGCCATCCTTATGGAAGACCCATTCGGAAATCCGCTGAGCGCCGACCAGGAATTCGAGGCGGGGTTCTTTTGCGGCGCGTCCCGTCCCGCTCCTCCCTCAGCAATCAATCCCACGGGGACGTTCATCACGTCCAGCTTGCCGACGGTGGGCGGGGTGACCGCGTGCCCGGCAACGCAGTTTGGCTCAACGCTGATTTCGGTGCCAAAACCAAACACCGAAAATGACGACAAGAACCCGCCGCGAATCGGGCAGAGAAACCTGTTCGATCTCGCGGTCGGAGACGACAACCTGTTCCACGGAGACCGTTACAAATGGAGCGCTCGCATCACGGTCATCAACCTCGCGAATGAATACGCTCTCTACAACTTCCTCTCGACCTTCAGCGGCACGCACTACGTGACGCCACGAACGGTGACGGCCGAAATCGGCTTCCACTTCTAAAACCCAACACAATTCAGTAAGAACGGCGGGCTTTCGGGTCCGCCGTTTTTCTTTTCAATTTTGATTTATTTCTTGTTGACACCCAATATCAACTGACGGTAGACTCCCGGCTTCAAGTTGATAGCGAGTTGCAACTGGAAAGGCGGTTTGTTCGTGAGCCTTCGAATTTCCTCACGCCGCGTGCGCGTCGCCATTCTGCTGTTGGGCTCCTCTCTGCTGACCCTTGGAGGCGCACGTGCGCAAGAGCCTCAATATTTCGTTACGTACTCTCACGCGCTCGAGGAGCCGGGAAACCTGGAGGTTGAGTTCCGGGGAACCGCGGCCTCGCCGAAGAATGGAAATCAGTTTGAGAGCGGGACGATCGAGTTCGAATATGGCGTCAAGGGATGGTGGACCACCGAGGTCTACCTCAGCGGGCAAACGACCGCGAACGACAGCACCGTCTACAACGGCTTCCGCTGGGAAAATCGCGTTCGGCCGCTGCTCCGCGAGCACTTCATCAATCCCGTTCTCTATCTCGAATACGAGAATCTGAACCAAGCCGACCGCAGCCTACTCGAAATCACGGGGCACGACGGAGTGCAGAATTACATCGTTCCCAATGGCATCGAGAGGGCGATTACGGAGCGGTCGCTGGAAATGAAACTGATTCTCTCGAGCAATTTCCGCGGGTGGAATCTCTCGGAGAACTTCATCACGGAGAAGGATGTGAACGAGAGCGAACCCTGGGAATTCGGCTACGCGCTGGGTGTGTACCGTCCGCTTGCGCTTGCTGCGAGCCCGAGGGCGTGCACGTTTTGCCGGGAGAATTTTGCGGCGGGTGCGGAGCTCTACGGCGGGCTCGGCGACACGAACGGCTTCGGATGGAGAGCCACGTCGCAATATATCGGGCCGCTGGTTGCGTTCTCGATTCCGCGTGGGCCGACGATCACGTTTTCGCCGAATTTCGGGCTGAACGACAACAGCCTGGGCGTCATCTACCGCGTAAAGGTTTCGTACGAATTCCAGCAGTTTTTCAGGAGCGTCCGGAGCGTGCTGCCATGAGCGGGAATCATCCGATGCAGACGACGGCAGTTCCCCGAAGGGCGACGCGAACCTCCGATGCGATTAGCCGGCTGCTTGTGGGGCTGCTCGCTCTCGTCGCGTGCATGGCCGCCGCCAATGGCTCATGGCTCAAGCATGTGCCCGCAAGAGATCGCGTCCGAGTGAATCCCTACGCGGGCCAACAGGACGCCATCGCCGCCGGAGCGAGGCTCTTCTCCGACCACTGCGCCACGTGCCACGGCGCGGACGCGCTCGGCCGCGGCAAGCGCCCCAGCCTTCGCAGCGAGCGCGTGCAGGATGCCACCGACGGCGAAATCGCGTGGCTGCTGCGCAACGGAAACCTGGCGCGCGGCATGCCTTCGTGGAGCATGATCCCCGAACCGTCGCGCTGGCAGCTGATCGCCTATGTGAAAAGCTTGGGGCCGAGCGTCGCCTCGCACCCGCGCAATCGGGCCGCTACACCATCATCGCCACAGGACCTATCCCGATGACGAATTCGAAGGAAAGAAATCGCCTGTCGCTTCGCGCACTGGTTTTCTGCATCGTAGGCGCTCTGGTGCTCGGCGGCTGCAGCTCGGGTGCTGCGCCTCCTCCGCTCACGGAGGTTGAAGGCGCGCCGGCCGATCAGAATATCGGCGAGCGGTTGTTTGTCGAGACGCGCTTCGCCGAATATTTTGCCGCTAACATGACGGACGTGAATGCGCCGCTGGTCGTCGGCGATCCGGTTGTCAGCACCGTGCAAAATGTCTACACGGCGGCGCCGATGCCGGGGCCCTTCGCGGGCGAGTCGATCAACTGCCGCTCGTGCCACTTCGTGGTCGAATTCGAGGGCGTGCCCAACGCGGGCAATCGCACCTACGCTGATTTCACCACGCGCAGCCCGCTGCCGCTGCCGATGGGCGGATTCACGAACACGCCGCGCAACGCGATGCAGATGGTCAATTCGCTCGAGCCGCACGCAGGGCCCACGTTTCTGCACTTCGACGGTGAGTTCACCGACCCCGTAGATCTGGTGCAGACAACGCTGACGGGCCGCAACTTCGGCTGGGCGCCGGACCGGTATCAGCAGGCCGTGTCGCACATTGCGGATGTGATCCGCGGCGACAACGGAATCAATACGCCCGCGGCCGAGTACGGCTGCAATCTCTCGTACAGCACAATTTTTCTCGGCACCGATCCCAGCATCCCGGCGGACTGCCTGCTGCCGGCCAAATATCGCCTGAATGTGGCGACGGCCACGGACGCGCAAATCCTCAACGACATCGCGCAGCTCATCAGCCAGTATATGTACGGGCTGCTCTTCAAGCAGGACGAGCTCGGCCGCTACTACGCCTCGCCCTACGATGTCTTCATCCGCATCAATCATCTGCCGGCCCAGCCGGCCGCGGGCCAGACGGATCAGCAGTACGACCAGGACCTCTACCAGCAGCTCCTGACGCTTTCGAATCCGATCTGGGTCGACGGAACCTACGGCAGCTTCAAATATCACGCGCAGCCATTCCAATTTGGGCCCACGGAGTTCGCCGGGCTGAAGATTTTCCTGGCCGCGGCCAACGGAGCCACCGACGGCTCGCAGCATGCCGGAAACTGCGCGGCCTGCCACTTCGCGCCGAATTTCACGGATTTCCGCTTCCACAATACGGGCGTGGCGCAGGAAGAGTACGACGCCGCCAACGGAGCGGGCGCTTTTGCCGCGCTTGCGATCCCCGACCTCGCCACGCGCAGCGCGGATTACGATGCGTATCTCCCGATCACCACGACTCATCCCAACGCGACCGAAAGATTTCGCCACGCGGCCATAGCCGGCAGCCCGCAATACGCCGATCTCGGCCTCTGGAACATGTACCTGAATCCGGACATTCCGAATCCGCAGGCCAATTTGACGTCGGTCGTTTGCGCGAATATCCAAAATTGCGCCGTCGATCAAGGGCTGGCGACCACCATCGCGCAGTTCAAGACGCCCACGCTGCGCGACCTCGAGGATTCCGCGCCGTACTTCCACAACGGCAGCAAGCTGATGTTCACCGACGTGGTGACGTTCTACATCAACAGCTCGCAGCTCGCGCGCCAGGGCCAGCTGCGCAACGCACCCCCTGAGTTTCAGGGCATGTCGATTAGCTCGAGCGACGTGGCCGCGCTCACCGCGTTCCTCGCGTCTCTCACCGAGGATTACGACGACACGTAGCCCTCGCCGCTCAGTTCCGCTCAAATCGTGTATTAGGATTCCTGCTACAATGAATCGCGGAGTTGGCCTGCGACGCAGGTGACGCTGCGAAAGCCTATTGAACCAACACTGGATCCCAGGGAGCTCGCGTCGTCCTGCCCTTGCGCATGTCCCGGGCGGCTTGCCGTCGCGGGAAAGCCTGAAAGCAGGCGCGGGGCACCCACCTATTTGTGGGGTTCAGGGCCTAGCAACGCACGGCGAAGTGGACCGCTCCGCTTCTAGAAACCGCTAAAACATGAAAATCCTCTTCATCGGCGATATCGTCGGCTCGCCCGGCCGCAAGATCGTTCACGAGCGGCTGGCGGACATCCTCGCGCAGCGCCAGGTCGACCTGTGCATCATCAACTGCGAGAATTCGGCCTCCGGATTCGGCGTGACGCCGCGGATCGCCGAGGAATTTTTCGCCGAGGGGGCGGACGCACTCACCAGCGGAAACCACATCTGGAAGCGGAAGGAAATCATCGAGTATTTTCCGACGCAGCCGCGCTTGCTGCGCCCCGCGAATTTTCCGAACGGCGCGCCCGGCGGCGGCCTCTACGTCGGAGAGAAGCGCGGCATTGGCTACGCCGTGCTGAACCTGCAGGGACGCACGTTCATGACGCCGATCGACGATCCCTTTCGCACGGCCGAGCGGGAGCTCGCGAAAATTCCGTCCGACGTGAAGGTAATCGTGGTGGACATCCACGCCGAGGCGACATCGGAAAAGGTCGCCATGGGATGGCATCTCGATGGCAAGGTTTCCGCGGTGCTCGGGACGCACACGCACGTCCCCACGGCCGATTTTCGCGTGCTGCCGCACGGCACCGCTTACGTCACCAACGTCGGCATGACGGGGCCGCACGACTCCGTGATCGGCATGGAAAAGCACGCCGTGATCGAGCATTTCTTCGACAACACGATGCCCTCGCGGTTCGTGGTCGCCGAGAGCGATATCCAGATGAATAGCGTGCTCATCGACGTCGACGAATCGACCGGCCACGCCCGTTCGATCGAACGCCTGAATTTCCGCCTCGATTCCTAGCCCGGGAAGAAGTTTTCGCCGTCCCTCTGCGAAAAAAGATCGAGGCCGACGCCAGTTTTTCACAGGACCGTCTGGAGGGTCTCGCTGTGGAAATTAGAATCAGGCCGGCATTTCGCTTAGTCTTTGCGCTGAAAAATGCCGAAAAGACGCGGCGCTCACGAAATCACGGCGGAAGCAACACGAAAATTGACCTGTGGAAAAACTGTGGATTCCATGTGAAACGCGCAGCATAACTTGGTTCAATTTTCTCTTGCTCAGCGCGTTGCGATTAGGCAGAATCCCCCGTCGCGTAGATACTCAATTGTGAGCACGCGCGAGCAATCATTGACGTGCCGCAGGTTAAGGCAGGGCGCGGTCTGCGGCATCGAGCCCGATCGACCAAACCAATAAAGACCTCCTATCGCGGGAGGTAGGTTTCCACAGTATTTCCACACCAGTGGAAATTGCATGGGGGCTATTTTTGATGACTCTTTGGGATAAGGTCCTCCAGCACATGGAGCGCCGCGTCAATCCCCACAGTTTCGCCACTTGGTTCCGGCCTACGCGCCAGGAGCGCTTGGAAGGCGACCACTTGGTGGTCCGCGTGCCCACCCGGCTCTTTTCCAAGCGTTTGAAGCAAACCTACGGCGAGCTTCTGCAAGCGGTTCTCGTCGAAGTCGGGCGGCCGGAAGTGGCGGTCGATTTCATTTGCGTGGAGGCCGAACCTGCGCCGGCCAATCCGGCCTCGGTTGCGCAGGCAAAGCTGGATTTCGATTCATCCGACCATCAGTTGAACCAGCGCTACACCTTCGACAAGTTCATCGTCGGGGCGTCGAACCAGTTTGCGCATGCGGCGGCGCAGGCCGTGGCGGAGCAGCCTTCGAAATCCTACAACCCGCTCTTCCTGTACGGCGGTGTGGGTCTCGGCAAGACGCACCTGATGCAGGCCATCGGCCACGAACTCAGGCGCCGGAATCCCGGCGTGCGGCTCACCTACATCAGCGCCGAAAAATTCACGAATGAAGTGATCGCCGGGATCCGCTTCGAGCGCATGCCGGCCTTCCGCGAGCGCTTCCGCAACATGGATGTGCTGATGGTGGATGATATCCAGTTCATCGCGCGGGCCGAGCGGACGCAGGAAGAGTTCTTTCACACCTTCAACGCGCTCTACGACCAGCAAAAGCAGATCGTGATCTCGTCGGATTGCCCGCCGAAAGACATTTCATCCATCGAGGAACGCTTGCGCTCGCGATTCGAATGGGGCTTGATCGCCGATATCCAGATGCCCGATCTCGAAACCAAGATCGCCATTCTCCAGAAAAAAGCCGATAGCGAGCGGCTGGCTCTGCCGGACGACGTAGCGCAGTTCATCGCGCGGTCTATCAAGTCCAACATTCGCGAGCTCGAAGGCGCGCTGATTCGCCTGATGGCATATGCGTCGCTTACCGGCATCGAGGTCAACCTCTCGACCGCTCAGCAGGTGCTGAAGAACGTGATCGAGACGCAGGAAAAGAAAGTTACGATCGAACAGATTCAGAAGCGTGTGGGTGAACATTTCGGGCTTCGCGCGCAAGACCTGAAGGTGAGGAGTAATTCCAAAGTGATCGCGTTTCCGCGGCAGGTTGCCATGTTTCTCGTGAAGCGGCTTACCTCCGCTTCCCTGCCGGAAATCGGGAAGCAGTTTGGCGGCAAGCACCATACGACCGTGCTGCACTCGATCAATAAGATTGAGGGCCTTCGCCAGGTCGATAAAGATTTGAACAAAACAATCAACAAGCTACTCGACTCGTTCGGTTAGAGTTAGCGGCAAGGTCACGCTTCGGGTCGATTCACGCTGTGGATACCCACGGAAAAGTTCGTTGCAGTCCGCGAGTTTGAGATTTTTTGCACCGGCCGCGGAGGTTTCCACAGGATACGCGGCGATGGAAGTGTAATTCACGCCGCGTGTTAGACTGTTTTCCGCAGATTCACAGTTGCGGCGGCTACTACGGTTTTCATTAGTTCTTAAGTTTTATAAAACAGCTTTGCAGTAGCCGTAAAATCAGCGCAACCACAAGGACCGCAAGCGAATGGAATTCAGCGTAAAGAAATTCGATCTTCTCGAAGAGCTCAATCTCACACAGGGAGTCGTTGAACGCAAGACGACGATCCCGATTCTCTCGAATCTCTTGTGCGAGACAAGCGGCAATCGCCTGACGATCACGGCCACTGACCTTGAGTTGAGTATCCGCACGTCGTGCGAGGCGAAGGTTAAGAAAGAAGGCGCCGGCACGATCCCCGCGAAAAAATTACTGGAGCTCGTACGCCTATTGCCGGACGAAGAGATCAAATTCAAGCTACTTGAAAACCACTACGTCCAGGTGACGTGCGATCGGAAGAGTTACAAGCTGATCGGAATGTCGAAAGAGAACTTCCCCGCGCTGCCCAATTTCCCGAACGCGCTTGTGCGCATTCCGGCGAAGCTACTCGCGAGCCTGATTGCGAAGACCACCTTTGCAATTTCACTCGAAGAATCTCGCTATACGCTGAATGGCGCCTTGTTGGTGCTCAAGCCAGCGGCCGTGACGATGGTCGCCACGGATGGCCACCGCCTCGCGATGGTCGAAATCGACCACAAACTTGAGGGGCTTTCATCCGAGACGCGCGTGCTGGTCCCCAAAAAGGCGATGAACGAAGTCCAGCGCCTTGCCGCCGAATCGGGCGACGACGCGTTTGTCGAATTCGGGCAGGACGAAAGCCATCTTTTCTTCCAGTTTGGCCGCCGCCTGCTGACTTGCCGCAAACTTACCGGCCAATTCCCGAACTACGAGGCTGTGTTGCCACGCGACGCGAACAAAACAATCGTGCTCGAGCGCGGCGAATTGCAGGACGCACTGCGGCGCGTCTCGCAGCTTGCCGATCAGCGCTCGCACGCCGTGAAATTCATGCTTGCCAAGGAAGGCGTGGAAATTTCGGCGTCGAGCCCCGAATACGGCGAAGCGAAAGAAGTGATCGACAAAGAATTCAAGGGTGATCCGATCGCCATCGGTTTCAACGCGCAATACATGCTCGATTTTCTCGGCGCCGCGGCGGATGGTCCCATCAGCTTCGAGCTGAAGGACGAACAATCCGCCGGTCAACTCCGCCCGCTCGGCGATGAATCCATCCGCTATCGCTACGTCGTAATGCCCATGCGCATCTGAGTTTCGGCCCCCTACGGTGGAAACTGAGTAGGCGCTAGAATCGCGCTAACGGTAGCTGAAGCGCTCGGTCTTCCTCAGGAGGATGCTTTGACAAGAAAAGCCGAGATTGTCAAAGCGTGGCTTAACCTCAATGGGATTGCTACTCCGGACGGATCACACCCAACCGCCAGGCGTGTCACTCTTCTGAGGACGAAGATCCTCGGAGCCGTGTCCTCCTTCATAGCTGTTGTCACAGCCTATTTCTTCATCCTGCGGCCAATTGAAGAGGCGAAGCGCACCGGCACACTTCACCAAAATATATTTGGGCTTGTCGTGCCGATCGTTTTCCTGTACTGCGGAGTCGCGATGCTTGCGACAGATATGCGGGACGAGAAAACAGTGCAAGCCGGGCCGGAGGGTAGGCTGTGGCCGACGCGCAAAGCGCGCATCTTCCAATATGGGATGTGGGGAACAATTATCTTGCTCCTGCTCTCTCGGTACCTTTATTTGCGTTCGATGGGTTTGAGCCCTTTCTAGTCAAGCTGCTAACTCCTAAACCGCTGATAAAAAAGGTTATAGTTAGCATCCCGCCTGCAAAATCGGCTTGTGAATTGGCCTCCATTCCGGTAAAATTTAAGCGTTCCGGAATCCTCCTGAACGGCACTTTGTTCGGCCTGCAGTTTGCCAGCGTTGGGCGTCTGACCAGAACGGGCGAACCTGAAATCGCGCGGCAAAAAGGCAGCCGGGCACCCCCAATCCGCAGGGGGAAATTGAGGATCTCCGCCGCGCCCCTCCGAAATTTCGGTGTGGGGCGGGATGGAGACGAGAAACACCCTTCGAGTCCCAGCTCGAGCTTGCATCACGAGCGAGAGCGGGGCCAATGGGCAAGGCAAGTGTCGCGCACTTCCGCCCGACAGCCTTCCCACGCACGATTGACGCATGACCCGAGCGTGAATTCGCTCGCAGGCGGTCGCACTCTGCCGCACGCACTGAGGAGACGCACGATCCATGGGTGACAAAGAGACTCCGTCCGCGAAGACCGCCGGGCACAAGTACGACGCGACTTCGATCAAGGTTCTCGGAGGCATCGAGGCGGTTCGCAAGCGCCCGGCGATGTACATTGGCTCGACGGGCGAGCTCGGCTTGCACCATCTCGTGTGGGAAGTGGTCGACAACTCGGTCGACGAAGCGATGGCTGGCTACTGCGATGAAATCAACGTCGTGGTGCACGACGACAACAGCGTCACCGTCGTCGACAACGGCCGCGGCATTCCCGTCGATATGCACGCCACCGAGAAGAAGCCTGCGGCCGAAGTCGTCATGACCGTGCTGCACGCGGGCGGAAAATTCGATAGCGACACCTACAAAGTTTCGGGCGGACTGCACGGCGTGGGCGTTTCGGTGGTGAACGCGCTTTCCGACTGGCTCGATCTGGAAATCTGGCGCGATGGCGAAGTGTGGGAACAGTCGTACGAAAAAGGCGTCCCGACTTCGAAGCTGAAAGCTTCCGGCAAGACCAAAAAGACGGGGACGAAAATCACGTTTCACGCCGATCCTTCGATCTTCGCGACCACCACCTACAGCTTCGACACGCTTTCGCAGCGCCTGCGCGAGCTGGCCTTCCTGAACAAGGGGCTGAAAATCACGCTCGACGACGAGCGCTCCAGCAAAAAAACCGAATTCCGGTTCACCGGCGGCATCGCCGAATTTGTGAAGCACCTCAATCGCGGCAAGGGCACGCTGCACGATTCGCCGATCTATATGGAAGGCAAGCGCGAGCAGGTCGACATGGAAATCGCGCTGCAATACAACGACAGCTACGCCGAAAATATTTTTGCTTTCGCCAATACGATCAATACCGTCGACGGCGGCACGCACCTTTCCGGCTTCCGCTCGGCGCTCACGCGCACGATCAACTACTACGCGAATTCCTTCGGCATGCTCAAGGAGCAGAAGGACGAAGTCTCGATCAATGGCGACGACGTCCGCGAAGGGTTGGTCGCCGTCGTTTCCGTGAAGCTGCCGCAGCCGCAGTTCGAAGGGCAGACCAAGGGCAAGCTGAATAGCGACATCAAGGGCCTGGTCGAATCGCTGGTGAACGAAAAGCTCGGCGAATATTTCGACAAGCATTCGTCGATCGCCCGGAAAATCATCGGCAAGTGCATCGATGCGGCGCGCGCACGCGAAGCCGCCCGCAAGGCGCGCGAATTGACGCGCCGCAAATCCGCGCTCGATTCCTCGGGGCTGCCCGGGAAACTCGCCGACTGCCAGGAACGCGATCCCGCGCGCTGCGAACTCTTCATCGTCGAGGGCGAATCCGCCGGCGGCTCGGCCAAAGGCGGCCGCGACCGCCGCTACCAGGCGATCCTGCCGCTGAAGGGCAAAATCCTCAACGTCGAAAAGGCGCGCTACGACAAGATGCTCGGCCACGAGGAAATCCGCGCGATCATCACCGCGCTCGGCACCGGCATCGGCAAAGACGATTTCGACGCCGCCAAGCTGCGCTACCACAAAGTGATCCTGATGACTGACGCGGACGTGGACGGCAGCCACATTCGCACGCTGCTGCTTACATTCTTCTTCCGGCATATGCGCGAGCTGATCGAAAAAGGCCACATCTACATCGCCCAGCCACCCCTCTATCGCGTGAAGCGCGGCAAGATGGACCGCTACATTCGCGACGAGCGCGAATTCTCCCGCGAGCTGATGAAGCGCGCCACCGAAGAGCACACCGTAAAGAGCAAGAGCGGCAAGACTCTCGAGGGCGGCGATCTCACCCAGTTCCTCCTGAACGTCCAGGAATACGATCAGGTGGCTGCGAAGCTCGGCCGCCGGCTGCGCGAGCCGAGGCTGGTCGAGCTGCTCGCCGGGAGCGATCTCGAAAAGAAGACGGATTTCGCCGACAAGAAAAAATTGCAGGAGCTGATGAAGGCGATCGAAAAGGCCAAGCTCGAGTTCGAGGGCAAGCTCGAATTCGACGAAGAACACAGCCTGCACGAGCTCGTCCTGAAAAATGGCGTCGAGAAGCGCGTCAACTGGGCGCTCGCCGCGTCGCCCGAGTACAAACGCCTTCACATCCTGCGCCAGGCGATCCAGGAAAACGACAAGCCGCCATTCGCCATCACGCACAATGGCGACAAGGCCACGAAAGAAAGCGCGCTGCTGCTGCTGAACTACGTCCTCGAGGACGCCAAGAAAGAGTTCACCATCACGCGCTTCAAGGGCCTCGGCGAAATGAATCCCGAGCAGCTTGGCGCCACCACGATGAACGCTGAGACGCGCACGCTCCTCAAGGTGCGCCTCGAGGATGCCGTCGCCGCCGAAACCATTTTCAGCACGCTCATGGGCGAAAACGTCGAGGAGCGCCGCAAATTCATCGAGGAAAACGCTCTCGACGTCGTCAACCTCGATATCTAGCGTCGCTTCAAGGCCCAGGGGAGCATGACGAATCAACTCTCGCACTTCGCCGTTCACGCTGACGATCTCGAACGCGCACGCAAATTCTACGGCGGCGTCTTCGGCTGGACGTTCCAAGGATTCGGCGGCGGCCCGATGACCGACTTCTGCCAGATCAAGGACCCGGCGGGCAACCTGCTCTCGCCGCTAGGCGCCATTCAATCGCGCAAATTCAATTCCGCCCCGCAGCCCGTCTACGGCTTCGAATGCACGATCGCGGTGGGCGATGTGGATGCGATTGCCCGCGCGGTCGAAGCGAGCGGGGGCAAAATCGTAATGCAGAAGGCGGCGATCCCGGGCGTCGGCTGGATCGTGAAGTTTCTCGACACCGAGGGCAATCTCGTGTGCGCGGCCCAATACGATCCGGCAGCGAAATAGCGGGACACGAGTCACCAGTCACGAATCACTAGTCCGAGTCACGAAAGGTCTTAAATGGCTGACGAGCAAAACCAGTCGATCACGACGCCGGTCGATATCGAATCGGAAATGAAGAAGTCGTATCTCGATTACGCGATGAGCGTAATCCTGGCGCGCGCGATCCCCGACGTGCGCGACGGCCTCAAGCCGGTCCAACGCCGCATCCTGATCGCCATGAACGACCTCGGCCTGGCGTCGAACCGGGGCTTCCGCAAATGCGCGAAGATTTGCGGCGATACCTCCGGTAACTATCATCCGCACGGTGAGGCGGTCATCTATCCGGCGCTCGTCCGGCTCGCGCAGGATTTCAGCATGCGCTATCCGCTGGTCGACGGCCAAGGCAACTTCGGCTCGGTCGACGGCGATCCCCCGGCGGCGATGCGTTACACCGAGGCGCGCCTTTCGAGAATCGCCGAGGAAATGCTGGCGGACATCGAAAAGGAAACGGTCGATTTCGTCGACAACTTCGACCAGACCCGGGAAGAGCCCCGGGTTCTGCCCGCGAGAGTTCCGAATCTTCTGATCAATGGCGCGAGCGGAATCGCCGTCGGCATGGCCACCAACATTCCGCCGCACAATCTGACGGAGATCGTGGAAGCCTGCATCTTGCTGATCGAGAATCCCGAAGTCACGCTCAAGCAGGTGATGAAAATCGTCCCGGGCCCGGATTTTCCCACGGCGGGCTATATCTATGGCCGCGATGGAATCGAGCAGGCGTACAAGACCGGCCGCGGATCGTTCCAGGTGCGCGCCAAGGCCGCCATCGAGCAGCGCGGCAAGGACCGCCAGGACATCGTCATCACGGAATTGCCCTATCAGGTTAATAAAGCCCGGCTAATCGAGCACATCGCCGAACTGATCCAGAACAAGAAAATCGAAGGCATCGCCGACATCCGCGACGAGAGCGATCGCGACGGCATGCGCATCGTCATTGAGATCAAGCGCGACGAGGAACCGTCGATCGTCTTGAACCAGCTGTACAAGCAAACGCAGATGCAGGAGTCGTTCGGCATGATCCTGCTGGCGATCGTCGCCGGGCAGCCCCGCGAACTCGGTCTGCTGCAATTGCTTCAGCTCTTCATCGAGCACCGCGTGGACGTAGTCCGCCGCCGCACGCAGTACGAGCTGCGCAAAGCGCGCGAGCGCGAGCATATCCTGCTCGGCTACCGCGTCGCGCTCGACCACATCGACGAAGTGATCAAGATCATTCGCGGATCGTCGAGCCGCGCCAATGCCCGCGAGAATTTGCACGAATTCTTCGAGAACAAATCGGTGCGCGTCCTCGTCGGCGGCAAGGAAACCACGATCAAAGGCGTGAAGCTCGACGCCAAGAAGTATGGAATCACCGTCGCCTCGAGCGGCGAGGGCCTCGGCCTCAGCTACATCCAGATCGACGCCATTCTCGAACTGCAGTTGCATCGCCTGACGCAGCTTTCCGTCGACGAAATTCTGAAGGAACTCGCGCAGATTCGCGAGCGCATCGCCGGGCTGGAAGAAATCCTCGCGAGCGAGAAAAAGTTGAAGGCGGTGATCGTCGCCGAGCTGCGCGAAGTGATGAAAGTGTACGGCGACGCCCGCCGCACGCAAATCGTCGATCGCGTCGAGGAGATCAAGCTCGAAGACCTGATCAAGGACGAGGAGATGGCGATCACGGTGAGCCACGCGGGCTACATCAAGCGTACCTCGGTCGATACCTATCGTCACCAGTCGCGCGGCGGCAAGGGCCGCATCGGTGCGAAAACGCGCGAGGACGATTTCGTCGAGCACTTCTTCACCGCGTCGGCGCACAGTTACATTTTGCTGTTCACGTCGAAAGGCCGCATCTACTGGCTCAAGGTCTACGAAATTCCCGAGGCTGCCGCGGCCACCCGCGGAAAAGCGATCAACAATCTCGTGCGCTTCCAGGATGGCGAAACGCTCAAGGCCATCGTTCCGGCGCGCAACCTCGAGGAAACCGGCCGCTACGTTTTCCTCGCCACGAAAAATGGCACCGTGAAGAAATCCGAACTCGTGGAATTTTCAAATCCGCGGCCGTCGGGCATCATCGCCATCAGCCTCGATGCGGGCGACGAGCTGATCGGCGCGAAACTTACCGATGGCAAGCAGATGGTGTTCCTCGCCAGCCGCGACGGCCAGGCCATCCTCTTTCGCGAAACCGAAGTGCGCTCGATGGGCCGCGCCGCGGGCGGCGTCAACGGCATGGACCTTGCGAAGGGCGATTTCGTCGTCTCGATGGACGCGGCGCAGGTCGACTTCGGCATCATCCAAAAGGAATACAAGAAGGACACGCAGAATCTCGACGAGCTTGAAAGCGACGAGATTCGCGAATCGCTCACGTCGCTGATGCTCACCGTCGCCGAAAAGGGCTACGGCAAGCGCACGCCGCTCGCCGAATACCGCGTCACGTCGCGCGGCGGCAAAGGCGTGATCAACCTCAAATCGACCGACCGCAACGGCCCGGTCGTCGCCGCGCTGCAGGTGCGCGAGGATTCGGACGTCATGATCATCACCGGCCACGGCAAAGTGATCCGCGTCCACGCCGCCGAAATCCGCGAGGCCGGCCGCTCGACGCAGGGCGTCCGCCTGCTGCGCCTCGACGAAGGCGACCGCATCGCCGCTGCCGCCGCCATCCTCGAAGAGGAAAACGGCGCCGCCGAGCCCGAGAAGAAGTAACGAACAAGACTGATGAGCCATCGAGAGCAACTCGCGAACCTACTGCGCGCGAAATCAATCAAGCGCGGGGAATTCACGCTGGCCTCCGGCAAAAAGAGCGACTACTACCTCGACTGCCGGCTGACGACGCTCGATCCCCAAGGCGCGCTCCTCACCGGCTACTGCGTGCTCGAACTGCTCGACGAAATGGGCATTCAGCCGGACGCAATCGGCGGGCTCAGCATGGGCGCCGATCCGGTGGTGTCCGCGGCGATCGTGGTGAGCGCGATCGAAAAGCGGCCGGTGCAGGGATTCCTGGTCCGCAAGGAAGCGAAGGGCCACGGCCGCAAGAAGCAGATCGAAGGAATGGAACAGACGCAGGGTAAGCGCGTGGCGATCGTCGACGACGTCTGCACCACGGGTGGCTCGACGCAGGAAGCCATCGACGCGGCCGAGCGGGAGGGCTGCGAGGTCGTTGCCGTGATCAGCCTGGTGGATCGCGAAGAGGGCGGCTCCGAGATGCTGCGCGCAAAATACAACTACCGCTCCGTCTTCACCGCCCGCGAATTGCTGGAAGAGGGAAAGCCGGATTCCACGCCGCAGAAGGCCGCTTCGCGTTCCTCGCAGTGAATCCTCGAGAAGATCAGGCAGGCACGAACCGTGCGCTTTCCGCGACATCGCGCGATCGCCTGTGCCCCAGCCGCCGGTAGAACGTACTAGAATGGTTTCGCATTCATTTCGCTGAGGGGGAATCATGAAGCGTTCCGCAGGTCACCTGCCCATGTCCAAGCTGGCTTACAAGGACCCGATCTTCATGGAGAGCCTGCCGGCCCGGCCGCTGCGGATTCTGGCGGAGTATATCGATCCGATCAACCGCCTGCGCCGTGCCACGTGGGCGACACCATCGTGATGTTCGGCTCGGCGCGCATCCAGCCGCGGGACAAAGCGCTCGCGGCGCTGAAAAAGGTGCAGCACGCCGCGAAGGGCCGCCGCACGCCCGAATGGCGAACCAAGATCGTCGCCGCGAAATCGATCGTCGACATGTCGCGCTATTACGAAGACGCGCGCGAGCTATCGCGCCGGATCACATCCTGGGCGATGACGCTCGGCCCGCATCCGCGGCGTTTCGTGATCTGCTCGGGCGGCGGCCCGGGAATCATGGAGGCGGCCAACCGCGGCGCGGCCGAAGCGGGCGGCTCATCGATCGGGCTGAGCATTCAGCTGCCGCACGAACAGCTGCCGAACTCCTACATCACGCCGGAGCTGAATTTCTGCTTCCACTATTTCTTCATGCGCAAGCTCTGGTTCGCGCAGATGGCCAAGGCGCTGATCGTTTTTCCCGGCGGTTTCGGCACGATGGACGAACTATGGGAGATGCTCACGCTGCTTCAGACGGGAAAGCTTTCGTCGCACCACTTTATTTTGATTTATGGCCGGAAATACTGGGACAAGGTTCTCAACTGGCGGCACATGGTTCGGAGCGGGACCATCAGCGAAGCAGACTACAATTTGCTCCAGTTCGCCGACACGGTCGACGAGGCCTTCGATCGCGTCCGTTCGGAGATGGAGACGCACCACCTCGCCCTCGACATTGATTAGCGAACAACGATTAGCGGCAACGGCTTGGGAACAACGGGTGGCGGGCCACTGGGGGGACGTTAAAAGGGAAGGATTGCAATCCTTCCCCTTTTTCTTTCGCCCTGCGGAGCGAGGAGAATGCAGGCGCTGCGTCAGTTGTTCGAGACTTCGAGATCGGCGAGAAACACCGCGTTAAATCGCCGCTGCTCGCCCTGATCGTGCAGCAGCACGACCGGCGAAAGGTGCAGCGGTTGCCGGCAGTTGCGGCACATGCTCATCTCACCTTGAAGATCCTGCACGAATCCATCCGTGAAGTGATAGGCCGAGCGCGGCCGACGAGCGGCTTTCGCTCCATGCGTCCCGCAGTGAGGACACGTGAATTCGACGAGATCCTCCTGCGGATCGCGGTTCAGCGCGGCCCAACCTGTGTATCGGACTCCTACTGTATCGAGAGAAGTACGGCTCATGATGGCACCTCTTTACGTTACGACCCCCATCCGGGGCGTTTACAAATGCTTAGACGCTCAAGTGGCATAAACCGATTCATCTTTCGTATTGGACACGCAAGTATTCAGGGTTGCGCGGTTTAGGTCCGCTTTCATCCGATTCTTCGGCCGCACCACAAGCCCGGAAACCCGATCGCGCCACCGGTGTCTATAGTAGAAGAAGGATCGCGGCGTTCTCTCATCGTCGGACGGGACCCCCGGCGATCGGCCCCCTGGTCAGTGGTGCGAGCCTGAGATGTATCTCGGGCGATGTTTCCCATGCCATCTATTCGAGCGCGGAGGTGTGTCTATGAGCGATCTCGGGAACCTGTCGAACTGCGTGATGGATAGCGATCCTCGAGCGAACGGGTGGGCGAGGCGGCTCCGCCGAAGGGCCTTTGTCGGCTCGCTAGTTCTGGAAGCCGGCTTGGTGGGCGCGATGCTGCTGTGGCCGCTGATTACTCCTGCCGTACTCCCCATGCAAGCGGCAATAACCCCCGTACCTCCCTATTACGCCCAGAGGCCGCCCACGCCTGTGGTGCTGGCCTCCCGCGACAACGTACCTACTATCACCGGCTTCATGCCGATTCTGCTCCACCCAACGGTTGGACGGCCGCAACCGACCCCGCCCCGCTCGCCCGGTGAAGAGCCGCCAAGCATCGGGGATAATTCGCCCGGGGGCCCAGGGATATCAATTCCGGGCGGCAGCCGCGATGGCCGGCCGATCGAGGTGCCGCGCCCGGAGCCTCCGAAGCGACCTGTGAGTGTAAGTGCGGGGGTGATGGCGGCACTGTTAGTCCGCCGCGTGCAGCCTGAGTATCCGGCCCTCGCAATCGCCATGCACCTGTCGGGAACGGTCGAACTGCAAGCGCGGATCGGGACGGACGGCACGGTGCAGGAACTCGAGGTGATAAGCGGAAACTCGATTCTCGCCGGGGCGGTGATCGAGGCTGTCCGGCAGTGGCGCTATCAGCCGACTCGGCTGGACGGCCAGCCCGTCGAAGTCGAGACGCACATTACCGTGACCTTTACGATGGAGTAGCAACCCGGCTGCCTCGGCCTGCCTATGCGGACCGCAGGCAGGCCACGGCGGAAGTCGTTCATCGCAACATGGTTATGCTCAAACATCTCCTAGAACTTGAATACGATTCCCGTCGAGAGGCGCGCGTTGTTCTGCGTGTTTCCGAAGAAGCGCGTAATAAGGTAGTCTCCTTCGATCACGCGCCAGTAGATGTGGTGCACGAGCCGGGTATCAATGCCTCCGCCGATAGCCACGGACAAGGACGAGTCCGAATACGGACCGGTGCTGACGTGCGCCCCTCCCACCAGGACGTGTGCAAATGGTGAGACGCGGGTCGGCCACGAAACCTGAGGCCCGAATAGAAATGTATGAATCGAGGTGCTGACGTCCGATGGTGAGCCGGAGTGGCCGTCGAAGTCCCCTACCACGCCAAGCCAATCCGATAGCTTGTACTGCCCGGAGAGCTCCCAGCCATTCAGGTTAAAACCGCCGCTTCCGGAACTGAGCGCGGGAGTGGCATCCACACGCATATAAGAATAGCCGCCAAACAATTCAATCTTGTCGTCTTGCGCGTGCGCCGCGAGCGGGAAAAGCGAAACCAACAGAACCAACCCAAGCAAGAATGACAATCTGCGAACCATCAAGTGTTTCCTCCTCAGGAGAATCGATTTTGGAGCTCGCCCTCGCGCGGCCTCGCGCCAACGAGCTGGCGATACCGGAGCAGCCCCCACCAGGACCCCAGGAATGCCACCGGAGTCCCACCCTCGCCGGTTTGATGCTCCAAATGGGTATCGAGGTCACATAGGATATTGGCCGGGGCCGATTCAGTTCCGTGCTCAATTTCGATTTTGCATATACGGAAAAGCATATTGTCATGGGCATACGCTCGGGTGTATTCAGATAAAATTCCTGTTTACATATGTTTACGATGTCTAGGGGAATGGATATGGGCGTGCACTGCTGCCACCATTCTCTGTCTTTATGCAGGATCTTGCTGTCCCAACTCTTGCGGAGGAAACTATGAGTTTCGAGCGTTTGCTGTCCGAGGTTAAGGGCCTTCGGTTTGCCCTAATTACGATGTGTGCGCTGCTTCTCTTGGTTGTAGGCGCACCCGCCCAGGAGGTCACGGGAGCGATGCAGGGAACCGTGACCGATCCCAGCGGTGCAGTCGTGCCGGGCGCTCACTTGACCCTCACGGGCACCACCTTGATCGGCAGCAAGGAGGCGGACACTAACGCGCAGGGCGAATACCACTTCGCCAACCTGCCTCCCGGAGTTTACAGCATCAAGGTCACCGCGAAGGGGTTCGAAATATTGCAGCGGGGAAATTTGGGCGTCGAAGTCGGCAAGCTTCCCACCATCAATTTGCAGCTTCAGCTCGGTTCGGCGACCAGCACGATCGAAGTCACCACCGCCGCTCCATTGGTCGACGTCACCACCAACCAGAGTATGACCGACCTTGGTAGTGAGACTCTTTCCAGCGAGCCCCACGGTTACAGCTTCCAGTCCGTCATCCAGTTTGCGCCGATGGCGCGCAACGAGCCCCTTGCCGGCGGTACGGCCGGCATGACCGGCAATTCTGGCGGGTCCCTGCCAGGCAGCGCTGGCAACGGTTTGGCAATCGGATTCTCCATCGGCGGCGCGGCTGATTCCGAAAGCAGCTATCTCGTTGACGGCCAAGATACAGAGAACGTTTCCGGCGGCGCTACCAACGCCAATGTCCCCTTCCCGTTCATTCAGGAAGTCCAGGTGAAGACCTCGGGCATCCAAGCCGAGTACGGCGGGGCCTTGGGCGGCGTCATCGACGTGATCACGAAGAAGGGTGGCAACGAGTTCCATGGCAGCCTCTTCAGCAGCTATGAATCCGATGCCATGGACGGCTCTCCGAACGCCACCCTGCGTTACGATCCGACCCCTACTACCTTCTTTCCTTTTGACGCTGATTCGCAGTCTTATAGCCCCAAGAAAGACCATTTCCGGATCGCTCAGCCCGGCTTTACGCTCGGTGGTCCGATCGTAAAAGACCGCCTCTGGTTTTTCCTGGGATTCGACCCCTACTTTAGCTCCAGGGTCAGAACGGTGGACTTTTCTCCCTCCCTGCTTCCGGAAAATCAGTCGCTGGGGAACCAAGTGTTCAGCAACGACACGCAGCAGTATTTCACCATGGCCAAGCTTGATTTCGCTGCGACGCAGAAGATCCGGCTGTACGCTTCGTGGCTGTACCAGTATGAGCGTGCCTCAGGCGTCAGCCTCCCGGACGCGGATTCGATCGCATCGCAGGATTTCCCGAACGAAACGATCAATAGCCCCCTCACAGAGTACTCGCATGGTCTTGGTTACGCGAACCCGAACGCAACCTACAACTTCGGCGCTGATATCACTCTCACGCCGGAGATCGTCGCCACCACTCGCTTCGGCTATTTTTTCAATAATTACCACGACATTGGCTGGCCCACCCAGGGTGTGAATCTTGACTTTCAGTCGTCGGGCGTGGATGCATCAGGGAATCCTCTTCCGGACAATACTTGCGGCAGCGCCACCGAGTGCCCACTCCCGGCGGCTCTGGCTCTGCCCGTAGACGCCACCTCGGCCCCGTACGATTCAAGCTACACCGTGCTTAATGCCAGCAAGCATTACCAGTTCAACCAAGACGTGCAGTTCTTCAAGAGCGGCTGGTGGGGCACCCACAACATCAAGGTGGGCTATCAGTTCAATCGCTTGTCCAACGTGATTGACCAGAACGGCAATCTCCCCCTCGTGTTTAGCTATGTTGGCCAAGGCCAGTCGTACTCGCCCAGCACAACCTTCGGAGGGACCAACTGCGACGCTCTGGCGGAGGAATGGGGAGGATGCACTGGGCAGTACGGGTACGTAACGATCCAGGACTTCGCCACGATTTTGAAGAACGCCGCTGGCCAGCTGGTCCCGGCCATCGACAATAACCATGCCCTGTACGCACAAGATGCCTGGACGATAGGACACGGTTTCACTTTCAACCTGGGCTTGCGCGTCGAAAAGGAAAACCTGCCAGCGCCCCCGGGAATCGGAATCGCCAGTATCCGGACCATCAACTTTCCATGGAGCGACAAGATTGAGCCCCGCCTGGGTGTGGCGTGGGGTTCGGCGAATGGCAAGCTGAAGATCTTCGGCAGCTATGGCGTGGTCAACGACGTCATGAAGCTGCTGCTGGCGCAGACTTCCTTTGGCGCGCAAGGGTATGAAGATTGCTCGTATCCTCTTGGACCCGACGAGAATGGTACCTTCGTGAATTCCGATCTCGATATAGCCTTCAACGCCGGTGGACGCGCCTGCCCGACGGGCGTATCCAACGTGGGAGCCACCTTTACGGACGGAGTTCCACAGTCCCTAACAGACGCAGGCACGGGAATTCAGCTGATCGAAAACGTCAACTACCGCCCGGAGGAGCCGGTGGCGCCGAATGTGAAACCCTACCGCCAGCACGAATATACCGCTGGTGCCGACTACGCGTTGGGTACCGTCTGGGCCCTCGAAGTTCGCTACGACCGTCGCCGGCTCGATCACGTGATCGAAGACGCTTCACTGGCCGATCCGGAGGCTTTTGAAATCTATACGATCGTCAATCCTGGCCAAGGCGTGGACAAAACCATCGACGGGTACGCCAACTACTTGACCTCTATCGGTGATGCCTACGGTCCCGGGACGGCCGCCTTCAACGCCAACGACGACTTCGGCACTTGCCCCACGTGCCCGCCGAACCCGCAGGCCGTCCGCAACTACGATGGCGTCGAAGTCCGGCTCACGAAGAGGATGTCCAACAACTGGGCGGGGGATTTCAGCTACACGTGGAGCAGCCTGTGGGGCAATTATACCGGCCTCACCACGACCGACCAGACCGACGGTGGCGTGACCGGACGCGATTCTCCGGACACGACCCGGGCGTTCGACGAGCCGTTCTACTATTTCAAGTACAACGGGAAATCCAACGACGGGCCTCTGCCCACCGATCGTCCCAACACGCTTAAGGGTGATGTGTATTACAACCTGCATTGGGCGGGCATGACCACAACGATCGGACTCTTTCAGACCGCCTATGAGGGCACTCCGGTGAGTTCGTGGTCCGATCTTGGCCTGGGTTGTTGCTCGGAGCCCATCGAAGCCACGTACATGTGGGGACGGGGCAACTGGGTGAACGCGACCACGGACGCCGACGGGAACATCGTTCTCGGCAACGTCTATGCTCGCCGCACCCCGTGGTACACCCAGAGTGATCTCAACCTTGAACACTCCATCAAGGTCAACAAGAACAACGAAGCCCAGGTGCTCACCTTGAATGCGACCTTTACCAACCTTTTGAACCAGCACTCCGTGACTCAATACTGGGCTGGCCTGAACTCCATTTACTATGCCTCCGCGCCGCTCGACGGTGCAATTTTTGGCGGCGCGGCGTTTTATCAGCAAGTAGAGACGGGGTACAACCCGCAGGCCGTGTTGGGTGAGGGGTCGGGGGTGCCGTTGAACTCGTTTTACGGGAAGCCGAGACTCTGGCAACAATCGCGCACGATCCGCCTCGGAGTGACCTTCGCCTTCTAACCTTGGCCCGTCACGCGCCTAAGTGGCGTGAAGGCAGCCTACTGGGGCGTCCCGGCAAAAGCCGGGGCGCCCTTTCTTTTTGTGCGCCGTCTATAGCTTAGGCCCCACCGGCCATGCAACTTCCGCCCGCTCTGCCGCGTATGGTTATAATAGGGCCAGCCCGGGACCTCAAGCTGGGGTAGCCTAATTAGCCACTATGGCCGGAAAAACCTCCATGGCTCTGGGCGAAGCCGTCAACATCGCCACGGCAAGCCTCTGGGCGCATAAGATGCGCAGCGTGCTCACCCTGCTGGGCGTCGTGATCGGCGTCACGTCCGTGATCGCGGTGGTCAGCCTGATCAACGGCCTCAACGACTACGTCGCGTCCGCAATCTCTTCCAATCTCAGCGCGGACGTCTTCATGATCAACCGCGCGCCATCCACCATCACCAGCGTCGATCAGTGGGCGGAGAGCCAAAAGCGCAAGAAATTCCACCTGGACGACTACGAGGCGCTGCGCGACAACTGCCACCGCTGCGTCGCGGTCGCGGCAAATCTGAATACGGGCGGCTCGGTCAAATACGGCACGAACACCCTCGATCAGTCCGCCATCCTCGGATTCACGCACGAGATGCCGGAGGTCTATAGCCGCGAACTTGCCGAAGGCCGTTACTACACTCGCCTCGACGTGGCCCGGCACGCCGCCGTTTGCGACGTCGGATTCGACATTCCCGACAAGCTGATCCCGGGCGTCGACCCCATCGGCAAGATCATCCATGTCGATAGCGGCGAGTGCGAGATCATCGGTGTTGCGAAGAAACGCGGCTCCACGATGGGGCAGTCGCAGGACGACTGGGTGATCATGCCGATCACCACCTATCAGGACATTTACGGCGCTAACGATTCGGTTCGCCTGTGGGTGAAAGCCGCCGGCCGGAACGCCATGGAGCCCACGATGGACGAAGTCCGCATGCTTCTGCGGGCGCGCCGCCACGTCGAGTACAAAGACCCGGACGATTTTGCGATGGAGACGAATGCATCGTTCCTGCAGCTGTGGGGCAGCATCAGCAACACGTTCTTCGGCGTCACCATCGGCATCGCCTCAATCTCGCTGATCGTGGGCGGCATCGTCATCATGAATATCATGCTCGTCTCCGTCACGGAGCGCACCCGCGAGATCGGCCTGCGGAAATCGCTGGGCGCGCGTCAAGCCGACATCCGGATGCAGTTCCTGATCGAATCGGCCACCATCGCGGCCGTCGGCGGTGCGGTCGGCGTGATTTTAGGCATCATATTGGCAAAAATCGTTAGCTTGACGACAGCGCTGCCGAGTTCCGTCCAAATCTGGTCGGTCCTGATGGGGTTGATAGTGGCCACCGGCGTCGGACTGTTTTTCGGCGTCTATCCGGCCTCCAAGGCGGCCCGGCTCGATCCCGTGGTCGCGTTGAGGCAGGAGTAGAGGAAAGCATACCGTGAAAGAAAAACGCGGCTTCGCTGAATTCAAGGAGTCCCTCGCGCTGGCGTTCGACGTGTTGCGTCGGAATACCCTGCGATCCTTCCTGACCGTGCTGGGCATCGTCATCGGCGTCACCACCATCATCGTGATCGGCGCCGTGATCAACGGCCTGAATTCCAATGTGCTCGGCAATATCTCTTCGCTTGGCTCCTCCACGATCATCGTTACCAGAATCTCGTGGGCCACTTTCGGACGCCCTTCCGCCGAGGTGCTGCAGCGCAAGAATATTCAGGCGGAATGGGCCGATGGCATGGCGCTGCTGCCGCACGTCGTGGCCGCCACTCCGGCGGGACAAATCGCCAACTACGAAGTCGGTGCAGGGTCGAGTGAGGTGCGCCGCGGGAATCTGCGCGCGAAAAACGTCATCCTCGAGGGAGATGGACCGGACGTAGTCCAGATCAGCAATTTCGACATGGAGCGAGGCCGCTTCTTCAACTCCATCGATAACGAGCACCGCTCCATGGTCACGGTTCTCGGCCACACCGACGCCAACACGCTCTTTCCAAATGGCGAGGATCCCGTCGGGCAGGACGTGCTGATCGAGGGCCACGATTTCACAGTGATAGGGGTTTTGGAGCAGCAGAAGCAGGCGCTCGGAACCGGCGACAATCCTCAGGACAACATCGCCTGCGTTCCCTTCTCGGTGCTGATGAAGATGCATCCGGAATTCAAAGACGTGATGTTGCTGGCCAAGGCCGATTCGACCGACGATCTCCCGGCGGCGGTCGATGAGGTACGAGGATACATGCGCCGCATGCGCAAACTGCCTAACGATAAGAAAGACGATTTTGAGATTATGACCACCGACACGTTCCTCGATCTGTGGAAACAGATTTCGAGCGGCATTTTCATCGTCATGATGGCGGTCGGCTCGGTGGCGCTGCTGGTGGGCGGAATCGGCGTGATGAATATCATGCTGGTCAGCGTCACAGAGCGGACGCGCGAGATCGGCGTTCGCAAAGCGATTGGCGCGCGCCGCAGCAACATCCTCACGCAGTTCCTGCTGGAAGCAGTGACGCTGGCGATTGTCGGCGGCGCCACGGGCGTGGTGCTCGGTTCGAGTATTGTGCTGCTCCTCCGGCTGGCAATTCCTTCGTTTCCCGCCTCCGTCTCATTTGTGCTGATCGCTCTCGGCGTGTCCGTCGCCGGGATGATTGGCATCTTCTTCGGTGTCTACCCCGCCTGGAAGGCCGCGCGTCTCAATCCCGTCGAAGCCCTCCGGTACGAGTAGGGTGATCGGGGAAAGCAGACCGTGAGCGAGAGACGCGGCGGCTTCGCTGAATTCAAGGAGTCCGTTGCGCTGGCGTTCGACGTCTTGCGTCGAAATACCCTGCGATCGTTCTTGACCGTGCTGGGAATCGTCATCGGCGTCACCACCATCATCGTGATCGGCGCGGTGATCAACGGCCTGAATTCCAACGTCCTCGGCAATATACAGTCGCTCGGATCGAGCACGGTGATCATCTCCAAATTCTCGTGGGCCACTCTCGGAAGGCTCTCCCCGAAGGTGCTTCAGCGCAAGGACCTGAATCCGGAGTGGATCCAAGGGCTCACGCAACTGCCGCACGTGGTTGCGGCCGCTCCAGTCGAACAGATCGAGAACTACGCCGTGGGCGCGGGATCGAGCGAAGTGCGGCGCGGGAATCTGCGCGCCAAAAACGTGATCCTCGAGGGCGACGGGCCGGCCGTTGCGCAGATCAGCGATTTCAATCTCGATCGCGGCCGCTTTTTCAATGAAACGGATGAATTACACCACTCCCCGGTCACGGTCCTTGGCCATATCACCGCCGACACGCTTTTCCCGAATGGCGAGGATCCCGTGGGCCAGGAAGTACTGCTCGAAGGGCAGGTCTTCACGGTCATCGGCGTTCTGGAGATTCAGAAGCAGGCGCTGGGCACGGGAGAAAATCCCGAGGACAATATCGCTGTCGTCCCCTTCTCGGTGATCCGCAAGCTGCACCCGGAGTTCAAGAATGTTGTGTTCATGGCCAAGGCCGACACAACGGAGAATCTCCCCCTCGTTGTTGATGAGATCGAGGCGTATATGCGTCGCATGCGGAAGCTGTCCTCCGAAGACGACGACGATTTCGCGCTCCTCACCACCGATACGTTCCTCGACCTCTGGAAGCAGATTTCAGGCGGCATTTTCATCGTGATGATGGCGGTTGGTTCGGTGGCGCTGCTGGTGGGCGGGATCGGCGTGATGAATATCATGCTGGTCAGCGTCACAGAGCGGACGCGCGAGATCGGCGTTCGCAAGGCGATCGGCGCGCGCCGCAGCAACATCCTCACGCAGTTCCTGCTGGAAGCAGTGACGCTGGCGATTGTCGGCGGCGCGACGGGCGTGGTGCTTGGCTCGACCTTCGTGCTGCTCCTCCGGCTGGCGATTCCTTCGTTTCCCGCCTCCGTCTCGTTTGTGCTGATCGCTCTCGGTGTGTCCGTCGCCGGGATGATCGGCATCTTCTTCGGCGTCTACCCCGCCTGGAAGGCTGCCCGCCTCAATCCCGTCGAAGCCCTCCGCTACGAATAGCGGTTACTTCGCTCCAGCCATTTCCCGAAGAGATTGCTCAAATGGTGCACGAGCGACTCCCCGCTCGGTGATGATCGCCGCGATGAATTTTGCCGGAGTCACGTCGAACGCAGGATGCGCCGCGCGCACGTCGGGCGAGATGCGTACGCCGGCCAGATGCGTCACTTCCTCTTGCGAACGCTCCTCGATCGGAATCTGCTCTCCCGACGCAATCGAAAGATCGATCGTCGAAATCGGCGCGGCCACGTAAAACGGAATCTCGTGCTCGCGCGCCAGAACCGCAATTCCGTACGTGCCGATTTTGTTCGCCGTGTCGCCGTTGCGCGCAATCCGGTCCGCGCCCACCACCACCGCGCCCACATTTCCCGTCTTCAGGAAGTGCCCCACCATGTTGTCGGTGATCAGCGTCAGCGGAATGTGATCCTGGTGCAGCTCCCACGCGGTTAGGCGCGCGCCCTGCAGGTAGGGCCGCGTCTCCGGCACCAGCACCTCGATTTTGTGTCCCGCTATCGACGGCAATGCGAATCACGCCGAGCGCCGTACCAATTCCGCCCGTAGCGAGCGCGCCTGCGTTGCACTGCGTCATCACGCGGCCGCTCTAAGGCATTAGCTCTGCGCCGAAGCGGCCAATGCTGCTCGTCGGCCTCGCGTCGCTCCTCGTGAACCTTCTGTGCCTCTTCCACGAGCGCCGCCCGAATCGCAGCGATTCCGCCCGTGCCTTCCTTTTCCGCAGCGCGCGCGAGCTCCTCGAAGCGCCGCTTGAATCGCTCGATCGCCCAGAACAAATCCACGGCCGTGGGGCGCGTCCGCGCCATCGTGTCGCAAATTGCCGGAAACTCCGCGCGCAATTCCGCGAGCGTCTTCGCCTTCGAATGCTCCACGCCGAGAGCGATGCCCATCGCCGCCGCCACTCCGATGGCCGGCGCCCCGCGAATCACCATATCCTTGATCGCCCGCGCAACCTCGCGGTAATCGGTGTAGGTGTGGTACACCACCTCGCCCGGCAGCCGCCGCTGGTCCAGCATCACGACGCCTTCGCGGGTCCACTGAATAGGTTCGACGCTGCGCAATGGAATTTCCTCTCCCTGATTGGCGCTCAAATCACCTAATTAACGGCAGACTGCATTAGCTCATCTTCCCAAATTCCAGGCACAATTGCCGCCGATGAGACACCGAGATGCATCATCGTCCGAATGCCCACGTCACCATCAGCGGGAACTCTTCTCGCCAGAATGCGCCACCGTGCGACCCGGCTCGCTCATTCATGACGACGTCTGCACCTGCATCGCGCAGCGCCTCCGCCCACCTCATCGCGTTCTTGAGGAAGAACGGCTCCTCTGTGCCGGCGACAAGGTATGTGCGCGGAAGTGGACTCGGCATAACGCCAGGCGGCTTGTAGCCCCCGCCAGGCGAGGCGCAGAAGACCGCACCGTAGATATCTGGATGCCGAAGCCCAAGAGCGAGGGCCAGCTCTCCGCCTGCCGAGACGCCAAACACCGCGGTACGTTCAGTGGGCAGCGCCACGCCAAAGCGCGACTCCGTCCATCGGCGAACGTCCTCGACGAAAAACTTCTCGTGCGCTGCGAACCGGTCCGGCTCAAAGCCCGGCGAGTACTCATGGAGCCGCAGCATCTCATCGGTCAGCCCGTGTACGCCGACCATCATTGTCGGCACTACGTCGGCCTTCTCAAGCGACGGGCCCCACTTCGAGATTCTCTGACCGTCACCGGCGAAGATGATTGCTTCGGGCGCGTCCCGTGGAACGTACACCGTTACCTGCCGTCCACCATCGTACTCGAACGTCTCGGTGACTAACTCTCCCGAGACTGCGCCGGCGTGCGTGGCGGGCGCTTCGTCGGACTCACTTAGCTTGCGGTTGACGGGATTGCTTGCTTGCTCGTTCATGGCATTGCCTCCATTTATAGAACCATCGTCCCCCGTTCCGCCGACCTGTCTCTAAGAACTGCAGATGAGATTCAGTGTGCCAGATAACTGACTCTTTTGCGGCGCCGCACGCTAATGAAGCGGCGCAAGATGCCGCAGCTTGCCCGACGACAGCAGCGCGGCCATCACCGGCAGCGCGTTGTAACTCGCGTGAAGAATATAGCTGGCCACCACGGTTCGCGTGGCCGCGCGCGCGATCGTAAACACGATGCCGACCACCACCAGCAGAGCAATCTGCCACCACCCGCCCCACAACTGTCCGGCGTGCAGCAAACCGAAAAGCGCCCCCGTGAACACAATGCCCATCCCCACGCCGAAGCTGCGCGCCGCCACGGGATATAAATATCCCCGAAAAATTGTTTCCTCCACCACGGGAGCCACTAGCACCGCCGTCAGCATAAAAAGCAGCGCTGCATCCGGACTCTGCGTCATCGCCTGGATCGGCAACGGATGTTTGGGCGGAAACAGCGACTCCGCCACGGCAACAATCGCAGCCAGCGAAAATCCGCCGAAAGCGAGAGCTGTGTAGGGCAGCATTCGAGAAGAAGAGCGCGTCTCGATCGGCCGCCAGCCGATCGTGCGCCAGAAGGGCAAATGAAATCGCAGCCGTATGTTCGCGGCCAGGTAAGCGAGCAAACCCAAATCCAGAATCACCTGCGCCACCACGGCAATCACGCCCAGCGCGTCTGGCGATTTTCGGATGTGCGCCGTGGACACTCCGGCGAGCTTCAGCGCCAGCATCATCAAGACGCCCACCACGCCTATTCCAACGAACGCCAACCCGATCAGCACCCCAATGTCGGGCCAGCCCCAGGGCACGCGAAGATCATCCGGCAGCGGGCGCCTGGCCCCTGCGGGAGGCTCGCTCGGCGGCGTCGCAATTTCCGATTGGAAAGAATCGGCGAGCGCGGCCGGCTCAATCGATTGCGGCACGGGCTCAACGAGCTCCGGTGGCTCGGGCGGAAGCAGATTGTCGTCGGCGTTCATCGTGAGCGTCTCGGCTCAGTTGTGCGCAGCCGCATTCCCATTGGACTTCGCCCCATTGAGCGCGGATGCGAGAATTTGCCCCGTATACGATTTTTTCACACGCGCCACCTGCTCGGGCGAGCCTTGCGCCACGATGCGCCCGCCCTCCTCGCCGCCTTCCGGCCCGAGATCGATGATCCAATCCGCCTGCTTGATCACGTCGACGTGGTGCTCGATGATCAGGACGGTATTCCCGAGCGAGACGAGCCGGTTCAGCACGTCGAGCAGCTTCTTCACGTCATCGAAGTGCAGCCCCGTCGTCGGTTCATCCAAAATGTAGAGTGTTCGCCCGGTTTGCCGCCGCGAAAGCTCGCGCGCCAGTTTCGTCCGCTGCGCCTCGCCTCCCGAAAGCGTTGTCGCCGATTGCCCCAGCTGGACGTAGCCGAGCCCCACATCCACCAGCGTCTGCAGCTTCACCTGGATCGCGGGAATGTTTTCGAGCGCCTTGAGCGCCTCTTCGATCGGCAGATCGAGCAGATCGGAAATCGAGAGGCCCTTGTAGCGCACCGCCAGCGTCTCCGCGTTGTATCTTTTGCCGCGACACACCTCGCACGTCACGTAAACATCCGGCAGGAAATTCATCTCGATCCGCCGCTGCCCGTCGCCCTGGCAAGCCTCGCACCGCCCGCCCTTCACGTTGAAGCTGAATCGCCCCGGCTTGTATCCCCGCTCGCGCGATTCGGGCAGCATCGCATAAAGCTCGCGAATGGGAGCGAATACGCCCGTATACGTCGCCGGATTCGACCGCGGCGTCCGCCCGATCGGCGCCTGGTCGATCTGCACCACCTTGTCGATGTGCTCGAGTCCGGTGATGGCGCGGTGCGCGCCCGGCTTCTCCATCGAGCGATACAGCTTGGCCGCCAGCGCGCGATACAGAATGTCGTTCACCAGCGTCGATTTCCCCGAGCCGGAAACACCCGTAACCACCGTCAGCAGCCCGAGCGGAAATGCCACGTCGATATTTTTCAGATTGTTTCCGTGCGCGCCGAGGATCGTCAGCGTTTTGCCGTTAGGGCTGCGCCGCTCCGCCGGAACCGGGATTTTCACCCGCCCCGAAAGATACTGGCCCGTGAGCGACGCGGGATTCGCCGCGATTTCCTCCGGCGCTCCCGCCGCCACAAGATACCCGCCCGTCTTCCCCGCGCCCGGCCCCAGATCGACCACGTAATTCGCGCGCCGGATCGTCTCTTCATCGTGCTCGACCACCAGCACCGTATTGCCCAGGTCGCGCAACGTCTCAAGCGTGCTCAGCAGCCGCCCGTTGTCGCGCGCGTGCAGCCCGATCGACGGTTCATCCAGCACGTAGAGCACGCCGCGCAGCCGCGATCCAATCTGCGTGGCCAGCCGGATTCGCTGCGCCTCGCCGCCCGAAAGCGTCGCAGCCGAGCGGTCGAGCGTCAGGTAGCCCAGCCCCACCGCCAGCAAGAAGTCGATCCTCTCTGCGATTTCTCCCAGCGGCCGCCCCGCGATTTGCCGCTGCCGCGGAGTGATCCGGTCGCGAATCTTGTCCACTGCCCCGCGCGCGTCCGTCAGCGGCAGCGCCGTGAAATCCGCAATCGAGAGGCCCGCGATTTTCACCGCCAGGCTCTCGGGCCGCAGCCGCCGCTCGCTGCAAGCCGTGCACGGCGCGGGCGACATATACTGCGTCAGCCACTCGCGGTACGTATCCGACTTCGATTCGTCGAGGCCGCTCTCCAAATGTCCCAGCACGCCCTGAAAATTCAGTCCCTTGCCCGAGCCGCCGCCGTTCGCCGGATTCCCGCGCAGAATCAGGTTCTGCACCTTGCGCGAAAATTTATCGAAGGGCGTACCGAGATCGAATCCATAAGCCTCCGCCGCAATCCGCATCGTGCGCTGCAAAGGACCAGACCCCGATCCCGGCCCGAGCCCGCCTTCGAAGAGCGGCTTCGTCCAATCCACAATCACCTTCGCCGGATCGAAGTCGTATTTCGACCCCAATCCATGGCACTCCGGGCACGCGCCATACGGCGAATTGAAGCTGAACGACCGCGGCTCGAGCTGCGGCACCGAAATCCCGCATTCCGGGCACGCGAGTTTTTCCGAATACACATGCTCGCTGCCGCCCACCACCGCGATCGTCACGAGCCCGCCCGTCAGCTTCAGCGCCGTTTCGATCGACCCCTCCAGCCGCTGCGCGATCCCGTTTTTCAGCAGCAGCCGGTCGACCACGATCTCGATCGTATGATTCTTGCGCCGATCGAGCGCCTGCGGCTCATCCAAATTCACGAGCTCGCCATCTACGCGCGCGCGGACGTAGCCTTCCTTCGCGTATTTCTCCAGCTCTTTCTTGTACTCGCCCTTGCGCCCGCGCACCACCGGCGCGAGCACCATGATGCGATCGTCCGGCTTCAGCGCCATCACCGACTGCATGATCTGTTCGGTCGATTGCCGCGCGATCGCCCTGCCGCAATTCGGGCAGTGCGGCGTGCCAATGGCGCTATAGACCACGCGCAGGTAATCGTAAATTTCGGTGATCGTTCCCACGGTCGAGCGCGGCGAGCGCGTCGTCGTCTTCTGTTCGATCGCAATCGAAGGCGAAAGCCCTTCGATCGAGTCCACCTCCGGCCGCTCCATCTGGTCGAGAAATTGCCGCGCGTACGCCGATAGCGATTCCACGTACCGCCGCTGCCCCTCGGCATACAGCGTGTCGAACGCTAGCGAGGATTTCCCCGATCCCGAAAGCCCCGTGATCACGGTCAGCGTGTTGCGCGGAATTTCCAGGCTGATGTTCTTGAGGTTGTGCTGCCGGGCGCCCCGGATGACGATTTTCTTCAAGCCCATATTCGAGTGGCCCACACAGGGAGCTTCTCTGCACACTGGGTAGAATGAGCCCAGCATAATCCTTCACCATAGCAAGAGCAGCGTCATGTGGTCAAGAAAGGGCAGGTGTCCGGTCTGAGGCGCAAATCGAGAGGGCGCGGAAAATTTGGGCGCAGCGCCTCCGCGAACTCTGCGTCTCTCCGCGTCCTCTGCGTTAAAATGAGGCTGCAGAACAGGCCCATGCAAGCCGAGAGGCGCAGTGTCTCCGTGAACTCTGTGCCTCCTTTGTGTACTCTGTGTTGAGTGCGGCGAGGAAACAGGCGAATGCGAGCCACGAGAGCCGCGGCGACGCATACAGTGATTCACCTAGGACTATTTTCGCCCATCGGAATTTTTACTGCCAGCCGGGAATTTTTGCCCGCAAACAGAAAATCCAGCCTTTTGCTTTCAGCACCTTAGCTTTGGTTTAGAACGTGCGACACAAAACGTGTCCGGGGAAGGAAAGTCGAGGATCCCTTCGGGGATTGAGGGCTGGGCCGGCTTCCTTCCCCCGGCCATTCCCGCCGGTTTAGATTTTACCTACCCCCTCTCAAACGCCCGGCGGGGTGTCTTTGCTTCTCTTCGCTTTTTCTTTTGAAGTTTCGGGTGCCCCATCCTCGGTTTGTGAGGGTGGGGCCTTTGCGCCCAACCAGCAGGTACCCGCACGCATCAACATCGGCTTGCCCTGATCGGAACGTTTCGTGTTTCGGCCTGGCCCTTGTAGCGTCGGGTCGCAGGTTTTGCGACCCGGCATGCGGTGGAAGCGAGCCTTCAGGCTCGCGAAAAAGCGCAAGAAAAAAAAGGGCTTCAGCCCCGGGCCGTTGCCTCTGGTTTGTGCCCCAGTCACGCGACGGCCCACATTCGCAAGAGAGTTGGCTGGGGCGCTTGGACTCGCCCGCGCCCCGATCGCGCCATGGCACCCGAGCAGCGTGCTAGGACCACCAAGGTAGCCTGCGAGAGAAAGGGACTTGTCTTGATCTGAAATCAGGGCGCTATCAAAATTCGACGACACCTTACGGTCCGCGCAAGATTCGTGTAAATTATCTAGATCATTCCAACCGGGTTGGGGCGTGGTCCAATCGGTAGGGCACCTCACTGTTAATGAGGACGGTGTTGGTTCGAGTCCAACCGCCCCAGCCAACTCCTCCAGAAGCACTTAGCGCGCGGTGACCAAACTTCGCCTCGCGCATCGGCGACCGATATTGCCGAGGCGTCTCCATGAACTCTGCGCCTCCTCTGTGATCTCTGCGTTGAGTCCGCAGCTAAAACTGGCGCGCGCCAGCCACGAGCCGGTATGGCTCAATAGTGAATCTGGGATCGCTCCTGCTAATCCTTGATCACCGGAAATCCAGCTTCGGTCCACCCACGCCAGCCGCCGTCCATCGAGATCACGTTGCGGTAGCCCATTTTCTGCAGATTGTCCGCGGCGAGCGCCGACCTGAATCCGCCGCCGCAATAGAGCACCACGGTCGCATCTTTATCCGGCACCGTCTTCTCGATATCGCGCTCGATGATGCCCTTGCTCAGGTGAACCGCGCCAGGGATGTGCCCGCGCGCCCATTCCGATTCTTCGCGCGTATCGACCAGCACGATCTTTTCGCCGGCATCGAGCCGCTTCTTCGTTTCGCGAAAGTCTTCTTCCTTCACCCGCCCCTTCGCGTCCTGCACCAGCTTCACAAACCCTTCGCTATGATTTGGCGCCATCGCTGCACCTCTCCTCGATTCACATCGTTACTTCATATCCCGCCAATTCGGTCCCACCTTCGTATCCACCACCAGTGGGACTCGCAGCTCGTGCACGCCCTGCATCACTTCTTTAACCACGTCAGTGAGGCGCGGGATTTCGTCTTCCGGAGCCTCGAAAAGCAGCTCATCGTGAACCTGCAGGATCATCCGTGATTTGAAATCGCGCGCCAGCCGCCGGTCGAGCTCGATCATCGCCAGCTTGATCAGGTCGGCAGCCGCGCCCTGCATCGGCGTATTCATCGCCGTGCGCTCGGCGAAATTGCGCAGGCTCGGCTGCGGCGAATTGATTTCGGGAATCGGCCGGATTCGCCCGAACATCGACTTCGTGAATCCGGTGCGCCGCACTTCGGCGATCTGGCGGTCGAGAAGCTTCTTCACGCCGCTGTACCGCTCGAAATAGGCGGCGATGAATTTCGCGGCCTCGCGCTGGTCGATCCCGAGCTGCTGCGCCAGGCCAAAGGCCGATAGCCCGTAAATCACGCCGAAGTTGATCACCTTCGCCACCCGCCGGTGCTCGCGCGTCTGCGCGAATGGCGCCACGTCAAACACCTCCTGCGCCGTGCGCGAATGGATGTCCTCGCCGCGCCGGAAAGCCTCCACCAGGATCGGGTCTTCCGAAAGGTGCGCGAGGATCCGCAGCTCGATCTGCGAATAATCGGCCGAGAGCAGCAGATGACCCGGCGCCGCCACAAACGCCGCCCGGATTTCGCGACCGAGTTCCGTCCGCACCGGAATATTCTGCAAATTGGGATTCGACGAGCTCAGCCGCCCCGTCACCGCGCCTGTCTGGCTGAAACGCGTGTGCAGCCTCCCGCTCGCGGGATGGATCAGCCGCGGCAGCGCGTCCGCGTACGTCGATTTCAGCTTCGCCAGCTCGCGGTATTCGAGCACCTTCGCGGCAGCTCGTGAATCAGCGCCAGTTCATCCAGCACTTCGGCCGCGGTCGACCGCGCCTTGGCCCGCGTTTTCCGCGGCGGCTGCAAATTCAGCTTGTCGAAAAGCACCTCCGGCAAGCTGCTGCGGCGAGTTGATATTGAACTCGCAACTCGCCAGCTCGAAAATGCTTTTCTCGAGCTGCGCGATCTGTTCCTCGCCAGCCGCCGAAATCTTCTCGAGCTCTTGCTGATCCACGCGAACGCCCGCCGCCTCCATCCGCGCGAGCACGCCCGCCAGCGGCAAGTCGATCTTCTCGTAAAGATCGACCAGCCCCAGCGCTTCGATCTCCTTGCGCAGGATCGGCGCAAGCCGCAGCAGAAAATCCGCGCGTTCGCCCGGCGCCCCCGAAAGCGTCTGGTTCAGATGCCGCAGCACCACTTCGGCGAAAGCGTGATTCGCCGTCGTCGGCCGGATCAGGAAGGAATACAGCGCCGTCGCATGGCGAATTCCACCCGCGGTTTCGCCGTCAGCTTGCGGATCGGGCGCCGCGAGCAGATGCGAAAGTTTCGGATCATGCACCACTTTCGGCCGCTTCTCATCAGCCAGCCATTCTTTCATCGCTGCAAGCGTTTTGTTGTCGGCTTCGTTTGCCGCAAACCGCGCCGACCCCGCTTTCGAGGATGCTTCCACTGCCAGTACGCGCGTTCCGAAACCTTCATCGTCCGGTTCTTCGGAATCGAGCGAGAGCCAGAGCGCCGCCTCTTGGCCGCGAGGAACCGATTCGAGAAATTTCCCCAGCGCAGCCGGAGAATCGAGCGCCGCGTAATCGGTCGGCCGCGTGTCGGCCACGGTCCCGATTTCCTTCAGCAGCGAGGTAAATCCCAGCTCGCCATACAGGGCCCGCAGCGCCGCCGCGTCCGGCTCCTTCAGCTTCAGCTCATCGAGCGAAAGCGGCACAGGCGCGTCGGTCGGAATCGTCGCCAGTTGCTTGCTGAGCCTCACGAACTCGCCGTATTTCTCGAGCGCCTCGCGGTAGTTCGCCCGCTTGACTTCGCTCGCATGCTCGAGAGCCTCCTCCGCGCTGCCGAATTGCTGGATCAGTTGCCGCGCGCCCACCTCGCCGATGCCGGCCTTGCGGCGTTCGCCGGGCGGCGTCTTTTCGTTCGGATCGCGCGCGCCCGGAATGTTGTCGATCTGGTCGCCCATCAGCGCCATCACGTCGGCCACTTTCGATGGCGGCACGCCCATGATCTCCTCGACTTTTTTCTCGTCCGCGATCAGATCGCCCTTCGCCGGATTCAGCGCCCGCACGCGCCCCCCGACAAGCTGCATCAAATCCTTGTCGCTGGTCACGATATAGACGTCCAGATTCTCCTCCGCCGCCTGGCGCGCGAGGCTCCCGATCACGTCATCGGCTTCGTATCCCGGATATTCGAGGATCGGCAGCCGCATCGCCTCGCAGTAGCGCCGCACGAACGGAATCTGTATCGCCAGATCGTCCGGCATGGGCGGCCGCTGCGCCTTGTACGACGCAAACAGCTTGTCGCGAAAGGTCGGAGCGGACACATCGAATACCACCGCGATATAATCCGGCCGTAAGTCCTTGTGCTGGATCAGCCGCCGCATCATAGTGGCAAAGAGGTAGGGCACCTTCGTCGGGACCCCGGTCGACGTCTGCAGGCGGTCCATCGGCGCGAAGAAGGCGCGAAAGATGTAGCCCATCGCGTCGACCAGGAACAGCCGTTTTGGCGTTGGATTCTTAGCAGGCATGCAAATCAGCTGAAAAAAAAGTATAGCAGACCGGGCCTAAGAGACCCCGTGCGCACCCTCCGTGGCGGTCGGCTATTTTGAGAGCGGTTTTATACTAAAGCCGCTTTGGCATATCAACAAGAAAACTGGGTTAGAGAACAGTGACGGACGAATGAGTGGATTCGATATGGGCCCTTCTCGAATACGGGGTGGCAAGATTGTACGTCCTGGGGGAAGTCCCTAGCTTTCTCATTTTCTTGAGCAGCACTCGACCCGCGTCTAGTTTTTTTACACTTACCTTCTTGTTTTTCCTTGCGATGGTTTTCGCTGTGGGTTTCTTTGGCATTTTTACCTCCCGTACATATATGCTCGGAATCGCCCAGTAAAATGCACTATTCCTGTCATCTGCAACTTTAGCATGTAATCCGATAGAAGATCGTGGTAATCGGAAACGGCCCTCGCCGTTCTTGGATCGGCCCCGAAGTCGTCTATTTGAAGGTGAAGGTCTCGTTCCAGAATCTCTCTAGATATTCCATAACCGTGAGAGTGCCATTTCTTGGTATCGTTTAGCGTTTTGCCAACGCGGCTCGCGGCATCCGTTCTCATTTTTGGGCTTACGACCTTTTTGCGGGTCTTAGTCCTCTTCCAGTCCTTGAATTTATACTTGACCAGCCATTCTTCCAATAGCGAGACCGACAAATCTCGCGCCTGTTCGTACTTGTACAACTCCGCTTGGTCGAATCCGTCAATCAACAATTGCGCCTCAGGCGTCGTCAATTTGCCTTTTGACGCTTTTCTAATGAGCGCGTCGTACCGCTCCAAGTATCCTAGCGCTGGGACATTCTTGCCCTGCCTCGTTTCTACTTGCGGATCAATCGGACCGAGTTGTGAGTAGTAGTCCATGTATATCGAATCTCCAGACATCACCAAGACGGTTCCGGCTGAGAATGCATAATTTGGGACGACGAAATCCACAAGCTTGTAGTGCCGTCTCAGAACCTCCACGATTCTTTTAACGACCTCGATGTAGCCGCCTTCGGTAGTAAGTACGACTATGAGCCTATCGCTAGCCGGCTTCATGGCAACACGCGCCTCTACAGCGGCACGCACAAAGTCGTCCACCCCGAAATAAATAGGTCCGTAAAGACAAAGGGCGTGGGAGGAAAAAGCGTTTTCCAACTCTTTGATGCGCAAGTCTAGTTGCTGCTCAATGAACTGATTAGCGCTTCCAGCGTGATCTGGCACTGTACTCCGTCTCTAGGACTTCTTCCAACGCGCCTTGGCTGCCTTCTTCGCAATGGTCCTGCGCTCTTCGGCGGTCATTGTTTCCAATCTACGCTTTCCGCCAATCTTGCCGCCTTTCCTACCCATCTCAGCCATCAATAGAGAAACTTGGGCTTTCGTAGGCCGAAGTGTATCATTGTTTTCACTTGGCGAGACATCAACCAAGTGCTGAGCGAGTTGGTTTACGCCCGTTGGGCGTTTCTCATGCTTAATCCGCTTTAGCATGCACCAATAATGCCATACCAAAGCGGCATTGGCAAGCGCTTGGCTTTCTGAAAGTGGCCCACCCCCTCCGCGCATTGGTGATCTGGCAGACAAGTACGCTGCTTTGTGGTACTTGTGAAATATTCAGGCAGGCGTCTGCGTATCAATCCATGGACAGGCAAAAGACGACCGGGGCGATGAGCGAGTCAGAACTGGCGCAGTTGCTGTCCCAGGTCCGGGCGGGCAATTCAGACGCCTGGGGCGACCTGTATCGCCAATACGCCGCGGCCATTTTCCGGTTTTGCCGCAGGGTGCTGCCGACGCGCGAGGACGCGGAAGACGCGACTACGGAAATTTTCATGAAAGTGAAGCAGAAACTCGCCACCTACGACTCGTCGCGGCCCTTTACGGCGTGGCTCTACAAGGTTGCGAGCAATCACTGCTGGGACACGCTGCGCCGCCGCCGCATTCGCCAGGATCTCGAGACGGGCGATCTCGAAACGCTTCCCCTCGAGCATCCCGACCCGAGCCAGCTCGAGCGGTTGCAGCTCGAACACACGGGCAAGGAAGTTCGCACCGGCCTGGCGAAGCTGCCCGACCGGGCGCGCATGGCGCTCGTCTTGCGCTATTACGCGGATATGAGCTATGACGAGATCGCGGACACGCTCGGCGTGCGCCGCGCGTTCGTGGGAGTCCTCCTGCTGCGCGCGCGGCATCAATTGCGTGAGGCGCTCGGCGGCGCGAGCGCGGCAGGATTTGCTGCAGGGAGAAAAACATGAGCCAACCCGACGACAGTCTTCACGGCCGCTTCGACGATCCTCTCAATGACCATTTCGATGAGATGACGGGGTTGCTCTACCTCGAAGGCCAGCTCGACCCTGATCGCGCGCGCGGCGTCTCGGCGCACGTCACCGCCTGCGGCTCCTGCCGCGAGCTTCTCGGCGCGCTCGAAAAGGAAGCCGTCTGGCTCCATGAGGCTCTCACCTCCGACGAAGAATCGATTCCGGCTCGCCTCGTCGCCAAGCCGGAGCGCGGCAGCATCGGATGGGGATGGGTGGTGGCCTTCGGACTCGGCGTTGGCGGCGCCTACACCTTGTGGACGGGATTCATCCAGCCGTCGCTCACGCAGGCGGCGCAGGCCGGCTTCACGCAGGGAAATGTTCTTACGATGCTCTTCTTCACGGGCGCTTTCTGGAAAGGATGGGACACGATGCGAAACCTCCCGGAATTCATGGCAGCGGCAACTTTGGGAATGGTTGCAATCTGGCTGCTCCGGAAGCATTGGCAGCGCTTTACGACGATCGCGTTCGTGATGGGCGCGCTCGCCTGCGTCCTCGGCCTGCCTCCTTCGGCCCGGGCCGCGGATATGGAGCGCGGTAATCCCAGCTACACGCTGCCCGCCGGCCAGGAAGTGAAGAACGATCTCATCGTGGCCGCCGAAAGAGCTCGCATCGATGGAGACGTCGACGGCGACTTGATTTCGTTTTCGAGCAGCTTGACGGTGAACGGCCACGTCAAAGGCGACATCATCGCCTTCGGGCAGGAAATCATCGTCAATGGTCCGGTCGATGGAAACGTGCGCGTGTGGTGCCAGTCGCTCTCTTTGAATTCGGCGGTTGCCAGAAACGCCATGATTTGGGTCGAGCAGGCAACCGTGGATGAAAAGGCGAGCGTCGGTGGTTCGATCATGCTGGGCGCCCAAAACGCCGAACTGGACGGCCACGTCGGAGGCGACGTCCTCGCGCTCGTCGGTGACATCACCATCAACGGCCGGCTCGATCGCGATCTGACTATCCGCGGCGACCGGCTTACCATCGGCTCTACCGCTCAAATCGCCGGGAAGACGAAATACGAAGGCCGCGGCCAACCCGACATCGCTTCCGGCGCCAAGCTTGCCAGCCCCATTCAAATCACGGTTCCCAAGCGTGGTCCCGACTACACGCGCGTGGCCTACTACTGGCACGAAGTCTTGTTCTGGGGCGCGAACTTCCTGTTTGGCCTCGTGCTTCTATTGGTTCTCCCCGGATTTTTCTCCGACGCCGTGCACCAAACCCGGCGCGTGGGACCGGCGGTGGGCTTTGGCGCTCTCTTCCTCTTTGCCACTCCGATCGCCATCATCATTGCCTGCATCACGATTGTTGGCCTCGGAATCGGAATCTCCGCGTTCCTGCTCTACCTGATCGCACTCTACGCCGCGCAGCTCTTCGTCGGCTCGTGGCTCGGCGAGCAGCTCCTCGGCTACACGGTCGGGATCGGGCCGGCGGTCGCGCGGCTGGCAATCGGCTTGGCGGTTCTCCGCGCCCTTCGCATGATTCCCTTTCTGGGCACGTTCGCCACTTTCGTCATCATCATCTGGGGCCTGGGCGCGCTGCTGTTGGCGGCCTATGGCCGCATGCGCCCGCACAGCACGCCGCCGGTCGCCGCCACCGTCTGAATTGCCCGGCCGCTTCTGAGCGGCCGGACGGGCGGTGCATGTGAATTCCCGGGCGCGCCTTCCCGTGGAGCGTGCAAGAACCTGACAAAACCGTCCCTTTGGGGCCTTTTAAGGCCCCCGCTAGGGGGATGCTCCAGTCCCCTCTTATTGCGGAGATTTCCTCGATTTTCGCGCCCCGCAAAGGCAAGAATTTGACGCCGTAAAACACCTCGCTTCCGCTACAATCACGCCTGCCGCGGCGCGATTCCCTGCCCGCCCCAAAGAGGAAAATTGGCTTTCGCACAGCGCCTCGAAGAAATCCGCGCCGGCTTTCAACCTCCCTTCTGGGTCGCGAATTTCACCGAAATTTTCGAGCGCGTCGCCTACTACTCCACCACGGCGGTGCTCGCGATTTATCTCACCGAGCAGCTGCATTTTTCGAGCGTACTCGCGGGGACACTTCAAGGGATTGCGGGATTCGTGGTGTACGCGCTCGCGATTCTGGCGGGCACGCTGGCCGATCGATTTGGTTTCCGGCGGACATTGCTGCTCGCCTATTTGCTGCTGACGGTTGGCTATTTTCTGCTCGGGTCGCTCGAAACTTCCTGGATGGCGCCACTGCGCCACGCCATCGGCGACCCGTGGCTCGTCTCGCTGGTGCTTCTGGTTCCGTCGCTCGGGCCCGGGCTTGTGAAGCCCGTTGTGGCCGGCACGACGGCGCGCGCGTCCTCCGAGAATGTGCGCTCGCTCGGCTATTCGATTTACTACACGCTGGTGAATATCGGCGGCGCGGTAGGTCCGCTGATGGCATACCTGGTGCGCGAGAAGATGGGATGGGGAATCGCGAACGTGTTTCGCATGGCGTCGCTCAGCGTGTTTCTGATGTTTTGGGTGACGCTGTTTTTCTATCACGAGCCGGGGCGCGGGGATGAGGCTCGCGTCGAAAAAATCTCGACCGCGCTGAAGAATATGTTCATCGTGCTCGGCAATGGCCGCTACGTCACTTTTCTTTTGATCTCTTCGGGGTTCTACATCGTCTACTGGCAGATTTTCCTCTCGGCGCCGATTTTTCTGCGGCGATACGTGAATCCGAACGCGAACGTCGACCGGATACTATCGATCGAGGGCATTACCATCATCTGCCTGCAGATTCTCGTCGCCTACCTGACGCGGAAAATACCGGCCGTGCCGACGATCGCCATCGGCTTTTTGGTCTCGGCATGTTCATGGATTCTGCTGGCCGTGCACCCCTCGATGTTCATGTTCGGGGTGCTGCTCGTTGTTCTAGCGCTCGGCGAACTCACGCAGGCATCGCGCTACTACGAATACTGCTCGAGGCTCGCGCCGCCCGAACAGCAGGGCCTCTATATGGGTTACGCCTTCCTGCCGATCGCCATCGGCGAGCTCGTTGGAGGAGCGCTTGGGGGATATTTGCTGCACGTGTTCGGTGAAGTGCTGCACAGGCCCGCTCAGATGTGGTGGGTGATCGCGGCGATTGGAGTGCTCACCGCGACACTGATGGGGCTCTATGGCCGGATCGTGACTCCTGTGGACGCGAAGGCCAGCTCTTCCTAGTTCACGAGGCGGCGGAGGTTTTCGATCGCCCGGCTGGCGAGCGCGTAGCTCGGCTCGATGCGCAGCGCTTCCTGAAAACATTCCCGCGCTTTGCCGAACATTCCCTTCGCGAGATAGACGCGGCCGAGATTGAAGTGCGGGAAATGGCGCGGGTCGTAGCGGGGCGCCTCGATCGCGCGTTCGAGCCATGGGACAGCCTCGTCGAGACGCCCGAGCGCGATCAAGTACGCGCCGATATCGTTGTAGGGATTGCCGAAATCGGGATCGACTTCGATGGCGCGCTTACACTCATCGATGGCGTCCTGGATTTTGCCCTGGAAGTGGTATGTCCAGCCGAGAAACGTGTGGGCCTCGGCGGAGGGCAGGATTTCAAGCGAAGCCTTGTAGAGCTCGGCGGCGCGCGCCCAATCGCCCGTCATCTGCGCGCGGTACGCCTGCTGGAACAGATCCTGCGCGTGTTCGTGGCGGTCTTCCGGCATTCTCGAATCCATACTAATTCGGCTCGGATTCTAACGCGAATCGGTTAGAAACGGGCATGCCAATTTCGGCGAGAGCTTGGTCGGTTGTGATCATCCGCGCGCCAAGAGCCTGGAGTTCCTCGAGCGTCTTCTTCCCGTCCGCCGCATCGAGGGTTTCAATGGCGTCTTTCACGACGGATACTTTGCGGCCGCGCTCGAGCAAACCCTTTGCGGCGCACCGAACGCAGTATTCGGTGACCACGCCAAAGACGACGTATTCGGCGTCGGCGTCCAATCGGTCGACGAGTTCGCTCGTGCGCGGATTGTCGAAGACGTCGAGCGTCTGTTTTTCGATCACCACCTGCGGAGAATGCAGAATATCTTGCGGCAGCGGCCGAGACGGATCGTTCGGAATCGCGCGCGAATTGCTCGCGAGTCCTTCAGGAATAATCCGCGCGCCGGATGTTCCGCGCAGGCAGTGCGGCGGGAATCTCTGGAATTCGGGGTCGCCCTCCGGATGAGCGTCGCCGCTCGACACGAGAAATACGCCTGCGTCGGTCGCCGCGTTCACGAGCCGTTGGATATTGGGAATGATCTTCTCCGCGCCCGGGACGTAAAGCTTTCCTCCCGGCAGCATGAAATCCGCCTGCGCGTCCACTTCCCAGAAGATGATTCTCGGTTGTGCCATGAATTCGAATCCCAGAGGCCGGCGACTCTATTTTAGCGCAAAGCGACGAACGCGTTGCTTCACCTCATCGCGCATGGCGGTGAGGCGCTTCGTGTAGCGAACGGGATACGCAACGCTGCGCTGGATCTGCCGATAGCGCGGCGGAAGCTTGGCGAGATTCGCGATGCAGCGGTCGCGGAGCGCGCTGATCGGCTCCGGGCTCGCCAATCGGCGGCCGCTTCGCATGACTTCAATCAGCAGCGGCTCATCCCCGTTCGCCGGCTCGTCTGCGACCGCGATGGTGTCGCCAGCAAACTCGCCGTTGGCAGCCGCGCGCCGGAACACCTGCTTGCGGCCCGGGTACGTGGCCTTCGCGTGGCTGAATTTCGCGGCTTCACGCACCTTGCCGCCGCGTTCGACTTCCACAAGCTTGTAGATCATGTTCAGGTGCGGGGCATCACCGGGCGTGGCGAGCGCGGTGCCCACGCCGAATGAGTCGATGGCCGCGCCCTGCTTCACAAGCTTGGCGATCTTGAATTCATCGAGATCGCCGGATGCAAACACCTTTACATCCGTCCATCCCGCGCGATCGAGTTCGCGCCGCACCCACCGGCTGTCTTTTACAAGGTCGCCGCTATCGAGCCGGACGCCGGAGGGCTTCCGGCCCCCCGCGATGATCTCGCGGACGGCCTTGCGCACATCGTAGGTATCGAGCAGCAGAACGGAGCCTTCGGGAAACACCTCGAGGAAATTTCGAAATGCCTCGGGCTCGGTCTCATGCGCCATCACCCATGAGTGGGCCTGCGTGCCGTACACGCCGATCCCGAATCGCTGCCCGGCGAGGACGTTGGAAGTGCCCAGGCAGCCTCCAATCGACGCCGCGCGGGCGGCCAGCAGGCTCGCCTGGATGCCGTGGGCGCGCCGCGCGCCGAAATCGACGATCTGGCGGCCCTCGGCGGCCGTGACCACGCGCGCCGCCTTGCTTGCGATCATCGTCTGGTAGCTGAGCATGGCGAGCAGATACGTCTCCATGATCTGCCCCTCGATAATGGGCGCCGTCAGGCGAAGAATCGGCTCACCCGGGAACACCAGCGTTCCCTCGGGCATCGCCCAGACGTCGCCCGTGAAACGGAACTCAGCCAGGTAGTCGAAAAACTTCGCGCCGATGCGGCTGAAGAGAAGATGCCGCCGCAAAAAATCGATCTCTTCGCCCGTGAAGCTGACGTTTTCGAGGAACTCGAGCGCCTGCTCGAGTCCGGCGGCTACGAGATAGTTGCGCTTGGGCGGGAGGTGCCTCGCGAAGAGCTCGAACGTCGCGCGGGCGTCGAAGCCGGTCTGAAAGTAGCCGGCCGCCATCGTAAGTTCGTAGAGATCGGTCAGAAGGCCGGAGTATTCGCGCATGGGAATTGCGGCTCTGAAAGGAAGCGGATGAAAAGACAAAACCCCCAAGCCTTCGAGCCGCTTTGCGGGTCAGGAGGCAACCTTGGGGGTTTGCCGGGATGTCTGCGCCGGGCGGGCCTATTTCAAAACGGCGTCTTTGAAAGCCTTTGCTGCACGCAGGCGGACGACCGTCTTGGCCTTGATCTTGATCGCTTCCCCTGTTGCAGGGTTGCGTCCCATACGCGCCTTGCGGTGCGCCTTCACGGCGCGTCCCAGGCCGGGGATCACGAACTTGCCCGTGCCCTTGGCTTCCTTCACGGCAAGCTTGAACAGCTCGTCGAAGAAGGATACGACCTGCTTCTTCGATACCGGCTTTTCGGGCGTGCTGACCTTATCGGCCAGGTGGGCGATGATCTTGGACTTGCTCAACGGATTAGCCATCGAATTCTCTTTCCTCCTCAGGTTTGTGACTTTTGCGATTGATGTTTCGCGCCAGCATTGCTGATGCCGCGTGGCACTATAGCCGTCCTACCAGGCGAACGCAAGCGAAACGTTTAAAAACGCCCGCAAAACGCGGCTTTTCCCGTTGCGGAACAATCTGTCGATTCTAGAGGCTCGCGAGCTGTTCGTAAAACAGCGCGACGGACTTGATGCCGCCGAAATAATTTTCAAGCGCGATGTGTTCGTCGGGCGCGTGCGCGTTTTCATCGGGCAGGCCGAATCCGAGCAGGACGCACGGCACTTTGAACGTATCGTGCATCTGGGTGACGAATGGAATCGATCCGCCCTCGCGGATGAAGACAGCTTTTTTTCCAAAGCCTTCCTCGAGCGCGTGAATCGCTTTCTGGAAAATCGGATGCGAATAGGGCGCGACCCACGGCTTGCCCGTGCTCAGCACCTCGAACTTGCACGTCACCGCTTTCGGCAGCAGCTTCCGGATGTGCCGCTCGACGAGCCTGGCGATCTTCACCGGATCCTGATCCGGCACGAGCCGCGTGGAAAGCTTCGCGTGAACCTTCGACGGAATCACCGTTTTCGCGCCCTCGCCGATGTATCCGCCCCAGATGCCGTTGATCTCGAGCGTGGGACGTATCCAGAGCTGCTCGACGATGGTGTAGCCCTTCTCGCCGCAGAGCGCCGGCGCGCCCACCGTCTTGCGAAACTCCTTTTCCTTCCACGGGAGCGCGTTCAGCGCCTTGCGTTCCCGGCGCGAAAGCACGGCCACATCGTCGTAGAAGCCCGGAACGGTCACGCGGAAATTCTTGTCGTGGAGTTTCGCGATCGTCTCGGCGAGGATCGTGATCGGGTTCGGAACGGCGCCGCCGAAAGCGCCCGAATGCAAGTCCTGCGCCGGTCCCGTGAGCTCGATCTCGTAATAGTTCAACCCGCGCAAGCCGTAGGTGATCGAAGGCACGCCTTTTGCGAGCATCGACGTGTCGGAGACGATCAGCGCGTCCGCCTTCAGCCGCTCGCGGTTCGCCTGCACGAAATCCCACAGGCTCACGCTGCCCACTTCTTCTTCGCCCTCGATCATCACCTTCACGTTGATGGGCAGCTTTCCGGAGGCGGCGCGCAGAGCTTCGAGCGCCTTGATGTGAATGTGCACCTGGCCCTTGTCGTCGGCCGTGCCGCGGCCAAAGAGATTCCCGTCGCGCACGGTGGGCTCGAAGGCGGGACTGGTCCACAGATCGAGCGGCTCGGCGGGCTGGACGTCGTAGTGGCCGTAAATCAGGACGGTCGGCTTGCCCGGCGCCCGCAGCGATTCGCCATAAACGAGCGGATGCATCTTCGTCGGCACGATCTCGACTTTTTCCAGGCCCGCGGCGCGAAGTTTTTCCGCCACCCAATGGGCTGCTTTCTCGATGTCCGGTTTGTGCTCGCTCTCGGTGCTGACGCTCGGGATGCGCAGGAATTCCTTCAGCTCGTTGAGATTGCTTTCGCGCTTGGATTCGATGTAGTCCAGGACGTTCATGTCGGCTCCCAAGGCCATACCGCATCGCCGACGTTAATCAGCGCCAGCTTCAACGTCACATATTACGGAAGGCCGCCTGATTCCGACAGCGATTTCGCAAACTGTCTCTTTAGGCACGCAGACATTCCGCGCAATTGACTCACCCCGGCGTGCATTGCACGATATTCGTGATGATGACCGACGCTCCATACAGCAAGGAACGCCGCAGCTCGCGCGTCTTCACGCGGCTTTCCGTGCGTGCGACCGGGAAGAACACCGACGGCCGCAAATTCCGGGAGAACAGCCAGACCATCGTGATCAACGCGCACGGCGGCCTGCTCTACCTCCAGGAGACGCTCGAACTCGGGTCGGAAATGCTGCTGATCAATCCCGCCACCGAGGAAGAGCAGGAGTGCCGCGTGGTCTACGTTGGCGACACGTCCGATAAGGGAACGCGCATCGGCGTCGAGTTCCTTTCGCCCAGCCCGCACTTCTGGGGCGTGGAATTCGCGCAACCCGACTGGGCCGGGGATGTTCCGTCGCGCCCCGTGAATTAGCTTCACCCGCCTCGGCCACGCAATAAACCGAAATAGATTCTGGGTACTTCACGATCACACTGGTGGGCGCTTCTCCAAAGGAGGAGCCTGCGTATAGTAGTTTCGGGGCTTCGGAGGAAGGATGCTTCTAGCGCGGTTCTTTGCAATTATAGTATATTGGCAATATCATGGCTTCTCTGCTCGCCCGGGTCATTATGGTCACAGAGTCAATTGCATGGACAACCTCGCCTACCGTTTACGGACGAAGGGGCCTGTCCGTTTGAAGGCTGCCATTACACGGTGTGGACTGCCAAGACAGCCACTGTCGCACGAAGAGACGCAGATACGAGTTCACCGGTTGTATTCACAATCCAATCAGGAGGGAAAATAACAGCGCTCAAGGGGAAAGTCATCACGCTACAATTCGGCATCATCAAAATGCTTAAACCCGTGGTCTTTGATGAGGTCGAAACCCGTACAGTGCCTAACACAAGCCACAAGATCGACATACCAGCGGGCGCGGTGCTCTACTTGCTCCACGAAGAAGGCGAGGGTTACTGCCTCTATTGGTACGACGGTGCGACCCACCGCCAAGATTTGTACGCCGAAACCGTGCACAGAGGAAACGGCGACTTTCCGTGGGATGTTGTATCCCTGCCAAAAACGGAGTGGTGGGTCTACGTTAAGAATCACGATGGGCAAACTGGATGGATTCTAAATCCCTTCGATTTCCGAGGGATCGATGCGCTTGGCGATAATTAGATATCTAGAGACTGGACCAACCAAGCCCCGATAAGTCGCAAGCCTTGATTGCTAAACTTCAAATGATCCCACTACCAAATAGCCCGACAAGTTGATAATCGCGGCGTCTCAACATACAATCGCCCTCGTTTACCAGCCCTGGTGAAACATGCCGGCAACTTCACAGCGAGTCTACGTCGGTGCAGGCGAGCGGGTGCCCGAAGGGGGCCGGCTCGTGGTCGACATCGGCGACAAGACGATCGGGATCTTCCGCGTCGAAGGCAAACTCCACGCCTGGGAAAACAGGTGCGCGCATCAAGGCGGGCCCGTGTGCCAGGGCAAAATCATCCCGCGCGTCACCGAAATCATCGAGCCGGGCGGCGAAAGCCGCGGCTTCGCTTTCGACGAGTCGAGCCTGCACATCGTCTGCCCGTGGCACGGGTTCGAATACGACATCAGGACCGGCGTGCACCCGGGGCGCCCCTCGGCCAAACTGATTCGCGTGGCGGTGGAAGAAGCGGCCGACGGAATTTATGTCACCGTCTGACGAGGCCGCGAAACTGTCTGCGCTTCTCGTCACGCTGCGCGAGCAGATCGCGCGAACCACCGAGGCCGGTGAAATCGCGGGCGTGCTCCCGGGCGACGTGACGAATCTCGTGAGCGGCGCCGTGAAACTCTATGCGGCGGCGGTGGAAGACGCGGCACCGGGAGCAAAGGCGATCCCCGTGATCGACGGCACGGTTTCGACGACGGAGGCGATGGTGATGGCATGCGCACTCCTTCGCGCGCACCACCTGAACCCATTCGATCTGGCGCTCTGGTTTTCGCGCACCGCGCCCGGCGCTTGAGCGGGACGCGGCTGTGGGCAAGGACACGTATATGGGCACAACCAAGACTTTGAACGGCTCGAGCACCGCGACCGAACACGCGGTGCAGCAAATCACCACGCGCACCGATTCGCGCGAAATCCTCGCAAACGCGCGCCGCGACATCGCCCGCTATCATCTCGACGACTATTTCATCGTCAACGTCGACGCGCACCACGTGGAATTCGATTCCTGGGGCGAGATTCTCGACCGGCTCGAGAATCCCGTCCTGCGGCACAACGCGAAAACGATGACGCAGGACTGGCCGCGCGCGCGCCAGCTCGCTTTCAGCAATCATCCGGTGGGGATGACATTTCAGGATGTATTCGGCCGCATCCCGCACCAGGCCGAACTGGCGGAGTACGTTGAGAAAACGGACGAGCACCGCGACCTCACGCTCGTGCGCCGCGCCATGGATTCGATGGGCATCAAGATGCAGGTCGTGTTTCCGCAGCCGATGCTCGAAATGGGCCTGCATCCCGATCCGGATATCGTGACGGCGATGACGTTCGCGTATAACCGCTGGTTCACGGAGACGATTTTGCCGCGCGAGGAGCGCGTGAAGACGTTGCTCTGCCTGCCGTTCCACGATCCCGAGGCTTGGCTGCAAACGATCGCGGAGTTTGGCGAAACGCCCGGCGTGGTGGGATTCATGATCACCAGCCAGCGCCACACGGGCGTGCACAAGAACATGTACATGCGCGTCTACCGCGAGCTCGAGGAGCGCGGCCTGCCGCTCGCGTTTCACGCCGGCCCCACCTGGGGCGACACGATGACGGCCACGATGAACCGCTTCCTTTCGGTGCATTCGATGTCGTTCGTCACCTGCAACATGACGCACATGACCAACTGGATCGTGAACGGCCTGCCCGAGCGTTTCCCGAAGCTGAAAGTGATCTGGATCGAAAGCGGGCTGGCGTGGGTGCCGTTCATGATGCAGCGGCTGGACCACGAATACCTGATGCGCCAATCGGACGCGCCGCTGCTGAAGCGCCTGCCGAGCGAATACATCGCCGAGATGTATTTCACCTCGCAGCCGCTCGAGGTGACGATGCCGCACATGCTCGAAGCGACGATGAAGGCCGTGCGCGCCGAGACGCAGCTGATGTACTCCTCGGACTGGCCGCACTGGGATTTCGACGTGCCCGCGCGCATCGCCGGGCTGCCATTTCTAAGCGAACAGGCCAAGCGCAACATCCTCGGCGAAACCGCGCGAAAGCTTTTCCGACTCTGACGTTGTGCAAGCGACGCGAGTGAATCGAGGCGTTGCCCTGCGCGCGCGCGGTTTGCTATGCTCCGCCGCGTCCGGCAAGTCGCATCTCTCGGTGGGGGATCCGATTATGAAGTATTTCAAAATGAAGGCAATTTATCTCGCACTGGTTTGTCTGGCGCTGGCGTCGGCCGCGTGCGTGCGGGCGCAGGATGCCGCGCCCGGAATCGCGCCGGTGGAAAAGTGCGCCGACCTGACCAAACTGCAGATGCCCGGCAGCGGAATGACGATTACGAAAACGCAATCCGTGCCAGCTGCCGGACCCGGAATGATCCGGCCATCGCAATTTGGCGACACGATCCAGGTCGCGGTTCCTTCGTATTGCCGCGCGGATGGCACGATCGACCCGCGCACGGGTTTTGATGGCAAGCACTACGCAATCGAGTTCGCCATCGCGCTACCGGACAACTGGAACGGGCGTTTTTTGTTTCAGGGCGGCGGCGGGCTGAATGGTTCAGTGGGCGCACCGTTTGGCACGCAGGCTGCCGGCAACGCGCCTGCGCTCACGCGAGGCTTTGCCGTGGTCTCGACGGACACCGGACACGAGGGCGCCGTGTTCGATGCGTCATTCATGAAGGATCAGCTCGCCGCGCTCGACTTCGCGTACATCGCGGTCGGCCGCGTGGCCGTGTTGGCCAAGCAGGTGATTGCGAGGTACTACGGCCAGCCTGCCAGGCATTCCTATTTTGATGGCTGCTCCACTGGCGGGCGTGAGGCGATGTTGATGTCGCAGCGCTACCCGACGTATTTCGACGGAATTATTTCCGGCGATCCGGCGATGGAAACCGGCTATTCGAATATCGGACTTTCCTGGGCGACGCGAGCGTTTGCCGAGATCGCACCCAAGGGGGCGGGCGGGAAGCCGGATCCGACCAAGGATTTCTCCGGCAGCGACAGGAAACTTATCGCGGACGCGATCCTGAAAGCATGCGACGACAAAGATGGCCTGAAGGACGGCATGATTTTCAACCGCGCGGCCTGCCGGTTCGATCCCGCGGTTCTGAAATGCAGCGGCGCGAAAGCCGACAGCTGCCTTTCGGCCGGACAGGTGACGGCGTTGCAGGAGGCTTTTGGCGGGCCGAAGGATTCGCGCAGCGCGCAAGTCTATCCGCGATTTCCCTTTGACGCGGACATGGTGGCCGAACCCAAGGGCCCCGGGTTCACCCTCGGCTTTTTGCCCACGCCCGGCCCCAACATTCTCGGAAATGTTCTGCCGCCCAGCGAGTCGGTCGACGAGCAAGTCGCGGGCGTCCGGGCGAATGCCGAACAGACGCTCACCGACACGGCTACGTGGACGAATCTGACGACGTTCTCGGAACACGGAGGGAAGCTGATCTTCTATCACGGCACGAGCGACCCCTGGTTCTCGTTCCTGGCTACGCTCGGTTACTACAAGCAGCTCGGGCAGGACCCCGTGAACGGCGGCGTGGATCAAGTGCAAACATGGAGCCGTTTTTTTCTTGTCCCGGGAATGAGCCACTGCCAGGGCGGCGCCGCCACGCTGGATGACTTCGACATGCTGACCGCCATCGTCGACTGGGTTGAGAAGGGGACACCGCCCGAGTTTGTGGTCGCAACGGGCAAGTCGTTCCCGGGCCGTTCGCGGCCGCTGTGCGCGTATCCGAAATATGCGCGCTACAAGGGCACCGGCGATCCCGAGAAGGCGGAAAGCTTCGAATGCGCGACAGGAGAGCCCGTTCAATGAAACCCCGTCCGATTCTTTTCAGATTTTCGGCAAACGCAGCCCTTTTCGCCGGCTTGGTCCTGCTGGCGTGCGGCTTCGCCGTCTCGCAGACGGAAAAGCCCGCGCTGCACGGGACCGTCGAGCGGATACAGGTGCACGGGAAATCGCTCGAAGGAAATCTCGAGGGCGACTCGCCCGATCGATACGTCTCCGTTTATCTCCCGCCGAGCTACAAGAAGCAGACGCACCGGCGCTATCCGGTGGTCTACCTGCTGCACGGCTATATGGACAACGACGACAACTGGTTCGGCGCGAAGCACGTTTTCATCGACGCTCCCAAGGCGATCGATGCGGCGTATGCAGCCGGCGCGCGCGAGATGATTTTCGTGATGCCGAGCGCCCACACGATCTACTACGGCAGCATGTATTCGAATTCCGCCACGACCGGCGACTGGGACGATTTCATCGCGCACGACCTTGTCTCCTACATCGACGCGCACTACCGCACGATCCCCGATCGCATGAGCCGCGGCCTCGCCGGCCATTCGATGGGCGGATACGGCACGGTTCGCCTTGGGATGGAGCACCCAGATGTGTTTTCGAGCATTTATTGGCTCAGCGCGTGCTGCCTTGCCGCGAGTCCCTGGGACAAAGAGAGTCCCGCGATGGTCAAGGCCGAATCGGTCCGCAGCGCGGCCGATCTCGACAAGGCCGATTTCGGAACGCGAGCGACCATCGCCGAATCGGCCGCATGGTCTCCCAATCCGAAGAATCCGCCGCTCTTTTTTGATGTGCCCTGGCTCGATGGCAAGCTGCAGCCCCAGATCGCCGCGAAATGGGACGCGAATGCGCCTCTAGCGATGATCGACCAACACATTCCGGGCCTGAAGGAACTTCATGCGATCGCGGGCGACGTGGGCACGAAAGACGGCCTGATGGCTTCGAACGAGGAGCTCGATCGCATCCTGACCGCGTACGGAATCGCGCACACGTTTGAAACCTACGAGGGCACGCACGTCAGCGGCATCCAGGATCGCGTCGAGAAGAAAGTGGTGCCGTTTTTCTCGAACAATCTTTCGTTTGGCCGCGCAGGCCATTAGGAGCGCTTCCATGAAAAGCAAACGCGACAGTTCATCCGCAATTCGCCCAATCGATCGCCGCTCGATGCTGAAGGGTTCCGCGCTCGGTGGCGGAGCGCTGCTTGCCGGCGGCGCTTTCGGCGGGCTGCTCCCGAAGGCCGCGTTCGGCGAAAGCGAGGCCGCGGATCAATCTCAATCGGCGCAATCGGAAACGAAGCCGCCGGGGGGAACCATGCAGCCACTCGGAGAGATCGAGCCGATCAAGCTCGAATACGTGTTTCAGATACGCATCGATTTCAAGGAGCGCGTTTCATTCGCCACGCCAAACGGGCGGCGCGCGTATGTTCCGGCGATGTCGGGCGTGATCGAAGGACCGCGGCTGCAGGGCCGCGTGGTGCCGCGCAGCGGCGCGGACTACGCGGGCAACGGCCGCCTCGACGCCCACTACATGCTCGAAGCCTCCGACGGGACGATGATCTACATCAACAACACGGGCTACCTCTATCCCATGGACGGCAAGCCGATCGATCGCAACGACCCGAGCTGGGGCGGCGACCGGCCCTTCTATTTCCGCTGCACGCCCTATTTCGACACGCCGGTGGGGCCGCACGACTGGCTCACGCGCACCGTCATCGTGGGCTCGGGCAAGCGCCACGCGAACCCGGATTACACGATTTTTACGTACTACGCCGTGCTGTAGTTTCGGGCAGTGACCCGCCCCCGGCGGCGGGTGATCCGCAAATCTCCGCCCAGGCGAGGCATCCCGATTGCCCGCAAGAGACATCTTTAGTAGTCTCTACGATTGCGTTTAAGGCTTCCAGCCGATCTGTGGAATCAGGGGTGAGGGTTTGCAGGTTCGATCTCGTGTCCTTTTCCGGCTTACGATTTGTTTCGCGGCCGTGCTGCTGACGGCCTGCCAGGAGCAGATCAACTACCCCACGCCTTCGCCGACGATAACGCTGGTTCCGTCGAGCATCGAGGCTGGCCAGCCGGGCTTCACGCTGACGGTCAAGGGCGGCAACTTCACGCCGGCCTCAACCGTGTATTGGAACGGCAATCCCCTGATCACGCTATTCACGTCAACCGGCGTGCTGACCGCTCAAATCCCTGCGGGCCTCGTTGAAAACGCGGGTTCGGCTTCGATTGTCGTCTCCACGCCCTCGCCCGGCGGCGGCAACACCCAGCCGGCCACGTTTGTGATCAACGCGGCGCCAAGCCCGCAGCCCGAGATCACGTCGCTTTCGCCCTCGGGCGTGTTCACGGGCGGCGGTGCTTTTGAGCTGGTCGTGAACGGCACGAATTTTGTTTCGCAGTCCACGGTTTCGGTGAACGGCAGCATCCGCTCGACCACATTTAGCAGCAAGACTTCACTGAGCGCGCCGATTTCTGCAGCAGACATCGCGAACGCGGGCTCTGTTCCAATTATAGTGATCAACCCGGCGCCGGGCGGCGGTACCTCCAATGCCGTGTCACTGAAGGTCACGAATCCCGTCCCGGACCTCGGGTCGGTGAGCCCCGCCGCCGCGGCGGCTGGAACGACTACGCCAACCGCTCTCACCGTTTCGGGGACCGGTTTCGTGACGAATTCAACAGTGATGATCAACGGCGCTCCGCACACAACGATTTTCGGCAATGGCTCGGAACTCGAGACCATGCTGACGGCCGCGGATCTCGCCGCCGGCGGCGTGAATCAGGTGCAAGTATTCAGTCCGGGGCCGGGCGGAGGTACGTCCAACCCGCTTACTTTCGCCGTCGATCCCAGCGATGCGGCCGGGCTGCCGGTGCTTGTCGATCTCGCCCCTTCCGGAGCGCAGGCGAATAATGGCGTCTGCGGCACGCCATGCACGAGTGGCGTTCCGACGCTGACCACAGCTGGACCGTCGGCGAGCATGACAGGGGAATTCATCGCATTTGCGTCCAATTCAACCAACCTGCTGTCGACCGTCACTCAGCCGAACCTCTTGACGAATGGGTTGAGCGGCATCTTTTACCGCGACACGTGCCTCGCGACTACGACTGCAACCGGCGGCAGTTGCGTTCCGAAGACGCTCTTGATCACCACGGGCACGGGTGGAAATGCAGCGAACGGGCCAAGTTCCGAGCCGTCGCTCGATAGCGGCGGGGACGATGTCGCATTCACCTCATCGGCGAGCAACCTGGTCAATTACGTGACGACCCCGACGGCGACGCGCCAGGTGTATTGGCAGCCGACGTGTGAGGCCACCACGACTTCATGCACGCCGGTGTTGGCATCTCTCTCTGCGGATGGCGCGAGCGCCGGCAACGGCGAAAGCTACAATCCGGTCATCAGTCCTGACGGGCAATACGTCGCGTTCGTTTCGCTCGCCACCAATCTCGTCTCAGGCGTCGCTGTCGACGGCCTGACGCCGCAGGTGTACATCCGCACAATCTGCAGCGGCGTCACTCCTTTGACGCAAACGTCCTCATGCGTCCCGACCACCTATCTGGTTTCGACGCCCGACGGCGTGACGCCCGGCGACGGGCCGAGCTCGGATCCCGCGATTTCGAACACAGGCCTCTATGTTTCCTTTTCCTCCACCGCGACAAATCTCGGTGCCACTGCGTCCAATCCCAACGCAAACCAGGAAATCTTCGAGCGCGCCACCTGCGTTACGACCATCGGAACGATCAGCAGTAGCTGCGTGCCCGTCACCACTCTCATTTCCACTCCGGACGGAGGCGCCACCGCGGCGAACGGCTTGAGCATCGAGCCTGCGATCTCGCCGGATGGCCGCTTCGTGGCTTTTGCTTCGACGGCGACGGATTTTGGAATTGCCTCGGCGGGAACGCAGGAGGTCTACGTCTTCGACACGTGCATTGGGGTGGTGGTGACCACGCCGCCGACGTGCACGCCCTCGAGCCCCATACTGGTTTCCACGCCGGACACCTTCGCCAATCCAACCACGCCGGCCAATACGCTGAGCGAGAATCCCAGCGTCAGCGTGTGCGGTTCGACGACTACGGTGACAGGAACCTGCCCGGCGGGTATCCTGATCGCGTTTTCCTCGAAGGCCACGAACCTGACCCCGAACGTGATCAATGGCATCGAAAACATCTTTGTCCGCAGCACCTGCGTCGATCTCCCGAGCGGCACCACCGCCTGCACGCCCCGTACCGCGTTAGCGAGCCAGCCGGCCGGTCCTTCGCCTGCCGCGGCAAACGGAGACAGCATCGTCCCGGCAATCAGCGGCGACGGCCACACGGTTGCATTTATCTCATCGGCGAATAATCTGGTTGGAGTAGATTCAAACGGCTTGGCGGATGTCTTTCTCGCCGCGACTTCCTTCTAGTTTCCTCGCGTGCTTTCCGTCTGCTTTGCGATGCGCTGCAGCACCGCGGCGCGCGTGGTTTCCAGCGTGAAATCGAGCGATTCCTGCGGGACGCTATTCACGTATGGCCCGATCAGCCAGCCCAGGCCCGCCGGGATGTCGCGCGTGAGCGATATCGATTGGCATTCCACGTACGTCCCGCCATCCTTCTGCTCGAAGCGCCAATAGGTGTACATCCGCCACAGGAGACCCCGATCGTGGCCTTCCGGTTCGAGGCGCTCGTTGGTCTCGCCCGCGTTGTCCACTTCCTGAATTCGAATCGTTCGCGACCGGCTCCAGGCGTGCGCCGCATCGACGAGCGTGTAGTGCACTTCGTGCTCGGTGTCGAGGACGGTCGTGATCACCTTCTTTTTATACAGGCGCAATTCGATCGTGAAATCGTTTCCATCGTGCCGGAGAATCCGCGAGCGCATTACGTCCGGGCGAAAATATTCCTGCTGATGATCGTAGTCTTCCTCGAGCGAGAGTGTTTGCGCCAGCGTCGCACCCGGGATGAACACCGTGCCGATCCAGTGATGGATCATCCCGCCTGGGATCGAGATTGGTTTCCCCGCGTCGCTTTTTCTCGTGGCATCCAGCCGCTCGATCACCACTTGTCCGGCTTGCAGTTGCGACTCTGCCGCGTCGCGGCGGTTGGCTGGCAGACTCTCGACCCAGAGATAGGGTTGGCCCCGTGAGAGCTGCTCGTCGATCTGAGCCTCCGCCACGGCCACGTAGCGGTCAAACGCTTCGACTGTTTTTGGTTCCAGATCCGTCGCGCCGGCTGACCCCGCGACGAGGCACAACCCAATCGCAATAGGCACTACGCAGCGCCACGCTCGCCTGCCCGGTTTTCCCGTCATCTGTCGCAATCTCCAGCCTCTCGGCACCCTCACGTATCCCGCCGCGCGCCAGATTGCACAGGGGTTACGCGATAGCAAGCCTCTCTGACACGCAATTTGATGCAATTTGGCGCACAATGCTCGAGGGTCTGAGGCCGATTCGGGTAGAAAATGCAGGAATGCGCAACGGGACAGGCCCCTCCTGTGGCTGGGGTCAGAAGGGTTACACCAACAGGAGGGCTTTAGGCGGGTCGGGAAGCGTGCTCCGGCTCGTTTTAGAGCCGTCGTCCCCGCAAGGCAGCTCCCACAACCCGCAATTCACAGTAGCGAGTAGGCTTGGGGCGGCCAATGGTCCCCAAGTCGCATTCGGCCCATACCATGGTACTAGAACTTTTGCCAGCGGAGAGCGAAGGGCGTGCTGGACGGCAAAATCACTCCGGAACGGTCACGGTGATGTCGGCAGCTGGCGGGAGCCGCAGCGTGATGTCGGTCGTCTTGCCTGACCGAATCACCACGCGCTTCTTCCACTCCGAAAACATGCCGTGCCAGTAGGCCTGCAGATCGTACTGCCCGGTCTCGTATCGCGCGAACTCGAAGTGGCCGTTCGGGTCGGTGTGCGTGGCGCAAGGGCTCTGGCCGTAGGATGTCTGCATCGTGACGGTGGCATCCGCCACGGGCTTGCCATGTGCGGTGACGACGGTGCCTGCGATTGCGCCGATTCTGACCCCGGCGTTGCCCGCTATGGCAAAGCCCAAAAGTGCCGCAAAAAGAATCAGGAAGCTTGACCAGCGAATGCGCGCCATAAATCACCTCGATTCCTATACACGTATTCTATCGGCTGGTGCTCTCCCGGCGCGGATTTCCGCGGCCGCGTTTCTCGCTCGTGCACCTGTACTCTCGTCCAGTCCCGGAATCGCGTCCCGGCCGCATCCGATTGCTTTTTTCATCGGAACGGGGTATCCCATTTGCTGCCGGTGCGGCCGTCTATTCGCACGGGAGAGGAGGGCCGGTGGCCCGTTATATTTCGCAGCACACGTTGGCCTGCCTGACGCGTCAGGGCGCGGAGGAGCTGACCGCGCGATTCTATGGAGGCGCCCAGGTAACGGCGCGCCGCGTGGTGGTGAATATGCAAGAGGGCAAGATGCTGGTGGAGTTCGACGCACCGGGCCGCGAAGAGCTCGAAAAATGGCTCGCCCTGCAGAAGTTTCATTTCGACTGGCTGCTTCGCATCGAGTACGAATCTTCGGGCGGTGGCCCGCTCACTCCGGTCTGAGCCGCATGCCGGCCGATTCCAAAACAGCGTTGTCACTGAAGGCGGTTTCGGCGTATGCTGCGGCCATGACGATTTGCCGCCAGAGGCCGGCTCTGGGTTGTTGTTGCTCGTGTCGCGTCCCGGTATCCTCTGGCACGGGCAGGCTGAGCACGTAAGTACCTTCCAGCTCAGGACTTCGCGACCCGCCGCCAGAGAGCCTGGCCGGTGGGTTTTTTTATGTTTGGGTCTCACGCAGCAGCTGCGACATCCGATATTCGAAGGGGAGGAGTGATATGTCTGAATATGCGCATCCGGAAGTGCTGGTGACGACGCAGTGGGTCGCCGACCATGCGAGCGACCCCAAGGTCCGCCTGATCGAGGTGGATGTGGACACCACGGCCTACGATCAAGGCCACATCGCCGGGGCTGTGGGATGGAACTGGCAGACCCAGCTTCAGGACAACGTCCGCCGCGATCTGATCGAGAAATCCGCGCTCGAGAAACTCCTCGGCCAATCCGGGGTCTCAAACGACACAACCGTCGTTCTCTACGGCGACAACAACAACTGGTTCGCGGCGTACGCCTTTTGGCAGCTGAAGTATTACGGGCACAAGGATGTCCGCCTGATGAATGGCGGGCGCAAGAAGTGGGTCGAAGAGAAGCGTCCGCTGACTACGGATGCCGCCAAAGTAGCCCCCGCCACGTATCGCGCCAGCGAATCGGACGAATCGATTCGCGCCTACCGCGAGGACGTGCTCGCAATCGTCAAAAAGAAGTCCGGCGGGAGCCTGGTGGACGTGCGTTCGGTCGATGAATTCACCGGCAAGATCATTGCGCCCCCCGGCATGAGCGAAACAGCGCAGCGCGCCGGCCACATCCCCGGAGCGGCCAACATCCCGTGGGCGCAGGCAGCCAACGAGGATGGCACGTTCAAATCGGCCGACCAGTTGAAACAGCTCTACCAGGGAAAGGGCATCTCCGGTTCCGGCGAGACGATTGCGTACTGCCGGATCGGCGAGCGCAGCTCTCACACGTGGTTCGTCCTCAAGTATCTGCTGGGCTACGACGATGTGAGAAACTACGACGGCTCGTGGACCGAATGGGGCAACCTGATCGGCGCCCCGATCGAAAAAGAAGTAGCGGCAGCCGCGCGGTAGCGCGCGGCGTTCCAGGTTACTTGCTCAAGGCAGCGCGCCCGCCGGGACGCCGGCGTGGCGCGCCTGGTCTTCCAGCGTAGCGATTTCGGCTTGGATGCTATCGCGCTTTTTCTGAAGCGCATCCAGTTCCACTTTCCAGTCGTCCGGTTTTACGCCTCCCCATTTGCGGACCGAATTCACCTGCTGTCCGTTGAGAGCTGCCTGCAGCTGGCCGATCTGATCGTCGAGATGCGGGAGTTGCGCCCGCAGCCCCGCGATTCGATTCTGGTACCAGTTGGCGTCTTTGCCTTTGGAATTCGCGGCATCGCGCCGTTCTTGGCCGGTTTCGCATTCGGTTGGGAGAATGTGGAAATCCTGGAATCCGCCCGCAATCCCATCACGTCATCATTCGTCCAAACCCTTTTGGCGGCTGGCTGGGGGGGCGCAGGAGCGGGGGCAGGCGCCGATGCCGGGGCGGGAGGCTTGGTGCTCTGCGCGGATGGACTCGCCGGGCTGGTCGAGCCGGTCTGCGCGGCTCCCTGAGATGCAAATGCCGCACACAGCAGCAAGCCCGCAAGAAACGCCTCGAGGACCGTGCGTATCGGACGCCGCATAGGAAGTTCTCCTTGGAGCAAGGATCGTTTCCTTTATTTAACACCGGGCGGCGGGTAAAGTTACGGATCTTCGCTGAAGGTTTTCCCAGTCGACAACTCGTTCTGCACGATCGCGAGCGCCTCTTGCAGCGAGCCCAGGCGGCGGTAATGGCTGGCTTCGATCACCTGGTGTTCGGCGAAGGGGAACAGGAATTTTCGCCCCGTGAACTCATACTCGGTGCGCGTGGGCAGCCAGACTCCGGTAGCCACCTGAGACTGCTCCATCGAAATGGAGCCCCCGCGATAGAGCTTTCCGAGCAGGCCGCCTCCGAACGAAATGTCGCTCAGGATGTTTGCCTCGCCGCGCACCAGTTCGTCGGTATCGTGATCCACCCAGATCTTCGCCGTGACGTGCGCCAGCGCGCTTTGAAACATCGAGCGCGGATGAAAGTCGGGATTCGGAGTGAGTTGAAAGACGTCGCAATTGTGCCCGCCATGAGTTTCCCGATCCACCCACTTGATGATATAGGCGTCGCCCGCCGCATCCACAAAATCCGCCCGTTCGTGCTGCCGCTTTTCGTATTTCTCGCGGGCTGCTTTGGCTTTCGAGTCGCCGGGCTGAGTCATCCGTTGCAGGATATCTTCCCAGAGCTGCAACTGACGCCGGTAGTCCGCGGGATCGGTGGGAGCGCCTTTATCCTTCAGCAGTATCTTCACCGTTCCGCCGCCATCGGGCACCACGCGAAAAAGCTTGTCCTCGATGGTCTGCGGGTTGGGCCCGTTGGTGAAATCCTCGTGGCGCTCGACGCGCTCGTATTCGTCGAGTGCGAGGTCGTTCTTGTGTTGGTTCTCGATCAGCTTTTTGGCGCGTGCGCGAATTTCATCGGCGGATGGCGCCTTGGCCTGCGATGCCCCGTTGGCTTTCGTCGAGGCCGCTGTTTGTGAGCTGGCTTGAGGGCGCACCGCGAACGCCGCCGCCGAAATCGACGCCAAACCTGCCGCGATCGCAGCCGACACTCCGATCGAAATGGCGATGCGCTTGAGCATGGAAGCTAAAGGCATTCCAATTGGGACTCGCTGAGGTAACAAATCGTTGCCAGAACTATTCTAACCGCTTGCCGCCAACCGCTATTTGGATGCTCCGGAAAGCTCCGGAGGCGCTTGGTCCTGAATGACGATAGGGCTGCGCCGATCCAAGCCGGATTTCCCATCGGCCCCGAAGACATAAGGATAACCTTCCGGGTCGAGCGGAATCCCTCTTACAAATCCTGCCGCCCGCAAGTCTTCCGTCGATGCTGGATAGTGCCCGAATCGCTTCTTGAAATCCGCAGCGATCTCGTCGAGATGCTCCTCGTCCGCCTGGGCTTTGAGTACCTTCAATTCTTTCCTGGCCATGTTTCGGACATTCTTGTCTTTCGTCGACTCGTAGATTTGAGACCAGATCATGCGCGAAGTTTCGATGGATCCGCCCATGGCCGACACGCGGGCCGCCATCAGCTTCATCCATGGCGGCGCGCCCGGTACTTTGCTTCCCTCGAGGTAGGCGGAGACGGCGTCCGGGTAATCCTTCATTCGCCAGTAATAAAGAAAGCCGAGATCTCCGCAAAGATACCAGTTTTCCGGATTGGCCTCGATGCCCCGCTTGACGAGCTTGATTGCGAGGTCGGTCCGGTTCGCGCCCACCACCTGTTCGGAGAGGAAGACGGCGCCAAAGTGGTACGCCACGACGAGTTTCGGATCGAGCGTCGTAGTGATATTGAGCAGCGGCCACAACAAATCGAAATTCGGATGTGGCTCAGTCACGCGCGAGCCGTAATACTGCACCACGCGAGTCCAGTAGATATCGCCCAGGAGCGAACCGTACCCCAGACTCAGCTTTTGTATGGCCGTGGGCGAGCTCAGAAGCAGCTCCTGTTTCTGAAGCGCGAAATCGCTCGTTTCCGCGTCGATGTGGCTCTGCAAGACGGCAATCGCGCCGAATAGCACGACGATGCCCGCCAGGGCCGACCACGGAACGCGCGTTGGGGCCGAGCGGCTCACTTTAGATTTCGTCTCGCAAACACCGCGGAGGCGGCCACCAAAACTAAAGTGACGTACAAAACGGCATAGAGCGTGTTCTGCCAGATCAGCGATACCGGAATCGATCCACCGTGCGCCACGACGGCGATCGCGTTGAAATTGTGAAAGTTCGGCACCAGGTAGTAGATGACGCGCGTCGCAACCTTCAGCACAGGAGTGCTTGCAAACTGCCCGAAGTCCCGAATATCCGTTCCGAAGACCCCGGTGACGTAGATTCCCATGGTGAAAAGCGCCGAGAGCATCGGACTCGAGAAGCAGGAGAAAAACAGCGCGATCGCCGTCACCAGCGCGAGTTCCAGCAGAATGAAATAGATCGCCACCAGAATCCAGGCGTCCGCGTGCACGAACGGCCGCCCCACGTAATAGAGCGCCGCCCCAAGCCCCAGCGCCATGAACGACGTGTTGACCACGAGCGTCAGCAAAAGTCCGCCGTACTTCCCCACGAGAAATTCCGACCGGCGAATCGGCTTGGCCAGCAGCGTGTAAAGCGTGCGCTTCTCCATTTCCTTGTAGACGAGCCCCACGCCGATAAAAACCGCCATCACTAATCCGAAGATCGAAATCGCGGAAAGCCCGAGATTGATGATCACCAGCCGTTCGATCCCGATCGAAATTTGGCCCACCAGGATTGCAGCGCCGATCATCATCAGCGCGAAAAAAACCAGGTTGTAGAGCACGCGGTCGCGCACCGCTTCGCGAAACGTATTGATCGCCACCACGCCGGGCATTGCGCTCATCGCGCCATCCCCTCGATCGCATGCTCCGCGGTCTGTTCGCGTCCGACAACCCGAATGAAATAATCCTCGAGCGTCGGCCGCACCGGAGAAATCGAAAGAATCCGCGCCTCGCACCCTCGCAATTTGTCGAGCGTGCAATATAGTTCGGCCTCGGGCACTTCGAGGCGATGTCGCGCCCCGATCGGCACAGCCCCGCTCAGGGCCTCCGGCAGCGCTCGCCCTTCTGGCATTTCAAACAGGATTTCCATCCCGGCCACCTCGATCGAGACGATCTCGCCCGGCGCGCCCACGCCCTGCAGTTTTCCGCCCGCCAGCACGGCCACGCGATCGCACAGCATCTCCGCGTCCGAGAGAATGTGCGTCGAAAAAAATACCGTGCGCCCCTTTTGTTTCAGGTCGTGAATGATGTCGCGCACTTCCCGCCTTCCGATGGGATCGAGCCCGGACATCGGCTCGTCCAGAAACACCACCGGAGGATCGTGCAGGATCGCCTGCGCGATGCCCGCGCGCTGCAGCATGCCCTTCGAAAACTTGCGCAGTTGTACGTTGCCTACCGACGTCAAGCCCACCAACGCGAGAAATCGCTCCACGCGCTCCCGCCGTTCCGCGGCGCTGTAGTTTGAAAACCGCGCGTAGTAATCGAGCAATTCGCGCGCCGTAAGGTAGTCGTAGAAGTATGGCTGCTCGGGTAGATAGCCGATCTCGCGGTGCATGCGAACATCATCGATCGAGCGCCCGCGCACCCGCGCCGTGCCTGAAGTCGGGAAGATGAGCCCCGTCAGAAGCTTCAACGTGGTTGTTTTTCCCGCGCCGTTTGGCCCGAGGAACCCAAAGACTTCTCCGTCCTCAACCTCGAGCGTCAGGTTGTCCAGCGACCGGCGCATGCGCTTGCGCCAGAAGCCGACCGGATAGTCCTTCGTAAGCCCCATGATTTCGATCGCGTGCGTAGTCATGGCTGTTCAACTATAGTTTTTTTCGACGCCGCACTTCATGTCAATAGGTGAGTGTTGATTCGCAAAGCACACTTGCATTTCCGGCACAGCGGCAGCCCCTGCCAAAACCACTACCGGTAGATGCTTTCGACACGCGGCACCTAATATTTTGTGGTCCCCTTGCGATTTTCGCTTGACAACTTTTCCACAACCCACGATACTCCGCATCCAGACTCGGCATTACGTGCACGGTCGTTTGCCCAGCGCCACGGCCGCACACGGGATGTTCCAACCGGGTTCAATCGAATAGCGATAGGCGTGCGCTTCTCGGACCGCGCTTAGTGTTAGGCGCGGCTTAGCAGCGCTTTTTGTCTTTTTTGGTTTTCGGCAGGTACTTTTCGGGGGTCGAGGGCCTGCCGGCGACTCTGAAATCCTCTCATTTCGTGTATCCCTTGATACACGCAACAATATTCCGGGTTCCGTTTGGGGAGTATAATTGGAATGTAATTCCTCCCTGCCCGGCACCCCGGCCAACTATTCGGCGGCACGACTGCCGGCGCGGAGGCAGAGATGGCGGAAACGAAAATGGCTTTCAATTCGCAAATGGAACAGACGGCCAGGCGCACCACCGGCCTGGATTTCAAGCGCCGCTTTACCGACGGATCGGCATCTCCCTTCGACAAAGTCGAATGGGAACGTCGCACCGCACTCATAGGCAATGATAAGGGGCAGGTGATCTTCCGGCAGGAGAATGTCGAAGTTCCCAAGTCCTGGTCGATGACGGCGACCAATATCGTCGCGTCGAAATATTTTCACGGCAAGCCCAATACGCCCGAGCGCGAAACCTCGGTGCGCCATCTGATCGGCCGCGTGGTCGATTCCATCGTCCGATGGGGCGATCAAGGCGGCTACTTCGCCACTCCCGAATCCGAGGATGCCTTCCGCGACGAGCTCACTCACCTCCTCGTCGAGCAGAAGGTGGCCTTCAACTCCCCGGTCTGGTTCAACGTCGGCGTCCAGGCCAAGCCGCAGTGTTCGGCCTGCTTCATCAACTCCGTGCAGGACAGCATGACATCGATCATGGACCTCGCCAAGACCGAGGGCATGCTCTTCAAGTGGGGCTCGGGGACGGGCACGAACTTCTCGGCGCTGCGCGGCAGCCGCGAAACGCTTTCGGGCGGCGGCATCGCCTCGGGGCCCGTCAGCTTCATGAAGGGCTTCGACGCCTTTGCCGGCGTCATCAAGAGCGGCGGCAAGACGCGCCGTGCGGCGAAGATGGTGATTCTCAACGTCGATCATCCGGATATCATCGAGTTCATCGAGAGCAAGACCAAAGAAGAGCGCAAGGCGCAGGTCCTGATCGAGCAGGGTTACGACCCCGCGATCGACGGTGAGGCCTATTCCTCCGTTTTCTTCCAGAACGCCAACCATTCCGTCCGCGTCACCGACGATTTCATGCGCGCCTTCGAGGAAGACCGCGACTGGTGGACCCACCAGATCACCGACGGCAAGCCCCTCGAGAAATTCCGCGCGCGCGACCTGATGCGCAAGATGGCCGAATCCGCCTGGCAGTGCGGCGATCCCGGCATGCAGTACGACACCACGATCAATCGCTGGCACACCTGCAAGGGCACGGACCGCATCTACGCCTCGAATCCTTGCTCGGAGTACATGTTCCTCGACGATACGGCCTGCAACCTGGCCTCGCTCAACCTGATGAAGTTCCTCGGCTCCAACGGCCAGTTCGATGCCGAAGGATTCCGCCACGCGGTCGATGTGACGATCACGGCGCAGGAGATCCTCGTCGACAACGCCAGCTACCCGACGCCAAGGATCGAGAAGAATTCGCACGAATATCGCCCGCTCGGCATCGGCTACGCGAATCTCGGCGCGTTGCTGATGTCGCTCGCGCTGCCCTACGATTCCGACGGCGGCCGCGATTTCTGCGGCGCCATCACCGGCTTGATGACCGGCGAGGCCTACGCGCAGTCGGCACGCATCGCCGAGCGCATGGGGCCGTTTGCCGGCTACGCGGCCAACCGCGAGCCCATGCTCGACGTGATCCGCATGCACCGCGATTCCCTCCGCCCGATCAAGGAAGAAAACGTGCAGCCATCGCTCCTCCGCGCTGCCCAGGAATCGTGGGACGCGGCGCTCGATCTCGGCGAAAAATTCGGCTATAAGAACTCGCAGGTTTCCGTGCTCGCTCCCACGGGCACGATCGGCTTCATGATGGATTGCGACACCACTGGCATCGAGCCCGATCTCGCGCTCGTGAAGCAGAAGCGGCTGGTGGGCGGCGGCGTGATCAAGATCGTCAACAACACCGTGCCCCAGGCGCTGATGAGGCTGGGCTACGCGCCAGAGGACGTCGCCAAGATCGTCGACTACATCGACGCCGAGGGCAAAATCGAAGGCGCGCCCGGGCTCAAACCCGAGCATCTTCCCGTGTTCGATTGCTCGCTCACGCCCATGGGTGGCGGGCGCTCGATTGCTTGGCGCGGCCACCTGCGCATGATGGCGGCGGCTCAGCCGTTCCTTTCGGGTGCTATCAGCAAGACGATCAACATGCCCGAGGAATCGACGGTCGAAGACATCGCCGAAGCTTATACGGAGTCCTGGAAGCTGGGGCTAAAAGCCGTGGCCATCTATCGCGACAATTCGAAGCGCTCGCAGCCGCTCTCCGCCGCCGGCAAGAAGGAAGACGAGAAGGCCCCGGTGGCCGCCGCAAAGGCCGTTCCTGCCCCGGTTGTGGCGCAGGCCTCGGCAGCCGCTCCCGCCGCTGCGGAAAATGCCCCACAGCAAAAGGAACTCTTCGATCGTGCGCGCCGCGAAAAGCTGCCCTCGGAGCGCAAATCCATCACCCACAAATTCTCGGTCGGCGGCCACGAAGGCTACATCACGGTCGGCATGTACGACGATGGCAAGCCCGGCGAAATCTTCATCAAGATGGCGAAGGAAGGCTCCACGCTTTCCGGCATCATGGACGCCTTCGCGCTGTCCGTCTCGATCTCGCTGCAGTACGGCGTGCCGCTGCGCGCTCTCGTCGATAAGTTCTGCAACTCCCGCTTCGAGCCTTCGGGCTATACCGGCAATCCGAAGATCCGCTACGCGAAGTCCGTGGTCGACTACATCGGCCGGTGGCTCGGCGGCAAATTCATCTCGCCCGATTACCTCGACAACGACGGCGCAGCGCTCGAAGAGGCGCCGACTGCCAAGGTAGTGGACTCAGCAGCACCAATAACCGCCGCTCCGGCGAAGGTGATGGAAGCGGAGACGATCACGCGCCCGCGCGCCGCCATCGAAGACGCCCCCTACTGCTCCGAGTGCGGCATGCTCATGACGCCCAACGGCAGCTGCTATAAGTGCTCGAACTGCGGCTCTACATCCGGCTGCAGCTAGGCCGAGCCGCATCATCTGAAAACAAAAAGGGCTCCCGTCCCCACGGGAGCCCTTTTCACTTTATTCGCCGAAAACAGCCGGACAACAAAAAGGGGGCCCACCCGGACCCCCTTGTTCTTGCTCTACCCCCAAGTTCCGGTCTCGGCGCGACGAAACCGGCCCACCCCGGGAATAAGAGACAGCCGAGTTGCTATTGTGCACGCGCCATGCCACGTCGGCTCATTTCTCGGATGGGGTCTATTATATTGATGGGAATAGGTTTAGGTGAACTATATTATACGTGTGTGCGATGCTGAAGGATGGCGAATCCACTTTCTGAAAGCTTTTGGCCTTTGTTTCTACATTCTTTGGAAGAATCAATCTTACCTATCGTTTCGATAATTTTTCATTATCGGGCGTCTGGATGCCGATAGCCGCCCGCAACGCCGCTGCCAGCGCTTCGGTCCATCGCTCTACGTCCTCAAGGCGCTCCGCCTCGATCATCACTCGCACCAGGGGCTCGGTGCCTGAATAGCGCAGCACGACGCGCCCCGATTTCCCGAGCGCTTCCTCCGCCTGCTTCAGCGTCCGCGCCACCTCGGGCAGCGATTCGAGCGGCGGCTTCGACTTCACCTTCACGTTGACGATCTTCTGCGGGAATATCTTGAGATCGGCGACCAGCGCATCGAGCGGCCCGGCGATTGCGACCAGCGACGCGATCTTGAGCGCCGTCAGCATGCCATCGCCCGTCGTGGCATCGTCGAGGAACAGGATATGGCCGGATTGCTCGCCGCCAAGGTTTGCGCCGATCCGCCGCATCTCTTCGAGGACGTAGCGATCGCCAACGTCCGTGCGCACCAGCATCAGCTCCGACTTCTCGAGCGCCTGTTCGAGCCCGAGATTCGCCATCGTCGTGCCGACGATCGCGCCGCCTTTCAGCTTCCCCGTCGATTTCAGGAAGCGCCCGGCGGCCAGCAGCACGCCGTCGCCATCCACGAGCCTGCCCGTCGCGCTCGAAAAAATGGCGCGGTCCGCGTCGCCGTCAAACGCCACGCCCAGCGCGGCGCCCGTTTCCACCACGCGCTTCTGCATTTCCGCGGGATGCAACGATCCGCAGCCGGCGTTGATGTTGCGGCCGTCGGGCGCATCGTTGATGGCGGTCACGTTCGCGCCAAGCGAGCGGAATAGCTGCGGCGCGAGCTTGCTCGCCGCGCCGTTGGCGCAATCGAGCACGATTTTCATTCCCGCGAGCTTCGCACCGGGCAGGATCGCCTCGCGCAGCCCGGCCAGATAATCCTCGTGCAGCTTCTGATTGCCGTTGGCTCCCGCCGCGCCCATTTTGCCGCGGTCGGCCTGGCTGGCCTTTCCGGCTGCCGCGCTGTTTTCGGAGAAGATCAGGCTTTCGATCGCGGCTTCTTCGGCATCCGGAAATTTCATGCCCAGCGACGAGATCAGCTTTACGCCATTATCGTGATACGGGTTGTGCGAAGCGGAAATCACCACGCCGGCGTCGAATCCCTCGCGGCTCACGAGCCACGCAACGCCCGGCGTCGTCAGCACGCCGGCGGAAACAGCTTCCGCGCCCGACGCAGCAAGTCCTCGCGCGATCAGTTCGGCGATGTGGGGCCCGGATTCGCGCGTGTCTCGCCCGATCAGGACGCGTGGCGCGCCCTGCGCTTTTTTCCGCGATACGAGATGTGCGCCGAGCGCGGAGCCCACGCGCTCGATCGTCGCGTCATCCAGCGGATATTCCCCGGGAATGCCGCGGATGCCGTCCGTGCCAAAGAGCTGTTTCACCACTTCGATGGAATTCCCCCGCACAGAATACGCGAATCACAATCTTAACACTCCGCGCCTGCGCCCTGCCGCGCCACAATTAGTCGCAGCGCAAAGGTTAACCGCGCTGTCTCCCGCTGCCCGCTCGCCTGGCCGTTAACGGAACACGCACGCAGCCATCTGCATCAGCGGGCGCTGTGATATCGTTGTGGCAATGTCCCCCACAGAGACGAAGGTTAGCGCGAGTTCCGTCAGCGGAAAGATCATCGCGGCGGGGATCCTCATCGCCTTTTGCTATTGGGCCTCAACCGTATTGGTGACGCTGTTGGTTGCCGTCCTCACCGCCTACTTTCTCGATCCGATTGTCAGCTGGCTCGAGATGATCCGCGTTCCGCGCGCTCTCGGCTCGCTCATCGTGGTCCTGGTGACGCTCGCACTGCTGGCCACGCTTGGTTGGACGCTTGTCGAACGTTTCGATCAGTTCGGCAGCGACTGGCCCAAATATCGCGCGCCGCTCCGTGAAGTTTTTCAGGCCGTGGATACCCGGCTCGCCAACCTCGAGGCGCACGTGTCTGAAATCACTCCTGCAGCGCGTGGAGGGGAACGCGTGGTCACCGTCACCGAATCGCATGCCGTGCGCGACGCCTTGGTCGGCCGCCTCAGTTCGCTCTACGGCTTTATCCTGGCCGCGAGCTTCGTTCCCTTCCTCGTATTCTTTATGCTTACCGCGAAACGCCAGGTCGTCCACGCCACGATGCAGCTATTCAGTTCGGGCGACCGCACGCAGGTGAAGGAAGCGCTCGAGGACGTCACGCGCGTCTTGCGCACCTACCTGATGGGCACCGCGCTCGTGGGATTGATACTCGTCCTCGCGAGCTGGCTCTTCTTTTGGGCCATCGGGCTCGAGTTCCCGTTTCTCACTGGACTGGTTTCCGGAATCTCCAATCTCGTGCCCTATATCGGCCTGGTGATTTCCTGGGTGCCGCCGCTGCTGATCGGCGCCGCGCAGTTTCACAAGATCGGTCCTTTCATCGGCATCATCGCGATGCTGACGTTCTTTCACATTGTCGCCGCGAACTTGCTGGTTCCAGCCCTGGTCGGCTGGCGCATGCGGCTGAATGCTGTCGCGCTGACCATCTCGATTCTCTTCTGGGGATGGCTCTGGGGCGGGATGGGGCTGATCCTCGCGATCCCGATCACCGCCGTCGTCAAGGTGATCTGCGATCATGTCCCGGGATGGCAGCCGGTGGGCCGCTGGCTCAGCGCTTAGGGCTTGCCGCTCGCGCCGTGTAATCGGGCGACTTTTTCCCGCAATCCAGCCGCATCCGTCGCTTCCTGAAACATCCGAATGGCCGCGATTCCCGCAGCGCCCGCACGAATGCACTCCGCGCCGTTGTCCGCGTCCACGCCGCCGATCGCGATCACTGGAATCCGAAATGCGGAGCAAGCTTCCGCCAGCTTCGCAATTCCTTGCGGCGCCCCGAATCTTCTTTTCGCCGGCGTATCGAAGATCGGCCCGAAAAAGATATAGGCTGCACCGGCGCGTTCCGCTTCCCGCGCGTCTTCGATGCTGTGGCACGAGACGCCAACCCGGAATCCCGGCGGCGCGTTCCTGTCGCGGCACCAGCGAATCACATCCCGCGCGCGCAGCGACTCGCCACCCAAGTGCGCGCCCGCGGCCCCGGCCGCCAGCGCTACATCCAGCCGGTCGTTGACGAAAACGAGCGCCGCCCGCGTCGCCGCAGCACGCACGGCCGCGCGAGCGAGTTCGAGCAATCTGCTGCTCTCCAAATCCTTCTCGCGGATTTGCACCCAGTTCGCTCCGGCTGCAATCGCCGCATCGATTCTCGTGAGGATGTTTCCGGCTGGATCGTCCGCGCCGAGCGACTCCCGGTTTGTGACGTAGCAGACGACGCGTTCAGGTGCGGCTGGCAACGGTGACAACTCGCTTGCGAAATGATTCGAGCGACAGCAAAACGTTCATGAATCCCAGCCCCGAAATCGCGCCGCGCACAAACGGATTTTTCAGCAAAAGCCCCAGCGTCGGATACTGATAGAAGAGGTAGTTGGTTTCCCACGAGTCCAGCCACGGCACGAGTATCAGAATCAACCCGAGCACGAACCAGATCAGGAGTACAGGGACGCGCACCATTCGACTCATTGCGGAACTAAGATTATGGGAGATTCCCGCGGGTGCTGCAACCGGAGATCAAGCTTTTTGCAGCGATGCGATGCGGTCGGACACATCGCGGTAGTCGATATTCATCGCGTAGACTTGCCGGAAACTGTCGAGAGCGGCCGAGGGCTCGCCCGCCAGGTCAAGCGCGACCCCGAGGTCGTACCGCAACGCCATAATGGTTTCCTGATCGAGCCGCGGCGTCTCAAGCGCCCGCTGGTACCACAGCGATGCAATCTTCGGCTCGCCCTTGTCCACGAAAGAGAGCGCGAGCAGGGTCGCGCAGTTCATCGCGTAGGGGAACGGTTTTCCCTTCTGCACGGCCTTCGCAACCTTCTGGAATTCTCCGATCGCCTCATCGAGCAGGCCCATTTCCCGGTAGGCGATGCCGAGATTGTAGTGCGTCTCGAGATCTTCGTCCTCATCGGCCATTTCGCCGAGTTCGGAGCGGAATTCCTGGAAGACCTCGGACAGCTCGTTGAGGCTCTCGATCGTCGCTGCGGGAATGGGATCAGCCGCCGCGAAAATGGGAACCGGAGCCGAAGGCTCAGCAGGTGCAATCGGCACTGGCGGATGACCGCCATTCACGGGCGCTACCGGAGTTTTCGCGGTTTGCCCTGGCTTTGCCGCCGGCGCTTCCATGTCCTCCACTTCGGCTGCGAGCTCGCTTAGAAAATCCTCGGTCGTTGCGGCGCCTTGCTTTTCGGACGCTTCCGTCGGGTCGGCGCTCAATTCCAGTTCAAACTCGCTGCCGCTATCAGCCGCCGCTTCCATGGGGCTTGCCTCTTCGGCGGCCTCCTCCACAATTTCAAGAATCGCCTCATCCGACGCCGGCTCGGCGGTCACTTCTTGAATCTCCATCGGAATCTCGGCCGCTTCGGTCTCCGCAGGCTCCTCGATCTCGATTCGCTCGGCCTCTGCTTCCGCCGCCGGTTCTTCTGCGGTCAACTCGGGCGCGTAGGATGGATTTTCCGCGGCCGCAGCTGCCGGCTCCATCACTTCCTGCGCCATCGCCTCCCATTCATCCGAAAGATCGACTTCGTCGCCAGACAACGCCCGGGCCGCTGCCGGAGTTTCTTCTGCGGAGGATGGTGCGGCCGGAGCCGCGGCGATAGGGGCCGGGGGCGCGACCGCTGCCTCGGGTATCTCCGGCGCAGCTTCTTCCTCGAGCGGCGCCACGGAGATTTCGAATTCTGCTGGCGCGGCCGGCGCAGAGCTTTCCACCGGCGCGATCGCTTCCGCCGGCGCGACCTCGATTTGGGCCTCTGGCTGGCTCGCTGCGGGCGCCTCGGTCGCTTCCGCCGGAGCGGAGTCTTGCGCGTTCGCAGCGACCTTTTCTTCGTCGGTATGATCGGCCGCCTTCTCGAATCTGCTGCGAAGCTCGGCAAACCGATCGGTGTTGACCGTATCGTTTCGCTCGCGATGAATCTGCTCGAGCTGCGCGGCAAGCTCGGCCGTGCGGCGTTCGTCGCCCGCTCCTAGGTAGAAATCGAGCAACCGTTCGAGCGTGGGCGTGTGTCGCGGCGCGCGCTGCAGGACGTTCTCGAGCAGATGCGTCGCCTTGTGCGTCAGGCCGTAGCTTGAGAAAAGGTCCACATCGGTGAGGGCCTGCGACACATACCGCTGCGTCTCTTCGTCGAGCGGCTCCTCGGCGATCACCGGCTGTGGAGCGGGAGTGGAAGATAGCCTCCGCGGCTCTTCCCCGTCGCTCTCAGCCTCCACTCGATGCTTCTCCTCGACGATCGGCTTGGGCGTCGGAGCCTGTTTTCTCGCCGTCGCCGGCGCGGATGCATCACCCCGCGCCCGCTGGCGAAGCTCGTCGAGCCGAATCAACAGGCGCTCGTCGCCTCGATTCTTCTCGATGAGTTCGTGCATCCGCTCTTCGGCCGTCGCGAAATCTCCGGCATCGGCGTAGGCATCTACAAGCTCGCTCAGCGCCGATTCCAGGTGGAAGGGGTCGCTCGTATGCCGCGAGAAATCGGCCAGCAGCTCGCGCGACTCGATTTCGCCGGGCAGTTTTTCGGTGAGTTTCAGAAGCGCTTGCATGAACTTGTCCTGCTCGTTCGCCTCTGTCATCGGGTCGCGCAACTCGCGCAGCAGCGGGAGCGCTTCCTTCGCTTTCCCCGACTCCATCAACGTATCAACCACTTTTACGAGAAACCCGAAATGCGCGTTCCCGCGCACGAGCTGGTTGCGCGCCCGGTCGGCGGCCTTGTCCGCTTGGCCCGACTGGAGCTCCAGATCGAGGATCATGTTCGTGACGTCGCCGCCCGCCTCGGCTTCCGGATGCTTCTCCAGGATGGCGATGGCCTCGTCGTACTTGTGCGCCGCAATCAGAATTTTGGCCTTCAGAAGCTGCGCCGGCACGTTCGTCGGATCGACTTCGAGCGCGCGGTCGATCAGTTTCGGCGCTTCCTCGGCATCGCCACGTTCGAAGAGCCGTTGTGCGTATGCGAAATACGTCTGGGCCGCTTCCTTCTTCTGGCCCATCACGTTGTAGAGTTCGGCCAGGCGCATCTGCACGCGCGGATTTTCCGGCTCCACGTCGAGCAGCCGATGCAGCACTTCCACGGCCTTCGGCGCATGGTTCGCCTTCAAATGAGCTTCGGCGATCTGCAGGAAAAGCGGCCGGGCCTCGCTCAGCACGCCCTGCTGCACGTAGAGGTCGGCTAGGCGTTCGAGTGGCTGGAGTTCGTTCGGTGCCAGCTTGGCGATCTTCTTGTAGATCGCGATGGCTTTGCTGTTGAAGCCGTCGCTCAGGTAGACCTGTGCGAGCCGCTCGAAGTATTCGATCGCCTGGGGCATGTCGCCCTGGCGAGCGAACAGGTCCCCGACGGTCATCAGCGTCGCCTGATCCTTCGCGTCGTGCCGGAGGATCTGCTGGTATTCGCCGATCGCCTGAGCGACCTTGCCCTGGTTGAGGAACTTCAGCGCGCTCTCGAGCGCCTTGCTTTTATTAAACGCCATGAACGGTTCCGCATGCCCCACCCGCGTCTGGCCTAGGGAGGGTCGTGGGGTCAGAGCGGATCAGGCTTGAAGGTTAGCACGCGCGAAAAACATGGGTCTATGTGACGCAGAGGGGGTGGTGCCGAAGGGGATAACAGGGCGAAGTGGCCGTTCCGGCCCGGATGCCCCGGTCGGGCCTGCTTGGATACCCGGCTCAGGGAATCGAATTCCCAGCCGAAGTTCGCACGCCATCCGCCGCAGCCTCCAGCGGCAGCGGAGTCTGTTCCGCTCCGGTCGCCCAGCAACGCGCCTCCCGCACGGGCGCGTATGAATACCGGTGCAGTGGCGACGGCCCGTGCCGCCGCAGCGCCTCCAGATGATCCGGCGTGCCGTAGCCCTTGTTCTGCCCGAGCCCGTACTGGGGATACACCTGGTCGAATTCCTCCATACGCCGGTCCCTTTCCACCTTCGCCAGAATCGACGCGGCCGCAATCGACACCGAGCGCGCGTCGCCGTGAATCAGGGCCTTCTGCTCAATCGGAAGATCGAGCTCGAGCGCGTCGAGCAGGAGGTAGTCGGGAAAGGGATTGATCTGCGAGATGGCGGCGACCATCGCCTGGCGGCTCGCTTGGTAGATGTTCCAGGCATCGATCCGGCTCGAGTCGATCTCCGCCACGGCCCACGCCAACGCGTGCTGCCGAATGCGCACCGCGAGCTCGCCGCGGCGTTCTGGTGCGAGCTTCTTTGAATCATCGAGCCCGACAATTCGCCGCTTCGGATTCAGAATCACAGCTGCGGCAACCACGGGTCCGAAGAGCGACCCGCGTCCTGCTTCGTCCAGCCCAGCGATGCGCTGCCATCCGTGCTGGCGCGCCTCGCGCTCGTAGCGTGAGCAGCAAAGCCGCCTGCGGTGAGCGACGTTGAACTGCCCGCGGTGAGCCAAGTCGAACCGTCCCATCGGCGACGGATTTTAGCACATGCCTGCGCGATGCTGCCTGCTGCGATCGAAACAATTGAGCGAAGATGCTCGAAAAAACAAAAGGCCCGCTCCGGAAATGCCGGGCGGGCCAGAATGTCGCTCAATCAATTGCCGCGAGATCGGCTTGCAACTACTCGGCGGTGGCGGCGACAGCCTCCAGCTTCGGAGCGGCGCGCTTGATGCGTGCGGCCTTGCCCTTGCGCGCGCGCAGATAGTTCAGCTTGGCGCGCCGCACGCGGCCCTCGCTCACCACGTCAATCTTGCTGATCATCGGCGAGTGCACCGGGAAGATGCGCTCCACCCCGACGCCGAAGCTCACGCGCCGCACCGTAAAACTCTCGCCCAGAAACTCGCCGCGCCGGCTCATCACTACTCCCTCAAATGGCTGGATGCGCTCTTTGTCGCCCTCTTTCAGCCGGACGTGCACGCGGATCGTGTCACCGGGACGAAACACCGGATGGTCCTTGCGTAGTTGCGACTCCTGCACCTTGGCGATGATCGGTTTCATGACTGTTGTTCCCTGCAGACCCGCTCAGGTGGGGCCAGCACACAACGCACGATCTCGCATTATAGCGAATTGGCGCATGTCTGCCTACACGAAATTAACGCGGCGTTAATGAAGGAAAGCCCTGGGCTTGGCCGACGCCACAGGCGCGGCATCGGCCAAGCCAGAGCAATCAGCTAGAAGGTGTACTTCAGCCCGAATTGCATGATGCGCCCTGGCACCGAACTCGAGGTGATCTCTCCAAAGCCCGCCGCGCCATAGCCGTTGCCAGGCTCATTGAACTGTGCGTGATTGAAGAGGTTGAAGAATTCCGCCCGGAATTGCAGGCTGGCGTCCTCCCGCAGTCCCCCGACGGTCGTGTTCTTGATGATCGCCATGTCGAAATTGAGCTGCGTGCAGCACCTCATGATTCCGACGCCGGAATCGCCGAAGCCGGTGCCGCAATTAACAAACTGAGGGTTGGCTCCCGTGCAGCCAGCTGTGTAGGGGCCCCCGGCCGTGCTCGGGACCCCGCCAAACAGCGGCGCCGCTGCGAATGGGCTGTTTGCATTGAAGAATCCGGGCCCTCCGGTGAGTCCGCTGACAACACGTTGGTACATGCTCCCCGTAGAAGCGAGCGGAACGCCCGACTTGCAATTTCCGAGGGAATTGCAATCGACCGGATCCGCGAGTTCGACACGGGAGTAAGGGCCGGTGGCCGGAAGGGACGTGCCGTACAAAAGGGTCGCCTCGTTGCCATTGGCTCCATCGGTAACGGTGAACGGCAGACCGTCTTGAATCGTGGTCACGCCGGAAACGCCCCACCCGCCCAGGGCCTTCTCTTTCCACCCCTCGCTCTTGTAAGGCAACTCGTAGTTGTAGCTGAGCACAAACCGGTTGGGGCGATTGAACGCCGCCGGCCCGTATTGCTGCCGGTCGTTCAATGGGTCGTTCGAGGAAGCGCTGCCCGAGAGCACGTTGCCAGGTGTCGCAATTCCGGCCCCGGCTTCGCTGGCGTTGATGTCGGTCTTGAGATTGCTCCAAGTGTAAGAAGCCTGGAAGGTCAAGCCGTGCGAAAACGTGTGACGCAGCTGTGCTTGCAAGCTGTTGTAGAGGTGATTCCCGTCCGTTTCGACCTGCTGCAAGTTCCCCGGATTCACGCCCAGGTAGCCCACGCGGCCGAGATAATTGGTGGCGGTGTTCTGCAGAACCTGAGTCGAGGGGTTCGTGTTCGCAACATCATTCATCGGGAACGAGCTGGCGGGGCGTTCCAGCAGCTGATTCACCACGTCCGTCGGCGGATTGCAGGTAGCCGAAGCCGCACCGCAATCCACAAGGTATGCGAGGTTCGGATCACGGTTCCAATCATAGAGGTGAATTCCGTGCGATCCGACGTAGCCGATATCCGCTATCCACCCATGGGCAAATTCGTACTGAACGTCGAGATTGTATTGCTGGATTTTCGGAGTGCGCATTGCCGGGTCGTCGCCCGAGTCGAGAAGGCCCGAAGCATTGCCGCCGAAGATGTCGGTGATTGAGGTCGCGCCGTTCACGGGATCGCCCGCCGTCACTTGGAGGGTTCGGGGAATAAATCCAAGGAACTGCGGACACGAGGGAGGCGCGAGCGGTTCTACGGTGCAAAACGGATTCTGGAGGGTCTGGCCCGGACTCGTTCCGACGCCTGTGGCGTAGGGCGGCATATTGCCCAGGATGTTGTCCCCGACCAGGTTTCCATAAACGCGGTCAAAGAACATGCCGTACCCCGCGCGGATAACCAGCTTATCCATTGCCTGCCACGCCAAACCGAGGCGCGGAGAAAAGTTGTCGAGGGGAGACCCGTTCAATAGCGTCTTGTTGCTGTTGACGGTAATGCCCGTCGAGCCGAACTCGCCGACCAGCCCGTTGTATTCGGCCCGATTGTAATTCTTTTGGACGATGTACCCAGCCAGCGTGCCGCCAGGGTTGTTCAGGAAAAAAGAACCCGTATCCACCAGACCGGCATCCTGGGCCCCGAAGTTCGTGAAGACGCCATGCGCGTCGCTGGGCCATCCATCGTATTCCCAGCGAATGCCTGCGTTCAAGGTGAGATGGCGCGTCAATTTGATGTCGTCTTCCGCGAACGTCGAGTATTCGCTGATGCGCCAGTGATGAGGATTCGGCGAGCCATTCGGCAGCAGGCGATTCGTGGAGTTTATGAACCAACCGGCGGAAATGGGAGTGCCTGCGACACCGTTGGCCTCATCGGAGGCAAGGCCGCTGTTGCTCAGCAGGAGGTCGGCGATATCACCAGCCATGATCCAGCCCCTTTCCCTGTTGGGTTGCGCCCAATTCCACTGGATGCGCTGCGTGTTGACGCCCGCTCGAAACGAGTGCTTGCCGTGGTTCCAGGAAATCTGGTCGCCGGTCAGGAAGCTGGTCTGGATACTCCGGGTCGCCGAAAAGAAATTCCCTCCAGCGCTCCACGCTCCCCAGTTGGACCCCACCCTGGGAATCCCCAAGCTGCCGATGATCGGGATCAGAGAATCCTCGCGATTGCCGGCAGCGGCCGCTGAAAGTGGGCAAGCCGCGCCGTCGTTGACCGCGGGAACGATGCCGAGCGGGGTGACCCCGTCGCCCGCGCAGGACTGGACCGTGTCGCCGTCCGTGACGTTAAGGTACAAACGCTGGAAGGAGCCGAATACCTCGTTCACAAAATTGCTTGTGACGACCGTCGTATCCCTCAGAATCGCGGAAGTCGATGCATACTTCGCATCCTCTGGGGCGCCGGGGTCGCAGCCGGTGACGATGCAACTAAAACTCTGGGTTTGCGGGTCGGCGGAAAAGAAAAACTTTTCCGATATGGTGTTCTTGCTGTTCAGCACGTAATCGCTGTTGAGCATGTATTGATTTTCGTTGGCGATCGTAGGTTGCGAAATGGTCGTCGGTACGGAGCATGCCCCTTTGGCAACATTGCAGAAGGGAACACCGCTTGAGTTGTAGCGCAAGCTGGGAAGGTAATAGCCGTTGTTGTAGCCTCCCTGAGCTTGGGGAATCTTCTCCGTCTGCCGCAGAAGATTGATGGCGGTGTTACTGATGTTGGATCCGTCCGGATTGACGAAGTTGAGTGACTCGCCTAAACCGCTGGCAAAGTCAGTCTCGCCCGCAAACGCGCATCCCAGATATTCCCTATACGTGTTGTAGCTGCACATCGTCGGGCCGATGAAGGCCAGGGGAATGGTGCCGGCGTTGCCGTCTGCGCGCGCGCTCGCGAAGGGAACGCCCGGCTCGTTGAGTGGGAGCAGGTCGACTTGAGTCAAGGAGGCAGCGAAGCCATTGCTGCCGATTCCGTTGAGCTGCCGGGTACCCTGATACGACCCAAAGAAAAAGAACTTGTCTTTGATGATCGGTCCGCCAAACGTCCCGCCAAACTGGTTCTGCTTTACCGTCGGGGGTTTATTCGGCAACCCCTCGTCATTTACTTCCGAGTTTTTGTAGAAGAAGTCGTTGGCGTTGAAAAGGTTGTTGCGGTTGAACTCCCACGCCGCCCCGTGGAACTGGTTTGTCCCGCTCTTCGTCACCACGTTCACGTTCGCGCCCGGATTCTGCCCGTACGCGGCGTCGTATTGCGAAGTCTGCACCTTGAATTCCTGAATCGAGTCCGGGTTGGGAATCGGAATCCCGGCGTAGCTCCCCGACTGCGCCGCGCCGCCGCTGCCGTAATTCGTCGTCACCACGCCATCCATCATGTACGTGTTCTGATCGGAGCCGGAACCGTTCACGTTGATATCCATCGTGCCGTTTCCGACCGCCGTCGCCGTCGCCACGTTGGCGGTAACCCCGGGCGAGAGGTCGATCACCTGGGTGAAGTTGCGCGTGCTCAGCGGCAGGCTCGTCACTGTCGCTCCGGAAACCAGCCCTCCTACCGTTGCATTCTCGGTCTGCAGCGTCACTGCTGTCGACGAAACCGTCACTTCCTGCGTCGTCGCGCCGATCTCCAGGCCGCGATCCAGCGCAACAGTTTCCGTGACGTTCACCGTCGTCGACGGCACCTCGGCCGTCTTAAAGCCCATCGCCGAAAACTTCACGCTGTAATTCCCGGGCGGCAGCAGCGAAAACTTATACAAGCCGTTCGCGTCCGTGGTTGCCGTGCGCGTTTGGCCCGTGGCGAGGCTCGTCGCCGTCACTGTCGCGCCCGCGATCACGCCTCCGGAAGGATCGCTGACCGTTCCGGCCAGCGCTCCTGTCGATGCGCTCTGCGCCAAAGCGGGAGATACGCAGATACACAGCGCTACGAGGCACACCAGCAGCCCGCACGCGATCTTGAATCCGAAAAATTGTGAACGGAATACACACACACCCGACCGCTTGACGAGCCTCGGCATTTTCATCCCCCCAAAACCTTGCAAAAACGTAGCCTTGAGTTTCGCGCCCCCCGGCGCGGGTCCCCTGCAAAGTGCGGATTGAAGCCGCGCCACCCCGGCGCGCGTCATCAAAACAGGTCTGCAAGTGCCTCGCTCGACACAACTACGCAGACTTGTGCACGGAGCGTTTACTACTGATCGTTCTCTTTTGTCAAGGTTCAAACGGTGAGGTCAGGCCGGAAAAGACGGTCCTATCCGGCGCTTTTCGTCGGCGCGCGCTCGCCCGCGCCGCCTAGCGCCGCCGGGTCGAGCAATTCCGGGCGATTCCGGAGCGTTTTCGCGAGCGCCTGCTTGCGCCGCCAGCGGCGGATTTCCTCGTGGTTGCCGCTCATCAGCACTTCGGGGACATCCCATCCCCGGAAGGCCTGCGGCCGCGTGTAGTGCGGAAAATCCAGAATTCCGCGCCTCGCGAGAAACGATTGGTCCAATTCTGATCCCACGGGCGCGGCTTGCCGCGCCCCATCCGGCGCCGCATCGGCCACCGCGCTGAAAGATTCGTTCACCGCCGAATCTTCGTTCCCGAGCGCGCCGGGAATCAGCCGCGTCACCGCGTCCAGCACCATCGCGGCCGCCAGTTCGCCGCCAGACAGCACGAAATCCCCGATCGAAATCTCATCCGTCGCCAAATGCTCGGCCACCCGCTCGTCCACTCCCTCATAGCGCCCGCACAGCAGCACGATTCGTTCGAGCTTCGCGAATCGCCGCGCCGTCTCCTGCTGAAATAATTTCCCCGCGGCCGACAGCAGCACGACCGCCGTTCCCGCCTGCTCCTTCGCGCCCGCCTCGCCGGCCAGCGATTCCACCGCCTCAAATAGAGGCTCCGGCTTCATCACCATTCCCTCGCCGCCCCCGAACGGCCGGTCGTCCACCGTCCGGTGCCGGTCGTGCGTGAACGCGCGCAGGTCCTGCACGTGCGTCTCGATCAGCCGCGCCTCTCGCGCCCGCCGTACGATCCCGTAATCGAGCGGCCCGCCGAAAAACTCCGGGAATATCGTGATGATGTCGAATCGCACCGGCAATCCTCTCGCCGTAATACTAGCGTGTCGTTCAAAGCGAAGCGAGAAATCTGCGGTTGAATTGATGCAGGGAAGAAGCGATCCGAGGCCGGGCTTCTACTGATTGAGTTCGCGCAGGCCCTCGGGCAGCACCACATCGATGCGCCGCGCCGCAAGATCGACGTTCACGCAAATTTCTTCCGCGAGTGGAATCAGCATTTCGCCCTGCGGCGAATCCACAGCGAGCAGCGGCGTCCCGCCCGTGAATTCCACGTCGCGCACCAAGCCCACCGCCGCGCCTTGTTCACGCACCTCGCAGCCGATCAAATCGGTCACGTAGTAGCTCCCGCCGGGCAGCGGCGCGCGCTCGGCCAGCGGAATCCGCACCTCGAGCCCCACCAGCTTCTCCGCATCCGACATCGAATCCGAGCCTTCGAAATGAAAGATCGCCTGCCCCCCGCGGCTGTGCGAGAGCCAGCACGAGCGGACTCCCACGCGCCGCCCAAGTTCGGCATTCGCATCGGGGCCGCGCGCTGCATCCTTCCTGCTGTCGTATAGATAAGCCTGTTTCAGGCGTGTGAGGCGTTCGGGAAAGTCGGTGAGGATCTCGGCAGCTACTTCTCCACGCAGTCCATGTGGGCGCACGATGCGCGCCACGGTGACACCCGCCGCTTCTGGGAATTGCTGCGTGGTCACACTACTCTAGGATTTCGAGCGTAAATCTTTTTTTCAGCTTCATGCCTGCGGCGCCCAGCAACGTTCGAATCGACTTGGCCGTCCGCCCTTGCCGCCCGATCACTTTGCCAAGGTCTTCGGGATGGACCCGCAGTTCGAGAACCGTTACCTGTTCGCCGTCTACTGCGTTGACCTTTACATCGTCCGGATGATCTACGAGTGCTTTCGCAATCTGCTCCACCAGCTCCTTCATGGCCGTTCCTCCACAGTGTGCCGTGCCCAGCGGAGAAATTCGCTTGAGCGGGTACGATAACAATGCACATGACACTCTGTAGAATGGGACGCTTTAAGCAGGCTTGGGGTTGCGCAGGAAGCTTCGGACAGTATCGCTTGGTTGTGCGCCCTTGCTCAGCCAGTACTGCACGCGCTCGCTATTGAGCTCCACAGCAGCAGGTTTCTTCAGCGGGTCATACGTTCCCACGATCTCGACGAATCGGCCGTTGCGCGGCCGCGTCTTTTCCGTCACTACCACGCGGTAGAACGGGCGCTTCTTCTTGCCGATCCTGGCAAGGCGTATCGTTAACACGAGCAATTCCTCCTTACTTCAATCGTGCCAGTATAGCGGACGCCGCCCCTTTCACCAATCGCTATCTATCCCCACCCGGGCTATCATGCCGCAGAGAAGGAGATATGTCCGACATTTCTATCCGCCCAGCGGTCCGCGCCGATCTGCCTCGCCTGACCGAAATCTATAATCACTACGTCGTCCACACGCCCGTCACCTTCGATGTCGAGCCTTACACCGTCGAGCGGCGCGAAGCCTGGTTCAGCCAGTTCGCCGCGTCAGGACGCTACCGCCTCCTCACCGCCGAAGAGAATGGCTCGGTCGTCGGTTACGCTGGCACCACCCGTTTCCGTCCCAAGGCCGCCTACGAGACCACGGTCGAAACCACGATCTATTGCGACCAGCGCGCCATCGGCAAAGGCATCGGCTCGCGCTTGTACCGCGCGCTGTTCGATGCGCTGCAGGGCGAGGACATTCGCCGCATCGTCGCTGGCTACACGCTCCCGAATCCGGCGAGCGCCGCCCTTCACGAACGCTTCGGCTTCAATCGCGTAGGAGTCTTCACCGAAAACGGCCGCAAGTTCGACCGCTATTGGGACGTCGCCTGGAACGAGCGCCCTCTCAGAATCGAATGAGCGCACTCGCGCGGTTTTGTAGAGCCGGGTCGCGGGGTTCGCGGCCGTCAAGGTTTCGAATTTAGGTGGAAGTCCCCTCCTTCAGGAGGGGGAAAACTGCCGGCTGTTGTAGGATGGGCTTTAGCCCCGGGCATTTTCGCCCGTCCGTCACCGCCGAGAGCGCCCATCCAAGCGCAATCTCCGATCACGCGAAAGTTTTTCCGGGTGCCCCATCCTCGTTTTGTGAGGGTGGGGCCTTTGACTTTGGTTTTGACCTTATTTCCGCGCGCACACTTCATCTCACGCCAGCAGCCAAAGCAGCTTCGCGGCCTCAGCGCACTGCTCGATGGTCTGCTGGTCACGCGCCGAAAACGCATCCGCCTTTTCGCTTTCAACGTCCACCGTTCCGATCACGCGCCCGTCAGGCGAAAGCACCGGCACGATAATTTCCGAGAGCGTGTTGCTGAACGCCGTCAAATACCGTGGATCTTTGCGCACATCCCCGACCATCACCGCTTTCTTCTCCGCGATCGCCGCGCCCGTCAATCCTGTGGTCACAGAAAACGTCGGATGCTCGGGCGCGCCCGGCCCGCTCCATCCCATGATCGACACGTTCTCCGCGCCCACTTCGTAAACTCCCACCCAGCGATAGTCGCCAATCTTCCGAATGAGTTCCGCCAGCCGCTTGGCCCTCTCGGCGCGAAGCCCGCCGCTCGCCGCCGTCGTGCGAATCTGATTCAATGTGTTGTCCATCACAATCGGCATCGCAACTCCTATCTGCTACCACGGGGAAAGTGCGCTCGTCATTCTGAGCGAAGCGAAGAATCTCTCTTACTTGCTATTTCAATTCCGCCAGCCGCATCGCCCGCTCGGCGCGAAGCCCGCCGCTCACCGCTGTCGTGCGAATCTGGTTCAGTGTATTGTCCCATCACAATCGGCATCGCAACTCCTATCTGCTACCACGGGGAAAGTGCGCTCGTCATTCTGAGCGAAGCGAAGAATCTCTCTTCGACTTCGCCGCCCCGCACATTTTTCCCAAGGCCCGTCACTTCAATCCAGCCAGCTTCCCGATCCCGCGCATCTTCATCTTCGCCATGCTGCCGTACTGCTTCATCATCCGCCGCATGTCCGAATACTGCTTGAGCACCTGGTTCACTTCCTGCACGGACGTCCCGCTACCGCGCGCGATCCGCTTGCGCCGCTTGCCGTCGATCACGTTGGCGTCGGCCCGCTCCGCCGCCGTCATCGAGTTGATGATCGCCTCGATCGACTTCAGCTGCTTCTCGTCGATCGACGCGTCCTTCGGAATCTTCGCGAACGGCCCGACCTTCGGCAGCATCCCCATCAACTGCTCGATCGAGCCCATCTTGCGAATCTGCTGCAGCTGATCGCGGAAATCCTCGAGCGTGAACTCATTTTCGCGCAGTTTCCGTTCGAGCTCGCGCGCCTTCTTCTCGTCGACGTTCTTCTCCGCCTTCTCGATCAGCCCGAGCACGTCGCCCATGCCGAGAATCCGCCCCACGATCCGGTCCGGTAAGAACGGTTCGAGCGCGTCGTATTTCTCGCCCACGCCGACGAACTTCACGGGCGCGCCCGTCACCTTGCGGATCGAAAGCGCTGCGCCGCCGCGCGCGTCGCCATCCATCTTCGTCAGGACGACCCCCGTCACGCCCAGCCGCTTGTGAAACTCTCCGGCCGACCGCACCGCGTCCTGCCCGATCATCGCGTCCGCCACGAACAAAATCTCCGCCGGGCCAAGTTCCTTCTTCAGCATCGAGAGTTCGTTCATCAACTCATCGTCGATGTGCAGCCGCCCCGCCGTATCCACCAGAATCACGTCGCACGCGGAAAGCTTCGCCTCTCTCACCGCGCCGCGCACGATTTCAAGCGGCTTGTCCGTGCCCGTGCCGGGCCAGATTGGAGTCCCGGTCGCCTTCGCCACCTGCGCCAGTTGCTCGCGCGCCGCCGGCCGATACACGTCCGTCGACACCACGATCGGCCGGTGCCCATGTTCCGCGAGCCATTTCCCGAGCTTCCCGGTCGACGTCGTCTTGCCCGACCCTTGCAGCCCGCAGATCAGCCACACCGAAGGCGGCCGCGACGCAAACTGCGGCCGCGCCTCGCGCCCCAGCAGTTCCGCCAGCTCGTCGCGCACAATTTTCACCACCTGCTGGTCGGGCGAAAGCTGCAGCAGCACCTCCGACCCCAGCGCCTTCTCACGCACGTGCGCGATGAATTCGTCCGCCACCTGCAAATTGACGTCGCCTTCGAGCAGCGCCTCGCGAATCTCCGCGAGCGCCGCGTCGAGATGCTCTTCGGTGAGCTTCCCCTGCCCGCGCAGGTTTTTGAATGTGCGTTGCAGCTTTTCCGTGAGTGTCTCGAACATCAGGCTGTCCTTGCGTTCAAAATCTGGAAACTCTCCGTCCGCCGCTATTGATTTCGTGCCGGACCACCACTAACATTTCCCGCATGGTTCTCGGGAAATTCAAACGAGTGTGCGGCGAAGAATTCCGAAAAGCCGCGCGCGCGATCGTTGCGGCCTGGGATCTGATGGGTGAAGCCGACGACCGCGCGCTCCACGCGCTCTTCATTCTCCTCCACATCCGTTAGGCCGCGCCGGCCCGATTCTTCGGCGGCATCATGTAACCGGCCACTTCCGCGGTCGGCGCCGCGCGATCCACAAATCCAAATGTTCCTTTCTCTTTCATCTCGCGCGCCGCGCCAATCAATCCGCCATACGCCGCGCGCGACAATACTCCGCCTAAGCTGATTCGGCGCACGCCCGCCGCTTCAAGTTCCGCCACGGGAAACGACAACCCTTTGATGCCTGCCAGCACATTCACAGGACGCGGCGCAACCGCCGCGCACACCGCCTTGATCGCTTCGAGGCTCGGCAATCCCGGCGCAAACAGCACCTCGGCGCCTGCCTGCGCAAATGCCCGCAGCCGCCGAATCGTGTCGTCCAGGTCGGCGCGCCCATGCAGGAAATTCTCCGCGCGCGCCGTCAGCGTAAACGGAAACGGCAGCGCCCGCGCCGCCTCCACGGCCGCCGCGACGCGCTCGACCGCGAGCGAAAAATCGTAAATCGGCCGCCCATCGTCGCCGCTCGCATCTTCCACCGATCCGCCGACAATCCCGGTCGCGCCCGCGAGCCGAATCGTCTCTGCGACGGTCTTCGGATCGTCCCCAAAACATTTCTCCAGGTCCGCGGCAACCGGCACATCCACCGCCTCGGCAATCGCGCGGCAGTGCGCGAACAATTCATCGCGCAACGTCATCCCATCGCGCTTCCCGAGCGAGTACGCAAAACCGCTGCTGGTCGTCGCGAGCGCCTCGAATCCCATCCCCGCTAAAATCCGCGCGCTGCCAAGATCCCACGGATTCGGAATGATGAACGCTCCCGGCCCCGCCGCCTCAATCGCCGCACCCACGGCCACTGGCAGCCTGTGCAGCGCCCTGAATTTCTTCGCTTTCTCGCTCTGCGTCACGCTCATCGCGATTTCATTCTATGGGACCGGCCTAGGCCGGTCAAACAATGTCCCGCCGCTTGACTCGCGCCACGCGCGGCGCAAGAATGGCGGCAGCCTCGCGTCCCTAACGCCCCCGGCGAGGCGCATGGCGCGCAGATCGGCCGTCAACGCGCGACCGTCGCGCCGCCAATCGCAACCGTCATAATCCTGCCTCCGCCACCGAGGCGCCGGCATCCAATCCGAAGCACCAGTTTCGAGCCGAGAAGCGAGAAGGAGGACATCATGTACGTCGTCACCGGAGCGAGCGGCCACAGCGGCCACATCGTAGCGGAAAGCCTGCTCGACGCAGGAAAGCAAGTTCGAGCCATCGGACGCAGCGCCGACCGTTTGCAGCGCCTCGTGGCCAAGGGCGCCGAGCCTTGCATCTGCGATCTCACCGATAGCCTCGCGCTCGCCAAGGCCTTCGCCGGCACCGAAGGCGTCTACGCGATGATTCCCCCGAATCCCGCGAGCCGCGACTATCGCGCTTTCCAGGATCGCGTCACCGACTCGATCGCCGCCGCGCTCGAAACATCCGAAGTCGACTACGCCGTCGCCCTCAGCAGTTTCGGCGCGGACAAAAAGAAAAGACCGGCCCCGTGGCCGGCCTCCACTATCTCGAGCAGCGGCTCAGCCAGATCGCGAGCCTCAACGTTTGCTTCATTCGCGCCGGCTACTTCATGGAAAACACGCTCGCGCAGGCCGGCATCATCAAAGCGATGGGCACCACCGCCGGCCCGTTGCGCGGCGACCTCGATCTCCCGCTGATCGCCACGCAGGACATCGGCGAATACGCCGCCGACGCGCTGCTCTCGCTCGAATTCACCGGCGCAAACACGCAGGAACTTCTCGGCGAGCGCGACCTCAGCATGATCGAGGCTGCTTCGATCGTCGGCCGCGCGATCGGCAACCCGAATCTCTCCTACCTGCAGTTGCCTTTCAGCGAAGTGCGCGCCGCGTTCGTCGGAATGGGCATGTCGGAAGACTTCGCGGACCTGATGCTCGAAATGTGCGACGCCCTCAACTCCGGCCACATGGCCGCGCTCGAAGAGCGCACCGACAGCAATACGACGCCAACCTCCTACGAAACTTTCGTCGAGGACGAATTCGTCCCGCTCTTCAACGCCAAATCCAAGTCGGCCTAGCGCAGGATTTTGGGAAGCGTCTTACGAACGTCAGAACGCACTGAGTACGAGCCGGGGAAACGCCGCCCGGTACAAGCCCTCGTCCAGCGTGAGAAGTCTGTATCCGCGGCGCAAGGCGTGAGCGCCGATCACGAAATCCGCGAGGATGCGTCGCGGCTTCGTGCCACTCTCAGTTTTCCGCCGCCTGGAATAATGCTGGAAGGCGCGGCCAGCCGCTCGCCAGATGGATTCGTCCAGATCCCACTCGATTGCAATGCTGGTCTCGCTGCAGAACGAATCGACGAATGCCTCGTTGCGCGAGGGCGAAGCGACCAGTTCGGCGAACACGGGAGCCGAGATCACGAGCAGTCCGCTGCTTCGCGCCTTGCGCAGGGCCTTCTGGGCGGACAGATTCAGCGAGTCGTCTGAATTCCAGAGTGCCGCGAGAACGTTCGAGTCGATCGCCGTCGTCATCGTCCGCGCATGCGTCGGAAGTATCGAACGACGCCTTTGCGTCCGCCAGTTATCCCGGGAGTTCCGATGCCGCGGTATTTCTCGAAAGGATCAGATGCTTAGCGCTTTAGGGGGTCGGAGCTTCAGTTCACCCTGAGCGAAGTGAAGGGCTCCGACACAAGGAATCGAAAAGAGATGGGGCTTTAGCCCCTGAAGAAACTCTTCGCTCTGCGGCCGACTCGCGTATAGCCGCCTGCCGCGCTATTTCTCCGCGCCCTCTGTGCCTTCTCCGTATCCTCTGTGTTAAGGCACCCATGTGACATCGCTCCGCGGCCTCCGAAGCTCCCGATGCTCAGCACTTTAGGGGGTCGGAGCTTCAGCTCCGACACAAGGAATCGAAAAGAGATGGGGCTTTAGCCCCTGAAGAAACTCTTCGCTCGTCCGCTGTGCCACGCGTTCGCTCAGTCGAGGAAAATCGGCAAACACAGCGGCGCCTCGACGTGAAAGTCCAGCCGCGCGATCTCTTCGAGCGCCCGCTGCAGCACCGCGCTGTCGCACGGCTCGAGCGTCATCACAAACGACAGCGCCGAATGCGGGAACCCCGGCTTCTGCAAGAGCGCGTCGATGCTGATCTGATATTTCCCGAGCACCGTCGCGAGCCCCGCGACGATTCCGGGCCGGTCGCGCACCACGAACCGCAAATAGTGCCGCACCGTGAAATCGCCGTTCACGGAATCCGGCGTCTCCGCCGCGCCCGGCAAAGTTTCGGCTGGCGCCCCCGTGCTTCGCGCGATCGCGTACAAATCCGAGATCACGGCCACCGCCGTCGGATCGCCGCCCGCGCCGTAGCCCGAAAAAATCACGCGTCCGCCGAATTCGCCCGTCACCGCGACCACATTCTGGCTGCCCTGCGCGTGCGCCATCAGCGACGCCTCCGGGATCAGCGCGGGCTGCACTGCGGCGGAAAGCCGCACGCCGGCGCTGCCGTCTTTCAGCGCGAGTGAGATCTGGCGGATCGTGCAATCGAGTTCGCGCGCGTACATGAAGTCCGCCGATTCGATCGGCGAGATCGACCGCGCCGCGATCTGCTCGCTGCGCACGCGGAGCCGCAGCCCAGCCTGCGTCAGGATCACGAGCTTCGCCCGCGCGTCGATGCCGTCCACATCCGCGCTCGGGTCGGCCTCAGCGTAGCCCAGTTCCTGCGCTTCCTTCAGCGCGTCGGCAAAGCTCGCGCCCGTCGCTTCCATTTTCGTCAGGATGAAATTGCAGGTGCCATTCAGGATTCCCGCAATTTTATAAAGGCGGTCGCCCGCGAGCCCTTCCTGAATTCCGATGATCGCGGGAATTCCACCGGCCACGGACGCGCCGAATTCCAGGCGCTTGCCCGCCTTGCGCGCCAGATCGACGAGCTCCGGCCCCGATTCCGAAATCAGCAGCTTGTTCGCGGTCACCACCGACTTGCCCTTGCGCAGCGCCTTGCGCACCCATTCGCCCGCCGGCTCGAGCCCGCCCACCAGCTCCACCACCACATCCACGTCCGAGCCGATCACGTCATCGGGATCGGACGTCCAGCGAATCTGCGGCGCCAGCCCCGCAATCTTTTTCTTCTCGATGTTGCGATTGCAGATATGCGTCAGCAGCAGCGGCCCGCCCGCGTCCTCGGCGAGAATCTTCGCCACGGAACGCCCCACGGTCCCGAACCCAATCAGCCCAATCCTCAGCTTCTTCCCGCCGCCAGCTTTCCTCGGGCCTTTGCTCTTCGATGAACGCGATTGCGCCAACGCCCGGTCACCTCATCTTCGGATTTGTTCGCATCCCCGCGCGGACACGCGTGGCGCAATCATCGTATCAGATCAGCACGCCCCACGTACCGCCAGACGCGCTATGGAAAATTCGTTGCGGCAGGCGCATGCGTTCGTCGGCGTTTAGCCAATCGGGAGATTGGCGTTCCCGGGAAAAGCGCTGCTCCAGCGCCAGGCTTCCGCTTTCGCAACAAGCCCTGCCTTCACGGGGTTCGAGTGAATGTACTGGATCGTTTGCACGAAGTGTCGCTCGTCGCGAATGTACCGATCCCAGTATTCCCGATGCCAGATCGGTGCGCTCGATTGGTCTCCGCTCGCCCTGCGCCATTCGCGAATCTCTTTCGCGCTGAATTTCTTCCACGACGCCACAATTTTCGCGACGGTCCAGTGATGGATCGGCTCGAAAAGCGCGTGCACGTGATTTGGCATCACAACCCACGCCAGTACCGGTATCGTTGCGAAAATCGCCGGGTCCCGAAGCGCCTGCGATCCGTGCCCTGCATCCATCCAAGCGTCGATGCGTTTGCGTCGCTCGATCGCGCGCCTCTCGTCCGGGAAATGCCGAAGCTCAGCCTCGAATCGTTCGAGAACGGCCTTCGGCAAGCTGTCGGCAAGATGAAACGTCACGTGCTGTATCGCGAGTGAATTGTCGAAATGCGGCAGGTAGCCGCGGCTGTGCCAAACCGCGCCCGCCGCGGTGTTTCTCCCGGGAATCCCGGGAACGCCAATCTCCCGATTGGCCACGGTAAGTCTCTCCCCGCACGCAGCTGCCAGCAAGGATTCTACCCCACCCTGGGAACGCCAATCTCCCGATTGGCCACGCCTCTTCCAGCTCTTCTCCGACAGAGGTGCCGGCCCGTGCGCTCCACCTGCCCTGAGCAAAGCCGAAGGGCCCATCCTCGGTTTCTCAGGGTGGGGCCTTTGACTTTGATCTTCGAGCGACCGGAGGAGGTGGAGCGAGATGCTCCCGCGCGGACACGCGAGCCAAGTCATCCTAACAGATGATGCCGCCTCCGACTCACGGCAGGTTCCCCCAAAGAAATGATTGCTAAGTGGTTAGATACCGGGCTAGCCTACCCCTTTCACTCCAAGGTGCAGGCGTTCCAAATACATATGGCGAGGAGAACCCGTTGGCAATGTTCGAAGATCACGCCGGAGCCTTTCCCAAGTTGACCGCCGAGAGCCGCCTGCCGGTAGGTTTTTTTGCTTACGCCTCGTTGCCGCCGAGTATTCCGGAAACGATTGCCGCGGCTATCCAAGCAATTACTAATCGGAGCATAATATAGATGACATTCGAGGAGTAATGTGGTAGTGTGTCGGGCATGGAAAAACAGGATGCTCGCTCGCTGCCGGGAGAAGCCCAAGAAGACCTTCGCCGGCGAGTTGTCGAGGCCGTTCAAAAGGGTCTTTCGCAAACCGAGGCCGCTGGGGTGTTCGGGGTAGCGCGGGGCACGGTGAGCCGCTGGATGGGGCTGGTGGAACGCGCAGGGCGTCGGGCACTGAAAGCACAGCGCCGCGGACGGCCTCCGGTTTCGCGATTGGCACCACATCAAGCAGCCACGACGGTGCGTCACATTCTCAGTGGTTGCCCGGACCAGTTGAGCTTGCCCTTTGCGCTGTGGACCAGGGAAGCGGTGCAACAGTTGCTCTCGCGAAAATTCGATCTGCAGGTTTCGGTGTGGACGGTGGGGCGCTATTTGCGAGCCTGGGGGCTGACTCCGCAGAAGCCGGTGCGACGAGCGTACGAGCAAAATCCTGTGGCCGTGCGGAAATGGCTGGCGGAAGAATACCCATCGATTCGCGGACAGGCGCGACGGTTTAAGGCCCAAATTCATTGGCTGGACGAGATGGGACTGCGTTCGGATCACCAAGCGGGACGCAGCTACGGACGCCGCGGACAGACGCCGGTCGTGTTCGGCACCGGCCAGCGTTTTCGCTGCAACATGATCTCTGCAATTACCAATCGCGGGCGATTGGCCTTCATGATTTTCCGTCAGCGTTTCACGGCGCGGGTGTTTCTGAATTTTCTCCGCCGCCTGCTGCGCTTGACACGGAAGACCAGGAGGAAGGTGTTTCTGATTGTGGATGGCCATCCGGTACACAAGTCGCGACCGGTGAGCCGTTGGCTGGCCGAGCACGCTGAGCAGATTCGGATATTCTGCTTGCCGTCGTACAGTCCGGAACTGAATCCCGATGAATTGCTGAACCAGGATGTGAAGACCAATGCCCTGGGCCGTGTCCGTCCCGTAAACGTCCAGGAAATGATGGACAACGTTCGCTCTTACCTTCGGATCACACAGGCCAGACCCAAGTTGGTGAAGAACTACTTTCGCGAACGCCATGTCCAATACGCTGCCCGTTGAAAAGTGTCACCAATTTAGTGCTCGGAGTAATAACAAGACGCAAACCACAACGATACAGAGCTGGGAGAAACTTCAAAGTAACGGCAAATACATTATTTCGGAGATTTGCGAGGCCATAGATCAGTGCAATTTTTTCTGTGCCGACGTAACTTCGATAAATCCAAACGTAATGTTTGAGATCGGCTATGCGATAGCATCAAACAAACGGATTTGGTTGATCCGCGACGAAACTTACGTCGATGCAAAGAAAGAATTCGAGCAACTTCGGCTCTTAACTACAATCGGATTTTCGCCGTATGTTAATTCAGAGCAAATTATTGACTCGTTTTTTGAAGAGAACCCACACCTGACGCCGAGCGACACCATCTTCGCGAAATCGATTGAACCTTTGCTTTCGCCCGAATCAGGGAACGTCCATCTCCTGTATCTCAAGAGTCGGCACGATACGGAGTCCAGTGTCCGCATTACCCGCACTCTCGAGGACTCCCACATCCCACTTATCATTCACGACCCGAAAGAAACAACCATTCAGCCTTTGTACTGGTTTGCCCAACAACTATGGAATGCGAAAGGGCTGGCCACTCATTATCTGAGCCACGCGCGCGAAGGATTCAAGATACACAATGCCAAATATGCCCTCATTAGCGGTTTGGCGCGAGGTTTGGGAGTAAAAACCCTAATGCTAACCGAGCAGAACGATATGCTCGCTCCGATAGATTATCGGGACTCGTTGCAGTACTACACGACACAGGCTGAGGCCGCCATGCTGACAGAAGCGTGGCTGCAACCAATTACAAAAGAGCATAAGCAGGTCAGCGGAGTAACGGCTAGTTACGCACATGCCTTGCGACTTGCTACCGAACTCAAGGATTTTCACCTTCAGCTCGGAGATTACATAGCTGAAAATGAATCAGCAACTTTGAGCGACTATTTTATTGAAACGACGGTCACTATGGACTTGATCAACGGAACGCAAGGAGTCTTCGTAGGACGGAAGGGAACAGGAAAGACGGCTAATCTTCTTTATGTGCAGTCGATTAAGGCCCCTGACCCCAATCACCTTGTATGTCTCATCAAGCCTGTCGGGTATGAGATCGAAGGTCTTGTGAGGCTATTTTCAGGCTACAAGTGACCTGCTCCCCGAAAATTAGTCCAGCCAAAAGTTAGCTTCTCCGGGTATAAAACCGCGAGAGGAGAAGCGCCATGAAGAGAAGCCGTTTTAGTGAAGAACAGATTGTCGGGGTGTTGAAGGAGGCGGAGGCCGGAGTTCCCGTGACCAGCCCGAGTTTTTGTACCACGGTGAATGAGAGAGTCTACATCACAACCTCATCGGACAAGGGTGCAAATGGCGGCTCGCAGGGAGCCGTAGGCGACCGGAGAGCCGCCATTTGCGGCGCGAACGCCTCCGGAGCCGGCGGCCTGTACCCCAGCGCCGAGTGCGGACGCAGCGTGTTATAGACCACTCGCCATTTCTCGATCACTACCTGGGCCTCCCTCAGCGAATAAAAAATCTCTCCGTTCAGGCACTCGTCTCGCAACTTTCCGTTGAAACTTTCGCAGTAGCCGTTCTCCCAGGGGCTCCCCGGTTCGATGTACAGCGTCCCCGTGCCCACCTTGGCCAGCCACTTCCGCAGTTCTTCAGCCACGAACTCTGGGCCGTTGTCCGAACGAATATTTTCCGGATTCCTCGATACAGCATCACGTCCGCCAGCGCTTCGATCACTTCGTACCTCCCCAGCCTTCTCGCCACGCGGATTGCCAGACACTCCCGCGTGTATTCGTCAATCAGCGTCAGCATCCGTAGCGTTCTTCCGTCGTGCGTCATTGCGCTCACGAAATCGTAGCTCCACACATGGTTTGCTCGCTCCGGCCGCAGCCGAAGGCACGATCCGTCGTTCAACCACAACCTTCCTCGGGGCCTTTGTTTCTGCGGCACTTTCAACCCCTCGCGCCGCCAGATCCGTTGCACGCGATCCTTGCCTACCTGCCAACCGCGATCCCGCAGCAGAGCGGTGATCCGCCGATAGCCGTAGCGTCCGTATTCGCTGGCCAGCGCCACGATCTCTCGCGTCAACGCATCTTCGTCGGTTCGGTAGAGCACTTCGTAGCGTTGTGTCCCTCTCCACTGCCCCAGCAGCCGGCAGGCATGCCGCTCCGACACTCGATAGTTCTCGCGAGCATGCCTGATCGCGCCCCGTCGCCGCTCAGGGCTTAAAAGTTTCCCTCTGCCACATCCTTCAGAATTTGCTTCTCCAGCGACAGCTCCGCCACCAAACGCTTCAGCTTGGCGTTCTCCCGCTCCAGTTCTTTGAGCCGTTTGGCTTGATCGAGTTTTAATCCGCCGAATTCCTTCCGCCAGCGGTAGTACGTCTGTGCAGTGATCTCGACTTCCTTGCAGGCTTGCGGTGTGGTTTTCCCGTTGGCCAGTTCCACTTCAACCTGCCGCAGTAGCGTCACAATCTGCTCCGGCTTGTATTTCTTCATCGGCATACCAGCTTCCCTCCAGAGTGAATTCTCTCTCACTCCAGCTGGTACAAAAAACCCCGGTCAGGTCATTTTCCTGCGCCGGGAAAAGACCGCGAATGGAACGCTGCGGTGGCGTGTCAACCACAAGCGAGTGTATCGGCTGTACCGGGAGGAGGGGCTGGCGATGCAGCGTAGGAAGCGCAAGAAATTTCGATCTGAAGCGCGGGTACCGTTGGCGCTTCCGACGCGTGCAAATGAGATGTGGACGATGGACTACACACATGACGAAATGGCCGGCGGGCGGAAATTCCGAACACTGAACCTGATGGATGGCTTCACGCGAGAGGCCCTGTGGATCGAACCGGACACGTCGCTGCCCGGTCTGCGTGTGGTGCGGGTACTGGAGGGGCTGCGAGAACGACGTGGAACACCGGCGGCCATCCAGGTAGACAATGGAACGGAGTTCACCAGCCGCGTTGTGGATCAATGGGCCTATCAGAATCAGGTGGCGCTGCACTTCATCGAGCGCGGCAAGCCCACGCAGAACGCGTTCATCGAAAGCTTCAACGGGAAGTTCCGCGATGAATGCTTGAATCAGAACTGGTTCGTGGATCTCCGACACGCACGGAAGGTGATCGAGGACTGGCGGGTGGATTACAACACGGTACGCCCACACAGCTGGCTGAGGTATCTGACGCCGGGAAGAGTTCGCGGCGAGTGCCGTCGCGCGACCGGTGTCTCCCCCACGCCGGTCGTTTTCATCACCCCGGCGCGGGAAGGTTCGGATGTGCAAGAACCCCGGAATGCTAACTTATGACTGGACCAAAAACGGGGGGCAGGTCACAAGATCCGCGATCACAAAGGTTACGTAATCGAGAGTCTGTGGAAATACATGCTGTATACCGAGCTTGCCCGAGCGGCCGCAAACCAGATTACCGAGCAGACGTTATGGGAGCTCGCCAACCCGGAGTCAAAAGAACTGATTGACCTACTGGAGGACGAGAAACAGGCCTTCGGCGGCGAGTTTATCGTCAGGTTAGAGAGAATCGTAAGGTCCCTTGAGACTGTATCAGTCTCGGAGAGCAGCGAGACGTTTCATGCGGGCATCTCGGAAGCACTGCATATAGGAGCTCTGGCAAAACTCAGAACCACTCTTGCGAAGGTACTAAGTAGGAAGCGAGAGGTCTTACTCCTGATCGACAATCTAGACAAGCCGTGGACAAGACATACGGATCTGGAGCAGCTTGCCGACTTTCTCTTAGGCCTATTAACGGCCACAAACAGGGTCGGCGAAGAACTCAATCGGGGCGACCGGATAAGAGCAAAGGCCAAGTTCAACAGCGCGATCTTCCTGCGAAGCGACATTTTCGAGCGCGTTATCACGGCAGCTCGTGAGCCCGACAAACTCGCTTACACGCGGATTAGGTGGGAAGACTCCGAACTTCTTCTTCGCGTCATCGAGGAGCGATACGTAACGGCTCATGGCCCCGGGAGTGATCCATCCACTATGTGGCGCAGGTACTTTTGCCCTCAGGTTAAAGGGATTCCGACTCGAGAATACCTCACTTCGCGAATACTGAAGCGACCTAGAGACATTGTTTATTTTGTAAAGGCGGTGGTCTCGTTTGCGGTTAACCGAAAACATGACAGGGTTGAGGAGAAAGACGTCATCGACGGGGAGAAACAATACTCGCAATATGCCCTTGATTCCATATTGGTTGAGAACGGGATAACTGTTCCTCAACTGGAATCCGTGCTATTTGAGTTTGTGGGGGCCCCTGCGATCCTGCCAAAGAGCCATGCGCTGCGGTTAGTTTCTCAGGCCTCTATACCGGCCGAGCAAGTCGATGATGTGGTTGATCATTTGGTGAAACTATCGTTCTTGGGAGTCGAAGTATCAGACCGCTTGTTCGCCTACTCAGATGAGCCTCGCGAGCTCAAGAAGAACAAAGTCTTGAGCGATCGGTTTATCGACGGGAACGAGGAAAACCGGCGGTATGAGATAAATCCGCCGTTCCGCTCTTATCTCGAAATTTCCGAGACATAAGAAACTTAGCTTTCTCAAGCCGCCCCGGCCGGAAGCCGAGGCGAATGGAATGATCTGAAAGAGCGACCCAAAGCTAGGCACCGAACCTTTCAACGGCGCGGGCTCTTGCTCTGGCGGCTTCCTCTTCGCGGTTTTTGGGGTGCGCGGTAGTTTCGAGCGACTGGAGAAGATTGAGCGAGATGTGCGCGATTTCGTCGACGGCGCGCGTGAACGCGGCTTCGTTGGCCTGCGACGGCTTGTTGAATCCTGTGATTTTGCGGACGAATTGGAGTGACGCGGCGCGGACCTCGTCCGCGGTGACGGGCGGATCGAAATTGTAGAGCGCCTTAATATTCCTGCACATCGGGAAACTCCTTCGGGAAGATCGTAATGGAAGATCGGCGTTTCGTCACGGGGCAGCCCTCACTCCCCGCCGATCTCCTCCAGCCTGATTTCTCGCAAGAACTTGATCACATCCCCCTCCCGCAGCCCGCAGCTTTCGGCCAATCCGGCTCAACTCTCGACTCGGCGCTCGCCTTCGGGCCGTGAGCCGCTCCAACTCAGCCGTCGCCTTCTCGCTCAGTTCCGCCGCTTCCTCCTCTTCGTCCATCATCCGAATCTCTCGGAAAAACTTCACCGGGTCGCCCGCGCGCAACTTGCGGCAAATCCGGCTCAGCGACGTCTGTTCGCGTCCATCGATCCCCCGCATGATCCTCTCGAACACTCTCGAATAGTTCACCAGAACATCCCCGATCAGCCTCTTGCCGAAGGCCGTCAAACCCGCGACCGCGATTTTCTGGCCCTCCCTCGGAACGTCCTTTTTGGACTTCGGCAAGTGGGCGCGTCCGAAACTCACTGGCGGCAGCTTGACGATCGCCCTCCGCACCCATCCGCGCTTCTCGAGCCGCCCGATCACCTCCAGCGTGCTTTCCCGTCTTCGCCCGCGCCTCTTCGTGATGTGCGCGATGGGCAAGGCGCCCTCGCGGTGCAGCATCTCCAGCAGACGAAACCCCTCGACCGTCAGGCCGGCTAGCTGGAGCGGAAACTTCAGCGCATCCTTGAGATGTTCTTCGGCGTCGAGCAGGTCCATATACGCGCGGAAGGCTCGCTCGGTTCGTTCTCGGTGGGTCGGCATCGTGCAAGAAACGGCCAAAGCGGCCATTTCGTGTTCATTTAACCCCTATTTAACCTCCCGAAGGGAGTAGTGATAATGCGGTATTTGTTGCAGGAAAATACGGCAACGGCACGGTAGTTCCACGGAGGCCACGAGAACGCGAAGGCTGCTGCTCGGGCCAGCCTCTCCGCGCTACTCGGCCACGAATTGGACGGTGCGGATTGTGGTGAGGCCGCCGGTTGTGTCGTAGGCCTGCATGTCGAGACGATAATTTCCCGGCGGAATATCTTTCACGGGAACCATCAGGCCGATCGGAACGACCGTGCTGCCCTTTTGAATCGCTTTCGAGGGATCGATATTCGACGCCTCGAATACCTTTTTGCCGGTCTTCACGTCGACCACGCGAAAGGCGATGCGAATCGCCGGAGGATTCGGATCGGCGAGCTTGGGCTCGTAAACCTGCGCGTACAGCGCGACCGAGTCCGTCTTCTTGAAGCGATTGCTGCCGGAGGGAACCACTTGCATGCCGTTGACGATCATCGGCGTGCGATCGGCCAGCAGGTCGGCTTCGATCTCGCCGCCCATACCCGCCTCGGGCTGGATCTGATTGCTGAGCGCGATGGCACTCAAGCTGAACTTGCCGTTGTAGGGATCGATTGCCAGCGGCTCCTCGTATTTTCCGAAATCCTGGCCGCCGGCCGAGAGAACAACCGTGAGCCGGTATTTTCCCGGCGCGATCGCGAACTGATTCTGATAGCGCATCGGCGACTCGAGGAAGTGCTTCCACTCGTCCTTTTCGAAGTCGTAGGTCACCTGATCGCTGAAGCGCGCCCCGACCGAGCCATCGGGCGCGTAAGCGATTCCGAGGACGTTGATGTCCGTGTGGTATTTTCCCTTGTCCTTGGAAAATTGCACCGAGGAGGAGGGAATTTCCATCGTCACGTTGACGCGCGCTTCGGTGGACGATGTGTAGAAGAACGGCGCCTCGATCGTCCCGCCGATTGCGCCGGCCGCCGCCTTGATGGCGTCAGCTTCGAGATCCTTCTCGACCGGCTTGCCGGCCAGCATGTCTTTCGGCTTCGCGGTGCAGTAGCCGGTGCGGGCGCGCACTTTGAATCCGCCGCGGTCCATTTTGACGCGCAGCGTGTGGCAGGAGCCATCGGGCGAATCCGAAGGCGCGTATCCGAGGAAATAATATTCGTCCTGCTCCTGCGCGATCCTGGCGAGGCCGCCGAGGAGATCATTCGTATTGAGGATGGGGAATCCGCCGGTGCCGTCGGCGAGCGCGTACATCACTGACTGGCTCGCGGTGCCGGAATCGGGAAGAGTTGGGAGAATCGCCTGAGGCTGCGTGGTTCCGTATGGATTTGTGCCGTAGGGCGAGTACGGGCGGTAAGGCATACCGCCGCCACCGCCGGGTGTTCCGCCCTTACCGCCTGTTCCGCCGCCCGGCGCTCCGCCTCGACCGCCTCCTCCACCGGGAGCGCCACCCCCGCCCGGAGCGCCGCCGCCACCGCCGCCTCGACCACCTCCGCCACCCCCGCCGCCAGGGCCACCTTTCTGTGGGAACGCGGCGAGGACGAGATGCGGCCCCGCGCTCGGGGCGGCTTGGCGCAGGAGTTGCGTGCCGGTCGGCATGGGAGCGACGAGCCCGCGCACATCCAGCGGATAGATTGCGACGTTCGCCTGATTGCATGCGGAGACGGTTGCGGTGAGTTCGATCTCGGCGTCGGGCGTCAGAGGGAATCCTTCGGTGAACAGCACCACGCTCTTGCGGCCGGGAACCGCGGCCAGATCCTTGGCCAGCGTGCGGATCGCCAGCAGGAGCGTGTAGACGCCGAAATCATTTCCGCTGTTGAAGAGGCTCGGCCCCAGCGCGCCCGCCTGCGCGTTTCCCGATGGGAGATCGGGATCGTTGGGCGAAACGGCGGACGCCTTCGCATACTGGGTGGCGCGCTTGAGCTGCGCGGGATCGCCGGTGAAATTCTGGATGATGCGCAGCGCGCCCGTGAAATCGACGACGGCCATCACGCGGTCGGGCCCGGCGTCGGCGTCGATGAATTTCAGCGCCGCCTGGCGGGCGCGGGCCTGATCGCCGAGATCCATGGTCGAATCGTCGAAGAACAGCACCATGTAGTGGCGCTCGGGAACCTGCGCAGCGCTTTCGGACGATCCGAACGAGAAGTTGACGATCTGCTGCTCCTTGTCGTTGTCGTAGACGCGGAAATCTTTTGGCGTGAGGTCGTGGATGTAATTGCCCTTCTTGTCGGTGACGATCACGTCGACGCGGACCACTCGCGATTCGGCGTGGAGCACGGGCGTCGAACTTGCGGGGGTTTCGGGTGGCGCCGCGTTTGTGTTCGCTGCGGGCGTCTGGTCGCTCGGCGGCGGCGGAGGCGGCTGCTGCTGCGCGCGCGCCGGCACGCAAAAAGCGGCGGACGTCGCCATTGCGAGCGCAATGGCCGGCAGGAATCGCGTGACTTGCCGAATGGTCATCGTGCACCTCCCTCGCAATCCATAAATGTTCGCCGCACAGGCTAAGAGTGCCTTCAGGGGCTAAAGCCCACCTTTTCCTCGCCTCGAGTGTCGGAGCTAAAGCTCCGACCCCTAATGAGCGACATCGACACCTAACGAGCAACTTCGACCCTGACAAGCGTTCACTGGACGCGTCGCTAATATGGAATCTCCACGGATCCGCTTTCCGCCGCGAGCAGCGCCGCATTTGAATCGCGCACCACGAGGCGCACGACGTAATCTCCCGGCTTCACGTCGAAGTTCGTCCGCACCGTCACGCCCGTCTGGCTGAGTCTGGCGAGCGTTTCGTCGCGCAGCTTCATCTCGATCACTTTTTGCGTTCCGGTGACGTAGTTGCCGTTGCGGTCGAAGACCGCGGCCACCACCGTGAGGTCATTGTCGTTGCGGCCGTTGGCCTTATCGAAGCGGACGTGCTTGAGATCGACGTGCGCGAGGACCGCGAGTTTTGCGTCGGTCGCGCCGGTTTTATAGAACTGCGTCTGCAGCGCAACGGGCAATCCGTGCTGCTCCTCCTGCGAAAAAAGCGCGTCCTGGATGGAGCGCGCCGCCACTTGCTCGGGCGTCTCACCGTGTTTCGGCGCGTAGAATCCCTTGCGGGCCTGGATCGTGTATCTGTTGTTTTCCGCCAGCTTGACTTTTATCGAATGGAAGTGGCCGTCGTACTTGAGGTTTTGCGGCACGAACGCGAGGAGGTAATAGGCGTCGGGCGCGGAGACAAGTTCGCGCAGGCCGGCGCCGAGATCGTTGTTGTCGTGAAACGACATGCCGCCCGTCTCCGAGGCGAGATCCATCAGCACTTCCACTTGAGACGATTGACCGTCGAGATGCAGCCTGCTGCGATAGCCCGCCGTCACCGGGTTGGGGTCGTTGGTGGACTGCGAGATGTCGCCAAGATCGGGAACGTACAGTCCTCGCGCATCGAGGGTATTGATGAACACGTTCTGGCGAATGGCCTGGTCGACCAGATCCGAAAACTCCACTTCGCGATTCGGGTAGATGAAGCCGGGCGAGATCAGCACGATGCTGCGCTGCCCCGGCAATACCGACATGCGGTCAACGACTTCCCGGAGGCGGCGCAGGGCGTATTCCGTCTCTTCATCGCCCATTTCCTCCATGCGCAGCGCCGTCGCTTCGGCGAGCGTCTGCGCCTGCTGGATCAGAGTAGCCTGGGCGCCCGGACTCTGCTGCGACGGCGAGGTGGCCGACTCTGATTCGAGGCACGCGACCGCGTCCTGCGTGGCTACGTCGAGGACGGTCTGATCGTGGTGATCCTGAATCTCGACCGCTTCGTAGTAGTCCATCACCGGGCAGTCAGCGGAAGTGGAGGGATCGCCCGCCGTGACCCCGCGAGGCAGCAGCTCCGCAAGGTTTGCGCGGAGCTTCGCGCGATCGTCCGTGAAATCGGTTTGCATTTGTCCGGACACAGTAAAGACGGCGACGCGATCAGTGGGCGCCAGAAATTTCTCGACGTAGCTCATCGCGGCGATGCGAGCCCGCATCAGGTCCTGCAGGTTGAGGTGCGGATCGTCGAAAAGCAGCGCCACGAATCGTCCGGGAGGCAGGAAAGCCGCGGCCGGTCGCCCCGCTATCTCGCCCGTTTTGCTTTCGGCTGCGCTCGCCCCGGCGGCTCCGGAAAGCGACGCCGGCGTTTCCTCCGTAAAATTCGAGACGATCTGGGGCTTGCCGTCCTCGAAGAGCTGAAAATCCTCGCGATGCAGGTTGGCAATGGCTTTCCCATTCGAATCGCGCACCACGATGCGAACCGGCACCAGGTTCACGCGCGATTCGAGCGGCACGGGATTATCGTGCGTGCTCATTTCGGGAGCGTTGGCAGCCGGGGCCTGCGAGGGTGGCGAAGTCGAGGCCGAAGGTGAAGCGGGCGGCGGAGTCTGCGCCGGCGATGCCGACTGGGCGCGCGCGGATGGAAGCCATCCGGTGCCCGCGCATGCGAGCAGCAAGCCGATGAAAACCGCTCCGGAGGGTCGAAGATGCTTTACCACCGGGCCCGTTGCTGGCCTGCTCACTGTGGAACTCCTTAAGAGAGCCGGATTCTGGCGAAACCGGGGCGGAGCGTTATCGCGGGACCGGCTGGGAGTCTACACCCGATGGCGTTCGGCCCAAAGGCGCATTTCCCGGTCGATCCGCCGTGCGCGGGCGTGTTTGGGCTTGACCGCCGACAGGCTTGGCGGTACCTTCGCGCGAAATCCCAGGGGCGCGATGGGCGCATCCCGGGAGAACGAATCATAAGCGCAGCCGACCACCTCGCGCGAAGGAGCTCATGATGCAGCGTCCGACTGGCGTAACGATTCTCGCGGTGCTGGCATTTATCGGTGCCGGATTGCTGGTGGTGGGCGCGCTGTTCAGTCTGCTGGGCGGGATGCTCGTATCGACGATGAGCGCATCGCGCATGGGCGCGCTGGCGGGAGTGGGCGCCGCTTTCCTGGCGATTGTTCTGCTGATATCCGCGGCGGTGGACATCGTAGTCGGCGTGGGCTTATTGAAGCTCAAGAACTGGGCGCGCATCATCACGATCGTGCTGACAGGCATCGGCCTGCTCGGCTCAGTTCTTTCGATCATCAGCCCGTTTGGGCACATGCATGTTTTCTTCTTCGTGTTTCTGATCCGGCGGCTGATTTTCGCCGCGATCTACGCGTGGATTCTGTGGTATCTGTTCCAGCCCCACGTGAAGCAGGCCTTCGGCGCGACCGGCTTCTAAGCGGCGCCGCTCTACCGCCAGACGGGAACCAGAGCATGCGGCTCGATCTTCTGTGTTTCTTTAGCATGACCCTATCGTGTATGAGAAAATCAAGCCGGCTCAGCTGATGAGGCGGGCGCACTTCCGTAGATTGAGTTGAGACGAGCCCATGAAGAAAACCGAAAACACTGAACTGGTCGTCATAGGCGACTATCAAGACAAACTCGAAGCGGAGCTCGCTCGCGGCGCGCTCCAGGCCGCCGGCATCGATTCGATGGTCAGCGCCGACGACGCGGGCGGCACCGAGCCCGGCCTGTGGATGGGCGGCGTCAGGCTGCTCGTGCGGGCCGAAGACGCCAAGCAAGCGAGGGAAGTGCTGGGCCCGAAAAAGTAGCCGGCCTGGCGTGGCGCCTGATCCCGCAAAAGCGGCGTGTAATTTCAAACGGCCGGCAATCGCTACCGACGATCGCAGCGAGCGTTCCTTGACCGTGTAACTCCCGTCGCTTACACTACGTAATTCACGTTAGGCCTCGAATCGTATCCGAGCGCGCAGTCCGCCGCCGAGAAGGGCCAACCAAGCAGAGGAGATAGATCGGTGCCGAAACGGACATTTCAGCCGCACGTGCGCGCCCGCCACAAGAAACACGGCTTCCGCGCACGCATGAAGAGCCAAGGTGGACGCAAAGTACTCGCGCAGCGCCGCAAGAAGGGACGCCACAGTCTCACGCGCGTCTGACGAGCCGCGTCTCGATTTGCCGCGCGCCTGCCGCCTGGTGCGCCGCGCCGAATATGACGCGGTGTATCGCGAAGGGCGGCGGCGGACGAGCCGCGAGTTCACGGTTTTTCTTCGCCCCAATGGCCTCGACGTCAGCCGGTTCGGCTGGAGCATCAAGAAGGCGCTGGGAAGCGCGGTGAGGCGCAATCGCATCCGCCGCCGGCTCCGCGAAACCTTACGATTGCACCGACAGGAGATCGCCCCGGGATGGGACATCGTGATTCATCCGCGCAGCTCGGCAGCGACGGCGAAGTTCTTGGCGCTGGGAGGCGAGCTGCTGGCGCTGCTGCCGCGCATGGAAAAGCGCGCGGAGTAAACGCGGCGGCGAAATCGCTGAGCGCGTGGACGCTGCTGTTTCTCGTTCGGCTCTACATGATGCTGCTCGCGCCGTTTGTGGGCGGCGCGTGCAAGTTCTATCCCTCCTGCTCGAATTACGCGTATGAAGCGGTTGCGCGCCACGGCGCTCGCCGGGGCAGCGCGCTCGCCATCAAGCGGCTGCTGCGATGCCGTCCTTTCACACAGGGCGGATTCGATCCCGTGCCCGAAGAACTTCCAGGGCTCGCGCCATCGCCGGACGACGGCGCTGAGGCGGCCGCGGAAACCGCGAACCACACGCGGATTGCCGAGGCGCCGGCGGCCAGCCTGCGCGGACGGGAGCTGCGGCAGTGAAGGAGATGTCGGAGCAGACCCGCGTCATCGTTTTCGTTCTTTTGGTTGTCGCCGTCACTTTCATCTGGATTCATTACTTCCAGCCTCCGATCCCGCCGCAGAAGCCGGCCACACCCGCGGTCCAGACCGCGCCCGCGCAGAATATGGGCTCGAAGACAGCCACCATGGCGGCTGTTCCCGCCGCACCCGCGCATCGGGTGGTTACGAAGCCCGTCGAGGCGAAGGGCGAAACGAACCTCGTGGTCGACAGCACGGTGTATCGCATCGAGCTCTCGAACCGCGGCGGCGTGGTGCGCAGCTGGGAGCTGAAAAAGTATCTAGACGAAGAGACACCGCCGCGTCCGCTCGATCTCATCAATCCCGACGCTGCGCAGGAGCTCGGCTGGCCCTTCTCGATCGGGCTTGCGGACAAGCAGCTCGAGGCGGAGGCGAATTCCGCGCTGTATGAGATGACGCCGTCCACGGGGACCGTCTCCGCGCCCGTGCAGGTGACGTTTCACTGGAGCGACGGCCACCTCGACGTCACCAAGAAGCTGAGTTTCACGCAGGACTACCAGCTATCGGTCGAAGTCGTCGCCACGCTCGATGGCAAGCCGCTGCCCGCCAGCATCGCCTGGCGCGGCGGATTCGGCGACCGAGCCGCCTTCAGGGAATCGCAGTTCGTCAGCGTGATGTACAAGCAGAACGGCAAGTTGAATACGCTGGCGTTCAAGAAGCTGGGGACGCCGGGAAATCAGATCGAGCCGCTCGAAGAGGCTGGTCCCATGGAATATGCCGGAATCCAGGATCAGTTTTTTGCCGCGGTTTTCATTCCCGCCGGCTCCGATATTTCCCTGTGGAGCTGGCAGCAATGGCGCCACTCGACCGCCAATGGCCAGGCGGTGAGCGAACCGCAGGCGGAAATGGCCGTCGGCGGGATGAATCCCGGGTCCGTGAAACTGCGAGCCTACGTGGGGCCGAAGGACCTGGCGCTGCTCGGCAAAGTGCATCCGTCGCTCGAAGAGCTGGTGTCGTTCGGCTGGTTCGGCGTGATTGCCAAACCGCTGCTCTTCGTCCTCGAGTGGATGCACAAGTACATCCCGAATTACGGCTGGGCCATCGTCGTATTCACGCTGGCGTTGACGATGCTGCTGCTGCCGATTCGCATCTGGACATTTCACTCCGCGCGCAAGATGCAGTTGGTGGCGCCGGAAGTGAAGTCGATTCAGGATAAGTACAAGAAATATTCGATGTCCGATCCGCGGAAGCGGAAGATGAACGAAGAGGTGATGGCGGTGTACCAGCGCGAGGGCATCAATCCGCTGGGAAGCTGCCTGCCGATGCTGGTGCAGATTCCGGTGATCTGGTCGTTCTACCGGATGCTGAATGGCGCGATCGCGCTGCGGCACGCGCCGTGGATCTGGTGGATTCACGACCTCTCTTCGAAGGATCCTTACTACATCCTGCCGATCCTGATGGTGATTACGTCGTATTTCATGACGAAAATGACGCCCACTCCGACGGCGACGGCCGACCCGGCCCAGCAAAAAATGATGATGCTGATGCCGGTATTCATGGGATTCATTTTCTTCAACCTCTCGAGCGGCTTGAATCTCTACTACTTCACAAGCAACTTGATCGGCGTGGTGCAGCAGTGGTATTTGAATCGATCGCAACCGCTTCCATCGCGGAGTAAATTCAAGGCCAAGAAAAAAGAATGAGCGAACAGCGAGGATCTTTTCCGCCCAGGAATCAATCGCGTCCCGCGCGCCGGGAACAGCCGCCGCGCGATATCCCTCTCGACCGCGAGCGCGCGGCCGGCGAGCTGAAGCGTTTCGTCGATCTGGTGGTGCGCGAAATGCAGCTCGAGATCGAATACGAGATCGTTCAGACCGAAGGCGGGCCGGACGGCGACGCGCTGGTCGTTGCGTTTCGGGGCGCCGACCAGGATTTTCTGCTCGAACGCAACGCCGAGCTGCTGCTTGCGCTCGAACACGTGGCGCATCGCTGGCTGAAGCTCAATCCGCAGCTCCACGATCGCGTGCGCTTCGATTGCGGCGATTACCGCGCGACGCGCCTCGAGGAATTGAAGCTTTCGGCGCGCGTGGCCGCGCAACGCGTCCGCGAGACGGGGCAGGAGTTTCGCTTCAATCCGATGTCGTCGCGCGAGCGGCGGATCGTTCATCTGGAATTGAATGGCGCGCCCGGCGTCCGCACCATGAGCGAAGGCTCGGGCGACCGCCGCCAGCTCGTGATTTATCCCGCTACGCCGACACGTAACAGTCCTCGGTAGCGTTCGCGTTTGATCTCTTGCGGCTGCGCCAGCTGCTAGCGGGTCGGCGCCCCTTGCTGGATGAAGTTGAAGGCATCCTCCACGGCCTTTGTGGAGGCGTGCGATCCCTTCGCCGTTGATTCATATTGCGGGCGGCGGCGCGGCGAGAATTCGGCCGGGTCGAAGGCGCCACGTTTCACGCGAAACACCCAGGCAAGTTCGTAGCGGGCTTTGTCCGCCTCGGTGGGGGACATGAGAGCCGTATCGACGGTGGTCATGGGATCGAAATCGGAGAAGCCGTTGCCGTCGGTGTGGACGGGCGTGGGCATGGCGGAAATAAACGAATCCGAGTCATGCGTGAAAAGGATCACGAAATCGACGCTCTTGAGGTTGGGCGCGGGACAGATGCCCGAGAACTGCTTCTGGCGCGCCTCGGAAAGCCATTTGTACTGCTCCGCGCCGAGGCCGTACGCCGAAAAGTAGATGCGGCAATTCGGATCGGCGCTGGCGTCTTGCGGCAGCGTGTCTGGATAGTCCTCGGATTCGGGATCGGTGCCGATCGGTCTGACAGCGGCAACTTCGCGCAAGGACGCGTCCGCCGGCGCAGCGACCGCAGGCATCGCAATCGGCGCGGGGATCGGCGGATCCATGGGGCCCGGCGCCGCCGCAGCGACGGTGGTGGTCGCGGCACCTTCCGGAGCGGCGGGCTGAGGTGCCAGCGCGGGCGTGGCGACCACTGCGGGCTTTGCTTCCGCAGCTGTTGCAACTGAAACGGCGCGGCGCGGCGTGGGTGCCGGCCTCGGCGCGGCCGGCGCCTCCACAACGGCAGCCTCCTTACGCGCTGAAATATTCGCAGGGCTCGACGCACGTGGCGCCATTGGAGCAACCGTCGCGGCGATTTCAGGCGCTGCGGGCTGCGCGGCGATCATGGCAACCGAGGGCGAAGGCTTTGGCGCGGCAACCGGGGCCGCTTCCGGAGCTGCGCTCGGGACAGCGGCGATCTCACGAGCACTGGCCGCAGCGGCAGCCGCTCTCTGGCGCTCGCGATACGCTGCCGCAACGGCTGCGAGGCTGCTGGAATCGTTCTGAGCTGTTTCGGTGGGAGCAGCGTTGTGGTCGCCGAGCTTTTCCTGATCGTCGGTCAGCGGCGGCAAATCCGGGAAGACGCTGTCGGGCAGATAGCCCACCACGCCGCTGGCAATTCGCACTTTCACGTAGCCCTTCACGCGCGACACGATTTGCACGGTGTCGCCGCAGTGCAGCTTGGCCTCAACGTCGAGACTCGTCAGGGAATCGTAGACCCACACTCGGTCCTCATTCGCGGGGCAGCTTACGGTGGTGATGCCGGGTGCGGGAGCAGGCGCCGCAAGCAACGCGGGGCAGAGTGTGACGCAAATTCCGGAAAGCAGCAGCGAGTAGCGAATCCAGCGATTCATGGGTCCCCCAAGTTGGAGCCTTGCCTTCGGCATAAATGGCTCCGAATCAGTCGCTCTTGGCAGCCGGGTGCCACCCGGCATACCGAATATGCGCCACCTTTCCGGGGCATACAACTGGACCAAAGGACAGGATTGGTGCAGCCGACCGAAGAGAGAGCGTTTCGCCTTATGAGCGCCAGCGGAGCGTGACGGGACCCGCCACCGGATGGCGCATGGGTTCGCCGGTGCGGCGCGATTCGAGCAGCGCGGCCTTCAGCTCGAAATACCAGCGCGCCTGGCGGTCGGCGTCATCGACCAGCATCATGCGATCTTCGTATTTCAGGCCCAGCCCCTGCTTCTCGATCACTTCCGTATCCTGCTGGATGAAGCGCGGACCCAGCACGTTAATGATGAACGAGACGATCGGGAACCACGGAAGGATATTCCACGCGGCGACGAAATCGAGCCGGCAGAGATCGCGCTTGACGGGAGTGACGGTGGTGCGGCTCGAAAGCCAGTAGCGGCCGGCGCGAATCTGTTCGAAGCGCTGATTCGGCAGGACGAAATCGATGGTGGTCGTCGCGGGCTCGCCTGTGACGAGTTTGAGGATTTTATACGGCGCGCTATTCGCTGACGGCGCGTGCGGGCTCATGCGGAAGCCATTGGGAATCGGCTCGAACTGTTTTGCTTTGTCGAGTATGCTTCGGCGGGAGCGCCACCACCACGCCTGGTGGACGAAGGGGCCGTGCGCCGGGTCCATCAGGCCGATGATGCCGTGATCGACGCTGCACGGCAGGTCGGCCCACAGGTGCGCCGTTTGGTAGCGCGGACTGAAAGTCGGCAGTTCAGGCGCAGGCGGGGCGGGCGCATCGCCCGGAGCGGCGGCGCGGCCTTCGGGATTCGCCATGAACGCCCAGATATAGCCGTTGCGCTCTTCGCAGGGAAAGCTACCCGCGTAGATGCGCTCGCACTTGAGTTTCGAATCGGCCGTGAGCGAAGGGATGTGGCGGCACTGGCCGGTGTGCGCGTCGAATTGCCAGCCGTGATAGGCGCACTCGACATTCGCGCCGTCGAAGCGGCCGAACGACAGCGGGAAGGCGCGGTGCGGGCAGACGTCGCGCAGCGCGAACGGCTTTCCCGCGGAATCGCGGCCCAGCACCAAAGGCACCTCGAGCAAAAGCGTGCGGGCGAGTCTTCGCCCATAGAGCTGGTCGCTGCGCAGCGCCGGATACCAGAATCCCCAAAGCATTTCGCCGGCTTGCTCGGTCGGCTTGGAGGGAGTGCCTGTGCCTTCGCTCATCGCGGGCGGCTATCGTAGTACATTCGCGGCCTCAGCCGCAAAGCTCGGATTCTATGGCGCGGCCGCGGACGCGCGCGCGTGGATGAATTTCGATGTCGAGCAAAAAAGGGAGCGAAGAGGGTGCGAAGGTTTTCGCCGGTACGTTCGTACCGGAGGGAATTGAACCGAGCGACCTATCGACCGTGCCGAATGGTACCGGCACAATGACATCAGATTCGGGGCCGTGCGGCAACCGGCGTAAGTCCAGGAAGGGCAACCTTCGCGGCAGCCACGAGCCTGAAGCACCCTCGGATTGTTAGCACCTCCATCACCCATGCCCCGAGCGGCCGGTCCCCCCACCGGCCGCTCCCCTTTTTAGGCTCACCCCGCAAACTTAAGATCGATACGGTCATGCTGCATCGGGACAAGCACGAGCCCACCCGCATGCGGGCAAGCTGAGGCTTGGATGAGACGGGACTGCGGCGGGGACGGAAGCCATCCCGATTTCGGCGGGAAGGCTTGAGCCGCTGCCCATCCGTGGTGGCGCTATCCGTTCTACTCGATCTGCGCGCGCCTCAGCGCCGGCGCCCGAGCGGCCGGTAGCCGGAAAGCGTGCGCGGCCGCATCCGAAAGCGCGGCGGGAGCGGCGGCGGCACGTTGTGAAGCGGCGAGCCGCAATTCGAGCAGATCTCGATTTGGGTGGTTTGCACGCGCAGCCAGTGTCCGCGCGCGGGACACTCGGGATTGAGACACTGCACGGTCCAGCCCGGCAGATATTGCATCGTCTCGCCTCGCAGTGAGTGAGGGCACGCGGCGGAAGGAGAGAAACGCCGCCGAAACCCCGTCCAGCAAGAAACGCCCCGTAAAACAGGCCGGATTGTGCGCCGTCGGGTCTAGTGTGTCAAGAAAAATATATACAATTAGTAGGGGTAGGCTTGCTGAGCAGGTTTTGCGGGCTTTTCGGGTTCAGTTCGGAACAAGGTTCAGGTTCGGGCGAGGCTAGTTCGGATTCGGGTTTGGGGGCGGCGGGGGCGGGACTTCGTTTTGATTTTGGTTTTGGTTCTGGTCGGTGCCGGGTGAACTGGCGCTGGGCGCATTGCCGCTGCTGGAATCGCTGCCAGCCGCCGCGGCCTGGGCCTGCAGAGCGTCGATCTTCTGCTGGAGGTCGTCGATCTCCTGCTGCTTCGCGGCGATCTGATCCTGCTCGTCTTTCAGGGCCGCGCCGCCGGCCTTATCGGAGGAATAGTCCGGCTTGCCGTAATACATCTGCTGATCGAGGACCAGCTTGCGCTGCGCGAAGTCGAGATCGGTTTTCAGGCTCTTGAGCTGCTGCTGATCGGAATCGAGCTCGGCGGATATCGCGGCCTTGTCCTTGCTGTCTGCCGGCGGGGCCTGCTGGCTCGAGTCGGTTGAGCCGGCCGCTTGATCCTGGCCCTGGACGCCCTGGTTCGCATCGCCGACCACGCTGACCGCGCCGGGATTGCTCGGGATGTTGTCGTTGTCCCAGACCTTGGCAGGCTTCGGCTCGTCCTTCTTCTCTTCGCGCGCGCGTCGTGCGGCGGCGGCAAGCGAATCCTGCGATTGGCCCGATTGCGCGGCGTCCTGCGATTGCGCCGAAACAGCCGGAACAATGGCAATCGGAGACGCCAGCAAAATCGCGAGGCCCCACTTGGCCAGTTTCATCGCAGGTTCTCCCGTCAGCAGCCGTTCAGACGCGCTCATAAGTATCCATCGTAGTCGCGGTGCCCGCGCGATAGCAAACTCGCGTTCGCCGCCGCATCCCAAAGAGGCACCTGTACCGGGCGGGCGGTCGCCCGAGCGGCCATGCTCGGGCCCGTCATGCGCCGCATCATGCCAGAGTTGGCTGTGAGTATGATATATGGGGAGCGCACACCGCCGATCGGGAAAGGCATCCTGATGAGAAGACAGACGATCGCTCTGCCGGCACTCGTGTTGGGTCTTACGCTCACTCTTTTCGCGACTCCAGCGCACGCTCGCGCGCGAGATTTGCAGCAGCGCGATCGGTCGTTCGCCACGCAGCAGGGCGGCGAGGCATCGACCTCATCGCCTGCGAATCAAACTCTCGCCTCTGCCGCCGAATCACAGCCGCAGCAAACTGTGACCCAATACACGCTGCCGCCGGACCTGTACAAAAAGGCGCGCCACCTCGCCGAGATTCGTTTCCGGCTCGCGATCCTCGATTTCGTCTACGGCCTGATTGTGCTGTGGCTGATCCTGCGATGGAAGCTCGCGCCGAAATACCGTTTCTGGGCGGAGAGAGTCGCGTCCAACCGTTTCGTGCAGGCGGTGATTTTTGCGCCGCTGCTGATTCTTACGATGGATGTGCTGGGCCTGCCCGCTGAAATTTACGAAAACTGGATCGACCGGGCATATGGCCTTTCCGTGCAGGGCTGGGGCTCGTGGGCGTGGGACTGGACGAAGAGCGAATTCCTCAGCGTGATTATGGGAATCATCCTCATCTACATCCTTTACGCGGTGATTCGCAAAAGCCCGCGGCGCTGGTGGTTTTACTTCTGGCTGATATCGCTGCCGCTCGGCCTGGCGCTGGTGTTCCTGCAACCGCTGGTGATCGATCCCATGTTCCACAAGTTCGAGCCGCTCGCGGAGAAGGATCCCGCCCTGACGGCGTCGCTTGAAAAGCTGGTGCAGCGGGCGGGGCAGGATATTCCGCCGGAGCGAATCTTCTGGATGGGAGCCTCGGAGAAATCGACGGAGCTGAATGCGTACGTCACCGGATTCGGCGCGTCGAAGCGAATCGTGGTGTGGGACACGACGATCGCGAAAATGACCACGCCGGAAATCGTTTTCGTGGTGGGCCACGAAATGGGACATTACGTGCTCGAGCATATCCCGAAAGGGATTGCGGTCGCGGCGATCTTCTTTCTGATTCTCTTTTATCTCGGCTATCGCTCGATCGGCTGGGTGCTCGGGCGATGGGGACAGAAATGGTGGATTCGCGGCGTCGACGATTGGGCGTCGTTGCCGGCCCTGCTGTTGCTGCTGAGCATTTTTTCGTTCGCGGCGAATCCGATCACGAGCGCCGCCAGCCGCTACTTCGAGCATCAGGCCGATCAGTACGGCCTGGAAGTGACGCACGGTCTGACGCCCGATTCAGGCCAGGTGGCGGCGCAGGCGTTTGAGGTCCTCGGCAAGGTCGATCTTTCCGATCCGGCGCCCAATCCCGTGGATGTTCTCCTCTTCTACAGCCATCCGACGGTCGCTGATCGAATCCACTTCGCGCTGGCGTACGACCCATGGGCGAATGGCGGCCACGGCGAGTTCGTCCACTAGGAGCCGTACACGCCGTTTTGGGGTCGGAGCTTGATGAGTCCGGGCGACAGCCCGGGGCTGAAGCCCCGTTATGACAAGCGCTTTTTCGCGAGCCTGAAGGCTCACGCTTCCACCTATCAGCTGCGCGCGTGCAGCGTCATGCGAATGCCCTGGCGCGGCCGCAGCGTGACCAGCGGCTCGGGCACCACTTCGTGGCCCGGCACGAGCTGCAATCGGAATTTCTGCGCCAGCGCGCCGATCACGATGGCTGCTTCCATCAGCGCGAATCCCTGGCCGATGCAGCGCCGCGGCCCATCTCCAAAAGGAAAATACGCGCCCGCGGGCAGACGCTGCATCAGGCCGTCGAGCCAGCGCTCGGGGCGATAGGTATCGGGATCGTCGAAGAAGCGCGGATCGCGGTGAGTGACCCACGGCGCGAGCAGGATCGTCGAGCCGAGCGGAATATCGTAGCCGCCGATCTGGCACGGCTCGATCGCCATGCGTGCGATAACGTACGCCGGCGGATAGAGGCGCAGCGATTCGTTCATCACGGCTTGCAGATAGGGCAGGCGCTGCAGGTCGGCCACTTCCGGCGCGCGCCCGCCGAGCACTCCGCGTAATTCCTCGTGCAGTCGCTGCTCGATCGCGGGATTCTGGCTGAGTGCGTACCACATCCACGAAAGCATCTGCGAAGTGGTCTCGTGCCCTGCGATGAAGAGCGTCATCGCTTCGTCGCGAAGCTGCTGCTTCGTCATATGGCTGCCGTCTTCATCCATCGCGTCCATCAGGAGCGCGAGGAGATCGTTGTGATGGGCCGCGCCGTTGGCGGCCTGGCGCTCGGAAATCATGCGGTAGACGAGCGAATCCATGAACGCGAGCTCCTGATTCGCGCGGCGATTGCTTGGGGTCGGCCACGTCTCGGGAATGCGCACGGGGAATCGCTGGCGGCTCAGCGAGTAGCGCATCAGAAACGTCATCGCGCGGCCCACTTGCTCGGCCTCGCCGGGCAGCGTGGTCCCGAAAAGCGTCCGGACAGCGATATCGAGAGTGAGGCTCATCATGTCCTGCGAGACGTTGCGCTCCTCGCCGTCGCGCCAGCGCGAGATGTGGTCTTCGGCAATCCCCGCCATCGTGGAGGCGTAGTCGTTCACGCGCGCGCGGTGAAACGCGGGCTGCGCGAGGCGCCGCTGCCGCCGCCAGAAATCTCCTTCGCTGATCAGCAGGCCCTGGCCGAGCATGCGGCCGGTGATGCGTCGGGTGAGTTCGCTCTTGTGAAACTTGCTCTGCTGGACGACCAGCACCTGCTCGATGAAATCGGGATGATTCAGCAGGATGCGGTCCTGCATCATCACGTGAAAGCAGACGATATCGCCGTACTCGCGCGCGTAGCGCCGCATCACGCCGAGGGGATCGCCCCGGACGTCGAAGGCTACGCCGACGATGGGCAGGCCTTTTGGCCCGGGCGGCACGCGTTTTCCGTTTGACGACATTCGATCGTTGCGCGCGAGTCCGCGCGGCCTCCCCCGTCATCCAATCGATCATCTGATTGTACCGTGAGGCTGGTGTTTTGGCGCTCGCGCGGGACGGTATAAAATGCTTGTGAAAATCGGGCAGCCTGAAAAAGAGAATCACGTGAACCTGGAAAAGCCGGAATGGATCGCGCAGGTCGAGGGCATCCTCGGAGCTTTGAACGAGGGTGTGCTGATCGCCGACCAGTGCCACCGGATCATTTTCGTCAACGAGCGCATGGCCGAAATGGTGGGCAGCCCCGCGTCTGAGATCATCGGGCAGTTCGCCTCCGAGTTTTACGCGCCCGGCGAATACGCGTACCTGATGGCGCACTCCGCCGAGAACAAGCTCGACGGCCAAAGCCGCTTCGAATTCGTCCTGCCGCAGCGGGATGGCACGCGGATGCCGGTGATCATCAGCTCGCGGAGCGTTGAGGACATCGAAGGCCACATGTTCGGCATCGTGATGTTCACCGACATTTCGGAGCAGAAATGCGCGCAGGAGCAGCTCCGCGAGGCCAACGTGCAGCTCGAGAAGCGCGCACAAGGAAATTGAAGAGGATCTCGCGCTGGCTGTGCGCGTGCAACAAAGTCTCGCGCCGCAATCCATCACCTGGGGCGGCATGCGCGTGGAAACGTTTCTGGATTCGGTGCGCACGATCGGAGGCGATTTCGGGCTCGTAAGCGCGCAGGACAACGAACACCTCACGCTGCTCGTGTGCGACGTCTCGGGACACGGCATCGGCTCGGCGCTGGTGGCCAATCGCCTCTACGCCGAAATCCTGGCGGAAATGCGCGGCGGCGCGGGGCTCGGCGAAATGCTCGGGGGGCTCAACCGTTTCGTGCTGCAGAGCATCGGCGGGTCGTCTTTTCTTTTCAGCGCGGCGGCAGCGCGACTTGATCGCGGCGGGCGCTGCATGGTTTTTGCGGGCGCGGGGCACCCGCCTGCGATGGTGGTGACGCCGGGAAAAGAGCCGCGCCTGCTCGAATCGCGCAGCATGTTGCTGGGGGCGTTCGACGATGCAGTCGGCCCCGAAGCGGAACTTCAGGTCAATCTCGATCCGGGCGACCGCGTGGTCCTTTATACCGACGGGCTCACCGAGGCCTTCAATTCCCGGCGCGAAATGCTCGACGTGGACGGCCTTCGGAAAATCGTGGGCGAGACTTCGCACCTGCCGCTCGGCGAAATGAAGCAGGAGATTCTCGATCAAGTCGCCGCCTGGCGCTCCGGCTCTTCGCGCGACGATATGTCGCTCGTGCTCCTCGAAGTCCTCTGATCGCGCCGAGTTTCGATGTAGTCGTGGCACAGACAATCCTGTCTGTGCATGGCTGCCGCGCTATAATCGCGGCGTTGGTAGAAAGTCTCATAGATGCTCGTTAGGGGGTCGGAGCTTTAGCTCCGACATTAGGAGCCAAGAAGGCTGGGCTTTAGCCCCTGAAGACACTCTTCGCTTTCTCCGCGAGCCTTTATGAGATAGCTTCCGCCATCGATTCGGGAGGCGTTTGTGGCAGAAACCGTCCGATTGACAACCACCGCCAAGGCCGCGGGCTGCGCGGCGAAGCTGAGCCCCAGCATCCTCGAAAATGTGTTGAAGCGCCTCCCGGCGCAGCATGATCCCAACGTCCTCGTCGGCTTCGAAACGAGCGACGATGCGGCCGTCTATCGCCTCTCGGACGATCTCGCCCTCGTGCAGACCGTCGACTTCTTCACAGCGATCGTCGACGAGCCCGATCTCTTCGGCCAGGTCGCCGCCACCAATGCGCTGAGCGACGTTTTCGCGATGGGCGGCCGGCCGATCTCGGCGCTCACGATTGTCGCGTTCCCTGCCGCGCAGCCGCCGGAGGTGCTCGAAGCGATTTTGCGCGGCGGGCTCGCCAAAATGATGGAGGCGAACTGCACGGTCGTCGGCGGGCATTCGATCCGCGACGACGAGTTGAAATTCGGCTACGCCGTCACCGGGCTGATCGATCCGCGGAAAATCTGGCGCAACGTGGGCGCGCGCCCCGGCGACACGCTGGTGCTGACGAAGCCGCTCGGCACCGGCGTGATCGCGACCGCGCTGAAGCAGACTCAGGCCGAGCCGGAGTGGGTGGCCGCTTCCACAGCCTCGATGACGCGCCTCAACCGCGACGCCGCCGACGCGCTGCACGAAATCGACGACGCAGCCCCCGCCGGCGCAAAACCGGTCCACGCCGTTACCGACGTTACCGGATTCGGCCTGCTCGGCCACGCGCGCGAGATGGCCATCGGCAGCGGCGTATCGATTCGCATCGATCCCACGCGCATCGCCTATCTTCCCGGTGCCATCGAAGCCGCGCGCGGCGGCTTCCTCTCGGGCGGCCTCGCGAATAATCGCCAATTCGTCGAAGGCTGCGCGCAATTCGCCCCGTCGATCCCCGAGGAGTTCCGCTCGCTCCTGCTCGATCCGCAAACTTCCGGCGGCCTTCTCGCGTCGCTCGCGCCCGAAGCCGTCCCCGCTGCGCTCGCCGCATTCGAGCGCCGCAACGTCTCCGCGCGCGTGATCGGCGAAGTCGTCGCCAAGCGCTCGCCACTCATCGAAATCACCTAAAATCTTGAGCGGCGAGGCAGTCTCCTATTACCGCGCGGCCAGCAGAACCTTTATACTGTGGTCACCATGATCGTTCCACAGAAGATGCGCGTCTTGGGGCTTCTGTTAGCTTTCGTGCCGGGCATCGCGTGCTGGGGTCAGAGCGCAAGAAACACTGAAAATCACCCTAAATCTCTAGTTGTTCTGCCCGGTGCATTCGACGTTCAATACACGGCTTTCCACGGAAGACCTCAAGTGATCTATAGGGTCTATGTCGATTACCCGGCAGAACCGGCCTTGAAGACAATTTCCGACGAGCTTCGCGCGCCGGGATGGAAGCCACTCAAATCAGATTTCTGGAATCCTTCGATTCCCTCGTCGCATGTCCGTGGGTGGCAGCAATTCGAGGACGCGACGACCAAACCGAGGACCACCGTCCGTTCCTGGATGGCCCAGTGGGAGAGTCCGCAGCACGACATCCTCTCCTACAACCTCGAGTATCGCTATCCTGTTGACGCAAAGCCAGACCTACACACACTCCAAGTGATCGCCATACTCATTCCAGCATCCGTGGCTGGCAAAATGCCAAAAGCAAATTCGCAATAGTTCCCGGTCAGCCGGATTATCGGAGCTAATCCACCGCGAAACTCTCCCAACACTCCCGACAAGCAGCTTATTGGAAACTAGCGGACGCAACAATTTCCCAACAGTCGCCTGAATTAGGCGAATCGTGTACACTCTCCCGCGTTCACTTCCTTCATGGACCCGGTAACACACGGAATCGCGGGCGCGCTCCTCGGCAAGGGATTTTTCTCGAAGCGCCAGGAGAAGGTTGCGATTTTCGCGGCCACACTCGGCGCCGTTTTCCCCGACATCGACACCTTCTACGAGACGTACGCGCAAATCGCGCATCACGATCCGCTGGCGATCGTGAAGTACCACCGATCGATCACGCATTCGTTCGTGGGGCTGCCATTCTTCGCGGCGCTGCTTGCCGCGCTCACTCCGCCCGTCCTCAACCTGCTCAAGCGGCGGTTCCCGCGACTGCACGATTGGGAGGCGCCGCCCTTCTGGCTGCTCACCATAATTTACGGCGTCGGGATCGCGAGCCACATCCTGCTCGACGTCATGACGTCGTTCGGCACGCGCATGTGGTACCCGATTTCAAAGCAGCGCTACTCGTGGGATTTGCTGTTCATCATCGACTTCGCGTTCACGACGATCATGCTTGCGCCGCAGGTGACTGCGTGGATCTACCGCGATCCGGCAAAAAGCCGCAGCCGCGCGCTGAAGATGTGGATCGCGTTCACGGTAGGCGATTTCATCGCCTGGCTGCTCACGGCAGCGGCTTCGTATCCGTTCCATCTGTGGGTTGCGATTCTGATCAGCGCGCTGCTGGCCGTGCTCTTCTTCGCGCCCGCCATGCGCGGCTGGGGATTCACAGTCACGCGCGCGGAATGGTGCCAGGCCGGGACGTGCCTCACGATCGCCTATCTCTTCTTCTGCTCGGTCGCGCACCATCGCGCGATGCTGAAAGTGCGCGCCTTTGCCGATGAACATCACGTCGAGGTCGATCGGATGGGCGCGCTGCCGATCCCGCCGTCGCTGCTCGATTGGAGCGACGAGATTCGCACGCCCAACGGGATTTATGTCTCGCAATTCGATCTGCGCGAAAAGATCCCGCCGGCCTTTTATTTTGTCGCCGATTCGCCGCTCGACCAATATATCCTGCACGCTTTCGCGATGCCCGAGGTGCGCCTCTACTGGCAATTCGCGCGCTTTCCGGTAATTCGCAGCTACGCCGAGGGCGGCCTGCACGTCGTCGAGCTCGGCGAAAATCGCTCGATGCAGGGAGGGCGCCGCGGACCGCAGCCGTTTACCTATCAAGTGGTGTTCGACAGCGCCAGCAAGGTGATCGAGCAGGGCTGGCTCACCGAAGGAATGCCACAGCGCGGCATCCGGCATCTCATCCCGCAGCAGCCTGTAGTGCAGCCCGACACACCGGAAAAGAACGCGCCGTGAAAATCCTGATCTTCAGCGACATTCATGGAGACGTGCGGACGCTCGAAAGCATCGTCGCGCAGCCCGCCGACCTCTACATCGCCGCGGGCGACCTCGCCACATTCGGCCGCGGGCTCGATCGCTGCGGCGAGGTGCTCAAGCCGCTCGGCCAGCGCCTCTGGGTGCTGCCGGGAAACCACGAAACGCACGACGACACGCGCGCCCTGTGCGAGAGATTCGGCTTCGTCGATTTTCACCGGCAAGTGCGCGCGCTCGAATCGGCGAAAGGCGCGACGCAGTGGGCCGGCCTCGGCTACAGCAACATCACGCCGTTCAAAACGCCCGGCGAATACTCCGAGGAAGAAATCGCCAAGGCGCTCGCGGCGTTTGACGGGCTGCGGCCGCTCTACCTCGTGGTCCATTTCCCGCCGCTCGATACGGAGCTCGACGAATACGCGCCCGGCAAGCATGCCGGAAGCCCCGCGCTCCGCGAATGGGTGCTGCACGAGCAGCCGGTGCGCCTTTTCTGCGGCCACATCCACGAAACTGCGGGACTCACCGACCGCCTCGGCGCGACCGAGTGCATCAACGTCGGCAAGCGCGGCTGCGCAATCGAAATTTGAGCGCGGCGCTCGCGTGCGCCGGCCTGCCCTGAGTCACTTCGAAGGCGTCTCGCCGGCTCTTTTTCGCGATCCTCACAGGCGCGTCGTTCTCCTAAGCCAAGTCGAAGAGAGGACGCGCTGCCATGCATCCGTCATTCCGGTCCGCGCCTCGGTGCGAATCCGGAAACGCCGGCAGATCACCTGGCGATGCCGCTCAGGAAGGGATAGTGCTCGGCGGCGGCCATGAAAAATAGCATCGGCAGCGACATCCAGAATCCCGTGCGCGAGGCGAGAAACGCCCACCGCGCGAGTCGGGCCGCTTCCGCAGGCATCGGCGTCCCTTGTTCCGCGCTCGCTCGCGTCCACGCGATCAGCCGCTTTTGCGCGCGCCACACCACGCCCCAGGTGTTCAGCAGCATCAGCAGCCCCAATCCGCCGCCCACGCTGATCGAAAGGTGCGCGTTGGAAGAATCCGGGCTCGCATTCACCGCGAGCGCGGCCCACGACGCTGCGACAACAATCGCCGCAATCGCAATCGTGCGCACCCACGCGTTATCGAGAATCCCCGCGTGCGGCAGCTGCAGCGGATAGATCAGCGCGTATGCCGCGAACCACACCAGCAGCCACCAGCCCATCCAGCGCCACGCCAGCCACGGATTCCCCGCGTTGTTCGCGTCCGCCGCCAGAAGGATCCAGAAATAGCGCAGCCCCACCAGCACCGTCACCGCCGCCGACCACCGGAACCACCACATCGCACGCTCCATCAGCGCCGGAAACACTTTGCCCCGCACCGGCGCGTCGAGCGCCTTCATCGTCGGCGTTCCCACAAGATTGAAAAAATAGAGCAGCCCGATCCAGACGATTCCCGCCACGATATGAATCCAGCGAAGCGCGATCTCCTCGTTGGCAAGAGCTCCCTGCGGAAAACTGAAATGCGGCCCGGCGGCCAGCAAAGCAATTGCGTGCGGCGAGACAAACATGTGGCAGCCTCCGGCGCGCCCGATCCAGCGGCCTGCGGGCCACGCTACCGGATTGGCGCACTCGAAGTCAATTCGCCAGCGGTCGGTTAGCGTAGCGCCGGCGCCCCGCCGGCTCTTTCCTTTCTCACCATCGAGCAGCTCCAGTTGACGCTCGCGCATCCTAAGCCTGCGCGGAGCTTGCTGAACAAATAGTGGAACGATATAAACGATTAGCGGTAAGGCGTATCAGATTACGCATGCAGAAATCTTTCAGCCGAAACATTCGCGTTTCGTTGGCCGGACTTGGAAGCTTTTTCTTTCTGAGCCTCGCGGGCTTGCCCTGTGCGCATCCGGTACTGGCGCAGTCGCAACAGTCCCCGGCTGGCGCGCAGCAGCAATCCTCGGGAATCGTCAGCGGGACCGTGGTCGACAAGAGTGGCGCCGCCGTTCCGGGCGCCCGCGTGATACTTACCCACCGAGGCCAATCTCCCGGCCAGGAAGTCGTGGCGGGCGACGACGGCGAATTCTTTTTCGCCAACGTCGCTCCCGGTCCCTTCCAGCTCACTATTATCGCCGCGGGCTTCGGTACCCAAACATCTTCCGGAATCCTCCACGCGGGCGAGGACTACACGGCCCCCCCGATCGTGATGCCTATCGCCTCCGTGGTCACGGAAATCCGCGTTTCGCCCGCCGAAGAAGCGAAAGTGGAGCTCAAAGCGGAAGAGCAGCAGCGCGTGCTCGGCGTGGTCCCGAATTTCTACGTTACCTACGTCGCCGACGCGGTTCCTTTGAGCCCAAGGCAGAAATTCCAGCTCGCGTGGAAAGAAACAATCGATCCCGTCACGTTCGGCGTCACGGGCGCGGTCGCGGGGTTCGAGCAGGCGGCAGATTATTACAGCGGATACGGCCAGGGGGCGCAGGGATACGGAAAGCGCTTCGGCGCTTCGTACGCGGACAACGTCATCGGCACATTCATCGGCGGCGCCATCTTGCCCTCGCTCCTGAAACAGGACCCGCGCTATTTCTATAAGGGAACTGGCACGATCCGATCGCGCATTCTCTATTCGATCGCAACCGCCGTGATCTGCAAGGGCGATAATGGGCGCTGGCAGGCCAATTATTCGAATATCGGCGGAAACTTCGCGGCGAGCGGCATTGCCAACGCCTATTACCCGGCGAGCGATCGCGGGGCCGGATTGACCTTCGAGAGCGCGCTGATCGGAATCGGCGCTTCGGGCGCCGCCGGCTTCCTCGAAGAATTCCTCATCCCCAAGCTGACCCCGAATTTTTCCCGCAGCAATCCCTCCACGCCATAAAGGGGATGCGGCCCGAGCTTGCGTTTCGTCCGCAAGCGTCATAAACATCTATTCTCGGGCGCGCCGTCTTCAAAACGTTCCTGCAAGCCGCGCATCGATGGTGAGGGACCGGTGAACGTGCTCGAGAGAGGGAGCGACTCATGAACGTTTCGCGAGGCGCACGCGTCCGCCTGCTTGGTTTGTTGATACTGCTGGTTGGCTTTGGAATCTTTGGAACATGGTTCGCGCCGCAGCTCGGCGACGCGGGGAAACACTTGCACGAATTTCTCGTGCGGCCCTTTTTCACCATGGGCGGACTCCCGATCACAGCATTTTTCCTCACGAAGGTCGCGATTTTCATCGTCCTGCTGATTCTCGTGAGCCACTTTACGATGACGCTTCTCGAGCACCGAATTTTGGCGTACATGCCTCTCGAAGAGGGACAGCGCTACGCCGTGGCCCGCGTCTCGTCCTACCTTCTATTTATTTTAGGCATGATCATCGGCCTGCAATCGCTGGGAGTGAATCTGAGCAGCCTCGTGGTCGTCGGCGGTGCGCTCGGGATCGGAGTCGGATTAGGCTTGCAGGCGATCGTCAGCAATTTTGTCGCAGGGCTGGTCCTGCTCGTCGAGCAGCCGCTGAAGCTGGGCGACCGAATCGAGGTGGGCGGCACGCTCGGAGACGTGGTGCGGCTGCGCGGCCGCAGCACCTGGATTCAAACCAACGACAACGTGGTGATCATCGTCCCCAATTCCGATTTCATCAATCAGCGCGTCACCAATTGGACGGCCAACGACCGCCAGGTCCGCATCTCGCTGCCCGTGGGCGTCGGCTACGACAGCGATCCCAAAGAGGTGCGCGAAATTCTCTCCCGCATCGCCTCGCAGCATCCCGACGTGCTTGCCGATCCCGCCCCGGAAATCGTTTTCCTGGCTTTTGGCGACAGCTCGCTCGATTTCGAGCTTCGCGTCTGGACCATCCGCCAGGTGCAGACGCCGCAGCGCCTGAAAAGCGATCTGTACTTCGCGATCTTCGACACCTTCCGCGAAAAGGGAATCGAAATCCCATTCCCGCAACGCGACATTCACATCAAATCGGTCTCGCCGCAGGTGTCGTCCGCCGCGCCGGAGCTGCCAACCCTGCTGTCGTGAGACTACGACCGCACGCCATCCTGGTGGACGTATTTGACCACCTCGACCTCCGAGATGGCGATCAGGCCGTCGGCGACCATCGCATCGAGCTGCGGAATCAGCTTCCGCACCTTGTCGTCCGAATCGATCACGCTGACCATCACCGGCGCGTCGTGCGAAAACGACAGCAGATGGTGCGGCTTGCGAATTAGCGTGCTCGCGCCGTAGCCCTCGATCCCGCGAAACACGGTCGCGCCCGCAATATCCAGCTCCCGGCATTTCTCGACAATCGCCCGGTAGAGCGGCTTGCCCTGCCACTTATCATCTTCGCCGAAATGGATGCGCAGCATCGTCGCTTTGCCCTCGAGTTTCATTTCTGCGCCTCCTTTCCTTTTTCCACGCCCGGCACTCCGTGCGTGTACTTGATCACGTCCACATCGGACATCACCACAAGCCCCTGCTGCACCATCTCATCGAGAATCGCCGCAAACGCCCGCAGCTTCGCTTCCTCATCGACGACCGAAAGCATGATCGGCCGGTCGTGCGACAGATGCAGCGCGCCATCCTTGTGAATCCGCCGGTTCGCGCCGTAGCCGAGGATGCCCTGGTACACGGTCACGCCCGCGACATCGTTCGCGCGCATCGCCTCGACCAGCGCCTTATAGAGCGGCTTGTCGTGCCATTTGTCGTTTTCGCCGATGAAAATCCGCATCAGCTTCGCTTTGCCCTCGCGCTTCAGCGCAACCGACGCTCCCTTCGCCGCCTCTTTCGCCGATTCCTCGGATGGCTTCACCACCAGCGTGTCCTGCACCTCGATCAGCCCCGTGCCGGCCAACTGGTGCAGCTTCGGCAGCAGCTCTTCCACTTTTTCGGCCGATTCCACGAACTCGATCTTGATCGGCAGATTTTCCGTGAGCCGCTCGATTCGCGTCGTGTGCATGTGATGGTCCGCGCCGAACCCCGCGATCCCGCGCACCACGCTCGCGCCCGAAATCCCGCGGTAGAAAAGGAAATCGAGGATCGCCGCGTAGAGCGACTGCCCGTGATACTTGTGATCCTCGCCGACGTAGATGCTCACTTTTTTCGCTGGCCCGGCGTTCAGCATGACGCCTCCCGTCTCGTCGTTCCACCCTTCGCGACAACCCTACCCCGAATCGTGGCTGCGATCATGGAATGCTCTTTCCGGTAATCATGCCGAGCCACACGGCGACGAATCCGACGATCACGCTCAGCGTCACGTTGAGCCCGGCCATCAGCACCTCGCCGTCCTGCAGGCTGCGAAGCGTCTCGTACTCGAACGTCGAAAATGTCGTGTAGCTGCCGATGAACCCGATCGGAATCAGGTATCTCCAGTTCGGGCTCCAGTGCGTCCGCTCGGCCAGCAGTGTCACCACGAATCCGATCAGAAACGATCCCGTGATGTTGATGAAAAACGTGCCGTAGGGGAAGCGCGTCCCGAAACGATTCCCGAAATATCCGCCCACCCAGAATCGCAGGATCGCCCCCAGCAGTCCGCCGATGCCGACCATGAGGTATTTAGTCATGTGAGCAAATGTCTCTCTCCCTAGTGGCACAGACAATCCTGTCTGTGCGCTCTGACGCCGGCTCGGCTTGCCGCCATGCACCGGGCCAAAATCGCACCCCGCATGGCCCAGCAGTTTACACTTGCTTCAGTGGTTTCGCCTTGGCCTGCCGCAGATATCCTTCAAACTCCGCCGTCAGCCCCTGTAATTGCTCGACGATCCCGCTGAGTTCTTTCGCCGCAGCCTCCGGCAGATCGCCATATCCCCGCATGTGTTCCGGCATCAGTTCTTCGATCTCGATGCCGATTGCATCGAGCGCCACGGTGATCGCGTGCAGCGCGGGAATCGGCGCCTGCGGCGTGGCGATTCCCTGAGCCTCCAGCACGCGCACGATTTGCGCGCGAAGCCGCGCGGCATATTCTTCGATGGCCCGCCGCTGCTCGGGAAGAATATCGGCTGAATAGCGCGGGAACGCCGTCTTCGATTCCGAGGAATGAAGTATCGACTCGATGTCGCCGAGCAGCTTGTCGATGTACTGGCACGTCACGCGCAGCCGTCGCGCCTGATACTCGTTCAGTTGTCCGCTGCGCGATGCGCCGGGCATGGTTCGACCTCACTCCAACGGCTCTGTGTGGATCGTTGCCGGGGATATGCCTCCGCGACAGGATCCCTGTCAGGAGTCATCATCTGTCCCGGCACAAAAGAGGACAGCGGTTGAGGGCGAACTCCATCGCCGCTACCGCCATTTTACGTGGGCTCGGACGGAAGTCAATCCGCTCGACTGCCAAGGTTGCGATCGCCGAGTTACAGTGGGGTTGCCATGCGAGCATCTGCCTTTGCCACCGCCTTCTTGGTAACTGTCGCCATATTTTCGGGCTGCCACGGTGCTACTGCGTTGGGCCAGGGCAAGCCCGACTTGAAATTAGCCAGCCCGAGCTTTGCGAATGGCGAAATACCGAAAAGATTCACGTGCGATGGCGACGATACCTCGCCGCAACTCGAATGGGTTGCGCCGCCCGCCGCCACGCAAAGCTTCGCGCTGACCGTCGTCGATCACGATGCGCCGGTCGGCTCCTTCGTCCACTGGGTGCTCTACGACTTGCCTCCGGAAGCGCGCGGTCTTCCCGAGGGCGTGCCGAAACAACGACAGCTGCCGGACGGCTCGCGCCAGGGCCAAAACGATTTCGACAAGATCGGCTACGGCGGCCCGTGCCCGCCGGCAGGCTCATCGCACCGCTACACGTTTTCTCTGTGCGCGCTCGATGCGAAGCCGAACCTCGCGCCCGGCGCGACGCAGAGCCAGCTGGAAAATGCTGTCAAGGGACATATCCTCGCCCGCGGTCGGCTCATCGCCCGCTACAAACGCTAGGGGCATCCACCCATCGCGTTCGCGCCTGTCTTGCGGGTTGCGATTTTTGGGCTCCCGGCCGTAGGATTGCGCATCGAATTTGGCGGGAGGAATCCACATGACACAGGAAGCGCAGGGCTCAGCCGTTCAGTCCGCGAAGCCGGCGATCAAGCCACCCTTCACCGAAGAGACCGCGCGCGCCAAGGTGCAGGGCGCCGAAGATAGTTGGAATTCGCGCGATCCTGAACGGGTCGCGCTGGGCTACAGCGAGGATACCGTTTGGCGCAATCGCAACGAATTCCTGCGCGGCCGCGACGAGATCAAGGCGTTTCTCCGCCGCAAATGGAACAAGGAGCTCGACTATCGCCTGAAGAAAACATTGTGGTGCTATACGGGCAACCGCATCGCCGTCACTTTCGAATACGAGTGGCACGATGATAGCGGCCAGTGGTATCGCTCCTATGGCAACGAGCTGTGGGAATACGACGAGAACGGCCTCAATCGCCACCGTATCGCCAGCATCAACGACGCCCCGATCAAGGAATCCGAGCGCCGCGTGCGCTAGCTCGGCGGGAATCGTAGGAAAGCGGAAAATATCCTTGGGGAAAATCTACGCAGGCACTTCCGGGTGGGCGTACGCGGGATGGAAGCCGGACTTCTATCCCGCGAAGCTGGCTTCGGCGAAATTTCTCGGCTATTACGGCACGCGCCTGAATTCCGTCGAGCTCAACTACACGTTTCGGCGGCGCGTCACGGAAAAGCTTCTCTCGGGCTGGATCGCGGCCACGCCCGCCGATTTCAAGTTTGCCGTGAAAGCGAATCAGAGCATCACGCACGTCCTGCGCCTGCGCGACGCCGCCAAGGCGACGCTCGAATTTATCGGCTCGCTCGATCCTTTGCGCGCCGCGGGCAAACTCGGCCCGGTCCTGTTTCAGCTGCCGCCGTTCCTGAAGTGCGATCTCGCGCGCCTTGAGGAATTTCTGGCCGCGCTTCCCCGTGGCACGCGCGTCGCCATGGAATTCCGCCACGTCTCCTGGTTCTCGGACGACGTTTACAAGCTGCTGCGCAAGGCCAACGTGGCGCTGTGCCAGGCCGAAAGCGAGAAGATCGAAACGCCGGATGTGGCGACCGCGGACTACACCTATTTCCGACTGCGGAAAGAGGATTATTCCGCGAGCGCTCGCAAGGCTCTCTCGAAAAAAGTGGCCGAGGCCGCACGCGCCGGCGACGTCTTCATTTATTTCAAGCACGAAGACACGCCCGAAGGCGCCCTCTACGCCGAGGCTCTGCTGGAGGACGCGAAGCCCGCGTAACATCGCTCGACGGCCGGCGCTCGAATATCAGGAAAATCCCTGCGGAGCCGCATGCGGCTCGTACAGCTCCTCGAGCCGCGCGATTTCCTCCGGCGAAAGTTTCACGCTCACGGCGGCGATGGCGTCCTCGATGTGCTTCGGCTTGGTCGCGCCGACGATCGGCGACGTGATCACGGGCTTGTGGAGCATCCACGCCAGCGCGATCTGCGCCGGCGGCAAGCCGCGCTCACGCGCGATCTCATTGACGCGATCGATCACGAGCTTGTCGATGGCCTCGGTCTTTTCGTAAAGACCCTTCGCGAAGGTGTCCGTCTTGGCGCGCTCCGTCTGCGGCTCCGGCGACCATGGCCGCGCCAGCCTGCCCCGCGCGAGCGGCGACCACGGAATCACGCCGATGCCTTCGGAGGCGCACAGCCGGAGCATTTCGCGTTCCTCCTCGCGGTAGATCAGGTTGTAATAGTCCTGCATCGAGACGAACGTCGCCCAGCCGTTGGCGCGCTGGATGCCAAGCGCCTTCATCATTTGCCAGGCCCACATCGACGATGCGCCGATATAGCGCGCTTTGCCCGCGCGCACCACGTCGTTGAGCGCTTCGAGAGTCTCTTCGAGCGGCGTATCGTAGTCGTACCGATGGATCTGATAGAGATCGACGTAGTCGCTGCCGAGCCGGCGCAAACTCTTGTCGATTTCAGAGAAAATGGACTTTCGCGAGAGGCCGCGGCCGTTCGGTCCTTCGCGCACAGGCCCCCAGACCTTCGTGGCGATCACGATCTCGTCGCGCTTTGTGAAATCGCGAATCGCGTGGCCCAGCACCTCTTCGCTCTGCCCGCTCGAGTAGATGTTCGCCGTATCGAAGAAATTGATGCCCGCTTCGAGCGCCGATTTGATGTAGGGCCGGCTATCCTCCTCGCTCAAGGTCCAATGCCAGACAAGCATCCCAGTCGTTGCCTTGCCGTAGCTCATGCAGCCGAGGCAAATCCGCGATACTTGCAAACCGGTGTTCCCGAGCCTCACGTAGTCCATATGAAATTCTCCTTGGTTATCAGCACCGCCTACTTCAGATGCTGGTGATCGAGAGGATGGTGCAAACGGGACTTACCTGCCGGGGAAAGGCACCGGCATCTTCGTTCCGCTGCTGCGTAACAAGAACTGCAAAGTGTATGGTGCCCAAGAGAGGACTCGAACCTCCACTCCCTTGCGAGAACTAGCTCCTGAAGCTAGCGCGTCTGCCAATTCCGCCACTTGGGCAAGTCGTGCGGCACTACGAGGCAAAGCTATGTTGCCCTCGGACCGCTGGTTTGTCAACGGGACGGCGATGCGAGCGCTTTACTGGATGGGATTGCGGTAATCGGCGTCGCGAGGGTCGATGGGCTTGCGGCCGGAAAAACCTTCGTCCTGGCGGTGGTAGAAGCGGATGCGATCCTCGCCGAGGCGCCAACAGAGATAGACTTCCTCGCCGTCGATGCGCGACGGGAAATCGAGCAGGCCGACTTCGAGGTCCTTGACGATGCAGCCGGTGGCGTGAATTTTTTCGAGGGCGTCGCGGATCGCCTGTTCGAGGCGGTTGCGCTCGAGGCGAAGCGTCGCCGTCTTATCGAACTGCACCAGGAGCCCGCCCGAGCGCTGAATGCGCTCGGCGAGCGCCGAGAGCTGATCGTCGAACTCGCCGAACTTGCGGCGCGCCTCGATCGCCTCGATCAGCACGGGTTCGATCTGCGCGCGCAGACGCTCGGCTTCCGATAGCGAAAATAGTTTGGATTCTTCGTCGCCCACTGTGGCTTGCTCCAGGGATGTGCGCGTCAGCCGCCGATGGAAACCATTGTACGCGAGGGCGGGACAAAATCGGGCTCGTTGATGCGGTGACCCATCTCTTTTTCGTGCACGATCGAGACGATTTCGGCGGCAATTTCGGGGTCGGTGGCGCCGCCGCGCAGGAGGAATTTCAGGTCGTGGTCTTCCTTGCTGAAGAGGCAGGTGCGCAGCTTGCCGTCGGCCGTGAGCCGGATGCGCGAACAATGTCCGCAAAACGGCTGCGACACGGGCGAGATCAGCCCGATTTCGCCGCGACCGTCCGCGAAGCGATACTTGCGCGCCGTTTCGCTGCGCTCGTGCGCGATGGGCACCAGCGGCCAGTGGGCCGAAATCCGGCTGAGCACTTCCGCGCCCGTGACCACCGAAGCGCGCGTCCAGGAGCGGTCGGCATCAAGCGGCATGTATTCGATGAAGCGCATGATCAGGTCGCGGTCGCGCGCGAACTCCGCGAAGGCTTCGACCTCATCGTCATTGATCCCACGCACCAGCACGGCATTCACCTTCACGGGCCGCAGCGGCGACGCCTGTGCCGCGTCGATGCCGGCAATCACATCGTCGAACCTCTTCGTCCGCGTGATGCGCTCGAACCTTGCGCGGTCGAGCGAATCGAGGCTGATGTTGATGCGGTTCATCCCGGCGGCGACGAGCCGATCGCATCGCTCGGCCAGCAGGTAGCCGTTCGTGGTCATCGAAACGTCTTCGACGCCCACGGTTTTCAGCCGCGCGACGAAATCCTCCACGCCCGCGCGCACCAGCGGCTCGCCTCCCGTGACCCGCACCTTGCGAATCCCCATCGGAACCAGAATCCGCGCCAGGCGTTCGTATTCGTCCCAGGTGAGCAGACTGGCCGACGGCATGTGATTTTCCGGGTTGGCCGAGCGGCAATAGACGCACCGGAAGTTGCAGCGATCCGTGACCGAGATGCGCAGGTCGGTGATCTGGCGGCCGAATTTGTCGGTTAGCTGCATGCGCTTCCTTGGATGCCCTGGGGTCTCGTTTGGAGCCACAAACAAAAACGCCCAAATCCATGTTTGGATTTGGGCGACACGCCCGGCGACCCTGCGGCGCGCCCGGCATTCCCCTTTCCAAACACGGGAGGCCCGGACGTTTCCGTCCGAACCCTCAACCCCGCAAACTGCGGAGTGTCGCCTCGCGGGCCATTGGATTTCTCTCCTTCAGGCCGCGGAGGTCGGAGAATTTCAGTGCTGATTCTAGCTGCGTAACCTACAGGAAGCAAACCGCATAGCCGCTACGTTTCTATGTGCCTGATAACGACATACCTATGCGAATAGCGCCGAGGATGAGGAAGGCTAGGCGCGGAAGCGGCTGATGTTACGGATTTCCTTGCGGTAATCGGGGGCGGACATTTCGATGGTGCGGCACATCTCGTAGAGGCGCGAGCGGATTCGCTTGCCGACACGGTCGGTGAGCGAATCCTCGATGGTTGGCGCGCGCATGCCGGCGACGCGCGCGGCAGGAGCGGGCGCGATTGCGGCGTCCGCGTCCAGGAAATTCGTGGTGAGGATTGTGACGCGCTTTTCGTTGTAGCGCGTATTCAAAATATGCCCGACGGTCTCGAGCGCCCACAGTGAAGGCTTGCTCGATCCGACGTCGTCGAGGACGAGAATTTCCACCTTCAGCACCGGCTCGAGGACGCCCATCTCCGTCGACTGGCTCTCGGCGTTGTAGCTATCCTGAATTTCCTTCAGCAGCTCGCGGTAATCGTAGAAAAGCCCGCTGTGCCCGCGCTGCACGATTTCCTTCAGCGCGGCGACGGCGAGGTGCGTCTTCCCGGCGCCGCAGGGGCCCATCAGCAGCAGGCCCTGATCATTCTGCATCTCGCGCACAGGAGAAAACTCTTCGGCGAAACGCTGCACGACGAGCTTTGCCTGTGCGAGGCTGCGGTTCCAGGCGGCCAACTGCTCGCGCGAGGCATTCTCGATGTCGTTGTCGGTTTCGAAATTCTCGAAGTCGCAATGGCGATAGCGGTCAGGAACGCGCGCCTTCGCGAGGACGCGCTCAGCCTTATTGCCTGTGGTGCAATCGCACGGCACCGCCCAAACCATTTTGGGCTCGACGCCTGCTGCGCCAGGACGCGATGTCTCGGCAGCAGCGAGCGCTTGCGCGCCTTCCGCGCTCCGCTCGACCACTTTCCAGCCGCTGCCCTGGCAGATGGGACAATCCGCTTGCGCCATGAAGAGAGAATAAGCGCCACGCGCGCCGCGCGCAAGCGCACCCGCGCTGTGCAAAATAAAATGTCCTGTGGAATTTAGCGGCGGAGACGTTCTCGCGCCGGCCTCGGCCCGCTACTTAATGACGCGAATGGTGTGGCGAGGCGTCGTGCGGACGATCGCGTTGCGCGTATTCGACGGCGGCTGGCGCGACGCCACGAAATCGCGCGCCACTTCGCTGCGCACGTAGCGGATGAACTCCTCCATGTGCAGCTGCATCTCGGCCATTTTATCGCGCATGTTGAGGATGATTTCGATTCCGGCGAGGTTCACGCCGAGCTCACGCGTCAAATTCAGGATCACTTCGAGGCGCTCGAGATCCTCGTCGGTGTAGAGACGCGTGTTGCCCTGCGATCGCGAAGGCGTGAGCAGCCCCACGCGTTCGTAGAGCCGCAGCGTCTGCGGATGGAGATGATATAGCTCGGCGACCGCGCTGATCATGTAACCGGCCTTCGCTCTTTTTCTGGGCCGCGTAACCATTAGCTTTCTCCTGCTCTTACTTCGCTTCTCCTACCGTTGCGCGCGCGAAAAGTTCGCTGCGCGGATCCTCGGGATCGATCTTCCCGAGTTCCTTCAACAAATTGCGCACGCGCTCGTCCTCGGGTTTCGGCACCACGATCTGCACCTCGACAATCTGATCGCCGCGCTTTCCGGGACGCCCTGCCGCGGGCGCGCCCTTTTCGCGCAGGCGCAGTTTCTTGCCGCTATTCGTGCCCGGCGGAATGCGCACCTGCGCGCGGCCATCGATCGTCGGCACTTCGACTTTGGCGCCGAGAGATGCTTCAGGGACCGTCACGGGCACCACGGTGTAGAGATCGTCGCCGCGGCGCTCGAAAAACGGGTGCGGCTGGACGTTCGTGATGATGTAGAGATCGCCCGGAGGCGCGCCGTGAATCCCCGCGTTTCCGTAGCCCGCGACGCGCACGCGCGAGCCCGTCTTCGCACCGGGCGGAATGCGCACGTCGATCGTTTCGACACGCTGCACGCGCCCTTCGCCGCCGCAATTGCGGCAGATCGTGCGCAGCTTTCCGCGGCCGCCGCAGCGCGAGCAGGTGATCTGAAAGCGCATCTTGCCGCTCACTTGCGTCACCTGGCCGGTGCCGTTGCACGTCGGGCAAGTCTTCTCCTCGCCCGCAAAGCCCGCGCCGTGGCACACGTTGCACACGTCGAGCCGCGTGAAGCTGATCTTCTTCACCGCGCCGTGCATCGCCTCGGCAAAGCTGATATCGATCTGAAACTCAAGATCGCTTCCCGGTTCGGCGCCACCGTCGTGGCTTGCTTGCGCGGCAGTGGCGCCGCGAAAGAATTGGCTGAAAAGATCGCGGAAGCTCGATCCGCCCGCGCCGCCCTGCGCGCCGGCTCCGAAATCGAAGCCGCCGAAATCGAAATGAATATCTTCCGGCGAAGCGCCGCCGTAGCCCGCTCCTGAAGGCGGCATGCCGCCCGACCCGGGCGTGTTGAAGCCAAACTGATCGTACGTCTGGCGCTTCTTCGTGTCCGAGAGGACTTCGTACGCTTCCTGAACCTGCTTGAACTTTTCTTCCGCGGTTTTGTCGCCGGGATTCAGGTCCGGATGATACTTGCGGGCAAGCTTCCGGTACGCGGCGCGAATTTCCTTCACCGCTGCCTTGCGCGGAACTCCCAGCAGTTCGTAGTAATCGGTTTTTGTAGTGGTTGCCATCTTAGTGGGTCAGCCTACAGAGAGATCCTTCGGCCCGGCGACAAACCGGCCGGGCCTCAGGACGACGAAGGCGCTAGGCGCCCGCGTTAATTCGGCTTCTTCGATTCATCCACGTCCACGAACTCGGCATCGACCACATCGCCTTGCCCGTGGCTCGGTCCGCCCTGGCCCGCATCGCCGCTCGGAGCGCCATTCCCGCCGGCCGGCCCAGCGCCACCCGGCTGCGATCCTGCCGCGCTCTGCGCCTTGTAGAGCGACTCGGCGATGCGATGCGACGCCTTGGTCAGGTTGTCGACGGCCGCGTTCAGCTTGTCGAGGCCGCCTTCCGTCACCGCGCGCTTTCCTTCTTCGATCGCCTCTTCGCCTGCTTTCACGTCCGCTTCGGCAAGCTTCTCGCGGTTTTCCTTGATCAGCTTTTCGGTCTGGTAGACCAGATTGTCGAGCCGGTTGCGGCTTTCGACCTCGGCCAGCCGGTCCTTGTCCTCGGACGCGTGCGACTCCGCTTCCTTCTTCATGCGCTCGGCCTCTTCCTTACTGAGGCCGGAGGACGCGGTGATGGTGATCTTCTGCTCCTTGTTGGTCGCCATGTCCTTCGCGGACACGTTGAGGATGCCGTTCGCGTCGATATCGAACGTCACCTCGACTTGCGGCATGCCGCGCGGCGCCGGCGGAAGTCCCATCAGGTGGAATTTGCCGAGCGAACGGTTGCCGCTGGCCACGGGGCGTTCGCCCTGCAGCACGTGGATCTCGACCGACGTTTGGTTATCCGCCGCCGTCGAGAACGTTTCCGACTTGCGCGTCGGGATGGTCGTGTTGCGCGGGATCAGCGTGGTCATCACGCCGCCCAGCGTCTCGACGCCCAGCGAAAGCGGCGTCACGTCGAGCAGCAGGATGTCTTTCACTTCGCCGCCGAGCACGCCTCCTTGAATCGCCGCGCCGACCGCCACCACTTCATCCGGATTGACGCCCTTGTGAGGCTCCTTCCCGTTGAAGAGGCCCTTCACGATGTCGACCACTCGCGGGATACGCGTCGAGCCGCCGACGAGCACAACCTCGTCGATTTTGTCGGGCGTGATTCCGGCATCGCTCAACGCGCGCTTCACCGGTTCCACCGTCCGCTGCAGCAGATCTTCCATCAACTGCTCGAGCTTCGCGCGCGTCAGCTTGAGCTGCATGTGCTTCGGGCCGGAAGCATCTGCCGTGAGGAATGGCAGATTGATCTCCGTCTCCTGCAGCTGTGAAAGCTCGATCTTGGCCTTTTCAGCGGCTTCCTTCAGGCGCTGAATCGCCATCTTATCCTTGCTGACGTCGATGCCCTGGTCGCGCTTGAACTCGGCTGCCATCCAATCGACGATCCGCTGGTCGATATCGTCGCCGCCAAGGTGCGTGTCACCGTTCGTCGACTTCACTTCCACGACGCCTTCGCCGACTTCGAGGATCGAAATATCGAATGTGCCGCCGCCCAGGTCGTACACGGCGATCGTTTCGTCTTTCTTTTTATCGAGACCGTAGGCGAGCGCCGCCGCCGTCGGCTCGTTGATGATGCGCAGCACTTCGAGCCCCGCGATTTCGCCGGCCTGCTTCGTCGCCTGCCGCTGACTATCGTTGAAGTAAGCGGGAACCGTGATCACCGCCTTACTCACTTTTTCGCTAAGGAAATCTTCCGCGGCTGACTTGAGCTTTTGCAGAATCATCGCCGAGATTTCAGGCGGGCTGTACACCTTGCCCTGAATCTCGACGCGGGCGTCGTCGTGCGGGCCCTTCGTCACCTTGTAAGGAATTCGCTTCGCCTCTTCGACAACCTCGTCGTAGCGCCGGCCCATAAATCGCTTGATCGAATAAACCGTGTTTTCAGGGTTCGTGATGGCCTGCCGCTTGGCCACTTGGCCCACCAGGCGCTCTCCCGTTTTCGTGATCGCGACCACAGACGGGGTCGTCCGCGCGCCTTCCTGGTTGGGAATCACAACGGGCTCACCGCCCTGCATCACCGCTACAACGGAGTTGGTCGTGCCCAGGTCAATACCGATAATCTTGCTCATAGAAATCCGCTCCTGTTAGATCAGGCTGGCTCAGTTCTTTGGAATCTGGGTCGCCGAAGGCAATCTTACACGTTGAGTGTATCATTGTCAAGTTTCTTGTGTGCCTGTATTCTGCTATATATAAAGGCTTTACATGGATATTGGCCCCTCCCCTATTTCGCCAGCGCGTCGACGCTCAGCCCCGCTTCTCCGGGCAGCCTGCAAACCCCTATCTCTCGATGCCGCATCTCAATGAATAGGCTCGGGTGATTTGCCGCATCCGCGACACGCTGCGTCAACGCTTGAACGGCTGAGGTCCGTTTGGCGTTACAATACCGCCGCTTGAGTAAAGACCTTGGGGAGGCTCACGTTGAATTTTTGTTCACTTTTGTCGCTCGCAAACAATTTACGGAAAGGCCGCCTGCCGTGGCCGGTTTTGCCAGTTCTTTTCGCACTCGTTCTGGGGTTGGGCATCGCCTCGCCGTCAGCCACCGGCGCGGGCCGCAAAGAAGCCCGCAAGGCTCCTCGGGCGGTTGAGCCTCTCGGGGTGCCCGTCAAGGCGTACGGTTCGAAGGACGCGCCCATCACCATGGAAGTGTTCACGGATTACGAGTGCCCGTCGTGCCGCAACCTCTACGAAAACACGCTGCGCCCGATGATCAACGACTACGTCGCATCCGGAAAGGTCTATCTCGTTCATCACGACTTTCCTCTTTCCGGTCACAAGTACTCGGGGCAGGCTGCGCGCTGGGCCAACGCCGCAGCGCGGGTCGGTGAATTCCAGGCCGTCGAAGCGGCACTTTACGACAATCAGGATTCCTGGGGCGCCGACGGCAACATTGCGAAGTACATTTCGGCTGTGTTGTCCGCCGCGGAGTTCAAGCGCGTTGCCGCGATCGTAGCGAGCTGCGACTACCCGGCGATCCAGTCACGCCCGGACGGATCGAATCCATTGGCAGGGATTACGCATCCCTGCGCTCTTGATGTCCCGATCGCTCAGGATATCGAGATGGGCTATCGGATCCCCATCCAGGCGACGCCGACCTACATCATCAGCTACAAGGGCCAGCATCTGCCGCCCGCCTCGGGCGCCGTTTCCTGGCCGATTCTAAAGCAGTTCTTCGATTCGCTCCTGAGCCAGTAGAAACAAGTTGACGAAAAATCCTCGATGAACACGCTGGGTTCATTGTTGACATGGCTCGCGGAGTACGGCTATTCGTTTGTCCTGGCCGGATTGGTTGCGGCTTTCTGCATACGTGATCCTCGAAAGCGGCGCAGCGTCGTACGGATTCTGCTGATCTTCGGCGGCATCCTGGTGGGATCGATATTTCTGGCGGCCGCCTACGGAAAGCTCAAGCCCTTGCCCGGCTTCGCCTGGTCATGGCGCTCCGCGAAAATCTCGATTTCGATGTTTCGCAATCCAGGTGGAGTCTTACCAAATACTCTCGCCGGGGGCTGCAAACCTCGTCGCTCACCTGCTGCCCTTTTTCGAGATGTTCCTCGGATTGTGGCTGGTCAGCGGCATCGGAAGGCGCTTTTCGTCGCTCGTTGCGGCGCTGGTGCTCTGCACGTTCATGATCGCGATCAGCTACGCCTACCACAAGGGCCTGAAGATCGATTGTGGCTGCGGGATCGGCCCTCCGGAAGAGGCTGGGCCCGCGGCGCTGTTGCGCGATGGGTTGAGGTTCCTGCTGCCCACTCTGATTCTACTGGCCGGCTCCTTCTGGATTCACCGCAAGCCGGGGGCCGGAGTAGCGCCAGCCACATAGGCCTCCGTATCCGCAATCGAATCGGGATTCCGGGCAGCGGCGAACGAACAAGAGCAAGCAGAAAAGCGAAGGATTGCTGGAGTTAGTCTCCGGTGGTCGCTGCGTTGGTGTTTGTCGCGTCCACCGTCGCGGTGGGCGAGATGTTCTTGAGGAATCGCCACGGGATCGACCGGCGTGTTGTTGATGCGGACTTCGTAGTGCAGGTGCGGACCCGTCGAGCGCCCGCTGTTGCCTTCGTACCCGATCACGTCGCCGCGCTTCACGTGCATTCCCACCTGAACGTTGAATCCCGAAAGATGCCCGTACCAGGTGCTGACGCCGAATCCGTGGTCGATCACGATCAGTCTGCCGTAGCCGGCGCACAAACCCGCCTGCGTGACGTCGCCATCGGCCGTCGCGCGAATCTCGTCGCCGTAATGCGAAGCGATGTCGAGGCCCGAGTGGAAGGCGCCCTCACCGCTGAACGGGTCGAGGCGCTCGCCAAAATGCCCGGTAATCTCGCCGACGACGGGCCAGAGCGAAGGCACAATGCCGAGAGTGCTGAGCTGGTCGCGTCGGCAGCATGCGCTGCTGCACGCCAAGCGTGCTCACTACTGCGGCGTTCTTCTCGAGGTAGCTGAACTCATCCACCGACTGCTGGAACGCGACTTCCGTGGCTTCCGGGCTCGCGCTATCGTTATCGGTCAGGCCGAAGGCGCTCTGCCGGAAGCGCGCAATCCCGTAGGCCATCGCCACTTCGCCCGCAAGCGATTGCAGCGAATCGAGCCGCTGGTTCGTATCTTTTACCTGGGTTTGCAGCTGGACGTATCGTTCTTTGAGGTTGTCCTGATCGCGCCGCAGCGAGTTGTAGCTCGTCGCCTTCCAGAGCATCCGCGAATACGAGCCCACTGCGGCAGACACCGTGATCCCGCCCACGACGGCCAGGATCGTCAGCATATGCAGCACGTAGAAGGGCACCGACACGCGTCGCATGCCGCCCGAAGCGCTCGATGCAATAAAAAATGTGTAAGACCTACCCCTCATAGTCTGTCTTACCCTTGAATTTATTCTGACGGCTGGCTTGAACCGCTTGCCCCGTATGGCGGTCCACTGATTCCCTGCGAACGACCCTATCGTGAAGTTTGAACCGAGAGCCCTGGTTCGAAACCCGGGGAATTGTAATAACCAGACCGCCTACCGTCAACCCCAATCTTCCATTTGACATAGGCGGGCAGGCTATACTGGCCGCGCCCTATAATTGATCCATCAGCCGGGTATAAGAAGTCTACCCGATAGGCCGCGACCGCGCCAACTGTACTGAGGGACCAGTAATGGGCCGGGAAGACCAGCTAATCAAGCAGTTAGCCCTCGCGGTCCCGTCCGCGACTGGCTCGCGAACGGCCGCGCGCCGCTCGTCTCGCGCCGGCGTCAGCCTCGGAATCGGCGACGACGCGGCCGTGATTGTTCCCGGCCGCAATGCCGATATTATCGTCACCTGCGACGCGTTCCTTGAACGGGTCCATTTCCTAGCCGATCGCCACCCGCCCGATTCGGTCGGCTACAAGTCGCTGGCGCGCGCCACAAGCGACCTCGCCGCCATGGGCGCCACGCCTCGGTTCTTTCTTCTGACGCTCGCACTACCGCAACACCTTACAGGACAGTGGCTTAGAGGATTCCTCCGAGGGCATGCGCCAGGCGGCACGCGAGCTTGGACTGACGCTGATCGGCGGCGATACGACCCGGTTCCATCGGTCGCAATCAGCATCACAGTCATGGGCGAAGTGGCTCCCGGCCGCGCCATCACTCGCGCAGGCGCGCGGCCCGGCGACATTCTCTATGTCACCGGGCGTCTCGGCCGCGCCAAACTCGGCCTCGAAATCATCCGAAATGCCGCCGCTAGCGAAGTTAAGAGCGCCATTCGCAGCCAGAATTGGCTACTTAAGCAACATCTCTATCCGCGGATCCGCGTGAAGCTCGGCGAATGGCTCGCCAAGAATCAGATCGCGTCGTCCATGATCGACGTCTCCGACGGCCTTTCGACCGATCTCGGCCATCTCTGCGCCGCCAGCGGAGTGGGCGCGCGCATCTGGGCCGATCGCATCCCGCAGCGTCGAAATTCCGCCAAGCCACGCAAAATTCGCGCACGCAAGCACAAGCTCGATCCGCTACAAATGGCGCTAGCACGGCGGCGACGACTACGAGCTCCTCTTCACCGTCCCTCGCCGCCTAGCCAGGCGCCTGACGTCCGCGCCGGAATTTCAGCGACATCACGCCAATAGGTGAAATCGAGCGCGGCAAGCAAATCCTCCTGGTGGACGCAGACCGGCCGCGCCAAGCCTCTAAAGCCCGCCGGCTGGGATCCGTTCGGAAGGCGGTAAGATGGAAGTCGACTCGGTTAGTGCGCGCCGGGCAGTACGCTCAGCAGTGCGACCAGCATGACACTCGGCAGGAAGCAGGCACAGGCGCAGCCGCGGGGCGGCGTCTGAGAAGTTTTCTGCGGCGTGCGCAGCGGGTGGTAGGCGGACGTCGGAGGAGCCGGCGCCTTCGTCTGCGTCAACCCCTGCTCGGCAGGATCCGCAGCCGGAGCCGTATCCGGCGTGTCGACCTGCTCCACATGCTCGCCAGCCTGCTTCTCGAGCGGCACGACGTTCGGAAAATCCTCGACGGGCATCCCCTGCATCGCCTTCTGCATGAACTCAAGCCAAATCGGCAGCGCCGCGCGCGCGCCAGTCTCCTTCTTGCCGAGCGACACGCGCGGATCGTCGTTGCCCACCCAGACGCCCGCGGTGATCTGCGGCGTGAAGCCCATATACCACGCGTCGGTAAAATCGTTCGTCGTGCCGGTCTTGCCGGCGGACGGGCGGCCCGAGCTCCTTGGCGCGCACACCGGTGCCAAACTGCACGACGTCCTCAAGCATCGCCGTCATCGTCCGCGCCACGTCCGGCGAAAGCACGTCGGTCACGTTCGGCCGGTCCTCTTCGAGCACGTTGCCGTCGTACGACGTCACGCGCCGGATGTAATGCGGCTCGATGTGGATGCCGTCGTCGGGAAACACGGTGAACGCCGACGTGTGCTCCATGCAGCGTCAGGTCGGCCGCGCCGAGCGCCAGCGGCAGGTACGGCGGCAGCGGGCTCACGAGGCCGAATTTTCGCGCGAGGTCGATCGTGTTCTCGATTCCCACGCGATCGAGCAGCCGCACCGCCGGCACGTTCCGCGAATCGGCCAGCGCGCGGCGCAGCGTGATGCGGCCTTCGAATTTTTCGTCGTAGTTGTGCGGCGAGTAGTCCTGCCCGCCGCTGTGATACGTCACCGGCTCGTCGACCACCGTATCGAAAGGCGACATCCCCTGCGACAGCGCCTCGGAGTAGACGTACACCTTGAACGAGCTGCCCGTCTGCCGCATGGCCTGCGTGGCGCGATCGAATTTCGACTGCTCGAAATCGTAACCGCCGACGAGCGCCTTGATCTCGCCGGTCGCGTTGTCGATCGCGAGCAAACCCGCTTGCGCGGTCGGCTGCTGCTCGAGCTCCACCTCCGCCGTCATCGCCCGACAACTCGTTGATGTGCACCATCACGAGATCGCCCACCTTCAGCAGCGCTTCTCACGGACTTCTCGCCCGTCCACGAGAAATCCGCCGGCGTCAGCATCGCGCGATACGTCCCCATCTTGATCGATCGCGAACGTCGGCCGCACTTCCGTCACCAGCCCCGTGACGTAATCGCCCTTCGCGATCGGCGCGTGCCAATCGTCGTTGTCGTATTTCTCGATGGTCCCGAGATGATCGCGCAAAATATTCGGCAGGTTGCCGCGCCAGCCGTGCCTGCGATCGTACGCGTGCAAGCCGTCGCGCACGGCCTGGTCCGCGGCCTTCTGCATGGCGACGTTCAGCGTCGTATAGACGCGCAAGTCCATCTTCGTGCACGGCTTCCGTGCCATACGTATGTTCGAGGTATTGGCGAATTTCCTCGACAAAGTACGGAGCGAGATCGTCGCGCAGCGATTCGATGTGCAGCCCCAGCGGCTCGTGCCGCGCTTCCTCATATTGCCCCTGCGTGATCTTGCGGTCGCGCAGCATCAGCGCGAGCACCAGGTTTCGCCGGTCCAACGCGCGCTCCGGATGGTTCACCGGCGCATAGATCGGCCCGCGAATGATCGCGGCGAGCGTGGCGGCCTCGGCCAGCGTCACCTGCTCCACCGGCTTGCTGAAGTAGTATTCCGAAGCCGCCTCGAATCCGTAGTTGCCGGAGCCGAGATAAATCTGGTTGCAGTACATCGTGAAAATCTGGTCTTTCGTGTAGTGGCGCTCGATCTCGAGCGCGAGAATCGTTTCCTGGATTTTGCGGTGGAAGCTGCGGTCCGAACGATTCAGGAAAAGCCCGCCGGCCAGCTGCATCGTGAGCGTGCTCGCGCCCTCGGCCACGCGATGGCGCAGAATATCGTGCCACGCGGCCTGCAGCACGCGCGGGAAATCGACGCCCCAGTGTTCCTCGAAATGCTGGTCTTCCGTGGTGAGAATCGCGGCCTTCAGCACTTTCGGAATCTGGTTGTACGTCACCAGAATCCGGCGCTGTAGCGCGAAGCTGCCGATCGATTGGCCGTCGTCGGCGTAAAGTTCCGTTTCGGTGATCGGGCGGTAATCTTCGAGCGCGTGAATTTCGGGCAGGTCGCTGCTGTAAACGAACAGCAATCCCACCGCCGCGCCAATCGCAATCGAACACACGACGAGGAAGGCGAACGCGAGGCGCCCCAGCAGCGTCCCGCCGCCAATCTTCATCGTCGCGCGGTAAAACCGGTCTTCCATTCCCACCGACATTCTATCGCAACGGCAAGTCGGAATCGGCGCTCGGGTGGAGGGTTAGTTTCCGAAAAGAGCCTAGCCGCGCGGTGAGCGCTAATTTCGCAGCGCGCCGATAATGCTCAGAAGATGCCGACTTCGGCGTCGCGCACGCTCGCCGTAGGTAGGGAAAAGCTGCGGCGAGATGCGTCATGCCGAGCAGAGTCTTCACCTGATCGTTCAATCCGACAATCGCGAATTTCCGCCGCGCCCTTTTCGCGCCGACGTATGCCCCCACCAGCGCGCCCAGCCCCGCCGAATCGATGTGCGACGCCCCGCTGAAATCGATGATCAGCACGTTCGAGGTGTTCGCCCGCACCGCATCCTGAAACTCGAACACCGTGTAGCGCGCTCAGCGGTCCCATCAGGCGCAGCACCGTCTGGCTGCCGCGTTCTCCGGCGGATGTGGTCACGTGCACATAATCGAGAGGCATGGCCGGATTGTACCGAAACGGAGCAGCTCCCATACCCGCCTGCTCCGCCTCGCAAGTTCGCAAAAGCCAATGGGGATCAGGCCGCGCGCCCGACTATTTCAGGCCAAGCAGCTTGCAGGCGTTCTTGTAATACAGCTTCTCGCGGTCTTCCTTCGAGATGTCGAGCGAATCGATCACCTTGATCGTCTCGCGAATGTACATCGGCCCGCCCTCGGGATCGAAAGGCGCGTCGGAGGCGAACAGCACGTGATCGACTCCGTAGAAATCGAGCGCGCACACCAGCGCCGATTTCGATCCGAACGTCGCCGTATCCGCGTAGAACATCTTGAAATAATCGAGCGGCCGCTTCTTCAGCTCCTTCAGCAGCGGCTTGTAATCCACCGACGACGTGCGCGCGCCGAGCTGGTCCCAACCGGCGCCCACGCGCCCCTCGAAAAACGGCACCATGCCGCCCGCGTGATGGATGATGATTTTCAGCTCCGGCATCTCGTCCAGCATCTTCGAAAAAACGATCCGCGCCTGCGCCGCGCTCGATTCGTAGGGCCAGCCGAACGTCCACCAGATTTCGTACTGCGAGACCTGCTCGGTCTGGTAGTCCGGAAAAGTCGCCGTGCGCGCCGGATGAATCCAGATCGGCTTGCCAAGCTTCTCCATCGCTTTGAATACAGGACGAAACTCCGGCGCATCGAGCGCCTTGCCGGCTACGTTCGAATAAATCTGGATGCCGCACGCGCCGAGCTGCTTCATCGCGCGCGTCGCCTCTTCCACCGCACCCTCCGGATCGCGCATCGCCACCGACGCGATGAAGCTCGGAAAGCGGTCCGGATATTTCTGGCACAGCTCGGCCATGCCGTCGCTCCCGGAGCGCGATAGCTCGCGCCAGGCCTCGCGCGTGCCCACCGCGTCGGGCGGCGGAGACGCAAGCGACAATACCTGCTGGTAATCGTCGAACATGTCCATCACCGCGAAGCGCCGGTCGAGGTTGGTCATCATCGGCACGGCCTCGCTGCGCCGGTGCATATCCTTCATCTGCCCGGTCTGCTTCAGCAGCAGTTCGTGAAACGCCTTCGGCCAAATATGGGTGAAAATATCGAGTTTTCTCATGTCTATCGCCAGGCCTCCGCCGTTTTGCTTCTTCCAATATAAGTGCCGTTCCAATCGTTGTGCCGGCCCGCCGCGATCTCCACGCACCGCTGCGCGCAATTCGCCAGCACCACTTCGCCTCCCGGCTGCCCGCGCATCTCGCGCAGCTTCGCCACCATTTCCGGCACCCAGCGCTGCGCGTCCGGCGAATCGATCGTTTTATCGGCCAGCTGCGTCGGCGTGCTGCCCGGATCGACGGCCACCGCCGTGATCCCGTAATCCTTGTTTTCCGCTGCGAGAAGTTCCGTGAGCCGCACCTGCGCCGTCTTGCCCATGCAGTACGCGGAAAGATACGGCGTCGCCATCTTCGCGCGCGGCGAGCAGATCGTGAGGATGCAGCCCGCGCGCCGCTCCTTCATTCCCGGCAGCACCGCGCTGACGAAAAGAAGAGGCGCGCGCAAATGAACGGCCTGCGCCGCCCACCATTCGTCAGGGTCCATCACGCCGATCGGCCCGAAAGGTCCGGGGACGCCCGCGTTGTTCACCATGATCGTCACCGGGCCGAAAGCTTTCTCCGTTTCCGCCACCACGCGCGCCACGTCCGCGCGATTCGTCGCGTCGCCCGCCACGGCCAGCGCCCGTCCGCCCTTTGCCCGAATCGCGGCGACAGTTTCGTCCAGCTGCGCCTGGGTCCGCGAAGTGACGGTCACCGCCGCGCCTTCCGCCGCGAATCGCGTCGGCGATCGCGCGCCCGAATCCGCCTCCGCCGCCCGTCACGATCGCGACGTGTCCTTTCAGCTCTCCCGCCATTCGGGTCTCCCTGCGCATCACTCTGCCGCGCCGCCGCAGAATCAAGCGAGCGGCGTTTTACGTAGCGCCGGCGTCTCGCCGGCTCTTCGGCACAAAATCAAACGCCCGATTCTATTCCAAATCTAGCGCGCGGCGGGCACAAAGGAACGCGCCGACCTTATGAACCGGCGGCGTCGCAAACAGCAGAAGCAGCGCGGCAAAGAAACTCAGCGCCGAACCGCATAGAATGCGAGATCGTAGCTGCCGAAGCGATCGTAGATGTATCCGGCGGCGAAAGGTCCGGCCGCGCCGGCCGTCGTTCCTACCGCGATCACCACGGCGACGATGGGCGCGTACGCACGCGGCCCGTAGTAATTCGCCGGCAGCGCCATCATCGACGAAAACGAAATGCCGAATCCCGCGCCGAGGCAGATCGCGTAGAGATACAGTCCCGCCGCGCCGCTCGCGTGCAGCGCCAGAATCATTCCGACGCCAAACAGCACCGAAGCCGCTGCCCACACGAATCTCGGCTCGACGAGGTCGGCCACGCCCGCGAAAAATAGCGTCCCGCACAGGCTCGCGAGCAGCATCACCGACACCGAAAACGCCGCGGCCGCTCGCCGTGTAACCCAGGTCGCGCAGATGCACCACGCCGTGCGCGAGAAACAGCGGATATCCCGCGCTGAATCCGAGAATCGCAATCAGAAACATCCAGATTGCGGGAGTGCGAAACACTTCGCCGAATGTCCAGGTATCCGTGGTCTTGTAAACCGCCGCGCGACGCCCGCGCGCGTCTGGTGCGGAAGCAGCCGGCGCCTCGGGCTCCACCGCGCCATCCGGCACTTGCCCGAGATCGGCGGGACTCTCTTTGATGAAAAAGAACGCCAGCAGCGACGCCACAAAACTCAGCCCGGCAATCAGCATCCATCCGGCGCGCCAGTTTCCGCCGAACTTGGCGATCACGTGATTCAGCACCGGCGCGGCGACGAATCCGCCAAAGCGTGCTCCGCCCGTGTGAACGAGCGTGATCGCGCGCGCCTTGTGCTTCACGAACCATCGCCCGATCCCCGCCTGCGCGCCCAGAATTCCGCCCGAAAGCGCGCCCAGGCCGACGATCACTCCGAAAACCAAGTACACCTGCCAGACGTCGTGCACAGCGAACGCCATCAGCAGCGCGCCGGCCAGCACCGTCGATGCAGCCGGCCAGCATCGTGAACCGCACGCCTTTTTTATTGATGCAGATCGCCACGAGAGGAGCGGGCAGCCCGACCATCCATTGAAACAGCCCGTAGGCCGCGCCGAGCGCCGCGCGATCCATATGCAGATCGGCGGCCATGTACGCGTTGATGACGCTCGCGCCGTAGAGGGGAAATGCGAAGTTGGTGAAAAGGATCAGCCAGAAGACCGCGAGCAGCTTCCAGCCGTAGAATCCCGATGGTTGTGTCATCCGGCTCCTTGCCGCGCATTTCCGCCCGTGCGAGAAATGCGCGGCGCAGCAATTGCCAGCTGACTTGCGTGTTCGCTTGCGAATGGAATGAGGCGCGTCCGCGCGCGCCCGTGGAATCTATTTCCGCTCTTCCGCCGGCACCCAGTTGCCGTGCACCTGATTGCGCAGCCGCAACGGCAAATGAGCCGTCGCGATCGGCCCCTTATCGACGTGCTCGGCCTCGAACACCAGAAGATCCGAGAGCTGCGTCTCGTGCAGGTCGGCGACCAGCGCGAGATAGCCCTCGTGCCCCGGCTGCTTCGACGGAATGTGCACTTCCTCCTGAATGGTGACCGGCCGGTTCGAATGCCACGATTGCATCTTTCCGCTTTTCACCTCGAGGCGGCTCAGCGTATTGAAGCCCGCTCCCACCGGCCCCGAGACGATCGGCGGACCCGCCTCCGGATCGAACCGCTCGTAGTAGCCGATCGAGTAGTCCTTCATGTGATCCTTGTTTGCGATGCGCGGGAAATCGCCGGAAGGCGCGAGTTTGTACTCCTCGAATTTCTCGCCCGGCTTCGACATGTCAAACGTCCAGCGCACCACGCGACCGTACGCCATGTCCTCGGGTTTCGGATGGATATGCGAAGCCTCCTGAATGAACGGAAACGGAGCATACTTCCCGATGCCGAAATCGAGATGCACAAATTTGCCCTCCGTGTACGCGTTCATGAAGTGAAACGCCGAGCACGCCGGCCTCCGGAACCAGTGCATGTCCTTCACGCTGCCGTCGCGCGGCATGATGCCGACGAACGTTTCTTTGTCCGGCTCCCAAACCCAGTGAACTCCGCCCGCCTTCATGCGGTCGAGATCGGCGGTCGTGGGGAACACAGGGAAAATCACATGCTCCTTGGTCACCGCGAAATCGTGCATCAGCGAAACGTAGGGAACCTGAAACCACTCTTCCTGCACGAGCTGGCCTTCTTTGTCGGCAACGCAATAAGAAACATCGCGCGTCGCAAGCCCGCTCGCCTCATAGCCGAAGAAACACAGCTCGCCCGTATCCTCATCGAGCCGCGTGTGTGCGGTCATGGTCTTGCTCTTGAGCTTCCCGCCGAAGTCCCATTCGCCCATCGTTTCGAGCGTATCGGGATGCAACTCCATCGCGCGGCCGTCTTCCTTGAGCGCCAGCAATTTCCCGCCGTGGAAAATCGGCGTCGTGTTGTAGACGCACCGGTTCACGCCCCGCACACTCGGATCGTCCGTGTACGGATTGCGATACAGTCCGAAAAGCCCGCGCCGCGCCTTGCGGTCCGCCTTCAGCCGCTCCGACATGATGTAGCGCATCTTGAAATCCACGTGCCCGTTCTCGAAGAGGAACGAGCTGATCATCCCGTCGCCGCTCAGGTACGTGTCGTGCCCGAGCATCGGCGGATACTGCGGGTCGGGAATCGTGCGGTACCACTGGCCGTTGATTTCTTTCGGCAGATTGCCCTCAACGACCAGATCGTAGATGTCGCACTCCGTGCGCATGGGCGCGTTGAAGCCCTGGTAATCGAATGAACCGGGAAATTCGGGTTGTCATGGCGTGCTGGCTCCTGTTCTTGGCCGGGCGATGCTATCAGCAATCGCTGCTCTTACACAAAAGTCCTATCACTTCGATGAGCCGCGCGTCAATCTCGGCTGCCTAAGCGGCCGCCATAGTTGCGTGCATCGTCGCGCGCCACAGCCGAGTGCGGTTGTAGGGGCGCCGATTGCTGCGCCCTACCGCTGCCAATTTCGCCTATGCACAATCCTACGTTGTGCGCGGCGCCTCGCGCGGCGAACATCGCCGAACCCGGCGGCGGCGCGGGCTCGAGCGCCAATTTCGCGAAATCATCCTGCGGAATCAAAAACCTCCCGGCCAGCGCCGCATATTTCCCCGACGCCAACTGCACGCACATCTCCGCGCATCGCGCGAGCCCCGGCTCGGGATCGCTATTCTGCTTGAGCCGCTTCAGCGATTCGACCAGGTGCGGCACCCAGCGCTTCGCGTCGTCGGCCGCCATCGTAGTTTCCGCCATGTCCGTAATCACGGTGCCCGGCTCGATCACGTAGACGCACACGCCGTAGCCCTTCGCCTCGGCCGCCGCCAATTCCGACAATCGGATCTGGCTCATCTTGCCGATCCCGTAACAGCTCACATGCGGCGTGAACCATTGCCCGCCGAGGCTCGCAATATTAATCACGCTGCCCTTGCGCCGCTCGACCATCCCCGGCATCGCCGCGCGCATGAAAAGCAACGTCCCGCGCACGATCACTTCCTGCGCATTCCACCACGCGTCCGGATCCATCACCCACACAGGACCAAACGGCCCCGTGATCCCGGCGTTGTTCACCAGCACGGACGTCGCGCCGAATTTTTTCTCGCGCCGCGGCCACCACGCGCTCCACATCGTCACGCTTCGTCACGTCTCCGGCCACGGCCAGCGCGCGTCCGCCCGCCGCCTCGATCTCATGCACCACGGCGTCGAGCTGATCCTTCGATCGCGCCATCACCGTGACGGCCGCGCCCTCCGCCGCCAGCCCCAGCGCGATCGCCTTGCCGAATCCGCGGCCCGCACCCGTAACGATCGCTGTCTCGCCGGCCAGCTTACCCGCCATGAAATTTCCTCTCTGATCGATTTCACTTCAGCGGCTTCCCCGTCACGGGGTGGACATAATGGAAGGGCACCACATCCGTCTTCGGCCAGAAGCGCGGCCTTCTTCGGTCGGAGTTCGTCCGGCCCAGTCGGATCTTCGGGAAACGTCGTCGAAAACGCCGGCACGGCATAGCCCGGCTTCACGCGCCCCCAGCCCTGATCGTACGGCGCGTAATAAAACGCGTGGTAATCGAGCACGCCGATTTTCCAGACGCCGTCTTCGCGGAAGTACGTATTCTCGTAGACGCCGCCTTCCCAGAAAGGCTCGGTGATCTGCGGCACGCTTTCATGGCTGCCGCCCTGCATGAAACGCGCGAAACCGCGCTTTCGCCGCTCAGCCGATCCGGCGCCACATGAATGATGTCCTGCATCGTCAGATGCTCGAGCAGCAAGCCGTGCGTCGGCCCATTCTTCCCCGGCGAAAATTTCTCGCGCAGCCGCCCGCCATACAGCCGCCGCACGCCTGCCTTGCCCTTGAACACGCCGCCGAGAAAATACGTCTCGCCGCGCTCCGAAAACAAGATCGACCGCCTCGTCGTACAAGCACTTGTCGATGAAGTACGAGTACGCATGCTGCAGCCGCCGGATCGCCAGCTCGTCCTGCACCAACCCAAGCTGTTTGTCAGCTCATCGACGCGCCTCTCAAGCCCCGCAATTTTTTCGTCCGCCGTCATTTTTGTTCCATGGCTCCCGGCCAAGCCTCGTCATTCTGAGCGAAGCGAAGAATCTCTCTTCTTTGGGTCATCGGTTCGCGTTGTCCCCAGCACCGGAGGTGCGTCACAAGTTAGCCCAGGCCGGAAGGCATGGGTCGCCATGCAAAAAACGCCGAGCGCCGTAGGTGCGACACAGCCCGCTCGCCGTCGCCCAAGACCGATTTTCGAATTTCCAATTTCGATTTTCGTTCTTTCCTACGCCTCGCTGATAAATTTCGTCACCAAACACGCATCGAGCCCCTCGATGCCTTCCTCCGACCCGTGCCCGCTCTCCTTCACGCCGCCAAACGGCGACTCCGGCACCGAAATCTGATACGTGTTCAACCCGATCATCCCAGCTTCGAGCTGCTCGCCGAGCAACTTCACCGTCCGCGCCGAATTCGTGAACGCAAACGCCGCGAGCCCATAAGGCAACCGGTTCGCCTGCTCGATCACTTTGTCGAAATCCGTGAATGGATTAATCACCGCGACCGGTCCGAACGGTTCCTCATTCATGATTCGCGCCGTATTCGGCACATCCGACAGCACCGTCGGCGCATAAAAATATCCGGGGCTGCGCAGCCGCGCGCCGCCCGTCTGCACATGCGCGCCATGCTCCCGCGCGTCCTGAACGAAGCCCTCGATCGCCGCCAGCCGCCGCGCATGGACCAGCGGCCCCATCTTGTTTTTCTCGTCGAGCCCGTCGCCCACAGTCATCTGCTTCGCCCGCGCCGTAAATCCTTCGACGAACTTGTTGTAAATCTTCTCGTGCACGTAATATCGCGTCGGCGAGACGCACACCTGCCCCGCATTCCGGTACTTCGCGACGACCGACGCATCCAGCACCTTCTCGAGATCCACGTCGTCAAACACAATCACCGGCGCGTGCCCGCCCAGCTCCATCGTCGTCCGCTTCATCCCGTCCGCGGCCAGCTTCATCAACTGCTTGCCCACCGGAATCGATCCGGTAAACGAAATCGCGCGGATCACCGGCGACGCGAGCAGATACGACGAAATTTCCGCCGGCACGCCGTACACAATCGCCAGCACATTCGCCGGCAGCCCCGCATCCACCAGGCATCGCGCCACCGCCAGCCCGCTCGCCGGCGCCTCTTCCGCCGGCTTCAGGATCACCGAGCATCCCGCGCCCAGCGCCGAGCCGATCTTCCGCGCCGGATTGCCGAGCGGGAAATTCCACGGCGCAAACGCCGCCACCGGCCCCACGGGCTCCTTCACGATGGCCATGCGGGTGCCCATGGCCCGCTGAGGCAGCACTCGCCCGTACGCGCGCCGCCCCTCTTCCGCATACCACTCGAAAATATTCGCGGACATCATCACTTCGATCCGCGTCTCGTGGATCGACTTGCCGGTCTCAGTCGTCGCGGTCCGCGCGATCTCTTCCTTGCGCTCGCGCAGCAGATCGGCCGCGCGCTTCAGGATTCGCCCGCGCTCGTCCGGAAAAACCGCGCGCCATGTCTTGAATCCCCGCTGCGCCGCCGCCAGCGCCCGGTCGAGATCGGCCGTCGACGCGTGCGGCACCTGCCCGATCACTTCCTCGGTCGCCGGATTCATCACCGGCGAAGTTTTCCGCCCCTCGGCGCCAAGCCATTCGCCGCCGATAAAAAGCCCTAATTCCGCATACGTTGCCGCCAATTGTGTCGCCATTTTGTGCTCCTATCGCAAGCCTCGGCATAATTTCACGTCGCCGCACCCGCGTCAAGCCGCCCGGCCGTATGCGCGGCGCAGTCGGAAGATCGAGAAACCTTCGCCGCGGCGCGATTCAGTTGGACCTTCGCCCGATTCATCGTTCCCTTCGATGCTACCGATCCGTATTTTGAGTTTGTCGTTTTCGGCCCAAATCTGCAAACTAATGGAGAGTTTTTAGTGTAGTCACAGCATCTCGCTTTTCCACGTGGGGACGGGATTACCCGCCGCTATCGTCCAGCGGCGGCGCAGTGCGGGCCTCAATTTGGATCTCGGCTGAGATTCCTTCGATCCCGCACGGCCGGATGTTCCATGTTGGAAAAGGAGATGAAAGATGTCAGCGGTTAACCAGGGTGTATTGCAGCAAGGCAGTCCAGGCTCCAGCGACAAGCCCAAGCGTCCTTTCGCCGTTCCGGCTCCGATCACGCCACGCAAGCACGGTCTTTTCTCCACTGCAATCATCGAGGAAGATGCGCGCGCCAAAGGCAAGCGCGCCGCCCAAACCGGTTTCGCGCTCGCCATACAACTCGCAGTCGTCGGCGGGCTCCTTCTCATTCCGCTCATATTCACCGAGGGCCTCGATCTCTACAAGGTCAACAGCACGATCCTGATCGCTCCTCCGCCGCCGGCCGCGCCCCCGCCGCCTGTGGCGCACGCGGAGGTCGCTCCCAGGCCCACCTTCATCAAGGCGCAACTCACAGCGCCCACCGTGATTCCGAAAAAAATCGCGCAAGTAGCGGATGCGAGCGCGGCCGCTCCGGCCATCGCCGGCATGACGGGTGGAGTGCCCGGAGGAGTGGGCGACGTCCTCGGAGGCATCGCTTCAGGAGCACCGCCGCCACCCCCCGCCGTCGAAAAGCCCAAGGGACCCATCCGCATCACCAGCGGCATGAAGGAACCGACGCTGCTATACGAACCGCCCGTCGTCTACTCCCCGGTCGCGAGAATGGCGCACGTCGAGGGCACGGTCGTCGTCGAAGCAATCATCGACGAGCAGGGCGACGTCACGCAGGTGCACTTCGTCAGCGGCCCCGCGATGCTCGTGCAGTCGGCCATGAAAGCCGTGGCGGCAAGAAAGTACGCGCCCACGATCCTCGATGGCCAGGCCGTCGCAATTCGCCTCACCGTCCACGTCGATTACAAGCTCAGCTGACAACCGCGCGTTTCGTCCGGGCGGGAAAGTTCGCTTTCCCGCCTCGACATCTTCGTCGCATTTCCCCATCTCGAACTGGCCTAGCGAAACAGTCGAAAAAGCCCTTCGGCTTCGATGGCGATTGACAATCCATAACCGTATGGTTATGCTTGTGAGATGCAAGCCGTAGCCGACCACGTCTTCAAGGCCCTCGCTGACCCGACCCGTCGGGCGATCTTCGAGCGTCTCGCCCGCGACGGAGAACAGACAGTTCACGCCTTGACGGATCGCTCGGGCGTGTCGCAACCGGCCGTCTCCAAGCACCTGGGTGTTCTGAAGCGCGCCAAGTTGGTGCGCGACCGACGCGAGGGACGCGAGACGCACTATAACGCACAGCCGCAAGCCCTGGCGCCGCTGGTCGACTGGATGAGCCTCTATGGAATATTCTGGCGCGACCGATTTGATCGCCTCGAAAACCTGCTGAAAAGGATGGACAAATGACCGATGCCGCCCCAACGCGTACTCTCGTCATTGAACGAGAGGTACCGCATCCCCCGGAAAAAGTCTGGCGTACCCTCACGCAAAGCCCCCTGATAGAGGAGTGGCTGATGAAGAATGATTTCCAGCCGGTCGTGGGCCATCGATTCAACTTCCGCTCCACGCCCGTGCCGAACTGGAACGGCGTCATCGACGGTGAAGTCCTGGTGGTCGAGCCGAACTCACGGCTCTCTTATAGCTGGGCTTCTATGGGTCTGAAGAGCGTCGTCGCCTGGACGTTGACGCCGACCAAGGGCGGCACGCATGTCCGCATGGAGCAATCCGGTTTCGGGTCGGAAGAAGATGCCTCCTATAAGGGTGCGAGATACGGATGGCAGAACTTCATCGCCGGCCTGGAGCGTGTCGTTGCGGGGTTGGACTGAACATGAAAGCAAAAAACATGAAAAAGTCGGGCGCGAGCCAGAGGCAGTCGGCATCGGAGCTCATCTCGAAAAGAATCGCCGAACTCGGGGACTGGCGCGGGAAAACCCTCGGCAGAATGCGCAAGCTCATCAAGGAAGCAGACCCGGACGTCGTCGAGGAGTGGAAGTGGAGAGGGGTTCCGGTTTGGTCTCACGGCGGAATCATCTGCACCGGCGAATGCTATAAGAGCGTCGTGAAGCTTACCTTCGCCAAGGGCGCGTCTCTGAAGGATCCCGCCCATCTCTTCAACTCGAGTCTCGAGGGAAACCTACGCCGTGCGATCGACATTCATGAAGGAGAAGAAGTTGACGAGTCCGCCTTCAAGGCGCTCGTTCGCCAAGCGGTCGCCTTCAACAGTTCGGGCAAATCGAAACCTGCGAAGAAAGCGACGATTGACTAGAAGGCATGGCATCTCGTAAATGCCGCCTAGAGGGTCTGATTCCTAGAGCGAGATCCCGAATCCACGTCCCTGGACGCCGAGCAGCAGCAGCGCCATCAGAAACACCCAAAGCCCATCCATGAAATGCCAGTAGATGCCAACCACTTCCGCGGCGAGCCCCAGTTTCCCGGTCGTCCGCAAATGACGAGCCCTCGAAACGAGCCACGCCAGCGCGATGATTCCGCCCAGCAGGTGCACCGCGTGCGCCGCTGTCATCGTGTAGAAAAGCGCGCTGCCGGGATTCGACGCCACGTAGACGCCCTGCGATAGCAGCTGCCGCCACGCAATCACTTGTCCCGCGACGAACGCAATCCCCAGCGCGAGCGTCGCACCCGCATAGCGGGCGAATCGCCGCGCGTCGTCCGCATGGATGCGCGCCATTTGCAGTGCAAAGCTGCTCGACACGAGAACGATCGTATTCGCGTACAGAATTTCCGGCAGCTGAATCGGCCGCCATTCCCCCGAGGCCACCCAGCGGATCGTCAGCATCGCGGTCATCGTCGCGAAAAGCGAAACGATCGACCCGATTCCGTAAAACATCCCCGCGCGGTAGACGTCGGGCGGCACGGGGCGGTTCTTCGCGTAAAAGCGCGCGCGCCAATCGTCGTCCCAGTGGTCCGCGCTGCCGCCGCGAAATCCAGGACCGTTCCCGCCGGTTGACGGCGCCAGAATTTCCTCTTCGCTCTCCGACTGCACGTCCGGCGGTTTTGGTAACGTCGCCAATTCAGTCTCCCGTTTTGCCTGTTCCCGAATTTGCAGAGTACCCTACGGCTCGCGCGAAGTCCAAGCGATCGCCGCCGTCACGCCACTTGGGGCGCTTTCCGTTCCGGCCACAGCGCCGTAATCAAAAGTCCCACCGCGATTCCAATCGACACTTCCACGAATCGGTGAATCGCCTCCATCCACGGGGCTTTATCGTGCCCGATCAGCAAAATGATGGCGAGCGTGATCCCCGCGAACCGGTACGCAGCCCGGTCGAGATTCAGCACCGCGCAGACAATCCCCAGCGCGAACATTCCGCCGCCAAACACGATCGCGGTCGGCGGCAAATACATCGCGATCAGTGCGCCTGCTGCCGCGCCCAGCGCCGTGCCCGCAAAACGCTGCCCGGAGACTTTGAGCGCCGCCCCCAGCGTCGACTGCATCACCACGATCGTCGTGATCGCGGCCCAGTACGCCTCCGGCAGCCTGAAGGCGCCCGCGATCACCAGCGATGCCACCGCCGCCACCGTAGTCCGCGCGGGATGCTCCAGCCCCTGATCCATGATCCGCCCAAGAATCGGATTCCGCCCGTGTCCCATTGGCCCTCCCGCACCTTGCGCACTCGATGATTCGGACGTATGAAAAGCCATATCCGCCCAAGTGTTCCCTATTAAAACAGGCGACGTGAGCGACGACCTTTCTTGTCTAAGGAGACACTACAGCGATTCCTGTAACTCGCTACAAGGTTCTTCGGATGGCGCCTCTCGGCGCGTCCGTCTATCTTTCTTGAGCACCATGGACCCGCGAGGGGCCGTGGCCATATTGCCCAGCGTCCCAGTAACGGAGAACCACACAATGAAGGCACGAATCGCAGCCCTCGTTCTTGTCGGCATTCTGTGTGCCACAGCACCCGCGTGGTCGGATACACTTTCCGGCCACTCGAAAGATGGAGCTGTGGTCACGCGGGATTTCGGTGGGTTCGATTTGCATAGCGCACCATCGGTGACGAGCCTCCTATCCTCCTTCTCCTCGCGTTCCGGCAGAATCGAGCTTTTCGATCTGTCGTCGAGCCATCGAACGTGGGACGGGTGGCGCGGACGGGAAGCCAGCGGCACGTCATCGTCAACAACCACTCCCACGTCGACGCCGGAACCCTCTACGCTCCAGATGCTCGCGTTGGGGCTCATGGCGTTGCTCGGATCCGCTTTGCTCGTTTTCCCTCCACGCTCACGCTCGGTCTAAACCGCTCGCTCACCGCACGAATACGCAGCGTCGCGCTCTCGTAGCGCGGCGTTTTTCGCGCACGGCAGTCCTGAGAGTAATGAAACTGGGTTCGCCGGCGGGATACGCTAAGAGGCTTTTTCCTGCGCGTACATCTGATATTCCGAGTACGGTCCCTTGAAGTCTTCGACGTGCCCGCCCTTGAAGTGCCAGATGCGCGTCGCGACTTCGTCGATCACATCGTGATCGTGCGTCACGAGCAGAATCGTGCCGTCGTATTTCTGCAGCGCGATATTCAGCGCGTTGATCGATTCGAGATCGAGGTGGTTCGTCGGCTCGTCGAGCACCAGAATATTCGGCCGCTGCAGCATCAGCCTGCAAAAAATCAGCCGCGCCGATTCGCCTCCCGAAAGCGTGCTCGTTTGCTTCAGCGCGTCTTCGCCGCTGAAAAGCATCTGCCCGAGCAGACCGCGCAATTCTTCCTGCGTCGCCTGCAGCTTGAACTGGTGCAGCCATTCGATCGCGGTCGTGCCCTTCACGATCGATTCCGCGTGGTCCTGCGCGAAATAGCCGACCAGCGAGTTGTGTCCCCACGCTACCGTGCCGCCGTCAATCGTGAACGCCTTATCCGAATCCTCGATATAGCCGGTGGCATTGCGCAGCAACGACTTCAACAGCGTGGTCTTTCCGGTTCCGTTGCGCCCCATCAGCGCGATTTTTTCGCCGCGCGTCACGCTTGCCGAGAAGGGCGCGAAGACTTTCACGCCGTCGTACGCTTTGATCACGCTCTTGATCTCGAGCGGGTGCCGCCCGGAATGCTGGTCCATCTGAAAGCGGATGAAGGGGCGCGCGATATTCGACCGCGCCAGCTCGGTCGTCTGCAGCCGCTCGACTTCCTTCTTGCGCGAGGTGGCCTGGGCCGAGCGCGTGCCGGCCGAAAAGCGCGCGATGAATTCGTTGAGCTGCGCGATCTTTTTCTCGCGCTGCGCGTTTTCCGATTCGATGCGCGAACGGATCGCCGTCTTCGCCACCACCATGTCGTCGTACCCGCCGTTGTACATGATCACGGTTTCGTAATCGATGTCGGCGGTGTGCGTGCAAACGCTGTTCAGGAAATGGCGGTCGTGCGAAATCACGATCAGCACTCCCTCGTACGCGCACAAATAATCCTGCAGCCAGTGGACGGAATCGAGGTCGAGGTAGTTCGTCGGCTCGTCGAGCAGCAGCGCCGGCGGGCTGCCAAAGAGCGCCTGGGCCAATAAAACACGCACTTTTTGCCCGCCCTGCAGCTCGCTCATCTTGCGTTCGTAGAGCGGCTCGGGCACGTCGAGCCCGTCGAGCAGCCGCGCCGCATCGGCCTCGGCGGTGTAGCCGCCCTCCTCGCCCACGATTCCTTCGAGCTCGCCGAGCCGCATGCCGTCCGCGTCGGTGAGCTCCTCGTGCGGCTTCGCATACAGCGCGTCGCGCTCCACCAGCGCCTTCCACAGCGGCGCATTGCCCATGATGACGGTATCGATCACGCGATATTCGTCGAACGCGAACTGGTCCTGGCGCAAAATGCCGAGCTTCTTTGGCCGCGTCACCGAGCCTTTCGAAGGCTCGAACTCGCCCGCGAGAATTTTCATCAGCGTGGTCTTGCCCGCGCCATTCGGCCCGCTGATGGCGTAGCGCCGCCCCGCGAGAAACGTGGTGGTCACGTCCTCGAACAAGATTCGGGCGCCAAAGCGCATCGTAATGTTGTTAATCGAAAGCACGGGCCTTTATTGTAGCGTAGATTTTCGCCGCGCGCCCAGCGCCCCGCCCGATGTTGTTCCTTCGCTTTTTCGCCGCCGCGCAAAATCTGCCCCGACGAACACAACAATGTTGCGCTCGTCGGGAGGTTAAACAGGCCTTAAATGGCCAAGAAAAGCCAATTTTGGCGGTTTTTTGCACGCTAACTCGCAGCGGTCAGCCATTCGCGCGGCAGTCGCCCGCGCTTTGCCGTGCCTTCGTAGCGGCCACCTTCAGGTGGGCGGGTTTGGTCTAAGGTTTGAATGTAGCGCCGCAGCCTTCAGCGTGGCTCCTTGGCCGGAGCACACCAGACCAATACATGCCGCAGGTGAACCAGCGCAAAGGTAGGCGCTGCGCGCGATCGTCTTACGGCGGGGATGAATCCCCGCCCTTCCAGCTACTGAAATCCGGCGAGGAAATCGCGCAGCGCGGCGACGCAATCCTCGGCGCGGTCGATGTAGATTTCGTGGCCCGCGCCATCGATCTGGACGAGTTCGGATTGCGGCAGCGCCGCGGCGATGCTTTCCTGCTCCTCGATCGAGGTCGCAGCGCTGCGCGTGGGCGCAAGAACGAGCGCCGGCACCTTGACCTCGGGCAGCAGCGGCGTGATGTCCGTCGTCGAAATCACGGTGCTGTAGCCGGCAAGCGACGCGGCCGACGCCCGGCCAAATTGCTTGATGGCCCACTCGATTTGCGCGGGATCGCTGCTCGGAAATGTTCCGGGACGCGACAGCAGCTCGCGCGCCCAGCCCTCCGAGCCCATCTCCATCAGCGCGGCCTGCCACGACGCGCGGCCGAAAGAAAAAAGCTTTTGCGCCGCGGGACCAATCGTTTTCGGCGTCGCGCAGAGCGTCAGCGAACGCAGCCGCGCCCCGGCCCGATCATGCTCTGGCGTCTTGGCCGCGTAGCCGACGGCCAGCATCCCGCCCGTCGATTCGCCCAGCAGATGAACGTCCTCGAGATCGAGCGCGTCGCAAAACGCGCCGAGATCGCGGACGAGCCCGTCGAACGACCACGGATCGCTCGGCCCCGGATCGCCCGAGCCGCCGTGGCCGCGGAGGTCGCGCCGGATCACGCGATAGTCGCCCGCCAGCGTCGGCACCCAGCGCCGCCAGAATTGCGAGTTGCGCCCGAATCCGTGCTGGATCACGATCGTCTGCCGCGGCTTCCAAGGATCGGTGAAGTCGTCGTCCTCGTAGTGCGTGACGTATCCGTTGATCGTGATGTCCGGCATCTCGATGGGTTTCGCTTTCGTAGCGGCCGCCTTCAGGCGGGCGGGTTTGCCTTAAGGTTTGAATGTAGCGCCGCGGCCCACACCAGACCAATACATGCCGCAGATGAACCAGCGCAAAGGTAGGTGCTGCGCGCCATCGTCTTATGGCGGGGATGAATCCCCGCCCTTCCACCTTTTCTCGCCGCTGCGTGCTGTCATCCCGAGCGAGGGCGCTTCTTGCCCGACGAGGGATCTGCTTTCGCCTTGCGGGCCTTGGCCTCGCCTTCGTCGCGGCTAAGGTCATTCTCGTTTCCAAGAACAAACAGCTTCTTGCTTTGCAGAACGCTCGTCAGAAAATGATTCCCCGAATCCAGCTTCGACCGAAACTCGCGCGCCGGATAAATCGTCGGATTGATCTCTCGACGCAACCGTTTCCCGGCGGCACTCAACTTCGAAATGACCTCCTCGAAACTCGCGTCACCAACGATCATCAAATCGACGTCGCTATCGGCCCGATCCTTCTGCGCGGCAATGGAACCATAAACGAAGGCCACTTGAATACGATTTTTCAGCGGCGCAAGCGCTTCGCGCAGAACGTCGCGCACGCCGGCCGTCTTCAGAAGCAATCCCCGGAGTTCGGGAAACACAGGGCTCTTGCGATTCGCCTGATAGAACACCAGGTTGCCCACGGTTTTCCGAACGATCAGCCCCGCGTCGCTAAGCTGCTTCACCTCTCTCTGCACAGCCCCGTTTCCCGCCCCGGTCTCGCGAATCAATTGGCGGAGATAGAAAGATTCGTCCGCATGTCCGTAGAGAAGCGACAGGATCGCCGTCCGGGTCTGGCCGAACAGACCCCGGGATAGGCTTTTCAAGACTACGCTTGTACTCATTATGGGTATGAGTGTGCCTTTTTGGAGTGCGATAGCCAACCAGCGAGCGGCCGCCTCACGTTCAGGCGGGCGCTCTTGCTTTGGGGTTGCTGTCGCCGAGTTACAGGGACGAGAAGCAGCACACCTCACGACTGTCGGGCTGAAACAGCGACCATGATCGTGACCCGTTTGGAAGACGAGCCTGTCTTGGATAGACTCCGAAGTACCATGCGAAAGAGGCCCGACAAGCCCACCCTTCCACCGTTGCGAAAGTTCGATTTTGGACTTGTTAAGAACAAGCTCGATGGCTTGTTGTTTAACATCAGCCGGTCATTGGAGAAACGTTGGAAGACGGCAGCTGATCGAGGCGACCTTATTGCCGCACGCGAATATACGCTGGTGACGTTGCTCGCGCATGCCGCCATGAATTCCTACAACGCGGTCCGGTACTTGATCAACGAAACTCCGCCGAAGGATCATCTGCGTAAATCGACATACGTGCTGGTCATTCCTCCAATAAACCGGCAACTGATAGACATGTTGTTCAGCTTGGTGTACATGCTCGATGACTTTCCCACGCGCTCATTCGAGTACGAACGCGCCAGTTTTCGCGAGTTCAGCGAATCAGTTCAGAGGTTTCGCATGCTGTTTAAGAGAGGCCCTGAGTGGAAATCGTACTTTAAGACTGCCGATGCTCTCGCAAAGCAAGGAATCGTAGAGCTCAAGATAACTCAAACAGAGCGCAAGAATCCGCGAAAAATTGATTACTGGCCGCACCCCGGACAAATAAAAGACCGGCCTACAGCCAGCCGACCCTTTCTGCGCTGGCTGCACGAATGGATTTACGGGGACACTTCGGCGCAGGCGCATGTTAGTCCGTTTGGGTTTTCGACAATGGCTGGATTTTTTCTTAGGGCAATCTCGAACCCTGAAGACGACCTAACCGGAAGGCGCGAATACCAAATCCGACGGCGATCTCGCACTGTGCGGCGCGTTTTCTTTTCATAGCAATTCAGGATATGCCCACATTGGTATAACGGCAAGAAAAGGCGCACGGCAAAGAGAGATTCTTCGGCCAAGGACCGGCCTCAGAATGACGGGCGTTTTAGTGGGCTGGCGCGCAATACAAAAGCGGGCGCAGCAAGCCTTCGTCTGACTCAGGCCGGGGCAGCGCGCCTACGGAGAAAATCCTAAACCCGCGCCTGTCCTTGGCCTTTCGGCCAGTACTATGCCTTGTCCTTTTTTTCTGCGATGCGGGCGTTCACGTGGCGGCGGAATGTGCTAGCGTCGGAAGGACAGTTTGGAAGGCAGTTCAGGAGTCGAGAGTTGAGAGTTGAGAGGGGGCGGGTGAATCGGCAAACGCGGGCGCAGCTGAGCAGCGCCCCTACAGAATGCCATTTGTCGCGGCTGGCAGGCGGAGGTAGGGGTCCGATTTTCACCCCGCGAATGACGAATTATCGACCAGAAATCACGACTTTTCTAATCGACATTTGGCGATTAGAAATCGACGTAAGTTGCAGAAAATACAGGATGGCGGTACGTTCTAATCGACACGTCTGCGGGACCCTGGCGTGGGCGCACGACGAAGGCGAAGAGAGATTCTTCGGCCAGGGGCCGGCCTCAGAATGACGGGCGTTGGAGTGGGCGCATAATGCAAAGAGCGGGCACGGCGAGCAGCGCGCCGCAGAAAATCCGCCGGCCTGAAAGGCCGCCGCTACGAAGGCAAAGGCAAACGACAACGGCAAATGCAAAGGCTGCTGGCCGTGAAGGTCAGCGCTACATGAACCAAGAACCAGGAGCATGAAGCAAGAATCAGGAGAGAGCGCATGAAATTGACGGACTACACGACTTTGGGGCGGACCGGGCTGCGGGTGAGCCCGCTGTGCATGGGCACGATGACGTTTGGCACGGGGTGGGGATTCGGCGCGGAGGAAAAAGCGTCGAAGGAGATGTTCGACCGGTTCATCGATGCGGGCGGAAATTTTCTGGATACCGCGGACGGCTACACGAACGGCACGGCGGAGGAGATGACCGGGAAATTCGTCGGCGAGCGCGGGCTGCGCGACAAAGTGGCGATCGCGACGAAGTACACATTCAATTTCGCGCAGCAGGGCAATCCGAATGCCGGCGGCAACGGACGCAAGAATCTCTATCGCGCGCTCGAAGGCTCGCTGCGGCGGCTGAAAACGGATTACATCGACCTCTATTACGTCCACGCGTGGGACACGATGACGCCGGTGGAAGAAGTGGCGTCGACGATGAACACGCTGGTGCAGGAAGGGAAAATCCGCTACTGGGGGCTTTCGGATACGCCGGCGTGGTACGTGGCGCGCGCGCAAACCATCGCGCAGCACCACGGCTGGGAACCGATGGCGACGCTGCAGCTCGAGTACGCGCTCACCGAGCGCAATATCGAGCGCGAACATATTCCCGTGGCGCAGGAGATGGGCATCGGGCTGTGCCCGTGGAGTCCGCTGGCCGGCGGATTCCTCGCGGGCAAGTACAAGCGCGAGGGCGACAAGGGCAAGGGCGAAGGGCGGCTCGCGTTGCCTGCGGGCGGGCTTTTCAATCGCTTCACGGAGCGCAACTGGAAGATTCTCGACGTGCTGCTCGACGTGGCGAAGCAGGCCGGCAAGCCTCCCGCGCAGGTGGCGCTGAATTGGCTGAGTGCGAAGCCGGGAGTGACGTCGATCATTCTGGGCGCGACGAAAGTGGCGCAGCTCGACGACAACCTCGCGGCGATGGAGTGGACGCTGCCCGCCGAGCTTTACAAGAAGCTCGACGACGCGAGCGCGATCGAGGCGGTCCATCCGTACAATTTTTATAATTCGACGATGCAGACGCGGGTGAGCGGCGGCACGAATGTCCAGGCGTGGCGGCCGGCTGCGGTGTACCACGGCGCGATTGTCGAGGAGAAGAAGCAGGCCGCGGATTAGTCTTTCCGGCTGGGCGTGACGAGCTCGTCGGCGTTGCGCAGGTCGGGGAACAGCCAGGCCCAGAGAGCGGTGACGATGAGCGTGCCGACGCCGCCGATCACGACGGCGGGCACGGTGCCGAATATCGCGGCGGTGGCGCCCGATTCGAAGGCGCCGAGTTCGTTGGACGCGCCGATGAAAACCATGTCGACGGCGTTGACGCGGCCGCGCATTTCATCGGGCGTGCGCAGCTGGATCAGGATGCCGCGCACGACGACGCTGACCATGTCCGTGGCGCCGACGAAGACGAGCGCCGCGAGAGACAGCGCGAGGCTGTGCGACACGCCGAAGAGAATCGTGCAGACGCCGAAGCCGGCGACGCACCACAGCATCTTCATTCCGGCGCGCTTGCCGAGCGGGCGATGCGCGAGGAATAGCGCCATGATTCCCGCGCCCACCGCGGGGGCGCAGCGCAACAGGCCGAGCCCCCACGGCCCGGTATGCAGAATGTCGCGCGCGTAGACCGGCAGCAGGGCGACCGCGCCGCCGAGCAGCACGGCGAATAAATCGAGAGAAATCGAACCCAGAACGATTTTCTCGCGCCAGATGTAGTGCAATCCCGCGAAGACGGTTTTCCAGTTGAGCACTTCGAGCGGCTTCTTTCGTGGCGCGAGCTTCACGCGCGACATCGCCGTGGCGCCGCTGATGCCGCAAGCCACCGCAAAGGCGTACACCGCCGCAGGCCCGCGAAAAATCGTGTAGACCAGGCCGCCGACGGCCGGGCCGAGGATCGTCGCAATCTCGAAAAATGTGGCGCCCCAGGCGAACGCGTTTTCGAAATGTTCTTCGGGAATGATGAGCGGCAGGATCGCGCGGCTGGCCGGGCCCGTGAAGGCGCGCGCGACACCTACCAGCCCGATGACGACGTAGATGGGGTAGACCGTGCGCGCACCGTGAAGAGTGATCGCGAGCAGCAGCGCCGAGCAGATCCCGAGGCCTACGTAGCCGACGGTGAGGACTTTCGAGCGATTGTAGCGGTCGGCGGTGTGGCCTGAAAGCGGCAGAAAGATGATCCCCGGCAGAAACTGCGCGAGACCGACGAGGCCGAGATCGAGCGGGCGGTTGGTGATCTCGTAGACCTGCCAGCCGACGGCGACCGATTGCATTTCGGTGGCGAGCACAATGAGGGATCGCGCGATCTGGTAGAGCGTGAAGGACGGGTAGGTGAATGCGATGCGTCCATTGGGCCTGGAGGTCCCCGAAGCGGTGGCCATCGAATATCTACTGTGCCACAAAATCAGAATTGGCACGAGGCGGGGGAAAGAAGGCCGGGAAGGCATTCTTTCAAAGCGGGGCGGGCAAAAGAGTTCGCGCGAATGCTCGCCGCGACGGTTGCGATAGGCGCTACATGCTGCAGGTGAACCTGCGCAAATGAAACGCGCTTCGCGCGGTCGTTTTATGTCGGACCTGAAGGTCCGACCCCCTGAAGATATGAGCGCTCGCTTCGCTTGCGGTGCTCTGGACGACGACTTCGGGCGATTTTGCGGAGCCTCTGTCGTGGCTGAAGCCGCGGCTCACAAAGATTCCCGACTTGATGCTGAAAACTCAAAGCTGGACGCGAGAGCTACTGCGCGGATTTCGATCCCAGGATGGCGTCGAAGACGACGCCGAGGAGGTGGCGAATGTCGTGGTCGGTGATCGCGGATGAATCGAAGAGATGCTCGACGACGAGGGCGTTTGAAAGCGCGCCGAGGCCGGTGGCTGCGGCGCTGCTCGGAATCGGCAGCGTGCGGCCGAGGGCTTTTGCGACGCGGCGCACGAAATCTCCGCCGCAGGCGTAGAGGCTTTCGTGGCGTGCGCGGAGGCGCGCGTGGGCTTCGGGATGGCGGATGGCGAAAAGCTTGAATTCGAGCGAGAGCAGGACAAGGCGGCGGTCCTTGCGGCTGTGCGCGTAGTGGTCGCGCAAGGCGCGGAGGCGCGCTTCCGGGCTCTTTTGCTTTTCGAGCACCGCATTCACTTCGGCGATGCGCTTAGCGACCCACTGCTCGAGCAGCGCGACAGAAAATATCTTCCTTGCCGTCGAAATTCGCGTAAAAAGCGCCGCGGGTGTAGCCGGCGAGCGCGGCGATGTCCTCGAGGCGGGCCGCTTCGAAGCCATCGCGCGCGAAGATGGTCTCGGCGGCGGCCAGCAGGCGCTGCCGCGTGGCGGCGGTGCGAGCTTCCTGCCGCGACCGGTTAGGCGCTATTTTTCGCCGGACTCCCGCCGCCCGGCGGGACGACCTTGACTGAATCATCAGCGGCGGCTTTCCCAAGCTTTACAGCATACATACACGCATGTATATTTAATCACACGAAAGGATTTTGCAAGAAGAATCCATGGCAGCCGCTTCCATCACACTCGATCATGCCGCCTGGCGCCCGCGCCACAACCCTTGGGTTGTGGCGTTCACGGTGACGCTCGCGACATTCATGGAGGTGCTCGACACGTCCATCGCCAATATCGCGCTGCCGCACATTGCCGGAAGCTTCGGCGCGAGCACGAACGAGTCGACGTGGGTGCTGACGAGCTACCTGGTGTCGAACGGAATCGTGCTTCCGGTGAGCGCGTGGCTCGCGACGCGGTACGGCCGCAAGCGCTACTACATGTTTTGCGTGGTGGTGTTCGCGGGGAGCAGCTTTCTTTGCGGACTGGCCCCGACGCTTGGGATGCTGGTGTTTTTCCGCGTCCTGCAGGGAATCGGCGGCGGTGGGCTGCAGCCGAGCGAACAATCGATTCTCGCCGATAGCTTTTCGCCCGAGCAGCGGGGCATGGCGTTTTCGATTTACGCGATGGCGGTGGTGCTGGCGCCGGCAATCGGCCCCACCATCGGCGGATGGATCACGGACAACTACAGTTGGCGGTGGATTTTCTACATCAACGTGCCGATCAGCATCGTGTCGCTCTTCCTCTCGTATCGCGTGGTGGAAGACCCGCCTTACCTGGCCGAGGAACGAATCAAGGCAAAAAAGGGCGGGATCGATTACATCGGCCTGGGCCTCGTGGCGCTCGGCATCGGTTGCCTGCAGATGGTGATGGACAAGGGGCAGGAGCTGGACTGGTTTGGTTCGCGCTTGATCACCACGGGTCTTTTTGTAGCGGCTGTGGTTTTGATCGTGTGGGTCTGGTGGGAGTGGCGGAATCCGCATCCGATCGTGGAGCTCAAGCTCCTGAAGAAACGCAATTTCGCTACGGCGATGCTCTCGATGGCCGCGCTTGGCATGGTGTTATACGGGTTGACGGTGCTGCTTCCGGAATTCCTGCAGAATCTGATGGGCTACACGGCAGCGCAGGCGGGCGAGTGCATGGCCCTCGGCGGCTTTCTGATGATGCTCACGATGCCGCTGGCGGGGGCGCTGAGCGGGAAAATGGATCCGCGATATCTGCTGGCGTTCGGATACATGGCAACGGCCGCGGGACTGTATTACGTGGCGATGCACCTGACCCTGGGAATGGATTTTGGGACGGCGGCGATGCTGCGCACCTACCAGGTGGCGGGACTGGCGTTCATTTTCATCCCGTCGAACGTGCTGTGCTACGCGGGGATCCCGCGCGAAAAGAACAACCAGGTGTCGAGCATGATGAATTTCGTGCGCAATATCGGCGGGAGTATTGGAATCGCGGTAGTGAGCACGATGGTGACGCGGGAGACGCAGACGCGGCAGACCTATCTCGCGGGCCACATGCAGAACGGCAATCCGATTTTCCGGCAGATGTTGGGGGGCTTGGCCGCAACGCTGCACAAAAACGGCATGAGCATGGCCGATGCGAACCATCTGGCGATCGGCAGGCTGGCAGGGATGCTCGAACAGCAGGCCGCCGCGTTGGCATTTAAAGATGTAATCGCGGAGCTGGTGATCGTGGTGATCTGCCTGATTCCGCTCGCGTTCCTCATGCAGAAGCCGGCGGGTGGGCGCAATGTTCCGCCGCCGCACTAGGAGTTGGGAAATTGCAGGGACCTCATAGATCAAGCCAAGTGTGTGGCACCTACGGCGCTTGGGTCCCTTACACCAGCGACCCGGCCCTTCCGGGCCGCGCTAACTTCTGGCGCACCTCCGGTGCTGGGAGCACCGAATGCGAATGCAGCGTCATCGATATGCCCGATCCGAGGAGAGGATCGATGACGGACACGCGTCATCCGGTGCAAAATGGCGGCAGCGGCCCATTGACCCCGCGGGCAAAAATCGCCTAGAGTGCGCTATCGAGGGGTCGCGGGGGAGGAGGGATACGACTATGGCAAGCGCCCGCGCGATGCTTGAGCGTCGCCGTTCCAGCCGCGTTCCGATTCGTGTTTCGGTAAAGGTTCTCACCGGCGAAGCCGAGGGCCAGGTTGGCGCGGCCGAGGCTGTTTCCGTCAGCCGCTATGGCGCGCTGCTTCGCGCTCCGTTTCGCCCGCCCGTTGGTTCCCGCATCGAGATTCTGCACGGCGTTTCCAACGAGGTTCGGGAGTTTCGCGTGATTTCGGCGAGGGAGCTGCGCAAGGATGGCCTCTTCGAGCTTGGCGTCGAGATCTACCACCCCTCCAAGAATTTCTGGGGCGTGAAGTTTCCCGGCGAACGCACGGCCTGACACAGCTCGACACCGCCCTCAGCCCCGCTTGACACCCACCCGCCCCGGTGGTGCTATAATCCCGCCAAAATTGACCCCTGGGCCGGCGAGGACCCAAAGACCCGAAGGAACCCGTGCCGAGGCGCTCACCTGGACGCGTTGTTCCACGGTTGCGGGATGGGGAGGTAATTCATGGGAACGCTTGGAATGCTGCTGGTCGCCTGGGGTGCGGTGACCGCGGTTTTGATCTGCACCCTGATCTACCGCAGCACGCTCGAAACCCGCGAGGACGATCAGCTTTTCCTGGATTCCGCCCAAGAGATCACTGCTTCCGAACAGCGCCTGATCGTTGCACGGATCGAAAGACTCAGCCACCCGATCGTGGCGCTTTGGGTGGTTTCGGGCGCACTCCTTATCGCAGTTGCCGGCATGTGGCTTTATCAGGGCTACCAGAGTTTTTAGAGTCGCTGCAAATTAGGGCTTGGCGACCGCCGGGGTTGGCTGAGGCGGCGCGGCCGTTTCCGCCGTGGTTTGCGGTTTTGGTTCGGCCATCACCTCGTTCGTGTGGTTGTGCACGATCAGCCAGTTGCCGTTCACCTTGGTGAAGACGAGGGTGGTCTGACCGCGCGTGATATACGGCTGGCCCTGCCACGACGAATCGAACTGCCACTGGTACGAAGCCCACGCCACATCTCCGTGGACGTAGATGTTCGTGTTGCGCCGGATCAGCTGGATCCCCTGAAACGCGGTCTTTTCGCGGTTATAGAGCGCGACGTAGTTCAACCACCCGACAATCGGCGGATCGAACGTGCTCTGCACGAACGTGCAATCGTCCGAATAATATTTGTGCATGATCTGGGTGTCGCCGATTTGAAACGCTCCGAGCATCTCTCCGATGTCTTGGTTGATTTTGTTGGCCTCGACCTGCGGGGTGTCCGGCAGGGCGCCGGCCATGGAATCGGTGGAGGCGTCTGAATTCTTTTGTTTCTTGTTCTTCTGGCCGGCTCCGCTGGGCGAAACAGCCAGGATCAGGGCCGCGGCCAACAGGCAGGCAGAGCCTCGCAGGAATCGAAATTTCCGGGAATGTTCCTTCATGACGCTTCCCTCCTCAGCGGCTCGGAGCATAGCACGAACGGAAAACGAGGGGACGGGGCGAACTCGCGGGGCGTTGCACGGATCGCCAACAGGCCGTTTGGGGCATCGGCGTCACGCGCGCGTTCCGAACGTCACCCTTGCCAAATCGAAGAGAGATCCTTCGGGTAGACGACACCCTCAGGATGACGGCGGATGCAAGAGGATGCAGCTCACTTCGCCGCGGAATGACGCGTCTGGCTGATCAGGTTCACGAACAGGCGATAGGCTCCCGGGACTCCGGCGGGCAGTTCGCGGAAGAATGAAATTCCAGTATAGATGTAGAGGCCTTTGCCGTCGCGCGCGTAGACGAGGCCGCCCTTCGCCTCCGGCTCGCCCGTGTCGGTGAAGCCGATGACCGGGTGATAGCGCGGGTCCCACGTACCCCAGAAATAGATGCCGCGCTCCTGCGTCCAGCCCTGGAAATCGGCCATCGTGATTTTATTCGGGGAGTTCAGCAGCGCGCTTTCGGGCGCGAGTAAGTCCACCGGCGAATCCGGATTGGTGACGCGAATGCCCTGCGGCGGAATCTCTGCCTTGAAAGGCGCGGGCATCAGCTTGGCCCACGCGAAATCGCGCTCGTATTGGACGAGTAGCGTTCCCCCGCCTTGCACGTAATCGAGCAGGCGCGGATTCGCGGCCATCACGTCGGGCCGCAGCTCGTAGGCGCGAATGCCGACGATGATCGCGTCGTATTGACTTAGATTGCCGAAGGCGAGGGCGACGTCGTCGAGCAGATGGACTTGAACGCCGATCTGGCGCAGCGATTCGGGGACCACGTCGTTGTCGCCGGCGATGTATCCGACGCGCAGGCCGGATGGGACCGTGAGATCGAGGACGTGCGCGGTCGCATCGGCGGATTCGCTCCAGTCGCGCGTGGGCAGCGTCGGAATCGGCTCGAGCGACGTGCGAAACGTCTCATCGTCCAGCTTCGCGTAGGGATTGAGCGCGTACGCGCCGAGCGGAGTTTTCGCGGGCGGCGTCGCCATGAAGCGAATCAGGCGATCGCCCGGCTCGGAGAAACTGAGCGGCGCGATCGGCTTTACATTCCATCCGGAGGGCGCATCGAGTCCGACGGAGACCGTGGCCGGTTTCGTCGCGTGATACCGCACGCGCGCGAGCAGCGCCACGCCTTCCGACGCTCGCTTCGCCGGGACCATCAGCTGCCTGGGCTCGACGGTGAGCGTGACGGCGGGAATCAGCTCGAGCGGATAAATATCGATTCCGGTTGTATTCGCGACCGCGGATTCGACCGTCTGGCGAATCTTGAAATCGTAGCCGTCCACGTCCGCGCCAAGCGCCAGCGTAACGAGCGGCGGCGGGAATGGCAGGATTGCGTCTTCGGGCGAAGTGGGCGGCGTGGCGCCCGCGGGCACGGCGACGCTGAATTGATATGTTTTCGCGCCGCCTTTGCCCGGCGCTAGCGTCACGTTCCATCCTGCCGGCACGGCGAGGCTCGATTGATCCACGCTCCACTTCACCGACGCGGCCGGCTGATCGAGGAAGCTGACGGTAACGCCGAAGCTTTCGCCCGCGACGAGCTCGTGGCGATCGGCTTGGGTATCGATCGGCAGCGCAATGTCTTTTGCGAGCGCCGCATCGATTCGGTCGCGCACCTGATCGAGCTCCCACAGTGCTGGCGCGCCTTCGTCGCCTCCCGCGCCGGCGATTTTTTCGCGCAAGGCCGCGATTTCCTTGCCGGCCTGCGCCAAGGAATTCGCCGCTGCGGCGCGGTTGAGTTCCAGTGCCGATTTTGCCGCTGCCGCGAGGTCCTGATCGGCTGCCGCGAGTGCGGGCGCCATTTCAGCCTGGAAGCTCGGGAAGCGCGCCGCGAGAGCCGTGATGGGCTGCGCGAGCTGGTTGGGATCGAAGCCGGCTCCCGCCTCTTGTCCATGTTCCGTGATCAAGGATGTGGGCCGGCGAAAAAATGGGTTGCCGAAAAATGACGGCGTGCCCTGCGACCTGTGCTGCGCGTGGCCCTCCATGCCCATCTCGACGTAGCTCTTGCCCCACAGCGGCGACACGTCGTTGATCGGCAGCGTGACGGCGACAGCGGGTGCTGGCGGCGCGGCGGGACCAAAACCAAATCCTGCGGGGCGCAGCTCCAGCCCCACCTTCCACGGCTTCAGACCTTCCGCGATCTGCTCGGGGAATTTCGTCGGATCGGCCGCGTCCGCCACTGCTTCGGGCGTGTAGATTCCACTCGCCTGATGCTGGCCGTGTCCCCAGTGGACGCCGCCCCAACCGTTAATCACTACATCCGGGCGGAATGTGCGAATCACGCGCACCATGTCTTCGACCGGCAGGTCGCCCCAAGCCTTCATCGTCTCTTGGGCGCTCTTCGAGAATCCGGTGTCGACCGCGCGCGTGAAAAACTGTTTCGCGCCGTAATGCTGATCGGCCGCCAGTAATTCCGTGGTGCGGATCACGCCGAGTTCGCCATCCTGCTCGGGTCCGATCGCATTTTGCCCGCCTTGGCCGCGCGTGATCTGCAGCATCGCGACATCCGCATCGATCCCGCGCGCCAGATACGCGATCAGGCCGGCGGTTTCGTCGTCGGGATGCGCCGTGGTGTAGAGAATCCGCGTGGCGACGCGCGCCTGATTGATGGCCTCGACTGCGTCCGGCAAGGATTGCGCCAGCACGCGCCCGGTTTGCGGCGCCAGCAGCGCGGCCAAGATTACAGCGGCGGCCGCCACGATCGTGACCGCTCGGATCGTAAAGCGATGTATGAAGACTTTCATTCGGCTGTTCACCGAGCCTCCTCAAATGGCCATTGGCGCGACCATAACGCGCGCCCCAAATATACAAGAATACCCGCTCCCGCCGCTCCAAGCGAGGCGAGCATCGGCTTGCGCCCTGTCGCTACGAAGATGCCGAGCCATCCCACGATCGCCACGATCACCGGCAGCGGGTAGAGCCACATGTGGAATGGCAACCGCTCACTCTTCCATCGCCGGTGCAGCAGAACCAACCCCACGCCCTGGGCGACGAATTGGATGAGGCAGCGCATCGCCAGGATGGCGCGAATCACCGAAAACAGGCTGAATGCCAGACTGAAGACGATCGCCGCTGCGCCCAGCGCCACGAGCGACACGGTCGGGAAATGCTTCTTCGGATGCACGCGTGCGAAAACGGAGAGGAAATTGCCGTCGAGCGCGGCGGCGTAGGGCACGCGCGAATAGCCCAGCATGGCCGCGAACACCGAGCCCAGCGCCGTGATCAGGATGAGCACGGTCGCGAGCGTGGCCCATTCGCTTCCATAGGCGCGCTCGATGAAAGTGCTCACGATGAATGTGGAGCGCTCCGCCTCGCGCCACGGAATCACGCTGAGGATGCTCGCCTGCATCGCGAGGTATAGCGCCGAAATCCCCAGGATTGAAATGAAAATCGCGCGCGGGATGTTGTGCTCGGGGTTTTTCATCTCGCCGCCGAGGTTGCAGACGTTGTAGTAGCCGAGGTAGCTGTAGATCGTCTGGACCGTCCCGTGGCCGAGCGCGGCGAAGAGCAGCCAGGAGAGGTTCCAGTCGCCGCCGGAAAAATCAAACACGCGATGCACGTCGAAATGCCGCGCGCCGCCCCACACGATCCACAGAATCGTCCCGATTACGACGATGCTGAAGACGATCGAGATTTTGCCGATCTCCGTGATGCGCCGGTAGAGCAGCAGAATCACGAAAGCGACGATCAGCGCCGCGATGATGTTGGCTGCCTGCGTGTGGATCGCGTGCGCGACGCTCGCGATGATCCGCGCGAGCCAGTTCGATTTGTTCACCAGGTACGCCGAGTAGTCGGCGAAGCCCAGCGCGCCCGACGCGATGCTCAGCGGCCCTTGAAACAGCGTCTGCCAGATGTAAAGGAACGCGAGCAGGCGCCCCCAGCGCGCCGGTCCATATGCCTCGCGCAGAAAAACGTAGCTTCCGCCTGCCTCGGGCATCGCTGCGCCCAGTTCCGCCCAGATGCAGCCGTCGCAAGCCGCGAGCACCGCGCCCGCCGCCCATGCCAGCAGGCTTTCCGTCCCGCCGTGCATGGCCTGAATCACGAACGGGATCACGACGAACGGGCCGATGCCCACCATGAACGTCATGTTGAGCGAGGTCGCTTCGATCAGGCCGAGGCCGCGTTCGAGTTTTTGGGGCTCGTTCATGTGTGGCGCGAAAAATCAGCGCAAAGCATAGCAAGAAAGCGCTGGCGGGCAATCGCGTCATTTGGCTATGTAGCGCGTGCGGGTCTGGATCGGCGGCTGCTTTAGCACGGAGAGCACAGAGCAAATCAAGAGGACACGGAGAATCTTGGCTTGAGGTCTTCGTGTCCTCTGTGCGTCCTCTGTGATCTCTGTGTTGAGTGGGGAGTTCGAACGAACCCCGCAGTCAACAGGACCGCCGAACTGCGCTACGATATCCGCGCGTCAATCCCGCACGAGCGGGGAACCGCGCCGCGCATGGTCGCCACCACAATCGGCATCGCCATCACCGCAGCAACTGTCGCCGTTCTCGTCATCGGATTCCTTCGCGCGCACCGCCGCGCTTCTTTTCCGCCGCATGGGTGGCTTGGGATCGTCGCGCTCGCGGCCGCGGAGCTGCTGATGTTTCGCGGCGTCGAGCCGGTCACCACGTATTTCACGCCGATCGCCTGGAGCGCGTGGATTTTGATCGCCGACGCGGCGGTGCTCGCCGTCACCGGCCGGTCGCGCCTCAACGACGCTCCGCTCACGGTTGCGCGGATGGCCGTGCTCTCGATTCCGCTGTGGCTGATCTTCGAGGCCTACAATCTCCGCCTCCGCAATTGGACGTACGTCGGCGTGCCCACGGGCTGGCCCGGCTTTCTCGGCTACGCGTGGTCGTTTGCCACGATCACGCCGGCGATTTTCGAGACGTCCGACCTAGTGCAGGCGCTTCTGCCGCCGCTGCCCGCGCAGCCGCGCAAAATCTCGGCGGCCACCGAGCGCGCGCTGATCGTCTGCGGCGCCGCTTGCCTGATCCTCCCGATCGTCTTGCCGCAGCACGCGGGCGCGTATCTCTTCGTGCTGGTTTGGATCGGATTCGTCTTGCTGCTCGATCCACTGAACCGCGCGCTCGGGCTGCCTTCGTTTCTCGGCGATCTTTCCGAGGGATTTCTGCGGCGCATCTACGGATTTTTTCTTTCGGGCTGGATTTGCGGCTGGCTGTGGGAATTCTGGAACAACTGGGCTCCGGCCAAGTGGCACTACACCTTTCCAATGTTCCAACAATGGAAGATTTTTGAGATGCCCGCGCCGGGCTTTCTCGGGTTTCTGCCGTTTGCGCTCGAATGCTTCACCATGTATGTGACGGCATCGTGGCTGGTTGGCTGGACGAAGCGCGTGAAATAAGCGGTCGAGGATGCGGGATACATCTCGTTAAACACAGCATTCGGCTCGCCGCGCAATCCTGTGCTAAAACATTTATCCCGTGAAACTCGCGCCGTTAATCCTGGGCCTCCTTCTCGCGCTCTCGCTATCCGCCACGTCGGCGCGTGCTGGCGGCCTCTCGCTTTCGCCCCGAAGCGACCCACGCACTCGACCAGATTTACTCCGACGATCCCGACGCCGCGATCGTCACGGCGCGAAGTATCGAAAGCGAGCAGCCGCAGAGCCCGATCGGTTTCCTCCTCGAAGCCGAGGCCGACTGGTGGAAGATTTACTGCGCCTCCTGCGAGATCAAGTGGGGAATGCTCGACGCCTGGAAGCGCCCGAAAAAGCGGGAAGATGAAGCCTACTTCGCGCTCGCGGATAAAGCCGTCTCGCTCGCCCGCGATCAGCTCGCCAAATCCGATACCGCCGAGATGCATCTCTATGCCGGGCTCGGCCTGGCGCTCAAGGCGCGGCTCTACGGCCTTCGCGACGAGAGGCGCCCCACCGCGCACGCCGGCGTCGCCGCTCGCGCCGAATTCATTCGCGCGCTGCAGCTCGATCCCGATATGGCGGACGCGACGGCGGGGCTCGGCCTGTACAACTACTACATCGACGCGCTTTCGGCGATCGTGAAGATGATGCGCTTCTTCATGGGCATTCCCGGCGGCAACAAGCAGGAAGGCATCCGCCAGATGCAGGTCGGGATCGACCACGGCGCGGTGCTGGCGGTCGACTCGCGTTTCTATCTCGCGAAAAATCTGCGCACCTACGATCAGCGCTACCAGGACGCGCTGCCGATCGCCGAGCCGCTCGTCGCGCGCTACCCGCGCAACCCGGTTTTCCTGCTGCTTGTGGGTAACCTCAACGAAGAGCTCGGGTACAACGAGAAAGCCGCCGAATATTTTCGCGAAGTCCTCGCGCTGCCGGATCCCGCCTCCGACCCGGATGCTGCTTGCGCGACCCGCACCCGCGACCTCGCCAATTCCTTCCTCGCCGGCCTGCATTAGACGCGGTGTTTCTGGCGCACGATTGGCCGAGGACTAGCTGCGGGCGGCTTCTTCCTGCTCGAAGGCGTGATACGAGGAGCGGACCAGCGGGCCTGCTTCGACGTGCTTGAATCCCATCTGCTCGCCGAGGCGCTTGAATTCCGCGAATTCGTCCGGGTGGACGTACCGCTCGATGGGCAAATGTTCGGGCGTCGGCTGCAGGTATTGGCCGAGCGTGAGGATGTGCGTGCCTTGCGCGGCGATTTCTTCCATCGCCTGCAGCACTTCGTCGCGCGTCTCGCCTAGCCCCAGCATCATGCCGGTCTTCGTTGGGACATCCGGCGCCATCTCTCGCGCGCGGCGCAGCAGCTCGAGCGACCGCTCGTAGACCGCGCCCTTGCGGACGCGGCGGTAGAGCCGCGGCACCGTCTCCATATTGTGGTTCAGCACATCGGGCTGCGCGGCCATCACCGTGCCCAGCGCGTCCCAATCGCCGCGAAAATCCGGAATGAGCACTTCCACGCGGCAGTCCGGGCACGCGCCGGCGAATTTCGGCGATCGTCCGCGCGAAAATCGCCGCGCCGCCGTCGGGCTGGTCGTCGCGATTCACCGAACGTCACCACCGCGTAGCGCAGTCCCATCCGCTCGACGGCTTCCGCCACGCGCTCGGGCTCGTTCTTCATCCGGCGGGCCGATCGGTTTGCCGCTCGGCACCGCGCAGAAGCCGCACGCGCGCGTGCAGATATTGCCGAGGATCATGAACGTTGCGGTGCGATGGTCCCAGCACTCGCCCATGTTCGGGCAGCGCGCGCTCTCGCAGACTGTGTGCAGATCGAGCGTGCGCATGATGCGCTTCAGTTCCTGATAATTCGAGCCGCCGAAAAAGCGCATGCGCAGCCAATCGGGGCGCGGCGTCCCAGTTCTTGCCGGGGACGTCGTTGCGGTGTTCGAAAGTATGTTGAAAGGTGCGGCCATTCGCAGACTCACCCCCCATTCTACGCATTCGAATCGCGCGAGACAAACTCCCAGACGAACCCCACGTCCTTTGCTTTCGCTCGAACCGCCGCGTCGCGGGCCGTTCAAAGCGACACAGGCGAATGGCCGGTTTTGTTGTATGGCTGCCACACGCGCTCGAAAAGGCCTCTCGAACTACCCCGTAAGCCATTCAGAACACACGCTGGAAATTTCATTGGTGGGGTCACAGAAATGCCTTGTAGAATGGTGCTTCTTAGGCATGCCCTACCAAATCACAATTCAGCGCCCGGTAGAAATCGAGGGCGTGGGTCTTCACACCGCGGTTCGCAGCCATCTTCGGCTCGTGCCGGCGCCGGCGAACACGGGAATCGTCTTTCGCCGCACCGATCTGGATAATTTTGAGGTCGAGGCTCACGTGCGCAATGTGGCGCGCGTCAGCTACGCCACCAGCCTGATGCGACAGAGCGTCCTGATCTCGACCACCGAGCATTTGCTGGCCGCGCTCTACTGCTGCGGGATCGACAACGTTTACATCGAACTCGACGCCCTCGAACTGCCGATCCTCGATGGCTCGTCGAAGCCGTTCATCGACCTGCTCGCTCGCGCCGGGACGCGCCGCCTGCGCCGCCTGCGCCGCTACATCCGCGTCGTGAAGCCGCTCGAATTTTCCGATGGCGACCGCCGCATCGGCATCTACCCGGCGGACGAATTCCGCGTGCACTGCTTCGTCGATTACAACCACCCGGCGATCGGCCCGCAGGATATCGAGGTGGCCGTCGATCGCGAGACGTTCAGCCGAGAGCTGGCGCCCGCCCGCACCTTCGGCTTCGTGAAGGATTTTGCCGAGCTGCAGGAGATGGGTTTGATCCGCGGCGGCTCACTGGCCAACGCGCTCGTCCTCGACGATACCTCCGTGATGAACGGCCCGCTGCGCTTTCCCGATGAGTTCGGCCGCCACAAGGCGCTCGACCTGATCGGCGACCTCGCGCTGGTGGGACGGCCGCTGCAGGCGCGGATCGTCGCGTATCACGCGGGCCATGCGCTGCACACGCAGCTCGTCACCCGGCTCCTCGACGATCGCTCCCTCTGGACCGAGACCACCGCCGGGCCCGGCGCGCCGGCCGTGGAGTCGGATACCTCGATTGCAGCGGAATCCTCCGTCGAAGCCGATTAGGCGCGGCGCGAATCTCGAATTTCCGATCTGAAATTTCAAATCTTCCGCAGTCTTCGCCCCCTATTCACGCATCCAAAAAGGCGCGGGAGGGCCCGAGATTGCCGTCGGAATGGGGGACTACGAGATGCGAATCCTGATTGTCGGCGCGGGTGCTGTTGGCGGCTATTTCGGCGGCCGCTTGGCCCAGGCGGGCCGCGACGTCACGTTTCTGGTTCGCGCCAGGCGGGCTGAGGAGCTGAAGGCAAAGGGACTCCAGATCATCAGCCGGTTCGGAAATCTGACGTTGCACCCGAAGACGATTACCGCCGATCGGATCGCGGGGCCGTACGACGTGATCCTGCTGAGCGTGAAAAGCTATTCGCTTTCCGCCGCGATGAACGATTTCGCCCCCGCCGTGGGCCCGGAAACGATGATTTTCCCGGTCCTCAACGGCATGCGCCATATCGACCTGCTCGTGGAACGCTTCGGCAAGGATGCTGTGCTCGGCGGCGTCTGCCTGGTGGCGACGGAGGTGGACGACGAGGGCCGCATCCGCCAGCTCACCGATTTCCAGAGTCTCATCTACGGCGAGCTCGACGGCCGCAGCACTCCTCGGCTGCAAGAGCTCGACGAGGCGCTCCGCGGCGCGGGTTTTGACGCCTCGATTTCCGACAACATCTTGCGCGATATGTGGCAGAAATGGGTGCAGCTCGCGACTCTGGGCGCGCTGACCTGCCTTTTGCGCGGCAATATCGGCGAAATCGCCTCTATACCCGGAGGCGCCGACCTCGCTCGCATGGCGCTGCACGAGTCTTCCAGCATCGCAAGCGCCAACGGGTATCCGCAATCGAGCGCGTTCCTCGCGGATCAGACGGCGAAGCTTACGGCCGAGGGTTCGCCGCTGACGTCTTCGATGTACCGCGATCTAAGGAAGGGCGCCCCGGTTGAAGTCGATACGATCCTGGGCGATTTGCTGGAGCGCGGGCCGAAGCACGGATCGGCCGCGCCGATCCTGCAAGCGGCGTACGTGAACTTGTCGATTTACCAGCGCGGCCTCGAACGCGCGAGGACGGCGGCGAACTGAGCGGCCCGGAACAAGACCCGCGCCGCCCGCCCGGCTCGCGCACAAAACCCGACTACTCGATCGGCGCGCTGTCTATCGTGGCTGGCCTGTCCCCTTCGGAGCGAATCACGCTGGTTTGATCGGTGTAGAAGCTGCGCTGCCCGGTCGTTCCACGCGTGAGCGGATCGGCATGCGCCTCGAACGAGCTCGAGCCGGGAACCGTGCAACCGTGCGTTTTCGCGTCGCCTCCGAGGATCTGCGTCCCCAGCGGAACATACGTAAACTCGTAGCCGTCCCTCTGCCCCGAGGCGAGCGCCGAATTGATCAGCTGCGGATCATCACAGGCGGGATTGCCGTTTCCGGCTCCGTCCAATGCCGCCAGGCTGGGCGGGAAGCCATTTGAATAGGTCGCCGAGTAGGTGATCGCCGCGACGTTGATCACGCGCAGCGAGCCTACCGCCGAAGCCTCATTGGCTGCCTGCCTCGCGCGCAGGAGATTCGGAATCGCAATAGCCGCAATGATTAGGATGAACGGAATGAAGAATAGCCCCGCGTATCCCATCACCAGGCCGGCAATCGCCACGCCGCGCCCCGTGAGTTTTCCAGCCGAGCGCCCGATTTCGGAGAGCGAAACGTGCCCGAGAATGATCGCCGCCACCGCCGCCGGAAAAATCCAGGCGAAAAAGCCGCAGATCAGGCTGGCGATGGCCTTGCCGCTCGTTTGCTCGGGCCCGAAGGGAGGCGGGCCGGGCAGCGGTTGCAATACCTTCGGCTGGGACAGGCCAAGCACCGATCCGCTCGCCGCGGACGGGGCCGCGCCTGCAACCTGCGGCTCGGCCGGCAGCGGCGCGCCGCACTGCACGCAGAATTTCACGCCGAACGCATTGGTCTCACCGCAACGCGGGCATAGCATCTCGGTCGCCCTCCTCCAGCGTTTCTACCGGGAACTTGCGTTGCTTATCGTGTCCCCGGAGAAAAGTCAATCAATTCGCCGGTTGCAAAATCGGGAAGCCGGAGTAGACAATACGCGCAGTGGCCTCGACTGACACCTCCATCATCATCCTCGCGGCGGGCAAAGGGACGCGCATGCGCTCGGACCTCGCCAAGGTGCTGCATCGCGCCGGCGGCCGCTCGCTGATCGAGCACGTGATCCGCGCGTGCCAACCGCTGAAGCCCGCGCAGATTCTCGCGGTTGTGGGACACCAAGCCGAGGCGGTGGCCGCGGCGATTGACGAACTCGATCTGCCAATTCCCGTACAGACAATCGTGCAGCAGCCGCAGCGCGGCACCGGCCACGCCATGCAGGTGGCGCGGCGCGCGATTCGCAAGAGCGCGAAGCTCGCGGTCGTCCTTCCAGGTGACGCCCCGCTGTTGCGCACTGAAACGCTTGCGGCGCTCATCGACACGCATCGCCGCGGCGAAGCCGCCGCCACGATTCTCAGCGCCGAGCTCGCCGACCCCGCGGGCTATGGCCGCATCGTGCGCGATGGCGAAGGCCGCGTGCAGGCGATCGTCGAGGACAAGGCGCTCGCGCCCGAACAGCGCGAAATTCGCGAAGTGAATTCCAGCATCTACTGCTTCACGCTCGATAAGCTTTGGCCGTGCCTCGCCGCTCTGCGCCCAGAAAATGCGCATCACGAGCTATATCTCACCGACGCGATCGCGCTGCTGCGCCAGCGCAACGAGCGCGTGCTCGCCTACGTGGCCGCCGATCCGAATGAGGTGGTCGGCTGCAATACGCGCGCGCATCTGGCCGACGCGGACCGCGTGTTTCGCGCGCGCAAGGCCGCCGAACTGATGGACGCGGGAGCGACGATTTATCTTCCCGAAACCGTGGTGATCGATCCCGACGTGACGGCCGGGCCGGACACGGTAGTCGATCCCGGCGTGCGGCTGCTCGGCAAGACGCGCATCGGCGCGCGCTGCCAGATCGGCGCGGGCTGCGTCCTGATCGACATGCGCATCGACGACGACGTGACCGTGCTGCCGCAATCGCACCTCGTGGGATCGCGCATCGGGGCGAAAGCGCAGGTGGGGCCGTTTTCGCGGCTGCGCCACGGCTGCGATGTGCGCGAGGGCGCGCATGTGGGCACGTTCGTCGAGATGAAAAAAACCACGCTGCATGAGCGCGCCAAGGCGCCGCACCTGAGCTATCTCGGCGATGCCACGATCGGCGCGGAAACCAACATCGGCGCGGGCACGATCACCTGCAATTTCGATGGATTCGGAAAATACGAGACGAAAATCGGCAGGCGCGTGTTTGTCGGCAGCGATTCGGCGCTCGTCGCGCCGGTGCGCATCGGCGACGGCGCGTACGTCGCGGCGGGATCGGTGATCACCGAGAACGTGCCACCCGACGCGCTGGCCGTCGCGCGCGGCCGCCAAGCCAACAAACCTGGATGGGCCCGCCAGCGCCGCCTCGCCATGAAGAAGGACGCTAAGCCGAAGAAGGCCTCGCGGTCGAAGTCGCGAGCGAAGCCTCGTCCGAAGCGCGCCGCTCGCAAGAAATCCCGCCACCGCTAAATCTTCGCGAAATCGCCCGACGGCAACGCTACTTCTTTTCGGCGAGTTGTTTCTGCAGGCGCGCGTTCTTTTCCGCGACGCCGCGTTCCAATTCTTCCTTGTGGGCGACCAGCTTTCGCGCTATTTCGGGATCGCTCAGCCCCAGAATCTCCGCCGCGAAAATCGCTGCGTTCATCGCGCCCGCTTTATCGATCGCCATCGTCGCGACGGGAATGCCGCCGGGCATCTGCACGGTCGCAAGCAGGGCGTCGAGCCCATTCAACGTGCTTGTCGCCATCGGAACGCCGATCACCGGCAGGGTGGTATTCGCCGCCATCACGCCCGCAAGGTGCGCCGCCGCGCCCGCCGCCGCCACCACGATTTTCAATCCGCGCTTCGCGGCCGTCGTCGCATATTCGTGCGCCCGCGCCGGCGTGCGATGCGCGGAAAGGACCTCCAACTCATATGCGATGCCGAATTTCTCGAGCGTTTTCGCGCACTCGCTCATCATCGGATAATCCGAATCCGACCCCATCACGATTCCCACCGCCGCCCGCTTCTTTTCTTCCGCCACCGTGGCTGTCTCCTTATCGCGCCGTTTTGGCGCTCCCAATATCTTTGCGCTCGATGCATTTCCGCGCGATATCCGTTCGATGAAACGCGCCCGCAATCTCGATGCGGCTCACCGCTTCATACGCGATGTCGCGCGCGCTGGCAAGATCCTCGCCGGCTGCGCTCACCACGAGCACCCGCCCGCCATTCGTGTAGCACGTCGCGCCTTCCCGCCTCGTGCCCGCGTGGAACACCACCGCCCCGCGCACCTTGGCTGCGTCCTCAAGGCCATGGATGGCGACGCCCGTTTGCGGATCGCCCGGATAGCCCTTCGATGCGATCACGACGCAGACGCTCGCGCCCCGCGCCCATTTCGCGTCAAAGCCGCTGAGGCTGCCCATCGCGGCCTGCATGCACGCCTGCCCAAAATCGAAATCCGCCCGCAGCAGGACCGCTTCGGTTTCCGGATCGCCCAACCTGCAATTGTATTCGAGCACCTGCGGCCCGTCGGGCGTCAGCATGAGGCCAAAATATAGGAACCCTCGATATGGCATTCCATCGGCCTTCAGCCCCTCGAGCGTGGGGCGCACGATCGTCTCGATGATTTTCTTTTCGAGCTCTGCCGGCAGAATCTCGTCGGTTGAATAGACACCCATGCCGCCCGTGTTCGGCCCTTCATCATTATCATAAGCGCGCTTGTGATCGCGCGCCGGCGCCATGCGGATGAAATCCTTTCCGTCAGTGAGGATGATGTAGGAAAGCTCATCGCCCGCGAGCGCTTCTTCGAGCAGCACCTTCGCCCCCGCATCGCCGAATTCGCGGCGCTCCATCACGCGATCGAGGAACGCGTGCGCCTCATCTGGCGATGCCGTCACCAGCACGCCCTTGCCCGCGCAAAGCCCGTCCGCCTTGATGACAACGGGCCACTTTGCGTCCGCCAGTGCGAGATGCGCGTCCTGTATCAGCTCGCAAGTTCCGTACACACCCGCGGTCGGGATTCCGTGCCGCTCCATGAACTCCTTCGCGAAAATCTTGCTGCCTTCGAGTCTCGCCGCGGCCTTGGTTGGCCCCAGCAACGCGAGACCGCGCTTCGCGAATTCATCCGCGATGCCGGCCACCAGCGGCAGCTCCGGCCCCACGATCGTGAGATCTGCGCCCAGCTTCAGTGCAAGATCGGAGGCCGCTTTCGGATCCTTGACGTCGAGCGGCATGCATTCAACATCGCCGGCGATCCCTGCATTCCCTGGCGCGCACCAGACCTTCTCGACCGACACGCTGCGCACGAGCTTCCACACAATCGCGTGCTCGCGTCCCCCGCCGCCGATCACCAGAATCTTCATGTTTGCATTCCGAGGAGAATCAAGAACGATACGGCGCACCGTCCGATAGTGTCAACCTCGATTCCCGCTCGCTCGCCGCACGCCCGGCTTGCCCGCGCGCGTCAAAAGTGTTTTCATGCATCCGTGCACTGGGACTTCGCCCTCATTCTGCTCTTTCTCGCGACGGCTGTGCCGCTGCTCGGCAGGCGCCGGATTCGCAGGCTGATGGAAGCGTCGAGCACGACGAAGACGGATCGCCTCGTACTGTACGCCTCGACGATCGCCTTCCAATGGATTGCCGTCGCCATAATTTTGTGGCGCACGCATGCGCACGATCTCTCGCCCGCCAGCCTGGGACTCGCCGTCCCCAAGCCGGGCCTCGCGCTGATCACGGCGATTCTGCTCTCGGCTCTCATTCTCGTAAATCAGATCGTTGCGCTGCGGCGTCTGAGGGACCACCCCGACAGCACGGCTCACGGAATTCTGCCGCACCTGGCCCTCAAGGTCTTCCCGCAAGACACAGTCGAGCGCCTCGGCTTCACGGCCCTCGTTGCGACCGTCTCCATCTGCGAGGAGTTCATCTATCGCGGCTTCGCTCAGCGCGTCTTTCAAGATTGGGCGTCGGGCTGGACGAGTGCGGGGATCGCTGTCGCCGTGGGCGTAATAGCCTCAGCTGTCATGTTTTCACTGGCCCATCTTTATCAGGGGCGCCGCGGCCTGATCTCCACATTCGTAGTGGGTCTGCTGTTCTCGATTGTCCGCGCATTTACCGGAAGCCTCGTTCCGGCTTCGGCGGCCCACTTCGTAGCAGATCTCACGGCTGGCTTCCTCGCCCCGGGCCATCTCCGGTCGGCGCCCACGGAGTCTCAGGCGGTGCCAGACTCAGATAATATACTACGTTGATAGTATATGAAGAACCTATTAAATAAGCAGATTGCAGCGATTCTGGCGGAGTACTCAATCGCAAGAGAGGCCGCATCGCCTTTGATTGACGGCATTCAGTCGTATATCTCTCTTCTACTCCAGTGGAATCGGTCGATTTCCCTGACAACGGTGACCGATCCTGAGGAGATCGTGCGTTTCCACTTTGGAGAGAGCCTTTTCGCCGCCACCAGTGTGCCGATCATGCATGGTCGGCTCGCCGACGTTGGCACGGGTGCCGGATTCCCTGGCTTGCCCCTGAGGATGCTGGTCCCGTCTCTCGATCTCACGCTAATCGAGTCGAATGCGAAGAAGGCGGCCTTTCTGGCGGAAGCTGTTCGTAGACTCTCCTTGGATCGAGTGGACGTCTTTCGAGGCCGCATGGAAGATCTCGAAGCTGGCGCTGGACCGATTCCTCTACCCACCTTCGATTTCATCACGGCCAGGGCCTTCGGGCAGTTCGATGGTCTCTTGGGATGGTCGAAGCGGCATCTTGCCAGGGCCGGAAAGCTGGTTCTGTGGCTTGGAGAGGGAGACGCGACATCGATCTCGCAGAGGCAAGGCTGGAATTGGTCCGCGCCAGGCCAAATCCCGGGATCGGACAGGCGATTTATTCTTTCGGGAACCCCTCAATGACCCGCTGTTCCACGTGGAACGATGTCTTGTTGGCCGATCGCGAAGATTGTTCCACGTGGAACGATCCACCCCGCGATACATCGCGATGTTCCACGTGAAACATCTTGCATCCCTGCAAATCTCTGCTACATTCGCCCTGACGCTGGGGGATCATCTTGGCACGTATCATCGCCATCGCCAACCAAAAGGGCGGCGTTGGAAAAACGACGACCGCCGTCAACCTCGCCTCATGCCTTGCTGCCGCCGAGCAGCGCACTCTAATCATCGACTGCGATCCCCAGGCCAATACCACGAGTTCTTTCGGGTTCTCGAAGGATCCTGCGCGTCGCACCCTCTACCAGGCGCTCGTGCTGAATGAGCCCATCGAACGAATCGCGATTGACGCCAAGATCGACGGGCTCGATATCATTCCGTCCGATAAGAACCTGGTGGGCGCCGCCGTTGAGCTCGTCTCGATGGACAATCGCGAATACCGCCTGAAAGAGGCCATCCGTCCGATTCTTGGCAGGTATTCGTTCGTGATAATCGACTGCCCACCCTCCTTGGACCTGCTGACGCTGAATGCGCTTGCCGCAGCCGACTCCATCCTCATCCCGATCCAGTGCGAGTATCTTGCAATTGAGGGCGTTTCCGAGCTTCTCGACACGCACATGCGCATCCGTAGAACCATCAATCCGGACCTTGCGATCGAGGGCGTCCTCCTGACGATGTATGACGACCGGACTACACTCTCGAAGCAGGTTGCCGCCGACCTGCGCAGCTTCTTTGGAAATCAGATATTCGAGAGCATAATCCCGCGAAATGTTCGCCTCGCCGAGGCTCCCAGCCACGGGATGCCAGTCATTTTCTACGACATAAGTAGTAGAGGTGCCGAAAGCTACATGCAACTAGCCAAGGAGGTTATCGCCAATGCCCAGAAACGCCTTGGGACGGGGACTCAGCGCCCTGATCCGGGAACCGGAACCGCCCCAGCAGCCTCCGCAGCAGCAGCCGGCGCCGGGGACGTCGGGAGCGGCAGCGGCAGTAGCCCCAGCCCTGGCCCCGAACCAAACCCCGAATGACATCCTGCTGCAGGTCGATATCGATCTCATCGACCCCAGCCCCTATCAGCCTCGCACGCGCTTCCGCGAAGAGGCGCTCGAAGAGCTGGCGCGCTCGATCCGTGCGAGCGGGATTGTCCAGCCGCTCGTCGTCCGGCGGATCGGCCTTCGCTACCAGCTGATCGCCGGCGAACGCCGCTGGCGCGCCGCCCAGAGGTCCGCGCTGCCGCGCGTCCCCGTGGTCGTCCGGGAGGTTCCCGAGGAACTCGCGCTCGAGATGACTCTCGTCGAAAACCTCCAGCGCGAAGATCTGAACCCCATGGAACAGGCCCGCGCCTTCCAGCGCCTCACCGAGCAATTCAATCTTACGCAGGAGCATGTTGCCGAGCGCACGGGAAAAGATCGCGCCACGATCGCCAACGCGGTGCGCCTCCTGAAGCTCGAGTCCATGATTCAGGACCTGATCGAAGAAGGGAAACTCTCGGCCGGGCACGGCCGCGCGCTTCTCGCGATCGCCGATTCCAAGGAGCGGCTCGAACTCGCCCGTCGCATCGCCCGCGGCGGCATGAGCGTACGCCAGGTCGAGCGGCTCGCCGCCCGCAGCGGCAAGCCGCGGCCCGCGCCTTCCGTCTCGGCCGTCGATCCGAACACCAAGGCCGCGCTCGAAGCGCTTCAGCACCGATATGGCACACGCGTCCTGATCCACGCCCCGCGCCCGGGCCATCCAGGCACGTTGGCGTTTGAGTACTACGACCCTAGTGATTTGGCCCGCATCTACGACCAACTGATGAGAGAATAGGGAACTCGCCGAATCGGAAGCGCAAGACCTACTGGGTGCTGGGGAGAATTATGGCTTGGGGCTGGTTTGACCGCAAACAGCAGAATTCCGCAGAATGGACTGGCTTTCTGGAGCAGGGCGTCAAGGTCGAGGGAAAGCTCGAATCCACCGGCACGTTCCGCATCGATTCACCGATGAAGGGAACCCTCGTTTCCGAGGATACTTTGATCCTCGGCGAACACGCGGTAATCGAGGGCGAGATCATCGGCAACCGCGTGATCATCGGCGGCCGCTTCGACGGCACGATTCAGGCGCGCGGCAAGGTCGAAATCCAGCCGCAGGCAATCGTCACAGGCGATGTCTACACGCCCTGCCTCGTCATCGAGCCGGGCGCCATTTTCGACGGCCAGTGCCACATGCTCGCCTCGACCGAAGCGGCCAAACCCGTCACCATCCCCATCCGCTCCGCCGGGCAATCGCGCTAGGCCGCTGGCCCATAGAGCCGTCATTCTGAGACGATCCGATGAGGATCGACGAAGAATCTCTCCTGGCTTTCTCTGATCGCAGCGACTATTCGACGACGACTCGCAGGAACTTCTTCTTCCCGGCGCGCAGCAGGAATTCGCCGGGCTTCGAAAGATCGATTTCGTGTTTCACGTCGTCGACGCGTTTCCCGTCTATTTCAACGCCGCCTTGTTTCATCAGGCGTTCCGCTTCGCTGCGTGACGTCGCAAGTTTCAGTTCCACGAGGAGGACGGACAGTTTTTTCGCTGGGCCGCGCGCCAGCACCTGCCGTGGCGCTTCTTCCGGCGCCTGCCGCCCGCTGAAGACACGCTCAAATTCTTCGCCGGCCTTCCGCGCCGCTTCTTCGCCGTGGAATCCTGCGACGATATTATGCGCGAGCTGCATCTTGACTTTCTTCGGATGCAGCACGCCCGTGCGCACCTCTTCGCGCAGCCTCACGATCACGGGCGAGGCAAAATCCGTCAGCAGCTCGTAGTACGACCACATCAGCTCGTCCGAAATCGACATCAGCTTGCCGAACATTTCGCCCGGCGCCTCCGTGATTCCCACGTAATTCCCCAGGCTTTTCGACATTTTGCGCTCGCCGTCGAGCCCCACGAGAATCGGCATCGTCAGCGCGATTTCCGAAGGCTGGCCGTATTCGCGCTGGATGTCGCGATGCACCAGCAGGTTGAATTTCTGCTCCGTGGCGCCGATCTCGACATCCGATTCGAGCGCCACGGCGTCGTAGGCCGTCAATAGAGGGTAGAGCAGCTCGTGCACGGAAATCGGCAAATTCTTTTCGAGCCTCGAACGAAAATCTTCGCGCTCGAGCATGCGCGCGAGCCGGTAGTGCCCGCACAATCGCACCGTGTCGTAGCTCGACATTTTGCCGAGCCATTCGCTGTTGTAGCGAACCTCGGTTTTCGCCGGATCGAGAATTTTGTAGACCTGCGCGAGATACGTCTTCGCGTTCGCATCCACCTGCTCGCGCGTCAGCGGCGGACGCGTCTCCGACTGGCCCGTCGGGTCGCCGATCATCGCCGAAAAATCTCCGATCAGGAAAATCGCCGTGTGACCCATGTCCTGAAAATGTTTCAGCTTGCGCAGCACCACGGTGTGGCCCAGGTGAATATCCGGCGCTGTCGGATCGACGCCCAGATAGACGCGCAGCGGCTTGCCCGTCGCGATCGACCGCCCGAGCTTCGCCTTCAGCTCATCCTCGCGAATCACTTCCGCCGCGCCCTTGCGGAGCAACGTGAGCTGTTCTTCCACCGGCTTGAATTTCCCGTTCGTCACTCGATCTCTCTCCAGTCCAAAGCCGCTACGAATTCAGCAGCACGCGCCGCCCTTCGATCCGGTATCGCCCGTCGAGGACAATATTCACCGCCTCGGTGTAAATCCGGTGTTCCTCACGCAGAATCCGCGCCGAAAGCGTGTCGACCGTATCGCCGTTCTCGATCGGCACCACCGCCTGCACGATGATCCGCCCCGCATCGAGCTGCTCGTCGACAAAATGCACCGTCGCGCCCGTAAATTTCGCGCCGTGTTCGAGCGCCTGCCGCTGCGCCTCAAGCCCCGGAAACGCCGGCAGCAGCGACGGGTGAATGTTCAGGATGCGATTCGGAAACGTCCTCACGAAATACGGCGAAAGCAGCCGCATATATCCCGCGAGGCACACGAGATCGACTTTTTTCTCCTGCAGCTCGGCCACGATCTGGCGATCAAACGTCTCGCGCTCCAGCCCCTTCGACGCAATCCCGCGCGCCGGAATCCTGCGCGCGCGCGCCCGGTCGAGTCCGGGCGCATCCTCGCGGTTGCTCAGCACAATCGCAATTTCAGCGTTCGGAATCCGTCCCGCATCGACGCTCGCGGCGAGCGCCTCGAAATTCGATCCGCGCCCCGAAATCAGCACGCCAATCTGCTTTTTCATGAGCAAGCGAAATTAGCACAGTTCTCCCCAGCGGCAAACGCCACGGCGCTGAAATTTCGGTTGCGTCCGGCCGCCGGAAGAGGCATCGTGTCGCCACTTTCGCTTGCCCAAAGGGGGGATCGCTCATGATGCATCTTCGCGGCGTCTCGTTCACGGCCACCATAGTTTTCGCCGCGTGCCTTGCGGCGTGTTCGCAGCAACCGGCGCAGCCTGTCGCTACGCCCGATACACGCGCCGCGGATGAAGCCGCCATCCGCGCTAATGACGCCGATTTCGCAAAGGCCGCCGCCGCGAAGGACATCGACAAATGCGTGTCGCTTTACATGGACGACGCGGTGATCTTCTCGCCCGGCACGCCCGCGGTGATCGGCAAAGACAACATCCACAAATTCTTCGAGCGGATGCTGGCCGCGCCCGCCATGCAATTCTCCTTCTCGGATGTCACCGTGGACGTCGCTCGCTCCGGCGATCTAGCCGAAGATCGCGGTGCGGTTCAGGTGACGACCACCGACAAGAAGGGCAAGCCGGTCACGAATAGCAGCCAGTACGTTCTGGTCTGGAAAAAGCAGGCCGACGGGTCGTGGAAAGTGGCCGCGGACACCAGCGCAAGCGACAAATAGTCGAGGCGCCCTTCGCAGCGAGCTTAGATCGGCAGCTCGCCCGAATAGCTCACGCGCTGTTTTCCGCGCGCCGCGCTCTCGATGCGGCCAATCACGTAAAATTTCTCGCGCCGCCGCTTGAGCTCCGCTTCCACGCGCCCCACATATTTTGCAGGGACAACCAGAATCATGCCCGCGCCCAAATTAAATGTTTGCAAAAGCTCATCGCGCTCGATCCGCCCCAGGTGCGCGAGGTAGCGGAAAATCGGCAGCACCGGCCACGATCCCAGCTCGACCACCGCTTTCACGTTGGGCGGCAGCGCGCGCGGCAGATTTCCCGTGATGCCGCCGCCGGTGATATGCGCGATCGAGGAAACCCATCCCTTCGCCAGGATATTTTTCAGCAGCGGCCAATACGCCCGGTGCGGCTTCAGCAGCTCCGCGCCGATCTTGTTGCGCACCTCGGCGACGTAGGTGTCCGGCTCGAGCTTCGCCACGCCGAAGCACAGTTTGCGCGCCAGCGAGTAGCCGTTGGTGTGCAAGCCGCTTGAAGGCAGCGCCAGCAGCACATCGCCCGGCCGCACGCGCCGCGGATCGAGAATTTTCTTCCGCTCCACCGCGCCGACGATGAATCCCGCGAGGTCGTAATCGCCGCGCGCATAGAGGTCGGGCATCTCCGCCGTCTCGCCGCCGATCAACGAGCATCCCGCCTGTTTTGCCGCGCGGCTCATCCCCTCGATCACCTGCTCGATCACGTTCGGGTCGAGCTTTCCCATCGCGATGTAATCGAGAAAAAACAGCGGCTCGGCGCCCTGCGTCAGAATATCGTTCACGCAATGGTTCACGATGTCCGCGCCCACGCTCGTGTGAATTCCCGCCGCCACCGCTACTTTCAGCTTGGTGCCGACGCCGTCGCAGCTTCCCACCAGCACGGGCACGCGCCAGCGCTTCCGGTCCAGCGCGAATAGCGAACCAAATCCGCCGATCGGCGCGATTACGCCGCGCCGGAAAGTCTTGGCCGCCATCGCGGCGATTCGCCGCTTGGCTTCGTCCGCCACTGAAATGTCCACGCCCGCGTCGGAGTAACGCATCGAGGAAGCTCGTTTTCTGGAGGGGGCTGGGCTGGCTCGCAATTTAGAACGTGTGAAACAGTCGGCGCCAACGAATCTCGCTGGGATGAATGATCGTGCTGAAATACGTCTCGAACCGCTCGCCTAAATGCCCCGGCTCCCACACTTCGTCCGGCGCGTCAATCGACATGTAGATGATCAGCGGCGTCCCGATGAAATTCTCGCGCGGGACAAATCCCCAGAACCGGCTGTCGTTCGAATCGTCCCGGTTATCTCCCATCATGAAATACTTATCCTTCGGAACTACCAGCTCGCCGTTCACCGTATTCTGCGCCAATTCCGCCGCCCATTCCGGCCGGTCGGTAAACCCCAGCTCGTTGGCTCGCGCCGGATAGTTTTCCTGCGGCAGATCGGCCTCATCCGGAGCATGCTCCGTGTACGGCTCCTTCAGCGCGACGCCGTTCACGAATACAGTCCCCTTCACGATCTTGATGTGATCGCCGGGCACGCCGATCACGCGCTTGATGAAATCCGGAAAGTCCTGATCCGCCAGCGGCGCGCGAAACACCATGATCTGCTGCCGCTTGGGTTCGCGCCACAGCGGCACGTGCCATTGCGTGAACGGAATCCCCGCGTCGTAGCCGATCCGGCTCACGATCAGATGATCGCCGATCAGCACGGTCGGCTCCATCGACCCGCTCGGAATCACGCGCGCCTGCACCAGCGCGCCCTCGATCACCAGAAACGCCACGATCACCCAGAACCACGAAACGACCTCGTCCCATATGCGGTCGTTGGCCGTCGTCTTCGACGGTTTTTTCCCCGCTTTTTCGACGGGCAACGCTTCCTCCACGTCAGCCTTCACGATGAGCCTCCACTTCGAGTTGCACCAGCTCAGTCGGGTAGCTGCCGGTGTAGCAAGCTGTGCAGAAATTTCCTTCTGTGTCTTCCACCGCCGCGCGCAGCGATTCGAGCGAGAGATAGCCCAGCGAATCCGCGCCCAGGAATTGTCGGATCTCCTCCACGGAATGCTGCGCCGCGATCAATTCCTCGCGCCGCGGCGTATCGATGCCGTAGTAGCAGGGCGAAATCGTCGGCGGGCAGCTCACGCGCACGTGGACTTCCGTCGCGCCCGCGTCGCGCACCAGCCGGACGATCTTGCGGCTGGTCGTCCCGCGCACCAGCGAATCGTCCACCAAAATCACGCGCTGCCCTTCGAGCATGCGCCGGATCGGATTCAATTTCAGCTTCACGCCGAAATCGCGAATCGCCTGCTCCGGCTCAATGAACGTCCGCCCTATGTAATGATTCCGGATCAGCCCCATGCGAAACGGTATTCCGGATTCCGCCGCGTAGCCCACCGCCGCCGGCACGCCCGAATCGGGCACCGGCGTCACGATGTCTGCCTCCACCGGATGCTCGCGCGCCAGCAGGCGTCCCAGCTGTTCGCGGCTTTCGTTCACCGGCCGGCCGAAGATCAGGCTATCCGGCCGCGAAAAGTAGACATGCTCGAAAATGCAGTGCTGATGCTGTTTTTCCGCCGCGAAGTGAATCGATTCGACCCCGCTGCGCGAAATTCGCAGCATCTCGCCCGGCTCCACTTCGCGCACGTACTCCGCATCGATGAGATCGAACGCGCATGTTTCCGAACCCACCGCCCACGCGCCGTCGAAGCGCCCCAGCACCAGCGGACGAAATCCGCGCGGGTCGCGGATCGCGAACATCTCGTCGCGCGTCAGCACTAGCAGCGAATACGCGCCCTCCACCTGGCTCAGCGCATCGGCCAGCGCGCCCGGCAGATTCCGCGCCGCGCTCCGCGCCACCAGATGGACGATCACTTCCGTGTCGCTCGTGGTCTGGAAAATCGAGCCGCGATGCTCGAGCCGCCGCCGCAGTTCGAGCGCGTTCGTCAGATTGCCGTTGTGCCCCAGCGCTACTTTTCCCTTGTTGCAATCGATCACGATCGGCTGCGCGTTGATTAGCGTCGTGTCGCCGGCCGTCGAATAACGCGTGTGGCCGATCGCCGAGGATCCCGGAAGATGCGCGATCACCTCGGGCGTGAAAATCTCCTGCACGTGCCCGAGCGATTTGTGTATGTGGACGTCCGAGCCGTCCGACGAAGCGATCCCCGCCGATTCCTGCCCGCGATGTTGCAGCGCGTAGAGGCCGAGATACGTCAGCTTCGACGCCTCGGGATGCCCGAACACGCCGAACACGCCGCAGTGATCGTGGAAGTGATCGTCGTCGACTTGGATCAATTTGCTCACGCGATTTGATTCCTTTGTCACGATCCTGCGGTCACGCCGTCCGATGCCTCTGCCAGTATCCCGCGCGCACCGCCGGCAGCACAAACCATATTACGACGCCCGCGTTCAGCGCCGACCACAAAATAATATTTCGATCCAGCGACACCGGCCCGTACCTCGCCACCATCGCGATGATCACCGCAAGCTCCAAGCTCGAAAGAACAGCAGCGCCAATCTGCCCCCATCGCCGCCAGCGCAGCACTCCCCACGCGCACGCCGGATACGCGATCCACGGCGCCACGAGCAGATAATCCTGATATGTCAGCGGAATATGGTTGCGCAGCGCGTGCGTGAAATGCGGCACATTCTCGTAGATGAAAAGAAATCCCTTGAACGCGAAAAACGCCGCCACCAGCCAATGTCCCCAGTTGGCGACTCTGCTCACGCCGTAGCCTCAACGGCCTTTTCGAGTAATCCCGCCCAAATCCGGCGGAACGAATCGATCGCACCCCGTATCACGGGCGCATCCTCATATTGGATGCGAAACTCGCCGCGCGTGACCTTCCCGATGCGCAGCGCCTGCACACCGCATTCCGCGGCAATTGCCTCGAGCCGCGCAAGCGATGCAGCCGGCAGCGACACAACCGCCCGCGCCCCGCGCTCGCCGAAAAGTGCGATCTCGGCGCCTTCATCGGCCGCCGTCGCGTCCACCTTAATATCCGCCGAAAGCCCGCCGCCATCGAAGCACGATTCCGCCAGCGTCACGGCCAGCCCGCCATCACTCACGTCGTGCGCCGAAAGAATCGCTCTGGCACTCGCCAGCTTCACAAGGCATTCGATCAGCCGCTTCTCCGCATCGAGATCGATCGCCGGCGGCGCGCCGGAAACCACGCCGTGAATCGTCTTCGCATACTCGGACGATGCAAACTCAGTGGTGCCAGACTTCAGTCCGCCATCTTCGTTTTCGTTTTGCTGCTGAGGCGCGCTTGATCGGCCATCCAGCAGCAAAATCGCATCGCCCTCATTTTTAAACGCCGAATCCACCGCGCACTCCGCGTCCTCCATCAGCCCGAGGACGCCGAGGATCGGCGTCGGATAGATCGGCTTGCCCAGCGTCTCGTTGTAGAAGCTGACGTTCCCGCCCGTGATCGGCGTCTCCAGCACGCGGCACGCCTCGGCGATACCGTCGATCGCCTCCGTGAACTGCCACATCACCTCGGGCTTTTCCGGGTTGCCGAAATTCAGGCAATTCGTCGCCGCAATCGGGCGCGCGCCCGTGCACGCGACGTTGCGCGCCGCCTCGGCCACCGCGTGCATCGCGCCGAGCCGCGGCGAAAGAAAACCCCAGCGCCCGTTGCCATCGGTCTTGATCGCTAGGGCGCGCTTCGTCTCTTTCAATCGCAACACCGCCGCGTCGCCCGCGCCCGGCCCCACACGCGTGTTCGTCCGCACCGTCGAGTCGTACTGCTCCGTGATCCATTCTTTCGACGCGATGTCCGGCGAAGCTAGCAGCCGCCGGAAATTCTCGGTCAGGTCGGCGCCTTCCGCCGCGAATTTCACCAGCGGTGGCGCGCCGGTCGCCGTCGCACCAGCGGCCGGAGGCGCGGCGATCGGCCGCTCGTATCGCGGTCCTTCTTCCGCCAGCGCGTGCGCGGGAATCTCAGCGGCCACCGCGCCGTGATTCAACACGCGCAGCTTGCCATCATCCGTCACGCGCCCCACTTCGACCGCGTCGAGCCCCCACTTGTGGAACACATCGAAGACTTCGCGTTCGCGCCCGCGCTCGGCCACCAGCAGCATCCGCTCCTGCGATTCGCTGAGCATGATGTCGTACGCCGTCATGTTCGTTTCGCGCTGCGGCACGCGCGCCAGATCGATCTCGATGCCGAGGCCGCCGCGCGACGCCATCTCCGAGCTCGAACTTGTCAGCCCCGCCGCGCCCATATCCTGAATCGCCACCACCGCGCCGGTGCGCATCGCTTCGAGGCACGCCTCCAGCAGCAGCTTTTCCATGAACGGGTCGCCCATCTGCACGTTCGGCCGCTTCTGCTGCGATTCCTCGCTGAATTCCGCGGACGCCAGCAGCGACGCGCCGTGAATCCCGTCGCGCCCCGTCTTCGCGCCAACGTAAATCACCGGATTGCCCACGCCGCTCGCCCGCGCGAAAAACAATTCCTCGCGTCGAGCGATCCCGAGCGCCAGCGCGTTCACCAGTGGATTGTTCGAATAGCACGATTCGAACATCACCTCGCCGCCCACGGTCGGCACGCCAAAGCAGTTGCCGTAGAATCCGATCCCGCGAATCACGCCGTCAAGAATCCGCCGATTGCGCGCAATCTCCTCGTCCGTCGCTCCGGTAGAGCTGTCATCCCGAGCGGAGTCCGCCGTGTTTTTGCTTTGCCCACGGGTTTCGTGGGCGGCGGACCCAGCGAGGGATCTGCTTTTGCATTTTTCCCCGCCGTGATCGGCCCAAACCGCAGCGAATCGAGCACAGCGATCGGTCGCGCGCCCATCGTGAAAATATCGCGCAGGATTCCGCCCACGCCGGTCGCCGCGCCCTGAAACGGCTCGACGAAACTCGGATGGTTGTGCGACTCAATCTTGAAAACCGCAACGAGCCCGTCGCCGATATCGACCACACCCGCATTTTCGCCCGGCCCCTGCACCACATGCGCGCCGCGCGTCGGCAGCCGCTTCAAATGGACGCGCGACGATTTGTACGAGCAGTGCTCGCTCCACATCACGCTGAAAATGCCCAGCTCGGTGATGTTTGGATCGCGCCCAAGAATTTTCTGGATGCGTGCGTATTCTTCGGGAGTGAGGCCGTGCTCGGCCGCGACTTGCGGCGTAACCTTAATTTCGGTTTCGATCATTTCGCGGTTTCGTTTGTGAATCTGTAGGGGCGGGTTTCAAACCCGCCCCTACGCGGAAGAATGCGTCCTGGATAGCGCCATCCAGCACTAGCACTCGTCATTCTGAGGCCGGTTTTGGGCCGAAGAATCTCTCTTCGGTTTCTCTGCGCTTCTACGTCTCCGTCGATCGTCACGCCGACACGCGCTCAGTCATCCGCCGCGACAAGCTCTCGACCATCGATCGAAAAATCACAAGCCCATCGGTCGATCCCAGCGCCGATTCAACCGCGCGCTCCGGATGCGGCATCAATCCGACGACATTTCGTTCGCGATTGCACAGCCCCGCGATCGCCGCGAGCGCCCCATTCGGATTCGCCTCGAAATCATCGACGCCCGCGTCGCGCCCATCCGCATGCACGTAGCGGAACACAATCTGCCGGTTGCGCTCGAGCTCGGCGAGTGTCGCCGCATCGCAAAAATAGTTTCCTTCCATATGCGCGATCGGCATTCTCAGTATCTGCCCGGGATGCGCCGCGCACGTAAACGGCGTCTCGGTGTTCTCGACGCGCACGTGCACCTGCCGGCACAAGAAACGCAGCCGCTGATTGCGCAGCATCGCGCCGGGCAGCAATCCCGCCTCGAGCAGAATCTGGAATCCATTGCACACGCCGAGCACCAGCCCGCCCGACCGCGCAAACTTGCTCACCGCTTTCATCACAGGAGAAAACCGCGCGATTGCGCCCGTGCGCAGATAGTCGCCAAAAGCGAAGCCGCCGGGAAGCAGAATGGCGTCGAACCCCGATACCTGCTCCGACTGGTGCCAGATGAATTCAACAGGCTGTTTAATTACGGACGCGATGGCATGGTAGGCGTCGTCATCGCAATTCGACCCGGGGAACACCACTACTCCAAATTTCATCGCGGGAGTCTCCGAAATTCGGATTCTATCACACGCCCCATCAGACACCGACGAGTTTGCTTCGCCGCTCGAGCAGCACCACGTCGCGCCAGCGCCCGTCCATCGAGCCGAGCTTCTCGCGCTTGCCAACCACGCGGAATCCGGCGCGCTCGTGCGCCGCGATGCTCGCCACATTCTCCGGGAAAATCCCCGCCTGCAGCGTCCAGATGCCTTCGCCCTCAGACGCTTCCACCAGCGCCGCGAGCAATCTCCCGCCGATTCCCCGCCCGCTCGGCGACGTACACACTTACTTCCGCTACACCGGAGTAGACGCATCGCCCCGAAACCGGGCTCAGCGCCGCCCAGCCCAGCAAATCATTGCCCGCGCGCGCCACGAACCGGCACGTCTTCTGGTGAGCCGCGTCCCACGCCGTCCACTCCGGCGCCGATTTTTCGAATGTCGCATTACCCGTCGCGATCCCTTCGAGGTAAATCGCGCGCACCGCCGCCCAATCCTCGGCCGGCATCCGCTCGATCGCGATTTCCGGCGCCCGCTGCGATTCCATGACGAAATTATATATGTAGAGTCTTTTCCCCGGCCGTGATTCTTAGAGGTTCGCGGCGTGTGCCATCACCAAAAAACAAAACGGCCGGCAGTCATCGCTGCCGGCCGTCAACGCTTTTCAGGTGCGGTAGAAGTTACCTGTGCCCGCCCCCATGACCGCCACCGCCATGGAATCCACCGCCGCCATGGAATCCGCCGCCGCCGTGGAACCCACCGCCTCCGCGAACCCCAGCGTTACCATGGAAGCCGCCACCTACCGGTCCGCGCCCCACGAATCCATGTCCGCGGCCCGCAAACGACCGGTAGCCACCGCCGTAGCCATAGCCGCGCCCATAGAAGCCGGGCCGCCCATAAAAGCCGCCGTGATACCACGGGCCCGCACCGATAAAGATGCCGCCCGAGAACCAGCTAGGTCCGTAGTAGCCGTAAGGCGCGCACGCGTACGGAGCATACGGGTAGTAGCCGTAGTCACACACGGGCGCCGGTCCCACATAGGCAGGACCCGCGTAGACCGGGCCCACGCCGATGCCGACCGAAATCCTCTGCGCTTGCGCAAAGCCTGTGGGCACCAGGAAAATTCCAAGTATGGCCAGAACTCTTAGATATCTCATTTCGTGCTCCTTCTGAGATCCGCCAACCCGATCTCAAGAACTCATCGCTTCCAAAACTCCGGCCAGCCTCGTCAGTGGCCGTCAGCCTCCATATATGCACTGCTACTGCCAAACGGCCCGGCCCAGCGGCACATCACGGCAACTACAGCATTATCAGTGTGATATTGGCATCGAGCCTTCCCTGAACCACCGCAGCCAGTCGCGCGCGAACTGGTGCTTTTCGCGCACAATGGTGGTCCTCGGCCAGCCTCGGGAGCGGGAGATGGCTGCGCCTAATGGGGCTGGCCCGTCAACGTTGGGGCACCGGCCGGGCGTGCCTGCGGCACAATAGCGGACTTAGGTTCGGGCGGAGGCGCGAGAATCCAGGAGAAGCCGTCCTCTTCGGTGATGCGGGCCACGGTTTCGGGCGCGTCCGTCGGCGCGATCGCGTCGAGCGCCGCGCGGAGGAATTGCGTAGCCTCAATCGAGGGGATCTTGTTGCTTTCGCCCTGAAGAAAGCGATTCGCGACTTCCGCCATTTTCGGATCGGACGAAGTGATCTTGTCGAGGCGCGGATCGTGCTTCCGCAATAGCTCCAGCAGCGTGGGCGGCGGGTTATCGGGCGGATAATCGAATTCGACCAGCGTGCGCGGCTGCCCCTTTTCCGGTGGCCAGAACTGCACGTAGGCAGGCCGCAGCACGCGCGTGGTCCAGTAATCGTTATCTTGTTCTTCCTGCCGGATTCCGTAGGAGAGCTGCCACACTTCGGGCCCGTAGCCCGGCAGATAGTCGACCACAATCAGCTCGGCGAGAGGCTCGCTTTCCGGCAAGTCGAGCTTCGCGTGAAGTCCCGGCGCCACTTGATCGAGGCGCTCAAGCAAGCCCTGTCCAAGCGCTTCGATGTCTGTGGCTTGGTCGCCGCTCTCCACGGGCCCGATGTGGGGCGTCGGCGCCACCAGAACGCCGCGAAGGTGGGGCAGCTCCAAATCGAGCCGCGCAAGCTCCTGATGCGACGATGGCGAGAGCCAGTCGACCGCGCCGAGCACAATGCCGAGCCGGTCGGTGGCGATGGGAACCGGAATCGGGGGATGTGCGCCCGCCTCGATGGGGTTTTCGACCGTGCCCACCAGGATTGCGTCCTTCACCACCGCGATCACCACGCGCCCGGCGGCGAGATTGGCCACCACTTCCTCAGTCGGCGTGTCCGGCTGTTGCGCGCGCGCGCCGAGCCGGAGCGGCGCCATCCCAAGCAACCCCCCGAGCATCAGCACCGGAACAATCCAGGGCGAATGGCGGAGGACGAAACCGGGCTTGGACGATAACGCCATGCTTGCATCATCACGCAACGCCGTCAGCTTGTACAGATAGGCAGAGTAGCGCTACATTTAGTAAAATAACCGCCAGTAGCAATTTCATCCGGCGAAAGAACTAGGGTTCCGGGATATCCGAAAGGCGGGAGCTTGCGATCTCCGAAGAGCATTCGACACAACGGCAAGAAAGTCTCTGAAATCATCGAGTCGCATCGGCGATTCGTGCGCGGGCAGGATGGCGGCGCGAGGGCGGATCTCACCGGCGCCGAACTCTCGCGCGTCGATTTTGAAAAGGCGGAGCTTGCCCTGGTGAACTTCCAGGGAGCCAACCTCGAGGGCGCGAATCTGCACGAGGCGAAACTGAGTAACGCGAACCTGAGCGAGACGAACCTTCGCGGCGCGGACCTGCGCAAGGCCGACCTCACCGAAACGAACCTCCACAAAGCCGACCTGACCAAGGCGCAGATGGGCGGTGCGGAGATGTTCCGCGCGAACTTGAGCGATGCGATCCTGCGCCAGGCGGACCTCGGCGTGGCCAACCTGCGGGATGCGGACGTCAACGGCGCCGATTTCACGGGAGCGAGCCTCAAAGCCACGATCCTGCGCGAGACCAAGCTCGACGGAGCCAAGCTCGACGGCGTGGACCTTTCGACCACGCTGCTGCCGAAGGGATATCTGGCGTCCAAGGGCCAGGCATCCGGCCGCGCATAGGAGCCTCATGAAATGGAAGCGCTAAGGGGCCAAGGGCATGCCTGAACCGTGGATCGCGATTGACGATTTCAAGCCGGGCCGCGGCTGGGTCGAGCCGAACCAGCGCGCCCGCACCTGCTGCCAGGCGCTCGAACGCGGCCAGATCCTCTTCTTCCGCGACTTGCCGTTTCATCTTCCCCAGGAAGACCGGGAATTTCTGCTCTCGCAGTCGTGGACCGAACTCCGCATGCACAAGAACGTATCGTATCGCCCTGACGAGGACACCCTGCGCGGCGTCACCGGCGAGCGCACAACCGTCGAGCGGCTGCACTCGATTCTGCGCAACTACACGGCGCAGGTGATCGGCTTCGCGACGAAATCTCTTGCTCCATACGCCGGCAAATGGACGCTCGATTTCTCGAGTTTTCGCCCCCTCGAAGAGGAACGCCGCGGTCTTCCGCTGCACAAGCGCAATGATTTGCTCCACGTCGATGCGTTCCCGAGCCGCCCGACGCGCGGGGGTCGCATTCTGCGCGTGTTCACGAATTTGAATCCGGCGAAGCCGCGCGTGTGGAACGTCATGCAGGATTTCGAGGCGCTCGCGCGTTACTACGCGAAGGACGCGGGTCTCGATAAATTCGCCGAGGAATCGTTCATCGTCCGCACCGTCCAGGATTGGGGCGGAAAGCTCGGATTCCGCGGAATGGGCCGCACGCCCTACGACATGTTCATGCTGCGCTTCCACGACTACCTCAAGGAGAACGCCGAGTTTCAGGCAAATTGCCCCAAGGTGCGCCTGGAATTTCCCCCGCTGGCTACGTGGCTGGTCTTCACCGATGGCGTGGCGCACGCAGCCATGTCCGGACAGTTCGCCCTCGAGCAGACCTTCCTCATCCCGCCAAGCGCTCTCGTAGCGAAGGAACAAGCCCCGTATCGAATCCTCGAAAGGCTCGCCGGCCGCCCGTTAGTTTCGTAGAGAGCGCCGTGATCGCATTCTCCATGCGCTCCGCGTCTCCCTGCCCTCCTAAGCTTTTCTCTGTGATCTCCGTGTTGAGTTCCGATGATGCGGAGGCAAGCAGCGTCACCCGCGAGAGCGGGGTTTGCCGTCCTATTTCCCGGCGGTGAACTCGGCGGGCTCGTCGCTGCCGTAGCCGAATGCGGCTCCGCGCGCGGCGGGTTTGCGGCGAGTCTCGATGCCAAGCCGCTTGATCTTCTGGTTCAGCGTCGAAAGCGGAATCTGGAATCGCTCGGCGGCCTCGGTCTGATTCCAGTTGGTGCGCTCGAGCATGTCCATGATGATGCGCCGCTCCACCTCTTCGAGTATCTCGAAGAGCGAAGGAGGAGGCGCCGCCCCGCGCGCGCCGATTTCGCCCGGCAGCGGCGGCAGGAATTCGGCAAGCTGCAGCCGCACGCCCTTCACGATCTCCCGCGTGCGGACATTTTCCGGCAGCAGATCGACATCCAGCGACTCGTGATTCGAAAGCACTACGGCGCGCTCCACCGCATTCTCGAGCTCGCGCACGTTGCCCGGCCAGTCGTAATCCATCAGCAGTTTCATGGAGCCGTGCGTAAACGCGCGCAGCGGCTTCGCGTTCTCCCTGCAGAATTGCTCGATGAAGCGCGCCACCAGCAGCGGAATATCTTCCTTGCGGTCGCGCAACGGCGGCAGCTGCAGCGAGATCACGTTGAGCCGGTGATACAAATCGTCGCGAAAGCGCCCCTCGCGCACGAGTTTCCGCAGGTCTTCGTTCGACGCGGCAAGAATCCGCACATCCACTTTGATGGTGTCCGTGCTGCCCAGCCGCATGAATTCGCGTTCCTGAATCACGCGCAAAAGCTTGGCCTGCGTTTCCGGGCTGATGGTCGAAATCTCGTCGAAAAAGATCGTGCCCTGGTCCGCGACTTCGAAAAGCCCTTTCTTCGACGCGATCGCGCTGGTGAACGCGCCCTTCACGTGCCCAAAGAGCTGCGATTCGAGCAGGTCGACGGGGATCGAGCCGGTATTGACCGGGATAAACGCCTTGTCCGCGCGGGCCGAAGCCGCGTGGATGGCCTTCGCGATCAGTTCCTTGCCGGTCCCGCTTTCGCCGGAAATCAAGACGGTCGACCGCGAGGGCGCCACCTGCGTCACCAGATCGAAGAGCGTCAGCATCTTCTCGCTCTTGCCGATGATGTTGGGAAAGTTGTAGCGCTGCTTCAGCGCCCGTTTCAGTTGGACGTTTTCCTCGCGCAGCCGCCGCCCTTCGATCGCCAGCGAAACCTGCGTGATCAGCTCGTCGTTCGACCACGGCTTCGTGATGTAGTCCTGCGCGCCGCTCTTGAATGCCGCGCGCGCCATATCGATCGAGCCGAAAGCCGTGATCAGGATGATCGCGAGATTCGCGTCGCGCTGCTTGATTTCGCGCAGCAGGTCGAGCCCGTTGTGGTCGGGCAGGCTCACGTCGAGCAACACGAGATCGTACGGCTGCTCCTCGAGCCTTTGCAGCCCGGCCGCGGCCGTTTCCGCGGGCGTCACCTGAAATCCCTCGGAGGTGAGCAGAGCTTCGAGACCTTCCCTGATTTCGAGTTCGTCGTCGACTACGAGGATCGAGCCTCTAGGCATGGACAGCTTTCCTGGCTGCGGGGAACTCCAGGCGGAAGGACGTACCCTTTCCGGGCGTCGAGCGCACGTCGACTTTGCCCGCATGCTCCTTGATGATTCCGTAGCTCACCGAAAGGCCGAGTCCGGTGCCCCGCCCGGTCGCTTTGGTCGTGAAGAACGGATCGAAAATTCGATGGAGATGCTCCTCCGGGATTCCGGCTCCGGTGTCGACCACTTCCACTTCCACCGACCCGTTGTGAGCGCCCGTGCGAACTTCCAGCATTCCGCCGCCCGGCATGGCGTCGCGCGCGTTCATGAAAAGATTCAGAAACACCTGCTGCAGCCGCGTGGTTGAGCCCAGCACGGCCGGCAGCCGTTCGGCGTAGTTGCGAACCACGCTGATGCTCGCGGTTTTGAACGGATGCTGCACCAGCGTGAGCGTTTCCTCGAGCACGGCGTTCAAGTCGACATCTACCGGCGCTGCCCCGCCCGTGCGCGAAAAATTCAGAAGGTTGTTCACGATCTCGCTCGCGCGAAACGTCTGCTTCACGATCCGCTCGATCGTTTTCTGCCGCGGATCGTCCGCCGGAATCTGCTTCGCCAGCATCTGGATGTAGTTCGATATCACGGCCAGCGGCGTATTCACCTCGTGCGCCACCCCGGCCGCCAGCAGCCCGAGCGACGTCAGCTTCTCGGTCTGCACCATCTGATCTTCCAGGCGCACGCGCTGCGTGATGTCGTCCAGCAGCACCAGCCGGCCCAGCCGGGCGCCGTCCTTGCCCAGCAAGGGCGCCACCGAGGCGTTGACGACGACGTGCCTGCCGCTCCTCATGGTCAGATGAAACTTATAGATGCCGGAAACGTGCTCGGCGGTCGCACGCGAGAAAATTTCGCCCGAAAGGTCGCGCGGCAGCACTTCGTCGATCTTGCGCCCGATCGCTTCGCCGCGCGGCACTTCCAGCAGATCTTCGAGCTGTGGATTCCACGATTCGATGCGGTCATCGAGATCGGCCGTAAGGACGCCGATGCGCAGCGATTCCACGATGTTCTCGTTGAAGTCCTTCAGCCGCTCGATCTGTAGCGCCTTCTGCTCGAGCGATTGGTAGAGCCGCGCATTCTCCACGGCGATCGCCACATAGCCCGCGATCGTCGAAAGCAGTTCGAGGTCTTCGCTCGAAAGGTAATCGCCGTCGACCGTCTTTCCGAGCCCGAGGATGGCGGGCGCATGGTCGTGAAACTGGCACGGGATAAAATAGTTCAGCCCCAGCGCTTCGATCGTCGCGCGCGCCGATTCCTTCTCTTCCGTGGCTGCGCGCGCGGATTCGAAAAAGAGGCAGCCATTGGCCAGCGCCGGCCGCGCGGGATCGAGAAAGCTCAAATCAAGCGGACCTTCGGAGCGGATGCCGATCGAGCGCGAAAGCGCGAAGTGCCCCGGGCGGGCCGAATCCTCGAGAAACACGGCCAGGCGGTCGACGAGCAGCGTTTGCGAAATGCGATCGAGCACGGAAGCCAGCAGCGGCTCGATGCGAACCTCATTCGTCAGCGCGCGCCCGAATTCGATCAGCGTCCGGCGATAGTCCAGGCGGTCGCGGTAGAAGAAGTGGTCGAGCCGCGCCTGCACCCAGTCGCGCAAAGGCTGAAAGAGAAACGCCGCCACCACGATGGCGATGATCGCGCCGCCCGGCCCCGTAGGCCACGCTGTGTGGAAGAGCTCGCCGATCACCGCAATGGCCGCGAAATAAATCGTCACCACGCCGGCCGTCGCAAACGTGTACGCCAGCCCGCGCTTGAAGATGATGTCCACGTCCATCAGCCGGTAGCGGATCATCGCGTAGCCGAAGCACAGCGGAATCAGCGCCAGCGAAAACACGGAAAGCTTCATCCACGACGGCAGAACGGTTGAGAACAGGAAGGGCAGAATGTAGAGCGTGAAAACGGGAACGATGCCCGCGATCGTGCCGCCCGTCACCCACTTCAACTGTTGCCGCAGCACGCCGCTGGGCGCCGCGAAATAGCTCGCCAGGAAAATGCCCGCCGCCAGCAGAAAATATGCGCCCAGGTAGAGCAGGTCGATCTGATCGAGAAACTGCCGGCTGCTGATCGACGGCATGAAGTCCAGCGTGCCCGTAGCCACGAAAATCTGCAGAGCCAGCAAAATTGCGGGTACGCCGTATACGCCGAACGGAGCGATCTTTCCCCAAAGCGTTCCGCGCCGCTCGGGAAACACAAGCGCGAAGTGCAACAGGAGCGCGGGCTGCAGCAGCAGCGCGACCGCGTTGCTCCAGTAAATGATCCAGTCGAAAGAGTTCAGCTTTCCCGTGTAATGAAAGCTGTAGAGGATGAACGAGGCGAGGCAGAAGACGTAGAAATGGATTGCCCGGGGCGCATTCCAACGCCGCACAAAAATAAACAGCCCGATGAAAAGATAGAGCAGCGCCGTAAGTCGCAGGTAATTATCGATCGAAGACGAAGTGTCCTGCGGCACCGTAACGAGCGGCATGTCCAGCGATTCATCGTTGCGGCGGATTCCATAATGGACTTCCGACCACGGGCCCGAGCGAAAGAGAATCCGTGTCACATCCGTGGCGCGATGAATCCGAACGCCGGCGACGGATTGCACCTCGTCGCCCTCGCGCATTCCCGCGCGGTCTGCCGGAGATCCCGGAACAATGTGCCAGGCCGTCACGCCCTGCGCCGTATCCATCCACGTGACGCCGTCATCGGGAAGCACGAAGCGTGAGCGCTGCTGGAAGTTCAGGGCTGCGAAAATGATGGCCGCGAGCGTAACGAGAGCGAGTAGAACCGCCCCGAGCCGCGTTCGGAGGTGATCGTTCATCAAACGGATCCCGTGACTACCCTTCCACCCAAGTCTACCTGTTTGATCCCCATCCTAGCACGTGGGCTTCCAGCGAACCAGAGCGATTATCGCATTTAATGCGCCTGTTTTGTGCAGGTTACAATTTTCTCACCGAGTGACTCCGAGGGCCAATCCCATTTGTGGAAGGTGCATTCCCGATTCCAGTAGGGGCAATTGATTCAGGCGTTTAGAACTGAAGGCTGAGACCGCCCCTGAAGAACCGGTAGGATGGCACTAGCATCACCGATCCATCGCCGGTCGCTACGGGGACGTACCCTTGCGCGAGCAGGTTGCCGACATCCGCTTGCACCTCCACATGGCACGGGAAGACGTTGGGCAGCGGCTGCCGGATTTCCATGCTGAGGTATGGGTCGATTTGATAGATGGACTCGCCGTAGGAATCGAGCCGGGAGACCGTGGGCCCGCTCAGCCATTTGTAGCTGGCGGATACCTTGGTGCCGAAGCGCGGCATGGTGGCGGCAACCCGTCCGGCCACGCTGTGACGGTAGCGCGTATCCAGCTCGTCGCGAAGCGTCGCAGCGGTCGAATCGCCGTCGGGAGCTAGAGCGCCGGCATACGCGTAGACGATCGTCGTGTCCAGATGCGATCCGAACTTTTCACGGTACGCGACGCGCGCGCCCGTGGAACTCGAGGATCCGCCATCGTAGGCGAACGCCTCCGAAAAATAGTCCTGCAGGAAGTCCGGACCGTCGGCCGCGCCGCCGCGTCCGATCACAGCCGTGTGGCTCGAGGAATCGTGAAACACGGCAGCCGTTAGATCGGCGCGCTTGCCGAGCGTGTGATCGATCGCCAGTTCCTCATGCACGCCGTTCTCAAACACCGGCCGCCCGGCCCGAATCAGGAGTGTAGGCAAAGTATCCAGCGTATCGACTGCGGATTGCAGTGTGTCGGCGGAGGCAACGTTGTTCTGCCACGGACGCGCCGCCGCGATCACAGACGCGCGCCAACTCGACGCGATCTGCACGGCGACTTCGCCGCGCGGCCGCAGCGCTGTGGTTGTGCCGTTGAATCCCGCCATCAAAAACTCGCCGCCGTAGCGAACGCTCACTCGATCGCCGAGACTCAGTGCGTCGTCGTGCGATACGCGCAATCCGCGGAAAGCCGGCCCTCCGGGAGTCAGGCGCGATTCGCGCACCAAAATTGTCGTTACCGGCCCGGCCCCTTCTTCGCCCGTAGGCAGCCATTCAGCGGCCAGCCCGGCCGACGAAGAAGCGTCCTGATAGCTGAACTGGCCCGCCATCAGCATCTGGCCCTTCACGCCCACTCCCACGCCGTAGGCAAACGCTGTGCCGGGAGAATCGGCCACGTCCGAAACGGACCCCGGATGATCGGCGCCGGAAGTCACCTCCACGCGGGCATGCACCTGCTGCGCCTGCGCGCTGTCGGAATCGTTCTGCGTTGCGTCGGGAACATCCTGCCACCGCAAAACCGAACGCGTCGCCGCTGAAGTCCGCAGCACCCACGTCCAATCATCCGCCGCCACCTGCTGATCGGCTGGGCGCCGCAGCTTCTCAAACGACGAAATCACGGACCCCAGCACAATTTGCAGCAGGGCCGCGTGGTCGCTATCCACCTGGATGTGCTGCTCGACCGCCGGCAGGAATCCCGCCAGCGTGACGCTGATCGAGTACATCCCGACAGGAAGCACCGAGGTCGAAAATCGCCCGTGGTCGTTCGTGAGCAGCTCGGATCGTCGTCGAAGCATCCAGAAGATGTTCCGACGATACGACTACGGTTGCCCCCATCTGGGGCGTGCCCGCCGGGTCCACCACGACGCCGGCGATTCTCGCGGCGTTGGTTGCGGCGTGAAGCGGCAAAACGAGCGCGCAAACCAGGGACGCCAGGCCGAGAAGATGAATGGTTCGAGAGCCCAACCCCTTACCTCCCCTGTTTTTCGCTCGCCGGCACCGGCTTCACCGTAAATTCCGTCGTTGGAGTGATCGTTTGCTTCGTAAGGTTGTCGGTGATGGCGACTTCCAGCTTGTATTTTCCAGGTGCAAGCGAGCCCAGGGTGATCGTGTTCGCGAGCGTCATTTCCTCGCCGTGCTCGGGCATTTTGTCCGCTGGAAGATCGAATTTCAATACCGGCTCAGTCGCTTCTTTTTCACCTTCGTCACGCGAAACTCCACGGAAGCATCCGCTTTATGCGTCTTGTCGTCAACCTTCAGGTTGTACACCTGAAGGAAGACGCCCATCGCTGTCGCTCGGGTGTAAAGGTCGGATCCAGCCTGGGCCGCACTTTCAGGTCGCCCAGAACGAATTGCCCGAGGCCGATATCCTTCGCTGAAACGCGCTGAATGTCGTCGGCGAGGATCAGCGAGCTGGTGCTCAGCTGATCGTCCCGAACCGCGGCACCGGCCAGGCGCGTGTTCACCACGCCCACGTTTCCGCTGTTCACATCCTTGACCACGATGTCCAGTCGGTAGAGGCCGGGGCCGAGAGGCACTGCCTTTTGATAGATTCTCGATGTGCCGAGCACTGCTGCAGCAGCGAAGCCGGCACGTTCGTCTGCCAGCGTGTCCTCAAACGTCTGAATCACGCGGCCGCTCAGGCTCGTGATTCGCGCGAAAAGATTCAGTGTCGCCGTATCGACGCCGTCTTTTTCCTGAAAGCTCAGCTGGCGCATCGGAATCTGCACCGTAATCGGCACCAGCACCGTGTCCGAGGTGATGCGCAGAAAATCGAAGCGGTAATCGAATTTCAACTGATCGCGCACCAGCCGCGAGGTCGACGTCCGCCTCGAGATCCTTGAACTTCACCGGCGGCGGTCGGAAGATGTTCGCGTCCAACTCGAGACGGCTGAATTCGTTCATGCTCTCCGGCATGCCGTTGAAACCCGTCTCGGTCTCTGCCATGTGCGTGCCGTCGGTATTCGAAAACCGCTGCGATTTGTCCGCCATCCCCATGGACTCCGCCATGGTCAGGCCCGCGCCGGGAACGTGCAGCAGCGCGTCTTTCTCGCTCGGGTCCATGGTCAGGTGGAATTCGCCCGTGCCGGTCGGATCCACGAACTCCAGCTCCACGTTTTCGCCCGATGCCCTCCAGATACCGGTAGCGCCAAGTCTTCGTAAGCATACGTGGTGGTTTCGCCGCCGCCCTCGATCCATCGGACGATCCTAGGTGCCGCCGGCGGGTGCGAATCGATTTCGTCTGGCGGACCCCACATGATGTAGATCTTGCCGCGGTCCGTCTTCCAGCCGGGTATGCCCGAGGCAAAATGCTCGTTGGCATATGCGATCCGGCGATAATGCTCTTCCTTGAAGGTATTCTCCGCTGAATCCGGGTCGGGATTGCGCCGCTGCCAGAAGGCCTCGATGAATTGCTCGCGCTCTTCGTTCGTCGAGAGGTGCAGGAAGGTGTGGCGCTCTTCGGGCGTGATGATGTACACCACGTCCTCGATCCAGCCAGTTCTTGTATTGAGGCTCGAGTTCCTTCTTGAGTTCGCCGTCGCTCTTCTGCTTGAGCTTTTTCTCGCGCTTCTGGTCTTTGCGATTCTGCGCTTGGTCTTGCGCCTGATCTTGAGATGGATCCGTCGTCGGCTGAGCTTGCGTTTGATCCTGCGATTGGTCTTGAGCCACCGCGCGGGAAGGGAACGCCGACAACACAAGCCACCCCATCAGCACGATCGATGGGAACGTCTTAACGAAACGATCCATAATGGCATCCTTGTCCGATTAGCTTGGAATCCTAACCTGTCCCAAGGTACAGGTCAATCAGTGTTTGCTCCGCCCCTCGGCCGCCCAACCTCTTGGAATCCCATGTGCTTCAAGGGGTTGCTTGCGCCGAAGCCGTCCACAAACCGTCTGGCCGTCTTAATGAGAGAAGCGTTCGCCACCCGCCCCAAGCTGATTTCCTTTTGACGCCGCCCGGAACCGAATTACAATAAATGTTTGACGGTCTTCGTCGTGGTGGCGGCTTCTGAGCGTGGAGTGGGATCGAACAGTGGGGCCGGCTTGGCCCGTGCTGAAATTCGTAACGTCTGCCTCTAGCCGAGAAACATTCTGTCCCGTCTAAGCGTATGTATCAAGTGGTGGGTAGAGTTGTCCGTCTGGGACCCTCCAATCCGAGGTTGGTGCAATGAAGACTTGGCAAAAAGCTGGCATCGCGGTCGCTGTGATCTTATTGCTTGGCGGAGTGGCCTGGTACAGCGTCTACAAGCAGAACAAGGGCGTGGTCACGGTCCAGACCGGCCAGTCGTGCGCCAGGATTTGACGTCGATCGTCACCGCCTCCGGCGAGGTCCGCCCAAAAAATTATACGAACGTGTTGGGCGAGGGCATCGGAAAGATCACGGACATCGTGGTTAAAGAGGGCGATCACGTCAAGAAGGGCGACGTCCTGCTGCACCTGGAAAATATCCAGCCGGGCGCGGACGTGCAAGCCCAGCACGCGAGCATCGACGCAGCCGTAGCCGGCGTGCAAGCCGCGGCAGCCAATTACGATGCGGCCGTCGCGACGCTCGCGCAGCGACAGTCCGATCTCGACAAGGCCAAGCTCGATTGGCAGCGCGGCCAGAAGTCTACAAAGAACAGCTGATCGCCAAGCAGGAATACGATACGGACAAAGCTACCTACGACAGCGCCGTCGCGGCGCTCGCGTCCGCGAAAGACCAGGTGGCCCAGACGCGCGCCGCCCGCGAGCAGGCACGCTCGAATCTCGATCAGAATCGGGCCGAACTCCGGCACACCGCCGACGTGCTGCGCAAGACCACCTATACCGCTCCGATCAACGGCATCATCAGCTACATCGCTGTGCGCGTCGGCGAAAACGTCGTCCCCGGCATTCAGGGCACGGCCGGCAGCTCGATCCTCACCATCTCCGACATGAGCGTCGTCACCGCCGAAGTGATGGTGGACGAAACGGACATCGTCAACGTGAAAAATGGCCAGCCCGCCGAAGTTTCGATCGACGCCATCCCGGACAAAATCTTCAAGGGCCACGTGACGGAAGTCGGCGAACTCGCCATCCTGCGCACCTCCGGCCAGGCCTCGATGACCGAGGTCACGGCGAACACCCAGGAGGCGCGCGACTTCAAAGTCGTCGTCACTCTCGACAATCCGCCGAGTTCGCTGCGCCCCGGTCTTTCGGCGACCGCCAAGATTCAGACGGCCAGCAAGCAGAATGTCCTCACGATTCCGATCCAGGCGCTCGCCGAGCGAACCCAGAAAGAGCTCGACGAAGCCAAGAACGGCACCAGCAGCAGCGTCACGCTGGCCGCCGCCAACGACGTCGCCCAGCAAGGAACGTCCAGGGAGTGTTCGTCGTGCGCGGCAACAAGACGCAGTTCGTGCCGGTCGAGACCGGCATCACCGGCGTTATCGAATATCGAGATCACCGGCGGCCTGCAGGAAGGCGACACCATCGTCACCGGCAGCTACAAGGCGCTGCGCTCGCTCAAGCCCGGCACCAGCGTGAAAGTCGACAACTCCACGCCGGCGCTCGACGATACGACCACGTCTTAGAATTGCGGAGCTACAGAATCACAAGTCGCGGCATCAGATCGGCCATCTTCGAGGGAGCGCAATGCACATGGCGGTGGAAGAAACCGGCTCGCAAAGTTTCCGGCAGGATCTTATCGACGCCGGCATCGTGATCCAGACGGAGGATCTCTGGAAGACCTACGAAATGGGCGCCGAGCAGCTCCACGCGCTGCGCGGCGTGAGCATGCAGATCCGCAAGGGCGAGTACGTCGCGATCATGGGCCCTTCCGGCTCGGGAAAATCCACGCTGATGAACCTGATCGGCTGCCTCGACACGCCGACCAAGGGCGACTACTGGCTCGCCGGCCGCCTGGTCAGCCAGCTCGACGACGATGAACTCGCCTACATCCGCAACCAGCGAAATCGGATTCGTCTTTCAGACGTTCAATCTGCTCGCGCGCGCCACCGCGCTGCACAACGTGGAGCTGCCCATGATTTACAACGGCACCCCGGCCGAAGAGCGCCTCGAGCGCGCCAAAAAGTCGCTCGCGCAGGTCGATTTGCAGGATCGCATGTGCCACAAGCCCAACGAACTTTCCGGCGGCCAGCGCCAGCGCGTCGCGATCGCCCGCGCGCTCGTGAATAATCCCTCGATCCTGCTCGCCGACGAGCCCACTGGCAATCTCGATTCCGCCACGGGCGAGGAAATCATGGGCCTCTTCGCGCGCCTCCACGAGGGCGGCAACACCATCATCCTCGTCACCCACGAGCCCGATATCGCCGCGCACGCCCACCGCGTGATTCGCGTCCGCGATGGCAAAGTCGAAAAAGACGAAGCCACCCGCTAGCCAGCGAGGAATTCGAGAACGCAGCTACGGCCATTTCTGCGCGCCGTGAAGAATTCGAATCACTTCCAGCGCGTCGTCGCGAACACGATAGACGGCCAAATAGGGTAGCCCTTCGAACAGGAGCTCGCGGGTGCCGGCTTTCCGGCCGGGGCGACCTCGTTCTGGGAAGTTGCTCAATGTGCCGACGCTTTCGACGATCTTCTGCGCCACGCGGCGAGCGGTTACGGGTCTTCCGTGTTCCACAATGTAGTCACAAATGCTGGTGAGATCGACGACGGCGAGCTCAGTCCAGCGGACGCGCATCAGCCGCGATACCGGCTATTCATCCGTTCTTCGATATCCGCGTGTTCGACGAACTCGCCGCGGTCTGCTGCGTCAAGTCCTTTTTCGACCTCGCGCACGAACCATTCGTCGTAATCCACCATACGCTCGACTGCGTCGATTACGAGCGACTCGGTGTCACGACCGCGTTCGAGTGCCAGACGGTCGAGTTTTGCTTGTAGGCCGGGGCTCAAGCGTATGTCCATGCGGCTAGCTTAGGAAGTGCCGGGGACACTGTCAAGAAATCCCTAGCCGTGCGCGCCCACCGCGTCATCCGCGTTCGCGACGGCGAAGTCGAAAAAGACGAAGCCACCCGCTAAGTATTTCTCCGACTATTCGCCGCGCATTTCTTGCTGTAAAGAGAGCAAGGGCTTTACTCCCTCAAGCAAGCTAGACGGCCTTAAAACGACGGAAAGGGCCGATTTTGGGAGGATTCTGCCGTGTTGCGTTATCCAAGGCAAAAAGACAAAACCGTTCGAGCGTTCCAAGCCTTTCTGAATGTGATGGATACGGCGGACTGGTTTCGGAACGAGCTGCGCGGGCCGCTCGAGTCATTCGATCTGACGATGCCGGAATTCCGCGTGCTCGAGATGCTTTACCGCGAGGGCGCGTTGACGGTGCCGGACGTGGCGCGAAGGCGGCTGTGCACGCGGCAGAACATTTATTTCGTGCTCGGGGAGCTCGAAAAGCGCGGATGGGTGCGACAGATGTTGGTGAGAGTGCCGGCGGCAGCGATCAAGGAGAGCCGCATATCGAAATTGCGGCGCGGAATCCAGCGCGACGGGCCTCGCGTAGCCGTGATCGGGTTGACGAAGAAGGGGAAGGAGTTCGTGGGGAACGTCCTGCCGCGGCACGTGAAGGTGGTGAAGGCGCTGATGCGGGCGCTCGACGGGCGCGAGCAGGAATCGCTGAGCAAGATGTGCGAGAAGCTGCGAGAAGGCGATGCCGTGAAGTTCTTGCGCGAGATGCAAATGATGGATGAGGCAGAGGAAGCGGCCGAGCTGAGGGACAAAGTGATGGCGGAGCTGGAGCGACTCGCCAGCCCAAAGAGAATCAAGCTCCCGAAGGCGCTGATGCGATTGCTTGACCGCGCGAGCAGAAAGCGTTGAGCAAGATGTGCCGGAAGCTGCGCGAGGGTGGGGCACCAGTGATCACACGGACATATCGCTGCGAAGAGGCGTATGCTGTCGCGAAATTGTTTTCCGGGGTGACGCCGCATGGGATTCCAGGTTCACACGCGGGAGATTGGTGGCGTCGTCGTGGTCGAGGCGGTGGGGAGGCTCACGCTGACGGACGGCCAGACGAAGCTTCGGGATCAGATTCACGTCTCGAGCGGCTATGGAACGAAGAGATTCGTGCTGAATCTCGAGCGCGTTGAGTTTGTCGATAGCTACGGCATTGGCGAGCTGGTGCGATGCTATTCGGCGGTGCGGCATGCGGGAGGAGAGATGAAACTGGCCGGCGTGAATCAGAAAGTGCTGGAGGTGCTGGCGATCTCGCGGCTGAACGCGTTTTTCGAAATGTATCCTGACGAGGACGCGGCGATCCGGGCATTCGGGCTGACGTGATTGGTGAGAAAACGAAGAGAGATTCTTCGGCCAAAGACGGGCCTCAGAATGACGCCCGATCCCGGGTGTGGCCGCTGCGACGCCGCGTTGACAGGCCTTTTCGAGCCCCGTAAGATTCCTGCACCATGTCCCTCCCGGATTCACTTGCGGGCAAATCGGTGTCGCATTATCAGGTGGGGGAGAAGCTCGGGCGGGGCGGGATGGGTGTGGTTTACAAGGCCGGGGACACAACGCTCGGGCGGACGGTCGCGCTGAAATTTCTTCCGAGCGAGGTTTCGGGAGACAAGCAGGCGCTGGAACGTTTTCTGCGCGAGGCGCGGGCGGCCGCTGCGCTGAACCATCCGAACATCTGCACGATCCACGAAATCGGCGAGCACGAAGGCCACCGGTTCATCGCGATGGAGCTGCTCGAGGGCCAGACGCTGAAACAGCGCATCGGCGGGAAGGCGCTGCCGGCGGCTTTGCTGCTCGATCTCGGCACGCAGATTGCGGACGCGCTGGATGCCGCGCACGCGAAAGGGATCGTCCATCGCGACATTAAGCCGGCAAATATTTTCATCACGGCGCGGGGACAGGCGAAGGTTTTGGACTTTGGGCTGGCGAAGCAGTTGCCGCAGAGCCGCGCGGCGACGGCGGGTATGGAAGGGCCCACGCTAGGGACGACGATGGAAGGCACGACGGAGGACGACGATCCGCACCTGACAAGTCCGGGCGTCGCCGTGGGCACGGTGGCGTACATGTCGCCCGAACAGGTGCGCGGCGCCGATCTCGATCCGCGCACCGATCTCTTCAGCCTGGGGGCGGTGCTCTACGAAATGGCGACGGGCCGGCAGGCGTTTGACGGAAGCACGTCGGCTGTGATCTTTCACGCGATTCTTGCTGGCGAGCCCTCGCCCGCCACCGAGCGGAATCCCGAATTGCCGAAAGGGATCGAGGAAATCATTCGCAGGGCGCTCGAGAAGGACCGCGATCTGCGGTATCAGAGCGCGTCGGGAATGATGGCAGACCTCAAGCGCGTGAAGCGCGATTTGCACCTGCCGATTTTGGCGGCGTCTGCGGCGGAGGCATCGACGTCCGCACGAACTCTCGCGGCGCGAGCGGGAAAGGCGGAACGGTCGTCATCGACGAAGCATACGAGCGCGATCGATTCGCTTGCGGTGCTGCCGCTGGAAAACGCGAGCGGCGATCCGGAAGCCGATTACCTGAGCGAAGGGATTGCCGAGACGTTGATCAACACGCTGGCGCAGCTTCGCAAGATACGGGTTGTGCCGCGAGCGATTGCATTCCGGCATCGCGGCCCGGGCGTAGACCCGTTGGCGGTGGGAAACGAGCTGGGAGTAAGAGCGGTGTTGGCGGGACGCATGGTGCAGCGCGGCGACGATTTGGTCGTGTCGGTCGATCTCGTCGACGTGGACCGCCAAGCGCAGCTTTGGGGCGGCCGCTACAACCGCAAAATGGCGGATCTCGTTGCGCTGCAGGAAGAGCTCACCACGGAAATCTCGGAAAAGCTGCGGCTCCAGCTGACCGGCGAGGAAAAGAAAAAGCTGCGCAAGCGCCCGACGCAAGAGAACGAAGCCTACCGCCTGGTCCTTAAGGCGCGGCACTGCCTCAACTCTTCGCTGCCGGAGCCTGTGCGCAACGGCATCACGCTCTGCCGGCAGGCAATCGAAATCGACCCTACATACGCGGCTGCGTATGCATGGATGGGCCACGCGTACGGGATTCTGATGATCTTCGGATACGCTCCGATGGCGGAGGCTTACCCTCAAGCGAAGGCGGCGGCGAAAAAAGCCATTGAGCTCGACGACACGCTCCCGACTGCCCACGCCACGTTGTCTTTTCTTCTGGCTCAGGACTGGGATTTCGCCGCCTCCGAGCGAGAGATGCTGCGGGCTGTGGAGCTGAATCCGGATTTGGCCGAAGTGCAAACCGCGAGGATGATGTCCAATCTGGTCCGGGGCCGCTTCGACGAGGCCATCGCGGCGGGGAAGCGCGCCGTCGAGCTCGATCCTCTTTCCGCAGCGGCCGCTCAGCGGCTGGGACTGGCTTACTATTTTGCGACGCAGTTCGATTCTGCCGTCGAACAACTGCGGAAAGGCATGGAGATGTCTCCGGGAAGCGCCGTGTACCACCCGATGATCGCGGATACCTACGCATGCGCTGGTCAGCCGGAAAGGGCCGCTGAGGAATGCGAAAAAGCGTTGGTGGGCAGGGAGGCCTCGCCACCCATCCGCTTGACGGTGGCAGCCACCTACGCCAAGATCGGCAAGATCGCGGAGGCGCGCGCGATCCTGGATGAATATGAGAAAACCTGGAACCGAGGGTCCACGGTTTCGTTCTACTTTGCCGCGATTCATGGACGCCTCGGCGAAAAAGACGCTGCGTTCGAGTGGCTGGAAAAGGCGTTTGAAGACCGCATCGGCTTGCTCGTGCACCTCAAGACCATGCCGCTGCTCGATGCACTCCACGGCGATCCGCGGTTCGATGCGCTGGTAAAGCGCGTCGGCATCCCGGATTGAGAAGGCAGTTCAGAGTCGAGAGTTCCTTCGGATGTCAGACTTCAATCTGAAATTCGAGATTTGAAATTTCAGATATAAGAGAGACATGCCGATCCCTCACGATCAATCGTTTGTCCTACGTTTGGCATAAGAACCCAAGGGTGCGGCTTCACGCATAACGGAAAAGATTGGGCAGGAGCTCGCCCGATTTGCCGGCGTGACATTCGCTGAAGGCGGAACGATTGGCGGGGACTTCGGGGCCGACGTAGATGGTGCGGGTGTGGGCGCGGCGGCGGACGTGGGCGACGAAGCTGGCGGCGGGCTCGACGACGCCGAATGTCCCGATGGCGATGAAGACGGTGCAAGCGCCGAGCGCCTGGAAGATTTCGTCCATGCAGAAGGGGGCTTCGCCGAACCAGCAGATGTGCGGGCGAATGCGGCCGCCGCAGTGGCAGCCGGGAAGCTCGGACGGAGGGTCGTAGGTGCGCGTGTCGGCGAAGGGAGTTTCCTCGCACGTGTCGCAGCGGCTTTTGAAAAGCTCGCCGTGCATGTGGACGACGCGGATCGAGCCGGCCTGTTCGTGGAGATTATCGACATTCTGGGTGCAGAGGTAGAGGCGGTCGCCGAGGCGACGTTCGAGGGCGGCGAGAGCGAAGTGGCCGGGATTCGGTTTTGCGGCTGCGGCCACGCGGCGGCGCATGGAATAAAATTCCCAGACGAGTTGCGGATCGCGTTGCCAGGCGTGCGGCGAAGCGACATCCTCGAAGCGGTAATTGCGCCAGAGGCCGCCCTCGTCGCGGAAGGTGGGAATGCCGCTTTCGGCGCTGATGCCGGCGCGGTTAGGACGAAGACGAAATCTTGCGCCGAGAGTTCGATCATCGCAATTTGTCGATTGTGGCACGACTCGATGCGGTTGGCGCGATAACAACAGATCCCTCGCTGCGTCCCGCGCCCGCGAGAAACGCGGGAAACGCAAAGGCGCGCGGGACTCCGCTCGGGATGACAGTTTCCCTGTTTGCGATTGAGCTTCCTTCGCCGCACGGCCCGGTGCGAGCGCGCCAATGCGAGAGCCTCGCCGATAGGGTGTACGGTTGCGGTGGGCGCAGGTATCATGGATTTGTGCGCGGACGAATTCTTATAGCGGTAAGCGTCGTGGTGGTCGCGGCGATTACAATCCTTGCCAGCGGGTGCGGCGATCCGAAGCCGAAAACGGATGCGGAGCTTGGGTTGAACGCGCAGCAGGCGAATGGGCGGCAGGTTTTCGACCACTACTGCGCGGCGTGCCACAATGCGTATTCTTCATCGGGGAGCAAAGGGCCGAGCCTCGAGAGACTTTACAGGAAGCAATTCCTGCCGAGCGGGCTGCCGGCGAACAACCGGTTCGTCGAGCAGACGATTGTGAACGGGCGCGGGATGATGCCGCCACAGGGCGACGCGCTCGATCAGGAGCAGCTCGATGATCTTGTTGCGTATCTCCACACCCTGTAGATCGAAATCCGAAAATCGAAATTCGAAATTCGTGCTGGTGCGAATGTTTAAACGTAGCGCCGGGTTCTTTAGCCCGGAAGTGTGAGCTTCGAACGAACTCGACGACATGCTGCGGGTGAATCAGCGCAGTGGTGGGCGCTTCGCGCCGTCTTTTGTGGCAGGGATGAATCCCTGCCCTTCCACCCTTTTCGGCTGCGCCGGGGAAATTGCGCGCGTGCGGGCGCGGCTCCCGAATTTCCAATTTCGGCTCTCGATTTTCGAACGGTGCGCTACTTTGCGAACATATTGCGGGCGAGGAACCAGGCGTTGGCGGGGCGTTCGGCGAGGCGGCGCATGAACCATGGAAACCAATACGAGCCGTAGGAGATGAGGACGCAGCTGCGATAGCCTTCGCGGGCAAGGCGCAGCTGTTCGGCGCGCTGAATGCCGTAGAGCATGGCGAATTCGAGTTCGGCTTTTGGGATTTGCCGCGCGGCGGACCATTCGATGATGCGCGCGATCAACTGCGCGGTCGTGCGTGGCCATCGCCGCGCGGACTCCCGCGGCGCGTGCTTCGCGGCCGAGCAACATTTGCGCGAGGCGGAAGTAGCTTTCGTCGACATCGGATTTTTTCGGGTAGGCGATTTCGGCGGGCTCGTTGTACGCGCCTTTCACGAGGCGGACCGTGGCGCCCTGCGAGATGAGCGAGGCGACATCCTTTTCTGTGCGATAGAGATAGGCCTGGACGCACACGCCGACGTTGCGATGCGCGGCGCGGGCGCGGCGGTAGAGTTCAAGCGTGACGTCGATGTAAGGGCTTTGCTCCATGTCGATCCAGAGCGTTTTCGAGGCGGCGGGATCGGCGGATGCGGAGGCCTCGATCAGTTTGACGAGATTCGCGAAGCAGAATTCGGCGTCGAGATCGAGGCCGAGCTGCGTGAGCTTGACGGAAATTTCCGAAGGCAGGCCCGCGGCGCGAACGCGCGCGATCAGATCGAGGTATTGGCTGGTGACGGCCGCGGCCTCGTCGCGGCTCGCGACATTTTCGCCGAGGTGCGTGAGCAAGCTGATCACGCCGCTTTCGGCGAGCGTGCGCGCGGCGGCGAGCGCGGCGTCCGCGTCTTCGCCCGGCAGAAAGCGTCCCGCGGTGCGGCGGACGAAACCGACGCGCGGGGCGCGGTCGCGCAGCCAGGCGCTTTGCGAGGCCGAAAGAAAAATCGTGCGGAGCAGGCTCATCGGGCGGCAGTGATCCCAGGCGGCTGAAGAATCGAACGCGAGTCTTCGGAGAGGAAGCGTGGCGGCGGCGTTTGGGGACGGGGCGCGCGTTGCGACGAAGACCCCACCCTCACAAAACGAGGATGGGGCACCCGGAAATTCAAAAGCCACGAGCGCTGCGACCGGTGGCTCTCGCGAAGAATTTCCTCAGGGGCTAAAGCCCACCGTCCGCGCAGGCTTGAATGTCGGAGCTGAAGCTCCGACCCCCTAAACAGCGCCACAAGTGGGCGCCGCTGAAGTTCCGACCCACAAATGTTCTCCGCTCGGCGCACAGATTCTAGAGAGCGCCTGCTCGGGTTCGAATGGCAGGAGCACAGACAGGATTGTCTGTGCCACGGAATCGATGATCCGAAAGAAAAGAGCCGGCGGGACGCCCTTCGACCTGGCTCAGGGTAAACCGGCGCTACGAAAAGATCGCGCTTCATTTGCCTTGATCGCCTGCGGCGGGCTGCGAGGTGAGCGCCTTCAGGAGGCGCTGGTAGAAGACGACGCCATCGTAAAACGAATCGAGGCGCAGGCGCTCGTCGCGGGCGTGCGCGCGGACGTCGTCGAAATCGATTGCGACGCCGGAGATGCCGTAGGTGGGCATGCCGGCCGCGTTGGTGTAAACGCCGTCGGACGCGCCGGTGGCCATCGTCGGGATGACGACGATGCCGGGCCACATCTGATGGGCGATCTGCTCGACCGGGTCCATCACCTCGGGACGCAGCTCGACGGGAGGCGCGGGGGGCTGTGTCGGCGCCGCGTCCATCACTTGTCCAGAATCGCTGACGTAGCGGACCGTGATCGCCGGATCGTCGAAGATCTGGATCAGTTTCTGGCGAACTTCTTCGCGCGTGTGGCCGGGGAGAATCCGGCAATTCACAATGGCGCGCGCGAGCTGCGGCAGCGCGTTATTCGCGATGCCGGCATCGAAGCGCGTGGCGACGCAGGTGGTGCGCATGGTCGCGTTCGAAAGCGGGTCGGTGGAGAGGCGCGCGATCGCGGCGGGATTGGGCTTTTTGCCGGCGACGGCGCGCATATCGGAGGCAGTCTGGCCCGACTCGATGGCGGCCATTTGGAGGAAGTAGGCGCGGGTGACGGCATTCAGTTCGAACGGGAATTTGTAGCGCTCGAGGCGCGCGAGCCCGTCGGTGAGGTGATAGATCGAGTTGTCGGGAACGGGCAGCGAGCTGTGGCCGCCGGCGTTTTTCACTTCGAGTTGGTAATCGGCGTAAATTTTTTCGCTGCCGTCGACGGACATCATCACGGCTTTGCCGTCGTGCGTGTAGACGCCGCCGCCATCGGCATTGAGGACGTATTCGGCGTCGATCAGATCGCGGTGGTTGCGGAGGAGCCAGTCGACGCCATTGGAATCGCCGCCTTCTTCGTCGGCGGTGAGCGCAAGAATGATGTCGCGGTCGGGATGGTAGCGCTCCTCGGCGAAGCGGATCAGGCTGGTGACGTAGGTGGCGTCGCCATCTTTCATATCCTGCGTGCCGCGACCGTAGGCGTAGCCGTCTTTTTCGACGAACTGGAATGGATCGGTGGCCCAATCTTCGCGCGGGGCTTCGACGACATCGAGATGGCCGATCAAGAGAATGGGGCGGCGCGCTCCGGTGCCGCGGAGGCGCGCGACCATATTTTCGCGGCGCGGATTGGGACCGAGGACCTGGACGTCGCTCGCGGGGAATCCGGCGTCGCGGAGGCGCCTGGCCATGGCTTCGGCGGCGGGAGTGGTGCTGCCGACCGAGTCGGTGGTGTTGATTTCAACGAGCTGGCGGAAAATATCGTGAGCGAGCTGCCTGGTGGCGTCGTCGAGCTGGGCCGCAAACACCGCGGCGGCAACAACGAAAAGAGCGACAGGCGCGAGTGCGATTTTGAGTTTCATATTTGCGCGACCGAAAAGGGAAGCGTATCAGACTGGCGGGCCGCTCGTCACCCGTGGCGACGTTCGCGACCGGCCTCATGGGGTTCGCTCTCACCAGAAGCATCCGAAGGCCCAGCTTTTTCTTTTCATCCACGGCCCTGATTCTGTGATACTCCTCTCCGGCTAAATTCAATTCCCTTTTCAAATAAGAGGCGGAGGCGAGCCAACCCGCGCGGGGGCGGGCGCCTCCAAGCGATGACACTGTGCGCGGCGATCCGAGGAGGACGCGGTAGATGAAAAAGTTTGCGGGGCTTTTCGCTTTGCTCTTGCTGGTGGTTGTTCCGGCCGTGGCGCAGGACGCGCCGCCCCAGGATTCGTCTTCGCAATCGTCATCGTCGTCTTCGCAAACGACGCCGGATGAGAATCAGAAGCCGGAGAAGAAGGCGAGCACGCTGTTTTCGCCGAAGTACGAGATCTCCGCGGGGTATTCGCACCGGTCGTTCTACGTGACGGGTTATCCAAAGATCGGGATGAACGGATGGGTTGGCTCCTTCGATTACAACTGGAAGAGCTGGCTCGGATTTGAAGGGGAGGCTCAGGGGGTCTATAAAACGATTACCTCTGAAGCGGCGGCCACGGAAACGCCCAGCCTCTACACGATCATGGGCGGCCCGCAGATTTTTCCCTTCCGGCATCACAAGCTTTCGCCCTTCGGGCACTTTCTGTACGGGGAGGGATATTACCGGGAAGGGTTCGGGCCTTACGGCGGAGTCGGCACCGCCGTGAACACCTACTTCTCGCACGCCTGGGAGGGCGGCGGCGGTCTGGACGTGCACATCAAGCCGCAATGGAGCGTTCGCGGGATGTTCGATTACGGAAGCACGCATTTCACGAGCGGAAGCGGCGGGAGCACGAGCGGCCAGGGGAGCTACCGGTTTTCGGTGGGCCTGGTCTACTACTTCGGCGAGAGATAATTTTTTTCGCCGAGCGCGGTGAAATCCTCGCGGACGCCGACGCCGCTTGTCTGAAGTCCCATCATTTGCGCGGAGAGATTGAGGATGCGCGCGGCTGCGAGCTGCGGGCCGACGCCGCGGGCGTGAATATTCGAGATCAGGTTGCGGTCGGCGTCGGTGTGGTTCGCGGATGGACGGTACGCCATGTACGCCGAGAGGCTTTCGACCGTCGCGAGGCCCGGGCGCTCGCCGATAAGCAGGACGACAACTTTGGGCGCAAGAAGTTCACCGGCATCATTGAGGATTCCCACGCGACAGTGACGGATCACGAAGGTGCGGCCGATTTTCCAGCCGCGTTCTTTGGCGCCGCGATCAAGCAGCGGGAGCAACGGCGGAACCTGCGTCGCCACGGCCGGGACGGAGAGGCCGTCACCGATCGCGATTTGGAGATCGGCGGCGCGCGGGCAGAGCTTCTGCAGCGTTTCCCGAGAGGCATCGTCGAAGGAGCGTCCGAGATCGGGGCGCAACAGGTATTGATCTTTGTTTGCGGCGCGCGTGCGGACTTCGAATAAATTCCACTGAGCGATGAAGGCCGCGCCGAACGCGGCGGATGAGTCGAATTCCGCGCGGACGGCGTCGCGGGCGGCGGCGTGAGCTTCGCGCAGGTCGATTTGCGTGGCCGTGCGATAGGCGGCGCCGGCGCGGCCGGCGAGAAGGCGGCGCGGGCGTGCGCGCGCGGATATTTTTCACGATTTCGGGAAGGTCGGAAGCGGCTAGGTTGTTGTCGTCTGCCATTCGGGCGATTTCCTGTAATGACCCATCTCATAAATACGCCAGCGCAGACAAGGAATTTCCTGAAGGGCGGTAAAGGGTGCCTGATTCTGTCCCGGAGATTGCGCTCCGGTACACGCACACCCGCGAAAGCCTCACCCCGGGAAAGCGGGGTGAGCTACATAAGAGAAAATCAAAGGCAACTGCGCCGATCGTCCGGCATCAGGCGATTTCCTCGAGCGATGATTCCAATCCTTGCATCAATTGGCGGCGCGACGGCGCGTCGAGGAGGGCGGGCTGGCCTTCGCGATAGATGTCCATTTGCTCGAGCCACGCCAGGAATTCAGGGGCCGGCTTGAGATTCAGGAGGCGGCGGGCGGCGAGCGCGTCGTGGTAGCTGGTGGATTGATAGTTGAGCATGACGTCGTCCGAGCATGGAACGCCCATGAAATAGTTGCAGCCGGCGGTGGCGAGCAGGATGAGGAGATTGTCCGCGGAATTCTGATCGGCGGCGGCGTGGTTGGTGTAGCAGACGTCGCAGCCCATCGGCAGGCCGAGCAGCTTGCCCATGAAATGATCTTCGAGGCCGGCGCGAATGATCTGGCGCTCGTCGAAGAGATATTCGGGGCCGATGAAGCCGACGACGCTATTCACGAGAAAAGGATCGAAGACGCGGGCGACGCCGTAGGCGCGGGCTTCGAGCGTGAGCTGATCGACGCCGTGATGGGCTTCTGCGGAGAGCGCGCTTCCCTGCCCGGTTTCGAAATACATCACGTTGTTGCCCTTCCACGGAGTGTCGCGGCGCGCGTGATGTTCGAGGACGCGCTCGCGTCCTTCGCGGAGCATGGCGAGCGTAATGCCGAAACTGCGATTCGCGGCTTCGGTGCCGGCGACGGATTGGAAGAGGAGATCGACGGGAGCGCCGCGATCGAGGGCGGCGAGTTGCGTCGAGATGTGCGCGAGGCAGCAGGCTTGCGTGGGCACGTTGTAAGCGGCGAACAGGCGCGCGAGCGCGTGGAGAATGGAGGCGACCGTTTCGACCGAATCGGACGCGGGATTGACGCCGATCACGGCGTCGCCGCAGCCGTAGAGCAGGCCTTCGAAGGCGGCGAGGAGGATGCCGCCGATATCGTCGACGGGGTGATTGGGCTGGACGCGGATGCCGAGGACGCCGCGCTCGCCCATCGTATTGCGGCAGCGGGTGACGTTGCGGATTCGCGCGGCGGCGAGGATGAGATCCTTGTTGCTCATGATTTTTGCGGCGGCGGCCGCGATCTCCGGGATCAGCGCTTTTTGGAGCTGGCGAAGCTGCGCTTCGGAGGTGGCGTCGTCGAGGAGATATTCGCGGAATTCGCCGACCGTCATGCTTTGGAGGGGCGCAAAGGCTGCGCGGTCGTAGGTGTCGAGGATGAGGCGGGTGACGTCGTCATCAGCCGGGATCGATGAGGGGCTGCGCGACGATTTCGGCGAGCGGGAGATCGGCGAGCCGGCGCTTGGCGGCGACGCGTTCGCGTTCGGAGCGAGCGGCGATGCCGGCGAGTTGATCGCCGGACTTCTCTTCGTTGGCCTTCGCGAAGAGCTCGCGAAGATCGGAGAATGCGAAGCGCTCGGGCATTGAATGGACGCGACGGAGCGGATGAATGGCGTCCTCGTGGAAAGTAGCATCAATCGCGGATTAGGGAAAGCTGCGGCCGGGCTCCAAATTTGTGTTGCAGGGAGGGGGCGGGCATAGGAGATTAACGGGCGATGGAGATTCCGCTCGAAGGCGCGCGAGAGAAGACGGCTTTGCTGATTGCGGCGTTCGCGATCGCGGCGATCCTCATTTTTCAGGCGAGCGAGGTTTGGCTCGCGGACTACCGGATTCATTCCAAGGATATCGAGCTGATGGAGCGGGGGACGGCGCTTCTGCCGGGCGACGGCCAGGCGTGGGACCTGCTGGGGCATTACTACCAGTGGGATTTCGTCCATTCGGATTTGCCGCGCGCGCTGGCGGATTATCAGCATGCCGTCCGCGACAATCCCCTTTCCGCGGAGTACTGGATGGACGTGGGGAGCGCTTCCGAGACCGAGGGCGATGAGGCTGGCGCGCGGCGAGCCTTCGAGCGGGCGCAGGCGGTGTATCCGGCGTCGGGAGAGGTCGACTTTTACTACGGCAATTTTCTTTTGCGCCGGCAGGAGTATCCCGCGGCATACGACGAGCTGCGGCGAGCGGTGGCCGCGGACCCGAAACTTCTGCCGGTGGCGATTTCGCGGGCGTGGCGATCGAACGACGACGTCAACGTGCTGCTCGATCAGGTGCTGCCCGCGAATCTCGAGGCGTATCTGCAGGCGCTCGATTTTTTTGGGGACGCGCATCAGGCGGATGCGGCGCTAATGGTGTGGAAGCGGATACGGCAATTGCGAACGTTCGTTCCGCTGCCGCAAACGTTTCCATTGATGGACGAATTGATTCGCGAGGATCGCGCCGACGATGCGAGGAGCGTGTGGCGCGAAGTCGCTTGCAGCGGCGGGTTTGCCGAATGCCGAGCCCGCGCGCGGGTCGCTGATCTGGAACGGCGATTTTAAGGAGGATTTTGCGGAGGGAGGGCTCGGGTGGCGCTGGGATTCTCCCGACGATACGTCGATCGACTTTGATTCGCAGGCAGGGCCGAACGGATCGCGGGCCGTGCGCCTTGATTTCACGGGCGGAGGAAACGTCGCGATCGACGCGCCGTTCGAATTCGTTGCGGTGGCGCCGAACCAGCATTACCACTTTCACGCGTCGATGCGGACGGATGGCATCACGACGGAGAGCGGGATGCGATTTGCGATCTTCGATCCGAACCACAAGGACGCCGTCAATGTCGTCAGCGACAGCGTGACGGGAACGCAGCCTTGGACGCCGATTGACGAGGACGTTATGACGGGGCCCCAGACGCACTTCCTGCTGGTGCGGCTCGCGCGATATCCGAGCCGGCTTTTCGACAACAAGCTCGGAGGAACGGCGTGGATCGCCGACGTGTCGTTGATTCCGCCGGATCTTTCCACGGGCGCGGCCGAGGAGCCTTCCTCGCGATGAAGGTGCTGCGCGCCGGGATATGCGCGTTGATCGCGTTCAGCGTGCTGTCGTTTGGGGCCGTGCAGGTGTGGTCCCAATCGATTCTGGAAGGCGGAGCGGCGCTGCTGTTTTTATACTGGGCGGTCGTGGCGTGCCGGGGCGCGGCCACGAAAATCCAGTGGAATGTTCTGAACTGGCCGCTGCTGGGGCTCATCGGAATCGGCGTGTTGCAGCTGTTGTTTCACGGGACCGCGTATCCATTCTTGACGCGGCTGGAATTGCTGAGGCTGGCGGCTTATTTCCTCGTTTTTTTCCTGAGCGCGCAGGCGTTCCGGTCGCGCGCCGACCTTACGATGCTGGCGTGGTGCGTGATCCTATTTTGTTTCGCGGTGGCTCTGCTCACGATCATCCAGCACTTCACGGCGGGCCAGACGATCTACTGGGTGGAGCCCGTCAGTGGAAACGAACCTTACGGCCCGTACGTGAACCGAAACCATTTTGCGGGGTTCGTGGAACTGACGCTGCCGGTGGGCCTGGCGCTGATGGCCTTTCGCGGATTGCGGCGAGACGTGCTGCCGCTGATGACGCTATTTACGATCGTCCCGGTGAGCGCGCTGGTGCTTTCGGGTTCGCGCGGGGGGTTGATCGGCTTCGCGCTGGAAATCTGCATCCTGGGCTGGATGATGCAAAAGCGGCAGGCGTTGCGCAGCGGCCGCGTGCTGGGAGTGGCGGCCGTGGCAATCGCAGCGCTGTTTTTCGTGGCGTGGGTGGGGGCGAGCCATGCGATCCAGAGGCTTTCGGCCCTGAAATCGCCCGAAGTGACGATGGGACGCCGGATCTCGATGGCTCGCGGGGCGGCGCACATTTTCTTCGACCATCCGCTCAAAGGATGCGGATTGGGCACGATTGTTGCGGTGTATCCGCGATACGAGACGGATTACGACGGCAGGAGAGTCGACCACGTCCACAACGACTATCTGGAGACGCTGGCGGAGACGGGATTGCTCGGGGGGCTGTGCGGAGCTGCATTCTTGTGGCTGCTCTATCGGGAGGCGAGGAAGAACCTCGCGGCGAAGCAGGGGCGGTTTTCGCTGGGGCTGCATGTGGGAGCGATCATGGCGGTTGGAGGATTGCTGCTGCATAGCCTGGTCGACTTCAACCTGCAACTTCCGGCGAATGCCCTGCTTTTTCTCTTGCAAGCCTACATCGTGACCACGCCGCCGCTTCCGCCGGAGGCGGCGAGGGCCGGGGCGCGGCAGCGCGGCCCGGAATACGGCAGGGTGGCCGGGGCGGCGAGCGAGGCTTGAGGCGGCGGGCGCCGATTGGGTGCTTTCGCCTGCGGCATTTCTCAACGCGGCCTGCCGTCCCAAGGCGTCCTAAAGTGCAATTAGACAAGTAATCTCCCGATTGACATGGGAGTTGACGCTAGGCGATAGTTGACGCGGGGTCATCTCTACCGATGGTTGCTACAGTCCGTGGAGTTTCGGACTGGCTGTGGGCGAAGCGCATCTGGTTGTTGGCTGTCCCGCTGATGGCTGGGACCGTGCAGGTGGCGCACTCCCAGGAAACACACGAAACTCCACCACAGAAGAGCGTGAAGGTGCAGGAGCTTGCCGTCCCGGCGAGCGCGCAGCCAGTGGACGCAACCATCGGCAGCGGAGACCTGCTGCATGTCGACGTGTTCGACGTTCCGGAACTTTCACGCGACGTCCGTGTTAGCGATACGGGCGACATCAGTTATCCGCTGATCCCGGGCAGGATCGCGGCAGCGGGCCTTACTCCTTTTCAGCTGGAATCAAAGATCGGGCAGTTGCTGCTCGCGAACGGATTGGTGTCGCACCCGCAGGTTTCGGTGTTCGTCAAGGAACAGAACAGCCAGCCGGTGACGGTGGTGGGGGCGGTGGGCCACCCGACGGTGTTTCAGGTGATGAGACCGACGACGCTGCTTGAAGTGCTCACGGCTGCCGGAGGCGTGACGGACGACGCGGGGAACATCGTGATCGTGACGCGGCCGGGAAGCCGGGTGCGACGTGCCAGAGAAGAACCAACAAGCGCAACCACGAAACCGCGAATTGAAAGAACAAAAAATCACGATTCCGCTGCAGGGCCTGCTCGAGTCGGGGGATTCGGTTTTCAACATTCAAATTTACGGCGGCGACACGGTGACGGTGCCGAGCGCCGGGATCATATACGTCCTGGGGTCGGGCGTGGGGCAGGCGGGCGAGTATGTGCTGCAGAATCGCGGGGAGCAAATAACCGCTGCTGAAGGCGCTGGCGCTGGCGCGAGGCTTGACGACGTTCGCCAAGGGAAACTCGGCCGTAATTATGCGACTGAACGCGCAAACTGGGCAGCGGGATGCGATTCCCGTCCATCTAAAGAAGATCGAAGACCAGAAAGAGGATGACGTGCCGATGAAATCGGACGACATCCTGTACGTCCCGGACAGCTCCGGGAAGAAGGCGCTGGCGCGCGGGAACCGAGGCGGCATTGGGAATTGGGACGGGGCTGGCGGTCTATCGCGTTCCATAGCTAACGGTACAGGCGGCAGCGTCGACGAGGATCGTGGGGTTCATGGAAGACAGATACGCCATTCGAGAGCGGAAGGCGGGCGAATCACTGACGGTGATTCCGCCTCCACCGTTGGTGCCCTGGGACGCCGTGCCCCGGGAACCGCACCTGCTCGACTACATCATCATCCTTCGAAAGCATCAGTGGCTGATTCTGACTTTTCTTTTCACCGTGGTGACGGTGGTGACGATCGCGTCGTTCAAGATGAAGCCGGTATATGAGGCGGCGGCGCGCGTGGAAGTGGATAAAGAGTCGCAGGTGAACATGCAGTTTGCCGACGACCAGAACTCGTACGACGAATACGTCGACATGGACACGTACCTCGAAACCCAGACGAAGATTCTGGAGAGCGAGACGCTGGCGATGGATACCATCCGGTCGATGGACCTGGGGAAGTATCCGGAGTTCGGCGGAAGTTCCGCGCCGATGGCTTTTGGGCAGGGAGGGGCGGCGCTGAGGCGGCCGGCGATCCTCGGGGAATTTTTGAGCGATCTGAGCGTCAAGCGAGTGCCAGACAGCCGTTTGATCGAGGTGAGATTCGACGCGGAAAATCCTCAGCTGGCGGCCGAGGTGGTGAACACGCACCTGCAGAACTACATCGAGCAGAACTTCAAGAGCAAGTACGACGCGACCACGCAGGCGTCCACCTGGCTCTCGTCCGAACTGGAGGAACTGCGCATCAAGGTCGAGAAGTCCGAAGACGCGCGGCTCGCGTACGAACGCGAAAACCAAATCTGGCAAGTCGACGAGAAGCAGGACATCACGACCCAGAAACTCGCCGATCTGAGCAAGGCGGTGACGGACGCTCAGACCGCGCTTTCGGAAAAAGAGGCGCTATACCGGATGGCTATGTCCGGGGAGGTTGACGCGATCCCCAGCGTCCGCGACAGCCCCGTCATCGCCGACCTGGAAAAGCAGAAGTCCGATCTCGACGTGGCGTACGCCGATGCGTCCAACCAGTACGGCCCCAATTTCCCGAAGGTGCAGCGCATGAAGGACCAGGAAGCGGAGGTGGATGCCGACCTGGCCAAGGCGCGAAAAGTGATCGTGGACGGCATTCGGGAGGATTACAACACCGCGCAGAGCCATGTGGAGATTCTCCAGGAGGCCTTGGACAAGCAGAAGGCCGAAGCGAACGACATGGCGGAGAAGCTGGTGCAGTACAACATCCTCCAGCACGACGCAGACTCGAACAAGCAGCTCTACGACGGGCTGCTGCAGAAGTTGAAAGAGGCGAGTATCACGGCGGGGCTGCGCTCGAGCAACATTCGAATCGTGGATCCCGCGCTGGTGCCGACAAGCCCCTCGCGACCGCAGAAATCGCGGAACATCCTGCTGGCCGTGCTGGTAGGCATCGTGGGCGGAATCGGCCTGGCGATCTTCCGGGAGTACCTGGACAACACGGTGAAATCGCCGGACGACATCGAGTCGCTGACGGGATTGCCTTCGCTGGCGGTGGTGCCGTCGCTGCCGGGTTCGAACGGCCACCACAGCCGCTTTTCGCTGAGCAGGGACGCATCGCCGGAAGGTCCGGGAGGACCTCGCGTGGAGCTGCTTTCCTACGTGCAGCCAAAATCGCAGATTTCGGAGGCGTTCCGGGCGCTGCGGACATCGCTGCTGCTGTCGCAGGCGGAGCATCCGCCTCAGGTGATCCTGGTGACGAGCGCGCTGCCGCGCGAAGGAAAGACGACTGCCGCGGCGAACCTGGCGGTGACTCTCGCGCAACTGGGCGACCGCACGCTATTGATGGATTCCGATATGCGCAAGCCGGGCATTCGCCGCGCGCTGAACCTGACGAGCGCGAAAGAAGGCGGACTCAGCTCTTACCTGGCGGGAGTGTGTACGCTCGAAGAAGCGACGATTCCACATCCGGCGATCAGCAACCTGGCGGTGCTTACAACCGGACCCGTGCCGCCGAGCCCGGCCGATCTGCTCTCTTCGCACCGGATGCGCGAGGGCATCGCGGAATTGCGCCGCCGGTACAAGTTCATCGTGATCGATTCGCCGCCGATCATGGCTGCGACCGACGCCGTAATTCTCTCGGCGCTTACGGATGGAGTGTTGCTCGTGGTGCGGAGCGGCCAGACGCCCAAGGAAGCATTTACGCGGGCACGAGACCTTCTGGTAGCGGTGAAATGCCGCATGCTTGGGGTTGTGCTGAATGCGGTGGATTCGAGCGCACCGGATTATTACTACGCGTATCGCTACTATCCGTACGCATATGGCTACGGCTATGGCGAAGACGTGGCCGATAGCGCGCCGTCGCCATCGGATCCCGACGGTACGAAGGACTCATCCATCTAGGAGGCACATCTTGCGGCACCTGATTACGGGCGGAGCTGGTTTCATCGGATCGCACCTGGCGGAAGCGCTGCTCGCGCGGGGCGATGAGGTGTTCATTCTCGACGATCTCTCGACGGGTAGCGTGGAAAACATCCGCCATCTGAAGGCGAACGCGAAGTTCCATTACTTTTTCGATTCGATCACGAACAAACAGCTGCTGGCGGAACTGGTGGACGAATCGGACATCGTGTTTCACCTGGCGGCGGCGGTGGGCGTGCGGCTGATCGTGGAAAGCCCCGTGAGGACGCTCGAAACGAACGTCTACGGGACGCAGCTGGTGCTGGACGCGGCGTCGAAGAAAAAGAAAATGGTATTCACGGCGTCGACCTCGGAGGTCTACGGCAAAAGCAATCAAGTGCCGTTCAAGGAAGACGCGGACCTGGTGCTTGGGCCGACGACGAAGGGGCGCTGGAGCTACGCGGCCTCAAAAGCGCTCGACGAATTCCTGGCGCTTTCCTACTGGAAGGAAAGGAAACAGCCGGTGATCGTGGCGCGATTTTTCAATACCGTGGGGCCGAGGCAGACGGGCCGCTACGGCATGGTGCTGCCGAATTTCGTGCGGCAGGCGCTGGAGAATTCGCCGATTACGGTATACGGCACGGGACAGCAATCGCGGTGCTTCTGCGACGTTCGCGACACGATCGAGGCGGTGCTGCGGCTGATCGGGACCGATCGCGCGGTGGGCGAGGTGGTCAATATTGGGACGGATGAAGAGATTTCGATCGAGGGGCTGGCGCACCTGGTGAAGAAGCGGACGAAGAGCACCTCGGGGGTGACGTACATTCCGTACGATCAGGCGTACGAGCCGGGATTCGAGGACATGCCGCGGCGCATCCCGGCGCTCGAGAAACTGCAACGGCTGACGTCGTTCCGGCCGATGACGCCGCTGACGGCGATCGTCGATCGCGTGGTGGAGCATTTTCAGAAGAAGCCGGAGGCGGACTTCACGCCCCGAGCGGCGCGCGCCGCGGCTGCGATTGCGGCGCCGGAATAGCGGCGGGCCGGAGTTCGTTTGTGCGCGCGGTGTGCAGGGAACGGAAAGATTTCGTGCGCGAAGATTTCCCCCAACTTGATTTCCGCTTGACCGGCTGATGCCGCCATCGGTGCCAGCATCTCGCGAATCACCTCAATCGCCTTCGGCGTTTCCGGCCCAAAAGAACGCGAAGAATCGTGCGCTTTTCTACGGCTTCGCCGGGTTGCTGGCGCTCGGCGTGATCATACGAATCTTGGTGGTGGCGCTGCCGGGGAACGCGCCGCGGACGCCGTGGGGAGGCGGGGGCGACACGCCGGCGTACATCCTGCTGGCGCAGAATCTGATTTCGGGGAAAGGCTATGCGTACGCGGGGCAGCCGACGGCCTACCGCGCGCCCGTGTATCCATTTTTACTGGCCGGGGCGATGAAGGTGTTCGGCTCGTATGCGATCGCCGCGATGCGATGGCTTCAATTTCTGGCGGGGCTGCTGACCGCCTATCTTTGCGCGGCGATCGCGGGCATGATTTTCGGGAGAGCCGCGAGAAAGCCGGCGCTGATCGTGGCGCTGTTTTTCCCCACGCTGATTATCATGACCGGGGAGATTTTGACGGAAGCTGTGGCGACGCTGGTGTGCGCGGTTTTCCTCTGTCTGCTGGTGCGATTTTTCGAGAAGCCGTCGTGGAGCGTCCTCACGGGATTGGCGGCTGCCGTGGGGCTGGCGACGCTGGTGCGTTTCAATATGGCGCTCTTCGGTTTTGTCGTGCTGTGGGCGGTGCTTTTTTGGAAGACGCCGCTTTCGAAATGGCGGGCCGTCGCGCTGACGATTATTTTGCCGGGATTGATCATTTCGCCGTGGCTGATACGCAATTACATCGTGTTTCACGGGGCGTTCGTGTTGTCGACGGAGGGCGGGCCCACGGCGGCGATGGGAATCCTCGCTCCGGAAGGGCGCGCGCGGCCCGGCGATTCGCAGAGGCTGGTGAGCGCGCTGGGATGGCTGCCGCCGATGGAACTGGAGACGAACGACGCGAGCCGCCATCGAATCGGCGATGAGGCCGACTTAAACCGGCAAGCGTGGCGCGTGACGCTGGGGCTATGGCGCAAGACGGGCTGGGGGCTGGTGCCGCTGACGATCGAGAAGCTGGGATATTTCTGGCTGAGCACGGACCAGTTATTGTCGACCGATTCGTTTCGGCCGATCGTGCGCGTGGCGCGGGCCGGGGGAGTGGTGTTCTACTGGGCGCTGCTGGGGCTGGGGATCGCGGGCTGGTTTAGATTGCGCGCGGTGAGGCCGGAACTGGCGTATATTTTTTTGTTCTATGCGATTCTTGTGACGATTCTGCACATTCCGTTCAACATGAATACGCGGCTGCGCATGCCGTTTATCGATCCGCTGCTGGCGGCGCTGGGAGGCGCGGGGTTGCTTAGGGCGGCGGAGCGCATGGGATTTCAGTTTTCTCGCCGGCGGCGAGACGGCATGGGCACGATTGAGTATCTCTCGCCGCCGGCCGAAGTCAGCATGGGAGACCGGTGGTTCGATATTTCTCCGATCGGCCACTTTTGGGTCCGGCGCCGATTCGAGATTTTCCGGACGCTCGCCGGCAGCGTTCTGCAAAACAGTAAGCACATCGCGGAAATCGGCTGCGGCCACGGTCTGGTGCAACGCCAGATTGAAGAAGCCTACGGCAAAGAGGTCACCGGATTCGATCTCAACGAAATCGCCCTCAAGCAAAACCAGAGCCAACGGAGCAGCGTTTGCTGCTACGACATTTGCCAGCGCGCGCCGCAATTTCGCCAGCGATTCGACCTGCATGGTGATCTTCGACGTTCTGGAGCACATCGACGATGAAGACCGCTTCCTGCGAGGCTGTGATGTTTCATTGGCGCCGGGAGGATACCTGGTGGTCAACGTGCCGGCGGGCCAGTGGTGGCTATTTCGCGTACGACCAGAGCGGATGGACACAAGCGGAGATATTCGATCGGGCAGCTTTCGAGAGTACGGTCGAGCGCAACGGGTGGGAGGTCGCGAAGTGGACCTATTGGGGTTTGCCTTTGTATCCCACTTGCGGCGCTGCGAAAGCTGTGGCTTGCGAGGAGCGACGACAAAGAGGACACGATCTCTGTCGGGTTCGATTCGAGGGAAAGGCCTGAAGAACGTGCTGCTGGATGGCTATCCCGTTGCGAGCTAACTCCGCAAAGGTTTCTTGGGGCCTCGCTGATGGCCGTCCTTACCCCGATCAAACGCGTTGCCTAAACACTACTTCGACCCTTCGAACTGCCGTGCGCGGCCGATTCGTTCCCCCACGATGTAGACGGGCCGCGCCTTGCTTGCTTCGTATAGCCGGCCGACGTACTCGCCAATTACGCCCATAAAGAAAAGCTGAACGCCGGCGAGGAAGATGATCGCAACGATGATCGCCGCAAACCCCTGTGGCGAACGGCCGGACGACGAGCTTCATGTAGATCGAATAAATCGCGTAGAGCGCTGAGAGCAAACTCGTAAACGCGCCCAGAATCGCCGCAAAGCGCAGCGGAACGATCGAAAACGAGAAAATTCCATCCGAGGCGAGCTTAAGCAACTTGAATGTGCTGTATTTAGGATCTCCCGCATGCCGCTCGGCCCGCGCGATCGGGATTCCGGTCTGCCGAAAGCCGATCCAGGTGCGCATGCCGCGCAGGTAGCGATGATACTCCGGCATTTCAAGCAGTTGATTCACGACGCGCCGGGACATCAAGCCAAAGTCCCCAGCATCCAGCGGGAGGCGAATTCCGGAGAGAGCCGTGATCAGCCGATAGAACGTGTAGTAGCAAAGACGCAGCCACCAGACTTCCTTGCGTTGCACCCGCTGCGCGTACACGACGTCGTAGCCTTCGCCGTATTTCTCCAGGAAAGCGGGATCGATTCCGGCGGGTCCTGCAGGTCGCCATCCATCGCAATGACCGCGTCGCCAGAAGCCTGCGCAAGACCTGCGCTCAGCGCGGCCTGATGGCCGAAGTTTCGCGAGAGTACAACACCGACCAGCCGATCATCCTGTTGCGATTCGCGGCGCAAAATATCCGGGGTTGCGTCCGTGCTGCCGTCGTCGACGATTACGATCTCGTGGGGTCCGCCAGGTACGGCGTCGAGGACCGCTCGCAGACGCCGCAGAATTCCGGCAGCACTTTTTCTTCATTCAAGATCGGAATGACAACGGAGATCCGCGCGCCGATCACCCGAGTTTTGCCTTGCCCTTGAAATAGACCATCTCCCACAAACGCACCCCGCACATCGTAAGCGTAAGGGGTTCGAAAACTTCCCGCTGAAAAGCAGTGTCAAAGATGTCCTGCCACTCTTGCATAGGCCGCGCGAACCTCCCGCGGTCCGCACGCGCCAGAAATCGCGGTATCGAAGTGGAGGGCGGCAATACGAGCTCGACGATATGGAGGTGGCCATCAGGCGTGAGCAGATTGGTGAGGTTGAAAATATCCGCTCGGTGGTGGGCTTATCCACGTGGTGAAGAAAACTATTCAGGAGGATGAAGTCGAATCGATCCTCGGGCTCCGCAGCGAATTCAGCCGCATCAGTAGCCAGGAAACGCCGGCCATGGAGCCGCTTGGCAGTTTCGATGTACTCGGGATTCAGATCGATCCCGAGATATCCGATTGCGCGAAATGACCGGTGTTCGTGCCGGGCCCGCAGCCAACATCCAGGACCCGCCGGACTTTGCTCAAATCGTTGTGTGCGAGAATCGGCGCGAATTTATCTTCGGCAAAAGGCGCCATCCAAAGGCGGTAGACAATTGGCTGACTCATAATCGCGTCAAGCGCGCTCATCGGTTAGCACCGTCCTGTTAAATCCCGCGACTCGATCACTCGTCTATTACCTTGGGCCGTATGGCAACGCCGTGGTTTGGGTCGCCAAATACACTTTCTGATTTGATCGGCGATCAAGACCTGCAAGTTGTATTTGTCGGCGGTCAGCTTGCGGGGCCAGTAGTCGAAATCGCCGCCACTCGAGTATAAGAGGAAGCTGGGATGTTCGACGCGAAAACCCCGAAGTTGTAGACGCGGAGGGCAAACAACAGCTCAGTGCCGCCATTTGGCGATCGACGGACTCGCTGCCCGCATAGGCTACGGCGCTCGAGGGGTCCACCAGACCCACGATCACGCGGCCCCGCCATTCGGGCGACGCGTAATAGGAAAGCTACATATCAAACATTCTCGCCATCAGAGACGACAATCGGAAGATTTGTGCGCCCAGCCTCGGCCTCACGAACTTTTCGAACGAGCTCGTCGGGGCGAGATGAATTGTCTCTTGATGCTCGGCAGCCTGTCCTTCCACTGAAAAACTTCCTGTCCCAACATCAGGACAAGCATAGCGATCGGTCGCTGGCGCCACAACCCACCGGCCCAGAAGTCGCATGGTGTAACTCACCGCGATCGACACCCCCAAGATCAAAGCGAGCGCGTAACGCATGGTTAAGGCGCCATGCACGAGCTTGATTCCGATGTATTCGATGATCGGTAAGCCGATCAAGACGATGGCAACAGTGTGTTCGTTCGCGAAGATAGTTCTGCGGGCGTGTCGCGGTCTGTCGCCAGACCGGGATAAGAATCGTAATCACCGACATGATGACCAGCGCGAGCATGGCAAAGCCAGAGCGGCTCGATACGGATAAGTGCCGATACCATATTCCACACCACAGCCCAGGTCGGCTGGCCCCAAAAGTGGACGCCGTAAAACTCCTTAATTTGCCGCAAAATCGGATAGGCCGCCACGAGCGGCAGAAATCCAGAAAAGATCGCGAGCCAAACACCCCAGCGAACGGCGCGCGTCTGGATGGCATGCAGGAATTCGGCGGCCAAGAACGGCACGAGGACGAAGAATCCGTAGTAGTGAAACGCGCCGGCGGCGAAGAGGCTTGCCGCCAAAGCGACCACCCACCGCTTTTGCCCGGCTCGCTGATAGCAGACGAGCGCCATTGCGATGCATGCGACGCGCATTCGTAAGACCTTGCCTCAGCCGCATACCTCCAATAGAGCTGCGTAAACAGGGGTAGCACTGCGCAAACGAAGGCAATTCCGGGTCCGCTGCGCGTGCGAATAAAAACAAACAGGCACCACAGGATGCAGGCGAACGCGAGAATCGACCACCCGATATGCGATCTCCGCCTTGGGGATGAAAGCCGCGCAGAAATGCTCGACAACGACATAAAGGAGCGGAGCTGAGTCCTCGGCGTGGCGCAACGCGTACCACAGCTTTCCGAGCGTCGGCTGCCCCGCGACGATAACCGTATTCAGTTCGTCGAACCAGAACGGGCGTGAAGCGCCAACAGGATATTTCTAGCGAAGGTATAAAGAATGACGATCGATATGCAGACCGTGGCCCAGCGCTCACCCCGGCGTTTGTCGAGCGGCGCACCGGCGCTCAACCGGGGATCGACCGGCGCATGATCGACGCTGAGCGAGGAGGGGGAAGTCGAATTCGTGCGAGCGAGTGCGCCTCGTAGCTTCAGCTTGCCGGACACCGCGTCTTAATGTATCACGCCCTGGAGCGCCGGCCGTCGCTAGCCCCTACCATTGCACGCCAGGATAGAGACTTGGAACGCGCGTCGCACGGTAGGCATACTGCCCCGTAACGGACATTTGCCATATCGTCTTGGGCGGCGAGGTTTGCGTCACTTCGTAAACTGCCGCGTTGATTCCCGCAAAGGCGGCGAGATCGTACTCCACGTTGCCGTTCGCGAGCACTTCGGCGTTGCCCCCGAAAAAGGAGTAGTCCGCGAGTTGGATTGAAGACCAGAGTTGCAGTCATCGCCGTTTCGTCGAGGTTCAAGAGCGGGACCGTGCTGTAGCAGGTCGGCTGCGGGGCCACGCCGCAGGTGCCTCCCGTGACGACGGAAACGCCGCGGTCATCTCCGTTGTCGAAGAGAGCCATGGAGAACTTGCCGCTCGTGTTCGTGGTGGTGAAAGAAGGCCCGTGTTGGGCGTAGAACCAGTCGAAGGGATTCGTGTCGGCTGAGCCGTCGGCATTCAATAGAGTGAAGTCTCCCTGATAGCCGAGATGCCACAGGATGTCGCCGGAGCCGGCGCCGTTGTCGTAGTCGATTTTTATGAGCCAATTCTGATGGCGGATGGAGATGATCAGATCGCCGTCGCTCGGCGAATAGAGAATGGCGTTGGTGTGGGTCCAGTCCGGGTACATATAGGGCCGGCGGTTGATATCCAGGTGATCGAATTCATTCCAGAGCCAAACCGGTTGGCGATTCTGGTCGAGATCAATCAGCACATCTCCCGTCACGGTTGTGCCGGAGACAACCTGTTGCGTGGAAGCAATCACAATGAGGTGACCGTTGGGCAGGATGGCGAAATCGTGGTGTGTTCCGATGACCGTGATGTTGCAGCCCGAACAGGTCGCCGTAGCCAACTCGGCGTTGAGCTGCGCCGCCGTCATTTGCCAGACCACCTGCCCAGACAGGTCGACTTCCTGCATGACGGAATTTGTCCCGTCGGTCCCGAGCCTACCGATAATTGATGAGGAAGTGACCGTTGGGCAGCAATTTGATCGGGTTCACCACGATCACCAGCCGGCATTGAAATGCTCGGAGTGTATTGCCATAGGATATTGCCCGCCAAGTCCGTCACTACAGACTGAAAGCCCGATCAGGGACAGCAATTCGACACCGCTCTGAGGAGTCATCCCAGCCGTCGTCGTGGCCGCGATCGTGGGAAGGCCTGCCGTCGGAAGCGCACCTGTGGTGAATGTATGGTCCATGTCAGTGTATGCGACGCCGCCGGGGAACTGCACCGTGGCTTGCATGTGATACGCGGTGCTGGCGATCATGCCGGCGACGTAGATGCTGACCGGGCCGCCGGCTGATGGAGAGCCTTGCGTCCAAGTGGACTTGCCGTAGGTGGTGGTGGGGCCGAACTGAATGGTGACGTTGGCGGCGGCCGGAGGCGTGATGGTGTAGAGCGCCACCTGCGGATTCAGGGTGGGCTCGACCGATCCTGGCGCGATGACGTAGGCCTGGGCCGATGCGGACGAACCGGAGGCGGAAGTGGCGGTGACCGTCACGGCGATGCTCTGCGAATTCGTCGGCGCGGTGTACTTTCCGGTCGAGTCAACCGTGCCTACCATCGCATTGCCGCCGGTTGTGCCGTTCACGGACCACGTCACGCCCTGGGAGCCCCCAGGCACGGTTGCTTGAAATTGAGTCGACTGGCCGAGAGAGAGAGCGATGGCGCTCGGTGAGACGGTTGGGACGACGGGGTTGTTGTTGGACGAGCCGGAGCCGCCACCACAGCCGATTTGAAGGATAAAAGCTACGAGACAAAAGTACGCCCAAGAATGCTTTATCATGATGACTCTCCCAAGTGGACTCGAAAGGCAGGTGCAACCACCCGCCGTGATAGTTAACACAGTCCGCGAAAAAAGTTCCAGTGCGTTTCTGAATCATCGTATGGCAAGCAGGCGAAGGTACTAAGGCTCGCGCAGGGGCGAGGAATGTGCGGAGGAGGCTGAGACGCCGCAATCGGCCCATTTTTATGGATTGGCAGAGACGGCGGATCATGCGTATGCTATTCAGCGCCGAGGGCGGGCGGCGGGGACGGGCACAATTTCCACAGCAGAGCGTATGAGAGAAGGCGGTGCGGCGGACACGGGTGCGGGTGTCGGTTATCCGGCGGGGCACGCGCCGAGGCGGCGGCCGTCCGCGACACTTTCCGTCATCGTTCCGGTCTACAACGAACAATTCCTTGTGGAAGCAAGCCTGGGGCGACTCCGCGTGCTGAGCGATACGGCGCTGATCGAATCCGTCAAGGTGATCGTGGTCGACGACGGATCGTCAGACGCGACGCCGGAGGCGCTCGAACGGTTCCGCGCGTGGCTTGAATCGCAGGAAGCGGACCCGAAGATTTCGTGGGTTTGGGTGCGCCACAAGAGGAATGCCGGCAAGGGCGCCGCAATTCGGACCGGATTGACGTATGTGGACACCGAGCTTGTGGTGATCCACGACGCGGACCTCGAATATCACCCGCACGACCTGCCGAAGATGGTGGAAGTGTTTCTGCTCGAGGACGCGGACGCGGTTTTTGGTTCGCGGTTCATGGCGGGCGGGTACAAACGCGCGCTTTTCTTCCGGCACGCGCTGGGCAACAAGTTCCTGACATTTTTGTGCGATCTCGTATGCGACCTGAATCTGACGGACATGGAGACGTGCTACAAGATGGTCCGGGCGGATCTGCTGAAGAGCATTCCGCTCGAGAGCGCGACGTTTGACGTGGAGCCGGAACTGGCCATCAAGCTCGCGAGACGCGGGAGCCGGATTTTCGAAGTGGCCATCAGCTATTCGGGGCGAACGTACCGCGAGGGCAAAAAGATTGGGTGGAAGGACGGCGTGCCGCGCCATCTGGGCCATCTTTCATTACGCATTGTCGGGACGAATCTACCCTACGGACGAGCACGGCGCCGGGATTCTCGACCGGCTGAACATGGCGCCGCGATTCAATCGTTGGATGGCGGATGCGATGGAGCCGTACGTGGGCGACCGCGTGCTCGAGATCGGCGCGGGAACGGGCAACATGTCCGTGAACCTGATGCCGCGATCGATCTACTGGGCCACGGACCTGAATCCGGCGTACCTGGAATATCTGGTGACGCTGCGGTCCACGCGGCCCTACATGCGGGTGGCGCATACGGATGCGATGGACGCGGCGACGTTCCCGACGGGACAGCAGTTCGACACCGTGGTTTGCCTCAACGTGGTGGAGCACGTCGAGGACGACGTGGCCGCCCTGCGAAATATCGGGGGCGCGCTCGAGGTTGGCGGGCGCGCGGTGATTCTGGTTCCGTGCGGGCCGTGGCTTTACGGCACACTCGACGAAGTGCTGGGGCATTTTCGGCGCTATACCGAAGAGCAGCTGCGCGACGTGGCAGTCCAAGCGGGATTTCGCGTGGAACGGATGTTGAAATTCAATCGACCGGGGGTCCCGGCGTGGTGGCTGAACGGGCGGATTCTCCGGCGACGAACTTTCGGGATTGGCCAGATCCGAGTATTGAACTTCCTGACGCCGCTCTTCCGTCTCGTAGACCGATGGCTGCCTCTTCCTCCTCTTTCCCTGATCGCCGTCCTGCGAAAAGAAGGCGACGACGGTTCACGGCCGTCCGAAACGGGTCCCGATTTGAACGTGGCGCCATGATGCGCCGCGGGCCGAGCTTTTCCCGCGACGCGCGGGAATGCAGCCGGCCAAGGAATTAGAGCAAGTTTGGCGAAGCTCACCAGATACGAAGCAATCCTGCTCATCTTGTTCGTCCTGACTCTCCCATTCTGCAATCCGTGGGTGCGCGGAGATGGCGTTGGCTATTACGCCTTCGCGAGATCGATGCTGATCGAGCATCGGTTGGACTTCACGAATGACTGGCTGAAGGCGAATGACAGCTTCCGGATGTACCGAGTGGACGCGGCGGGAAGAGTTCTGCCCGATCAGTACACGTCCACAGGCCACATAGGGAATCACTTCGCGGTCGGGCCCGCGATTTTGTGGTCGCCATTTCTGGTGGTGGCGCACGCGGGCGTGCTGGCTTGGGATGGCCTTGGCGGGCACGTTGCCGCGGACGGGCATTCACGGCCGTATCTGGTGGCGATGGCGCTGGGCACCGCGTTTTACGGCTTCATGGCGCTGTGGATTTCGTTCGTGCTGGCGCGGAAATATGTGGCCGAGCGATGGGCTTTTCTGGCGACGGTGGCGATATGGTTCGCGAGTTCGCTGCCGGTGTACATGTACTTCAATCCGTCGTGGTCGCACGCGCAGTCGGCGTTTGCGGTGGCGCTATTTCTCTGGTACTGGATGCGCACGCGCACGGAGCGGACGTGGCTGCAGTGGGTGATTCTCGGAGCGCTCGGCGGGTTGATGGTGGACGTGTATTACGTCACGGCCGTGATGCTTTTATTGCCGTTGCTTGAATCGTTGGCCGGCTACCGCGCGTCGATGCTGGGTAAGGCGAGTGAACCGGCTTGGCGGTTATTTCTGAAGAACGCCGTTTTTTCCATGACGCTCGTGGCGGCGTTTCTGCCCACGCTGATCGCCAAGAAAATTATTTATGGAAGTTACTTTCATCTGGGTTACACGGAACAATGGTTCTGGAATTCGCCGGCGTTCTTCAAGGTGTGTTTTTCCTCACAGCATGGACTCTTCAGTTGGACACCGATTCTGCTTTTCGCCGTCGCCGGCTTCTTCGCACTGCGGAAATACGACCGCACGTTGGCGCTATACCTGGCCATTGTTTTCGTCGCGTATCTATACCTCATCGGGTGCTATCAGGATTGGGATGGGCTCTCGTCGTATGGCAACCGATTCTTCGTGGGGCTGACGCCGCTTTTCGTTCTGGGCCTTGCGGCGCTGGTTGATTCGCTGGCCCGCGCGCTGGAGGAACGGCGGACCGAAATTCTCGCGTGGAGCGCCGCCGCGGTGCTGATTGCGTGGAATCTGGGCTTGATCTTTCAATGGGGCATGCATCTGATTCCGGATCGCGGACCGATTTCGTGGCGTGAGGCCGCGTACAACCAAGTGGCCATCGTCCCTGCGCAGGCCGCGCATTCCATGCGAAACTACTTCCTGGGGCGAAGCAAGATGATGCAGCGAATCGAGCAGAAGGATGTGCGCGGGCTTCACTCTCCCCCAGCCTCACAATAATGGCTGAATCTCCGGCAAGGCTTATCAACGAAGAAGAAAAGGGCGCGCAAGCGGCGAGACGTCCCGCTGCTTCAGAAAGCCGATTTGCGCGGCGAGATCGTCCAGAACACGATGGCGAACCTCGTGGGGCGCGGACTCGCGCTGGTGTTTTCAACGCTGGCCGCGGCTTTGCTGGCGAGGTATCTGGGCAGCGAGAGGCTGGGGGAATACGGCGCGATTTACGCGTACCTGGGACTCTTCGCATGGATGGCCACGTTCGGATTCGAGCCGGTGATCGTGCGCGAGGCGTCGCGCGATCGGAAGAGCGCGAGCGATCTGGTGCGCACGGCGATGACCCTTTCGGTGTTCCTGTCGGTGGGAACGATCGCGGTGGCCGTTCTCGTGGCGCCTTGGTTGGGCTACGGCGGGCGTCTGCGGTCGCTGCTGATATTGGCCGGGCTGGAGTACGTCCTCACGCCGATGCGGCTGCCGGAGATGATCTTTCAGGTTGATTTGCGGCAATGGTATGGATCGACGATCAATGTGGTGCGGCAAGGCATTTGGCTGGCAATCATCGTCACGTTGTGGCTTCTGAGGGCTCCGCTCCTCTACGTGATTGGCGGTCGCGTGCTGGCCGCTTTGATCGAGTCGACATTGATCTGGGCATACGGGCGGCAGACTTCTCGTGGAGAAGGGGAAATTCCTGTGGGATCGCGCCTGGACGATTTTTTCGCATTCGTTTCCGATCGCGTTCACTTCCCTTCTGACGATGATTTATCTGCGAATCGATCAGGTGATGCTGCACAAGATGACGACCGATTCCGTGTTGGGTCAGTACGTCGCGGCTGTCCGGGTTAGCGAGCTTTTTGAGATGCTTCCGGCCGCCCTCATGTTCACCCTGGCGCCCGTTCTCGCGGTGAGCGTCGCCGATCCGCAAAAATTCCGAAGCTACACCGATCAAACGTTTCGCTCCTTCATGGTTTTTTCCTCGGGGCTGTGCATTGTCATGACGGTTGGGGCGAGAGTCGTCGTGCGAGTGCTGTACGGTCGCCAGTTTCTGCCCGCTGCCCCTTTGCTGTCGGTGCTGATCTGGTCTGAGATTGCGGTATTTTTTGCGGCTGTGATCGTAAATGTGATGATTGCGAAGAACCAGCAAAGCTTGCTGCCGATTCCCACGCTGGCCGGCGCGGCAATCAACATCGGATTGAACCTGATGCTCATACCGCGATACGCTGCGATGGGCGCGGCTTGTGCCACGCTGATCAGCTACACGGTTGCCTGGATGGTGATTTTGCTTTTCATCGGCACGGTGCGTCCTCTGATATGGCAGGGCCTGCGCTTTGCGCTGCCCGTGGTGGGGCTGGCGCTTCTTGCGATCGGGTGCGCGCGGTTGATGTCATCTCATGCCGTTGTGCGTTTCATCGTGGCTTCGGGCGTTTTCGTCGCGGCGGCCGGGGCGACGAATTACATACGGAAGTCGGACGTGAAGGATATGCTGCAATTCCTGCGGGCAGTTCCCGCGAGGGTTCGATAGCGACACCGGCAGAAACTGGGCGAACCCGCAAATGGAGACATACGGAAAAACGCTGCTCACAGCAGCGAGTGCCGACCAACGAGCGCAGGCGGGGACCGCGGAATATGGGCCCGTCAAGCAAATGGATCGCCTCTACCGGCAGCGAAAGACTGCCGGGTGGGACCTTGAGATTTTGAGGAGGTGCATTCAGTCGTGGTTGTGGAGCGGCAGAAGTGATAAATCGGAGTTCGCGAGGTGGTATGGATAAAACCGAGTCTATGCGCCGCGATTGGGACACGCGCGCTGCCAAGGATGCTTTCTACTACATAGCAACGTGGCGAAAAGATTGGGATGTCTCGGGCTTCCTCAAGTCGGGTGAGGACGACTACCAGCGTCTCGTGGCGCCCGTGTTGGATCGTTTCGATTTTGTGCCTCAGGGTAAGCGTGCACTTGAATTGGGCTGCGGAGCCGGCCGCATGACAAGTGTGTTCATCAAGCAGTTTGGTCATGTGACGGCGGTGGATATTTCGGCGGAGATGCTCGAGCGCGCCAAGCAAGTGTTGCCCGACGTCAAGAACGTCGCCTGGAAACATTCCAACGGCGAGGATCTACGGGACACGGAGGACGAGTCGATCGACTTCGTTTTCAGCTACCTCGTGCTGCAGCACCTGCCAGACGAAAAGCTTGTTAAAGACTACATACGCGAGATGCTGAGGGTTCTGAAACCGTCCGGGATTTGTCTTTTCCAATTTAACGGGACGGAGAGACGCAACATGAATTGGAAGGGGCGGTTGGCTTGGGGCCTCATCGACAGCCTTTGGGCCATTCGCCTGGTCGGACTTAGCCGGTTTGTCGCGCGGTCGCTCGGATGTGATCCAGACATGGCGGGAAGAAGCTGGAATGGCGCGGCGATGTCCAGTGAGAGGGTGATCCAAGCCGTAAACGACTCCGGCGGAACCGTGCTGCAGCTTTCTGGTGAAGGTACCGCGATGGCTTGGTGCTGCGCGAAAAAAACGGCATCCGTTTCCGGGAATGATCACGGATGATCTCGCGTCTTCTGTGTTCTCCCACCTTGCAACAGCTCTATCGGCTGGTCCGGCGGGCGCCTGTTGTCGGAGGGCTAGTTCACCGATTGGTGGGTAAGTTCTTGCCAGACGGCACGCGTGTCGCTGTCAACGTGCGCGCAGGCGCGGCAGCGGGGCTGTCTTTGTCGGTGGATCCACGCTATGAGGCTCCCTACGCGGCGGGTGACTACGAGGAACTTCTACTGGCGGTCCTGGCGTCTCATCTCGGGCGCGGAGACGTCCTCTACGATGTCGGAGCGCATGTAGGGTTCATCAGCTTGGTCGCCGCGCGGCAGGTGGGGCCGGAGGGGAAAGTTTATGCATTCGAGGCCGACGCCGACAATTCGAAGAGAATTTGGGAGCATCGGCAAATGAACTCGTTGCCGCAAATCGAACCGGTGGCGACGGCCGTGTGGTCGGAATGCACAAAATTACTTTTTCGGAAGGGTCCAGATTCATCAAGCCGAAACATGGGCGCCGTATCGGGGATTGCGGGGCGTGAAACCATTTCTGGGGTCACCGTGGTGCAAGCTGTGACGCTAGACCTCTTCTCCCTCGACCATCGCCGGCCCACGGCCGTTAAGATTGACGTGGAAGGCGCGGAGGAAGAGGTTCTAGCCGGCGCTGTCGACATCTTGCGTGCGTCTCGGCCGCTTCTAATCTGCGAAATTCACAACCCTCAGGCAGCCGAGGGTGTCTCAAGGCGCCTGACAGAGCTCGGCTATCGATGGAATTGGCTCACCCACGTGGAGGCCTTTCCGCGCCACCTAGTGGCCAAGACGCACGAATGACGTCGTGCCTGGCAGTTCCGATGAGCGACTGAAATGGAACGAGCGTCCAACTGGCTGGGCCAACTGCTGCTTCGCGTGCCGGAACCACTGCGTTCGCTGCGAAAAGTTCCCGTGGTGGGCGGCGTCATTCACTTTCTGAGTTATCGAATTCTTCGGGCCGACCAGAAAGTCTGGATGCAGGTGGAGGGAGGCGCGGGGCGAGGGTTGTGGCTCGAACTCAATCCGCGGACGGGCCAGCCGTATCTTCGCGGCGATGTAGAGCCTGTGGTGCAGGAAATTCTTGTGGGGAGACTGCGTGCGGGGATGGTGTTTTACGATCTGGGCGCGAACGTCGGCTTCTTTTCACTAATTGCGGCGCGAATTGTGGGCGAGGGCGGGCACGTGTTCAGTTTCGAGCCCGACCCGGAGGTTGCGGCGCGCCTGCGCAGAAATATCGAACGGAATAAGCTTTCAAACGTCACAGTGATTGAAGCGGGCTTGTGGTCCTCCAGCGGCAAAATGAATTTTGTCGCCGCCGATCCGGCATCTCCCGATCGTGGCACGGGGCAGTTCGTCGGCGGGGACAACGCAAACGGCACGCCGACGCCGTGCGTTGCGCTCGACGACTTCGTGCCGGGTGCGCGGCGGCCGGACGCGATCAAGTGCGACGTTGAGGGCGCCGAGGTCGAGGCCCTGCGCGGCGCCGAGACGCTGCTGCGGGCGAGCCGGCCGTGGGTCCTGTGCGAAACGCATTCGGAGTCCAACGATCGGAGCGCACGCGAGCTGCTTCGAGATTTCGGATACAGTGTCGAACCCGTGGACGGCAATCACATCCTGGCTCTTCCTCGGGCGACGGGCGAGAGTGCGAAGGCATGACGAGCGCGGACAAGACCACGACGAGCGGCGAGGCGCAGCCGGAGAAGTGGATCGCGCTGCTGGGGCGGCGCGACATGCCGACGGACGGCCTGGAAGACTACTGCACGTTTCTCGGGTGTGCGCTCGCCGAGCGAGGAGTGAAGATGGAAATGGTCCGGGTCGAGTGGTTCGACCGGGGCTGGGTGCCCGCGCTGTGGAGGCTGTGGCGCCGGAGCGCGGCGTGGCGCGGGAGTTGGGTTTTGGTTCAGTACACCGGCCTGGCATGGTCGCGCCGGGGATTTCCGATCGGAGTGCTTGTGGCGCTCGCGATTCTGCGGCGGCGGGGCTGCCGGTGCGCGATGGTGTTTCACGAATTCACGCGGCAGACCGGCGGCGCGCGCCGGATCGACCGGATGCGGGGCGATTGCCAGCAATGGGTGATCGAGAAACTTTATCGGGGGTCGATGAAGTCGATCTTTACGGTGCCGCTGGAGAAGGTCGCCTGGCTGCCGCAGGGAGATCGCAAGGCGGCGTTTATTCCCATCGGCGCGAATCTGCCCGAGCGGCTGGATCGGCGTAGCGGGCCGGGGGCCACGGGGCAATCGAGGACCGTGATCGTATTCGGCGTGACGGGCGCGCCGCGTACGGCGGGCGAGGTGGAAGAGATCGCGGACGTGATGAGGGCAGCGAGCCAGTCGCTCGCGAAGCTGCGGCTCGTGATCGTGGGGCGCGGATCGATGGAAGCGCGCAAAGATATCGAGGCGGCGCTGGCAGGAAGCGGCGTGGAAATCGTGGTGCGCGGCGTGGTGCCGGCGGAGGTGGTGGCCGACGAGTTTGCGCGCGCCGACGTGCTGCTTTTCGTGCGCGGCGCGATTACGCTGCAGCGCGGGAGCGCGATTGCGGGCGTGGCGTGCGGACTTCCCATCGTGGGATACCGCGTCGGCGGAAGGGGCGATGCCTTGGACGAAGCGGGAATCGAGTGGTCGCCGTGGCGAGATCGGCAGAGCTTGGCCCAGGCGCTCCTGCGCGTGCTGAGTGACTCTGCGCGGTGGGCCGAACTGCACGAACGCAGCTTGCAGGCCCAGCGAAATTATTTTTCGTGGACGCGAATCGCGGAGCGATTTGCAGGAGCTTTGAGGGAATGACGGAGCGGCCGTTTCGCGTGCTTTTGGTGGCGACGCATCCGGTGCAATACGGCGCTCCTCTGTTTCGCACGCTGGCAGGAGATCCGCGCCTCGAGATTCAGGTGGCCTATTGCGATATGGGGGGCGCCGAGGCGCATCTCGATCGCGATTTCGGCGTCTCGGTGAAGTGGGATATACCGCTGTTGGACGGCTATCCGTGGGTGCGCCTGCGGAATCTTTCGCTTCGGCCGGGAGTCGGCCGCTTTTTCGGCTTTTTCAATCCCGGCATCTGGCGCCTCATCGCCGAGGGGAGGTTCGACGCGGTGGTGGTGTATACCGGATACGTGTACGCCACCTTTTGGATGGCGCTGGCCGCCGCGAAGTGGAAACGCGTGCCAATTTTCTTCGGCACGGACGCGCACGAATTGACGCCGCCAGACGGGAAGCGCTGGAAGATCGGGGTGAAGAAATGGCTGTGGCCGCGCTTGTTCGGACTGGCGGACATGGTGATCGTTCATTCGAGCGGCGGCGCGGCGCTGATGCGTTCGCTACACATCTCCGAGGACCACACGGCGTTGTTTCCGTATTGCGTCGATAATGATTGGTGGGGCGAGCAGTCCAGACGCGTGGATCGGACGGCGGTGCGCGCGCGGTGGAATATTCCCGGCGATGCGTGCGTGGTGGTATTTTGCGCGAAGCTGCAGCCGTGGAAGCGCCCTCAAGATCTGCTCGCGGCCTTCGCGCGAGCGGCCAACCCGAATGCATATCTGGTGTTTGCAGGTGACGGCGCATTGAGAGAGAGTCTTGAAGCGCTGGCGAGGTCGATGGGCATTGCCGATCAAGTGCGCTTTCTCGGATTCGTCAATCAGTCGGGCTTGCCTGAGGTTTACAGCGCATCGGACGTGCTGGTGCTGCCGTCGAGTTACGAGGCCTTTGGAGTGGTGATCAACGAAGCGATGCTATGCGGATGTCCCGTGATTGTGAGCGACCGAGTGGGCGCGCGATTCGATCTGGTGAGGGAAGGCGAGACAGGCTTTGCGTTTCCCAGCGGCGATGTGGGAGCGCTTCAGACCGTCTTGCAGCGGATGCTGAGCGATCGTGCAGCGCTGCGCCGGATGGGCGACGCGGCGCGGGAGCGAATGGCGAGCTGGTCGCTGGCGGATTATGACCGAGCTTTCGTTCAGTCGGTTTCCAAAGCGGCGCGGGCCCGTGGCGGGAGATGAGCGGTGCGCGCAAGGACATTGCCGCAGGCCGGCTACTTGGCTCCCTCGACGTAGAAGGATTCCGCCTGACGCGACGGAATATCGAGACATCCAAGCGCAGGCAACGCGCTCTCACCGAATGAATGCTCCCGGACATCCCGAAAGCCCTGGCGAATAAGCACCCGCGAAAATGACTCGCTGTCGTACATCCAGCGATGTTGGGAGTGGCCGAAGATCGTTTCCCACCAGCGCAGGCCGTCCTCTGCCAGATGCGTGCCGGCAACAAACTGCGAAGCATCGGTTTTTCCCGCGACGTACGATGCAGCGGAACGCTTGAGATCAGGCAAGGCCACGCGCAAGACTCCTGAAGGCTTCAGCCAACCGAGCACGCGCACGAGGAGGTTTTCGCAGTCGCGCTTGGAGAGGTGCTCCAGCACGTGAGAGGCATAGAAGCCTTCGATGGAGTTGGCGGGCAGCCTTAGGCCGCGGGCGGTGCCATAGCGGATGCGGTTTGCGCGAATCAATCGGACAAAATCCGCACGCCCTCCGAAAAAAGTGGCGGGCAGCGGAAGCTTTGCCAGCTGAAGTGTCAAACTGCCGTCGATATTGAGGTAGCCGGAATCGCGCGGGCCAGGGTTGGCTCCGCAGCCAAAATTCACGATCACGCGGGAATTCTAGCACGGCCCTTCGGCGGCGTGACAGGCCCAAACCTGTCGTTCCGCGCGCCGGTGACTGAGTTTGAGCCGTTGTAGGCGCGCACTTGAGGAGCGCTTGCTGGCCGGGGCAGTGATATACAATGCTCTCGACTCTTGCCGCGTCTGCGCAGAGTCCGGGGTCATTTCGACGAAAGGGCGATGGTGACGGCAAGGTGCTGAACACGCGCATTCCGCAAATACGAAACCAAACCCTGATCGGTGCGGGGCTTTTCGTGTTTGCGATTTGGGCTGCATGGCAGGCAGGGAACGAAGTTATCTCGGACAACCTCAAAGTCCTGGAATTCGTAATGCTTGGTTTTGCCGTTTGCGCGATTGGCGTCGCGATCTTGCGCAGCTGGCGCACCGGCTTCTATTTATTTCTCGTTTGGATGCTGTTCGAGGACATGGTCCGGAAGTACATGGGCAACAATCTCGCCCTCTTCTTCGGCAAGGATATCCTTCTGCTGCTGGTCTATATTTCATTCTTCAGGGACGTGCGTCTTGGCCGGGCCAGGAGTTTCCGCCCTCCCTTCCTGCTTTTTCTAAGCCTTTTCTTCTGGCTCGCGTTGCTGCAGGTCTTCAATCAGAACTCGCCCAGCATTCTGTACGGGCTTCTGGGGATGAAGACATATTTCTACTACATCCCGTTGATGTTTGTGGCGTATGGCCTCATCGAAAGCGATGTGGACCTGCGGAAGTTCCTGATTATCAATGCGATTCTGGCCGGCGTGATCGGAGGACTGGGGATTGCGCAGGCGGTTTTGGGAAACACGTTCCTGAATCCGGCGACACTGGCGCCGGAATTGCAAGACCTCGGGAGATCTTTCCAAGGTGATCTCCGTTGTCGGGCCAAGTGTTTAATCTTCCGGCATCGGTTTTCGTGAGCGCCGGCCGGTTCGCGACATATCTTATACTGGCATTCATTTTGGTCGATGGGCACAGCCGCCTATTTGATCTTGCATACGAAGCGATACCGAAAGCTGGTCTTTGCTGTGCTCGGCAGCGCTCGGCGTGGCTTCTTTGCTTAGCGGATCCCGAACTGCCTCGGTTTTGTGGCTTCGAGCGCCCTGGCTCTTTCAGCCGGATTTCTTTGGGGCGCGCCTTGGCGCCAGCAGCAAGGCCATCGGCTCGTAAGGTGCTTCGCCGATCGTTTATCATCGGGGCCCTCGGGCTCGCAGCGGTGTTTTTGATTTTTCCGGAACAAGCGGGGTCGCGCCTTGCTTTCTATACCGAAACACTGAATCCGGAGAGTTCGGCTTATCAGGGAACTTCCCGCGCGTGGGACTATCCGATCGTGAATTTCCAAAAGGCCCTGGGAAATCCGCACTGGGCGATTGGAAATGGCATCGGCACTGCTTCCCTGGGAGGCAGTATGTCGATAGGTTGGTTGGGGAGCGGCCGCTGTATGGAGTGGAAGAGGGCTTCGGGACGATGATCGTTGAGATGGGTATCCTGCGCCGTTGCTTTGTCCTGTTGGACGGCCGCAGCTGCTCTATTACCTTTGGAAGGTTGTCCGGGGAGTTTGCGGGAAACGCGCCTGTTTCCCAATCGGCTTTGCCTTCCTTTGGTAGGCGTTCTTGTTGTTCTATCCGCTCACTTATTTGAGCATAGCGGTGTACCAGAACTTCGTCTGCAACATCTATCTGTGGATTTTCGTCGGCATCGTCTTTCGATTGCCCCAGCTATTGAAGGCTCCGGCGGCTCGTTCCCAGCGTGAGCCGACCAGGCGGAAGTGTTGGCCGGGTAGATTCGAGGCGGTTGTGAAATCATGCGAGCAGGTCTCGGATGAGCGTTGCGAAGAAAAAGATCCGCCTCGCGGTCGTTTCGCCGTTCCTGGACAAGAGCCACGGCACGGAGCGAATTGCGGTTGAGTGGATCGCGCAAATCGCGGGCGAGTTCGACGTCCATATTTACAGCCAGCATGTCGAAGACCTGGACCTGTCGAATCGTCACCTGGCATCGCATTCCGAAGCTTCCCGGCCCGCACATCGTGAATTTCCTGTGGTGGTTCGGCGCGAACCATGCTGTGGCGCGCGTGGGATCGGCGCGCGAAGAATCTCGATTACGATCTCGTCTACAGCCCCGGAGTGAACTGCTTCGACGCCGACGCGGTTTCCGTGCACATTGTTTTCGCGGAGTTTCTTCCGGCGCGTCCGCCCCGAGCTCGCATTCTCGCGAAATCCCGTGCAAGGCGTGGCCGCTCTTGCTGCACCGCAGGCTTTACTACCGGCTGGTGGTGGCGCTGGAAAAGCGCGTCTTCCAGCGGCCGGAGACGCAGCTGATTCTTACCTCCAGGCGGAGCGCCGAAGAACTGGCGCGATTCTACGGCCGCCGCGAGCGGCTGCCGCTGATCGAGACGGGCCTCGATCACAAAGCATTCAATCCCGGAGCTGCGCGCTCGCCTCGCGCGCCGCGGCGCGGCGGGAGATCGGGCTGGCGGATGAAACGTTCACGCTTGCTGTTGATCGGAAACGACTGGCGCAAGAAGGGGCTGGGCGGCGCTGCTCGATGCGCTGATGCAACTGGCGGATTTGCCGATCCAGCTGGTCGTCGTCAGCAATGAGGCCGCGGCTGTCTCGCAGGCCGTGGCTCAATATCCGGACGCTGCGGGAACGTCGTGCATATCCTGCCGCCGCGCAAAGATGTCGAATTCTATTACGCCGCGGCGGACGCATACGTGGGGCCATCGCTCGAGGACACTTTCGCATTGCCGGCAGCGGAAGCGATGGCGTGCGGGTTGCCGGTGATTATTTCCGCGCGGGCGGGGGCGTCGGATATCGTCCACGACGGCATCGACGCGCTCGTCCTGAACGATCCGAAGGATGTGGCCGCGCTGGCGGCAATGATCCGGCGGCTGTATGCGGACCAGCCCTTTCGCGAGCGCCTCGGCGAGGAAGCGGCGAAGACGGCGCGGCAGTACACGTGGGAGCGCAACGGCCGGGAACTTACGGCGATCTTCGAAGAAGTGCTGCTGCGAAAGCGAAAGTCGCGTTTCGAAGGGCAAACGTTGACGCAAGAACTGTGACGGAGAAGCCGAAGGGCAAGCGCAAAGTTTTGGTTCTGGCGCCTTCGTTGAAATCCATCGGGGGCGTGCAGAACTACATTCGCACGCTCGTGGATGCGCTCAGCGTTGTCCTGGGTAGCGATCGCGTGCGCGTGGTCGCCGTGGCCGGACGATCCGGAGGTCCGAGGCCGACGGCAATCTCGCGCTCGGCCGGTCCGTGAAGCTTCGCTTTCTGGTCGTCTGCCGTCGCGACCGCTCTCTCGTGGTCTCCGGATTTAATCATCTGCGCGCACGTTGGATTGGCGCCGGCTGCCCGACTCATTCAAGAGATCACGCGGATTCCGTACTGGCTGATCTTGTACGGCATTGAGGTGTGGGGGGACCTGCCGCCGGCGAAGGTGAAGGCGCTGCGAGGCGCGGAGCGCTATCTGACGATCACGCGTTTTACGCTGGATGCGATGGCTGCGCGGCACAAGCTCAAGGATCCTCGCGCCTCGATCTTGCCTCCCACGCTGCCGAAGCCGCGGGCGAAATCGCCGGAAGCAAGGATTTCCCCTAGGAAAAGATTCGTCGCGGCCGATAGTGCTTACAGTCGGCCGACTCGCGGCGTCGGAACGATATAAGGGCCACGACGCGATACTCGACGCCTGGCCGGCCGTCCTCCGCCGCGTGCCGGATGCCGAATATCTGATCGTAGGCGACGGCGACGACCGCGCTCGACTCGAATCGCGTGCGCGCGAAATGGGCATCGCCAGACTCGGTGCACTTCGCAGGTTCTGTTTCGCCAGGAGGAACTGGACGTCTGCTATGATCGTTGCAGCATTTTTGCGATGCCGGCGCGGACCGAACTGGACGCGCGCACGCCCCGTGGCGAAGGTTTCGGCATTGTTTTCCTGGAAGCCATGGCGCACGGCAAACCTGTGATGGGTCCGCGCGTCGGGGCGCCCGCCGAATTCATCCGATCGGGCGAGCACGGATTGCTCGTGGATCCGGCCAGCGCAAGCGAAATCGCCGGCGCGTTGATCGAACTGCTCGAAGATCCCGTGCGCGCGCGCCGCATGGGTGAGGCTGGTAGGAATTGGGTGGCCCGCGAATTCACCTTCGACAGGTTTTGTGAACGCCTGCGCGATGCATTGTCGGAATAGTCGGCTAGCTCGGAGGAGGGAGGACCGAGGCATGCGAATTTTGGTGACTGGAGCGACCGGGTTTGTCGGGAGCCGCTTGCTGGAACGTCTCGCGGAGATCGGCGGGCACGATCTCTACTCGATGCAGCGATACGTGACGGGCGCTACGTTCTGGGCGCCGACCATGGCGTGAAAGTTGTGTTTTGCGATTTGCGCGATCAATTTCGCCGTGAAGTGCGCGATTCGCGAAGTGCAGCCCGAAGTGGTGTTCCATCTGGCGTCGATCAGCCCCGTGTCGTATAGCTACGATCATCCCAACGAAGTGCTGGACACGAATCTGACCGGCACAGTGAATCTTGCCGAGGCCTGCTTGCGCGAAGTGCCGCACTTCAAGCACTTCTTGTTCGCTTCCACGTCGGAGACTTTCGGCAACGGCCCCGTGCCCAAGCGAGAAGATACGCCGCAAGCGCCGAACAGCCCGTATTCGGTCAGCAAGCATGCGGCGGAGAAGTATGTGCTGTACATGTGGGACGCCTATAAGTTTCCCGTGACGGTCCTGCGCCCTTTCAACACGTACGGCCGCCGCGATAACACGCACTTTCTTGTCGAGCGCATGCTCGTTCAAATGCTGCAGGGCGAATGCCGTGAAGCTGGGCGACCCGACGCCCGAGCGCGACCTGCTGTACATCGACGACCATGTGGATAGCTATCTGACCTGCTTCGCGAAGCCTCAGGCCAGCATCGGCCAGGCTTTCAACTTCTGCACCGGCGAGAAACTTACCGTGCGGGCGCTGGCGGACAAGATGCGCGCGATCACGGGCTTCCGCGGCCAAGTCCTTTGGGACACAATTCCACGCCGGCCGCTCGATATTCAGGTCCTCTACGGCGACTCCGCTAAGGCAAAATCCGTGCTGGGCTGGGAGGCGAAGGTGAGTTTGGATGAAGGCCTTCGACGCACGGCCGATTTCTGGCGGAAGAAGCTCGCAGCGTCTGGCGGCGCCACGCGAGCGACGGCGAGCTGACAATTCGTCGCATGTCTCGGCCGATTTCTCCGTCTGTACATCTCGCCAAAGTATATTCTGGAAGCAAGACGGCTAAAGAAGCTACGATCCATGTGCGGACCTATCCGGAGCCGGATGGCTTGAAATTCGGCGGGCATGGTGCTTCCAGACGACTCATGCATGTGCTTAGCGTAGTTCAGTTCTACTTTCCCTTCCAAGATCGCGGCGGTCCGATTGTGAAGGTGCGCTCGCTGGCCAAGGGGCTCGTGAAGCGAGGCCATCAAGTGACGGTCTTGACGGCGGACCTCGGGCTCCGCGGCGTGAATGGGTTTGGCGGGAAAATCGAACGTTGCAAGTGGGGCTGGCGATGGGATGACGAAGGCGTCGAGGCCATCTACCTTCCCACGCGCGGCCACTATCGGGCCTTCACCTTGAATCCGGGCGTATTAGGATTTTCGGCGGGCTCCATCAAAAGTTTCGACATCGTTCATTTTTACGGCCTGTATGACTTGTTGGGGCCGGCCGCCGGATACTTCTGCCGCCGCCAGGGAGTGCCCTACGTCGTCGAGCCGATGGGGATGTACCGCCCGATCGACCGCAGTTTGCGATTTAAGCGTTTGTGGCACGCCACCATGGGCAAGGCGCTCCTGCAGAAGGCAGCCCGAGTGATAGCGACCTCCGACATTGAACGCCAGGAGCTCCTCGAAGGCGGCATCCCTGCTGCAAAGCTGGCGATCCGCTACAACGGCATCGACCTCAGTTCGTGCGCACCCCTTCCGCCGAGGGGGGCTTTTCGATCGAGATGGAAAATCTCTCCCGAGCAAACTTTGATCCTCTTCCTCAGCCGGCTGATTCCCCGCAAAGGCGCCGACATCTTGATCGAAGCGTTTGCGCGGACATGCCCGGAGTCCGGTTACCTGGCGATCGCGGGACCGGAGGGAGAAGCGGGATATCGCGCGTACTTGGAGAAGCGAGCGAAGGAGTCGGGCGTCGGCGCGCGCGTTCTATTCACGGGCCCTCTCTACGACGAGGACAAAAAAGCCGCTTTTGCCGACGCCGACATCTTTTCATTACCTTCGCGCTACGAAAATTTTGGGAATGCGGTGGCGGAGGCTGTGGCCTCGGGCGTTCCGGTGATCGTGACGAATTCTTGCGGCATTCACTCGCTGGTGGCCGATAGGGCGGGCCTGGTCATCGCTCCCAACAAAGAAGAATTGGCTGACGCGCTTCGGCGATTAATTTATGATGGGGGCCTTCGCCGGCGGCTGAAAGCGGGTTGCGCCGATGTTGTCGATCAGCTCAGCTGGGACCGGCTGACCGAGCAGATGGAAGGTTACTATACTGAAGCCCTGTCGCCAGCCGCAGGTCGGGGGTAAATTTTTGCCGAACGTTCAGATGGCGGAGCGCTCCTATTAGTCGGCGTAGCGAACATCGAACGACGCGCTTTCCTGAGCCTTCAACGCGGGGAGGATGATTCGATGATGGTCGGGCAGGAGCCGCGCGCCGCCGTCGACCGTCGCAATCGATCGCTGGAATTCGAGAGTTGCGCCGGTCACGGGTTCGCCGGCGGCCACCGCGATGCTCGCCTCGTTCGGGCCCGCCACGGTAACGCTCCAACGCAATGCTTCGAGGCCGCGCCAGAACTCGGCGAAGCCCTGTAGATCCGTCGGCGTAACATCGGGCGGCAGCTCGCGCAGCAGCGTCTGCTCGGCGGCCAGCTTCACGTGCGCTTCGTTCGAGTGAATCAGGATCACGTTGATCGCCTGATTTTCGGCATTGGCGCGAATCACGTCGAGCGCGCGATCGACGCGCTCGGGCAGCGGCGGCTTCTCCTCGTCTTCGAAGGTGACTGGGAATTCGTAAAGGCCGCTGTCTTCGTCGAAGCCCAGCCCGAGGGGCATCGCATACGGGAAATGGGTCAGCACGTCGTCGGCGGTGAACGACGAATCGAAGAGGTAACCTGTGCGCACCAGCGCCTCGGGCAAAGAAGGCGGCACGCGGAGATGCCCCGCGCGAAAGAATATGGTGTGCTGGCCGGGAAGATTGCCGTCGAGGAGTTCCTTGCTGACGCGCACCTCGCCGAAGACCGTCGCTCCGGTCGCGCTTTCGAAGCCGGTGCCGCGCGGCTGATAGAGCGGAAACGTTTCCGTGCCGTCGCCAAGTTCAAAGTGATTGAATGCGCGCGAGTGGATGATGGAATGCGATCCGATCGTGAAGCCCAGGGCCTTGATCTGCTGGAGATAAGCGAGATCCTGGCCAAAAAAGAAAGACACACTATTGGAATCGCTCACGTATTTCGTTTGAATGAAAAATGTGCTGCGCGCGTGCTCGGCGATTTCCATGCGGGCGAAATCGAGCATCGGGGCGAAGGAGTTTTCCCAATCCACGTCGTGCGAAAGCAAAAGGACCGAGGACTGCCCATCGGGGATCGAGGCGAGGCGCACGCCGCCCGGCGTGTTCGACTCGTACCAGGCGCGCAAGATCAGCATCCAGACATCCGCGCCGGGCTCGAAAGTGTTGACATAGTGCCGCTCCGCATCGTAATCGCGGTCCACCTGATTGCGCAGGACCACTTCGTGATAGCTGATCCCGCAGAGATAGGTCGATCCCTCCCCGGTGTCGTTGCGTAGCAGCGCCGCCGTGCCATCCTCGTAGCGCGCGAGAACCCTTGCGGTCGCATCCGCCGTGTAGCCATTGGTCCAGAAAATGTCGGTGTATTTCGTATTGCCGAGCGGAACGCTCTGCTCCTCGGGGCGATTGAGGTAGCGCACGATTGCATCGCTATTTGGCGCGAAGTCGACGCGATAGCGGCGGCGCGATGCGACGGAATCGCGAAAGCCGAAGAGCGGCTTGAGCGCACCCGCGAGGATATCGACAGCGAAAATGCTTCCTCCGTCGTGAACATGCCGCGTGAGATTCTCAATATCGGCATCGGTGAACGTCTTCGGATCCACATTGGGGTAAATGATGATGAGCTTGTGCTGCAGGGCCTGGCTGAGGTCGCGCGTCACAAAGAAAGGCACGCCCATCGCGCGAAGAGAATGGATCATTGCAAGCGGGTTCTCGTCCTGGCTCGACCAATAGAGGGCCACCTGCATCGGAAACGATTCCGGAAACGCGGCCGTCGGGTCCTGCGAGTTATGCACGAAGGGATGAACCGGCACGTCGGCCACATGAAGCCGCGAAATGAGGCTTTCATCGCTTTGGCAAGACGCTGCCGAAACGGCTCCGAGTAGAATCGCTGTTAGCAGAACGACTGCACGTTTTATGGGCATCATCGCAAATCGTAGTATCTCCCAATCAATCGACCGCTGATAACTAAATATTTAATATGTATCATTATGATACATACCGGCCGCAAATGATACGCTCCGGCGCTTGTCCCGGGCCGCCGATCGCCGGGCCTCTCCGCAAGGAACACATAAGACGGGCTTTGGCCGTGAACCATCTCACGTCGCTGGCCCCTCATTTGGTGCGCTTCGTGCAGTAGTTACGTTGGGCGTGGGCCAAGAGGCCGCACTGTTGCGCCCGGGGGCGCTCCTGATCGGGAAACGCACGACTGCATATTTGCTGACGGCCGGCCTGATCGCGGCCTGCGGCATTCTTGCGCCCGGTCTGCGCGCGCAAGATTCGAGCGCCGATTGGCAGGCGGAAGTCCGCACGGAAGTCACAGCGCATCATTGGGACACGGCCCTGCAGACGATCGACCTTCAAATCGCGCAGCATCCGCAGGACATGGACATTCGCGCATGGCACGCGCGCGTGCTGGCGTGGGCCGGGCGGCTGCCGGAGGCGGAAAAGGAATTCGACGCGATCGTTCAGGCGGCGCCCGACGATCCTGACAACTGGATGACCCTCGGGGACGTGTACAGGCAGGAGGGCCGGAACGAAGAGGCGCTTCGCGCGACAACCCGCGCGGTTGAAATGGATCCGAGCCGCGCAGATCTGCATGAGGCGCGGGGCCGGGTGCTGCGGGCGTTGGGCGACATGCGGGAGGCGCGCCGAGAGTTTCGACGCGCGGCGGATCTCGACCCCAAGGATGCTGACGCGCGGGAAGAGCTGGCGTCGTTGCGCGGCGAGACGAAACACGAACTACGTATTGGCAATGACGATGACCTCTTTAATTTCGCCCCGGGTAACGAAGGCGAGTGGGTGAGCCTGGTTTCACGCTGGTCGCCGCACTGGACTACGAGCGCGGCCGGCAACTTCTACCAGATTGCAGGCACGCCGGCGGGCAAATTCGTCGGCAGCGTCACGGGGACCATGCCGCATTGGGGCGCGTTGACTATCGGCGGGGCCACGGGGCACGACAACACGGTGATTCCCGAGACCGAAGCCTTTTTCGAAGGCGATCATGGCTGGCGCATCAGCGAAGACCGCTTCGTGCGTGGCATCGAGGTCACGTACGGGCAGCACTGGTATTGGTATTCAACGGCCCGGATCCTGACGCTCAACGAAAACACGCTGGTCTATCTTCCGAAAGACTGGCTGTGGTCGTTCGGCCTCACGGGCGCGCGCAGCCATTTCCCGGGCACGGGTCTCGATTGGAAACCCTCGGGGCTGAGCAAGCTCGCGTTTCCGATTCGAAGCTGGGGCGTGCGGCAACTGAGCGGCAACGTGTTCTTCGCCGTGGGCACCGAGGATTTCGGCCTGGTGAACGAGATTGGAAGCTTTTCTTCGCAAACGTACGGCGGCGGGCTGCGCTTTCAGATCACCGCGCGCCAAGACGTGACCGGATACGCCGCGTTTCAGCAGCGGACGCAGGATCGCACCGACACAGGCTTTGGATGGAGCTATGGAATCCACTTTTAGCAAAATCTGGGAGCTTGGTCCCGCGGCCTTCGTCGTGAAGGTGATCGTAGCGGCTGTGATTGCCGACGCGCTGTTGCTCGGATTCATTCTTCTGCGCAGGACGTATCGAAGGCGCTACTTCGCAAAACGCGACCGCCGCGTGTACGAGTTTCGGCAGAAATGGGAGCAGCTGATCTCCGGGGAGATTCCTTACGACGCGTGGCGGCTCGATGATTTCGACCGGCGGATCGTGGAAGACATCGTGCTGGATGCCTTTGAGGCCGCCGGCCCGGCTGAGTCGGGCCGCCTGCTGCGCTTCATGCGCACCACAGGGCTGATCGAAAAGCGAATCTTCGAGGCGCGGAAGCATCGCGGCTGGCAGCGCATCGCCGCGCTGGTGGCGCTGGGGCGCACCCGCGCGCCCGAGGGCGTTCCCGCGCTGGCCGAGGGACTCCGCGACTCAAATCAGGAAACGCGGCACGCGGCGCTGCGCGGCCTCGCGCGCACCGCTTCACCCGAAGCAGCGGAAGAAATTCTGACGTGGGTGAGCGAGCGCGGCTTGCAAGCGCCCGCGCTGCTGATTCAGAACGCGCTGATCAATTGCTGCCGCGAATCGCCGCGAATGCTGCTGCCCTATTTGCAACAAGCCGACCGTCAAGTCCGCGAGATGCTGGCGCGCGTGCTGGGCGAAATCCCGGTCAATTCGATCGAAGGAGCGCTGATCGCGCTGGCCGAAGATGAACTGCCGGAGCTGCGTGCGGCGGCAGCTCGCGCTCTCTCCAACGCGGACCATGGGCAGGCTGTCGAGGCGCTTTCGCAACTAGCCCAGGATTCGGTGTGGTTCGTGCGGCTGCGAGCCGTGGTGGCGCTCGGCAAAATCTACGACCCCAAGGCCATCCCCCCGCTTTTGGGCGCGCTTACGGATTCGAACCGGCTCGTGCGCATGCGCGCCGCCGAAGGCCTCGTCGACCGGAAATCAGAGCTGGTGGCGATTTTCGCCGACGCCGTTGCGTCGAAAGATCGCTATGGCATGTACGCGTATTTCGCGGCGCTCGAGAATGCGGGTCTGAGAGAGCAACTCGAAGCGGAGCTGCAGGAGAAGGCGTCGCAGGGCGATTCGAAAGCGGCAAGCCTGCTGGCGACGCTGGCGGCCGGTGAATTGACGCACGCGCCGGGCGTCGAGCAGCCTCTCACGCCCGAGCCAGCGGCGACGGCCCGGGAATGATCCGCTTTCTCGACATCGCGAATCATACGCTTTTCATTTATTACGTCGTCTGCAACTTCGTCTACCTGGCCACGCTGCTGGTCGCGCTCAAGACGAGCGCGGCGCATCAGCGCAAGCTGAAAACGTTTCGCCTCGAGTGGTTCAAGGAATCGCCGCTCGTGCCGCCGATCACGCTGCTTGCCCCGGCGCACAACGAAGAAAAATCGATTCGTGTGTCGGTGGGGAACATGCTGACGCTCGATTACCCCGAGCTCGAGGTGATCGTCATCAACGACGGATCGACCGACGGCACGCTCGATCAAATGATCGACGAATTCAAGCTTACGCCGGTGCGCGCGGTCTACGTCCCGCAGGTTTCCTGCGCTCCGGTGCGCGCGCTCTATCGCAGCGGCGTCGATCCGCGGCTGCTCGTGATCGACAAGGAGTCGATCGGCAGCAAAGCCGACGCGGTAAACGCCGGCCTGAACGCGGCGACCTCGCCTTACGTTTGCGTGGTCGACGCGGATTCGATTCTCGAGCGCGACGCGCTGCTGCGCATCATGGTTCCGGTGATGAACGATCCCGTGAGCGTGATCGGCGTCGGCGGCATCGTGCGCGTCCTCAACGGGTCGGAAATCACGGCGGGGCGATTGAGCCGCGTGCGGCTCCCGAAAAAGGGCCTTGAGGTGATTCAAGTGGTCGAATACCTTCGCGCGTTCCTGATCGGCCGCGAGGCCTGGGCGCAGGCGAACATGCTCACGATTATTTCCGGCGCCTTCGGGCTGTTCCGCACGGACCTCGTCCGGGCGGTCGACGGCTTTCGAACGGGAGCGATCGGCGAGGATTTCGATCTCGTCGCTCGCCTGCATCGCTACATGCTCGACAGCAAACTTCCCTATCGGATCACGTTCGTGCCCGATCCCGTGTGCTGGACGGAAGTGCCCTCGGACGTGAAATCGCTCGGCCGGCAGCGCGCGCGCTGGCAGAAGGGGCTGATCGACGTGCTGCTGAAAAACCGCAACATGCTTTTTCGCCGCCGCTACGGCCGGATCGGATGGATCGCGCTCCCCTATCTTTGGGTATTCGAATTATTTGCTCCGGTCATCGAGATCGGAGGCATCTTCACGATTTTGCTGGCCGCGGTCTTGGGCGCTTTGAACGAGAAATTCTGCATCGAGTTTCTGATTTACGGCTACATGTTCGCGACCATGATCTCGATCGGCTCGGTGCTGCAGGAAGAGGTCACCTACAAGCGCTACAACGATTGGCAGGACGTGCTGCGCCTCGTGAGCTACTGCTTTTTCGAGCATTTTCCCTACCGCCAGCTGCACATGATGTGGCGCCTCCAGGGGATGTGGCAATTCCTGCGCGGCGACCTCACGTGGAAGCCGCTGAAGAGGCAGGGGATGCAGTCCGTTCACCCGGGTTAGGGATAAGCGCGCGCTCCACCCAGGGTGCCGGCGGCAAGAACGAGAGACGAATCAACTTAGCCAAAGACCGCTGCGGGGGGAACCACGGCCTTTTGCTCCGGGCGGGACTGGCCGGCGCTCGGCCATGCGGAGAATTCCTATTGTGCTATTGACAGCAACGCGAAGAATTCCTAGCCTGCTGGGGGCGGATGCGCTAGACTTTCTCGCGAGGCGCTCAAGAAGCATCGATCGCAGCGGAGCGATCAGCGCCCGGCGACTGCTGCCCAGGCGGCCGTGGCACTGAGACGAGCGATACAACCTGAGTAACACGGAGGCATGAAGCGTGCGGAACTCCCTTCTTTCGCGCGGTGTGTTGATTTTTTCCGCGGCGTGTCTCGTTTGTTTGTTCGCCGCCACTGCCACGCTGTCCGGGCATGAAAACGAATCTCATGCCACCCGCTTTGCCGTCCTCACCGACTGGACGACCCATCACGTGCTGTATCCCCTCTATGGGAATGCGAACCGGATGGCAGTTGCAGGGCGCGATCCCCGCTCCACTTTCAGTTGGCTGCGATACGGCGCCAACGCTCCTCGCTGGCGGGGGCACCTGCCCCGCGGATACTCTCGGGGGGGCTTCGATCGCGACTGGAGCATCAACCTCGGCGCGGGTGGGACCGCGGCGAATATGTACCCCGCGAAGTTTACCTTCGATATCACGGCCGCGCCGAGTTGCGCGAATGACTACATCGTGTATCCCGTGAATGCCGCGGGCAGCACGACGCAGCCGAACCTCGTAGCATTCAACAATCTCTACAGCGGGACGGCAGGTGGCACAGGCATTTGCAATCGCGCGATACCACCACCGGCGAATGATGACGGAGTTTCGGCAACCGTATTGTGGTCGTACAACGTGAGCGCGATCGGCGGCGCGGTGACGACATCGCCGGTGCTTTCCTGGGACAACACCACGGGGGCGGGATCCGTATTAGGGACGAAGGTCGCTTTCGTGGAATCGGCTGTCGGGCAAGCCGCGCACTTTCACGTTCTGGCCTGGAAGGCGGGCGACGGCCAGGATACGACGGACGCCGACGGCCTCCAGAACACGCTGAAGCCGGCCCAGATCACGACGTTTGTTGACAACTGATCCAGCGGCCGGCAGCGGAACCGCAACCGATTTGGCGCTTCGGTATCGACTCGGGGGCCTCCGACACCATTTCCCCGCCTTTTGTCGACTACACTAACGACTATGCCTACGTCGGCAACGATGACGGGCGATCTCTATCGCATCAAGGATGTGTTCTGCCCTTCCTACAATACGGATGCGGGTTGCACCGCGGGCTTGGCGCCGAGCTGGACACAACCTGGGGTACTGGCTGGCTGTGGTAGCGGTGGGCGGCGACTGCGGAGTGCTGAGCGGCGCAGTCGACGACTCCGTGACCGGCAGGGTATTTGTCGGATGCGCGGATGGGAAGGCTTTACGGTTTCACATCCACCGGGGCAAAATTGTCTCCCAACTCTCTTGGGCTGGGCGACGGCTCGCCCTTCGGCGGAATTGTGCTTCCGCCGATCGTGGACAGCTCGAATGGATTTGTTTACGCCGTGTCTGGAACGAACAACGCGAGCGCCGGTACTCCTGCAGGTCAGCATCTCGACTTTTACCATTGGCTCGCGGAGGATCGTGCCGTTGGGCTGGAGCTCCGGCCAGTCGGAGTGAACCTAAGTCTGCCGACTTTCAACACCTCTTATTTTTCGAGCTCTACTTCCGCCAATTGGGCAATACTTTCGTGCGGCTACGACGTCGACGGGCTCGCTAACCCTGCTATACGACATAGGGTTCAGCAGCGCTCGCGTGATGAACAACCATTACCCCGGCGAGCTTCGAGGCAATTCCAGATTGCTCCCGACGTGGAGGCGTGCTCTCCCCTCACGGGATTCACAAACATAGGAGCCGGTCCGCCGTTTACGTCTCCTACTGACTGGCTTTTCCTGGGTCTCTCAGGGGGTAACCTCTACAATTTCAATCTGAACGGCACCACCGGATCCGCTGGTTTCCGGGAGGCTTCGCCGCCGACCGCGAGCTTTTCGGTCGCAGCCGGCTCGAGTGGCATTATTCCGGACAACGAGAGTACCGATGCACAGGCTTCGAGCATCTACTTCTCAGGTCTTGGGACGCAGGCTTGCACCGCCGGAGGCACAGGTTATTGCGCTGTCAAACTGACCCAAGCGGGGTTAAATTAGGGACATGAGAGACCAACAAGGACACGCTCCGGCAACGGAAAAGGCTGCGGATTCATCCGCCACAGCGAAGAAGCCTTACAACAAGCCGTCTTTCCGCGAGGAGCGTGCCTTTGAGACCATGGCGCTGACCTGCGGCAAACTCGCCACGCAAGGCCAATGCCAGGTCCATCCGATGAATTCCTAGCCCGGGCAGTTTCCATGAGCGGACAGGCCAACCACCGGCGCCAAGATGTTGTCGCAAACCTCGCAGCGGAAATGCTGCGGTCGTTCGGCGAATTTCGGTTCGTGGCCTGGGGCTCCAGCATGGTTCCCTCCATATTCCCCGGAGACACTCTCATTGTTCGGCCCGAGACGCCCGAGGGCGCCCACCGCGGAGACATCGTGCTGTTCGTCCGGGGTGGCCGCTTCTACGCGCATCGGTTGGTGAATAAAGCAGAGAGCGGGCCGCTCCTCCTGATCGCGCGCGGCGACGCTCTTGGCAGAAACGATCCGCCTTTCGCCGAAAGCGAAATGCTGGGCCGAGTTGCGGCGGTGGTCCGCGGCCGGAAGCGAATCGAGCTTGATCGGCCATCCCGCTGCGGGTCAACGACTCCTTCGATGGGTTGTGCAGCGCTCGGGCAGCAGCGTGAAATGGTTGCTGCGATGGCATTCCGTGCGCGCGCGGTTTGCCCGGCATTTCGGCGCGGCCGCCGGCGAAGTCCAATTGCATCCCCAGGAGTCCGTGTGATGGCCGGCGCTGTTTCCTCTTCCGCGAGTTTTCCCCCGGGTGTCCGGCAAGGAGTGCGGGGCGACGGTTGAAATCGGCGGAATTCCGATTTTCCTGCAGACCGACGACGAGGATTTCCGGAGCCTGATCGAGCAGCGCTACGCGGGTTTCGTAAATGCTTCGGCCGAACCGGCCTGTCGGCTCGAAATTCGTCTTCAGCAACCGGCGCGGCGCCCGCCGGAAGATATCCGGGTTTCGAGAAGCGGATCGGTGTGGCGCATCGAGCGCGGCGATTTCCGCGCCGAATTCGACGCGCGTTCGCGGCGCGGCTGGGTCCATCAGTCGCCCAACCCGTATTCGCTCGATGCGGTGCTGCGAATCATCCATTCGCTCGTTTTGGCCGAAGAGGGCGGTTTTCTGTTGCACGCGGCGAGCGGAGTTCGGAATGACCGCGCGTTTGTGTTCGCGGGCGTCTCGGGCGCGGGCAAGACGACGATCGCGCGCCTCGCGCCTCCCGATGCCACGTTGCTTACCGACGAGATTTCCTACATTCGCAGAAGCGCGAACAGCTATCATGCCTATGGCACTCCTTTCGCGGGCGAATTGGCCCGCGTGGGAACGAATGTGAAGGCGCCGCTTGAGGCGCTTTATCTTCTTGAAAAGGGGCCGGAGAATCGCATCGCGCCCGATCAGCGAGCCCGATGCGGCGCACGCCCTGATTCGCAATATTCTGTTCTTCGCGCACGATCCGGATTTGGTGCGGCGCGTATTTGAAGCGGCCATCGAGTTTGTTTCGCGCGTGCCGGTGGCGCAGTTCGATTTTCGCGCCGGATGAAAGGGCCTGGGAACTGATACGGTGAGCGATAAATACATCGCACGGTCGAAGGCGGTCGCGGCGCGCGTACTGGGCGACGAAATGATGATCATGTCCGCGGTGGACTCGAGGCTTTTCAGCCTGAGCGATGTGGCGACGGTAATCTGGGAAGCGGCCGACGGTCGCACGCCGCTCTCGGAAATCGTGGCGCAGCGCGTTTGCGCGAAGTTTGACGTTTCGGCGGATGTCGCCTACCGGGACGCGGAAATACTGGTCGAAGAGCTGGCTACCCGGGGAATCTTGTCTATCTCGAATCAGCCGGTTGCGGAAGCCGAGCGGCCCACGACGGAGGCGCCATGAGCCTGATGCAAGAGATGAACGACAAGGCTCTCGGCTTGGGCGTTCCTCTGAGCGCCCACCTGGATATCACCTACCGCTGCAACGAACGCTGCGAGCACTGCTATCTCGATCATGACGATCACGGCGAAATGACAACCGCCGAGATCAAAGATCTTCTCCGCCAACTCGCGGACGCGGGAGCCTTTTTTCTGACGCTCAGCGGCGGCGAAGTTTTGATGCGCCGCGACTGCCTTTGAGATCATCGAGTACGCGCGCTCGCTGCTCTTCAACGTAAAGCTGAAAACCAACGCCGTGCTGATCCGGGAGAAGGAGGCCCAGCGGCTTCGCGCTCTGGGCGTCGAACAGGTGCAGATCAGCGTCTATTCGCACCGCCCGGAAGTTCACGACGCGATCACCAAGTTGCCCGGCTCGCTCAAGCGTTCGCTCGCAGCGATTCGATTGCTGAGAGCGCAGGGCCTGCGCGTAAACATGGCCAACGTCCTGATGCGGAGCAATCGCGCCGACACCGAGGGCGTCCAGGCACTCGCCAAGGAACTGGGCGCGCACTACACGCTCGACCCCACGATTACGCCGATGATGGACGGAAATACGTCCGTGCTGCGGCTCCGCGTGGATGCCAGCGAAGCTCTCGAGCTATTTCCACAATCCCGACCTGGTGGGCGACGTGGAGAGTTTTTGCGCTCCCCCGGCCCCTGTGGACGACCGAAGTCCTCAATGGCTTGCCTTGCAGTGCAGGGCACACTTCCTGCTACATTTCGCCCTACGGCGACGTCTATCCCTGCGTGCAGTTTCCCATCACCTGCGGAAACGTGCGGCAGCAGAAGTTCCTCGATATCTGGCGGGACTCGCCGCAACTCACCGAGGTTCGCTCGATCCGCCTGAAGCACCTCACCACGTGCTCGTCCTGCACGCACGCCGGCAGCTGCACGCGCTGCCCGGGCCTTGCCTACATGGAAGGGAATATGCGCGGTCCTTCGTCAGCGGACTGCGAGAAGTCGTTTGTGCGAACGGGAATTGTTACCGCAGGAATGATGGCGAAGGAAGCCCGATCGGCGGGCTGCGTCAGGCCTTGTCCAGATCGAGCTGTAAATCCGCCCGCGGCCTGACCCGCCCTGAAGATTCCGCCAAACGCAGTTACTTAGCCAGCCGATTCGGCTGCGAAACGACCCGCCGCAAAGCGCTTCCAGCGAAGCCCAACCAGCGCAAGCAGACCCGATTCCCAGCAACACGAGCGACGAAGGCTCCGGTGTCGAAACCGCTGGGCCCGAGATCAGATCGATCGTGAACGAGCCATCGATCGGCAATCCCGCCAGGTTAATGAAGATCGACGATGGCCCGATCGTGACGTCGGCAGCCGTCAACCCGATGGTATTCGACCCGATCGTGAAGCCCGTCAACGAGTCGCCACTGGCGAACGTCAGCCCTGTGAAATCGAAGCCGTTGGTTGTCCCGCCGTAGTCGCCCACCGGATAGTTGGAAACAGAGTAAGAGATCGAGGAAGTGCCGACGCTGAACGTCTCGCCTCCGTAGCCGGAAAAGCCGGCGCAGATCGGCGACGCGCCCGGGCAAGAGAGCGAGGAGCCCACCGGCAATCGTATCCGTCGCAATACGTCGTGCCCGTCAGCAATCCAGGAGATTCCGGTCGAGCCCGTCAAGCCATCCGCGCGGGTAACCCCCGGGGAAACCACCAGCCCGCAGAAAGCTGCCGCAACTGCAATCAAACACACTCGCCACGTTTTCATAAATTCCTCTTTGGCTGCCCACTTCGAGCACCGTCCCCAGAAAACGGCGCACTCCAAACCCTAACGTCACGAGATGTGGAGCACTTCGTGTGCCAGAATGAACCGAGATCGTCGGTCCTGCAACCAATTGTAAACAAGCTGCTTACCGATCGTGGATCGGTTCGGCCCCCACTTTGGTATATGAGATTCCAGAATACTCTCACTCTTGAGGCCAAGAGAATTCCACGAATGGAAAATCGTTGCCCACTCCCGGAAGGCGGTTGCAGATCAGACTACGTAATAATACTGATAAGCTCCTGGCAGCTTACGAGACGCACCTGAAGGGCTTCGGCTATACTCTGATTCGCGCGATTTCCCCGGACGATTCGCGCGGGCACGTCCCTGCATTCAAACTTTGGCAACCGGTGAATCCTTAGCATGTGCGGAATCTGCGGCGTCATCGGAATCGAATCGAGAGATGCGGGCGAGGCTGCCGCTCGCCGGATGATGGCCGCCATGATTCATCGCGGCCCGGACGAGGAGGCATTCTTCATCGCGCCGCCGGTGGCTGCTGGCATGCGCCGGCTCAGCATCATCGATCTTCCCGGTGGCAGCCAGCCCGTCTGGAACGAAACCGGCACCCTCGCGGTCCTTTTCAACGGCGAAATCTACAATTTCGCGGCGCTCCGCAAGGAACTCGAAGCGCTGGGCCACCAGCTTCCGCACGCATTCCGACACCGAGACGATCGTGCACGCCTACGAGGCCTGGGGCGAGCGCTGCGTCGAGCGGTTGCTCGGGATGTTCGCCTTCGCGATTGTCGAAATGCCCGGCGGCCGCGGCGGGCCGCGCCGCGCGCGTGTTTCTGGCGCGCGACCGGCTGGGCATCAAGCCGCTCTATTACGCGCGCGTCGATGGAGCGCTGTTTTTCGCATCCGAAGTGCGCGCGCTGCTCGCGAGCGGCTGCGTTCCGGCGCAGCTCTCGACGCGAGGCGGTATCCGCGTATCTGCTGTTCGGCTCCGTGAGCGAGCCGCTGACCCTGATCGAAGGCGTTTCTTCGCTTCCGCCCGGCCATACGCTCATCGTCGAGGCGACTGCTCGCCGGTTGCCGAAGCCCGCGCCGAAGGCCATATTGGGATTTCGGCGGCGGCCTCAGAGACGCGCGAGACGCAAATACGGACTCGAGCGCGCGACCGCTTCGCCCGCTCAACGCGTGCGCGCGCTTTTGGAGGACGCCGTCGCGAGCCATCTTATTGCCGACGTGCCCGTCGGCGTGTTTCTGAGCAGCGGCCTCGATTCGACGGCGATCGCCGCGCTCGCGAGCCGTTCGCAGCGCGGGATTCACACTTTCACCGTCGCCTTCCCCGACGTCGAATTCAGCGAGGCCGAAAAAGCGCGCCGCACGGCCGAGCGGCTTGGAACCGAGCACAGCGAGCTCACGCTTTCGGAGCATGAGATGCTCGCGCGGCTCGACGAAGCGGTTGCCGCGTTCGATCAGCCGAGCATGGACGGCATCAACACCTACTTCGTTTCGTGGGCCGCGCGCCAGGCCGGGCTGAAGGTCGCGCTTTCGGGTCTGGGCAGCGACGAGCTCTTCGGCGGCTATACTTCGTTTCACGCGACGTCGATGGCCGCGCGCATGGCAGCGCTCGGCGGCTGGGTTCCCAAGCCGTTGCGCGCGCTCGTTCGCCTGCCGCGATCGCCTCCGCCGGAAGCGCCGCTGCTTCGCCCGATGCGTTGCGAAAGGCTTGCGCCGCGTTTCTCGATCCGAGCGCTTCCGCATCCCATATTTTTTCACGCGGCTGCTCTTCACGCCGCGAATCGTCGCATTCGGCTATGCGAAGGAACCGATCATCGTGCGCGGGCGATCAGCGTGGCGGCGATGGCTGGCCGACGCCGCGGCGGAAGTGCAAACCGCCGACGAGTTCACGGCCGTTTCCTGGCTCGAGCTGCGCTCCTACCTCGCCAACATCTTACTGCGCGATACGGACGCGATGAGCATGCGGCATTCGCTCGAGGTGCGCGTGCCGTTCCTGCATTCGCCGCTCGTCGAATACATGCTTTCGCTTCCGGAATCGGCGAAGCGCGACGGCTCGCGCCCGAAATCGCTTCTCGTCGCGGCGCTGGGCGACCTACTGCCCGAAGAGATCGTGGCGCAGAAAAAGCGTACGTTCACGTTTCCCTGGGAGAATTGGCTGCGCGGGTCGCTCGGCAAGCGGGTCGCGGCAGGGCATCGCGGATTGGTCTCCCGCGCTCGAGCCGCATCTTGGCCGAGACTTTGCGCGTGCGATATGGCAGGATTTTACGCGGGGTCGCACGTCCTGGTCTCGCCCTTGGAGCCTTTACGTCTTGAACGAATGGGCGAAGAGGAATCTCGGCGGGACGTCACGAAGGCGAATCCGGAGCGCCGCAGCGCTGTCGCGATTTCGACGCCGTAGGCATCTAACTGGCGCAGAGCAAGCCGGGGTCAGGGCGCAAGCTTCTAAAGTCGATGATCATTCTTGGGATCAACGCGTATCACGCGAATGCCGCCGCTGCGATCGTCGTCGATGGCCGCCTCGTCGCCGCCGTCGAAGAAGAGCGCCTGAACCGCGTGAAATATGCGGCCGGCTTGCCGGCGCGGGCGATTCAATTCTGCCTCGATCGCGCGGGCGTCAAGCTCACCGAAGTCGATCACATCGCCGTGCCGCGCGATCCATGGGCGCGCCTCGGCACCAAGTTGCGCTTCGCGATGCGCATGCCGCGGTTCGCGCTCGATCGCGTGCGCGTGATGAGGCGTTTTGCGGGCATCCGCGAAGATCTCGCCTCGGCCTTTCAGGTTGCGCCGGACGCCATTCGCGGCCAGTTCCATCGCATCGAGCACCACACGGCGCATCTCGCGAGCGCTTTTTTCGTTTCGCCATTCGACCGCGCCGCCGTGCTTTCCGCCGACGGCCTCGGCGATTTCGCGAGCTCGATGTGCGCCGTCGGCGAAGGGCCGAAGATGCGCGTGCTCGGCGAGGTCGCTTTCCCGCACTCGCTCGGGATGTACTACACGGCGCTCACGCAATACCTCGGCTTCTGGAAATTCGGCGACGAATACAAGGTGATGGGCCTCGCGGCCTACGGCCAGCCGGAGTTTCTCGAGGAATTCCGGCGCATCGTGTGGTCCGATGGGCCGCTTTCCTTCCGCCTCGGCCTCGAATATTTCACGCATCAGAAGCCAGGGCGCGGAAATGACGTGGCGCGATGCGACAGAGCACGCCGGTGCTCGGCCGCCTCTTTTCGGCATATCTTGAAAAGCGCCTCGGCCCCGCGCGCAAGGCGGACGAGCCTCTCACGCAGCGCCACTACAATCTCGCCGCCAGCATGCAGGCGGCGCTCGAGGAAGTGCTCGTCGCCTACTGGAATGGCCTCGCGAAGGCAAGCGGGCAGAAGGCGCTGTGTCTTGCGGGCGGCGTGGCTTTCAATTGCGTGGCCAACGGCAGAATCTTCGATACGACTCCTTTCGAGCGGGTGTACGTGCAGCCGGCGGCGGGCGACGCGGGGCTTTCGGTCGGCGCTGCGTTTCGCCGTGGACCACCAGATTCTCGGGCGGCCTCGCGAATTCGTGATGGAGCACGCCTACTGGGGGCCGCAATTTTCGCCCGCGGAGATTCGCGCCGTGGTCGATCGCGTCGGCTCGGCGGACGAAGTGGAGATCGCGCAGCTCGACGAAGACGGCGCTCGTGCGCGCGACCGCGCGACATATCGCCGACGGCAAAATCGTCGGCTGGTTTCAGGGAGCGCGCCGAATGGGGGCCGCGCGCGCTGGGCAATCGCAGCATTCTGGCCGACCCGCGGCGCCCCGAGATGAAGGACATTCTGAACCGGCGCATCAAGCACCGCGAATCGTTTCGTCCATTCGCGCCTTCGATTGCGGAAGAAGCGACCGGCGAGTTTTTCGAGAAGAACGCACCCTTCGCCGTTCATGACGTTCGCTTACCCGGTGCGCGCGGAAAAGCGCATCCGTGATTCCCGCGCCCACGCACGTGGACGGCACGGCGCGCCTGCAGACGGTGAGCCGCACGTCCAATCCGCTGTACTGGAAGCTGCTGCACGCGGTGGGCGAGCTGACCGGCGTGCCGGTCGTGCTGAACACTTCGTTCAACGACAACGAGCCGATCGTCTGCCGGCCCGAGGAAGCGCTCGAATGTTTCCGCCGCACGCGGATGGACGTGCTCGTGCTCGGCAATTTCATTCTCGAGCGAAAGTACGCGTCCGGCGATCGCGAGGAGCCCGCGGGGCGCTTTGCCGAGCGCGATACCTGAACGCATGCACATCCTGCTTCTGAACGAATACTACCCGCCCGACACGTCCGCCACCGCCAAGATGGCCGCGCAGGTGGCGGAGACGCTCGCGAAGAGCCACAAGGTGACCGTCGTCGCCGGGCGCCCCTCGTACGATCCCGACGAGTTTTATCCGTATCAAGCTTTTGCGCCGCGACACGCGCAATAGCGTCATGGTCGAGCGCGTCGGTTCCACCGCCTATCCGCGGCATCAGATGACGCCGCCGCGTCTCGAATTATCTTGTCGTATCTCGCGCTCGCCGTGCCGCGCGCGCTGGCCATCCGGCCGGACGTGGTGCTGGCGATGACCGACCCGCCGGTCGCCGGCATCGCCGGGGCCTTCATCGCGCGCCTTGGCGGGCGCCCCTTCGTCTACAACATCCGCGACCTTTATCCGGACATGGCCGTCGGCGGCGACATCGTGCGCCCGAGTGGCTGGGCCGACCGCTGGGAGAAGATGCATCGAAACGCGCTGAAGGCGAGCCGCGCGCGTGATCGTCCTCGGCGACGACATGCGCGAGCCGAATTCTCGCCAAGGGCGTCGCGCCGGAACGGGTGGTGGTCGTGCGCGACGGCACCTCGTTTCCGGCCTTCGATGCCCGAGCGCAGCGACCCCGTGGTGCAGGAGATTCGCAGCGGCTTCCGTTCGTGGCGCTGCACGCAGGAAATCTCGGCTTTTACGGCGCGTGGGGCACGCTGCTGAAGGCCGCCGAAATTCTGCGCAACGAAAACGCCGGCCTCGTGTTTGTAGGTGACGGAGCGAACCGCGCGTCGCTCGAAGCGTCGGCGGCAGGTTCGCCCAATGTTCGCTTTCTGCCGTTTCGCCCGGTCGAGCAGGTGCCGCACGTGATGATGGCGGGCGACGTTCACATCGTGACGATCAAGCGCGGGCTCGAAGGCGTGGTGGTTCCAAGCAAACTCTATTCGATTCTGGCGGCGGGCCGGCCGGTCCTGGCGGTGGCGCCGGAATCGAGCGACGCGGCGCGCATCGTGTCGGAATCCGGCTGCGGCCTGGCAGCCGATCCCGACGATCCGGCAGCCGTGGCGGACGCCATCCGCGAGCTGCGCAGCGATCCTGGCTCGGCTATGCGAAATGGGCCGCGCGCGCCCGGGAAACCGCCGAGAAATATGCTAGAGTGAACGAGTTACAGCTTTTTGCCGGAATCATCGAGGCAGGCGGTTCTCGAAAGCAACGGAGGGCGCCATCTGGAATCATAAGAAGGTTCTCGTTACCGGGGGCGCGTCTTTCATCGGTTCGCATCTGGTGGATGCGCTGCTTGCGCGCGGCGCGAAGGTGCACGTGGTGGACGACCTCACGAGCGGCCGGACGGGCAATATCGAGCAGCACGTCAAGGCGGGCCGCGTCACGTTTGCCGAGGCGGACCTGCGCGAGCCGGGCGTGGCGCGCGCGGCAATGAAGGGCATCAACGTCGTCTTCCATCTCGCCGCCGACCACGGCGGGCGCGGCTACGTCGATCTGCACCAGGCGGGCCCTGCTTCGAACCTCTTTCTTGACGGCCTGGTTTTCTGGGAAGCGGTGAAGGCAGGCGTGGAAAAGGTCGTCTACGCTTCTTCGGGCTGCGTCTATCCGAACTACATGCAGACGGACCCGGCGAAGGAGCTGTATCTGCGCGAGGAAGACGTAAAGCCGCCGCACGACGCCGACAACATGTACGGCTGGGCGAAGCTGATGGCCGAGCTGACGCTGCAGGCTTATCACCGCGAACACAAACTCGGCGCCGCTTCGTGCCGCTATTTTACGGTGTACGGCCCGCGCGGCGTCGAGAATCACGCCGTGATCGCCATGATCGCGCGCGCGTTCGTGAAGCAGAATCCGTTCGAAGTCTGGGGCGACGGCACGCAGATCCGCAACTGGACTTACGTGGACGATATCGTCAGCGGCACGATTCTCGCCGCCGAAAAAATCAACGACGGCACGGCGGTCAACCTCGGCACCATGGAACGCATCCGCGTGATCGACGCCGCGCACCTGGTGCTCGAGTATTCGGACCACAAAGCGGAAATCCGGCTGCTGCCGGACATGCCGACGGGCCCGGTGAACCGCGTGGCGGACAACAAGCTGGCGAAGAAGCTCCTCGGCTGGGAGCCAAAGACGCCGTTCCGCGAGGGCTTGCGCAAGACGATGGACTGGTACTTTGCGAACCACCAGCGCGAGGCGGTGGATGGCGTCCTCGAGAAGATGCTCACCGCGCGCTGAGCCGGAAAAAGATCAGGGGCCTCTGAACGTGAAACGCGATCGTCGCTTTCCTGCTGGGACGACTTTGAACAAGCTATGACGCCCTACTCCGATCTGATCGCTTTCGCCGTCGCGCTGCTGGGGTCGCTCGGGTCTCACCATTCCCGTTCGCCGCATTGCTCTGTGCTACGGCATGGTCGACCGCCCCGGCCCGCGCAAAGTCCACGTGAAGCCGATTCCCCTGCTCGGCGGCATCGCCATCTATCTCGGATTCGTGCTCGCTGTCGTTCTCACGCTGCGCGGCGCGCCGCAGCAGCAGATCGCGGGCATTCTCGCCGGCGCCACGCTGCTGGCCACCGTCGGCTTGCTCGACGACGGCGGCATGCTCCACCATCAGGTGAAGCTTTTCATCGGCATGCCGGCCGGCGCGTGTTTCCTGCTCGCGTCCGGAATTCGCGCCCATTTTTTCTCGGAATTCATCCCGGGCACGCTCGGCGTGGTTCTCGACGGCTGCTTCACGGTATTCTGGGTGGTCGGCATCACCGCGTGCCTTCAGCATCCTCGATCACATGGACGGCCTCTGCGCCGGAATCGCGGCCGTCGCCGCGGCGTTTCTTCACGATATCCGCCGCGATCAATCACCAGATGCTGGTGCAGACGCTGGGCGCTGCCACGCTGGGCGCCGCGCTCGGTTTCCTGCGCTGGAATTTCAATCCCGCGAAAATTTTCATGGGCGACGGCGGCGCGATGTTCCTCGGCTTCCTGATGGCGACGCTCGGCCTGAAGATTCGCCCACGAGGCAGCCAGCTTTCCCGGAGTCCTGGCTCGTTCCGGTGCTGATTCTGGGCGTGCCGGTCTTCGATACCGCGATGGTTTCGATTTCTCGCGCCCGCCGCGGCTTGCTGCCATTCACTTCGCCGGGCAAGGACCACACCGCGCATCGCCTGTCGAATCTCGGGCTGGGCCATCGCGGCGCGGTGGTTGCGCTCTACGGTCTGGCGGTGTTGTTCGGATGCACGGGCTCTTCTCGTTCCGTTACGTTTCGCCGGGAACCGCCTATGCTGCTCGCGGCATCTGTCGTCGTTCTCGGATTGATCGCTGTCGCTCTGCTCGAGAACGTGCCGTACGAGCGCCAGGCTCCGAAGGCCTCGCGCGCCGCCTGAAATCTGAACGGCCGTTGTGGAATGCCCGTAGGATATACTTAGCATCACACTTGCCGTTCGAGTGTCGGATCACAAGATAGCACAAATCTGCAATGAGGCCCATCGATCGAATCGATTATGTCGAACCCACAGCGCCCTTCTGAGAATCGACTCGCGTTCCACTTCGAGCCCCAATAGCCCAAGCATCGCCGTGATCGGAGGATCGGCCGCGGGCCTTTTCACATCGCTGCTGCTGGCAGGGCGAGGGCTTTCCGTGCGCGTTCTCGAGCGCATCGAGACTCTCGAGCCCGAGGCGCGCACCCTGATCGTTACGCACCGAATGCGCGCGCTCCTGGGCCGCGCCGCCGAGGGCAGCGTCCTCAACGAAATTCGCCGCTTCGAGCTTTTCACCGATGGCCGCGCCGCCACGATCCCGCTGAAGCATCCCGACCTGATCATCGAGCGCCGCACTCTGATCCAGGGACTCGCCGGCGAGGCGCAGCAAGCCGGCGCGAAAATCGAGCTGGGCCGCCGCTTTCACGGCCTGCATCCGAATGGCCGCGGCCTCGTCGTCGAAGTCGAGCGCATCCGAGGACGGCGGCACGCGAGGAGATTCACGCCGACACCGTAATCGGCGGTGACGGCGCCGCCAGCCGCGTCGCGCGCGCGGCCGGATGGTCGCCGCTCGAAACCGTTCCTCTGGTGCAGGCGATCGTGCCGCTGCCGAAGGACATGGCGCCCGATACCACGCGCGTCTGGTTCGTCCCGGACGACACGCCTTATTTCTACTGGCTGATTCCCGAATCGCGCGAGCGCGGCGCGCTCGGCATCATCGGCGAAGATGGCGCGGAGACGCGCCGCTGCCTCGAACGATTCCTCGAAAAGCGCAAGCTCGACCCCATCGAATTTCAGGGCGCGCGCATTCCCGTGTACAACCGCTGGATTCCCGTGCGAGCGGCAGGTCGGCCAAGAGTTCCGTGTATCTGGTGGGCGACGCGGCGGCTCAAGTGAAAGTTTCGACGGTCGGCGGCACCGTGACCGGTTTTCGCGGCGCGCTCGGCGTCGCCGGAAGCCATTCTCAGCGGCGGCGATAGCCGCGAACTGCGCAGCCTGCGCCGCGAGCTCGATCTGCATCTCTTGCTGCGCCGCTCGCTGCACGATTTCCAGCAGTCCGATTACAGCCGCCTCGTCGATCATGCTCAACGATCCCGGCCAAGCGGTCGCTCGGCGAGTATTCGCGCGATGAAGCCTGGAAAATTCTGTGGCGCGTCTGCCTGCGCCAGCCGCGCCTGCTTTTGCTCGGCCTGCGCGGGCTTGCTGATGCGCGGCCGGTCGGCCGAGCGCGAGCGCGCCGAGGCGCCAGAGTAGCCCGGAGCGTTTCGCGGCGCGCAAAACGTGATGCCCGACGATTCATCGAGCGTGAGTCACTCCCCATCGCTTCGTCGCGCTCGCGCGATTGTCTTTCTTCTCGTTTCGCTCGCCCTCATCGCCGGCGCGGTCGCTCGCATTTCGCGCCACCGGCCGCTGGCTGGTTCGCCCCGATCCCTCTCGCTCCTGCCGAACGTGATCGCCATCCTCAGCGGTTCGATGCCCGCGCGCGCCGAAGAAGCGGCGCGCATTTTCCAGCATGGGCTATGCGCACAAGGTGTGGATCACGCGGCCGGTGAGCCCTGCCGAAGAACTCGCGCGCATGGGCATCTCCGTATGCCGGAGAGGAAGACTACAGCCGCGATGTGTTGATCCACGAAGGCGTCCCGGCGCAGGCAATTCGAATTCTTCCGGATCCGATGTCGATACGCAGCAGGAGGTGGAAGAAATCAGCCGCGAGGCGCGCGCCGAAGGAGATCGCCGCGTGATGATCGTCACCTCGCCGCAGCACACGCGGCGGGTGAAGGCGCTGTGGCGCAAACTCGTGGGGCGAAATCCGGCCGTGATCGTTCGCGGCGCTCCGCAGGATGGTTTCGACGCCGATCATTGGTGGCGCGGCACGCACGACGCTTTTTCCGTCGTACGCGAGATGATGGGCCTGTTGAATGTTTGGACGGGTTGCACGTTCGCCCGAGGTTCCCGGTGACGCGCCGGAGGATGAATTTTTTATCGCCGCCCTACATCGAGCGGCATGGATGCCGGCTCCAGAATCTTCCAGCGATCCCATAGCGATTTCTGGCCAGATCGCGCAGCCGGAGCTGCCATTCGATCCCGAGCGATTCGTTGCCGCCGGAATAGAAAGCCTGCCACGAAGCGCCGGCCGGCGCCGGGCCCGCGGCGGTGTTTTGCCATTGCTGCCTTCGTCGACGGATCGTGACTCCGAAACTCGGCCAGCTGATTCGTGTCGAGCGGCACTCGGAAGAAAAATTGGTTTCCTCGTGGCCGCCGCCATGCCCGTTAGCGCCGTTGCCATTGCCGCCGCTGCTCTCCGGGGGCGCGAGATATCCGAGCAGATCGATGGAATTGTCGCGAAGCACGAGTTCGAGCGAAGGCGGGCGCTCCGTCGAAAATTTCGTGCGCGCGAGCGCCAGTTCCCACAAGCGTGAGTCCGCGGCCGGGTTTGGCCGGATCGGGATAGAAATCGTGCGACCGCATCCGCCATCCGCTTTCCTTGTGGTCGGGCAGCACTTCCGCCACGGTGGCGACGGTATGGCTGCGCCAGCGGTCGAGCTTCACCGAACCCACGAAGCTGCCGAACTCGTGGATGAACCGCAGGTTTTCGTCCGTCATGTGCAGGGCATCGCGCCAGAAGCGGTCGTTCAGCCGGAAGGTGAGCGTGAACACCTGCTCGAGCGGCATCGGAGAAGCCTCGCCAAGGCGCCGGCGGAACTCGGGATCGGTCATATCCTCGAGATCGCGCACGCGTTCCGTGAGCCGGCGAATGGTCCAGGCATGTTGCCCCAGGATTTTCCGCCAGTGCTGCGCCAAAACGAAGAAGATGAATCCGACGATGACGCCAATGCCGATTGCCGGCCAGAGGATGTCCATTCAACGCTCTCCGAAGGACTCGATCCAATCACGCGTGCGCCCCGAATGGCCCGGATTCTACTACCAAAGCCGCGCCGCGCATACCCCAGCGCGGGAGTGCTCGCGTAGTTTCCGGCTGCCGCGCGATGCAGACAAAGTGGCCTGTTTGGGGGGGGCGCCGTGACGTCGAACGTGCGAGCAATCGCGGAAGGCAATTGGTAGATTGTTCGCAGGAACCTGCCATGGAAACGAGCATGTATCGGCGGTCGTGGAAGACTCTATTGGCTTTCGCGATCATTTACCTTGTCTGGGGTTCGACGTATCTTGCGATTCGCATCGGCGTTCGCGAATTCCCGCCGCTGGTGATGGCGGCGATCCGTTTCTCGATCGCGGGGCTGGTTTTGTACGTTTGGATGCTCGCGCGCGGTGAGCCTTCGCCGACCGCTCGCCAGTGGAGGGCCGCGTCCCTGTTGGCGATTCCCTTCTTCGTGATGGACTATGGGCTGGTGTTTTGGGCTGAGCAGCGCGTGCCTTCGGGCGTTACCGCCGTGATGCTGGCCACGATTCCGGCGTTCATGGCGCTCTCGGAAATCATTTTTCTCAGAACGCAGAAGCTTACCGCCCGTCTGGCTTTGGCTCTCCTGATCGGATGCGGTGGAGTGGCCGTGCTGATGAGCCACTCTTTGGCGCTCGGCGGCGCCCCGATCGACAGGCTGGGCGCCTTGGCGCTGATCGTTGCGTCATTGAGCTGGTCTGTGTCGTCGGCGTTCACGCGCAAGCTGCCGCTGCCCCCGTCGAAGGCCATGAGCTCCGGCGTGCAGATGCTGGCGGGCGGGGTGTTTCTCACGATCGTGGCGGGCGCCTTCGGCGAATTCCGCGATTTTCATCCCTTGGCCGTTTCGCGCGCTGCGTGGCTTTCGCTGCTCTACCTGATCGTCTTTGGCTCGATCATCGCGTTTACCGCCTACACGTGGCTGATCCATCATGAATCGCCCACGAAAGTCGGCACCTACGCGTACGTGAATCCGGTGGTGGCCGTGCTGCTCGGATATTTCCTCGCGGGTGAGCCGCTTGGCCTGCGAACGATTCTCGGCGCTCTCTGCATTCTGGTCAGCGTGATCGTGATCACCACCACCCCCGCGAAGAAGCCTGCGCCCGCGCTCGCATCCGAAGACACGACCGAGGCCGCCGCTGGTTCATAATTGCGGGCAAGGCGGACGCTGTCGCGATATTGACGCAAAACGCCGCCGAACCCCTCCTCTTTTGACCATTTAAGGCGTGTTTAGCCTCCCGACAGGGGCATCATGGATGACGCACTTATTGCAGAAAAAATGGAGCGTCGGCGATGAGCTGCATGCCGGGCAGCATTCTTGCTCTCGCGCCGCGGGCGGGATTATGCTCAATCCTCAAGTGGGTCCGCGAAGGACTGGGCGCGCGAGTCGGACGATGAAACTCACCGTGAGGCAAACAAGAATTCTGGCGGTGTCGGCAGTCTGCGCGGCAGTCTGCGCGATCTATTCCGGTGCAACGTCGTGGGCGGCGCCGCAATCTCAGCAGACATCGGCTGCGGCAGCCACGCCGAGCGCCGTCTCCGGCAAATCCTACGAACTCGACGTCGATGGTTCGAAGCAGTGGGTCGACACGAACATCGACTTGCGAATGGGCGAGAAGATTCACATCGCGGGCAGCGGCACGATCACGTACCCCTCGGCGGATTCGTCAAAGCCCGCGCAGTCGTTCGATCCCGACGGTCTCGCGCGTGGCTGGAAAGACTTGATCCACCAATATGCGGTAGCGGACGGCGGCCACGGCGCACTGATCGGGCGGCTGGGCGCCGCCGATGCGGGCGGGCAGCCGTTTCTGGTTGGCGCCGCGAAAGATTACCAGGCTCCCATCGCGGGCCGGCTTTTCCTCGGCATCAACCAAAGCTACAAGGACTCGCAAGCGGCGCAGGGCAGCTTCCACGTGAAGACCCACGTGACCGATCCTGGAATGATTGCGGCTGCCGCGACGGCCGCGGGCGGGCCCGCGGAGACCACGATTGCGGGCATCACGCCGGCGCTTCTGGAAAAAATACCGCGACGCGTGAAAGATCCGCAGGGCAATCCCGGCGACATGGTGAACATTCTGATCGTCGGCAGCCAGAGAGATCTCGTGCAGGCGTTCACCGCAGCGGGCTGGGTGCGGGTGGACCGTTCCGTGCAGGATTCGGTGGTGGCGGGCCTGGTGGATTCGCTCTCGAAAAAAGATTATCTGACGATGCCGATGAGCACCCTTTATCTTTTCAACCGGCCGCAGGACTACGGCTTCGCGCACGCGGAGCCGGTGCGCGTGGCGATGTCGCGCAATCATCTGCGCGTGTGGAAATCGGAGTACACGGTGGAAGGCGGCCGGTGTGGTGCGTGGCCGCGACGCACGATATCGGTTTCGAGCGTGACCAGCGCAACAACGGCGTGACCCACAAGATCGATCCGGCGATCGATGGCGAGCGCGAGTACGTGAACGACACGCTTTCGAGCACGGGGCTCGTGGTGCACGCTCGCACGTGACGCCCGCGGATCGCGCTGACCGAGGCGAAGACGGCCACGGGCGGCAGCTTTCACTCCGACGGGCGGATTCTGGTGCTGGTGCTCAAAGCTCCGCAGGTCGCCGGCAACAGACTGACTACTGCGACGCGTCGGCGCTACGTGACGCGCTTTATCTTCGAACCACTGCACATTGTCCGGGTACTGAATATCCTTGATCTGCACGTTTTGCTCTTCGCCGGGCCGAGCGTCACCGGCATCTCGCCGTCGTTCTGCGTGATCACGCTTTGGTTCGGGCCGCCATAGATGGTCGTGGAATTTGATATGGCTGTACGTGAGCGTTCGCGACTCGTTCCGCAAATCGACCAGCCACGCCGCAGCTGCCGCTGTCGTCTTTGACCATCGTTGGTTCGCTGATGACGTGCAGGTCTTTGACCGGGTTCGCCTTTCACGACAGCCGCGGATGCGCCGTGGCCGCACTGAGGCGACGATAAAGGAGCCCTTTGAGATCGAGGTACACGAGCGTGCCCACGATCGCGAGGACGACCACGATCGAAATCAGGATGATCGTGCCGCGCCGACTGGACTGCTGATCCTCTTCTTGCTGAGCTTCAAACATGGAATTGCCCTCCCTGTCTGGCTGGCAGGCGGACCCATGCTCTTGCCACGCGTTGGTTGGACGAGGTTCGATGATGGGTGCGCCGACTGACATCCGGGTCCCAAACAGCATTCCCCCACCCCTATGCCGCGGAAGGTAGCACAGCGCCCCGGCGAGGGCAATAAAATCTCTTTTCTGATTGCGTGCGAAGAAGTAAATTACTGCGGCCCGCCGGGCGCACGAAAGCCAGCGCGTTGAGTCGATAGGCGATCCCAGAAAAACGGAGGGGAAGTTGATGGACACGATGAAGGCGGTGCGCATTCACGAATACGGAGGGCCGGAAGTGCTGAAGTATGAGGATGCTCCGCGCCCTCAGGCCGCGGCGGGCGAGGTGCTGATCCGCGTGCACGCGCGCCGGCGTGAATCCGGTGGATCGCGCCATCCGGCAGGGCTACTTCAAGGAACGGATTGCATATCAAACTGCCATTCGTGCCGGGATGGGACGTTGCGGGCGTGGTGGAGGCGGCTGGTCCGGGCGTTTCGCGGCTAAAGCCTGGAGATGAAGTTTACGGCCGCACCGATCTAGCTCGGGAAGGCTCGTACGCGGAGTATATGGTCGCGCGGGAATCGGAAATCGCGCTCAAGCCAAAATCGATCGATTTTGTGACTGCTGCCGCGATTCCGCTGGCCGCTCTCACGGCGTGGCAGGCGCTCTTCGACAACGCGCAGCTCCCGGCGGGCCAGACCGTGCTGATTCATGGCGGGGCGGGCGGCGTGGGGCATTTCGCGGTGCAACTTGCGAAGATCAAGGGGGCACGCGTGATCGCCACCGCGTCGGCGCGCAATCATGAATTTCTGCGCTCGCTCGGCGCCGATCAGGTGATCGACTACAACACGACGCGTTTCGAGGACGTGGCGCATGACGTGGACGCGGTCCTCGACTCGATCAGCGGCGAAACCGCCGACCGCTCCTACCAGGCGATCAAGAAGGGCGGAATCTACGTCTCGATCCTGCGGCCGCCTTCGCCCGAGAAGGCGGCCGAGCACGGCGTGCGCATGGGGCATACGTTCGTCCAGGCAAACGTCGCGCAGCTGGACGAAATCGCGAAGCTCGTGGATTCCGGCAAGCTCAAGGCCACCATCGAGAAGATGTTTCCTCTCGCCGAAGCAGCCGCCGCGCACGACCTCAACGCGACGGGGCACACGCGCGGGAAGATTGTGCTCCGCGTTGTGTAGTTAGCGGCGGTTGGCCGCCGGCGGCTGCGGAAGGCCTCTGCTAATCTCTAGGAGACGATTACGGAGGCTTCCATCGAAACGCGGACAATTGCTCAAGGCCTCATGCCCGGCGAGAGAAGCGGTGCTTCACGAGGGCTTCCGCGTCAGCATCATCCTCAAGGGGCTGCACGCACTGCTCGAGACGATCGGCGGCATCGTGCTGCTCAAGGTGCCGGCGCAGACACTCAACCGCGTGGTGATGTCCGATTCTCACCCAGGATTTTTCCCGGGCTCCCAACGATTTCGTGATCAGGCATCTGCATCGCGCGTTCGAGCGCCTGGCCGATGGTGGAAGCCATTTTGCGTCGTGGTATCTGCTCTCGCACGGCGGGGTGAAGCTGTGTCTCGTCCTCGCGCTGCTTTGGAACAAACTGTGGGCCTATCCGCTGATGATCGTCATGCTCTCGGCGTTCATCGGCTACCAGATGTACCGCTTCACGCTAACGCATTCGGCGGCGATGATTGTGCTGACGGTGTTCGACCTTATCGTGATCGCGCTGACGTGGATTGAATACCGGCAGCAGATCGCGCACCGGCAGAGGGTCATCTGAAGGGCTGAGCCAAGAATCATGGTGCTGGTGGAGGGAATCGAACCCACACGGCCTTGCGGCCACCGGATTTTGAGTCCGGCGCGTCTGCCAGTTCCGCCACACCAGCGTGAGGGTGATTATACAGGCATCGCGCCGCGATACTCCAGCGAGGCGGGCGCGAAGCGCGCGAACATGGCGACGGGAAGATAGATGAAGATGAGGCGAGCAATATTGAGTTTGATGGCGGTGGCGACAGTCCTGCTCTTTGCGGCTCGTCCGTGCCTCGCCCACCATTCCCGCGCGATGTTCGATATGACCAAGAACATTACGTATGAGGGCGTCGTGAAGGAGTATCGCTGGCAAAACCCGCACAGCCACATCATCGTCACGGTTGGACCTGACGCGAAGGACCCCTCCACTGCCGGAACGTGGGATATCGAGGCTTCGAGCATCAACCTCATGGTCAGTCAGGGCTGGAATCGGCTGGCGTACAAGGCGGGCGACCCAATTACGGTGGTTGCGCACCCGATGAAGAATGGTTCCAAGGGCGCGTTGCTGTTCTATGCGATAAAGCCGGATGGCACGCGGCTGTATCGCGCTCAACATCGATATCCTTCAGAAATAGAATAGCGCGACGCGCGCTCCATTCGGCGTCTGCGAGGTGAGGCGCGTCTTGGTCTGTGGCATCAACACGTCAAACCCATCCGGCGTTTTACGCGCGACGGGATGAATAGGCGATAGAGCGCGAAAAAAACGTCGAGACGCTGGGCGGAGTGCTGCGTCTAAGCGATCGACCGGGCGGCTCTTATCTGCGTGCCCGCCGTTTGCATTGGCGGTCTGGTGCTGACAAAATCGAAGGCCGCATACACCGTCATATAAGATATAGGCGCGTGACAGATGCTTGCACGATAGGAGATTGTTCGATGATGAGAAAGGCCCTCATTCTAATGGCACTGGCAATCGGAATGATTTCGGCACAGGCCGGCGCGGTCTTCGCGCAGGCTCAAGAGGCGCCCAAGGAGCCCGCCGGCGGCGCGCAGGCCAAGCCCGCGGAGGCGAAGCCGGCTGCGGAAGCGACGCCGGCTGCGGAAGCGACGCCGAAGGAAGAATCGTCGGTGACCGAGCATACGATCCGCATCGGCGGCGAGACGGTTCCATACAAAGCGACGGCTTCGACGATCCTGCTCAAGAACGACAAGGACGAGCCCGTGGCGCTGATGTACTCGACGGCCTACACGCGCACGGACGTGAAGGATCCCAGCCAGCGGCCGATCGCGTTCATCTATAACGGCGGGCCAGGATCGGCGTCGGTCTGGCTGCACATGGGCGCGTTCGGTCCACGCCGCGTGGTGACGGAAAACGCCGAGCCCACGGGCGCCGGGGCCGTATCAGGTCGTCGATAATCCCGATAGCCTGATCGACAAGACCGACATGGTCTTCATCGATCCCGTCGGCACGGGATTCAGCCACATAGTCGGCAAGGGTGAAAACAAGGATTTCTGGGGCGTCGATCGGCGATGTCCGGTCGCTCGCGCAGTTCATTCAGATCTACATCAGACCGCAATGGGCGCTGGAATTCGCCGAAGTTTCTGATCGGCGAGAGTTACGGCACGTTTCGCTCGGTCGCGCTCGGAAACTACCTGCAGGATCACGACGGCATCTACATCAACGGAATCGTCCTGATCTCGAGCGTGCTCGATATCACGTACACTCGAGTTCAATACCGGCGACGACCGCTCTTACATGTTCTACGTTCCGAGCTATGCGGCAGCCGCCTGGTATTACAAAACTCTGAAAAATCGTCCCGACGATCTCGATGCGTTTCTGAAACAGGCGCGCGAGTTCGCTTCGACGGAGTACGCAACGGCGCTGATGAAAGGCTCGAATATCACGGACGCGGAGAAGACCAGCCATCGCGAACAGACTCTCGGATTTCACGGGCATCAGCGCGGATTATTTCATCAAAGCGAATCTTCGCGTGAACCTGCCGCAGTTCGAAGCCGAACTTCAAAGAAGCCGCGGGCTGGTGGTGGGCCGGTACGATTCGCGGTATTCAGGGCCGACGGAGGATCTGCTCGCCGAAAACGCCGGCTATGACCCTTCCTATTCGGCCGTCAGCGGAGCATTCACGGCCGCCATCAACAGCTACCTGCGCGACGATCTGAAATTTAATCCGGAGATGACGTATCGAAGTGTTGCCGAGTGACGTCAGCGAGCACTGGAATTGGAAGCACGGCGGCCGGGAGGGAGATCCAAGCGTGGCGAGCGTCGATCAGGATTTAGTGTCCGCGTTTATCGACAACGCGCACCTACGGGTGCAGGTCGAGAACGGATACTTCGATATGGCCACTCCGTTTTTGGGCACCGAGTACACGATGGACCACCTCGGGCTGCAGCCGGAACTGCGCAGCCGGATCGAGTTTCGGTACTACCGCTCCGGCCACATGATTTACCTCAACGAAAAAGAACTCCCGAATTTGAAGGCAAACGTCGCCGCGTTCATCGACGAGGCTACTAAACCCTGATCGCGGCGAGCCCTTGGGAAAATGGTCGCGGTAGCTTTTGACAGCTGACACTCCGTGTGTTCAGATGGCCCGCGGAGAATTTACATGCGGCGACATCGTTTGGCGCTGCTGATTGCAGCGGTCTTTGTAATTCTTGTGATCGTCATTCCGCTTTTCTCAGCCGGCGTAGGATTGCTGGTTGATTGGGCGTGGTTCAGCCACATCGGTTTTCGCGAGATCTTCCTTACTACTTTGGAGACGCAGATCGGGCTGGGCTTCGGGTGCGGGGCCGGCTTGCTGCTGCTCACCGGCCTGAACCTCTGGGCCGCGCGAGGCGTGGCGCACCGCTCGGGATATCTGGCGACCGTGCGGCCGAGCGCCCGAATTGCGGAATTTCCCGCCATCGCGAAGTTTCCCGCCATTTTTCGCAGCATGATTTGGCTCGGTCTTGCGCTGGTGGCTTTCCTCGTTGGCCAATGGTCGGCGACTCACTGGGGTTCCTACCTTCTGGCGACGCACGCGGTGAGCATGACGGAGACGGACCCGATCTTCGGCATCAGCCTGAGCTTCTACCTGTTCCGGCTGCCCTTTCTTTTCTTTTTGTATCACCTGGCGCTGATCGTGCTGGTGGTGAGCGTGCTGACGGCGGCGCTATGGTATTTGATCGAAGGAGGCATGTGGATTTCACCGGGCGGATTGGGCATGGCCCGCAATGCGCGCCGGCACCTGATGGTTCTCGGAGGGCTGCTCTTTTTGTTGTTCGCCTGGCGCGCCCGGTTGGGCATGTACGATCTTGTTTACGCGCAAGGCGGCTTGGTTTACGGCGCCGGGTACACGGATATTCACGTAGGCTGGCCCGTCCTGTGGATTCAGCTCGCGCTCTGCGCGATCGCCGCGATCGCTTTTTTTGCCGGGGCGCGGGACGGCCAAATGCGGCCGGCGCAGTATGCGGTGGGCGGAGTGCTTGCTATGGCGCTCCTCGGCGGATTAATCGTTCCCACGCTGGTGCAGTGGTACCTCGTTGCGCCCAGCGAGCTCGAGAAGGAGCAGCCCTACATCGCGCGCAATATCAAATTCACGCGGCAGGCTTATGGGCTGGACCGATTCGACGAGCGCGATTTCCCGGCGATTCAGGACCTGACGGCCGCGTCGATCCAGCAAAACGCCACGACGATGCGAAACCTGCGGTTGTGGGATCACGAGCCGCAGCTCACAACGTTTCAGCAGCTTCAGGAAATCCGCACCTATTACGATTTCGTGCAGGTTTACAACGACCGCTACAACATCCATTCCGAATTGCGCCAGGTGTCGCTTTCGGCCCGCGAGCTTTCCGCCGACAGCCTGCCGGACCCGAACTGGGTGAACCAGCACCTGATTTACACCCACGGATACGGGCTGTGCCTCGGCCCGGTGAACGAGTCCACACCGGATGGCCTGCCGGTGTTTTTCATCAAGGATATTCCCCCGGCCTCTTCGATTTCGCTCAAGGTGACCCGCCCGGAAATCTATTACGGCCAACTATCGAACAATTACTGTCTCGTGCGGACCAGCGCGAAGGAATTCGACTACCCGTCGGGCGAAGACAACGTATACAACGTGTATCAAGGTTCGGGCGGAGTCCCCGTAGGCAGCCTGTGGAGCCGGCTGCTGTTTGCGCTGCACTTCGGCAACGTCAACATTTTGCTTTCCGGCTACCTTCAGCCGGCGAGCCGCATCATGATCTACCGTCGCGTTCTGGATCGGGTGCAAGCGCTGGCTCCCTTTTTGTCGTTCGACAGCAACCCCTACCTCTTCATTGCGAACGACGGCTCGCTGCAATGGATCGTGGACGCGTACACGACCTCGGACGAGTATCCTTACTCCGACCCGGCCCAGGGGGTGGGAAATTACATCCGGAACTCCGTGAAGATTACGGTCAACGCGTACTCTGGCCAGGTAAAGTTTTATGTCAGCGATCCGTCCGATCCGGTGATCCAAACCTACCAGCGCATCTTTCCGGGCGTTTTTCGTCCCATGTCGGAGATGCCGCCGGACCTCCGGGCGCACATCCGCTACCCGCAAGATTTCTTCGCCATTCAGGCGGCCAAGTACGCCGTCTATCACATGACGGACCCGAGCGTATTCTACAGCAAGGAAGACCTGTGGCGCGTGGCCACGCGTTCGGCGAACGGAGAGTCCACGCCCATGAATCCGTATTACGCCGTGATGAAATTGCCCGAGGTGGGAACGACCGAGGAATTCATCCTCATGGTTCCCTTCACGCCCGCGCGCAAGAACAACATGATTGCCTGGATGGCGGCCCGCTGCGACGGACCGGATTATGGCAAGGTGCTGGTATTCACTTTTCCGAAAGAAAAACTCATCTACGGCCCGGAGCAGATTCAATCGCGCCTCAACCAAACTCCAGCCATTTCTCAACAACTCACGCTGTGGGATCAGGGCGGATCGCGGGTGATACACGGCACGCTGCTGGTGGTTCCCGTGCAGAACGCGGTCCTGTATGTGGAGCCGCTCTACCTGGCATCCGAGGGAGGATCTTCACTTCCTCAATTGAAGCGAGTGATTGTGGCGTATTCCGATCAGGTGGTGATGGAGCCGTCCTTGGACGAAGCCCTGAACGCGATTTTTGGCGGCAACGCGGGCGGGCCCGCGGAAACGGCAGGCTCTGGGCCTGCACCGGCAAACTCTTCGGCGCCTGCGAATGCCATTCCTGCTTCGATCGAGAGCCTCATCCAGCAGGCGAACCAGCATTACGAAAAGGCGCAGCAGGATCTGCGCCAAGGCGATTGGAGCGGCTACGGCCAGGAGATAGAGAAGGTCGGCGAGATTTTGAAGCAGATGCCGGCAAAGGATCGCTAGCGGCGTCCGAGGGAATAGGCGGATTGTGGCGCGCCGCGAATCGAATTATCGTCGCGTTACGTCTAAAGGAGCGCCGGGCATCCGCTCGTCGGAGGGGGAAATATGCGCGCAAGTTTTCTGGCAGTTTGTGGCTTCACCTTGGCGGGGCTCGCGACGCTTGCCGCGCCGAGCTGGGGGCAAGAGCAAGTGGCCAGCCCTCCCGCGAAGGCGGAGTGCAAATTCGCGGACGGCAAAACGATCCATGTGGATTATTCGAGCCCGCGCATGCGAGGGCGCAAAATCTTCGGCGGGCTTGTGGTGTACGGTGAGGTGTGGCGCGCCGGCGCGAATGACGCGACGACGTTCGTGATTGATACGGGCGTGGAAGTTGCCGGCAAGAACGTTCCCGCTGGGAGCTACACGCTGTTTGCTCTTCCGAAACCGGATTCGTGGCAGCTGATCATCAATAAAACGACGGGCGAGTGGGGGATTCCCTACCCGGGAGCGGATTCCGATTTCGCGCGCGTCCCGATGAAGCTATCGAAGATCTCGCTGCCGCTCGAGGATTTCACGATCGGGTTCGACGGCGACGGGAAGAGCTGCGCGATGCACCTCGATTGGGATACGACGCGCGCGGCAGTGGAGATTATTGAGAAGAAGTAGCGAGCCGCATCGCGTGCTCGCCATCCGCCTCGATGTCACGCCGAAGAGAGATTCTTCGCTCCGCTCAGAATGACGCGCCTTTCGGCCGAACAAGAAATAATTCGATGATGACCGATTATTGAGTTTCGAGGCGGGACTGCGCGCGGACTTTGTGCGTCTGCGGTTCGACGATGGCGCGGAAGACGCGGCCGCGGCCGATCACATGCTCGCCCGAGCGGGCGTCCACGTCGAAAATCAGGAAGCGCCCCTCGTAGCCGACCAGCGTTGCGTGCGCGCGAACCGTGGCTCCGTCCGTTACTGCTTTCAGATGATCTACCTCGATGCGCGTTCCCACCGTGATGAATCCTGGCGGCAGCGTGGGCAGGACGGCCTGCACCGTGGCGTGCTCCATCAGGCCGATCATCGAAGGCGTTGAGAAAACCGGGGGCAGATTGGGATTGAAATGACGGATCGTATGTTCCGGCAGGACGACACGCTCGACCGTAGCTTCGAGGCCGAGGGGCGGGCGAAATTCGAACGGCGATGACGCGGATTTCGCCGTGGCTGCAGGCGCTTTTCGCGGAGAACGCTTGGCCGCTTTTTTCGCGCCGAGAGTTTTGGCGCGGCGCTTTTTAGATGGTGTCATTGCAGGGGTTGGCGCCGCGGCCTTGGTGTGGGCATCATCGCGCGGGGATGCAGGAAGCTGCGCGTGAATTCCAGCAGCGTGATTCCGAACTGATTCCACACACGCCGCTTGAGCGTGCGATAGTCCTGCGTGCCGCTGAAGACGTCGCGCATCAGTTCGCGGAACGCCGGAGAATAATTGAGCAGCTGGACCATGCGGGTGGTGATCGCGCCGCCGAGGAAATTGCCGCGGAAGAGTTTTCGCGCGAGGCTTGCGGCGAATTCGAGGTCCGCCGAAAACGCAGCGCGCAGCCGCTCGGGATACGCCTGCGGTTGATTCTCGATGAGAGCCTGCGCCAGAAGATCGCCCGAACGCAGCGCGTAGTAAAGCCCTTCGCCCGTGACGGGATCGACGCAAGCGGCCGCGTCGCCCGCCATCGCCCAATTTCTGCCGACGATGCGGCGTCCGCGAATCGTCTGCGCCTGCGGCGACGGCAGCACGTGGCTGTAAAGACGCGCGCCATCCATCGGGATATTTTCTTCCTCGACGAAAGCGTCCAGATGCCGGCGAAGCTGCTGGCTGGAGGTTTGCCCCATCTTCGCGCAGATACCGACGGAGAGATGGTCGGCGCGCGGGAAGGACCAGAGGTACCCTTCGAATTCCTTTAGGAATTTCACCTTGATGATGTCTTCTTCGGTCGGGACGAAATAGCCGAGGGTGAGCTCGAGATCGTTGGCGGTGAGCGCGGTGGTTCCCGGGAGCAACTGATTGCGGGCGCCGGCCGCGAGCACCACGAAATCGGAACGCCGCTCTTCGCCGCCCGCCACGAGGCGGACTTGAGAGCCGTCGGTATCGACGCTTGTGACTCGCGAGCAGACGGTGGTGCAGCCGGCTGCAACCGCGCGATCGAGCAGCAGGCCGTTGAGGACGGTGCGCGCGTATATCACGATCGGGTGGCTCATCTCGAAACGCGCGCGGTGGCCGCCGCCGGAAATCAGCTCGGCGGTGCGGACGATTTTCTTGGGCTGCTGCCCTTCGAGAAGGAAGGGATATGCCTCGATCGCTTTGTGCGTGAGGCCGCCGCCGCAGGGTTTCTCCCAGGCGAGACGCTCGTCAAAAATCGTGACCTGAAAACCCCGGCTGGCAAGGCGCTCGCCGCAGAGGGCGCCGGCAGGCCCTCCTCCGACGATGGCTATGTTTTGCATGGCGTTTGTTGGCTATCGGGCCCTCTGATGGAGTTTTACGGCGCGAACGGGGCTCTTTTGCCACCACCTCTGCAGTCTGTCAAGTCAGTGGAAAGATCGCTGCTATGAACCAGGCGGCGAGTATAGCACCAAAAACCGCGGCGCCGACTGCCGAGCCGGTGCGCGCACGTAACGCATCGGTAGCGAGCCGCTGGAGTGCCGAAAAGCCAGCCAAGGCGAAGAAAAGGATGAGAATCAGCACCTCCGCGTTGGCGAGACGGTAGTACGCGAGCAGGCAGGCGAGCCAGAGCTCGAGGCGCAGCACAAGAGCGATGAAGTATCGCAGCGCGCGCGGCTTGCCTTTTGCGACCGCGCCGAGAATGGCTTCTTCCGCGAAACAAAAGATGCAGGTGACGGGCAGCAGCTCTGCGAATCGCAGCCAGCGCGGCGCGTTCATCCACATATCGGCGAGCTGCCAATTGAGCCAGGCGCCAGTGGCGAGAAATGTGGCGAAGGCGAGCAACGCCGAAGCGAGAATCGGACGTGCGCGCGGCGACCATGATCCCTTCGCGGCTTTCCAATTCAGTGCCAGCAGAAACAGGCCGTCGATCAGCAGCAGCGAGGCCAGATAGTCGCCTGCGTAAAGATGCAAGAATCGCAGCGGCACGCCGAGCGAAAGAATGAGGACGGCCGCCAATGCACCTGCAGCGCCTTCCGCAGCTGCCAGCGCGCGGGTGGGACGCGCCGGTGACACATCCTCGCTCGGAGGACCGGCGAGCTTCGATGCAATCGTGAGAGCAAACGGAAAAAGCAGCGCGAGGCCGATCAAACCGAGAATGGCTCCGGCCAGGCGCCGGCGGCCGCGGCGGAATGTCTGATATGTCGCCAAATCCAAATTGAGGGCGAGAGTATTCGGCGGCACGCTCGGGAATAGCGCCTGCATCGCCCAGAGCTCGCCGCGATGGGCCACGCCGCGATCGACGAGCCCGGTGGTGTGCGTGGCGTAAGGCAGCATTACAAGCTGAAACGCGCGCTGCTCGGCGAAATCCGAAGACTTGGTACGATCGCCGCCGGCGGCAGCGGCGAGTGCGCGCGCCTCCGCCTTCACGGGCCAGAGATCGAGGCGGCCAGCGATCACGAGCAGGTTCGAGGGCATGCGCTGCGGCAGCGTCATGGGAGCGGGCGAGAGTGCGATGGTTGCCGCGACGGGATCGTGGTCCGCCATCCGCACGGCGATCTCGCCGCCCATGGAGTGGCCGAGAAGAATCGTCTTGCGCGGATCGATTGCGCCGCTTCGCGTGAGAGAGTCGATTGCGACGGCGGCGCACTGTTCCGCTCGAGGAAAGGTGAACGGGTCGGTATTGTCGCCATGGCCCGCGAGGTCGAAGAGGTAGGTGCGGAAACCGTGGCCGGCGAGATCCGAGCCGAGGTACATCATCACGCGGCGGTCGGCCGAGAGACCGTGCAGCACGACGGCGGAGCCCATGGGACTGACCCCTGGAGGGGGATCGAGGACGGTGACGGGCGTGTGGCAATCCCTGCCATCGAGAACGATATTGTGGTGCGGGAGGTTGGTGCGCACGATCCACTGGGCGCCGAGGACAAGAAGAATCGCGCCGAGGATTGCGAGTTCAAGAGCCCAACGCTTCATCGCATCCGGTCCTTGAATTCGTGCGACTGGATTCGCGCGGCGTTCACCGCGCGCTCCGTGAGGTATCGAGGGCGCGTGATAGAATTGAGGCTTCGACTCTTCCTTTCGGAAGGGATCGCGGGGCAATGGATTGGGACAAGTCGTCTCGCAAGGTGAGCTGATTCTCCGCCGGAGCGAATGGAAACGCAACGGAAGGAAAGTGGTGTGCGCGAGCGGCTCGTTTGACCTGCTGCATCCGGGGCACATTCGTCTTCTCGAGCAAGCTCGGTCGCTCGGCGATTTCCTGGCGGTTGCGGTGCAGGGCGATGCTAGCGTGCGCGAGCAGTTTGGCGATTCGCCAAAGTTTGCGCGTCCGGTGACGCCGGCCACCGAGCGGATGGAAATCGTCGCGGCTCTCGCTGCGGTGGATTTTGTGGTCCCGTTTGACGAGCTCTCTCCGCAACAGTTCTTGCTGAACTTCGTGCCCGACGTGTTTGTCGAGGGCGGCTCCGGGGCGCAGCACGAATTCGGCGTCCATCAGCGCGAACTGGAAGCGCTGGGATGCAGGGTCGTGCACATCCCGCTCGAACCGGGCTATTCCACGGCGCCATTGATCGAACGCATCGCCCATCTCCGTACATGATTCTTCCGCTGGTTTCCGAACTTTTCGGGCGCATCGGCCGCCAGGCGGCTCTCGATGACGCGTGCGACCGGCTGCGCCGCGAGGGAGGCAAGGTCGATCTCTCGGGCCTCACCGATTCCGCGAAAGCGCTGCTGGTTCCGATTGTGTTCGGCAAGCTGGGGCGGCCTGCCATCGTGGTGGTCGAATCGAACCAGCGCGCTGAGGCGCTGCTCGATCCGATGCGCTGGTTTTACGAAGCGGTGACGGGAAAGCCCGGCCGCCGAGTGGCGTGGTTTCCTGCGCACGACGTGCTGCCGTACGAAGGGCGCTCGCCGCACGCGGAGATTTCGGAGGCGCGCGCGGTGGCGCTGTGGAGGCTGGCGACGGGCGAAGCGGATATCGTGATTGCCCCGGCGCAAGCGGTTTTGTGGCGGATGCGCGAATCGCAGTTTTATCGGGGGCTGGCGCGCACGATCGCGCGCGATGAGTCGATCGGACACGAGGATTTCATCGAGTTTCTCAGCGGCGCGGGATACGAGAAGCACACGACGTGCGAGATGCCGGGGCAGTATTCGGTGCGCGGCGGGATCATCGACGTGTTTTCACCGGAGACGCCGCAGCCGGTCCGCATCGAACTCTTCGGAGACACCATCGAGTCGATTCGGGCATTCGATCCCAACACGCAGCGCTCGACGAATCCGATGGAGCGCGCGACGCTCTTGCCTCTGACGGAAACGCTTCGGCAGGTCCAGGTGCTCGAACCGATGCGGGTGTCGTCGGAATCGGGCCGCGAGGACAGCGAATTGCCGGAGGGCCTGTCTCCCGGGTGGGAATTTCGCGAAATGCTGCAGCACGAGCGCAACGGCGTGCTGTTCGATCTCGCCACCGATCCGCTGGTGGTGCTGGATGAGCCGTCGCTGATTACAAGTGCGATCGAAAAGTATCGCGCCCGGCTCGACCGGGGATTCGAGGAAACGGAGGATCCGCTCGCGGAGCCAGCCAGCCGTTACGTGCTGAGCGAAGAGGAGTGGTTGCTCGCACTCGAACTCTTCCCGCGCCTCGCGGTCGAGCATCTCGGGGTCGCGGTCGAAGGTGCTGTGCCGCTCGCCGTGCAAACGCAGCCGACCACGCGGTACCACGGCAACGTGGCGGCGTTCATGGGCGAAGTGCGGCGGCGGCTCGGCGAGGGCGAGCACGTGATCGTGTCCGCTGCGAGCACCGGAGAGCTCGAACGCTTTGCCGACATCTGCCACGAATACGAATTGCCTTACCGGCTCGGCGAGCTGGAAGAGAACGTGACGGTGGCGCGGCTGGCGGAGGAGGGCAGCAGCAGCAACGCGCCGGCGATGGTGATCGTGAAAGCGCCGCTGGCCGAGGGCGTAGTGTTTCCCGCAGCACGACTGGCGATCTACGGCACCGCCGATCTTTTCGAGACGCTTTCGCCGCCCGAGCGCAAGCGAGCGCGGCCGAAGACAGCGAGTTTCTTCAGCGATTTCTCGGACCTGAAGCCGGGCGACTACGTGGTGCACGTCGATCACGGCATCGGGCAGTTCGACGGATTACGGCAAGTGGTGGTCGAGGGCGCGACGGGCGAATTCATGCTGTTGCACTTCGCGGACGACGCGAAGCTCTACGTGCCGCTCGCACGGCTGGACCTGGTCCAGAAGTATCAATCGCTGGGAGGCGAGCCGCCCGCGCTCGACCGCCTGGGCACCACGGTCTGGGAGACGCGCAAGACGCGGGTGCGGAAGTCGGTCGACGACATGGCGGACGGGCTCCTTGCGCTCTACGCCGAACGCAAGACGGCGGTGGGACATGCGTTCCAGCCGGATTCTAATTTTCAGCGGGAATTCGAAGATGCTTTCGAGTTCGAGGAAACTCCAGACCAGCTAAAGGCCATCGAAGATGTAAAGCGCGATATGGAATCGACGCTGCCGATGGACCGGCTGCTGTGCGGCGACGTGGGCTACGGCAAGACGGAGGTCGCCATGCGTGCGGCATTCAAGGCGCTGTCGGATTCGAAGCAAGTGGCCTTGCTCGCGCCGACGACGGTGCTGGCCTTTCAGCACAACGAGACCTTCCGGCGAAGATTCGCCGCGTTCCCGGTGCGCATCGAGATGCTGAGCCGGTTCCGCAACGAGAAAGAGCAGAAGAAGACGCTTGAAGAACTCGAGGCCGGCAAGGTGGACGTGGTGATCGGCACGCACCGGGTGCTTTCGAAGGACGTGAAGTTTCACGACCTGGGACTGCTGATCGTCGACGAAGAGCAGCGATTCGGCGTGGCGCATAAGGAACGGCTGAAGGAGATGCGCAAGAACGTGGACGTGCTGACGATGTCGGCGACGCCGATCCCGCGCACGCTGCACATGTCTCTCGTGGGATTGCGCGACATGAGTTTGATCGAGACGCCGCCCAAGGACCGGCTGGCAATCCAGACGACGGTTGCGCCGTTCAGCGAGAGCCTGGTACAGAAGGTGATCGAAGAGGAGCTGGATCGCGACGGGCAAGTGTTCCTTGTGCACAATCGCGTGGAGTCGATCGCCTCGCTGGCGTCGCTTGTGAAGCGGGTCGTGCCGCGCGCGCGGATTGTGGTGGGGCACGGCCAGATGCGCGAGACGGAGCTTGAGAAGGTGATGATGAAGTTCGTCCGCGGCGAGGCAGATGTGCTCGTATCGACGACGATCATCGAGAACGGGCTCGATATCCCGCGCGCGAACACGATCGTGATCAATCGCGCGGATCGTATGGGGCTTTCGGAGCTGTACCAATTGCGCGGGCGAGTGGGACGGTCGAACCAGCGAGCGTACGCGTATCTGCTTGTACCGCCGGACGTGCCGCTGACGCCGATCGCGCGGCAGCGCCTTGCGGCGCTCAAGGAATTCAGCGATCTCGGCGCAGGATTCCGGATCGCGGCGCTCGATCTGGAATTGCGCGGCGCGGGAAACCTGCTGGGGCGCGAGCAGCACGGCTACATCGAGGCGGTCGGCTTCGACATGTATTGCCAGATGATGGAGCGAGCCGTCGCCGAGCGGAAGGGCGAGGCGGTGACGCCGGAGCGGCGCGCGACGCTCAACCTGGGCCTGGACATGCGCATTCCGTCGGAGTACATCGACAGCGAGAATCTGCGGCTGAGAATCTACAAGCGCATCGCCGGCGTGATTTCGGATGCGGCGCGCGACGAAGAGCGGAAGGAGCTCGAGGACCGGTTCGGGCCGCCGCCGCCGGCCGTGGTGAACCTACTGGACTACGCGGTGCTGAAGGCGCAAGCGGAGAAGCTGCTGGTGGCTTCCATTGACCGCCGCGGAGACGAGGTGGCGATCAAGTTTCACGAAGACACGCCGCTCGGTCCGGAGCAGATCGTGAAACTGATCCGAAAACACCGGGACATGAGGCTCGATCCGACCGGAGTACTCTGGCTGCACTGGAAAGGGTACAAAGGCGGCGTGATGGAGGCAGTGAGAAACGTATTGCGGCAACTACAATCGTAGAGATAGAATTTCGCGAGAGACCACATGAAAAATCGAAATTTGCTTTCCGTAGCATGGCTGGCCGGCTTTGCCGTGTTTTTCGCAACGCCCGGAGTGCGCGCGCAATCGCAGACGGCGCCACCGTCGAAGGACGTACTGGTGGAAGAGATCGTGGCGCGCGTGAACAATCAGATCATCACGCTTTCCGACTATCAGAAGGCGGCGCAGGGGCTGGGGAAGAGGTCCGGCAGGATTGCCAGAGTTGCACGCCGGAAGAGCTGCAGACGCAGATGAAAGAGCGGCAGAAAAACCTGCTGCGAGACATGATCGATCAACAGCTTCTGATCGAGCGCGCCAAGGACATGGATATCGACGTGGAGGCGGACCTGGTGAAGCGGCTGGACGAGGTCCGCAAAGAGAACAATCTCGCCACGATGGACGATCTGGAGAAGGCCGTCGAGAAGCAGGGGATCGTCTGGGAAGATTACAAACAGCAGATGCGCAACGGCCTGTTGACGCAAAAAGTGATTCAGCAGGAAGTAGGCGGCCGGATGGACATCGGCCCCGATGAGATCAAGAAATATTACGACGCCCACAAGCAGGACTTCGTCCGGCAGGAGCAGGTGGATCTTTCCGAGATTTTCCTGAGCACGGAGGGAAAGACTCCCGAAGAGATTGCAGCCATCAAGACGAAGGCCGACGACCTGCACAAGCGGATCGTGAATGGCGACGACTTCGCGGAGCTGGCGAAGCGGCACTCGGAGGGATCCACGGCCCAGGACGGCGGCGGGTTGGGAACTTACGAGCGCGACCAATTGGCGCCGCAGCTTGCGGATGCGGTCTTCAAACTGGATAGGAACGGCATCACCGACGTAATCCAGACGAAGACCGGGTTTGAGATCCTGAAGGTGAACGAGCACTATCAGGCGGGCTTGCAGCCGCTCGACAAGGTGTCGGAGCAGATTACAAACGTCATCTACAAGCAGAAGATGGATCCTGCAATGCGCAGCTATCTAGCAGAGCTGCGCGAAGAGAGCTACGTCACGGTGAAGCCCGGATTTACGGACACGGCCGCGGTGCCGGGCGCGACCGTGATCCAGGAAGTGGCGCCGACGCCGGACGCGGTCGAAAAGAAGAAGGGCAAACACAAGATGGCGCTGCCGAGCGTCAACGGCGGTCTATGAAATCTCACTTCATCACCGATCTCGCGGACGGACAATTGGTGGCTTCGCTCTTCCTGGTTCGCGAGAAAGAAGTCCGCACATCGCAGCGAACCGGAACTTCGTGGCTGCACCTGGAACTCGCCGACCGTACCGGGACTATCCCGGCGAAGATGTGGGAGAACTACGCGCCGCTGGCGGCGACCTTCGAGTGCGACGACGTGGTGCAGATTCGCGGACGCGTGAAGCTTTACAACGGGCGCAAGGAATTGACGCTCGAGCAGATCGTTCCGGCGCTCGAACGCGATTACGACCTCGGGGATTTCCTGCCGCACACGAAGTACGACGTCGAAGAGCTCTACGGGCGGCTGCGCGACGCAATCGGCGAGATGAAGAATCCGTGGCTAAGACAATTGCTCACGAGCGTGGTGGATGATCCGGCCATCGCACCGAAATTGAAACGCGCGCCCGCTGCGATGACGATGCATCACGCCTATCTCGGGGGATTGCTCGAGCACGTGGTGAGCCTGATGGGCCTGGCGGCGGGCGTGGCGGCGCATTACCCGCAACTCGACGCGGACCTGCTGCTCGCGGGCGTGGTGTTGCACGATATCGGAAAACTGGACGAGTTGAGGTACACTCGCGCGATCGATTATTCGACGGAAGGCCGGCTTCTCGGGCACATCACAATCGGCGCGGCGCTGGTGCGAGAAAAGCGGAAGGCGATTTCGGGATTCCCGGAACCGCTCGGCGTTCTGTTGGAGCACCTGATCTTGAGCCACCACGGCTCGTACGAGTTCGGCTCGCCTGCGCTGCCGCAGATTCCGGAGGCGCTGGCGCTGCACTTCATCGACGATCTGGATTCGAAGATGGCGGGCGTGTACGCGACGCTGGATTCCACAAGCGGCGAGGAGATTTGGACGGAACGGAATCCTTCGCTGCGGCGGTCGGTGCTGCGGACGAAGCCGTTCCTGAACGACAAGGGCCCCATCGCCGCAACGGCGGCGACCCTGCCTTTTGGCGCTGTAAAGGACGCGGAAAAAAGATGAGCCTGCCGCTGAACGAAACGATCGAAAAGGGTCCCTTGCTTCCGCATTTGTCGAAGCGTTCGGTGCTCGATCTCGCGCCTCTCGAGCTCGATTGCATGAACACGCTGTGGCCGATCGGCGAGGGCACGGTGCGCGAGATTCGCGACCAGCTGGCGCCGCGTCGCGCGCGCGCCTACACCACGATCATGACGATCATGGACCGGCTGGCGCGCAAGGGAGTGGTCGAGCGGCGAAAGATGGGACGCGCGTACGTCTACCGGCCAAGGCTCAGCGCGGAGGAAGCGCGGGCGCAGGCGCTCGGGCAGGTGATCGAAGGGTTTTTCGGCGGCTCGAAGGAAGCGTTGCTGACGCATCTCGTAAACGGCGCGGCAGGGCGGCGAGCTGTAGGCGTGAGCGCATCGGCGTCGGTCGGCGCTGCTGCACCGCTGGCGGCCAATGTTGAGGCAGGCGAAACCTTCGCGCGAGAACGGCTCGACAGCACGCGCGTCTAGCGCGACTCTCTTTCTATGTTTCCAGCAGAACTCAAAATTCGGGATGTGGCGATGCGCCCGGCGACGATCCTCGCGCCGATGGCGGGCGTGACGGACACCGTGTTCCGGCGCGTGATCCGGTCGCTCGGCTCGTGCGGGCTGATCATGACGGAGTTCACCAGCGCCGAAGGGCTCACGCGACAGGCCGCGCGCACGCTGCGGTACCTCTATTTCGACGAGGACGAGCGGCCGATCGCGGCGCAGATTTTCGGGTCCGATCCGCAGGTGATGGCTTCGGCGGCGGCGCTGACCGAGGATTTGGGATTCGATCACGTCGACATCAATCTGGGCTGCCCGGTGAAGAAAGTGGTGAAATGCGGAGGGTCGGGGTTGTTGCGCGATTTGCCCTTGATCGAGCGGCTTTTTCGCTCCGTGCGCGCGGCCGTGCGTATTCCGCTGACGATCAAGATCCGCTCCGGCTGGGACGAGAACAACATCGTTGCCGTGGACGTGGCGCGCATGGCCGAGCGGATCGGGATCGAAGCCGTCGCGGTGCATCCGCGCACGCGCATGCAGGGATATTCCGGCATGGCCGACTGGAGCGTGATTCGCGCCGTGAAAGAAGCCGTGCGGATTCCGGTGATCGGCAACGGTGATATTCGCACGCCGCAGGATGCGGTGCGCATGATCGAAGAAACGGGCTGCGATGCGGTGATGATCGGGCGGGCCGCGTCTTCGAATCCGTGGATCTTCCGGCAGATCGGAGACTACATCGCGACCGGGCGTTATGACGAGCCGACGGAAGGCGATCGCTACCGGCTGCTATCAGGCTATTTCCGCAGCCTGATCGACGCAGAAATGCCCGACGCGATCGGGAAGATGAAACAGTTTGCGACGCTCTTCACGCACGGCGTACGCAATGGCGGCGAATTACGGCAACAAGTGCATCACTCGCAGACAGCCGGCGAAATCCTCGACCGCGTCGATACTTTCTTTTGCCGCGCCGCCGTTAGCTCCAGCTCAGCTCTTTCGTAAAATCACTCGGGCTTCGCGAGGCCTTTCGCGATCGCATCGTCAAGCAGCTGTTTCATCTGCTCTGCCGCCTGGCGGGCCCGTTCCCCTTGCTGCCGCGCGATCTCGCCCTCTTGCCGGCCCAATTCGCCCATTTGGCGCCCCAGGTCACCCGCCTGGCGTCCGAGATCGTTCATCTGGTTTCCAGCTTGCCAGCGAGTCTCGCCCAATTCGCGCTGTAGCTCGCCGACTTCCTTTTGAAGGTCACCCAGCTGCTGCAGGGTCGCGCCTCTTACGTTGAGGTCTTTCACTTCCGACTGGAGTTTCTGGATCTCCGCCGTGAGATCGGGGATATTCACGCGGATGTCGGCCATTTTCTGCTGCACCTGCTCGCGGATTTCCTTCCCGAGCTCTTCCTGTTTTTCCCTGAAAGCCTCCTGGTCCTTTGCGAAATCATCGCGGTTGGCCCATAGCTGTTTCGCACGGTCGATGGTGGCCTGGTCGCGAATAATGTAGGATTTTTCGTCGCGCTCGAACCAGATGAAATCGCCCGGCATTTTGTCGCGAAGCGATTTCGCGTGTTGTATATCCTCGTCGGAACCAGACGCCATCCACGGCTCTGAACCCCGCGTGACGATCACGAAGCGCGAGCCCCAGGGCCAATCGTTGGCTCCCCAGTTCCAATTGCCCCAGCCCTGAAACGGCGCTGGTGGCGCGGGCGGTGTTACCGAGACCTGCGCCTCGGAAGGCACCGGCGCAACTTGTTGCAGCGGCGGCATAGGCACGACATTTGGCGCCGCGTCGGAGGCGCTGGGTTCGCTCGGATCGTTCGGCAGATTCGGAAGTGGCGCAACCGCCGGCAATGGAGCAGGCTCGGGCTCGGAGTTTGCGCGCGGATTGGCGGGGGGCGCGAGTTTCGGCGGCGGAGGAGGAGGGAGCGCAGGAATTTGCTGCGCCTGCAAGCTGAAAAACGAGGGATGCAGGGACGCCGTCAGCGCGACAACCGGTACTGCGCATATCGCCAGCCATATCGCGAGAGCCTTCGTGAGTCTGTTCGACATCGCATTCGACATTGCTATCCTCCACGCCAGAATTCGCTCGACTCTCTTTTCCGCTTGTCCGGCTTTAGCCATCGCGACGCCGTGCCACCACACGCGTTCCGGCGCCGCTTCGAGTTCCGCGAAGAAGCCGAGCAGGGTTTCCGCGTACCGCGCGCGATCCGCGCCGCCGGCCAGTGCGGCTTCGTCGCTTGCCTGCTCGGAGAGGTCCGCCAGATGGCGTTCAAGACACCACGCCAGCGGGCTGAACCAGAAGATCGCGCGATGAATCAGCGTCAAGCGCTGCCAAAGCGCGTCGCGCCGCTCGATGTGCGAAAGCTCGTGCGCCAGCACGGCCGCAAATTCCTCGTCGTCCCAGTTGCGCCAGCCGGCGGGGAGCAGAATCACAGGTTCGCGCACGCCCAGCATCAGCGGCACGGAGAGCATCTCGGATTCCGCGAGCCGGGGAGTCGCACTCAATCCAGCGGCGCAGGAAGCGGCGGAAAGAATCTCCGTTGTTCGCAAATCGCGGATGGATAGAGCAGCGTCCTCGAGCCGCTTTCCATAGCGAATGCCGACGGCCAGCCTGAGGAGAAAAGCCAAAACGATCGCCAGATACGCTGCGACGGCAAGAACGAGCCACGGAACCTGGCGATGCCCGGTGGAAGCGGCAGGCGCCGCTGCTGACGAGGAGGTTGTTTGGGACGTCACCGGCGCGCGGCCGGCCGCGCTCGGCGCGGTCGCAACGTCAGGCGCGATCATGGCTGGATAGGCCGCGACAGCTTGCGGCGCTTCGGCCCGGATGATGGCGGCGCGTTCCGGCAGATTCGGCACCGGTACAGCGAGTTGGATGGCAGGGCAGAATGCGATCAGCAGAGGCATCGCAAGAGCAGCGAGGAGCATGCCTTTCCAGGCGAGCAGCTTCGTTCGCACACTCTTGATACGGAATGCGCAGAGCGACGCGGCTACGAAGCACCCGAGCAAGAGCGAACGTGCGGCGGCGTCTCGGATGTTGGCCAGGAAAATCGTACCTGCATGGATCGTTGCGGGCGACATAAGCTAATGTTCCTTCCTGCCGGAGCCGCCCTTGGCTCCGGTTGTGGATTTTGCCTTCGTTTTTTCCTGCGCGATTTTTCGAGTGAGCCGTTCAAGCTGCTGGCGATCGATCATTGCGTGATGGACCATTCCAACGACAAGTTCTTCCGCCGACCCGCCGCAGAAGCGATCGATGATGCTCTTCACGGCGCGCACGGCCACGTTCTGCCGCGCCTCGGCGGCGCGATAGATGTAGGTGCGGCCCTCGACTTCGTGGGAGACGAACCCTTTGTGCTCCAGCCGGCTGAGAATTGTTCGCACGGTCGATTCCTTCATGGGGCGGGTGGGCGCAAGAGCCTCGCGGCAGGATTCCGCCGAGCACGGCCCGTGAGCCCAGACATAATCCATCACCGACTGTTCGACTTCGCCGAGGCCTTTTGGGCGCTTTCCGTATGTGTTAGCCATTGTAGCGCTACAATATGTAGCGGATAGGAGAATCCGTGTCAAGCGAATTGTCGGAGGCTTTATGCCGCGGGATTTTCGGGCAGGCCGGGGACGCGCGAGCGGGTCACTCGTCGCGCGTGATCAGAAGCTGCTTGTAGGCCTCGCGCCGAGTGATGCCGCGCTCGCGGGCGGCTTGTTTCAGGGCGGCTTTGCGGTCGATTCCGCGGTCGTTCATGATTTCGTCGACGCGGCGCGCGAGTGGGACGAGACTTGCTGTCGGCAGATCCGCGTCGGCGTGGGTCGCATGTCCATCGGGCGGGCCGATGAGGAGAGTGATTTCGCCGCGAGGGGCCTTCTTTTGTGCGGCGGCGAGCAGGTCTTCGATGTGGCCCCGCTGAAACTCCTCGTAGACCTTGGTGATTTCGCGTGCAATTACCGCGGGGCGATTGCCCAGGATTTCGAGCGCGTCCTCGAGCGTGTCGAGCACCCGATGCGGAGCCTCGTAGATCGCGATGGTTCGCGGTTCGGGCGCCAAATCACGCAGGGCCTTTCGGCGTGCCGTGGGCCGCGCCGGCAGAAATCCCACGAAGATGAATTCGCTGACGGGCATTCCCGATGCCGCGAGAGCGGCGACGAACGCCGAGGCCCCGGGCACGGGAACGACTTCGATTCCGTGGCGCAGACACAGGCTGACCAGGCGGTGGCCGGGATCGGAGATCGCGGGCGTGCCGGCGTCGCTGACGAGAGCGACTTTCGCTCCCTGCTCGAGCTCGATGACGAGTTCCGCGGCGCGCGTGATTTCATTGTGCTCGTGATAGCTGACGAGGCGCTTTGAGATATCGAAGTGCGAGAGGAGCTTCTGCGTCTGGCGCGTGTCTTCGCAGGCGATCACGTCGGCTTCCTTGAGTATGCGGAGGGCGCGGAGCGAGATGTCTTCGAGATTGCCGATGGGAGTGGCGACAACGTAGAGGCAGCCTCCGCTGATGTCGTCTGGCTTGGGTTTCGAATTGTTCTTGGTCGCCATGAGCGAGGGGGGCGTTCGTCGCCCATTGAGCGTATGTCGCGCGACACTTTTTGGCAAGACAGGAACGCTGCAGTCTCGCTTGTTAGCGTGCCGATAAGAGGCATCGAAATTGACAGGGGTGGTCTGGTCCGCTACTCTGGTTCATCTGAAACCAACGCTAAGGAGCAATGAATGGCTCAGGGTACGCCGGTAAAGCACAGAAAGAAGACGAAATCGGTCCTCAAGAATATCCGCCAGGCCGAGCGGCGCGCGGCAATCAACCGCATGAATCGCACGAGGGTCCGCACGGCGTTGCGCCGGATGCGGGCGGCGCTGACGGCCGCGGATAAAGCCGGCGCGGACAAATTGATGTCGGCGACATTTTCCGAGCTCGACAAGGCAATTCGCAAAGGCACGCTGGCCGAGAACACCGCGAACCGGTACAAATCGCGGCTGGCGCTCGCGTTGAACGGGCTGCAGGCGAAGAAGTAGCAGCGGCAACAAACGATTTTCGTTGAGGCGCTCCGAGGTTTCGGGGCGCCTTTTCTTTTTGCGTTACCTGGCGTGGGAAACGAGTGCGGATACGGGCGTCGTGAGGCGCGCGATCAGGAATTCCATCAAAGCGCGCGGGTCCGGATTCGAGGACTTCAGCTGGCTGTCGGCCTCTGCGAGAGCGACGAGACCAGCGAGGAGTTCGCTTTTCGGGACGCGGTGCGCCTGGCGTACGGCCGCTTCGGCGGCCTCGGGCCGCATGCCAAGCTGACGCGCGGCTTGAAAACCGCCGGTGTGGGCGGGAAGATCGCGCGCTTCGATGAGTTTGCGATAGGTCCAAGCAAGCGCGCCGACAATGCCGATCGGCTGCTCGCCTTCGCGCAGGAGATTATCGAGGAACGCGAGGGCGTCGCGACGCCTGCGGCTCGCGAGCATATCGGTGAGCTGCCAGACGGTATTCTTGCGGGCCGCGACCACCAGAGTTTCCACGTCGGCGGCGGTGATGCGGCGTCCCAGCGCGTAGGTGGCGAGTTTTTCGAGTTCGCCGTGGATGCGGGCGGGCTCGCTGTTGACGATATCAACCAGCAGCGCGGCGGCATCGCGGTCGATTTCGGCGCCGAGATCCTTCGCCATCTGCGCGGCGAGCGCGGCGGCGGATTCTCCGCCGATGGTCAACTCGACGACCAGCGCCTTCTCGCCGAGAAGCTTGCGGAACTTCTGCCGGCCATCGAGCTCGGAGGCTTCGAGCACGAGAACCGTGAATGGCGCAGGCGAACTCAGATATTTCTCGAGCGCCGCGATGATTTCCTCACGCGATTTTTCGCCGAGCTTTTCGACTGATTCCACGTCCTCGACCACGATCACCTGGCGCGGCGCCAGCATCGGCAGAGTTTCGGCGCGCTGCAGAATCTCGTCCCATCCCGCATCGCGAGCGGAGAGCCGAGCGAGCGCCCAGTCGCGGACATTCTCCGGGACGCACGCTTCGATAATCCGGTTGCGGCACATCTCGCGCAGGTAGTGGTCGGCGCCGAGAAGAAGCACGGCCCCAATGGCTTTGCCGCGAGCGAGCTGTTCGAGGAGTTTTTCAGGGGATGTCGAAGCCATCAGAAGCCCTCCAGCACGCTGGCGGCAATGTGCGAAGCGAGATCGCGAGACATGCGCTCGAGGGCGGGGTCCTGCTGCTCGAAGAAGCTGTTCACGTCGGTCGAGATCTGATACTCGTCGCGGAAAACCATGTCGTCATCGTGGTACACAGGTTTCTGCGTGTGGTTATCGATGAGGGAAATCTTTGTGTGCACGGTGACCAGCATGGTGGTGACTTCGCCCGTGGTCGCGTTGAACAGCACCGGCGTGGTGTCGATCGAGAGGACTTCGCCATGAAGCACGGCGTCGGCGGACGCGGGGTCCTGCACGACATGGTATTTCGTGCGCGTGATGAACTCGCGGATCGTTGCTTCCGTAAAACGCTGCTCGATGCGATACCGCGTCGTGTCGTTCTTGAACGCCGGAATCGCGATCGTGGTCCATTCGGATGGCAGATTCGCAGCGTGCCCGGCAACGTGGTAGCCGCAACCCTGGATGAAAATCGCGATCGCGAGAGTGGCAAGAAAGACGGAGAACGATAAGGGCGCGCACCGCATCCTTGCAAACCGCGATGCGCGACGCGGCGGTATTTCAATCAGGCAACTTCGCAACAAGCTCCTCCGCGATGCGCACTGCGTTGGTGGCTGCAAGCCGCAGATTATCAACCACCCCCCAGATCCAGGCGCCGCTTTCGATGCTGGGATCCGGCTCGATCCGCGCGAGGTGAATCTCGCTCTCGCCGGCGACGCTGACGTTGGTCGGCGAGGCATCGTCCGGCGCGGCTACTTTCACGCCAAGGCCGGCAAATGCCGCTTCGAGTTGGCCGAACGATTCGGCCTTGCTGGGCGACGCCAGGTCAGCGTACGCAGCGAAAGCATACCCGTAAAATACAGGCGCTTGCACCAGTTGAATTGCAGGGACGGGCGCGCGGCCCGCGAGGTAGCGGACTACGTCGCTCGCGACTGCAGCGCGCACATCTTCGACGCGAGGCTTGCTGGCTTCGCCGTAGCGCGCGAGGAGATTGAAAGCGACCTGAGCGTCGAAGACGGTGCGGTCGATTTCGCGGAAGGAAAGCAGGTTGGCCGTCTGGCTCTCGAGTTCCTCGATGCCGGCCCGGTCGCGATCGGAGACGGGGGGAAAGAGCAGCAGGACGATTCGCTGGGGCTGAAGCTTCGCGAAACCAGCAGCGAGCGTGCATGCGACGATCACGGGCGCCGCGGGAGAAGGGTAAGCCACAGGCTTCGACGAGGGGCTTGGCGCACTTTCCGGCGGCAATACGGCTGCGAGAGACGGGATCCATGCGACAGAGCCAGATCGGTCGGGGGCCGCGGCCGATAGAGCGCCGGTGAGGTCAATTACGGTGGCGCCTGCCGCTTGGGCTGTGCGCCAGTTGCGTTCGGCGTCGGCGGGCGTGCCGGCGAAGAAGACGAAACGCGCACCCTCGAAGCTGTCTTCTTCAAGCGCACGGATGAACGTGGGTTCACCGGCCGCTTCCGTGAGGGTTCCGGCCATGACGCTCTCATCGAGTAGGATGATGTCACTCGCAGGGAAATGGCGATCTTCGAGAACTTGCTTCAGTTCCTTACCGAGCAGCGAAGAGGCGCCGACGATGGCGACGCGATGGAGAATGCCGTGCCCGGAGGGCATAGCTCAGGCGTGGCGCGAGGCGACGCGGCGCCGGACGGTCTTGACGCCCTGAAGGACGAGGCCGTGCGCCGTATAGACGGTGGCGATCACCAGCAGCGTGGGGCCAGAGAACATGAAGATCGCGCCGATCAACAAGACGATCAGAACGACGAAGAGAGACGGGCGGCGTCGCGCCCACTCGACATCCTTGAAACTATAGTGGCGTATCGTGCTGGACATCAGGCCACCAAGCAAAACCAGGAGCAGCAACCAAAGCACGGAGAATCGAGCGTCCGCAATCGGAATCTGGAAGAAGTGCACGGTCGCGGCGATCATGCCGGCCGCTGCCGGGCACGGCATGCCGACAAAGAACCGGCTGCTGCCCTCGGCCATTCCTTGAATATTGAAACGGGCGAGCCTCCAGGCCGTGCAGCCGAGATAGACGAAACCGAGCAGCCAGCCGAGCTGCGTCAGGTGAAGCGCATCAGGCGCGGCCTGAGCAGCCATGGCGCGTACGCCCCAGGCATAGGCCAGGAACGCGGGGGCGATGCCGAAGCTGATAATGTCCGCCAGGGAATCGAATTGCTTGCCAAACTCGCTGTTGGTGCCCATGGCGCGAGCGACGCGGCCGTCGAGAGAGTCCAGGATGATCGCATAGCCGATGGCGCAGGCGGCGTTGTTGAAATCGCCGGCGCGGCCATCGAGCGTTGCGAGGATCGCGTAGTAGCCGCAAAGAAGATTGGCGACCGTGAAGGCGCTCGGAAGAAGATAGACTCCGCGGCGCAAGCGATGATTGCGAAACAGGCGGCGAGGCTCTTCTTCCTGGCCGATCGGATCTATGGTGTTGAATTCCATTTGGCTATGACGCTCGCCCCGCCCGCGACGTTTTGGCCGCGCTTCACGACAATTTCCGCGTCCATCGGGAGCCATATATCGACGCGCGAGCCGAAGCGAATCAGGCCCACGCGCTCGCCCAGAACGACTTCTTCACCCGCGCTTTTCCAGCATAGCACGCGGCGCGCGATGGCTCCGGCGATTTGTTTGAAAACCATGTTTCCTTGTGGCGTATGGATATAGATGACGTTTTGTTCGTTTTCGCGAGAGGCCGCGGAGCGAAACGCGCCCATGAACTTGCCGGGACGATAGACAACATTGGCGATGCGTCCCGCGACCGGGGCGCGCTGCACGTGGACGTTCCAGATCGCGAGGAAGATGCTGATGCGGTGACCCATGATCGAGTCGAAGAGTTCGTCGACGATCTCGACGATTCGGCCGTCGGCCGGCGAAACGACAACGCCGGGGCCAGAGGGAATGGCACGCTCGGGGTCGCGGAAGAAATAGAAGACGAAGAGGCCGAGGAAAATAAAAATGCCGGCCGGCCATTTCCATCCAAAGAAAATACAGATGACCCCGATGGCGAGCGGAGGAATTGCGAAGCGATACGCTTCTTTGACCATGGTGGCGGAAGCCCGATTTCATCCGGGCGGGAGCTGTGCCTCACAAAGAATCAGATTTGGGGGAGAGCGCCTCTTAGGCCGAAGCCGAAACAAAATCAGCCGGCCTGGGACGCAACGGCACTCCTAAATCGAATACAGCTGTATTGTACGACAGAAGTGGATGGCCAACTCGACGTTAGTGCGGTAAATGGCGGTGGCGCGCCAGGATCGATTCCATCTGATCCTTGAGGCGCAGCTTCATTTTCTTCAGGGTTGCTTCCTGCAGGAGATCTTCCGAGCTTAGGTACGCCGAGTTGAGAATTTCTTCGAGGAGGGATTCACAACGAGAATGCTCTTCAACGAGACTGCGAAACTCCGAATCCTTCAAGTACAGGGACTGCCGTATATCGTGAGTCGTGGCCGGCATAGGTTCCCTCCGAATTGGACATCGTTCACATAAGCGTAACAATTATCACAAACGAGACGCGAATCCAATAGTCCTGTCGAAAGATTTCGACTGGAGCCGCGAGAAAGCGCCCGCCAAAGCCAAACTATCCTTGTCGGAGTTGGAGTTCATTGCGTTCACAGCGAATTCAGAAGCTCGACGGATAGCAGACGCGCCTTTTGAGCCAGATTCTGGGCGCGCGCCCAATCGCCGCTCTTGCTTGCATCGCGGGATTCCGAAGCGAAGCTCGTGATCTTTGCGACGAGATCCTGTTGGGCGGCGCTCAGCTGCTTTCCGTTTGCCTGGCCCAAGTTCTTCTCGGCGACGGCGAGGTCGTCAGCCGTCTTGCGTTCGTAGCTCGCTTGATCCCCCGGGGAAAGCTCGGGAGTGATCTGCAAGGCGGGCTTGCGTGCGGCCGATTCTGAGTCGCCTTCGCCGGAGGACTGTGCTTCGGAGGGCCGGCGCGGAGCGGGCACGGGCGTCGTGGCCGGAATTGCGACAGACGGCGAGGGAGCAGGCGGCGCCGGAATCGAGGGCGGGGGAGCGGCAGCAACTTCCGTGGGAGGAGTCGCGTCGGTATCGGGCGCCGTAGTCATGGGTCGGTCTGCTTGAGCCGGCGTGGACGCGGGAGCGGCCGCGGGTACCGAGGCGTGCACGCTCTTGCCTTCGCATCCTGCGGTGACGAGCGAAAGCGCGCAGGCCAAAAGCGCGAGAGCGATCCGATCGTCGAAACGGCTGGGCATTATCGTTTCTCGGCTGCGAATGGCTGCGTGAGATCGCGGACCTTGCCCGCAGGAACGTCGGCAATCCGCCCGAGCGGCAATTCTATGCGAAAGGTGGTGCCGCGTCCCGCCTCCGATTCAAATTCTATCCGCCCGTTGTGCAGCTGCACAAAGCGAAACGTATTGGCGAGACCGATGCCGGTGCCGCCCGGGCGTGTGGTAAAGAAAAGCTGGAATATTTTCTTTTGATCTTCCGGCGAGATTCCCTTGCCGGAATCCTGCACTTCAATGATGGCGTAATCGCTGTTGTGCCGGAGCGAGAGCGCGATCGTTCCGCCCGGGCTGGTGAAATCGCAGGCGTTCAGAAGGAGGTTCAAAACAGCCTGGTGGATCAGCTGGTGATCCACCAGGACGGGAGGGAATACTTCGGGCAAAGCGGCCTGTAACGTGAGGCCGGCCTTGGCGATCGACGGGTGCGCCGCATCCAAAACGTCCGCGAGGAGCGCCGGCAAGGACGCTTCTTCGAGATTGATTTCGACGGGCTTGGTGAAATTGAGAAACGTTTTGACGGCGCGATCCAGCCGGTCGATTTCGCTATCGAGCATCTTGACGGCCTGCTGCGGCTCGGGATCGGTTGGCATGTTGGCCTTCAGGACTTCCAGCCAAAGGCGCATGGAGTTGAGCGGATTTTTCACCTCGTGCGCGACCCCGGCGGTCACGCGTCCAAGCGCAGCAAGGCGTTCGGAGACCTGGAGCTGGCTGCCGATGCGCTCGATCGACTCCACGTCGCGCAGGGTGACGAGAGTTCCCATCCGCGCACCGTGCTCGCGGATCACCTGCACGTTCACGCCGATGCGTTGCGGCCCGTCTTTTCCATCGAGCGTCAATTCCCTTCCCTCGGCCGGCGAGATTTCCTCGCCTTGAATCTGCAATACGCCGCGCAAGGGATGGCGCATCGAGAAGATTTCGCTCACGTGCCGGCCCTTCAACTCTTCCGGCGGGCGGCCCAGAAATTTTTCCACCGAAGGGCTGACGAGCACCGCCCGGCCCTCGGAATTAAAGAGAAGGAGGCCGTCGCCCAAGCCGCTCATCACCTGATCGAGGTTTTCGCGCAACGTGCTGAAGATTTCACGGACGTCCCGCAGTTGCTTGCCGATGCCGACGATCTTGGTACTGACTGCGCCAAGTTCGTCGCCGCGTTCGACGGCAGGCCCGGCGTCGAATTGGCCGGCGGAGATGCGGTCCAACTGGGCCGAAATCCGCTCGATCGGCGCGAGGGCCACGCGGCTGAAGAGGAATGCGAACAGCGTCGAGAGCAGAACAGCTCCGAGGGCCCACGTACCGGCCGATCGAAGCCCGGGTGAGATCTCATCGCGGATCAGGGCGGATGAAAAGCTGATGCGGATGTCGCCGAAGGGCGAGGTTCTGATTTCGAAAGGAAGCGAGAATTCGTAGATCTGCGGCGGGCCATACAGTTCGCGGAGCTGCTCAAAGAATCCCGCGCGGACGAGCGAGCTGATGGGGGGCCGTGTCGCGATTTTCTGGTCCCGCAGCGACGCGTCGCTGGACAGGAGCACGATGCCGTCCTTGTCGCTGATCGTGATTTCGTAGATGGTGGCTGAGATTCCAACGTCGGATTCGATGAGGGAGTTGAGAGTGCTGCTGTTGTCGAAAGCGCGCCGCACGTAGTCGCGAAGATCGGCGGGAGCGAGCGAAGCAGGCGCGTCGCCGCGCTCGGTCGCCTGCTCGAGTGCGTTGCCGCAGGCGCTGTAGATCTGCTGAGCGACAAAGCTGGCATTGTCGTTCGCCTGCCGCAAGGTCTGGCGCATGAGCCGCCCGAGATAGAGAGCCGAGACCAGAGCCACCACCGCGAGGACCAGCAGCGAGGTGGCCAGCGTGAGCTTAGTTTTTAGGCTGAGACGCATCTTTCCGCCCCGCCTCGTATTCCTTCAACTTATTGTGCAGCGTTTTCAGACTGATTCCGAGCAGTTCGGCCGCGCGCGTCTTATTCTGGCTCGTCGCCGACAGAGTTTGAAGAATGAGCTCACGTTCCATGTCGTCGACGGTCGTGCCGATGGGAAAGCGCATGCCATTGAGGCCGGCCGTGACGGTGGCCGCGGCGTGGCCAAAATCGGTCGGCAGGTGCTGCCGCCCGATGATCCCGCGATCGGAAGCAATCGCCGCGCGTTCAAGCACGTTGCGCAACTCGCGAACGTTTCCGGGCCACGGATACGAACGCAAAAGCTCCATCACATCCGCGCCGACGCCTGAAACCTTCTTGCCGTGCTTTTCGGAGATTTCTTCGAGCAGATGCTCGATCAGCAGCGGCAGATCTTCCTTGTGCTCGCGCAAAGGCGGCAGGTGAATGTGAAAGACGTTGAGCCGGAAATAGAGATCCTGCCGCAAATGCCCATCCGCGACGGCCTGTTCCGGATTCTTATTCGTGGCCGCAAGCACGCGCACATCCACGGGAGTTTCGACCTTGCTGCCGAGGCGGCGGACTTTGTGATCCTCGAGAACTCGCAGGAGCTTGGCTTGTGTTTGAGCCGGCATTTCGCCGATTTCATCCAGCAGAAGCGTGCCGCCGTGAGCCAGTTCGAAGCAGCCGATGCGGCGTTCCGCTGCGCCCGTAAACGCGCCTCTTTCGTGGCCGAAGATTTCGCTTTCCATCAGCGATTCCGGAATCGCCGAGCAGTTGATGGCGACAAAAGGGCGGTCGGCCCGCGGGGAGAGCATGTGCAGCGAACGGGCGACCATTTCTTTTCCCGATCCCGTTTCGCCGGTGATGAGGATGGACGCCGTTGAGGGCGCCGCCGTTTCGACCTGCCTCATCACTTCCTGCATCGGGCTTGACGAACCGACTAGCACGCCGAGTTTGCCCGCGTCGCGCAACTGGCGGGTGAGGACGGCGACCGCCTGGCGGTCTCGCAAACGTCCAAAGGCGCGATCGAGGAGCGCGCGGAGAACGGGAGGCTTGAGCGGCTTCTCGATGTACCAGAACGCGCCCGCCTCGATCGCTTGGACCACGCGTTCGTCGCTGCCGCGCCCGGTGATGATGATGACGGGAATTCTCTGGATCTCGTCGCCCAGATGGCGCAGCAGATCGAGCCCGTTCATGCCAGGAAGCTCGACATCAGCCAGCATCACCTGCGGATTAAACTCCTGGAACTTTGCGAGCGCTTCCTCGCCGGTGGCGACGCCCAGCACTTCAAAGTTCCATTTGCGGAGGAGGGCTTCGTAGCCCTTCCGGGCGTTGTCCTCATCCTCGACAATGAGAATTCTTTGCTGGGATTGGTTATCGGGCGCCATCTAGAATTGAATCTACCAGCAGTCCCCGGTAATTCCAAGCGGACCCAGGCGGAAGCTAAAGTCGCGGCTTCGAAGGCCTTGCAGGCACACCTCGGCGTTGCTCGAAGTCAGATTTGAAGACAGACGAACCCAATTTATCCGGCGGGGTCAGCCCCGTCCGAAATAGAGCGACCGCTCGAGGATGATCTCGATTTTGGTGTCTTTCTCGAGGGCCAATTCCTGGCCGATGCCCGAGGTGACCATATAAGCCGTGGCGGCCGCTACCGCCGCTCCCATGGCCGCATCCTTTTCGTTGTGAGATGCCACGCCGGCAGCCGCACCCACCAGTGCGCCCGCTGCGGCGGCCTCGACGGCTTGCTGGCGTTTGCTGGAAGTGACCTCGATTTCGCCCTCGCGGTCGTAGTCAACGCGAATCGAATGGACGCCGGGGACGTCGTCAACCATTGCGATCAGGGGGATCCAGCCGTCGGGAGTCCTAATATCGTCGAAGGTGAGCCACATGCGGGCGCGGCCCGTCTTGCCTGCGGCTTCGACCTTGTCGACATGCCCGCGTATCTCGGCGCCTGTGGGAAGCGCTGTGCCGCCGGCGCTCGCCAGCGGCTCAATCGTGTGGGCCGTGAAGCGGCGCCCAGCTTTCGAATCGCGGGAGCCGAGTTCGTCGTCGAGGCGGATCAAGAAGCGCGTTCCAGGAGCCACCTCATTCGGCGCCGTGGCGCTGTTAGAGTTGGGAGCCTGGTGTTGAGCCAAAACGACTGAGACGGATGGGAACGCGAGGGCCAGCAAAGCAGCCATAGCCGGAAGCAGAATTGTCCGCTTCATTGCACTCTCCTTTTCAATTTGGCTTGGCGCTCTCTGCTGGATAGAAAGCGATACCGAACAGATTCGGTTACATGAGATGTCGGAAGCGGTCGGCGCAGTTGCCAAACGATTCCGAATCCTGCCCGATATTCTAATCCTGAAGACGATCCCTTTCCATTTCGGATTCCAGGCCATTCCCGAATTTGCATCCTGCTGTCGTCTGGCGGTTTAGCGGCGTGAGTAGTTTTACCGTCTTGCAAAACGTTCCCTTTTGGCACTAGACTCCGCGCCATCGAACGTTGGTCCAATCCATAACGGCTCTCTTTTCAAAGAAGACAGCGATCCCGGTTGGTAGTTCTCTTGCATTCACACGCCGGAATGGGAATCCCGAAAGGAGAACCCGCATGTACGCAACTGGAGCAGAAGCGACGGTGGCGGTGCACGGTCCGTTCGCGATCAGCGTCCTAATCGTTGAGGACGAAGACGCGACGAGAAACCTGTGCCGCGAGGTGGTTGTCGACGCGGGGCTGCAGGCCCGGATGGCTGCGACGACCGAGGAAGCACTCGAACGTCCTGGAACAGCACCCCGTCGACATTGTGATCACGGACCTCCGCATCCCGCAGATGGGCGGGCTCGAACTCCTGAAGCACGTCCGCGAAGTCTACCCGCAGACCGCCGTGATGGTTTTGACGCAGTACGGCACGATCGAGAGCGCGGTGGAGGCCACGCGGATGGGGGCGGCCGATTACGTGACGAAACCGTTTCACATTCCCGAATTGCGGGGAAAACTTGATCGCGTGGTACGGCTGCTCGAAGTCGATCAGGAAAATCGCATCCTGCGCGAGCAGCTGCGCACGCGCCCGGGATTCGGCGGGCTGATCGGCACCTCAACGAAGATGCAGCGCGTGTACCGGTTGATCGAGAAGGTGAGCCAGCACAACTACCCGGTGCTGATCTTGGGCGAGAGCGGAACCGGCAAGGAGCTGGTGGCCCGCTCGATTCATTTTTCGGGCTCGCGGCGGAATAAGCCGTTCGTCCCGGTGGACTGTTCGGCGCTCGTTCCCACGCTGATCGAATCCGAACTCTTCGGTTATGTGAAAGGCGCGTTTACCGGGGCGATGCATGCGAAGACCGGATTAATGGAATCGGCCGGCAGCGGGACCCTGTTCCTCGATGAGATCGGCGATATGCCCATCGATCTGCAGGCTAAGCTCTTGCGCGCGATTCAGGAAAAAGAAGTGAAGCCCGTCGGTTCTACCGACCGCATTTCGATTGCGGTGCGCGTGATTGCTGCCACCAACCGGGATCTCGAAACGGCGGTGCGCCAGGGTCAGTTCCGCCAGGACCTTTTCTTCCGGCTCAACGTCGTGCAGATCAAGCTGCCGCCCTTGCGGGAACGGAAGAGCGACATTCCGCTGCTCGTGAATGCGTTCCTCGAGAAATTCAGCGAAGCAGGCGGCACGCGCGCGATCTCCGAGGAGGCGATGGCCCGCCTGATCGCGTACGACTGGCCCGGGAACATCCGCGAACTCGAAAATGCCATCGAGCGGGCTGTAGCGCTCGGCTCTGGCCCCATCCTGCACGTGGGCGACTTGCCGTCAGGACTGCACTATGCAGTGGGCGATCGCATGCCGCAGGCCGACGAACTGTTGCCCCTGGAGGAGCTCGAACGCCGCGCGATTTTGCGCGCGTTGCGCGAGGCCGGCGGCGACAAGCTCGCTGCGGCTCGGCTGCTGGGGATCGGCAAGACAACGCTCTATCGCAAACTCAAGCAGTACGAAACAGAATCGCACGCACAAGCCAGCTGATACGCGCGGACGCGCGTTGTTTGCATCGTTGTTGGCCCCTCCCTAATCTCGCTCATCAATCGAATCGATTCCTAGACAGGGACGTTTTCGTCTCCATTCGTATCGAAGTGGGAAGCTGCGCACTGTGTGAGGTTTCTCCTTTTCTTCCAATACATTGAAACATCGGGACTTCGAGTAGCGTGCCGGTTGGTCAAAGTTATGCAAGCACTTGTGCATGCGCGAGAGACAAGAGTTCGCACGGCGAGTGCGCTGGGCCGAAGCGGCGCGGCGTTTGGCGGAATACACGATCGCAATCGGCGTTGCGATCCTTTGCGGCTACGGAATCGTTGTTTGGCGCTGGTAGTCGAGCCAATGAGACATGTGATCACCATGAGCAATGCAGGCCACCCGTCGCCACGGAATCAAGCTGGGCACACGCCGGTGGGGTTCGGCGCCAAGGGCGGCTATGGGGATGAAGTGTTCGCCGCGGTTTTCGATTCGAGCGCGGAGGCTCTGGTCATCATCGATTCGTCTGGAGCGATTCAGAGGGCCAACCCGCGGGCTCGCGAAGTATTGCGTCTCAAGGAATCGACGCGACGCAGCATCAGCCTTGGAGATTTTCTGGCGGACCCGGCAACGGAACAACTGGCCTCGCTGTGGACGCCGCGCCAGCGTCCCGCGCGGCCGCCGAGTTTCGAGGCGTCGCTCACGACCGGATTTCCCGTCCGCATCACGCTGCGCTGGATTCTCTCCGGATCGCAGCACGTCCTTCTGTGTATCGAGGACGGCCCGGTCGTGCAGCGAGCAGAGGCGAAATCGCGGTATCTGGAAGCCGAACTCCGAAGCGTGCTGGATTCGATTCATGTGGGAGTGCTGCTCATCGATCCGTTGGGCAGCATCCGTTTTTCAAACGCGCGATTCGGGCAATTGTTCGGATTGAGCGCGCGCGAAGTTGAAAATACGGCGAGTGTGGATGCGCTGGAGGAGCTGCTCGCGGAGCGTTTCCGCAACCCAGCGGATTTCGCGGCCCCGTGGAGGGCCTATGCGATCGGTTCGGGGGAACCGCAGCACGATGAACTGGAACTGATGCGGCCGACGCGGCGCGTGTTCGAGAGATTTTCGCGCCCTGTCCTGGATGCGGAAGGCCACCAGCTCGGATGGCTCGAGCTCTATACGGATGTGACGGGCGAGCGGCAAATCCAATCCAAGATGCTGCAAACCGAAAAAATGGCGGCGCTCGGCCAACTGGTTTCCGGCATCGCGCACGAGTTGAATAATCCGCTCACCGCGATCATGGGCTACGCGCAGCTGATGCTCGGGCATGGCCTCGATCCAAGCCAGTTGTCCCAGGCGAAAAAGGTGTCTCAGGAAGCAGAACGCGCGCGGCGGATCGTGAAGAACCTGCTGTACTTCGCGCGCGAGACGGCGCCCGAGCGCACGCAGGTGGACCTCAACGAGATCGTGGAGCGCACCCTGGCGTTGCGCAGCTACGAACTGAAGACGGAAAACATCGTAGTGATATGCGAGCTCGCGCCGGGCTTGCCACAAACAGTCGCCGATCCATACCAACTCCAGCAGGTCGTGCTGAATCTCCTGATCAACGCGGAGCACGCGCTGCTGGAAGGGCGCGGCCACGGGCGCGTCCTGATCCGTACCAGCCACATCATCGAAGGGCTGGGGAATCACGGGGTCGATCGGATCGTCCTCGAGGTGTCTGACGACGGCCCGGGCGTGTCGCCTGAGATCGTATCCGGATCTTCGATCCCTTTTTCACCACAAAGCAGCCGGGCCTCGGCACCGGCCTGGGTCTGTCGATCGTCTACGGCATCGTCCACCAACACCACGGAGAAGTGACTTTTGAAAACAAGCCCGGTGGCGGGGCGCACTTTGTCGTCGAGCTGCCGGTCGTTGCGGTTCCGGCGAATTCGCGCGCTCCCCTGCTGCTCGAACCTGCAGGACGGAATGAGGCTTCGCCTACGGGCCGGATTCTTGTGGTCGAAGACGAGCCGACGGTGGCACAACTCGTCGTGGACGTTCTGCGCGAGGAAGGGCATCAGGCCGAGGCCGTTCTCGACAGCCAGGAAGGCCTGACTCGCGTGTCGCGTGGCGTTTACGATCTCGTGATCTGCGACCTTCGGATGCCGCGGCTGGATGGAGCGGGGTTTTACGATGTGCTGGTGCGAACGAAGAGCCCGATCCGCGACCGGATCATCTTCATCACTGGCGACACCCTTTCGCCGCGCACGCATGACTTTCTCGATCGAAACAAGCTGCCATACCTCGCCAAGCCTTTCCTGGTGGAAGAGATCAAGCTTGCCGTAAATCGCGCACTCACTTCCGTGGCGAAGCAAGGGACGTGACGCAGATGAACCTCATCACCTCCTGCGCGATTGCCGTGGAACGCATTCCGCTCCTGGGCATTGCCGATCCCGACGTGGCGCAACGCATGATTCAAGCGCTGAAAGGCGTTCCAGGAACGGCCGCGCTCGTAGTTGCTTCGAGCCTGGAGCATTTTCGCCAAGTGGCGGCCAACGTCGCAATCGAGGTGATTCTTTTGGACTCCGAGTTTATCGGAGACGCATCGCTGGAAGATTTTCTGCGGCACGTCGCGGTTTCGGCGCCGGTGATTCTAGTCGCGCCACTCAAACGGCAGACCGAGGTCGCGCGACTGGTAGCCGCCGGCAACGTTGAATTCGTGGCACGCACCGGAGATTTTGCGCCCCTGGCGGCGGGTCTTGTGGAGCGGAGACTGCGCTGGGCCTCGGCGTCCCGCTCGGCATTTAGTCCGCCCTGGACGGAATTGTATGGCGATTTCGCGACGGTGTTCCGCCACGAAATCAATAACCCGCTCACGGGAATTCTCGGCAATGCCGAACTTCTGCTCGCGCACAAGGACCGGCTGAGCGCCATCGAGACGCAGCGGCTGCAGACGATTGTCGATCTCGCCGTGCGCCTCCGCGAAACCATCCGCCGTATCAGCAATGCCTGGGAAAATCACTTGCACGCGGCGAAATCCGCGTAGCCTGCCGGGATTTTACGGCCCAAAATTTGGCTCGTGGATGTTTCGCGACTGCGCCCGAAGAAACGAAAAGCCCCGCCGATTATGACGATCGGCGGGGCTTCGTGTTTCCGCGAAAACGCGCGGGTCTATTGCAGCGCGAACGTGTAGATCGCGTTGTGTCCCGTCGTCAGTTGCACGCCGCTCTGCCGGGCGAGAACGCCGTTCGCAAGGTTGTCGCCGGTAATCACGGCGACGTATTGCTTGCCGTTCACCTCGTAGGTGATCGTGCTGACCGAGATCGGCCCGCCGAGGATGGACTGCCACAGCTGCTCGCCTGTCTTGGCGTCGTATGCGCTGAAGCGGCGGTTGATATCGCCGTGGAAAATCAAGCCGCCGGCTGTAGCCAGGATCGCGCCGGTGCCGGGCGCGTTCTGGACTGCAAATTTCTGCATCTCCCCGGTGGATAGATTGACCTTGGCGAGGCCCGCGAGCGCATCCATCTTTGAGCCGTCGCGGAGCACGCCGTGCCGGATTCCACTGCCGCCATTCGCCGTCATATCCAGGCAGTTGTCCACATATGAGGTGTAGAGAGAATTCGTTTCCGGATCGTACGCGGTCGGCCAATAGCTGCGGCCGTTCCAATAGCAGATCACATGGTGATCGCCCGGGTGTTTCATCACCACATCCCAGTTGATCGTGGTCACGCCGGTTTTCTCGTCGATATTCGAGATGGCGAGGTTGGGTGCGTCGACTGGGACCGGCTCGGCCCAGAGGAACTTGCCGTCGTTGCGGTCGAGGACGAACATGATCCCACTCTCGCCGACCATCGCCGCCACATCATGCTTCGATCCCAGTGGAACCGTGGTGTTGTACCACTTCACCGCTTTTGGATCGGGATTGTAGGTCGTGGTGACGAGTGTGCGCTCGTGCGTGTGGTCGGTATCCCAGTCGTCAGCGGGCAGGTGCTGGTAATACCAGATGAGCTTGCCGGTCTGCGGATCGAGCGCGATCGTGCAATTGCTATAGAGGTCGGCAGGAGCCGTGCGCGAAGTGCCGTCCGGGTTCCCGCCATGGCGCGCGAGGCGTTCGTACGGTGCGGGATTCGCGATTCCCCAGTAGATCACCTTGCGAACCGGATCGTAATTTCCCGGCATGCCCCACGTGGACGCCGTGTCATTCGTGTTGTCCGCGCCGCCCCACGATGCGTAACCCGGATCGCCCGGAGCCGCGACGTTGTAGAAGCGCCAGAGTTCCTTGCCCGTGTCGGCGTCGTCCGCTTCGATGAAGCAGCTCTCGCGCCCTTTACCGCACGTGCCGCCGGAAATCACTTTGCCGTCGACGACGATTGCGCCGGAGGTGTTCTGCGTGTCCGTCTTGTACGTTTCCCAGCGGACTTTGCCGGTGGCCGCATCGAGCGCGACGACGTAGCCGTCCGGCGCCGTGTAGTAGACCATGTCCTTATAGATCGCGATGGCCTTGGTGCGCTCCTGGCCGCCGAGGCGAGGATCCTTGAAATCGCGGTGGTACTGCCAGATGATGTCGCCATCCGTTGCGTCGACAGCCATCACGTCCGCGCCCGGCGCGATCAAGTACATCACGCCATCGTGCACGATTGGAATCGTCTCCGTGGTGCCCGCGGGCAGCCCTTGCACCCAGGCGATATGCAGCTGATTGACGTTTTTCTTGTTGATCTGTTTCAGCGGGCTATAGCGCCAGGCGTCGTAGGTGCGGCTGTACATCAGCCAATCGCCCGGCGGCGGGTTCAGAAGCATCTCGTCCGTCACGGGCTCGTAGTCTTTCACCACCCCGTGAGGCAGCGGCGCCGCCATGAACATTCCCGGGGGGCGTTGCGCGGGGCGCGCGGCGGCCGGAGGAGCGCCTTGTCCCTGTGCCGCGGGTGGAGGAGGTGGTGTTTCGTCCTGCGCTTGCGCCGGGATAAGTGCACCGGCGAGAAATAAGAGTGCGACCAAACAATACGCCTTCTTCATGCGGGTTCCCCCCAAAACAGAATTCTAGGCTTCCTTCTGAGGCTATGTGACGCGCGGCGGGCTATTGTCGTTTCCCCCGCCAGCGCCGCGGCGTTTATATCGCATTCGCACGCAGGCGCGCAATGACGATCCGCGGAACGATCACCGTTTTGTGCAAGCGTAAGCGAGGAGGCAACGCCGCGCGCGGGGGGAAGCAGAGCCTATCGGAGGCAATCTACGTGCCGACGCGGAGCGCGCGCGCGAGGTTCTTCAACGTGGCGATGGCCGAAAACGCCGCGAGTTGCGACGTGCGCGGATTCGATTTGGACGGCACGTTTTCGATCTTCACCGTCAGGCGACCGAATTCGCCCTCCACTCGGATTTCGTGGACGTTTTCGGTGCCGCCGGGCACGGCGACCACGCGCACACGCACGGGAACCGGCGCCAGAGGATCGACGGCAAGGCGTAGCGAAGCTGCGACGTTCGAGGTTGCGGGAAACGCGCGAGCGGCCTCTTCGGCGAGGCCTTCGAAGATAACGGTGTCTTCCTTGAAAGTGTCGAGCGGCAAATCGCGATCGATCACGTATTTCGATCCCTTCAGCGCGGCGACCGGCTTACGGCTCGTCAGGAGCGCCGATTCGATTCGCCCGATCGACGCCGATTTGATGCCATCGAGCCCGGCAATCGCGCCCGAGGGCACGTAGATGCGACAACCCTTTTCGCGCGCCTGCCGGAACCACTCTTCGCGGCCGAGCAGGCCGCCCACGCTCATGATCAACATGTCGCGGCCGCGGGCCAGCGCCTTGGGAACGAATTCCGGAAGCGCCGCCTGGCTGGCCGCCTCGACCGCGATCTCGCACCGCTCGATCATATCGTCGACGGAAACGACGGGCGGATGGCTCGAAAGCTCGGAGGAGAGTGATTTGGCGCGGGCGCAGTCCTGGTCGGATAGCGCGACCAATTCCGCATCCAGTTGCTTTTGATCGAGCGCCGTGGCAATCGTTCTGCCGATGGCGCCGACGCCGAGAAGTCCGATTTTCAGCATGGGCGCGGGTCTACGCCAGCTCGAGCATGCGATCGATCGCACGCTTCGCCTTGCGCGCGATGTCTTCGGGCACGCGTATCTGGGGCGTCAGAGTTTCGAGCGAGCGGATCACACTGTCGAGCGTGATGGTTTTCATGAACGAGCAAACGGCGTTAGGGTTCACGGGATAAAATTTCTTCTCGGGGAATTTCTTATTGAGCTGGTGCATGATGCCGAGCTCTGTGCCGACCGCGAATTCGGTTGCCGGCGACTCGCCGATATGCCGCAGCATGCCTTCGGTGGACAAAAAGAAGGTGCGGTCCGCGGGAAGCGTGCCGTCGACCGCCTTCGCCATGCAGGAACTGACGCAGCCGCATTCCGGATGCAGCAGCAATTCGATATCGGGATGCTCGTCGAGAAGTTCGACGACCTGCTCGGGCCGGATCGTCTTATGAACGTGGCAGTAGCCCGGATAGGCGACGATGTTGCTGCGCCCGGTCTGCCGCGCGACGACTGTGGCGAGGAATTTGTCAGGGAGAAAGAGGATCGTCCTGTCGGCAGGAATCGCGGAGACCACTTTCGCGGCGTTGGCCGAAGTGCAGCAGTAGTCGCTTTCGGCTTTCACTGCCGCCGAGGTATTGATATACGCGACCACCACGCAACCGGGCAGCTTCTCCCTCCATTTGCGCAGCTCCTCGGGCGTCACAGCCGCGGCAAGCGAACATCCCGCACGCAGGTCGGGCAACAGAACGATTTTCTCCGGCAGCAGGATGGCCGCCGTCTCCGCCATGAAGTGGACGCCGCAGAAGACGATGACGTCGGCGTTCGTCTTCGCGGCGGCCTGCGAAAGCTTGAGCGAATCGGCTACGGCGTCGGCCACTTCCTGGACCTCGGGACGCTGATAGTGGTGCGCGAGCAGAATCGCGTTGCGCTCGGTGCAGAGTTGGCGGACGCGCTCCTGCTTTCTGCGAATCTCTTCGGCTGTGTCGGTGATGTTTTCGACGAGGGGCAGCGTGTAGCGAGTTTCAAAGGCTTCTTGTACGGCGCTTGCGTTCGTCATGACGGCGTCCTCTTTCCCAAGGTTATGAAATCCTCTGGCAGATATCGAGCGCCCGGGCGGAATGCGTGAGCGCGCCCATCGAAATGGCATCGACGCCGCGAGCGGCGTAGGCCTCCACATTCGATTCTGAAATGCCGCCGCTGGCCTCGATCAAAACGTGATCCCACAAATTCTCGCGGCGCAGCATGTCGAGAATCGCGCCGATGCGACTGGGATTCATGTTGTCGAGCATGAGCAGGCATGGATATTGTTCCGCCGCGTCTTCCTGCGAGCGGCGAAACGTCTCGGCCCCAGCACGCGCGGCAGCTTCGCCGCGCACTTCGACCTCGATAAAGGCGGAATCCTTGTGAAGTGGCCACGCTCTTTCGATCGCGATCGGCACAGCGTCTTCTTCGCGAGAGGCCAGGAGCGCGAGATGATTGTTTTTCACGACGATGGCGTCGCCCAGCCCGAGGCGGTGCGTGCCGCCGTTGCCGAGATGCAGCGCGCGTTTGTCGAGCAGCCCCCAGGGAGTTTTGCGCGTGCCCACGATTCGCGTAGCCGGGCACGGTCGTTTGGCGCGTTCCTGCAGGCAGCGGACCGTGGTTGCGATACCGCTCATTCTTTGGATGAGATTCAGCCCCACGCGTTCAAGCGCGAGGAGCTGCATCTCGTCACCTTCCGCTCGCAGCAGCAAATCGCCCGGGTGGATCGCATCGCCGTCGCGTTTCTGCAATGTGGCGACGATGCCATGGGCTTGCAGCAACAAGGCGAGTTCAGCGAGGCCCGCAACCACGCCGCCATCGCATGCCAAGATCGCCGCTTCGGCATGTCCGCCCCTGAACCCGAGAGCTGAGACCGTGAGATCCCGCGGCGCGAGATCGGCACGCAAGAGGGCTTCTGTGAACGTGCCAACGGTATGGCGGTATTCCGGATGGTCGAGCGTGAGACTCGCGCCCCGGAAGAGGGCTTGCTCTGTTCGTTGTTCGCGCGTGAGGTTCATCCCAAGGTTTTCCTGATCCCGCCGCTATTTCAAGAGAAAGCCGCGAGCGCGGAGCTGCGCCCTTGCGCGCGAAATCATCTCCGGCCGCGAGGCTTCCACCGTATGCAGATGGACTCCGCCAGTGAGAGAGGAAAGCAGCGCGGCATGCGACGCGCGCACGTGCGCGAGAAAATCCTGCAAGTCGGCGCGCGACTCCAGCATCAGCGAGCCCCGAAGTTCGCCGTAAAGAGGGTGCTCGACGATTACGTCGAGGATCCTGACGCCGTGGTCGAGAAGAATCTGAAGTTCTTCCTCAGTTTGCTCAGGTGTGTGCTTGCAGGCGAGCATGGCTCGATGGGCCCGATTGGATTCTGCGGGTAAGCGATAGCCGGTCGGTGTCGCCAGGATGTCCTCGCCGCTTGCGCGGAGGATTGCTACGTCCTGGACCAAGCACTGACGGCTCACGCGGAAGTGCTTCGCGATCTCGCCGCCGGGAATGGGCCCGCCACGGGCACGCAGCCAGGCAACGATCTGGCGGCGGCGATCGGCAGCCGAATCCTGAGTGCTCGGCCGCGGCCGTCTTTGGGGCGACGCGTGGCCTGGCTTCGCCGGACTCAACTGTCTTGTCACCTACCTAGTCTACTGTAAGGGTCGCGATCTGCATAGTCCTGCGGCGCCTGAGCCCGAGTTTACTCCGGAGGGGTGCGCGCGATATTTTCAATGGGCGCGTTCGACCAATGGAGGGATAGTAGTGGATGGGAGACGAGGGGCGAGAATCGAGTATGGCCGGACAGACGGGACAGAGACGAAGCGAACGCCTCCTGCTCGATGTGCCGGTCGTAGTTTGCGGCGATCCCGACGATCGCCCGGCGTTTCGCGAGGAGACGTTCACGGTGACCGTGAGCGCCCACGGCGCGCTTCTGATGATGGCGACGAAGGTCGCTCTGGGTCAAAGACTGGTCGTCATGAATCCCCAGAATTGGGACGAGCGCGAAGCCAAAGTGTCCTATCTAGGTCCCGATCGCGCCGGTCTGGCCCAGGTGGCCGTCGAATTCCTGCAGCCGGCCCCGGAATTCTGGGCCGTCAGTGCTCCTCCGGCCGATTGGAAACTCCCTTAGAGCATTCAATTCAAGTAAACTTAATCCCTGGGAGCGAGAGGGTTACATCGTGCCGCGATGCCGCAGGGCAGTCCTATATACGCTACTCGCGTCCATCGCAGCTTTCATTTATAGCAATGCGGCGTTTCATCGCAGCGCGTTTGCACAGTCCGCGGGGCCGGCAGCTTACGCGGATATTGTGAGTCCCGTCGAGGAGAAACTCGGCACTGCGAAATTTTTCCCTGTTGAGGATGGCGTGAAAATAGAACTGGACGCGATCCAGCAGGTGCCGGGGCTGCACGCCATACACATCCTCTCCGTCGGGAAATGCGAGGGACCGGATTTTACGTCCGCAGGGCCGCATTTCAATCCGTACGGGAAAGAACACGGACCGAACAATCCCGCTGGGCCGCACGCTGGCGATCTCCCCAACGTAGAGGCAGGTCTCGATGGTCACCTGCAAGCAACGATCGTGGCCAAGGGTGTGACTTTGGGCGAGGGGCCGAATTCGCTTTTCCACCCGGGCGGAACCGCCCTTGTGATCGATGAAAATCCGGACGACTACAAAACCGAGCCCGACAGGAATTCAGATCCCCACGTCGCCTGCGGCGTGATCCAGAGGGACGGCGCAGCGAAAGCGCCTTAGATGGTGAGTTCGGCGAGCCAGGTATCGAGGATCTGCAGCTGATCCTGCGACGGATTGACAAACGCGAGGCCCATTCCAATTCCCTCTTGAACGTAAATGATCCGCGCCATGGTGGTGAAACTTCCTTGATCGCGCGTGATGCGTAGTTGAAGCGCCGTATCCATGGGCAGCGTGTTAAGGATATCGAGGTAGCAACCTTTGCGGCTGATTTCCGAAATCCGGCCCGACATCCGCGCGTCCGTAACGGGCTCGAGCACCTCAGCCGTTGCGATCAGAGAGTAGCGGGGAACAGTGCGGCGCTGTCCGAACGGCAGTCCAGAAGCGGTTGGGCCGGATGCGTCAGCCATGATCTCGCCCCCACGATATGCTTTTAGCGTCGCATAGGTCGGCGTTTTGAGCCAGTTGCATGGGTCGGGATGGTGCTCAGTTCCTCAACGGTACAATTGAGACGGTCATCGGCACAAACTCGCAAAGCTTCCACCGATAGCAAGAGTTGTACAAAACATCCTGCAATTGCTTCTAATTCCAAGCAGCTAGGTACTAGGAGCCGCTCCATTTCCCTGAATACATGGATCACTGTAGGAGTATCACGTTGTAGGCTCTGACCACAACTCGCTTCAAATCAGTTGATTCGGCGGAAGGAAAGATTTAAGGTGTGGTAATTCGGTGGGCGGATCACAAGCAGTGATGTTCCATGATGGTACAGTTTAACGGGGCCACCTATGCGTCCAGGGGAGCAACTTCGGGAACTCCGCAATCGGCTTGGCGTCACAACGCGCGAGGTAGAAGAATTCAGCCGCACGATTGCAGAAGACCGGCAGAACGAAGAATTCTATATTTCCAACGCCTGGCTCACGCAACTCGAGAACAAGAATTCCATACCCAGCATCTACAAGTTATACAGCCTGAGCGTGATCTACCGCACGAAGTTCCACGAACTCCTTGCGGTATTCGGGATCGACTTAGGCGCAACTTCGCGTTATCAACTCGCGCTGCCCTTGCAGAACACGCATCTGGCTTCTTTTGAGGTTCCCGACGGCGAAAAATCCGTCACATTTCCCGTCCGCTTCGATAAGAGCTTCAGCTTGGAAACGACAAGTCTGATTTCGCGAATGGTAGAGGTATGGGGTGAAATACCCGTGGCGCTGATCCAGAAACTTGACGTGCGCCACTGCCAGTACGGATTCATTGGACTCCAGGATCACACGATGTATCCCTTGCTGCGGCCGGGTTCATTCGTGCAGATCGACAGTCACCCGGCCAGGCTGCAGCCCTCGGAGTGGCGCACGGAATTCGACCGGCCGATCTTCTTCGTGGAGCTGCGGGATGGGTACGCGTGTTCGTGGTGCGAGGTAAGGGGTTCGCAGCTGACGCTCGTTCCGCATCCGCTTTCAGGCTCCGCGATTCGACAGTTCGCGTATCCCTCGGAGGCCGAAATTGTGGGCCAGGTGACGGGCGTTGCTATGCGGCTAGTCCCGCCGGATGAGAGTCCAGCTGAGATTCCAAAACTGCCAAGGCGATCCTGAAGTTCGAGAACAGAAATTCGGCGGATAACGGATCGGCCTGCACGGGAACGGCGACACGGTAGGGCTCAAGTCTTCCCCATGCTGTCAGGAACTCGCGCGGGTTGGTGTGTGTCGAGCTCCTGTACGCGTCGAGTTGGGTGACCAGCTCATCCAGAGGGCAGATGACCAGTTCACGGAATGCCTCCCGGTGACAATCGGATAGGGCCTCGCAGGCGACTTCCTCGGTAAAACGGGACGCAAGACCGTCGTGATGGTAGACGCCCGTGTTGTAGTCCCGCATCGAGGCCAGGTAGATCAGGCGGTCCAACGGGCGCTGAATGTCCGAGAGCGTCCGCCGGCACAAGTCTCGGCGGGCCTGTTCTACGTCCATTCGCTTGGGTGAGCTAATCACGCGTATCTACGCTCCTACGACGGCAACGAGCCATTGGCAAACGGCTTCAGTTGCACCGGATTCAGGAAGCCGAGTGATTGCTCGGAAATCGTGCAAATCTTGGCCGCTGCGGTCGCCGTGGCGCCGACCATGCGCGGGGCCACGTAAGGGCCACCCACGTATATCGCCACGCGCAAGGCGCGGCAGGCGACGAGCAAAGCCGCGAAATGGCAGGCAAGCTCAAGTTCGGCACGCAGGCCGAGCTGGGCATAGGATCGCGCGGCGCCCGTGTGAAAGCGTTTCAGACTGGAAACTTGGCAACGGACCTGGCCGATCCATGAAAGAGCGATTTTCTTGCGCTCTGTAACGAAAAGATCGCGAACTCGCTTGGGTGCCGCTAGCGAGATCAGGTAATCGAGGTCGTCTCTCGCGAAGATTCGCTGCACAAGCTCTTCCGGAAGCAGGCCGCCCTGCAGGGCGTCGAGCGCCCCCCGAGCTTCGAGGAGAACGCCGGAATCTCCTTCCGCGCGAGGGCCCCCACGCCGCGAAAGAAACAGAAGCGACGAGAGAAGCGCGACACCGATAAAGAGAAAAAAGAGCAGCTGAATCATGATCGATCCGCCTCTAGGTCACGTCTGTCACTGGAACGACCAACCATCGGAGTTGCGCGGCGAGGCTCGCAAACCATCGCATACATCCAGCCTAGCACTGCCAGGAGCAAGAACCACTGAAAGAAGCGGAAGTTCTGCTCCAGACGGCTGACACTATCGCGTAAGGCTGCCCCTGTCCAGAAGTAAATAGTGACGAGGCAGCCAACTGCCCAATACGGTATCCGTCGTACAGCCGCGGCGTCCGGGCGAGGCTTCGGAGCCCTTCCTCGGAGACTTCCCCGCACGCGAGTTGTGAGCGTCATCGCCATCGCGAATCCAATCCGATACAACGCTGTTAGCTTAGACTTCGCTTACTCGGGAGGCAATAGTACGAACATACTGGTCGGCCAACCATCGCGGAATGGCCGGGAAGGGGCCGGTCGGGCCGATCGCGACGGGTCAGGGCCGAGCGGTCTTGGTAAGGTGCGACCGCATTGAAGCCAAGGCGCGCCTCGTCCTCCTGGCGAGCACCTCGTAGTCTTCTTCCAAGGGCACAGCCGGGTCGGGGACAGGATTCGGTTGGTACGACCAGAGTGCAATCAGCCAGATCGTCAGCGACGCATCAAAGGAGAGCGGCTGAATCACGTTCCAGGTGTTGTTGAACTGGGGTCCTGCGTATGCCCGAATCGCCAGGGTAGACAGGCTTGTGACTATATAGAGACCGTATCCCGCGATCATCCCCTTGATGTTCTTTCCCAGCGGAATCCGATAATATGAGATTACCGCAAGTATTCCGAAGAGCAGGATCGCCTGTACGGTTCGCACGTTTCTCTCAAGTTCGAAGAGCGCCGTGCTGGGCGGCGATACGACAAAACGATACACGACGGCAAAGCAGAAGACTGCTCCAAAGGTCGCCAGTCCTACCGCCATCGCGAACTTCTCTGCACCGCGATAAGGAGACAATACGTGCCTGAAGATCTCCAGGATGATGCCGCAACCGATTAAAAGGGTCGCAAACTGCAGAACCCAGTAAGACCTTTGATACGAGCCCTGGGCCACCCACCACAGCACGAGCGCTAGGGTTGTGGCCACGAAAGTGGAAAAAACGTACGCGTAGAAGAAGGAATATCCCGCGAGTAACTTCTCTGTAAGGCCCCGAACCAGAATCCCCAGCTGCAACAGGAGACTCGAACACGAGACGACCATCCACCCAATCATAAGAGATTCACCTTTCGGGCGAAAGGCGATCCTAGCACAGCCGGACGGGGTGCAAGTTCCCCCGTCCGGTTATGGCCGCCAAAGGCTAAAGAACGTGGGGCGGTGGGAACGGGCCTACCCCAAGATCCCGAACGACCGTCTTCGACATCGCCGGAAGCGCGAGCATTGCAAGCGTTGCGACCAAAACACAAACTGCTTTGAGAGCCTTCATAGTGTCTCCTTAAGGTTTATGGAACGACCCCGATGGCCGTCACTCTAGCTTGGAAGGACCCAAAATGGTCGGTAAGGCGCGGATGCTAACGACCAGAAGCAAGATTAAAAATGTGCGGAAGTTGCCATATAGTAAACATCGGGGAGGGACATCGGGAGGGTGAAGGCATCGCGCAAACCGAGACTCGGCGGAGCGGCTACCCGATATCCGCCCGTATATTCACGGATGGCGGTATGGAAACTGGCTCGAACATACCGTTTGGAGTTCCGTCCAGTTCGAGGTACTAAGATATGAAAGCATAGGCGCACCGAATGGTCGAAACAGGTCCCTCTCAAGAAAGCAAAAGGGTACAGCCGGAGGCGTTCCGCGAAAACCTGCGGAGGCTCGACCGTCGCCAATGGTGGCTGTGGTCTTCGACCGTCCTCGTGTTGATCCTGCTGACGATTGGCGTCGCCTCGTTCGCCTTTCCAGCCATGTTGACGAGAGATCAGGGGACTTATTCCTTTTATTTGAATCAGTCCGTGCGGGCCCTGGTGGGGATCGTCCTCTTGTTCGCCGTATACCTCGTGTATCAGCAGACGATGATTATGCGCATGCGCAACCAGATAGCCGACCAGATGCACTCCCTCGCGAAGGTCGAGAACCTCACCAACGAGGTGTACAAACTTGCGGCGCTCGACCAGCTCACAGGCCTTTACAATCGACGTTCGGGTGAGCAGCGCCTCGCGGAGGAGATCGGCCGCGCGGTGCGCCACGAACGGCCTCTCACCGTCTTGTTGATGGACCTCGATGGTCTGAAACAGATCAACGACAGGCTGGGTCACGCGGCCGGCGATCTGGTGCTCAAAGGCTTTGCCGAGCGGCTGCAGAAGGCCATTCGCGGCTCCGACTTGGCCGTGCGAATCGGGGGCGACGAATTCATGGTACTTCTGCCCGAGTGCCGGGCAGATGAGGTCGGACACGTCGTGGGACGCGTCGAGGGACTGGAAATCCAATACGGTGTCGAGAAGATCCCTTGCCGCTTCTCCCGCGGATGGACCGATTATCGAGCGGGCGAGACTTCGGAAGAATTATTGAAGCGGGCCGACGAAGCTCTCTACACCAACAAGCGCGCCGGCAAACAGACGCCGCAGAATTCGGCGACGCAGCCCACCATTGTACCGTCGCTGCTGTAAGAGGCGTCGGCAACCCCTCTTCGATTCCGAGCGCCAACTACAACCTTCTCCCGGCCCTGCGCTATCATAGAAACCAACGGCGACCGATCCTGACCACGCGAGGGCCGGTTTACCTCTCGACCTTCGCCCGCATCGGAACCGCGGAGGCATCTATGAAACTGCTCACCAGATTGCATTGGGTGGCGGCAGGAAGGGTGGGCCGCTGCGCCCTGGTACTCGTTGGATCAGCGGTCCTCGGCTGCGCGCTGGCGGGAATTGCATCGGGTGACATCCTCGAGCTGCGGGACGGGCAGATCATCCAGGGACAGTTCATAGGCGGCTCGCCGCTCAACATCCGCTTTCGCGTGAATGGCCAGGAACAGGTATTTGCCACCAAAGACGTGCTGAATATCGGCTTCAGCGACGCAACGGATGCGTCCGACGCCCCCGCTCCAAGTCAATCAGCCGCGCCCCCGCCCCCTGCCACCGACGCGACCGCCCCTGCGGCAGTTCCGGTGCCTCCCGCCTCCGCGGCCAGCACACCGCCGGCAGCGCCAGTCCCTCCTGCGCCTTCAACCGCAACGGCGGACGCAAATTCGGCGCCCCCGCCGGCACAATCCAGTTCCCCGACGACCCAGGCGATTACCGTTCCCGCAGGGACCTCCGTGTTTGTACGGATGATTGACGGTGTCGATTCCTCGACGAACAAGATAGGTGACACGTTCCTCGGGAGCCTGGAAAGTCCTCTCGTCGTTGGCAACACCGTCGTAGCCCCCGCGAGCGCCGATGTGTATGGCAAGCTCACCCAGGCCAAGGAGGCCGGAAAAATCTCCGGCGCAGCTCAGTTAACGCTGGAACTGACGGGCATCCGGATTAATGGCAGCATCGTGCCCGTTGATTCGACCGACTATCAGGTGGCAGGGAAAGGTCGCGGCAGCCAGAGCGCCGAACGCATTGGCGGTGGTGCCGTGCTCGGCACCATCATCGGGGCTATCGCGGGCGGCGGCAAGGGCGCGGCCATAGGCGGGGCGGTGGGCGCGGGAGCTGGCACCACCGTCCAGGTGATGACCAAAGGCGACCAGGTGCGCATCCCCAGCGAGACGCTCCTCGAATTCAAGCTTCAGCAGGACGTTACCGTGCCCCTGGCAAACTCTTCCAACTAGGGCGAACTTGGCCCAAACGGGGGTTTGGCAAAGGGGTTGCTGATAGGAACACACGTGGAGATTGCCCTTGTGCCGATTTTGGGGTAACTCGTAAGATACCGTCTGTTGTAGAGAACGATACTCCACGCAGGAAGTGACGCGATGCCAAAAGAAAAGCCCAAAGTGAATATTGGCGAAGTGATTCGGTCCTATCGCAGCGACCGCGGTCTTTCCCAGGGCGATATCGAGCGCCGCACGGGGCTTCTCCGCTGCTATCTTTCGCGCGTCGAGAACGGCCACACGGTTCCTTCGCTCGAGACGCTGGCGAAGATTGCCGAAGCGATGGAGATCAGCCTGGCTGATTTCTTCCCGGGCACCGACACCGCACAGGACCGCGAAACGCGCAAGATGCTCGGCGAGCTCTCGGAGGAGGAAATTCGCTTCCTCGCGGATATCCGCCGCTATTCCACGACGCTCTCGGACGACGATAAGCGGCTCGTGCTCGCGATGATCCGGAAGATGGCGACCATCGTGCCGCCTGCCCGAACCGGGAAATCGCATCCGGTTCCTCATCGCGCCGAGCTGTAGCAGGCGTGGCACGGACAATCCCGTCTGTGCGAAGCAGGGCCCTATTTCAGATCAAATCAAATCGGGGCGCCATCGCGCCCTCAGCCAGCTAGCTTCCCGCCGCGCGATTTCGTTACAATAGAACTTCGATGACACAGAAACGACATGCAACGGTCGGCGTAAAGGTCGGCAAGGTGCAGGTGGGCGGAGGCGCGCCCGTCGTCGTGCAGTCGATGACCAATACCGACACGGCCGACGCCGCGGCAACTGCACAGCAGTGCCTCGAACTGGCACAGGCAGGATCGGAGCTGGTGCGCATCACCGTCAATATGCCCGAAGCGGCCGCGAAGGTCGCCGAAATCAAGCAGCGCCTGCTCGATGCAGGCTGCGATGTTCCTGTGATCGGCGACTTTCATTACAACGGGCACGTCCTGCTGACGAAGTATCCCGACTGCGCGCAAGCCCTCGACAAATACCGCATCAATCCCGGCAATGTCGGCCACGGCCAGCGGCGCGATGAGCAGTTCGCAACCATCTGCAAGGTCGCGCGCGACAATGGCAAGCCGGTGCGCATCGGCGTCAATGGCGGCTCGCTCAATCAAGAGCTCGTGATGCAAAGGATGCAGGAGAATACGGACAAGGATCTCGGCAAGACTTCCGAGCAGATCATCAATGAGTGCATGGTCTTATCGGCGCTCCAATCGACCGAACTCGCCATCGAGTCCGGCTTGCGCAAGGATCAGATCATCATTTCGTGCAAAGTTTCGCGACCGCGCGATCTCGTCGATATCTACCGCGATTTGGCTGCTAAAACCGATCAGCCGTTGCACCTCGGCTTGACCGAAGCGGGCATGGGCGCAAAGGGCCTCGTATGGTCGGCCGCGTCGATGGGTATTCTGCTCGATGAAGGCATCGGAGATACGGTTCGCGTCTCGCTGACGCCGCGGCCCAATGGCGACCGGCGCGAGGAAGTTTACGCGGCATGCGAGCTGCTGCAGTCGCTCGGCCTGCGAACGTTCGCGCCAAGCGTGACGGCTTGCCCCGGCTGCGGCCGCACCACCAGCACCACGTTTCAGGAGCTCGCCGAAAGCATTCAGGGCTATATCCGCGATCAGATGCCCGAATGGAAGCGCCACTACGAGGGCGTCGAGGAATTGAAGCTCGCGGTGATGGGCTGCATCGTCAATGGCCCCGGCGAATCGAAGGCCGCCAACATCGGCATCAGCCTTCCAGGTACGGGCGAAACGCCGCGTTGCCCCGTCTACATCGACGGCCAGAAATTCACCACGCTCGAAGGCAATTACGACCAGCTGTCGGCCGCGTTTCAGGCGCTTGTAAACGACTATATCGCCGCGAAATATCCCAAGCGCGAAACCCCGCTGCCTAGCTCGCCCGCTTCTGTCTCTGGCGGCCACGTCACCGTCACGAAGCGTTCCCTCCGCGTCCTCGCATAATTTCTTGCCTCGGCCTTAGCAGTCTTCGTTCCTAGAAACGGGATGCCTCGTCCCTACATGCGACAAACACCGTTGCGATAGAATTTCAGTCGAACCAGGCCGATGGCGACGGCTACCTCCAATCCCGATCCCGCAGAGCGCGCGAAGAACTCTGCGCCAGACGCGCCGGCGCGCCCCTCCGAGCCGCCGCGCGACTGGAAGCGCGGATTCTGGAGTCTGATCGCAACGCAGTTCCAGACAGGGTTCAACGACAACGCGCTGAAATTTCTCGTCACCTACATCATCATTGCAATGAATCTCCCGCAGGCGCGGCGCGATTCGCTGGTGCCGATCGTTGGCGCGATGTTCGCGCTTCCCTTCATTCTCTTCTCGATGACCGGCGGCTACCTCGCGGACCGCTACAGCAAGCGCACCGTGACCATCGGTACGAAGCTCTTTGAAATCGCCGTCATGGCATTTTTCATCGTGAGCCTCGCGCTGCGGAACCTGCCGATGGAATGCGCGGGCGTCTTTCTCATCAGCACGGAAGGCGCGCTCTTCGGGCCCTCGAAATACGGCTTGCTGCCTGAACTCCTGCCGGAACCGCGGCTTTCCTGGGGCAATGGGATCATCGAGTTCGGAACGTTTCTCGCGGGCATCGGCGGCACGATGGCGGCCGGCTATCTCGCCGAGCGTTACGCGGGGCACGAGGCGATGGCCGGCACTTTGCTCCTGGGGTTCACCTGCGTGGGGCTCGGCACAAGCTTCGGGATCTCGCGCGTTCCCGCCGCCGACCCTACCAAGAAGTTTCGCTGGAATGTGCCGGGCGATTTCGTCGCGCAGATGAAAATCATCGTCGCCGACCGCACTCTCGGCTGGGCCGTCCTCGGCTATAGCTATCTTTTCTTTCTCGCGGCCCTGCTGCAGTTCACAATCATCATCTACGGGCACGACACGCTGCACGTCGACGACACGCACACTACGTATTTGCAAGCGGCCGTAGCGGTCGGCATCGGCCTCGGCAGCATCGCCGCGGGCTATCTTTCGGGCGGAAAGATCGAGTACGGACTGATTCCCCTCGGCGCGGTCGGCATGACGGTCTTCGGAGCCGTACTTTACTTCGCCGGCCATTCGTTGACCGTGGTTGGAATTCACCTCGCGTTGCTCGGATTTTTCGGTGGAATATTTGCCGTTCCGTTGGGCGCGCTGATCCAGCACCGGCCGCGCCCGGAGCAAAAGGGCGGCGTGATCGCGGCGGCGAATCTGGTGTCGTTCATCGGGATCGGGCTCGCGTCCGCCGCGTATTATCTTTTCACGGATGTCTTCCATCAGACGCCCGCGGGGATTTTTCTTGATGGCGCGATCCTCACCCTCGTCACGACGGCATACTCGATTTATCTACTACCAGATTCCCTGCTGCGATTTGTGCTGTGGATTGCCACGCATACTATCTACCGGATCCGTGTTGAGGGACGAGAAAATATTCCCGAGCGCGGCGGGGCGCTGCTCGTCTGCAATCATATGTCGTTTGTCGATGCGAATCTTTTGCTTGCGTCGATCGAGCGGCCCATTCGTTTTTTGATGTACAAGGGCATCTACGACCTGCCGTACGTGAAACCGTTCGCCAAGTTGATGGGGGTGATCCCGATTTCCTCCGAGCTGCGGCCGCGCGAAATGCTACACGCGCTGGGCGCCGCGAGCGACGCAATCCGCAATGGCGAACTTGTCTGCATCTTCGCCGACGGGCAAATCACCCGCATCGGCCAGATGCTTCCCTTTCGCCGCGGCATGGAGCGAATCGTCAAGGGTGTGGACGCGCCGATCATCCCGGTGAATCTCGACGGCGTGTGGGGCAGCATTTTCAGTTTCGACCGCGGGCGTTTCCTGTGGAAGAGGCCGCGCTCGATTCCGTATCCGGTGACGATCAGCTTCGGCAAGCCGATGCCGCCCACCGCGACGCCGTTCGAGGTGCGCCGCGCCGTGCAAGAGCTGCAGAGCGAGGCGTACGTCCACCGCAAGAAGCGTCTGAGCACGCTACACCGCTCGCTGATCCGCACGGCGCACCGCAGTCCCTTCCGCTTCGCGATGGGCGACCGGCGCAGGCCGCGCATGAATTGGGGTAGCGTGCTGCTAAGCGCGATTTTCCTCGCCCGGCGGCTGCGCAGCGCGTGGGCCGGGCAGGAGATGGTCGGCATCCTGCTGCCGCCTTCGGTGCCGGGGGCGCTGGTGAATTTCGCGGCGATGCTCGCGGGCAAAGTTCCCGTGAATTTGAACTACACGATCTCGGACGAGGCGCTCGCATCGTGCGCCGAGCAATGCAAGCTCGAGACCGTGATCACCACGAAGGCGCTGCTCGATCGCATCCCGCTGAAGGTGCCGGGCAAGACGATCCTGATCGAGGAGGCGGCAGCCGGCTCGCGCCTCGGTGAACGGATCGCCGCGCTGCTGCTGTGGTTTCTGCCGGGCGGTTGGATCGAGCGCGCGGTAAGCGGCGGCAAAGAGCGAACGCTCGATGATCTCGCGACAATCATTTTTTCAAGCGGCAGCACCGGCGAACCCAAGGGCGTGATGCTGACGCATTACAACATCGCGTCCAACATCGAGCAGATGGGGCAAACGTTCATGTTCGGCAGCAAAGATAAGCTTCTCGGCGTGTTGCCCTTCTTCCATTCTTTCGGGTTCACGGTCACGCTGTGCCTGCCGGCGGTTCTCGGCGTTTCCGTCGTGTACCATCCGAGCCCGCTCGATCTCGCGGCGATCAGCGAATTGGTGCGCGACTATCAGGTGACGTTCCTGATGTCGACGCCGACGTTTCTGCAAGCGTACATGCGGCGCTGCTCGCCCGAGGATTTCGGCAGCCTCGATTTCGTGCTGGTCGGCGCGGAGAAACTGCCGGAACGCCTGGCGCTGGCCTTCGAAGACCGCTTCGGCGTGAGGCCGCTCGAAGGCTACGGCGCCACGGAATGCTCGCCGGTCGTTGCGGTAAATACGCGAGACTTTCGCGCGCCGGGCTTTCGCCAGGTCGGCGGCAAGCGCGGGCGCATCGGGCATCCGCTGCCCGGAATCAGCGTGCGCATCGTCGATCCCGAGACGCGCGAGCCAATGGCCGCAGGCGCGCCCGGATTGCTGCTGGTTCGCGGCCCCAACGTGATGCAGGGCTACCTCGGCAAGCCCGAAAAGACGGCGGAGGCGCTGCGAGACGGCTGGTACGTCACCGGCGACATCGCCACCGAAGATGAAGACGGCTTCCTCACGATCACCGACCGCCTGAGCCGCTTCAGCAAAATCGGCGGCGAGATGGTGCCGCACATCAAGGTCGAAGAGCAGTTGCACGAAATTGCCGGCGCCACGGAGCAGAAATTCGTGGTCACGGCGGTGCCCGACGGAAAAAAGGGCGAGCGCCTCGTCGTCCTGCACCTACTGCAGCCGGCGGAACTGAAAGCAGTAATCGAGAAACTGCCGCAGACGGGTTTGCCGAATCTGTGGATCCCGCGCCCGAACCAGTTTTTCATGGTCGAAGAATTTCCGCACCTCGGCACCGGCAAGCTGGACCTGCGCCGCGTCCGCGAATTGGCGCTGGAATTTTCGCCGATGGAGAGAGAACCGTGATTCGTGACTCGTGACTTGTGATTCGTGACGAGCTTACCGACGCGGCGGGTGATTGGTGAGTTGTGATTCGTGAATGGTAGCAGAGTCGGCGAAATAGGGTTCCGGCAGCGTACTCCCGGAGTACGTCGTCGGGCCGATAAGATCGCCTGAATTGGCGGGATTTGGCGCGTTTTGGTCGATTTTGCCAGGGTAAGGCTGTGACTCGTGATTCGTGACTGGTGATTCGTGAGTGGTGACCCGCCTGCAACTTCAAGCAGGGATTACCTGTTACTTGATGACGTAGAGCGAGTGATGGCGGGTTTGTTCGTGGGATCGAAGTGACACGCAACAGCGTCACGCAGCATTTGCCGGAGTTCCTCAAGACCTTCGCCCTGCGTGAAAATCGAATGCCCGAGCGCTCGCGCCTGATAGCCGCCCTCGGGCGATTCCTCGACGACAAAGATGATTTCGCGGTCGGCCATGGGTCGAATTGCCTGACGGCATTATAGCCCAACGAAGGAGTCGGTAAGAATCACCAGTGCGTTAGCGCCCAGGGCGAGACATTCTTACGGCAGTCCAAGAGGCGGCAGGGAACGAACGAGCTTGACTGTTTCTAGGCTCACGGTAATCACCTGGCCGATCAGCCGGAGAATATGCGTGGGATCGTCATCGCGATTTGGATCGTTCGTGATTCCACTGCGTTTGTCCGTCGAGACTTGATACTGATCGATCATCTATTCGAGCGCCGACCGGTTGCCGAGCCGGTACTCGTAGACTTCGCGGGGAATGCCGGAAAGGGTGAGGAACTTGTTGTAGACGAGCGAGGCCTTGTCTTTGGTGAGGCGCATCTTTTCGACACGGTAATCGAGCTTTTCGCCTGGCTTCTCGATCTTCTTCAGCGGATACTCCGGCTGCTCTTCGTAATGGGCGTGGATTTCGGCGAGGCTCTTGCCGATCTTCGAGAAGGACTGGAAAATCTCAGCATCGTTCCCCGACGCCCCAGACACAAACGGGATACGCGGAAGCTCTCGTCGCAGATTGGCAACGTAGCGCTCTCGATACTCTATGTGATGTAGGGCGGAATAGACATAGTAGAAGATGTCCCATTTCGTGATTGCCGAGCTGTCATACTGGGTGCGAAATGCTGTCAACGCCCAATCAGTCATGTTCTCGCGCCGGTCGGTACCGTCCTCCGAATAAGTATAAAACGGAAACCACTGCGGAACCGTGCCGGAACCGAAGAAGTTGAGATCCGGCAAGACATCTGTGGCGAAGGTCGCGAATGATTGTTGGGCGCCCACTCCGGTGGCGGCGAGAGCGCGGTTCTCGCCAGCCTGCCTTACGGGAAACAGGAGATGCTGCTGGTATCGACGCTGGTTTAAGAGGTCGTCGAAATAGAGCCGCCGCCTGCAAAAGGGACGGTAGTTGGCCGCCCGCATCTGCGCCGTTGCGAACTCGAGTTTCCTGCCCTGTGACAAGGCAGCTTTGAGGCGGTCGGTCCACTTGAGGAACGACGGGTTGTTATTGACAAACGCGTCGAGGTCGCCCCTTGTGGAGTTCAGCCTTTTTTCGCTCTGGTAGCGGAGCAGTTCGAAATTGTAGTTGGCGATGAACTTTCGAACCCGAACCGCGAGATCCGCCTCCGCATTCGCGTACATCCAGTCATCTCTATTAGTGGCAACCCCAAGGCTGTAGTTCTTGAATAGAACGTGCGGCTCCGAGTTGTCATCCGCCTTGGCCTCTCGGGAAGCAATGGCGACTAGAGAATCGAACTCGGCTCGGAATCCTCGGGTTAGCCAGGAGTTCTTTTTATCGGGAGTTACCCGTTCCCAGGCAACGTCAGTAACAGCTTGGTATTTCTCGAGGGCGTCGAGCTTCTGCTCTCTTCGCCAATACTCGTCAAAACGCGAGTAGTAGATACTTGAGTTCTTTCTTTCGATCCCCTTCCGAACCAGAAAATTGATGCTTACGCCCAGCTTTATGCCGAAGACGTTATGGGTGGTTCCTGAGAGTTTTGTGTTTTTCCACACGTTACCGCCGAGATCAAGCACGTAGATCGAATCAAAGTCTCTCGCCAGGTGGTGCCTGACTCCGTCGAGTGCGATTTCTTCGAGGAAACTGTTATTCGAGATGAAGGCAACAATGCCTTGATCCGCGGCGATTCGGTCGGAGGCCCAACGGATCGCCTTAATGTAGGGGTCGTTCAGCTTCGCCAATAACGAGGCCCTGAGTCCCGACCGTATGTATCTGAAACCCGTCGTTCAAGCGCCGGATACTTTCGATTCCTATTGTTGTCGTTCTCGTCTACCTGTTTGGAATTGTATGGAGGGTTGCCGATGATAACGAAGATCGGAGCCTTCTTTTGGCGCTCGACGCGCAGCGTGTTTTCCTGCGTGAACATCGGGACCTGCTTCGCTTCAAAAAGCTCGAAGGTATCGACGAGGCAAATGCCCGGGAAGGGGACGTATACGCCGGTGCGTTCGAAGTAGGCGTGCTCGATATTCATGCTGGCTACGTAATAGGGCAGGAGCATAATCTCGTTGCAGTGGAGCTCGTTTTCATACTTGTGGGGCAGATCAGTGGTCTTGATCTCCTGCATGATTCGAACGATGAAGTTGCCCGTCCCAACAAAGGGATCGAGGATGTGAACGCCTTTGTGGCCGAGCGAGCGTCCGAATTCTCTCTGCAGGATTTCCTCGACGCTGCGCACCATGAAGTTCACGATAGATTGCGGCGTGTAGACGATGCCGTGCGTGTCGGCTTCCTTGGGCGAATATCCCTGAAAGAATCGTTCGTATACTGTATTTAGGAAAGCTTGCTTCTCAGAGAATCCGGACGTGCTTTCCGCGCTTTTTTCGATAGCGCGATAAAAACGCTCCAGATTGCCGAGAAACTCGTCGCGGTTGAAGGCGCGGCTGGTCAGTTCCGAAATCACCTTTTCGATCTCGGCAGCGATCACGTTGCGCCGGGTGAAATCCGGATTATTGAAAATTTTACGGAAGATACGCTCTGTAAGAAGGTGCTGCACGAGCATTCGCTCGACGGCCTCGTGCGAGAGATTTGGGTTGATCGCCTGGCGGCACAGCGCGTAGAAATCGTCGAAGCTTCGGACGAAAGCCGGATTTCGCTTTCGCTCCTCTTCGATTATTTTTTCGACGGCCTTGGAAAGCTCGGGAATGCGGTCGGAGAAATCGCGGACAGCCTCTTCCCATTCCTGAATGTGCGGAGCCTTGTAGTCGAAGAAGGCGTTGACGACTTCGACGAGCGGCTCGGGACGGGAAATATTCAGGTCGCAGACGCGCGAGCCAGCCTGATACAGAATGGCGCGCTCTGGAGCCTGGAAGATGATGTTGTCGCGCGGGTAGCCTTTTTCGAGCTTGCGATCAACCTCGCGGGCGAGGTCGTCCTGCTCGTCCTTGGCTTCCCAATATCCGTGGGGAAGATGGTAGAGATCGATCAGGGCCCCATCGACGATTACCGACGAGCGCGCCCGTTCGATGCGGTATTCGGGGACCAGAGTCAGTTTGGGAGTGGCCTTCTGGCCGCATTTCGCAAGGAGCGTTTGGAAGGCGCTGCGGACCGCGCCCTCATGGTCGATGTAGAGTTGCCCGAATTGATGGAGCGTTTCGTAGTAGGCCTTTACTGCAGCGTGCGATGGCTTTAGGGCAAGGGACATAGTGGAAGCGAGCGTAAGTGTATAACGGGTACAGTAGGAAATTTTGCAGTTTCGTATCGGAACACATCGAGAGCCGCGGGTAACCTGAGGGCCGCGGGCAACATTTGAACCTTCTTCCAGCTGGCAGGTCAATCGTCCCTTCGGGACTTACGACTCCGGTCTTCTCTTTTCCCGGCACTTCGCTGCGTTCCGTGCCGGGCTAATGACAATCGCGCCTCCGGCGCTGGGGCAGTCCAGATAGCAACGCCAATCGCCCTTCGTAAGACCTAAAGCTGCCCGCCTAAAGACGAGGCGGCCGCTACAAAGACAAGGGCAAGTACGAAAGCAACAGCATGGACGCCGAGGCAAGCCTCGGCGACAAAGGGCGGCGCCCCTTCGACTTCGCTGAGGGCAAGCGAGCCGCCGCACTTCACAGGGGCGGCCGCTACAGAACCGTCTCGGAGCCTGAGGACCTGCCTTTTCCCTCGCCCCTCACGGGGGACGCCAATCAGGAGATTGGCGTTCCCAGGGAAAGCTATTCGTCGTCTTGCATGCGGATTTCGTGCATGAATTTTAGGATGTCGCCTTGGCGGAGCTTTAGGCAGATGCGGGTGAGGGAATCTTGTTCGCGGATGTGGAGGACGCGGAGGAGGGCTTTGACCAATTTGAGGTGGCGCGGGAGGACGTCCTTCATGAATTTCTTGCCGGTTTTGGTGAGGCCGACGATGGCGATGCGGCGGCCGCGGCGGGGTATGTTCTTTAGGGCGCGATGGAGGTGGGCGCGCTCGAATTCGATGGGGGGAAGAGTGACGATCCTCTGGCGGATCCATCCGAGGGCGGAGACGCGCGCGATGATTCTGGTGAGGACGCTGCGGCGGGCGTCGAGGCGGTGGCCGAGGTCGCGGACAGGGAGCGCGCCTTCGCGGTAGAGGAGTTCGAGGAGGCGGAAATCGCGCATGGTGACGTCGAAGGAGGCGAGCGGGCCGCGGAGCTGGGTTTTCATCCACTCGGCGGTGTCGATAAGGACGGTGCAGGTGCGGAAGGCGCGCTGGGTGCGGTCGCGGTGGGTGAGGCGAGGGCGCATGGGCGGAAGGTAGAACCTTTCCTCAGGGGCTGACTGAAGCCCCCGATTTCTGCACAGCTCAATGTCGGAGCTAAAGCTCCGAACCCCTAAGGCCGTTTGTAGCAACGGAAGCTAGCAGATTTTGGGGATGGCTGGATATTCGCGATTCTACGGATTAGAGAGATCCCACCCTCACAAACCGAGGATGGGGCGCCCGGCTGGTGGCGAGTGATTAGTGGCTAGTGGCCGAAAGAATCTTGTGTCGCACCTACGGCGCTTGGAACTCTTTGCATTGCGCACCCAGGCCTTCCGGCCTGGGCTAACTTCTGCCGCACCTACGGCGCTCCGCGATTTTTGTGAACCGGACACCCGGCCCTTCCGGGCTGGGCTAACTTGTGCCGCGCCTCCGTTCCTGCGTCAGGGCAAGTCGGCGGTGGGAGCCTTGATTGGCGCTCTCGGCGGAACGGTCGACCGAGAACGGTTACGCGGAGGCCGGGCGGGTTTGAAACCCGCCCCTACGGCCGGTGAACTTACCGACGAGCAGTTCGCTTCGCGCGGCAATCCGTTCGGCCGCATTTTTTCGCCATTCGCCTGTTTACGCTTGCGCCAACGGCGGCTTGCCCGTAGACTGCGTGACGCTGGAGAACATTCGGCATGACCATAAGCGACAAACACAATTCGTTGCCAAGGCAAGCGCTGGCGCTGCGCCGGGATTGTGGCCGAACGGGCTTCGGTCCTGCGTATTAAGCATCTCCTTGCAGCACATTTCCTTGCAGCTCAACCGCTTGAACAATAAAGAGTAAGAACGGGTGGCATGGTTCGCGGCGCTTGTTCGCCGGGCGAAGTGTTGCCCTCGCGCCCCCCACGATCTCGAATGACCTGGTCGAGGTGAAGGTTCGCCCCTCGCGACGCCGTAATGCTAGCCAGTCGCGGGGCGCAGCCGCCTCGGCCGGTCGCTCGAGGAGAAATCGAGAGACTCAGAAAATACCGAGTTTGACGTGCAGGAATTTTTTCGGGTCGCGGCGGAAATCCGAAATCATCAGCCGCATATCGCCGGAGAGTCCGGTCATATTGTCGTAGAAGGCGGGATCGTTGAAAAACTTGCCGATCGTGCCTTGATTGGAATTGAGTTTTGCGGACGCGTCGCGAACGTTTGCGGAGGCATCGCGCAGGTTGGCGTAGAGGGTGTCGTCGGTGGCGAGCTTGCCCAGCGTGCCTTTGCCCGCGCGGACATCGCCGAGCAGCGCGTTGCCTTTTTCGGCGAGGCTATTGATGTTGTTATAGGCGGAGGGATCGTAGATGAGCTTGCCGACGGTGCCCTTTTGGTCCTGAATGGCGGTCATGGTGTTGTCGATTTTCGATACGGCCGAATCGGCTTTGTTGTAGAGGTCGTCGCTGGCGATCAATTTGCCGACGCTTCCCTGGCCTTGCTGGATGGAAGCCGTCATCGCATCGGCCCTGGCCGCGATGCTATCGAGGTGATTGTAGAGCGACGGGTCGTTGAGCACTTTTCCGATCGTGCCCTGACCGTGCCTTATTTTGCTGACGATGTCATTGAGCTGATCGGAAAGAACGCTCAGATTTTGGGCCACGTCGGCGCCGCGCTCGACGACCTGCTTGATATCCGGCGCCTCCGAGGCTGGGAGGATGCCGTTGGTGGGGATCACCGTGCCGGTCAGTCCGCGCGAGATCGTGACGTAACGGTCGCCGAGCAAACCCTGCGTCACGAGGCTGGCGGTCGAATCGGTGCGAATGTCCTTTTGGTATTTTTTATCGACGCGCAGCACAAGCGTGATGCTGTGACTGCGGTCGTCCGGGCGCGGCGTCAGGTCGATCGACTGAACGTTGCCGATTTCCACGCCGTCGAGATCGACGGGCGCGCCCGCTTTCATTCCCTCGACCTCGGGCAGATACGTAATCAGGCGATATTTCGGGCCAAATCCCGATCCCGCGCCGGTGACATAGAAGATCGCCACCATCAGAAGGAACAGCGCCGCCAGCACGAACACTCCTACTCGCAATTCGGTCCACGTCAGTTGCTTTCGTTGCGCCATCGACTTTCCTCCTCGGTGCCCTCGCCGGAAACGCTATTCGGCGGAAGCCAGGAACTTCTTCAAATAGTCGTCGTTTGTTTGAAGGATCGTATCGGCCGCACCCTCGAAATAGATTTCGCCTTCGCGAAGGACGAGAACATTCGTCGGCGAAGCGCCTTCGTGAGAGTCGTCCTGCTTGGGAGCGGCGGCCCCATTGCCGCCGATCCGGAGAACACGGCCTGACGATGCGTCGAAACGGAAATTCGCCAAACCGAAAGCATCCTGCACGCGGTGCGTGGCGAGCAAGGAAGTGACGCCTTGCAGATCGCGTCCGCGCAGGATGAGCGTGATGATGGTTTGCGAGGTGACGGGATCGAGTCCGGCGGTCGGCGAGTCGTAGAACACGATCGGCGGCTTGTCCACAAGCGCGCGCGCGATCGATACGCGCCGGCGCATGCCGCCCGAGAGTTCGTCCGGAAATTTCTCGAGGGCGGGCTCCATCTCCACAAAGCGCAGCGCTTCGCGCACGCGCTGATCGATCTCCGCCTCGGGCACGTTTTCTTCACGCAGGCGAAAGGCGACGTTGTCCGCCACCGTGAGCGAATCGAAAAGCGCGCCTTCTTGAAAAACGAATCCCACATGCCGGCGGAAATCCAGCAGCCGATCCTCCGTCATTTCGCTGACGTTCTCGCCCATCACCCACACGTTGCCGGAATCGGGCCGCAGCAGCCCGGCCGCCAGTTTCATGATCAGCGTCTTGCCGGAGCCGCTTTCGCCGAGCAGCACTTTTGTTTCTCCCGGCCACACCTCGAAGGAAATCCCGCGCAGGACTTCGTTGTCGCTCGAAGCCGATATGCACGTCTTTGAATGCGATGAGCGGCTCGCCCGGGACGATCTGGCCGATCCTCTCAACGACGCCGGTCGGGTGGGGCTCATCGTGGGATTATAGATGGAAACGAGGGCGATGACAGTCGGGGTTTCAGATCCCCGCTTGCGCAGGGCTTGCGCGGAATGCCCGTGCCTATTTCTGAAACAAGAAGAGCAGCAGCTTGGAGAGGAACAGATCGGAAACCAGCACGAGCACCGAAGAGATTACTACGGCGGACGTGGTGGCGCGGCCGACGCCCTGGGTGCCTCCCTTGACGCGCAGGCCCTGATAGCATCCGATGGTGGCGATGATAAAGCCGAAAACAAACGGCTTGGCAAACCCCTGCACCAAATCGCCGAAATCCAGCGCATCAATGGCGCGCGTCCAGAACTGCACCGCGCCGAGCCGCAGCGTGAAATACGCGGCGACGAATCCGCCCACCAGGCCGACAAAATCGAACACCGCCACCAGAAGAGGCATCACGAAGATGGTCGCGATCACGCGCGGCGTCACGAGCTTGCGGATCGGGTCGGTGCCGAGCGCGCGCATCGCATCCACTTGCTCGGTGACGACCATCGACCCCAGCTCCGACGCCATCCCCGAAGCATTGCGTCCGGCAACCAGCAGCGCCGTGATGGTCGGGCCGAGCTCGCGAACCAGCGCGAGCGAAACGGCGTCGCCCGTGAGCGCCGTCATCCCGAATCGCTGAAATTGCGAGGAGGTGTTGAGCACCAGCACGCCGCCGATCGAAAGCGAGGCGGCCAGAATGATCGGCAGCGAGCCTACGCCGATCAGATCCATCTGCTCGAGCGTGTCCAACCAATAGCTGGGCGGGGTGAAAACGTTGGGAATCGCCTGCGCTGAGAGCAGTGAATAATCCTGCAGGGCAAGAATCTGACGTTTGGCGACGCCGCCAAGGATCGAAAGTATGGATGGAGCTTCGCTGGCTTCGGGCATCGTGTGTAAGCGCGGTCGCAGGCCAGCGCGTCACCGGAAGCCTAACTTCCGCAGTGCGCGTCGTCAAGCAAACATCGCCTCCGCGGCGTGAATGTGGTGCCGACGCATCTGGCGCAGCCTTTACGGGACGGAGTGCGTCCGGTAGAATCTTTCGTTTGTTCCAGATCTCGACCCATCACTGAACATGCTGCGATTCGTCACCGCCGGAGAATCTCACGGGCAGGCGCTCGTCGCCTGGATCTCCGGGCTGCCGGCGGGGGTGCCCGGTGGATGTCGATTTCGTCAGCCGCGAGCTGCACCGCCGCCAGCTCGGGATTCGGCCGCGGCGGCCGCCAGCGGATCGAGAAGGATCAGGCGGAGATTCTGTCCGGCGTGCGCCACGGCAAGACGATCGGCGCGCCGATCGCCCTGCGCATCGAAAATCGCGATTGGAAGAATTGGGAGAAGGCGCTGCCGGTCGAGGATAGCGAGGGCGCCGAGGACGCGCAGCGCCGGTTGACCGCGCCGCGTCCCGGCCATGCCGATCTGCCGGGCGCGCAGAAATACAATTTCCACGACGCGCGGTATATTCTCGAACGCGCCTCGGCGCGGGAGACGGCGGCGCGCGTGGCGGCCGGCGCGTCTGGCGAAGCTGCTCCTGCGCGAGTTCGGCGTCGCCATTCTTAGCCACACGATCGCCGTCGGCCACGTGCGGCTTGGAGCGCGCCGCCACGTGGGACGAAATCGTCAGCGATCTGCGAGAATCTCGAATCGCCGCTGCGCTGCGTCGATCCGGAGACCGAAGCGAAAATGAAAGCGGAAGTGGATCACGTGCTGCGCGCGGGCGATTCCGTGGGCGGAATTTTCGAAGTGGTCGCTCGCGGCCTTCCGCCCGGCCTCGGGGCGCACACGCAGTGGGATGAGAAGCTCGACGCGAAGCTGGCGCAGGCGGTGATGTCGATCCAAGCCGTGAAGGCGGTCGAAATCGGCACGGGCGTGGCGAATGCCGGCAGCTACGGCTCCGAAGTGCAGGACGAAATCCGGTACGATACGTCGCGCAAGCGCTTCGACCGCTCGTCGAATCGCGCCGGCGGCCTCGAGGGCGGCATCACAAACGGCCAGGACGTCGTGGTGCGCGGCTACCTGAAGCCGATTTCGACGCTGCGCCGCGCGCTGCTCACGGCGGATATGAACACGAAGGAAGCGGTGAAAGCGGCCTACGAGCGCTCGGACGTGTGCGTGGTGCCCGCGGGCGGCGTGGTGGGCGAGGCGATGGTGGCGCTGACGCTGGCCGGAGCGTTCCTTGAGAAGTTCGGCGGCGATTCGCTCGAAGAAACGCGCCGGAATTTCGACGGCTATCAGAGGCAATTGGATAATTTCTAGAAGGCGAAAGGGTGATGATTCATCCGATCGTGAAATACGGCGACCCGGTGCTCGAAACTCCCACGAAGCGCGGTCGAGAAATTCGACGAAGAGCTGCAGGCGCTCGTCGCCGACATGTTCGAATCGATGTACGCCGCGCAGGGCGTGGGTCTGGCCGCGCCGCAAATCGGGATCAGCCGGCGCCTCGCCGTGATCGACGTGACCAACGGGAAAAATCCCGAGGGCCGCATCGTCTGCGCGAATCCGGAGATCATTCACGCCGAAGGCGAGCAGCGCGAAGAAGAGGGATGCCTTTCGCGTGCCGGGTTTTCGCGGGCACGTGGCGCGGCCGCTGTACGTGACGGTGCGCGCGCAGGACGCCACCGGCAAGGAATTCGAAATGCGCGGCGAAGGGCTTGCTGGCCCGCGCCTTCTGCCACGAAATCGATCATCTCAACGGGATTCTCTTCATCAATCACCTCAGCATGCTCAAGCGCGACATGATCAAGCGCAAAATCCGCAAACTGAAAAAAGCCGGCGATTGGTAGGCGCATTGTGCCGCTGCGAATCGTCTTCTGCGGCACGCCCGCTTTTGCCGTGCCGTCGCTGCGCGCATCTGATCGCGCAGCCGGATTTTCACGTCGAAGCGGTGGTCACGCAGCCGGACCGCCCGCGCGGCCGCGGCCAGGAAATTGCGACGCCGCCTGTAAAGGGTGCGGCGCTCGCGGCCGGCATTCCCGTATTTCAGCCCGAGAAAATCAAATCGGAAGCGGCGCTCGATTTTTTCAGGGGCCTGGCGCCGGATGTCGTCGTGATCATCGCCTACGGGCAGATCATTTCGCAGCGCCTGATCGACATCCCGCGCCTCGGCTGGATCAACCTGCACGCTTCGCTGCTGCCGAAATATCGCGGCGCGGCGCCGATCAATTGGGCCATCGTGAACGGCGAAACGCGCACGGGCCTAACCACCATGCAAATCGACGCAGGACTCGACACGGGGCCGATGCTCTTGAAACACGAAACCGAAATCGGGCCGCGACGAAACGGCGCCCGAGCTGACCGCGCGGCTCGCCGAGGCGGGCGCGCCGCTGATCGTCGAAACGCTGCGCGGCCTCGATCGCGGCGCGATTCGCGCGATCCCGCAGGATCATCCGCACGCGACGTTCGCGCCGCCGCTGAAGAAAGAAGACGGGCGCATCGATTGGTCGCTCGAGCGCGCAGAAAATCTACAACCGAATTCGCGGCCTGCAGCCGTGGCCCGGCGCGTTCACATCGTTTCGCGGCAAGAGCTGCCAGATCTGGGGAAAGCCGCTCAAGCCGGTTGAGGCGGGCGGCATGCCCGGGCATCATCTTGCCGACGCAAGAGGATGGGTTGCTCGTGATTTGCGGCGGCGCCTCCGTCGCTGCGGGTTGAAGAGGTGCAACTCGAGGGACGCAAGCGCGTGACGGCACAGGAATTCATGAATGGCGCGCGGCTTGTGCCCGGCGAACGCTTCGGCAGTTAGAGTTGCGTCCCACGAATGTCTTGCGCAATCTCGCGCGAGCCCGGGCGCGGCAAGCAGCGCCCCTACGACAAGCTGAGAGCGTGAGATTGCGACTATTACGGGCAGCACACGCGAACCGGTGAAGCCCGCGGCGAAAGGCGATCGATGGCCATCAGTCCCGCCAGAAAAATCGCGTACGATGTGCTGCGGCGCGTGGAAGGCCGAGGGCGCCTACGCCAGCGATCTCCTGCACGCCGAGCTTGGCGCGAAGGTGAAGACCGCCGACGCGGCTCTCGCGACGGAGCTGACGCTCGGCGTGTTGCGCCAGCGACTGCTGCTCGATTTTCTGCTGGAGCGCCATCTCGAAAAAGCCGGTCGAGCGGCTCGACCTGCCTGTGGCGCTCGCGCTGCGGCTGGGCGCGTACCAGCTGCGATTCCTGCAAAGGGTTCCAGCGTCGGCGGCCGTGAACGAGTCCGTCGAACTGGTGAAGAGGGCCCGCAAAGCCTCCGCGGCGCCGCTCGTGAATGCGGTTCTGCGGCGCGTTTCCGAAGAATCGAAATCGCCGGCCGAGAAATTCCTGTCGCCGGATATCGCCGCGGCCGAGAGGTTGGCCATCCTGCATTCGCATCCGGCGTGGATGGTCGAGCGATGGCTGGCGCGTTTTGGCGAGGAGCAAACGATCGCGCTGCTGGAAGCCGACAACCGGGCGCCGCGGTTGAGTTGCACGCTGAGCGACGCAGCCCAGCGACAAGAAGTGTTCGCAAGCACTCGAACAAGCCGGCTTGCGGGTGGAGGCCGGGACACTGCTGCGTGACGCGTTTGCCGTCAGCGGAGGAAGCGCGTCGCGCACCGCGGAGTTCCGCGCGGGAAGGATCTCGATTCAGGACGAAGCGTCGCAGGCGATTCCGCTGTTGCTGGGGGTTCGTGCCGGAGATCGCGTACTTGATTTGTGCGCTGCGCCGGGCGGAAAAACGCAAATCACTGGCACGCGCCGCAGGGGGCCGAGGATTGATTGTCGCCGCGGATCGCCATGGGCACCGGCTGCGCGCGATGGCGGCGCAGCTCGATCGCCTTGGACTGTCGAACGTGCGCCTCGTGCAACTTGACGCGACGCAGAATCTGCCATTCGGCGCGCGATTCGATCGCATCCTGCTGGACGCGCCCTGCTCCGGCACCGGCACACTGGCCCGCCATCCGGAAATTCGCTGGCGGTTGCGCCCGGAGCAGATCTCGGAGTTCCACGCGTTGCAGGGGCGAATGCTTCGCGTTGCGCTCGCGCAGCTCGCTCCCGGCGGCAGGCTCGTCTATTCCACGTGCTCGATCGAGCCCGAGGAAAATGAGGACGTGCTCGCGGGAGATTTTGCGCGCCAGGCGAGTGGCGTTTCGCGCGTGTCTCGGGGCGAAATGGTCGGAAACACTCGCGCCGCTATCTCGGCTCTCGGGATATCCGCGTCCGCCTTAATTCGACGAGGCCGGCCAGTTCCACACGCTTCCCGGGCCGGCAACAGACCGATGGTTTCTTCGCCGCCGCCCTCCGGATTTGAGGCACCATGGAAGGGAATGAACGAAGGCAAGAAATCCGTGGACCGTGGTGACCCGCGCGACCGCTTACGAGAATCCTTGGATTCGAGTGGACCACCACGAGGTGCTGAATCCTGCGGGCAAGCCGGGCATATATGGCGTCGTCCATTTCAAGAATCACGCGATTGGCGCCGTCCCGATCGATGCGGACGGCAATGTGATTTTGGTCGGGCAGTACCGATTTCCGCTCTCCGCCTACAGTTGGGAGATACCCGAGGGCGGCGGGCCAGCGGATGCAACGATCCTCGAATCCGCGCAGAGGGAACTTCGCGAGGAGTGCGGCGTCACGGCGGGGAATTGGCTCGAGATCGCGGGCATGGACCTGTCGAATAGCGTGACGATGAAAAAGGCACCGTGTTCCTAGCCTGGGATCTTAGCCACGGAAAAGCCGAGCCCGAGGACAACGAGCAGCTTCAAGTGGCGCGAGTGCCGTTCCGAGAAGCGCTCGAACGCGTGAAGCGCGGCGAGATTCGCGATTCACTCAGCGTCGCCGCCATTCTTAAAGTCGCGCTGATGGTCTTGCAGGGCGAGTTGCCGGAGGCGCTCAAAGACGTGGTTCGCATCTAGGGAAGTTCGAATCCGTTGGGCGCCGTGCCGCACAAAGAGCCGACGGGACGCCGGCGCTACACGCGCGGATTTTCATTGCGACATTTTTCCATCGCGCTAGCATGATGATTATGGTGATGGGGCGGAGCTGGAATGTTTGATATGGCGACAACCGGGATCAGCCGATGAACTGCCGCGAGCGCTTGCACTGGATTTTGCGCATGTCTCTGCTGCTGTTCATATTGTCCTCGGTCGCGTTCCTCAGCGCGCTGACGGCGATGCGCTTCGCCGTGCAAGGCCGCGAAGTGGCGATGCCGGATGTGGTGGGGATCAAGGCGGCGCAAGCGCAGCAGATGCTCGCTCAGCGGGGCATCGGAATCAGGGTCGAAGACAGGCTCTACAACAGCCTGCCGGTCGACGCCGTGATCCGCCAGAGCCCGCAGGCGAACATGGAGGTGAAGGTCGGGCAGAACGCGCACGTCGTGCTGAGCCTCGGCCCGCAGAAGGCCACGATCCCGCAGCTCAAGGACAAAAGCATGCGGGCCGCGCAGATCGAGATGCTGCGAGAAGGCTTGCAGCTCGGCGAGGTTTCGAGCGCGCACCTGCCGGAATACCCCGAGGATACGGTGATCGAGCAGGATCCGGCTCCCGGCACAACGCGATGTGACCGAGCCCGCATGTGACCTGCTCGTTTCGCTCGGGCCGCCGCCACCGGCCTACGTGATGCCGGGGCTGATCGGGACTGCCGTTGCGGAAGCGGAATCGAAGTTGAACGCCGCGGGGCTGAAAGTCGCGAAACTCGCGTCGGCGACGGTACCTGACGCAGTTCACGGCGCGGTGGTCGATCAAACGCCCGCGCGCGGGCAGCGCGTGGACGCCAATACGCCGATCGAGCTGCAAGTCGCCGAATGACGAAAACACCCCTCCAGGCGTGCTAGAATCCACCGGGTTGCCATGAGCTACTCCCGAATCGAGATCGCCCCGTCCATTCTGGCGTCGAATTTTGCCCGTCTGGGCGATGAAATCCGCAGCGGTCGAGCAGGGCGGCGCCGACGTGATTCACGTGGACGTGATGGACGGCCACTTCGTACCCAACATTTCGATCGGCATCCCGGTGGTGGCGTCCTTGCGCAAGGCAACCCGCCTGCCGCTCGATGTGCATCTGATGATCGAACAGCCCGAAGAGTACATCGAGGAGTTCGTGCGCGCAGGCGCGGATCGCGTCCTGGTTCATCAAGAGGCGACGCCGCACCTGGATCGTGCGCTGGCAATGATTCGCGAAGTGGGCGCGCAGGCCGGCGCGGTGATCAATCCGGCTACGCCGGTGGTGATGCTCTCCGACGTGCTCGACAAGGTGGATACGGTGCTGGTGATGTCGGTGAACCCGGGATTTGGGGGGCAGAAATTCATCCCCCGGGCGATCGAAAAAATCCGGCAACTGAATGAGTGGCGGGGGCGTTATAATGCCGCCTTCCGGATCGAGGTGGATGGCGGTGTGGATCTCGAGAATATAGGCGATTTGGCGCAGGCCGGCGCAAACACGTTCGTCGCAGGGACTTCGATCTTTCACACGCCCGATCCAGCCGAGGCTGCGCGCCAGTTACGAAAACTTGCAACCGAAGCCTTAAGGCAGAGGGTTTAGATCGGGCGAACTTCATGCGTGGGGTGTCATGAACAAGCGTGCATTTGCAGTTTGCGCATTCGCGGCTTTGCTTACGGGCTCTCTCTGTGCGAGCGCCTACGCGTCGGACCAGAAGGTCAAGGTGACAAAGGTCAAGCCGGCCAAGAAACGCTGCCGACGCCACCGCTGAATCGGCCGAGCCCGACAAGATTCTCTACGAGCGCGCGGTCGACGACGTCAAGCATTCGAAATACACCGAGGCGCGCCTCAGCTTCCAGACCCTGATCAACACCTACCCGGACAGCGAATATCTCGCCAAGGCGAAGTTGGGGGTCGCCGACTCCTACTACAAAGAGGGCGGCACATCGAATCTGACTCAGGCCATCGACGAGTATAAGAATTTCATCGTCTTCTTCCCGTTTCTCGACGAAGCCGCCTACGCGCAGATGCAGGTCGGCATGGCCCACTACCGCATGATGAGCAAATCCGACCGCGACAACAGCCAGGGCGAGGCCGCCGAGGACGAATTTCAGGCTTTCCTTCTGAAGTATCCGCAGAGTCCGCTGGTCCCGCAGGCCGAGCAGGATCTGCGTAACGTCCAGGAGGTGCTGGCGGACGGCTACTATCGCGTAGCGCGCTTCTATTATCTCAAAAGGGATTACCGCGCTTCCGCGGCGCGTCTGGTGGATCTGACGCAGCGCTATCCGCTCTACAGCCAGAGCGACGTGGCCCTGGCGATGCTTGGCGACGTCTACATGCGTGCCAAGCAGGTTTCCAAGAACGAGGATGATAAGAACCACTGGGCCGACTTGGCGGCTGAATGCTATTCGCGCATCGTTCAGGATTACCCGTTATCCAGCCAAGCTTCGCTGGCAAAGGATCGCCTCAAGGCCCTCGGCATGCCCGTCCCCGCGGCCGATCCCGAAGCCCTCGCACGCATGCAGAAACAGCAGATGTACGAAAAGCATCACCACGAAAACTTCGTGATGAAGCTCCCCCTCGGGTTGATCGAGTCGCGCCCCGATGTTGCGGAAGCCGCTCGTTCCGGCGAACCGAATCTGAATCCGCCGAACGATCTGGTTTCGGCCACGGATGTTTTGAAGCGGGACGCACCCGGGCCTGTGTTTACAGTCACGGCGGTGAACCCGGGCGCCGGCGACAACGGCGCAGCGGGCGGGGCGAACGACTCTGGGGGCGGACCCGTGGTGGAAGGCGCCGCGTCTGATTCGACAGGTAATGGCGACGCGCCATCGACTAATGTGGGAGCTGAGATCATCGCGGCGCCCACTTCCGCCGCGGATGCCTCGCCTTCGACTGGCGCAGCGACAGATCCAGCGTCGGTTCCGACCAGCACTCCGGCTCCGACAAGTGCTCCCGCAGCGTCCGGTCCCCCGGCAGCCTCGATGCTGAGTTCCGTCCCGGGCTCGGGACCGGCCGCCTCTGTGGCAACCCAGGCGAGCTCTGCTCCGCAGACGACCCAGGCCAACGGAACCGCAAGCGTCGCGAGCACCACATCAAAGGCGAATGCATCCGTGGCTGCCGCGCCCAAGGCGGATTCCAAGACCGAATCAACCAGCAAGAAGAAGAAGGGCCTGAAGAAGGTGGTCCCCTGGTAATTATCCCCAGAATCTCCTTTCTCGGTTACCCCCTACTTAACGACTGAGGCACGCTCGTATCGAGACTCCGTTGACGCTCCCCCGGTAGGGTGGTGCAATAGGCTGTGGAAGACGCGGTCGCGTGAACGGGCAAGTGCGCCGCCAGAGGGGTCTTCGTGCCTAGTATTCTCGTCGCGGACGACAACACCAATATTCAGAAGATGGTTTCGCTGGCCTTTGAGGACCGGGGCATCACTGTGGTGTCGGTCGGCAACGGCGAAGCCGCAGTCCGCCGCATACCGGACATGAATCCGGACCTCGTTCTGGCCGATATCTTCATGCCCGTGCGCAATGGGTATGAGGTGTGCGAATTTGTCAAAAAGGACCAGCGATTCGCGCACGTTCCTGTGATTTTGTTGGTGGGCGCATTCGATCCGCTCGACGAGAAGGAAGCGCGCCGCGTAGGCGCCGACGGCGTCTTGAAGAAGCCGTTCGTTCCGCCGGATCCGCTGATCGCGATGGTGATTTCCGCGCTCGAGAAGAATCCTCGAGTGGTCGCGGAATTGGCCAAAGCCAAAGCGGCGGCTGAAGCGCCTGCAATGCCCGATGCCGCTGCCTCGTTTGAAGTTCAGAATGTGCCGAAACCCGAGCCGAAACCGCTGCCCGAGTTTCCCGAGCCGACTCCTGAAGAAGCCGCCCTGGTGTATGGCTTCGGCAAGGGCGTCCGCGCGATAGATGATGAGGAGCTCGATGCGGGCAAAGAGCCTCCCGCGCCCGTCTCCGGCTCCAAACACGACGACGAGGACGATGAGGACCAAGGGGCGGCCACCACTTCCGACTGGCGCCGCAATGCCATGGACTTCGACATCCCGGAGGAGCAAGCGAATCGTCCTGCCTTCTCAGCGCTGGACGATCTCGAACCCGCCACCTTTTTCCCGTCCGAGGCGCATGCGCGCAAACCCGCGCCGCAGGACGAATCGCCCTCCATCGCAGCGCGGGACACGGTTCCGCAGTTCACACCTATTGCCGCGGCTGAAGAGGCGAACCCGCATGTCACTCCGATCGTGGCTCAGGAAGTAGACATGCGCGCCCTGGAACCAGTCGAAGAAGCGTCGGTAGAGAGTGCGCCGCTCAGTTCCCATAAGGACATAGAAGCAGCGGCGCCTGCCTCGATTGAGCCGCAATCCGTTGTGCCCGAGCTGGAACCCGAACTCGAGCAAGAACACGGAGCGAAGCCCAGTTTGGCGTCCAGAATGCGCCACTGGATGGATGCAATTGTATCGTCGCCTCCTTCTGCAGGAAACCACGATGAGGGCAAGGATAAAGGCGATGGAGTGACGGGGCACTCGCAATCCCAGCCTCGAGAGGTTGTGCAGACGACGGCATTGGCGGTCGTAAAGCCGGCTGAAGAGAACTTTTTCGCTGAAGAGTCCGCGCCCGAAAAATCCTCCGCCGACGAATCCGCGTCTGTCGAAGTCGCGTCTGCCGAAACGGATTCCAGTGAAGTTGCGTCCGCCGAACAATCGCCGATTCCCGTCGAAGCCGCTTCGTCTGGCGTTGAGACTGCCGATGCCGCGCCGCCGATTAAGAGTGGCGCGCAAGCTCCGGTCGCTCACGCTTCCGAGTCCTCCGAAGCTGCCGCGCCGAAGAACCAGCCCGAGATATGGGAGCGCGTCGAAGAAACGACATCTTCTTTCCGGGATCCGGACCTCGACGTTCCTCCGGCCGTTCGCGTGACGCCCGAGCCTTTGCTGATGGACGAAGAGCCCGAGCCAGTATCGAGTTACAGGGAATCGGGAGCACCGAGGAGCCTGCGGCTCACGCGTTTGAAGTAGTGGCGTCGACCGAGCCCCTTGCGGAAGACGCACCGGAAGAACAAGCTTCTTTGCCTGAGCCTTCATTCGGGCCCGGGGGCGCGGAATCCGCAGCCGAATACAACGACGAACGCGTGCCGACAGGTCCGCTGCCGAATCGCGAGGCCCTGGCCGAGATTCCTTTCCTCAATCCGCCGCAGGGCTTCGACCCGAACGTCCACCCGGCGCAGTCTTCCGCAGCCGATGCCTCCACGGTTGATGCCGTCGTGGAAAAATTGCTCGAAAGGCTTCAGCCGCAGCTCCATGACCTGCTCTCGCAGGGTGTGCTCAGGCCGCTGGTGGAAAATCTCCTCCGGCAGGAAGACGCGAAGAAAGAAAAGTAGCTCCGCGCAATCCTTTTCTCGCCGCATTCCGCAAGATACTTCCGCTTGCGACACAATTCCCCCGCGTATATGCTGTGCGCCGCCCGCATTTGGGGCAGGGGGGATCATTCCGTGAATACTTCAGTGGCACGATTGCGTCGAGTTAGGCTCATCGGCTACCGCGCAGCTCTCGTTTTTTCCGCTGCACTACTTGCGGGGCTTCTTTTCACTGCAGCTCCTGCTGCGCGTGCCGCTTCGTGCGACAGCTTGGCGTCGCTTTCGTTGCCCAATGCGACGATCACGAAAGCCGAAGTTGTGCCCGCGGGCGCGTTTAAGGCGCCGCCTCCCGTCGGTCCCGCCCCCCCGATCGACTTCGGGCAGGCGAGCTACACGGATTTGCCGGCATTTTGCCGCGTCGCTGCCACGCTTAAGCCGACGAGCGATTCCGACATCCAGATCGAAGTCTGGCTCCCCATCTCCGGCTGGAACGGCAAATATGAGGCTGTCGGCAACGGAGGCTGGGCCGGCGTGATCAGCTATTCCGCGATGGGTGACGCAATGCGCAGCGGCTACGCCACCAGCTCCACCGACACAGGGCACGAGGGCGCGAACGGCAAGTTTGCGCTCGGCCATCCCGAGAAAGTCGTCGACTACGCCTACCGCTCCGAGCACGAAATGACGGTGAGAGCCAAAGCGATCATCCAGGCGTTCTACGGCGCCGCGCCGCATTATTCCTACTGGAACGGCTGCTCCACTGGCGGCAAGCAGGGCCTTACCGAAGCGCAGCGCTATCCCAAGGACTACAACGGGATCATCGCCGGCGCGCCCGCCAACTACATGATCCATCTTCATGCCGAATCGATTGCGGTCTGGCAGATCACGCACAAATCGCCCGATGCAATGATCCCTCCTTCGAAATATCCGCTGATCCACGAAGCCGTACTGAAAGAGTGCGACACGCTCGACGGCCTCAAGGACGGGCTGATCGAGAATCCCGTGCTCTGCCATTTCGATCCGAAAGTGATCGAGTGCAAGGACGGCGACGAGCCTTCGTGCCTCACCGCCGCGCAGGTGGAGTCGGCTCGCGAGATCTACGCTCCCATTCGGAATCCGCGCACGAAGCAGATCGTTTTCCCCGGCCTCGAGCCCGGCAGCGAGCTCGGCTGGGCTTTGCTCGCCGCCGCGAAGACGCCGATGATCTCGACCGACACGTTCAAGTACGTCGATCTTCAAGGATCCCAATTGGGACTACACCAAGATGAACATGGATAGCGATGTCGCGTATGCCGACAAGGAAGACCACGGCCTAAACAACGCGATCGACGCGAACCTGAATCCGTTCTTCTCGCACGGCGGGAAGCTCATCATTTATCACGGCTGGGCCGACCAGTTGATCGCTCCGGGCAACACTCTCAACTACTACGCCAGCGTGCTGAAGACCACGGGCGCCCCCGCGAAGCAGGATATGCGTCTCTTCATGGTTCCAGGAATGCAGCACTGCCGCGGCGGCGAAGGCCCCAACGTCTTCGACATGATGCCCGCCATCTCGCAGTGGACCCAGGGCGGGAAGCCGCCCGCCGAAGTGATCGCGGCTCACAAGACCAAGGACGGCGCGGTTGACCGCACGCGCCCACTCTGCCCCTATCCGCAAATCGCGAAATACAAGGGCACGGGCAGCATCGACGAAGCCGCAAACTTCGTCTGCGCCATGCCGTAGTGCGCTCGCGATGTGGACGGCTCCAGCTTGCGACGTAAGCAAGAAAAGCCCGGGGCTGAAAGCCTGTCTCTCGCAGGACCTTTTTCGAGGGCCTGAAGGCCCACGCTTCCACCGTTTTCGCCTGCGGTGTTGAAGCGGGCGCAGCCCGAGTCTTTCGCGCTCGAATTGACGCCCCGCGCGCCCGCCGCTTATCATTGATTGTTTGGCTTCTGCACAAAATCCAATTCCATAGGGAACGCATGCCCCGGGAAATTCCCAAGGCTTACGAGCCGCAGGAGATCGAAGAGCGCTGGGCCAAGTCCTGGTTTGAGGAGAAGCTCTTCCGCGCCGAAAATTCGGGCGATGGTCCCCCATTTTCGATCGCGCTGCCGCCCCCGAATATCACCGGCTCGATCCACATCGGCCACATGCTTGAACACACGCAGATCGACATGCTCGTCCGCTGGCACCGCATGAAGGGCCAACGCACGCTCTGGCTGCCCGGGATGGATCACGCCGGCATCGCCACGCAGTTCGTGGTCGAGCGCAAGCTCGCAGCTGAAAAAGTTCGCCGCCAGGACCTTGGGCCGCGAGGAATTCGAGCGGCGCGTCTGGAAATGGAAAGCGGAAAGCGGCGGCGTGATCAAGGAGCAGATGATCCGCCTCGGCGCCTCCTGCGATTGGACGCGCGAGCGATTCACGCTCGAGCCGGCGCTCTACCGCGCCGTGCTCGAAGCGTTTCTGCGGCTCTATCGCGAGGGGCTGATCTATCGCGGCCGCTACATGGTGAATTGGTGCCCGCGCTGCCAGACGGCCATCAGCGACCTCGAAGTCGTCCACGACGAGCGCGCCGGCGAAATCTGGAACATCCGCTATCCCGATCGCCGGCTCGCAAGGAATTTCTTGTCGTCGCCACAACGCGCCCGGAAACGATGCTGGGCGATACGGCCGTCGCGGTTCATCCGGAAGACGAGCGCTACCAGCGCTTCATCGGCAAGAAAGTGATGCTGCCGCTGATGAATCGCGAAATCCCGATCATCGCGGACGCGTACGTCGACCGCGAATTCGGCACCGGCGTCGTCAAGATCACGCCCGCGCACGATCCGAACGACTTCGAGGTCGGCAACGCCACAAGCTTGCCGAAATCGACGTGATGACCGACGACGGCCACATGAACGAAGCCGCCGGAAAATATGCCGGCCTCGAGCGCTTCGCCGCCCGCGGGCGAATCGTCGCCGATCTCACGGAACTCGGCCTGCTCGAAGGCGTGAAAGAACACACGCACGCCGTCGGCACTTGCGACCGCTGCAAGTCGATCGTCGAGCCGCGCATTTCCACGCAGTGGTTCATGAAAATGAAGCCGCTCGCCGAGCCTGCGAAGGAAGTGGTCGAACGGCCAATACGATCGAGGTCGTGCCCGAGAACCAGCGGACGATTCTCCTGCAATGGCTCGAAAATATTCGCGATTGGTGCATCTCGCGCCAGCTCTGGTGGGGCCATCGCATTCCCATCTGGCATTGCGCCGATTGCAAGGAGATGGTCCCGGCGGCGGATTCGCGTGTCGAGATTGTGGAGGGCATGCGCGCGCCGCGAGCGTGCCCACGAAGTGCCCGAAGTGCGGCGGCTCAAAGCTCACGCAGGATCCCGACGTGCTCGACACGTGGTTCAGCTCCGCGCTGTGGCCGTTTTCGACGCTCGGCTGGCCCGACGACACCGAAGATCTGCGCACGTTCTATCCCACGAGCCTGCTGATCAGCGGCTACGACATTCTCTTCTTCTGGGACTCGCGCATGATCATGATGGGCTGCACCTCACGGGCGGAGCCGAGCCGAAAGATCGCGTTCCCTTCCGGCGGCTCTACCTGCATTCGCTCGTGCGCACTGCCGAAGGCGCGAAGATGTCGAAGACGAAGGGCACCGGCGTCGATCCGCTGCAGCTCACGCAGCAATACGGCACCGACGCGCTGCGCTACATGCTCGCCAGCATGGCCGCGCCCGGAACCGATATCGCGCTCAGCGAAGACCGCATCCTGGGCGCTCGCGCCTTCGCGAACAAAATCTGGAATGCCGCGCGCTTTCTTTTCATGAATCTCGAAAAAGTCGAGGCTACCGGGCTGACGCTCGAAGAACTCGCCGCGCCGGAAATTCGCGCCAAAGCGCCATATCCGGTTCCCGGCGAAGGCGCGCTCGCGCATCGCTGGATTTTCTCGCGGCTCGCCTGCGTCACGGCACAGGTCAACGCCGCGCTCGAAAGCTTCCGCTTCCACGAGGCCGCCAGACGATCTACCAGTTCTTCTGGGGCGATTTCTGCGATTGGTACATCGAATGGGTGAAGCCGCAGCTCGCTTCGACCGATCGCGAGGTCGCGCTCGCCGCGTGGCGCAATATTTTCGCCGCGCTCGATGCCGCGCTGCGCCTGCTGCATCCCGTGATGCCGTTCCTCACCGAAGAGCTGTGGCATCGCCTGCCGCAGCCGGCCGGCGCGCGATCGATCGCGCTCGACAAATTCCCCGAGGCGCGCCCAGGTTGGGCCGATCAGGGTGCTGACGACGCGATGAGCATCCTGCAGGAGATCGTCGCGCGGCGCGCAACATCCGCGCGGAAATGAAGCTCGATCAGAAAAGGAAAGTCGCCGCCGATTTTTGGACTGGCGGCCCGATGCGACGCAACCTGATCCAGGAAAACATGGAGCCGATTCTGCGCCTGGCCTCGCTCTCCGAGCTGCGCATTTCGCACGACCATCTCAACCCCGCGGGCGCGGCGGTGCGTTCCACTGCTTCCTTCGAGCTGCGCATCCCGTACGGCGACACGGTCGACAAGCCCGCCGAAATCGCGCGCCTGAAAAAGGAAATCGACCGCCTCGCAAAGGACATCGAGTCGAAGCAGACACCGCCTCGCCGACGAAAGTTTCACAAGCAAGGCGCCCGCAAAGGTCGTCGACGCGCTGCGCGCCACGCTTGCCGAGCGCCAGCTGGAACTCAAAAAGCTGCGCGCCCGCCTGAAGCAGCTCGAATCGTAATCCGCAGGTGCCTCTTTCTGCTTCAATCGGCGCCCCTACGAGCAGGGAGAACAAGAGAGATTCTTCGGCCAGGGGCGGGCCTCAGAATGACGCAAGCCGTGCTTTGCAGCCACTCGTCGCTGGCCACTCGCCACTTCCGCCATGTATTCTTCCTGTTTCCGCCGATGCCGACGAAACGCACCTGTGAGCCTGCCCGGCACCACCGACCGGCGCATCGACGCGCTGCTGACGCTGCTCGCCGAAAACTCGACCATCGTGATCAGCGGCGCGAAGATCGCCAAGGAAATCGGCGTCACGCGCCAGCAGGTGTGGCGCTGGATCGAGAAGCTGCGCGCAGCTCGGCGTGCGCGTGAAGGGCCATCCGCGCACCGGCTATCACATCGAGCGCGTGCCCGACATTCTGGTTCCGCAGATGCTCAGCCACCGCCTTTACGGCACGCCGTTCGCGCGCCGCATCCTCCACTTCTTCAAAGTCGACTCGACGAATTCCGTCGCCATGCAGCTCGGCGAAGCGGGCGAGCCGCACGGCGCCGTCGTCCTCGCCGAAGAGCAGACCGCCGGCCGCGGCCGCGCCGGACGTTCGTGGATATCCGAGAAATCCGCCGGCATCTATTGCAGCATCCTGCTGCGCCCGCCGATTTCGCCGGCGCACGCGCCGCTGCTCACGCTCGTCGCCGGCCTCGCCGCGCGCGATGCCGCCGCCGAAGAACTCGACGCGCTTCCCGACATTCGCTGGCCCAACGATCTGCTCGTCGGCGGGCGCGAAATTCTGCGGCATCCTGACCGAAATGCACGCCGAGCCCGACCGCATCCACTACGCCGTGGTCGGCATCGGCATCAACGTGAACCAGGCGAAGATGCCCGCCGATCTCGCCGCGATCGCCACTTCGCTGCGCATCGAAACCGGCAAAGCGCATTCGCGCTTCGAGATGCTGATCGGTTGCTGCGGCACTTCGACCGCTACTACAATCAGTTCCTGGCCGAAGGCGCGCTGCCGATTCTCCGGCGGTTCGCCGAGGTGTCGAGCTACTTCGAGGGCAAACGCGTGCGGATCACCACGGCGACGGAAACCTTTACCGGCACCACGGCCGGCCTTGAGCCGAGCGGCGTGCTGCGCGTGGCGCGCGACGACGGCCGCGGCATCGAAGCCGTGCTTTCGGGCGACGTGGCGGAGGCCTCCTGATGCTGCTCACCCTCGACGTGGGCAACACGAACACGGTGCTCGGCGTTTTTCGCGGCAAGGAACTCGTCGCGCACTGGCGCCTCACCACCGCGCGCGATCAGACCATCGACGAATACGGCATCCTCACGCGCGATCTTTTCACTCTCGCTGGGCTCGAGCCGCGCGAAATCGACGGCGTGATCATCAGCTCGGTCGTGCCGCCGCTGAACAGCACGCTCGCGGGAATGGCCGAGCGATATTTCTCGCGCAAGGCGCTGTTCGTCGAGCCGGGAATCAAGACCGGCATGCCCGTGCAATACGACAATCCGCAGGAAGTGGGCGCGGACCGCATCGTCAACAGCGTGGCCGCGTTCGAAAAATACGGCGGCCCGTGCATCGTCGTCGATTTCGGCACGGCCATCAATTTCGACGCGGTCTCCGCGCGCGGCGAATATCTCGGCGGCGTGCTCGCGCCCGGCATCGGAATTTCGGCCGACGCGCTTTTCGCGCGCGCCGCGCGCCTGTTTCGCGTCGAGATCAAGGATCCCGGCAAGGTCATCGGCACGAACACCGCCGCGTCGATGCAGGCCGGCCTTTTCTACGGCTACACCGATCTGGTCGACGGCATCCTCGACCGCATGAAGAAAGTGATGGGCCCGAAAACAAAAGTGATCGCCACCGGCGGCCAAGCCGCGCTGATCGGCAGCCGCTTCGCGCCACATCGAAACCATCGACGAATTTCTGACGCTGCGAAGGCCTGCGCATCATCTGGGAACGCAACCAAACCGGCGCGCCCGGCCATAACTCCGCGCCGAAGAAAGTCTCCGACCGGCACGCGCATTAAGGCGAAGAATTGTGACGAATCGCCCGAGAATCCCGCGCCCGCAGCCCTCACGGACCCTTTCAACTATTTCAACTATTTCACGGAAATCGAAGACTACTTCTGGCGCAAGCGCGGCGCGCATCTGCTGGTCTCGCCGCTCGATTGGGCAATCGTCGAAACCTGGCAAAAGGCCGGCATCCCGCTCGCCGCCGTGCTGAAGGGCATCGACCGCGCATTCGAAAGCTGGGGACGCTCCCGCCGCGCCGCCGGAGGACGCCAGCTGAAGAGCCTCGCCTATTGCGTCGACGCCGTGCTCGATGCCGCCGCCGAGGCGCAGGAAGCGGCCGCCGGCACCGGCCCCGAAGTAAAAGCAGACCGCCCGGCAGCCGAGCCATTTTCGCGCGAGGAACTGAAAAAATATCTCGAGCGCAACGCCGCCCGCGTCCGCGCCGCAGCCGAAAAACGCCGCGCCACGCAGGCGGCGCTGGCCGCCCGCCTCGAAGAAACCGCCAAGCGCATCGACGAAGCGCTGCCGCTGCTCGATTCGCCCGGCGCGCTCGATCTCGAAGACCTCGAGCGCCGGCTTGACCGTGCTCGAAGAAAAACTGACCGCCGCGCTCGCCGCCGACGCAGACGAAGAAGCGCTGCTCGCCATCCGCCGCGAAATGGACCGCTCGCTCGCGCCCTACCGCCGCAAAATGTCCGCCGAGCAACTCGCGCAGCTGGAGCGGCAATACATCCAGAAGCGCCTCTTCGAGCAATTCGATCTTCCGCGCCTGAGCCTGTTTTATCTCACGTAAGTGCGCTATTCTTGCGGTCTCGCCGTAAGTACTTTCCGTGATTGACGCCGGGCTCGACCGCCGCTTAAATCGCATCTTTTACGCCTGTGAATGAGTCTCGCTGAACTGTGGGTTTTCGCGGTCGTTCCGCCAATCGCCGTTGCGATGCCAGCTTGCGTCGTGTGGTAGCGTGGAATCGCACACAATGGACATCACAATCGAAAAACTCATTTACGGCGGCGAAGGCCTCGGCCATCACAATGGCTCGACCGTCTTCGTGCCGTTCGTCCTGCCCGCCGAGCGCGTCTCCGCCGAGCCGGTCGAGCAGAAGAAGAAATTCGTCCGCGCGCGCGTGGAACGCGTGCTCGACCCGTCGCCGGAACGCGTGGTGCCGCGCTGCCCGCATTTCGGCGTTTGCGGCGGCTGCGATTACCAGCACACGCCTTACGAATCGCAGCTCCGGTACAAAACCGAAATCCTCCGCGAGACGCTAGGCCGCATCGGCCGAATCGAATGGCCCGGCGAAATCGTTGAGCACGCATCGCCGCCCTGGGGCTATCGCAATCGCGCGCAATGGAAGGTTCGATCAGATCGAGAACGATGACGGCGCCGAGAAACTCGCGATCGGATATTTTCGCGCCGGGTCGACCGCGCTCTGCGCCATCGAGGATTGCCAGATCCTCTCGCCGCTGCTGCTGAAGACGCTGCTCGCCCTGCGCGGCGCGCTTGCGGTGGGCGCGCTGCCGCGCGAGTTGCGCGAGATCGAAGTATTCGCCGGGGCAAACGATTCGAAGCTGCTGCTGACGGCCACATTCGCCCGATTCCCGAAGAAAGCGGAGGAAGTCGCGAAATCATTCCGCGAAATCGCGCCCGAAATCGAAAGCCTGCTGTTTCACGATCCGGGCCGCGAGCGCATGGAACTCGACGGCCCCGGCTTCCTCGATTACCCGAGCGGCGCCACGACCTATCGCGTCGGCCACTTCTCGTTTTTCCAGGTGAATCGTTTTCTCTCGGATGATCTGGCTCGCGAAGTCGACCGACAACGAAGAGGGCAAGCTGGCGCTCGATCTGTTCGCCGGGCGTGGGCCTTTTCTCCGTGCCGCTCGCGAAGCGTTTCGCGCACGTGTTGGCCGTCGAATCGAATCCCGCGGCGTCGCGCGACCTCGAATCCAACGCCCGTACGAGCAGCGGAATCGAGATTCGCACCGCCGACGTCGAGCAGTTCCTTGCGAAATACAAGGGCAAGCCCGATCTGATCGTCCTCGATCCGCCGCGCGCCGGCCTGGCGCCGGGCGACACAAAGCAGCTCCTGCGCATTTCGCCCGCGCGCATCACGTACGTTTCCTGCGAGCCGCCGACGTTGGCCCGCGATCTCGCCGCGCTCACGAGCGGCGGCTACGAAATCGCTGCGATTCATCTCTTCGATCTTTTTCCCGCAGACATTTCACATGGAGACGGTGGTTCGCCTACGCCGCGAGTCGTGAAACTGACCATGAAGCTTCCCGCGCTCTGGATCGCCGCGTCGTTCGCGGCCGGAATCGCGATCGCGCACGCGCTGGCCGGGGCCGTTGAAGCTGTGGCTGGCCGCAGCCTGTCGCGACCGTGCTGATCGGTGGAGTGTTGCTGTGGCGTTCGAAGACGCACGCGGCTTGGGCGCTCGCGCTCGTCGCCTGGGCCGCGCTTGGCGGGCTCGCAATCGCCATCGAGCGCGCCGCGGTTCCTGCAAACCACGTGACGCGCCTGATCAGCGCCGGCCGCTTGGATACGACCGAGCCGCTCCGCTGGCAAGGCCGCCTGCGCGAAGACCCGATGGCGCTGCCCTGGGGACGCCGCTACGAAATCGATCTCGAGCAGGTCGAGATCGGCGGCGCGAGCATGCGCGGTAAGCGGCGGCCTGCGCCTGAATCTTTACGGCGCGGAACATTTCGAAGGCGCGCCGCGCGGTCTGCGAGCCGGCGATCGCGTCGAGGCCCTCGTGCGCGCGCGCCCGCCGCGCAATTTCCTCGATCCCGGCGCATTCGACGAGCGCGGCTATCTGGCGCGGCAGAAAATCGATCTCACCGGCTCGCTGCGCAGTGGCGAATTGCTGCAGCTGATCGACCGCCCGCGCCCGACTTTTGCTCAGCGCCTCGCACGCATTCGCGGCGCGCTGCTCGCGCGGCTCGACGCGCTCTTTCCGGGCGCAGCCGCAGCGCGCAGCCGTGCTTCGCGCCATGCTTCTCGGCGACCGCAGCTTCGTCGATTCGCAGGTCGTCACGGCGTTTCAGAAGACGGCCGCCTACCACGTGCTGGTGGTCGCGGGCCTGCACGTCGGCGCGCTCGTCGTTTTCTTCCTGTGGGTGTGCCGCAGGCTGCGATTCACCGATCTTTGCCACGAGCTTGATGACCGTGATCGCGCTCGCGGCGTACGTTGGCGTGGTGCAGGATCGCCCGCCGATCTTTCGCGCCGCGCTGATGGCTGCGCTCTACCTCTGCGCGCGGCCGCTCTTTCGCCGCATCGAATTGCTCAATACGGTCGCGCTTGCGGCGCTGGCGATTTTGTTCTGGAAGCCATCGTCGCTCGCGGATTCGAGTTTCGAGCTTTCATTCGTCGCGGCAGGAGTAATCGCGGGCCTTGCCGTGCCGTGGATGGAGCGCACGAGCGCACCGTATCATCAGGGCCTGCGCCATCTCGGCGACGTGACGCGCGACGCGCAGCATCCGCCGAAAGTCGCGCAGTTTCGCATCGACTTGCGTGCCGCCACCGCGCGCATCGCCTCGCGATTGCCGCCATGGCTCGCGCCGCGCGCCGCCAAGCTCGTCACCAGCGCCGGTTCGCGTGGGCCTGCGATTGTGGGAGATCGTGCTGCTCTCGGCCGTGATCCAGTGGGGCATGATGCCGCTGCTGGCGATGGATTTTCATCGCGTGAGCCTCGCGGGCCCGCTCAGCAATATTCCCGCCGTGATCCTCACCGGCTTCATCGTGCCGCTCGGCTTTCTTGCGCTCGTCGCGACGTTCGCGTGGGCGCGGCTAGCGTCCCTGCTCGCGAAGGCGCTCGGATTCTGCACGGGACTGCTGCTGGCCATCGTCGAGTGGTTCAGCCGCTTGCCGCATGTCTCGTATCGCATTCCCGGCCCGCCCGCGTGGCTGTGGCTGGCGTTTTTCGCCGCGTTCGTCGCGCTGGCTGCGGGCGCGCGCGTACCGCTGCCGCTCATCGCAACAATCGCATCGCCCGCCGCCAACTGTCTCCGCCCATCGCGCCCGCCGAGTGGGCGTCGGCTGCGGTTCTCGCCGCGCTCACCGTGCTTGTCGCCACGCATCCGTTCCGGCCGAATCTCGATCGCGGCAACCTCGAAGTCACCGTGCTCGATGTGGGCCAGGGCGACTCGATCTTCGCCGCGTTTCCCGACGGCCGCACGATGCTGATCGATGGCGGCGGCCTTTCCGGCTCCGAGTGGGTCGGCGGCTACCGCTCGGGCACCGATGTTGGCGAGGAAGTTGTGTCGCCGTATCTCTGGTCGCGCGGGCTGAAGCGCCTCGACGTCGTCGCGCTCACTCACGCCGATCACGATCATCTCGATGGCCTGTACAGCGTGCTGGAGAATTTTCGAGGTTCGCGAGTTATGGGTCGGGAGCGACGACGAAAGGCCGGCATTCCAGCGCCTGCTCGCCGAGGCGCGCTCGCGCGGCGTCACGATCGTGCACCAGTCGCGAGGCGCCGAATTCGATTGGCAAGGTGTTGAAGGCAACGTGCTCTGGCCGCCGCTAATGAGCGCCGGTGGAAAAATCGGCCAACAACAACTCGCTCGTCTTGCGCCTTTCCGACGGACGCGAGCCATTTTCTGCTCACAGGAGATATCGAAAAGCAGGCTGAAGAAGAGCTGGTTGCGCGAGCGCAAGAGCCACTCACGGCCGATTTCCTGAAGGTGCCGCACCATGGCAGCAAGACATCATCGACTGAGGCATTTCTCGCAGGCGGTTGCGCCGCATGTCGCTGCCGTCTCGGTAGGCGAATCGAACGCCTTCGGTCACCCGGCTCCGGAGATTGTCGAGCGCTACCAGCGCGACGGCATGCGCCTGTTCCGCACCGACCGCGACGGCGCGATCACGCGCGCTCACCGACGGGCAAAATCTCTCCGTGCACGCCTACGCGGAGCGGCCATGGGGCCCGCGCACGGCCGATTTCTACCAGCCGATCGGCTGCTTATACGGCAGCGCGAGCTGCACGCCTTCCACCTGCCGGATCTTTCCATTTTCGATTTTGAAAAATTCGGCGACCTCGACGCTGAACGGTCTCTTCGCTGACGCCGGCATGGGGATCTTGCCCACGCCCGGCACGTCCGCTTCGAGCACCGTCCCCGGATGATTGAACATGAAGAAGCCGAACACGATCCCCATCTTTTCGTCGACGACCATGAATCGCCGCGGATTGACCGAGTGGATGTACGCCCAAATCTTCGTATTCATGTTCTCGCGGCATCCCATCGCGGCAGGATTGAATGAGCCGTGGCCCCAGCCTTCGTTGTACGAGGGATTGTTCGTATCCTGGATGCCATCGAGGATTCGATTGCATTTGTCGTCGAACGGAACCATGTCGCCGGAAAGTGGACGATACCCTTCGAAATATTCATTCGTGATCTTCAGCATCTCCGCACGCGATACGCGTTCCGCCGGCGTCAGCGGCGTGACGAAAACCGGATTCGGATGGCCGAACTTTTCGAGAGCTCGTGGCGGGGTCCGCCCCGCGGCGTACGACCGTCTCGACCTCGGTGATTTTGCGGTTCACCACTTTCAGCCGGATCGACCAAAATCGCCGGCGTGCCGTTTTCCCGGATCGTGCATTCGCAGCCCACCTCGCCCGCTCGGAGGATCGGCGAAATAGACCTTGTAGGCTGCCCATGCCGCTGATCGTGCCCCACAGCGCGTCGCCGAGCTTGAGCGTGATCGTGTTTTCCGTGAATTTCACGTGCGCCGCAACCGGCAGCCGGCCCGGATCGTGCGCGACAAGCGCGGCCAGATACTGGCCGACGAAGCCCGTGAGGCAAGCATAGTCGCACGCGCGTCCCGCGGCTTGCGGGTCGGCAGGCGCGGCCAGCCGCCCGAGCAACGGGCGCCACGAGTGATCGCCGAAATCAGGGCCGCTATCGCGAGGAAAGTCAGCAATCTTTGATTCGCATTGTCCATCCTCCGTTAAAAGCGTGCGAAACGACCGAGATGGGAGTACTATTGTGCGCGGGCGAACACGGGTTCATAATATTTGCAGGTGGCTCGCGACCATGGAAACCGCGCAAGATAAAGATAGTCCATCGTCTCTTACCCACCCAGGAACAGATCGACGAAGAGAGTAGGCGCATTCGCCGCCTGCGCATTCTGGTCCGCCTAACGCTGGAAACCATCGCCGAAGGCGGCCTTTCCGCCGAAGAAGCCGCAGGCATGATCGCCGCCACGCGCCGCGTCGCGCTCGAAATGTTTCCCGGCAAAGAGCGCGCCTTCGATCTCATCTACCGCCCGCAATTCCAGCGGTTGATGCACGCGGTCTATCGTTTGCAGTAGAGTTCCTGCAGCTCCGCTCTCAGTAGCCGAAGCGCCGCCGAATCCACATCCGCAGAAACAGCACGCCCACGCCCGCAATCGTTCCGATCAGCGCCTTGTATTCGCGATTCCGGCGATACTGCGCCCACGAGAATTGCTGACCTCGTTTCGCCGCCGGATGATCCCGCGTTGGCGCCGGCGAACCAAGGGAAAAACAGCGGCACGCGCGCGGCGTACGCATCGAAGGCCGCGCCGAAGCGGCGATGCAGATCCTGCTCCTCGTTGCGCATCACCGCGTAGTAGAAAATCCCGAAATACGCCACCACGAGCAGCCCCGCCCACCACGAGCCGCCCGCAATCGCAAAGCCCGCCGCGAGAAACGCGCTGCCGAGATACAGCGGATTCCGCGTGTATGCGTACGGACCCGAAGTGGCCAGTTCGCGGTCCTTGCGCAAATGCCCCGAAGACGCGCCGCGAATCAGCAGTCCGATCGCCGCCACCACCGCGCCGATCAGAATCCACCGCGGCTTGGGATTGGCGAGCACGAGATACATCACCGCCACGGGATAGCCCGTGCGGACGCGCCAGCGCATCCAGAATTTTCTCGGCTCGCTCAAGATTCCTTTCCCCAACGGCGCGCGATGGCGTCGGCAACCTGCGGCACGCCGAGCGACAGCATAGCAGGCGAATAGGTTTTGCCGCGGCGATACGTCGTCTCGCAATTGTGCGGGTTGCGCAGGACGATATGGCGCGACGCCGGGTCCGTCGAATACGGCCCGTTGCGCGCGGGATCGGTGGGGCCGAACAGGCCGACGACCGGCACATCGAGCGCGGCGGCGAGATGCAGCGGCCCCGTGTCGGCCGATACGACGAATCTCGCGCGCCGCATCAGCGCCATCAGCGGACCAAGCCCGAGCAGGATCGCCACCGGCGGCCGGATCCCCCGCCGCTTGAATCACTTCGCGCGCAAGGTTTTCTTCGCCCGGGCCGAATGTGACGACGCCGCGCCATCCATAGCGCTCGGCGAGCGCGCGGTGCAGTTCGCCGTAGCGCTGCGCGGGCCAGCACTTCGAAAGCCAGCCTCCGCCGGGATTGAGCACGTAGAAATCCGCGAGCGAGTGCGCGGCCAATTCGCGCGCCGCATGCTCTTCATCTTCTGCGCGAATCGCAGCGGAAAGCGCGGCGCGGACGGTTTCGCTCCCGCAAATTCGGCGAGCGTGAGATTGTGGTCCACTTTGTGCGGCCCGCGCGGATTCAGGCAATCGGTGTACAGCATCGACGCGAGCCCTTCGCGCGCGTAGCTGCTCTGAAATCCGATCGCGGCGCGGCGCTCCCGACGCAAACGCGAGCAGCGCGGATTTATACAGCGCCTGAAAATCGATCGCGCAGGTATATTTCGCCGCGCGCATCTGCGCGGACCGTCGCCGCCACGCCGCTCGCGCTTTTGCGATCCGCCGCGATCACTTCGGTGATATCCGGATTTCCTTCGAGCAGCCGCGCCCATTTCGGATCGATGGCCCAGTCGATGCGCGCATCGGGAAATGTGTCGCGAAGGGCGGACGCGGCGGGAATCGCGTGAATCACGTCGCCCATCGATCCCAGCCGGACCAGCAGAAACCGCGGGTCAGCCATCGCTTTTCCGGCGGACGCGATCCAGCAGCTCGCGCGTGGAGTGGTGCCTTGGGATCGCCGACGATCGCCACGCGGATGCCGAGCAGCGCCGCGAGATCGCGTTCCGGCACGGTATCCGGCGTGTAATCGGTGCCCTTGGCGTGGACGTCCGGCTGCAATTCGCGCAGGAGCGATTCGACGTTGAGCTCGTCGAAGATGACCACGTAATCGACGGCTGCGAGCGCGGCGACGAGCGATGCGCGCGCGCGCTCTCGGTGAGGATCGGGCGGCCCTCTCCCTTCAGCCTCCGCGTGCTCGAATCGGAATTCATGCCCACGATGAGCACGTCGCCTTCGGCCTTCGCCGCCTGCAGATAGCGCACGTGGCCCACGTGGAGCAGATCGAAGACGCCGTTGGCGAAGACGATCTTGCGGCCGGCGCGGCGGTGCTCCGCGATCAGGTCGTGAAGGCCGCTGCGGGAAAGGATTTTGTCGCGCGTGTCCATTTGGTTTTGTGCGGATGCCGAATGTCCGGTCATATCGATTGTGTCGAAGTCGTGGTCGAGTCGAGCCGGAAGTGACGGCGCGTGCTAGTCGTTGCGCCGTGGCTTCGCGCCGCAGCGCAGCTTCGAGCTCCGCGCGCGTCACGGTAGCGGTGCGGCGCTTCATCACCACGATGCCGCCCGCGTAGTTCGCAAGATGCGCGGCCTCGACCCACGACGCGCCGGCCGCCCGCGCCAGCGTGAAGACCGCGATCACCGTGTCGCCCGCGCCCGTCACGTCGACCGGCGCATCCGAGCCGTAAATCGGAATGTGCCGCGGCGACTCCAGCGTCGCGCTCGAAGACCGCCAGCCCGTCTTTGCCGCGCGTCACCAGCACGGACTCAACGCCCAGATCGCGCAGCGCCCGCGCGCCCAAGCTCTTCGAGTTTTTCCCTGTTGGTTCCGATGCGCGCCTGATACGCGGCCTCGATTTCCGGCTCATTGGGCGTCGCGGCGGTGACGCCCGCATCGCGATATTCGAGCAAGCGGAAGCGCGAGTCGAGCGTGATGCACTTCGCGCGCAAGGCCCTTCACCAGCGCCGGCGTCGCCGCGCCAAGCCCGTAATCGGAAACGAGCACAGCGTCCGCCCGCCGCGCCGCCGGGCGCGCCTTGCGAGCGACGGCCTCCTGCGCCTGCGCGGGAAGCTCGCCCGAGGGCTCGCGATCCACGCGCAGCACCTGCTGCTCGGTCGTATGCGTCCAGCCGGCGAGAAAGCGCGTTTTCGTCGTCGTGGTCCAGTCGCGCACGCGCAGAATGCGCGACGTGTCGACGCGCTTACGCCGAAAATAGTCGAGCAGCGCGCGGCCGCCTTCGTCATCGCCCACCACGCCGACCGGCACGACGCGCGCGCCGAGGTCCGCGAGGTTGTTGACCGCGTTGGCTGCGCCGCCCGGATAGATTTCGCTCGCGCGGCGCCGCAGGATCAGCACCGGCGCTTCGCGCGAGACGCGCGAAATTTCTCCCGAGACGAATTCGTCGAGCACGAAATCGCCGATCACGCAGATCGTCTGGCGCGAGAATGCGCCGACGATATCGAGCAGCCGCGTAAGATCGACGCTGCTGTCGGCCGCCCGGCCGGCGAGCGATCCGAGGCGCGCGTTTTCGCTTCTTTGGCGTGGGGCTCAAGCATTCTCCTTGGAAAGGCGGCGCGAGATGGCCGCGCGAAAAAGTATCACAGCGCGCGCCAAGAGCGGCAAACGCACGGCGCACGAAATGCCGGCCAGCACTCGCGGCGGCGCGATTCACGTTGCCGAATCAGCGTGCGCCGCAGTCGCCGCCTTGATCGCCGCCCAGAACTCTTCTTCGCGGCCGATGCGCAGCCCGATGCGGCAATACCAGATATCGAGCCGCGCGCCATTTCACTCCGGCCAGATTGAACACGTCCTTCTCGGTGCAGATCAGGCCGTCCGCCCCAGCCGCATGCGCCGCCGCTCCGATCGATTCCAGGTCGTGCTGAATGTAGCGATGGTGGTCCGGGAAAAACTGGTGCCCCACCACACGCAAGCCCCAATCGTGCAAATCGGCCAGAAACGACTCCGGATTGCCAATGCCGCAAAACGCGAAGAATTTCCGAAAGCGCGATCGCGGATCTTCCTCGCCAGGATCGTCGCCGCGCATGCAGCCGGATCGAATCGAGCCAGTTGCGCGCGTAGAAGATGGGCGCGTCGGTATCGCGGCGAAGGGCCGCTTCGAGGGCGGGCGCGTGATCGCTGCGCGTGATGACGATGGCATCCGCGCGCTTGAGCGCCGATCGCGGCTCGCGCAGGCGCCCTGACGGCAACAAGTGGCCGCCGCCGAACGGGCGGATCGCGTCGATCAAGACAATGTCCGACATCGCGCGCGAGCTGCAGATGCTGAAATCCGTCGTCGAGGACGAACCATTCGACGCCGCGCTGCGCGAGTTCGCGTCCGCGCGCGAAGCGATCCGCGCCGACGCCGAAAAGAACGCGATCGCCCAAGCCGCTTCGAGAGCAGCTGGACTTCATCGCTGGTCGAACCACTCGGCAGCAGCTTGCCGCCGTAGCCCGCGTGTCAGAATTCCCGCCGTCATTCCCTCCGCGAGCAGGCGCTCGGCGATCCACAAAACCATCGGCGTTTTGCCCGTGCCGCCCGTGGTGAGATTGCCGACGCTGATCACGCGGCCGTCCAGCCGCTTCTGCCGCAAGATGCCCTTGCGATAGGCGAATGCCCGCAGGCGAACGTACGCGCCATACGGCAACGTAAACGGCCACAGAAGCCAGACGGACGCTTCTCGGGGCGTCACGCCGCGTGCCTCTGTCCCGCGAGCACTTCCGCGATGCGATCGAGCGACCGCGCGGTGGCGCCGCGATTGCGCTCGGAAAGCTGCAGCGCCGCTTTGCCCATGCGCTCGCGCAGCGTGTTGTTTTCGATGAGCTGCACCCACACGGCGCCCGAGCTGCGGGCCGCTTGAAACCTGCACCGCCGCTTGCGCCGAGAGAAATTGCGCCGCCATGTCGCGAAAATTTTCCATCGACGGGCCAAACACCGGCGGCTTGGCAAACCATGCAGGCTCGAGAATGTTGTGGCCACCGGCGGGAACGAGCGAGCCGCCCACGAACGCGGCATCCGCCAGCAAATAGAGTCCCGCAAGTTCGCCGATGGTATCGAGCACGATCACGTCCGCATTCTCGTCGAGCGGAGCATCGAAGTCGATAGCGCTTCTGCGCAGCGGCGTTCCATCCGTCCGCGGTCGCAATTGCCGCGGCGGCCTCGAAGCGATCCGGCTTGCGCGGCGCAAGGATCAGCAACGCGTGGCGCCACTGGCGCTGCACGATGTCGTAGGCCGCCAGCACCGCTTCCTCTTCCTCCGCCACCACGCTGCCCGCGACGACCACGGGCCAGCGCTCCTGCCGGCGAATCTGATCCTCGAGCCACACGCCGAACGGGCCGAACGCCGGCTGCTCCGCGTCATATTTCAGATTTCCCGTCACTTCGACCGATCCCTCCGGCGCGCCCATTTCCTCGAGCCGCGCCGCGTCTTCGGGCGTCTGCGCAAGAAAGCGCTCGCCATCCTGCAGAACGCGCTCGAAAAATTCGCCGACGAGGAATTTCCAGCGCTTGTAGCGCGCGAACGACCGCTCCGAAATTCGCGCGTTCGCGAAAACCACGGGAACGCCTCGCCGCCGCGCCTCGCGCAGGAAATTCGGCCAGATCTCCGTTTCCATCACGATCACCATCGCCGGCCGCATCGCGCGCAGAGCGCGCCGCACGGGCACGATCCAGTCGAGCGGAAAATAAAAGATGGCGTCCGCCGATTGCAACCGCTCGCGCGCGAGGCGCTGGCCGGTCTCCGTGGTCGTCGAGACGAAAATCGCGCGCTCCGGAAAGCGCTGCTTCAGGCCCTCGACAAGCGGCTTCGCTGCCAGCACTTCGCCGACCGACACGGCGTGAATCCAGATCGGGCGCGCCGCCGAATCGTCCGCCGCCGAGCGTCGCATGCGATCGCGCTGCGATTTCCGGCGGCAGGCTGCCGAGCCGCTCGGCCAGCGCGCGCGAAGGTTCGCCGCGGCTCCAGGTACGCAGCGCGTAGTAGGGCACCAGCAGCAGCATGCCAACCGCCGTAAGAATCCGATAAAAAAAGTACATGAAAAGAAGGAGCGCGCGGCTCGAAGCATCCCGACGCGAGTCAATCTTCGGCGCGCAGATTTCGTAGTATAGCGTGCTCTCGAAAATTGGGCCGCGGCTGGCGGATGCTTAAGCGACCGCTGCTGCGGGATAAGAAGTGCGGTGGCGAGCTAAGGTTTGTTGTGCTTCGTCAAATACGCCGCGATGGCGTCCAGGTCGGCGTCGCTGATTTCGGTCTTGCGAAAGGTGGGCATGAACAAGACTCCGTGCCGGACGAACGTCTTGATCATCGCCGGCGTCAGATCCGTGCGCTCTTCGAGCACGGCTGGCTTTTGCCCCGGGCCGCGAGCGAAGCGGTGCCCGGCTTATCCGCTCCGGGCCCGTGGCACGGGTAGCACCACTTCTGGTAGACCTTGTGGCCACGCTCGATCTGCGCGTCGCCGGGCGGGGCTGCCGCGAACGCCTGCGCCGCGAAGATGAGGCTCATTGCTGCAAGTAGACCAGCTCTGATAGCTTTTCATTTAGGCCTTCCTCATGCTGCTTGGGCCAGATGCCGCACTTGCCCGGCGAGAGAATTCCGTTCGGGTCGACCGCGTCCTTGATCGTTTCGTGGAGGCGCCGCAGCGCGTGATTGTTGTACGAGTAGGCGTCCGAAACCGTGCCCATGAACGCCGTATGCGTGCGGTATTCGCCCCAGCCGTGCTCGGCCGCCACCTGGATCAGCCGCTTGAAGTGCTCCCGATTCGTCCGGTTCTTTTCCACGTCGTGTTCCACGGGAAACCCGAAAAGCACCAGAAAGCAGCGCGGATAATTGGATGAAGGGCCGATGAAAAACATCGGGCCCAGGGCCATGCCCATTTCGCGGTAGGCGACGGTGAACACCTGCTGCGCCTCAAGGATCGCCTCGCCCGTCATCGGGATGATCGGCGAAAACCATACGTGCCCATGGCTGCGCGTCCCGCCGACTCCGAACACCGCGAGGTTGGGTATGCCCATGGCGACCGGAGTTGGAAACGGCAGCGACTGGTTGGGATCGAGCGGAAATCGGCGCAGGGGCCCTTCGCGGAATTTCACGCCGGCGATGGCGGAGAACTTCTCCTGGGCATGCTCCCACTGCGCGGAGACAACTTTGGCCGGCCCGTAGAACGGCAGCTCGACGCTCCAGTAGCCGAGATTTTTCTCCTGCGCGTATTGCTCCAGTTCTTGCGTCGACGGGACGCCGGCCTTCGCATAGAGCGCCGCGAGCGCCGGGTCCTGCCGCGCATACGTCAAAGGGCTCGCCACGTTCGTGGTGCCAAGGACAATGTTGGAATTCATCAGGTATGCGAGCGTCGCAACGAGCGGAACGAGATCATCGCGCTTGAATACGGTCACAGTGCCGGTGAGATAGGCTTCCGGCTCGGGAAACAGCCAAATTCCCATCTTCGTCACGATGCCGAGGCTCGATTGCGAAAACATCCCGTCGACGTACGGGACCGAACCCGTACTTGTATTGCTGCCAGGTCTTCGATCCCGGCAGCGCGCCCATGCCGGTGCGCATCAGCTCGCCGTTTGGCAGCACGACTTCCATGCCGCACTCGGCGTCGAAATGGTCCCGCATCGGAGTGCGCCCGCCGCCGCGATCCAGAGCGTTGCCCATGGGGCTCCCCCAGCCGGGATCGGCGGGATCGATCCACACTTTCAGTTTGCGATCCTGGATGTAACGATACAGATCGAAGTAGCTGACGCCCGGCTCAACCAGCGCGTAGGCGTTCTTTTCGTTGACCTCGAGAACGCGATCCATGCGTTTCAGGTCGAGGACCATCGTGCCGGAAAGCAGCGGCGCCGCGCCGCCGTAGCCGAGATTCTTGCCGGTCGAGATCGTCCAAAGCGGAATTTTGTACTGGTTGGCGATCTTGACGATCTTCTGCACGCCTTCCACGCTGTCTGGCGCGACGGCGGCGGACGGAATCGGCTCTTCTTCCTCGTGCCAGAAGGGCGAATAAGAATCGCGATAGAGATCGACGTCTTCGTCGGAGGAAAACACCCATTGCTTGCCGATGGCTTCCTCGAATTGGTTGAGCGCATCGGAAAAATCCTTCGCGCTCAGGCCTGGTGGGAGTCTCCGCATTTACGCGTCCGCCTCAATCTTCACGTTCGCAGCCTTTCGCATGCGCTCGGGCCATATTCCCGATTTTCCCGGCGAGAGAATACCGTTGGGATCGAGCGCGTCCTTCAAGCGTTTCGTGATAACGGCGGAGCGCGTGATTGTTGTAGGAATAGGTGTTTGCGACCGTGTCCATGAAGGCGGTGTGCGTTCGGTACTCGCCCCAGCCGTGCTCGGCGCCGGCCTGGGCGAGGCGCTTGAAGACCTCGCGGGTCTTTCGATTCTTCTCAACGTCGTGCTCGATCGGAAACCCGAAGAGCAGGACGAAAGACCTCGGGAAATACGACCACGGCAGCGCAAAGAACTGTGTTCTTCGGCTCGACGCCCATATCCGCATACACCTGGCCGAAGACTTTCAGCGACTCGAACACGGCCTCGCCCGTCATCGGAATAATGGGCGAAAAGCCCATGTGTCCGGCGTGCTCGATTGCAGGAGGCCGAACACGGAAAGATCCGGGAATCCAAAAGCCACGCGCGGCAGCGCCGTCTCCGTCTTTCAGCTCGAGCGGAAAGCGATACGACCGACCGTCTTTGAATGTCGCGCCGGGAATGGCCGAGAATTTCTCTTTCGCGTATTCCCACTGCGCGTCGACCACCTTCGCAGGGCCATAAAAGTGCAGCGGGCAGCTCCAATAGGCGAGATTCTTGTCGCGGCCAAGCTGCTCCATCTCGGCCATCGAGGGGCCGCCGGGCATGTCGAGCACGCTGCCGCCCTGCGACGCGCGGTAATCGAGCAGCGGGCTCCCGAGCAGAATCGTCGCCTGGACGATCTGCGAGTTCATCAGATACGACAGCGTGTCGACGAACGGAACGAGGTCGTCGTGTTTCTGCACGAAGACGGTGCCTTCGCGATACGCTTCCGGTTCGGGCAGCAGCCAGAAGCCCATCTTCGTGACGACGCCGAAATTCGATTGCGAAAATATGCCGTCGACATAGGGCCCGAATCCGTAGCGATATTGCTGCCACGTTTTCGAGTCGGGCAGCGCACCCATGCCCGTCCGCACCACTTCGCCATTTGCGAGGACCACTTCCATGCCGCAATGGGCGGCCCAATGGTCGCGCATTGGCGTGCGCCCGCCGCCGCGTTCGAGCGAATTGCCGACCGGGCTGCCCCATCCGGGATCGGGCGGATCGATCCAGACCTTCAGGCCTTTGCCGTGAATGTAATGGTAGAGATCGAAATAGCTGACGCCGGGCTCGACCAGCGCATACGCATTTTCCTCGTTTACCTCGAGGATTTGGTTCATGCGCTTCAGATCGAGCACCACGCTGCCGGAGAGAAGCGGCGCGGCGCCGCCATACGCGAGATTCTTCCCGGTCGAAATCGGCCAGAGGGGAATTTTGTAATCGTTCGCGACCTTGAGGATCTTCTGAATCTCCTCCACGCTTTCAGGAGCGACCGCGGCCGACGCGACCGGATCCTCCGGCTCGTGCCAAAAGGGCGAATATGCGTCGCGGTAGAGATCCGTATCCTCGTCCGAGGAAAAGACCCACTCCTTGCCGACGGCTTCTTCAAATTGCCTGAGCGCGTCGCTGAAATCCTTGGCGTTCACGCCCGGGGGAAGTCGCATCCATGCTCCTGTGGGTCTGGTATCTGGGCGCTACTTCTTGTTGTTGCGCGTGAGGTACGCCGCGATGGCGTCCAGGTCGGCGTCGCTGATTTCGGTTTTGCGGAAAATCGGCATGATCGAGATGCCGTTGCGGACATACAGCTTGATCAATTGCGGGCGTCAAATCCGTGCGATCCGCCAGGAGGGCAGGCTCCGCGCCTTTGTATTTCGCCTCCAGCGCCATCGTGCCGGGCCTTCCCGGCCCTTCGCCGTGGCACATCGAGCAGTAGTCCTGATACTGGACGTAGCCCTTCGGCTGGCCTTCTCCGGAAACCGTGGCTCGCACCCAAGCCGATTTCACCCTCACGCCTTGCGTCGAGCCGTCCTGCGCGGACGTTATCTGCGCTGTCAGGAAAAAAGCGAACGCAGCAATCAAAATCGCGCCGATGGTCTTCATGCTTTGGCGTCCTCCCTCCTGAGATGCTTGGGCCAGATCCCGTACCGCCCGGCGGAGAGAATGCCGTTCGGATCGACCGCATCCTTCAGCGTCTCGTGGAAGTGCAGCAGCGCGTGATTGTTGAAGGAGTAGGTGTCCATCACCGCGGCCTGATGAGCGGGCGCCGTGCGATATTCGCCCCAGCCGTGCTCGGCCGCGATGGCGACCAACTTCCGGAAAGCCGCGCGGTTTTTCTTGTTGGCTTCGACGTCGTGCGTGATCGGAAAGCCGAAAAGGAAAATGAACGCTCGCTCCCAATAGCAAGTGGGCAGGCTGAACGGCGGGATCGGCAAGTCGAGCTCCTTCGCAGCCGCTCGAAATACGCGATTCGCCTCGAAGACCGCTTCGCCCGTCCGGGGAATGATCGGCGAGAACCAGATATGGCCGTTGCCCGGCGTCGGATTCGTCTCCGAGCGGGCGCCGATCGAAAACATTTGCAAGCTCGGGATGCCGAACTGCGGCAGGTTGAATTTCGCCTGCACCTCGGGAGTCAGCGGAAGTTTGTAGGCTCCTTCGTCTAATGAATTTGGCGTCCCGGGATTGCCGAGAATCTTTCTTTCGCGAACTCCCAATTCCCGGCGTTGGCTTGCGGCCCGCCGTAGAAACTCACCGTGCAGCTCCAGTGGTGGATGCCTTTCTTCATGGCGTACGCGTCCATCGCGTCGGGATCGGGGCCGCCGTCCCTGCGCGAGCAGGGCCGTAAGCTCCGGATCCGGCACGGGGCCGGCCTGTCCCAGCGGGCCGCGCGCGAGCAGCGGGCTTCCGAAGAATGGCATGCCGTTGGTGCATCCGGTGTTTTCGAGATAGCCGAGAATGTCGATCAGCGGGATGAGATCGTTGTATCGCGGCACCGTGACCGTGCCCGACCAGATACGAATCCGGCGCGGGGCACATCCAGAATCCCATTTTCGTCACGACGCCGAAATTGGACTGCGAAAAAATCCCGTCGATCCACGGCCCGAATCCGGACTTGTACTCCTGCCAGGTTTTCGCGCCGGGAAGCGCGCCCATGCCCGTGCGCAGCACCTCGCCATTCGCCAGCACGACTTCCATCCCGCAGTGCGAATCGAAGTGATTTCGAAATTGCGGCAGCAAATAACCGCCGCCGCGATCGAGAGAATTGCCGACCGGGCTGCCCCATCCGGGATCGGGAACGTCGACCCACAGCTTGATTCCATTTTCCTGAATGTAGCGGTAGAGATCGAAATAGCTGACGCCTGGTTCCACGAGGCAGTACGCGTTCTTCTCGTTGACCTCGAGAATCCGGTTCATTCGCTTCAGGTCGAGGACTACGCTGCCCGAATACGCGGGCGCTGACCCACCGTACCCGAGGTTCTTGCCCGTCGAGATTGGGTAGATCGGAATCTTGTAGGTGTTCGCGATCCGTACGACCTTCTGCACCTGCTCGACGCCATCGGGCGCGACCGCCGCCGATGCCAACGAGTTCGTCGGGCTCGCCCCAGAACGGCGAGTAGGCGTCGCGATACATCGCCACATCTTCATCGCTCGTAAACACCCACTCTTTTCCGACCGCCTCTTCGAATTGCTGCAGCGCGTCGGAGAAATCCTTGCTGCTCACGCCTGGTGGAACTCGCATCTCTCACACTCCTGTGCGTCAGGTTCCGTGGACGAGCTAGGCCTTGCGCATGATGCGCGCACCCTGCGACGGGCGCGATCACCCACGAAATCAGCCCGTCCGGCTCGACGTTCGCCGGTGCTGTTGCACGACCGTGGATCGTCATCTTTGCCGGCGCCGGGATGGCCCTCAGGCACACGCGCCACGAGGTTCGCGATGCGCGCAGCCCAGGCATCGCCGTCACCTTGCAGGCCGGCCGCCTGACGCACCACGCTCTCAGGGCCCGTAAGCACGTGCTCGATCGCGTCGTCCGGCAGATACTGGTGATCGCCGCGGAAGACGACGCGCATGCCGTGGTCCCACGCAAGCCTCTCGAGGCAGAAAAGCGCGCCTTGCGCCGTCAGTCCCGCCACGGCCACCGGCTTTCTTCTTCCATTGCGCATCGAGCTCGTGAAACCAGAGATCGGTGATGTCGCCGCGGATTGAATGCGTCGGCAAGCCCAGGTTCCGCGCCTCCGTGCCAAAAGCGACGCTCGCCGGAAACCGCTCGTCGAAAACCACCTTGTAGAGTGGAGTGACAGGAACGCGTGCTTTCGGCGGCGGCCGCGCGCAGGCGATAGCGCAGCGTGCGCCGAAATCGGCAGCGCCAATGCGGCAATGCCCAGCTTGCAGAAATTCCCTACGGCTGGCCATCGGATACTCCCCCCTTCGGCCAGCGCCACCATCGCGATGAGGAGAAACCAAGCGCGTCCCTGCCTCGCGGCGGTTCCGATTCCGTTCTGTTAACGCAAACCGATACACTAGCCACCGCTTTTGTGTCAAGCTGAGTTTCATTTTGGGCCTGTGGCGTATCCCGGGTGACGCGCAGGGCTCGCACAACTTCCAGATCGCCCGGGGCATCGGACAACCAGACCATGATTCGAACGGTTCTATCGCTATGCCGTTATCTTATTCGCTTGCGCGTCCGTGCAGCGTGCGGGCGAATCCGCCGGCGCAGGCGCTGCGCACCAGGCCGACGCTTCTCTGCCGCACGATCGCCACGAGGGCCTCAGCGTCTCGGCCGACGCCTATTCCGATCCCGCGCGCGCGAAGGAAAAATTCGGCAAGTCGGCCGATCCGTTGCCGCTCGGGAATTCTGCCGGTCGAGGTTTTCTTGCGCAACGAAACGAGCAGCCGATGCACGTCGATCTCAGCACGATCCAGCTCAACGTCCACCCGCACGGCGGCGCGCGCGACCAGGATATCGACGCAATGTCGCTTCATGACGTAGCGGCGGCCGTCGCGCACCCGAAAGGGCCGTCGGCCCCGGAATCGCGCCGTTTTCCCGTGGGCATGCGGTTCAACCACCGACAAGAAGGCGGACAAGGTTGCGGACGTTCTGGATCCGCTCGCGCTCGATTCCGACATCGTGCCTCCCGACGGGCATGGTCCACGGCTTCGTCTTCTTCGATCTGGGCGATGACCTGTCGCTCGCCGAAACCGCCAGCGTCTACGTCCCGGACGTCACGATCGTGCCGTCGCAGAAGGCGTTGATGTTCTTCGAAGTGCCCGTCGGCAAGGAATCCCGCGAGTGAGCGAAATGGATCGGCGCGGTACTGGAGCTTCGGGCCTATTTGCTTCCCGCTATAGCCGCGCGTATCATTGATCTTTTATGCCCACCCCGATAACGCGCCTATACACGGCTCCTGCTTGCGGTTGTCCTGCTGTTTGGTGGCGTCCTCTCTGCTCGTGCTGCCGACGGCCCTGCTCTGTTCCCCTTAAGCGATGTAAAACCCGGCATGAAGGGCGTGGCTTACACGATCTTCGAAGGCGACCAGGTGGAAAAGGTCGATCTCGAAGTGATCGGCGTCCTCAATAACGCTGTTGGACCCAAGCAGGACGTGATCTTGGTTCGCCTGCTGGGCGACAAAGTGCAGCAAACCGGCGTTGTCGCCGGGATGAGCGGCAGCCCCGTCTACATCGACGGCAAGCTCGTCGGAGCGCTCGCGTTGAAACTCGGCACCTTCACGAAAGAGGCGATCGGCGGCGTAACGCCCATCGAGAACATGCTCGAGGTCGAGCATCTACCCATGTCTCCTGCGCCGGCCGCGCCAGGATTGCCACCGACCGCACCGGCGAAGGGCTCGACGAGCGTGTCTCCCACAGCTGCTTTGATTCCCAGCGCATACGGCGCTTCGATTCCTCTGCCGGACGAGTTTGCGCAGCGGGTCGACGTCGGCACCGGCCAGATGCTGGTACCCATCGAGACGCCGCTCGTAGCTGCCGGTCTGTATCCGCAGACGCTCGCCTTCTTCGGCAAGGAATTCTCTTCGTGGGGAATGACCGTGATGGCGGGCGGCACGGTGCCGCCCTCGCCCAGCGACGCCGAACTTAAGCCGGGCGATATGGTGGGATTCGATCTGGTTCGCGGGGACCTTTCGCTGAGCTCGGGCTGCACCGTCACGACCGTCGACGGTCCCCTGATCCTGGCTTGCGGCCATTCGTTATTCGGGTTTGGACGCATCGAAGTGCCGCTCTCTCGCGCGCACGTTCTGATGACGCTCGCCTCCGCGCAAGCTTCCACGAAAATCATCACCACGAGCGGTACGATCGGTACGTTGACGCAGGACCGCCAGACCGCCGTGATGGGAAGGCTTGGCGCGGGTCCTCCGATGATTCCGGTCGACGTGACGCTTGAGACGCCGTCCGCCACCAAGAAGTATCACTTCGAGGTGATCGAGAGCCCGCAGTTGGCGCCGACGCTGGTGGCTACCGCCGTATACAACGGCATCATCGGCAGCCCGGTGTATGGCGAGGGTTCGACACTTGAACTCGACGGCACGATCGACGTCGAAGGCCACACTCCGGTGGAGCTCGAAGATCTGTTTGCGCCGAGCGATCAGCCGGTGCCCGCCGGGTTTTACGTCGCCACCGAAGTGCAAGGCGCCTTTTCGCTGATCTATTCGAATCCCTACGAGCAGCCGCAGATCAAGCGCGTCGATCTCCACGTGAAGACGCTGCCCGAAAAGCGCTGGGCCACGATCGACAACGCCTGGGTAGAAAAGAGCGAGGTTCATCCGGGCGAAACGGTGGCCGTGAAGGTCCTCTTGCGGCCTTACCGTGGCGAGCCCTTCATCCAGGAAATTCCGGTGACGATTCCGGCCCAGGCCGCGCACGGCACACTTGAGCTGGCCGTCAGCGACGCCGAGTTCCTCAACCGGAACGTGCAATTGCAGGCCGCAACCTCGCAGGGACAGCTCGCCGGCCTCCAAGAGCTGATTCAACTGCTCAACCGCGAGCGGCACAACGACCGTCTCTACGCCACTCTTCTCCAGCCCACGCCGACCATGCTCGTCGAAGATAAGGAAATGCCCAACGTCCCCGCTTCTGCCATCAACGTGCTCGACCAGCGCCAGAATCTCGGCGACGCACGGCTGCTATGGCAATCCACGGTGGGGGAATGGTCGGTCGAAATGCATCAACTCATTGCGGGCCAGCGCATGCTGGCGATCACGGTGAAGTGAAGCCGTCTTCAAAGGAGACGTCGATCGCATGAATCGGCGAAATATTCTTGCGTGCCTGCTGGTCGTCGCCGTTGGCGTACCGATTGCGGCCCGAGCGGAGCACACGCGCTACTGGCGGCAAACCGACTTCTCGCAGTTCGAGAAAGGAACCGCCCACGGCGTCGCCATTCGCAGCGACGGCAAGCTCGCCCCCGCGCCCAAGTTCGATTCGTTCGCCGATCCGAATCTCGCGTACGTCTGGGCGCTGCGGCTCGACTCCCACAACCGTCTTTATGCGGCTGGCGGATCGGACGCCAAAGTGATCCGCTTCGATGATTCAGGTAAGGCCACGACGGTGTTCGAATCCCAGGAGCTCGTGGCCCAGGCGCTCGCGTTCGACGCCAAAGACAACCTGTATGTGGGGACTTCGCCCGACGGCAAGGTCTATCAAGTCACGCCGGACGGAAAGAAAAGCGTCTTCTTTGACCCAAAGGCAAAATACATTTGGGCGCTTGCGTTCGATTCGCACGGAACTCTGTTTGTTGCCACTGGCGACACGGGACAGGTTTTTACGGTCGAGCCGGACGGCAAGGGCCAGCTTTTCTATCAGAGCGAGGAGCGCCATGCCAGATCGCTGGCTTTTGATGACAAAGGCAACCTGCTGATCGGCACCGAGCCGGACGGCCTCATCGTACGTGTCCCGATCGAACGGAAAACGCCCCAATCTGTTCCCACGGCGGGAGCGCCGTTCGTGATCTACGAGACGAACAAGGCCGAGGTCACCTCGCTCCTTACGGATGCCTCCGGAAATATCTACGCCGCATCCATCGGCGAGAAGAACCGCACGCCGATGATTCAGCGAATCATCCCTCCTGCCGCCTCCGCGGCAATAGTTCCCGCTACGAGTGCGACGAACTCGACCATCGTGATCTCGTGGGCAGACACAAACCGCTCAACCCCAGCAGCAGTCGATCACGTCCTACTCCTTTCCTCCGATTTCATCCACAGGCGGCGCGGAGGTGGTGAAAATCGCACCCGATGGCTCGCCGGACACGATCTGGACTTCGCCTGACGATCTCGTGTTTGCGATGGGCCTCCCGCCAACGGGGAAAATTCTTTTGGGGACCGGCAATGAAGGCGCTGTAGTCCAGATCGAAGACAACGACATCTACGCGGATGTCGCCAAAGCGGAATCGGCCCAGGTGACGGGTTTTGCCGTGGCGCCTGACGGCAGGGTTTTTGTCGCCACCGCGAATCCCGGAAAAATGTTCACTCTCGGCCCGGGCTATGCGACGAACGGAAGTTTCGAATCGGACGCCTTCGACGCCAAAATTTTCTCGCACTGGGGCCGCATCACCTGGTGGGGACAAAACGGCGCTACCGAAGGCAAGGTTGCGCTGTTCGTCCGCTCGGGCAATACGTCGAATCCCGGAGAAAATTGGAGCGCATGGGCAGGTCCTTACAAGGACGCGGCGCAGCCAAACCGGACTGCCCGCCGGCGCGTTTCGTTCAATGGAAGGCCGTCTTCGTGGATACGGATAAGGGCTTGCCGCCCGATGTTTCGTGGGTGAGTCTCGCGTACCAACCGAAGGACGTTGCGCCCGTGATCGACGACATTGCAATTCAGGATCCCGGCGTTCGGGTCGTCGGCTTCCCTATGCAGCCGAGTGGCCCCGGAACTGCCGTTCCCGTGCAGCTTCGGTATCCGCGGAGCTCCGGCAGCACTTCGTTCGCGACCGTGGTCACCGAAAACATGAATCAGGGCGCGCAGATCGAAGTTCCCCCGCAGGGATTTCGCGATAAGGGCTACCAGAGCGTGCTCTGGAGCGCGCACGACGACAACGACGACGATCTTGTGTTTTCCATCTACTATCGCGGCGAGGGCGAGCACAACTGGCGCTTGCTCAAGGATAAGCTGACTCAGAAATATCTATTCGTGGGACACGACCACGATGCCGGATGGCGCATACTATCTGAAGATCGTGGGGTCCGATTCGCCTTCGAATCCGGTGGATCAAGCGCTGTCAGCCGAGCGCGAGAGCGATCGCTTTCAAGTGGCAAACACGCCGCCCCAGATTCTCAATCTTCGAGCCGGCTCGGGCCTGCTGAATACCAAGGCTTCGTGGGATGCAACGAGCTCATCGGGCGCAATCGCGCGCGCGGAGTACAGCATCGATTCGGGCGATTGGAAGATTCTGTTTCCCGCGGACCTGCTGTCGGATTCCTCGAAGGAGAGTTACTACGTTCAGCTTCCCGGATTGCCGCCCGGCGAGCACACTCTCGCGGTTCAAGTTACCGATCAGTTCGGTAATGCCGCTGCGGCGAAGGTGACGTTCACGGTTGAGCCGCATGGCGTGTCGCAACACGCACCTTGACGCGGCGTCGCCGTTCGAAATTCCTCTTGCGTGGAGAATTTTAGGACACGAGATTCGTCGGATTGGTGACGGCCATGCGGCGGACGTCGGCGACGCTGAAGCCCGCGCCGAGCATCTTTTGCGCGAACATCGCGAAGCCGTCGGCGACCGGCGGATTGATTGTCTGGCCGAGGTCGGTTGAAAGCACGACGCGTTCGGGGCCGACCTTGCGGACACTGTCGAAGTAGGTTTCCCAAGGCGCTTTGTTCGTGTACATCGTGGTGAAACAGTGCTCGATCAGCGCGCCAAGATCAGCGCATTCGAGCTGCTCGGCGGCCGTCATATTCTGCGACGGGAATTCGGCGTGGGTGACGACAACGCGCTTGAGCCCCATCTCCTTGCTCGTTTTCACCAGCTGCAGGATTTCCTTCTTGCTCAGGTGGCCGGTGGCGAGAATCATGTCGTATTTCTTGATGATTTCGAGGCAGCCGCGCGCGGCCGCGTTGACTTTGCCGTCGGGGCCGAGTACGGTCATCGGCGCGGGCGATACTCCGGTGGCCGCAAGCTCGCGCTGAATTTTCGCCCAGAAGGGCAGCTTGTCCGTGGGGCCGTCGGAGCGGCCGGCGGTTTCGTTGGCGGCGTCGACGGTGGGCATCCACACGATTTTGTTGCCGGAGCGGCCGGCGATTTCGAGCGCTACGGGATTGAGCCCGCCGACGCTATGATTCAGCGTGATCGCGCCGAAAGCCTGGATGCCGGGGACCGCTTTGGTCACGACTTTCGCGCGTTCGTAGGTGGGCGCGTAGTGCGACTTCAGCACGAAACCTTTCAGCTTGTGCGACAGGAATTCCTTCGCCAGGTCGAGGTCGTCGATGCGCCGTGCAATCACGTCGGGCGCGACGTGCACCTGCAGATCGTATGCGCCTTCGATGGCTTGCCATGCGGTGTCGGTGATTTGAATCGGTGCGGCTGCGGTTTCGGCGGCCATGATTTTTCCTCGGCTCCCTTGTTTTTTCAGCGCTGTAATTCCAATCGAATACTCTGCAACCGGGATCGCCGCGTGTCAAGCGGGCAAGAATCACAGCCGCCAGATGAAGGTCCAGCGCCCGGCCTGTGAGATTTTACGGCTGAGTCAAATCCCATTCTCTCGCCGAACTAGCGGGAAATGGACTTGGGTGCGGGCTCAGGCCCCTCGGGGTAGAGGCGCTCAAACTCCGGGTCGCCGTGAAGAAGATTGAGGTCCGGATCGCGGCGAGCCCAGACGGAATCCTTCGAGCCCGCTTCCCAGGCCTTGCGCAAAGATTCCAGGGCCTCGGGCTTTCTTTTCAGCCCGCAGTAGATACAAGCTGCATTGTAGAGAATCGAAGCTTCATTGGCGCGCAGGGTGACGGCCAGATTGAGTTCGCGCAAGGCATCTTCGCCGCGTCCTAATTCGGCGTATTTGGCGGCCAAAAGGACGCGCGCCCGCGCATCCTCAGGCACTTCTTTCAAGTGATGCTCGATCGCACCGACGAACCTGTGGGCCATGTTGCGGGAGGCTTCTCCCTTACTCATGGCGCCGAGAGAATTCATGATGGGCACATAGACGTTGTAATCCTCGCCGCTCGCTTCGATGGCGGACTCGGCAACATCCAGCACTTCCTGGTAGCGGCCGGCGGCAAAGAGGGCGCGGCCAAGCAAGTAATAGGCACCGTCGCAGCCACGGTTGCGTTCAATGGCCTTCTTGACCATACGCACAGCTTCATCGTGCAAGCCAGCGGCGTAAAGGACCCAAGCCTGGCTGACATGTGTTTCGGGCAGGTCCCAACGGAGGGCCACGGCTCTGCCGGAAGCCTCGCGCGCACGTTCAATCCAAACCTGGTCGCGCGTGAAGATGGAGTAGTACATCGCGCAGGCGTTGGCGCAGGCGGCATAGGCGAGGGCAAAACTGGGGTCAAGGGCGACGGCGTTTTCGAACATCTGCAGCGCGAATTCGACGTCCTGGCGGGTCTGACGCCGCGCGTATCTTTTGCCGCGCAGGTAGAGGTCGTAGGCTTGCAGGTTTTCGGTGGGCTTGTCAGCGAGGGCCTCGAGTTCCTGCGGAGAAAGCGTCACGCGGAGCGCCTCGGCGATCTTGCGGGCCATTTCGTCCTGTACTTCGAAAACGTCCTTCATCTCGCGGTCGAAGCGCTCGGACCAGAGAGGAAAATCGGTGCGCGTGTCCACGAGCTGCGCGCTGATGCGGAGGCGAGCGCCGGAGCGCCGCAGGGTGCCCGTGAGGACATAAGCCGCGCCGAGTTGCTGGCCGATCTGCGCCGGCGTAACCGGCTTATCGCGGAAAGCCAGAACGGTGGGGCGCGAAAAGGTGTTGAGGCCCCGAATCTTGGATAGCTCCGTGATGACGTCTTCGGTAATGCCATCGCGGAGATATTCGTCTTCCTTGGCGCCGCTGAGATTCTCGAAATACAACACGGCCACGGATTTTCCCGTCTGCTTCTGGACGCCGGGATCCGAATCGCTCTTCTCTTTCGCGCGACGCTTTCCCGATTCGAGGTCGCGCTTGAGGCGGTTGAGGTCGGTTTTCAACTCGGTGGCCGTCTGGCAGCGCAGATTGCGGTCTTTCTCGAGAGTCTTCTCCAGGATGCGCACAAAATCCGGTGGCAGCGACGGATTCAGTTCCGCGGGCGATCGGGGATCGCGATTGAGAATGGCGTCGAATACAACGGCCGAGGTATCTCCCGGAAAGGGCAGCGTTCCGGTGGCCAGTTGGTACAACACCGTTCCTGTCGAGAAGAGGTCCGTGCGAGCGTCCACAAGCTGACCGCGGGCCTGCTCCGGAGACATGTAGGAGACCGTGCCCACGGCCGAGCCCGGCGAAGTAAGTTCATAATCGGTACCCAACGTCTTGCCTTGCGCGACCGAAGCTCCCAATGCGATTTCGGTCGGACTTATTTTGGCCAGGCCGAAATCGAGAATCTTGATTTGTCCGCGGTCGGTGAGAAAGAGATTCGCGGGCTTGATATCGCGGTGGACGATTCCTTTGGCGTGGGCCGATTCGAGAGCGTCGGCGATCTCGACGGATAGCGGTAGCAACTTCTCGATTTCCATCGGATGCTGAGTCATCTTCTGCGCCAGCGTCGCTCCTTCGAGCAGCTCCATCACGATGAAATGACGGCGCTCGTGCTGCTCAATCGCGTGGATGGTGCAGATGTTGGGGTGGTTCAACGAAGAAGCGGCGCGCGCCTCGCGTTGGAAGCGCTCGAGCAACTGGCTATCCTGAGCCATTTCGGGGGGAAGGAATTTCAGAGCCACTCGGCGGCCGAGCTGCGAATCTTGGGCTTCATAGACCACACCCATTCCGCCGGCGCCGATCTGTTTAAGGATGTGGTAGTGCGAGAGGGTCTGTCCAATTAGGGAAGCGGAGTCCGGCATCAGGGGCACAATCTTAGAGTGTCGCAGAAGGCGAGTCAACGACAGCAGCCGTTTTTCGAGCGGCCTAATGAAATCTAATGTTTCTCCGGCCGCTGCGAGTCGTTTGACCTTGAGGGGTCGCTGGGTAGATTCCACTTCTGCCGAAAGAGCCGGGCGAGGATAATGGCGGCTCACGGCAAGCTTGGCCGCGCGCGAGGACGTATGGCAAAAGTGAAGGTGCTCTTCTGGGACAACGGCGGCGTGATCCTGACGAACGGATGGGATCGCGGATCGCGCCGGAATGCCGTCGAGAAATTTAATCTCGACTGGGCCGATTTCGAGGACCGCCACGAGCTGATGCTGAACGCGTTCGAGTGCGGCCAGGCGAGCCTCGACGAGTATCTGCGGCGGACGGTCTTCTACAGGGAGCACGCTTTCACGCCGGACGACTTCAAGAAGTTCATGTTCGCGCAGTCGCAGGCGTTTCCGGAATCGCTCGATTTCCTGGGAAAGTTGACGGCGACCGGACGCTATTTTTCGGCCGCGCTTAACAATGAGTCGCTCGAAATCAACGACTACCGCATCCGTACATTCAAGCTGCGCGATTATTTCAAGGCGTTTTTCAGCTCCTGCTACCTGGGCGTGCGCAAGCCAGACCGCGGAATCTACAGCCTGGCGCTGAAAATCACGCAGTCGGCCCCGGAAGAGTGCGCGATGGTCGACGATCGCGGATTGAACCTTGAGTGCGCGAAGGAAATGGGGATGCACACGATTCAATTCCAGAACGTGGAGCAGCTGCGGGAAGATTTGGCGCGGCTCGGGGTGACGGCGGATGCGCGGTAGCAACAACAAGAGCTAAGAGAGATTCTTCGGGCGCAACCCCTCCCTTCGACTTCGCTCAGGGCAGGCAGAATGACGGCGCGCGGGCGGAGCCACCCGGGGCAGATTTTTCGCAGCAACTCGCGCCCGCAAGGAACGCGAGAATGGTCGGGCTAATCTCGGATACACATGGATTGCTGCGGGACGAGGCCGTGCAAGCGATGCGAGGCTCCGAACTCATCATTCATGCAGGCGATGTAGGCAAGCCGGCAATCCTCGATGCGCTGCGGGAGCTCGCGCCGGTGGTCGTGGTGCGCGGCAACATCGACGACGACGCGTGGGGCAAGACGCTGCCGCCGACGGCCGTCGCTGAAATCGATGGAAAAACGATCTACGTCCTCCATAATATTCACGAGCTCGATCTCGACCCGGCCGCGGCGGGATTTCACGTGGTGGTGAGCGGGCATTCGCACAAGCCGGCTCGTTTCGAGAAAGCGGGCGTTCTTTACGTGAATCCTGGGAGCGCGGGGCCGCGGCGATTCAATTTGCCGGTCAGCGTGGCGCATCTCGATTTTCGCGCGCAACCGTGGAAGGTCGATTTCATCGAACTCGAAGACAGGAATTCGCGATGAAGATGGAAACACGCATTTTCTCCGACATTGACGCGCTGAGCCGGGGCGCGCTCGAAGAACTCTTGCGCGTGATGCAGGACGCGATCAAACAGCGAGGCCGGTTCGCGATTGCGCTTTCGGGCGGGCATACGCCCGCCAAGCTCTACACCCTGTGGGCGCACGCAGAACAGCACGGCGTGCAAACTCCGTGGGATCGGGTTCACCTGTTTTGGGGCGACGAACGGTACGTGGCGCAGGATGACCCGCTGAGCAACTACCGGATGACGCGGGAGACGCTGATCGAGCACGTGGCGATCCCGGCGGCCAACGTTCATCCTGTGCCGACGAATTTGCCGACGCCCGAGAAGGCGGCCGAGGCATATGAGGCCGATCTGCGCGGATTTTTCGGGGGCAATGCGCCGGCGTTCGATCTCCAATTGCTCGGCCTCGGCATCGAGGGACATACCGCGTCTCTTTTCCCGGGCTCGCCCGCACTCGAGGAGAAGCACAGGTGGGTCCTGCCGGTCGAGGCTCCCGCGAAGCCACCGCTGCGGCTTACTCTGACGCCGGTGGTACTGAACGAGGCGCGAAACACCTTCTTTCTCGTGGCCGGCGCGGACAAGCGCGAAATTTTGGCCGCCCTGCGGAGTGAGCCGGAGTCTAAGACCAGCGAGTATCCGGCGGCCCGGATTCGGCCGGCGGGGCGGACTCTGTGGTTGCTTGACCAGGCGGCTGGCGGCTGAAATATCAGCGCTTATCTGAAACCCGGGCGCGGCCCGCGCGTCTAATTCTTGTCGACCCGAAGTACTCCAGAGGGCAGGTTCTCTAAGGGCGTGTGCATCTGCGGATAGCGGCTGAATCGAATTGCGCAGCCGCCACAAGTGCGCGGTATCATATAGGTTCTGCGGAGTTGGTTTATCGGGCACTACCCATCGCATCTCGCCGTTCAGCCCATAAAGGGTCACCCGTAAGCGGAAGGAATAGGGACACAGTCATCGATGAACAGCAATCGCACCCGGCTATCGATTCTCCTTGGTGTTTTCGCACTCTCGCCACGAGGGTTGCACGAAGACGGCGCAGACCGCGCCGCCGATTTTCGCCGTTCCCGTGACGGTGGCCAAGGTGACGCAGAAGACCGTCCCGATCGATTTGACGGCTATCGGCTCGGCCGATGCGAACTCGTCGGTTTCGATCAAGGCGCAGGTAAACGCGGTGCTCGACGAGGTGCACATCAAGGAAGGCCAGTTCGTAAAGAAGGGCCAATTGCTCTTCACGCTGGATGCGGCCCCATTCAGGCGGCGCTGGAACAGGCGCAAGGGAATCTCGCGAAGGACAAAGCCCAGGAGGAACTGGACAACGTTCAGGCGAACCGTTACGAGCAACTCTATAAAGCCGGAGTGGCGCCGAAGGAACAGCTCGACACGATGAAAGCCAATGCGGATGCGCAACAGGCGGCGGTGCGCGCCGATCAGGCTGCCGTGGACGCCGCGCGGCTGCAAGTCGACTACTGCAAAATCTACTCCCCGCTCGATGGACAAACGGGAGCGCTGGAGGTCTTTCCGGGAAACATCGTCAAGCAGAACGACGTGCCCGTTCTGATCGTGATCAACCAGTTGAACCCCATCTACATCGATTTCTCGATCCCGGAACAGTACCTCGGGGCGGTGCAGAAGTTCATGGCGCAGCGCAGACTGCAAGTGGAAGCCACTCCATACGGGGATACGAAGCCGGAGACCGGATATCTCACATTCATCGACAACTCCGTTGATAATACGACGGGGACGATCAAGCTAAAAGCGACGTTTGAAAACGCGGACCATCGCCTGTGGCCGGGGCAGTTCTCAACGGTGCTCTTGCGCCTGGCGCAGGATGAAAATGCGACGGTGGTTCCGTCGCAGGCGGTGCAGACCGGGCAGAAGGGCGATTACGTGTACGTGGTGAAGCCCGACATCGACGGCGGAAGAGCGGCAGGTAAAAGTGGCGCGCACGTATCGGCGGGGACTCGGTGATTTCGAGCGGGGTGCGAGCCCGGCGAAACGGTGGTGACCGACGGGCAGCTCCGGCTGCTTCCCGGCATCAAGGTGCAGATTCAGAAGACGTTGTGGACACCGATGCGGGCGAGCTGAGGGCGCCCGGCGACACATGAACATCGCAGAACGTTTATCGCCGCCCGGTCATGACGACGCTCGTCATGGCCGCAATCCTTCTCTCCGGAATACTCAGGCTATCGCCAGCTCGCTGTGAGCGACCTGCCGAACGTAGACTTCCCGACGATCAGGTGTAGCGGGACTTGCCCGGCGCAAATCCGGACACGATGGCCGCGGCCGTGGCCACGCCGCTCGAAAAGCAGTTCTCGACGATCGCGGGCATCGATTCGATGACGTCGACGAGCCTGCTTGGCAGCGACGCAAGTCACGCTGCAATTCGAGCTTAGCCGCAACATCGACGGCGCCGCGCAGGACGTGCAGGCAGCGATTGCGCGCGCGGCAAGGGCCAATTCCCGCCGAACATGCCGACTCCGCCGACATTTCAGAAAGTGAACCCGGCGGACCAACCGATCTATTTTCTGGCGCTCAGCGTCGAAGACGCCAGCCCATTTACACGGTGGACCAATACGCCGAGACGATGCTCGGCCAGCGAATCTCGATGTTGCCGGGCGTGGCGCAGGTGCAGGTGTTCGGGTCGCAAAAATACGCCGTGCGAATCAAGCTGGATCCGCAGAGCGCTGGCGGCGCGGCAGATCGGGATCGACGAGGTAACCACAGCCGTCCAGAACGCGAACGTCAATCTGCCGACCGGGCACGCTCTATGGCCAGCACAAAGCGTTCACCGTGCAAGCCAACGGGCAACTGACGCGCGCCTCGCTCTACCAGCCGCTCATCATCGCCTACCGGAACGGGTCGCCGGTGCGGCTCGACGAACTCGGCAACGTGTACGACAGCGTGCAGAACGACAAAGTCTCGAACTACTACAACGACGGACACGCCGTGATCCTGGCGATCCAGCGGCAGCCCGGAACGAACACTGTTGAAGTGGTGAAAGAGGTCAAGCAGATTCTGCCGCAATTCAAAGCGATTCTGCCGCCTTCCATCAAGATGATCGAGATTTACGATCGTTCCGCGGGCATCCAGGACTCGGTCAACGAAGTAAAGGAAACGCTTTTTCTGGCGGTCTGCCTCGTCGATTCTCGTGATTTTCCTTTTCCTGCGCAATCTTTCGGCCACGCTGATTCCGAGCTTCGCCCTTCCGATGTCGATCATCGGAACTTTCGCTGTGATGTACCTGCTGGACTACACGCTGGACAATCTGTCTCTGATGGCGCTGACGCTTTCGGTGGGGTTCGTGGTGGACGACGCGATCGTGATGCTGGAAAACATCGTGCGTCACATGGAGATGGGCGAGCGCCCGATGGAAGCGGCGCTGAAAGGATCGCAGCGAGATCGGATTCACGATCGTTTCCATGACGCTGTCCCTGACGGCGGTATTCATTCCCGTTCTGTTCATGGGCGGAATCATCGGGCGGCTGCTGCACGAATTCTCGGTGGTCATCATGGTGGCCGTGCTGGTTTCGGGCCTTGTTTCGCTGACGCTCACGCCAATGTTGTGCAGCCGGTTCATCCGGCCGCAACACGACCGAAAACACGGCCGGGTGTACATGGCGCTGGAAGGTTTCTTCGATGGCATGCTGAGGCGGTACGACGTATCGCTGCAATGGGCGCTGCGCCACCGGGTTTTCGTGATGCTTTTCTCCGTGGTCATTCTTTTCATCACGGCATGGCAATTCGTGACGATCCCGAAGGGCTTTCTGCCGGAGGTCGATTCGTCCAGCTTGAACGGGTATACGCTAGCGCAGCAGGGAATTTCGTTCGACGCGATGAAGGAGCATCAGGAGGAGCTGGACAAGATTTTGATGGCGGACCCGAACCGCAAAGGCTTCTTCTCCAGCCTTGGCACCGTGAGCGGGAGCACCAACTCAGGATTCATCTTCATGCACCTGCTGCCGCCATCGGAGCGGCCGGAAGTGCCGAGCCAGACGATGCTCCGCTTGATCCGCGAATACGGGAGCGTGCCGGTGGTGGGAAGCGTGCTGCGCGCGACGGCTCCTTTATTCAAGCATCATCCTGATATTAACGAGGTGCTTCAGGATCTCCGCGGCAAAGTGAATTCCATTCCGGGCCTTGCCGTGTATCTGCGGAATCCGCCTCCCATCCAGATCGGCGGTCAGGTTTCGAACAGCCCATATCAGCTCACGCTGCAAAGCCCGGATACGGAAGAACTGTACCGCGTGGCTACGAATTTCGAAGAGAAGATGGAGGCTTTGCCGGGCCTTACGGACGTGACGAGCGACTTGCAAATCAAGAACCCGCAAGTCAACGTCAACATTGATCGCGATAAAGCTTCGGCGCTCGGTGTGAACGCAGCGCAGGTCGAGGACGCGCTCTACACGGCATATGGGCAGAGGCAAATTTCCACGATCTACGCTCCGAACGACGAATATTGGGTGGTGATGGAGCTTGAAGATCAGTACCAAAAGGATCCGTCTGCTCTCTCGCTGCTATACGTCCGGTCGACCACCGGGAGTCTCGTGCCCTTGAACGCGGTGGCGAGTGTCAGCGAAAGTCTTGGGCCGCTCAGCGTCAACCATCTCGGCCAGCTTCCTGCGGTGACAATTTCGTTTAACCTGAAGCCTGGCGTCGCCATTGGGCAAGCTGTGAGCGAGATCAATGACGAGGCGCGGACCCTTCCGGCGACCGTCACCTCTCAGTTCCAGGGTAACGCGCAGGCGTTCCAATCGTCGCTGACCGGCCTGGGGATTCTGTTGCTGATCGCGATTCTGGTGATCTACATCGTGCTCGGCATTCTGTACGAAAGCTTCATTCACCCTCTCACGATTCTTTCCGGATTGCCTTCGGCCGCCTTCGGCGCACTTCTCTCGCTCCAGATCTTCGGGTACAGCCTTGACCTATACGGCTTCGTCGGCGTGATCATGCTGATTGGAATCGTGAAGAAGAACGCGATCATGATGGTGGACTTCGCCATCGCTCGCGAGCGGCAAGGGAACACGACGCCTGCCGAGGCGGTTTATCAAGGCTGCCTGGTTCGGTTCCGGCCGATCATGATGACCACGATGGCGGCTCTTATGGGGACGTTGCCGATCGCGCTTGGCTCGGGCTCAAACGCGGATTCGCGGCGGCCTCTGGGCGTGGCGGTTTGCGGCGGCCTTATTTTCTCGCAGATGGTCACGCTCTATCTCACACCGGTCTTTTACACCTACATGGACTCGCTCCAGGGCTGGCTCGAGCGACGTTTCGGGCGCATCGCGGGACTCGGACGGCCGCAAGTGTCCGAAGGGCACGCATCGGCAGACTGACCCTTCGCCTGTCTTCCCGTACCATTGACCCTCCTCTTCGGGCTGCCTAGGATATCTTTCGGCGCGCAGGGCGGCTGGAAACGCAAAGTGCTCCTGTAAGCCATTTGGTTACATATGTTTCCGCTTGGAGATTTGGCCAGAATGCTCTTCAGCGAAGACCTGCCTCACGACATCAAGATGCGAGCGAAAAGACGCGGTCCGCGAGTGAACTCGCGCGTCCGCGTGACGATCGAATGGAACGGTGGCCGCGGCCCATTGCGTTTCGAGGCGGGCTTCACGCGCGTCGTGAATGCATACGGCTGCCTGCTGGTAAGTCCCCGCGAGGTTGAATCACAGCAAAGGCTTCGCCTCACGAATCTGGCCACACGGCAGGTGGCGGAGGGCGTGGTCGTCTGGAAGGGCTCGCAGAGGCCAGACGGATGGGATTTGGGCGTGGAACTGGTGGGGGCGGATCTGAATTTTTGGGGGCTCGAACTTTGAAAAATTACTCTCGGACTTTCACACCGGCGAAGCCCTCCGCTGCGCCGGGCGGCACAAGTGCGATTACGCCGGGAACGGTGGCCGCAAGGCCGGCGCCAGCGCCAGTGCAAAAGCCCTTGAAGCACGCAATCATGGAACAGGATCGTCGTCGCGGCCAGCGAGTGCTGGTGCGGATACGCGCGCTGATCCACGTGGCGGTCCAGGGACCCGCGACAACCCTAGAGGCGAATACGCTGAGCGTGAACCCGAAGGGCGCGCTGGTCGTCATCAACAGGAATTTGCCGCAGGATACGCGCCTCGTGCTCGAGCACGGAGGAACGAAGGAGCGCGCCGCTTGCAAGGTAGTGCGCCCGGCCAAGGAAATGCCGGAAGGATTCCACACGGCGCTCGAATTTGACCCGCCGATACCGGATTTCTGGAAAATAGCCTTCCCTCCCGCCAACTGGCCTTCCGACGATCTATAGAGCGGTTAGCCGCAGGCGCGCGCTGCGCCTCTAAGAATCAGACACATTTTGGCGCGTGAGCCGCGAAGGATCGCGTCCGATCGCATAGCGGCACATCTCTCTCCATTGCGAAACCCCTGCGAGAAATTGTTTTCCAGTGCGAAAGGGGCGAAAACATTAGAAATGTTGACTCGGTTTTCGCGCGGTGCGATTCTCGGAAAACCCCTTCCAGTGGAAATCCACTCAGACAAAACGGCCATCAGGAGGAGTGTCATGTCAAACCGAGAACGTCGCGACTCGCCCCGGAAGGAATGTGCGGTTCCGCTCCGCTTCCGAATCCTCGTAAACGGAAACGGGTCTCACCCGCAAGACGAAGCTCAGCCGGAGGAGCTTCTCGCACACAAAGTGTCGAACTATTCTCCGTCGTACGAGGGCAAAGCCCTCAATTTGTCGGATCGCGGGCTCTATTTCACCGCGCGCGAGAAGTTGAGTATCGGCGCACCGCTCGAGATTTATCTCACGATTCCGCGGGAATTGACGGGCCGGGGTCCTGAACCGGTGCGCTGCAGGGCGCGAGTGGTTCACGTGGACGAGATCTACCCGCAGCAAGGAGTGAAGGGAGTGGGCGCGATCGTGGATCGCTACGAAACGGTCGCGATGTCCCGCAACTGGAGCAATTGAGGTCGAAGCTGCCCAGGGGTGGCACGCATGGGGCCGTCGTTGGCGTGCGGCGCGTCGCCAAATCGACCAGCGCGATCGACCGCCCGCTCCGGCATTTTCACGGTTGCCGGCGGGAATTTCGCCACGGGGTCGTCTAGCGCCACCTGGCCCCGTTGCACCATGTCCGCCAGCATCAGCGAGGTGATATTTTCGTCATCGACCGATCTCAAAGGTCGTGTCGCCGTCGAGCGGCCGTGGATCGCCCATCTCGAGATGCCTGTACGCGACAGCTCGCTCCTTATTCGATCCGCTTAGCGTGCTGGTCGATGCCGTTCTGGTGCAGGATCAGTTCCGTCGCGTGGCCCGTGCTTTCGACAACGAATGTAATCTGCGCATCCACGATCTTATAGAAATACTCGCGCTCGCTTTCGGGGAAAATCTCGAACGTCTGCTGCCCCGTCAGTTGCGCGTACAGGTGATTTCCATCGCGTGTAATCGCGAGCACGACGCCCGGAGCGAATCGGTAGTTCCCCACGTAGCCGTCGAATATTTTCGGATCGACGGCAGCTTCCTTGTGCTCGGGAGGCTTCGGCGGTTCGCCTTCGAATCGCTTGCCGTGCACGTCGCGCCCGTTTTGGTGCAGGATCAATTCCGTCGCGCGGCCCGTGCTGTCCGTAACGAAAGTGATTTGCGCGTCGACCACCTTCAGAAAATAGTCGCGCTCGCTTTCCGGAAAAATCTCGAACTTCTGCTGCCCCGTAGCCTGTTCGAATAAATGATCGCCATCCCGCGTAATCGTGATGATGAAGCTGGGAGCCAATTCGTAGGTCCCCAGGTAGCCGTCATAGATCTTCGGGTCCACCTCGACCTGCGTGTGCTGTTTCGCCGGCGGAGCCAGTGGAGTTTTCGCGTCGAGCAGGTGCATCGCGATGTCGTCGACGCCCATTGTGGTGGAAGTGTTCGATAGCGCCACGACTCCAGTGCGTGCAGCCGGGTCAAAGCCCATGAACGACCGGAAGCCGCCCGTGCCGCCGTTGTGCCACACAATCTCCTTGCCGTCGATCGTGCGAATGTGCCAGCCGAGCGCAATCTCGAGGCCCGGCATGCCGGTTGGCCGCCGCACTTTCAGCATCGCCGCCATCGCTGGGGCGAGCGGCGACTTCACGTATCCCAGATTTGCAGCCAGAAAAGTCAGCGTGTCGTTCGCCGTTGATCGCAACGCGCCGGCGCCCGCGAGCGTGGGCAAGTCCCAATTCTCGACGGATTCGAGCTGTTGGTTGTGCCCGACGGCCATCCGCGCCTTCATCTCCGGCGTAAGCGTGATCCGCGTGTCCTTCATCCCCAGCGAATCGCAGATGCGCGACCGCACCAGCGCTTCGTAGCTCATGCCCGCCCGCAGAGCCAGCACGTGGCCCAGCAGCCCGCCGCCAAGATTCGAGTACTCGTATTGCGATCCAATGTCGCGCGTCAGTTGATAGCTCGAAAGAAACTGATACAGCTGCGCGACGGTATAGTCGACATAAGGATTGCCCATGTCTTTCGGCGTCATGTTCGTTGGTATGCGCGGCAGCCCCGAGGTGTGCGTCGCCAGATCGACGAGTGTGATCTGGCGCCCGTTGCGCTCCGGCATTTTCACGCTCGCCGGCAAGTATTTCGCCACCGGATCGTCCAGCGCCACTTCGCCGCGCTGCACCATATCCGCCAGGATCAGCGATGTAAAAACTTTCGTCATCGAGCCGATCTCGAAGACGGTATCGCCATTCAGCGGCCGCGGATCGCCCTTCTCCAGTTGCCCGTACGCGACCACGCGCCGCCCCTCCGGCCCGATCACGCCCACCGCGATGCCGACGCTTTGGTGCTGGACGTCGATCCGATCGACGAGGATTTGCCGGATTTCAGAATCCGTTGGCATCGCAGGTTGTGTGGCCGATTGCGCCATGGCGCTCGATGCTAACGCCAGAGTCGCGAGCAGGGCAATCGTTCGTAGTATCACGCCTCCCTCCGCTCTTTCCCGGTCTCCGAAATGTCACGAGCTCTGCGCACCGATCCGATTGAGCTCGTCGATTTTGCGCTGCAACTTCCGCGCTCCCTTGTGATTCAACCTCGCCACTACGAGAAAAACGCCGCCCACTAGCGCCGAATAAATGAGAGCGGGCAGCCGCGGGCTTGCGATTCCGGCGTTCAACATCAGAACCAGCATCCCCGGGATGAGCGGCCCCAGATACCACGACCAGATGTGGCGAAGCAGATCGCGCTGTCGTTCAAGTTCCCGCCGGTGAAAATCGACGTACGCCGCGAAATTCGCATCCGCAGGCGCGCGCTTGGCGGAGCCGCGTTTGTGAAGCTGATAGACGACATACAGGGTGCCGGCCATGATGAACGCGTAGCCTACGCGCGCGCCGGCGATGTGCGTCGTCGCCAGATTCGCGCCGAAAATCACCAGCACGAAGCCGGCCGCGATGTACTCCCGCAGATTTCGCCTGCGGATTCTCGCCTCGAACTCCGCGCTGCTGCGCCGGATCGCCTCAAACGGCGTTGCTTGTTCCGCTACCCCAGCTGTCGCAGGTCGAATCGCGCCCGCGCCCGAAGGGAAAGCCGTCCGGAGCACGGACAACAGCGCCACGGCGAGAATGCCGCCGCGTAGCAGGCCCCAGCCCGATAGCGCCAGACTGGACCCGGCGAGCGACAGCGCCGCTTCCGATAGAAAGGCAAACGCAACCGCGGTTGCCGTACCCAGAATCAGTTTCAGCGTTGATCGCTTTCGCCCGCTCGCGTAGGCGTCCACGAATCTCAACACCACGAGCGCTACCGCTGTCGGAATCAGAAGCGACAGTGCTCTCGGCTGTTCGGGCAGGATTGATGCACCGCTCAGGCGCAACATGCCGGCAAAAAAACAGAAGTACAGTGAAAATGCCTCAAGGAACAAGACTCCCAGATCGGTCGTCCGCCGGATCTGGCTCGCCACCACGAGCGGCACCGCCCGAATCGCATCCGTCACGTATTGCCGCGGATTCGCGTATCGCTCGTGCAGATCGCCGAGCACTTCGTCCCGCCGCGCCGGCGGGATGAGCAGCGCAACCACCGTCTCAAGCTTCCTGGGAGGCGCCTCTTTCATGCCGTCTCCTTACCCCACTGCTTTCCCCACTTCCGTTCCCACTCTTTTCCCCACGCCTCCACGCTGCAATCCCAGATTCGCTTCGCGGTGACAGCGGATTCCTTCAGCGCGCGCTTGCCGAGCCCTTCCAATCGGTAGCAGCGCTTGGCCCTGCCGCCGCGTTCCGGCGTCGGATCAGACAGCCACGACGCGACGTGTCCCTTGTCCTCCAGCCGGTCGAGCGTCACGTAGATCGCGCCGAGCGACACCGCTTTCGGCTGTGCCAGTTCCTCCACCTTCGCATGAATCGTCACGCCATAGGCGTCGTCGCGCAGCGTGAGAACAGCCGTCAGAACCAGCTGTTCGAATTGTCCGAGCGCACTCTGTTTCTCCATTTGTCCAACTATGTAGTATAAATCACTACCTCTGTCAAGCCCGAAAGGCGCGAACCTGCCACGAACCTGCCACGAACCCGCCCGAAGCCTCACAAATCGCCTCTCCACTTCAACTGTCGGCTCTCCTGAACCTCGATCCCGCAATCGCCTCCCCTGGTCGACAACGGCGTGTCGATTTGCATTGTGTGATAGCGTGGATGTGGACGCTGTGACTGAAGCCGCCGAAAATCGCCTGAAAAATTCCGCGAGCCCGTATCTCCGCTCCGCGGCGCATCAACCCGTCGACTGGCACGAATGGGGCGAAGAGGCGTTTGCCAAGGCCCGCGCGGCCGGCAAGCCGGTGCTGCTTGATATCGGCGCCGTGTGGTGCCACTGGTGCCACGTGATCGACCGCGAAAGCTACGAAAATCCCGAAATCGCGGCGATGATCAACCAGCTCTACATTCCCGTGAAAGTGGATCGCGACGAGCGCCCCGATGTCGACGCGCGCTATCAATCCGCGATCAGCGCGATTTCCGGCCAGGGCGGCTGGCCGCTCACTGCCTTCCTCACGCCCGACGGCAAGCCGTTCTTCGGCGGCACCTATTTTCCTCCCGACGACGCGATGGGCCGCCCCGGCTTCAAGCGCATTCTCGTCGCGATCTCCGATGCTTTCGAGAAGCGCCGCGCCGAAGTGGACAACTCCGCGCATGCGCTTGAAGAGGCAGTCGCGAGGGCCGAGATTTTCCACAGCGCGCGCGGCGAATTCGATGCGCGCGTCGTCGATGCGGTGGTCGATGCAGCGGTAGAACGCTTCGACCCCACGCACGGCGGCTTCGGCGACGCCCCGAAATTTCCGCACTCTTCAGCGATCGACTTGCTCCTCGAGCGCCAGAAATGGCCCGGCGGCGAGCAGCTCCAGGCTATCGTCGAAAAGACGCTCGACGGCATGGCCGCCGGCGGCTTCGCCGATCAGATCGGCGGCGGATTTCATCGCTACTCGGTCGACGAGCGCTGGTGCGTCCCGCACTTCGAGAAAATGTCCTACGACAATTCCGAGCTGCTGAAAAATTATCTTCACGGCTATCAGTCGCTGCGCCTGCCGCATTACAAACATGTGGCCGAGGATCTGATCGGTTGGGTCGGCGAAGTGCTTTCCGACCCGGGGCGCGGCGGCTTCTATGCCAGCCAGGACGCCGACCAAACCCTCGACGACGACGGCGACTATTTCACGTGGACGCAGCAAGAAGTGCGCGCGGTGCTCACGCCCGAAGAATCGCGCGCGATCGAGCTCTATTACGACGTCGCACCGCACGGCGAGATGCACCACAATCACGAGAAAAATGTCTTGTGGATCGCGGAGCCGATCGAAGAAATCAGCCGAAAGCTGCGCATGCCGGAAGACCAAGTCGCGCTGCTAATCGCGCGCGCGAAGGGCAAGCTGCTCGCCGCGCGCCGCGAGCGCCGTCCGACGCCCGCCATCGATGAAACAATCTATGTCGCGTGGAACGCGATGTTCGTCTCTGCATATCTCGAAGCGGCGCGCGTGCTCGACCGCCCCGATTGCCGCGAATTCGCGCTGAAAACTCTCGACCGCATTCTGGCCGAGGCCTGGGACAAATCGAAGGGTTTCCTCCATCGCGTCGGCGGGCCGCGGCTCGAAGGCTCGCTCGACGATCAAGTGTTCACGATCGCCGCGCTGCTCGACGCGTGGGAAGCGACCTTCGACCGCCGCTATTTCGAAATCGCCGAGCGCGCTATGGGTCTCGCCGTCGAACGTTTCGGCGATCCCGATGGCGGCGGCTTCTTCGACCGCGCCAAAGACGCCGCGCCGATGGGCGGCCTCGAGGTCCGCCGCAAGCCGCTCCAGGATTCGCCGACGCCGGGCGGCAATTCCGTCGCCGCCATCGTCCTCGACCGCTTGCACGCCCTCACCGGCGAGCGCCTCTACCGCGAGTGGGCCGAGAAAACGCTCGAAGCGTTCGTCGGCCTGATCCCGCAATACGGACTCTTCGCCGCGACGTACGCCCTGGCCGCGCTCCTCCACGCGCGCCACCCGCTGCAAGTCGTGATCACCGGGGCCGCGGCCGACCCCAAAGCCGCCGATCTTGAGCGCGCCGCGCACGAAATCTATCGCTTCGGCAAAGTGGTTCTGCCCGTGACGCCCGAGCGCTTGTCAGCGGGGGCGCTCCCCGCTGCCTTGCGCGAAACCCTCCCGCACCTCGATGCAGCCGTGCCCCAAGCCTTCGTTTGCGTTGAAACCACATGTTTTCCTCCCGTCGCCGATCGCGCCCATCTGACATCGCTGCTGAACGAAGTGGCCACCGGCGCCAAAGCGGCGTCCAAATGAGAAGGTTAGCCCGACCGACCCAAAGGAATTGACGCGCGGCAAGGCGGATGCGATAATTCTCTGCTTTGCTCGATCCTAAAGTGTGTGCCGGTGGGGCACAAACCAGAACTTCGCAATACCTATATTAAAATTGGAGTAGCCGCAGCGCTCTCTTCCTGACGATGGAGATTCTCCACCAACTCGGCGAGTTGTTCCTCGAAGCTGTGCCCACGATCGTCGTCGTCCTCCTGTTCTATGCTTTCTTGCGCTGGGCGTTTTTCGGGCCGATCCAGAAAGCCATGGCAGAGCGCGCGGCCCGCATCGAGGGTGCGCGCGCCGAGGCGGCTTCCGTCGAGGCTGAGGCGAAGCAGGAACTCAACACCTACCACGAAGCCCTGCGCAAGGCGCGCGGCGAAATCTACGCCGAGCAGGAAGCGGCGCGTCAGGTGGCTCTCGACGAGCGCGCCAGGCTCCTCAAGGTCATGCGGTCGCGCTCGCAGGAAGACGTCGCCGCCGCGAAGAAGAAAATCGCCGCGGATGTCGCCGCGGCCCGCGCCGAAATCGAGCGCCAGGCTCCCGCCCTCGCCAATCAGATTGCTCGCACGATTCTCGACAAGCCATCGTCATTGCGCGGCGGAGCGGCGCAATGAACTTCGCTCCGGTATCGCGTCGAATCCGGCAGGTTGCTTCGTTCGCCGCATTTTTCTTTTTGCTGGCGTTGCCCGTGCTTGCGCAGGATGAACAGCCCTCGCCCGCCGATTCCACCACGGGCTGGATCTTCCGCTGGCTCAACTTCGCAATCGTTCTTGGGCTTCTCATCTACGCATTCGGCAAGGCCGCTCCCTACTTCCGCCGCCACGCGGCGGAAATCTCCGAAAAGATCGCGGAGGGAACGCGCGCCCGCGAAGCCGCGGAAGCGGATCGCCGCGCGGCGCAAGCCAAGCTTGCGGGGATCGCGGCGGAGGTCGCGGAGATGCGCGTCGAGGCAAAGCGCGGCGCTCGGGCCGAGGGCGAACGCCTGCGCGCGCAGGCTAAGTCCGAGGCGGAAGCCATCGAACGGTCCGCGCAGGCGGAAATCGTGGCAGCGGAGCGCGCGGCACGCCTCGAATTGAAGGCGCTGGCGGCGCGAATCGCCGTGGAACGCGCGGAGGCGGTGCTGCGGTCGGAGCTGACGCCGCAGACGGAAGCGGCGCTCTTCGGCAATTTCGTCGCTGAACTCGAGAGGAGCCCCAATTGAACGGCGCCCTCGCATCCCGATACGCGGCGGCCCTGGCGGACGTCGCTTTCGATCAGAAGTCCGGCGACCGCGTGAAGAAGGATCTCGCGGCGTTCGTCGACACGTTTTTCGGTTCGGCCGACCTGCGAAATTTCATCGAAAGCCCCGCCGTCGGCCCGGAGATGAAACACAAAGTGATCGAGCAAGTGGCGGCGCGAATGGACCTGGCGCCGGCGGTCCGGAATTTCGCATACGTAATCGTGAATCATCGCAGGACGGAAATGCTCCGCGAAATCCAGCAGGCATTCGAGACGGAATTGAACGCGCGGCTGGGCATCGCGGAAGCCGAAGTCATTTCGGCGCGGGAGCTCAACGCCGCCGAAAGAGAACGCATGACGAAGGCGCTCGAACGCCGCACCGGGAAGAAAATCGAGGCCCGCTTTCACCACGACGAATCCCTGGTCGGCGGCGCCGTCGTCCGCGTGGGATCGACCGTCTACGACGGCTCGGTGCGCGAGCAATTGACGCGGCTGCGCGAGCAGCTCGAAACGGAATAGGAGCCGGGAATGGCCAATATCAAGGCTGACGAAATCACAAAGATTCTGCGCGAGCAGATTGAAAACTACCAGCAGACGGTCGCAGTCGAAGAGGTCGGCTCGGTGATCTCGGTGGGCGACGGCATCGCGCGCGTCCACGGCCTGGATCGCTGCATGGCCGGCGAAATGCTCTCGTTTCCGCACGACGTGTTTGGCATCGCGCTCAACCTCGAAGAGGATCAAGTCGGCACGGTGTTGCTCGGCGACTACACGCAGATTCAGGAAGGCGACACGGTCAAGCGCACGAAAACCATCATGTCCGTGCCCGTAGGAAACGCGCTCGTCGGGCGCGTGGTGAATCCGCTGGGCCAGCCCCTCGATGGCAAAGGTCCGGTGCAGACCGATCAGCGCAACCCGCTCGAGCGCCTGGCGCCGGGCGTCGTGGACCGCCAGCCGGTGCGCCAGCCATTGCAAACCGGCATCAAGGCCATCGACTCGATGATTCCGATCGGCCGCGGACAGCGCGAGTTGATCATCGGCGATCGCCAGACGGGCAAGACGGCGATCATCCTCGATACGATTCTGAACCAGAAGGGCGGCGACGTGATCTGCATCTACTGCGCGATTGGACAGAAACAGTCCACGATCGCACAGATAATCAAGACGCTCACCGATTACGGCGCCATGGATTACAGCATCGTCGTGGCGGCGTCGGCGGCCGAGCCGGCCACGATGCAGTACATCGCTCCATTCGCCGCGGCGGCGATGGGCGAATATTTCCGCGATACGAAGCGGCACGCCATCTGCTTCTACGATGATCTTTCGAAGCACGCGCAGTCGTACCGCGAGATTTCGTTGTTGCTGCGCCGCCCGCCGGGCCGCGAGGCATACCCCGGAGACGTTTTCTTCCTGCACTCGCGTTTGCTCGAGCGTGCGGCGAAATTGAACGATGCGCTCGGCGCAGGCTCGCTGACCGCGCTGCCCGTAATCGAAACGCAGGCGGGCGACGTTTCCGCGTACATCCCCACCAACGTGATTTCCATTACCGACGGCCAGATCTATCTCGAAGCCGACCTCTTCAATGCCGGCATTCGCCCCGCCATCAACGCCGGCATTTCGGTAAGCCGCGTCGGCGGCAACGCGCAGATCAAGGCGATGCGCCAGGTAGCGGGCTCGCTGCGTCTCGATATGGCGCAGTACCGCGATCTCGCCGCGTTCGCGCAATTCGGCACCGAGCAGCTCGATAAAGCCACGCAGCAGCAACTGGCGCGCGGCCAGCGGCTCGTGGAAATTCTCAAGCAGGACCAGTATCAGCCGCTGCCGGTCGAAAAACAGGTGCTGATCATATTCGCCGGCGCGAACCGTTTCCTCGACGATCTGGAGATCTCCGAGGTCGGCCGGTTCGAGCGCGAGCTGTATCCCTATTTCGAAACGAACTACGACGGGATCTTCAAGACGATCCGCGAGAAGAAGGCGATCGACGACGCACTGAAGGCCGAGATGCTCGCGGCGCTCCAGGTATTCAAGGAAACGTTCCTGGCAAGCGCAGCGCCGGCGGCAGCCGCAGCCGCGCCTGCCGCGAGCTAAGAGCCGACGATCGATGGCCACACTTCTCGATTTCCGGCGCCGCATCCGCTCGGTAAAGAGCACGCAGCAGATCACCCGCGCGATGAAGTTTGTCGCTGCGGCGAAGCTGCGCCGCTCGCAAGAGGGCGTGTTTGCAGCGCGGCCCTACGCCCGCGAAATTCTTCGCGTCTTGCGCTCGGCCGCGGCCCGCGTCGAATCGACCACGCATCCGCTGCTCGAGCGGCGGCCGGAGGAGCGAATCCTGGTGGTGGTCGTGACGGGAGATCGCAGCCTTGCAGGGGCGTTCAACTCGAACGTGATCCGCCGCGCGGCCCTTTTGCTTCGCGAAAACGCCTCGAAAAAGCCCGTCGTGCTGCCGATCGGCAAGAAAGGGCGTAGCTCGCTGAAGCGGGCGGGATGGACGTTCGTGGCGGAGTACGTCAACGTGTCCGGCAACGTGAATTTCCCGATCGCCAAGGAAATCGCCGCGAAGATCGCCGAGCTTTATGCGGCGCGCGAAGTCGATGCTGTGTACGCCGTCTACAACGAATTTAAGAACGTGATGATACAGAATCTGCGCGCGGAGAAATTGTTGCCGATCGACCCATCGGTGCTCGCGTCGGAACGCCCCGAAGCCGCGCACGCGGCCACGCCGGAGCAGGAAGACGCGCTGCCGCACGATTTGGCGGCCAGCGGAAAGTGGCTCGTCGACTACATCTATGAGGAACCCGTAGCGGAAATCTTCAGCGGCCTGGTGCCGCGTTACCTCGAGTCCGAGGTATTCCGCATCCTCCTTGAGTCCTCCGCAGCGGAGTGGGCTGCGCGCATGACGGCGATGGACGCCGCCACGCGCAACGCATCCGAGCTGATCGACAAGCTCACGCTCGAGATGAACAAGATTCGCCAGGCCGGAATCACCAAGGAGCTGATCGAAATCGTAAGCGGCGCCGCTTCGGCAATGTCGTGATTAGTGAGTAGCGGAAAAGCGTGACTCGTAACTTGTGATTCGTGACTCGTGAAAATCAAGAGCTTCACCGAGTTGACGGTTTGGCAGCGAGCGCACGAGCTGTCTCTGGCGGTTTACAAATTGACGGCCGGCTTTCCACGGTCGGAAATATTTGGAGTGACTTCGCAGTTGCGAAGGGCGTCGGCCTCGGTGGCGGCGAATATTGCCCAGGGATTTGGCAGGCGGACAACACGCGAGTTGCTCCGGTCTTTGCAGATTGCTGCGGGCGAGATGGAAGAGGTCCGGTATTTCTTGATTCTTAGCCGTGATCTCGGGTATGTGAGCAACGCGGATTTCGATCGAGCGTCGGCGCTGTGCGATTCGGTCGGCCAGCTGATCAATGCGCTGGGGCGCTCTTTGAAAGCGCAGCCGGGCACAAAGTAAGTTTTTCACGAATCACGAGTTACGAGTCACGGATTTCACTGGAGCTGAAATGGCGACTGACAACAAGAAAATCGGCCACGTTACCGAAGTCATCGGTCCTGTAGTGGACGTCTTATTCGAGGAAGGCCACCTTCCGCTGATTCATTACGCGATCCGCATTACCAGCGAGGGATTCGACGTCCCCGAGCCGCTCGACATCGTTTGCGAAGTCGAGCAGCACCTGGGCGAGGGACGCGTGCGTGCGGTCGCGATGAAGCCGACCGAAGGCCTGGTGCGGGGAATGAAGGTCGAGAATCTCGGCGAGCCGATTACCGTCCCCGTGGGCCGCGGCACGCTGGGCCGGGTGATGAATGTTCTCGGCGAGCCCGTCGACAAGCTCGGTCCGGTGAAATACGAAAAGCGCTATCCGATTCACCGCCCGGCGCCGTCGCTCGAGGAGCAATCGACCAATCTCGAAATGTTCGAGACCGGCATCAAAGTCGTGGATCTGATCGAGCCGTACCTCAAGGGCGGCAAGATCGGATTGTTCGGCGGCGCGGGCGTCGGCAAGACGGTGCTGATTCAGGAGCTGATCCACAACGTCGCGATGAAGCATGGCGGCGTTTCCGTATTCGCCGGCGTGGGCGAACGCACGCGCGAAGGCAACGACCTCTGGCTCGAATTCCAGGAATCGCACGTCATCGAGCCCGGCAATCCGGAAAAATCGCGTTGCGCGCTCGTCTACGGGCAGATGACCGAGCCGCCCGGCGCTCGCCTTCGCGTCGGCCTCACCGGCCTGACCGTGGCCGAATATTTCCGCGACGAAGAACATCTCGACGTGCTCCTCTTCATCGACAATATTTTCCGTTTCGTGCAGGCGGGATCGGAAGTATCGGCCCTGCTGGGCCGCATGCCTTCCGCCGTGGGTTACCAGCCGAACCTCAACACCGAAATCGGCGAATTGCAGGAGCGCATCACATCGACGAAGAGCGGCTCGATCACGTCGGTGCAGGCGATTTACGTGCCGGCGGACGACTACACCGATCCGGCGCCGGCGGGCACCTTCACGCACCTCGACGCTACGACGAACCTGAGCCGTCAGATCTCCGAGCTCGGAATCTATCCCGCCGTCGATCCCCTCGCCAGTTTCTCGCGCATTCTCGACCCGCGCATCCTCGGCCAGGAGCACTACACCGTGGCGCGCGCCGTGAAGGGCGTGCTGCAGCGCTACAAGGAACTGCAGGACATCATCGCGATTCTGGGAATCGAAGAGCTCTCGGACGACGACAAGCAGGTGGTGGGCCGCGCGCGCAGGATCCAGAAGTTCCTTTCTCAGCCCATGTTCGTCGCGGAACAGTTCACCGGCATAGAGGGGAAATACGTCAAGATCGAGGACACGATTCGTAGCTTCAAGGAAATCGTCGAAGGCAAGCACGACGAGCTGCCCGAGCAGGCCTTCTACATGGTGGGCACGATCGAAGAAGCGCGCGAGAAGGCCGAAAAAATGGCGGCGGTGGCCTAAACCGCGAGCGAGTGAAACGGGAACAAACGAATGCCGCTACCTGAAGCCATCGAACTCCAAGTCGTCACGCCGCAGAGGCACGTCCTGCAGGAGATCGTGCAGGCCATCGAAATGCCCGGCAAGGAAGGCTATCTCGGCATCCTGCCCGGCCACGCCCCGCTGATCACCGAACTTGGCATCGGAATCCTGGCGTATCGCAAGAGCGGAGAGACGCGCTATCTCACCGTGATGCAGGGCTACGCGGAGGTTTTACCGGATCGCGTCATCGTGCTGGCCGAGATTTCGGAGCGTGCGGAAGAAATCGATGCCGAGAAGGCCCGTTCCGAACATGAACGTGCGCAGGCCGAGCTCGCGAAGACCAGCGCCGGAAGCCCGGACTGGCAGCAGCAAAAGCTTGCAGTCGAACGCGCCGTCGTGCGGGCTGAGGCGGCTGCCAAATGGGGCGGCTTTGCCGGGTCGCATAAGTAGAATGCGTCCCGCGCCCTCCGCGATACGGTTATCATCTCGCAGCGGCATTGAATCCCGCCTCTTTTCTTCACATCAAATAATTGGGACGATTGGGAATACCTGGAATGAATGAAGCTGTCACAATTTACAGCACATCCTGGTGCTGCGATTGCCGCCGCGTGAAGAATTTCCTGCGCGATCGCAAAGTCCCGTTTCGCGAAGTGAATATCGACGAAACGCCCGGCGCTGAAGAGATCGTCCTGCGCGCGAATAATGGACGCCGCAAAGTCCCCACCCTCGAAGTCGCAGGCCGCTTTTTCGCCTGCAGCCCCTTTGATCCGCATCGCCTCGCCGAAGAATTGAAAATCTCGCTGAATTCGTAAGGGCAGTTATTGCGCGAGGCCGGCGCCGCGCGTCATCACGCCGGCGACGCGCAGATCGGCTGTGAGTGCCACAAGATCGGCGTCAGCTCCGACCGCGATGATGCCCTTTTTGCCCGCGAGCCCGAGGCGGCGCGCCGGAAGCACTGTCGCCATGCGAACTGCATCTTGCAGCGGCACGCCGAGCGCAACCACATTGCGCAGGGCCCGGTCGAGAGTCAGCGTGCTGCCTGCAAGCTTGCCTTCGCTGTTTCGGGCCACGCCATCTTTCACGGACACTTCGAAATTTCCCAACCGGTATTTGCCGTCCGGCATGCCCGTGGCGGCGATGCCGTCGCTCACCAGCAGAACCGTGTCGAATCCCTTCGTCCCGATCAAAACCTGAATCGCCGGTCCAGCCACGTGCACCAGATCGGCGATCACTTCCGCGGTGACCTCGGGATCGGTGAGGATCGCGCCGACCACGCCGGGATCGCGGTGCTCGAACGGTCGCATCGCGTTGTACATGTGGACCGCGTGGCGCGCCCCGGCGTGAATGGCTGCGCGTGCCTGATCGTAATCGGCGTCGGTGTGCCCGATAGCGGCCACAATTTTCGCCGCGACCGCGGCAGCAATCAGTTCCAGCGCGCCGGGAAGTTCAGGCGCTACGGTGATGATTTTCACCAGGCCGTCGGCCGCCTCGATGAACTTGCCGAGCGTCGCCACCGAGGGCTTCGCCAACGCGTCCGGCGGATGAACGCCGCGCCGCGCCTTGCTGATGAACGGTCCTTCGAGGTGGATGCCCAAAATTTCCGCGGCGAGGCCATCGCTTTCCGCGTTCTCATGCGCGCGAATGTAGCGGGCGATTCCCTGAAGGCTGCGGCAGGTATCTTCGATGGGCGCGGTGACAGTCGTCGCGACGATCGACGTGGTGCCGTGCTTCGCGACCGTGGACGTAATGCGGTCGAGCGCCCGCGCGTCGCCCTCCATCACATCGTGCCCGCCCGCGCCGTGCATGTGCACGTCGACGAAGCCAGGGACGACCGTCATGCCGGTCGCGACGTAATCGACGGCGTCCGGCGGCAGGCGCATCTCATCGCGATGCCCGATGGCGGCGATGCGGCTGCCTTCGACGACGATCACGCCGTCGCTGATCTCGTCGTCCGGCGTCAGAATGCGGCTCGCGTGGATAACCGTAGTCGGCATAGCTCCGGGACCTGTCCTGAATCGGTGTTTGAGCGCCCGACGAAAATGCTACTCGAATTCGGCGGCGAAAACACGGCGAGCTTGCATCCTGTTGCCTCTCCGCTACAATCGGATGTCACGCATTTCGGAGGAAAGAGGATCGGATGGCATACGACAAGCGTTACGTCGCGCAAAAAAGACAGCGCCGCCGCCGCAAGACCGCGAAGGCCAAGATGAAGCTCTACGAACAGGGAAAGCTTCCACACGACAAGCTTCCGTCCCTCGCCAAGAGGTTTCTAGCCCGCAAACAGCGCGCGCTGAGCAAGGCCGAATAAGCATCGCCCGCGAAAAGAAAAAGGGCGTCCGCTGTGGCGGACGCCCTTTTCGTTCCTGACGCTTGCATTGGTCCCCAGGGACCAGGCAAACGGGATTCGTCAGTTTCCGGCGGCCTGCGCGTGCGTCGTTCCGGTCTTCGGCACGCTCAGGTAACCGCTGATCTTGTCCTTGCCCACCGAGTTGACCGTGAACTCTACCGGTGCGCGGCTGCCGTTCGTGAAGAAGTAGATCGGCTCGTTCACCGACCGGTTCTTCTTCTCGTAGCGCTGGTCATCCGCGTAGATCGCCACGGTATAGATGTTCTTCTTCGGGTTCACGTTGCGGAGCTCGACCATCACGTCGCCCACCTTCTCGCGCTGGCCCTTCTTGGTGATCGTGAACTCGTAGTAATCGCGTTCGCCAAGGCGGCGGAGTTCGTCGATCTGGTCGTGGTTCTTCGCGATCAGCGTGCCGAATTCACCGCGCGCCATGTTCAAATTGCTCTTGGTCGTTTCGAGGTCGGTCCGGACGCCGTTTACGTCCGTCCCCAGCTTGTTCACGTCGTCGACGCTGGCTTTCGTCGCCAGTTGGCCATTGACGTTGTTCTGGAGATCGGAGAGTTCCTGCGCCTCTTCATTCTTGATCTTTTTGGTCTGCGAGCGCGCCCGGTTCAACTCGCCCTCGGTGAGCTTCATCTTGTCGGTCACCACGCTGAGCTCGCCTTGAAGTTGTGCGTTTGTGTCTTCGGCCTTCGCAATGCGCTGATTCAGAATGTCGTCGTTTTGCTTGGTCAGCGTCGTCTGCGTGGCGAGAGTTTTCTGCAGTTCGTTCGAACGCGTCGAGGCCGACCAGGCCACGCCCAAACCCGCGAGCGAAACGATAGCCAAGATGACAACGGCGATCCCAATCCACCGTGGCGCTGCTTCTTCGTGAATCACTTCGTTCGTTTCTTCGAGCATTTTTTTTGCCCTCCGTGGAAACCCCTTGCTTGAGCCTGTAGAAGCACGCCCTGAACCAAACCGTTCCAAACAGGAGGAGCTCTGTAAGGCGCTATGGATAATGAAGTTAAGAGGCTATGCCAGGTGTATCCAGGATTGGGCGGGTGCCAGACCCTGCAATTTTTACTTGGCCTGCAAGGGTTTCTGCGTAGTGGAGACTTGTATAACGCCCAGTACTAGTTCTAGACGCGTGGAATCCGCGGTCGAGGTCATCTTTGAACGCCGAAATTTCGCGTCAGCGCGTGATGCTCATCGCTTGTAATCTTGCGATGCGATCCTCGAGCGGGGGGTGCGTGCTGAAAAGACTTGCCATGAGATGGCGCGCGCTCAGTGGAGCCACGATGCACAGCGCCGCCGTGGATGGCGGCATGTCCGTGGGAATTCGTTTGTTGTACGCGCCGAGTTTTTCGAGCGCGCTGATCAGGCCATTGGGATATCCGACCATCCGGGCACCCGACGCATCGGCTTGATATTCGCGCTGGCGGGAAATACCGAGCTGCAAAAGCATCGCCGCGATCGGCGCGGCAATCAGCATGATGAGAGCCGTGATTCCGCCGCCTTCGCGGTCGTTATCGCCGCCGCCCCAGCCGCCCAACATCAATCCCCATTGCCCCATATTGGCTATCCAGGTGATGGCGCCGGCGATCGTGGCGGCGATCGACGACGTGAGGATGTCGTAGTTGCGCACGTGCGAAAGCTCGTGCGCGATTACTCCTTCGAGTTCGTCGTCGTTCATCAGCTCCATCAATCCCTGTGTGACGGCCACCGAGGCGTGGCTCGGATTGCGGCCCGTCGCGAAAGCGTTCGGCGCCGGCTGAGGGATCAGATAGAGCTTCGGCATCGGCAGATTGGCTTTGCCCGCGAGGCGCTCCATCACGGCGTAGAGCCGAGGCGCTTCTTCACGGCTGATCGGGCGCGCGCCGCTGGACTTCAGCGCAATCTTATCGGAGTAAAAATACGCCACTCCGTTCATCAGGATCGCAAAGCCGAGCGCGATCGTCATTCCACCGCGTCCGCCGAATACCTGCCCCAAAAAGAGAAGCAGCAGGGTCAGAGCCGTCAGCAGGAATGCGGTCTTAAACGTCTTCATGGTTGATTACCCGGAGCCCCTTCCTACGCGGCCCCCGCCTTCGCAGCGGCGGGCTGAAACTTCATCTCTCCGGTTTTCGCGTTGGCGTCGACCGTGAGTTCATCGCCCGGCTTTACCGCGCCATCCAGAATCTTCAGCGCCAACGGATCCTGAATCAGCCGCTGGATCGCCCGCTTCATCGGGCGCGCGCCGTAGGCCGGATCGAAGCCTTCGCGGAAGAGCAGCGTCTTCGCCGCCGGCGTCAGGTGCAAAGTGATCTGCCGTTCCGCCAGCAATTTCACCACGTTCCGCATCTGCAGCTCGATAATGGTCTCGATCTGATCCTTGCCGAGCGGCTTGAACAGGACGATGTCGTCGATCCGGTTGAGGAACTCGGGCCGGAAAATCTCGCGCAGCGCGGCCATGGCTTCTTCGCGCGCCTTCTTCGGATCTTTTTCCGCCAGCTCGAAGATGGCAGCCGAACCCACGTTCGAACGTCATGATAATCACCGTGTTGCGAAAATCGACCGTGCGGCCCTTCCCGTCCGTTAGACGCCCGTCCTCGAGAATCTGTAGCAGGACGTTGAACACGTCCGGATGCGCTTTCTCGATTTCATCGAGCAGCACCACCGAATACGGCCGCCGCCGCACCTGTTCGGTCAGCTGGCCGCCCTCTTCGTACCCAACGTATCCCGGAGGCGCGCCGATCATCCGCGCTACCGAGTGCTTTTCCATGTATTCCGACATATCGAGCCGCACGATGGCGCGCTCGTCGTCGAACAAAAACTCGGCCAGCGCTCGCGCGAGCTCCGTCTTGCCGACGCCGGTCGGCCCAAGGAACAGGAACGACCCGATCGGACGATGCGGATCGCTGAGGCCCGAACGGCTGCGGCGAATCGCATTTGCCACGCTCGCAAGCGCAACATCTTGTCCCACCACGCGCTGCCGCAGGCGTTCTTCCATGTGAACCAGCTTCTGTACTTCGCCCTCGAGCAGCCGCCCGACGGGAATCCCGGTCCACTTGCTCACGATTTTCGCGATCTCTTCCTCGCCCACCTCTTCCTTCAGCATCGGATGGTCCTTCTGCAATTCCGCGAGGTGGTCCTGGGCAGCCTTCAATTCCTTCTCCGCGGCCGACAGCTTTCCGTAGCGAATCTCCGCGACACGAGAGAGATCGCCTGCGCGCTCGAAGCGCTGTTCCTCGGCTTTAAGCCGCTCGATTTCTTCCTTCTGCTTGCGGATGCGGCCGATGGCATCTTTCTCCGTCTGCCAGTGGGCCTTGAGGGCGCTCGATTGTTCGCGCAGCGTGCTCAATTCCTTTTCGATCTGCGACAGCCGCTCTTTCGAGTGCGCATCGGTTTCCTTGCGCAGCGCCTGGCGCTCGATTTCAAGCTGCATCACGCGCCGCTCGATCAGGTCGATCTCAGTAGGCAGGGAATCGATTTCCATACGCAGCCCCGCGGCCGCTTCGTCGATCAGATCGATCGCCTTGTCCGGCAGAAACCGGTCCGTGATATAGCGCTGCGAGAGCAGCGCCGCGGCCACGATGGCGGCATCCTTGATGCGCACGCCGTGATGCACCTCGTAGCGCTCCTTCAGGCCGCGCAGAATGGCGATGGTGTCGTCCACGGACGGCTCGCCAATCATCACCGGCTGGAAACGCCGCTCGAGGGCCGGGTCCTTCTCGATGTACTTGCGATATTCGTTGAGCGTCGTCGCGCCGATGGCGCGCAGTTCGCCGCGCGCAAGCGCCGGCTTCAGCATGTTCGAAGCGTCCATCGATCCTTCGGCCGCGCCCGCGCCCACCAGAGTGTGCAACTCATCGATGAACAGGATGATCTGCCCTTCGGATTCCGTGACTTCCTTGAGAACCGCCTTCAGCCGGTCTTCGAATTCGCCGCGATACTTCGCGCCTGCCACGAGAGCGGCCAGATCGAGCGCGACGATCCGCTTCGGCTTCAACACCTCGGGAACGTCGCCGGACACAATGCGCCCTGCGAGTCCTTCCACAATGGCGGTTTTGCCGACGCCGGGCTCGCCGATCAGCACGGGATTGTTCTTCGTGCGGCGCGCCAGAATCTGCATCACGCGCCGAATCTCTTCATCGCGGCCGATCACCGGATCGAGCTTTCCTCGGCGGGCTGCCTCGGTCAGGTCGCGCGCGTATTGCTCGATCGCGCGGTATGTAGCTTCCGGATTCTGCGAGGTAACGCGAACGTTGCCGCGGATCGCAGTCATCGCCTGCAGAATGGCGTCGTGGCTCGCGCCGTTCTTCGCCAGCAATTGCCCGGCAGGATCGCGATCTGCGGCCGCAATGGCGAGCAGGATATGCTCGGTCGAGACGTACTCGTCCTTCAGCCGTTGCGCTTCACCAAACGCGTGCTCGAGAACGTCGTTGGTCGCGCGGCTCAGCGACTGGTTCGACACGTCGCTCACCTTGGGCAGGCGCCCAACCTGCTTCTCCACCTCGGCGGCGAGCACTGTGGGCGACACGCCCAGCTTCTGCAGCAGCGGCGGCACAACGCCATCACCCTGGGCGACCAGCGCCCACAGAAGGTGCAGCGGCTCAATCTGCTGCTGTCCGGAGCGCGCGCCCATTTCCTGCGCGGCCTGCAGCGCTTCCTGGGCCTTTACGGTTAATTTGTCAAATCGCAGCATGGCGAAATCTTCTCACTTTGCCCCCATTTACTCCAAGTCCAGCGAGGGGCGAAAAAGGCCTGCAACCGGCCCATATGTATTAGTATAGCGTGAGCATAAAATATGCGCGTGTTATTGTCAAGTTATTTCTGGCCACGCGACCACCTATCGAATGATCAGATGGCCTATTCTAAGACTTTAACTATCAAGCATTTAAGGTAGTGCGTCTCCGGCATAGTTAGCAGGATTGGGTGGTCCTGAGCCTGGCTCCGCCGCTCCGCAACCACGATGGCCTTCTTGGCGTCGTTTGCTGCCTCCGCGACGATCTGCAGGAACAGCGGCTCGGTGATGTGGTAGGAGCAGGAGCACGTCAGCAGGAAGCCGCCGGGCTTGAGAAGCTTAAGCGCCCGGAGGTTAATCTCTTTATACCCACGCTGGGCGGCGGGGATGCTGTCGCGGTTCTTGGCGAAGGCGGGCGGATCGAGAATGATCATCTGGAAGCGGCGCCCGGCGTCGTCATATTCCTTCAGAAGGTCGAACGTGTTCCCTTCGCGAAAGTCGACGTTCGATATTCCGTTGACCTCCTGATTGCGCCGAGCGGCCTGCAACGCCGCCGGAGCCATTTCGATGCCTTGTACATGCGCGCACCCGCCAGCCACCGTGATCGCGAATCCTCCCTGATAGCTGAAGCAATCGAGCACGTCCCCCGAGGCATAGCGGCGGGCGGCTCGGTGGTTTTCCCGCTGATCCAGAAAGGATCCGGTCTTCTGCCCTTTCAGCAAGTCGTGGACGAACGTAATGCCGTTTTCCTGCGCCGGAATCTCCGGAGGAATTTCGCCGTGAAGGACGCTCACGCGCTGCTCGAGCCCCTCGAGTAGCCGCACCTTCGGATCGTTTCGCTCCAGGACGCCGCGCGGCGAAAACAGCTCGACCAGAATATCGACGATAAGGCTCTTGGCGCGCTCGGTTCCCTGGCTCAAGGTTTGCACCACAAGATAATCCGCGTAGCGGTCGACGATGAGCGACGGCAGCAGGTCCGCCTCGCTGTAGACGAGCCGGCAGGCCTGCGAGTTTTCAACCACGAGGTCGCGATACGCAGCTGCGCGGCGTAGGCGCTCGGTGAAGAACGCGCGATCGACAGCCCGGTCCTCGCGCGTCAGCAGCCGCACGGCGATCTGCGATTTATCGCTATAAAACGCGCGGCCTTGGAAGTTGCCGCGCTCGTCGATCAATCGGACGACGGCGCCGGGTTCGGCCTGGGTCGAGCGTACGTCGCTGCGGTAGATCCAAAGATGGCCCGACCGCAGCCGCTCGACGCCTCGCGGGCTGATCACCACCGACGGTTCCTTCGCGGGCCTGGCGGACGCTGCAATGCCGCCTGCGATCTTCGGAGTAGGTTCGGAGGCCACGTTATGCGCCTAGCTTCCCAGCTTGCGCTTGCGGTGAAGCTTCTGGGCGGACGACCGCAGGGTCTCGGGCACATTTTTATTCGCCGTCAGTTTCACCAGATCGGTCGACGTGAGCCGGGGAAAAAGATGCAGCGAAACGTCGAGCGGCGTCTTGGGGTTATTCGTGAGATTCCGCACCACCGAATAATTTTTCATGAAGAGCCGCGTGAGCGAAATCGCCCTCAGAGTCTCAGCCGGCAGACTGCTCATCGAGGCGAACGCCTCCACTTCGGTGTCGGTCAGCCGAGGCGATTGCAGGACGCACCTTTGGATGAGCTTGTTCGGATCGCGAATCAGAAGCATGCGCTCGGAGCGGCCGCCCTTCAGCGCGAGCGTGAGACGCTGGACGACGTTCATATGGGCGACGCGCTGCATCAGGCTTTCCCGTTTCACGGGATCGGGCTCGATCTCCGCTGCCGCGTCCTCAATTTCGGTGATGGCGGCGGCGCTCTTGTGCATTTCATCCAATAATCCGCGCTGCTCGGCGTTCGCAGCCGTGGTTTTGGAGACGGCGATCACGAGATGAGGATCGGAGATAAAGCGCTCCAGATTATCGAGCAAGGCCTGAATTCCTTCGGCCGTAAGCCGCGACGCGACCCGCGTGATGACCGCAGTCGGGCAGCCCGCGTTCTTCGCCAGCGCGTCGGCGATGCCCGGCTTTTCCGCAAGATTCTCGGCGCAATAGGACAACAGGCGAACGTCGGCGTCGGGCCGGTTCGCGGCTGCCAGAAAATTCGGGGCGCTCTGCGTCAGCAGAGCATTCTCGGCGCGCCCGGAGATTCCCGGGTCGGCGTCGACGGCCAGGATGGCGAGCATCTCGACTCGGTCCTCCGCGCTCACGGGCATGCTGCCCGCGCAGATGGCGAGTTTCTGTTCCGGGCGCACGTGTCCGGACCGCACCTGTTCGCGCAACTCGGCGCTAATGGGAACCTCCCACAATGATGTGCGCCTGGTGTTCAGAGTCCGCGTCGGCGAGGAATATGCCCAGGGCGCTGTGCGGTACCTCTGACGTGTGCCGCTGGAAACGCGCCGCAATCCTCGCCCCATACCGGTGGTAGACAAACCACCCGGCCAAAACCATCAGCGCGATGCCAATCACGGCGAAGACTGCCGGTTGCCAGTTCCGAGGTATCTCTCCCGGATGCTCGGGCGCCGGGCGAACGTCGTGCGCCCCTTTGGTTTCGAGCGCGTATTCGGCCACGAGCCCGTCTTCGTCCAGGCCCAGAAAACGCGCGATCGCCCGAATGAATCCGCGGTTGAATACGCCGCCGGGCAGCTCGTCCCACTGTTCGTGCTCGATGGCCTCGAGAAAACGAGTGCTGATGCGGGTGGCCGCGGACACTTCCTCAAGAGAGACGCCGCGCATTTCGCGCTCGCGTTTGAGATGTTCGCCGAAAGGGGTCGAGGGCATTCCGAAGGAACCAGGAAAAAATATAGGCGTGGGTCGAAGGCCTGTCAATGCCACCCGAAGGCAGGCCTCCTGGGGAGCCATTGGCCTTTCGGCAATCCTCCAGGAATGTCCGTTGCGGCAGGTGAAACCTGTTCACTATAATGCAACTATTGTCCCGAGAATCCCAAGACGTCAGCACCCCCGGAACTGGCGCCGGACGTACGCGCCGCGCAGGCGATGCCAAGCCGTTCGACGGCTTGGAACGCCGCCGCCATCCGGATATCATCGAGGTGCCTACGCCCGATAGCCACGAGGTCACTGTTTTCCACGAGCTGGGTAAGGCGCTCACGTCGTCCCTGCAGCTCGATCAGGTCCTCCGCACCATCATGGAAAAAATCAACGAGGTCCTGCGCCCGGACACCTGGTCGCTGCTGCTCATGGATCTCGACAAGCAGGAACTCTACTTCCAGATCGCCACGGGCAAGGGCGCCGAGGCGCTGAAGGACGTTCGCATAAAGGTCGGCCAGGGCCTTGCCGGCTGGGTCGCCGAATCGGGCGAGGCAGTGGTTGTTGCGGATACCAGCAAGGATTCGCGTTTCTTCGGCCAGGTCGACGAGCGCACCAAGACGGCAACCCGCTCGATCGTGGCTGTTCCCGTGCGCTTCCGCGAACAGTGCCTCGGCGTGATCGAGCTGATCAACTGCGTCGGCCCTGAGGGTTTCAGCCAGCGGGATTTGGCGCTCCTCGAGGCGCTGGCGGATTATGCCGCGATCGCCATCGAAAACGCGCGGCACGTCCAGCGGATTCACGAGCTCACGATCACCGACGATTGCACCAGCCTCTACAACGCGCGGCATCTCAATTTCATGCTGGATACGGAAATCTACCGCTCCCATCGCTACGCGTTCGAGTTCTCGCTGATCTTTATCGATCTCGACCACTTCAAGAGCGTCAACGATACCCACGGTCACCTTGTCGGCTCGAAGCTGCTTTCCGAGATCGGCGAGGCGATCAAGGAAAAGTGCCGCCTGATCGATCTGGCCTTCCGTTACGGCGGCGACGAGTTTGTCGTGCTGCTTCCCCAAACCTCCAAGGAAAACGCGCTCGGCGTCGCGCGCCGCCTGCACAAATTGATCCGCGAGACGATATGGCTCAAGGACACTGCCTTGAATATCAATGTGACCGCGAGCGTGGGCGTCGCCTCGTATCCAACCGACTCTCGTACGAAGGCCGAGCTGCTGCACCTTGCCGACGAAGCGATGTATGCGGTCAAGAACTCGACTCGCGATAGCGTCGCCGCCGCCGGTCTCGGCGTGCTGCCGGCAAGCCAAGCCTAGGCCTCCGCGAAAACGCGTTGCACCATTTCTGGTGCAACAAACTCTGCAATAAGAGGGGACTGGAGCAGCCCCCTAGCGGGCGCCTAAGCGGCCACTATTCGGCCAGAAAAAGCCACTTCTGGCGCGATAACCGCCACCCGGGACGGCTGCGCATCGAAACCGCCGAAGGACGATGAAAAAGCAAAGCATTGGCGACGTGCCGCACCGGCGTACGGAGTTGTCGAGTGCAAACTAAGTCCCTATACTCAGCTTCTAAGAACGTAGGAGGCTCTCGCTTTGCGCAACCGGGAAGCCGCGCGCTACGCGCGTTGGGCTGCAATTACGGCGGGACTTGCCGCACTCGCCGTCGCCGGGGTGTACGTCAACCGTTCGCTCAGCCGAGCGCGCGCGCTGCGCCTCGGACCTGCCGCTGTTCCTGCTACCGTGGCGCAACAATCCGATCAATTCTCCTTTTCGAAAGTAGATCAGAATCGCACGCTCTTCACAGTTCGCGCCTCGCACCTCACCCAATACAAAGATCAGAATCGCGCGCTTCTCCAGGACGTCTGGATCACGATCTACGGCCGCGACGGCGGCCGCAACGACAACATCCACACACACGAATGCAATTACGAACCTGAGAGCGGCGTGGTGCACTGCGAGGGCGCGGTCGAGATTGACGTCGACGGCGCGAAACCGGCGGCGGGCAGTGCGACCGCCGCAGCATCGCTCGGCGCGCTCCAGGTGAAAACGAGCGATCTCTCGTTCAATCGCGACACGGGTGAAGCTTCCACCTCAGCTCCAGTGGAATTCACTTTCCCCGGCGGTCGGGGGCGCGGCATCGGCGTCAGCTATAGCGCAAAGGATTCAATCGTACGAGTCGAGCGCGCCGTCGAATTCGATCTCGCCGCTTCGCCGAAGACGGGCAACCTGCCCGTAAGCGCCACGGGCAGCAGCCTCGCCATCAACCGCGATCAGCGCCAGGTGGTGCTCGATGGTCCGGCTACCGTGCGCGAGGGTACCCGCGAGCTTGCAGCCGACAAGATTGCCGTCGACCTCGACGCAAACGACCACGCGCGCGATGTGATTGCCGAAGGACATCCGCAGCTTCATGCGGTCGAGGGCGCGGGCAAGATCAGCGTCACAGCCGCCCAATTCGAAGGCTTTCTGAACTCCAGCGGCCAGGTCGAGCGCGTTGTCGCGGATGGCGGCGTCATCGGTATGCGGCAGGCGCCCGCGGGCACGGACCGTTTTTCGGCGGAACACGTCGAGATTGCCATGCTGCCGGGCCAAAATCTAATCCAGGACATGACAGCGAGCGGCGACGTGATCGCCGAATCGCACCAGGGCGCCGATTCGCGCGTGCTGAAGACCGCTGCCTTGCGCCTGAAGTTCGCGGCTGGTGCGGCATCTAGGGGATCGCACGCAGAAACAATCGACCAGCAGCGAATCGAGAGTGCGGAAACGCTCGCCCCGGCAACCATCGAATCGCACAGCGCCGATGCGACAACCACCCTCGCGGCGAAGAAGTTTGTGGCGCAGATGGCTGATGGCCGGCGGCTCGAAAAGCTGTTCGGGCACTCGGGCGTGGAAGTTCACAGCCAGACAGGCACCGCCGCCCCCCAAGTGATCTCGGCGGCCGAGATGGCCGTCACGTTCGGTGCGAACGGCGATTGGGACGTCCTCGATGAAACCGGCGACGTGCACTTCCAGCAAGCGGACCGCAGCGCGACCGCGGCTCACGCGCGCATCGTACAGTCCACGAATACGATCGCGCTCGATGGCTCGCCCGTCATCTCCGACGCGGTCAGCCGCACCACCGCCTCGAACGCCACGGTCAACCAAAAGTCGGGCGACCTCCGTCTCTCCGGCGGCGTGGCATCCACCTATCTGCCGGCAAGCGATTCTCCCAAACAAAGCGACGCTGTTGGCTTCGGTTCCGGAGCAGCCCACATTTCGGCCGACACGCTCGTCGGCTCCATCAGCTCGGGCCACGTGGTCTACGCTGGCCATGCGCGCCTCTGGCAGGGGGAATCGGTCCTCGATGCCGACCGCATCGAGCTGTGGCGCGACGATAAAAAGCTTCAGGCGACAGGCCATGTCGTCGCGGTCTTCCCGCAAGCGTCCGGGCCATTCTCCACGCCCTTCGGGGAAACGGCGCCGGCGCGAAAACCCGCTTCGACTCGTGCGGCGAACTCCACACCGTCGTCAGATCCCACGCTCTGGAAAGTCGTCGCGCCCACGTTGACGTATTGGGCCGATCAGGGCAAGGCGCATCTCGAGGGCGGTGTCATCGCAAGTTCGGATCAAGGGTCGCTCGAATCGCGCACATTGGACGTTTTCTCGGTCCATCTGCCCCTGCCGCCTCAGCGCCCGCGGCTTCAGCCAGCGCCTCACCTGCCGCCGGTAGCCGCCAACTCGACCGCGTGCTGGCTCAGGGCGGCGTCATCGTCCGCCAGGGTGACCGCCGGGGCATGGCCGAGCAGGGCGAATACACCGCCGCCGACGGAAAATTCGTTCTTTCGGGCGGCCAGCCCACTGTCAGCGACAGTTCTAGCAACACGGCGACGGGCCGTTCGTTGACCTTCTTTGTTGCGAATGATACGATTTTGATTGATTCGCAAGAAGGTTCGCGCACGCTGACCAAACACCGGGTTGAGAAATGAACCGGCATGTTGAAACTTCAGGCCGCCGATCTGCGGAAGTCGTATCGAGGTCGGAAAGTTGTTGATGATGTCAGTCTGGAGATTCAGCAGGGCGAGGTGGTTGGGCTGCTCGGGCCGAACGGCGCAGGAAAGACCACGACGTTCTACATCCTGGTCGGCCTCGCACGTCCGGACTATGGTCGTGTTTTGCTGGACGCCGAGGACATCACCGACCTCCCCATGTACCTGCGGGCCCGGAGCGGCATCAGCTACCTTCCTCAAGAGCCTTCCGTCTTTCGGAAGCTGACGGTCGAAGAGAACCTCCTGGCAATCCTGGAGACTCTGTCTCTCACCGTCGAGCAGCGGCGCGACCGGGTCGAGGAGTTATTGTCGCAAATGGGACTCGAAGGGGTTCGCTATAGCCGGGCATACGTTCTATCGGGTGGAGAGCGCCGTCGCCTGGAAATCGCGCGCTCCCTGGTGCTTTCGCCTTCGTTCGTCCTGCTCGATGAGCCTTTCGCGGGCATCGACCCGCTCACGGTGATCGACATTCAGAAGATCATCGCCGATTTGAGCGGCGCCGGCATCGGGGTGCTCATTACGGACCATAACGTCCGCGATACCCTCGCCGTCACCACCCGCGCCTATATCATTACAGAGGGGAAGATACTCGCTTCCGGCACGCCCCCCGAGGTGGCTGCGAATCCGGATGTTCGCCGCCTTTATTTGGGAGAAGGATTCCGGCTCAACTGAATTTATGAATTGGCTCGCACCCAAACTCAATCTCCGCGTCGCCCAAAAGCAGATTCTCACGCCGGGCCTCGTGCAGATGGTGAGCGTTCTCGCCCTCAATCGCCTCGAGCTGCGCGAGATGATCAATCAGGAGATCATGGCCAATCCCGTCCTCGAAGAAATGCAGGAAGAGGGCGTAGCGGTCGAAAGCTACACCGACGAGGCGTTCCTCAAAAAGGAAACGGAAAAAGTTCCCGAAACCGAAGCGGCCAATCCCTTCGACGAGTTCGATTTCGGCTCGTTTTTCACGCAGTATCTCGATACCGGCGCCGAGCGCGTGGCCGGCAGCGAGCGCGAGGAGATCGAGAAGCCTTCCTTCGACAAGTTCCTTTCTTCGCCATCAAGCCTCGCCGATCACCTCGCCTGGCAGTTGAGCGTCGCCATCTGCACTGAGACCGTGCGCAAGATCGCCGAAGGCATCATCGGCAACCTCGATGAAAACGGCTATTTGACGGCCACTCTTGATGAACTCGCGGAGTCCGGCAACTACTCGATGGAAGACGTGGAAGAAGCGCTCACGATGGTGCAGGAATTCGACCCGCCCGGAGTTGCGGCGCGCGACCTTCCCGAGTGCCTGCTCTTGCAGATCAAGATCATCGATCCGCAGAATACGCTCGCGCAGCAGATCATCGCCGAGCATCTCAAGCTCCTGCAGAATAATCAGCTCAAGGAAGTCGCGCGGGCGCTGAATCGTCCCGTCGAGCTCGTCAAGCGCGCCGTCGACGTCATCAAGCGCCTCGATCCCAAGCCGGGCCTCCGCTACAACAAAACCGAGCCGCGCCTCGTCGAGCCGGACGTTCAGTTCCGCAAGGTCGACGGCGAGTGGCAGGTTTTCATGAATGACGACGACTTGCCGCAGCTGCGCCTCAACCCGACCTATCGCCGCCTGCTTTCGCGCGATGCGGCCGACCGCGACGTGCGCAACTACGTCAAAGAGCGCTTCACCGCCGCGATCCAGTTGATGAAAAATATCGAGCAGCGCAAACACACCATTCAGCGCGTCTGCCATTCAATTCTACGCCGTCAGGGCGACTATCTCGATTACGGGCCCGACCACCTCAAGCCGATGATGATCAAGGAAGTCGCCGAGGAAGTTGGCGTGCATCCGTCCACCGTCAGCCGCGCCGTGGCCAACAAATACGTGCACACACCCCAGGGTGTCCTCGAATTGCGCAGCTTCTTCTCCGAATCGGTCAACGGGCCTCAAGGCAGCGAAATGTCGCTGCTCTCCCTCAAGCGGCGCGTGAAACAGATGATCGAAGAGGAAGACGCGAGCCACCCGCTCACCGACGACCAGATCACCAAAAGGCTCGGTGACGAAGGCATTCGCGTCACACGCCGCACCGTAGCCAAGTACCGCGAAGACCTCCGCATCCCGAGCACACACCGCCGCCGGGTCAAGGCCTGAGCGCCTGCCCGCCGTGACGCCCCCCCACCGGAAACGCCCATCTCGCAAGGCCCCAGCCCCCAAAAGCCCAGCTTCCAAGACGGACGCCCGCCAGCTTGTGCTGGTCACGGGCTTGTCAGGTTCCGGCAAGGGCACGGTGCTCAACACCTTTGAAGATCTCGGGTTCTACTGCGTCGACAATCTGCCCGTCGCTCTGATTCCGACCTTCACCGAACTCTACGAAGAGGGCCGCGGCGAAGTGGAACGTGCCGCTCTGCTTGTCGACGCGCGCGAAGGCGAGCAGATCGAAAAGTTGCCGGGCATCTACCGCGACCTCCGCAGCCGTCATCCGATCACGCTCGTTTTCATGGAAGCGAGCGACGCCGCGCTGATGCGCCGTTTCAGCGAGACGCGACGTCCCCACCCGCTCAGCCACGGCGCATCGATCGCCGAGGGCATTCGCGCCGAGCGACGCCGGATGGCTCCGATCCGCCGCGTCGCGGACGTGATTATCGACACCACAAAATTCAACGTCCACGAGCTGCGCGATCTGATCATCGACCGCTTTCAGAAGGCGAGCCGCCGTCCGCTGCTGGTATCCGTCGTCAGCTTCGGTTTCCGCTACGGCATCCCAACCGATGCCGACCTCGTTTTCGACGTGCGCTTTCTTCCGAACCCGCATTTCGTTCCGCGCCTGCGCCCTTTCACGGGTAAAGACCGGCGCGTGGCGCGCTATATCCGCTCGTTTCCGCAGACGGGCGAGTTCCTGCGCCGGATCGAGAGCCTTCTTGGCTACCTGATTCCGCATTACATCGCCGAAGGCAAAAGTTATCTCACGATCGCGCTCGGCTGCACCGGCGGGCGGCATCGCTCGGTCGCGCTCGCGGAGGTGATTCGACGCGCGCTGCAGCGCGAGGGATACACCGCAAAAGTCGTGCATCGCGATATGGATAAATCGCCGGGATAACGCCGCGGCGTCTGCGGCGCCGCGCGTCCGGCGCGATTACGCCTTGCCAGATACGCACGCGGTTGCATAGGCTAGTCGGGCTCCACGAGCCCGGCGCCTGAAACACCTGAGATGCCGAGATGATTGACAACATTCCGCAGATGAGAGAACGAGACGAAATCCGGCGATTGCTGCAGTATCTGCGTCCCTACACGACGCTGCTCGCCCTCGGCATTTTGTTGATTGCCGTGATGGGAATCGCGGAACTGATCGTGGCTCTCGCCATCAAGCCTGCCCTCGACGTCATCCTGAACCCGCACTCGACGGTGCAGAAGCTGGCCTTGTTCACGATACCGGGCACGCAATACGTCGTGAATTTGAACTCGTTCGTTCCGCATCGCATCCACCACGTCTGGTCCGTATTCGCGGTTGCGCTATTGTTTCTTTTTCTGATTAAGGGGATCGCCGAGTATTTCGGCAGTACGTTGATCCAATTCGTCGGCTTGGCGGGAATTACCGATTTGCGCAACGCGGTCTACTCGAAAATCGTTCAACAGCCGGTCGGTTTTTTCCAGCATAACCCCGTCGGCCGCGTAATGTCCGCGGTCATCAGCGATATCGAGCAGATGCGCGCGGCCTTCTCCGATTGGATGGCCGAGCTGTTCCGCCAGATTTTCAGCCTGATCGCCTACGTTCTCGTCCTCCTCGTGATCGACTGGCGAATGGCCGTCGGCGCCGCCGTGCTGATTCCGCTCGTCGTGTGGCCCACCAGCAAGCTTGGCAAACGAATCCGCCGTTCCTCCGAAAAGAGCCGTTCGCGCCTTGCGGACCTCAGCCAGATTCTGCAGGAGACGATCAGCGGCAATCGCGTCGTGAAGGCCTTCGGCATGGAGGGGTTCGAGATTCGCAAGTTTCGCGAGGCTGGCCGGAATCTCCTGCGGGAGAACATGCGCTGGATTCGCGCGTTTGCCGCCACGTCGCCCTTGATGGACCTGTTGGGCGCCGTGGTGATCTCTTTGGTCCTTCTGTTCGCGCGCGGCGAAATCAAAGCCGGCCGGATGACGATCGGCGCGTTTGGCGCTTTCACGTTCGCCCTCTTCAAAGCCTACGAGCCGATCAAGCGCATCGGCACCGTCTACCAGCTCTTTTTGCAAGCCGTGGGAATTTCGACGCAGGTATTTGCTTTTATCGACCGCCCCGAGGAGATCATCGAGGAGCCGGGCGCCAAACTGTTGCCGCCTCTTTCAAAGTCCGTCGAGTTCGATCGCGCGAGTTTCGCCTACGACAGCGGCCCCGTGATTTTGCGCAACATCGACCTGAGAGTTCCCGCGGGCGCCCTGGTTGCGATCGTCGGATCGAGCGGCGCCGGCAAGACGACGCTCGTGAATCTCCTGCCGCGCTTTTACGCGGCCACGGCGGGCGCGGTCCGCATCGATGGCCACGATATTCGCGATGTCACGCTGCGCTCCCTGCGCGAGCAGATGGCCATCGTCACGCAGGAAACCATCCTCTTCAACGACACGGTGCGCAATAATCTCTGCTACGGCCGTCCCGACATGCCCGACGCCAAAATCATCGCCGCCGCGCAAGCCGCCCTGGCGCACGATTTCATCGTGCAGATGCCGCAGGGCTATCAAACCATGATCGGCGATCGCGGCCAGCGCCTTTCCGGCGGCCAGCGCCAGCGCCTGGCCATCGCGCGCGCGCTTCTCAAAGACGCTCCGATCCTGATTCTCGATGAAGCGACCTCCGAGCTCGATTCCGAATCCGAGATGCTCGTGCAAGGGGCGCTCAATAATCTCATGACCGGCCGCACGGTATTCGTCATCGCGCATCGCCTCTCGACCATCCGCCGCGCCGATATGATCGCCGTCCTCGAGGATGGCGCCATCCGCGAGCGCGGCACCCACGACGAGCTTCTGGCGCGCGGCGGAATCTACGCGCGGCTCTACGAGATGCAATTTCGCGACGCCGAGCCCGTGCCCCGCGGCGCAGGTCCCGAATGATGTCCGAAGTGCGATCCCAAACCGCACCGCCCGATTCGCCCAAGGCGACGCACCGCCTCCGGTCGATGACGGGCTACGCCCACGCCCAAGCGGCGTTCGGCGGATTCAGCCTGCGAGTTTCTGTCCGCAGCGTCAATCACCGCTTTCTCGATCTGCACCTGCGCGTGCCCGAGGGCTTCGAGCCGGTCGAGCCGCGCATGCGCCAGATCGTTCGCGAACGCGTTCGCCGCGGCCACCTCGATCTTACCGTTCGCTACGAGCTGGCAGGCCCCGCGGCCGTTGGCGTCAACGAAGAAGTTGCCGCTGCATACTTGCAAGCTATCCGCGCACTCAGGGAAAAGTTCTCCATACACGCCGAGCCTGATCTCGGCTCGATTCTTCGCCTCCCCGGAGTGATCGGGCCTCCCGCCGCGTCTCTCGATGAAGAAATGGAGCGACTCGAGGGCGTCGTCGCCAAATGCCTCACGGAAGCGCTCGACAAGCTCGACCGCATGCGCGAGCACGAGGCCGAATCCTTGCGGCAGGAGATGTCCGGCCGCCTGAAAAGCATCGCCGGCCTCGCGGCGAAAGTTGCAGTCCTCGCGGAACGCGCGCGTCCGGCCTTCGCGCTGCGCCTGGAAACGCGCTTGAAGGAACTCCTCGGCGACGCCCATCTCGATCCCGCGCGCCTCGCGCAAGAAGCGGCGCTTGCGGCCGAGCGCAGCGATGTGTCCGAAGAGTTGTCGCGCCTCGCGAGCCACGTGCAGCAATTCGATTCGCTGCTGATCGGCGCCTCCGACGTCGGCAAGAAGCTCGATTTTCTTCTCCAGGAAATGCAGCGCGAAACCAACACGCTGCTCTCCAAGACGCCGGGCAACGAAGCCGAGGGCCTCGAGATCACCCAGATGGGCCTCGAAATCAAATCCGAAATCGAAAAGCTCCGCGAGCAGGTCCAGAATATCGAATGAGCCAGAGCGAGCCGCAGAAGGAACCGTTGGTACTCATCGTCTCCGGCCCGTCCGGGTCCGGCAAATCGACGCTCGTGCAGAAGATTCTCGAGCTCCCCGGCACGCTGCTGGCGGTTTCGTGCACCACGCGCGCGCCGCGCAAGACGGAGAGCGCCGGTAAATGGTATAATTTCGTCTCCGAAGCGGAATTCCAGCAGATGGTGGCGCGGGGCGAATTCCTCGAACACGCACAGGTCTTTGGCAAGAACTGGTACGGCACGCCGCGCAAGTGGCTCGACGAAGCGCTGGCGCAGAAGAAAGACCTCGTGCTCGAAATCGACGTGCAGGGCGCCTTGCAGGTGAAGGGCAAGCTGCCGCGCTCGGTCGCCATTTTCGTGCTGCCGCCGTCGGCTCCTGATCTCGAGCGCCGCATTCGGGAACGCGGCCAGGATGCCGAGGACGAAATTCGCCGAAGGCTCGAACGCGCCCGGCAGGAGATCCAGAATTACAACCGTTATGATTTCACGATCGTCAACGACGATCTCGATCGTGCCGGCCGCGAGGTGCAGGCCATTGCTCTTGCTTCGCGCTGCCTCACGGCCCAAAAAGAAGAGCGGATACGCGATATTCTGAAATCCTTTGGAGGCTGATCTTGATGGCTGTTTCTAGACAAGCACCGGAAAGCCAGTTCGCATACGTTGTGGTCGTGTCGCGCCGCGCGCGTCAGCTGATGATCGGCGGACGTCCGCTCCTCGAGAATCCGCGGTCGCGCAAGACCTCGCGCATCGCCGAGGAAGAATTGCTGCTCGGCCTCCTCGAATACGAAACGCCCGAATTGCCGGCGGACGAAAAAGACGGCAAGCGCCGCAAGTAGCAGCGCGTCGCTTCCTGCTGGCTGTTGGTCGTAGGGGCGCTGCTTGCTGCGCCCTTCTTGGAACGCTATGAAAATCGCCCTCGGCGTCACCGGCGGAGTCGCTGCTTACAAGGCAGCCGAACTCGTTCGCCGCCTGCAGCAGGAAAAGCTCGACGTGCAGGTCATCATGACCCGCGCCGCGCAGGAATTCATCACGCCGCTCACCTTCGCCGCGCTCACCGGACAGAAAGTCATCACCGAAATGTTCGCGCCCGGTGACGCCGCGCCCGCCAACGTCGAAAGCGCTATCGAACATATCGCCGTCGCGCAGCGCATCGATCTGCTCCTCGTCGCGCCCGCCACCGCCGACATTCTCGGTCAATTCGCGCACGGCATCGCCGGCGATTTCCTCGGCACACTCTATCTCGCCACGAAAGCGCCCGTGATCGTGGCCCCCGCGATGAACGTCAATATGTGGGAGCATTCCGCCACGCAAGAAAATGTCGCCACGCTGCGCGCGCGCGGCGTCCACGTCGTCGATCCCGGCGAAGGCTACCTCGCCTGCGGCATGACGGGCGCCGGCCGCCTCGCCTCGACCGATGCCATCGTCGAAAAAGTTTGCGCCGTGCTCGGCCTGCGCCGCGATCTCGAAGGCCGCACCGTGCTCGTCACCGCCGGCCCCACGCGCGAGGATATCGATCCTGTCCGCTTCCTGACCAATCGCTCGTCCGGCAAAATGGGCTACGCGCTCGCGGAGGCAGCCAGCCGCCGCGGCGCCCGCGTGACTCTCGTCAGCGGCCCGACGGACCTCACGGTTCCCGGCGGCGTCGATTGGATTCCCGTGCGCTCGAGCGACGAGATGCGCAACGCCGTGCGCGACCGCTCCGCCGAAGCGGACGTCATCATCATGGCCGCGGCGGTCTCCGACTACCGCCCGGCCGCCTCGCACACGCAAAAGCTCAAGCGCGGCGAAGGCTCGCTCACTTTGCAGCTCGAGCCCACACCCGACATCCTCGCCGAGCTAGGCCGCGAGAAAGGCCGCAGCATTCTCGTTGGTTTCGCCGCCGAGACAAATCAAGTCGCGGAAAACGCGCGCGCCAAGCTCGCCCGCAAGGGCGCCCATATGATCGTCGCCAACGACGTCACCCAGGAAGGCGCCGGCTTCGACGGCGACACCAACATCGTCACCCTGTACCTCCGCGACGGCCGTGAAATCCCGCTGCCCAAGCTCCCGAAATTCGAAGTCGCCAACCGCATCCTCGACCACGTCCTCGGCCTCATGTAGTTTGCCCCGTTTCCCCTTCGCGACGCCTTTTCGCGCCGCATCGCTCAGCCGAGACCAGGTGAACCCACACCCGTGCCCGAAGCGAGTGTTCGCCGGGAACCTCTGAGATTTAGGGCCGCGCGGACAGGTGGTGGTTGGCAATCTGCATAGCGAAAGCGGCGGCAGGCGGTGTAGCCGGCGCACTCGCCTGGGCCGTGGCCGCAGGCGCACGTGCGTGTGGAGTGATTTTCTGATGCGCCGTCTGGATATCTCCCGACGGGAGGCAAATCCATTCGCCGACGTGCAGGACATTCGGATTCACGATTTGGCTGTTCAGCGCGGCCAGTTCATGCCAGCGCCTGCCCGTTCCAAGATATCGCTTCGCCAGCGCCCAGAGCGAATCGCCTCGCTCGACTGTGACGACGTCGGCCACGCCCAAATCGACCGGCTCCGGGTTCGCAAGAGGGCGCCGCAGTCTCAAGAAAGCGGCGCGAGAAACAGAGCTGGTCGCGGTTTCGTTCCGCACCGATTTCCTTTGCACGGCCGGCGATGGCCGCGTGCCAAATGGAATATAGGCGATCACGGGTGGCGCGTGACGATGAGTCGGCGTCGCTGGCCGCTCTTGTACTGAGGTTTCTTGCACCAAACGCAATATCGCCTCTAAGGGAGACAGCTTCGGTTGCACCGTCACGCCGCTAGCGGAAACAAGCGGATGCGAAATCGGCGCGGCTGGGGCTGCGGCGACTGGAGTTGAAACAGGAGCAGCCGGAGTTGCAATCGCCGCAAGCGAGGCTGCTACGACGGGCGGCGCCGCGGAAGCGGGTGTCTGCGCAACTTGGATGGCAGGATCGGATATGCTTCTGCGAGCAGCGAGCACCCGCGCCTGATCTTCGGGAACCAGAATGTGCCGTCGCTGCAAATCGTCGTTCGTGTAGACGTACGTGGCGCGAGGCTGCTGCTCTTTCTTGCGTTCGCGTTCTTGCCGCGCGATTTCGCCGAGGTCCTGCGCGAAACTCGCCGCGGCGCAGCCCAAAATCAGCGACACCAGGACGCCGCTTTTGACGGCCCCGCACGAGTGAAGCAAGAATCGCATTGATTTCAAGTAACTGTGAATTCGACTGCCCTCATGGCCGCGAGATAAGCAAACTATAGACAAAGCGCGGAATAACGATCAGAAAAGACGTCCGCATGTGTCGTATTGCGTAAGCGCTCATCGCACAATCTGCGAAGCGCAGACGGAAGGTGACCCAGGGTTTAGAAACGCGATGCGATCAGGTCCGCGATCCGGGAGCAACGTTCGCGTCGAAGAGGCGGGTCACCGAATCGCGGCCGAGCACGATGAACGTGAAGATGCCGAGGAGCGTGCCGTAGGGAACTCCCAGGCATTCGAGCCCCGCCACGACCATGCAAAACGTTTTCGCCTTTCGTTTCTTGAGCGAGAGCGCGACGCCCAGCTTGAGTCCGGCAAGGGAGATCGATATCAGGAAGAACACCACGCCGAATGCCCCGAAAATCCAGCCAATAAATGCGGGCGGTGCGTTCCCCGCATTGGCGGCAAACTCGGGAGAGCGCTTGATCGCCTCGCCGATAAACGCGCCCATCGCCCCGTACATCAGCCCGAAAAGCGAGAAGCATGCCGAAATCGCCGCTGAAATCATGTAGCAGATCGACAGAAGCTTCAGATGCTCCTCGTCGATCACGGACTGCCGGTTGAACTCTTCGGGCATGCGAACGCTCCTTGCACGTCTGAAATTCCCGCGGTCGGAGCGTAGCCTATCACAGCCGGGACCGCGCTTCAGCCGACGCGACGAGCCAGATGCAGCTCTTGGAACGATTTCAGAGTCTAGGGCACGACCGGCAAATCGATGAAGCTGGCGTCACCCGGGATATGCCAAATGTGCTGCGTGGCTTTCCGGTAGTCCTCAGGCTTGGCATCAAAGATGTTTGGAACGAACGTTTGCGGATTCCGGTCATACAAAGGGAACAATGTCGATTGCACCTGGACCATGATCCGATGCCCCGGTAGGAAAACATGATTCACCGTCGGCAGGCCAAAGCGGTAAAGCAACGGTTCGTTCGGCGTGATTGCTTCGGGATGTTCGAAGCTCGTACGGTAGCGTCCGCGGAAGATGTCGAGCGAGACCGACAGCTCGTATCCGCCCAACTCCGGTTCTGACGGCACCGTGCCGGGATAGACGTCGATCAGTTTCACAACCCAGTCGCTATCGGTCCCGCTGGTGGAAGCGTAGAGATTCACCTCGGGCGCGCCGCTCACCCGCAGAGGCGCGGTGAGGGGCGCGGTCTCATATGTGAGCACGTCGGGGCGGCCGTCGACAAAGCGCTGATCGTTCACGAGCCAGCGGCGCCACGCCGCGGCGTCTGTTGAAACTACCGGCCTCGGTCCGTATGGCACGGGTTTGGCTGGGTCGGAAACGTATTCGTCGTATTTCCGGGCCGTCGCGTCCGGGCCGTCAAAAGACAAGCCGCCGTTTGCCGTCAGATAGATTGGCCGCGATTTGTTGGGACAGCCCTGGTCGCAACTTAGCGGCCAGGACTGGAAGCGATCCCAATGGTTTTCTCCCGTATTGTAAATCAGCACCGGCGGGGTATCCGCCTTCGGCGCACCATCCAGCAGATATTGGTTGAAGAACGGCAAGAGAACGTCGCGACGAAACTGCAAGGTTGTGTTCCCGTTCCAAAGCAGCGGCCCGAGCGAATAGCCATCGTAGTTCACCTGGCTGTGCCGCCACGGTCCCATCACGAGATAATTCTTGTCGTTCTCGGTGTCCCGCGGTTCCATCGCTTCATAGCAGTGGATCGCGCCCCACATGTCCTCCTGATCCCACAGGCCTTGCAACCACATGGTCGGAGCCTTCAGCGGAGTCGTAGCCATGATCCTGTCGAGGGCCCGCCCTTGCCAGAAAGCGTCGTAGGCCGGATGCGCTTCCATCTCGCGCCAAAACGGAATCTGGTCCAGGCCGCCGGCACGCGCGAAATCGCCGGCCGAACCCTTGCTTAGGAAGTTCGTGTAATCGTCGTACCCTTCGCGCGGTATGTCCGCCCCGTTGCCGCGCGCGGTCAACTGGTCGGTGAAGTAATCGAGACTCGGCTCACGAAAAGCGCCGTAGTGAAACCAATCGTCGCCCATCCAGCCATCCACCATCGGGCTTTCAGGCGCGGCCACCTTGAGTGCGGGGTGTGGATGTATCAGCGCCATCACAACGGTAAAGCCTTCGTAGGAGGAGCCGAGCATCCCTACCTTGCCGTTTGACTCGGGCACGTTCTTCACCAGCCAGTCGATCGTGTCGTATGCGTCCGTGGTGTCGTCGGTTCCGGTGCTGTTCAGCGGGCCGACCGGCGCGGGTGTCATGAGATAGTTTCCTTCGGAGCCGTATTTGCCCCGCACGTCCTGAAAGACGCGAATGTAGCCCGCCTTGACAAATACGTCGTCGCCTTGGGGAAGCTCGTCGAGCATGTGCGGCGATTCGTTCCGTGCCGCGCGCATTGCCGCGTCGTACGGCGTGCGCGTCAGCAGAATGGGCGCGTGCGTGGCGCCTTTCGGAATCACAATCACCGTGTAGAGTTTCACGCCATCGCGCATCGGGATCATTACCACACGCTTGACGTAGTCGTAGTCTCCCGTCGGCGCTATGAACTTCGCCGGTATGTCGGACTGGTTGGATTGGTCCGATTTGCCTTGTGCGAGCGACGGCACGCTGGCCAGGCTGAGTGCCAGCCCAAAGACAACGGAGCGGCAGATCGTGGACTGACGGCTGAATTCCTCGGACATGCCAGGACTCCTCGCGCGGCCGAAATTCCCGCGGTCCGGCGCGTAGACTACCACAGTCGAGGCGCGCTTCAGCCGGTGCGGCACGCTGGACTCGGCCGCTTCGAAGGACTTTGTTCGATCGGCAACCCTTCCTTACTACTTATCGGTACTATAGAATTCTCGCCGCGACAGCCCGAGGTTCGGGCGCATGGGGTTCTCGTTGGTCTTCTCGGATTTCTTCTGTCGTTTACGCACGGCGCGCTGGCCGCGCTCCGGGGTTTGCCCGTGCAAGCACTGAGCCGTATTCCGCGCCGATTCGCCCTGCCCGTTTTCTTCTTGTTTTTCGCCGCCGTTTCCGCATTCGCCCAGGGAGGCCCGCCCTACTACACCAACGATCCCGGCACGCCCGGCAATTTCAACTGGGAAATCAATCTCGCCTACATGCCTTTTTTCTACAGCGATAATTCCGTCTCGCACATGCCCGACGTGGATATCAATTTCGGGATCGGCGATCGCATCCAGCTCACCTACGAAAATGCCTGGCTGCGCGTTCAAGGCCCGTCGTCGGCAACCAAGTTTGGCCTGGGCCAGTCCAATCCCGGCGTCAAGTGGCGCTTCTACGACGGGGGAGAGCACGGCCTCTCCATATCGGTTTTCCCGCAGCTCTTTCTCAACAATCCCGACGACGCCGTCCCCCGCGGGATCACTCCCCCGAGCCAATCGTTCCTGCTGCCTTTCGAATTCGCGAAGAAGTTCGGCCCACTCGACGTGAACTACGAAATTGGCTATCAGTTTGTCCACAAAGGGCCGGACGGCTGGAGCTCCGGCCTCGTCGTCGGCCACGATTTCACCCCGAGGCTCGAAATGGACATGGAGCTATATTCTCAGGGAGCCTTTCATCCCTTCGACGGGCAGCCCATCATCGACGTCGGTGCTCGCTACAAGCTGCACGATCCGGTGATCCTGCTCCTCATGGCCGGACGCGGCCTCGAACCCACCCGCAGCAATCAACCCTATTTCGTCGCTTATTTCGGCATTCAGCTTCTTCTGCCTTCCAGGGCTTACAACGCCAACTGATCTGCGCTGGCCCGGCAAATGATCCCTCTCGTGCCGCAGGATCGGTTTGCCGCAAGGCCGAGGCGTCGGATAGAATTACGCTTTTGCGCAGAGGGCGCGGATGCCCGATATACAGCTCTACAACACGCTGACGAACCGCCTCGAGCCGCTGAAGCCCGTGCATCCGGGCGAAGTGCGCATCTACACCTGCGGCCCCACGGTCTACGCCTTCGCGCACATCGGGAATTTCCGCACGTTCATGTTTCAGGACATTCTGCGCCGCTTCCTGCATTCGCAGGGCTATCGCGTGATGCAGGTGATGAACGTGACCGACGTGGACGACCGCATCATCCAAGCCGCCGCGGCCGCGGGCATCGGCATCCGCGAGTACACCGAAAAATACATCCAGGCCTTCCTCGAGGATATCGACGCGCTGCACATCGAGATGCCCGAGGAGCTCGTCCGCGCCACCGACCACATCGACGACATGGTCGCGCTGATCGAAAAACTGCAGAAAAAGGGCCTCACCTACACGAGCGAAGGCTCGATCTACTACCGCATCGCGAAATTTCCGGCCTACGGAAAGCTCTCGAAAATCGACGTCACCGGCATGCAGGCGGGCGCGCGCGTGGACGTCGATCAGTACGAAAAAGACGACGCCCGCGATTTCGCGCTGTGGAAGGCGCCCAAGCCCGGCGAGCATTTCTGGGAGACGCGCATCGGCCCCGGCCGCCCCGGCTGGCACATCGAATGCTCCGCGATGGCCATGAAATATCTCGGCGACACGCTCGACATTCACACCGGCGGCGTCGACCTCGCGTTTCCGCACCACGAAAACGAAATCGCGCAGAGCGAAGCGGCGACCGGGAAGCCGTTCGTCCGCCATCTGGCTGCACGCCGAGCATTTGATCATCGACGGCCAGAAGATGTCGAAATCGCTCGGCAATTTCTACACGCTGCGCGATCTCTTCGCCAAGGGCCAGAAGCCTTCGACGATTCGTTTCCTGCTGCTCTCGGTGCCCTACCGCCGCCAGCTGAATTTCACCGAAGACGGCCTCACGCAGGCGCGCAATTCCGTCGAGCGGCTGCGCAATTTCGTGGCGCGCCTCAAAACGACGCAGTTTCCGGCCGGCTCGAATGCCGAGACGGTAAAGCGCATCGAAACGGCCGAGATCGAATTCGACGCGGGCCTCGCGGACGATATCAACACCGCCGTGGCGCTCGCCGCGGTCTTCGATCTGGTGCGCGACGTCAACACCGCCATGGATCGCGGCGCGTTCCTCCAGCAGGACGCCGTGCGCGCGCTCGTCGCGATGGAGAAATTCGACGCGATTCTCTCGCTGCTCGCGGACGACGACGACGAAAAGCTGGCCAAGCTCGGCTTCACGCCCGCAAAGCCGCGCCTGCGCTGCCGAACAGGTCGACGCCCTGATCGAAGAGCGCAACGCCGCCAAGCGCCGCCGCGACTTCCAGCGCGCCGACGCCATTCGCCAGCAGCTCGCCGATTCTGGTATCATCGTGGAAGATACGAAAGACGGCACGGTTCGCTGGAAGTACAAATGAGTTTCTCCGCACAACACGCGCTTTCGCTCCACAGCATGCCCTCTCTCGATCGCCCGAGCCTCTTCGGCGTCGACTAACACCCCTTCTCCTGTAGCTGCACCCGGCACGCGTCCGCTGTACCGATTCACTCGATCTGACCACCGCACGAATCAGCCTCGGGAGGAGACCATGCAGACCGCCGCTGAAATGAAATTGCCGCAGCTCATCACCGAGCTGCCCGGCCCGAAGGCCAAGCAGATCGTCGAGCGCGACCACGCCGTCGTCTCGCCGTCCTACACGCGCGATTATCCGCTGGTCGCGAAGACCGGCCGCGGCGCGCATGGTCGAGGACGTCGACGGCAACACGTTCCTCGATTTCGCCGCGGGCATCGCCGTCGTCGCCACGGGACATTGCCATCCGCGCGTGGTCGCCGCGATCCAGAAGCAGGCCGCCGACCTGATTCACATGTCCTGCACGGATTTTTACTACCAGGGCATGGTCGATCTCGCCGAAAAGCTCGCGTCCATCGCGCCGGGCAAAGACGCGAAGCGCGTCTACTTCGGCAATTCCGGCACCGAAGCGCTCGAAGCGGCCATGAAGCTCGCGCGCTATCACACGGGGCGCGACAAATTCATCGCGTTTCACGGCTGCTTCCACGGCCGCACGATGGGCTCGCTTTCGCTCACCGCCAGCAAGGCCGTGCAGCGCAAGGGATTCGGCTCGCTGCTCGCCGGCGTCTTTCACGCGCCCTATCCGAATACCTATCGCGGCGTTGCCGGCGGCCGCCCGGAAAACGCTGCTGCCGACGCGCTCGCCTGTATCGAAGAGGAGCTCTTCAAGCGCCTCGTCGATCCGCAGGAAGTCGCCGCGATTTTCATCGAGCCGATTCAGGGCGAAGGCGGCTACCTTCCTGCGCCGGCCGAATTTCTGCAGGCGCTCGAACGCCTCTGCCGCCAGCACGGCATCCTGCTCGTCGCGGACGAAGTGCAGTCCGGCATGGGCCGCACCGGCAAGTGGTGGGCCGTCGATCACGCCGGCATCGAGCCGGACATGATCTGCACGGCGAAGGGCATCGCCTCGGGCATGCCGCTCAGCGCCGTGATCGCGAAAGCCGGCGTTATGGACTGGAAGCCCGGCGCGCACGCCTCCACGTTCGGCGGCAATCCCGTCGTCCATCGCCGCGTCGCTCGCCACGATCGACCTGCTCGAGGGCAGTCTCATCGCAAACGCCGCGCGCATGGGCGAGTTCGTCATGAAGCCGCATCGCCGATTGGCGCGAGCGTCACAAGATCGTCGGCGACATTCGCGGCAAAGGCCTGATGATCGGCATCGAGCTCGTGCGCGATCAGAAAACGAAGGAGCGCGCCCCCGATCTGCGCAACCGCGTGATCGAGCTGGCGTTTCGCAAAGGGCCTGCTCATCCTCGGCGCCGGCGAAAACACGCTGCGCCTCGCCCCGCCGCTGCTCATCGACGAAGAGCAGGCCGAATTCGCCATCCGCACCCTCGACGCTTGCATCACCGAAGTCGAAAGCGCATCGTAAGCGCGTCTGGTAGGCCCTGGCCGTCTAGCTCCGTCAGGGGCGGGTTTCAAACCCGTCCGGTCGGGAGTTCCACCGATGCTTTCGCGTTTGATGTTCGCCATCGTCGACCGCCAGGCCCGCAAGGGCCTGGCCGAATCGCGCGCCGCGGATGAATCCTCGCGGAAGCCTCCGCCGAAGAATGCGCAGGCCCGCCGCACGGGCGTCCGCGGCGAGACGTACGCCTACTGGTATCTCCGCCGCCACGGCTACATCGTCGTCGCGCGCAATTACATGCGCCCCGGCATCAAAGGCGAGATCGACATGGTCGGCTACGACGGCCCGGTCCTCGCATTCGTCGAAGTGAAAACGCGCGCGGCGCAAGCGATCGCAATCCGCCGCTCAGCCCGAAGACGCCGTGAACGACGACAAGCGCCGCTATCTAGCCCGCATGGCGCGCCAATTCCTCCGCGCCCGCCGCATCGACTCGCCCTGCGTATCGCTTCGACGTGCTCGCCATCGAAACCCGCCCCGGCGCGCGCCCCGAAGTCCGCCTGCACAAGGGAGCCTTCGCGTCCCAATCCGCGATAAGCGCGCGGAATCGCGGTTCCTCGAATCGTTCGCCGCGCTCAGGTCGCAGCCGATATAGAATAGCCGCAAGGTCATAGCAATGCGTGGAATCGCCGGTTCCCGCGCCACATCACAGGAGGAAAGTCTTGCCGGAGCTTCGCAAAGACCCGATCACGGGCCGCTGGGTGATCATCTCCACCGATCGCGGAAAGCGCCCGTCGGACTTCGTTCGCGAAAGCGTGCAGATCAAGGGCATCGGCATGTGTCCGTTTTGCCCCGGCAACGAAGGCAAAACGCCCTCGGAAGTCCTGGCCTACGGGCGCAACGGCAGCGGGCGCGACACGCCCGGCTGGTCGCTGCGCGTGGTGCCCAATAAATTTCCCGCGCTCGGCATCGAAGGCGGCCTCGACCGCGAAGGCGAAGGCCTGTTCGACCGCATGAACGGCGTCGGCGCGCACGAAGTGATCATCGAGACGCCCGACCATCGGCTCACGCTCGCCACCATGCCGCAGCGCGCCGTCGAGGAAACTCTTGTGGGCCTACCGCGACCGCATCCTCGATCTGAAAAACGACCGCCGCTTCCGCTACATCCTGCTCTTCAAGAATCACGGCGAGCCCGCCGGCGCCACGCTCGAGCACACGCACTCGCAGTTGATCGCGCTGCCGATCGTGCCCAAGCGCGTGCGCGAGGAAGTGGACAATTCCCGGCACTACTACGACGAAAAAGAGCGCTGCATCTTCTGCGACATGATCCGCCAGGAGATCGAAACCGAATCGCGCGTGATCCTCAGCGACGGATCATTTCATCGCGCTCGCGCCCTACGCGCCCGCGCTTCCCGTTCGAGACCTGGATTCTGCCGCGGCAGCACAGCTCGTCATTCGAGAACATGCCCACGCCGAACTACGGAAATCTCGCCCAGGTGCTGCGCGATTTTCTCGGCCGCCTCGACGCCGCGCTCGCGTTCCCCTCGTACAACTTCGTCGTCCACACCTCGCCCATCGGCGAGGAAATCAACGATCATTATCACTGGCACATCGAGATGATGCCCAAGCTGACCAAGGTGGCGGGATTCGAGTGGGGCACCGGCTTCTACATCAATCCCACGCCGCCCGAAGAAGCCGCGCGTTTCCTTCGCGAAGCGCGCAGTGACAATCCGATGCGGATCGTCATCCTGCTTGCCCTGAGCGAAGTCGAAGGGAACCCGGCGCTCGTGCGATCTTGGCAGTGGCGAAGCATCTCTCTTACGCTCCTAGGCGTGCGCCTACGATTGCTTCAATTTCTTCCGCGCGGAAACAAAAAGCGAAACCGCCAGCGCCACAAACATGCGCCACGCCCAACCACTGGCTCTGGCTCGCACGTTCGGCATGAATCTCGCGCCCAGACGCGAAAAAACTCTCCGACCACGGCACATGCAGCGCCGCTCCCAGCCAGTGCGGCACGTGCCGGCTCAACTCCGGGTCCTGCAGCAGGTTGATCACGATCGCGAGCAGCCCGAAACACGCCACCCGCCGCGATCAACCCGCTCGCATAGAGCGACCCGGGACTCACTTCGCTCTCCGCGCCTTCTTTCTTCTCCGCGCCCTGCTCGGCGAGCCATCGCACCAGCCCGCCCGCGAACATCGCCATCGTCGTGCCGATCGAAATATAAGTGCCCACGGCAAACGGCAGCGACCGAATCCCCAGCAGCTCGACCGCGATCACCAGAAACACGCCGAGAAACACCAGCCGCCAGGGAAGCCGCCGGTTCAGAATTCCGCTGATCACGGTGGCCATCAGCCGCGCTTGCGGCGCCGCCGCCTTCGCGCTGCCGATCCCTTGCTCCCACTGGATTTCGATCTCGTGCGTCGACGGATCGTAGAGATATTTGCCGTCCGGAATCACGCCCGAGCCGATCGCATTCACCAGCTACGTACGTCTTGCCCTCGTGCGGATAATTGTTGTCCTGCAGCTCCACGCCCACGGGCAAGATGGTTGATGTCGAGCGGAATCTGCATCGGCTTGTAGCTCGCGAGGCCCACGTTCATCAGGATCAGCGTCCCGCCGATCGCGAGCGACGAAACCAGCACGCCGATCACGAGCGCGATCTGCTGCTTCGCCGGCGTCGCGCCCACCAGATATCCAGTCTTCAAATCCTGCGATGTCGCGCCCGCAATCGCCGCCGCGATGCACACCACGCCGCCGATCGTCAGCGCCAGCACGGCGTAGGCGTTCGCCGTCCAGTGGATCACCAGAAACACCGCGCACGTAGCCATCAGCGTGGCAATCGTCATCCCGCTGATCGGGTTCGACGAATTGCCGATCAGCCCGCTGATCCGCGACGCCACGGTCACAAACAGAAATCCGAACACGATGATGAAAAGCGCCGCCATCAGATTCGCGAACGAACCCGTCTGCGTCCCCGGCATCGGCTTGAATCTCAGGAACGCCCAGATCATCGCCATGATCAACGTCGAGCCGCCGATCACCACGCGCATCGAAAGGTCGCGCTCCGTCCGGCTGGCCGCCGGCATCGACGCCTGCTTCGCGCGCACGTCTTTCAGTCCCGCGCCCAGCGCCGAAACGATCGTCGGCATCGTCTTGATCAGCGTGATCAGCCCCGATGCCGCCACCGCTCCCGCGCCCATCGGCCGGATGTAGGTGGCCCAAAGCTGATCGGGAGTCATCTGCGGGATCGGCATGGTGCTCGGATAGAGCGCCGCGTTCGGCGCAAGCGAGCCGAAAAACCGGATCGCCGGCATCATCACCAGCCACGAAATCACGCCGCCCGCGAAAAGCGTCCCCGCCACGCGCGGCCCGATGATGTAGCCCACGCCGAGATATTCGGACGTGATCGTGCAGCGCGCCGACGCACCCGGCAGCCAACCCGGCTGGTAATCCGGCTGGCTCGGCCACAAGCCCGAGCGTGTTCATGCAAAAGGTGTAGACGCCGCCGAGCCCCAGCCCCCAGAACACGCGCCCCGCGAACGATCCGCCGCGCTCGCCCGCCACCAGCACATCCGCGCACGCCGTGCCTTCGGGGAACGTGAGGTTGCCGTGCTCCTTCACGATCAATTGCCGCCGCAGCGGAATCATGAACAGCACGCCCAGCGTCCCGCCCAGCAGCGCCAGATAGAAGACGCGCCAGTATTCCGTGTTCAGCGAAAAGCCGAGAAAAATCAGCGCGGGCATCGTGAAAATCACGCCCGCGGCGGCCGATTCGCCGGCCGAGCCGGTCGTCTGCACGATGTTGTTTTCAAGGATCGTCGAGCGGCCAAACGCGCGCAGGATGCTGATCGAGAGCACCGCGATGGGAATCGACGCCGAAACCGTCAGCCCCGCGCGCAGTCCGACGTACACCGAAACCGCGCCGAACAGCACGCCAAACAGCGCGCCCAGGATGATCGCGCGCAGCGTGAATTCGCGCGGGCTCTCCTCGGCGCTCTACGTAGGGGCGAAACTCGCCCGGCGGTGCAGTCGAGCTCCACGGTTTGGTTCCCAATGTCGTCTCCTGTCTGCGTTTACAGCCCTGGCCGGCCCGCAATGCGCGCGCCGGATGCGGATTCGGCACGGTAGCACCAGACGCGGATGCAGGGCAAGGCACAAAGCCCCGCGCAAGCTCAGTGAGCGCCGAGGAATACGGAAGATCCGCAATCGCACCGCAGTCCCAGTATCTTCTGGACGCTAGCTTAGAGTGCGCGCCGGATCGAGCCGATTTGTTCTTGCCTGTACATTCTCCCATCCGGGAATTATTGACAGTGAGTGAATTTCGCGATAGCTTTGCCAACAATTCACTGCTCCGGACAATGGCGCTCGTGTGCGCGAAATTCAGCGGAAAGGCCAAGGGACCTCGGAATGAACCCAACCCATCGAAGTGTCTTTGGCGTGGCTGTCGTGTGCCTGCTGCTGCTTTCGGCCGCTCGTTCCCTGCCGGCCACGGAAGGGTGGCTGCCGATCCCGCCCGAAGATCTCGCGCATGAAAGACAATCCCAAGCAGCCGGGCGCCGACGCCATGATCTTGTATCGCGAGAGCTGACGATCGATGCCTCGAAGGCGATCACCTCGGGCGAAACGCGTCGAGGAGTACGTCCGCATCAAGATTTTCACGCAGGAAGGCACGAAGTACGGCCACATCGAGATCCCTTTCAGCAAGGCCTACCAGAGAAGTCGTCTACATCGCGGGCCGGACGATTCAAGCCGGACGGCAGCATCGTCAAATTCGACGGCCAGGCCCTCGAAACCACGGTATCGTGAAGGCGGCGGCCTGAAGATCTACGGTGAAAACGTTCACGCCTTCCCGACGTGGGACCCGGCTGCATCATCGAGTACAAATATCAAGCTCAGGCCAAGCCGGGCTGGGTCCATTCGCAGGAGTGGACAGTGTCGCGAGCGATATCTACACGCGCGAGGCTCGCTTCAGCTATATGCCCGACGACGGCTACATGAATGGCCTGCACCCTATGTCCCGCTCCGGCTATCAGCTTCCGGCCGCCGATGCTCCCAAAGCAGCAGATCAATGGCACCTACCTGCATGCTGGTCCAGCGACATCCCGGGCATCGTCGAGGAGCCGTTGATGCCTCCCGAGAAACCGATCGAGGCTCGCGGTCGAATTCTATTATGCGGATCCCGATGCCCCGCCGAGCGACGATCCCTCCGACAAATATTGGGACCATTACGCGAAAAAGTGGGATGGCGAACTCGACCATTTCATCGACAAGAAGAATGCGCTCAACGAGGAGCTGTCAAAGATCGTCAGCCCGATGCGATACGCCGAAGTGAAGCTCCGCAAGATCTACGCGCGGGTGCAGCAGATCCGCAATCTGAATCTTGAAGACTCCAAAATGAAGCAGGAAAACAAGGACGAGAACCTGAAGCCCAACTCCAACGTCGAAGACGTCCTGAAGCACGGCTACGCCTACGGAACCGAAATCAACTACCTGTTCGTCGGACTCGCCCGCGCCGCCGGATTACGAGGCGAGCGAGGTCTACATCGCGCCCCGGAACAGGCTCTTTGTTCCCGATCGCAAGAGACGTGAACAGAGTTCCGACGAGCTCTCGTGGGTGCACGCGGGATCGAAGGAATATTACCTCGATCCGGCCGCGCGCTTCTTTCCTTTCGGTTTGCTTCCCTGGTATGAAACCGAGGCGGGCGGGATTCGAGTGCGACAAGCACGGCGCCACGAATGTGGTCGACTTCCGAGCCGGACTCGTCGGAGGCCACCATCATTCGCAATGCTGACATGATATCAAAGTTCCGACGGCTCGATCTCGGGCGTCATTCAGATGGACTACACCGGCCAACAGGCGCCGTGATCCGCGACGAGGCGCAAGGAGGACGAAACCGCCAGGACCAGGCAGTTGGAAGACGCATCAAGGGCTGGCTGCCGTGGGCTCCGACATTCAAGATCACCAAGATCTCAAATTGGGACAATAACAATCTGCCCATTCATGTCGAAGGGACGGTCGACGGTCCCTTCGTTCGCAAGCTCCGCGCCCAGCGAATGCTGACGCCCCTGGAAATGTTTCAGGCCGAAGACTTGAGTTCATTCACGTCCCAGAAACGCGTCAATCCTATCTACTTCCCTTTCCCTACGAGGAAACTGATGATATACGCTTCCACATGCCCGCGGGCTACAAGGCGGCAAGCATCCCCGCCGGTCAAGAAGCTGGATCTCGGTGCGGCGTTCTATTCCATCTCCGCCGAGGCGCAGGACGACACCGTCGAAGTGAAGCGCGACATTGCCAGAAAGGCGTCATTTTCACGAAGGACGATTATCCGGCCCTGCGGCGGTTTTTCGTATCGGTCAAAACGAACGACAGTGCCCAAATGGTTCTGCAGAATGTCCAGTCGGCGAAAAACAATTAGCGCGCTTCCGCTTCGCCCTGCTGTCCGCGACGTTCTGGCTCGTTTGCGCTGCACGCGATTGCAGGCGATTCCGCGCCCGACTGGCTCCGTGCGGCCGCGCAGGAGAAGCTGCCGGACTACGACAAGGATACCGACGCGGTCATTCTGCTCGACGAAACGCAGACCACCGTCCAGATAACGGCGAGATCGACACTCTCCATCGCGTCGCGATTCGCCTGCTGCGCATCGAAGCCCGCCGCGAGTACGGTGGCGTCAACGTCGATTTCGATAAAGACACCAAGATCGCCTACATGAAGGCGTGGACGATCAAGCGAACGGCCACGAAATCGCCGTCGGCGAGAAAGATGTGTTTGAGCACGGATACCTCAGCGACATCGAATACACGGACGTGAAAGTCAAAGCGATTCGTTTCCAGAAGCGAATCCAGGCAGCGTAGTTGGCTATGAATACGTCCAGCGTGACCAGCCTTATGTCTTCGAGGATCAATGGCTTTTTCAAGGCCAAGTGCCGGTGGTCACCGCCCGTTTCGATCTTCAGCTTCCGCCGGGTTGGGAATTCACTGCAAGGTGGTTCAACCACCCGAACAACAGCCCCAAACGGGCGCACCCAATCAGTACATCTGGGAGGTGGATAATCTTCCTGGTGTAGAAACCGAACCGGATATGCCCAATTGGCGGGTCGTCGGCGGCTGGGTTGGGATCAAGTATTTCCCGCAGGATCCTAGCATGCGGGCTAAAGCGACCGGTTCTTGGAAAGATGTCGGCTTGTGGTACGAGGGACTCGAGACTCCGGAGCGCGTGGCAACACCAGAAATCAAACAGAAGGTGGCCGAGTTGACGGCAGGCGTTACCGACCCGATGGCCAAGGCGCGCGCCCTTTCCGAATATGTACAGCACGACATTCGATATATGGCCGTCGAAGTAGGGCATCGGCGGCTGGCAGCCGCACGCCGCTGGCGAGGTTTTCGCCCGACAGTTCGGCGATTGCAAAGACAAAGCGACACTGCTCATCACGATGCTTCATGAAACCGGCATCGAAGCGTATTCCGTCTCGGTCGACGATCGGCGAAGCTTCATTCAAGCATCCTTTCCATCCGTCTTCATGAACCACGCGATCCTCGCCATCCGCCTTCCGGATACCGTCTCCGACTCGTCGCTTTACGCGGTCGTAAACGACCCGAAGCTCGGGCGATTGCTATTTTTTGACCCCACCAACGAGCACGTGCCGCTGGGATACTTGCCCTGGTACTTGCAGGACAACTACGCGCTCGTGATCACGCCCGACGGAGGCGAATTGATCACTCTGCCGCTGCTGCCGCCCGCCGACCAACCGGCTGCTCCGCACCGCAAAGTTCGATCTCAGCTGCCACGCGGCGATCTTTCCGGCGAAATTCAGCGAAGTCGAATGGGGCGGGCCGGCGGCCGAGCAGCGCGAGAGTTTCTCGACAGCCGCCTTCGAAGCGCGCCGAAGTCTTCGACCGTTTCCTCGGCGACTTCCTCAACAATTTCCTGTTCCTCGGCGGATCGCTCGGCAACCTCGAGAAGGACGATGAGAATCTCGTCTCTCGACTACAAGTTGTTCAGCGCGCGGATACGCGAGTGCCGAGCGGCGACCTGCTGATTCTCCGCCCGCGACGTCGTCGGCAACAAAAACATCGGCTTCTTGAGCCTCTTCACCGCAGCAGAAGACGCGCAAATATCCGATGGAGTTCGAGGAAGCGATGCGGCAGGACGACTCTTCGACATCACCCTGCCGCCGGGATACGCTGTGGATGGACTGCCGAAGGCCGTTGAGGCCAGCTGCGACTACGCGACCTATCATAGCGAAACAAAGTTGCCGATGGCGTGTTGCACTACAAGCGCAGCTTCGAAGTGAAAGACGTGATGGTCCCGGTCGACAAGCTACCGGCAATCCGTGACTTCCTGCAGCAGGTGGCGGCGGATCAGGAATCGGCTGCGGTACTCAAGAAAGCCGCCACGCCCTAGCGCGCCCTGATTGGGCTCGTCGAGCGGCCGGACACACTCGTCGTTACCCTATGCGAAAGGCCTTCCATTCGTGACGCATATCAAAAGAATTGCAGCCTTGGCCTGCTGCATCACCCTCCTTTGCGCTCCGGCCCTTCGCGCAAAGTCCGAGACCTGGGTCGAAGTGCGCAGCCCGCATTTCATCGTGGTCAGCAACGCAGGCGAAAAGGAGGCGCGCCAGACCGCGATTCGCTTCGAGCAGATCCGCACGCTGTTTCGCGAGATACTCGCCGGCGAGCAGAACGCGCCCAGCCCTACCCTCACGATATTTGCCGTCAAGAACGAAGCCTCCCTTCGCGAGCTTCTCCCCGAGTACTGGGCGAAAGGCCACGGCCATATCGCCGGCATTTTTTTCAACCACTTCTACCAGTTCTACGCTGCCGTTCAGCTCGACGCGCCCGGCGATAACCCTTACGCGACCATCTACCACGAGTACTACCATTCCTTGACCATGCCCTATTTCCCCGGCTTGCCGTTATGGCTCGCGGAAGGGCTCGCCGAGTTCTTCGGCAACACCCAGATCGACGACAAAAAGGCGTATTCCGGACAGCCCGACCCCGGCTTGATCCAGACGTTTCAGCAGGGCCGGTTGATTCCGCTCACCACGCTCGTCAGCGTGGACTACACGTCTCCTTACTACAACGAGCAGAATAAAATGTCGGAATTCTACGCCGAATCCTGGGCCCTGGTTCACTATCTGATGATGGGCGACAACGGAAGTCACCGCCCGATGCTGCTTGCCTATCTCGCCGCGCTCGATCGCGGCGCAACGTCGCAGGAGGCAGCAACCCAGGCTTTCGGCGACCTCCGGCGGTTGCAGGATATTCTGCAGGCTTACGCGCAGAGCGACCGCTTTTATCAGTTGGTCGCGCCGGCCCCCGCCAAGATCGGGGACGCGGATTTGACCGCGCGCCAGTTGTCGGAAGCCGAGATCGATGCGGAAAAGGGTGGCTTCGAAGCCACACGCGGCCAGATGCAAGTAGCCGAAGGCCTGCTGCAAGATGCCATCCGCCTCGATCCGAATCTCGCCCTCGCGCAGCGGAACTTGGCAATCACGGAATTGTTTGAGAACAAGCTCGACGCCGCGCTCGACCCGGCTTCCAAGGCCGTCGCGCTCGATCCGAAAAACAGTTTGACGCGATATCTCCGCGCCTACTTGACCGTCCACAGCAACGGCATGGCTCGCAATCCCCAGGTCGAAGATGATTTGCGGCAATCCATCGCGGAGAGCCCGGATTTCGCGCCTTCCTATGCCTTGCTGGGCGTCTACCTTGCTTCCAATGAGGAAACGCTCCCCCAAGCGGCTGCCTTCGTCAAAAAAGCGATTGCGCTCGAACCTGGCACCACGGCGTTTCAACTCGACTTCGCGGGCGTCCTTTTGAGCATGCGCCGCTACGACGACGCTCGCACTATCGCCACTCGCGCTCGGGCCGGCGCCCATGAGCCGCAAGATCGGGAGCGCGCCGATCAGCTCATCGAGATGGTCGACCAGGTTCAGAGTTTTCAAAGCCGCAATCGCCCGGGCGAGTCCGCGGCGCCCGCCGCCGTACCTGAACTCCAGCACCGCAGCGAGCAGTCGCAAGAGCCGCCCGAATCGCAGCCATCCGGTCCGCCGCCCGCGGCCGGGCAAAACACGCAAGAGGTGACGGGAACCGTCGCGAAGGTCAGTTGCAATCCGGCGATGCGTTTGGAGGTAACCGCCGCCGACGGAACGTACGATCTCTTCACTCTTCCCGGCGAGCAAACCCGTTTTGAAGCCACTTCGCAGCCGCCCGCCGGATTTAACCCGTGCTCATCCCTCAAGGGTTTGCGTGTGACGGTTAAATACGATGCGGATGCCGCTAAATCCCGGAAGGGAAAGATCGAGCTTCTCGATATTCTGGGCTGGCAGAGCCAGTAGCAGGCGACGCGTACGCGTCAGGGTTTTCCGCTGAGCCGTTCGCGGACGCGGTCGCTCAGCACTTTGCCGTCGATCGCTTTTCCTTCGAGCTTCGCCCGCGCCGCTTTGATCACGGCGCCCATTTGCTTCAGCGAATCGGCGCCCGCTTCGGTGATCGCCTCTTCGATCGCGTGGCGCATTTCGTGGTCGCTCGGCGCCGCGGGCAGATACTCCTCGATGATCAGGATTTCCTTCGCTTCCTTGTCGGCCAGGTCCTGGCGTCCGCCCTGCGTGAACTGCTGCACGGATTCGCGCCGCTGCTTCACCAGCGTCTGCAGCACCTGCAGCGACTCCATGTCGTCGAGCGGGCGCATCTTCTCGATTTCCTTGTTCTTCAGCGCGCTCTTCATCATGCGCAGCACGCTCAGCCGCAGCTCGTCCTTTTCCTTCATCGCGGCGGTCAAATCGCTTTGAATGCGTTCGATATATGCCATTTTGTCGTGTGATCCCTCGTGTTGTAGGAAAAGAATATCACGTTTGCATTCGCCGCGCGCGCCAGCGTAGCGCGCCCGCAGCGTAATTGACACGGCCGCGCACCGCCCGATAACCTTGTTGCCCCATGAAAATCATCGTTGCGGACAAGATCAGTGAACGCGGAATCGCGCTTTTGCGCGACGCAGGATGGGACGTGTCACGCCGACGGCGGCCGCGCTCCCGAGCGAAATCGCCGATGCCGACGCGCTCGTCGTTCGCAGCGCGACCAAAGTCACGGCGGCGCTGCTCGAAAAGGCCGCGCGCCTTCGCGTCATCGGCCGCGCCGGAGTCGGCGTCGACAACGTCGACGTGGATGCCGCCACGCGCCGCGGCGTGCTGGTAATGAATACGCCCGGCGGCAATTCCGTCAGCGTCGCCGAACACACGCTCGCGCTGATGCTCGGCCTCGCGCGCGCCGTGCCCCAGGCCAACGCCTCGATCCACGCGGGCAAATGGGAGAAGTCCGCGTTCTCCGGCACCGAGATGCGCGGCAAGACGCTGGGCCTCGTCGGCCTCGGCCGCGTCGGCACCGAAGTCGCCCGCCGCGCCCGCGCGCTCGAAATGAAAGTGATCGCGCTACGATCCCTTCGTCACGCCCGCCGCCGCCGCCGAACTGGAAGTCGAGCTCGTCCCGCTCGACGATCTGCTTCGCCGCTCGGACGTGATCTCGCTCCACACCTCGCTCAGCGCGCAGACCGAAAAGCTGATCGACGCCGCGGCCATCGCCAAAATGAAAAAGGGCGTGCGCATCGTCAATTGCGCGCGCGGCGAATTGATCGACGAAGCCGCTCTCGCCGAAGCGCTGAAATCGGGCCAGGTCGCCGGCGCCGGCGCTCGACACCTTCGCGCAGGAGCCGCCGAAAAATTCGCCGCTCATCGGCCTGCCCAACGTGATCGCCACGCCGCACATCGCCGGCTCCACGGCCGAGGCGCAGGAAGAGGTCGGCACCGCAATCGCGCAGCAGATTCGCGATTATCTCGCCGACGGCATCGATCCGCAACGCCGTCAATATGCCCGCGCTCTCGCCTGACCAATACCGCCGCCTGCGCCCGTACCTCGAATTGGGCGAGCGCCTCGGATCGTTCGTCGCGCAGGCCGCGCCTTCGCGCAGCTTCACGTCGCGTGCGCGTCCAATACGCGGGCGAGCCCGCCGAGCTCGGCTCGCACGTGATCCGCAGAGCGGTGCTGGTGGGCGCGCTCAATGCCGTGCTCGATGACGACGAAAAGGTGAATTTGGTGAACGCGGCGGAGGAGGCCGCCGCGCGCGGCATCGTGGTCCAGGAAACCACGCGGCCGCGCGAGCGCGGATATCCGAATACGATCGAAGTATCCGATCTCCGAATGGCGGCCCCGAATTTTCGCTCGAAGGCGCTGTCGCACAAGACGGCTCGCCGCGCATCCTCGCGCTCGATGGCATCGCCCTCGAATCCCCGCTCGAGGGCACGCTGCTGCTCTCGCGCAATGTCGACGTCCCCGGCGTCATCGGCCGCATCGGCACGGCGCTCGGCACCCTCGGCATCAACATCTCCACGTTCGCGCTCGGCCGCCGCGTCCCCGCGGGCGGCGCCGAAGCCCTCGCGCTCGTCGGCCTCGATGGCGACGTAAGCGCATCCGTCGTCCAGGAAATCCTCGGCCTGCCGTCAGTCACCGCGGCCCGCCTGGTCCGCCTCCCCGCAGCCCCGCAAGCGGCATCCTCGGCCACGCCATCATCGTAGCCGCGCCGTTGCCCTCATAAGGGTCCTGGACTCGGACATGAGCAGATGAATGTGCTCGGGCATCACGACGTAATCGACCAGCGCGAAATCATAACGCTTGCGCACGTTGTCGAGAATTTCGAGAAAGACATCTCGAGTTTGTGGCGCACAGCAGCAGAGGCTGGCGCCTGTGACAACTGCGCGTCACGAAGCGCAGTTGTCCTTGCCCGTAGCGGCGTTCCTTCGCGCGTCGTTATTTGCCCGTGACCGGATTCTTGTAGTGGTAGGGCGGGACGTAGACGTCCGGGTAGAGCTTGTAGACTTCGGTTGGGGGCTGGTCCGGCGGGAAGCCGGCGATGGGTCCTGGGGGCGGGTCGCCGCCCTGATCCCAGCCCTTGTAGTAATCTGGTGTAATAGGTGAAGTAGGCGTGGAGCTTTTTGATTTTCCAGACGCCGTCTTCTTTCACGTAATCGTTCTCATAGGTGGCTTCGCCCCACTGCGCCGAGCGATGCAGGATGCCGACCTGCATGATGGCGCGCCAGCGTCCTTGGGCGGTGAGGCCGTCGGGCGCGATATCGATCTTGGGTTGCAGCTGCGTGTGATTGAAAAGCGTGCCGTATTTCAGGTCGGGTAGCTTGTGGAGATAGGCGCGCACGCGGTCCTGGCCGACGTAGACGCCGCGCAGGCCGATTTCGAGGGTGCTGTCTTTGGCGAAGAGGTCGGCGGCCTCGTCCCATTTGCATTTATCGACGTAGTAGCCATAGGCGGTCTGGAGATTCGAGATCGCGATGTAGTCCTGCGAAGCCTGCGCCTGCTTTTGCAGCGCGGCGACTTGCGTTTTCAGAGTTTCCACTTCGGAGGCGAGATCTTTCTTGCTTTCGCTTCCGCCTGCGAGCGCGACTCCCACTACGACGAAACAGCGCGACGCCGCAGAACAACGAGTAGAGATTGCATTTTCATCGATGCCTCCCGCATCCGGCAGGCCGTGGGCTTGCCGGAGCGGGAGGGTAACATAGAGGCAGTGGCTAGTGGCGAGTGGTTAGTGGCTAGAGATCCCACTCTCGCGTGCGGCCGGGCCCTGGCTGCGTTCGAGTAAGTTTGGTCACAAAGCCCAAATTACATTCTCATTTGCCCGTGACCGGATTCTTGTAATGAAGGGCGGAACGAAGACGTCCGGGATACAGACTTGTAGTCGACCGTGGTCGGCCGGTCGGGCGGAAAGCCCTTGATCGGGCCGGGCGGCGGGAAGGCCGCCCTGGTCCCAGCCCTTGTAGTAGTCGACGTAGTAGGTCATGTAGTAGTGCAGCTTCGCGATTTTCCAGACGCCGTCTTCTTTCACGTACTCGTTCTCGTACACTCCGCCGCCCCATTGCGCGGCGCGGTGCAGCATGCCGAATTGCTCGAACGCGCGCCACCTGGCTTTGGCTGTTTTGCCGTCCGGGAGCGATATCGATGACGGGCTGGAGCTGCATGTGATTGAAGAGCGTGCCGTATTTGAGATCGGGAAGCGTGTGAAGATACGTGCGGACGCGATCCTGGCCCACATAAACGCCGCGCAGACCGATTTCCAGCGTGCCGTCTTTCGCGAAAAGATCGGCGACCTGATCCCACAGGCATTTGTCGACGTAGTAGCCATAGCGTCGCCTGGAGATTCGCGAGGGCGACGTAATCCTGCGCGGTCTGCGCTTGCGCTTGCAGCGCGGCGACTTGCGTTTTCAGCGTCTCGATTTCGGACGCGCGATCTTTTTTGTCTGCGCCACCCGCGAGAGCGACTCCCGCTACGACGAGCAGCGAAACAGCGAACAACAGCAGCATGGATTTCATTTTCATGTCGGCGATGCCTCCCCCGTTGTGCAAGCCGAGCGAGCTTGCCGGACGGGAGAGTATCACGATTGGTGAGTGGTGATTAGTGAGTGGTGAGTGGTGAAGAGCGACCGCGGGAATGGCTCATCGTGGCTGGTGAAAGCGGAAGAGACACAGAGAGCACCGAGACTTCATTGAGAGCTCGGAGCCGGCGAGGTGCGAAGCGTGCCCGCGGCAGAAGAAACGAAGAGAGATCCTTCCGCGGCGAGAACCTACGGCGCCGGGCTCAGGATGACGACCCTCGTCGGTTCGTCATTTGCGGTGACGATTGGGCGAGATCTTGCCCCAGCTGCCGGTGAAGACGAATGATGAAACCGGCTTGACGGGAGCGCGGCGCGTTTTCACGTTCGCGCAAGGGCGTCCGGGAGCGTTGCCGGATCGCCGGGATAGCCGATGGCGAAGCCCGCGACGGCTTCGTAATCCGCGGGGATCGAAAAGATCTGGCGCGCCTTTGTCGGGGATGATGCCAGCCATCTGATGGACTTGCAGGCCCAGCGCGGTCGCCTGCAATGCGAGATTCGCGGCCGCCTGGCCGACGTCATGAAACGCGTGGCGATTTTGCGAGCCGTCGTGCGGCATCTTGTGGGCGGCGACGCTCAGCGCGACGACGGGCGCACCCTTCGCCCAGCCCTGATTGAACTCGACGAAACTATCGAGGACTTTCTTGTAATTTCCGGGTCGTCTTTCGTGCCGACGATGAAATACCACGGCTGCGCGTTGTAGGACGACGACGCCCAGCGCGCCGCCTCGAACAGGCTGCGCAATTTTTCGGGCTCGATCGGGCGCGAGTCGAACGCGCGCGGGCTCCAGCGATGGCTGATCAGATCGTGAATCACTGCGTCGGCCGGCGCCGGTCTTTTGTGGTCGTGCATCATTCCTCCAGTTTTGGTCGGGAGCGCAATATTTAAACACGAATCGGATGCGGGACGCGCGCCCGAGGATCCGCCGGAGGCTGGGTTCCAGGTTCCGGCTATGCCGATTTGGGCGCGCGCGCCGAATCGATCGAGAGTCTGCCCGCGCCAAACGCGGCCAACAATAGCAGGCCTCCCATAATCGCCATGTTTTTTTCAAAGTGGAGCATGGTGTTTAGGCGGTCCGCTCCTTGCATGGTCCAAAAATTGTGAAAGATAAACGTGGTGGGAATCATGTACAGGAAAACGATCCAGGCGGTGAAACGGGCGTAGAAGCCCACGAGAATCGCAAGTCCGCCGAGCAGCTCGACGATCATAGCGATGGCGAGCGCCACGGCCGGTAGAGGCAGATGTTTCGAGGCCACGAATCCCTCCTCCATCGAGAAACCACCGATCTTTCCGATACCGGCGATGATGAAAACTGAGCTAAGGAGAATTCGTCCGATCAAAGGCACGATGCCGCCCGAGGAATTGGCCATGTGCGTCTCCTTTCGATTTGTGCGAACGTCGAGAGGAATTGAGGGCCCCAAACCAGAGGCAAACTATCACAAAAGCGACTCGGAACGGGAGTCTCGAGCCGCTTTTGTGGATGAACTTACGCCAGGTCGAAGAGCAGAACTTCGGACGGCTCCTGCGCTTCGACTTTGATGTTCGTTTCGTTCGAGATGGCGGCGCCATCGCCGGCCTTCAACTCGGTGCCATTGAGTGTTCACTTTGCCGCGCGCGACCTGCACCCATGCGCCGCGATCGGGCTCGAGAGAATGCTCCGCGTTTGCGCCCTTATCGAGACGCGCGATATAGAGATCCGCGTTCTGGCGAATCGTCACCGGCGCTTTCGGACCGGCCACGTGGCCGAATTTGTTGCGCAGCTCGCCATCGGGAAACGAGAGCTGCTCGTAAGCCGGCTCAAGACCGCGGCGTTCCGGCAGAAGCCAAATCTGCAAGAGATGGACCGGGTCCTTCTGCGATGGATTGAACTCGCTATGCAGCACGCCGCGGCCGGCGGTCATATGCTGCAATTCGCCGGGACGAATCACGCCGCTGCCGCCGGTGTTGTCGCGATGTTCGAGCGCGCCATCGAGAATCCAGGTGAGGATTTCCATGTCGCGGTGAGGGTGCGTCGGGAAAACCGCCGCCCGGCGCGACGACATCTTCATTGATCACGCGCAACGAGCGAAACTGCATGTGATCCGGATCGTAATACTGGTCGAACGAAAAGGTGAATCGGCTGTCGAGCCACGAGAGCTTGTTGCGCCCGCGCTCTTCGCTGGGGCGAATGTCGATCATGGTTTTTCTCCTGTTTATGGAGAGTTTTGATGCGGATGCCGGAGCGAAGGATTCGAACCGGCGCCGGCGCGGCGCGCTCAGGGCTTCCGGGCGGGGCGGATCAGCACTTCGCTGATAAAGCTTTGCGGCGCCTGTGTGACAATGCTTTCGACGGCGTGGGCGACGTCGTCAGGCTGCAGCATCTTGCTGGTGTCCTTACCCATATGCGGCGAGAAATCGGTGGCGACCGTGCCCGGCAAAACCGCGCTCACGCGAACGCCGTATGGGCGCAGGTCTTCCGCCATGCATTGCGTGAGGCCGAGCAGCCCCCACTTCGATGCGCAGTAGATCGCGCCGCCGGCGAACGCGCTCTTGCCCGCGAGCGAGCCGATATTAATGATGTGTCCGGCGCGGCGCTGGATCATTCCCGGAGCGACCGCTTTGCTCAGCAGGAACACTGCCTTCAAGTTGGTGTCTAATACAGCGTCCCAATTCGCTTCGGAGGCTTCCTGGACGGGAACAAAATATCCGATGCCCGCATTATTGACGAGAATTTCGATGGGGCCGAGTGACTGCTCCGTCTTGCGCACGAGGGGCGCGATTTCGTTTGTGCTGCGAATGTCCGCAGGAATCGCAACCACGCTCGCGCCGGCTTTCTTCAAGCCGGTCGCCGCTGTTTCGAGCCGTTCGGGATCGCGCGCACAGAGCGCGACTTTCGCTCCCAGGCCCGCCAGGCTGTGCGCGATGGCGAGACCGATGCCGCGGCTTGCGCCCGTGATCAAGCGCACTTTGTTTTCGACAGCAGTGCCGGCGTTCATGCGGCCTCCTTCGAGGCGACTGCTTGGCTGGTCGCATCATCGTAACACGCAAGGGTTCTCTTGCCGGGGGCGTTGGAGAATGCCAGACTTGAATCGGGAGATGGTTTTAGGCTTGCGCGGGAAGGGATGCTTTCCCTATAATCCCCTCGATTTCTGTAGTCTTGCGGGGTCGGCTGCAGGGGTGGTGATCTTCAAGGCAGGCCAGTCGCCCGAAGTTATCCAGGAGGCAGGGACGTGATCATGCGAAAGTATCTGAACGCAACCGCACTTATTCTGGCTGGTCTTGCCTGGGCGCTGATTCCAGCGCGCCCTGCCGCGGCGCAGGCCGCGCAAAGCTCCCAGCCGACGTACACGATGCGGAGTACAACTCTTTCCAGGCATGCCAGTCCGAAAAGGATCCGCAAGCCAAGCTGAATTGCTTCGACGGATTCATGTCGAAGTATCCAAACTCGACGCTGATCAAATACATCGGAGCGGCGCTATACGTGCCGGCGTGCGGCGGGTACCTGCAGGCTAAGGAGTATCAGAAGGCGATGGATTGCGCGGACAGAGTTGCTGGCGATGGGCGACAAGACGGACGTCACAACCCAGTTGCAGGCCATTCAGCTCCGGGTTCAGGCTTTCTCGCGCGCCGCCAGCGCCAACGCCACCGGATGCAGGCTGCGCAATGACCAAGGAGCGCGACGCTGGCGCGCTGGGCGGTCCATTATTGCCGAAATGGCCCAAGCCGAACGACGAATATGACGGACGCGCAGTTCGACAGACGAAGAAGGGCAGACCGCCGCATTTTTCAATGGCGCGGTCGCGGCCGCCGACTTCCAGTTGAAGGATTACGCGGGAGCGGTCGCGGGGTACAAAGCGGTGCTCGCCGACAACCCGAACGACGCTCTCGCCGAATATCGCCTGGGCCTTGCGTATATGGCGATGACGCCGCCACAGTCACTCGACGGCATGTGGGCCGTGGCGCGCGCGATCGACCTGAAGGTTGCCGGATGCCGACAAAGTGAAGGATTATCTCCGAAAGACGATGATCAATTACGAGCAGCCGACGTGCGACAGGCTGGTGGATGGGCAGCTCAACGAGATGCTGCAGCTGGCGCAGAATTCGCCCGGACCGTCCCGCGACCTACACGATTCCCGCGGCGGCCGATCTACTGAAGATCGCGCAGTCGAGCACGATCGTCACCGTGCTGTCAGGATCTGAGCGGCGGCGGCGACAAGGCCAAAATGACGTGGCTGGCGATCTGCGGCGCGGAGTTTCCGGAAGTCGTCGGCAAAATCATCGACGTGCAGAAGTCGGACGCCTACGTGGACTTCATGGTGTATTTCGGCGCGACGCAAGCGGACGTGGAGGCGGCGACGACGGCCAACATGGACGTGAAGGTCTGGACCGCGCCGAATCCCGCCGCTACTGCTGCCGCGGGCAGCTGCCGCGGACATTCCGCCGCAGCCGGATGTCGTGCGGCTCGAGAAAGACGATCCCATTCGCTTCTCCGGGACGCTCGTGAGCTACGATCCCTCGCCGTTCCTGCTGCACTGGGAGAAGGTGAAGGTCGATCCGACGATCATTCCCGAGAAGGGCAAAGCCCCGGCGCACCGGAAGCCGGCAAGATACGAGCGAGTGAGGCAGCTTTTCGAGGCCGGTCCGCAACGGACCGGCCCTTTTATTTTGCGCGGATGCGAAATCAGAACGAGGCCGAGACTGCCTAGCGGCGGCCGACGTGGTTGAGCTTGTACTCGCCTACTTTGCGGCTGAGGGTATTGCGGTGGATTCCCAGCGATTTCGCGGCGCGCGACTGATTTCCGTTGGCACGTTCCAGGGCGCGCTTGATGAATTTCTTCTCGAATTCCGTGACCGCTTCTTCGAGCAGAATGCCGCGCTCGACCATCATGCCGACCAGCAATTCCAATTGCTCTTTCACGTATGCACGCTCCGCGCTGCGCCCTGAAGAAGAAGTTGCTCCCTGAGCTAATCGAGTGCATGGCCGGTGATGCGCTGATACGATTCCCGGTATTTGTCTCGCGTGCCGGCGACCACGTCCGGCGGCAGCGCCGGCGCGGGCGGCTGCTTGTTCCAGCCGATCCGCTCGAGATAGTCGCGCACGTACTGCTTGTCGAACGAAGGCTGCGCCTTGCCGGGCGAATACTGATCGGCCGGCCAGAAGCGCGAGGAATCCGGCGTGAGCGCTTCGTCGATCCAGATCAGTTCCTCGCCGAGCAGGCCGAATTCGAATTTCGTGTCGGCGATGATGATGCCGCGCTCGGCGGCGTGCTCGGCGGCGCGCTTGATAGAGCGTGAGGCTTGTGTCGCGGAGTTGCTCGGCAAGCGGGCGGCCAATTCGCGAGACGGTCTCTTCGAACGAAATATTTTCGTCGTGGCCGGTCGTGGCCTTCGTTGACGGCGTGAAGATCGGCTCGGGCAGCTTGTCCGATTCGCGCAGGCCGGCGGGCAGCGGGATGCCGCAGATGCCGCCCGTCTTCTGGTAGTCCTTCCAGGCCCGAACCGGAGATGTATCCGCGCACCACGCATTCGATCGGGACCGGCTCGGTCCTGCGGACCAGCATCGCGCGGCCATTCGAGCTCTGCGGCGTACGGCGCGAGTTCGCCCGTGAAGTCCTTCGCCGCAATCACGTGATGCGGGACGACAGCGGCGAGCTTTTCGAACCAGAACAGCGAGAGCTGCGTCAGAACGCGGCCCTTATCGGGAATCGGCGTGGGCAGAACGACGTCGAAAGCCGAAAGACGATCCGTCGCCACGATCAGCAGGCGGTCGCCAAGGTCGTAGATGTCGCGAACCTTCCCGCGTCCGTGGAGCTTGAGCCCCGGAAAATTTGTTTGCGAAATAACGGCGTGCATTTGAGAAGAAGCCACGAGATTTTCGTCCTCGGTTCTGAGAGGCGGGTATTCTAGCGCAGGGGGAAACGTTGTCAACGGCTAAGAAAGCGATATCGCCGGATCGAAATACTTTCACCGCGAATGGTGCGATGCACGAGCCGGGTCCGAATGGCCGCCGCAATTTCGAAGAATTCCTACGCGGCGTTGCTGGCGGTCGCCGCTGTCGGCGCCGATGCTGCCGCGTCTTCTTCCCACTTCACGGAGACGAGCTTCGAGACGCCGGGCTCCTGCATGGTGACGCCGTAGAGGACCGATCCCATTTCCATCGTCTTGCGGTTGTGGGTGACGACGATGAACTGCGTCTGGCCGCACATCTCGGCGAGCATGCGATTGAAGCGGCCGACGTTGGCTTCGTCGAGCGGCGCGTCCACTTCGTCGAGGATGCAGAACGGGCTCGGGCGATAGCGGAACACGGCGATCAGCAGCGCGAGCGCGGTGAGCGCTTTTTCGCCGCCGGACAGCAGCAGAATATTCTGCAGGCGCTTGCCCGGCGGCTGCGCCGACGATGTCGATGCCCGGCTTCGCCGGAGCTGTCGGGCTCGCTGAGGCGCATCTCGCCGTGTCCGCCGCCGAAGAGCGACTGGAAGGCGACGGCGAAGCTGCGCGTTGATGAACTGGAAGGCTTCCTCGAATTTCTGGCGCGAGACTTGGTCGAGCTCGTTGATGGTGAGCTGCGTGTTCTGGATCGACTGCACGAGGTCGTCGCGCTCGCGGCGGAGAAAATTCTCGCGCTGCTCGCATTCCTGGAATTCCTCGAGCGCCATCATGTTGACCGGGCCCATCGCTTCGACGCGCGCTTTCATCTCGTTGTAGTTCGTTTCGGCCGCGATCAGATCCTCGCCGACGAGCTGCTGATCCTGCTGCGGCCATCAATTCTTCGGGCTGCGCGTTGAGCTCGGCGACGCAGGTCTGCCGCAGGTAATCGCGGTCCGCGTCGTTGCGCGCCTTTTCGATCTGGCGCTGGCTGCGCTCGGCGCGCAGCTCGTCGAGCGATTGGCGCTGGCCGCGCAGCGAGTCTTCGATCTGCGCCGTGCGCGTGCGCGCCTGCTCCCATTCGCCTTCGAGCGCGGTCTTCTGCTCTTCGAGGCGCAGCTTTTCCTTGCGAAGCTCCTCGGCTTGCTGCGCGATCTGCTCGCAGGAAGACTCGATTGCGGCTCGCTCCTCGAGAAGCGCGGCATGCTGCTGCTGCAGCGAATTCACGCGCTCGCTCGCCTGCGCCTTTTCATCGGCGAGGCGCGCTTCGAGGGCCTCGGCGCTCGACAGGCGTTCGGCCATCGCGGCCAGTTCTTCGCGGCGCGCGACGACCTGCTCCTGCAGCCCCTCGAAATCGCGGCGCAGATTGGCGATGGCTTCGGCTGGCTGCGGCGCCTTCTGCTTCCGCTGCGGCGCGGGAACGAAGCGCTTCAGCGTGCTGGTGGCGCGCGTGCTCGGCGCGCGCGCGGGCCGCTTCCGCGTCGGCGCGCAGCCGCGCAATCTCCTCGCGTTCGGCGGCGAATTGCTGGCTCGGCGCGATGCGATTCGCTGCGCGCCTGATCGCGCTGGTGCGTGGCCGCGACGAGCGATTTTTCCGCTTCCATCTGCTGCGCGCTGGCGGAGGCGATGTGCGCTTCGGCGGCTGCGATCTGTTCATTCGAGGCGGCTGAGCTCGCGCTGCTGCTGCCGCCGCGGACTGATCGAGCCGCGCGGCTTCCGTCTCGTGCTGGCGAAGTTCGCGCTTCAGCGCGAGCGGGCCGGCTTCGCCCTTGCGTCCGCCGGAAACCATGCGGCCGTGATAGCAGGTGCCCTCGGGCGTCAGGAAATAATTGTGCGGGTGCTCGCGGGCCATGAGCTCGGCAACGGCGGCCGATTCGACGAGATAGGCGGCGCGAAGCTTCTTGAGGAAATACTTGGTGGCCGGCGCCGAGCGGCTCGCGGAATTCGACGAGCTTGTCGAGACGCGCGATGAAATTGCCCGGCATCGACGAGACGCCTTCGGCTTCCGAGCGATCGATTTCGAGTTTGCTGGTCGAATCGACGAAGAATGTGGCGCGGCCGCCGACTTCGTCGCGCAGCAGCGCCACGCCCGCGCGCGCCTGATCGAAGGATTCGACGACCACGTATTCGAGTTCTTCGCGAAGAAACTGCTCGATGGCGGCTTCGTATTCTTCCTGCACCTCGGCGTAATCGGCGAGCAGGCCGACGGCGCGGAAGCCGGCGCGCGCGGAATCGGATTGCGCCGAGCCGCTCGCGTTGAAAAGTTTCTGCACGGCGTCCGCGGTGTAGGCGCGCTCGCGCAGAATCTGTTCGAGCGACGCGTGCCGCGCGCGCTCTGCGGACAGTTCCTGGCGCGTGCGCTCGAGCTGCTGGCTCGTTTCCTGCTGCGCGTGGCGAAGGCTTGCCAGATTCGCCTGCGCTTCGCGCACGGCCGCGCCGGTCTGCTCCGCCTGCTGCGAGGCCAGCGAGAAATGCGCTCTCCGCGCCTGCGAGGCGCGCTTCGAGAGCGAAGCACTCCTGCTCGATGGCCAGTAAGGCCGAGGCCGTGCGCGCTTCTTCGGCGGCCGTGTGCCGCGCGGCGGCTTCTTCGGCCTGCTGCGATTCGGCCTGCTGCGCGCGCGGATTCCTCGACGAGGCGGCTTGCCAGCCTGCCGCAGCTCTTCCATGCGCGCTTCGAGGCGGCCTTGCTCGGCGGCGCGCGTCGAAACATTCTCGGACGCTTCGCGCAGGCTCGCTTCGAGCAGCGCGGCCTGGCTGCGGAGCGCCGCGACGGCTTCCTTTTGCACGTCCATGCGCGCGGCGAGATCGACGGCCTGGCGCGCGGCCTGCTCGATTTCCATCGCGAGGCGCTCGGCGCGCGAAGCGAGCTGCGCGGCCTGCTCGCGGTTGAAGGTGATGCGGTTTTCGGCGCGATCGAGATCGAGCGCGGTCTGCCCGAGCAGATTCTGCGTCTGGCGCAGCTCGGCATCGAGTTCGTAGGTGCGGCCGCTCAGGCGTTCCTGCTCGCCTTCGAGTTCGTGAACGGATTTCGATTCGCGCTCTTCGGCCGCGTCCATATCGCGCAGCAGATTTTCCAGGCGCGCGGCTTCGATATCGAGGTGCTCGGCCTTGCTCGCCAGCACGATGCGCAGCAGGCCCCGCATCTGTTCGCGCAATTCGGCGTAGCGCCGCGCCTTCGAGGCCTGGCGCTTCAGCGAGGCGAGCTGCTTTTCGACTTCGACCAGGATGTCGTTGACGCGCGAAAGATTGATCTTCGAGGCTTCGAGTTTCGCTTCCGCGAGCCGCCGCTTCGTCTTGTACATCGTGATTCCGGCGGCTTCTTCGATGATGGCGCGGCGGTCCATCGGCTTCGAATTCAGGATCTGGCCGATGCGGCCTTGCTCGATGATGGCGTAGCTGTCGGGCCCGAGGCCCACGCCCATGAAGATTTCCTGCACGTCGCGCAGGCGCGCCACGCGGCCGTTGATGATGTATTCGCTCTGGCCCGAGCGGTAGAGCCTGCGGCCGACGACGATTTCGCCGGGACGCATCGAGATCGCGGGCTTCTCGGCGGCGCGTTTCTTGCGCGCTTTGATGCTCGCGCCTATGTCGGCGCGGCGGATTCCTCGGCCGGCGCGTCGATTGCGTCGGCAGGCGGTCGCCGTCCTCGTGCCGAGTCTTGGGCATGGGCGTCAGCTTGCTTCGGAGCTCGCGGTCGCTGCTCCGCGTTCGCGGCTTCGTCCATCTGCCCATCGATCACTTTGGCGACAGCTTCGGAAAGCTCAGGGTCGACGAGCGTGAGCGTGACTTCGGCCAGCCCCAGCGGCGGGCGCTTGGCGGTGCCGTTGAAGATGCAGTCCGACATGCGCTCGGCGCGGAGCATCTTGTGGCTCTGCTCGCCCAGCACCCAGGAGACGGCGTCGACCACATTCGACTTGCCGCAGCCGTTCGGCCCGACAATGCACGTGATCCCGCTGCCGCTGAACGTGATCGGCGTCTTCTCGAAGAACGACTTGAAGCCCAGCAATTCAACTTTACGGAGTTTTAGCACCCGGCCCTCGCACGGTTTGCTCCTTGCGCTCAACGTCGCGGAAGGAGCTTCGGTTCAGTTTTTTGTCGGAGGTCTTGCGAGACAAAAACGTTCGGAGGGTCGATAGTCGATGGCCCTGCCGCCTGGCGCGTTCGGATCGGCGGTTACGGGAATACAAGCTAGCACGGCGCATCAGGCGTGTAAAGCGCGGTTTTGCTGCGTTTTATGGCCGCGTTTGCCGCGTGAGATCAGGCCTTGAGATACCAGGGGACGTTGATCAGCACGATCCGCTGGCTGCCGTGGAGCAGGATCAGCGCCTTCAGCAGCTCCGCCCGCTGATTGTGCAAGGGGTAGTGATACCAGTGCTTTTCGACCAGTTCCGGGACGATGACGGCGATCTGGCGGCCGGGGTTGTTCCTTTTCGATCTGCAGAACGTAGTCGAGGATCGGGCGCAGGACCAGCCGGTAGGGCGACGGCAGCGTGACGAGCTCCGGCGGCGTCCGCCCGGCCTTCTTGAACGGCTCGCCGACCACTTGGGCCCATTGCGCCCGCAGGGCGTTCGTCTCGTCTTCGGTCGCCACGTGGACCGGCGCGGATGTCGGTCGAGAGCGTCAGGCCGAATTCCAGCGCGCGCTGGGCCACTTTGCTCCAGTCCTGCATCGGAACCACGACGATCGGCGATCCGAGGGAGCCGACGTCCAGCGCCGACGTGCAGCACGTCTCGATCGCCACGCGCCGGTAGTGGCGCCGCACCCAAAGCATCGACCGTCACCATCGCGACGATCAGCAGGGCGCTCACCCAGGCCCCGGATGTGAATTTCGCCACGAGCACGACAAGCAGCGTCACGCCCGTGGCCAGCGCGCCCAGCCCGTTGACCAGCATGTTTCGCATGGAGCCCGGGCCGCGCTTCCTCCACCAATGGCCCACCATTCCCGGCCTGCGAGAGCGTAAACGCCAGGAACGCGCCGATCGCGAAGAGCGGAATGAGGCGGTCGGTGACTCCGCCGAATATGATCAGCAGAATCGCGGCAAGCACGAACAGCACGATGATGCCCTGCGAATAGACCAGCCGCCGGCCGCGAAAGCCGAACGAGTGGGGCAGGAAATTATTCTGCGCGACCATCTTGCAGAGGCGCGGGAAATCGGCGAAGGCGGTGTTCGCCGAGAGCGACAGAATGACCAGCACCGATCCGACGGTCACGTAATAGAACCAGCCGCGCCCCACGACCGCCGCCACCAGCATCGAGAGGACGCTCTGGTAGCCGGGTCTTCCCGGAATCGTCGCCGTGATGTCGTAGACGTGGACCAGATACGCGATACCCGCGAGCATCACGATCAGCAGGCCGATGATTACTGTAAGCGTCCTCTGCGCGTTCTCGCACGGTCGGCTCGCGAAACGCGCGGACGCCGTTGCTGACCGCCTCGACGCCCGTCATCGCCGTGCAGCCATTGGCGAATGCCTGCAGCAGGATCCACGTGCTGGCCGCGGCCAGCGCCGGGGCCGGGTGCGGCGGCAGAGCCACGGCCGGCATGGGATGCCCGGCCGCCAGCACCGTCTTGACCAGGCCGATCGCAATCGCGACCAGCAGCGTTCCGACGAAGAGATACGTCGGCACCATGAAGAAAATGCCGGCTTCGCGCAGGCCGCGCAGATTCACGATCATAATGACCAGCGAGGATCGCGAGGCAGATCAGCAGCGTGTGCGGCTGGAGGCTGCGGCACGGCCGAAACCAGCGCGCCGACGCCCGCCGAGATGCCCACGGCGACCACGAGGATGTAGTCGATCATCAGCGCCGCGGCGGCCAGCAAGCCCGGATACGCGCCGAGATTCTCCGTCGCGACGGTATAGGATCCTCCGCCACCGGGATACGCCGCAATCGTCTGCCGGTAGGAGAGATAGACGATCGCCAGCAGCACGATAATGCTCGCGCTGATCGGGCAGGATGTAGGCGACGCCCGCCGCGCCCAGCGGGATCAGCAGCGTGAGGGCGGCTTCCGGGCCGTATGCGGCCGAGCTCAGGGCGTCCAGGCCGAAAATCGGAATGCCCGCGGAAGCGCCGATCTGCTCGGCGCGCTCGTCCCAATTCGCCAGCGGCTTTCCAAGCAGAATATCGAGGACGGACATGCGCACCTCCGCGCGACTGTGAGCGCATCAGGGTAATCGGGAAGTCCCGCGATTGGAACCAGAAAAGCGCGTGTCGCCCGCTCAATATTTTTCATTCTCGTTCACATTGGGACTTCCGGCGGATTGACTTGTGCGGGTGGGCATCCTAGGATGGCGCGCACCCGGAGGTATGCTTGGCATCACCCAGCTCACCAGGACTGCGCCGGATTTCGCTGTCGGTACTCGTTTTAGCGGCGATACTTGCCCTCACGCTGCGCGGGCTTGCAGCCGCCCGCGCCGAAGCCCGCGAACGCCCCGCCAAATCGATTCTCGGCTGGGCGCGCAATCAATACGCTGCAGCGCATCCTCGGCGCGGACCAGCCGCACCGCATGGGCACTCCCGGCGGATGGATGGCGTGCGCGACCGCATCGTCGCCGAACTCACCAAAATCGGGTACCAGCCGCAGATTCAGACGGCGTTCGCTTGCGGCGATTTCGGGACCTGCGCGACCGTAAACAACGTGCTTGCGCGGCTGGGCGGAACGGATACCAGCTCGAGCGACGCGGTGCTGCTCGCCGCTCACTATGATTCGGTGCCGGCCGGGCCTGGCGATTCGGACGATGGCGTGGGCGTGGCGACTGTACTCGAAATCGCCCGCGCGCTTAAGGCGATGCCCGCGCCGCACCACTCGGTGATTTTCCTGCTCGATGAAGGCGAGGAGGCGGGCCTCCTCGGCGCGCGCGCCTTTGTGGATTCGCATCCGTGGGCGAAGGACGTGCGCGCCGCCGTGAATCTCGATGCGCGCGGCACCTCCGGCCCGAGCGTGATGTTCGAAACGGGCGGCGCGAACGACTGGGCGGTGCGCCTGTACGCACAGCATGCGGCTCGTCCAGCGACGAGCTCGATTTTCTACACCGTTTACAAAGCGCTTCCCGTCGACACGGATTTCACCGTCTTCAAGGCAGCTGGTTACGAGGGCCTCAACTTCGCTTTCATCGGCGAAGAAGTGCATTACCACACGCCGCTCGATAATTCCGCGAACGTGACGCCCGCAAGCGTGCAGCATCAGGGGGAAAATGCGCTGCCGGCGGTCGTGGCGTTCGCGAACGCCGACCTGTCGAACATTCCGCGGCGCGACGCGGTGTTTTTCGACCTCTTCGGCCGCGCGATGATTCACTGGCAGGCGAGGCGGACTCTGCTCTTCGCGTTGCTGGCTGCGTTGCTGCTATTTGTTCAGGTCGCCTGGCTGATACATACCAGGCGCATCGTGCTCCGCGATTTTCTCGTAGGGCTTGTTGGCTGGCCCGTAACTCTCGCGGTGACCGGCGCCCTGGCGGTGATTCTTCAGCAGGGGCTGCGGTTTGCGGGCTCGACGCCGGTCAACTGGATCGCACATCCGCTGCCATTCGAGATTGCGTTCTGGTCGCTCGGCGCGGCTGTCGTCGTGGCGAATGGCGTATTCTTCGTGCGGCGCGCCGGCTTTTGGGGATTGTGGAGCGGCGTGTGGGCTTGGTGGGCGCTCCTCGCTGTGCTGATGGCCTGGAAAGCGCCGGGATTGTCATATCTCGCGGTGGCGCCCGCGGCCATCGCGGCGCTTGCGGGCCTTCCTGCCACATTGCCGCGCACGGACCGCACGTTGTTTTCCGGGATCGCCGCGATTCTGCCGCTCGCGGCTGCCGCCATAGTCGGCTTCGGCCCGGCCAGCCTGCTTTACGATGCTCTCGGCAATCGCGGCCTGCCTATGATCGCCCTGACCGTTGGGCTGCTACTGACGCCGATCGCGCCGCTTTGCGCGGAGCTGCGTGAGGCCGGCGGGTTTCGCGCGTTTGCGTTTCTCTGGATGCCAATCTTGGTGGGTGCGCTCGCCACGGTGGCGGCGGTGGTCCTGCCGCCGTATTCGTCGAAATCGCCCCAGCGCGTGAATATCGAATACTGGCGCGACGCCGATTCGGGGAAGGCGCAGTGGATCGTCGAGCCGGCTTCAGGGCGCCTTCCGGAGCCGCTGCGTCTTGCCGCGGCGTTTCACCGCGCGACCGGGCGGGCGCTGCCGTGGATTTCGGCTCCCACATTCTTTAGCGACGCGCCGGGCGTCGACGCGAGCGCGCCGACCTTCACGATTCTCGAATCGAGAGTGGCGAATGGACGCCACGCGTATCAGGCGCTGCTGAGGTCCGAGCGCGGGGCGCCGTCCGCTGCGGTATTTTTTCCGCCGGACGCGGATGTGCAAGATGTGCGCGTGGGCGGGCAGGCGCTTCCGCCTGAGATGCCGCGGATTCGGCAATACTTCAACGGATGGGCGATGTACCAGTGCGATGCGATGCCCGCGGATGGAGTCGAAATCGACTTTTCGCTGCCCGTGGGAAAGCCAGTCGAAGTCTCGGCCGCGGATGAGAGCTACGGGCTTCCGTCCTCCGGCGAGTTTCTCCTGATGGCCCGGCCGCTGAAGGCCGCGCCCTCGCAGGACGGCGACACGACGATCGTGACGCGGCGCGTGCAGCTCCTGCCGTGAGTGAGCGGTTGCGATAATAGTCCGCTAGCGCGAACCGCGCGGTCTTGTGAATTCGCGCGTGCTCCCCGATAATCGGAACCTTCATGGACGAAAACAAACGCAGCCGCGCGGAAGCGTGGTTCCGGTACGCTGATGATCTCGGCATTGGTCCTTATTATCTCGACCGCGCAACCCAACCGAAGCCCGAATTTTTCGGGCGCCCCATCCTCCGGTGTGGGGAGGGCGGGAGCCTCGGACGAGATTTCGACTCCCGTGCCAAAGTCATCGCCAGTCGTCGCGGTCGCGTCCAAGTCTGCAGGCACAAAGCGCGCGCCCGACCCCGTCCCCGCGCCGCCCGTGATCCAGCGCGCCGCGGGGCCATCACTCTTTGAATCCGCCGACCGCATCGAGGGCGACACGCTCGAGCGCATCCGCGCGGACATCACTCCCAACTGCACGCGCTGCAAGCTGCATAAGGCGCGCAAGCAGATCGTTTTCGGCGTCGGCAATCCGAAGGCGCAGCTGGTGTTCGTCGGCGAAGGACCGGGGCGCGATGAAGACGAGCAGGGCGAGCCGTTCGTGGGCCGCGCAGGAAAACTCCTTACGCAGATGATCGAGGCGATGAGCCTGCGGCGCGAGGATGTCTACATCTGCAACGTAGTGAAATGCCGGCCGCCCGAAAATCGGCTGCCTGAGAAAGATGAAATCGCCACCTGCTCGCCATTTCTCATGCGCCAGCTCGGCGTCATCAATCCGAAAGTCGTCTGCTGCCTCGGCGCATGCGCCGCGCAGACCCTGCTCGAAACCACGCAGGGCATCTCGCGCTTTCGCGGCGAGTGGTTCGACTATCGCGGAGCAAAATTGATCGCCACGTATCATCCCGCCTACTTGCTGCGCAATCCCGCCGCCAAGGGTGAAGTGTGGAAGGACCTGCAGAAGGTGATGGCCCACCTCGGCCTCCAGCCGAAGCGCCGATAAACGCCCGGCGATTTTGAGGGAACCATGTTCCGATTGTAAGGGGCGTTGCTTGCTGCGCCCTCCTTGGCCGCCTTCGCCAAGCGAATTCCATCTTCCTTTGAGCGCCGTAGGCGCGGGAGCGCTGGGTCAGTGCTGTAGGTATTTCCGAGCGCCGTAGGTGCGACACAAGCGCCGCTACCTCTCTTCTGGCCCTTCCTGAGAACACCAATCCCTGCTTACAGCAGGCAAGTCCCGATTGGCGTCTTTCGTCCTTAGGGGGGCGGAGCCTTAGCTCCGACATAAAAGCCGTCGCGCGAAGCGCGCTCCTTTGCGCAGCTTTATCCGCGGCATGTGGTCCTTTCGGAGAGCCGCTTATCGTCCACCCGGGCTGCTAGAATACTCGCGCTCATGCCTGCCCGCTATTGCGAAGTCGCGCTGCCCGTTCCGCTGCGCTCGACGTTTACGTACGCCGTGCCGGAATCGCTCGAGGGCAAGCTCGAAGGCCGGTCGCTCATCGGGCGCCGCGTCGTGGTGCCATTCCGTCGCCGTGCCATGATCGGGGTGGTGCTCGCGGAATCGGCGAAGCCGCCGAACATGGGGCGCGCGGTGTCTTCCGGCAGCTCAGGCGCAGCTGCCGCTGCTGCGCCGGCGATCAGGGAAATCGCCGATGCGATGGACCCGCTTCCGGCGCTGCCCGCAAAACTCATCGAGCTGGGCCACTGGATCAGCCGCTACTACCTTGCGCCGATCGGCGAAACGTTTCGCGCGATGCTGCCGCCCGAAGTGGAAGTGCGGCATGAGCGCGAATATTCGCTTACGGACGCGGGTCGCGCGCACCTCGATGAGCTTGGGCAGAAACTCACGCTCGCCGATGCGGAGCGCGCCGAGGCCGATCTGCTGCGCCAATTGGACGCGCCGCGCGCGCCTGATGCGAAAGTCGAATCGCGCGCGCGCCGCAAACGCGTCGACGAAGCCGCTGCGGAGGCGCTTGTCCGCCGCGGTTATCTCGCCGCGCGCAACTTCTTGCTCCACCGGCGAGCCCGCACGCAGAAAATCCTCGCGTGGAATCCGGCGGCTGCAGCTTCGGGCTTGAATGCTCGCGCTGACAAGGTCCGCGAAGTGCTGACGTCGGCAAGCGGGCCGCTGCCGCTGCACGTGCTGATCGCGAAGGCCGGCGTGTCGCGAGCGGTGATGCAACGCCTCGAAAATGCCGGCGCCTTGTCGAGCTGGGAGGAGCCGCTCACGCCAGGTGAAGACCCGTGGGACACGGATTTCACGCCGCCGACGAACGTGCTGAACGCCGAGCAGAAAGAGGCGCTGGCCGAAATCTGGCGTTGGCTCGTGGCCGGGAAATTTGCGGCGGGGCTGCTGCATGGCGTCACCGGCAGCGGCAAGACGGAGGTATATCTTGGCGCGATCGAGGCGACGCTTTCGCGCGGCAAGACCGCCATCGTCCTCGTGCCGGAAATCGCGCTGACGCTGTGGGTGGGGCGGCTGGTGCGCGCTCGCTTCGGCGAGCACGTCGCCGTGCTGCACAGCGGCTTGCAGGATACGGAACGCGCGCGGGAATGGTGGCGCGTGCGGCACGGCGAGGCGCGCATCGTGGTCGGCACGCGCTCGGCGATTTTCGCGCCGCTCGAAAATCTCGGCCTGATCATCGTCGACGAGGAGCAGGAAGCGAGCTACAAGCAGGAGGAAACGCCGCGCTACAACGGGCGCGATACTGCCGTCTACCGCGCGCGGCTCGAAGGGGCCGTGGCGCTGCTGGGCTCGGCCACGCCTTCGCTTGAGACGTATCACAATGCGCTGGCGGGAAAATATCAGCTGCTGCAGCTGACCTCGCGCGTGGAAAACCGGCCGCTCGCCGCGGTGCGCATCGTCGACCTGCGCGAGGAGTTTCGTCGGCAGCACCGCGCGACACCCGTTTCCGAATCGTTGCGCGCGGCGATCGCGCTGCGCCTGGAAGAAAACACGCAGGCGATGGTGCTGATCAATCGGCGCGGCTATTCGTGGTCGCTGATGTGCCGCGGGTGCGGCGCGCTGGTCCAGTGCGAGAATTGCAGCATCGCGCTCACCTACCACAAGAGCCGTCAGCGCCTGGAATGCCACTACTGCGGCTATTCGATTCGCCCGCCGAAACAGTGCCCAAAATGCAATTCGGAATACATGTACTACGTCGGCGACGGCGCCGAACGCGTGGAGGAATACCTGCGCGAGCAATTTCCGAGCGCCCGCATCGCGCGGCTCGACCGCGACACCGTTCGCACCAAGCGCGAATACCAGCAGGTGCTCGGCGCGTTTGCCGAGGGCGAGATCGATATCCTGGTGGGAACGCAAATGGTCGCGAAGGGCCACGATTTTCAGCGCGTCACGCTCGTTGGCGTGGTCGCGGCCGATCTTGCGCTCGGGCGGCCGGATTTCCGCGCGGCCGAGCGCACGTTTCAGCTCCTCACGCAGGTGGCTGGCCGCGCCGGGCGCGGCGAGCTTTCGGGCGAGGTGCTCGTCGAAACGTATTACCCTGAGCACTACGCGATTCAGTACGCGGCGCGGCAGGATTACGTCTCGTTCTACGAAAAGGAAGCGCAGTTTCGGCGGCTGCTGCACTATCCGCCGTTCACCGCGCTCGCGAGCGTGCTGGTGCGCGACCGCAAAGTGGAGAATGCGATCCGGTGGTCGCGCGCGCTGGCCGCCTATTTCGAGCCGTTCGAGGATCGCGGCGTGAAGATTCTCGGTCCCGCCGCGGCGCCACTGGCCCGGCTGCGCCGCGACTATCGATTTCAATTTGTATTGAAATCGCCGCACCGCGCGATTCTGGGAAAGGCGCTGGCGGGCGCGCTCGATTTCTGCGCGGCGAAACAGTTCCCGGAAACCGCCGTCATCGTCGATGTCGACCCGATAAGCCTTTCCTAGCTTTTTGTGACTGGGCCAGCGAGCTTATGGCGCAAAGAACGGCTTTTTCTGGCACTTTACGCCCATTAAGGCTCCCGCTAGGGGCATCCTGGATGCACGTCTTATTGCAGAAAAAAACGCCTCATGAGAGACCGATCTTAGTAGTCAGCGGACAGGCCAGAGTGTGAAGCAGGAGAAGAAAATGGCGAGCGCGGCGAATGCCCACGCGCGCCTCGCGGGATCGAGCGGCTGCCAGTAGTCGTACACCGGCGGATGGCGAAATCGCAAGCTCAACACCAGCAGCAGCCCTCCCCACAGATACCAGCCACTCCACGCCAGCGCGCCGAAGGCGAGCAAGGCGAGCGCTACAACGATCGAAATTCGGCGGTGATACCGGCTCGTAAGGCTGTATACGATGTGGCCGCCGTCGAGCTGCCACATCGGAAGCAGGTTCAGCGCCGTCACGAAGAATCCTACCCACGCTGCGCGCCCCACGGGACTCAGCAGCACCCAGCTCGGGTTTACATTCGGATGGAACAGCTCGATGAACAAGCGGGTGAGCGGCGCATTGCCAAAGAGGATCGGCGCATTGAGATCGACGCCCGGCACCACGCGCGATGTCGCTACCGCCCACACCATCGCCGGCGCCGCGATCGCGAATCCCGCCACCGGCCCGCTGATGCCGACGTCAAAGAGAGCGCGCCGCGTGGTGATTGGCGAGCGGATGCGGATGACCGCGCCGAATGTCCCGAAGAGCGTGGGCGCGGGAAGGAAGTAAGGATAGCTCACGTCGATGCCGTAGATTTTACAGGCGACGTAGTGTCCCATTTCGTGCGTGAACAGAATCGCCAGCAGCGTGAACGAAAACGGTATGCCGAGGAGCAGCATCGACGGGTGCTCGTACGGCATCAGCATCGTCGCGAACGGATTCGCGTTCTCCGAAAATGGCTCCTGATTCGCGGCGTACGATCGCGCGAATTCCGCGCCCACGGCGAGCGTGGAAATCACGGTGAGCAGAAACAGAATCAGCGCGGGCCACAGCGGACGCCGCCGCACGCGCCGCGGCGGAGGCGGCTCGACGAGACGCGGAAATTGCACTTCGATGACTTCAGGAGGAATGACGCCGTGACCGTTGCCTGCGTTCAGGCTATCGCTCATGAGATTTCGGATGCGCGGCTAGATGCACAAGAAGGGACGCCGCGGCGGGGGCGTGCGGCCCTCTTGCAAGCGTAAGCAATGCCTCAGGACTTCGCCGTCGGGGCCGGAGCAGAAGCCGGAAGCGCCTGCAATTCCTTACCCGGCTTGAAGCGCACCGCCTTGCCGGGCGGGATGTTGACCTGCTGTCCCGTGCGCGGGTTGCGGCCGATGCCGGTCTTGCGCGGCTTGACGTTGAACACGCCGAATCGGCGCAATTCGATCCGCTGGCCGCGGCCGAGCGCATTCTTCATCGCGTCGAAAACGGTCTCGACGGCCTGCTCTGCTTTGGTCCGAGTAATATTGGTTTTCTGCACGATGGCGTTTACTATGTCGAGTTTGATCAACAGAACCTCCGGTGAGCCGCAAACTTGCCCGGAAATCTATGCTAGACAGGGGTTTGCAGGTTGTCAAGCGGCGCGCCCCATAATACACTGTGCAACTTCCCAGGAGGGACTCGATGTCGGTGAAGTCTGACAAATGGATACGCAGGATGGCCGTCGAACACAAAATGATCGAGCCGTTCGCCGACCGCCAGGTACGCGACGGGGTGATCAGCTACGGCGTGTCGTCCTACGGCTACGACCTGCGCGTGGCCGACGAGTTCCGCATCTTCACGAATGTGAATTCGACGATCGTGGATCCGAAGGCGTTCGACGCGAAGTCGCTCGTCGAATTCAAGGGCGATGTGTGCATTGTGCCGCCAAATTCGTTTGCGCTGGCGCGCTCGGTGGAATTTTTCCGCATCCCGCGCAGCGTGCTCACGATCTGCGTCGGCAAGTCGACATACGCGCGGTGCGGGATCATCGTCAACGTGACACCGTTTGAGCCCGAGTGGGAAGGCTTCGTCACACTCGAGATCAGCAACACCACGCCGCTGCCCGCGAAGATTTACGCTAACGAAGGACTCGCCCAGGTGGTGTTCTTCGAATCCGACGAAGTCTGCGAAGTCTCCTACAAGGACAAGAAGGGGAAATACCAGTCGCAGCAGGGCATCGTCCTCCCCAAGATTTGACGATCCGACGAGGATCGTCATCCCGAGCCACCGGCGGGAGTCGAGGGGTGTCCCTCGGCCATTTCTCCTAGGGTTGGGGTGCGCGGAATTTGCGCGGCGTGGTATATTCGCGCACGCTTTCAATGGCAAAACGGGGGGAATAGAAATCATGAAAAAGATCATTGTGTCGACAGCGATAATCGCGAGCCTGTGCCTTTTCGCGGCGATGCTCGCACACCCGAGCCGCGCGCAGCAATCCGGCCATATGCCGAACGCGATTGGTCCCGACTGCGATCGCGCGTGCCTCTACGGAATCCTCGATCAATATCTCCACGCGCTGAAAGACAAGGCGCCCGGGGAAGCGCCCTGGGCAAAATATGTGAAGAATACCGAGAACAATGTCGCGTTGCGCGTGGGCGACGGCCTGTGGGGGACGATCACGGGCATGGGCGACTACGATCTTCGCTTCGCCGATACGACGAACGGCGAGGTGGGATTCATGGGGGTCGTCACCGAAACGCGCACAACGTCCGTATACGCGCTGCGGCTGAAAGTGGAAGACGGCAAGATTTCGGAGGCCGAAACCGTACTGCGCCGGCCTGAAGCCAGCGGGCCGTTTCCGACTTCGCCGAAACTGCCGGTGCTGCCGGTGCTGAACGAAATGGTTCCGCCGGACCAACGGGTGCCACGCGCGCGGCTCGTCGCGCTGGTCGACGGCTACTTCAACACGCTGCAGCTGAACGACGGCAAGCTTTTCACGCAGTTCTCCGACGACTGCAACCGGATCGAGAACGGCTTGCAGACGACGCACAATCCCGACCTGATGAAGATCATTCCGGTCGCGAATCTGGGATGCGCCGATCAGTTCAAGATGGGCAACTACCACTACGATACGCTGCTTCGCGCGCGGCGCTTCCCGCTAGTGGATGAGGAGCGGCAACTGGTGCTGGCGGCAGGGTTTATCGACCACTCCGGCGTGCTGGGAACGTTCAAGCTGACGGACGGCACGGTGATCGATTCGCCGATGCGAACGCCGAGCACGCTGTGCCTATTGGAACTCTTCCGAATCCAGGACGGGAAGATCCGGCAGATTCAAGCTGTGTTTATCGGCGTGCCTTATGGCATGCCATCGCCGTGGGTGCAGTAGATGAAATCAGCGCAACTTCGAATTGCATTCGCGATCGCTCTCGCCGCTGCGGCCTTTTTTGTCGCGAGCCGCAGCGAAAAACTTTCCGCACAGACAAAACCGGGCGAGGCGGCGTACGGACAAATTGACCGGGCGCGTCTGCTCGCGGCGAACGAACATCCGGATCAATGGCTTACCAGCGGCCGCGATTTCGGGAAAAGCCACTATTCGCCGCTCGCGCAGATCAACAAGGAGACGGTCAGCCGCCTCGGTTTCGCGTGGACTTATGACACGCACACGATCCGGGGCCTTGAGGCGACGCCGATCGTGGTGGACGGCGTGATGTACGCATCGGGATCGACCGGGATCGCCTACGCGCTCGATGCGAAGACGGGCGAAGGGTTGTGGACGTTCGATCCCAAGAGCGATCTGGTGGTGAACCGCCGCGCCTGCTGCGACGAAGTGAGCCGCGGCGTGGCGGTATGGAAGGGCAAAGTCTACGTGGCGGCGTTCGATGGACGGCTTTTCGCGCTGGATGCGAAGACGGGCGTGGTTCTGTGGCACGTCGATACGATCGTCGACCACAAGCGCGGCTACACGGTGACGCAGGCGCCTGAGGTGGCGGGCAGCGTGGTGGTGATCGGCAATTCCGGCGGCGAGTACGATGCGCGCGGCTATGTGAGCGCGTACGACTTGAACACCGGGAAGCTTGCGTGGAGATTTTTCACCGTTCCTCCCGCGCCCGGCAAGCCGCTTGAAAACCCCGAACTTAAGGTTGCGCAGAAAACGTGGGACCCGAAGAGTGATTGGGCCATGGGCGGCGGCGGGACCGTCTGGGACGGGATGGTCTACGACCCGGAGCTAAACCTCCTGTATTTCGGCACCGGCAATGGGACGTTTTACGACCAATCGAAGCGAAGTCCCTCGGGCGGCGACAATCTTTATATCTCGTCGATCCTGGCGATCAATCCCTCGACGGGGCGGCTCGCCTGGTATTACCAGGAAGTGCCCGGCGATCAGTGGGATTTCGACGTGGTACAGCCGCTTATTCTGACCAACCTTACGATTGACGGAAAATCGCGCAAGGTGCTGATGCAGGCATCAAAGGACGGTTTCTTCTACATCCTCGATCGCAAGACGGGTCATGTGATTTCGGCGAACGAATTCGTGCCGGTCACCTGGGCCGATCGCGTGGATCTGAAGACGGGGCGCCCTGTGGAGGCGGCGGACGCGCACAATTTTCGCAATTCGTCGAATGGCAAGGGGCAGCTGATTCAGCCCTCGCCGATGGGCGGCCACAACTGGAATCCGATGGCGTGGGACCCGCAAACGGGGCTCGTCTACATTCCGACGATCGAAAACGGGCAGAAAGCAGTCTTTTCGGGGAAGACGTATCTGCGGGCGTGGGACCCGATTGGCGGCAAAGCGGTGTGGAATGTGGGACCCCAGGACTGGTGGGATCACGCCGGAGTGCTGGCGACCGCGGGCGGGCTCGTCTTTCAAGGCAACGGCGCGGGGCATTTTCGCGCATACGATGCGGAGACCGGCAAGCTGCTGAAGGATATCGACGTCGGCACGACGATTGTCGCGGCGCCCATGACGTATGAGATCGACGGCGTGCAATACGTGGCGGTGATGGCGGCGTGGGGCGGAGGAGGCTGGAGCTTTGCACATCCCGAGGCCGCATCTTACCAGCGCGGCAACGAGGGGCGCATTGTCGCGTTCAAGCTCGATGGCGGCGCGACGCCGATTCCTCCGCTGCTCCCGCCGCCGGGGCCGATTCCGCAGCCGCCACCGCTGACCGCGTCGGCGGACACGGTGAAGGAAGGCGCCGCGCTCTTCGGCGCCAACTGCGCCGGATGCCACATCAATCAGCCGGGCGGGCTTGCACCCGATCTGCGGCGGATGAGCGAGGCGACGCACACGGAATTCCATCAGATCGTGCTGGGAGGCATTTTCAAGAACGCGGGAATGCCGCCGTGGAATGGAGTGCTAAGCCCGGCGCAGGTCGATGCGATTCATGCGTATCTGATTTCGATTTCCTGGGACGCGTACAAGGCGCAGCAGGCGGCGGGGACGAAGTAGGGCAAGACAGAACAGATATACTCCGTGCCGACGCTCCAAGAGAGATTCTTCGGCCAAAGGCAGGCCTCAGAATGACGGCGCGTGTTGGTGGCGTTGCCGAGGCGACGCGGCCGCTTCGAAGTATCAGTGCAGCCAGCGTGGCTCGTCGGACGTTGGCGAGAGGCGCACCTCGAGAATCCACTCGTCGCCCTCGAGCTCGTACGCGTGGCATGCGTTGCACTTCACCAGGGCAGTGACGAAATCGGCGGCGCGGCCGAGCTGTTCGGCGGGGGTTCCCGCGGCCGAGAGCGGGCTCGTCACCGAATGCAGCACGCCGTGTTCGCCGTCCAACGCAATTAGCACATACATGAGGCGACGCTAACAGCGGGCCGGGGGGGTGTCCAATTCGAGGTTTGGATGGATGCCATTGACGCCGCGCCCGTACGAAGGCAGGAGCGCGGCAGATTTAGAGGCCCAAACGAAAGCCGGGCTGGGGAACGTCGGGTTCCGCGCCGTTGGCGGTTCGCATGAATTGGTAACCGTCCATCGCTACCGCGACTCCTACCTCGCCTGAATTTTCCGGACTGCTTCGCAGCACGCGCCCCTGGCAGCGCACCCAGACGGGCCCCGCCTGCGTGAGTTCGTGCGGGAGGGTCATGATAATTTCGACCGGCAAATCGCGCTGCAAATCTTTCGGCAGATGGAAATAGACGCCCCGGGAACTCACTTCGCGCGATTCCGTAGTCGCCTCGCCGATCACATGTTCATTCGCCCAGCGGACCGTCAATGGAATACGGATCAGGAAACGCCGGGACGCACGCCGCTCTTTCGATGACATACCAAACCACCTCTTGACCCAGTGTAGGGCCTGGGCCAGTTTTCGCGAATGGAGCAATAGGATCAATTTTCGGCGCATAAGGAGGTACATCAGTACCAGAACCGGGGCGCCTGCGCAAGGTCGGGCCGGCAGCGCGAATCAAGAAGCTAGCGGCGGGCGAAGTAGAAGAGCAGCGCGAAGATGACCAGAGGAACGAGAACCATCGCGACATAGAGCAAGGTTTTTCGCGTCACCGTGGTGCGCTTGTTTCTCCAGTCCTGCAATTCGGGGCGCACGGCAACGCCAACTTGATCGAGATGCTCGAGATCGAAGGCGAAATCGTGCGCGTTCGGATAGCGGTACTGCGGCTCGCGCTCCATCGCGCGGTAGATCACTTCCTGCAAATGGGGCGAGATCGCGGGATCGATTTCGCGCGGCGGGACGGGATTCTCCAACAGCCGGTCGTTCATCACCTCGAAGGCGTTCCCGCCGTGGAACGGCATCCGCCCGGTGACCATTTCGTAGAGCATCACGCCCAGGGAATACAAATCGCTACGCGCGTCGCCTCGCTTTCCCTTCACCTGCTCGGGTGAAATATATTCGGGCGAACTCATCGCCTGGGACAGTTTCGTGAAGGTGATGCGCCGCGCCCCGGTTTCTCCGGCGAGGCCAAAGTCGATCAGCTTCACGTGGTCGTCGGCGCCGACCATCACGTGCTCGGGCCGGAGATCGCGATGCACGATGCCGTGATTGTGGATGTAGGCCAGCGCCTGGCAGATGCCGAGAGCGATTTTGACGGCGCGCTCGGGCGAGAGTTTCTTCTCTTCGTTGAGGATCTGGCGCAGCAGCTTCCCGTCGACCCATTCCATCACCATGTAGTTCTGGCTGGGATGATCCTCGGGAAGGACCTTCAAGATGCCGGGATTATCGAGGTGCCGGCCGATTTCGCGCGCGCGCTCGAAGCGCTCGACGAAGACCAAGTCGGCGTTCATTTCAGGATGCGGGACCTTGAGGGCGACGGGCTTACCGGTGCCCAGGTCCGTGGCGCGATACACGGTGTCGACATCGCCCGTGGAGATAACGCCGTCGATCCGGTAGTGATCCAGTTGTTCGCCGGGCTTAATCGTGGACTCCTACTTGAGTTCCCGGGCGCCGGTGTTCTCGTCGAAGGCGAGCAAGCCCGTTTTGCCGGGAGTGAGTATACGAAAACTGGCGTCGCCAGGGGGAGAATCGGCGGAACGCGATTCCGAGCCTGGCACGGGCGCAGGCTCGTCGCCCGAAGTAGCGTCCGGCCCGGTCTCCAGCAAGCCTTCTTCGAAGTCCTGCTGGGAGCGAAGCTGGAATGCGCCGCGGAGTGCCAGCGGCGTCACCAGAGTGGTAAGCAGCACCACCGCGACCATCACGGCTATCTCCGCTTCGCTGAAAATTCCGGTGTTGGCGGCCATCGCGGTGACGATCAAGCCGACTTCACCGCGTGAGATCATTCCGCATCCGACGCGAAGGCTGCGCACGCGGTCCATGCCCGAACCGAGAGCCGCGAGTCCGCAACCAAAGAGTTTGCCGATAATGGCTACGAAAAGAATCGCGAGCAGCAGCATCCAATGCCCGCCTAGCGCGCGATAGTCGCTCGTGAGTCCGATGGAGACGAAAAACAGTGGAATGAGCAAGCCATGGCCAATCGCGTAGAAGCTACGCTCGATATCCGCCTTGAATTGCGAGCCGGCAAACACATAGCCGATCAGATACGCGCCCGTGATCGCGGCCACGCTGCCGAACCACTCGGCTGAAACGGCGTAGACGAGAACCAGCGCCAGCACGCAGCTGGGCACTGCTTCGGTGGCCGTCAGCTTGCGCAACTGGAGGACCAGGAAATCGAGATACTTTTTGGCGAGCGCGTAACCAACGACAAAAAATACGGCCACGCAGATGCTGATCATGGTCATCTGCACGATCAGCGGGTGGCTCGCGGCTAGCGGCGCCTTGCGCTGCAGCCAATCGCTCACGTTGGAGGCAACGCCGAAGGCCGCGCCTTTCTCCGTTGTGATGGAAGCGGCGAGGAAAGCCAATACGAACAGGCCCATCACGTCGTCGATCACGGCCGCGCCCAGAATCACGGTGGCTTCTTTCGAAGCCATGCGGCCCGCATCCATGAGGGTGCGCGCCGAGATGGAGACGCTGGTGGCCGTGAGGGCGCCGCCCAGGAAACATGCGGTGCGCCAGGAGAGCCCGAACATGTGCGCGACGCCGGCTCCCAGCAGAAACGGCCAGATCACGCCCGAGAGCGCCACAAGAAACGCGGTGACGCTCGCTTCGCGCATGCGGTCGATATCCGTCTCGACGCCGGCGATAAACATCAGCACCATCGCGCCGACCTGCGCGAGAAGCATCAGCGCACCTGTGGCTTGACCGCCACTGAAGACGTGCATGCGGAGCAAACCGATCGCGCCGGGGCCGAGCAGGACGCCGACCATGAGTTCTCCGATGATCGGCGGGACATTGAAACGCGCGCAGAGCGATGCAGCTAGCTTCGTAGCGGGCAGCAGAATGGCCAGAAGTAGTGCGAGCTGAAGGGCCGGTTGCATGAACTAGCCGGCATCCACCGTAGCCAGAGCCTCCGCTTCACCGCGATTGCGCGACCAGAGACGCTTAAGACGATTCAACGACAGCCAGGGCGTGCGATAGCCGTTGCGATCGATACCGTTGCGCGTCAGCTCGCGGAGCATGGCCGCCTGACGGCGGGCGAGATCGGCCTGCGCAAGATTTTCCGCCAGCTTGGCCGCATAGTTCGTGTGGTCCACGGCTTTGTCGCAAACCCTCAGACGCATCCAGAGCTCGCCCATCTTGAGGTGGGCGATGAAACTGTCGGGAGCCAAGCTCACGGCCTCGCCGAGTTCTTCCATCGCGTCTTGCGGCTGCAGATTGACGCACAGCGCCATCCCAAGGAGCACGCGAAGCTCCGAGACCCCGGGATGCTCTTCGACGGCAGTGCGCAGTTGAGCGACAAGCTCGACCTTTTCGCGCTTTTCGAGCGTGCGCGGATCGGCAAACATTCGCCCGAGCAGCGCCTGCGTTTCGCGGGTGACCGGAACGAGCGCGCCCGATTGTCTCGAAACCATCCTAACATCTGTACCGCCGGCGCGTTCCATCGTTCCTTCGATATTGGCGCTATTGATTGGATCATTCATTGGATTCAAGCTCCTCTGATTTCGGCATCCTCGCGTAACAGCCGGGCGCGGACCTCTCGGCCCGCGCCCGACCCGCTACGACAAGTGCCTCTACGCTACGGCGTACTCTTTCTCAGCTTGTAGCATGACGTCCGGCTCCGGCTTGATAACAAACTCCGGATAGCCGAGCTGCCCCATCTCGGGGATATCGAGACCGGCGATCTCGGTTTCCACCGAAACGCGCTGCCCGATGAAGAATTCGAGCACGAGGTTCATGAGGAAACTGAAGGTGAAGACGAAGCCGATCAGGGTCGAAATGCCGACGAGTTGGGCAACGAGTTGGCTAGGATCACCGTAGAACAATCCAGTGACGGAGCCGGTGACTCCATTCCAGCTGCCACCGTAGTTGCTCGTGCCGTCCGCGAGGAGACCCACAGAGAGCACACCCCACAGGCCGCAGGTGCCGTGAACTGAGACGGCGCCGACTGGATCGTCGACTTTCATCACCTTCTCGATGAAGGCGCAGCTGAGGCAAACTAGCACGCCTGCCACGAGCCCGATGATGCAAGCTCCAACCGTGCTGACGAAGCCGCTGGGCGCGGTGATCGCGACCAGGCCGGCCAGCAGGCCGTTGCCGCTCATCGAGTAATCGCATTTGCCGGTTTTGATCCACATGTAGAGCAGCGCACCGAACGTGCCCGTACAACCGGCAAGCATCGTATCCACCGCGATCGTGCCGATGCGGAGGTTGCCATTTGCGGAAGCGCCGAGCGTGCTGCCGGGGTTGAACCCGAACCAGCCGAACGCCAGGATGAAGCAGCCGATCAGGACGGCCGAAACGTCGTGGCCGATGATCGAGTTCGATGAGCCATCCTTATTGAACTTGCCGATCCGAGGACCGATGATCATGGTTACAGCCAGAGCCGTGATGCCTCCGACCGCATGCACGACGCCGGATCCAGCGAAGTCGCAATAGCCCTTGCCCAACTGATTGTTGGTTCCGAGCTGCGAGAGCCAGCCGCCGCCCCATGCCCAATTGGCATACAGCGGATAGGTGAGAGCGCCCATGAGCGAGGAAGACACGCAGAAGGCCAGGAACTTCCAGCGTTCCGCGCAGGCTCCGGTCACGATCGTAAGGGCGGTGTCCATGAACACCATTTCGAAGAGGAACAGCACCATGACGCCGACGTCGTAGGTGTGGCCCGAGAGAAAGAAGCCGGTTCCTCCGAAGATGCCCCACGTCTTGCCGAGGATCGTGGTTGTGTGCTCGCTGGTCAGCGAATTGAGGCCACCTAAGTTTCCGTTGCCGGCTGAACCTCCTTGCTGGATTGCGAATCCTATCAACCAATAGGAGAACAAGCCGCACGCGTACACCATGAAGTTCATCATGTACGTGTGGTTCGCATTCTTCACGCGGCAGAGGCCGGCCTCGACCATCGCGAACCCCGCTTGCATGAACATGACCAAGTAGCCGGTCACGAGCGTCCAGATGAAGTTGGACGCTATCTTGTTTTGCCCGACTTGGTTGGCGACGTCGCCGACCGTCAGACCGACCTTGGCATCGCCGACCGGGACGTCATTGATCGTTCCGGTGAGGGTGCCACCCGGATCGCCCTTGGCCAAATCGGCCGTGGTGGGCGCCTTTGCCGCAGTGGCCGCCAATTCAGCAGTCACGGGCGACGGAGGAGGCGCAGCCGCGGCGGGCGCCGCGGGGGCCTGTGCGTAGGCAGCCACGCCCATCGCCAGACCGATTGCGAGAATACAAAGAATGAGAGAGAGGTTTCGCATTTGTTTCATCTTCATCTTGTTCGCTCCATGATAGGTTGGCTGCCGCTGTGAAGCCGGCGCTTCTAGCTCTTCCAAACCGCGTTCTTGTTGAAGGCCGCAGGCAAAACAACGATGATCCCGAACAGGCTTACCCCAATGCCGATCAAGGCCAGAATCCCGCGCCCGACGAGGCTTGGCGTAAGGTGCATGCCTACGAGCGTGATGATCCATCCCAGCGCGCTGCAGCCCGCACCCATCAACTTCATCGCCAGCGGCGACGATTTCAGCGCCGTTTTTCCTTCCAGCGACTTGATGCTCAACATCCCGAACAAGCTAGCAACCAGACCAACCGCGCCAACTATAAACAGCAGCTTCCCCATGCCGCCGGACCAGAAGAAAAAACCGGCACAGAGCACAGTCGCCGCCACCAAAAACAGTGTGTAATAACTACCCTGCGATTTGTTTGCCGCCATTAGAACCGCCTCCTCGACCCTTGAGGGTCACGCACTGATCGATTGCAGATTGCTGTCCCCAACTTCCATTCGTTTCAACACCCCGTCATCCAAGAAAAAGCGAAAGCCGTACAACTTCGCCCGCATTACGGGAGAAGCCACCTTCTCGACCGGCACCGTTTCCCGAGTGACGGCGCCGAAAATAATCAGCTCGGGAGGTTCGCGCGCCGATTGCCGAAAAGACCTTAAGTTCGGCGGACTGAACGTCGGGCAACACGCCGAACAACATGTCGCGAATCGCAAGGGCATCCTGCACCGCCTGAAAGGAAGCGCAGCGGTCCCGTTGGCTGCGAGGAAGCGCTTCATCCCAGAGGTCCGAGGAACGCGCCATCCAGTCGCATTCCACCGACCCGGGCCACAACTGCAGACGCAAAAGGCGGAGGGGAGCTCGTGAAAGTTCCCCGAAGCGCATGTGCACGCGCAGCCTGCGGACAAAATCCGCGACGTGGAGCAGCCCCTTCACTTCCGGACCAAGCCCTCCGTCGCTTCTGTCCGCGTGGGCAACGCCATGAACGCGATGAACTGCAAGGCAACCGTCAGTTCCAGGATCAAGGGCGTGCCCGTTTGCAGCCGTAGCACCAGCAGCAACGCCACCATCGAGAACCACTGCCACCGCGACCGGCGCAACCTCTCCATGCGTTTGGGAAGACGCATTAGATCGCCGAATCCCAATCGTTCGTCGGTAGTGGCCGGCACCATCGTGCGGATGCACGCCACGGCAAAGAAGCCGGCCAATATCAACTCCACCAAAACTGTGTTTCGATCCACTCGTCACCTCCTGCGAAAATAATCCGGCCTTCCACTCTTCCCCGGGAGTCCCCCAAAAACCGTCGCAGAAACCTCTGCGAACACCGATCCCTCCACCGAGGGGAATCGGTCCCAAAACCAAAGCCGCTGTGAGTACGATGGGCCGCAGACTACCTACACGAGCGCGATACGCTTATTAAGAGGACACCACACTGTGTCCCACGGAAACCCGAACCTGGCAGGAACGTGCTGCAGGCTCTCCGATCGACGCGGAAGGGAGAAGGGAAAGAGCGCCAACTTTTGACTCGGTTGCGGGGCAGAGTTTGCGCGACTTCGATGCGACTGTCCAACTCAAACTTCTGATGGCCGCAATCGTAATTCGTAATTTGTTTGGGGGGAGGACGAGGGCTAGCGGCCGCGCTTCAATTCTTCGCTGAGGATGATCGCTTCGGCAATTTCCTTCATGGACCGGCGGCGCTGGCGGCTTTCGCGCTGCAAGGTGAGGTAGGAATCTTCCTCACTCAGCTTGAGGTCGCGCTGCAGGATGCCTTTGGCGCGCTCGACCGTTTTGCGGGTTTCGAGCCGCTCCGAGAGATTCGAGTTCTCGCTGGCGAGCCGGGCCCTCTCGATTTCGGCGCCGACGAGAAAACCGAGCGTGGCGATCAGGCCGACCTCGCGCTTGCCATAGAAGTGGGGCGCGCGGTTCTGGACGTTGATCACGCCGACCAAGCGCCCGCCGCTGGCGACCGGGACGGACAAGAAGGCTTGGAAGCGATCTTCGGGGAGCTCGTTGAAAAGCTTGAACCGGGAATCCTGGTACGCGTCTTCGGGGATCAGGACGGGCTCGCGGTGCTCGGCAACCCAGCCGGTGATGCCTTGTCCGAGCTTCATCTTTAGCCGGCCCACCACTTCGGGGTGAGGGTTCTTGGACGCGCGCAGGACGAGCTCTTCGCCCTCGAGGATGTAGATCATGCAGGAGTCGCATTTCACCACGGAAGTGACGAATTCGAGAACGTCCTGCAGAACCTCGGGCAAGGGAGAAGCCGCCGAAATACGGCTGGCGATTCGGTTGAGGAGCGCTATGTCCGACGCCTCGCTGGCCCGGCTTTCGGATCGGTCCGTGGCGGCTGTGCGCATGGAAACGCCCCGCCTATCAGTCAAGTGGATGGACCGCGAGGCATCCATAGGCGAAGGAACCTAACAATATGCATCCCACCGAGCAATTATACTTTCGTATAGCATGAAGGCTACAGACCTGAAGACACCTGTTATCGACGAGGGCGGGCCTTAAGCCTTTCAGCCATGATCACGAGTTCGGCTAACGAATCGGCCTCCATCTTCTGCATCACGCGCCCGCGATGAACCTTGACCGTGATTTCGCTGAGGCCGAGTTTGGCGGCGGCCTCCTTATTCATAAGGCCTGTCACGACGAGGCCCATCACCTCGCGCTCCCTGGATGTAAGGGTATCGAGGCGAGCGCGGAGCTTCGATATTTCCGCCTGCTCCTTCCGCCGGACGCGGTCGCGCTCGAGGGACTCGTGGACGGCGTCCAAAAGATCCTTTTTCTGGAATGGTTTGGCCAGGAAATCCACGGCGCCGGCCTTCATGGCGCGCGACGTCATCGGGACATCGCCATGCGCACTGATGAACACAATCGGGATGCGAATTCCGGCCGCCTCCAACTCCTCCTGCAACTCCAAACCATTGCGGCCCGGGAGCTTGACGTCCAGGATGAGGCAGCTTGGGGCCTCCGGACGCGGCGCACGGAGGAACTCGTCCGCGGACGCAAAGGTCTCGCCGCGAAGTCCCACCGACTCCAGCAGATTGCTGATTGCGTCGCGAACGGAGGCGTCGTCGTCGACGACGAAAATCACGGGGCTGGGGCTGGGTTCAGGCATCGGAATCCCCCGAATCGACCGGAATCGTAAACTGAAAAAGAGCCCCGCCGGCGCGCCCCGTTTCGGCCCACAAATGGCCGCGGTGAGATTCGACAATCGAGCGGCTGATGGCGAGACCCATGCCCATTCCATGAGACTTCGTGGTGAAAAACGGGTCGAAGATCCGGTCTTCGATTTCCGGGCGCAACCCGATGCCGGAATCTTCAACGGAAATCAAAATTGCTCGCGAATCGCGCCGCCGGGAACCGATCACCAACTCTTTCGCGCGATCTGCGGATCTGTTCATGGCGTCCATGCCGTTCATCAAGAGGTTCAGCACCACCTGCTGCAATTGCACGCGGTCTCCCTTCACCTGGGGCAGATCGCGGGAGAGGCGAGTGCGAACCGAAATGCCGCGGCGCTCGGCCTCATCGCGCAGAAAGATGGTGAGCTCGCTCAACCACTTCATTCATATCCAGCCAGTCCTGCGCGGGAGGCTCCTTCTTGAACAGCGAGCGAACGCGCTCCAGGACCGCGCCTGCGCGAGCGCCATCCTGGACGATGTTTTCAGTGGTGCGCCGGGCCTTCTCGACATTGGGGGGCTCAGCGGAAAGCCACTCGAGGCAGGCATGGCCGTTTGTGACGACCGCTGTGAGCGGCTGGCTGATCTCGTGGGCGATCGACGAAGTAAGTTCGCCCATGCTGAAGACGCGGGAAAGATGGGCGAGTTCCGTCTGCGTCTCGCGGAGGGCTTGCTGCGCCTTGTCGTGCTCCTGGATCTCCAGCGCAACTCGGCGTTCGATTTCTGAAGCTCGGCGGTGCGCTCCGCCACGCGAGCTTCCAGTTGATGCGGGCTTCCCTCAGGGCCTGCTCACTATTTTTTTTGGTCGAACTTACCCAACTCGCGACAAGAGAGCAAAGAACGAACGCGGCGAAATATGATTCCGTCAGCCGCACGGACGATCCAATCGAATAGAGGGGAGGAACAAAGAAGTAGGCGACGACGGCCGTCGAGAGCAACACGGCGAAGAGCCCGGGTCCCGTACCCCCAAGCCAGGCGCTGGCCATCACAGCGGCGAAGAAAAAAAACAGAAACGGATATGGGAAGAGATTTCTTACGAGCAGCGTAACGACGAAAGCGAAGCCGACCAGAACGATCGCAGTCCCGTACGAACGGGTCGCGCCTCGAGCGATTGCATTTAGCGACTTGTCTCTGCCCGTTGGCGCGTTGGGATCCGTGCGCCGCGGCGCAGCTTCGAGAGCAGCTTCAATGGGTCCAGGATCGGCCGCCGGAGACGGCGGCCGCCCGAACTTCCAGTACCCACTGGTTGCTTTCGAGTTCATAGGTGTCGCAAGCGCCGCCCCGCATCAAGGCGGTCACGAATTCGGCAGCTCGGCCCAACTGTTCGCCGGGCGTGCCTGCAGCCGAAAGCGGACTGGTAACCGGATGCAATAAACCGTGCTCTTCGTCTAGCGCTATTAAGACATACATTGGGCAAGGCTAGCAACCACCCTGAAGCCGTCCAATCGTTCCTTTTGATGGGAATTATCACCCGGCAGATGCTTGATTGCGCGGGCGTTATGACCGCGGCCGAGGAGAGCGGGGAGCCGGTACTCAACTGGCGCAACGTCGACCGAGACATCCAGGTGCTGGCGCCGGCCACCGACCACGACTCCTCGTACGGGACCGATGTCATCGTAATCGCGCGCCCAGCCGACCGTGATGTGCCCGTCGGATGGAATGAGGCCATTGGTGGGATCGAAATCGATCCAACCGAGATCGGGTGCAAAAACGCTGACCCAGGCGTGCGAAACGTCGGCTCCCTGCAGGCGCGCCTGGCCGGGCGGGGGAGTGGTGACGATATAGCCGCTGACATACCGGGCGGCGAAGCCCAGCGAGCGAAGGCAGCCGAGTTGGACGTGCGCGAAATCCTGGCAGACGCCCTTGCGCATGCGGAGGACGTCCGCGACTGGCGTGCCTACTTTCGTGGCGCCGGGCAGAAACTTGAATTCGCTGTGAATGCGCTCGGTGAGGTCGAGCACGCACTGCAAGAAAAGGCTGCTTCGGCACAAAGGACCCGAGCGCGTAATCCGCGAGTTCGGCGGACCGGATCACGTACGTCGAATCGAAGGTGAATTCGCGAGCGGCCCGCGTTTCCGGATCGGCGCTGGCGAGGAGTTCGTCGCGGACCCTCTCCCAGGACGAGCCGCGAGAGAAATCGGGACGGGCCGTCGGCGTCACTTCCACCTCGCTGTTCGCGACGATCGTCAGCTGATTGTGCGATTCCTGAAGGCTGAAGTAGGAAACGTGATTGCCGAAATAGTCGAGCGAATCGCTGCGATCGCTGGGCGCGGGCAGAACGGAAAGGTCGTGCCGCAGGCAGATCTGCTGCGTGCCGTTATCGCGCGGTCGCAGGCGCGCGATGTTGTGAGAGAGCGAGACGGCGTCGGCGTATTCGTACGTGGTCGAGTGCGTGATCCGATATTTCACGTCGGCCGGTTCCTCGGACATCTGCCACAGCACCGGCGAAACCGCCGCGTGCGAGAAATAGAGATGCGCGATCGCGGTCGAGAGCTGGGTGGCGCGTTCGAAGACATCCGAAAAGCAGCGCGGCGAGGCCTTCGCGGCGCTCGGCCGCCGGCACCGTGCAAAGCTCGTTCAGATTTGCCGTCTGAAGTGGTGGCGCGCAGGCCCAGGAGAAGTTCGTTGTCGTGCTCGCGGCTGGGATGGGAGGTGTCGTGCGGCAGCGCCGCCAGATGCTTGGCGATCGTGGCGAACTGGAACGCGACGCCGCGCGGATTGTTTTCGTCCGCGACGAGCAGGTCGACGATCGCTTCCGTTTCCAGCTGCATCAGGTAGCGGCGGCGATAGGGAAACGCGCTCTCGGTGATTTCGAGGATCGCTTCGAGCAAGGCCGGGTCCGTGCCGGGATTCACGAGCGTGTCGCCGAGAAGTCTCGCGAGGAAGAGGGCGCGCTCGAGGCGGCGGCCCATGTCGAGAAATCGCCAGGCCTGGCTGTGCATCATGGAATCGGCGGAGAGGCCGATGAACGCGGCCAACGTGACGACCAGATCGTTGAGAAGATCGAGCCAGCTCCGCCGCGGATTCGTCCGAGCCGGGCTTGTAGCGCGACGACTCGCTCGTGGACATTTTCGAGGATGCGCCAGGAGTCCGGCGAAAGCCTCTCGCGATGAATTCGCGCGAGGTTGTGCACCTGCGCGAGAAGGCCGCTGATGCCGACGCTCTCGTCGTCGCCCATCACTCCCTTGATGAACGCGGCGCGAGATGACGGAGCCGGCGAGCGAACCGATCGCGGCGTGGAGCGCGGCGGCCAGAGGATTTGAGTGGCGTGCGTCTCTTCGCCTCCGTCTTCCTCGATCGCGCGAGATGACAGCGGCGCGCGCGAGGCGCGCGCGGCGCCTCGGCGCGCTCCACGTAGCGGCCGAGCCAGAAGAGATCGTCGGCAATGCGGCTGGGCAGATCGCCGCCGCCGCGGTTGAAGAGGACGCGCTGCCGCGAGGTGACGAGCAGCGTCATCTGGCTCACGGGGCCGTCGGAGAGAATCCACGTGTCCTTGCTGCCGCCGCCGCGCTGCAGCGAGACGACCAGCGAATCGCTCGACGGAGTGATGCGCGTCAGGCCGCCGTCCATCACCGCGTAGGAATCGCCGCACGCGGCCAGGATAAGAACGAACCACAAAGCGGCGCGGCTGCACCTGATCGTCGATCAGCGCCGGCGTCGTGCAGGACATCACCTGTTTCTGCGCGACGTATTGATCGGGATGCGCTTTGATCCGCGCGCCGAGTTCTTCGAGCTGCGCGCGCGTGAGCGACCGGCCGAAAACCGGGTCCTCGCCTAGCGTCGGATACGCGGACTTGATCACCAGCTCGGGCAGATGCTCGAGCACGAACTTGCAATTCCTTGGGCTGGCCGCACCACCAGGTGGGCACCGAGGGAAGCTTCAAATCTTCGCCGAGCAGATGCCGGCAAAGTGCCGGGCAGGAACGGCAAAAACCCGGGCGCCTGCAGAACGCCGGTGCCGAGCGCGTTGGCGACCGCGACGTTGCCCTGGCGGATCGATTGCAGCAGACCCGGCACGCCGAGATAGGAGCCGGCAAACAGCTCGAGCGGATCGCAGAAATTGTCGTCCACGCTGCGCAGGATCACGTCCACGCGCTGCAGGCCGCCGACCGTCTTCAGATAGACGGTCGCGTCGCGCACGGTCAGATCGTTGCCCTGCACCAGCGGATAGCCGAGATACCGCGCCAGGTAGGAGTGCTCGAAGTAGGTTTCGTTGTACGGGCCGGGCGTCAGCAGGACGATGCGCGGATTCGCGGCGATTCGCGGGCGCGAGCGAAAGCAGCGTATCCCGCAGCGCCGCGAAGAACGGCGCGAGCCGCTGCACGTTGCACTGCGCGAAATGCGGCCGGCAAGCGCGCGCGAAAGAACGATGCGATTTTCCAGCGAATAGCCCGCGCCGGAAGGCGCCTGCGTGCGGTCGTTGAGAACTTCGTAGCCGCCCGTTCGGCGTGCGCACCAGATCGGCGGCGTAGAGATGCAGCCAGCGATTGCCGGGCAAGTTTGATGCCGTGGCACGCGCGCAAGAAACCGCGATTGGCCCACAGCAGTTCGGGCGGCAGCAGGCCGTCGAGCACCGTTCGCATCGGGCCGTACAGATCGGCGAGCAGAGCGATCGAGCAGGCGCGCGCGCTGGATCAGGCCTTCGCGCAACATGCGTCCCACTGCTCGGACGGAATCAGCAGCGGGATGAGATCGAGGTTCCAGGGCCGGTCCAGCCCGTCGGGATCGCCGTAGACGTTGTGCGTGACGCCGTTTTCGTGGATCAGGCGCCGCGCGTGCTCCCGGCTTCGCTGAAGCTCCTCGGGGCCGAGCGCGTCCAGCATCGAAACGAATTGCCGCCAGTGCGGCCGCAGCGAGCCGTCCGCAGCGATCATTTCGTCGGCGACAGCTGGAATTGACGGGGTAATTGCCGGCGATGCTGCGAGGAGAGTCCGGGTTTGTGTCGACGGCTTCCCGAGAAATGGGTGGATGCATACTTGAGCATTCTCTATTGTGCTCGCAAGTCCAGCGTAAACGGAAATTCTTTGCTGATCTTCTCCTCACCGACCGACATCGGGCCCGGCGTGTGTCCGAACTTGAAGAACCGCGCCATGCGGCGGCTCTCGGCCTCGTAGGCGTTCACGGGAAAGCGCTCGTAGCTGCGGCCGCCCGGATGCGCCACGTGATACGTGCAGCCGCCGATCGAGCGGCCGGACCATGTGTCGACAATGTCGAAGACGAGCGGCGAGTGAATGCCGATCGTCGGATGCAGGCAGCTCGGCGGCTGCCACGCGCGGTAGCGCACGCCGGCCACGAACTGGCCGTTGGTGCCGGTCGGATGCAGCGGGACGCGGTGGCCGTTGCAGGTGATGACGTGGCGCGGATCGACCATGCCGTTCACGAGCACCTGCAGCCGTTCGACCGAAGAATCGACGTAGCGCGCGGTGCCGCCCGCAGCCGACTTCTTCGCCCAGCACGTGCCAGGGCTCGATGGCCTGGCGCAGTTCGAGCTCGATGCCGCGATGCTCGATCGTGCCGTAGAGCGGAAACCGGAATTCGAAGTGCGGCGCGAACCATTCGAGCTCGAACGGATAGCCCGCTTCGATTGAGATCGCGCGACCACGTCTTCCATATCCTGCCGGACGAAATGCGGCAGCATGAAGCGGTCGTGAATCTCCGTCCGCCAGCGGACCAGACTCTTCGCGATACGGCTGTTTCCAGAAGTGCGCGATCAGCGACTCGCAGCAGCAGATGCTGCGTGAGGCTCATCCGCGCGTGCGGCGGCATTTCAAACGCGCGCATTTCCAGCAGCCCGAGGCGGCCGGATGCGGATTCGGGCGAATAGAGCTTGTCGATGCAGAATTCCGCGCGGTGCGTGTTGCCGGTGGCGTCGACCAGCAGATTGCGGAAGATGCGATCGACCATCCACGGCGGCGTCGGCTTGCCCTGCGGAACCTGCTTGAAGGCGATTTCCAGCTCGTAGACCTGATCGTTGCGCGCTTCGTCGACGCGCGGCGCCTGGCTGGTGGGCCCGACGAAAAGTCCGCTGAAGAGATACGAGAGCGCCGGATGGTTGTGCCAGTAGCCGACCAGGCTGCGCAGCAGGCCGGGATTGCGCAGCAGCGGCGAATCGGCAGGACGACGCGCCGCCAACGACGATGTGATTGCCGCCGCCGGTGCCGGTGTGGCGGCCGTCGAGCATGAATTTTTCGGTGCCCAGGCGGCTCAGGCGCGCTTCTTCGTAGAGGCCGTCGTGTTCTTCACCAGTTCGTCCCAGGATGCCGACGGGCTGCGTATTCACTTCGATCACGCCGGGATCGGGCGTGACTTTGATCGCGTTCAGGCGCGGATCGTGCGGCGGCGTATAGCCCTCGATCAGCACCGGAATGCCCAGATCGGCGGCCGTATCTTCGACGGCCGCGACCAGCTCGAGATAATCCTCCAGATAATGCTGCGGCGGCATGAAGACGCGCAGCACCGCCGCCGCGCACCTCGGTGCACAAGCGCGGTGCGAATGATCCACGGCGCCGATTCGCCCTGCAGCGGCGGCAGATCGGGCGGATGCGTCTCCCGGCGCGGGCATCGCGCTTCGCGGGCACGGGACCGAGCGACTTGCTCGACGTATCCCTGCGGATTCCCGGGCTCGGGCATGCCGGCGACGTATCGCTGCCTCGACATCGCCGCGCGGTCGGGCAGCGGGCTGCGCGGCGCCATCGGATCCTGCTCGTACATATGCGGGAATTCCGACTCGCTCACCCACGGGAATCGAATCGAGCGGCAGGCGGAGTCCCATCGGCGAATCGCCGGGAATCAGGTACATCTGCTCGGGACGGAAAAACCACGCGCCGCTTTCCCACGCGCTCGTGCCGTCGGTGTAATACTCGCGCCGCAGCGGAAGCGCGTAGCCGACGACTTGCTCAGGCCCTGTTCGAACATGCGGGCGAGGCGCGCGCGGTCCTCGGCGTTCTCCAGCTTGCTGTCGAGCGGAGAGACGTTGACCGGCAGCCGGCGCTCTTTCCAGAGGTAATACCAGGCGTCTTCGTAGCCCGGCAGCGCGTGCTTCGCATTCACGTCCAGCCGCTTCGCCAGCTCGGCGATGAAAGCTTGCGAGTCGGCTGCCGTCAGAGCGTGCCCGGCTTGTTCTCATCCGCCACGAGCGCCGGATCGCGCCAGATGGGCTCGCCGTCCTTGCGCCAGAAAAGTCCCAGCGCCCAGCGCGGCAGCGATTCGCCCGGATACCATTTGCCCTGCCCGTGATGCAGAAAGCCGCCCGTCGCGAAGCGATCGCGGAGCCGCCGAATCAGACTCGTCGGCGCGGCGATATTTCTTCGGGCCGAGCGCGGCGGTGTTCCACTCGGCGCCGTCCATGTCGTCGATGGAAACGAACGTCGGCTCGCCGCCCATGGTGAGGCGCACGTCGTGCGCTTTCAGGTCGGCGTCCACCTGATGGCCGAGCGCTTCGATCTTGCGTCCACTGCTCGTCGGTGTAGGGCTTGGTGACGCGCGGATCTTCGTGGATGCGCGTGACCGACATCGAAAATTCGAACTGGTCCTTGGCCTTGCCGTTCGCGCCGATTTCGAGCGCCCGGCTCGGCTGGTGACCACCGATTCGTCGTCCGTCGAGAAGAACCCGGAGATCGCCGCGGCGGTCGCCGGATCGGCCGAACACGCCAGCGGAACGTGCCCTTCGCCCGCGAACAAGTCCCGAAGTGGGATCGAGGCCCACCCAGCCCGCGCCGGGAAGATAGACTTCGGCCCACGCATGCAGATCGGTGACGTCTTTTTCCGTGCCGCTCGGGCCATCGAGCGACTTCACATCGGGCGCGAGCTGAATCAGGTAGCCGGAAACAAAGCGCGCCGCCAGCCCCAGATTGCCGCAGCAACTGCACCAACAGCCAAGCGCTATCGCGGCAGGAGCCGCTCCGCAGAGTAAGCGTTTCCTCCGGCGTCTGGATGCCCGGCTCCAGGCGGATGATATATTTGACCCGGTTGTGAATCTGCTGGTTCAGGTCCACGAGATAATCGACGGTCCGCAGCTTTTCCTTGCGCAGGTCGCGAATCAGTTGCTGCAGCTTCGGCCGCGCGGCGGCAGTCTCAAGATAGGGCACAAGCTCACGCGCCAGAACCGGATCATACTGGAACGGATATTCCTCGGCGTACTTCTCCAGGAAGAAATCGAACGGATTGGTGACGGTCAGATCCGCCACGAGATCGACTTCCACGGAGAACTCTGTGGTCTTCTTCGGGAAAACCAGCCGCGCCAGCCGGTTGCTGTAGGGGTCCTGCTGCCAGTTGATGAAGTGTTCGGCCGGGACAACCTTCAGCGAATAGCTGACCACCGGAGTGCGGCAGTGCGGCGCCGGGCGCAGACGCACGACGTGAGGCGAAAGCCAGACCGGCTTGGCGTAGTGATAGCTCGTCTTGTGATTGAGCGCGACTCGGATGCCCATGGGAACTCAATCCGTCCAGAACGCCTAGATACTGGCAAGGGCGAGTAAGTATCATAAGCGCTGAGGGGCGACAGTGATACCTCTGAAGTTCGGAAGCATCCGATAGAAAAAACGGATAGGCAGGAGGGATTCGAGGTTTGGGTCGCCAAGCCGCTCGCCGACTACGCCTCGTTCTCGTTTTCCCTGGTAGTGTTGCGGTCCGGGGCTGCCTTTGGTTGGGAATCGCGCACCGGCGCGGGTTCGCGAAGGCGCTTGCGCTCGCTCTCGAACGCCGAAGTAAGCCAATACTCGAATTCCGCTTCGTTTGAAACAGGCCCTTGGTGTTCCACGACGATGGCTCCTAGGGACGAATAGTGTGGGCGGAGTCTGCGTGATTGCCGCAAATCGGTCAATGCACGGAGGAAAATTTTTGTCTTTATCAAACCTTATCGGATAGCTGTCTCACGCCGCAGGGCTTAGGCCAAATCAAAACTAGTCTGGCCGAGTACTGGTTCCGTGCTAGAATCCCGCTGCCCCGCATTTCGCCCTGAAGGATTGCCTATGCAGCCGGCTACCAGTTCGCCGAGCCTTCGGTTTGGCGCCTATTCACTCGACTTGCGCGCGGGCGAACTTCGCAAGGGCGGCTCGAGAATCCGCCTGCAGGAAAAACCGCTCCGAGTGCTGGCGCTGCTCACCGAGCGCCAGGGCGACCTCGTTACCCGCGAGGAATTGAAACGGCGCCTCTGGCCGGAAGATACCTTTGTCGATTTCGAGACTGGCCTCAATACCGCCGTCAGCAAACTCCGCGACGCTCTCTCCGACAGCGCAGACAAACCTCGCTACATTGAAACGATTCCGCGCCGCGGCTATCGGTTCATCCTTCCGGTCGAGCGAATTGGGGAAACCGATGAGGCGGGAGCGGAGCGTGCTTCCGCGACGGGCGCCGCGACGCAAACGCTCGAGATCCCGCTGCACCGCGATTCAAGCCGCGGCGGGGCTGCGGTAGGGAGCGTATCCTCTGGCACAAACGAGGAAAGCCAGGGAGTTTCGCGCCGTCGCAAGGCGCTCGTATTCGGCCTTGTGTTGATCGCCGTCGCGGCTGCCGTATCGCTCGGATTGCGCTACCTCCGGCCCCGGCCGGCTCCTCGGCCCGCCCGCATCATGCTCGCCGTGCTGCCGTTCGATAATTTGACGGGCGATCCGGGTCAGGACTACGTCAGCGACGGCTTCACCGAAGAGATGATCACGCAGCTCGGTGAACTCAACCACCAGCAGATGGGCGTGATCGCCCGCACGTCGGCGATGCAATATAAGAGCAGCTCCAAGTCGATCCGGCAGATTGCCCAGGAGCTCGGCGTGAACTACGTGCTCGAGGGCAGCGTTCGCAAAGCTGGCGACGGCCTTCGCATCACCGCGCAACTGATTCGAGCCGACGACCAGACCCATCTCTGGGCGCACGAATACGACCGGCGCATCGGCGATCTCTCCAGGCTCCAGGGCGAAGTGGCCGAGGACATCGCGCGGGAAATCCAGATTCAACTCACGCCGCAGGAGCAAATGGCGCTGGCCGGCGAGCGCTCCGTGGTTCCGGAAGCATACCGCTCGTATTTGCGCGGCCGCTACAATTTGAACAAGCGTTCGATTGAGGGGATGACGACCGCGATCGGTGCGTTTAACGAAGCGATTGTGGAGGATCCCGACTACGCGCCGGCGTATTCGGGCCTTGCCGATACCGACAACCTGCTGATTTATTACGGATATTTTCCCGGCAAACAGGGAATTCCCAAAGCCAGGGCAGCAGCGGAGAAGGCCGTCGAGCTGGACGATAGCCTGGCGGAAGGGCACGCCTCTCTCGGTTACGTCGACTTCATGTGGGACATGAATTGGCGCGACGCCGAGAAGCAATTCCAACGCGCCATCGAGCTCGACGACAACTACGTGCCGGCGCATCACTGGTACGCGCTTCTTTTGGCCGCACGCGGTCATCGCGATGCTTCTCTCGCTCAGATTCACCAGGCGGAACAGCTCGATCCCCTTTCGTCGATCGTGACGACGGCCGCGGCCTACGTATCGTATTTTGCGAGGGACTACGGCTCAGCGGACAGGCTCTCTGCGAGCGTCTTGCAGCGCGATCCGAATTTCATGGTGGCGCACACAGTTCTTGGTTTGGCCCGCGAGCAGGAAGGCCAGCCCGAGGCTGCGATCGCAGAGTTTCAGGAGGCCCTGACGCTTTCAGGGAGCCGGCCGGCGATTTATCTCGATTATCTCGGGCACGCCTACGCGGCTGCGGGAAAACGCGCGGAGGCCGAAGCGGTGCTGGCGGAACTCGATGGCCAAGTGAAACCTGGCGGCGCCAGCCCCGTCTATCGAGCTGCCACGCTGGTGGCACTCGGCAGAAAAGGCCAGGCAATGGAGGCGCTCGAGGAAGGCTCCGCGCCCGGCGCCGGAGGGGAGCCGGAATGGCTCAACGTAGATCCCCGGTACGAGGCATTGCGATCCGATCCGCGATTTCAAAAATTGCTGCGCGTGGAGGGATTCATTCCGTGAAATCGGAGGGTGTGAACAGGCTCCATCCCGTTCGCGCGCTCCTCCTTCTGCTGGCGCTGATGATTTTCTTCCCTCGGCCGGCGTGGTGCCAGAAAAACACTGTTGCGGGTGAGTTCGCGGCCGATCCGCCCACCCTCGTTTCGCTCGGTTTCGAATGGCGAATCTCGGGCGACGACAACCGCAACGCTCAAGTGGACGTGACCTACCGGAAAAAGGGTGAACACGCCTGGCGTCAGGCACTGCCGCTCCTGCGCCTGCGCGGCGAGAAGGTGCTCGGCGGAACACCCCGCGACGGGGGCCTGCATTACTTCAACTACGTCGCTCCCAATATGTTTGCGGGCAGCATCCTCGATCTGGAGCCTGACACCGAATATGAGTGCCGCTTCGTCCTCAGCGATCCCGATGGCGTAAAAGGAAAAGCGCAACGGACGGTCACGGTGCGCACGCGCAAGGAGCCCGAGCCCGCCGCGGGCGGCCATGTCTACAACGTCTATCCTTTCGGATACAAAGGCGCCAGGCAGGGGCCTGCCTTCACCGGCCTGCTCGCCGCGTACTACATGGGCGCCGACGAATCCGATCATTCGAACGTGATGCCGCCGCGCGTGCAGCCCGGCGATATCATCCTGGTCCACGCCGGCCTCTACAAGGACAATCGCTTCGTCTATAGCGGATTCGACCGGACAATCGCCGCCTATGGCACGCCGTTCGACGGCACGTATTACCTCACGCGAGCGGCACGCCCGACAAGCCGATCGTCATCAAGGGCGCGGGCGACGGTGAAGTGATCTTCGATGGCGACGGTTGCCAGAATCTCTTCAATCTCATGGCCGCCAATTACAACTATTTCGAGGGCATCACGGTCCGCAATACCAACGTCGCATTTCTCCTCGGTTACAAGAACATCGCGGGCTCAAGCGGCTTCACGCTCAAGCATTCGCGCATCGAGGATGTGGGCCGCGGCGTGGAAGACGATTGGTCCGGCTCGAAGAATTTCTACATCGCGGATAATGTCTTTATCGGGCGGCACAATCCCGAGAAACTGCAAAGCTGGTGGACGCCCGACCGTCTGGGCCAAATTCCCCGGCTATCCCGCGCTCATCACTTCCGAATATGCGATCAAGATTTACGGCCAGGGCCACGTCGTCGCCTACAATTACGTCGCCAACTGGCACGACGGCATCGATATCGCCACCTACGGCGATCCCGACGGCACGCCCAACGAACTGCGCGACCGCGTGCCCGTCTCGATCGACTTCTACAACAACGACATTTACAACATGGCGGACAATTGCATCGAAGCCGATGGCGGCGCGCACAACATCCGCGTCTTTCGCAATCGCTGCTTCAATTCGGCCGGAGGCGCTCTCAGCGCGCAGCCCATCTTCGGCGGCCCGCTGTACTTCTACCAGAATCTGATCTACGACACGACCACTGGCGGCCCGCTGAAATTCGTCGATACCCCGGCCGGCGTCCTCATCTATCAGAATACCTTCGTCGGCCAAGGCCGCCTGATGGGGCCCGCCTCAAACATCCACTTCCTCAATAATCTGATTCTGGGCGACGGCTGGGCCGAGCCGGTCCTGAATCTCCGCACGTTCACGAATTATTCGAGCTCGGATTACAACGGCTTCCGCCCGAATCCGAATGTCGAAAATGCATTCGAGTGGGATTCGCCGCCGTTCGAAGTCGCCGCCGATTATCAGGCGTCTTCGCTCGTCATCCGCCATTTCAAATCGCTCGGCCGAGTATCAGCGGGCGACCAAGCAGGAGCAGCACAGCATCCTCGTCGACTACGACATCTTCGTGCACGCCGCGATCCCCGATAAATCCGACCCGCAGCATCTCTACAATCCCGAGGATTTCGATTTCCGCCTCAAGCCCGGCTCGGCGGCCGTCGATGCGGGCATCCTGCTCCCCACGATCAACGACGATTTCTCCGGCCGCGCCCCCGATCTCGGCGCCTACGAACTCGATCGCCCGCTCCCGCACTACGGCCCGCGCACCGAGCCCCTCGGCGCTCCCCCCGCCTCCGCGCCCCGTTCCCTAAGCGGCCCACCTTAGGCGCGTGCATCCGGTCAGATGCCGTAGACGGAAGCAATGTTGGGATAACTCAGCAAAGCGAGGACCCTTCGCCTAGCGCTGAAATCGCGCCATGCGCTCGGCATCGCGCGCGAACGCCTCGCGCAACACCTTCAGCGCCACATCGCGCCCCAGCTTCGCATCCCGCGCGCAGTACACCTCGCCCATCCCGCCCGCGCCTATCGCGCCGGTGATTTCGTACGGTCCGAGTTTTGTTCCGCTCGCGAGGCTCATGTAACTCTTTCTGACGCTACTGTACGTTTTCGATCATGCCGATGTTTTCTTCGAGGACTTGCTCTGTTTGAAATGCCACATATCTTCCGTCCGGCGACGCGCTGAACTCGTTGAAGAAACTCTCATGGAGATAGTTGCCGCGGTACAGAACCGGAATAATTGCGGGAGTGCGTGTAAGGCCCTGCCCATTCCAGTTCACTTTCCACAAGACGGCGGTTAAATCAGGACGGCATTCGAGAAGGTCAATCTCGTTACCTTCGCCTCGGCTGAACCACGCAATCCAGCCGCGAAAGATTTGGCGCGGCGGGTTTTTGAAGTCATCCACCCATAGTCCAGCTTTGGGGTCGTCTGCGGTGGTGGGATTGCTCACGTAGGCGACCGAGTGTTCATCCGGCGACCAAAGCACGAGCCCTCCATATGGCTGTGCAGGCAGCGTGCCAAGTGTTTCCGTTTTGCCGTTGCGAGGGTCGAATGCTTGGATTTCCCCGTTTGCTCGGCCAATCAGAACGCGCCCATCCCGACCAACAACCGGGGATTTTGGGGTGCTGATGTCGGCGAGCTTCTCTGGCGCTCCTCCGGAAATAGAGACGCGCCGAAGCTGCCAGTGCGCGGATACCCCCCTGTTCGGGTTGGACAAAAATAAAATGGCGTTGCCGTCATTCGTCCACTCAGGAAAGACGTTGTTGAGAGAATCTTCAACCAATGCCTGGGCGTTCGACCCATCGACATTGGAAACCCAAATCGCCTCTCTTTCAGCCCCTTTCAGGTTGCTGAAATAGGCCAAATATTTTCCGTCCGCAGAATACGCGGGCCCAAACTGATTTCTCGCGGAGTCCGAGGTAAGAAGCTTGATGCTCGGTTGCCCTGGCTTCGCCTGAAGGTCTAGTTGGGCGATGGCGATTTTCTGGCGGAGCGTCCCGAACACGATTCGCTTGCCGTCGGCGGATACGTCCAAGTCCGCGTCGTCGCCTTCTCCAGCGGTAATTTGCTCGGGTCCGCCTCCGGTGGCCGCAATTTTCCAGATATTGATCGTGCCGCCTCGGCTGGAGGCGAAGTAGATGAAACGGCCGTCCGGCGACCATGCCGGTGAAAGCGCCAGAGCGTCGTCGTGAGTCAACAGCCGCGTTTTTCCTGAATCGAGATCGCCGACGGCCAGTTCGCCATACGGCGCGCCGTCGGAGTACCTCGCGGCAAAGGCGATCTTGTGGGCATCCGGAGAAAAGCGCGGCTGCGTATCCCAGCCACTTGCCTCCCAGGGCGGCACGGCCAGATGCGCGTTCTCACCCGAGGTGCCGCAAATCCAAATCGCGCCATCGGTCAGGTTGAAGTACGCCAGCGAATGACCGTCAGGAGACCAAGTTGGATCGATGGCATTCAAGATCACGCGCCTAGGTGTTCCGCCCAGCGCCGGAACTTCCCATACATCCCAGATACCCGACTCGTTGAGGCGCGCGTAAGCGAGCGTCGTGCCATCGGGCGACCAAGTCGGGGACGATTCCAGGTTTGCATCGTTGGTGATCTGGATGAGATTGCCGCCGTGCACCAGGCCGACGTAAACATTGAAATGGCCGTCGCGGTTCGAGACGAAAGCGACCGAGCGCCCGTCGGGCGAAATGGCTGGCTGCGCTTGCACTCCCGCAAAATTCGTGACGGCGCTGAAATGCATCGACCGCGGAGTGGGTGCGGCGAATTTCCAAACAACAAGACCCGATATCACCGCGCCGGCAACCAGGCCGGCTAGCGCCCAAAGGAGGACGCGACGCCAAACGGGTGCGGAGTTCGGCGTGGTTGCCGTTGCTTCTGGCGCCCACGAAAGAACTTCGTCGAGCGAGATGCGGGCGTCGCCGATGGCTTGCAAGCGCTGCTTCGGGTCCTTTTGCAAGCATCGCTGCAAAAGGACGCGAACCCGCGTCGGCGTCGCTGCGGGGAGCCGGGACCAATCCGGTTCTTCCTTGATGACGGCCGCCAGCGTGTCCGTTACGGTCTCCCCGCCGAACGTCATCTTGCCGGTGAGCATTTCGTACAGCACGCAGCCGAATGCCCAAATGTCCGCGCGGCGATCCACCGCCTTGCCCTTCGCCTGCTCGGGCGACATGTACGCCGCCGTGCCGAGCAAAACTCCCTGCATCGTCGCCATCCGTGTAAGTGTGGGAGAAGTGGAAATATCGAAGGATGCCGGGTCGCCTTCAATCGCTTTCGCTAATCCGAAATCGAGCACCTTCACCGCATCGTCGCTCGTCACCTTCACGTTCGCCGGCTTCAGGTCGCGATGAACGATCCCGCGCTCGTGCGCGTATTCCAGCGCCTCGCAAATCTGCTTCGCAATCGGCAGCGCCTCATCGATGGGAATCGCACCCACCGCGATGCGATCCGCCAGTGTCGGCCCTTCCACCAGCTCCATCACCAACGCATGAGTCGCGCCGGAATCTTCGAGGCCGTAGATCGAAGCAATATTCGGGTGATTGAGCGAAGCGAGCACTTTCGCTTCGCGCTGGAATCGCGCCATCCGCTCGGCGTCGCCCGCAAACGCCTCGGGCAGCACCTTGAGCGCGACATCGCGCCCCAGCTTCGCATCCCGCGCGCGATACACCTCACCCATCCCACCCGCACCAATCGCGGCGAGAATCTCGTACGACCCGAGCCGACTTCCGGGGTTCAGCGTCATGTGGCGCTGGATTATAACCTCTCAGGCGCGCGCGGAGTAATTCACTCATCGATTAGGCCAGGCTTTTCCGCCCCGTCCAAAACTGCACTCAAGTACATGTGCTATTCGCCACGCGCCGTGCCAAGCTGTTAGCGGTAATGTAGGTACCGCTCCCGTGACGGGAGCCGGACGCTCTTTGAAAACTTGGGAAGCGAAAACAGTCCGCCCGGTGGAAGCGCGGACCTTCATAGTTGGCGTGACAACCCGAAACTCTTTACGTCCACCTTTGCCTCAGCCAGCGACGGCATCGGTGGAAGCGTGGGCCTTCAGGCTCCGAAAAAGCGCTCCCGTAGCTGCGGGGCGCGCCACCCCGCGCGCGCCCGTCATTCTGAGCGAAGCGAAGAATCTCTCTTCGGCTCCGCACTCACGCGTCCCGTTCGCAAACATCGGCGACGGTAGCACCGCCCGGCATTCTCCGCGTTCTCTGCGTCTCCTTGCCCTGAGAGACGAAGGGGGCGGTGAGCTGTCTTGGTTCTTGCTTGCTCGGTGCTCTCTGTGGCTTTTCTCCGTGGTCTCTGTGTTTCGTACGCACGTGCGGCCGGCTCGCACCCAGCCATTCATCCCCGTTTTCTAATCGACATTTGGCGATTAGAAACGTCGGTAAGCGCGTGAAAACAAACGGAGGGTGTACGTTCTAATCGACACGGTTGCGGCACTCTTGCGGGAGAGTTTTTCGCGGCGATTACACCGTGACGGGGTTGGGTTTTGCGGGGTTGATGTGGAGGTCGGCGATGGCTTGTTCGACGACGGCGCGATCGAGCTTGCCGGCGTCGCGCAACTCGCACAGCGTCGCGAGCACCACGAAGCGCGCATCGACTTCGAAGAAGTCGCGCAGATCGGCGCGGCCTTCGCTGCGGCCAAAGCCGTCGGTGCCAAGCGACGCGAGCGGGCGCGGCATCCACTTCGCGATCATGTTGGGCAGCGTCTTCAGGTAGTCGGAAGCGGCAACGAGCACGCCCGGCGCGTCCGCGAGCTGCTGCGTCACGTACGGCACGCGCGGCTTCTCCGCCGGATGCAGGCGGTTCCAGCGCTCGGCGTCGATGCCGTCGCGATAGAGCGCCTTGTAACTCGTCACGCTCCAGACGTCGGCCGCCACGCCGTATTTCTCGGCGAGAATTTCCTGCGCGCGCAGCACTTCGTTCAGGATCGCACCGCTGCCGAAGAGCTGCGCTCGCAACTTTGATTTCGCGCCGTCCGGTTTCGCGTCCGATTTCACATCAGGCGACTTGAGTTCACTCGCCGCGCGGAACCGGTACATCCCCTTCAGGATGCCGTCTCGCACGCCTTCCGGCATCGGCGGATGCGCGTAGTTCTCGTTCATCACCGTCACGTAATAAAAGATGTTTTCGCCGTCCTTGTACATGCGGCGGATCCCGTCCTGCACGATCACCGCGATCTCGTATGCGAACGCCGGATCGTACGCCAGCAGATTCGGCACCGACAGCGCCAGCACGTGGCTGTTCCCGTCCTGATGCTGCAACCCCTCGCCGGCAAGCGTCGTCCGCCCGGCCGTCCCGCCGAAGAGAAACCCGCGCGTCCGCATGTCCGCCGCGGCCCAGATGAAATCCGCCACCCGCTGGAATCCGAACATCGAGTAGTAAATGAAAAACGGAATCGTGTTCACGCCATACGTGGCATACGCCGTGCCCGCCGCGATGAACGATGAGATCGACCCCGCCTCGGTGATTCCTTCCTCGAGAATCTGCCCGCTCTTCGTTTCGTTGTAGTAGAGCAGCATGTCGCTGTCGACCGGCTCGTACTTCTGCCCCACGCTCGAATAAATCCCCGCCGTGCGGAACAGCGACTCCATCCCGAACGTGCGCGCTTCATCCGGAACGATCGGCACGATCAGGTGGCCGATTTCGGGATCTTTCAGCATCTTGCGCAGCATCTGCACGAACGCCATCGTGGTTGAAAAGTCTCGGCCGCCGCTGCCCTGCAGGAATTCCTTGAACAGCTCATCGTGATCCGCCGCGAGCGGCTTCGAGCGCACGTGCCGCTGCGGAACGTAGCCGCACAGCGCCGCCCGCCGCTCCTTCAGGTAGCGAATCTCCTCGCTGTCCTCCGGCGGCCGGTAGAAGGCCACGTCGATGCACTCCTCGTCATTCAGTGGAATCTCGAAGCGCGAACGGAAAATCAGCAGCTCTTCTTCGTTCAGCTTCTTCTGCTGGTGCGTGACGTTCTTGCCTTCACCCGCTTCGCCCAATCCATAGCCCTTGATCGTGCGCGCCAGAATCACGGTCGGCGAGCCTTTGTGCTCGAAGGCCTTCTTGTACGCCGCATATACCTTCAGCGGATCGTGCCCGCCCAAGCGCAATCGTCGCAGATGCTCATCCGACAGCGGCTCGACCAGCTTCAAGAGGCGCGGATCGGAGCCGAAGAAATGCTCGCGCACGTACGCGCCCGAGGAAACGGTCAGCTTCTGATACTCGCCGTCGACCATCTCGCCCATGCGCTTGACCAAGAGGCCTTCGGAATCCTGCGCCAGGATCGGATCCCACTCGCTGCCCCACAGAACCTTGATCACGTTCCAGCCCGCGCCGCGGAACGCCGACTCGAGCTCCTGAATGATCTGCCCGTTGCCGCGCACCGGCCCATCCAGGCGCTGCAAGTTGCAGTTGATGACGAAGATCAGGTTGTCCAGTTTCTCGCGCGAGGCCAGCGTGATCGCGCCCAGCGATTCCGGTTCGTCGGTTTCGCCATCGCCCAGAAACGCCCAGACCTTCGCGTCCGACGCAGGCTTCAAGCCGCGGTTCTCGAGGTAGCGGCTGAAGCGCGCCTGATAGATCGACATCAGCGGGCCAAGCCCCATCGAGACCGTCGGGAATTCCCAGAATCCCGGCATCAGCCAAGGATGCGGATACGACGACAGCCCGCCGCCCGGCTTCAGCTCGCGGCGAAAGTTTTCCAGCTGTTGCGGCGTGAGGCGCCCTTCGAGAAACGCGCGGGCGTAAATTCCCGGAGAGGCGTGGCCCTGGAAATAAACGGTGTCGCCTTCGAACGTATCCGTGCGGGCGCGGAAGAAATGGTTGAAGCCGACTTCGTAGAGAGTGGCCGCCGAAGCATAGGTCGAGATGTGGCCGCCGATGCCGTTCTCATGCTTGTTCGCGCGGACCACCATCGCCAGCGCGTTCCAGCGAATCAGGCTCTTGATGCGGCGCTCGAGCGCCTGGTCGCCCGGAAAATCCGGCTGCAGCTCGGCGGGAATCGTATTCGTGTAAGGCGTGTTGGCCGAAAAGGGAAGCTTGACGCCGATGACGGTGGCGTGCATGCGCAGCCGCTCGAGAATCTCCATGGCCACTTCGGGGCCGCTCGACTGCAGCACCGAATCGAGCGACTCGAGCCACTCCTGGATCTCGGCGTCGTCCAGCCCCTGCAAACGCGATACGAGAGTTTCCTTTTCCATCGATCTGCCGACTATTATACGACGCAGCGCGCGCTCTTGCGTTGCGCGCGACTGGTTTTGATGACGTGAGGATTCGAAATTGTTGTTTCTTGCTCTTCGTCGAGGATGATGCCGCAGCACGCGATCGGCTGCCCGACGATCCGACGCACGCTCCTCACAATACATCCGGTAGCTTGCCACTATCCCGCGAAAGCGAGCCTCCAATGTTTGTATCCAGTCCATCCGCCTCTTGAATGCTCCCGTCGTAACAATTGCGCGGGCTTACGGCGTTCCGAAAGGGCTTGCCAATTGTTTCCGGGTTGTGCCTCAATATAGTCCCATGCGCGCACCCGGCCACGAGCGCCGTTCCACCACCGGCTTCACTTGAACTTCCCTCTAAGCGAGCCGTCGGCCGTTTCCTAATTGAAATTTAATCTTCCACTTAGAAATATAGGGAGGAACTATCCGATGTGGCGAAAGACGATTCTATGGAGAAGCTTGTTTCTGCTGGTGATTTGCTGCTGCTTGACGGCGTCCGCGAACGACCATAAATCCGTCCGGCCCGCGCAGGCATCGTTTCTGATCAAGAACGCCTTCGTGGTGAAAGTGCCGAAGGATGCGCAAACGACGCGGATCTGGTTTGCGGTTCCGCAGGAGAACGCGTACTCGAAAATCACGGACTTCAAGGTGGAGAGCGACGATCCCGTCAGCTACAACTGGGACTCGTGGCGAAACAAGGTGGGCTATCTCGAAGTCCACGGCGCGGCCAAACCGGAAATTCACATCACCGAGACTTTCGCTCTGACGCGAACGGAGATGCGCAACACAATCGATCCGAAAGCGACGCGGCCTCTGACGGATGCGGAGCGCGCGGCGCTTTCGCGCTATTTGACGCCCACCACTTACGTGATCATAAATGATCAGATCAAGGCGCTGGCGCAAAAGATCACGGGCGGGGAAACAAATCCGGTGCTGGCGGCGCGGAAGATCTACGACTGGACGCTGCAGAACATCGATTACTGGGTGAAGTATCCCGATCGCCTGAAGGCGTCGTCAACGGGGAGCACAGAGTATTGCCTGGGCACGAAGACGGGCAACTGCACTGACTTCCATTCCTTGTTTGCGTCGCTCGCGATGGCCGCGGGCATCCCGACGCGAATGATCTACGGATCGCTGATGAAGCCGACGCTCGACGGAGTGCCGGTCGATGCGAGCTATCATTGCTGGATCCAGTTCTACGCGCCGAACCTGGGATGGGTTCCGCTCGACGTCTCGCTCGCGAACATCTACGGCAAGGAATTTCCGCTGACGGATCAGAACAAGAAGCTGGTGGAGCTGACGACGGCGACCGGCTACAAGGGATTCGATCCCAGCAAGATCGACTACTACTTCGGGAATATCGACGACCGGCGGGTGGTGTGGTCAATGGGGCGCGACCTCATGATGCAGCCGCCGCAGGACGACGGGCCGGTGAACTCGTTCCCGAAGGCGTACGTCGAAATCAACGGTAAGACGTCGACGGATTGGACGCGCACCTTTACGTACAAAAGCTTGACTCCAGACACCGACCGCTGAAAATGATCGCCGATAAGTGGGATGCCGGAGAGATGGGCTGCGGCGAGCTGCTCATGGAACTCGCGGGCCGGATGAAAGCCCTCGGGCCGGGGCAGGTGCTCGAATTGAGGGCGCTCGACCCCGGCGCCGTGGAAGACATTCCGGCATGGTGCGGCTTGACCGGGCATTTTCTGGTTTCCGCGCGGCATCCGATCTACGAAATTCGACGGAGAGAAAGCTAATTTTAATTTAAGGAGGAAAATATGCCAGGAAGTTTCTGCGTCAGCTTGAGCTGTTCAAAGGACAACACGGATAAGGCCACGGTTGGATTCGTAGTAGCCAATGCCGCGGTTGCGTCCGACAAAGATACGATGGTGTTTCTCAGCATCGAGGGAGTGCGCCTCTCCCAAAAAGGCTATGCGGACGATATTCACGAGGCCGGGTTCGCGCCATTGAAAGAGCTGATGGACAATTTCGCCAAGGCCGGCGGCAAGATCTTCGTTTGCTCGCCGTGCTTCAAGAAGCGCGGCCTGGCGGAGGATAATCTGGTGGCGGGGGCGACGATTGTGGGCGGCGCGAAGCTCGTCGAGTTCTTGAGCAACGGCGCACCCAGCGTGAGCTACTAGGCGCGCGGAGCATGCATGACGGTTGAGCACGATCCCATCGCGGCGGCAATGTGCGACGGCGGCGATCTCGATTGCGGCAGCGGTCTATTGCTGATTATCCGGAATGCAATGGATCCGCTGCCGTCGGGCGCCGTGCTCGAGGTGCGCAGCCGCGAAATCAGCGTGAAGGAAGACCTGCCGGCGTGGTGCCGCCTGGTAGGGCACGACATGCTGACCACCAAGCCGGGCGAAGCGGGATCGACCAGCTACTTCATTCGCAAGAAAGTGGCGGACGCCGTCTTCCGGCAAGATCTCGAACAGGCGAAGAATTTCGTCTGGCGCGCGCGCGTGCGAGGACGCGGCGGGATGGCCGCGGAAGTATTCGTGCGCAACCACTCCTTCACGGTAGGGCAACCTGCGAGCTTCGATACAGCCGACCAGGCGATCAGCGCAGTGGAATACGTGCTCGGATCGCTTGGGGCGTGCATCGCGGTGGGCTTTCAGTGGCGCGCGTCGCAGAAGGGCATCACCGTGCACAATCTCGAAGTAGCCTTGCAGGCGCGGGCCCAGGACATCCTCGTGTATCTCGGATTGCAGGACGCCGGAAATCCCGGGCTGACGGATGTGCGAGCAATTGTCTACGTGGACGCGGACGCCGATCCCGAGACGCTGGCCGAATTGCTGGCGGAGACGGTGCGGCGCTCGCCAGTGACGCAGACGTTTCAAAACGCGGGATCGTTTCACGCGGAGATTCGAAAGGCATGAGGATGAAGAACGGCGTGAAATACCCGGTGACGGTGGTCGGCAGCTGGCCTCGGCCGGCGTGGCTGCTCGATGCGATGAAGCGGCGTTCCGCGTCGCTGGCGGAGCTAAAGGATCAGGCCACGCTGCTGGCGATCAAATATCAGGAGGGCGCCGGAGTCGACATCATTTCGGATGGCGAGCAGAGGCGCGACAACTTCTATTCTTTTATCTCCGAGCGGCTCGAGGGCATCCGCTTGATGACCTTGGCCGAGCTGCTCGATTACGTCGAGGACAAGGCCGCTTTCGAGAATCTGCTCAACGCGCTCGATGTTCCGGCGTTCGCGATCAAGAATCCGGTGGTCGTCGGAAAAGTGCGGCCGCGCGGGCCGCTGGTGATGGACGATTACCGCTTCCTGCGAGAACACACCAAAAAGGCGATCAAGGTCACGCTGCCCGGGCCGTATCTCTTGAGCCGGTCGACCTGGGTGAAAGGGCTTTCGGAATCGACGTATCCGGATGGCGACAGCCTGGGAAACGATATTGTCGCTGTGCTGCGCGAGGAGCTGCAGGAGCTGGCGAGCGCCGGCGCGGATATGGTGCAGTTCGACGAACCTGTGCTGAGCGAACTGCTCCTCGCGGGACGATCCGCGACCCGAACGTTCATGTGTGCGGCGCTGGCGGCGAGCTCGAGCCCCGAGGGCGAACTCGAGCGCGCGGTAAGTCTGCTGAATCGCGTCGTAGAGGGGATCGAAGGCCCGACGCTATGCGTGCACGTCTGCCGCGGCAACTGGAGCCGCAACGAAGACGTGCTGCTCGCCGGCCCCTACGACGGCCTGATGCCGTATCTGAATCGGATGAAGCTCGATCAGTTTGTGCTGGAATATGCGACGTCGCGCGCGGGCACACCGCGGGCGCTCGCGCAGTTGCAGCCACGCGCGCAGATCGGCTATGGCGTGGTGAATCCGCGCACGGCGGAGATCGAAAAGCCGGAGGAGATCGTCGCGCGGGTGCGCGAGCTCGCTGAATTCATCGCGCCCGAACGCATTTTCCTGAATCCGGACTGCGGCTTCGGAACGTTTGCGGAAAGGCCGGTGGCAGATGCGGAGACTGCATTCGCGAAGCTCGGCGCCCTCTCGGCCGCGGCGAGCGAACTGCGCGGAAAATAACTCGCACCGCCCCGAGAAAACGAACGGGAGGCGCATCTGCCGCGCCTCCCGTTCCCATGCAAAAGCCCGCAGTTTCCCTAGAACATGATTTGCGCCTGGATCCAGACGCGATTGGCCGTGAAGCCTTTGGCGTCGAACGTGTTCCCGGTCATATAGGAATACGCCGTCTGAACCTTGGCGTGATGTCCGTAGAGGTAGTAGTTGAAGCCGACCGAATGCTCATCCACGCGGTGGAATGCGAAATTCGGCCCCGAGTACCACGTGTTCGTGTCCGCTCCGGGAGTTGAGGAGGCAAAGTCGAGCGCACCCCAGTTGACTCCCGAAACGCGGCCGATGATTTCGAAACGGCCGGGGATCAGGTAGTAGCCGGCCTGTTCGGCGAAACCATACGAGTTGAAGCTTGGAAGGCCGGTCCTTTCCGTGTCGCGATAGAAACCGGTGTTTTGCAGGGTGAAGAATTTCTTCCGGAATGCAACCGTCTGGTTGACGCCCACCGTGCGGTCCCCGGCGCTCTGGTTCTCGAAGGCCGAGGGGGTAGCCACCGGATTGTAGGCGGCCGAAGTCCACAGCGTGAGTTCCGTGGGCGCGCCGGCCGGGTTGGGATCGCTTTCCTGGTAGCCATAAGGCGCGAGGACGTCGTACTGCACGTGCCCGATGTACGCCAGCTTGTTATTGAAGTTCTCCTGACCCGCTGCATCCAAGCCGGGAACGGAGTTGGCGATCATCAGAGAGTAGCCGAACTTTCCGATCTGCCCGAGCGCTTCGAATCCGACCGCACGGGACAGCGCGAAGGCGTATTCAGCCGAAGAAAAGTCCGCGAACAGATACTGTCCGGGGCTGTCGAAGTTTTCGAGCGAATACGGCGTCCACGCGCGACCCATTTGGACGACAAACGCCTTGGAGAACTCCTTCTGGGCGAACCAGTCGATGAAGTTGACGCCGATGGTGTTGCTCGATGTGCTGCCCTGGAATTGCACGAAGTATTTGACGCTGGGATCGAAGATGGAACCCGAAAGCGCCAGGCGGCCGAGGTACGTGTCGAAGTCACTCGTATTGCTCGTTGGCGCTCCCAGAGCGGTCGCGCTGCTGTTGGGAACAAACTCCGTGAAGCGCGGCTGGAAGAGGCCGTTGATGTGCAGCGAGAATTTGTTGTCTTCGCTGGCGACGTAGAATCCGCCATCGTAGATTTTCTTCCAGTCGTCGGTTTTCGCGGCGTCGGTCTGCGGCTGTGGGACCACTGCAGTGGGCGCGGTGGACGTAGCCGCGCCGACAGACGCGTTCGGGAGGTTTAGGGCAGCAGCTGGGATGGCAGCCGCAACCGCGTGGATATCCGGTTGCCCGTTTATCTGTTCTTCGAGCTGCTGGACTTTTTGCTGCTGCTCTTTGAGCTCCGCTTTGAGCTCGTCCGTCTGCTGCTCGGATTGTTCTTGCTCGGCCATGAGCAGATCGCGCAGCTGTTGGAGTTCGTCTTCCATGCGAGCCTCGGCTGGGCTCGCAGGCGCGGCCGCAGTGGCGGCGGGAGTAGCCGCGGCCGCCGGACCTGCGGGTGACGCCCCATCTTTATCGCCAGCCGCCGCCGCGGGAATTGCCGCGAGGAAGCTGAAAGCTATCAAACACGTAGCAAGCACTCTCATCTGTTTCTCCTTGAAGAGTTTTGTACCCACCCGATTGAAAAGAAGTCCGGAGACGCACCTGATTGGGGGTGCGTGAGGACCAGTTCGGATCCAGACATTCCGCGCGGCTGAATTACGCAAACGCGAGCACGCGAAGGCGGACGTGAAGTCGCTTGGAACTAATTGGAATTAGGAAACGGCCGACGGTCGCTTTAGAGGAGGCTGCTTCAAGTAAAGCCGGCGCCGGGGCGCCGATGGGGATGCGATGGAGCCATGAGGGAGACTATTGATGCACAAGGCGGAGGCATTTGGCAAGAATTTAAGATGGCAGGTTTGGCGGAACGCTGGAGCCTCATCACGATCGGACGAATGACGGGTTAAGGGACTTGTGCCTCAGTGGGAGATCGACTCGAGCGCGAGGCCGCGCGTCCGCGGACCGAAGATGCCAATTGCCAGAACGACGACGAGCATGGAAGCCGCGATGAATGCGAAAACGCCGGCCGCACCGTACCGTTCGAGGAAAAAACCGATCATGAGGCTCGTGAAGATCGCACTGAAACGGCTCCACGAATAGACGAAGCCGACCGCTTGCGCTCGCACGGAAGTGGGAAACAGCTCAGCCTGATAGGCATGAAATGCGACCGACATCCAATTGTTCGAGCAGGTGAGCATCACGCCAAGCAGAATGAGCCAGCCTGGTTCCTTCTGGCTCGCGAACAGCAAACCAAACCCTCCGACACAGACGGCGCTCCACACAATTTGCCATTTTCGTTCGAACTTGTCGGCAATGCCGCGAACCAGCAGCGGGCCGAGGGGAGCACTAATCGCAATTACAAACGAATATCGCAGGCTTGCGGTTGTCCGGATGCCGGCGGCAATCAGCAGGGTGGGAACCCAGGAAGCGAAGCCGTAGTAGCCGACGGTCTGAGCGAAATGGAAAACCACGAGCATGAGCGTTCGCCGCAAATATGGCGGCCGAAAGATTTGAACGAATTTGACGCGGGCGCCTTCGAATGCCTCCGCGGAAGTCTCCAGCACGGCGGGCGGAAGCGCGGCGCCTAGCTCCGCGGCCACTCGCTCTTCCATATTCGCGACTGTGAATTCCGCTTCGGAGATGCGACCGCGAGCGATCAGCCAGCGAGGACTTTCCGGAATGGCTCGGCGGATGAACCAGACGAATATTGCGCCGACCGAGCCAAGCAGCACAACCCAGCGCCAGCCGTCGACGCCGAAAGGGGTGCGCGGCACAAGCAGCCAGGAGATCAGAGCGACGAATGGTATGGCGGTGAATTGCACGACCTGATTCACCGCGAATGCGCGGCCGCGCACCTTCTTGGGCATGAGCTCGGCGATATACGTATCGATCGTTACCAGCTCGACGCCGATACCGATCCCCGTGACCACGCGCCACAACAGGATTCCCGGCGTGCTGGTCTGGCAGGCCATCACGATCGAGCCGACGGTGTACCACAGTAACGAATACGTGAAGATTGTGCGGCGACCAAGCTTATCGGCGGCAAATCCAAAGGCCAGCGTCCCGATGAAGAGCCCGGCAAATGTGGCGGCCACAAAACTCGCGAGCCCCGTGAGCCCGAAGAAGGAAACGGAGGCGGCCGAGAAGAGCCCGCTACGGACCAAGCCCGGGCCGATGTACGTCATGAGGAAGAGATCGTAGAACTCGAAACAGCCGCCCAGCGAGAGCAGCAGCACGAGTTTCCAGATATATCGCGTTGTGGGAAGGCGATCGAGCCGCGCGCTAATGAGAGCGGCTTCTCCGCGAATCGCTGTCGGCCCGGCGGGGGTCATCAAGGCTCCGCGGATTTTAGCAATCGGCGATCACACGGGATAGCGCATTCAGGCTGGACACGTTCTGCTGCGGGGAAAGCAGGGGAAGCTGGCGACCGCAACCGAAGCAGCCCCGCCGAAGGAAAACATTGTTAGAATGCGCGGTATGCGGACCTGCACGCCGACGATGCTGCTGGCACTCGTGGTGATGTTTGCCGGCCCAACCGTTCGCGCGTCGATGTGGCGCGCGCCAAGCAGCGAAAGCGATAAGGTATCGTGGTCAGTGCAAACCAGCGGGATGGACACCAACCTGCGAGGCGTCAGCGCAACGGAATCCGTAGATTCAGACGGGGTAGAACACATTGCCGTGTGGGCTTGCGGCTCGAACGGCGTGATCCTTCTTTCGAACGATCTCGGCAAAACCTGGAAGCGTCTGCACGTGGCCGGAGGCGACGCGCTCGATTTCCGGAGCATTGTGGCGTTCGACGCCAAGAGTGCCTTTGTGATGTCGAGCGGAGAAGGAGACAAATCCCGCATCTACAAAACGACCGATGGCGGCGAGCATTGGAGGCTGGAATTTACCGACTCGCGCAAGGCGTTTTTTCTCGATGCCCTCGTCTGCGACGGAGATTGCTATGCGCTGAGCGATCCTATCGACGGCAAATTCGTGATCGTGGCCACGAATCATTACAAAGACTGGAAGGAACTCCCGGGCGACGGCATGCCCGCCGCTCTTCCCGGCGAGGGCGCGTTTGCCGCGAGCGGAACCTCACTTGCTGTCGACCGCGATAGGGGCATGTATTTCGGCACAGGGGGCGGCGAGGTCGCGCGCGTGTTTCACTCCGCGGACATGGGGAAGACATGGGACGCGGTGGAAACGCCGATCGCGAGCGGCAACGCATCATCCGGAATATTTTCCGTCTCGTCGACCACATATGCGGTGAACGTGGTGGGCGGCGACTACAAAGATCAGAATCGGCCATATGGCGTGGCCGCATACTCCCGGGACCAGGGAAAAACGTGGCATCTCGCAGCGCAGCAGCCGGGAGGATACCGTTCCGCGGTGGTGTCGATCGACGGCGCGACGGTCGCCACTGTTGGCCCTAGCGGCGAAGACGTCTCTGATGATTTTGGCGTTCATTGGGAACATACGGATTCTCTCGATTTGAACGCCGCGTTCGTGCTCGACATTCATAACGCGTGGGCGGTGGGAGCGAAAGGCACTATTGCACGTCTAGTGAATCGCAGACAGTATTTGATCCGCGACGACAGGCGCAAAGGCGATCCCGCTCTCGCGTTCACCTGTTTGCTTGCCGCCGAAGGCAACATCCCAAACCGCCCGGTTCCCCCCCGACGGTTATCTCCTCACGCGTGTAATTGGGACCCGATTTCAGTTCATTGCTGCTTGTCGGGTGGCGCAGTGCTGGGCGAAGAACTGGGCGCGGAGCTCGATACGGGCTTCCCGTTAACCCGAACGTGGTAGCCCGGCGGCACGTGCGTCAAGGTGTGGACGTAACGCAGCTTGCCCTTCTCAACGCGGAAGAGGTGGGTATCCGGCAATCCGCCGACACCGAAGGTACAGAACGCGACCACCGCTCCAATCGATTCGTCGACGACGAAGCGCCGCGCCACGATGTTGACGCCCGCCGGCACGCCTACCGAGCAGCTATCCGTCGGGAGGCCTTTGCCAGTGCGGATGCCGCCTTCAGTCCGGTTGCACGGATATCCCCACGGCACTAGATCGAGCTTCTTTTCCAGGAAAGCATCGAGGTAGGCGTTGGCCGCGGCAACCAGGGTATCGCGGCTATCGCGCTGGTCCGGCGGAATCGCACCCCAATCCTCGGTGGGCGACCACTTGTAGTAGTTATCGGCGCTGAACAGCCAGTCGCCTTCCTGCGTTACCATCGATTCGATCTCCGCGATTTTGTCGTGATTGACTCTGAGGCGCGTGCCGAGCACGTATGGGTGGCTTTTGTCCGTGACGATCACTTCGGTGAATGTCTGGCACGTTGCCGGGTCAATCAAGGTCCGATGAAAATCGATCTTGAGCGGTTTTTGAATGACGCCGGTCTTGATGTCGACGACCTGCATGTTTTCGATATACGCGAGCCCGGTCGCCAGCGGCAGGCCGGAAGTGTCGCCCTTGGTTTGGGCGTCAAGGTAGAGATTGGTGGCAGCTTGCAGGCCGTCGCGCGTGCAGGCCATCTGCGCGAAACTCGCCGCCGGCGCCAACAGCACGGCCGAGAGCACGATCCACTTGCAAAGAATACGACTCATCGAACGCCTCCCATTTTATTCGTGGTTTGCGAGCGAGAGTCTATCACCGAATCACGCCACCGGTGCAGCGAGCGCTATTCCTTCATCCCACGCTGCCAGAGCGCGCACAAGGCGGTGTTGTAGAGCGCAAGCGCTGTCGTAATCTGCCCCAGATGATTGTCGTGGGTCGATAGATAGGCGGCTTTGTGCAGCACGTCCGCATGCAAGTTCCCTTCGGTGGAACAATCGATGATCACGACGCCGTCTTTTACGTCGCGCACCAGGTCCGCCTCGGACTGCGCCGGGAATGCGGTCACGATGATGTCAGCGGTCTTGAGATACGCTTCCCGGTCTTCCGGCCGGGTCTGCGGATGGATCATGAGCGCGGTGGCCCCGATCCGCATCAGCATACTTTGCAGCGGAATGCCGATGCGCGGCGAACTATTGCAGATCGCCACCGTCGGACCGCTCTGCCGGGCATCGCGCGGAAACATATTCCTGATCTCGCCGTGCTGGTGCAGCAGAGTGAGGATCGCTTTTGCCGTGCAGGGCACGACGCCTTCGTACTTCTCTTCTTCGTCGACCGTCTTGACGTTCAGCGCCATGCGGCCGGTATTCTCGACTGTGAGCCCTTCGATGTCCTTCTCCGGCCGCACCCGCCGCAGAAAGTAATCCTCCGTCTTGCCGTACGGCGCCGGGAAGAAGATAAATGTCCCATAGATCTTTTCGTGGACTTGCGCGCCCATCAGCAGCAGTTCCAGGGCGTCGGCGCTGCGCGCTTCCTCGACGCGAAAATCCAGGCCGTGCCGGCGGAACTGCTTCGTCATATAGCTAGCGTACCGGCGGGAGCCGCGGTCGACTTCCACATCCGGCAGCCGCGGCATAAACGCCGCGACGCGGATCTCCGCCCGGTCGAGGCCGGTCTTCTCGACCTGCGCCAGTTTCTGTTCCGCCTGGGCAAATACTTCCTCGGCCGCTGCGATGCAGTTCAATCGCTTGCTCTGCGGAACTTGCTGCGTCCAGGTCATGTCGGGCGCGAACGAACTTTTTGGCGCCTGCGGCGTTTCCAGTGTGCTCATATCGTGGGTTGATTATCGCGCGACGGGCCCCCTATAACAAAAACAAAGCTCTCACTGGGTTCCGATCACGGCAATTCCAAGCCCTTTGCGCCTGAGTTCGCGGAGGATCGGCGGAGAGGGATCAGATGTTGTTGAAAATAAAGTTCGCGGGAAGTGGCGCGCCCGGGAGGATTCGAACCTCTGACCTTGTGCTTCGGAGGCACACGCTCTATCCATCTGAGCTACGGGCGCACAGTGACGTTCGCAATGCGGATGCGGTGATTGCACGAAGGAACGTCGCGATCAATTCTACCTTGCCCCGCGGATGCGAGCAAAAGAATCCGGCCTGGCGGATGCTGCGAGCGCGCTGACATGCAGGCGGACGCGGCGGGAGCGCGATGACCTAGGGCGCATCCCGGGACGAATGGTATAATTCCGCCGTTCACACATCATGAACGAGTTCCTCTCTCACTGGGTGGAGATCGCCGAAACGCGCGGCGTGCGCATTCTCGCCATCGCGCTTCTCGCGATCATTCTGGCGCGCATTCTGAAAGCCGTCACCTCGCGCCTCGTGCAAGCCTCGAAGGGCCCGACGCGGGTCGCGCAGCTGCGCGAGCAGCAGACGCGCACGATGGCCGGCCTGCTCTATAGCCTCGGCGTCTGGATCATCCTTGCGGTTGCGATTCTGACGGCGCTGCCGGAGTTAGGTTTCGACGTGACGCCGGTTGCGGCGACAGCGGCCGTCGCGAGTCTTGCGCTCGGCTTTGGTGCGCAGACGCTGGTGAAGGACTTGATCAACGGATTCTTTATCGTCTTCGAAGATCAATATGTGGTCGGCGATATGATCCAGCTGAACGGCGAAACGGGGCGCGTGGAATATCTCACGCTGCGGCGCACGGTGCTGCGCAACGCCAGTGGGGCGATCGTCACGATCCCGAACTCGCTCGTCGGGCAGGTGGCCAATCTGAATCGAGACTGGTCGCAGGCGTTTATCGACGTGACGGTGCCGTCGGCCGAGGAGATCGGGCGGGCGCTCGCGGAGCTCGAGAAAATCGCGAACGATTTCCGCAACGACGCGAGTTGGTCTCCGGCGCTGATGGATGGGCCGCGCGTGCTGGGCGTGGAATCGATGTCGCTGGATGGCACGGTGCTGCGGCTGCAGGTGCGCACGGCGCTCAACCGCAAGGACGACGTGTCGCGGGAACTTCGCCGGCGCATCAAGCTGGCCTTCGAGGGCTCGCAAATTCCGCTCGCCAATACGCATAAGGTCGAACTGCAAGGCCACGCAGCGTCGGCTGGATCCTGATTCCGGCACGACGAAATGATTTGCAATCTGACCCGTAATCCACCTTGCACAAGGAGAGAACGATGGGTGAAGTGACGCACGAACAGGTGAATTTGATGCTGAAGTTGTACGACATGCGGCGCGAGCCCGTGATGCGCGAGGCGCGAAGCTGGTTTTCGGGGAATTTTCGCCCGGCGTCGTTCGCGGAGATGTCCAAGATGGCGCCGATGGGCAGCAAGGAGAGTGCGTACGCCCGCATGGTGATCACCTATTGGGGAATGGTGGCGAGCATCGTGAATCGCGGGCTGATCGACGAGGAATTCTTCTTCGAAAATAGCGGCGAGCAGTGGATGGTCTGGGGACGCATGAAGCCGATCATCGCTGAGTGGCGCGCCGCTTACGGGAATCCGCACCTCCACGAAAATCTCCAAAAGCACGTCGAAAAGCTCGAAGCGTGGCGCAGCAAGAACGCTCCCGGCATGGCCGAGGCGATGAAGCGCATGATGGCGCCCGCACCCAAGCCCGCCACGTCGAAGGCAAAGGGCAAGAAGAAGTAGTCTTAGAACACGGGGACGAGATAACTGCGAGCGGAAGCCGTCACACGGCTCGAGGGATGAAGCTTTGAGCGATCATTATGAAGACATACTGTGCTCGCTGCACTGCGCCCATGACCTGCGATCCCGGAGGTGAATGCTGGTGCGCTCAACTTCCTCACCGTCCATGCCTCGCAAGAACGATGGCTGTCTCTGCCGGGATTGCTTACTCAAGGATGTGGAGGCAAGAAGTAGCGGAAATGCTGGAGGCGCGGGTGGGAATCGAACCCACGAATGAAGGTTTTGCAGACCTCTCCCTTCCCACTTGGGTACCGCGCCTCGGAGGCACAGTATAGCGAAAGAAGCGCCGGGTTTCAGCACGGGGACGCATCCTAAACACGATCGACTGGCTTCTCGTGGGCCGCACTTCGCGCTAAAGTGAATGGCGATGACTCTTCTTCCCTGGCTCATCGCAGGCATCCTTGCAATCGTAGCCGTGGGCGCGATCGTGTGGTCGGCGAGCCACCGATCCGACGCGGAACTTTCCGCGGTGCGCCAGGAAATGCAGAACTCGCTGGCCACGCAGGGCCAGGCGGTGGCGTCGCAGATCAACACGCAAATCAACCAACTCGCGCAATCGGTGACGCAGCAGCTCGGCCAGGTCCGCCAGGAGCTGCAAACCGGCGTCGCCACCACGGGGCAGCTCACGAGCGACGCGCAGCGCGAGGTGTCACGGCGGTTGCAGTCGTCGACCGACATGCTGATGCAAATGAGCCAGCGGATTGGCGAGATGCAGCAGGCGAGCCAGGACCTTTCGAAGACGACGTCGACGCTGCAGGATATTCTGAGCGGGGTGAAAACGCGCGGGGCGCTGGGCGAAACCATGCTGGATACGCTGCTCTCGGACGCACTGCCGCAGAGCGCGTACGCCATGCAGCACCGCTTCGCATCGACCGGCAGCATCGTGGACGCGATCGTGCGCAGCGGCGACCGCCTGCTGTGCATCGATTCGAAGTTTCCGCTGGAGGCGTATCGAAGGCTTGTCGATAGCGGCGATGAGGCGCGCCGCGATTTCTCGCTCGCCGTGCGCAAACACGCCGAATCGATCGCCGAGAAATACATCCTGCCGCACGAACACACATTCGACTACGCGCTGATGTTCGTGCCATCCGAGGGCGTCTACTACGAGCTGCTGATGACCCAGGATTCGAAATACGGGCGGCTCGACGAATACTGCCGCGCGAAACGCGTCCTGCCGGTTTCACCAAACGTACTGTGCGCGTTCGTGAGCGCGGTCGCCATCAGCCTGCAGGGGCAGAAATTCGAGGAGAATGCGCGGCACCTTTTCGCCGGGCTTGCCGGAGTGAAGAAACAACTGGAAATCTTCAGCGATGTTTACGGGAAACTTGGCAATCACCTGCGGCACGCTCAGCAGAGCTACGAAGACGCGGACGCGCGGCTGACGCGCGTCACGAATTCGATCGAGCAGATGTCGCAGGGAGCGCTACCGGAGGCCGAGCCGGTGCAGCAAGCATTGCTGCCGCCATCGGACGAATAGCAGCAGAAGGGTTTCCTCAGTGGCTGAAGCCCAATTCCCTTGGTCTCTTATGTCGGAGCCCTTCACTTCGTTCAGGGTGAACTGAAGCTCCGACCGCGTAAGGCACTTGGTGGATCGACTTCTACAAAGCAGCGCGGGCGGCGTCCAGCAATGTGCGCAGATCGCCGGCGATCGTTGCCGAGCGAATCTGGTCCAGCGCGACCGCAACTCGATCGGACTCCTGCGGATGACGTTCCAGATGATCGATGAGCTTCTGGATGTCGCGCTGCGAATCCTTTGGTGCGAGAAGTTCGGCCGCCTGCAGATACCGGAGCGCGACCGCCGGGTTAGGATCGCCGATTACGCGGGCATGGAATGAGAAAGTTCCCGATGCAACCGCCTGCACTCTGATGGCGGCCGTATTTTCCGCCCCTCCGCTCGTAACGACCTCTTGCGTCTCGCCGCGCAAGAAGCGGAGCACGCCGGGCGTTTGATTGTCGACCACCAGCCGCAGCTTCTCGGCCGATCCTTGCGCGTGAACCAGGAGATCGCCTTTCTTGCCGGGCAGGAGCGCCGGATTCGGCGGCTCGAATGCGAGCGCCACAACAGACGTTTTCGCGGTGGATTGCGCGGTGTCCGTCGCCACGGAAATCGTCGCAGACCCAGCCTCCACTTTCGGCCCCGGCAGGACGACGATGCATTCAGGAGACGCAGCAAGCACGAGGCTGAGCTGCCCATTGATTTTCACAAGATTCCCATCGGCCCGGCCGCTCAGCGCCGTGCCGCAAATCGAAAACCGATCGTGCAGCGAAATCACGGGCGCCACCGAGATTGAGGGCGAAGGATCGGCCGCCGGCGGGTCGACGAGGGTTGCGACGGACGATCCCGACGCCTCTGCGAGAATGTAGCCTGCCGATGCGGGCGCACTGAAAAGCGCGCGACCGGTCGGGTCCGTCGTCAGATGCTGGTCCCCGACATCAACCTTCACGCCTGAAGCAAGTCTACCGTCGACGCCGAGGGCCGCGAGAGTGGCTGGACGGCCCGCGACAATTCTGGGCGGCAGCACGATGGTGACGTTCCACGTCGTCAGGGGCGTGGACGGCGCCTGGGCGTGGAGCGAGGAACGCGCGGTCAGTCCGGCCGCGGCAAGGAATCCCGCTGACAGGCAAGCTGCCAGCAGCAGGGAGCCGATGTGTTGCGCGCGAATCGATCGGGTCATTTTCATCAAACCGTGGTGAAGCACCGTGCGACGCCGCCCCAGGCGCCACATAGCAGGGTTACATTGTAATTCTAAAGCGCGGCGAACGTGAGGTCGGCATCAGTTGTCGAGGCGCACGACGAAGGTGATGAATTGCTCGTTGGCGCGCAACTGATCCGCAAGCTGCCGCGCCGCTTCTTCGGTTGGCAAGCGCCCCACGCGCACGCGGTAGAAAGTGCCATTCGGCGAGTCGTAGACGGCGATGCTCACGGATGAGTAACGCATCGCGAGCTGGGCTCGCAACCTATTCGCATTGTCCTCGTTCGCGAACGCTCCCACCTGCACGCCGAAGAAACCTTGCGTCGGATTCGGCCCCGACACGACTTCGAGCCGCACCGGCGCGGTGCCTGGGCCGACCATGCCGATAGCCTGCGCCGCCGATAGCGAAAGATCGATGACGCGGTTTGCGACGAAGGGGCCGCGATCGTTGATGCGGACTTCGGTCTGCATTCCATTTCGAAGATTGGTGACGCGAACCAGCGAGCCGAAGGGCAGCGTGCGGTGCGCGGCCGTGAATGCGTGCATGTCGTAAATCTCGCCGTTCGACGTCCTGTGGCCGTTGAAGGGGATGCCGTACCACGATGCCACGCCCTCTTCCACGTATTGGCCGGGAATCGCGGGCTGCGTCTCGACGGATGGAGGCGGAGCCGAGGGAGCGGAAGGCTGCGGCACCGGCGCGGGAGCTTGCGGCGTGTATGTCCGGTGAGCGCAACCCGCAGCGACCAGGGCGATGGCCGACAGGAGCGCGAGGCACCGCAGAAAAGCCACGCGGCCACGGCGCGCCCCATGCACTGCTGTGCGCTGAAAACTCTTCCGCGAGCCAAAGAATCTCACGCGGTGTCCCGATTCACTGGTTTGCACTCAAGTTCGGTATTATAGGAATGCACTCGCATTCTCGCAAGGAAGCAACGGAACAATCGCGTTTATCAGCGTGCGGTCGCATCGTCTCGGCAGACAGGAACGGTAAGACTACATGAGTGGATTCTTCGGCGGACGCTCGCAGCCGCGGCCGAAAATTTGCCCGTCGTGCGGCAATCTGGTCGGCTCGGTGGCAACGCGCTGCCCCCAATGCGGCGCGAGTGTGAGGTTCTCGCTCGCAGCGGCCAGCCGTTCACTGGGCCAGCTGCTGCCGACGACCGCGCCTGCGACCTATGCGATCTTGACCGTCTGCTGCGTAATTTTCGCGGCGAGCTTTCTGGCTACTTTTTCGAAGAATGGCGGCGTAGGGATGGGGGGCGGCGGGTTCTTGGGGATTTTGAATTTCGGCGCAATCGACGGCAACGTTTTGATACGCCTCGGCGCCTCGTTGCCCTTGCCAATCGATCTTTCGCAGCCCTGGCGGTTTGTGACCGCCATCTTTCTGCACGCGAGCGTCCTGCACATCTTCTTCAACATGTGGGTGCTGATGGACATCGGCCCGCAAATCGAAGAGCTCTACGGGTCGGCCCGCTTCACCTTTATTTGTGTCGTGACAGGTGTCTGCGGTTACCTGCTGAGCAGCTTCATGGGGAAATTCAGCGTGGGTGCCTCGGGCGCGCTGCTGGGATTGATTGGGATGATGCTTGCCGTAACCACAGGTCGGCGCAGCATCGGCATGCAAATGATGCGCAACCAAATCTTGCGCTGGCTTGTTTACATCGTCGTTTGGGGATTCCTGTTTCCGGGAGTCGACAACTGGGCTCACCTGGGAGGATTCGTCTCCGGGTTCGTTCTTGGCAAGCTCATGGCCGATCGCCCGCCGGCGTCGCCGGAAGAGCGCAAGCGAGCGTATGCGATGGGCTGGGGCGCGGCTCTCGTTGTGGTCGCAAGTTTTGTGATGGCGGGGCTGAGCGCGATGGGAAGATAGCGAGGCACTGATTTGCGCGCGGCCCTATTTCGCGGCAGGGGTGGGCGGCGTCTCCTCGGCGTGCAATTGCCGGGCAACCACGATGCTGTAGTGAATGCCAGAGATCATCACAAAGGCGGCGACGCAGTACGCGCACGTTTCCCGCAGCAGCCGCAACGGCTGGTTCTCCCACACGGCCAACAACAGCACGAGCGTGACGAGCGAAATTTCGAAGAACGTGGTGGCTTTTCCCCAGATGCTTGGAGGAAACGGGCGGTAGCCCGACCGTCAGCAGAATCACGGCGCACGCGACGAGAATCAGCACGTCGCGCCCCAGCACCATGATCGCCAGCCACCAGCCGATTTTGCCTTTGAGCGCGAGCACGAAATACGACGACGAAAGCAGCAGCTTATCCGCGATCGGATCGAGATACGCCCCGAGCGGCGTGCGCTGATTCAAGCCGCGCGCGAGCAGGCCATCGAGCCCGTCGCTCACGCCTGACGACGATCAGGATGCCGAGCGCCCAATCGTAGCGGTCGTACTTGATCGCGATGATGAAAAAGGGAAGGAAGGCAAGGCGCAGAAATGTGAGCTGATTGGGAACGGTCAGGATTCGGTTGTGTATTGGCATCATCTGGTCCAGTCTCGGCAAAACACGAACGACGGGCAGAGGCTCGAATCAGGCGAACTGCGCGAGGTAGTCCACCAGCGAGCGGCCCACCTTTTTCTCGAACATTTCCGCGAGCGAGGGAATCGAGCCGCGCGCCTCGTCGAGCGCGATCCGCTCGATTCGCAGCATCGGGAAAAACAGCGTCGGCAAGCCGATGCGGTCGCCCTCCGGATGCAGAACCTGGAGGATGAAATCATCGAACGAGCCGAGATCGATCCCGCGCAGCGTGACTCCGGCGCTCGAAATTTCCACCAGCTCGCCCCACAGCCGCTCCTTCGGACTGTGCAGGCTCACGACGACAATCGAGCGCGGCTCCATCGCTCCTCCCAAGAAATTCGAATCAGACGGAAATCGTTTGCAGGCCGGGCGCGAGCTCGAGCTTCGGCTCGGTCAGCTTTTGCACGTCTTCCGGCGTCACGCCCGCGGCTACTTCGCGCAGCAGCAAGCCCTTCGGCGTTACCTCGATTACCGCGAGTTCGGTGACGATCAGGTCGACGACGCCGACACCCGTGAGCGGCAGCGTGCACTTCTTCATGATTTTGGGCCCGCCATCCTTCGTCGCGTGCTCCATCGCGATGATCACGCGCTTCGTGCCGGCCACCAGATCCATTGCCCCGCCCATGCCCTTCAGCATCTTTCCCGGGACTGCCCAGTTTGCGAGGTTGCCTTTTTCGTCGACTTGAAGCGCGCCGAGAACGCTAACGTCGATATGGCCGCCGCGAATCATAGCGAAGGAGTCGGCGCTCGAGAAGATAGCAGCAGCCCGGAATTTCGGTGACCGGTTCTTTGCCGGCGTTGATCAAGATCAGGGTCTTCTTCGCCCTCATAGGGATACGGCCCGATGCCCAGCATGCCGTTTTCCGATTGCATGATAACTTCAACGCCCGGCGGCAGGTAATTCGGGATGAGCGTGGGAATGCCGATGCCGAGATTGACGTAGTAGCCGTCGCGCATTTCCTGCGCCACGCGCCGCGCGATGATTTCCCGTTTGTCCACTGGCTGGAGCCATCATGCCGCACCGCGCTTGCGCTTCGGTCCGGGCTCCATCGGCTTCAGATAGTCCGTGCCCTGAAAGATGGCATCGACGAAAATTCCGGGCGTGTGAACGCCGTCGGGATCGAGTTCTCCGAGCTCGACCAGCTGCTCGACTTCCGCGATCACGTAATCGGCGGCGGTAGCCACGACCGGATTGAAATTTCGCGCGGTCTTCCGGTAGACGAGATTGCCCCAGCGGTCGCCCTTCCACGCTTTCACGAACGCGAAATCGCCGCGCAGCGCGGGAACGAGGATGTGCGGCCGGCCGTTGAATTCGCGCACTTCCTTTCCTTCGGCGACCATCGTGCCGTACCCTGTCGGCGTGAAAAACGCGGGAATCCCGGCGCCGGCAGCGCGGATGCGCTCGGCAAGCGTGCCCTGCGGATTCAATTCCATCTCGATTTCGTTGTTTAGCGCGAGCTTCTCGAAAAACTTGTTGCTGCCCACATAGCTCGCGATCAGCTTCTTGACCTGCCGATTCTCGAGCAAAAGCCCGATGCCGTAGCCGTCGATGCCGGGATTATTCGAAGCGACCGTGAGCTGCTTGCTTCCTTGCTTGACCAGCGCGCGAATCAGGTTTTCGGGGACGCCGCAGGTGCCGAAAGCACCCATCAGGATCGTCGCGCCGTCTTTGACGCGGCCGATCACCGCTTCGGCATTCGCAACGCGCTTGTCCATCCATCTCTCCTCGAAACATGATTGCGGCGGAAGGGGTCAGTTTACTACAACTTCGCGGGCACCTCCGGCGCGCGTCCGGCTTTCTGTTGCTACCTCTGCTCGATGCCTCTGCGGCTCACGCCTTCGCAAGCGGCCGCTTTCAGGATGCGGATTCTGGCGGCTACGCGGCTCGCGGCGTCGTCTGCGTTCGTCGATTTCTCGATCTCCGCCACCAGTGCGGAGCCAACGACGGCCGCATCGGCAATGCCTCCAAGTATGGAAACGTGCGAGGGCTGTGAGATTCCGAATCCGACCGCGAGCGGCAGCTTGGTAAATCGTCGCACGCGGCGCGCGAGTTCCGGAAGCTCCTCGGGAAGGGCGCTGCGCTCGCCGGTCACGCCGGTGCGGGAAATCAGGTAGAGGAATCCACTCGAAACCTCGGCGATTTTGGCGAGGCGCGCGTCGGTCGACGTGGGCGCCGCCAGAAAAATCGTGTCGAGGCTGTGCGCCCGCATCGCCGCGCGATAATCGCCCGCTTCTTCGGGCGTCAGATCGGTTGCCAGCGCGCCATCGGCGCCTGCGGCGGCCGCCGCGCTGGCGAACTTCTCCAGGCCCATCTGCAGAATCGGATTGTAATAGCTGAAAAGAATCAGCGGGCACGTCGCTCATCGTGCGCACGCGCTTGACGACGTCGATCACGCCCGCAAGCGTGGTCCCGGAGCGCAAGCGCGCGTTCGCTCGCGCGTTGGATCGTGGGCCCGTCCGCTACGGGATCGCTGAATGGGACGCCCAAGCTCGATCACATCCGCGCCGGCTTCGGCCGCCGCGAGCACGATTTTTTCGGTCGCGTCGAGCGACGGATCGCCCGCAGTGATATAGGCGACCAGGCCCATTTCGCCGGCCTTGGCGAGGCTGTGCGAATCGCGCTTCGATTCTGCCCGCGCCTGCCGATGCACGGATTTCCCTGCGGGTTGCTTGGTCGATGGCGGATCGAGACGACTTCGGAATGGCGGCCTCAGACATAGCGCGAAAGCGTTTCCATGTCTTTGTCGCCGCGGCCGGAGACATTGAGGATGACGATTTCGTCTTTCTTCATTTCGGGCGCACGCGTCGATCAAGTTCGCCACTGCATGCGCCGACTCGAGCGCGGGAATGATGCCTTCCTTGTGCGCGAGCGTGCGGGCGGCTTCGATGGCAGCCTCGTCGCTTACGGCCGTGTACTCCGCGCGGCCTTCGTCCGCGAGCCATGCGTGCTCCGGGCCAACTCGCCGGGTAATCGAGGCCCGCTGAAATCGAGTGCGTCGGTGGCGATCTGTCCGTCGGCTGTTTGCAGGACGTAGGTGTACGTTCCCTGCAAGCACTCCGGGCCGCGCGCCCGTGAATCCGTGCCGCCGCTGCGAGCCGCGCGGCGTGCTCGCCGAGCGCGTTCCCGCGTCCGCCTGCTTCGACGCCCACCATCTTCACCGCCGCATCGCCGAGAAACGCGTCGAAACAGGCCGATCGCATTCGACCCGCCGCCGACGCATGCGAAGAGATAATCCGGCAGCCGGCCTTCGGCCTGCAGGATCTGCGCGCGCGCCTCTTCGCCGATGACTTTTCTGAAAGTCGCGCACGATTTGCGGATACGGATGCGCGCCGAGCACGGAGCCGAGCAGGTAGTGCGATCGTGCGCACGTTGGTGACCCAGTCGCGCATGGCCTCGTTGATCGCGTCCTTCAGCGTGCGGCTGCCGGCATCGACGCCGATCACTTCCGCGCCGAGCAGGCGCATGCGGTCCACGTTGAGCCGCTGGCGCTCCATGTCCTCCGTGCCCATGTAGACTGTGCAGCGTCAGGCCGAGCCGCGCCGCGACGGTCGCGGTCGCGACGCCGTGCTGCCCCGCGCCGGTTTCCGCGATCACGCGCTTCTTGCCCATGCGCACGGCGAGCAAGTCCCTGCCCGAGGCAGTTATTGATCTTGTGCGCGCCCGTGTGCAGCAGGTCTTCGCGCTTCAAATAAATACGCGCGCCGCCCAGATGCTCGGTCAAGCGCGACGCAAACTGCAGCGGGGTGGGACGCCCGGCGAAATTCTTCAGCAGGTCATCGAGCTGCGTGTGAAAGGCGGGATCGGCGCCGGCCGCGGCATAGGCCTGTTCGAGCTCTTCGAGCGGCGCGACGAGCGTTTCAGGGACATATCGTCCACCGTACGGCCCGTAGCGGCCGCGCGTATCCGGCACCGCCTGCGCGATCGCACTCATGCCGACCTCTTCGGTTTCTGCGGCTTTTTGGCGTCCGCACCGCGCGCATCAACCGCTTGACGCGTGCCGGATCCTTTTTCCCGGGCCGCGCTTCTACGCCGCTGCAAACATCCACCGCATACGGTCGCGCCGCGCGAATCGCCTCGCCTACGTTTTCAGGCGTCAAGCCGCCCGCGAGAAAAACACGCCCATATTTCTTGGCCCGCCGCGCGATTTCCCAATCGAACGTTTTGCCCGTGCCGCCGCGCCGTTGTGCGTCGAAACCGTCGAGCAGCAGCGCCGTCGCCTGCCTTGATAGGTTTGCAGTTGTCCTGGCCAGCCGACGATTGTTTCACGCGAATCGCCTTGATCACCGGAAACGAGCGTTTCAGCCGTGCGACCATCGCCGGCGTCTCGTCTCCATGCAGCTGCAGCGCGTCGAGTCCCACCGCACGCGCGATCTCGAGCATTTTCTGCTCGCTCTCATTGACGAACACGCCGACGACTAAAACCTGTCTTCGGCAGCCGACGCACGATCTTCTTGGCCATCGCGGGCTCGACATATCGCGGGCTGCCCGCATAAAAATTAAATCCCAACAGCTCGGCGCCTTCGGCGACCGCTCGCCGCGCATCCACCCAATTCGTGATCCCGCAGATTTTAACTTTCACTTTGGCCATGGCCTTGAGGCGCCCGCGGCAGGATCGGTTCCGATCAACGCCCGCAGCGGGACGGCCGGATCGGGCTCCTTCATCAAATGCTCGCCGATCAGGAACGCGTCGAAGCCCGCGTTGCGCAGCCGCGCCAGATCGTCATGCGTGCGCAATCCGGATTCGCTCACCGCGATGCAGTCTTCAGGAATCGCTTCCACCAGTTCGAGCGACGTTTCCACGCGCACATCGAAATTCCGCAGGTCGCGGTTGTTCACTCCGATGATCCGCGCATCCCGCCGCGATCACGCGCCCTACTTCTTCGCGCGTGTGTACCTCGACGAGCGGCTCCATGCCGAGCGAACGCCCCAGTTCCAATAGCTCGCGCAGCGTCTCATCGCCGAGGATCGCCGCGATCAGCAAAAACGCGTCCGCGCCCGCCGCGCGCGTCTCCCACACCTGCCACGGATCGATGATGAAGTCCTTGCGCAGGACTGGAATGCTCACGTCGCCTTTGCGCGCCGCCTTTAAGATCCCCGAGCGAGCCGGAGAAAAACTCCTCCTCCGTGAGCACGGAGAGACGCCGCGGCGCCCGCGCCCTCGAGCCTCGGCGCCAGATCGGCGGGCGCGTAATCGTCGCGAATCACGCCGCGCGAAGGCGATGCCTTCTTGATCTCCGCGATCACGTTGAAGCCCGCGCGCGAAAGCGCGCCGGGAAAATCGCGCGGCGGATCAGCCCTTGCCGACCGCCAGCTTCAGCGCGACATCCGGCAGCACACGTTTCCTGTGCGCGACCGACTCGCGCCGCGCCTCGACGATTCGGTCGAGGATCGTCTTCTCGCGTGAAATCGTTTCCATTCGTTTCGTTTGGGCGCGGCTGCCAATCCCGCCCGGCGCGCGTCACAACCCGATTTTAGCCTGATTGGAGGTTGCTCGGACCATGCTAACGGGGCACTGTCGGACGTGTCAATTTGACGCGTGCGCAAGCGGCCGCGGAGAGCAGCGGCTCCGAGAACCGGATGGGAATGCCGAAATTCGAGCCGCCGAAGCCCTTCAAGTATCGCGTAGGTAACGCCGATGACTTTCCCGTCCTGATTGAAGAGCGGGCCGCCCGAGCCGCCGGAAGTAGTCTGCGCGTCAAATACGATTTTGTCCGGGAGGATGTCGCCGATATGCCCTTGCGTGATCAGAGGATGAATCAGGTCGCGGTGAGCGAGCGCGTCGAGAATCTGCGAGACGTCGCCGCCGCTCTGCGTCAGGATCTGCTGCGCCGTTTTTTCGTCGGTGCGCGCGAGAATCGCGGCGAGCCCCGTGGCGTAGCCCATCAGGACGACCGGATCGCCCGCCGTCGTGGCGCCCTTCGCGGAATCGATGGAAAGCGCCGGACGCTTCAGGTCCTGCATGTCGACGCGCATCGTCGCGAGATCGGCATCCTTCGAGATGTCCTCGATCTCGGCGTGGAACGCGCGCGGGTCGCCGGGAAAATAGGCGCGAATGGAGGATATCTCGGCCTGGAAACCCTGGCTGGTCACGGCGTTGAGTTCGTCGTTGTTCCACCAGGGCTCGGCGACGTGGCGGTTCGTGATGATTCGGCCGTCGGTCCCTACCGTGAAGCCCGTGCCGAACACATCGACCTTCACTTCCGGCCCATTTCCTTCAAGCGTCAGGAGCGGATTGCCGTCGCTATCCTGGATGGGTTCGCCCTGAGGATTCAGACCCGCGTAGCGCAGGCGCTGACTTGCTGTCCTGGTTGCGGAAGCCGACGGTGACGTGCAGCAAGCAGACGCTCTGGACGTCTTTGGCGATAAAGCCGTTCGCGGAGTCGTCGCCTTTTTCGAGCCGCTTGAGGCGCGCGTTGGTGTCGTCCAATTCCTTCTGCAGTGCCTGCGCCTGGCCATCCGCCGAATTGGCCATCTGAGCGCGCAGGTCGGCCGCATGCTTCTGCAGTTCGTCCTTTCCGTCGACGCGCCGCCGGCGGCCGCTTTTGCGCGTCGCGCAGGCGCCGTACCTCGGCGAGCATGTCCTGCTGGTTGATGATTCCGTGCTCGAGGCGCGTAATCGTGGCGTTGGTGCGCTGCACATCTTTCTTGGCGCTGTGCGCGAAAAGAAAATACGTTCCCGCCATCAGGAGCGCGATCGCGAAGGCCGCGCCCACGCCGATTTTCAGCCGGCGGTCGAGCGAAGAGGCGTCGTTGGTCATCTTCTCGGTGACGGCAAGCGCCTGAAACGCCGTCTGGGCCATCTGCTGGCCCTCTTCGGCGAGGCGCGTTCGCGCGAGCAGTCTGGCTCTCCGCCCGGTGCGCCCGCACTTGCGCGCGAATGCGTGCCAAGAAGCTCGGCCGGATCGAAGGGCTGCGAGATCGCGTCGTCGGCGCCGAGATCGAGCGCTGCGGCGCGTTCCTCTGCAGCTGGACCGACGAGCAGGATCACGCGGACATGCTCAGTGGCCGCAGACCCGCGAATCGCCGCGACCACGTCGTGCGCATGGAGAGGCGCTTGCTCAGTAGTCGAGACGTTCGCCGCCGTGCACGGAAGAGCATTCAGAAGAAGCAGGTCGGGCGTGAGTTGGCGCACTGCATCGAGGCCCTCCCTGGCAGCTGCGAATGACGATACATCGAAGCCCGCGCCCCGCAATACCAGTTCCAGCGCGTCGCGGCTGGCCAAATCCGCTTCCACGAGCACAACTCTTTCCGGAGCTTCGTTCACCGAGCCTCTGCCTTTCGCCGCGGGCAGCCACGCACACGCGAGCCATCTCGCCAATACCTGGGACCGTTGCATACTACTATGACGACTTTGGGCCGCCGGGAGATTCGTCGAAAAGCAGGCGAATGGAGGGTATGCCGAGGAGAACCTCATTCTTGCAACCCGCTCGACGATGTTAACCTAGCGCGGCAATGAGTGCGCTCGATCAGCTGAACGCGAAGATCGTCCGGTGCCGCAAGTGCCCCCGGCTGGTCGCGTACCGCGCAGAAGGTGGCGCGGGAGAAGCGCCTGTCGTACCGCGAGCTGGAAATACTGGGGCAAGCCGGTGCCGGGATTCGGCGACCCGCGCGCCGAACTGCTCGTCCTGGGGCTCGCGCCCGCGGCGCATGGCGGCAACCGCACCGGGCGCGTGTTCACCGGCGACCGCTCCGGCGATTTCCTCTACAAGGCGCTCTACGAGGCGGGCTTTGCGAACCAGCCCACTTCGACGCACCGCGACGATGGGCTTGCGCTCAAAAACGCCTACGTGGCGGCCACGGTCCGCTGCGCGCCGCCCGCCAATAAGCCGCTGCCGTCGGAAGAGGCGAACTGCCGCCCGTATTTCGAGAAGGAGCTCGAACTTCTTCGCCCGCGCGCGCTTCTTGCCCTTGGCGGGATTGCCATGCGCGTCTATCTCGGCTTGCTGAAAGAGCGCGGCGTGATCAAAAGCGCTGCGGCCTTTCCCTTTCGCCACGGCGCAAGCTACGAGATTGGCGCCGGCCTGCCGCGCCTCTTCGTTTCCTATCACCCGAGCCAGCAGAATACGTTCACCGGAAAATTGACTGAAGCGATGATGGCGCGCGTCTTCGGCGATATCCGCAAATTTCTCGAAAGCGATTCGCGCCAATGAGCGCTGGCGCGAACGCCCTGCCTGATTCCGAGGCCACCGACGCCGTCATCGCGTTTCGCGGCGTGCACTACACGCTGCCGAACGGCCAGGTGCTGCTGCGCGACATCAACTTCGCGGTGCGACGCGGCGAGACGCTGGTGCTGCTCGGCCGCAGCGGCGCGGGCAAGACGACTGCGCTCAAGCTCATCAATCGCCTGCTCGAGCCGACCGGCGGCGAGATAGAAGTCGACGGCCGCACGACGCTCGCCTGGGATCCGATCGCGTTGCGCCGCCACATCGGCTACGTGATCCAGGAGACGGGGCTCTTCCCGCATTACACCGTGGCGGAAAACGTCGCGCTCGTGCCGCGCCTCGAGCGCAAGGCTGCTCCATTTGTCCGCGCGCGCGTCGAAGAACTGCTCACGCTCGTCGGCCTCGATCCGGCGCGCTACCTTGAGCGCTATCCGCATGAGCTTTCCGGAGGCCAGCGCCAGCGCGTGGGCGTGGCGCGCGCGCTGGCGGCCGATCCGCCGATTCTGCTGATGGACGAGCCCTTCGGCGCGCTCGATCCGCTTACGCGCGCGGAGGTGCGCGAGGAATTTCAGGCGCTGCAGAAGCGGCTCGGCAAGACGATCGTGATCGTCACGCACGACACGAGCGAGGCGCTACTGCTCGGCACGCGCATCGCGCTGTTCGAAGCAGGCGAAATTCGCGGCGTCTATTCGCCGCGCGAATTCCTGGCATCGGGCGAGCCGGTGGCCGCCGCGTACGTGGAGCAACTGCGACGCATGGAACAGTTCGAGAGGGGCACATGAACGTCATTCAATATTTCGAGCGGCACCCGGATGAGATCCTGCAGGCGACGATCGAGCACATCTGGCTCGTGGGCATCGCGATGCTGATCGCCGTGGCGATCGGCGTGCCGCTGGGGATTCTCGTCGCGCGGCGGCCCTGGCTTTCGAAGCCCATTCTCGGGACCGCCAATGTTGCGGAGACGATTCCGAGCCTCGCGCTTTTCGGATTTCTGCTGCCGGTTCCGTGGCTGGGCGACCGCGCCGCACGCCTCGCCATCGCCGCTCTGGCGCTGTACGCACTGCTGCCGATCATTCGCAATACGGCCGCGGGAATCACGAGCGTCGATCCCGCCGTGCGCGAAGCCGCGCGCGGCATGGGCATGACGCCTCGCCAGATTCTGTTCAAGGTCGAGTTGCCGCTGTCGCTCTCCACGGTTCTCGCGGGCGTACGCGTCGCCACCGTGCTGACCATCGGGATCGCGACGATCGCCGCTGCCATTGGCGCCGGCGGGCTCGGCGAATACATTTTCCGCGGGCTCGCGATGGTGAACAATTCGCTGATCCTCGCGGGCGCGATCCCCGCGGCCCTGCTCGCGCTGGGCGCGGACTTTTTCCTCAGCGTTCTCGAGCGATGGCTGCGACCCGGCGCGATGAACGCCACGATGAGACGCCTCGCAGCGCTTCTGATCCTGGGCTTGCTCGCGTGCGGCGTGCGGCTGCGAGCCTCGACCGCGCGACACGATCGTCATCGGCTCGAAGAATTTTCCGGAGCAGGCGCTGCTTGGCGAAATTCTGGCGCAGCACATCGAAGCGCGCACGCATCTTCACGTGGAGCGCCGCTTCTATCTTGCGGGCAGCTTCATCTGCCAGCAGGCCATGCTGGCGGGACGCATCGACGCCTACGTCGAATACACGGGCACGGCGCTTACGGCGATCCTGCACGATCCGATCGAGAGCGACCCGAGCGCTGTCTTCGCCCGCGTGCAAAGCGAGTACAAGCAGCGATTCGATTTCGACGTGCTGCCGTCGCTCGGCTTCAACAACACGTTCGCGCTGGTAATTCGCGGCGAAGATGCCCGCCGCCTGCACGTGAAAACCATTTCGGATGCCGTTCCCTATGCGCCGCAATGGCGCGCCGGCTTCGGATACGAATTCATGGAGCGCCCCGACGGCTATCCCGGCCTCGTGCGGACTTACGGCCTGCGACTTCGCCGGGCCGCCGAAAATATTGGATCTGGGCTTGCTGTATCGCGCGCTGCTCGACAAGGAAGTCGATCTGGTTGCGGGGAATTCGACCGATGGATTGATCGCCGCGCGCGACATGGTGATCCTCGAAGACGACAAGCATTATTTCCCGCCCTATGAAGCCGTGCCCATCGTGCGAGCCGACACCCTGGCGCGCTATCCCGAGGTGCGAACCGCAATCGCCGAATCTGGCGGACAAAATCTCCGACGCGGAAATGCGGAAGATGAATTATGCAGTGGCGGGAGAAAACCGCGACATCGAGGACGTAGCGCGCGAATTCCTGCGCTCGCACCGGCTTGGACTGAAGGGTGATGCCGGTTCCTACGAGTGCGGCACCTTGAGGAGCTTTTCAAGTTCCTCCATCATTTCCGCACGCGTCAGCACGCCCTTGCGGATCAAGCACGCGGACGGCCGCGGCGAGCGCTTCCGGGCGTTGTTGGCAAGTCGGCTGAATCAAACTCGGTTGCGCCGCATAGCACGCGACTTCCTTCGCCGGCGCGGGCGGCGAGGCGCGGCCGCCGGCTTCTGAAACTCCGGTCCCGTTCAATGTAGGAGGGGCAAGTCTTCCGCAAAACTTCGAAATCCTGCGGCCGCATCCCGGTGAACGACACCCCCATGCCGAAGTTCGTTTGCGACGAACGCACCCTGCCCGAAAGCTGCAGCGTCTTGTCGTCCGGGCTGATGGCGATGTCAACGAACGTGTCTACAGGCAGCGGCGAGAGCATTTCCACGTAGCAGCCGCCAAGCGAAATGTCGGTGAGCGTGGCGGTCATGCGCACCGAGCCATTTTGCAGGGCGATTTGCGCGGCCATCCGGCAGGCGTGCCGGACGAATTGGCGACGCTCATGGCCCGTCCAGGGTCCGCTCTCCCGACGACGCAGACATCGTGGGTGGCGGCGGCTGCGGCGAGGCAGTTTCTGGCCGTTACGGATCGAAGGAGTCGGGTTCCCACTCTTTCGGCGGGATGCCCCAGATGTACTTGCCGGGTTCGAGGCATCGGAGTCCGGCTTGTCCAGCCTTCGAAGCTGCCGGCCGCGCCCGCCCACTGGACTCGAAACCAAGCCCTCTGGTCGCCATACTCGACCTCAACCTTCTTGCCGGATACCAGGATTCCACTCAGGCCCTTAAGGCAAGCGCCCGAACAACTGATGTCGCGAGTTTCCGCCGTCAGGACGAACGGAGTTCCGCGCGAGTCCGCGCCTCGAACGATAACCGGGAAAGTGACGGCGATGCGTGGCTCTCCGCGACGCCCCATACGGCCTCCACCCAGCGCCTATCATCACGCCCACGCCCGCCTACGAGAGGTATTTCCAAGTTAATACGCGTACCAGTACGGGTCAAGCGCCGGGCAACTGCCGCTTTTCAAAGGAGTAACGACTCTGGGCGGGAGCAATCAGAGGAGGATCGCGCGAAGCCCTTAGGGTTGCGATTCCTGGAGGTTCTTGAAGTGAGCCTCGAGGGCCGCGCAATACTGGTGCTGCGGCCTCGAGTTCAGCTTGCAGCTTCTTCACCAGAAGCTCCAGTCGCAGGATCTCGTTGCGCAACCTTTGAATGTCCGCTGCCGCGGGAGCTGCAGGCTTCGGCGAGGCGTGGCTGCGGGCGATGCCGCGGGTCGCTGCGAGCCGTTGCAACCGTGGGCGGCGTTGCCGGGCGCGGAGCCATCCGAAGGCATTGGCGGAACCGGCTCGGCGCCAGGCGAGAAGAGGCCTGCCAGTGCATTCGAGGGCCTGCTCGGCTCGAGCTCGCTCGCCGGCATTTCTTCGCTCGAAGGAACTGACGGAGTGAGATGGAGCAGGCCCTTCACCCGGGCGATCAGGTCGCGCGGCTGAAACGGCTTGCGAATCAGCTCGTCGGCTTTCACCGCCGTCGCTTTTTCGGCGACCGTGCGATTCACCACGCCCGACATCAGAATCACGGGCGTGCGCGCAAATTGTTCGTGCTGCTTGATGAACTGGCAGACTTCGTAGCCATCCTTGTCCGGCATGATCACGTCGGTGATCACCGCATCGGGCGCAGTCTCGCCCAAACTGCGCGATCGCCGACGCCGCATCCGGGCACGTGATCACCTGGATGTTTTCCTTGCGAAAGGCGATCTTGATCACTTCGCGCATGGTGGCGCTGTCGTCGATGAAATAGACGGTCGGGGTGCGGGCAGCCGTGAGAGTGTCGGTTTCGCTCATGACGACTCCTTTTCGACGCGCTCGGAATCGTCTTCCGCGCCGTCGCGCTCGTTTTCGTCGAATTCGCGCATCGCATCGAGCAGCAGATCGGTGGCCGAGCGCAGCACCGTCCGCTGCGCGGCCGTCGCGCCGTACACGAATTTGTAGACGCCGCTCGCCGCGCACTGGCAGGTCTTCACGATCTGCGTCACGGCCTCGTCGCCGAAAAGCGGCCCGCTTTCCGCGTGGACGATTTCGCCGCCCTCGAAGAAGATGATTCCGTCCGTTTCGACGCCGTTGATGTGCAGCGCGCCCGTCTGGTGCGCCTGCCCGAGCATCTGGATCACGCCGGGAAGATCGAGATGCGAAAGGCTGCCGCTGAGCGCTGTATCGGCGGTCGAGAGCATCTGCGTCGGCTGAAAACCGTCCTGGCGGCTGACCAGAAGATTGCGCACGTGCGCGGCGATTTCCGCAGGCGGGCGGCGGCGGTCGACAAAATCATCGCATCCCGCGCGATAGGCTTCGAGCAGCGCCTGGTCGCCGCCGCTGCCGATCGCGATCAGCGGAATCGCGGCTGTCTTGGGATCGGCGCGCAGGATCGGCGCCATGTCGAGCGCGCCCATTTCGCGCAGATTCGTGGCGCAGAGAATCGCGGCCGGGAGCGTTCCATTCGAGCATCGTGAGCGCGTAGGCGGCCTGCGTGCTCGGGATCACGTCGAATCCCTGCTGCTTCAGCGCATCGCCGAGGCGCTTCGCGAAATAGACGTTGCTGTCGATCAGCAAGCACGCGCGGAAGATTTGCCGGCGCGTTCATGGCCGCACCTCCCCGCGGCTCGACTCCGCGCTGATTTCCGGAGCCGACGCGATCAAGCGCTTCGAGATCGAGCACGTCGACCGAATCCTCGCCGATGAGCAATCGTCCCGGCCACATAGGCGGGGCGATCGCTGCTCGGCGCCTGGGCGAATGTCGCCTGTGGCCATCTCGCATTCGCCGCTCACGGGAATCGCGCTCAGCTCTTTGCCTTCACCGGCGCAGCGCGCCACGAGATAGAACTGCTGCCCGTGCAGCTTCTTTGCCGAGGAGCAGCGAGCCGGCATCGTAGACCGGCAAAATACGCCGGCGGCGAATGATCACGCCGGAAACCGAGTCTGATGTATGCGGAAACATGTGGAGCTTCACGGGCGGCGCGAGTTCGGCGACAAGTCCCGCGGGCAGCGCAAAGCGGTGCGCGCCGATGCGGAGCAGCACGAACGAATTCCGCTCCGTGTTGTCTGCCGGCGATCATGCTTGCGCGGCCCCTTCCATCTCATGCCTGCGGCGCGAGCTCGGCTTGATCGCGCGATCGAGCGCGACCAATTCCTCGGCCGACAGGAATCCCGAAGGCTCGACCACCGGAATCACCGAGTCATCGACGTACGCGAGGCCGCGATACCACCGGCGCTCGTCGCCCGCAAACGCCTGCGGCAGCGGGTACACCGCCGGAATTTCCGCCATGCGGTCGATGCGATCGACGAGCACGGCAACTGCGCATGCCGCCTCAGAATCAGAACGAGCGTCGGGCGCGTGACCGGCAAGGTCGAAATGCACGCCGGCGTTCACGACGTAACACGTTCGGCGGCCCCATTCCAGGATGTGGCGCACCTTCGGCACCGCCTGCTGGTCGATTTCATTTGCCGCGCCCGCCAGACCGTCCGTGCTGCGAATTTCCTGCACCGACTCCGCGGCGATCGCGAACATCTGATTCGGCCACCCAAAACAGAATCACCGCCTCGGGCTTGCCGCGACGGGCGGATTTTTCGCTGCGTTCGCTCCGCAGCGTTCATCGCGTACCTGCGGGGACCAGGCGAGCTAGCTTCGCTACGCGCTTCTCAATCGCGCCGGCAATGTCGTCAAGCGGGAGAACTTCGTCGACCGCGCCCGCTCTTGATCGCTTCGGCCGGCATGCCGAAAATCGTCGAGGTGGCTTCGTCCTGCGCGAGAACCGAACCTCCCGCCGCCTTCACGGCCTTCACGCCTTTCGCGGCGTCGGCGCCCATGCCCGTCAAAACGACCGCATCGATCAGCGAGCGCGCGTACGCTGAGATCGTTTCGAGCGCGACGTCCGCGCACGGACGATAACCATCGATGCGCGGCCCCGGATCGAGCAGGATTTTCCCGCCAGCCGAAAGCTGAAGATGGTGCGAGCCCGGACACAGATAGATCACGCCCGGCTGGGGTGTTTCGTTCGCTTCGGCCTCTTTCACCGGCAGCGAAGCGATTTCGCCAAGCTGCACCGTGAACTGCTTCGTGAACGTCGCCGGCATGTGCAGCACCAGAAATACAGCTGCGGCGAAATCTTTCGGCAAGCCTGCGATGACGCGCGTGACGGCGGCCGGTCCGCCGGTGGACGCCGCAATCGCGACGATCGGAAATTTGCCGCTGGTTTGAGCCAGCGCGGCGCTGTTTGCGATCTTCGCCGCGGCCGAGAGCGGTGCGTGCGGCATCGGGAGCTTCGAGCGTGTCGCGGTGCGGACCACGCGCACCTTCGCCGCCAGCTTCAGCTTGCGAGTCAGCTCCTCGCGCACTGCTTTCATGTCGAGATCGATTCCGCTCGACGGCTTCGGCACGAAGTCGATGGCGCCGAGCTCGAGCGCTTTCAGCGTGCTCGCGGCGCCTTCGCGCGATTCCGAGCTGACGATCACGATCGGCCGCGGATGTTGCGACATGATCAGTTCAGTGGCCTGCAGCCCGTCGACGTGCGGCATGTTGATGTCCATCGTGATCACATCGGGGCGAAGCGAGTCCGCGAGAGCGACGCCGTCGCGGCCGTCGCGCCCCTGCCCGACCACCTCGAGCTGCGGGTCGGAGTTGATGATCTCCTGGAGGACTTTGCACATGAAGGCGGAATCGTCCACCACGAGCACCCGGATCTTTTTGTCGGACGCGTTCATCATTTAGCTCTGTCGCTGTGCCACACCGCGCGGCCGGGCGCCCCTTGGGCGTCTCTGAGCCGATGAGGCCCTCGACCGTCGCGATCAACTGATCTTCCTGCACTGGTTTCGTCAGGAACCCTGACGCTCCTTCTTTCATCGCGCGGTCGCGATGCTTTGCGCCGGCGCGCGACGTGACTACAAGCACGGGAATTCGCCGCGTCGCCGGATCCTGCCGCAGATGCGCCATCAATTCGTAACCGTTCATGCGCGGCATTTCGAGGTCGGTGATCACCAGGTGGCAACCCACCTGCGCGACGATTTCAGAGGCTTCGAGTCCGTCGGACGCGAGCTTCACGCGATAGCCCGCCTTTTCCAGCATGCGGCCCACGAATTTGCGCACGCTGATCGAGTCGTCCGCGACCACTACCACGCGGTCGTTCTCAATTGCATCGACCGCTTCGGAAGGAATGCTGCCCGCAGCTACTGCCTCCGCGCCGGGCGCGAAAACGCGCGCCGCTGGAGACGATGCCGGGAGCGCGTGGCGCTCTGCCGTATCCGCCGCGACCAGGCGGTTCAAATCGATCAGCAGAATCAGGCTGCCATCCGACGCGATTGTCGTGCCGGGAAAGAGCTTCACCCTGCGTAGATAATCGCCGAGATTCTTGATGACGATTTCGTCCTTGCCGAGCACTTCTTCGACGACCACGCCCACATGTTTGCCCGCGACCTTTCACGATCACCATGTGGAAATAGCCGTTCAACGGCTCAAGCGGCGGCAAGGCTAGCTGCAGATCGAGGCGCACGACTTCGGTGACCACGTCGCGCACGCGCGTCAGCAGCTTGCCGCCCACGTCTTCGATTTCGGCGGGGCGCAGGCGGCGGATTTCTTCGACCACCGCGAGCGGCAGCGCGAAGACGGACGTGCCGCAGCGAACGAACAACGCTTGCGAAATGATCAGCGTGAGCGGCACCTTCACCGTAAAGCACGCGCCCTGGCCCTTTTCGGAGCGGACTTCGATTTCGCCGTTTAGCGCGTGCACGTTCGAGCGCACCACGTCGAGTCCTACGCCCCGACCTGCCAGCTCTGAAGTCGAGGAAGCGGTCGAAAAGCCCGGACGGAAGAGGAATTCGCGCAGTTCGCGCTCGGTCAGCTCGGCGGCTGCGACCGGCGAGACGGCGCCCGAATCGATCACGCCTTGGCGAACGCGCTCGTAGTCGATTCCGCGCCCGTCGTCTTCGACCTCGATGAAAATGTGGTTGCCGCGATGATACGCGCGCACCGAAATGCGCCCCTTCTCGGACTTGCCGGCGCGGCGGCGCGTCTCCGGATCCTCGATTCCGTGCGCGACGGCATTGCGCACCAGATGAATCAGCGGATCGGAAATGTGCTGAATGATGTTGTTGTCGAGTTCGGTTTCGGCGCCCTCGAGCGCGAGATCGACGGGCTTGCCGGTACTCTGGGCAGCGTCGCGCACCGTGCGCGAGAGGCGCGTGTAGAGATTGCCGATCGGCACCATGCGCGCGGCTGTGATTTCGTCCTGCAGGTGGTGCGCGAGCTTCGTGAACTCATCGATATCGGTATCCACGCGCCCCATGAAATTTCGAGCTGCGTGAGGACTTCCGAGACGTCGGCCGAAATTTCCGTAAGCGAGCGCGAGAGGATATTGACGTCGTCGTAGCGATCCATCTCGAGTTCGCTGAACCCGAGGAGATCGTTGGACATGATCGGCGCGCGCGGGGCGTGGCGAGGCCGAAACGTATCCATTTGCGGCGCCTGGCTGCCCGGCACAAGGGTCGGAGGCGATGCGCGTGAATTCGTGCTTCTCCTGAAATTCCGAAACCTTGCCGGCAAGCCGGCTCTTCGAGAACGTCAGCACTTCGACGAGCTTTCCAAGTTCGGACAGGCGGCCCAGCATGCGCGTGCGGTTGATCACGAGTTCGCCGACCGCGTTCATCATACGATCGAGCCGCTCGAGCGAAATGCGCACGGACTTCGCCTGCGGCAACGGCTGCGCGCCTGCGGGGCGCGAAGCGGCGATCGGCGCTGCGCTTTCGACCGCAGAACCTTGCGCGGCCGGTGCCGTTACCTGCGTTTCGGTCGCCTCTTCGTCAACTTCTTCAGGGGCAAGCTCGCCGATCCGCGCCAGCAACGGGTCGACAGCAGCCGCCATCTCGGCGTCGCTCGACCACTGCCGCGTCAGGAACTTGCGCAGCACGTCCACCGATTGGAGGCACAAATCCACGATCTCGGCGCTGGGTTGCAGCACACCGTCGCGGAGATGGCCGATCAGGTCCTCGACGCGATGCGCCACGGCCGAAAGCCGGTGCAGACCAACTTGCGCGGCGGAACCCTTCACCGTGTGGATCGAGCGAAACAGCCGATGAATGTCGTCCGCGTTCGGATTCCCTTCAAGCGCCAGCAGGCATTCCGTCACGGCCTGCAGATGCTCTTCGGCCTCGGGAATGAAAAACTCCAGGACCTCATCCGGCACTTCCGCATCCTCGGGAAGGTGCTGCGCGAGCGATGGCGCGCTGAATACCTCGGGGATGGGTTCGCCGAATCCAACGGAATCGATTTCCGATTCCAGTCGCCGCTTCGGCGGACCGGCGCAGCCGGAAATGCAAAAGCGTAGCGCTGCTTGAACGCGGCGATGTCGTCGCTCCGTCTCGATGCCGTTCGAGCTGATCTGCAGCAGGTCGAATTCGAGCACTGAGATCGCGTCGGAGAGGAATTCCGTCAGCGGGCCGTGCATATCCGGCGTAAGCGTCGCGTTCATCGCGTAGTGAAAGATGTGCGCCATCTTCGCCGCAACTTCGGAGAATTGCGGAAAGCCATAGCTCGCCGACGTGCCGGCCAGCGTGTGCGCGGCGATGTAAAGCTTTTCGAGATCCTCGGGTTTGGTCGAAGGCTCCTGCAACAGCCCGGCATACTCCCGTCAGGTACTGGAGGTTCTCGGAAGCCTCCTGCAGGAACAGCTCGACCGATTCTTGATTCGGGCCGTTCACAGCGCTCCTTCCTTCACCAGCGGCGGCGCGACGAGATTTCGACCGCGGCCGCCGCCGGCTTCCGATACAGCCGGCAATCGCCGAGGACGACCGGCTCGAAACGTGACGGGAGAATTCGAAAGCGTCTCGGCGTGGCCGAGCAGGAAATATCCTCCCGGGCTCGAGCGCGTCGTAAAAGCGGCGAAGAATCGCCAGCCGGCGCTGGCCTCGGAGAAATACATGAGCACGTTCATGCAGAAAATGCAGTCGAATTTACCCGACGTAGACCGATTCGGCGAGATTCATCTGCGCGAACGAAACCATCCGCCGGATGCGCGGCCGCACGTGGAATCCGTGCTTCGTCGACGTGAAATACGTATCGACCCGCGCCTCCGGCTCATCCTGCAGGCTGCGCTTCGAATAAACGCCGCGCTCCGCATGCCGCAGCGCGCGGCGGCTGATGTCCGTGGCAAGGATTTCCATGTCCCAGGCCTCGGCGAATTTCAAGCGACTCGCAGAGCGTGACGGCGATCGAGTACGGCTCTTCGCCCGTCGAGCAGCCTGCGCTCCAGATCCGCAGCGTGCGCGGGTTCTGCCAGAATTTCCGCTCCTGGAGCTCGGGCAGGATCCTTCTTTTCGAGCGCCGCGAAGACCGCCGGGTAGCGGAAAAAAGAAGTTTCCTGCGTCAGCAGGCGCTCGAGCAGCGCTTCGTACTCGATGCTCGAGCCGCGCACGAGCCGCAGCAGCTCGGTCCCGGTCGCTAGGCCTTTTTCGTCCACGTACTCCCGAATGCGAGTCGAGAAGAATCGTTCGCGCGAGGAATCGAACAGGATCGCGGATCGCTGTTCGATCAGCGTGCGAATCTCGTCAAGCTCGGATTCGGCGAGATGCGCGGTCGTGACTGGATGCGGTTTCATGGTCGGCGTTCAGCTCCGGCAAGTTTCTGCCGGCTCGCGGAGTTTGCCGTTAGCGATTCGCTCCTACCGGCGCAGCGGGCCGGATCTCATCGGACGACGAAGGCGCCGGAGTGCGTGGCCTGCGCCGATTCCGTCGTGCGGCCCGACTGCGAACGGAACTGGGCCAGCGCCTCATTGAGCTGCTCGGACAGCTTCACCATGTTTCCGACGGTCGAAGCGGTCGACCGCGCGCCCTGCGTCGTCTGCCGCGTGATGCCCGGAGATGATCTGCATCGCGTTGGCCACGCCTTCCGTGCCGCGCACCTGCTGCTTCGAGGCGAGCGAAATCTCCTGGACGAGTTCCGCCGACTGCCGAACGACGCTCGAAATCGCTTCGAGCGCTTTGCCGGCCTGATCCGCGAGGCCCGCGCCGACTTCCACTTCCCGCGTGCCTTCTTCCATCACGACCACCGCCTCGTTCGTCTCGGCCTGAATGGCCTTGATGAGCGCCGCAATATCTTTCGTCGCGCTGCGGGAGTGTTCCGCCAGCTTGCGGACTTCGTCGGCGACGACCGCGAAGCCGCGGCCCGCTTCACCGGCGCGCGCCGCTTCGATCGCGGCGTTGAGCGCGAGCAGGTTGGTCTGCTCGGTGATGTCGTTGATCACGTTGATGATTTCCGAAATTTCGAGCGAACGGTCGCCGAGCGACTTGATCTTCTTCGCCGTCGCCTGCACGGAAGCGCGGATGCGCTGCATGCCTTCGAGCGTGTCGCTCACGGCGCGGTTGCCCTGCTCGGCGGCGTCGAGCGCGCGGCGAGCCGCTTCGGCGCTGGCCTCGGCGTTGTTCGACACCTGTTTCATCGACACCGTGAGCTCTTCCACGGCCGAAGAAGTATTCGTGATTTCCTGGTCTTGCTGCGTGGCGCCGGCCGTCATGTCGTCGGCGGCGTCGAGAATCTGGTTGGCGCTGGTGCTCACGTCGATGGCGGCTTTGCGAACGCGCTCGAGCACTTTGGTGAAGTTGTCGAGCATGAAGTTCACGGAATCGACGACGTTGCCGAGCGCGTCGTTCGTCACCTTGCCGCGAATCGTCAAGTCGCCGCGAGCCACCTGGTTGATCGTGTTGAGAAGATCGGTGATGCTGCGTTGCAGCGATTCCTGCGCCTGCTGGTTCGTCACGGCCTGCGAGACTTTCGCCGCGCTGCGGTTGAGATTCTCGGCGATAAACGCAAATTCGTCGTCTCCGCCGACTTCCGCACGCGCGCGCGGAGTCGCCCGCCACCAGCCGCTCGGAAAACTTGGCGAGATCGTCCACGGGCTTGAGCACGCGCTTGCTCAGCACGAAAACGATCGAAAGCGCGCCGGCCAGCGCGAGACCGACGGCCGCAAACAGCGGCCCGCTCGCGCTGCTCGGCAAAGATCCGAGATCGCTGATGCGCGAGCCCGCCCGCCTCCTTGCCGGCGTGATAGGCCAAGCCGAGGACCCCGAAAAGCGCGATGGCGGCCCAGAAGACCAGCAGCCAGATTGTGGTGCTCAAGCGAGTTTTCATGACTTCCTCCCCATCAACTTGCTCCCGGCGAAACTGCAATCGCGCCGGTTCAAATCACGGGCACCGGGAAAACATCCGTCAAACGCCGCAGGTCGATCACGAGCGCCAGGCGATCGTCGTGCCGCAGCATCGCGCGGCAGTGCGGCACTTCGGCCGGCGCCTGGTCGAGCAACGCATCTTCGGTCGCCGAATACGTTCCCACCACTTCGTCCGCGGCGATGCCGAGCCGCAGGTCGTCGCGCTTCGCGTCGCCCTCGATCGCGGCGACCACTACATGCTTCGGCAAAAGTCCCGGCCGCCGCCCTTCCGTGAACGCGATATCCATCAGCGGCACGATCGTCCCTCGCAGATTGAAGACTCCCATCAGGAACGAAGGCGCCAGCGGAATCCGCGTCACGATCGGCCAGTCCACCACCTCTTCCACTTCGAGCACCGAAAGGCAAAACCGCTCGCGCCCCGCGCGAAACACGCAGTATTGCCGCTCGGGACGCCGCTCTTCCGGCGACGCTTCGCCCTCGAGAAAATCGCCGCCTTCGAGCCCGATCAGTCCCGCGTTCTCGGGGTCCAGTGGCATCAGGCAAATCTCCGCACGGCGCTCAACAGCTCATCCGGCGTGAACGGCTTCGCGACGTACCCGTTCGCGCCCTGCTGCTCGCCCCAGTAACGGTCGCTCGGCGTGGTTTTCGAAGTCACGAGAATCACCGGAATCTGCGAATAGTGCTCCTGGTTCTTCAGGTCGCGGCAGACCTGAAAGCCGTTGCGTTGCGGCATCACCACGTCGAGCAGGATCACGTTGGGCCGCTCTTCTTCAATCGTCTCTTCGACTTTGGTCGGATCGGACAGCGCGACCGAATGAAAGCCTCCCTGCTGAAGCACCGACTGCAGCAGCCGGATTTCCGCCTGCGAGTCGTCCACTACTAGAACCTTCTTCACCACTGGCGCACCTCCACGCTGAAATCTTCCCCGAGATAGAAATGCAACTCGGCAGCCACCTGCCGCCTGCTTTCTCTGGGATGCTGCGTATTTGCAACCTGCTTATTCCAGGGTATTTAGAGCAGAGCGTACTAAGGCTTATCGTCGTCCGGCGAGGGGATGCGACAGCGGCTCCGTCTCAGCGTGAGATTCCGTCTCACCCGCCTGCATCTCGGTCATTAAGGATGAGAATCGCTGCATTACTTCGTTCAGGCGCAGCGCCATCGTGTGGATGGCGTGAATCTGCTCGCGGCTCTCGGCCGACGCGCGGCCGGGCTCGAGCAGCAGCAGGTCCGCGTTGCCCAGCACGGACGTGAGAGCATTGTTGATGCTCGGCCGCATTTCGAGCATGTAGCGTCCGAGAGTGGCGTGGCGTTGGCTCGCGAGCGCGAGGCGTTCCGCGCGTTGTGCGCGCCCCACCGCTTCAACGCGCCGCAGCGCCTCGATCGATACCAAGAGCAACGTGCGCGTCCAATGGTCCTGTCGCGGAACGAGCAGCAGTTGCGGATATTCCTGTTGCAGCGCTGGGATATTTTCGCCTGTTTCGGCCACATAGACGGCTGCTGTGCCGGTCAATGAGCTGAGAGGAACGAGAATTGTGGAAGCACTCCCGCCGCGCACGGGGCCCACAATCACGAGGTCGTATCTCGCTTCGCTTCCCGGCCGCCAAACGTCGCTCGTGACAATCGTGATTTCCGGAACGAGCGGCTCGGCCTGCCAGTGTCCCACGACCGTGCGCGCGAATTCCGTATCATCGGAAACGATCAGCACGCTGGCATCATTCAAATGTGGCATCGGTTCATTCTTTGGCTCGGGCTTCGACTCGGGCGGCGGCTCAGGATTTCAGCTTTTCGGCTTCTTCCATAAAGGAAAGGAGCCGTTTCGTGCTGATTCCCAGATTCACGGCTGCTTCCGTATTCTTCGACGCGTTTGGCCTGTTCGACGCGCCCGTGGAAATACGACACTTCGTTGCGCGCCAAGCCGAGCGCGGCGTCAGCGCAGTTTCATCGCCGGATCGTTTGCGGCGATCGCTGGCCACCGCGAGCAAAGCGCGTGCCACAACGGCGCGACGCAAATCCTCCGATTCCGGGCCGTCTTCGCTCACGAAGGCCGCGACTTCCCACGACGAGAGCAAAACCTTCGTGTCTTGCAGGACCACCGTGGACATCGAACGCCCGCGCGAAGGCGGCGCCGCGATCAATTGCTCCCAAATCACTTCGAGGCACTTCTCTGCGTCCATCGGCTCTGAAAGAAGGAGGCGGAACCACTACCGCATGCCTCAGCGGCCAACGTTTCTGGTTTTGCGGGCGGCACGCGTTTCGCCGGTGGTTCGGCCGCTTCCGGTTTCTTTGACGCGGCAAGCGGCCCTGGCCGGTGATTTTGCGGCGCGGGCTGGGGAACGACCTGCGGCGCGGGCTCAGGTTCCGGCTGGGCCTCGGGCTCCGCGCTCTCCGCGGAGCTCGTCCGCGAAAAATCCCTCGAACATCATCGGCGCCGCGGCGGAAACATCCGCGTGCGTCGGGGGCGCAGATCGGCTGCGATGCTCTTCGACGCCTTAACCGGCGCTTTCTTCGCGGGCTTCTTCGTGCGCTCAAGTGCGTCTTCAAGATCGGCGCGAAGAGCAAGCAGCTGCTCGAACGCATGGCTCACCGAATTCTCGGTGTAGTCCTTCTGAAACGGCTGCCGCCAGTTTTCGCAGAAAAACCGCAGCTGTATAGTGGTTTCAGCGGCGGAGAAACCGGCGCGGCGGCAATCGATCGTCTTCACTCCAAGCTTGTCCAGCGAGTTGATCGTTTCCCGCACTGCCTGCAAGTCCGCATGCAGCATCCGGATGAACGCGCGCCGCACGAGAAAACTGAAGCGGCAAAACGCCACCAGCGCCGCCGGATCGTAGAACATGCACCCGGCCGAATCCTTCAGCATGCGTCCCTGTTCGACGAGCCCGGCTTCCATCAGATCGCGCAGGCTATGGCACGATCGCGACTTTGCCAGAATCTGTCTCGAGCGGCTCGCACCATTCGAGCGGCGTCGGGTCCGCCTCCGCCAGCACGGGCCGCAGAACTTCGCGCCACGTCGTCGAGCGTAATGTCCTTGCTGTAGAGCTGCTCGGGCGCGCACATCGCGAAATATTGCACCAGCAGCAGGTCGATCTTGTCGCGGTCGGCGTCGGTCTTGTCGGGCTTCCGCAACTGGCGATGGATCAGCGATCGCAGCGCTTCCTCGCTCGCGTTCAGAACTTCCGAGGCAAGCTGCCGGATTTGATAGGCGAGCACGTGTCTCGTCCACGCTGCCGAGCCACTGCAGCACGTTGTCGAAGAGCGCTCCGCGTGGGCCGCGCCGGAGGAAGCTCGCCGGCCGGATATGGCAGCAGCGCCAGATTGAATTGGGTCGCCAGCGCCGCGTAAATCGGATACACGGCGCGGGCTTCGGCCCACTGCGCTGCAAGATCCGCGGGACCGTCTGCCAGCGGAAAGACCTTCGGTTTGCTGGGCGGTTGCATCGTCGTGCCGGTAGTTTTTGGTGTCATGGTTTTATGATCCAGTTTCCAACCTCGCTCACGAAGCGCGCTGCCACGGCCTTGCCTCCTCCGTGATATCGCACGGCAACCACGGTCGCACGCGCATCAAGCGAGCCATCGGAGTTCACCAGCCTCACGCGATCCTCGAATTCGAGCGGCAGCGACGAGGAAAACAGCACCTCGTGCGCCGTTCCAAATTCGATCACAGTCTGCTCCTGCAAACGCCGCCGCCCGGCGCCGGCCGTCGTTACGCGCACGGGAATTCGGATCGCCGACGCATTCGGAAACAGTTGCGCCAGTTTCTCAACGCACGTCTGCTCGGTTGGCGGCGAAGCGCTCACAGCGTCACGCGACAAGAGGCCCCCAAGTTCACACCGTCCAGCTACACATCGACAGATCGGAATACGTCCAGGAGCGGACTGCACGAGTGCAGCCAAAGATTTCCCGAGCTGAGTGGATCAGAAGTGGTTTGCGCAGCGTGACTTACGATGAGAGAGCGCAGCTGCGGCGTTTTCGGCGCTGTCTCAGGCTGACACAGCTCGCGTCTCAAGCATGCGCCGAAATGGGAACCGGCAAGAATCGCCCGCTCCAGCTTGTCTCACAACGCCTACGAAACTGTTTCGACGAGCTGCTTTTGCGACGCACGCGGCGGGATGTTGTAGCGCTTCAGCTTTCGATACAGCGTCGCGCGGCTGATGCCCGAGCATCCTTCCGGCGAGGGCTTTGTCGCCGCCCGCTTGCTCGAAAACTCGCAGAATCGTCATGCGCTCGAGATCGGCCAGCGCGGTCGTGGAAAGCTCGGTGGCATCCTCCCGCGTCAAATCCGAAGTCCTTCGCGCCGCCGATCGTGGGCGGCAAATCGGTCACGTCGATCGTTTGGTGCGCGCCCAGCGCGATCGCACGCGCGATGCAATTTTCGAGCTCGCGCACATTTCCCGGCCAATCGTACTGCAGGAAGCTCTTCATGGCCGAAGGGTCGATCTGCGTGTTCTGTCCCGGCGCGTAACGCTCCAGAAAACAATGGACCAGCTGCGGAATATCCGAACGCCGCTCCCGCAACGACGGCAAATGCACCGTCACCACGTTCAGCCGGAAGTAGAGATCCTTCCGGAAAGTGCCCGCGCGGTAAGCCGCTTCGAGATCGCGATTCGTCGCCGCAATCACCCGCACGTCCACGGGAACGCTGTCGTTGCGGCCCACCGGACGAACTTCCTTTTCCTGCAGCACCCGCAGTAGCTTGGCCTGCATTTCGAGAGGCAGCTCGCCGATTTCGTCGAGGAAGATCGACCCGCCGTTCGCCGCCTGAAAAAGCCCGGGCTTCGATTTCACGGCTCCCGTAAAGGCGCCCTTCTCGTGCCCGAAGAGTTCGCTCTCCATCAACGTCGGCACCAGCGCGCCGCAATCCACGGCGACGAACGGCATCTCGGCCAGCGGGCCGCGAAAGTGGATCGCGCGCGCCACCAGTTCTTTTCCCGTCCCGCTCTCGCCGGTGATCAGTACGGGCGTGCGGGTTTCCTTCAGCCGTGAAATCATCCGCAGCACGTCCTGAATCTTCGCCGACGTGCCGATAATTCCCTCCATCTGCGTTTCCGTATTCACGCGCTCGCGCAAGAACTGGTTCTCCGTCACGAGCCGCACTTTTTCGGCCATGCGCTGCAGCAGCTGGCGCAGCCTCTCCACGCGAAAAGGCTTTTCGATGTAGTCGTAGGCGCCCTGCTTCATGGCGTCGACCGCGGATTCGATCGAGCCGTGGCCGGTCATGATTGCGACTTCCGTGCGCGGCAGCGCTTTCTTGATCTTGCGCAGCAGGTCCGTGCCGGAAAGGCTCGGCAGCTTCAAATCCGTCACGACGATATCCGGAGGGGCCGTTTCAAGGCGATTCGAGCGCCGCTTCGGCCGTCTCGGCTTCCGCGCACGCGAAATTCAGACCCTGCCCCACGGTCATGCACAGCCGGCGAATGCTTTGCTCGTCGTCTACGATCAAAAAGCGGAGCCGCGATTCTTCTTTCATGGTCTCCCTGTCGTTGTCTTTCACGACGGGCAATTCACTGAGTCACGTGCGTCGATACCGGCAGCCGCACCAGAAACGTGCAGCCCACGCCATCCGGATTATTCCGCGCGATGATCTCTCCGCGATGCGCGCGAACGATTCCGTAGCAGATGCTGAGGCCGAGCCCCGTGCCCTTTCCGACTTCCTTGGTCGTAAAGAACGGATCGAAGATGCGGTCGGGATGCGAAATTCCGGGGCCGTTGTCGCGGAAGGCGATTTCGATCTGTCCTTTTCCGTGCCACGTGCTGATTTCGATCTTCCCCGGGCGATCCACTTCCTGAAGCGCGTCGTACGCGTTGTTCACGATATTCAGAAACACTTGCTGCAGCTGGTTCGGATCGCCCACGGTCAGCGGCAAATCATCCTGGTAACGCTCGGCGGTCTCGACGCCGCGATTCGATAAATCGTAGGCGCGAAGCTTCAGCGTCTGCTGCACCACGGAATTCACCTGCAGAGGCTCGCGCTGCGCGGGCATTTGTCGCGCAAAGCTCAAAAGATTTCGGACGATCGTGCGCGTCCGCTGCGCCTCCTGCAGAATCACTTTCAGCTCGCCCTTCGCCTCTTCCGGAATTTCCGTATTTTCGAGCAGCAGATCCGTGAAGCCGACGATCGCCGCCAGCGGATTATTCACTTCGTGCGCCACTCCCGAGACGAGCTGCCCGAGCGCCGCCATTTTCTCCGTGTGCATCAATTTCGCCTGCAGATCGGCGGCATCGGTCACGTCGGTCATCACGACGACGATGCTGTTGATGTCGCCCTTCTCGTCCCGCATCGGGCTCAGGCTGATCGAAAATTTCCCGGCGGCGCCGTTTCCGCGAAACGCCGGGATCTCCAGATGATCGACCGTGCTTCCCTGAAGCGTTCTGCTCGAGCGCCTCCTCGAGAATGGGGCGTCGCGAGGGCGCAGACCATCTCCACCAACGGATGCCCGAGCAGATCCTGCTCGCGATATCCCGCCTCGAAGCAGCGCCGATTCGCGTAGCTCACCAGCTTCGCCGTGTCGAGCACCAGAATCATGCTCTGCGTGTTGTTCAGGATGTTGCGATTGAAATCGCGCTCGCGGCGGTAGCGGCGCTCGGCTTCGCGCCGGTCCGTGATGTCCTTGAGGACGTGAATCGTGCGCACTTCATCTTCTTCAGCCGTGAATGCGCGAAGCGGAAACCAGATACGTGCGGTCGCCGGCCGTGTGCACGAACTCCTCGTGGGCGGCCTCGGACCTGCGGCAGAAAGGGCAGCGCCCCGGTTGAATCGGCGAATCGAGAAGCCCAATTTGCCCACATCTTTCCCGACCGATTCCGCGGGATGCGTTCCCAGCAGATCGGCGAGCACGCGATTCAAGCGCAGTACCCGCCCGGCCTTGTCGTGAACCACGATGAAATCCGAAATCGCGTCGATATCTTCCACCCATTGCTTCCGCGAACGCTCGATCCGCGAGAAGAGGCGCACATTCTCCAGAGCCACCGACGCGTGCCCCGCCAGCGCTTCCAGCAGCCGCCGCTCCGTTTCCGAGATTTCGCGCTCGATGATCGGCCAGGCAAAGAACGCCCAGGAGCTCTCCCTCGCTCCCCGCGAGCCGCAGCAGGATCGACTCGTGCCATCCCAAAGCCTCGGCGACATCCTTGCCCAAGAGCTCGGTCGCGCCTCCGCACGCGAAGCGGGCTATCCGAGCTTCGCCGCTTGCTTCCCCAGAGCGGTCGCAAGCTGATCTTGCGTCGCATGGCTCAGCCACGAGTGACCCTCGCAAGCGACGCGATTTCCCAATCGCTTTGGCCTCCGCGACTTAGCGCCAGAGCCGCCGCGCGCGCCAGCATCATTTCCGCGGCGCGGCAGGCCAGGCGTTTCGCGAATTCAGCCAGGCCAACGGAAGGATTGAGTTCCAGTGTGGTGGTGGAAAACTGCGTCAACAGGCTCTCGAGCGAGCCATCGACACGAGCAGGCATTTCCCGGATATGTCTCAGTGCACGCATGGAGGATAGGGGTTGCGCGCGCTCGCCTATACACTGAGACGTTACGGCCTCATCTCATTTTGAGTCAAGGAACGCCCCCCGGCCCGTTGCTCTAAGCGCTACTCGGTTTCGTCGCAACCTGAGACCCCAACGCCCCCGCCCGTTGACCCGTGAGACAACTATCGCCCTGCGACCCCCGTCGGACGCCAAGCTCCGCATGTCCCAGGCAACCCATTATCAGATGATTTACGCCTCCTATTACCCAATTACGTAACCTCTGGCGGGCTTCCTCTCCGCATGGCATCACCCGTGCATTTTCCGCGACTGGAGTTCTCCGATTAGGAGAAAGGGACAGATACATCTATGAGGCCCCGTATTGGGATTGTGGGACTGGGATTGGCTGTGGTTCTTGGCAGGATCGGCTCTGTTGCCGCTGACGGGAAAGGCACAGGAAGCTTCATCCGACAGCTTCCAAGCGCAAGGTTCGACACGACGTAATGCCCGTCTATCCGGAACTCGCCCGGCAAATGCACGTGATGGGCAAGGTCAAGATCGAGACGACGATCGCGGCTGACGGTCGCGTGGTGAACACAAAGGTAGTCGGCGGGCAGTCCGCTGCTGGTCAACGCGGCGCTCGATGCCATGAAGCAGTGGCGATTCGAGCCCGGTCCCAGGGACACGACGGAGACATTCGTATTCGACTTTGACAAGCCGGAGTAAGCAACGGCACGGCCTGCGGCTTGGTGGGTGGGGAGCGGAGGTTTTTTGACGATGATGATCAGCGAGAAGTTCTACTCGGTATTCGGCGAGCGGGCGCATCGGTCATCGCGCGGGGATGAAGCTCCGGGTTTGGTCGTGGGGGCTGGATTGGTCCTGATTCTCGGAGGTTCGGCCCTGCTGCCGCCGAAAGGAAAGGCGCAGGACGCAGCGACCGACACTTTGAAGCGCAAGGTGCGCGTCAAAGTCGCGCCTGAGTATCCGGCGCTTGCCAAGCAAATGAACGTCACCGGCAAGGTCAAGATCGAAACCACGATTGCCGCGGACGGACATGTGACGAACACGAAGGTGATCGGCGGTAGCCCGCTGCTGGTCAACGCCGCCCTCGACGCCGTGAAGAAATGGCGCTTCGAGCCGGGGCCGAAAGACACCACCGAAGTCATCGAGTTCGAATTTAGCGGGCAAGATTAACGCAGCAACGCGAGCGGGGGCTCGGCGGGTGGGGAGCGGAGGCTTTTCAACATGACGATCGGCAAGAAGCTCTACGTGGGGTTTGGCGCCATCCTGGCGATCATTCTCTTCCTGTTCGTGATCAATATCGTCGCCGTGATGCGCCAGTCGAGCACGCGGGACGCGGTGAAGTCCACACTGGACGACGTCCAGACGATCGAGGATGTCCGTTACAAGGTGATGGAGAATCGCCTCTCCCTTGGCAACTACCTGCTCAGCGGCGACCTGCGCGACGAGGGAAAAACCAACAAGGGCATCACCGACCTTCAGACCCTCTTGAAGCAGAGTGAGATGAGGGTCAACGATGCCAACCTGCGCTCGGCTCTCTCACAGGTGGAAGACAACGAAAACCAGTGGGCGGAAAGCTTCGCGAAAGACCTGATCGCCAAAAGGCATCAGGTGGATAGCGGCGACGCCACGGTCGCCGATCTGCAGATCAGCTTACCTCCAACACGATCCCACATTCCTGGGTCAACAAGTCCACCGGTGTGCTCGAACAAGCGAGCAACGCCGGTAAAGCAGGCTCAAGACGAGTCCAACGCATCGTCCAGGGCTGCCGATATGTGGAACGGGATCATGACGACCCTCGGCACGCTCCTCGCGCTGTTGATGGGCGTTGGCATCGCATTCTACACGGCGAAATCGATCAAGGATCCCATCTACCACCTGATCGAAGTCGCTCGCAAAATCGGCGATTCCGGCGACCTCGATCAATCCATCGACATCCATCGCGCCGACGAAGTGGGCATGCTCGCCGAGAACTTCAACAAGATGATCCTTCACCTGAAAGAAATGGCGTCCGTCTCAGCGGCCATCGCCGAAGGCGAACTCTCGGTCACCGTCCAGCCGCGATCGCAGCAGGACACGATGGCGAAAGCCTTCACGCGCATGACGCACGGCCTCCGCGATCTCGTGCGCCAGGTCCGCGACAGCGCTTCGCAGGTGGCGAGCGGCGCGGGGCAAATGGCCGCCGCTTCCGACGAATCCGCGAAAGTCAGCGTGCAGGCCGCCTCGGCCATCGACGAAGTCACCAGCACGATGCACGAGATGAGCATCAACGTGCAAAACGTCGTGAAGAACACGCAGGTGCAGGCCTCGAGCGTTTCCGAAACCTCCGCTTCCATCGATCAGATGGTCACTTCGATTCAGCGCGTCGCCGACACCGCGAAGATGCTCGTCGATATCTCGCACCGTTCGCGCGAAGAAGCGCAAACCGGCATGGTCACGATGGACAAGGCCACCGCCGGCCTCAACCGCACCAGCCAGGCCATCCAGTCTTCCGCCGAGATCATCGACGTGCTCGGCCGCCGCGCCGACGACATCGGCAAGATCATCGAGGTGATCGACGATCTCGCCGAGCAGACCAACCTGCTCGCCCTCAACGCCGCCATCGAAGCCGCGCGCGCCGGCGAACACGGTCTCGGCTTCGCCGTCGTCGCCGAAGAAGTCCGCAAGCTCGCCGAGAAATCCACGCAGTCGACCAAGGAAATTTCCGAGCTGATCCAGGGAATTCAGAAGGAAGCGCGCGAAGCCGTCGAGAACATGGAAAAGAGCACCACCATGGTCCAGGAAGGCCTGCTGCTCAACAAGGATCTCAGCCTCGCGCTCGAGAAAATCTCGGACGTCGTTTCCGAAGTCTACAAGTTCTCCCAGGAAATCGGCGCGGCCACGATGGAGCAGTCGAACGGCTCCTCGCAGATCGCCAAAGCCACCAGCCGCCTCACCGAAATCACGCAGGAAATCAATTCCTCGGTCGAGGAGCAGGCTTCCGGAGCGCAGGCCGTGGTTCGCGCCATGGAGCGGATGCGCGAACTCGTCCAGCAATCGACATCCAGCTCCACGGAGCTCGCCGCCACCGCCGAGCAGATGTCGAAGCTCTCGCGCGTTCTGCTCGAGTCGATGGACCGCTTCGCGCTCGAAGAGAATCACGCGGATAACCGCCGTCCCGCAAGTCGCCGCGCGGCGTCGGCCGGACCGCCACACCCACACGTCCCGCGGATTACGCGGAACTGGTGCGATCCTGAGAACGGCCGACGCACACCATGGAAAAGGAGCTCCAGGTCGTCGGCTTTCGGATCGGGCGCGAGACGTTCGGGCTCCCGATTTCCATCGTTCGCGAAATCGTCCGCGTCCCGGAGATCACGTCCGTCCCCAACGCGCCCGATTACATCGAAGGCGTCATCAATCTTCGCGGCCGAATCATTCCCGATCGTGGATCTGCGAAAGCGATTCGGCGACAAAGCCTTCGAAGCGAACAAAAAGAATCGCATCGTGGTCGTGGAGCTGGAATCGCGCGTCATCGGCCTGATCGTGCATTCCGCGTCCGAGGTGTTGCGGATTCCGCCCTCGGAAATCGAGGCGCCGCACAACGTCTTTCAGGAAGGCGAACTCAACTACATCACGGGCGTGGGCAAGTTGAACGGGCGGTTGGTGATTCTGCTCGACCTTGGCCGCATTTTGCAGCGCGGCGAGCTCCGCCGCCTGGATGACGCCGCCGAAGCCATCGCCGCTGTTCCCGCCGGAAGCGGCGCAGCGAGAGAACTCTAAGAATTCGAACGGGCCCGAGCAGCAACGAGGGACGAATGTCCACACTCACTACGCAAGTGCAGCTCACCGAACCCGAACTGAAGCTCTTGCAAACGCTGGTCTACCAGGAATGCGGCATGTATTTCGACGAGCGCCGCACCCATTTCCTGCGCGACCGCCTGCAGCGCCGCCTCAAAGCGTGCCAGATGGATTCGTTTTACAACTACTACCGCCTGCTCACCAGCCGCGAAGGAAAGCAGGAACTCACCGCGCTGCTTGAAAATCTCACGGTCAACGAAACCAGCTTCTTCCGCATCCGCCCGCAGCTCGAGCTTTTCAAAAGGTGACTCTCGAAGAAATCCTGAAGCGCAAGCAGGAGCGCCGCGATTGGACGCTGCGCATCTGGAGCGCGGGCTGCTCGACCGGCCAGGAGCCTTACACGCTCGCCATCCTGGTCTGCGACGCGCTCGCTTACTACTACCTCCGCAATCCGCTGCCGTTCGAAATGCCGACTCCGAAGCCCCTGATCCCGCCGCCCTGGAAAGTCGAAATCCTCGCGTCGGACATCAATTATTCCGCGCTCGTCACCGCCCAGCAGGGCCTCTACAGCGAAGCGCAGATGGAAAACGTCGACTACACCTGCCGCCTGCGCTATTTCGACAAGATCGCGGACAAATACGCCGTGAAGCCGGCGCTCAAGAGCCTGGTCCAGTTCGACTTTCACAATCTCAAGGCGGAATTCCTGCCGCAGCACAACGACATCATCTTCTGCCGCAACGTGATGATCTATTTCGACGAGGCGGAGCAAAAGCGCCTGATCGACAAGTTCCATCATTGCCTGAATCCCGACGGCTACCTGTTCGTCGGCCACGCCGAGAGCCTTTTCGGCCTCACCACCAAGTTCCACATGATTCATCAGAACAACGCGACCGTGTATCAGCGAATCGAGGGGCCGCAGTGAGCTTTCCTTCCGACGAACACGCTTCGGAGCTTCGCGACCTCTTTTTCGAGAGCGCGGAGGAGATTCTCCAGAATATGAACGAAGCCGGTCTCGCGCTCGAAGAGCAGCCGCGCGACAAGGAACAGCTTCGCCACGTTCGCCGCGCCGTGCACACGCTGAAGGGCGATTCGGCGGCCTGCGGTTTTCGCGAGCTGAGCGAGCTGGCCCACGAGCTCGAGGACGTGCTCACCCCGGAGCTGGCCGAGCAGAACGCCGCCACTATCGCCGAAGTCGTCCTCACCGCCGCGGACACTTTCCACGAAATGCTCGCGGCCTACCGCAATAAACTGCAGCCGCCCGCGGGCGACGCCCTGCGCGAACACATCACCGCGTCTTCTCGATGCGCCGTCGCGCCGAAAGCCCAGGACCCGGCGTCCCAGGCCAAGTTCGAATGGAACGAATACGAGCGCCTGATGATCACCGAAGCGTTCGGCCGCGGCGAACCATCTACAACGTCGCCCTCACATCGATCCCGAAACGCCGTTGCCGGCCGCCGCGTTTCGAACTCGGCCGCGAAAGCCCTCGAAGGCGCCGGGAAGCTCCTGGCCGATTCGCCCGGAAAAGGGCGACGCCACCGAGCAGGTGCGGCTGATGGAAGCCGCCATTTCGAGCCAAAAAGTCCGCCGACTGGATCCGCAAGCGCTGCATGGTGCCCTCGGTCGTTCGACAATATCGCCGTCGAGCGCATTCCCGCGCCGCAGCCCGTCACGCGCGACCTGCTCGACATCCTTCTCGAATCCGAAGCTGCCGCCGTCGCCGCCGGAATCAAGCCCGGGCGCGCGCGATGCGTGCTTCCGCGGCCGACGAAGACGCTCACGATTCGGCGAGCGCCGGCCGGCCTCGCGCACGCCGCCGCGGAAAACACGCTGCGCGTCGACGCCGAGCCGCATCGACACCGTCATGAATCTCGTCGGCGAGATGATCATCAGCAAATCCATGCTGCAGCGCGCCCTCGCGGAATTCGAGCGCCGGCATGTGAAGGATCCGCTGCAGGCGAAATTCTCCGACGCGCTCTCGTTCCAGTCTCGCGTTCTCGGCGAACTGCAGAAATCGGTGATGAAAATCCGCATGGTGCCCGTCGAGCAGCTCTTCCGCCGCTTTCCCGCGCATCGTTCGCGACGTCGCCAAGCTCCGCAACAAAGACATCGGCATCGAAATCGCCGGACAAAACACCGATCTCGATAAAAGCATTCTCGACGCGCTCGCCGAACCGCTCGCCCACGTGGTTCGCAACGCCGCCGACCACGGCATCGAAATCGGCGGAAGAGCGCCAGGCCGCCGGCAAGCCGCCTCGCGGCACGATTCGCCTGAACGCGTATCACGACGGCGATCAGGTCGTAATCGAAATCTCCGACGATGGCCGCGGCCTCAATCGCGACAAGATCATTCGGCGCGCCATCGCAGCATGGAATCATCTCCGCCGAAGATACGCTCCGCCTGAACGACACGGAAGCCCTCCAATTGGTTTTCGCGCCCGGCCTCAGCACGGCCGATGAAATCACCGAAATTTCCGGCCGCGGCGTCGGACTCGACGTCGTGAAGACGGCGCTCGATGAGCTCAAAGGCTCGGTCGAAATCGAAAGCGAGCCGGGCAAGGGCACCACATTCCGCTTGCTCGTGCCGCTCACTCTCGCCAGCATTCAGGCCCTCCTCTTCCGCGTTCACGGCCGCCTCTACGCCGTGCCGCTCGCGTCCGTCGCCGAAATCACGCGCATCACGGACGCCGAGATTCATCGCGTCGATAATCACGAAGTCTTCCAGTTGCGCGAGCAAGTCCTCACGCTCGTGCGCCTCGATCGGCTCGGCCCGCGGGCCGTCACCGACCGCGCCAAGCGCCTCTTTGTGATCGTGATCGGCAGCGGAGGCCGCCGCTTCGGCCTCGCCGTCGATAGCTTGATGGGCGAGGAAGAGCTGGTCATCAAGCCTCTCGAAGATCAGCTCGTCACGTCTCCGCTCGTCAGCGGCGCCTCGATCCTGGGCGATGGAACCGTCGTGCTGATCCTGAATGTTCCGGCGGTGATTTCGCATCTCTCCCGGATTCCGGCCGTTGGGGCAATCGCATGAGCCAAAAGGTCCGCGTCCTCGTCGTCGATGATTCCGCGCTCATGCGGAAGCTGATTCCGCAGGCGCTCGCGGACGATCCAGACGATCGAGATCGTCGGCACCGCGATGGACGGCCTGATCGGCCTCCGCAAGATCGAAGAGCTGCGCCCGCACGTCGTGACGCTCGATCTCGAAATGCCGCGCATGGACGGGATCGAAATGCTGCGCAAGATCACGGGCAAGCATCGCGTGCCGGTCATCGTGGTCAGCGCGCACACCGAGGAAGGCGCTTCGCTCACCCTGAAAGCGCTCTCGCTCGGCGCTTTCGATTTCGTCACCAAGCCGCAGGACGCTGCTCTCGGCCGCCTCCGCCAGATCGCATCCGAGTTGGCGCTGAAGATCAAAGTCGCCGCATCCTCGGGCGCGCCGAAAATGATCCTTACGGTGCCCTCGCTCAAGCGCAAGGAGCCGCGCCCCTTCTCGACGAAGCCGCGCTGGCCGTCGCGCATTGTCGGCGATCGGAATCTCCACGGGCGGACCAAACGCGCTGCAGTATCTCTTCTCGCAGCTTCCGGAAGATTTTCCGGGGTGCTTCGTCGTGGTGCAGCACATGCCGGAAGGCTTCACCGAAATGTTCGCCCGCCGCCTGGACGAATCCTCGGCCATCGAAGTGAAGGAAGCACAGTCGGGCGATCTTTTGCTCGCCGGCCGCGCCCTCATCTGTCCCGGCAACCGCCATATCAAAGTTCGGCGCATGGAGCACGGCGACATCGCCATTCTGGTGGATCAGCCGCGCGTTAATGGCCATCGGCCCTCGGTCGATGTCCTGTTCAATTCGGTCGCGCAGGAGTTTGGCAACAAAGCCGTCGCCGTATTGATGACCGGAATGGGTGATGACGGCGCCGCCGGACTCGGCGCCATTCAGGCTGCGGGCGGTTTCACCATCGCCCAAAGTCCCGATACGTGCATCGTCGACAGCATGCCTCGCTCGGCGATCGAACGCGGCTTTGCCTCGCGGGTCGTTTCTCTTCCCGCTCTTGCAAGCATGCTGCAGGCGAAGTGCACGCCCGATCAGCCCGGCCGATGAGCCGGTTACATCTTCCGCAGCAAAAGAATCCGCTGAAACAGGGTCTTCGCGAAGGAGAACGCCATGAAACAATTTGAAGCTTTGACACGAAAGAAAGATCAACCAGCCGGTCCGCTATCTGATCGTGGACGACTCGGTCTTTGCCCGCAAGAGCCTCGCGAAGATGGTCGAGTCGTTCGGCGGCCAGCTGGCGGGCGAAGCGGGCGATGGCTGCACCGCCATCACCGAGTATGCCCGCACGAAGCCGGATATCGTCCTGATGGACATCACCATGCCGCAGATGGAAGGGATCGAGGCGGTCGAGCGAATCGTTCAGGAACATCCCGACGCGCGCGTCGTCATGGTCTCGTCCGTCGGCTACCAGGACAACATCCTGGCCGCTCTCCAAAAGGGTGCGCGCCACTTCGTTCAGAAGCCGGTGAAGCCCGACGCCCTCTACGAAATCATCCGCTACGTGCTCAATGACGATGGCGTCACCGCTCCCGTCGGCGCGGGGGAGAATTCCCGATGAGAATGGACCTGATCCAGCCGTTCATCGGCTCGCTCGATTCCGTTCTCGCCGTCATGATGAAGGCTCCGGCGAAAATCGTCGAATCTCGATATGGAAGAGGAAGGCTACCGGAAGAAAGGGCTCGCCGCGACGGTCGTTTTCAAGGGCCAGATCGAGGGGCGCATCGTTCTCGATATGGAGCCTCGCGCGGCCGCTCAGGTTGCGAGCTATCTCAGCGGAGCCGAAGTCGATCCCTCGGAATCCATCGTTCCCGAGGCCGTCTGCGAGCTCGCGAATATGGTGATCGGCAACGCCGTCACGCAGCTCAACGATCGCGGCTTCCAGTTCAAGGTATTTCCGCCGGCCGCTGCTCACCGAAGAGCAGTGTGCGAAAGCCGGTCAGGATTCGGAAGCGACGGTGCTCTGCTTTGAAACACTGCGCTGGCAACGTCCACCTGAATATCGCCATGCACTACCACGCCCGCCGCACCCGCGAGCGCACCCCGTTTCCGTGTAGCGCCAGCTTGCCCTGAGCCGAAAGAAGCGGCGTCTCGCATGCTCTCTTCTTGCGCTACTTTCTATTGAGCGCGCGGACCCATGCGCCGGTATTCCGTGCCGTGCCGAAATAATCCCGCCTTCGGCATCTCCTCCGAATACACAATTCGCGCCGGCAGGAAAATATTCGCCGCGTCCGGTGAATACGGAACTGCCACTTCGATCGGCGCGTCGGCGTCGTAGCGCCGCTTGCTGCGAAAACACATGCCCACCGGCGAAATATCCTCGCAGACGGCCAGCTCGTCATCGGCGCCCGGCTGCCGGATGCAAGCGGTCAGCCGCGTCTTCAGCCGCATCCGCTGGCGTTCGCGCTGCTCGCCCTCGGCCGGCACGCTCATCCGCCGTCTCGCTCGTCCGTTTCCCGCGGGCCGCGCGTGCATTCAGCTTCTTCTCGTCCTCGTGCGGTGCCTGCGTCCAGATGCTCGGCACGCGGCAAATCTTGCAGTGCCGCGCGATGCCGCGATTCGTCTCGAATGCGCGCAGTTCGAGTTCGTTCAGATAGGCCACCTCGCGGCTGCGGCAGTAATTGCACTCGAGCAGCATGCGCGCCACGGCTTCCGTCGATTCCGCCACGGGCGGAAATTCCACGCCCCACAGGTCCTTCGAAGGGTCCTCGATCTCAATTCCGTATAGGTATCCGTCCCGCTGATGGCCGAATTGATTCACCACGCGCACGTCGGTCTCGCGGTGCGATTCCATGGGCGCCTGCCGCTTCAGGTGAATTGTTTGTTCGGGGGTTAGTTCGCGAGGAAACACGATCACGGCTCCGGTGCGATTGATCAGCAGAGTCCGCGCCGGCTCCTTGAATTCCTGCCCCTGGCTGTCCTTGCCGGAAGCTTCGAGCAATAGGGTCAGCGAGACGCGATCGCTCCGGCGCTTCGCCGCAGCGGCAATGCCATTTCGGCCCTCCTGAGGATGAGAGGACTTCCCCGCGGCCAAGATAACATATCCGAAGCCTGCCTTTCGCGAACGCCGCAAAACTGCGCTTCCATAAGCTACATATCCACAAGCATAATGCATCCCCATTGAAATAAGCGGAATTGCAGGGCCGTCGTCGTTCAGTTGGAGGGTGGGTGTATGGGTATCGGGATCACGCGCGCCTTCATGGCGATGCGCTGTTTTGTCATTTGTGCCCTTCTCGCGCTGGCCTCCGCGCCAATTGCGCGAGCCCAGGGCCCCCAGGGGACGACTCTTGCCAGGCGTCGTGCAGGATTCAACCGGCGCCGCTATCCCCGGCGCTCAGGTCGAATTGCGGACAAAATCCTATTCCGCGCAAACGGTCACAGACTGGCACGGGAATGTTCTCCTTCGATCGACATGCCCGAGAATTCCGGCACCGTCACCATCACGGCGAAGGGATTTCAGCCGATCGATCAGCAATGGACCGCGACTCCGGCCGCCCCGGCGCGCCTCACCCTTGTGCTGCAAGCCTCTCGCCGTGAATCAGGAGGTGATCGTGACGGCCGCGCGCACCGCGACGCGCCTCAGCGATTCTCCCGTCAGCGACATTGAGCTCACACGCCAGGATTTGCAGGAAACTCCCGCTCTGACGCTGGACGATCAGTTGCGCCAGGTTCCCGGCTTCAGCCTGTTTCGCCGTTCCAGCAGCCGCATCGCGAATCCCACCACGCTCGGTGTATCGCTGCGCGGGCTCGGCAGCGGAAGCGGTTCGAGCCGCGCGCTCGTCTTGGAAGATGGCATCCCGCTCAACGATCCCTTCGGCTCGTGGGTCTACTGGGATCGCGTTCCCTCGGCATCGATTGCCAGCGTCGAGGTCGCGCAGGAAGGCGCATCAAGCCTTTACGGCAGCGAGGCGCTCTCCGGCGTCATCCAGTTTCTGACGCGTCCGCCCGACGCCCGCCGGCCTTTCGATCGAACGCCTCCTACGGCAACCAGAATACGCCCAATCTTTCGCTCTGGGCTGGCGGTGAAAAGGACGGCTGGTTCTCCACCTTCGGCGGCGAGGTGTTTCATACCGACGGCTACTACTTGGTTCCGGCGGAGGATCGCGGCTCGATCGACACGATGGCGAATTCCGAACACGGCACTGCCGACCTCACGGTTGGCCGCAAATTCGGCTAACGGGCGACGAAATCTTCGCGCGCGGCTTGTATTTCGACGATTCACGCAATAACGGCACGCCCTACCAGACCAACAGCATTCGCATGGGCCAGGGCGTGCTCGGCGCCAATCTTGAATCTTGGCGAACGTCGGCTCCCTCACGCTGCGTTCCTACGGCGACTTCGAGACGTATCATCAGGGCTTTTCCTCCGTCGGCGCGGACCGTAACAGCGAAACGCCCACGGATCAAGCAAACCGTGCCCGCGCAGGGCATCGGCGTCTCCGCCGTCTGGACCCGCTCCGCGGGCAAGCGCCAAACGCTCGTCGCCGGCGTCGACGAGCACGAAGAGATCGGCCACAGCGATGAAGTCCTGTTCTCGGCGCACAAGGACACATCGGCGGCGGCCGCCAGCGCACCGTCGGCGTGTTCGGCGAGGATATCATTCAGCTCGCGCCGAGCTGGCTGCTCTCTCTCAGCGGGCGATACGATCACTGGAGCAACTTCAACGCGTCGCTCTTCAGCGATCCGTTCACTCCGCCCCCGCCCGCTTCGACGCACGCCGTACGCCAACCGCTCCTACGACGTCTTCGATCCGCGCGCCACGCTCTTGCATCAATTCAACGGCTACGTGTCCTGGTCCGCGTCAGTCTATCGTGCGTTTCGCGCGCCCACGCTCAACGAGCTCTATCGCTCGTTCCGCCAGGGCACCACGACAACGGACGCCAATCCCAGTCTGAGCGCCGAGCGCCTCACCGGCGGCGAATCAGGAGTCGACGTTCACGCGTTCAGTCAGCGTCTCGAACTTCGCGGCGTATTCTTCTACAACCAGGTGATCAATCCCGTCTCGAATGTCCCCTGCACCGGCACAACGCCCGATTGCACGCTCGCCTCCACGGGAAGCACGCAGCTGCGCGAGAATCTGGGCCGCACCTCGGCGCCGGGTTTCGAAATCGATAGCGTCGTCAACATCACGAATCACATCCAGCTGTCGACCGGCTATCAGTACGTCGACGCAACGGTCCTCAGCCGCACCGGGCATCACTCCCTCACTCGCGAACACATGGGTCGCACAGGTACCGCACCACGACCTCACGTTTCAGGCAATCTACGCGAATTCCAAGGTCGTCACCGTCTCCTTCGATGGCCGCATGGTGGGGAAGCAATACGATACGGTGGGCAACCAGTTCTTGATGGGCGGATATTTTCTTTTGGATGCGATGGCTTCCCGGTCGATTGGTGGCGGCCTTCAAATATTCGCCGCTGCGGAAAATCTCCTGGATAGAGGCTACCTGTTTTCTCTGAGCGGCGGCCCCGAACTTGGCCTTCCCATCACCGCCCGCTTCGGTCTCCGTTTCAACTTCCCCGAGCGATAGAATCCGAGTCTTGGCGTTGCACTCTCCGCGCCCTCTGCGTCTCCTTGCCCTAAGTCTGTCGGGAAGAGTACGGTGAACTCCAGGTTTTCTCTGTGGACTCTGTGGCCGTTCTCGGTGTTCTCTGTGTTGAGGTGTTGGTTTTGGGACTCATCGGCGATACGTACTGTTCCCCAAGCCTTCGAACGCCGCCGTGCTTCCCGATAGCGCTGCGCATCACCGCTGCGAGAAATCATCTCCATGCGTCATGAACTCCGGATAAGCGCCCGCGCCCAATTCGTGCAGGTCCATTCCCTGGCGCTCGCCCTCGACCACCACTCGTTGCGGACGAAACCGATTCAAAAGCCAGTTCAGCCCGTACGTGAGCGGCAGCACGAATCCGATCAGCGTCGCGATACCCACCACCTGCGCGAGCCACTGCCCTGGACTATCGCCCGTCGCATTCGGCCCCGGCGGCGGCACGCGCGCGATTACTCCCACCGCCAGCACGCCCCAAAGCCCGCCCATCGCATGCGCCGATATCGCGCCGCCGGGATCGTCCACAGACATGCGCAATTCGAACCACTCGACCGAAAGCGTCACCAGCGCTCCCGCCACCATGCCGATCGCCGCCGCTTCCGGTGGCCGCACGAAAACGCACACCGCGCTGCTCGCGGCAAGTCCGCCAATCCATCCGTTCGCGGTGAGCGAAACATCCGGCTTGCCGAAGCGCACGCCGGTGATCGCCGCCGCCATCAAAGCGGAAGCCGCTGCGCACAGCGTCGTGTTGATCGCCACCAGCACCGCTTCGCCGGCTCCGGCTCCGGTGAAAAGCATGGCCCCCGCCGAATTGAGTCCCCACCATCCCACCATCGCGAGCATGCAGCCCAGCACCACGAAGCTCGAATTGTGTCCCGGAATCGCCGTCGGCATTCCCTCGATCGTGTACTTGCCGCGCCGCGGCCCCAATATCCACGCGATCGATAGCGCGGTCAGCCCGCCGACCACCTGAATGGTGCCCGATCCGCCTGCATCCACAAATCCGCGCCCGAGTCCGTAATTCTCTCCGAGCTGCGCCAGCCATCCACCGCCCCAAACCCAGTGCGCGAAGATCGGATACGTCACTCCCGCCAGCAGCACGGTCGACGCGCACGTCGCGCGCAGCCGCCAGCGATCGGCCCCGCTGCCGAGCGGAATCAGCGCAGCCAATCCCACGCTCATCATTCCCAGCAGCGCCGCCAGCGACGCAGGCGAGCCATTCAGCGCCATATGGCGCAGAAAAAGCGGCTGTGCCCCGATCCAGTCCCACCCCTTGCCTCCAATATTCAAAATGTGCGCCGGACCGCCTTGAAATCCCTGCCATGCAAATCCCCACACGAAATACACGACCGCCGCGATCGACACCGCGCACAGCGACGACATCATCAGGTGCGCGGCGCTCCGCGCGCGGCCGAGTCCCGTATTGATCAACGCAAGCCCGGCGCCGGCAAACGGCACCAGGAAAATAAACATCAGGCACAGCGCGGCTGCAGTATCGGAAAGGACCAAACCGCTCGCTGGTGTCACTCGTGTTCACCTCGCGGAGCGGGATGCGGGCGGATCACGAGAGCCAGTCCCAGAATCTCCACGCCGATGCCGGCCAGCACGAAGGCAACTCTCGGGGCGCTCGCCGCCAGCAGAGCGAGTGCGGTCAAGACGATTCCCCAGCCTGCCAATAGCAGCAGAAACCCCAGAAACTTCATCGACGGAACCCTCGGAACGCGCGCTCGCACGCCCGCGCACGCGGCGTTAGCGTAGCATTCGCGCGAAACCCCATCCAGTCGATTCTTGCGCGCACTCCCTTGCCCGTCGATTCCCGCGTCTTGTCTTTCCCTCAGGTCGCCGCAACTTTTTCGCGCTCTCTGGGTTCTACCCGCAGCAGCCGAACTGAGTGTTTTCGGCTCCGGCAGTCATAGCTCATAGGGGTGAAGGAGAATCATCATGCGGAAAATGAAAGCTACGGGTGTGTTCATCGCTCTTCTCGCCGCGTTCGGTCTCTCGAGCTGCGGCGGATCGTCTTCCGGTTCCAATCCCGGCGGCGACGATCAAGCCTCCGTCTTCACGGTGGGCACGGATGCTCCGCTCCCGAGCGTCGTCTCTTGCCAGATCATGGTCACCGGCGTCACGATCAACAACGGCACGACCAACGTGCCGGTACTCACCACGCCGCAGGTTGTCGACTTCGCGCAACTCAGCGGCCTGCACCAACTGCTCGATCTCAACGCCGTTCCGACGGGCACCTATTCGTCCGCAACCGTCACGATCGCGAGCCCCGTCATCGGATTCATCGACACCACGCAAAGCCCGCCCGCGATCAACACGATCAACGGCTCGCTCACGCAGTCGAGCGTCACCGTAAACTTCGCCAATCCCTTCGTATTGAGTGCCGCCGATCTCGTCGGCCTGCGTATGGAATTCGATCTGCGCCAGTCTTTGCAGCTCGACCAAAGCGGCCAGGTCACCGGCGTGGTCAATCCAGTGTTCCACATGCGATTGTTGAACGCCACGGACGCCAACGTCTCGATCGACGATTTCCACGCAGGCGTCGTCGGCGTCACCGGAGACAACACGTTTACCGTCCAGGGCCCCAAAGGCCGCCAGTGGACCGTGCAGACCAACGCCAGCACCATCCTCGATGATCCGAGCATTCCCGTGAGTTCGTTCACCACCAACACGATCGTCGAAATCTCGGGCCAGCTGGACCCCGTGTCGCACGACATCGAGGCTTCTGAAATCGAAGTCGTCTCCAACGATAAATTTGTCCTCGGCGGTCTCTTCACCAGCATTCGTCCGCCATCGGGACCGGCGACGCAAGCCGATTTGTATGTTCGCTACGAGTTGCCGGATATTACGGGCATTCAGGACGGCCAGATCCAAACGTTCGCATTGAACGGCTCCGAGCGCTACAAGATCGCCAACATCGACAATCCGATCACCACGCTCCTCTTCAATAATTCGGCGCTCGCTGCCGGGCAGGTCGTCGACGTCGGCGGCTCAGTCACCACAACGAACGGCGTCTCGACTCTGACGGTCCATCGCGTCGTTCTCCGGCGGCAGGGTCAGGCCGGCACGTGGGTTCCCGGAAGCACGGTCGTGCAATCGGGCAACGCTGGAAGCTTTTCGTTGGACGACGATTGGACGGCCGGCGTGCTGCTGCCGAACCCGCTCCCGGTTCTCACGACCAACGCCACAATCTTCATCAACCTCAGCGGATTGTCCGGCCTGAGCGGCTCGCAGGCTTTGCCGATCCGCGTGGTCGGATTCATCCTCATCGACCCGGCGACAAACCAGCCCGTCATGGTGGCTCGCTCAGTCGAGGAGTTGACGTCGTCCGATTAGTTCGGTTGGGAAAACTCGGTCGTCGGTCGCGCCGCTGTCTCGCTTCCCAAGAAACGAGACAGCGGCGTTTCTTCTCGAAGCCTTCGGGGCGGAAGAGCGAGCCGCTAAACCTACGCGATGATCGCCTTTGACTTTTTGGGTGCCCCATCCTCGGTTTGTGAGGGTGGGGTCTTTGATTTTGACTTTGGATTTACAGTATTCGTGAGACAAACTTCAGCACTGCTACTCGCCTCGCACTGCCACAATATCTTTGCCGCTCGTCCGCATCTCGATCGCCATCGGCGGCCGCACTCCCGCCCCTTGCACGATATCGCCGCGCACCAGTCCCCCATTGGGAGCGCCGCCGCCGTAGCGCATCAGGTCGTAGACGGCATGCGTGCAGGGGTTCACGACCATCGGATGGTTGGCGCGAAATCCATAGTCCGTTGCCAGCTCCTGGAGGTCGGTGACGTACTTCAGTTCGCACTCTCCAAACGGCTCGCGCAAAGAAAATCCCCAGAGAGATCCTCCCGGCAGGCGCACGACCATCGCGGGAACCGGATCGGCTGAGAACGCCCCGCGGAAAAGAAATTCCTTCTCGGACCACGGTTTCGCAAGTTCCGCGGTGGTTGCGACCGGCCCGGGGCCAAGCATCAGTTTCTCGGCAGGCTCGCTCTTGACGGCCGTGTCCGGAGAAGCCGGAGCAGCCGCCTCAGGCAATGGCTGCAAATTTGGCTGCGCCGTCGCATGGTGACCTGAAAGAAGAATTACTCCGGCCAGGAGCACCACTCCGGCTCCCACGGCGACGCCGACGATCTTCGCTCGACCATCCGACGACGCTTGCGGCCGCATCGCCGAAGAAGGGCGCATCGGCGCCGTCGGCTGTTGCGCCGGTTTTTCGCTTTTCTCGCTGGCGGCAGGCACACCCGGGATCGTGAGCGCTTGGGGCTTGAAGAGATCGACCTTCTTATCGACTGGCATGCTGGGCTGCCGCGAATCGCACTTTCAGCTTGAATGGCCCGCATCCGGAATGCAAGCCTCGAGCGCGTCTCTGCTATTGACTTTTTCGCGCCGAAAATATCAAAGGGAAAAACGAAAGCTCAGGCGGGCCGATGCACTCGAACGGAATGATGAGCCACATATTCGTGCAGGTTCGCCAGAATCAGCAGCAATTCGAGCATGCGATCGCGCTGCTCCGGATTCGGATCGCCCGCTCCTTCTTCGAGGTTCTTGACGACCGCCAGGGCGTCCGCCAGCAGCCACTCGACGTCGCCCGGGCTCAGCGCTCGACCCTCGCGGCATCGCGTAAGCATGTGGTCCGTCCGCAGGAAGGCTTCATCGAGGAAGTGATCGAGGCACAGTCGTTCGGCCGCCAAAGCGGTGGGGATCGTGTTGGCGCACGATTCCCTTCGGCATCCACTTGGGGCGAGGGCAGTCATGGCGAAACCCCACGACCTCGACCCACTTCCGAGGTACGTGCCGGAGAGCCTACCACAATTTAGTCTCGCCGCAAGTAAACGATGGCTCGGCTGTACCGGTTCCGGACGGGCCGCAATGCCGATCAAAATCGGAACACGACACCCGCCGAAATGCGCGCGTTATTCTGCCGGTTGTTCGCGCCATCGTTGAGCATCGTCAATAAATACTCGGCCTGAATCAGCCGCACGCCCAGGTGTTTCGTCGCATTCCAATCGAGTCCCCCGCCGGTCGCCATCGCGAAGGCGTCCTGTGAACCGTAGGCGCTGCCCGACGATGCGTGCACTCCGCCGAAAAGCGTCTGAATGAACGGCGTGATTCTGCCCATGCGGAAGGTTGTCTTGGGACCGAACATGTAGGTATAGATTTCGCCGTTGATCCCGCTGTTGTCCGAATTCACGCCGCCGTGATACCCGCCAAAATCGCCGACGAGGCCGAGCCAGCTGGTTGGGTTCACCGATACCGACGCGCTGCCGCCATTCAGGTCGGTGGTGAATCCCGTGCCGCTCAGGCTCGTGTGCAGGTACGAATATCCGCCGAACACTTCCACTCTCGGGGTGCTTTGGGCCGACGCGGCGACGGCCGACAGCAACATGACCCCACACAGCAATGCCCAACGTCTCATCGAGCTCTCCTGTTTCGCTTCGTCTTGCCGGGCCCTCAGGCGCTGCGAGCGAGGCCACCCGGGCTCGCTCTTCGCCCAAAAGAAATCAACTTGCCGAGGCTAGCATCCGCAACTCGCGCGGACAAGGCGATGCGCGCGAACCGGCTCCAAAGGATAAACGTTCGCACGATGGGAAACCTCGATGGGATTCTTACGCGCCCGTGCCGTGGCACTTCTTGTATTTCTTGCCCGACCCGCAGGGGCACGGGTCATTTCGCCCGACTTTGGCCGCAGCCCGCACCGGCTTCGGAGCTTCGGCCTGGGCCGGCCCCGCCTGGAACTGCAGATTTTTCTGTTGCCGTTGCTGCCGCTGTTGGATTTGTCGCGCGATCTGCGGAATCCGGCGTGGCCGCTTCGCCGCCCGGCTGCGCGTTCGGCGTCGGACGCCTCGCCGCGGGGGCCTGCGCGGTCCCTCGCCTGCCCGGGCTCGGCCGGCCGCACGAGAAACAGGAATCGCACCGCCTCGGTGTCGATCCGGTCCATCATGTCTTCGAAAAGCGTGAACGCCTCGCGCTTGAATTCCACGAGCGGATCTTTCTGCCCGTATCCGCGCAGCCCGATCCCTTCTTTCAGGTGGTCGAGCGTCAGCAAGTGGTCTTTCCACTGCCCGTCGACGATATCCAGCAGGATGTGCCGTTCGAGCCACCGCAGCGTCTGCTCGCCGAAAAGTTTTTCCTTCTCCTCGTAGCGCTCGCGGACTTTTTCCAACAGTTCGTCGGCGAGCTGATCGCGGTTGAGATTTTCGATGTCGGGGATCGCGGCCTTCAGGTCCATGCCGAACTGGTTCAGCAGCTCGTTCCCGAGCTGCGTCACGTTCCATTGGTCCGGATGCTGATCGTGCGGGCAATACGTCTCCACAAGCGATTGCGCGATCGCTTCGGCGCGCTCCAGCACGAATTCCTTCTGGTCGCGCCCTTCGAGGAACGAGCGCCGCAGCGAGTAGACCGTCTCGCGCTGCTTGTTCATCACGTCGTCGTATTCGAGCAGGTGCTTGCGCGCTTCGAAATTCTGCGCCTCCACGCTTTCCTGCGCGTCCTCGATGCGCTTGCTGATCATTTTCGATTCGATCGGCACGCCTTCCGTCATTCCCAGCCAGTGCATCATGGCCTTCACCTTCTCGCCGCCGAAAATTCGCAGCAAGTCGTCTTCGAGCGAAAGAAAAAATCGCGAAGAGCCCGGATCGCCCTGGCGCCCGGCGCGCCCTCGCAATTGGTTGTCGATGCGCCGCGCTTCGTGCCGTTCCGTGCCGAGAATGTGCAGCCCGCCCATCGCCACCACTTCGTCGTGCTCGATCTTGCACTGCGCCGCGAACTCATCGTAGATCGGCTTCCACTGATCGAGCGGCACCTGAAAAATCTTGCCTTCCTGCTGGAACAGCACCATCGACGGAGCACTCGCGCCATTCGATCCCGCTCGCGCTCGCGCCATTCTTGCCGTCAGGCGACGCACCGCGAAGCCTGCACCGGCGGTCGCGGCGTCTGCTTGCGCGGGCGTTTCGGCACCGGCCTCCAGGCCGATCACCGACGCGGCCGGCGCGTACGGCATCGCGATCTTGTTTTTCAGGAAATGCTCGCGCGTCATCAGCTCGGGATTGCCGCCGAGCAAAATGTCCGTGCCGCGGCCGGCCATGTTCGTCGAAACAGTCACCGCGCCCTTGCGTCCCGCCTGCGAAATGACTTTCGCTTCGCGCTCGTGCTGCTTCGCGTTGAGCACCTGGTGCGGGATGCCCGCCTTCTTTAAGTGTTCCGCGATTTTTTCCGATTTCTCGATCGAGATGCTGCCGATCAGCACCGGCTGCCCGCTTTCGAAGTATTGGCGGACTCCGCCGCTCTTCGTGCCGTCTTCCTGGATGATTCCGTTCACGGCCGCTTCGAATTTTTCCCTTTCGGTGCGGTAGACCACGTCCGGCGACTCGATGCGAATCAGCGTCCTGTTCGTCGGGAATCGCCACCACGTCGAGGCCGTAGATCTTGTGGAATTCGGGCGCTTCGGTTTCGGCCGTGCCGGTCATGCCGGAAAGCTTCTTGTACATGCGGAAATAATTCTGGAAGGTGATCGTGGCGAGCGTCTGATTCTCGCGCTCGATCTTCACGCCTTCTTTCGCTTCGACCGCCTGGTGCAGCCCGTCCGACCAGCGCCGTCCCGGCATCTGCCGCCCGGTGAATTCGTCGACGATAACCACCTCGCCGTCTTTCACCACGTAATCGACGTCCTTCTCGAAGAGCGTGTGCGCGCGCAGGCCCTGGTAGACGTGATGGATCAGCTCCATGTTGTCGGGGTCGTACAGGTTGCCGAGGTTCAGCAGGCGCTCGCATTTCGACACGCCCTCTTCGGTCAGCGTCGCCGTGCGCAGCTTTTCGTCGAGCGTGTAATCCATGTCGGCGAATCAGCTTGGGGATGATCTTGTCGATTCGATAGTATTTATCGGTCGATTCTTCGGCAGGCCCGGAAATAATCAGCGGCGTGCGCGCTTCGTCGATCAGGATCGAGTCCACTTCGTCGACGATCCCGAACTGGTGCCCGCGCTGCACGCACTGCGCGAGATCGTATTTCATGTTGTCGCGCAGGTAGTCGAATCCGAATTCGTTGTTCGTGCCGTAGGTGATGTCCGCCGCGTAGGCCGCGCGCCGCTGCACGTCGTCCAGATCGTGGACGATCACGCCCACCGTCAGCCCCAGCATCTTGTAGATCGGGCTCATCCACTCCGCGTCGCGCCGCGCCAGGTAATCGTTCACGGTCACGATGTGCACGCCGTGCCCGGCCAGCGAATTCAGAAACGCGGGCAGCGTCGCGACGAGCGTTTTTCCTTCGCCCGTCTTCATTTCCGCGATTTTTCCCTCGTGCAGGACGATTCCGCCGATCATCTGCACGTCGAAGTGGCGCATGCCGAGCGTTCGGCGCCCGCTTCGCGCGTCAGCGCAAACGCGGGCGCGATCGCGGGCTCGAGCGCCTCCTGCAGTTTTCGCTTGTAGTCGGGATCGTCGCGCTCCACGCCCTCGAGACGCTCCTGCGACCTCGGCCCGCAGCGCCGCGGCGCGCTCGCCAATCTGCGCGTCGGTGAGCTTTTTCATCTCGGGTTCGAGCTCGTTGATCGCCCGCGACCATCGGCGTGATTCGCTTCACGTCGCGCTCGTGCTTCGTCCCGATAAATTTCGCGACTACGCCGTCTATGACCTTCTCAACGTCCATATCTTCTTCCTGCCACCGTCATTCCGCCGGCCATGAGTTTAGCCGAAGGGCAGGGCCGCCGTTCGGCCCGAAAAATCTCTCTTCCGCTTCTCTCTTCGCTTGGGAAGTATCTCGCACTAGCAATTAGATTAGATGCAGCTTTCCTCTGCATTGTATCCGCTCGCGTGCGTTCCCGCAAAGCCGCGACGCGAAAGGTGTTGCAATCCCGCCTGCCACCGGGCAGTCGTTCGAACTTCCCGCCGCCCTTGTCGTAACTCTGCCATCGTCCCCTGCCGTTGCCCTGCCGTCGCAAGCCTTTCTCTGCGTCTCAGCGGTGAATCTTTCTTGCCTTGCCGTTGCCTCCGCAGCGGCTTGTCCTGCCTGCCCTGAGTCCCGCCGGCTGGCCGAAGGGCTGGCACTTCCCGCAAAAAATTAGGCACAGGGTGCGGACGAATTGAGGAATAATGCGGGCGCCACTTGGGTGGGTCCATGATCCTGCACCTCAATCACACGCGGCGTGATGCGGCGCTGGCCGGCACCGAAGAAACGGTGGCGTCGGTGCTGGCGCTGCTCGAAGAGAAACACATCGGGCCGGGCGATTTCGCGCGGCTGCAGATTCACCTCGATTGGCTCCAGTACAAACAGAATTTTCGCGAAGCGATCACAGTGGCCGAGAGCACGCGCGCCGAGGGCGGCGTTCCGGTGATGGAAGTCCGCATCGATTCGAGGCAGGTGCCGGCCGGCGGGATGCGCGAATGCCTGCAACGCGCCATCGAGATGAAGGGTCAGGCGGCGCAGAGCGGGCGCCTCTACCTCGAAGAGTTCCAAGCGTTCCGAGCGAGCGTCGCGTGGCAGTTCAACCGTCTCTACTGGCAGCGGCTCAGAGAGTGGGAGCAATCGACCGGGAAGGGCTACGAGACGGCGCTGCCGGGCGGCGCGTCGGACGGCCACCGGCCCGAGGCGATTGCGGATTCGGTCGAGGAATTCTGGAAGCTGCTGAACGAGCTCGAAAAAAAGAATCAGCTTCCGGCGGAAATTTTCCTGCTGGAAATCGGCGTCGGGACGGGAACGCGCGCGGGGCTTTGGCTCGATCGCTTTCAAGAGGTCGATGAGGAGCGCGGCTCCCACTTTTATCCTCGGCTTCGCTTTTTGCTCGGCGACTATTCGCTCGCGACGCTCGAACGGTGCCGGCCGCCGGTGCAAAAGCACATCGACCTTTGCAGCTTCATCGCCCTCGACGCGCTCGATCCGATCAAGACGCTTTCTTTCTTGCGCCACAAGATCCTGCACGTTCATTCGACCAACATGTACGACAACCTGCCCGACGAAGAGCTCGTGTGGCGCGACAACCGAATCTACTGGGTTCACGCGCGCGCGTATATTCCGGCGGCGGACGCATTTCAGATCGCGGCCGCGGCGGAGATTCCCGTTTCGGATGTGGCCAAGGTGATCGGGCGGCTGCTGGACATCGGTCCTGAATGCCTGGCCGACCGGCGGCGCGGGATCGCATTCTGGCAGGGCATCTGGAAGGCGATGCGGCTCGAAGAGCGGCTCGTGGGGATGGAAGAGCTGCCGGATATTTCGTTTCCGGCGGGACTCAGCCTGCCGCAGATGGAAGATATCCTGCGCGAGGCGCCCAACGACCTGCGCTTTCATCTGAGTTCGGGCGCGCTCGATAGTTTCCGGAATACGCTCCCGCTGCTGCATCCGCGCGGGTATCTCGAGGTGCAGGATATTTTCGTAAGCGATCTCGCGGAATACAACATGGGGTTCCATGGCCCGGGGAAACTCGACGGCTCGATCGTCAACTGGGTGAATGGCGCTCTTTTGCGCGAAGTGGCCGAGCGGGCGGGCTACAACCTGCACTTTGCGCCGTTCCGCTACCGGCCCGGGTCGAAGACCTCGGTCCTGCACACGACACGACGGGAGTAACTCGATGAAGCTTCCTATTCTTCCGACCACGATGGTTGGCAGCTACTCGATGCCGGGATGGCTCGAGCGGCTGAAGACGGAATATTTCGCGCGGCGGATCACGCGCCACGACCTGGACGAAATCCACGACACGGTGGTGAAAGCGGCGATCAAGGATCAGGAGGTCGCCGGGCTCGATATCGTCACGGACGGCGAATTGCGCCGCGACAACATGATCGATTACTTCATCGAGCGCCTGCCGGGGATACAGATCGACCGGTCGTCGAAGAAGTTCTATTACGATTTTTACGACAGCGAAGTGATCGGGAAGATTCCGATGGCGGCGCTCGGCCTGGTGGATGATTTCAAGTTCCTGCTCGCGAACACCGACCGGCAGACGAAAATCTGCATCACGGGGCCGCATTCGCTGACCAAGCGAGTCCGCAACAAGCACTACCCAAGCGAAGAAGCGCTCGCCACGGATATCGCGCGCGTGCTGAACATGGAGCTGAAGGAGCTCGTGAAGGCCGGCGCGACGTATATCCAGATCGACGAGCCCTATTACTCGGGATTTCCCGAAGACCTGACGTGGGGCGTCGGCGTAACCAATGTGCTCGTGGAGGGCGTCAACGCCAAGACCGCGCTGCATATCTGCTACGGCAACCGGTATGGCAAACCATCGTGGGAAGGGACGTATCGCTACCTATTTCCGCGCATTCTCGACGCCAAGGTAAATCAGTTGACGCTTGAATTCGCGCGGCGCGGCGGCGAGGACCTCGATCTGTTTCAGGAATTCAACGCGCCGTTCCAACTGGGCGTGGGCGTGATCGACGTAAAGGATCACGCGATCGAGACGCCCGACATCGTCGCGGAGCGCATCCGAAAGGCGCTGAAAATATTGCCGCCGGAGAGAATCTTCATCCTGCCCGATTGCGGGCTCTTCCATCTGCCGCGCGACGTGGCGTTCGCGAAGCTGCGGGCAATGGTGGAGGGCACGCGGATTGTCCGTAAGGAACTCGGCCAGTAGAGTTTTCCAATCGCTGGAGGCTCGAGTTCGACCCGACTTGGCGAGATGGACAACGCCACGGTATCTCCCCGGACACCACCTAGACAGTTCCGATCCTGATCGGATAGGATTTCGCCCGGGGGATGGGGGTGTATGTCCACGCACAGCCATGCCATAAACCCCGGGACCGGCGGCCTGCCGGTAACGTGCGTCTCGACGGACGACGTGAAGCTGTCGGACCGGCGCGAATACTGGGAAGTGCAATCCAGTTCGATATTCGGCGGCCTCGATATCGAGATGCAAGAGCATGCGACGTTCAGCGCCAGCTTCGAATACACCACGCTCGCCGATGTGGTTTTCTCCCGGCTCGCCTCCGAAATTCCTCACCGCGCGATCCGTACAGCCACGCTGGCAGCCCACGACGATCGTGCGTTCGTGAAAATGGCGCTGGTGAGGAAGGGATTGAGCGTGCTCGAGCAGAATGGGCGCAGGACGACGCTGCGGGCGGGCGAGTGGAGCGTCTACGATACGTCGAAACCCTATAGCATGACCATCCCCGCTCGCGTCGACATGCTGCTGCTGCTGATCCCGCGCGAGAAATTTCCCACACGCAGCTTCGACCTGCAGGAGCTCGTCGCACGCCGATTTTCCGGACGCCGCGGGATCGGCAAGCTGATGTGGAGCCTGATCCCCGCCACGTTCGACCAGATTCCCGAAATGCGCCGCGGGTCGGGTCACGACCTGGCGGAAATCGTGGCGCAAATGACGCGTGTCGCGCTGCTCGAACTTTCGGACAAGCCGGCGTCTCGTGTGATTCAAAGGAAGCGCTGCGAGAGCGAGCGAAGCTGTACATCACGAGCCATCTGGGCGATCCGGACCTCTCGATCACCAGGCTGGCATGTGCAACCGGCTGCACCAAGCGGTATCTGCACATGGCGTTTCAATCCGAGCGAACGTCGATCTCAGACTATATTTTGAGACTGAGACTTGAGCGGGCGCGCGAGGACCTGGCGCGTCCGGAGTCTTCCCACCGTTCCATCACTGACATCGCCTATTCCTGGGGATTCAATAATTCGAATCACTTCAGCCGGTGTTTCAAGCAGGCGTTTGGCGCGAGCCCGCGGGAACTTCGAGCCGAGTTTTCGGGGTGGCCGGCAGAAGATGCGCGAAAGCGCCAGCCGCCATCGTGAGCAGTGCGGGCGGGTGATCGCGGACCCGGCTACTTCCCTCGTGGATAGGTGTTTTTTCCCTGTGGGGAGAGACGGCGAGCGGGGCGGAGTATAACGTTTTGCGTGAGATTCACACACGAAAGCGTGCGTGGGGGGGCGGGTGTAGCGTTCGGCACGCCAGCGTGTACTGGCCGACTAAAACCTTGACAAAGAATAGTACCGGCGTTACACATGCAGCAATCAGGTTTGTGCCAATAGGGGTCGGCGCATTCCGTTCGTCCTGAAGGGGGAGTGTTATGAAGCTACGTTTTGGCCTGCAGTTTTTCCTCGCAGTCGCTGTCCTTCTCGCGTGCACCGGCTCGGCCTTTGCGCAAGCGAACGCGCAGCTGAGCGGGACGGTCACCGATCAGAGCGGCGGCGTGGTTGGGAAGGTCGACGATTACCCTGCGCGACGTCAGCAACAATGTGACCTACACGGCGACGTCGAACGACAGCGGCTTTTACGCGGTCCCGAACCTGGCGCCCGGCACCTACGAGCTCAAGGCTTCCTATGAGGGGTTCGCACCGTACACGCAGACGGGGATTGTGCTCACGGTGGGCGAGAGCGCAACGATCAACGTGGGCCTCCAGCTCGCCGCCCAGGGCCAGAAGGTTGTAGTCAGCACCGAAGTACCCGTGATTGAGCCTACCAAGACGGAAATCAGCCAGGTCGTCGGCTCGCAGCAGATCGCGTCATTGCCCATCAGCGGCCGGTTGTTCACCGATTTTGCGCTCCTGACGCCAGGCGTCGCCACGAGCCGCACCAGCCTGGGGACGACGTTCACCGAGTACGAAGCGACCCAGATCGCGTTTGGCGGCATGCGTTCGTTCAGCAACGAAATCACGGTGGACGGCGCGGATTTCGTCAACTCGGCGAGCGGCGTGCAGCGCGCCACTCCGCCGCAGGAATCCGTACAGGAATTCCGCGTGGTAAACAACAGCTTCGGAGCGGAATACGGACGAGCGGTCGGCGGGATCGTCAACATCGTGACCAAGTCGGGAACAAATAATCTTCACGGCGAAGTCTACGACTATCTGCAGAACAGCGCAGCCGATGCGCGGTCGCTTCTGCAGCCTGCGCCTCTGCCCCACGAACTGCGGCAAAATCAATTCGGTGGCGCTCTGGGCGGCCCGATCACGCAGGACAAGACCTTTTTCTTCATGAACTACGAGGGCAAGCGAAGCGCCCAGTCACCCACGTATCCGCCCGATTTGGTCAATAATTTGTCGGTCATCGACGACGCGAAGGCGTTGCTGGGACTGGCGCCGGAAGGCTGCACCAAGCCAGGCCTCGCGGCGTGCGGCGGTGCGGGACTTACACCCACGCAACAGTTCTCGTACCTGCAGGGCTTCCTGAAGACATCCGACAACGACTACGGCTTTGGCAGAATCGATCATCAGTTCAATGCGAACAACCGGTTGGCGATCCGGTATAACGTCGAGGATTCGCGCAATGCGGGCGAACTCGTCGGCCAGACTCTGGACGGAGGCGGCATCGGGGTCCCGAGCGGCGGGCGCGATCTCTTCGTTCGCGACCAGTCGGTGGTGGCCACGCTGAACACGATCATAAGCCCGAATGTGGTCAACACATTCCTGGGGCAATATGCCCGGCGTCATTACAACTTCCCGGGCATGACCGGCCAGCCCGACTTCAGCATCCTCAACGACCTCGAGCTCGGCCACAACTTCGGAACGAACGACAGGCTCTACGAGACGCGCGCGGAATTTGCCGACTCGGTCTCGTGGGTGAAGGGGAGTCACCTCGCGAAGTTTGGATTCGACGGAAACTACCTGGAAAGCCTGGAGAACTTCCCGGGATTTATGCCCGTGCGCTCGCTTGTTCCGGGGATCGGGTGTTTCGCGAATTTTGCCTCGTATTACAATGGCACCTTCGGTTCGGATGAAGCAGTGCCGGCGGATGTTACCGGATCTGCCGCAACCTGCGCCGTACCCCAGGACGATGGCGTTGTGTTTACGTATGCCGGCGTGGAGATGTCGGCCGATCCAAGCTTTACCGCCGGGCCGCCGCTGGTCACCAGCAACAGCGCGAGTTCTCTAAACACCGCGACTTGGGCAAATGCTTTCCCGCCCGCACTTTTCAACACGTTCACCAAGCAAATCAATCACGGTTACTGGGGATTGTTCGCTCAGGATCAATGGCGGATTACTCCCAAACTCACGCTGAACTATGGCGTGCGATGGGATTATGAGTCGGGGCTATCGCAATACGTCGTGCCGGATCATAACGGTTGGCAGCCCCGAATCGGCCTTGCCTATTCCCCGGATAGCAAGACGGTGATACGCGCGGGATTCGGGATGTTCGACGACCGCTACAACCTTACGTTCTTCTTTGTGCCCAACACCCAGAAGGTGGTTCCGGGACTCGGGTGCAGTCCGCAAATTCCTCCCTGCCTTGCGGGGAATAACATCCCCCCAGGGGAAGACGTAACTGTTTCGCCGCAGATGCTGCCCATGACCAACGCCGGACAGGCCAAGCAGGGTTACCAAATATTCGGCTTTCCGGCGGGGGCGGGCGCGGCCGGCTACGCGGCGAGCGTGATAGGTACCGGCGGCTATACGGCCGGCCCCGAGGGCCAGACGAACGTAATTTCGCTGGTGGGCACGTGCGATACCACGTACGCCTGCGGTGTCGGCGCCGGCGGCATGGATCACAACGTCAGCAAGATTCCTTATGCCGAACAAGCGAGCGCCGAGATAGACCGCCAAATCGGTGGCGGATTGTCCGTCAATGTTGCCTACCTCTTCGTCAGCGCCCACAGGCTGGTACGCGGCAACAACATCAACGTTCCCTGCCCGCTCGGCACCACGGACACCTCGCAGGACGCGGGTGCGTTGTATCCGAATGGAGTGGACTCCGCAAACGTCGACACTGGCTTCTGGCCTCTTGCAGTGCCCATATTTCCAGATGCCGTTCCCGGGCTGGTCAATCCGAATGGGTCGTTCTCCAAATGCGCCAGCGGAACACCGGTGCTTGGCACCGGCGCTCTTGCTGGGCTGGGCCCGTGGTTTGCCGGCGCCGGCCCCAGCAGCGGCTTGCAGAGCATGAGCTACGGGCTTCTCGACTATAACAATGGCGTCGCCAACGCGAATTATCACGGTGGAACCGTCACCGTGATCGAGCGGGTGAGCAATTTCAACCTAACGGCAAACTACACGTACTCGCACACGATCGATAACGGAAACTTTACGACGTTCATTAACCTGCCGCCGAACCAGTTCGACTACGCGTCGGAACGCGGCAACTCCAACCAGGATGCGCGCCACCGCCTGGTAACGAACTTTACCGCGACCGGGCCCGAACACAGCTTCGCCCGGCATTTTGTCTTGAGCAGCATCATCACGTTGCAGTCCGGGCGTCCCTTCACGCTCTTCTATGGGTCGAATACGTTGAACGACGTGGCCGGTGGCGCAACCGATCGCGTGGGTGGACTTGCGGTTCCCGGCACTCACTGCGACACGACCTCCACGTGCCAAACCATGATCCCGAGGAATACGTACGTCGGCGATCCGCTGTACTCGTGGGATTTCCACCTGTCGAGGTACTTCCAGATCAAGGAAAACATGAAGCTGGAGCTCAGCGTCGACGCCTTCAACCTGCTCAACAGGGCCAACGTCGACGAAGTCACCTCGGTGTATGGTTCGCCCGTCTTCTGCGGAACGCCGGCGGCGATTCCGCGGCATTACCGGGATGCCGTCAGCCGGGCGATTCAGGCGGGGTCAGCATCCCAGGCTTGCCCACTGGGTGGCGGGCTGGCGATTCCAGGCGTTGGAAGCTTCGCGCCCACGCCGATCACCACAAGCACGCTGGCAGGCGGCGGACCCGCGGCCTGCGACGGACCGACGCTGGCGGACGTTGGCTCGAGTTGCCTGTTTATTCCAGCGACTCCCGCTGCCAACTTCGGATTGCCAAGGACCATGCTCAACCCGAGGCAGTTCCAGTTCGCGGCGAAGTTCTCGTTTTGAAGTCCTAACTCCTACCTCCGCGAAAAGGCCGGGCCCTGTGCCCGGCCTTTTTTTTGCTTTGGGTAATTTTGCGACGCGCGTCGCCGCCCGGGCGAGTGTCCCTGCGGGCGCCCACCGGGAGGCGTTCCTCCTACACGCAGCATGGAGCGGCTGAACAAACTATGGGAAAATGTGCGTCGCATGAGCCACAAGAGCGACAGTGTGAGTCGGGCGGGCGTTATGGGCGGCGCGGGCGGCGGCACGAGCACTCCGAATGGCGTGCGGCGCGTGCGCATGCGGACTTCCGGCGCGACATTGCATCCTCGCGAGGGCGGCGCATCGCTGATCGTGCCGGATGAAGCGCTGCGGTCGTATCCGGAAGTGGCCACCGACCGGATCGCGCACTGGGCGCGCGTCTCACCCGAGAAAATCTGCATCGCGAAGCGAGGCGCCGATCAGCAGTGGCGCACGCTTACCTACGCGCAGGTCTACGATTCCGTGCGCCGGATCGGGCAGGCGCTGCTCGACCGCCGCCTTTCGGCCGAGCGGCCCGTCGCGATTCTTTCGGATAACGACCTCGAGCATTTTCTGCTGACCTACGCGGGGCAACACGTCGGGATTCCCACCGCGCCACTTTCGCCCGCGTATTCGCTCGTCTCGAAGGATTTCGGCAAGCTGCGGCACTGCCTGGAGATTCTTACGCCGGGGCTCGTGTTCGTTTCGCACGGCGGGCACTACGGACGCGCAATCGAGGCGGTCGTCGGCAGCGAGACGGAAGTCGTCGCGGTCGCCGCACCGCCGCCGAGGCACCACGCCGCGCTGTTCGCCGATTTTCTCGCGACCCAGCCGACGCGCGACGTGGAAGCCGCGCACGAGAAGATCGATCCCGATAGCGCCGCGAAATTTCTGTTTACTTCCGGATCGACCGCGATGCCCAAGGCGGTGACCAACACGCATCGGATGATCTGCAGCAACCAGCAGATGATCGCGCAGATTTTCGGCTTCCTCGAGGACGAGCCTCCGGTGATCGTCGATTGGCTGCCGTGGAATCACACGTTTGGCGGGAACCACGATGTGGGCATCGCGCTCTACAACGGCGGCACGTTTTACATCGACGACGGCAAGCCGGGCCCCAGCATCGAGAAAACCGTCCGCAATCTGCGCGAGATTTCGACGACCGTGTATTTCAACGTGCCGAAGGGCTACGAGGACCTGCTGCCGTTTCTGCGCGCGGACCGCGAGCTGCGCGAGAGCTTTTTCCGCCGGCTTGGATTGATGTTCTACGCGGGCGCCGGATTATCGCAGCCCGTGTGGGACGCGTATCGCGAACTTGCCGCAGCGACCTGCGGCGAGCGCGTCATCATGGCGACGGGCCTCGGTTCGACGGAAACTTCGCCGATGTCGATTCAGACTTCGTGGGAAACGGACCGCGCCGGAACGATCGGACTGCCCGTGCCGGGCGTCGAATTGAAGCTCGTGCCGCGGGGCGCGAAACTCGAGGCCCGCGTCCGCGGACCCAACGTCACACCGGGCTACTGGCGCCAGCCGCAACTCACCGAGAAAGTTTTCGATGAAGAGGGATTTTACAGATTTGGCGATGCGGTTCGCTTCATCGATCCGAACGACATCAACAAGGGGCTGCTCTTCGACGGGAGGCTCAACGAGGATTTCAAGCTCGCGAACGGCACCTGGGTGAGCGTCGGGCCGCTGCGGGCGAGGTTCCTGGGGCACTTCGCGCCGCTGGTTCGCGACGTGGTGATTGCGGGGCACGACCGCGATTTCCTGGCCGCGCTGATTTTCCCCGATTTCGACGCGTGCGCAGGGCTGTGCGTCGATTGCCCAGCCGGCACGGCGGTCGCTGCTCTCTTGCGGGATGACGCGGTGCGCGCCGAATTTCAGTCGCGGCTCGAAAGATTTGCGGCCGAATCCACGGGAAGCTCGAATCGGATCGTGCGCGCGATTCTGTGCGAAGAGGCGCCGTCGCTCGACGCGGGCGAGATTACGGATAAAGGCTCGTTCAATCAGCGCAACGTGCTCGAGCGCCGCACCGCGCTTGTCGAGCGGATGTATATGGGCGAGCCGCCGCTGGATGTGCTGCGGATTTGAAATGCGCTAGCGGCCGAGAAAGCGCTCGAGGGTCTCGGCGTCGGCTTCTGCTTTGTCGAGGTACTCCTTCGCGGCTGCGCCATCCTGCTGCTGCAAGGCGGCCTCGGCGTGCGCGAGATTCGTCTGCATGCGCGCCTGGGCCGCGACGATGTCTCCACGCAGGCCGTAGCCCTGCGCGGCTTGCTGATGCTGGAGAGTGCTGAGGCTCGAACCGATCGCGGCGGCGCGGCTGCTGATCTGATCGGCTTGAGTCTGCGCTTCCTTCAACGCCTCCGCCTTGGCAGCAGCTTCCGCCGCTGCTTGGGCGGCGGCTTGCGCTGCGGCTGCATCGGCGGCAGCTTTCGCCGCGGCTGCTTGCTGAGCCGCGTTTGCAGCAGCGGCTTGTTCGGCCGCGGAAGGGGCTGCCGGCGCAGGGGCCGGAGCGGGCGGCGCTGCCGGAGCGGGCACCGCGCTTGGCGCCGGTGACGTTGACGTGCTCGACGAACTTGCGCCCGCCTGCGTCTTCGCATGGTGCGGCACGTAGACTGCGGCTCCCGCGAGCATGGCCACGACTAAGATTCCTCCAAGGGCCATGTAGACGCCGCGATGGCTTTTCTGCGCCGCGGGCGGCGGTGCCTGCATCGTCGCGGCGGAAACCGAGGCTGCGGCCGCAACGGTCGCGGGCCGCGTCGCCTGATGCCCGGACGCCGTAGGCGGCGGAGCTGCTACCGTCGGCGTTGCGGGATCCATGAAAATCGTGGTGGCGGAAGGCACGCTCGAGCGCCCTGCGCCAGCTCCCGCCGCCACGCCCTGCGGTAGCGCGCTCTTCAGCGCATTGCGAAAGGCGGTGGCGGATTGGAATCGCTTCTCGGGCTCTTTCGCCAGAACCATGAGAATGATGTCGTTGAGCGGCTTCGGCAGATCGGGCCGCAGGACGATGGGCGGCTCGGGCGCCTGCTGCAACTGCGCAACCATCAATGAGTAGCCGCTGTCGCCGCGGAACGGCAGGCGTCCCGTCAAAATCTCGTAGAGCGACAAGCCGACCGAATACAGGTCCGAGCGCGCATCGACCGATTCGCCTTTCACCTGCTCGGGCGACATGTAGTTGAGCGAACCGAGCGTGGTGCCGGTGATGGTCATGCCGGCCTCGTTGCCGGGGCGCGCGATGCCGAAATCCATCAGCTTCACGACGCCTTGCGGCGTGAGCATCATGTTGCCGGGCTTGATGTCGCGATGGACCACGTTCATCTGGTGCGCGTAGACTAGCGCGGCGAGCACCTGGTCGATGTAGTAGACCGCATCGGCGACCGGTACCGGGCCTTGCTGCAGGCGCGAAGCGAGCGTCACGCCGTCGACGTATTCCATAATCATCACGAGCTGATTATCGAGCGTCAGCGCCGTGCGCAGCGACGCGATATTCGGATGATTCAGGCTCGCGAGCAGCTTGATTTCGCGCAGGAAGCGGTCGGCGAGATCTTTCTGGTCGGCGAGATTCGGCAGGAGAATCTTCATCGCTTCGACGCGGTCCGAGATCGTGTTGCGGACCTTGTAGACTTTGCCCATGCCGCCGGCGCCGAGCACTCCGAGAATTTCGTAGTCGCCGAGCTTCTGGCCTACCGTGTAATCCAGGCTCATTGGGGGGCTCCTTTCGCTGCGCGCGTGCCGCTCGATGAAGCGTCGTTGTGTGGATGATCGTGTGGACGAATGTCAGCTGCCGCATACCTGCCGGCGGCCTTCCAGTGGGCGGGATTATACCCCAGTTTTTCGCGAGGGGAAGCTTTCGAGGGCAGCCGGAAAGCTCCGGCAGGGGCTAAATCGAAGACATCGCGTCCTCTTCGGGCGTGCCGACCTGCACCATTCACCACTCAGTGCCACACCCGTCGCGCCGTATTCACCACCAGCTTCAATTTCTCCCACTGCTCGTCTTCGGTCAGCAGATTCCCCTCTGCCGTCGAAGCAAACCCGCACTGCGGGCTGATCGCCAGATTCTCGAGCGGAAAATACTTGGCCGCTTCCTTGATGCGATTCACCACGTCATCCGATTTTTCCAGCTGCGCCTTCTTCGTCGTGATCAGCCCCAGCACCACCACCTTATCCTTCGGGACCAGCCGCAGCGGCTCAAACGTCCCCGCGCGCTCGTCGTCATACTCCAGGAGGAACCGGTCGACTCGCAGCGAGCCAAACAGCTTCTCCGCAATCGCGTCGTACCCGCCTTCCGCGTACCAGTGGCTGCGATTATTTCCGCGGCACAGGTGAATCGCCACCGTCACGCCCGGCCGCCGCGCCGCGTCAAAACACGCATTGTCGGCGGCAATGGCCTCATCGAGCGCTTCCTCCGGGTCCTGGCCCATCTCCTGTTTAATCCATTCGCGCCACTTCGGGTCGAGGTAGTAGCTATAGCGTGGCGCATCGATCTGGATGTATTTCACACCCTCGGCTGCGAGCTGCGCCATGTCCTGCTTCATGATTTCGACGATATCCCAAAGCAGCTCCGAGTGGTTCGCATACACTTTGTCCGTCACGCCCCGCTTGAACGCGATCGCCGGAAATTGCGTCGCGCTCGGCAGCAGAATTTTGATGTCGCCCGGGCTATGCAGCTTCATGAACGGCAGCTCGCGCTCCGTCAGCGGATGCATCCGCCGCAGCCTCCGGTTCACCACACCCGTCACCGACGCCACCTTCGGCTTCTGCTGCGACGCGTCCCAATCCCGCGCGATCGCATCCTCCATGTCGAACCCATCCACCGCGTCCGTCAGCTCGCTCATGAAATTCCGCCGCCGCAGTTCGCCGTCGGTGAAAATCTGGAATCCCAGCGCCTTCTGTTTTGCCAGCACCTTCAAAATGCACTGATCCTCGATGGCTTCGCAGAGGCGTTCCGCTCGCGCGCGCCGCCAGTAAATCCGCCGGCCGCAGGAAGCTTCCCACATGGTCCGCTCTGTACGCTACTGGCATACGGTGATTTCTCCGTGACCTTTGAATTTCGTTGAACTTTTCGTCGAGTTACCTGGAACTGCTCCCTAGGGGGGCGGAACTTCAGCTCCGACATTCGAAGGTGAGAAAACTGGGCTTTAGCCCCTGGAGACACTCCTCACTTACCGTGGACAGTATATCTCGTGTGCCTCTAATGTCCGTTTGCCGCCGCCCGTCGATCGCCGAGGCTGGCCGATATCTTCGCGGCGATTTCTTTCGTCATCGCGATCTTCTGCGCCAGCTCCTTGCCTCGGAATCGCGGAGTCGGCCCCGCCATTCCCACGGCCGCGATCACGCGTCCTTCGCGCGACCGCACCGGCGCGGCCACTCCGGTCAGCCCGCGCTCCGTTTCCTGGCAATCCATCGCGTACCCGCGCTCGACCACCTCGCGCAAATTCTTCTTCACCGCCGGCAGACTCGTTAGCGTGAATGCCGTGTACGGAGTGAGCCCCGCGCCGCGAAGAATTGCCTCCACTTCATCCTCCGGCAGATAAGCCAGCGCCGCCTTCGCCACCGCCGTACAGTGCGCGGGGAATCGCGACCCAATCGGGGTCGATACGGTAATCACCGTGTCGCGCGAATCCGCCCGGTCGAGGCAGACCACGCCGCCCGGCCCCGGCACCGCCAGGCTCACGCTCTCCCGCGACACGCGCGAAAGCTCCAGCAGAAATCGGTGCGCTTCCGTCCGCAGCGTCCGCGATTCGATGGCCTTCGTTCCCAGGTCGTGCAGTTTCAGTCCCAGCCGGTACCGGTCGCCCTCGGGATTCTTCTCGATCAGGTCGAATTTCTCCATCGCGTTCAGCAGCCGGTGCACCGTGGTTTTGTTCAGGCTCAGCCCCGAGGCTAGTTGCGTCACGCCCATCTCCGGCCCGTTTTCTCCCATGTGACAGCAGAATCCGCAGCGCCTTCTGCAGCGACTTGCTCGACCCGGCCTCGCTCGCCGCCTTCGCGTCCGCTTTGTTCTTGATGTGAAAGCCATCGGCACTTGATCCTCGCGCGCCCGATTCGGAATCGTTCCGGCGGCGCAATCGCCGACAATGGACGCCCGAACAGATCCGGCGCGCCGCCGTCACGCTATTGTAGTGGCAGGAATGCGAATTGAAAAGGTGTTTCACAATATGAAACGCAGGAGAATTTCTCTGTAGATTTCGCCCCTGGAGGACGCCGCGAATTGCCCGGTCCTCCGCCTTTGAAGTTTCCGGTGCCCCATCCTCGGTTTTTGAGGGTGGGGCCTTTCGGCAACGTTCGGCTTGGTTCCGGCAACCGAAAAACGGGCCGCCTTTCGACGGCCCGTCTCGTCACAGCCAATTGCGCTCCGGCAGCCGCCTTACTTGACCGGCGCGGTCGTCCGCCATCCTTCGGCATACGTCTCGCGGACGACCTTCGAATACGGCACCGGGCTCACCACCGCGCGGATTTCCTTCTGCTTGTGGCGCTCCACGGTCGGCTTCTTCGTTCCGCCGTTCTCTTCGCCCCAAACCAGCGTGAGTTGCGTGCCGATCTCGACGTCGTGATCCACCACGCCGAGCGACAGCATCGACCGCTCGTTGTAGCTGTATCCCGCGAACATCGAGAGGCCCACCGTCTTCCCGCCCTTTCCTACGATCTTGTCGTACGACGCCGAAGCGTAGTTCGAAATCGGCAGGTCGATGAACTTGTACGGATCGCCCGGCTCCAGCAGCGATTTGTACACGTCGGCCACGTCCTCGCCATTCCATGCGAACGTCACCTTCTTCCGCTGCGTCTTCTGGTCGATCTTCTCCAGCGCCTCACGGCCGATGAAGTCGTGGTCGAACTTCACGAAGATGCCGTATCCGAGCTCGTACGGCGTCGTTGTAGTAGTCTTCGATGTTGTTCGAGACGAAGCTTCCCGCCAGCGATCCGGTGGCTTCGTAGCTGTTCGCCGGGAGCCACTCGCGGTAGGACTTCAGCTTCTCGCCCGTGTAGACCGCCGGAAGCGGCGAAGGAATCCAGCCCGATTCGCACGTGTTCGACGCATATGCGCGCGAGCCAACTTCCTCATGCCAAGGTCCTTGCCCGCCCCGACAATCGCCGCGCGGATTTCGTCGCGCTCTTCATACGGTCCCCAGATTTCGAGACCCGGAGCGCCCGCCATCCCGTGCCGCAGCGCGCGCACCGTCTTTCCGTTGATCTTGATTTCGCCCATGTTGAAGAATTTGATCTCGGGGAAGGGGCCGCCGTTCAGCTTCTCGATGATCTGCTTCGCGTTCGGTCCCTGGATCTGGTAGCGGTAGCACGTGCGGATCACCGGCGTCCGCCGGGGTTCGAGGGCGAGCGGTCGTCGCGGACGATCTCCACGTTGTAGCCGCCCGTCTTGCCGTGGAATTCGAGCCAGTTCGCCGCCGGCGCGCGCCCCACGTACACCAGGCTGTCCTGCGCGAGGTGGAACAAAATTCCGTCGCCGATCACGAAGCCGTAAGGGGTGCACGGCGCGAACTGCTTCGCGCGGTTCACCGGAAAATTCGCGAAGCTGTTCGTCGCCAGATGCGACAGCAGCTTCAGCGCGTCCGGCCCTTTCACGTACAAATTCGCCATGTGGTGCGATTGATCGAACAGCACGGCGGTCTCGCGCCACGCCTTCTGCTCGTCGCGCCAGTTCGAATATTCGGAGGGAACCACCGGGTACACGTACGCCCCGATCGGCGAGTTGCGGAGCATCGCCACCGTATTCCCTGCGCCCTTCAGCACTTCTTCTAGATTCTTACCGCTCATGTTCCCCCCTCCTATTGACTCGATGATTGAAAGATCTCGATTGTGCCCCTCGGTGGGGCCTGCGGCGAAAAATGCATCGGATACGCTACTGAAAGTCCGGGGCATTTGCAACTGGGGGTTGGCCAACGTCTCTGCGGTGACTTGGTTCCCGATCTTGCGCCAGTGCGCCTCAACCGCCTCAGCAAATGATAGCAGTTCGGCGTTCCGCTCTGCTACGCGTCCCTTTTCTCAGCCTGCTCGCCGCTGCCGGCGGCCGGAAGGGGTTCCCCTTGACGCGCCCGGCATTGTAGTTAAAATAAAGCTGCGTTTCAATATGAAAAGTTGTTTCACATTGTAAAACGAAGCGGTGCGAAGGGTAGGGAAAGAGGACCATGTTCCTGCGAGATTTCTGGTACGCCGTCGCCTGGGATTCCGAGATCAAGCACGCTCCGTTCGCGCGCACCGTCTGCGGCGAGCCGATCGTCCTCTACCGCCAGATGAATGGCGTGATCTCCGCCTTCGAGGACTGCTGCCCGCACCGCCTCCTCCCGCTTTCGCTTGGCTATCTCAAGGGCGATCATCTCGTCTGCAAATATCACGGCCTCGAATTCGACGAGCGCGGCCAGTGCGTCTGGATGCCCGGGCAGGAGGGCGTCCGCAAAGACATGACCGTCCGCATGTATCCCGTCGTCGAACGCCACCGCTTCGTCTGGGTCTGGATCGGCGATCCCAAGCTCGCCGACCCCGCGCGGATTCCCGATCTGCACTGGTGCTCCGATCCGGCATGGGTTTTCGAAGGCAGCACCTACAACGTGAAATGCAATTACGTCCTGCTCGTCGACAATCTGATGGATTTGTCGCACGAGACCTACGTCCATCCGAGCAGCATCGGCCAGCACGAAATCGTCGAAGCGCCGATCAAAGCCTCCTCCGACGAAAAGTCCGTCACCGTCACGCGCTGGATGTACGACATCGATCCGCCGCCGTTCTGGGCCGGGAATCTGAAGTCGCAGGAGAAATGCGATCGCTGGCAGATCTGCCAGTACACGCTGCCCGCCAACGTCACGATCGACGTCGGCGTCGCGCTCGCCGGCACCGGCGCGCCCGAAGGCAATCGCTCGAAGGGCGTCACCGGAATCGTCATCAATTTAATGACGCCCGAGACGGAAACCTCCACCTGGTATCACTGGGGCATGGCGCGCAATTTCCAGACGGAAGATCGCGGCCTCACCTTCCGCATTCGCGACGGCCAGGCCGCCGTCTTCGCCGAAGACACGCTCATCCTCGAATCGCAGCAGCAGCAACATCCTCGCAGCGCCCCGACCGCGAGCTTCGCAGCCTCAAAATCGACGCCGGCGGAGTCCAGGCCCGCCGCATCATCGAACGCGAACTCGAACGCCGCCTCGCCGCCTCCCACTAACGATTCGGATTCGGGTCCGATACCGCGATCGGTTTCCTCTGCGTCCTCTGCGTCTCTGCGGTGGACGCTGTTTTCAGCTCAGCATCTTCACCTTCGACAATCCAAAGCTCTCCAGCGTCCGCAAAATCTCGCGATGCCCGAAAACCGCCGCCGGCGACGCATACCCCACCTGCCGCGGCGCCGCGTGGACCAACGTATGCGCGCCAAACGCCTGCAGCAATCCCGTCTGCTTGTAGCAGCACGTGCCGTGCAGCGTGCACTGCACCATCATCCGTCATCCCGCGCCCGACGATCACGTCGACCGTCCGCTGCGTCCGAGCATTCTCGCGCGGCGGCGTCGCGCCCTGCACCGCGTTCGCCATCTCGGCCAGCTTCTTCTCCTGTTCGGCCTTCGGCAGAGGACGAATCGCTTCCTCGAAATGCTTCTCCGTTGCGAGCACGCCTTCCATGATCTGCCGCGTCAGCAGCCCGCCAAACGACTTCACGTTCGCCGCCTGCGGATGGTCCTTGTACCACACCGGATGCGGGAACCCGCCCCAGCTCAGCGCCAGCTGCGTGCGAATGTACCCCGGCACCACCGCCTCATATCGCCACCGCGCGCGGCCACGGCTTGTAGAAATTCTGCTCGAGGTAAAATCCGTCCGTCTGAATCACCGCGAAAATCGTCTGCGTCGAGCCAAACGTCGGCATCCCGTCGAACATCGTCAGAATCTCGAGGCTGTCGATGTCGCCCGATTCCAGCACCAGCCGCGCGGCCGCATCGCTCGGCGCGGACATAAACGCCATCGCCGCCACGATCGCCAGTCCCTTCGCGGCAAATTTCGCGCTCCATTTTTCCGCGAGCTCGCGATGCCACGCCTGCTCGCCCGCGATATCCAGGTAGTGGCATCCAGCCTTCAGGCACGCCTCGATCACCGCCGGCCCGTGATAAATGAACGGCCCCACGTTGTTGCACACCACCTTCGCGCCCGAAAACAGTTTCGCGAGTTCGTCCACCGACGCGCCCGTCTGCACCACTTCGTAATCCGCCGTCTCGATTCCCGGCACGCGGCTCATCACGTCCTTGATCCTCGCGGCATCTCGCCCGGCCGCGATAAACGGCACGTTGTACTCGCGCAGATATTCCGCCGTAAGCCGCCCCGAAAATCCGCTGGCCCCATACAGCATCACCGGTCTCTTGTCGGACATCGTTCCCCTCCATAGCAATCAATCGCGCGCATCATAACAGACCATCGTTGACGAGCTTCCGGCCTCCGCGGCCTCTGTGCCTTCTCAGTGCCCTCCGTGTTTTGCTTCTCGTTTTGCTTTACGCTCTAGCCAAGGCGGCGATTTTAAGCTAAAGTCCCGTTCATGAGCTAGTAGGCACCTTTTTCTCTCCTGGTATCTTTTTTCGTGCTCAGGTGTCGCAGGAAAGCCAAGAAGGAGGACGCGTGCACGAATTCAATTGTCCCGTAAAGCTCACGGCCGAAATTATCGGCGGCAAGTGGAAGCCGCTCATCCTGTTCTATCTCGAGGACAAGACGCGCCGCTTCAGCGAACTTCAGCGCCTGATTCCCATCAGCACGAAAAAGATGCTCACCAAGCATCTGCGCGAGCTCGAACGCGATGGCATCGTTCACCGCCACGTCTTCGCCGAAGTCCCGCCGCGCGTCGAATATTCCCTTACCAGACACGGCCAAAGCCTTCGCCCGATCCTCGTCCTCATGTCCGACTGGGGCAAGAAGCATCGCGCCCGCTACGGCGTCGCGAAGGCCGTGAGCCGGGAGATGGTGGCTCTTCGCCGTCCCTGACGCTGCTTTAGCTATGTGGCGGCGAGTCGTCGCGCGGCGATCGACCCTGCAATTCTCGCACCGTGCGCATCCCGCCCAACGCTGTCATCCCGACAGAGGCCGCATTTTGGCCGACGAGGGATCTGCTGTGGCCTTCCTCGCGGGTCGCCTCACGTTTCATGCAGTGAAGGTTTCTCCGCTCCACCCTAAGGGCGCGGCCGAAAACTCGCTGTTCACCCCATCCGCCTTCCGGTGTAGACTTTCGCCATCGCACGGCGAGGATTTGCGGCGGAAGACTGGCAAGGCGGACAAGCGGTAGCCTCTGAGGGGCCATCCACGTCCGGGGAGTTTGCGGCTTTGTGCCGCGCAAAAATTCAGGAATGGGAGACATTTCGATGCATCAGACAGTTGCTGTCCGTGACGAAAAGCAGTTCATCAACGGCGAATGGAGCGGCCGCGCTCGACGGAAAAACGTTCGACAAGAAAAACCCGTACACCGGCGGAGTCGCTTCGCACGTCGCCGCCGGCAAGCGCGAAGACGCGCGCCGCGCCATCGATGCCGCAGCCGCCGCATTTCCTGCGTGGAGCGCCACGCCTCCCGCCGTCCGCCGGAGCCTGTTCCTGAAGGCGGCGGACGTCCTCGAACGCCGCATGCCCGAGATCGCGAAAATCACGGCCGAAGAAACCGGCCAGACGTTCGGCTGGGGCATGTTCAATTGCATTTTCGCGGTCAGCATTCTGCGTGAAGGCGCGGCGCAAGCCTACGGCCTCGATCGGCCAGGTGATTCCGACCGACTTGCCGGACACGACCGCCATGGCCATTCGCCAGCCGGTCGGCGTGGTCGTCGGCATCGCGCCGTGGAATGCGCCTACGATTCTCGGCATGCGCGCCGTCGCGCTGCCCATCGCCTACGGCAATACGGTCGTTCTCAAAGCGTCGGAGGAATCTCCGGGCACGCACCTCGCGATCGCATCCGTTTTCGAGGAGGCCGGTTTTCCCAAGGGCGTGATCAACGTCATCACGAACGCTCCGCGCCGACGCCGCCGAAGTCGTCGACGAATTGATCTCGAACCCCAAGACGCGCCGCATCAGCTTCACCGGCTCGACGAAAATCGGCCGCCTCATCGCCGAGAGCGCGGGACGCCATCTCAAGCGCGTTGTGCTGGAATTGGGCGGCAAAGCGCCGATGGTGGTTTTCGGGGATGCGGATATCGACGCGGCCGTCTCCGCTGCGAATTTCGGCGCGTTCATGAACCAAGGGCAAATCTGCATGTCCACCGAGCGCATCGTCGTCGAGAAATCCATCGCTGACGACTTCGCGAAGAAGCTCGCGGCCAAGGCGCAGTCGCTGAAGATCGGCGACCCGATGGCGCCCGACACGCAGATCGGCTCCATGATCAATCCGGGCGCGATCGAGCGCGTGCAATCACTTGTCGACGATGCGGTCGCGAAGGGCGCGAAAATTCTCTGCGGCGGAAAAGCGCAGGGACCCTGCTATCCGCCGACCGTGGTCTACGGCGTCACGCCCGCCATGCGCATCTATCACGAAGAGTCGTTCGGACCGGCCAAGCCGGTGGTGGTCGCCAACGATGCCGAGGATGCCCTGCGGATCGCGAACGACACGCCTTACGGCCTCTCGAGCGCCGTCTTCACTCGCGATGTCGCCAAGGGCCTGAAGGCCGCCGAGCGCCTCGAATTCGGCATCTGCCACATTAACGGCGCCACGGTTCACGACGAACCGCAGATGCCGTTCGGCGGAATGAAAGACAGCGGCTACGGAAAATTCGGCGGCAGCGCCGGTCTCGAAGAGTTCACCGAGTTGCGCTGGATCACCATCCGCCGTTCGCCGACTCCGTACCCGATCTGAGCGTTTCACTCGGGACAGTCGAAGGCAGGAGGCCGAAATGATCGCGTCCGTCGAATCCAACGGCCTGCGCTTTGACATGTTCACCGGCGAGGAACGCTTCCTCGCGCCCAATGCCGTGCTGGTCTCCGGGCGCCAGGACGCGTTCCTCATCGACTGCGGCTTCGTCCAGAGTGACGTGGAAAAACTTCTCGCGCACGTCCGCGCCACCGGCAAGCATCTGCGCGCCGATCTTCATCACCCACGCGCATCCCGATCATTACGGCGGCGTCAACGCGTTCGCTGCGGCCTTCCCCGGCGCCACTCTGCTCGCGCGGCAGGGCGTCGATCGACGGCATGCTCGAATGGCCCGCGAAGCGTCTCCACTGGCAGGACATGTTCGGCGCCATGCTTCCCGCCGGCGAGATCGTCTATCCGAGGCCGCTGTCCGGCAAGTCTGCGTACCTCGAGGATCGCGAGGTGATCTTCGTCGATCTGCCCGTGTGCGAGACGGTGCACGCAACGGCCTTTTATGTCCCGTCGGCGCGGGCGTTAATCGCCGGCGACCTGATCTACCACGGCTATCACCTCTACATGGCGGACACGAACAGTCCCGCGTCCTGGATCGCGGCAATCGAGCAGGCGCGCGGCATCGGCCCGATCGACACCGTCTTTCCCGGCCACGGCAAGTTCGGCGGCGTCGAAATTTGCGCCCAAGCGGTCCGCTGGCTCGAGGATTATCGCGACGTAGCCAAACCGGGCGCTCACTTCACCTCGATCGCAAAGGAAATGACGCAAGCGCTACCCGGCCTACGGTCTGCCGTTGTTGCTGTGGCTCACGCGTGGCCCAGGCTTCGGCACGGCCGGAGCGAAAGAAATCGGCGTTCCCGCCGAACTTCTCGGCGGCTGAGGCGCTACCTCATTCTTCAGGCGGTGGTTTCGCCTGACGGACGGCGATGGCGATATCAGTCATGCGGGGATACTAAACAGTCCCCGCATGTGAGCGATTGTGTTGAAGCATGGGAGGGAAAAGCGCGATACGCGTGACGACGCGAAGGAGAGCAGAATTGCTTCGTGCTGGGGATTTTCTTCGCGGCTGACTCTTCCCGCGGCGGCGCTCCCTGTCGCGGCGCAGCAAGCGCCCGCTCCTCGGCCGAACGTTGCGCCGCCGATAAAGATTACGGTCCCTGCGTTCCGCGATGGCGGGACGATTCCGCTGAAGTACACGTGCGCCGCCACCGCACCGCCGCCCAGCGGGCCGTTGCACATCTCGCTTGGCGTGCTCGCCCTTGATTGAGTGGAGCGACGTGCCCAAGGGCACGGCGAGTTTCGTCCTGATCCTGCACGACGCGGACGCGCACATCGGCAAGACGTTCGTCGATATCCCGCACTGGGTCGTGTTTAATATTCCCGGCGATGCCACCGAGCTTCCCGAAGGCATTCCGCCCGACTCTTCGCTTGCGAACGGCACAGACGCAAGGGGACAACATGATGCGCCGCGCCGCGTTTCAGGGACCGTGCGCGCCTCCGGGACTCCCGCACCATTACGTCTTCCAGCTGTACGCTCTCGATACGAAGCTCGATCTGCCCCAAGGCGCGAGTCGCGCTGAGATCGAGAAGGCTATGGACGGTCACGTCCTCGGCTGCACGATCTACATCGGCCTTTTCGCTCGCTAGCGCGGTGGTTGTTTCTTCTAGCGACTACTCACCACTCACTTGGATCGGGGCCATGATTGAATCTTCTGATCTGCGGATGACGAGAATTCCACTCAACCACGGAGCCGGCCATATGCCCGCACTCGGCTTTGGCACCTTGATTCCCGACGCAGCCCTGACGATAACCGCGACCAGAGACGCACTGGAAGCCGGATTTCGACACTTCGATTGCGCGGAACGATACGGGAACGAGCGCGAGGTAGGCAGCGCGTTGCAGGCAGGACTTGCCGCGGGAGGGATCGCGCGCGAAGATATTTTTGTCACCACAAAGCTGTGGAACTCCAATCACCGGCCCGAGCGCGTCGAACCGGCTTTCGAGGCGAGTCTGGAGAGACTCGGGCTCAAGTATCTGGATCTCTACCTCATTCACACTCCATTTGCATTTCAACCCGGGGACGACCAGGACCCGCGCGATCAAAACGGCAACGTCCTTTACGACCACGGCGTGACTTTGCTCGACACCTGGAAAGCGATGGAAAGTCTCGTGGACTCATGGCAAGTGCCGGGCCATCGGACTTTCGGACATCAGCTTAGACGAACTGAAGCCCATCTATGAATCAGCGAGAATCAAGCCGGCCGTGGTCCAGGTAGAATCGCATCCGTATCTGCCGGAAACGGAGCTATTGGGATTCTGCAAGGAGAAGGGCATTGTGTTTTTGGCTTTTGCGCCATTAGGTCACGGGATGAAGCCTGGGCTGCTCGAAGATCCAGTCATTTCGGCGATCGCCGCGCGAGTTGGAAAGACGCCGGCGCAGGTGCTGCTGGCTTGGGCGGTGCAGCGCGGCACGGCTTTGCTTACCACGCCCAGGAGTGCGGCCCGCGCGAGAGAGAATTTCGACATCTCGCGCCTCCCGGAAGACGCGCTCGACGAAATCAATCGAATTCAGACCAGACAGAGGCTGAATGCAGTGGTGAACACCGGCGTTCCGGGTTTCATCCCAAAGAGAGACACAAGGCAGCTGAACATGGAAGCCAAACCGCAGCCGGAGCAGTCTATGCAAGAGGAAAGGTGCACGATCGGAGACTTAGTGGCAGCGTGCCTGTGCTTCGACGCCTTGACTGCGTGGCCAGGTCGCCAGCAGCTCCACCGACCCATCCACCGGCGACACATACACGTAGAAAACGCATGTCTCGCCCTCAATTTCGTAAAAATGCGCCCGCTTGATGTCAGGACGCGCATCCGCCCTGCTGGCCAGCAGCCCCCGCAGAGTCTCGATCGTCTCGGGCGAGTGGTTTCTCAGGTCCTTGACCTCAAAACCGTTTCCGGCCGTCATTTCAGCTACCGCGCACCCATTGTTTTCGTAACTCATGTTCTGTCCCTCACCAGCTAATACGGATGCGCCCCCGCAAAAGTTCCACGCGCCGCGCCCTTTTCGCCCTAGGTTTTCGTCTCAGTTTTAGATGTCCCCGGGCCGAACCTCGACTCAGAAACACCGTGAAATAACCGCTTTGCCTCCGTTATGGTCTCGCCACTCGCCACCCCTGGGCTGCCGATCGTTATTTCTGCTTCAGCAGCTCGGTCCAGTTGGCGACGAGCGTCACAGGCGCGAATCCCGTCTGAGGGTCTTTGCTGATGACCACGAATTTCTTGCCATCCGCGGTTACATCATAGGACCAGGAAGCTAGGGGGGCCGCGTGCGTTTGAAACAGCACTTGAACCTTGCCAACCTCGATGCCGCTTGCGGATTCGCGAATCTCCGCTGAAGTCATTTTGTTATCCGGCGAGAGGAAGAAAAGTTCCTTGCCGTCCGCGCGCCAGCGCGGCAGGTCGCCGCCAGCCGCTGAAACCTGCCATTTGCCGCTTCCGCCACCGAACGGCACAACGTAGACCTCATCGCGGCCGGATTCCGCCGAAACGTACGCGAGCCATTTGCCGTCCGGCGAAATATCGGGAGCCAGAGCGTCCGTATGCCCTTGGACAGCCGGGAAGGCTTTCCGGTCGCCGAAGAGCGGAAGCGCCCAAATCTGAGTCGGCGCTCCGTCCGGAGTCTGCCGCTGAAAAACGACATAGCGCCCATCGGGGGATAAGTGAGGCACGCGTTCATTCGCGTCGTCGCCAAAAAGCAGCGTGGGCTCTCCCGTTCCGTCAGCGGCCTTTTGATAGATGCTGTAGTGACCGCCTGGATTCGATTGATACACAATCGTCTTTTCATCCGGCGACCACGACGCCGCGAGGCTTACCGTTCCTTCGCCGAACGTAATTCGCGTCCGCGTGTCCTTCGCCAGATCCTGCACCCATATGTCGAAATTGGACGTAACACCGTCCACCACCGTGACCGTCAGCTTCTTGCCGTCGGGAGACAGCCACGGCGACTCGTAGTCGGCCGGCGGCTCTATTTCGCCAAGCTGCGTCCCGGCGCGGTCAAACCATAGAAGGTGAATCGGCGCGGCGCCCGGAGCTCCGCCGTCGTACACCAGATAACCGCCGGTGCCCGACGCGGAAAAGTTCCCGGCAAAAAATGGAGCGCTTCCCGCTTCCACATGGTTCACGATGGGGACCGCGTCGCCACCGAGCTGAAAATTGTCAGGATCGAATCGCTGCGCCATGAGCACGCTTTCGCGCAAGAAAAGCAGGTAGCCCGGCGCGACATAGACTGCGGCCCTGTGGCCCTGGAGCACCTGCCGGGGCTGGCCGCCATCCACGGAGCCGACGTAGGTGCCTGAATTCCCCGGTGCGGCGGATTCGATGAAAAACAGGAAATGTTTTCCGTCCGGCAGAAATTGCGGCCAGCGGTGGCTCGATTCCTTGCGCGACTTATCGAGCTGGGTCATGGGCTGCGGCGCCGCGGCGCTCGCGTTTGCGTGCACCTCGAAAAGGCCGCTGCCCACCGTGGGAGTAAACAGGATCACGTCGTTCGCTCCCCAGGTGGCGCCGCGGATCACCACCGAACTCACGTCGGAAAGGTCGAGCGGTGAACCACCCGCGGCAGGAATGCGCCGCAGCTTGCCGTTCGCGAAGAATCCAAGGTCCTGGCTGTCCGGCGACCAGAATTGCATCGACGCGCCATCGGTTCCGTCGAGCGCACGCGCCGTCACCGATCCCAATGACCGTACCCACAGCTTGCGAGTTCCATCGGCCGCGGCGGCCACAAATGCGATCTTCGAGCCGTCGGCCGAGAGAAGCGGTGGACCGAAGCCAACTGTCCCTAACAGCGCGAAGCTTGTGCCAGGCGGCGGCAGAATCTGTGCGGCGATCAAGGGCGCGGGACTGCCCTCGTGGCGCGCGAGCGCCGAGGCCAGCGCGCCCAACGCGGCAACAAGGCAAATCGCTGCAATCACCCACGGAACCGAGCGTTGCCACGCGGAAGCGGAAACCGGCGATCCAGATGACGAAATCTCCTGCGCCGCGGCGCCGGAGAGCACCTCCTCAAGTGCGATCCGCGCATCGCCGATATCGCGCAGTCTCTGCTTGGGATCCTTTTGTAGGCAGCGCTGCAGGAGAATGCGGACGTGCTTCGGCGTGGCCGCAGGAAGCTGCGACCAATCGGGTTCTTCCTTGATGACGGCCGCAAGTGTGTCGGTGACAGTTTCGCCGCGGAAGGCCATCTTGCCGGTCAGCATCTCGTACAACACGCACCCGAATGCCCAGATGTCTGCCCGCCGATCGACTGGCTTCGCCTTTGCCTGCTCCGGCGACATGTACGCTGCCGTGCCGAGCAGCACGCCCGCCATCGTCGCCATGCGGGTGATCGTCGGCGAATTGGCGATGTCCATCGACGCCGCGTCGCCTTCGATCGCCTTGGCCAGGCCAAAGTCGAGCACCTTCACGGCGTCGTCGTTCGTCACTTTCACGTTCGCCGGCTTCAGGTCCCGGTGGACGATCCCGCGCTCGTGCGCGTATTCCAGCGCCTCGGTGATTTGTTTGGCGATTCGCAGCGCCTCATCGATTGGAATGGGACCTTGCTTGATCCGGTCGGCGAGCGTCGGCCCTTCCACCAGCTCCATCACCAGCGCATGAGTGGCGCCGGAATCTTCCAGTCCGTAAATCGCGGCGATATTGGGATGATTGAGCGAAGCGAGCACTTTCGCTTCGCGCTGAAACCGCGCCATGCGCTCGGCATCGCGCGCGAACGCCTCGGGCAACACCTTCAGCGCGACGTCGCGTCCCAGCTTCGCATCCCGCGCCCGGTACACCTCGCCCATCCCGCCCGCGCCAATAGCAGCGAGAATTTCGTAGGGCCCGATACGATTGCCAGCGGTCAGCGCCATTGGGGGCTGGATTATACCCTTACTTCCGAAAAGCGGACTCCTGCCCTTCGATTCTGGCTGTCGCGTCGCCTCGGGCTCGGCCAGTGGCCTGCAACCTGCAACCTGCAACCTGCAACCTGCAACCCCTCACTCATCCTCCATCGTGATCTCCCTCACAAGCTTCACCACATCCCCTTCGCGCAGCTTCTCGCAAATCCTCACCAGCGATTCCTGTTCGCGCGCGTGCAGCGCGAGCATGAACGCCTTCACCAGTTTCGAATATCTCGGCACGGCTCTCCTCATGAATTTCTTTCCCGCCTTCGTCAGGCCCACCACGCCGATGCGCCGGCCTTTGCGCGGTTTATCTTTCTCCGATTTCGCGAGATGCGACCGCTCGAATTCCACGGCGGGAAGGACCACGATCATTTGCCGCACCCAGCCGCGCTCCCCGAGCCGCATCACGAGTTTCCTCATGTTCGTTCGCTGGGACCTTTGCTTACCCGCCACCTGTCTCAAAGGCAGCGCGCCCTCGCGGTAGAGCAGCTCCAGCAGCCGAAACTCCCGCATCGTCAGGTCGAAGAGCTCGAGCAGCCCGCGCAACTCGCTCTTCATCCACTCCGCCGTATCGAGCAGGACCATACAGGCCCGAAACGCCCGCTCGGTCTTCTGTTTTTGCAGCGAAAGCTCTGTCATGGTGCAAAATCCCGCCAATTTTGGCTTTGCCGGGCCGTTTAGCCGGTTTTAACCGCCCGAAGGGGGATTCGTTGACCCCCCTGCCGGAACACGAAAATACGCCCGATCGCGCTCCGAAAAAATCCGCAATTCTACGTCCGCGTTAGGCGCAGTTTCAGCAAGGATTCGCCGCACCTCGGGCTTGTGGCACAGACAATCCTGTCTGTGCGAGGCAGTGTCCGAGCCACTTGCAACGCCGCGGGCGCGGGCGTAGCATACCCGGTGCCTGGCGCGGTGCGCTGGGCGGGCCGGCGCGAGGCTAAAGGTTTGGCTTCCCGGCTTTCCTCTCCGCGGGAAGTTGCATCCTACGGTGGTATGCGAATGATTTCGCAGCCCAGCATCGATCGCAAGAACCAGAATCGGCGTTCGCGACTCCACCCGTCGAAGTTCGCCGGTTCGCACAACATTCCCAAACTGTGAAGATTTCCATTGAAGAACTAGAGGAGGAAAAGAGATGGCCACTGCTACGCAGACGATTCCGCTCGACCAGCAACGTAGCGAGTTACGTTTCAAAGCCACGCCAGATGTTCATCAACGGCAAGTGGGTGAATTCCGCTTCCGGCAAAACATTTCCAACCTATAACCCGGCGACCGGCGAAGTCCTCGCGCAAATCGCGGAAGGCGACAGGAAGACATCAACCGCGCCGTGACCGCCGCGCGCGCCGCTTTCGAAAAGGCCCGTGGCGCAAGATGACTCCCTCCGAGCGCGGCCGCATGATCTGGAAGCTCGCCGACCTCATCGACAGAACACAACGAGGAATTCGCGCAGCTCGAATCGCTCGACAACGGCAAAGCCCGTCACCGTGGCGCGCGTGGCGGACGTTCCCGCTCGCCGCCGATCTCTTCCGTTACATGGCCGGCTGGGCCACGAAGATCGAAGGCAACACGATTCCGATTTCATCGCGCACGGCGCGCAAGTTTCTCGCCTACACGCTGCGCGAACCCGTCGGCGTCGTCGGGCAGATCATCCCGTGGAATTTCCCGCTGCTGATGGCGGCGTGGAAACTCGGCCCCGCGCTTGCCGCCGGATGTTGCGTCGTGCTGAAGCCCGCCGAGCAGACTCCGCTCACCGCGCTGCGCCTCGGCGAACTCATTCAGGAAGCCGGCATTCCCGGATGGCGTCGTCAACATTGTCCCCGGCTACGGCGAAACGGCTGGCGCTGCGCTCGCGGCGCATCCGGAAGTCGACAAAATCGCGTTCACCGGCTCGACCGAAGTCGGCAAGCTGATCGTTCACGCGGCGGCCGGAAACCTGAAGAAGGTCTCGCTCGAGCTGGGCGGCAAATCGCCCAACATCGTCTTCTCGGACGCTGAAATCGACAACACCATTCCCGGAGCGGCGATGGCCATCTTCTTCAATCACGGCCAGTGCTGCTGCGCGGGTTCGCGGCTGTACGTCGAGCAGAAAGAATTCGACAAGGTGGTCGACGGCGTGTCGCAGATCGCGTCGAAGATCAAGGTGGGCCCCGGCATGGAGCCCGCAACCGAGATGGGGCCGCTCGTTTCCGAGGAGCAGATGAATCGCGTGTGCGGCTATCTCGAATCCGGATTCTCGGAAGGCGCGAAGGCCACGGCGGGCGGCAGCCGGCAGGGCACGAAGGGCTACTTCGTCAAGCCGACCGTGCTCGTCAACACGAACGACAAAATGAAAGTGGTGCGCGAGGAGATTTTCGGCCCCGTCGTCACCGCGATTCCGTTCAAGGATATCGACGACCTCATCGCCAAAGCCAACAACACCGAATACGGGTTGGCCGCCGGCGTCTGGACGCGCGACATCAAGAAGGCTCACCGCACCGCGGCGGCGCTCCGCGCCGGCACGGTGTGGATCAATTGCTACAACGTGTTCGACGCGGCGATGCCGTTCGGCGGATACAAGCAGTCCGGATGGGGCCGCGAGATGGGTCACGAAGTGCTGGAGATGTACACGGAAGTGAAATCGGTCTGCACGCCGATTTCGTGATGATTCTGATCTGCTTTTTCGAGGCGAGATTTTTCGTGCCGCCATCCTTCCGTCTTTGCCGGAGGGTGGGGCTTTTCGCTTTACCTGGCTGAACCCAATTCGTTTTTCTCCGCATCAAATTGGTAGAATGCGCAGAGGGATTTTCCATGGCGTCGCCTGCAATTCGAAATTTCATGAAGCAGCAGGGATTCGCCGACGAGCCGTCGTCACTGTGCGACATGCACTTCGCGGGCCTCTATTTTCAGCCGCGCATCGTGGGGAGTCTGATCGTGGTGGCCATCGTGCTGAATGTCGCGGGCTACATGGATGGGTGCGAGCGGCAGCTGATTCTGGGCGATGGCGCTTTTCTTCGTGCTTTCGGCCGTGCTTTGGTGGAACGTGATTGCGCCGAGCCTCAATCCATTCGAGAGTTTTACAACCGCGTAATTGCGGCGCCGCGCGGGCGCGCTCCGCTCATTCCCGCGCCCGGGCCGCGGCGTTTTGCGCAGGCGATCGCGGCGGCGTTCACTTTGATTGTGGGCGTGGCGCTGATGCAAGGCTGGAACGTTACCGCGTTTGATATTCGAGGCGTTTCTCGTGGCGGCGTTCTCGATGTTGCTCTTCGGGAAATTCTGCCTCGGCGCTTACATTTTTCTTTTGTTGCGCGGGCAGGTTTCGCTCGCGAATTCCACACTTCCCTGGGCCCGATCGTAGAGCCCAAAGCCCCACCTTCACAAATCGAGGATGGAGCACCCGAAAAATCAAAATCAAAATCCAAATCTATTGCGCGCGCCGCCATGCGTTGGCGGAGTATATTCGGGCATCAGCCGTAACGGGAGCGGAACGGCTTCGCGCCAGGGCTGGCATTCATAGGAGGAGCGATGATGGGAAGCGTTGTTCGGATGATTTTGGGAGCCATTTTAGTTCTAGGTGTGAGCCTCGGCGCGCGAGCGCAGGAGGCGCCGCCACCGCGCCCGGCGGGTCCGCCGCCGTCGCTGCTGATGATAAGCACCGCGTTCGCGGACATGAGCAGGATCCCGACGAAATACACGTGCGCGGCGACAATGCCGCCGCCGAGCGGTCCGCGCAATATATCGACCGGCATATCGCCCGAAATGGGATGGACGAACGCTCCGGCCGGGACGGTGAGTTTCGTTCTCATTCTGCATGACCCCGACGCGCGTGTGCCGAAGGCTCCGACGGACGTGACGCACTGGATCATCTTCAACATTCCCGCCGGCACCGTGGCGCTCGGAGAGGACATCCCTCCGGCGGCGCCGCTGCCCGATGGCACGCTGCAGGGGAACAACATCACGGGCAAGGCCGGCTACCAGGGGCCTTGCGCGCCTCCGGGAGCGCCGCACCACTACACGTTTGAGCTGCTGGCGCTCGATGAAAAACTCGACCTGCCGCTGGGCGCCACGCGCGAACAGATCGAAGATGCGGTGAAGGGGCACGTGCTCGGCAGCGCCGTCTACATTGGGCTATTCAATCGCTAAGGTTTGGGTCTAAGATGCGCCCTCGGGGAAAAACGGAAGGAGAGGAAAAATGGCTACAGCAACGCAAGCGATTCCAGTGGATGAGAACGTAAGCAAGTATGTCGCGAAAAAGCGGCAGCTTTTGATCAACGGAAAATGGGTGGACGCCGCATCGGGGAAGACGTTCCCGACCTACAACCCGGCGACCGGCGAGGTGCTGGCGCACGTCGCCGAGGGAGACAAGGAAGATATCGACCGCGCCGTCGCGGCTGCACGCGCGGCGTTCGATAAGGGGCCGTGGCGAAATATCACGCCGTCCGAGCGCGGGCGCGTGATCTGGAAGCTCGCCGACCTGCTCGAGAAACGCCTCGAGGAGTTCGCGCAGCTCGAATGCCTCGATCAGGGCAAGCCGCTCGGACTTACGCGCATGGTGGACATCCCGACTTCGATCGATCAGCTGCGCTACTACGCGGGCTGGGCCACGAAAATCGAGGGCAGCACGATTCCGATTTCGGCGCATGGCGCGAAATTCCTGGCGTACACGCTGCGCGAGCCGATCGGCGTGGTGGGCCAGATCATCCCGTGGAATTTCCCGATGATTATGGCGACGCTGAAGCTGGCGCCGGCGCTGGCAACGGGCTGTACCGTCGTGCTGAAGCCGGCCGAGCAAACGCCGATGACGGCGTTGATGCTGGGCGAATTGATACAGGAAGCCGGGATCCCGGACGGCGTCGTCAATATTGTGACGGGCTACGGCGAGACGGCGGGCGCGGCGCTGGCGGCGCATCCGAACGTGGATAAAATCGCGTTCACGGGCTCGACGGAGGTCGGCAAGCTGATCGTCCACGCAGCGGCCGGAAACCTGAAGAAGGTGTCGCTCGAGCTCGGCGGAAAATCGCCCAACATCGTTTTTCAGGACGCCGAGATCGAAAGCGCGATTCCCGGCGCTGCAAATGCGATCTTCTTCAATCAGGGGCAGGTGTGCTGCGCGGGCTCGCGGCTCTACGTCGAGGAGAAGCAGTTCGACAAGGTCGTCGACGGCGTCTCGCAGCTCGCATCGAAGATCCGCGTGGGTCCCGGCATGGAATCCACCAGCGACATGGGGCCGCTCGTTTCCGAGGAGCAGATGAATCGAGTGTGCAGCTACCTCGAATCGGGATTCTCCGAAGGCGCGAAGGCCACGACGGGCGGGAGCCGTCAGGGCGAGAAGGGCTACTTCGTTAAGCCGACGGTGCTCGTCAACACAAACGAGAAGATGAAAGTGGTGCGCGAGGAGATTTTCGGGCCCGTGGTGACGGTGATGCCGTTCAGCGATGTGGACGATCTGGTGGCCAAGGCCAATAACACGCCGTTCGGGTTGGCGGCGGCGGTCTGGACGCGCGACATCAAGAAGGCGCATCGCACCGCGGCGGCGCTCCGCGCGGGCACGGTGTGGATCAACTGCTACGGCGTCCTCGATTCAGCGATGCCCTTCGGCGGATACAAGCAGTCGGGCTGGGGCCGCGAGATGGGAAAGGAAATGCTCGAGCTGTACACCGAAGTGAAGTCGGTGTGCACGCCCATCTCATAATCAACGATTGATGATCCGCGCTGAGCCGCAGCACATGTGGCTGCGGTTCAGCGCGGGCTCACTTCACGCATCGACCTCGGTTATCGGGAGTCTTCGGTACCGTCCAGTTCGCTCCATTGCGGTCAGCGGATCCTCCACTTTCCTCGATTTCCCTGAGGGACGCCTCGTCGCTATTCCCAGCCGGTTTTTGCGCCATAGGGCAGGAGGAAGCCCGAGGCTTCGATCTCGTGGATTTTGCCGCTGCGGATTTTGAAGATGGCGCACGCTTCCATATTAATTGGGCCGAAATTGATCGGGATGGAATCGACGCCAGGGTACGCCGTTATTTTCATCGCGTGGACGCTGCCGCGATGGAAGAACATCGGAAACGCGAATACAATGCCCTTCTGTTCGTCGGCGATCAGAACCCGCCGCGGCTCGATTTTCGTGATGTAGATCCACGCGCCGGTGTTCATGCTGGCTTCGCAGCCGAGCGACGAGGAACTTTCCCATCGCCGGATTCAGCGGGCCGCCGTCCGGTCCTTTTGCCGGCAGGACTTTATTCGTCGTGGTCTGCACGCCGTTTTCGTGGCGCTCGCAATCAGTCCGCGAACGGAGCGAGCTTGCCGTTGCCTTTCACGATCGAGTCGAAATATTCATCGCCGATGCGAAGCATTTCGGCGCGCGGGGTGCGCTCGCCGGGCGGCATATCCTCGGCAAGCCCGGCCGCGGCGTGACGAGATTCGGCAAGCCTTCGGGGCGCGGATCGCGGCGGACGATGTGCTCGATCTCGGTGATCTTGCGGCCCTGGATGCGCAGGCGAATCGTGACGAGCACCGGCTTGTTGAATTCCTTCATCACGCAGAAGACCGCGGCTTCGTCCTGATACGGGATCGATGCCATAGATCCGGAACGTCGGCAATTCGGAGGCGCCGACCCACAGGCCGTCGCCGAGCCGTATCTGCGCCGTATTTTCGGTGTATTTGTAATTCTTGGCGAGCGGCAGGCCGGAGTCATCGTGCTTCACGAGCGCGACGAGATATTCGTCCAGAATGTTCTTCATGCAGGCGCGGTCGCACGATTCCTGCATCGCGGGCGCCGGCGGAGCCGCTTGCGCTACGCGCAGCGCGCTGGCAAGAACGCACACCATGGCAAAGAGTGCTGCAACACACATCGGAAGAACGGCGAACCTCGCACGCATTTGATCTCCCCCGAGAGGCTTTGTCACAAACGATCGCGCGACGGAAGAAGGGTGCCACAGCGAACCCGGGGCTAAAGCCCCTTCATCATTGCGAGCTTCTCCGCGGGCCTAAAGGCCCACGCTTCCACCCGCCACCGTCGCTGCGCTTCCACCCGGCACCGTTGCTGCGCTTCCACCCGGCACCGTTGCTGCGCTTCCACCCACCACCGTTGCCCGGGCAAGGCCAGGCTAGAGCGGGCGCATGATAGCACGCCGTGGCAACGATGGCGCTGCCCCCTGATCTCGTCCTTAGATTGCGCACGATTCGTAGCGTCTCGATGTAGAATGCGGCTCGCGGAGATCGCGAAGACAGAATTCAGGGGATCGCGTGGGCAAGGATTCGCAAGATTGGACTTGGCCGGATTCGCTCGATGCGGTGATGGCCGCGCCGAAATATCACAAGCTGCTTTTCGAGAACGAGCGCGTGCGCTGCTCGAAGTGCGGATCCGCCGGGAGAGACCACCCGGTGCACACGCACCGGTGGCCGAGCGCGATCTATGTGGCGAAGCAGAGCGACTTCATCCGCCGCGACGGCAAGGGCAATCTGCTCTTCGATAGCCGCACTTTGGGGCCGCCGCCGAGCGAGCCGATGGTCCAATGGGTGGGGCCGCTGCCGCCCCATTCGGTTGAAAATGTCGGCAGAGTGGAAATACTCCTGATCACGACCGAATTGAAGCAGGGTTAGAAGGGCGTGTTTGGCGAGCGCATTTTGGGAACTTCGGGGGAGGCGCGCTAGACGACTTTGCGGGCCTATGTAGTGGGGCCTACAGAGATTCTGGGCTGCCGCATAGGACTCTCAGGGGCTGGCGGGCGCATAGCCGTTTTTCGTCGTCAAAGAGTGGCACCTGGAAACTCCGTCTTTTGAAGAGTTTCTGACGGGGCCGCGGTATGCCCCGGGCTGCCTTGCCCTTCATTGTCAGTTGCGAATCATAGGCGAAGGCAGCGCGTTGGAGACGGCTGGGGCCTATGCTATAAAGTAAGCCGCTACCCAAATCTGAGGAAATTGTGCCGTTTATTAACTTTCCCGCTCGCGAGATTAACTGCAAGCTTGTGTATTACGGTCCCGGCCTTGGGCGGGAAAACCGCCAATTTGCAGTGGATCTACGAGCATACGGGGACCAGCCAGAAGGGCAAGATGGTTTCGCTCGCTACCGAGACCGATCGCACCCTTTTCTTCGATTTTCTGCCGCTCGATTTGGGCACCGTGCGCGGATTCAAGACGCGCTTCCACCTGTATACCGTTCCAGGACAGGTGTTTTACGAGGCCAGCCGGAGGCTGATTTTGAAGGGCGCCGATGGCGTGGTGTTCGTCGCCGATTCGCAGGAAGAGCGGCTCGACGCGAACCTCGAAACGCTCGACAACCTGCGCGAGCACCTGCGAGATCACAAGCTCGATTTCGATACGATTCCCTACGTCCTGCAGCTGAACAAGCGCGACCTGCCGAATATCTTGCCTAGCGAGGAATTGAAGAAGCAGCTCAACGTGAAAGGCGAGCCTGCGCTCGAGGCTGTCGCGGTGACGGGGCAGGGCGTGTTCGATACGTTGAAGGAAGTTGCCAAGCTCGTGCTCGCGGATTTGAAGAAGAATTCTTAGACGCTCGTCCGAGAAAGCCCCTTCGCGCATCCCGTTCCACTTCCACTTTGGTGAATCCGATTGCGAGTGAGTCGAGTCCCATGCTTGGGAGACCATGTTCATGCGGAGAGACGAGATGGCAAGTGACCGGTGGATGGCGTACGGGATTTTTCGGTTGGCGCTGGGAATCAACATTCTGATTCATGGAATTGGACGAATTTTGGGGCCGGGGGCGGGCGGGTTCGCTTCGAAAACGGCGCAGATGTTTGGCGCTACGCCGCTTCCGCATTGGGCGGTTTACGGATTCTTGCTGGCGGTGCCTTTCGTCGAGGCTGCTCTGGGCGTCCTTCTTACTTTGGGTTTGTACACTCGATGGGCGCTGGTTGCGGGCGGCTTGCTCATGATCTGCCTCATCTTTGGGACGGGGCTACGGAGCGATTGGCCGACCGTCGGGATACAGATGATCTATTCGATCGGCTATTTCCTGCTGCTGTTTTATCGCCGCTACAATGTGCTCTCGCTGGATTCTCTTGCCGCCCGATTCAGGGCCACTGCGTGAGGGTCGGCGGCGTCGCGAGCCGGTCACGGCGAAAGGGGCCTTCGGAATGACAGTCGCTGCGAAGGGAGATCTGTAAGGATATTAAAATCAGTGCGATAGAGAGGAACACGGCCGTAGAAAATAAAACGGGAGGCGAAAGCCTAAGCTTCCACCTCCCGGGGTGGGTGGGGTTTGTTGCCGAAGACACCCAGTTAGGAATTTTGGTGTTCCGCGCCTGGACGCTCCAGCAAACCGGTGTTTAAACCGGTGCCACGTATGCACCACAGCTTATCATACGCGCGAAAGACGTGTCAACTTTATTCGTGAGGGACCAATCGGTGACGGCGATCGAGGGCTTCGCGTATCTTTCGGGCTAATCGCGCGGCGAGTACGGCTTTTGTAGCATGGGCAGGCCCTTTTCCTGGACTTTCTGCAGCAAGGCGATATCGGGACTGTACCCGGTGGCAAAGACCATCGGGAGATCGGGCTTCTCACTGTGAAGATGCGCGCATAAATCTCGGGGCCACTGAGCTTTGGAAGCACAACGTCGAGCAGCAGCAAGATCGATTTTGTCGCGATGGGACTCGAAACATCCGCGACGGCTTCTTCGCCGTCGGCGGCGAGCAAGACTTTATAGCCCAGATTGACGAGCGTCTCGTAGGCAAGCTGCGCGCAGCCCTCGGTGATCCTCGACGACCAGGAGCGTCTCGGGCCGCCATCGACGGGCTTGTGTCGTCCGTCAACGACGGGAGTTGAAGCTCGGCTGACAGTGCTGACCGGAAGATAGACGCGGAAGGTGCTGCCGGCGGCCGGCTGGAGAGATACGTGCGAGGAAGCCGCCGTGCTGGCGGATGATGCCGTAGACGGTCGCGAGGCCGAGGCCGGTTCCTTTGCCCATTTCCTTGGTGGTGAAGAACGGCTCGAAGATGCGGTCGAGCGTGGCGGCGTCCATGCCTGTGCCGGTGTCGGTGACGGCCAGCATGATGTATTCGCCGGGATGCGCGAGCGGCTGGAGGATGCAGAATTCCTCGTCGATGGTGACGTTGGAGGTGTCGACGGAGAGCGCAGCCGCCGTCGGGCATGGCGTCGCGTGCGTTGATGCAGAGATTCATCAGCACTTGCTCGACTTGGACGGGATCGGCGCGCACGACGGCGAGGTCGGGCGCGAAGATTCGCCTTGATGGAGATATTGCTGCCGATCACTTTCTCGAGCAGGCTGACGGTTTCGATCACGGCCTGGTTCAGTCGATATTGCGAGGTTCGAGGATCTGGCGGCGGGCGAAGGCGAGCAACTGGCGCGTGAGCGCGGCGGCGCGGTCGGCTTGCTGGCGAACCTTGTCGAAATAGCGGCGGAGGCGCGGAGCCGCCGCCGTTTCTTCGACGCCCATATCGGCCCAGCCGATGATCGCGCCGATCATGTTGTTGAAGTCGTGAGCGATGCCGCCGGCAAGCTGCCCGATGGCTTCGAATTTTTGCGCCTGAACGAGCTGTTTTTCGAGCGCGATGTGCTCGGTGACGTCCTCGACGATTACCTCGACGCAGGGCTTGCCGCGTTCGGGATCAGTGGCTTGCCAGCCATTGAGGCGCACGGTGATGGGTTTGGAGTCCTTGCGTTTCCACTCGACGGTGGAGTGTACGCGGCCGGCTTTGAGATATTCGGCGTGGATTTTGTCGCGATCGGAGGGATGGACGTAGAGTTCGCGCGAGAGGCCGACGGTAAGGAGGTCGGCGACGGAATCGTAGCCGAGCATGCGGGCGAGAGCAGGATTCGTGTCGAGGAGCTTGCCGTCGATCGTGACCCAATAGATTCCATACGTCGAGTTATTGACGAGGCCGCGGTAACGCGCTTCGCTCCGGCGCAGAGCCGCTTCGGCGCGCTTGCGCTCGCCGATATCCACGATGCTGCCGCGAATCAGGCAGTGCTGTTCGGAAGGCAACAGCACAAGATGGATCTCGCACGGAATTTCTTCGCCGCGAGTGTTGCAATGCAGCCACTCGAACGCCTGCCGCTCTCCCAAAACAGCGAGGCCGATGTGATGGCGCGCCTCGGCGGCGGAGTCCCGGCCATCCGGCTGGCGCGCGGGGCTGAGATCGGCGAGACCGCGCCGCAGAAGTTCCAAGCGGCTGAGGCCGAAAAGGCGCAACGCGTTTTCATTGCAATCGACGAAGTTTCCCGATATTCCATCCACGACCACGATTGCCTCCGGAGCGTTCTCAGCGAGGATGCGATAGCGCTCTTCGCTTTCCTTCAGAGCGCGCACGGCCGCGATTTCGCCGTCGCGAAGCATTTTCTCTTCCCGGGCGCGGCGGATGGCAACGGGCAGCCGGGCCATCTGGCTTTTCAAGATGTAGTCGGTCACGCCCGACTTGATGCAATCGACAGCGATCTCCTCTCCGATCGTTCCGCTGAGGAGGATCAGCGGAGTACGCGGCTGAATCTCCCGAAGGATGGAAAGGGCATCGATTCCGGTCCAGCTCTTCATGGAGTAATCGGAGAGAACGATGTCGAACTCCTGGCCGCGCAACCGCCTGGCGAAATCATCGCGCGTTTCGACCGTAACGACCTCGCAATCGAGATCGGATTTCTTGAGATTGCGGAGGCAGAGTTCAAGATCGTCCGGATCGTCATCGGCGATGAGCAGTCGCAACGGTTTGGCGGCAGCCAAGCCCTGCTTTGAAGGAGTCTCGGACATCGGGGCCTCGTTTCCTGTGGGTCCTATTTCGCGACAAATGCACCGACGGGAGGCCCGTTATTGAGCAGCAGCCAATACATGCCGAGCTGCTGAACGACGTCCTGGAATTCGGCGAAGCTCACGGGCTTCTGAATGTAGCTATTCACGCCCAGCTTGTAACTTCTCACCATGTCCGTTTCTTCTCTGGAGGACGTGAGCACGATGACGGGAATGGCCTGCGTGCGCGCGTCTCCTTTCACTTGCTCGAGAACCTGCAAGCCATCGACCTTGGGGAGCTTGAGGTCGAGCAGAACGAGACTGGGAGGGCTATCGAACCGGCGGCTGGAGAAGGGGCCGCGACAGAAGAGGAAATCGAGCGCTTCGGCGCCGTCGCGAACCAACTGGACCTGGTTTGCGAGCTTGCTTTTCTTGAATGCATGAAGAGTGAGCTCCGCGTCGGAAGGATTGTCTTCGACCAAAAGGATTTCAACTACTCTGTGTTCGTCCAAGGGACACCTCAGTTTGTGAATTCGTTGGCTGCTCTTCCGGCTGAGCGCCGAGCGTAAAGAAAAAAGTGGCTCCGCGGTCCGGCTCCGATTCCGCCCAGATCTCGCCGCCGTGGCGGCGAATGATCCGCTGCACGGTGGCCAGCCCGATGCCGGTGCCCTCGAAGTCTTCCTGGCGGTGAAGGCGCTGGAAGACTCCAAAAAGCTTATCGGCGTATTTCTGATCGAAGCCCACTCCGTTGTCGCGAACGAAGTACGCGGGCGCGCCGCGGCTCTCGCATGCGCCGACTTCGATGAGGGCGTTCTGCCGCGTGCGGGTGAATTTCGCGCCGTTCGAGAGAAGATTCGAAAAGACGAGTTTCATGAGGCCCGGGTCGCAATCGGCGTGAGCCAACGGCTCGATGAGCCATTCGATATTCCGCTCGCTCGCCTCCTGTGGAAGCTCTGCGATGGCTTGGCGCACCATGTCTTCAAGCGGGACTCTTTGCTTTGCGATTTCGCGGCGGCCGATGCGGGCGAGGTTGAGCAGATCGTCGACGAGGTGCCCCATGTGGTTCGCGGCTTCGAGGACGCGGTCGAGGTAGCGAATGCCATCTTCGGATAGCTCGGCGGCATACTCTTCCTTGAGGATGCGGGTGAAGCCGTCGATGTGGCGCAGGGGAGCGCGAAGATCGTGCGAGACAGAGTAGCTGAACGACTCGAGTTCTTTGTTTGCGGCCTTTAGCTCGGCGACTCTGTCTTTCAGCACCAAATTCAGAATTCGAATTTGTTCTTCGGCTTGGCGGCGATCGCTGACGTCGCGAATGGAGCTCGTTATGACAGTGCCGCCCTGCGTCTTGAAGGAGCTCAGGCTGATTTCGATCGGGAATTCGGTCCCGTCTTTGCGACGGCCGGAGAGTTCGAGCCCGACTCCCGCTTGGCGGGGCCGCGGGGATTGGGAATAGTCGTTGCGATGCCCGACGTATTGATCGTGGAAGCGTTGAGGCATGAGCAGTTCGACGGGCTGGCCGATGAGTTCGTCGCGGGAGTAGCCGAAAAGGCGCTCGGTTTGGGCGTTGACGAGTTGCACGTGGCCGTCGCGATCGACGATCACCATCGCGTCCGGTGCCGATTCCAGCAGATTGCGGAATTTTTCTTCCTCTTCTTTCCGCTCCGTGATGTCGCGGTTGGATTCGAGGATGGAGAGAGGCTCGCCGGCGGCATCGGCGCGCAGGGCCCAACGGCTCGATACAACGATCTCGGCGCCATTGCGAGAACGATGGATGATTTCGCCTTCCCATGATCCTCGCGCACGAACCTCGGCCTCGATCTCGGCGAGAGGGACCGGAAAGCGTTTTTGAAGAAGCTCGCGCGCCACTTGACCGCGCGCTTCGGCTGCCTGCCATCCATAGAGACGCTCCGCGGCGCGGTTCCAGTAGATGATTTTGTCCTGCAGATCCCTCACGAAGATGGCATCGTGTGTGAGATCGAGAAGTTCCGCCTGCTCGCGGTAATTGGCTTCGCTGACGCGGAGATCGAGCTCAATCTCGCGCCGCTCGTGCACTTCGCGTTCGAGAGTGGCGTTCGCCTTGATCCACTGGCTCGCATCCGGAAGATCGATGGCCTTCTGGAACGACGCGAACGAGCAGAATCGCCGTGGCAACGGACACGGCAGCCGTGATCGCTTTGATGACTCCGGAGAGCCAGTAGTCGCCGTGCCAGAGATTCCAGACCTCCATCAGATGGGTCGAGCCGCACGCCACGATGAAAAGGCCGAACAATCCAAACATCCAGCCGAAGGGAACGTTGCGGCGCTTGCGCACAAACCAAAAAAGAATCACGGGAATCGCGAAGTAAGAGAGTGCGATCAGCGAATCAGAGATCACGTGCAGATAGATCAGCCGCGTGTTCCAGAGGTAACACATGCCGTGCGGCATGAAGCCGTCGGAATCCAATAGCTTGCGCAAGATTTCCATGCGTTTCTCCGACCGACGAGCCGGACAGGCCCGGATGCAATCCAACGCAAGGGATACTGAGAGAAGATCGGCATCGGCCGGCAAAAGGTGAGCGGGATTGCCATTTCGAAACAACTAGAGCGAAGTCAGAAAAGAGGCGAGGTCCGGAGCGGTGCAGTCATAGAACGGTGCAGATGTGCCAAAACGGAAGCCGCGCGCGAGATGCGACTAGCTGCGATGATCGGGCGGGATGTAGCTGCGGAGGTCGTAACCCGTGTAGACCTGGCGCGGACGCATGATCTTCTGCTCGGGATCGAGGAGCATCTCTTCCCACTGCGCGATCCAGCCGGACGTGCGCGGAATGGCGAAAAGAACGGGAAACATCGTCACGGGGAAGCCCATCGCCTGATAGATCAGGCCCGTGTAGAAATCGACGTTGGGATAAAGACGGCGACGTGACGAAGTAGTCGTCCTCGAGAGCGATGCGCTCGCATTCCAGGGCGATATCGATGAGCGGGTTGCGGCCCATCACGTCGAAGACTTCGTAGGCGATGCGCTTGACGATGCGGGCGCGCGGGTCGTAGTTCTTGTAAACGCGATGGCCGAAGCCCATCAGGAGCTTTTCGCCGGCCTTCACGCTCTTCACATACGCGGGCACGTTGTTGACCGAGCCGATTTCGACCAGCATGCGCAGCACTTGTTCATTGGCGCCGCCGTGGAGCGGGCCGTAGAGCGCGGCGGTGGCCGCGGCGATGGCCGAATAAGGGTCCACGTGCGAGCTGCCGACGCCGCGCATGGCGGTCGACGAGCAATTCTGCTCGTGGTCGGCGTGCAGGATGAACAGGATGTCGAGAGCGCGTTCGAGCGTGGGGTTCGGGCGATACTGCAGCTCGGTGGTGCGGAACAGCATGTTCAGAAAATTGCCGGCGTAGCTCAGATCGTTGTCGGGATACACGAACGGCATGCCCAGGCTGTGGCGGTAGGCGAACGCGGCGAGCGTCGGCATCTTGCCGATCAGGCGATACGTTTGCTTGCGGCGCGAATCCGGGATTGAAGATGTCTTTCGCGTCGGGATAGAAGGTGGAGAGCGCGGCGACGGTGGAAATCAGCATGCCCATCGGATGGGCGTCGTAGTGAAATCCGTCGAGAAATTTCTTGATGCTCTCGTGGATGAACGTGTGATGCGTGATGTGGTAGTTCCAATCGCTCAGCTGCGGTTGCGTGGGCAGCTCGCCGTGAAGAATCAGGTAGGCGGTCTCGGGATAGGTGCTCTTTTCCGCCAGTTCCTCGATCGAATAGCCGCGGTAGCGAAGGATGCCTTTGTCGCCGTCAATGAAAGTGATCTTGCTGGTGCAGGTCGCCGTGTTGGTGCAGGCCGGATCGTAGCTCATCATCCCGAAATCGGCGTTCGTTGACCTTGATCTTGCGCAGATCGATGGCGCGGATCGTGTCGTTCTTGATGGGGACTTCGTACTGGCGGCCGTTGCGATTATCGGTGATGGTGAGCGTGTCGCGCCGGAGAGTCGGCGGACGTGGACCCTGACTTGGTCGGATTCATTTCCTGACCCTTTCCAGCGGTGACGGAAGATGACGATTGCGGCATACCGATTACACTTTACACCAAAAACCGAGCAGAGGCGAATGGGTTTGCGGGAAAATGGTGGCAAAAGGCGAAAGCAACACCATACGGTAGCGTATGTGGATGGCACTTTCGGAGGTCGATCGCATCAGACGGAATCGACACCCGAGTGGAGAGACTGTGGAAGCACGGCGTCAACGGACGCGAGTTCGCAGCGATTGCGGCCCACGTTCTTTGCACGATAGAGAGCTTCATCGGCGAGATAGAGCAGCGACTCACCTCGATCGGCGCTTCGCCCTTGCAGATGGCAACTCCGCAGCTAATGGTGACGTGAACAGGCCCGAATCGGTGGACGATCGGGCGTCGATTCGATGCGCCGCGGATTCGTTCGGCGATCGACATGGTGCCCGAAGCGCCGGAGAGAGGCACGACCACAAGGAATTCCTCGCCGCCGTAGCGGCCGACGGTGTCGTAGGGACGGACGCAGCCTACAATCTGCTCGGCGACGCTCTTCAGCACGGTGTCGCCAACGAGATGGCCGTAGCTGTCGTTGACACGTTTGAAGTGGTCGATGTCGATGAGGATGACGCCGAAGGGAGTCGTGTTCGCGGACTTGGCGCAAGCGCTCGTGATTGACCGCCTCAAGAGCCGTTGCGCGATTCGGCGATGCCGGTAAGAGCGTCGTGCGTCGCCTTGAATCGAAGCTCTTCGCGGGCGGCGATAAGCTTGTTTTGAAGATCGAGGATGCGCTGGCCGACGATGAGGCGGGTGCGAAGCTCCTCGCTGTCGAATGGCTTCGTGAGGTAGTCGTCGGCGCCGGACTCGAGGCCTCGGAGGAGATCGCCTCGCTGGGTGCGCGCCGGTCACAAGCAGGATGTAGACATAGGGGTGTTCTGAAAGGGCGCGCACGCGGCGGCAGATTTCCGGGCCTTCCGCGCCGGGCATCATCCAGTCCAGGATGGCGAGCTGCGGAGCGTCGGCGCTCTCGAGAACTCGAGCGGCCGCCAGCCCATCGCTGACCACGATTACTTGATATCCCCACTTGGTGAGAAGGGCCTGGAGCATCGTGCGAGCGACGGGGTCGTCGTCAGCAATGAGAATCCGACTCGAGTTTGTAGTTTCCAGGATCATGGTTGCGTGCGCTTTTTTGAAGGCTCAGTGCGTCACCTTTAGGCAAACGACCGCGAGCTCCGGGAGCAGGCGGCGAATTTCATGTTGCAGTTTGTCGACCCGTTCGCCGGCATCGACGAGATTGCCGTCGGCTGCGAGCCTCTCGAGATTGAGGGCTGCCGCGGAAACGGCAAAGGCGCTCAGATTGGCGGCGGCGCCTCTGATCGTGTGCGCGAGGCGCTCGAGAAGATGGGCATCCCCTGCGGAGAAGCCTGGCGGATCGCGTCCATGTTGCTCGAGCATTCGCCCGTGAAAGATGCGGACGATTTCTTCGAGGAGATCGCGATCGCCTTCGACGCGATCGAGAGCATCTTGGATGTCGAATACGCGAGGCGCGGAATCGACTGCTGAAGCGGCCGGCGCAGGCTTCGGCGACGAGGGCCGATTGTGCGGCTGGAACGTCGACTTTGAGACTCTCGCCCGATCCATGGCCGCCAGGAGGTCAGACGTTCGAATCGGCTTCGACACGTAGTCGTCCGCGCCGACGGCGAGGCACTTCTCGCGATCGCCTTTCATTGCGTGGGCGGTGAGCGCGACGATGGGGATGTGGCCGCCGGTGGCCTGCTCCTTGGCGCGGATCGAGCGAATGGCTTGGAAGCCGTCCATCACGGGCATCTGCACGTCCATCAAGACGAGATCGAAGTTTTCGCGTTCGAGCGCGGCGATCGCTTCCTTGCCATTGCCGGTGGGAATCACGGTATGGCCACGCTTTTGCAGCAGCGTGATCGCGAGCTTTTGATTGACGGCGTTGTCTTCGGCCAAGAGGATTCGCAATCGATCCGTTTCTTCCGCGGGCACGTTTGTTTGGGCCAAAAGTTCGTTGGCTGGATCGGTAGCGGCGGCTTTGAGAAGGCCGCCAAAATCGCGTCCAGCAGATCGGACGGCTGTGCGGGTTTCATCAAGTAGGCGAAAATGGAGAGTTTGCGGCAGCGAGGGAGCCTCGTCGGATTGGCCGCCCGAGCTCAGCATGAGAATCGGCACGCGCCGAACGACAGGCTATTGCGGATTTCCTTGGTGAGCGTACATCCATCCATCTGCGGCATCTGCATATCGGCAATCACGAGGCGGAAGGGCCGATTTTCTTCCGAAGCGCGCGTTTCAGCGCGGCAAGCGCGGCTGCGCCGCTATCCACGGACTCTGGCTCCATGCCCCAGGTGGAAAGCATCTCGACCAGGATGCGGCGATTGGTCTCGTTGTCGTCGACCACCAAAACAGGCAGGTTGCGAATGAGATCGGGATCGGCAGATTCCGCTGTCTGCGGGACGCTATCGGCGAATCCGAAATGGCATGTGAAGTGAAAGGTGGTGCCGCGTCCGACTTCACTTTCCAGCCAGAGCTTCCCGCCCATGAGAGCCACGAGGCGGGAGGTGATGGCGAGCCCCAGTCCCGTTCCGCCGTACTTGCGCGAGGCGGACGTGTCCGCCTGAGTGAAGGCGTCGAACACCATCTGCTGCTTCTCTCGCGGAATTCCAATTCCGGTATCGCGCACCTGGAAATGAAGCATCACGCCGCTCTGCGTCCTCGGATTCCTTGTCCGCGGAGACGACGATTTCGCCGCGCTCGGTGAATTTGACGGAGTTGCCGACGAGATTGACCAGGATTTGCCGCAACCTTCCCGTGTCGCCTTTCAGGTATAGCCGGAACATCCGGAGCGACGCGCCAGGCGAGTTCGAGGCGCTTTTGGTGCGCGCGGAAGGCGAGAGCCTTCAAGGTCTCGCCGATCGTGTTGCTGGAAGGAGAAATCGACCAAATCGAGATCGAGCTTGCCCGCTTCGATCTTCGAGAAATCGAGGATGTCGTTGACGACGGTGAGGAGCGAATTGGCCGAGGTCTTCACCATGCCGAGGTAGTCGCGCTGCTCGGCGTCAAGTCCGTGTCGAGGGCGAGCTCGGTCATCCCGATGATGCCGTTCATCGGCGTCCGAATTTCATGGCTCATGTTGGCGAGAAATTCGCTTTTGGCTCGGCTGGCGGCTTCGGCGGCTTCCTTGGCGCGCAGAAGGGCTTGTTCGGCGCGCTTGCGTTCGGCGATGTCCTGATAGAGGAGGAGCGCGCCATTGAATTTTCCGTCGACAAAGAGAGGAACGGAGAAGGCTTCGACGTCGACGAGGATCCCGTCGGCCCGGCGCCGCCGGGTAATGAGGTGGGTCCCCTTGCCCGCCTGGAGCTTGGCTCGATTTGAATCGACTTCGTTTTGGACTTCAGGTGAGGAGACAAAATCCGACAGACGCTTGCCCAGGATGTCCTTCCGCGGGTAGCGGAAGAGACGTTCAAAAGCAGGGTTGCACATTTGGATGAGTTGATTCGCGTCGATGGCCGCGATGCCGATGGGGCTGTTTTCGATGAGGGAGTTGAGGAAAGTGGTGCGTTCTTCCAGCGACTGTTCCGCCTGCTTGCGCTCGGCGACCTGGGTGAGCAGTTCCTTGGTGCGTTCGTCGACGCGAATCTCCAGCTGATCGTGCGCGGAACTGCAGGGCGGTATCGCGCTGCTGAATCTGCGCGAGCATTTCGTTGAAGCGGTCGACGAGCGAGCCGATTTCGTCGTTGCCCAATTTGGCTGCGCGAACCGAGTAGTTCTTCTCGCAGGGACACCGATGGCCGCGGTTTCGGCCAACGCCAGAATGGGCTCGGAAATCAGGCGCTGCAGGCGGGACGCGAGCAAGATATGCGGCAAGCAGGCAGGCAAGAATCACGATATCGAGGATTTCAAAAGAGCTTTTGGCCCGCGAATAGAGCTGGTGGAGGTCGGACTGGAGATAAATCGTGCCGATCCGGTCGCCATTCAAGCGGATCGGCTGAAACACTACGATCGTCATCGGCGCGAGAAGGAGGTTCCATCCGGTCCCGGATGCGACGGCACGAGTTGTGAATCGGAGCCGCGACCGCGAGTAGTCTGGCAAAAACGGATCCGTCCGCGGCATAGACGGCGGCGCCAGACGATGTGGGTCTCGCCAGCGAGCGAATTCAGGGTTTGGTGAGCGGCGTGTGCATCGCCGAACGAGAGCGCCGCGGTGGTGTTGGAGCCGGTGATGCCCGCGGTCGAGACCAGCTCGCCGGCAATCTCCTGCCGGAAAGCGGCGATATCGTAGACACGCCAGAGCATGGTGCAGGCTAATAGAATCGACACGCCGCAGGTGACCAGGACGATGGCCGTGAGCTTCCGGCGAATCGATAGATCGCGATGGGAGCGCATGTTAGTTTTTTCCGTTTTCTGAGCGCCGTGCACGATCGTCGCGAGAGCGAGAAGCTGAGAGCTGATCTTGAGACCGGCGCTATCGGCGCGCCGTTGGATTGATCGCGAATCGCACATGGCTGTCTTGAAGAGTCAGTTCAATCGCGCCGCCCGGCGGCTGCGAAGCCATCAGACATCGCCGACAATCAGGACGTTCGCGCCCTTGAGGGCTCGCGAGGATCGTCGGGGAGGTGGCGCTTTTCCGAAGCGCTGACGAATACGATTTGGCAATGCCGCGCCGCGGCGGCGTCCTTGTCACGCCGGATAACGACCGGATGATCCGCGATGGTCTTGCCGCGCAAGGCGTCGTCGATCATCGAGCCGAAAGGGATCGTCGCCCAGAATGCAGATGGAGAAAGGAGACTGAGGTGCGGAATAGACCTTCGGCGGCCAGTCGACGAACTTCGCGAAGTTGTAGACGAAAGCGGCTTTGAGCTGGTATTCGCTCGGATTATCTTGCGCCGCTGGCACAGTTCCGGTGAAAGGAATGAAGGCGAGCGCCGAGCAGGGCAGAGAACTTCGCAGACAGCGACGCAGGCCGATCCGGCGTTCGCGCTTCGTGGTGCGCGCGCTGCCGTTCTTCGCAGTGTGATCTTTCGGTTCAACTTACGCTTGTTCTCCCACTCGAAACTGGATGCTTCGCAAACCTGTACTCAGAATCTCCAGTCGAACTTGATGTAGGCGCTCCGTTTGATCAGCGTGGTTCGCGCGCTGCCGGTCGAGTCGACGAACTCCTCGTGAAGATCTTTCGCGAGATTCTGCCCGACGAGGCTAAGCGATCCGCCTTCGCTGAATTTCCACGAAAGCTGGGTATCGAGGCGCGTGTACGACGGCTCGCTCGGATCGGTGAGGCGGCCGACGAAGTACGCGGAGGTGTCCCACGTCAGGCCGTGCGAAAACTCGACCCGCGAGCGAAGCTGGGCGGAGTGATCCGGGACTGCTTCCCTCGGCCGCGGAGACAGAGTGGTGTCCTGGCTCGTGGGGTCGAGGTGCATGTGGATTTCCTCGAATGCGTAGCCGGGATTGAGCGTCCAGCGATTCGTTACTTTCCAAGTGGCCGCGACTTCGACGCCGTGAGTCTCGCCGTACATGAGATTTTCGAACGTGAGCGGCATGACGAGAGTGAGGCGGCGCGGGCGTGTCTTCGGAAAACAGCGTTCCCGGCTCGATTGTTTCCTGATGGTCGTAATCGTTGTAGTAGGAGGCGAAGTCGATCGAGACACTTTTGCCAATCGTGGTTCGATAACCAGCTTCGTAGGCGATCAAGGTTTCGTCGTCGACGCGTGGATTCCCAATGAGAGCGACGACTACCGGCACGCCTGCCGGGACCTGGATAACTCCCGTTGTCCGCGCGGAAGCCGGCGTCGAGGGCCGAGGGAGATCGAATCGCGTTGGATACGGCTGCCCACATCATTTGTCTTGGCGGTGGGCGTCCAGGCAATGCGAGCGCTGGGCATCACGTTGATGTCCGTGTAGTAGTTGTGCTCGAGCTTCGTGCCTACCGTCAGGTAGAGGCGGTCGGGGCGGATGGCAATCTCGTCCTGAATGAATGCGCCGTATAGCTGGGTGTTCATGTCCGCCGGAACAAAGGATGCAAGAAACGGTCCGTGAGAGTGGGAATCCGAATCGCGAAAGTTCAGACCCCATACGATGATAGTTTCGATCGCCCAATGCGAGGTGGTGCGCGAAATCGACGTTCCAGGTGCCGCGATGGTCGCCAACAGTGTCGTCGCGTTTGTACTGTTCATAGGAGACCTGCAGCGTGATGCCGGAGGTGGGAGAGTAGGTGTGGGCCCAGGCTACCCTGCACAAAACCGCCGGTTATATTTACCAACATCTCGAAGGGCACAGTGCGCGGGCGCGGTAATCGACGGGTCGATCGTACGTGGGATTTCCTTCGCGAATGGAATAGATGTCGCCCTGGAAGGTCAACGTGTCGCTTGACGAGATGGTGGTGTCGGTGCGAAAACCGCCCCGCAGAGCGTGCCAGCCGTCCCCTCCGTCGCCTCCGGTCAGGCCGGGCAGATGGTCCTGATCGAAGTACTTCGCGTACACGCGATAGTCGGTATTCTTGCCCGCTGTGCCGCCGTACTGGACGGTCCCAAATCCTTGGTCGAGATTTCCGCCGCCCGGCGGTGACAAGCGCGCCCTTGGTGTCCGACGTTTTTTTCGTGATGATGTTGATCACGCCGTTGACCGCGTTGGTTCCCCAGATCGAGCCGCCGGGTCCGCGAATGACCTCGATGCGCTCGATATCCTCGAGGGGAATATCGAGGGTGTCCCAGAACACGCCGCCGAAGCTCGGCGTGTAGACGCTGCGCCCATCGACCATCACGAACAGCTCATTGCCGAACCGCGCGTTGAAACCGCGCGCGCTGATGGCCCAGGTGTTTGCGTCGATTTGCGCGACATCCATGCCCGGGACCATGCGGAGTAGGTCCGGAATGTTCGTCGCGCCGGAGCGCCGAATGTCTTCTTGCGTGATGACGAAGATGGCCGCGGCCGTACGCGCCATGCTCTGCTCCGTTTTCGATACGGAGACGACCTTGACGCTCATCAGGTCTTCGAGGCTTTGGTTGGCGAGATCGACCGACTGTTGCTGCGCCCCTGACGGGCCGGCCAGAATCAGCAGAGGATGAGATGAGTGCGGCGAAGGCTCGCAGGGGTGCGGCCGAATGCAGGAAGGATTTCGACATCCGCCGGGTCGCACTCACATGGCCTACGCAACGTTCCTTGCTCACCTTTGCACCCTCGACGCTCCGACGGCAGCCATTTGCCTTTCCGACACACCCGTCAGAAGGATGATCGGCAGAAACTCACGCTCCATGCAGGGACCAATGCGAAAAGGGAAGGAAAGCAGGGACGTCTCCAAACCGGCGGGGACGAGCTTGGTCAACCCTTGTGGATACAGCGACCTGTGAGTGATTCAATTAGGAACAGGAGAGCCCCAAACCATAAGTATACTTCGCCTACGGAGGCCTGCGCGGGTGTGAAACGTGGAAAATCGCGTCCCACGATGAAGGCCGAGAAAATCATCGGCTTGCTTCCGGAGAAGTAATTTCCCGTATGGTGTGGACGACAAAATCCAGAGAGAAACCGATGAAACGAATACTCGTGATCGAAGACGACAAAGACATCGTCGAGCTGTTGAGGTACAACCTCGAGAAGGACGGCTTCCAGGTGACGACGAGCGCGGAGGGCGCGACGGGCCTCGCGCAAATCCGCAAAGCTCCGCCGGACCTGCTGATTCTCGACCTGATGCTGCCGAAACTTTCGGGCCTGGAAATTTGCAAAGAGGTGCGCAAGGACGTGAGTCTGAATCGCCTGCCGATCCTGATTTTGACGGCGAAGGGCGAAGAGGCGGACCGCGTGGTCGGATTGGAACTCGGCGCGGACGACTACGTGACGAAGCCGTTCAGTCCCCGCGAGCTGGTGGCGCGCGTAAAAGCGCTGCTGCGGCGCGCCGAGCCGGGCACGCCGTCGGAAAAAGCGATCGAAATCGGGCCGCTGCGGATCGATCCGGCCGCCTATCGGGTGACGCGTGCGGGAAGGTCCGTGCCGATGAGCACGCTGGAATTCCGCTTGCTCTATTTTCTGGCGGCGCGCCCCAATCGCGTTTTCACGCGCGATCAATTGCTCGACGGCGTGTGGGGCACCGAGCGCTTCGTGACACCGCGCAGCGTGGACGTCTACGTCCGCCGGCTGCGGGAAAAGATCGAAGCCGATCCGCAGCATCCCGCGTACATGAAGACAATCCGCGGGGCCGGATATCTCTTCGAAACCCGTGCGAGCTAGGCTTTTCTGGAAACTCGGGCTGAGTTACCTCGCCCTGCTGCTTGGCATTTTCCTCGCATTCGATTTCTACTCCTCGCACGTTCTTCGCCGCGACTACATCCGTGCCGCCACCGATACTCTCGAATCACTGACGAATCTTGCGGAGGCGCGGCCGCCGCGGGTGGATGATGCCGCCGCGCTCCGCGAATGGACGCAGTGGGCCGCGTCGGGCGGGGCGCGCGTCACCGTGATTGCCCAGAGCGGGCAGGTGCTCGCGGATTCGGCGCACGATCCTGGGACGATGGAGAATCACGCGACGCGGCCTGAAATTCAGCAGGCGTTTTCTTCGGGCGAGGGAGAATCGGTGCGCCACAGTGCGACGATCGGAGTCGATTTCGTCTACCGGGCCGTGCGGTATCAGCCGGCGTCGGGTTCGCCGGTCGTGATACGGATGGCGCTGCCGCTCGCGCAGATCGATGCGTCCGTGGCGGAATTGCGGCGAAGGCTTCTCGGGGCTTCTCTGTTGATCCTGGCAATCGCGGCAGCGATTTCGCTGATCTCATTTCGGATGTTCGCGGCGCGGGTGGAACGGCTCAAGCGGTTTTCGCGCCGTTTGGCGGAGGGGGATTTTCGTCCGCTGCCCGCGGAACGGCTCGCGCGACGAGCTTTCCGAATTGACCGATGCGCTGAACGAGACTGCGGCGTCGATGGATCGGACGATTCGTTCACTCAGCGGCGAGCGCAACCGCTCGAGCGCGATCCTGCGAAGCATGGTCGAGGGCGTGGCGGTGGTCGATGCGCAGGAGAGAATCGTCTTTTCGAACCGCGCGTTTTCGGAAATCCTGAATCTGGATGCGGCGACGATCGAAGGGCGGCCCGTCATCGAAGTGATCCGCAATACCGCCTTGCTGGGGTTGATCCGCAGAGCGTTGAACGGCGAAGAGGGATTGCAGACCGACATCGCGATGGGCTTCGTGCAGCCGTGGACCTTCGCGATTACGGCCACACCGGTGCAGGCGCTCGAGCCGGGCGTCGCGGGAGGCGCTTTCGTCGCGCCGCCCGCGCCGGAGAAGCCGTCCGGAGCGGTCGTGGTGCTGCACGACGTCACCGAATTGCGGCGACTGGAGCGCGTGCGCCAGGATTTTGTCGCCAACGTCTCGCATGAATTCAAGACGCCGCTCACGGCCATTCAGGGTTTCGCGGAGACGCTGCTTTCGGGCGCGATGGAGGATTCGCGCAGCAGCCGCCGCTTCCTCGAAATCATCCGCGATCACGCCGTGCGGCTCGCCCGGTTGACGAACGATCTGCTGAAGCTCGCGCGCATCGAAGCCGGAAAGCTCGAAGTAGAGTTTTTTCCCGTGCAGCTCATGGAAGTGATCGAGCAGTCCGCCGAAACAACGCTGCTGAAAGCGAGCCAGAAGCAGATCGCGCTCGAAGTGGACGTTATTCCGGATCTGCCCATGGTGCGCGGGGACGCGAGTCTGCTTCGCGACGTGCTGCAGAACCTGATCGACAACGCGATCCAATACACGCCCGAGGGAGGAAGAATTCAGGTGAACGCCTCCGTTGGGCCGCGCGATGTGGTGGTCTGCGTGGCCGACACGGGAATCGGCATTCCTCTTGTCGATCAGGAGCGGATTTTTGAGCGGTTCTATCGCGTGGATGCGGCGCGCTCGCGGGAAGCGGGGGGCACCGGCCTGGGCTTGTCGATTGCGAAGCACATCGTCGAGGCGCACGGCGGCCGTCTGTGGGTCGAAAGCGAAGTGGGGCGCGGATCGAAATTCTTCTTTCTCAGTGCCGCTCGCAGGCTGATCGCCCGAAGCGGCTGTCTCCGAATATTCACCTCCGTTTTATCTCCTTGCAATGCCGCGAAACGATCCTGCAAAAGGAAACATAGAGTCGGCGCGGCTGAGACCATGGGGGGATCAAACCGTGACGATGACGAGCACGATGAGCGCGGAAAGCGTTTTTCAGAGCGCGCTGATGAATTACCTGGTGTCGCAGGCGCGCACGGTGGAATCGTCGGTAAGCCGCGCGCTGATGGCCCTGCTCGACCGGAACGAGCGACTGGCGAGCGAAGTGTTTCTCACCGAGCCGCGCATCAACGAAATGGAAATCGTGATCGACGAGCACGCCATACGCCTGCTGCGGCAGGGCAATCTTCTCGAGCCGGATATCCGCCTGATCGTCGCCACGCTGAAGATCAACAACGACCTCGAACGCATGGGCGATCTGGCCGTGAATCTGAGCGAGCGCGCCATATCCCTTGCGGCCATGGGAGGCGTCGAAACGCCGGCGGAACTCGAGCCGATGACCGGAGCCGTGCGGGCGATGGTTTCGAAATGCCTCGGCGCGCTGATCTACCAGAACGTGGACCTCGCGACGCAAGTGCTCGAAAGCGACGACGTGGTCGATCAATTTCGCGATCGCGTATTCGAAGCGCTTCTGGCTGGAATCGCGCAGGACTCAGCGCAGGCCGCTCCGAATCTGCAGTTCGTGCTCGCGTCGCGGCAATCTCGAACGGATCGCCGATCACGCTACGAATATCGCAGAGGACGTTCTCTTCTGGGTGCGAGGGCTTGAAGTGCGGCACGGAAGAGCGCGGCAACTCGAAGCAACGGCGGGAGATTCCGCAGGCGCAAACGTATAGTCATCGAGTTTTCACATTCCAATCATCGAATGTTCAACGAGCGGCTCTACCCTTGGCTGCGCTACCGGTTGGATGCGCAACGGGGGATTACCGGGGACAAGTTTGACTGAGTTCTGGCGCATGGCGACCTGCGCCGGAAGCACCACCCCCTTGGTTCGCCTACTAGGGGCGCGGTCTGATCCACCCCCCGAGATCGCGCCCCCACCTTTCCACGTCGAAAGGTGCATTCATCTCTAATTCTTGTGGGAGTAACAGAGCTGTAACAATTCTAGAACGATAATGAGGAGGCGATTCCGAATCATGCGAAAGACTCTGTTTGGCCTGTTAGCCGTTTGCGCTCTGGCGTTTACGGCCTCCGCGCAGTCCAGCACCGTGCTCCTGAATGCGGCGGGAGCTACGTTTCCATACCCCATCTATTCCAAGTGGTTCAGCGACTACCACACGGAACACCCGAACATCCAGATCAACTACCAGTCGATTGGATCCGGCGGCGGTATCCGGCAGCTGCAGGCCGGCACGGTCGATTTTGGCGCTTCGGATGGCCCGATGACGGACGAGCAGCTCCTCGGGCAGTTCAAATTCAAGGTGCTGCAATTTCCGACGGTGCTCGGTGCGGTGGTGCCCACTTATAACATCCCAGGCGTTAGCGCCGTGTTGAAGTTTCACTCATAAGGCGCTCGCGGACATTTACTCGGGCTAGTCACGAAATGGAACGATCCGGAGATCGCCGGCAGTAATCCGGGCGTGCAAGCTGCCTGCAAATGACATCGTCGTGATCCATCGCTCGGACGGCAGCGGGACAACGTATATTTGGACCGACTTTCTCTCCAAGGCAGCGCCGAGTGGAAGAATAAAGTGGGAAGGCAACGCTCGGTGAACTGGCCCGTCGGACTCGGCGGCAAGGGCAACGAAGGAGTCGCCGGGCTCGTGAAGCAGACGCCCAACTCAATCGGCTATATCGAATTGATTTACGTGCTTCAGAACAACATGAGCTACGGCATGGTACAGAACTCCGCGGGCAAGTTCGTGAAGGCGAGCCTGGAAACGGTGAGCGATGCGGCCGCTGGCGTCGGCGAAGGACATGAATGAGGATATTCCGCATCTCCATCACCAATGCGCCGGGAGCCGAGACATATCCGATCTCCAGCTTCACCTGTCTCTTGATTCCCGAGACGATTCAGGATGCGGCCAAGCGGGACGCCATCAAGGCGTTTCTGAAGTGGATGCTGACCGACAGGCCAGGGCTCGGTGGAGTCTCTGAACTACGCCAAACTGCCCAAGGCCGTCGTCGGCAATCGAGATGAAACAGATCGGTGAGATCAAGTAGACCAGATGAGTTCCAGTGCGAATGCGGTCGAGCACGCGCCGCCTCCCTCTCCCGGGACGGCGCCGTGCCCTGTTCTCGTCGTTACGTGACGGTGACGAGGTAGCGCACGTCGTCACTTTGGTTTTTGCGTCCTCGATCATTCTCATCACGTCGCTTCTCGTGTATCAGCTTTGGCTCAATTCCGCAGCTTCGCGCCGCGCAATTCGGCTGGCATTTTTTTGGACTCGCGGACGTGGGATCCGGTATTCGAACATTTCGGGGCGCTGCCATTCATTTACGGCACGATGGTCACCTCGGCCGTGTCTCTTGTCATCGCGGTGCCCCTGGGCCTGGCGGCGGCAATTTTTCTCTCCGAACTTGCGCCGCGCGGCATCTCAGCGATACGGTCTCTTTCCTCATTGACTTGCTCGCAGCGGTTCCCAGCGTGATCTACGGCATGTTGGGAATCTTCGTTGTCGTGCCATTGATGCGCACCACACTCGGGCCCGCTCTCAAAAGCACGTTTGGGTTTCTGCATATTTTCAGCGGGCCGAACTACGGCGTTGGATTTCTGACAGCGGGGATCGTCCTTGCTATCATGGTCGTGCCGTTCATCATTTCAGTGTCGCGCGAGGTGTTGTTGACGGTTCCGCGCGAGCAACGCGAAGCGGCGCTCGGCCTCGGAGCCACTCGCTGGGAGGCCACTTGGAAGGTCGTCGTGCCATGGGCGCGTACCGGGCATCATGGGCTCGGTGTTTCTGGCGCTGGCTCGCGCCTTGGGCGAGACGATGGCCGTCACGATGGTGATTGGCAACGATCCGAAAATCACTGCGTCGCTCTTTGCGCCGGGCTACACGATCGCGGCCGTGATCGCGAATGAATTCACCGAGGCCACCGGCAGCCTCTATCTGAGCTCGCTCATCGAGCTGGGTCTCGTGCTTTTCCTGATGACTTTCATCCTGAACGGCCTCGCGCGCATTCTCATCGCTGGCGACCGAGCGCGGAGGAGGCCATCCGTCATGAGCCGCGTCCGCTTGATCTGGCGCAAGTCGCTGAACGTCGTGATGCTCACCCTGACGGGCGTCGCCGCGTTTGCCGTCGTATCCGTCCTTTTCCTCATTCTGGGATATCTCATCTTATAACGGCGGCAAGTCGCTCAATTGGGATTTCTTCACTCAAGCTTACCGAAGCCGGTCGGGCGAGACAGGGCGGCGGCATGGCGAACGCCATCGTCGGAAGCCTGAAGCTGCTTTTCCTGGCGGCGGTGATGGGCTTGCCCGTCGGGCTGATCGCCGGCGTCTACCTGGCGGAATTCGGCGGCAAGACCTTTGGGTTCATCGTTCGCTACACCACGGATTTGCTGAATGGCGTGCCGTCCATCGTGATGGGCATTTTCGCCTATTCGTTGGTCGTGATCCCGATGAAGCACTTCTCGACGCTCGCCGGCGGATTGGCGCTTGGAATCATGGTGATTCCGATTACGGTGCGCAGCACCGAGGAATTCTTGCGCTGCGGTCCCGGGAAGCTTGCGCGAAGGCGCCATGGCGCTGGGCGCGAGCAAATGGAAGACGATCGCGACGGTCATCCTCCCGGCCGCAAGCGGCGGCATCGTCACCGGCATGTTGCTCTCCCTCGCGCGCGTGGCCGGGGAGACGGCGCCGCTTCTGTTCACGGCATTTGGGCAACCAGTTTTGGAGCCCGGGTTTCGATCAGCCGATCTCGTCTCTGCCTCTAATGATCTACACCTATGCGATTGCGCCTTACGAAGATTGGCACCGGCAGGCATGGGCCGCCGGCTTGGTGCTGTTTGGGTATGGTGCTGCTTGCAAACGTAGGGATGCCGGCTGGCTTATGAGTCGCCGGGGAAGTTCCAGGAGGTCTGATATGGCTTCTGCTGCACAAGGAAATGATGCCGACGGCTGCGCGACTCGCGCCCAAGGTGGAGAAAGTGGAATCGAGCGAACACTCAACAGCGGCTTCGAAGAAGGAGGCGCCGGTGCGCTTTCAGATTTCCAATCTCAACTTCTTCTACGGCGCGAAGCAGGCGGTCTTCGATGTGAATCTGAACATTCCGGCGAAGAGAGTTACGGCGTTGATCGGCCCATCGGGATGCGGGAAATCCACATTCCTGCGAACGCTGAATCGCATGAACGAAACGATCCGGCACAGCCGCGTCGAGGGCGACATCCAGCTCGATGGCCAGGATATTCTGCAAATGGATGTGGTGGCGCTGCGGCGGAGCGTCGGCATGGTTTTCCAGCGGCCGAATCCGTTTCCGAAGTCGATCTACGACAACGTCGCCTACGGCCTGCGGATCAACGGATACAAAGGACGCCTCGACGATCTCGTGGAGCACAGCCTGCGCCGCGCGGCGCTGTGGGAAGAGGTGAAGGATTACCTGCACAAGTCCGCGTTCGCGCTTTCCGGCGGGCAGCAGCAGCGCCTGTGCATCGCGCGCGCTCTGGCGGTCGATCCCGAAGTGTTGCTGCTCGACGAACCGTGCTCGGCGCTCGATCCCGTGACGACCGCGAAGATCGAAGAGCTGATGTTCCATCTGAAAGATAGCTGCACGATGGCGATCGTGACGCATAATATGCAACAAGCGGCTCGCGCCAGCGACTTCACGGCGTTCATGCTCGATGGAAAGCTGATCGAGCACAGCGAGACTTCGAAACTTTTCACGACGCCGCACGATCCCCGTACGGAGGCTTACATCACCGGACGCTTCGGATGATGCCGCTGGACGGGCAAGTGGCCCGCGAGAATTGAGGAACCATGGAACGCCATTTCGAACACGATCTCGAAGAACTCAAGCGACGCCTCCTGTGGATGGGCAGCCTCGTCGAGCGCGCCGTCCATCAGGCGGTGCACGCGGTTCTGGACGCCGAGGAGCCTCTCGCGGAAGCCGTGCTTTCCGAGGAAGACGCCGTCAACGAGATGCAGATCGAAATCGACGAGCGCGTCCAGCGGCTGCTCGCGCTGCAAGCGCCGATGGCCGTGGACCTGCGCTTCCTGCTGGCGGTTTCGCGCATCAATGGCGACCTCGAGCGCATCGGCGATCAGGCCGTGAACATCGCGCATTCCGCGATGCGCGTGCTGCGGCATCCGCAGGTGAAGCCGTACGTCGATTTGCCGCGCATGAGCGAGCTGGCCGAGGGGATGGTCCGCGACAGCCTGAACGCGCTGGTCCGTGGCGATCAGGATCTCGCGCAGAGCGTGCTGCAGCGCGACGATCAGGTTGATCGGCTGCGCGATCAGCTCTTCCGCGAGCTGCTCACCTACATGATGGAGAACTCCTCGGTGGTGTTCTCCGCGTTCGAGCTCGTGATGGTCGCGAAGAATCTGGAGCGCATCGGCGACCACGCCACCAATATCGCCGAGGACGTCATCTACTTCGTCGCCGGCCGCGACGTCCGCCACCCCGCTCTCGACCGCCGCTGACTCGGTCGCTGGCCCGATCCCCGTCCGTGACGCGCGAAATGATCTCGTGTAAAATCTGTATCCCATGACAAATACAACTGCCAGTGCGCCCACCATCGCCGAGATGTTGAAGGGCTTTTCGATCGAATTGAATCCCGGGGATGCCAAGGTGATGGACGCGGCCCCCGGCCGGCTGGACCCCGGCACAGAGGTCTTTCTCACCTGGATTCCGGGAACGAACCCCATGGAGACCGTCGCACCGGCCGCCAAGCTGCGCAAAGCGGGGCTTTTCCCGACGCCGCATATTGGCGCGCGCCACATCGAGAGTGCCGCGCAGCTCGAGCAGTTTGCCGCGACGGCTTGCGGGCGAGGCAGGAGTCGATCGCGTCCTTATTATTGGCGGTGATCGCGACAAGCCCGCCGGCCCCTACGATTCAAGCCTCGGGGTGATGCAAAGCGGCCTGCTGCAGAAGGCCGGCATCACGCGCATAGCCATCGGAGCCTTTCCGGAGGGCAATCCGGCCATACCCGATGCGCTGCTGATCCCGGCGCTGCCGGCGAAGGTGAACTTCGCGAAAAGCAACGGCTTGCAGACGCACCATCGTGACCCAGTTCTGCTTCGCCGCCGAGCCGATCATCGAATGGCTGCACAAAGTCCGCGGCCAAGGCATCGATTTACCCATTCGCGTGGGCCTCGCAGGCCCGGCCAGCATCATCTCGCTCACGCGCTACGCCCTCAAGTGCGGCGTCGGCAACTCGATCAAGGTGCTCACGGAAAAGCCCGCGTTCGCCAAGCTGCTCGTCGATAAAGGACCCGAGCCGATCATTCGCGATGTAGCCGCCGGAATCGGCCCCGGAAACGGGTCGGGGCTGCCGCTTGGCATCGCCGGGTTGCATTTCTTCGTTTTCGGCGGTTTCAACAAGACCGTCGACTGGATTCAAGCCCAGAGAGCTCAATAGCTTTCGTCCTCCTTCGGCCCGCGAACGCGCGGCGGATTTTGCGCGGGGTGGCCCGCCGATTCTGGGTTAGAATCGGCCACCAATGGCCTCCTCGGGGGAAAAAGCGGTAACCGCGATCTATCCCGGGTCTTTCGATCCGGTCACCAACGGCCACCTCGATCTGATCGCGCGAGGCGCGACGATTTTCGACCGGCTGATCGTCGCCGTCGCACGCAATAACGAAAAAGAACCGCTCTTCGACATCAAGGAGCGCATCGAGATGCTCGAAACCGTCACCTTCGACTGCAAGAACGTTGAGGTAGACAGCTTCGACGGCCTGCTCGTCGATTTCGCCCGCGAGCGCCATGGCACCGTGATCCTGCGCGGCATCCGCGCCGTTTCCGATTACGAGTACGAACTCCAGATGGCCATGATGAACCGCAAGATCGAGCCAACAATCGAGACGGTCTTCATGCTGCCCGGCGAGGCGTACGGCTATTTGAGTTCGCGCCTCGTGAAAGAGCTCGCCCGTTTCGATGGCCTGCCCAAGGGACTCGTCCCACCGATTGTCGAAGAGCGCCTCAAAGCCAAATTCAGATAAAATTGATAAACTAGATTGGCTGGGAATCCGTCGAAAGGGACCAATATGGCTTCTAGTGTGAAAACAGAGGAGAGTTTTCCGGCTTTCGGACCGCGTCAACCGGATCGCCGCGTCGCCCACCATGATGGTGGTGCAGGCCGCGGATCAATTGAAATCGAAGGGCGTGGACGTTGCTGACTTCGGCGCGGGCGAGCCGGATTTTCCGACTCCGGACCACATCAAGCGCGCCGCGATCAAGGCGCTGGAGGAAAATCGCACGAAGTATACGCCGGTCCCGGGGATCGGCCCGCTGCGCCAGGCGATTTGCGACTGGCATGCGAGAGAGCTTGGCTCCTCGTATCAATCCGCCGAGTGCGTCGTCACCGTCGGCGGAAAGCAGGCGATCTTCAACGCGATCTGCTCGCTGATCAATCCCGGCGACGAGGTGATCATCGCGGCGCCCTACTGGGTGAGCTATCCGGACATCGTGAAATACGCGGGCGGAACGCCGGTGGTGATCGAGACGACCGGCGAGGACGACTTCATCTTGCGCGCGGCGCAGGTGGAGAAGGCCATCACGCCGCGGACGCGGATCGTGATCGCCAATTCGCCGAGCAATCCAACGGGCGGCGTGATTCCTCCCGAGGAACTGCGCAAGATTCTGGCGGTCTGCGAGCGCAAGGGCGTGTGGCTGATGTCGGACGAGTGCTATTCGCACTTCACCTATGGCGATGCGAAACCATATTCGATCGCGAGCGTGCCGAATTCGAAGAGCGGGCTCATCATCATCGGCTCGATGTCGAAGACGTTTGCGATGACCGGATGGCGGATCGGCTACGCCCTGGCGCCGCAGCCGCTGATCGCTGCGATGACGAAGCTGCAGAGCCAGTCCACGTCGAACCCGACGTCGATCGCGCAATACGCGGCGCTCGCGGCGATGACCGGCCCGATGGATTCCGTCCCGGTGATGCTGGCGGAATATGCGCGGCGGCGGGAACGCATCCTCGCCGGGCTGCGCGCGATTCCGGGAGTCACGTGCACGGCGCCGCAGGGCGCGTTCTACGTGTTCCCCAATGTGTCCGGCTGCTTCAATGCGGAGATGCCGAGCGCTGCGGCGGTTGCGAAGCTGCTGCTCGAACGCGAGCACGTCGCGCTCGTGCCGGGCGAGGGATTTGGCGCGCCGGGCTACGTGCGGCTTTCCTACGCCACTTCGATTGACCGCATCGACGAAGGCCTCCGGCGGATGGCGCGCTTCTTCGGCTGGGACAAACTAATCGTCGTGAACTCGCGCTCCGAGCCGCGTGTGGAGATTTGCCCCGCGCGGCTCGAGCCTGTTTTCAGCCCGCGCCCATGGGGCGTGCGTTCGCTCTCCCCGTTTTTCCCCGAAATGTCGAATCTGGCGGAGCCTGTCGGCGAGGCTTGGATGACCGGCAATGAATGCCGCTTCGCGAATGGACCGTTCGCCGGCTCGATGCTGGGCGACGCCTGGTTCATGATGCCGCCCGAGTGGGTGGGCACGCGCGTGGATCGCGCCGCCGGCTTTCCGCTGCTCGTGAAATTCATTTTCCCCGCCGAGAAGCTTTCCGTGCAGGTTCACCCGGACGACCGGTACGCGGCGCGCTACGAAGCGGCGGTCGGTGGGCGAGGGAAAACCGAGATGTGGTACGCGGTGCACGCCGAGCCGGGCGCCGAAGTGCTCCTTGGCATGAGGCCGGACGTGACGCTCGATGACTTCAAGCGAGCGATCGCCGACGGCACCGCCGAGCGTTGCCTTGAACGCGTTCCGCTGCGCGCGGGCGAAGCGGTTTTTGTAAGCGCGGGTTCGGCGCACACGATCGGGCCCGGCTTCGTGCTGTGCGAGGTGCAGCAGCAATCGGATTTGACGTATCGCGTTTACGATTACAACCGGCGCGACGCGCAGGGACGCGCGAGAGAGCTGCACGTCGACAAGGCCTTGGATGTGATGCGCTTCGGCAGGCAGACTTGCGGGCGCCTCGAACCCGTGCGTGTGGAGCGCGGAGGCGTTCGCGAGAGCCACTTCGTCGCTTGCAAGTATTTTGCGACGGAGCGCTGGGACTTTACCGGCATCGCGCGTGCCGCCAGTTCGTCCGAACACCTCGATGTGCTGATCGTGCTCGAAGGAAGCGGATCGATCCGATGGAGCGGCAAGGGCGTGGATTACGCCCCGGCGCAGGTCTGGCTGATCCCGGCCGGGCTTGGAGAATACGAGCTTGCGCCGAAAGCTGGCACGGCGCTGCTGCGAACATACGTTCCCGGCGATTTGGCGGAATTGACGCGCAGGCTCGCTGCCAGCGGCTTGAGCGAAGCGACGCTCTCCAATCTTCTACGTTGGTGACTTCAACCGAACTCGAACGCCTGCGCGTGGTGCTGGTGAACACGCGGAACCCGCTCAATATTGGCGCGGCGGCGCGCGCCATGAGCAACTTTGGCGTTTCGGCTTTGCGCGTCGTCAATCCGTACGAGCCGGGTTTTCGCGAGGCGCGCTCGGCGGTTGGCGCGGCTGCGCTGCTGAAGAACGCGGAGCAATACGACTCCGTCGCCGCGGCCGTCGCGGACTGCACTCTCGTGGTCGCAACCACGGCAGCGCGCCGGCGCAATCTCCGACATCAGGTTCGGCGGATCGAAGACGGCGCGCAGCTGATTCGCAAGCGGCTGAAATCGAAGAGCGTGGCGATCCTCTTCGGCTCGGAAAAATCGGGGCTCTCAAATGAAGAAATGAGCCATGCCGATTGGCTGATGCGCATCCCGACGAGCCAGCAGAATATTTCGATGAATCTCGGGCAGGCTGTGGCCGTCTGCCTCTACGAGCTGATCAGGGATACGAAAACCGCGCCGGAGCCTGAAAAGCTCGCGCCGGCATCGGCAGGCGAGATCGAACGGATCACCGCGATGTTGCTAGATGCGCTGCACTCGAGCGGCTACGTGGGGAGGCGGCGCGTCGCGGATATCGACGAGCGGATGCGGCGTTTGGTCAAGCGCCTCCATCTGCCCGCGCGAGATACCGTCCTCTGGCTCGGCATCCTGCACCAGATCGTTTGGAAGCTCCGCAATGGCGGCCCGCCCGAGGATGGCGCCGAGAAGTAGTGGAGCGAAAAGCACCGGGCCGCGCGAAGGCCGTAGGAACCAAACGACCCATCCTTTACTATAGCCATCTGTGAAACGCTCCAGGAAAAAAGGCAATCGAGAAATCCTTCCGGCGGCCGCGATCCTGCTGGCCGGAGGCCGCGGCACGCGCTTCTGGCCGCGCAGCCGGATGCGCACGCCGAAGCAACTCCTCAACATCACGGGCGGCGAAACGATGCTGCGCGAGACTGCAGCACGCCTCGAGCCGCTCATCCCGTCGCGCGATCTGTGGGTGGTGACGAACGTGGAGCAGGCCGCGGCCGTGCGCCGCGAGCTTCGCGGCGTGCCCGCATCGCACGTGCTGGCCGAGCCCGTCGGCCGCAACACCGCCGCCGCGATCGGCCTCGCCGCGATTCATCTCGCGCACGAACGCGTCGACGCGGTGATGGCCGTGCTGCCGTCGGACCACAATATCCTCGATGCGAAGCGCTATCGCGGCCTTATCTCGGCCGCGATCGAGCTGGCGCGCACGCCGGGGAATCTCGTGGTGCTCGGCATTCCGCCGACGCGCCCCGACACCGGCTTCGGCTACATCGAGAGCGCGAAGATTGCCGCGCGGCCGCACGGCGTTCCAGCCTTCGCGGTAAAGCGCTTCACCGAAAAACCGGCGTTGCCTCTCGCGCGAAAGTACGTGGCGTCCGGAAAATATTTCTGGAACGCCGGCATGTTCTTCTGGCGCGTCTCGACCTTTCTCGACGCGCTGTGGCGGTTCCTGCCGAAGACGCACGCCGCGCTCGTCGAGCTGGGCAAGGCGATCGGCACGCCGCGCTACGCCTCGGCGCTGCGCCGCATCTATCCGCAGCTCGAAAATATCTCGGTCGACTACGCCATCATGGAGCCTGCCACGCGGCCCGGCAGCGTGTCGCCCGTCTTCGTGATTCCCGCGAAGGTCGGCTGGAGCGACATCGGCTCCTGGGCGGCGGTGCATGAGTTGCTCGCGGCCAAACGCGGAGCGAATGTTTCGAGCCGGACACGCATTTCGCGCTCGACGCGGAGGGAAACTATTTCTGGAGCCCGCGCAAATTCGTCGCGGCGATCGGCGTTCGCGATCTGGTGCTGGTCGAAACCGACGACGCGCTGCTCGATCTGCGCGCGCGAGCGCTCGCAGGACGTTGGCAAAATCGTGAAGTGGCTCGAAGAACAGAAGGCGAAGCACCTGCTCTAGGCCGGAAACGAGGAGGCCGAGATTGGCGAGTCGAGACGAATCCGCGACGCGCGGTGCCCGAGATCAAATTCGGCACGGACGGCTGGCGCGGCGTAATCGCCGAGGATTTTACGTACGAGAACGTGCGCAAGGTGGCGCACGCCATCGCGCGCTACGTGGTGCGCGCGGAAAAGCCGGGCAGCGGAGTCGTGGTCGGCTTCGATACGCGCTTCGGCTCGGAGAATTTCGCGCGCGTCGCTGCCGAAGCGATTGCGGCCACCGGCACGCCCGTGTGGCTGGCCACGGACGCGTGCCCCACGCCGGCCGTGTCGCTGCTGGTGCGGCTGCGCGGCGCCGGGGGCGGCATTCAGATCACCGCGAGCCACAATCCGTATCGCTGGAATGGCGTGAAGTTCAAGGCGAGTTACGGCAGCTCGGCCTCGCCCGTGATCGTCGCGCAGGTGGAAGCCGAGCTCGCAAAAGTAGCTGCGCGACGGCGTGCCGGCGCTGCCCCCGCGCAAAGAGCTGATTCATTCGCTCGACGTTCGCACGCCGTATCTCGATACGCTCGATGCGCTCGTCGATTGGGACCGGCTGAAGTCGTCGAAATTCCGCTACGTGATCGATCCGATGCACGGAGCGGGCCGCGGACTGCTGCGCGAGCTTTTCCGCCGTCACGGCATCGAGGCGGCCGAAATTCGCGGCACGCGCGATCCGCTTTTCGGCGGCGTGAATCCCGAGCCGATCGAGCCGCACGTTGAGGCGTTGCGTCGGGCGGTGGTCGATGGCGGCTATGACGCAGGCTTCGCGCTCGATGGCGACGCGGACCGCATCGGCGCGATCGACCGCGACGGCACGTTCATCACGCCGCACCAGATTTTTTCGATTCTGCTCTGGCATCTGGCCGGAACGCGCAATCTGCCCGGCGACGTGGCGAAGACGTTTTCGACCACGAAGATGATCGACAAGATTGCCGCGAAATTCGGGCGCAAAGTGTGGGAGACGCCGATCGGCTTCAAATACATTTGCGACCGGATGCTCGAAGGAGACATCGTTGTCGGGCGGCGAGGAGAGCGGCGGCATCGGCACGAAGCTCTACTTGCCGGAGCGCGACGCGACCGTGAGCGCGCTGCTGCTCGCCGAAGTGATGGCGTGGCACGGCAAGCGGCTGGGCGAACTGGTCGCGAATGCTGCACCGCGAATTCGGGGAGCACCACTACGGCCGCGTGGACCTCACGCTGCGGGACGGGCAGAAGGAAAAAGCCATCGCGCGCTTTTCAGACGCGAAATTCGCAGAAGCTGCTCGATTGGCCGATCGTTCGTCGCGAGGACTCGACGGCGTGAAAGTCTATCTCGGCGAAATCGGTTGGGTGATGGTGCGCGCATCGGGCACCGAGCGGATGCTGCGCGTCTATTCCGAAACCACGCGCCCGGAAACGACGCAGCGCGTGCTCGCGGAAGTCACCGCGCTCGTTCAGAAACTGTAGCGCTACACTCACCGGGCGCTCCGGTTCGAGGCTTTTGTAGGCCGCGTCGAGAATCCCATTCAGAAAGGCGGGCGCTTCGGCGGAGGAAAATTTCTTCGCCAGCTCGATGGCTTCGTCGATCACCACTTTCGGCGGCGCCGTGCCGGAGCGAAATTCGCGAAATGGCCAGCCGAAGGATGTTGCGGTCGACGGCCGCGAAGCCGCTCGAGGCGCCAGTTCTCGGCGAGCTTTTCGATCAGCTGATCGCTTGCTTCGGCGCGGGCGACGGCGCCTTCGAACAACTGGTTGGCGAACTCGCGAGTCGATTCCGAGGCGGGCGCCGACTTCCAGAAAAGCTGCTCCACGCGCTTGGGTTCCTGGCGCGTCATGTCCCATTCGAAAAGCATCTGCAGCGCGTATTCGCGGGATTTGTGGCGGAGGCTCATGCTATCGGCGCCGCGAGCGAAGGCCGGCTGGGCGCCGCCGAGCTTTCGGAAAGCTTGCGGGAGAGGCTGGCCATTTCGACCGCCGCGAGCCCCGAATCGTAGCCCTTGTTGCCGCTTTTCAATCCCGCGCGATCGATGGCCTGCTCGAGCGTGTCGCAGGTGAGCACGCAGAAAATCATGGGCACGCCGGTGTCGAGCTGAGCGAGCTGGATGCCGCGCGCCGTTTCGGAAGCGACGTAATCGTAGTGCGACGTCTCGCCGCGCAGCACGCAGCCGATGCAGATCAGCGAATCGAAGCGGCCGGTCGCGGCGAGCTTCTTGGCCGCGATCGGAATCTCGAACGATCCGGGCACGCGAACGATCTCGATCTGGTCGTCCGCGGCGCCGCTTTGCTTCAGCGCGTCGAGCGCGCCGGCGAGCAGGCGATCCGTGATGAAGCTGTTGAACTGGCTCACGACGATGCCGAAGCGCAGCCCGGCTGCATTGAACTCGCCGCGCACTCGATCCGGTTTTCCAGTACTCGCCATCATTAATTCCCGCCTGTGAACGGAAGTAGACTGCAGGACCCGCGATGAAGGATGTCATGGAGTGGCGAGAGGCACAAGCACGTTGCCGCCGTTCTGAAAGGCCTGGTCGAGGCCGGCTTCGGCGCGATTGATCCATTCGGTCACGCGATCTTCGGTATCGTCGCCAGGGCGCGAAGAGGCTTCGGCCACAACGGCGCTTGCGCTGAGGCTCTGCGAGCCCCAGGAAGGGTGCACGGTCGCGGCGACCTGAAGAAGCTTTTCGGCGAGGCACCGCGCGTTTTCAATCGACGTATCGGGCAGGATGAAGGCGAGCGACCACGCCGTGTATTTCACCGCGATGTCGGTCTGGCGCACGGTGGACGAGAGCGCGCGAGCCAATTGCTCGATGTATTGGTCGACGGCGGCGTCGCCGTGCTGCCGCAGAAGATCGCCGCCGTGATCGACGTGCAGGATGATGAGCGAAAGCGGCGTGTTCTGCGATCGCGCCCGATTCGATTCGACGAGCAGGCAATCGACGTAGGCGCCGCGGCTGAGCAGGCCGGTCTTTTCGTCGGCGACGGCGAGCGAACGGACCAGCGAGCGAAGCCGCGTGTGGTTCACGGAGAGCACGAGCTGGTCGCCGACCGCCTGCAGGAAGAAACTTTCGTTCGGCTTCCACTTTCTGGCGGACTTATCCGCGACAAGCAGAATGCCGGATTGCGCGCCCGCTTCTTTGTCCTGCAGCACGACGGCAAGCGCCGATTCCACGCCCAGCTCGCGGAGCACGGGAGCGCTCGATGCGGTGAGCTGAATCCCGCCGAGGTCGTCCGGCGAGAAGCCTTGGAAACGAGCGCGACGATCGCCGGCAGATGCGCGCCGCCGACGACCTGCAGGCCCGGCGCGGAATATTCGGCCGTCAATTGAGATGCGTCGCTCGCGGAGCCCAGGGTCACCAGGCATCGCGCCACGGCGAGATATTTGCCGACTTCCGCCGCCGTGGCCGACAGCACCTCGCGCGGCGTGGATTGGCGGTGCATCAGGCGATTGATTTCGGCGATGGCCGAAAGATCGCGGTGAGTTTCCGCCGCGGAAAAAGGCGCAGATGGAGCGGGAGGCGGTGCAGGCTCGACGGGAAACGGCGGAGGCGCGGCCGGAGCAGCGGCAGACGGGAGGAGCTGGCGGCGGCTGCGGCGCGGGCTTGCGCGGCGCGCCTTTCGGCCACCAGTTCGCGCGTTCGTAGAGAGTGCGCAGGCGCTCGTTTTTTTCTTCTTCGCCGGGGAAGAGCTCGCCGATGCGCTCGAGGCGCTCGATCGCTTTGGTGTGCAGCGAATACTGCAGGAAAATTTCGACCTGCACGATCAGATCCTCGAGGGCTTGCTGCGCGCGCACTTCCTCGGAGACCGGCGCGGCCGCCGCAGCGACATCGGAGCCTGCGCCCGAAAATCCCGAGCCGGTGTGGCCTGAAACCGTGGCCGCCTTGGCGGCGCGCGCCAGAATATTCTGCAGGAAGACCGGATCGGCCTTTCCCTCGAGATGCGCGATCCGCTCCTGGTTGCGGTAGTCGTAAGGATCGATGTCCACGAGGCGGTCGAGTATTTCGCAGGCGTCCGGCACGCGCTCGGCGGCAAGGTAGAGATCGAAGAGGCGCACGAGGGCGTCGAAATATTTCGCTTCGCGATTCAGCTCTTCGTAGAGATGGGCCACGGTCTCGGCGAGCGCCAGCGACTTCGGGTAGCGTGGCGGCCAGGCGCTCGATCTGCGCCACGAGCTCCGCTTCCCTGCGAGCCCCGTACATCCATTCCTTGGTTTGCGCGAGCAGCGAAGCGGCCTTTGGGTCCTCGCCGGCGCGAAGGTAAGCCGCGGCCAGCTCGAAAAGTTTCCCAGAAGTTCTCGGGCTTTTGCCGGTAGTAAGCCTCGAAGACCTCGCGCGCGCGGTCCAGGCGCGTTCGTGCGCAGCAGGGCCTCGCCGAAAAGCGCGAGGAACGCGGTGTCCTTCTCATTGGGCGAGAGCGGATCGAGCAGCGCGACGGCGCCTTCGGGATCGCCCTTTCGCAGTTTGGCGTCGGCGAAAAGCAGCGCGCCGCGTGCGGTCGTTGGGCAAGAGGCGGTGCGCGCGGCCGAAATATTCGAGCGCTCTCGTCGAGGCCGCCGGCCGCCTGCGCCAGCTGCCCGGCGCGAAGGAAGCTGCGGGTGGCAAGATCGGCGTGCTTGAGGCGCTCGGCCAGATCGCCGAGCACCACGTGCCGCGTCGACGTTTTCAGGATCGAGAAGCGCGATGCTTTCGTAGCAGGCCAGCGCGTCGATATCGCGCTGATGCTGCAGAAAGAGCTCCGCCGCCGTGCCGAACTGCTCGATGGCCTCGGAAGAGCGATTCTGTTTCTGCAGCAGAATGCCGTAGCGCATCAGCCGGTCAGGAGGCTGGGGAAACGATCGGAGAAAGCGGCGTGAAAATCGCCGAGGCTTTGGCGGCATCGCCCGCCTCGATGTGCCGGTCGAACTGCGCGCCGTAATATTGGGCGGCGAGCGCGGGCTCGTTCAGGCGCGTGTAGATGTCGGCAAGCGCCTGCAGGGCTTCCTGGTTGGCAGGAGCCTCTTCGAGGACAGCCTGGTATTCGGCGACCGCCTCTCGAAGTTTGTTCTTTTCGAGGCTGCGCCGAGCCCGATCGAGATGCTTGTTGAGATCCGAAGCCATGCGAAATTCTACGTCCCTCGCGCGCTTGCGTGGCAGGAAAACCCCGGTTGTCCGCTTCAGACGCCTCCGCGGATCACCCGTTGCCAGCCGCGAAAGCCCCATAAAAACTATATAACGGACGACTCGCCAGCCCTCCAACGAAATCCGGCGTGATGTGCCTGAAAGTGCCGTGAGCGGCGGCGGGGCCGTGGAAACGGCGGTTTCAGTCGGAGGCGGAGGTCTCGGTCGGGTGCCGGGGAAGGCGCGTGACCTCCCGCATGGAACGGAGCGACAACCCGCTGCTCAGGAGCAGCCGCAAATCCGAGGAAAACGAAGGGTAAAGTCAGCGCGATAAAGGCGAAAATCGAGAAGCCCGCGGCGGTCGTTTTTTCGACGTCGAACACGCTCAAGCCGAGCACGCAAAAGAACTGGTAGGAGCCGACGTTCGCGGGCGCGTTGGGCAGCGAAACACCCAGATTGATCACCAGCAGCACCACCACGGCCGCCATGAACGACAGAGGCAAGCCGTAGGACTGCATCAGCGCCCAGAGAGCGACCACCTGGCAGAACGGCATGAGCAGCGAGAGAAAGACGGCCGCGTAGAAGCTGGGCGCCGTGCCCATCGCGTGCAAGTCGAGCAGCGCCGACATGATTTTGCCCGGCAGCTGCCGATGCCCGATGTGGGGTTCCGGGTGCGCCGCCGAGCTTTACCTCGAGATAAAAGACGAGCACCACGACAATCGTCACGAGAACGAGAATGACGGCTCCCAGAATATCCGCAGTGCGCTCGAAGCGCCGCGGCAACTGTACGAAGAGCGAGACAAAAGCCAGGGATGCGGTGGCGATCACGAGGTCGATGAAGCGTTCGACGCCTACCGATCCCAGCACGCGCCCGATCGAGATTCCCTCGGAGTTCGAGAGCAGGTAGCTGCGCAGGAATTCGCCCGGCCGAAGCGGCAAGATCAGGTTGGCGAAGAGGCCGGAGAAAACGGAGCGGATCGCGTTCCTGGTGTGCACTTTCCCGAACGGGCTCAGCAGGAACTTCCAGCGCAGGGCCTGGACGGCGTAGCTCAGGACGTCGAAGGCCATGCCGACGAGAACCCATTTCCAGTTCGCGTTGGCCATATCGTGCAAGGCCCGCACGATGTGGAAGTCGTGCAGAACCCAGATCAGGCAGACGGTCGCCAGTCCGTAACCGAGGATGAGCAGGATTCTCGATCGCTCGGACTTCTCGCGATGGGACTGAGAGGTCAACTCAGCTGTTCCGGAAGCTCCAGGCATTTTGGGTAGATCAGTGTCGCTTTCGTTTCTAGGTCGCACAACCGTCCAAAGCCTACGATGACGGCCCCGGCCGCGCAATCGGGGGGCGGCGGCGCTTTCGGTCCGCGAGGTTCGCCGGCTGCCCGGGACGGGCGTATAATAGCAGGGAGAGATGAAATTCCTCGCGCAAAAGTCTGTCTTCCTTCGCCCCTGTTTACTTGGATGAAAACCTCCCAACCTGTAGATCGCCGGGAACGGGTTTTGCTGGTGGGCGTCGCCCTCAAGAGGGCCGGGCGCACGAGCGCCATCGCGCGCGACAACGCTGACGGCGTGTCGAATCGCGATTCGCTCGACGAGTTGCAGGAGCTGGCGGAAAGCGCGGGCGCGAAAATCGAGGGAACCCTTCTGCAAGTCCGCGATGACGCTCGATCCCGCGACGCTGGTGGGGCGCGGCAAGCTCGAAGAAATCCGCACCGAAGCCAAGGTTCGCGACGTGCCGCTTGTGATTGTGGATCACGATCTGACGCCCGTGCAGCTGCGCAACATGGAGAAGGGCACCGGATGCCGCGTGATCGACCGCACGCAGCTCATCCTCGATATTTTTGCCACGCACGCGCACACGCGCGAAGGGCAGCTCCAGGTGGAGCTCGCGCAATTGAATTATCTGCTCCCGCGGCTCACCGGACGCGGCGAAGAGCTCTCGCGGCTCGGCGGCGGAATCGGGACGCGGGGCCCTGGCGAGCAGAAGCTCGAAACCGATCGCCGGCGGATTCGCGATCGCGTGCGCAAAATCCAGCAGGCCATCGAAACGGTTCGCAAGCAGCGCGCCACGCGGCGGCGGGCGCGGCAGGCGGTGCCGCTCGGAATGATCGCGTTCGTGGGATACACGAACGCGGGCAAATCGACGCTCTTCAACGCGCTGACCGATGCGAGCGTGCTGACGTCCTCGAAAATGTTCGCGACGCTCGATCCGACGATTCGCGCGATTCGCCTGCCCTCGCGCCGGCGCGTGCTTTTGTCGGACACGGTGGGATTCCTGCGCGACCTTCCGCCGGATCTGATCGCCGCGTTTCGCGCTACGCTCGAAGAAGTGCAGGAGGCCGCGCTGATCGTTCACGTGACGGATATTTCCAATCCGCACCATGCCGAACACGATGCCGAGGTGCTCGGCGTTTTGCGCCAGCTGGGCGTCGAGGATCGCCCGCGCTTGCACGTGCTGAACAAGATCGACCGGCTGAGCGAAGAGGATCTGAAAAGCGTTGACGGATTCCAACGGGCGCGGCGTGGACACGGCCTTTGTCTCGGCGATGACGGGCGCGGGCCTCGATGAACTGCTGGTAAAGATCGACGCAAACATGCCCATCGATCCGCTATTGCGCCTGCGTCTGCGCATGCCCCTCGCCGATGGCCGCAGCCTTTCGGTGGTGCAGGGGCGGGGGCGCGTGCTGCACTCGGAAATGCACGACGGAAACTCGAACTCGAAGCTGAAATTCCGGAATCGGCTGCGCGGGAACTTCGCGAATTTATTTTCGACATGAGATGCTGTACTGGAACGACCTCTGCGTGTGGAAAACCCTGTGGAAAAGCTTCCACGATTCGTGCGGCGTTTCGGAGCGCAGGCTGACCGCAGTCCCTGGCAGGATGTGTCGCCAACCAGTGGACCATAAGTTGTTGTTATTCACACTATATACGAGCGACTCGGGTTTCGTGGCGATCGTGCTGGCGGTCTTTGTCATGTGCCAGTGCCGGCCAGGAATTTGCACAGCGCTGGGGCGTTTTTTGCGCTAACGAGTAACTAGCGAGAGGATTTGCCTCTCTCGTTACCGGATGGTGAGTTATTCCGGAGGCCTGTACGGTTGACTCGGTCACGACCCCGGGACTATCATTTCAAATTGAGATTGCCGTCTGATCCCGGGCGGCTTCGTCGATTTGTCTTTCCGAGAGCGAAAATGAACCTGCCGAACAGCCTGACGATTCTGCGGATCTTTTTCGTTCCGCTCCTCGTGGTCGTTCTTTTAACGCGCCAGCCGAATTGGAATTTCTGGGGATTGCCCATTCATTTCGAGGTCTGGGGCGTCCTGATTTTGCTGGTGGCTGCGGCGACCGACGCAATGGATGGATATCTGGCGCGGTCGCGCAGCGAAATCACCACGTTGGGAATCCTGCTCGATCCGATTGCCGACAAGCTTTTGATTTCGGCGGCGTTCGTCTCGCTGGTTTCGATGGGACTCATCCAGGCGTGGATGGTGGTGATCATTATCGGACGCGAATTCATGGTCGTCGGCCTCCGGGAGATCGCGTCGGTTGAGGGGTTGGTGATTCCCGCGTCGCCGCTTGGAAAGGGCAAGATGATCTTGCAGGTGCTGGCCGGGTGCACCGTGATTCTCACGGCGAATCATCCCGCGCTGAAATTAGTCGGAACCGTTTTGCTGTGGCTGGTGGTGCTGAGCGCGGTAGCGTCCGCGATTCACTACTTCCAGATGTTCTGGGGCCAGATCAATTTCCGCGTGCAGCAGCGGCGTACCCGCGTTCTCGTAGTCGATCCGAAAGAAAAACCGCAGGATGTCCTCAGCCGGTAATCCCGAAAAGAAGCTGCTGTTGGAAGTCGCGCGGCGAGCCATGAGCGCCGCCGTCGAGGGCCGCGAGTTCCCGGGGCAATTGCCGGAGCTTCCGAACATGCAAAATTCGGCGCGGGGCGTTTGTCACGCTGCACCGGCGAGGCCGGCTGCGCGGTTGCGTTGGGCAAATGCTCCCGAGCGAATCGCTGGTTGAAACGGTAGTCCATTGCGCAAAGGCCGCCGCGCTCGAAGATCCGCGGTTCGATCCGGTTCGTCCCGAGGAACTCGGCGAAATCGAGATCGAGCTTTCCATTTTGTCGGGACTCGAAGCAATCGCGCCGGGACAAATACAAGCGGGCAAGCATGGCCTGATGGTGAGCTTCGGCAGGCAGCGGGGCGTTTTGTTGCCACAGGTGGCCGCGCAATTTCGATGGAGCGGCCAGCGACTCCTCGAAGAAACCTGCGTGAAGGCGGGCCTCGACGCGGAATGCCTGGGCGAATCCGGAAGTCCGAATCCAAGGCTTTCACGGCGGAGATATTCAGCGAATCGGACGCGGCAGACGAGCACGGCGCAGAGTCGGCGCCAGGCCGCGGATAAGCCCGGTTATTCGACTTCGACGTAATCGCCGGCAAGATCTCGCGCAAGCTGAACGTGATCAGGACCGTCGAGGAGTTCGGGCCGGTTCGCAGCACGACTCCCTCGCCAACGTCTTCCCGCGGAGTGTTGCTCCAATCGTATTTCTTGGGAGACGCTCCCGAAGCCATACAAGGGGAAGAACGGCACGGACAGCTGATCGTTCTGATCGAACGCGTAGCGGGGATCCTGGAAAACCGTTTCGTGCTGAGTGCCGGTGTAGCGGAAGATGCGGAAATAATCGCCGACTTTCACGCCCTGTCCGTTGCCCAAATTCACATAGACAACGTCTTCACGGCCGCTTTGCGCCTGGAAATTCTTGCCGATGATGATCATTGCCAGGGGCTTGCCGTTTGCCGGGGCAAATGTGGTCGAAATGAGCTTCGGGTTTGAGCGGCGGCGCAGGGCGCTCCGTGAAAGGCAGCAGAATGTCGCCGCGCTGCAGCATGTCGCAGGAATGCTCGATTCTGGCGACCGAAGTATTGGCGAAAACTCGGGTCACGCGGACGCGGCCTTCATCTGCCCAGACGCTGCCCATTTTCTTGAGGATCATGTCCTGCCACTTGGTCCACTCGATTCCGTAGGGATCCTCAATCTTGCGGACCACGGAGAAGACATCGCCGACGTTTACACCCTGGCTTGCGCCCTTATTGATGTAGACGTTGTCATTTTCGTCGAAGGTAAGGCGATAGTTGGATTCTTCGCCCGTGATGATGAAGGCGGCGTGCGGGATCGGATTCCGTCGTGACCGTACCCGAGCAATAGAGATCGTTCGGCGCTTGGAACCTGCGGATCGCGGTCTGCGCCGACGCGATGGCTCCAGAAAGGGCCACTATGAGACCGGCAAGGACAATTTTCCCACGCATGATGCTCGCTCCTTCGAGCTGATTCTCAGCGCCGAAAGGGCTGGCGCTCCCCAATGACCCGACCGTAACATTGGCGTTCGAGAGCGTCAAGATAATGGTCGGGCGGACTTTACACATTGGGTACCGCGTGGTAGAAGCGGGAAATCGTCCTCGCGCACGGCCGTCGGGGCGCGACGCGGCCTCACTCCGAAAAGATTGGAAACACAGCGTGTTAGGGCGAGATAAGGTGTGCGCCGTGGTGGCGGCGCCGGAGTGCGAATTCCATGCTGGCGCAGCTTCGCGCAGGGACTCGGCCCGAGCCCACACGGTTGAGTTACGCCTTGACTGGCTTTCGAGCGATCGGGAAATCGACCGGTTTCTGCGAATCCTCGAGGCCGGCCGATCCGGCCGAAGGGGCGTGACTTTGATTGCGACTTGCCGCCGGCGAGCGGCGGGCGGTCGATACGCGGGCACGATCGCCAAGCAACTCGTGCATCTGGCGAACGCGATCCGGGCAGGATGCGCTTGGTACGACCTCGAAATCGAAACGGTGCGCCAGTGCCCGAGCGAGCTGCTCGACGTGCTGCTGGGAGAGGGGCGGCGGCTGACTTCCGCGCATTTCTTCGAGCGCATGCCGAAAAATCTCTCGCACATCGCTGCGGAGTTGCGGCGAGATCGGCCTGAGGCGATCAAAATCGCCGCTCAGTGCCATTCGTTGGCCGACAGCCGAAAGCTGCTGGATTTCGCGCGACGGCAGCGGAACATCGTAGCGATCCCGATGGGCGACGTGGCGCTGCCGGTGCGCATCCTGGCATTGCGCGAACGAAATTCATTCGCCTACGCGCCGGTTGAAAACGCGACGGCGCCGGGGCAAGTCTCGCTTGCCGAGATCGAGGACGTGTATCGTGCGGATCGGCTCGACACCCGGACGAGCACGTACGGCGTGATCGGCAATCCCGTTGGCCATTCGCTCTCGCCGGCGATGCAGAATGCAGGTTTCGCCGCGCGGCGAATCAATGCGGTCTACGTGCCGTTTCTGGTGCGCGATCTGAGGGATTTTCTGGATTCGATCGAGCCACTCGGGATTCGAGGCTTCAGCGTCACCCTCCCGCACAAAGAGAAAATCCTGCGGCATCTCGACGGTTGCGATCCGCTGGCAGCGCGAATCGGGGCGGTTAACACGGTCGTCGTGCGCGGCGGAGGGAAGCTATACGGATATAACACGGACTACGTCGGGGTGCTGCAGGCGATCGAGAAGCGGATACCTCTTCGGGGCAGCCGGGTCCTGATCCTGGGAGCTGGAGGAGCGGCGCGCGCCGTGGCTTTCGCGCTCGCGCAGGCAGGCGCCGCGGTATGCGTGACGGCGCGGCGGCCGGCGCGTGCACAGGCGTTGGCGAAGGCCGTTGGCGGAGAGGCGATTGCCCGGAATCGCATCCATGGAGAATTCTTCGACGCGATCGTCAATGCGACTCCGGTCGGCATGCACCCGGCGGTCGGGAGCTCGCCGCTCGACGCCCGCGAATTGAATTGCCGGCTCGTATTTGACACCATCTATCGCCCGCGTGTGACGCGGCTTCTGGAACTTGCGGCGCGCCGCGGCATCGAAACGGTCTCGGGCGTGGAGATGTTTGTCGCGCAGGGCGCCGCGCAGTGGGAAATCTGGACGGGCGAGCGCGCGCCAGTCGACGCCATGCGGCGCGCCGTGGTTCGGGCGCTGGCGGCCGAGGGAAAAGCCGGACACGCGCGCCGCGGCAAGAAGTGAAATCCCGAAGGAAAGATGCATATCGGACGATGATTCAGCCGGACTTCAAGACATTCAGCGCTTCGCGCGCGAAGGCAATCTTGTGCCGGTGTACGACACGTATACCGCCGACTTGCTGACGCCCGTCGGCGCGTACTTGCGCATCGCGCGCGGCGCGAAGTATGCGTTTCTTGCTCGAGAGCGTGGAGGGCGGCGAAAATATCGGCCGATACACCTTCACCGGCGCGAATCCGGAAGAAGTGTTTCGCGCGCGCGGCCGCGTCTGCGAACTCGAAACCGGCGGCAAGACGGTTCGATTCGACGGGAATCCAGTCGAACAGCTCAAACGGCTGACGGCGCGTTATCGTCCGGTGCGCGTGCCGGGGATGCCTCCGCTGACCGCTGGCGCGATCGGCTATTTCGCATACGACATGGTGCGGCTGGTCGAGCGGATTCCCAACACGGGACGCGACGATCTCGGTGTTGACGATTGCATGATGATGTTTTACCTCGGCCTCGTGGCGTTCGACCGCGTGCAGCATCGCGTCTGGATCATTCGCAACGTTTTCACCGAGGGGCCGGGCAGCCTGCGCGCGAAATACAATGCGGCGGTGCGCGAGATCGGCCGCACGCGCAAGATGCTCGAGCAGCCGCTGCCTGCGGACAAGCCCAAGGCGCGGCGCGCGAAGCCACTGCGAGTCGCGTCGAATATGACGAAGCCGCAGTTCACGGCGGCGGTGCGGAAAGCCAAGTCGTACATTCGCGCCGGCGACGCATTTCAAATCGTCGTGAGCCAGAGATTCGAGGCGCGCACGACCGCCGATCCTTTCGAGATTTACCGCGCGCTGCGCGTCGTGAATCCTTCGCCCTACCTCTACTACCTGAAGCTCGGCGACCTGTCGGTGGTCGGCAGCTCGCCCGAAATGCTGGTGAAGGTGCAGGGGCGCGACGCGTTTTACCGGCCGCTGGCCGGCACGCGTCCGCGCGGCCGCGACGAGAAAGAAGACCAGAAGCTCGAGGCCGAGCTTCTCGCCGATCCGAAGGAGCGCGCCGAGCACGTGATGCTGGTCGATCTCGGGCGCAACGATCTGGGCCGCGTGTGCGAATACGGCTCGGTGAAGCCGGAGCGGCTGATGTTCGTCGAGCGCTACTCGCATGTGATGCATCTGGCGTCGAGCCTGCGCGGGCGGCTGCGCGATGACGTCGATTGCTTCGATGCGCTGATGGCGTGTTTTCCGGCGGGGACGCTTTCGGGCGCGCCCAAAGTCCGCGCCATGGAAATCATCGACGAACTCGAGCCCACGCGGCGCGGAATTTACGCCGGCGCGATTCTGTATCTCGATTTTTCCGGCAATCTCGATTCGTGCATCGGGCTGCGCACGCTGGTCGCGAAGAATGGGCGCGCCTATGTGCAGGCGGGCGCGGGCATCGTGGCGGATTCGGTTCCCGAGCGCGAATACGAGGAATCGGCGAACAAGGCGCGCGCCGTGCTGAGAGCGCTCGAAATCGCCCATGCGGGCGGCAAATCCGCGGCCGGGCAAAAGGTAATCCGGCGCGCGGGTTTGAAACCCGCGCCTGCATCGGCGCGTGCTTATTCTCAGCTGGTACAATAGAGATACGCCGATGGATCCGTATGATCCTGCTGCTCGACAACTACGACTCGTTCACCTACAACCTGGCGCAATATCTCGGCCAGATGGGGCAAGAGCTGCTGATCCGCCGCAACGACGAGATCACGCTCGACGAGATCGAGGCATGCAAGCCCGAACGCATCGTGATTTCGCCGGGCCCGTGCACGCCGAAGGAAGCGGGCGTCAGCGTTCCGCTGATCGAGCGCTTCGCGGGCAAGATTCCGATCCTGGGCGTGTGCCTGGGGCACCAGTCGATCGGCGCGGCGTTTGGCGGGCGCGTGATTCGCGCGCCGAAAGTGATGCACGGCAAGACCAGCCAGATTCATCACGACGGCGAGACGATTTTCTATGGGTTGCCGCAGGATTTTCAGGCCACGCGTTACCACTCGTTGATCGTCGAGCGAAAGACGTTGCCGCGCGAGCTCGAAATTTCCGCCGAAACCGTCCGACGGCATCATCATGGGCCTGCGCCATCGCAAAATGAAGGTCGAAGGCGTGCAGTTCCATCCGGAATCGGTTCTCACCGACGCGGGGTTCCGCCTGCTCGAAAATTTCCTGACCGTTTAGAGCTTTAGGTAGCAGTTTGCGAGTGGCCTTTCTCGGCTTGCGAGAAGGCGACGAGGCGCGTCGAGCTTTTCGCGCGCCGCGCCCGGAGTCGATGGATTTCGTGGCGAGATGGACGCCATCGAGGAAATCGGCTGCGCGCCCGGCGGCGACGAGAGCGGCGCTGGCATTCGCGAGCACGATCTCGCGGTGCGGGCCGTGATCGCGATACAGCATCGAGCGGCCGAGGATTTTGTGGATGATTTCGGCGTTTTGCTGCGCGTCGCCGCCGCGAATCTCTTCGAGCGGCGCGCGGTGCAAGCCCGAAATCCTCGGGCGTCACGGTGAAGCTGCGCACGACACCGTCGCGCAGCTCGGCAACGTAGGTTTCGCCCGAGATCGAAATTTCGTCCAGGCCATCGGCGCCGTGAACCACGAACGCGCGCTTCACGCCCAGCTCGCCGAGCGCCCGCGCCAGCAGCTCCGTGTAGCTTTCATCGTAGACGCCGACGACTTGCGCCGAGGCTCCGGCGGGATTCGTGAGCGGGCCGAGCAGATTGAAAACCGTGCGCATCTTGAGTTCGCGGCGAGCCGTCATCGCGTGGCGCGTGGCCGCGTGCACCGCCGGCGCGAAGAGGAATCCGATGCCGATCTCTTCGATCGCCGCGGCGACGCGCTCCGGCGGAAGATCGATGCGCACGCCGAGATGCTCGAGGACGTCCGCCGAGCCGCACCGCGAGCTGATCGAGCGGTTGCCGTGTTTGGCGACGCGCACGCCCGCGCCGGCAACGACGAAGGCCGCCGCGGTGGAGACATTGAACGTGCCGGAAGCGTCGCCGCCGGTACCGCAGGTGTCGACCAGCGCCTCATCCGCGATGCGCGAATGCCCCGCGAAAATCGGCGTCGCGTGGCGCCGCATGGCCGTCGCGAAGCCGACCAGTTCGTCGACCGTTTCGCCCTTCATGCGCAGGCCGGTGAGCAGCGCGGCGATCTGCGCGTCGGTGGCGCGCCCGGCGAGAATCTCCTCCATCGCGGCTTCGGCCTGCGCGCGGGAAAGGTCTTCGTCCGCGACGATTTTTTCGAGCGCTTCGTGGATCATCGAGAGTTCAGCGGTGCGAGCGCATCCGCTTGCTCGCCTCTATGGATGCAGGTAAACTGCTTCGTTTGCATCGTGAATAAATACTAGCACTATTAAGGCGACCTTCGGTCCGGCCGATACGATCAGCATGAAAATCCACGAATATCAGGCCAAGGCAATTCTCGCGAAGTTTGGCGTTCCCGTGCCGCGCGGCGAAGTCGTGTTCACGAAAGAGGACGCGCGGGCGGCGGCCGAGCGCCTCGGGACGCCGGTGGTGGTGGTGAAGGCGCAGATTCACGCGGGCGGGCGCGGCAAGGCCGGCGGCGTGAAGCTGGCGAAATCGCCGGACGAGGCTGCATCGCTCGCGAGCAGCATTCTCGGCATGACGCTCGTGACTCCGCAGACCGGCCCCGAGGGGCGCGTGGTGCGGCGGCTGCTGATCGAGCGAGGGCTCGACATCAAGCGCGAGATTTATCTGAGCATCCTGGTGGATCGCGCGGTCGGCGCGCCGGTGTTCATGGCGAGCGCCGCGGGCGGGATGGAAATCGAGGAAGTGGCGAAGGAGCATCCCGAAGCGATCCTGCGCCAGACGATTCGCCCCGAGACTGGTTTTCAGCCGTACCACGCGCGCAAGCTCGCCTTCGGGCTCGGGCTTTTCGCCGGAGCTGGCGAGCGTCGCGCTGCCTTTTCTGCAATCGCTCTACCGCGCGTTTCTTGAAACCGATGCGTCGCTGCTCGAAATCAATCCGTGCGTGATCACGGGCGACGGGCGGCTGGTCGCGCTCGACGCGAAAGTGAATTTCGACGACAACGCGCTCTATCGCCATCCGGAATTCAACGATCTGCGCGACCTCGACGAAGAGACGCCGCTCGAAGTCGAAGCCTCGAAATTCAAATTGAACTACATCAAGCTCGACGGCACCGTCGGCTGCATGGTCAACGGCGCGGGCCTGGCCATGGCCACGATGGACATCATCAAGCTGTGCGGCGGCAGCCCGGCGAATTTTCTCGATGTCGGCGGCGGCGCTTCCGAGGAGCAGGTGAAGAACGCGTTCCGCATTTTGCTGAGCGATCCGAACGTGAAAGGCGTGTTCGTCAATATCTTCGGCGGAATCTTGCGCTGCGACGTGCTGGCGAGCGGCGTCGTGAACGCGGCGAAAGAGCTGAAATTCAAGGTGCCGGTCGTCGTGCGGATGCAGGGCACGAACGTCGAGCAGGGCCAGCAGATCCTGCGCGACTCCGGGCTGAATTTCACGATCGCGAATGGAATGAAAGATGGCGCGGAAAAAGTCGTGAAACTCGCAGGGCGTGCGCAATGAGCGTACTCGTCGATAACAACACGCGATTGCTCGTGCAGGGCCTCACCGGGCGCGAAGGCGGCTTTCACGCGCAGCAGATGATCGAATACGGCACGAAAGTGGTCGGCGGCGTCACGCCGGGCAAGGGCGGGACGAAGCACCTCGGCGTGCCGGTGTTCGACACCGTGAGCGGCGCAGCGCGCGAGACCGGCGCGAACGTGTCCGTGATTTTCGTGCCGCCGCCGTTTGCGGCCGACGCGATTCTCGAAGCGATGGACGCGGAGCTGCCGCTCGTCATCTGCATCACGGAAGGCATTCCGACGCTCGACATGGTTCGCGTGGCCGCGGCGCTGAAGAATTCGAAGACGCGGCTGATCGGGCCGAACTGTCCGGGCATCATCTCGCCGGGCAAATGCAAAATCGGCATCATGCCGGGCTCGATTCACCGGCAGGGAAACGTCGGCGTGGTGAGCCGCAGCGGCACGCTGACGTACGAGGCGGTCGATCAACTGACGCGGCTCGGCATCGGCCAATCGACCTGCATCGGCATCGGCGGCGATCCGATTATCGGCACCACCTTTCTCGATGCGGTGAAAATGTTCAACGACGATCCGGACACGCACGCGATCGTGATGATCGGCGAAATCGGCGGCAACGCCGAGGAGATCGCCGCGGAATTCATCAAGCAGCACGTGAAGAAGCCGGTGGTCGGCTTCATCGCCGGGCAGACCGCGCCGCCGGGCCGCCGCATGGGCCACGCCGGCGCGATCATCAGCGGCGGGCAGGGCACCGCCGCCGATAAGTACAAGGCGATGCGCGCGGCGGGAATCCACACTGTGCAGAGCCCCGCGGAAATCGGCGAGACGCTCGCGAGCGGCGATCAAGAAGTAGTCGGCGCAGAATCACGAACGACATTCTGAAAACTGTATCCAGGAGGAAAGATCAACTTGTCCGTTGAACGCACTCTCGCAATTATCAAGCCCGACGCGGTGGGCCGCGGCCTGACCGCCGACATTCTGAGCCGCATCCACGCGGCGAAGTTTCAGATCGTGGCGATCAAGTCGCTGCGGCTGACCAAATCCGAAGCCGAGGGATTTTACGCCGTGCATCGCGAGCGGCCCTTTTTCGGCGAACTGACCGAATTCATGAGCTCGGGCAAGGCGGTCGTGATCGTCCTTGAAGCGGAAAGCGCGATCGCGAAGTGGCGCGAGACGATGGGCGCCACCGATCCCGCCAAGGCCGCGCCCGGCTCGATTCGCCGCGAACTCGGCACGAGCATCCAGTACAACTGCACGCACGGCTCCGACGCGACGCAGACCGCCGCATTCGAAATCGGCTATTTTTTCTCGGGCCTCGAACTGATTTAAGGACTCTGCCTTGGAATTTTCGGGTGCCCCACCTGCCCTGAGCGAAGCCGAAGGGTCCTCGGTTTGTGAGGGTGGGGCTTTTGACTTTGCTTTTCGGTCCCTGGTTCGTGCCGAGCCCGGGGCCTCGGAAGAGCCATGGAAACGGCGCGTAGCTTTCGCGGCCGGAATCGGCGGTAAGATGGGGCATCTTATCCATGGACCCTTCGCGCGAACTCGGGAAGCTGCTGCTGATCGCCGGCATCGTGATCGTCGGCGCCGGGGCGTTCTTGTTTTTCGGCGCGCGGCTGCCGTTCCGGCTCGGCCGTCTTCCGGGCGACATTTCCTACCAGGGGCGCAACGGCAGCTTTTATTTTCCGATCGTGACGTGCATTTTGCTGAGCGCCGCGCTCACGCTGGTGCTTTGGGTTGTGAGCTACTTCCGCCGGTAGCAATGCGATGATTTCATGAGCCAGACGCCCCTCTTCGATTTCGACGTCATGCCCGAGCGCCATATCTGGCGCGTGAGCGAGTTCACTGACCGCGTCTGTGAAGTGCTCGAAGGCGAATTCCCGGACGTGTGGATCGAGGGCGAGGTGTCGAATTTCCACGCCTCGCAGGCAGGGCACATCTACTTCACGCTGAAGGACGCGCGCTCGCAGTTGCGCTGCGTATGTTTTCGCGATCAGGCGCGCGGGCTGAAATTCCGCCCGGAGGACGGGCTGCACATCACCGTCCGCGGATCGCTCGGCGTCTACGAGGCGCGCGGCGAGTATCAGCTATACGTGAGCCACATCGAGCCGGTCGGGCTCGGTGCGCTGCAGCTGGCTTTCGAGCAACTGAAAAAAAAGCTAGAGGCGCGAAGGCCTGTTCGAAGAGGCGCGCAAGCGGCCCCTGCCCGTGCTGCCGCGCTGCATCGGCGTGGTGACGTCGCCAAGCGGCGCCGCGATTCGCGACATCCTGCGCGTCCTGAAGCGGCGCTTCGCCAACGTCCACGTGCAGCTCTATCCGGCGAAAGTGCAGGGAGATGGCGCGGCGGCCGAGATCGCGGCTGGCGCTGCGTCATTTCAGCCGGGCGCGATTCGCGGACGTGGTCATCGTGGCGCGCGGCGGCGGATCGCTCGAGGACTTGTGGGCGTTCAACGAAGAAATCGTGGCGCGGGCGATTGCCGCGTCGCGAAATTCCCGGTAATCACCGGCGTCGGCCACGAGACGGATTTCACGATTGCGGATTTTGTCGCCGATTTGCGCGCGCCGACGCCTTCGGCCGCCGCCGAGATTGTGTTGCGCTCGCGACAGGAATTCGAGCGGCACATCGCCGAGCACCAGCGGCAGCTCGCGCACCACATCAAGTATCTGCTTTCCGAGCGGCGGCATCGCGTGCGCGATCTGCAGACGCACCGCGGATTCCGCCAGCTCGAAGCGCTGCTTCGCCAGCGGCGTCAGCACGTCGACGAGTTTTCGCGCAGTCGCTCGGCGCGGACTGCGCATGCGGCTCGCAGCGTCGCGCCAGCGGCTGACGACGGCGGGCACCCGCATCGCGTGCGTTCGATTTGCGGCGGCGCGCGGAAATTCTGCGCCGAAGAATCGGACAGCAGCGGCAATCGCTCCAGGCCGCGCTCGAACGGCTCGGTGACGCGCAAGCAGACGACGCTTCGCTGCTGCGCACGTGAGGTTCGCGCGAATCGACTTGCGCGCGCGGGTTGGCAAGCTGCGCCACGCGCTCGACGAGTGTGCCGGCAGCCTTGCGCGTCGGCATCGACCGCGTGCTGATCGCCAAGCGCCGGCGCTTCGAAGCCGCCGCAAGTGCAGCTGCGCGAGCGCAACCCGGAAAACCTGCTCGAGCGCGGCTACGCGATCGCGTACGACGCGTCGGGAAAAGTGCTGCACTCGGCCGATCAGGTCGCAATCGGCGAAGATATCTCCGTGCGCCTCGCGCGCGGCCAGCTCGATGCCACGGTCCGACGCAAGAAGTGATGGCGCACGCGCGCGGTTGCCTTTGTAGCGGCCGCCTTGCTTTCAGGCGGGCGCCTTTGCTTCGCCTCAGACTTAAATGTAGCGCCGCCCTGCCCTGCCTGCCCTGAGTGCATTGGCGAAGGGAGCGAAGTCGAAGGGGGCCTTAAGCGCGGCATCTTGTTTTATCGGGTGCCCCGGTGGAAGCGTGGGCCTTCAGGCCCTCGAAAAAGCAGGGGGAAACACAGGCTTCAGCCCGGGGGGTTCCGCGCTGTCCTGCCTGCCCTGACACAGGAAGCGAAGGACGGGCTCGCCGTTCAGTCAGACGTTTCTTGCCCGTCGCCTTCGTAGCCGCGGAACGGGACTTCTCAGAAAAACACAGCGGGGGAAACTCCGAATCTCTTGCTGAGCTTTTCGATGTGATGTTTGTTCAGTTCTCGTTTGCCGCCCAGCACCTCGGAGACTACGCTTTCTGAGCCGAGCAGCGGGGCGAGATCTTTCTGGCGCAGATTGTTGGCGTCCATGAGCTCCTTCAAGACTTCGACGGGCGAGGCAGAGCGGATTGGGTAGCGTTCCTCTTCGTATGCCTCGACCAGCAGGGTCAGCACCTCGGCGAGATTTTTCTCGGCCGGGGTCGGATGGCCGCGGCGTTCCAATTCCAGGAGCGCGGCGATGTAGCGGTCGTTTTGGGCGTCCGAAGTGATTACCTTGGGAACGCCGTCGAGGATGTCGGGTTTTTCAAGCACGGCAGTCATTTTTCCACCAGTCCTTTGCGTATTCGGCGTGGGAGAGAATATGCAGAATGAAAACCTTTTGGCTCCTGTAGTTGATGTATGAAATGAGCCGGCACCTGTTGTTGCTCACGTCGAAAACCACGCAAGTTCCCACGCCGTCCACATTTCTCCAACTCTGCTTTACGTCTGGAAAGTTCCGCCACTCCGAGCCTTTGGTGATCCTGTACCACGCTGCCAGCGACGCTTCCCATTCCGGGTGCTTCGCGGAAGCTTCGCGAATCCTTTTCCGGCTGAGAATCCTCACGGCGAATCTTCGCATATTGCGAAGATCGCGTCAAGCGCATGGCCCGGCGTTTGGCGTCGGCGGATCAGGCACCCACCATTGCCGCCCGGACACCAGAACGTCATGCACGGCTGTCTGGGTATTCAGGGGTTTGTAGAGCATCTCCAGCAGGCGAAAACCAGGCATCGTGAGATCGAATGCCTCAAGCGGCGCGCGCAGTTCGCTCTTCAGCCAGTCGGCGGTATCCATCAGGTCCAGGTACGCGCGAAAGGCTCGCTGCGTCTTCTCTTTTTGCGTCGGCCGGGGCTTCATCGCGCCAAGACCTGCCAAAACTGGGTTTTTTTGACCATTCAAGGCCAGTTAAGCTGCTTAAGGGAGCAAAGTACTTGCCGTTGTTATGGCAGAACATAAGGCGAACATCGGGATAAATGCGGGCTGCGATCCGCCGACGTCAAGAAAGCGGCGAGCTACTCGTCGTCCGTGCTGCCGGCGACTTTCAGCACGGCGAGGAACGCTTCCTGCGGGATGTCGACGCGGCCCACGCGCTTCATGCGCTTCTTGCCTTCTTTTTGCTTTTCGAGGAGCTTGCGCTTGCGGCTGATGTCTCCGCCGTAGCACTTGGCGAGAACGTTCTTGCGGATGGCGCTGATCGTTTCGCGGGCGATCACGCGGCTGCCGATCGCGGCCTGGATGGCGACCTCGAACATCTGCCGCGGAATGAGCTTTCGCAGGCGGCTGACCAGGTCGCGGCCGCGATCGTAGGATTGATCGCGATGGCAGATGATCGTGAGCGCGTCGACAGGCTCGCCGCCGATCAGCACGTCGAGCTTCACCAGATCGGACTCGCGATAGCCCGAGAGGTGGTAATCGAGCGAAGCATATCCGCGCGAGACGCTCTTCAGCCGGTCGTAAAAATCGAGCACGATTTCGTTGAGCGGCAATTCGTACGTCAGCATGATGCGCGTCGGCGAGAGGTATTCGAATTTCTTCTGCACGCCGCGCTTTTCCTCGCAAAGCTGCAGCACGCCGCCCACCGAATCCTCCGACGTGATGATCATCGCCGTCAGGATGGGCTCCTCGATTTTCTGGATCGAAGTGGGCGGCGGAAATTTCGTCGGGTTGTCGACTTCCAGCACGTCGCCCGCTGGTCGTCGTGATGCGATACTGCACGCTCGGCGCGGTGGTGATGAGGTCGATGTTGAATTCGCGCTCGAGCCGCTCCTGCACGATTTCCATGTGCAGCAGGCCGAGAAAGCCGCAGCGAAAGCCGAATCCCAGCGCGACGGAATTTTCCGGCTCGTAAAAAAATGCGGCGTCGTTGAGCTGCAGCTTGCCGAGCGCATCGCGCAGCAATTCGTAATCGGTGGCGTTCACGGGAAATAGGCCCGCGAAGACCATCGGTTTGATGGCTTCGAATCCGGGCAAGGCCGGCGCGGGTCGGTCGGCCTCGACCACCGTATCGCCCATGCGCGCATCGGCCACGCGCTTGATATTGGCGACGATGAAGCCCACGTCGCCCGCGGCCAGCTCGTCGAGCACGATGGGTTTCGGCGTGAGCGCGCCGAGCGTTTCCACTTCGTAGCACTTCGTTGCTGGCGCACAGGCGAATCTTCATCCGCGGCGCGATGCGGCCTTCCATCACGCGCACCAGGACCACCGCGCCGCGGTAGATGTCGAACCAGGAATCGAAAATCAGCGCCTGCAGCGGCGCATCCGCCGAGCCTTTTGGCGTCGGCACGTGCTTCACGATCGCTTCGAGCACTTCGTCGACACCGAGGCCGCTTTTCGCGCTGATCGGCGAGCGCATCGTCCGCGGGGATCGCGAGGACGTTTTCGATCTGCTCCTTCACGAAATCGGGCTGCGCGGCGGGCAAATCGATCTTGTTGATCACCGGAATGATCGTGAGGTTGTGGCGCGAGGCGAGGAAGGCATTCGCGACGGTCTGTGCCTCGACGCCTTGGCTCGCGTCGACCACCAGCAGCGCCCCTTCGCAGGCCGAAAGCGCGCGCGAAACTTCGTAGGAGAAATCGACGTGCCCCGGCGTATCGATCAGATTGAGGCTGGTATTCGTTGCCGTCGCGCGCGGTGTAGTGCAGGCGGATACTTTTCGCTTTGATGGTGATGCCGCGCTCGCGCTCGAGGTCCATCGAATCGAGCACCTGCGCCTGCATCTCGCGCTGGCTGAGCGCGCCGGTCAGTTCGAGCAGGCGGTCGGCCAGCGTGGATTTGCCGTGGTCGATGTGCGCGATGATGCAGAAATTCCGGATGAACCGAGGGTCCATGGTGTCTCTTGGGAATCACGTGCGGCAAGCGCGGTGCGCGCTCGGCTGCGCCCGCCGCGTTCTTCAGACTATCGAGTGTGCCACAGTTTGCAGCGCGCGGCCAGCGCCCGGCCGCCGCCGGACTGCAGCCATGCGCGCCGAAGACTAGAATTGCCGGGCGACGCTGCCGATAGCGACGCGCGCCGGATCCTGATCGAACATGAAGCGCGGTATTGCCGTCGATGAGGTAATAGACCAGATTGTAGGTGATATCCGGATTCTGGCCTTCGAGCAGCCGCCGTGCCGCGGCCGTTGCTGCAAGGGGCCGCGATCGTGCTGTTGGTCGTATTCACCGGATCGGTTTTGTAAGTCGGCATTGAAATTGTTGATGTCGAAGTTTCCACCGGAGAATCGCCGACGCCGCTGAGCATCGAGCTGGCCTTCGGTGTCCGGCTGCGTGGCCCTGAAGCCTCGTGGAACAGTCCCTGGCCGCCAAGGACGAAAGGCGAAGCTGCCCGCGGCGGGCACGGTATCACGCGTCGGCTGTTACCTGCGGATAGGCCAAGCCGGCAGCGACGCCAGCCGAATCGAGCTCGACCATGACTGCCGTTGCTTCGCGGTTGATATACGGCGAATTCCGAAGTGCCGCAAGCTTTAGACCGATCCGCCCCGTGGTTCCGTTGACCGAGATAGGGACCCGTGCTGGCGGTCGTATTCGTGGTGACGGTGCCGGCGTTATTCGCGTCGATCGCGCCGCCGGTGATGCTGCCGCTGCCGTCGAAACGAAGGCGCCGCCCTCGTGCGTACGCGCCGCCGTCGCGCTCGTGGAAGACGTTCCGCCCGCGGTGAACACATACGTGCCGGCGAAGCTGCTGCCGCTGCCCGCGCCCGTGTACACGTCGCCCGCGAGAAAGTCGTTGCCATCGATTTCGACGATGTGCAGATGCGTGCTGTCGATCACGTAGAACGCGAATTGCAGCTGATTTGCGGTGGTGCTTGGCAGCTTAAGCGTGCCGCGTCCGGTGCCAGAATTCCCGGTATCGAGAAGGTAGCTTCCGTTGACGCGTCGGGCTCTGGGTCGTCACGGCGCCGCCATCGTTTACATCGATCATCGATCCCGACGCCGTGCACGTCCGTCAGAGCCGTTCGAGGCGAACTCGCCCCCGAGCGCCATAGGCTTGAACGTCGCGTCGGTACCGGAGGCGCTGAAAGCGTAGGGCTCCCATTACGACGATCGGCGAAGTGGTGAGATCGTTCAGATTTTGCTGGTCGATGGTTCCGCTGCCGCTGCCGGCCTTGTTGGTGATCGAAGCGAATCATGAGCGCGTGCTGGTTCGTCGTCAGCGCGAATTGCCAGGTGGCGACACCATGCCCCGTATTGATCGTGACGCGGTAGTTCGGCCGTCAGGTCCTACCACGTACGTGCCGGTGAATGCACGCCGGTCGAAACGCCCACGAGAAAACTGTCGGTGTCCTCGATGCCGCTTGTGATGTTGCCACCGCCGTCCGCCACAAAGCTTCCGGCTGCCGCGATGAAGCCGTCGGAGTCATTGCCGGAGTAGGAGAATGCGAATGGCCCGTCGAGTGAATGGTTGGAGTAGACGATCTCGACCGTTGCGGTAGCGGGCGTGGCTACCGTCGGATCGGTGGCAGTAATCGTCACCGTGCCGCCGGGAGGCGGGAACTCGGGCGCCGCATACTGGCCGCTCAAGGCATCGATCGTTCCGACGTTCCCGCCGTTCGCAGAACTGACCGACCATGTCGCGTTCGGATCGTTCAAACCGTTCAGGGTTGCAGCAAACGTGCGTGGGGATCCTGCCGGAACCGGCGTCGTCGTTTGCTCCGTGATGGCCAAGCCGTTCCCGGAACCGATCGTGACCACTGCAGTATTGGACGTCACCGTCGTGCTGGTTGTCGTCGATGATGTCGAGTTGGGATTTTGGGGCGCGACGGCGGTGATGTTCACTTCCCGTTGTTGGTGCTCGGCACGACTCCGGGAGCGGTGTAGATTCCAACCTGCACGTCGGTGGTCGAAGAAATAATCGTTCCGGTTGCCGTGCTTCCGCCCGCCACTCCGTTTACTTCCCAGGTGACAACGGTGCTCGTGCTGGTCGTAGCTGGTAGAGTTGGTCAGGTTGACCGTGGCCACGAATTCCGTGGTGTCGTTAATCGCCACGGTCGCCGTTGTCGGCGTGATCGCCACAGAAGTAACCGTACTGGAGCCCGAGCCGCCGCCGCACGCCGTAAGAGTCAGCGCGCATGCGACCGCGAACGCAAGCAAAGACCTGGAACCGTAGCCCTCTTCTGCATGGGGAAGCTTGTCCTCGATTTTGGTCGTTCGCGGGCATATCTGCCGCCGCGACGACGAAAGGCCACACCGCACCCTGCGCTCCCTTGGAAGACATTTGTGCGGCTGGGGTTGCCAGAGATAGACCTACGCCACCCCGTCCTGGCAGCGGGTAACTGTAGCATTCTTGCGCCCGATAAAAAAGTTCCGGAATTTTCCCGCTATCGTCAGCCCGGCCGCTCGGCGGAAGGAAGGCGGCTCGAAGCGGCGAGGATCAGTTCGGATAGCAGGTCGCCCAAGCTTCGGCCAGCAAGCTGAAACTGGCGGTCCCGTGTCGCGCGATCCAGCCAGCCGAGGCAGAGAAGAAGTAGCGACCTCGGACCACGCTTCCGCTGAACGCCGCAAGAAGCCAACGTCCTGAAGCACATTCGCGATGACCGTTGCCTTCTTCAGTTCCACCGCCGCTACGCGCCGTGCGACTTGCTCGTCCCGGCGCGCCCACGCCCGCACCGATGCTTCGAGTTGAATGCGGCTGGGATCGGCCGTCGCCTGGACGATGCGAGCCCAGCGGCTCGCCGAGTTGGCGGCGTCCCCGTCGACATCGAGCGATCGAGTTCCCTCTGCTCCCAGCGGGCCAGCGTCTTCTCAAGGAGGTCTTGCCGGTCGCGGAAGTGCCAGTAAAAGCTTCCCTTGCTCACGCCGAGGTCCCGAGCGAGCACCTCCACGCGGACGGCATCGACGCCAAGTGCCGATAGCTTAGCGAGAGCTGCCCGGATCCAATCATCGGGTTGGAGAGGCGACGCCTTTGCGAGTTTAGGAGCGCTGGCCATACGCCACCGTATGTCGGGCCAGATCGTAGTTGAAACTGCGGACGAGGTCAACAAGACGTCGGAGAAGGGGGATTCCGCGCGATTTCAAGAGCGCCAGACTGAATACCCGGCTCGTCGCCGAATCCCGCGAACCATTCCACCTGCTTTTCTCTGCGAAACCAGGTGACTTGTCTCTTGGCGAACTGGCGCGTCGATTGTTGGATCTCCCTGATGGCTGCGTCTCGCTGCAGAGAGCCTCCGAGGCAGGCGCGCAATTCTGAGTAGCCGATGAATTGAAAAGGCTTTGCGTCGGCGGGCACGCCACTGGTCGATCAATCGGCGGACTTCCTCGACCCAGCCGGCCTCGATCATCGATATCACGCGCGCATCGATGCGCGAGTACAACGCCGGGCGCGGCGGAAGGAGTCCGATTTTGCGAATGTCGTACCCCACCAAGGCAGATGCGGCCCGCGCGATGAACGTCGGCGACGCCCTTTCCCGCGAGCATACGAATCTCGATGGCGCGGATGATCTTCTGGGTGTCGCGCGGAGCGATCCGAGTTGCGGTTTCAGGGTCCAGACGAGCGAGCAGACGGTGGAGATATTGCGCGTCGCGAGGGCCGGCTTTGTCGCGCAGGCGCCCACGTAGTTCGTCCGATCGAGTCGGAGCGTCGGCGAGACCCTCCAGCAGCGCGCGCAAGATACAGTCCGGTGCCGGCGGTGAGAATCGGCACCCTGCGCCGCCCGCGCACATCTTCCAGCACTTCGAGGGCGCGCCTCCGATAATCGCCGGCCGTGAACACTTCCTTCGGTTCGACGAGGTCGATCAGGTGGTGAGCGATGCCGCGCCGCTCGGCGGGAGGAACTTTCGCGGTGCCGATGTCGAAGTGCCGGTAGACCTGAGTCGAGTCGCAAACGAGAATTTCGCCGCCCAGCTGCTCGGCAAGATGGATTCCAAGCTCGGATTTGCCGGAGGCAGTCGGCCCGAGAATCACCAAGAGCCGCGGAAGTTCGCTCATCCGGAAAATTTCCAGATAGCGAAGAAGCAGGATCAGCAGCGCAAGGGCTGCGAGCAGACAGGGCCCCGGCGACTTGGGTGCGGCTCAACTTCACCGGGAATTAGGCCACTGATCCCGGGGAATATTGTAGAGGAACCAGATGCTAAGCTCGAGATATGGGCCGTGGAACTGTGGGGGCAGGGGCTCGAAGGGGTTCGACGCGTGAATCGCGGACATTGCGGCATTGTCGAGAGGTTCCTTGCCGGACGTCCTTTCGAGGGTGGGATCGGGTGGGATGACGCTTCCATCCGGCAGCGATCTTGAAGGTTGTGGCGGTAATGCCCCTGTCCCCCATCATCGCCGATTCCGGCATCACGGCCATCCCAGTTGCGTTGCAGCGTGGCGAGGAGGCGCTGGATATAGCTCGAGAAGTCAACGCCCTGCGTGTCCGAAAGGATTTGGGCCGAGCCGCCCATCCCCGGCCCGCCCCTGCCTGTTCCCGGTGGGGTTTGATCACCGGGGTAAACGCCGCCTCGATTGCCCGTGCTTAATGGCATCCTGAATCTGATCCTCAATCTGTTTTCCGGGCGAATCGTCGTTTAAATGGAGATTGAGCTGGCTCTGGGGGTTGGGCCGGAGCGGCTCGACAGGCTCAAGCTGAGAAGGAGCAGGAGTTTGCGGAGCCGGCTGTACCGGTCGCGGAGCCACGGCCTGCGGCTTCGGCGCTTCGGGCAGGTCCGTGGGCGGCTTTTCCGGATTTGCCGGGCGGCGCGGGAATAACGGGCTGCTCGATCTTGGGCGAGATTTTGTTCAGCGTCTTCGCGGTGATATGAAGCTTGGGCGAGGGCGGCGGGGCCGTTTTCGGGAGCTCGGGCGGCGTGTAGATCCATCTGCAACTGTTTGCTTGCGCCAGATCGATCTCTTGCTGCGTCGGAACGTGCGGCGGAAAAATCTTCGGCGTGAAAATCAGGAAAATGATCAGGCCGACGTGCACGAGGACCGAAAGGACGCGCGTCAGCAGGTCCGATTTGGGGTCCTGTTTGTCCTTGGCCTCCATCAGGAGGTTCGCGTCGCCGGTCATGAAGATGTCCGGCTCGATCACCTCGCGCAACTGGTCCGTCATTTCCGGCGCGTGCTCGAATTCGCAGCTGTTCTTCGGCGTCGGCGGGTTCCACGTAGGCCGGGACTACGACGCGCGAGTCAAGCACCGCGATCGAGCACGCCGATTCGCGCATCGGCTCGAGGCGTTCGATCGGTTTCGCGGGCATGCCGCGCGGCACGAGCGTGCGATCCACGAGCACGCCGAGGGGCAGATGCGCAGGGATGTTCGTCTTGCCGTCGAGCGGAGGCGCGTCGGAAAGCCCCGAAGGCACCACGGTCCGGTCGTCCATGTAGGTTTCGAGGCGATGCCCGAGCTTCTTCGCCTCGTCAGGCCTGACGGGGCGCAGATTGACCGGGACTAAAGTGCGCGGAATCATTGAATTTCCTGGGGTGTGAAGGCACCCAGTTGGACGCTGCGCGCGTGCTCAAGGATGCCTTCCATTACCTGGTCGGCCAGCGCCAGTGCCCGGCGCCCGGCAGCCCCATCCACTATGGGCTGCTTGCGCGTGCGCACGGATTCGGCGAAGGCGCGCAACTCGGCGTGCAGGGGCTCCTCGTGCGCGGTGACCAGCTTCTCGAATCCGATTCCCGGCTGCGGGCTGCCCGGCTGGACGCGAATGCGCAGCGCATCCTGGCGCGCGAAATCGAGCGAAATGTATTCGTGCTCCTGGAAGAAACGCATCTTGCGAATGCGTTCCGTGGAGACGCGGCTGGCGGTGACGTTGGCGACGGTGCCCGTGGAAAATTCGACGCGCGCGTGCGCGATATCCACTTTATCCGTGATCACGGGGATGCCAACGGCTTTCAAATCGACGACCGGCGCATCGACAAGCGCCAGCAGGATATCGAGGTCGTGGATCATCACGTCGTAGACCACGTCGATATCGAGGCTCCGCGGCGTGAAAATTCCCAGGCGATGGACCTCGAAAAACATGGGCCGCGAAACGACGCTTTGGGCGGCCGCGACCGCCGGGATTGAATCTCTCAACGTGGCCGACCTGCAGAATCCGCGCAGAGCGTTTTGCCGAGGTGATCAACTGGTCCGCTTCATCGAGCGACGCCGCCATCGGCTTTTCGACCAGCACATCGATTCCCGCGTCGAGCAGACGGCAGCCGATGCGCGCGTGCTCTTTCGTCGGGACGGCGAGGCTCACGGCTTGCACGCCCGCGGCGGCGAGCGCGTCGATATCCGGAATCGCCCGCGTGCTGAATTCCGCGGCGATCTGCCGGGCGCGCTCGGCATCGGGGTCAACGATGCCGGCGAGTTCGACGCCTTCGAGTTCGCGCCACACGCGGACATGGTTGCGTCCGAATTGGCCGGCGCCGACGACAGCAACGCGAATGGGCTTATCGCTCACGATTTCGCCTTAGTCTGATCGGTGCGTCTCGGGCGCGAACGCCTGAATCGCGATGCCCGCTTCGTCGGCCTCGCGAATCAAGCGCTTCGCGATCGAAAAGCAGAGTGCGCCCCGCGTCGATGGCGAGTGCGGTCGCATTGGCGCGGCGCATCACTTCGATTGTTTTGCCGCCAATGACGGGCACATCGAATCGCATGTCCTGCCGCGGTTTGCTCACCTTCACCACCACGAGCTTTTGGCCGCCGGCGATTCGCGCCGCGCGCTCGATCGTCTCGTCGGTGCCTTCCATCGCCTCGATGGCCACGCAGGCGCGATCGCGGATCACGACCGTCTGGCCAAGATCGAGTCCCGCGATTTGATGCGCAATCTGCCGGCCGTAGGCGATGTCCGCCGCTTCCGACATCGTCGGGCGCGCGGCGCGTCAAAACGCCCGTCGCGGGCAGCAGGGGCCCGAGAAACTTTGTCGAATCCACCAGCTCGATGCCCTCGCCTTCGAGCACACGGGCCACCGCGCCGATCAGCGAATCCGTGTTCTTCGAGGGAAGCGCCAGCAGCAATTTGGCCAGCCGCCAGTCGGGGCGGATCGAGCTGAAAATCTTGTTGTGCTTCACCTGCCCGGCCATCACCGCGTGTTTCACGCCCTCCTGGTGGAGCAGGTCGATTCCGCGGCCCAGCTCGCCGAGGCTGATCCAGTGAAATCGCGTCGCGGCCCGTTCGAGCGCGGGCGAGGCTTCTTCGCGAATCGCGATTACGGCCATGTCGATGCCGCGGCTGCGCGCGCCTTCGAGGACGAGAAACGGGAAATCGCCGTTGCCTGCGATCAGGCCCCAGTTGCGCGAGGTGTCTTCGGCGGCTGGCATGCTCACTCCTATTTCGTCAAGCCGCGTGCGGTGGTCGACTCGATGAACCGGATAAGAGCTTGGACGTCCTCGGAGTCGGCGAGGGTTCCACGCATTTTTTCGACCGCCTGCGAAGTATTCAACTTCGAGCGCAGCAGGTAGCGGTAGGCCTTTTCGATCGCGCGAATGCGCTCGGGCGAAAATCCGTGGCGCTCGAGCCCGACCTTGTTGATTCCGAAGCAGCGCGTTTCGCGTTCGCCCACGATCAGCGAAAACGGCGGCACGTCCTGCGTGATGATCGTGCCCGCGCCGATGTAGGAATGGCGCCGATGCGCACGAACTGGTGGAACAGGCAGAACGCGCTGATCCCGGCGTAGTCCTCGACGACGCTGTGGCCGGCCAATTGCGCGCCGTTTGTGAGGATCACGTGGTTGCCGATCTGGCAGTCGTGGCCGATGTGCGCGTAGGCCATGATGAGATTGTGGCTGCCCAGGCGCGTGACGCCGCCGCCCTTGATCGTGCCGCGATGCACGGTGCAGAACTCGCGGAACTCATTTTCGTCGCCCACCTCGAGCCGCACGCGCTGGCCCGCGTACGTGAGATCCTGCGGGTCGCCGCCGACGATCGAGAACGAGGAGAAATGATTCTTGCGGCCGAAAGCTGGAAGGGCCGTTCACGACTGCGTGCGGCTCAACAACGCAGCCGTCGCCGAGCTCGACTTCGTCCCCCACGACGGCGAAGGCACCCACCTGCACGCAATTTCCGAGTTTCGCGGAGGGCGAAACGACGGCCCGCGGATCGATTCCGCTCATTGAGCTTTTCCGGCGGGTTCGGCAGCGGGCGCCTGTTCCGTCTCGAGATCGACCATTTTGCACATCAGCGTCGCCTCGGCCGCAGCTTCGCCGTTCACGGTTGCGCGGCCATTCGAATTTGCCGAAATCCGTGCCGCCAGGCGACGACATTCATCTCGATTTTCAATTGATCGCCGGGAACGACCGGGCGGCGAAAACGCGCGTTATCGATGGAGACGAAATAGAGCAATTTCTTCTCGCGGTCCTTCACTTCCTGGAGCAGCAGCACGCCCGCGGTCTGCGCCATCGACTCGATGATCAGCACGCCCGGCATGATCGGCATTCCCGGGAAGTGGCCCTGGAAGTAGCCTTCATTGATGGAGACGTTCTTTATTCCCACAATGCGCTTCCATCGTTCCATTTCTTCGATGGCGTCCACCAGAAGGAAAGGGGTAGCGGTGCGGCAGTATTTTCTGGATCGCGTTGGTATCGAGAAGCATCGTTTGACCTCAGTTGACCTCAGACGGTTGAGTTTTCGCTTGGCCGAATCAATCAATTCTATACGAATTGCGAATCACCGACAGCCGGAATCCGGGCGAGACGTGTCGTACGATCCTTGCAAAATCCCGATCTTGTGCATAGGCTCGAAAGACTTGAAACCAAACAAGAATACCGAGTGCCGGCAGCGAACAGCCGCGTGCCCATGCGGCTTGCTGTTGCGCGGCCTGCGAGAGCCGCGAAAAGGAAATCGTCCGCCTGCTCGGCGAATTCGTGCGCTGCGAATCGCCGAGCCACGATAAAGCCGCGGTCGACCGGATGGGCCGCATCGTCGCGCGCGAATGGCAGCGCCGCGGAGCGCGCGTCCGAATTCTGCGCCAGGCCGAGGCCGGGAATCACGTGCGCGCCGAAGTGTGGCTCGGCGAGGGGCGCCCGGCCGGACAAATTTTGATTCTCGGCCATCTGGATACGGTGTATCCGCTCGGCACGCTGCGCAAAGATGCCGTTCCGCATCGGCGAAGCGGCGCGCTGTGGGGCCCGGGAACTTTCGACATGAAAGCGGGACTCGTGCTCGCGCTTTTTGCGGTGGATGCTTTGCGGGCCGCCGGACTGCGGCCGCGCAAGCGTTTCGTTTTCCTGTGGAACTCGGACGAAGAGGTCGGCAGCCAAACCTCGCGCGGCGAAATCGAGCGCGAAGCAAAACAGCAGCGACGCGGTGCTGGTCCTCGAGCCGGCGTATGGGCGCGATGGCTGCCTCAAGACGGCGCGGAAAGGAGTGGGCACCGCCGAACTCATCGTGACCGGCCGCTCGGCCCATGCGGGCATCGATCCGAGCGCCGGGGTGAATGCCGTTCACGAACTGGCGCTGCAGATTGCGCGGCTGATGAAGATGAACGACCGTCGCCGCGGCATCACCGTGCAGGCGACGGTCATTGCCGGCGGAACGGCATCGAATGTGGTGCCCGAGCACGCGCGAGCGAAAATCGATATTCGCTATTCGCATCTCGCGGACGCGCCGAAGATCGATCGAAGGCTTCACAGCCTGCGGCCAATATTGAAAGGCGCGCGCATTGAAGTGCGAGGAGGAGTCAACCGCCCGCCGCTCGAGCGCACGCACGGCGTAGTGAAACTCTTCGCAGCGATGCGCGAGAACTGATGAACGAGATACGTCTTGCGCTTGGACGAGGCTTCGACCGGCGGCGGCTCCGACGGCAACTTTACCGGCGCGCTCGGCGTGCCGACGCTCGATGGTCTCGGCGCGGTGGGCAACGGCGCGCACAGCGTGGACGAACATGTCGTGATTCGTTCGCTGCCCGAGCGCGCCGCCCTTCTCGCAGGCCTGCTTGCGACCTTGTAGGGGATGGATCTTCCGTCTCGCAGTCCCGCGAATCCGTTTACTGCAAATAGGTGCGCTTAAGGTAGGTGACGGTCTGCTCCTGCAGGTCGGAGTAATTCATTCGCAGGGTTTCTTGCAGGGCTTCCGGCGTGGACGACGACGTGGCGATGTGTTCGAGCAAGCGGCTGATGTCGCTCACGCCGCCCTGATCGATGATCGACTCGACGACCGCGAGCGACCACGCGTACGCAAACGCCGCGGAATCTCCCGAGAGGCCCATCCACGAGCCTTCCATCGACCCGAGCGATGGCACGCTTGCCCTGTTCGGCGGCGGCAACCAGCCCGGCGGCGGATGCGCTGCTGCGGCGGCCTTCCATCCACTGCGCGACTCCTTCCTGCAGCCAAGTGGGCGCGCGGCCGTGCGATTTTTGCCCGACGAAGCTGTGCGTCAATTCGTGCTTCAGCACGCGCGCGAGTTCCGGAGTCACTTCCGTCAATCCCTGCACGGGAATGCGAAGGCGGCCGTCGTTGAGCGCTCCCACCCAGCCCGGCGCGCGCGTGATATCGGCGAACGCCTGCTCGGTATAGAGGATGACGGCAATCTGATCGGGCGGCGTGTAGTCGAGCTGCGATTCGAGGTCGTCGAAATCGTCTTCGAGCGACGCGCAGGATGCCGCGCGCGAGATCGGGATTGGCGCCGCCGTAATATTTCAGGTCGAAGTGCGCGGTTTCGCCTTCGCGGTAGCTCTCTTCCTCGGCTTTGTCGCGCTCGGGCTTTTGCGAGCGCGCTTTCGACTTCAGGGTCGCGGCGCAATTGTTCGGCGCGTTTCCACGCTTCGATCGCCTGGTCCGTTTTATTCGCGCCGTAGTAGGCCCAGCCCATCAGCTTTTGCGACGTCGGCCGAATCGGGCGCCACTTGGCGCGCATGCTCGAGCGGATCGAGCGCGGATTTGAACTGGCTTTCGCGCAGATACAGGACGGCGAGATTCAGCAGCAGACCCGATGTTGTCCGGCGCGAACACCAGCGCCTGGTGATACTGGTTGATCGCCGAATCGGTGTCGCCCTTGGCCGCCAGAAATTGCGCGGCCGCATAGTGTCCGGCGGCGAGCTTCGCGATGGCGATCGCCGAGCCGCTGCGCGCGTTCGTGTCGAGGATGGGACAGATACGCGTAATCGACTGCGTCGTCGTGAACCGCGAGTTGCGCCACATCTTCGTACCCACGAACCGGCTCAATCGTCGGCGCGGAGACAGGCGGCTCCGAATCGGCACTGGCAGCGGACGAGTACGCAAAATCGTCGTGGTCGATTCGCGCGACGATCGATTTCGGAATGGTCAACTGGCCGGCGGGCGTTTGATAGGTGACGTGCTCGGCGTCCTGGGTGACGTCCGTCGCCGATGATCTTGTTGCCCGTTTTTCAAAACGATCGTGTCCGCCGCGGCGGAAGACGACGCGGCGAGCGCGAGCAGCACGGCGAGTGGACATTGCGGAGCGCACGAATCGATGTTACCAATGCCCGACCGCGCCAGAAACTGCGATTCCTGCGGGGTGATGCTCTAAGGCTATACGGACCGCGTGCACATTGGGTGACTTCGGCGAACGAACGGTGGCGGAAGTCAACGAATTTTATTCTCCAATCGGGGCAAAAGTTTTTTTGATTTCAACTTGCGTCTCGGCGTCCGCAGTCTTATCCTATTGCGTCCTAAGTGAGCCGGGATGGTTGGTAGAAGACGCTAAAGCTGACGAAACTGCAGGTTATTTGCACCAAAGTTATTCGGGACGGAGATCGAAGCGGAGAGTTCGGGCCGCCGATTTCGAACCCACGATGCCCCTTCATAACGATAGACAGCAGGCATCCGTTACTAAAGCCGGGGACACCGCGTGGATTCTGAAGGTTCTCAAAAAGTAGCTGCAGTCGCTGAGCCCGAAGCGCTTTTGGCGCCAGGCCAGACATTTGAAAGCGTTACCGATAAGATCAGCGCGATCGTCCTGACGCGCCCGGTGACGCCCGGCTGGGTTTTCGGCGCCCTCATCGGCTTTTGCCCTCCTGATGCTGTTGAACATGGTCGTCACCCTGTTGATGATCAAGGGTGTGGGAATCTGGGGCATCCGGATTCCGGCCGCGTGGGGCTTCGCCATCGTCAACTTCGTCTGGTGGATCGGAATCGGCCACGCCGGCACGCTCATCTCCGCGATTCTCCTGCTGTTGCACCAGAAGTGGCGAACATCGATCAACCGGTTCGCCGAAGCCATGACGATTTTTGCCGTGATGTGCGCGGGCATGTTTCCGCTGCTGCACATGGGCCGCCCGTGGCTGTTCTTCTACCTGATGCCGTATCCCAATCCGATGTGGATGTGGCCGCAGTTCCGCAGCCCGCTGGTGTGGGACGTTTTCGCGGTATCCACCTACTTCACGGTTTCGTTGCTGTTCTGGTTCGTCGGTCTGATTCCTGACCTGGCGACGTTGCGCGACCGCGCCAAGAACAACGCGCCGCCAAGATCATCTACGGCATGCTGTCGATGGGATGGCGCGGATCGGCGATCCACTGGTCGCGCTACGAAATGGCCTCGTTGCTGCTCGCGGGCCTGGCGACGCCGCTGGTGCTCTCAGTTCATACCGTTGTGAGCTTCGACTTCACGATCGGCATCATTCCCGGCTGGCACACCACGATCTTCCCGCCTTACTTCGTTGCAGGCGCGATCTATTCCGGTTTCGCGATGGTGTTGACGCTGGCGATTCCGATTCGCAAGTACTATCACCTCGAAGATTTCGTCACCATGCGGCATCTCGACCTGATGGCCAAGGTCATGCTGGCGACGGGCCTGATCGTCGCGTATGGCTACGCGACGGAAGCATTCATGTCCTGGTACAGCGCCGATCAGTACGAGCGGTACATGCTGTGGAACCGCATTCACGGCCCTTACCACGTCCTGTATTTCATGCTGATCACCTGCAACATCATGCTTCCGCAGGCGCTGTGGTCGAAGCGCGTGCGCCAGTGCATTCCGGCGCTGTTCGTGGTTTCGCTGATCGTGAATATCGGGATGTGGCTCGAGAGATTCGTGATCGTGGTGATCAGCTTGAGCCGCGATTTTATTCCGTCGTCCTGGGCGATGTACTACCCGACGAAGTGGGATTGGGCCACGTATCTGGGAACGTTTGGCCTGTTCTTTTTCCTGTTTTTCCTCTTCATCCGCTTCCTGCCGATGATCTCGATCGTCGAAGTCCGGTCATTGGTGCACGAGACGAACGAAGAGAAGGCGCATTCATAAGAGAGAAGAGAGAGCGGTAACCGAGATCGATGCCACAGATCTTTCATCGCAGCACGAACATGATCGCGCGCGTCACGATTTTTGGCGGCGCTGTTGATCGTTGCCGCGCTGGGCTTCGCGGCTGTACGAGATCGCGTTGTCGCCGTGGTACACGAGTCAGAACGTGACCCGGCAGCAGCCCGTGCCCTTCAGCCATCGCCACCATGCCGGCGAGCTGGGAATCGACTGCCGTTACTGCCATACGTCGGTCGAGAAGTCGTCGTTTGCGGGATTGCCGCCGACGCAGACCTGCATGACCTGCCATTCGCAGATCTGGACGAATTCGTCGATGCTCGAGCCCGTGCGCGCGAGCTTCCGCGACGACACGTCGATTGCGTGGACGCGCGTGAATGCGCTGCCCGATTTCGTCTACTTCGATCACAGCATTCACGTGGCGAAGGGCATCGGCTGCACTACGTGCCACGGACAGGTTGCGGAGATGCCTCTGACGTACCGCGCGGGCACGCTGTACATGTCCTGGTGCCTCGACTGCCATCGCGAGCCGGCGAAGAATATCCGGCCGAGGTCCGAGGTGTTCGATCCGTTCTACCAGGGACCGTCTCGATCGAACCCGATCCTGGTCGATGGCAAGGAATATACCGATCAGATGGCGATGGGGCGGCAGCTTGTGAAGGATTACAAAATCAAGAACCTGCAAAATCTGGAAGATTGCGCGACGTGTCACCGGTGAAAGCGAAACAATGAATCGAAGACCCCAAACCAACGAATTCGATCGACCTGGCGGCGGCGCGGGCCAAGCTCGAGCGTGAAGGCGGCAAGAAGCTTTGGCAGAGCCTCGAGCAGCTCTCCGAAACGCCGGAATACCGCAAGTTCCTCGAGAACGAGTTTCCGTCGATCCCGGCGAAGAAAGCCGACGCTTCCGACGGCGTGAATCGCCGCGACGTGCTGAAGTTGATGGCGGCCTCGGCCGCGATGGCGGGCCTGGGCGCCTGCACCAAGCTGCCCACCGAGAAAATCGTTCCCTACGTACATCCGCCCGAGGAGATTATCCCGGGACGCCCGCTGTTCTATGCAACATCCATACCGCAGTCGGGCGTCGCTGCGGGCGTGCTGGTCGAAAGCCATATGGGCCGGCCGACAAAGATGGAAGGCAATCCGGAGCACCCGGGCAGCCTCGGCGGCACGGACGTGTTCACGCAGGCGTCGATCCTGAATATGTATGACCCCGACCGCTCGCAGGTGATCCTCCATGAGGGCCGCCTGAGCACGTGGGAGGATTTTGCAGCGGCGATGGGCGACATCCGCTCGCAGATGTTGACCAAGGGCGCGGGAATCCGTCTGCTGACCAAGACGATCACCTCGCCGACGCTGGGCGCTCAGATTCACGAGTTCCTCACGAAGTTCCCGGAAGCGAAGTGGCACCAGTACGAGCCGTGCACGGGCGATAACGCCCGCGAGGGCGCTCGGCTTGCTTTCGGCAAGATGGTCAACACGGTTTATCACTTCGATCAGGCCGACGTGATCGTTTCGCTTGATGCGGATTTTCTGGTCAACGGGCCCGGACATGCGCGCTACACGCGCGAATTTGCTTCGCGCCGCGATCTTGCCGCGGGCCCGGATTCGAAGCTGAACCGGCTGTATGTGGTCGAAAGCATGGCGACGAGCACCGGCGTCGTCTCGGACCACCGATTGCCGCTGCGCTCGAGCGATGTCGAAGTTTTCGCGCGGCAGCTGGCCGCGGCCGCGGGCGTCACGGTTCCTCAGAGCGCGAATGCCGGCGTCAAGATTCCAGCGGATTGGACGGGAGCCGTCGCGCGCGACCTGGCCGCGCATCGCGGATCGTCTCTTGTTGTCGTCGGCGAAAACCAGCCCCCATTCGTCCACGCGCTGGCTCACGCGATGAACGCCGCGCTCGGCAACGTCGGCAAAACCGTGACGTACACGGAATCGATCGAAGTCAGTCCGGTGAATCAGCTCGCCTCGCTCCAGGATCTGGTCAACGACTTGAATGGCGGGAAAGGTCGAACTGCTGGTGATTCTCGGCGGCAATCCTGTATACGACGCGCCCGCAGACCTCAATTTTGCTTCCGCGATCATGAAGGCGAAGATGCGCGTTCATTCGGGGCTCTACAACGACGAGACCGCCGAGCTTTGCCACTGGCACGTGCCCGCCGCGCATTTTCTGGAATCCTGGAGCGATGCGCGCGCCTACGACGGCACCGCGAGCATTATCCAGCCTTTGATTCGCCCCTGTACGACGCGCACACTCCGCATCAGATCGTCGCTCTCCTGATCGGCGATACCGGGAAGTCCGATCACGATCTGGTTCACGATTACTGGCAGGGCCAGCGGCCGGAAAAGGATCGGGCGTTCGAAGTCTTCTGGGAAACGTCGCTGCACGACGGATTGCTCGCGGGAACGGCATTCCCCACGATTTCTGTTGCGGCCCGTCCCGATTGGGCCGGCCAGGCGAGCGCGGAATCGGCGAGTGGCGCCGACGCAGGCGCTATGGAAATCGTGTTTCGTCCCGATCCCACGATTGGCGACGGCGAATACTCGAACAATAGCTGGCTGCAGGAATGCCCGAAGCCCGTCACGCGCATCACCTGGGACAACGCCGCGATGATCAGCACGGCCACGGCCGAGCAGATGGGTCTCGATGACCGGCGACTACGTCAAGCTTCATCTGAACGATCGCTACATGGAGGCGGGCGTCTTCGTCGTGCCGGGCCACGCGGATAATTCCGTCACCATGCATCTCGGGTACGGCCGGCGCCGCGCCGGAAGCGTCGGCACGGGCCCCGGATTCGACGGCTACCTGCTTCGTTACGCGGCCACACCCTGGATCGCGCGCGGGCTAAAGATCGAAAAGACGGACAAGAAATACGCTTTCGCGTCGATGCAGCAGCAGCACATTATCGACGTGGAGGGCCATGCACGAAGAAGAGGAAAGCCAGAACGCCTTCGCGCGGGATCTCGTTCGCATCGCCACGATGGACGAGTTCCGCAAGAATCCGGCCTTCGCCAAGCTGCCCGAGGAAGTAGAAGACGAAGGACCTTACGATCTATCCCGGATTCAAGTACGACGGCTACGCCTGGGGCATGTCGATCGACCTGAACCGCTGCATCGGCTGCAACGCCTGCGTGGTCGCCTGCCAGTCGGAAAACAATATCGCGGTCGTGGGCAAGGAACAGGTGATGCGTGGGCGCATCATGCAATGGATCCGCATCGACACATACTTCCGCGGCGATCTCGATAATCCCGAGGTGTATTACGAGCCGATGCCCTGCATGCAGTGCGAAAACGCCCCGTGCGAATACGTCTGCCCGGTTGGCGCCACCACGCACAGCCCCGAAGGGCTCAACGATATGACGTACAACCGCTGCGTCGGCACGCGCTATTGCTCGAACAACTGCCCGTACAAGGTGCGCCGCTTCAACTTCCTGCTCTTCTCGGATTACACCACGCCGAGCCTGTACGGCGTGCGCAATCCCAACGTCACCGTGCGCAGCCGCGGCGTGATGGAGAAGTGCACCTACTGCGTCCAGCGCATCAACGCCGCGAAGATCAAGTCCGAGGAAGAAAACCGCACGGTGCGCGACGGCGAAATCGTCACGGCGTGCCAGGCTGCGTGCCCCGCGGAGGCGATCATCTTCGGCGACATCAACGACAAATCAAGCCGCGTCTCGAAGCTGAAGGCGCAGCCGCGCGATTACGGCTTGCTCGAGGAATTGAACACGCGCCCGCGCACCACGTATCTCGCGCGCGTGCGGAATCCCAATCCGGAGATGCACAGCTAGCCATGAAGCGGCAACCGATCTACGGCATGATGGCTGAATTCGAGACGCCCGAGCAGGTGCTCGAGGCGGCGCAGCGCGCGCACGACGCGGGTTATCGCCGCATCGATGCGTTCACGCCGATCCCGGTCGAGGGCTTGGCCGAAGCGGTCGGCTTCGATTGGACTGCGCTTCCCATCATCGTGTTTCTCGGCGGATTGACGGGCGGCTGCACCGGATTCGGCATGTGCTATTACGCCAACGTGATCAGTTTCCCGTTGAACATCGGCGGCAAGCCGTACAACAGCTGGCCGATGTGGATTCCGATCACCTTCGAGCTCACGATTCTCGGCGCGGTCGATCGCCGCCGTGCTCGGCATGCTGGCGCTTGAACGGCCTGCCGACGCCGCATCATCCGACGTTCAACGTCGAGCGGTTCGTGCGCGCCTCCACGGATCGTTTTTTCCTGTGCGTCAAGGCGCGCGACCGCAAATTCGATCTGGTCCAGACGCGCGCGTTTCTGGAAAGTTTGCAGCCGCACGGAGTCTACGAAATTGAGAGCTGAGTTTCTTTCGCGCGTTGGTGCGGGCCTCGCGCCCGGCCGGGTCCGGCCGGACGTTCGCGCGCGGCCTGAGCGTTGCGTGCCTGGGCATGATCGTGGTGCTGCTCGCGGGCTGCCGTCTGGATATGCACATCCAGCCGAAATATTTGCCGTACGAGCCGACCGACTTTCTTTTCCGATGGGCGCTCGGAGCGCCAGCCGGTTCCCGGCACGGTCGCGCGCGGGCAGTTGCGCGTCGACGAGCTTCTCTATTCCGGCACCGAAAATGGCGTCGAGTCGAACCGGTTTCCGTTTCCCATCACGCAAGGCCGATCTCGAACGCGGGCGCGAGCGCTACAACATCTATTGCACGCCGTGCCACGACTACACGGGCAGCGGCCACGGCATGATCGTGCAGCGCGGTTTCCCGCAGCCGCCTTCCTATCACATCCAGCGCCTGCGCGATGCGCCCGTCGGGCATTTCTATCAGGTGATGACCAACGGATTTGGCGCGATGTACAGCTATGCCGCGCGAATCGAGTCCCGCGGACCGCTGGCGGATCGCAGCCTACATCCGCGTTCTCCAGCTGAGCGAGAACGCCACGATCGACGACGTGCCGGATGCGGACAAAGCGAAGTTAGCGCGTCGGGAACGCAGGGAACGGCGCAACAGGCAGCCGCGCAGACATCGGGGCAATCGGAATGAGTTCTTCGGAAATTATTCAGCAGCGGCTCAATAGCCGGCAGACGCAGGCGCTCATCGTGGGCGTGCTGGGTTTGATCGTCTGGCTCGTGTTCGGCATGCGCGATACGCAGCAATTTTTCCGCTCCTATATTTTCGCCTTCATGTTTTGGGCGGCCGTTCCGCTCGGGCTGCTTGGGCATCCTGCTCGTTCATCATCTGACGGGCGGCTGGTGGGGCTATCCGATCCGGCGCGTGGTCGAAGCTGGATCGCGCACTCTGCCGATCGTGTTCGTTCTCTTCCTGCCGCTCGCTATGGAGCCTGCGGATCACGCCCGAGGATCATCGCCTGTATCTCTGGGCGCAGCCGGCCGTTGTTGCCGCCGATCCCATCGTCAAGTTCAAGAGCCCGTACCTGAATCCCGACTTTCTTCACGCTGCGCGCGGTAATCTATTTCGCGATCTGGATTCTGATCGCCACCTTGCTGAATAAATGGTCGGCCGAGCAGGACCGCACGGCGAACCCCGCGCTCAAGTCGCGCATGTCGGGTTTGTCGGGCCCGGGAATGGTCATTTTCACGGTCGTGCTCACGCTTGCCGTCGTCGACTGGGTGATGTCCCTCGAGCCGCACTGGTTCTCGACAATGTACGGATTGATTTTCCTGGTGACGGACGGCTCTGGCGGGTCTGTCGTTCTCGATCCTCGTCGTACGCAGCCTTATCCGATCAGGAGCCCCTCAAGGATTGCCTGCCGCCAAAGCGCTTCATCGACCTGGGCAACATGATGCTCGCGATGGTCCTGCTCTGGGCGTATCTCTCGTTCTCGGAGTTGCTGATCATCTGGGCCGGCAACCTGAAAAACGAGATTCCCTGGTACAAAGAGCGCGCCTTCGGCGGATGGGCGTCCGTCGGAGCGATCCTGCTGCTCTTCCACTTCTTTGTCCCGTTTTTCCTGTTGTTGCAGCGCCGGGTGAAGCGCCGCTTGGTCGTGCTGGCGCGCGTGGCGGCGCTCTTGTTCCTGGTCACGCTGCTCGATCTCTACTGGATCATCGTTCCTTCGTACGAGGTAACCGCGCCGCAGGTACACTTGCAGGATTTGCTCGGAATCATAGGTCTTGGGGGTTTGTGGGTCGGCGGCGTTCTTCTGGCAATACAAGAAATGGCCGCTGCTGCCCTTGCACGATCCCCGATATGAGGCGAGCTTTGGAGCATTCTCATGGAGATTAGGCAGCCCTATCCGCCGGGCTCGCCGCACGACCGCGGCCCGGGCTACGAGCGGCGCGACGCGAACGTTGCGCGGACTGCCTGCAATTCGCGTTCTGGATGGCTATGGTTCTCGTGGTCACGCTGGTCGGCATGAAATTTACGTTCGACCATTTCAAGAAAGTGCAGCCGCTCGGCGCGACCACCTCGCCGATGGTGAGCGAAACGGAGCGCACGCTCCCGCCCGCGCCGAGGCTGCAGGTGCAGCCGCATGTCGATCTCGAAGAGTTTTGCGCGGCGCAGGAGCAGAGCGTGAACACCTACTCCTGGATCAATCAGCAGGCGGGCATCGTCCATATCCCGGTGGACCGCGCGATGGATCTGGTTTTGCAGCGCGGCTTGCCGGCGCGGCCGGCGAGCGAAGCTCCGGGCGGCGAGCTGCCGGCCATCGCAGCGCCTCCGATTATCGCCGGCGGAATGGATATTCAAGGGCCCTGCGGCTATCTGAGCGAGCATCCGGTGAAGTGGCGCCGATGGGGAAGAACGAATAAGCGTGCGGGAGACAGAGTAGAGCAGGGAAATGAGAACGGCGACAAAAAATCGAGCGTGATCGCGCTCGGCAGGCGCACGGCGAGCGTCTGGTTGTGGGCGTGGCGCTGCCTCGCTCTCTTGCTGCTTCCGTCGATCGCGGGCGCTCAGCTGCTCGGCGATCCAATGAACCCCACGCAGGGCCTGGGCATTCATCCCGACCTGCTCAAGCAAGTGCGGATCGACCAGAAGCTCAACGATTCGATTCCGCTCGATCTGACGTTTCGGGACGAGCACGGCAAGACGGTCGAGCTCGCGCAATATTTCGGCAGCAAGCCGGTGATTCTCACGCTGGTCTATTACAGCTGCCCGATGCTGTGCACGCAGGTGTTGAACGGCCTCGACCGCTCGCATGGAAAATATCCCGCTGACGATTGGCAAGGACTTCAACGTCGTCACGGTGAGCATCGATCCGACCGAGAAGCCCGTGCTCGCCGAAGCCAAGCAGGAACTTTACACGGGAATGTACGAGCGGCCGGGCGCAGCGCAAGGCTGGCACTTCCTCACGGGCGACGAGCCGCAAATCAAGACTCTGGCGGACGCGGTCGGGTTTCGCTACGCCTACGATCCTGATTCGAAGCAGTACGCGCACGCGGCCGCGATCATGCTGCTCACGCCGAATGGCCGGATTTCTCGGTATTTCTACGGGGTCACGTATCCCGAGCGCGATTTGCGGCTCGGGCTTGGTGGACGCCTCGTCGGGCAAGATTGGCTCGCCCCTCGACGCGGCCATGCTGTACTGCTACCACTACGATCCCCACACCGGCAAATACGGGCTGCTGATTTCGCGCGTCATCCAGCTCTCGGGCGCGTTGACGATCCTGCTCGGTGGCATCGGTCTGTTCGTTCTCTTTCGCGGCGAGCACTACGTGCCGTGGAGCAAGACCTGAGGGCGCGGTAGAGATTCGATGGAAAGCGACGAAGGGATACTGACGGAACTGTGATGATCGGTCTCGCTCAAACTAGCTTCCACAACGTAGCCGCGGCCCTCGCATTGATACCGTTTGCGCCGCCGGACGCGTCTTCGATCGCCGGCGACGTGGACCAGCTGTACTACTTGCTGACCGGCATCACGATCTTCTTCAGCGTCCTGATCTTCTCGATCATTTTCTATTTCATGGTGAAGTATCGCCGGCGCTCGGACGACGAAGTTCCGCCGGAGACGCATACTTCGATGGTCCTTGAGCTTACCTGGACCATCATTCCTTCTCTGATCTGCGTCGTGCTCTTCGTCTGGGCCTCGGCGCTCTACGTGCGCGAATCGCGGCCGCCCGCTTCGGCGACCGAGATTTTCGTCATCGGCAAGCAGTGGATGTGGCACCTGCAGCATCCCGAGGGCCCGCGCGAAATCAACGAACTGCACGTGCCCGTCGACGTGCCCGTCAAGATCACGATGACTTCGCAGGACGTGATCCACGACTTCTACGTTCCGGCCTTCCGCGTGAAGAAAGACGCTCTGCCGGGCCGCTATACTTCGCTCTGGTTCGATCCGACCGAAATCGGCACGTATCATCTCTTCTGCGCGCAATACTGCGGCACGAATCACGGCGAGATGATCGGCTGGGTCTACGTGATGTCCGCGAAGGATTACGCGGCGTGGCTCGCGGGCGGCGAGAAAACGGAATCGATGGCGCAGCAGGGCGAGCGGCTGTTCACGCAATACGGTTGCGTCGAATGCCACGTCGCGGGCGGCACGGGCCGCGCGCCCATCGCTGGCGGGCCTGTACGGCCAGCCCGAAAAACTCGCAAGCGGCGAGACGCGCGTCGTGGACGAAGCTCTGATCCGCCAGGCGATTCTCGTGCCCAACTCCGTGCACGTGCCGAATTACCAGCCGATCATGCCCACGTATCAGGGCCAGTTGACCGAGGAACAGATACTTGATTTGATTGCCTACGTGAAGTCGCTCGGCTCGCAAGAAAGGAACGGCAAATGAGTACGGCCACTGCGGATATCCACCACGATCCGGTCGAATCCAATGTGAACTATCTGAACGCCAGCTACGGCATCAAGTCGTGGCTGTTCACTGTCGACCACAAGCGCATCGGCCTGATGTACCTCGCCGTGCTCACCTTCATGTTCACGATCGGCGGCGTCGCGGCCACGCTGATGCGCCTGAACCTCGTGGAGCCGCAGGGAGCGCTCGTCGAACCGGAAACCTACAACAAGCTCTTCTCGACGCACGGAATCATCATGGTGTTTTTCTTCCTCGTGCCGTCGATTCCGGCCACGCTCGGGCAATTTTCTGATTCCGCTGATGATCGGGGCGCGCGACGTCGCGTTCCCCAAGCTCAACCTGCTGAGCTGGTATCTCTTCGTCACCGGCTGCTGCTTCGCGATGTTCGCGATCCTGTCGGGCGGCGTCGATACCGGCTGGACCTTCTATCCGCCCTATAGCAGCCTGTATTCGCACACGCCGGTCGTCATCATGGCGCTGGGCATCTTCATCGCCGGCTTCTCGTCGATCCTCACCGGCTTGAATTTCGTCGTCACGATTCACAAAATGCGAGCGCCGGGCATGACGTGGTTCCGCCTGCCGCTCTTCATCTGGGCGATGTACGCCACCAGCCTGATCTTCATCCTGGGCACGCCGGTGATCGCGATCACGCTGTTCCTTCTGGGCCTCGAGCGCATCTTCCACGTCGGCATCTTCGATCCGGCGATCGGCGGCGATCCGCTCCTGTTCCAGCATCTGTTCTGGTTCTATTCGCACCCCGCCGTGTACATCATGATTCTGCCGAGCATGGGCGTGGTCAGCGAATTGATCACCGCCTTCTCGCGCAAGAAGATTTTCGGCTACAGCTTCATCGCGTTTTCGAGCTTGGCGATCGCCGTCATCAGCTTCGTCGTTTGGGGCCACCACATGTTCGTCACCGGCCAGTCGGTGTACGCCGGGCTGGTGTTTTCGGTGCTGAGCTTCATCGTCGCGATTCCTTCGGCGATCAAGGTCTTCAACTGGACGGCTACTCTCTACAAAGGCTCGATTTCGTATCAGGCGCCGATGCTCTACGCGCTTGGGCTTTATCGGCCTCTTCACGATCGGCGGTCTCACCGGCCTGTTCCTGGCGAGCTTGGCCATCGGACGTCCACCTGAACGGCACCTACTTCGTGGTCGCGCATTTCCACTACATCATGGTGGGCGGCGCGCTGATGGGCTATCTCGGCGGCATTCACTTCTGGTGGCCGAAGATTACCGGCCGGATGTATCCGGACATGTGGGCGCGCATCGCGGCCGCGATCGTATTCATCGGTTTCAACTTGACGTTCTTCCCGCAGTTCGTCGTCGGCTATTGGGGCATGCCCCGCCGCTACGCGGTGTATCCGGCGGAATTTCAGTTCCTCAACGTGCTGTCGTCTGCCGGCGCTTCGGTCCTCGCCGTGGGCTACGTGATTCCGCTCATCTATCTCACGTGGTCGATGCGCTACGGCCCTCCTGCGGGACGCAATCCGTGGGGCGCGAAGGGTCTCGAATGGACCACTCTTTCGCCGCCGCCGACCGAGAATTTCGACGTTCCGCCGATCGTGACCGAAGACGCTTACAACTACGCATACGCCGAGGCGCCGCATGTCTGACCTCGCCGCACACGACGCGCACGCCCATCCGCCCGGGTTCGCGCACCAGTTCGAGGACGTCGCCCAGCAGAAGGAAGCTGGCACGCTGGGCATGTGGGCCTTCCTGGTCACCGAAATCCTGTTCTTCGGCGGGATGTTCACGGCGTACATCGTCTACCGCTCGCTGCATCTCGATGGCTTCATCATCGGCAGCCATCTTCTCGAGGTGAAGTTCGGGGCCATCAACACGGCCGTCCTGATCTGCTCCAGCTTGACGATGGCGCTGGCGATCCGCTCCGCGCAAACGGGCAAGAGCAAGGGCACCGATCATCTGGTGGCTGATCCTGACCATGATCCTGGGCGCGGCCTTCCTGGTGGTCAAGTTCACGTTCGAGTGGCATGCCGATTACGTCGAAGCACATCGTGCCCGGCGCCTATTTCGGCTTCAGAATCACGCCCGAATGGGGCGCGAATGCTCCGTACGTGCAGATGTTCATGTGCTTCTATTTCTTCATGACCGGGCCTGCACGCGCTGCACATGGTCGTCGGACTCGGCATCCTGACGGTGCTGGTGATCATGACCGCGCGCAACAAGTTTTCGCCCGAATATTACACGCCGCTCGAAATCAGCGGCTTGTACTGGCACTTCGTCGATATCGTGTGGATTTTCCTTTTCCCGCTGCTGTACTTGATTGGCGGGCGCTACACGGGGAGTTGAGGGCGAAATGTCCGACCATACCGAACAAGGTACTCACGGCCACGTTGTGCCGATCGGCGTCTATGTAGGCGTCTTTCTTGCGTTGATGTGTTTGACCGCGCTCACGACGGGCGTGGCCTACATCGACCTCGGCAACTGGAACACCGTCGCCGCCCTCACGATCGCGGTCGTCAAGATGCTGCTCGTCGTCCTCTTCTTCATGCACGTGAAATACGCGCAGGGCCTCACCAGAGTCGTCATCATCGCCGGCTTTTTCTGGCTCGGCATCATGATCACGCTCTCGCTCTCCGACGAATTGACGCGCGGCTGGGAAATCAATCCGGCTGGCTGGACCAGCGTCATCCCTTTCCTCCACCATCTTTTCTTCTAGCGTCCGCACGCGCGTCCGCTCATCGGGCCTGCCCGTAGGTGTGCGCGTTGAGGTCAGGTCTTGACGGCGCGGAAGGCTACGACGGCGTTCAATCCGCCGAACGCGAAGGAATTCGAGAGCGCGGCTTCCACCTGCAGCGCGCGCGCCTGATTGGGAATGTAATCGAGGTCGCATTCGGGGTCGCGCTCGTTGTAGTTCGCGGTGGGCGGCAGGATGCCGTCGATGGAGCGCGAGCACCGTGGCGACGGCTTCGAGCGCGCCGGCCGCGCCGAGCGCGTGCCCGTGCATCGATTTCGTCGAACTGACACCGATCTTGTCCGCATGCGCGCCGAAGACTTCGCGAATCGCGCGCGATTCCACGGGATCGTTTCCCGGCGTGCCCGTGCCGTGCGCGTTGATGTAGCCGATCGATTCCGGCGCGATCCCGGCCTCGCGCAGAGCGCCCTTCATCGCGCGCGCGGGGCCGTCGACGGTCGGCTGCGTCAGATGGTGCGCATCCGAAGTCATCCCGAATCCGCAAATCTCGGCGTAGATTTTCGCGCCGCGCGCCTTGGCCGATTCGAACGGCTCAAGGATCAGCATCGCGCCGCCCTCGCCCAGAATCATGCCGCGGCGATCCTTGCTGAATGGACGGCACGTATCCGGCGAAATCACGCGCATCGCTTCCCACGCCTTCAGCATGCCGAGCGTGAAAATCGCTTCCGCGCCGCCGGTGACGGCGAAATCCGCGTAGCCGTCGCGCACCAGCCGGAAAGCCTGCCCCATCGCGTGATTCGCCGAAGAGCACGCCGTCGAAACCGTGTACACCGGCCCGCTCAGGCCGAAGTCCATCGAGATATGGCTCGCTCCGGCGTTGGCCATCGTCTTGGGAATGGTCAGCGGATGGACGCGGCCACGTCCCTGTACCCACAGGTCCTCGAATCCCGCTTCGATCGACGCTTGCCCGCCCACGGCCGAGCCGCAGACGATCGCCGACCGCTCGCGCAGCTCCGGCGTGAGTTCGATGCCGGAATCGCGCGAAAGCCTCGCGCGCGGCCACCACGGAGAATTGCGCGAAGCGGTCGAGCTGCGCGTCCTTGCCGCCTTCGAAATGCTTCAGCGGGTCGAAGCCGCGGACCTGCGCGCCGTTTTGGATTTTCAGATTGACGCTCAGAGGATTGATGGATGTGAGTCGGGCCGATCGCCGAGCGTCCCTCGCGCAGGCCCTGCCAGCTTCGGCGAGATTCAAGCCCAGCGGCGAGACGATTCCGAGACCTGTGATTGCGACCCGGCGTGCTGCCATTCGTCAGTCCGCCGTGCTGGCCGAACCGAGCGACGTATCCGGCGGCGCGGCGGCGAGGATCTTCTTGACGCCTTCGACGATGTCGTTGACGGTCTTGATCGAGCGCACATCGTCGTCGGGAATCGTGATCTTGAAGGCGTTTTCGAGCTCGAAAAGGAGGGTGAAGACGTCGAGCGAGTCGATGCCCATTTCCTGCAGGTTGGTGTCGAGCTTGATGTTCTCGGCCGGAATGCGCTTCACGGACGCGAGCGTGGCAATCACTTTCTCCGCTACTGCATCAGCCATCGAAAGTTTACTCCGTCGTGCTGCGGCGCGCACATACGCGCGCGAGTTGATTTCATCGAACGGCGCAGGATACCAAATTTTAGCAGGTGTTGGCGCCGATAGATCGCTTTTTGTCGGCCAGCCCGCAACAGACGCACCCGTCGGCGCACGTGCAACCGCCTTCTCCGCCGCGACGTCTGATATAATTGTGAAGTGAGGGCGGCCATGAAACACGCATTTCAGTTTGGCCTCGCTGCGGGAGTCCTCCTCGCCTCGTCCCTTTTGTGCTCCTCCGCGCAGGCACAACGCGCGGGATTTGCTTCTGCTTCCACTGGGCGCCCGGTGAGCGCGCAGCCTCGGGCCACATACAGTCTTCGCAGATCGCGGCCCGCGGTCAGCTCTGCATCGCGTGGCGTCGAACCATGCGGCCCATTCAGCGCAGGTAGCTTTTCCGGGTCTGGTGCGCCGCTGCAACAATTGCTGGATCCTGTGCCGCCTCCCGGGTTCGACTATCAATATCTCTCCGCAATCGATAGCGATCTGGCCATCAAAGCCTTCATCGATCCCGCACGGAATTGCGCGTGGCCGCCGCCAGGCGCTTCCTTCGAGGGCGTGGATTCGGCGGCGGGGGATACTACGTCCTCGATGGCGGAGGATATTACTACCCGGACGAATCCGATCAGGCGGAGCCGGCGCAGCCGCAGCCGCAGATCATCGTTTTGCAGCAAGCGCCCGCGGCTGAGCAGGCCGCCCAGCCAGCCTCAGAGGCCGCGCCCGAAGCGCAGCCTGTGCCTGACGTCGGCGAGTTCACCCTCGTCCTCCGCAACGGCACAAGGATTCAAGCCGTCGCCTTCACGAGTTCGAACGGCAACATTGTATACATCACCGCCGACGGCAGCCGCCGCACCATCGCTCTCGGCGACCTCGACTCCGAGACAACAGTCCGCGTTAACGAGGAACGCGGCACGCCTCTCCAGCTCCCGCTGTAATCCACGTATCCTTCCCCAACGATTTTCAATTTTGTAGGGCCTGGTTTCCGCACAAGATCGCCACGGTTTTCGACTTTGTAGGGGTGAGACGACACAAGATCGCCGCGGTTTTCGGCTTTGTAGGGGCGGGTTTAAAACCCGCCCTTCTTCCGATCTCCTCGCCCGCGCCAGGGCCGAGCCGTTCTCACCGCGCCCGCGACGAATACACGATCCCCGCCCCGATCGCTGCAAAAACTCCCGCATACAAAAATCCAGCTGTCACGCTTACGCTCGACCATAACGCGCCCACCACAATGCTCGACACGAAGTCGCCCACGCCGTTCGCCGTCGCAAGCACGCCGAATCCCGATCCCCGCACCGCCTTCGGCAGCAGCTCCGCCGCCACCGACTTCTCGAGCGATTGCTGCACCGCGCCGTGCACGCCTGCGAAGCCGAAAAGAATCGCCAGCGCCGGAATCGTCGGCTGCTCGAAAATAAATCCGATGTAGGTGGCCGCGCCCACCGCGTAGCCCGCCGCCAGCAATCCGCGCTTGCCGATCCGGTCGGCCAGCGCGCCCGCGGGATATGCCGCCGCCGCATTCACCACGTTGAAAAACGTGTACAGCCCCACGGCCATCATCGCGGCTCGCGCGCTTCCGTATCGCGGCGTCAAAATCTGGCCCGCGCGCAGGATCAGCAGTGTCGGCGCGAAATCCCCGATGCCCGTGCGCGAAGACTCCTCCGAGGAAATGCCAATAGCCCTTGGGCAGTTGCGCGAGCCGCACACCGAAGGACGAAATCGCAGGCGGCTGCTGCCCATCTATTTTCTTCGCGCCCGGCGCAAGCAGCGCGAAGCACGCCGCCGCCGCGAGTCCCGGGAGCAGCGTCCACCGCAGCACCCCCCGCATGCCGAGCGTGCCGATCAGGATGGTTGCGCAGAGCGGGCCCAGCACCGCGCCGAGCGTGTCCATCGCGCGCTCGAATCCGAAGGCGCGGCCCTGCTGCGCTGGCAAGACGCAATCCGCCAGCAACGCGTCTCGCGACGGTCCCCGGCTGCCACGCCCCATCCATCCAAGCGCGCGCAGCAGCAGCACGGCCGGCCAGCTCTGCGCGAAGGCGTAGCCAAACGTTGTCACCGCTGTCGCGCAGTAGCCAACGATCCCGGTCGGTTTCCGCCACGGCGCGTGGTCCGCGACGAATCCGCCCGCGAGCTTCGCAAAGCTCGATAGCCCGTCGGAAACGCCTTCGATAATCCCAAGCGCAACCGCCGGCGCGCCGAGGCTCGCGAGAAACACGGGCAGAATCGCCGTCGCCGCTTCGTGCCCCCAATCCGAAAACAGGCTCGCAAGCCCAATTCCAAGCACGCCCCGCGTAAGCCAAGCCTGTTTGCTCGGAGTTTCTGGGGAGGATGGTGTGCGAGTCTCGCTCATGATCGGCGACGGCACCCCTTATCGTATGTGCGCCCCCTCCCCGATACAAGCGGCCACCGGGGCGGGAAGGCTCGCCGAGTTTTCTCCGTGTTCTCTGTGCCTTCTCTGCGCCCTCGGTGTTTAGTTCTGCCCTTCTTTTTTCCGAGAAACGGAGGCCAATGCACGCGGCTCGCGATGTAAAATCGTCGATCTCAGCCGATGCGAATCGTACTCCAGCGAGTCACCCGCGCGAGCGTCACCGTCGACGGCCGCGTCACCGGCGAGATAGGCCCGGGCCTCGTTGTCCTCGTCGCCGTCGGACGCGAAGATTCCTCTGCCACCGCCGCTTCGATGGCCGAGAAAATCGTGAATCTGCGCATCTTCAATGACGATCACGGCAAAATGAATCGCTCGCTCCTCGATACCGGCGGCGCTATTCTCGCCGTCTCGCAGTTCACTCTCTATGGCGACGCGCGCGGCGGCCGCCGCCCCAGCTTCATCCTCGCCGCTCCGCCGGAACTCGGCAAAGCGCTCTATGAAGAATTTGTCGCCGCGCTTCGGTCGCTCGGCGTGCGCGTCGAGACAGGCGTCTTCCAGGCGCACATGTCCGTCGACCTCGTGAACGATGGCCCCGTCACCATCCTTCTCGATTCCAGCAAACTCTTCTAGTTGTCGGTTTTTTCGAAGTTTGTCGCTTGAGGAATCGCCGCTGCTACTTCCCGCCGAACAGTCTTTTCACTGCCGACCAGAATCCGCCCTTCTGTTTCGGTACCGTAGCATCTGCGGCAGGAGGCTGTTTTCCCTGCTCGACCCCCAGCGATTGCCTCATCGCCGACACGAACTCCGGCGCCGCCACGGTTCCCGTGAATGCCCATTCGGGCTCCACGCGCGCGATTCGGATCAGCAGAGTCATATCGGGCGTGAGATCGCCGGGCGGTTCGGGAGACGACGCGGAGAACACGAGCGTCGGCAGCACCGCAGTGTATGTCGGCGTGGGCCCAGACGGAGCGTCTGCAGGCGCCTGTCTCGCAGCCGGGACAACCGGATGCGCCTCGCTCACGCTCGTCGGCACGCTGTATTCGATTGGCGGCGGAGACGGCTCGTCGGCACGGGCCGCTGGTATCACGGCCGCGAGTTGCTGGTCCGCAATCGCGGGAGGCGTCGTCGGCGCCGCGGTATCTGTCGAACGTCGCGGCAGCGGCGACGCGGGCATCGTTTGCACGAATTGGGGTATTGTCGCAGGAGGCGCTGCGAGCGGTGCGACATCGGCCGCGGCTGGCGGAGCAGGCGCGCCCGGCTTCGCTTGCGCGAATTCCGGTATCTCCGCGGCAGCGGGAGCTGGCGGCTGCGGCTTCATTGCCGTGCACTGGCAGCTTCCCGGCTTGCCCGCCACTGGTTGGAGTTGCCCGGCGTTCAGGAAAAATTCTCCCGATTGCGGCACGATCAGCGTCTGGTCCGTGAACTGATTCGAGAGCTGGATCGCGCCGCTCGTAGCCAGCACGCACATCGAATCATCCAGATTCAGTCCCATGGTGACGTCTCGCGCGCCGCCGCTGATGTCGAGCGGCGTGCCGATCACCGTAGGAGTGAAGACGCGCAGCGAGGTTTTCGGCGGCAATTGCACGCGCATCCGCCCGAAATTCAGCGCCAGCGTCATCGCGCCCGATGACCGCAGAATCGTGATCTTTGCCGGGCCGCAGATATCCACTTCGCCTCCGCCAAACAGCTTCATCACCGCCTGTCCCGAATGCACGGTGAGCACGCTGCCGTTCGAAACGAAAATCTTCGGTGCGCTCGTCGCTGTCCCCACCATCGCCGGGGTTCCGCTGTCCACTGTAATGTCGGTGCCTTCCACTTCTCCCACCGCGTCAGGGGGAGGCTGCTGGGCGCGCACCGGCGTCGCGAACGCGAAGATTACGGCGAGCAAGGCCGCGCCAACCACAACCGCGCAGCATGAGACGCGCCGCCCGCCACATACGATTTGAAATCGGAGGTACATCGAAGACCGCCTATACTATACAGGAGTGCCCGACACCCCCCAATCCGCCGGTACCCAGCCCGTCACTCCCGCGCCTCCGCTGCCGGGCGCCGACGGCAACGTCTCTTTGGGGTTTCCGCACCCGCATCTTTCGACGTGGCGTAAGATGCAGATTCCCGTCATCGCGTGGGCCGTATATTGGACGCTCCGGCTGATCGGCCCCACTCTCCGTTTTGAATTGGTCGGCGTGCACAACGCCATTCAGATTCGCAGCTCCGGCGAGCCCTGCGTCGGAGCGTTCTGGCACCGCTGCATTTTCCCGGCCGTGTGGATGTGGCGCAATCGCGGCATCGTCGTGCTCAACACCGTCAACTTCGACGGCCAGTGGACCCGCCGCGTGATCGAGCGCCTCGGATTCGGCACCGCGCAGGGCAGCTCGACGCGTGGCGCGATCGAAGGCCTCACCGCGATGGCGCGCCATCTGGGAGCCGGCACTCACGTGGCGCTCACCATCGACGGCCCTCGCGGCCCACGCTTCGTCGCCAAGCCCGGCGCTCTAATCCTCGCGCGCCGCACTGGCAAGCCCATCTCCGTTTTCCACATCGCGCTCAGCCGCGCCCACACCTTCAAAAAATCCTGGGATCAGTTCCAGCTCCCATATCCTTTTTCTCGCGCCGTCATGTTCGTTGCACCGCCGATTCACGTCGCCACCGATGCGGATAGCGATGTGATGAAGCAAAAACAGGCGGAAGTGCAGGCCGCGCTCGAGCGCGTTCGCGACCTCGCCGAATCCTGGTTTGCTTTGACGGAAGATCAGCGCGATCGCCTCCGCGAGGAATGGGCTGATCCGACCCTAAGGCGCTCTCCTGCCTGATCCTTCTGACCAGTAGGGGCGGGTTTCAAACCCGCCCGCGCTTGCCACATGCGCCGCGCTGCTTTACGCTTTTCCTCTGGGGGGAATCCGTGAGCGAAATCCATAGAATCCTCGATCAAATGGACCGCGCTTTTTCCGGCGACGCCTGGCACGGCCCTCCCCTCATGCATCTGCTCGATGCCATCTCCGCCGAGGACGCGTCGAAACACGCCGTCCCCGGCGCGCACTCCGTCTGGGAACTCGTGCACCACGTCGGCGCGTGGAATTCCATCGTGCAGCACCGCTTGCAGGGAGAAACAGTCGAGGTCACTGCCGAGCGCGATTGGCCGCCTGTGTGGGAAGTCAGCGAGCCCGCCTGGAAGCGCGCGCTCGAAAGTCTCCTTGAAAGTCGCGCCCGCCTGCGGCGGGTTGCCGTGGCCCTGCGCGACGATCAGCTCGACGAGAAAATCGGCGCCACCGGCGTATCGCGCTATCAGATTCTTCACGGCGTCATCCAGCACGACCTCTATCACGCCGGGCAAATCGCCGTGCTCAGAAAAGCACTCGGACTCACAGCCGGATAAATCGCATCGACGGGAGCCACAAAATGCCGATCGCCTTTCGTTCCGATCTGCCGGCCGAAATCGCCTGTGCCGCCGTGCTGTTGGGTTGGCTCGGCTTCGGCGCTATCGTCGCCCTGGGCAAACGGGGAGCTGCCCCCGGAGCGGCCAAACGCAATTGGAAATCGGGTGTCGGTTTTCTGCTGCAGGCCGCCGCATACGCGATCTGTTTCGTTTTCGCGCGTACCTATTTCTCCGCCATTCGCCCGATGCCGCAGCTAGCCGAGGAAATCCTCGCGGGAATCATCGTCGCGATCGCCGTCGCTTCCGTCTGGTTTTGCTACGCCGCCGCGATGGCCCTCGGCAAGCAGTGGGCGCTCGTCGCTCGCGTCATCGAAGGGCACGAACTCATCTCCACAGGTCCCTACGCGATCGTCCGCAATCCGATTTATCTCGCGATGCTCGGCATGTACGTTGCTTCCGCGCTCGCCGCCGCGCGATGGCCGGCGGCTCTCGCTGGCTTGATTGTTTTTCTCGCCGGCACCGCGATCCGCGTCCGCGCCGAGGAGAATCTCCTTCGCGGTGCATTCGGCGTTCGATTCGGCGATTACGCGCGCCGCGTCCCCGCCTTCTTCCCGCGCCTCTTTTCGTGAATCCTGCCGCTCCCAATTCATTTTTCATGATGATGTAACGGCCGCGAAATCCCGCGCGTCCAAGTATGTTTGCTGATAGTATGCTCGCGACTTTCGGGAGGGGGATTTCATTCATGCATCAGAAGACTTTCAGCTGGATGGCTGTGGCCATTCTCCTTGCGGTTTTGACGCCGTCGGCCAGGGCGCAGAAGATGGCCCCCGGCGATTGGCCGATGTATCGCCACGACCTCGAAGGCTCGGGCTACTCGCCGCTGAAGCTGATCGATACAAGCAACGTGGCGAACCTCACTCAGGCCTGGACGATGCCGCTCTCCGAGCGCCCGGGCCTTGAGGTCACGCCCATCGTCGTCAACGGCGTGATGTATCTTCCCGGCACTGGCCACGTCTTCGCGCTCGACGCCACAACCGGAAAGGAAATCTGGCACTACAACGTCGCCATGGGCCCCAGCAAAGGTGTGGCCTATTGGCCCGGCGATAAGAACAATCCGCCTCGCATCGTCTTTACGACCTTCGGCCGCAAAGTGATCGAACTCGATGCTGCCACCGGCAAGCCTGTTCCGACATTCGGCAAGGACGGCGAAATCGAACTCGCCGTCGGATACAGCGGCGTTCCCACCATCTACAAGAATCTCGCCTTTCTCGGTGCGAGCGTCGGCGAGTTGCCCATTGGCCCTCCGGGCGACACGCGCGCCATCGACGTCCTTACCGGCGCCCTCGTGTGGGATTTCCACACGGTAGCCCAGCCGGGCGAAGTAGGACATGACACGTGGCTGAACGACGGATGGAAAGGCCGCTCCGGCACCAACGTCTGGGGCTGGTACATGACCGTCGATCCGAAGAAAAATCTTCTCTACATGCCCATCGGCGGCCCCTCGCCGAATTACTACGGCGGCGATCGTCCCGGCCCAAACCTCTTCGGCAATTCGATCGTTGCCGTCGATGCCACTACCGGCAAACTCAAATGGTATTTCCAGACGATCCATCACGACCTCTGGGACCAGGATCTCCCGCCGGGTCCGGCACTCATCAATATCGACGACAACGGCAAGAAAATTCCCGCGGTGATCGTAATCGGCAAAGCGGGCCTGATGTACATTCTGAACCGCGACACGGGCAAGCCCGTTTTCGGCGTGGAAGAGCGCCCCGTGGCCAAGGGTGACGTTCCCGGCGAGTGGTATTCACCCACGCAGCCCTTCCCGCTCAAGCCTCCGCCGCTCGCTCGCAACAGCTATAAGGCCGACGACATCGTCACCGCCAACGACACTTCGCCCGAGCACGCCAAAGCGTGCCAGGACATGCTTGCCAAGAATGGCGGCACTTTGTATAACGCCGGACCTTTCACCGGATGGCTCTATCACGAAGACGGCACGCCTCCGAAGACCACGATCCAGTTTCCCGGCGGCACAGGCGGCGTGAATTGGGGCGGCGCAGCCACTGACCCGACCGATGGATACGTCTTTGTCCACACGCACGACCAATCCCTCATGGGCTGGATCGAAAAGAAAAGGAAGGGCGTCGGCAGCTATGGCCGCGGCACGGAAGGCTCGACCCAACAATACGACCGCGCCAGCGTTGAAGGTCCCGGGCCTTATTACGGCTTCAGCGTCACGATGAAGGACAAGGACGGCAAAGTGATCGGCAACTGGCCATGCCAGAAACCGCCATGGGGCAAGCTGATCGCCGTGAACGCGAACACCGGCGATATCGCCTGGGAAACGGTCTCCGGCATTACCGAAGGTTTGCCGGCGGACAAGCAGGATACCGGGAACGGCGGCAGCGCCGGCCCCATCGCCACCGCGGGAGGCCTGGTGTTCGATGGCTCCACTTCCGATAGCCGCTTCCGCGCCTACGATTCCAAGACCGGAAAGGAACTGTGGGTCACAAAAATGGCGAGAAGCGGCTCCGCCGATCCCATGACCTATGAGGGAAAAGACGGAAAACAGTACGTCGCCATCGTCATCGGTGACGCCGTCAACGTTTACACTCTGCCCTAAGCCGCGCGCTCGATTCTGCGCCGCGAACTCCATCGTCGGGGTTCGCGGCGTTTCTTTTTCTCTCAGAACCTGACTGTTAACTCTCGCCTTTCTCGCCGTTCATTTATATCGTAATACGATATAATAGCGGCATGACCAACCGCCGCCACGCAATCGACTACCATGCCCTCGCCAACTTCCGTTACGAAATCCGCTGCTTTCTGAATTTCAGCGAGAACGCCGCCCGCACCGCCGGCATCGAGCCGCGGCAACATCAAGCGCTGCTCGCGCTGAAGGGATTGCTGCCCGCGTTGCCTGCCACCGTCGGCGCCCTCGCCGAGCGCCTGCAGATTCGCCACAACAGCGCGGTCGAATTGAGCCGCCGCCTCGAGGCCAAGGGATTGCTCGAACGCGCCCGCAGCCATTCCGACGCTCGCGAAGTCCTGCTGCGCGTCACTGCGCGCGGTGAGCGCCTCATCGAACGTCTCTCGTTTTCGCATCGCGACGAACTCCGCACCGCCGGTATCCGATTGATTGAGACGCTCCGTTCGGTCGTCGCGCACTCCTCAGGCCGGCGAACGACTGGCCGGCTGAATAGGAAGCGGCGGAAGGGGAAGGCGATTTGAACCGTTGGAACAGGTGGAAACGTGCGGGTATGCGAGCCGGCCAGGCGTCCGCTCCCGGGTACCGTCTCGCGTTTGTTTCCGTGCTCGCCGCCGGGATTGGCTGCCTCACCGGCGTCATCGCTTTCGCTCTGTACGATCTGATCGGGCTCTTTACCAACGTCTCCTACTACCGCACGTGGTCGTTCCATTTCCGCAGTCCGCAGCACACGCCTTTAGGCGCCTGGGTGATCTTGATTCCGGTGGTCGGCGGTTTGTTGATCGGACTGATGGCGAAGTATGGCTCGGAGAAAATTCGCGGCCACGGAATTCCGGAGGCGATGGAAGCAGTACTCATTTTCCGCAGCCGCATCGAAGCAAGAGTCGCGATCCTGAAACCGCTTTCGGCCGCGATTGGCATTGGCACGGGCGGTCCATTCGGCGCGGAGGGGCCCATCATTCAGACAGGCGGCGCCTTCGGTTCGCTGGTCGGCCAGTTTTTCTCGACCACCGCCGCCGAGCGCAAAGTGATGCTGGCCTGCGGCGGCGGAGCCGGGCTGGCCGCAACGTTCAACGCTCCTATCACGGGCGTCCTTCTCGGGCTCGAACTCTTGCTCTTCGAATTTCGCGCTCGCTCGTTTATTCCGCTGGTCATAGCAAGCGCCATGGCCGTCGGCATCAGGCGCCTTCTCTTCGGCACGGGACCGATGTTCCTGATTGGCACCCCGGACTACAATTTCTTCCCGAATCTGCCCTACTACGTCGTTCTCGGATTGCTCTGCGGATTGGCGGCTGTCGGCTTTTCGCTCGCCCTCGAAAGACTCGAAAATTTCTTCGATCGCCTGAAGCGCATTCCACACGTTTTGCATCCGGCCATAGGCGCTCTCGGTCTCGGAATCGTAGGTTTCTTTCTTCCGCGCGTGCTCGGCTCTGGATACGACACGATCGGGGACATTCTGAACGCCCGCCTCGCGGTCGGTCTCGTACTGCTGATCCTGATACTCAAAGCATTCGTCGTGCTTTTGTCGCTCGGTTCGGGGACGTCGGGCGGCACGCTAGCTCCCATGTTCATGATCAGCGCGGCGCTGGGCAGCGCTTTCGCGGTCATGGTCAACGCGATCGTTCCCCGCGCGCATCTATCGCCCGCGGCATTTGCGGTTGCCGCGATGGGCGCCTTGCTCGGGGCTGCGGCGCGCGCCACGTTCACGTTCATGTTCTGCGCGTTCGAGACGACGCGCGACTTTCATGCGCTGCTCCCCGTGATGGTCGTGTGCATTCTGGCGGACGCTGTCGCCTATTACATGATGCCGGCTTCGATCATGACCCAGAAATTCCTGAAGCGCGGCATTGCCGTCCCCGGCGAATACGAAGCAGGCGTGTTGAAATCGGTGCGCGTCGGCGACATTATGCGTCGTGAAGTCGCCACAATCCCGCCCGAAATGACGGTCGGCGAACTCGCGCAGCGCATCGCGCGCCAGGATTCCGGTTTCAATATGACGCAGGGAATTCCGATCGTCGCGCCGCCCAATAAGCTCGTCGGACTGATCACGCAGCGCGATCTGCTGCGGTCGCTCGAAAAAGACCCGTCCGGCGGCGAACCCGTTCTAGCGGCCGACGGACGGCCGCTGATCGTCGCCTATCCCGATGAACTCGCCCACGATGCGCTTGTGCGTCTGCTCCAAAACGACGTCGGCCGTTTGCCAGTCGTCGCACGGGACGACGAAACAAAACTCATCGGCTACCTGAACCGCTCGAGTTTCTTGGGTGCCTGGAAGCGGGGGATGGAAGAGGAAGGTCTGCGCGAGCACGGCTGGCTCGCCGGATGGCGGCGCGCAAACGCCGCGAATTCGCGGTAGCATGCGATTATGCGCTGAGTGAAAACTGCCGGCGAGCTTTCCGTCCTGCCCTGAACTCTAAACTTTCAACTAGGAACTGTTTCTCTCAGTGAATGCGGAGCTTGTCGATGATGCGAACCACGTCGTTTGCCGAAATGTCGTAGAGCGAGTGCTCGTCTTCCTGCTCGAGCCGTTCGCGCAGATATTCTGCGGCGATGTAGCTCGCCTCGCGGTCGCTCGGATTCCTTCCCGCGCGATCGCGAAATGTAACGAACCCCGGATGCGCCAGCCCGAGCACCACGCCTTTGCCATCGACGAAGAACTTGCAGTCCATCGTGTCGCTGTGCCGCGTGGCGATGCCGTTCCAGCAATGCGAGAAGCGGCATTTGTACACGTAATCCGTCACCTTCGACGGCACGTCGAACGCGCCGATGAACTCGCTCATCGCGCCTGCATTCGGGATCGTTGCAACCGCCGCTGCTCTCGCCATGGCTTGCCTGATTGCCTCGCTTATTTCCCCGCGGCCCAACTCGGGCGTGTAGCGCTCTGTCTTTCAGGGGGTCGGAGCTTCAGCTCCGACATCAACCGCACCAAATGAGCGGGCTTTAGCCCCTGAGGAAAATTCGCTCCTACTTCCGCGCGCCGACCGCGGCCGGTTGGCTCGCGTGCTGGTAATTCTGAATCGCCGCCGCCACTCCCGCTCCTGCCGGCAGCCGGAATCCTTGATCGAGCAGCGTTTTTTCCAGCGCCGCAAGGAAGATCAGCACGTTCGGCTTCTGGCATGAATATCCCATCAGCCCCACGCGCCAGATTTTGCCTTTCAGTGGTCCCAGGCCTCCCGCGATCTCGATGCTGAATTCATCGAGCAATTGCTTGCGCACCTTCCCGTCCTCGAGCCCCTCGGGAATGTTGATCGCCGTCACAGTCACCAGCCTGTCCGCTGCGTTCGAAACCAGCAGTTCGAGTCCCATCGCCTCGACGCCGGCGATCAGAGCCTGCTGATTCTCCCGGTGCCGTTCCCAGCGCGCTTCAAGACCTTCCTCCAGCACCGCCCGCAGGGCTTCGCGCATCGCGTAAATCAAACTAATCGGCGGCGTGTGGTGGTACAGGCGATCCTTGCCCCAATAATTCATCGCCGTCGTCAAATCGAAATACCAGCTCCGCACCGGCTCTTTCCGCGCCTGCATCGCTTCTTCAGCGCGCGGACCTACCGTGATCGGCGCCATTCCCGGCGGCGCGCTGATCGCCTTCTGCGAACCGCTGAAGCAGATGTCGATCCGTTGCGCGTCCACATCCAGCGGCACGCCCGCGAGGCTCGCGACCGTATCCACCACCAGCAGCGCCCCGAGTTCGTCCGCCACTTTCCGGTAGGGTTCGATTCGTTGCACGATGCCGGACGAAGTCTCGCCGTGCGCCAGCCCCACGAACTTGATTTTCCTGCCCTTTCCTGCGCGCAGCACGTCCGCCGGATCGACCGTGCGCCCATACGGCGCCTCCACGCGAATCACCTTGGCGGGAATGCGCTCGGCAATAATCGCCATGCGCTCGGAAAACGCGCCGTTCACGCAGACGATGCATTCGTCGCCCGCATCGAGCGGGTTCATCACCGCCGCCTCGATGCCGCCCGAGCCCGAAGCCGACAGTGGAAACGTGATCCGGTTCTGCGTCTGGAAGACGCGGCGCAGCAGCACCTGCACGTCGTCCATCATCTGCGTGAACCACGGATCCATGTGGCCCACGATCGGAGCCGCCATCGCGCGATACACGCGCGGGTCCACGCACGACGGGCCCGGCGTCAGCATCAAACGCTGCGGCGGCAAAAGCTCGCCAATCATTTCTTGCTCGGGGACTTTCATCTTCTTCTTCCTGTTCTTCGTCGCGGACGATCGTTCTTTTTGGCAAAACGCCTGAAGCCGTTCTGCGACAGCAACATCTATCGAGAAAGGCCGTAAGTCTTCCTCTGTCAGTCATCCAGTCTCCCTAAATCATGCTGTCCCGGTCAACCTCCAAAATGGATCTCCGCGCCCTCTCCCGCCCTCGCGTCCGCGCGCGCCTATCCTTCCTTTGTCCTGCCCGATCGGATCTGTTCTCGCAATGCATCGTCCTCGAGGGGGTTAGCGATTTCGCAACTGCGCCCGAGTCGCATTGAGAAGCCCTCAACGCGTGTGCTAGATTGAAAAAACGGACCCCAATGTCATTGGCTGACGGAAAAACTGTCGCTGGACCTAAGCCCAAAATCACGCGGGTCGAGGTGTATTGGCACACCGTAAAATACCGCACCGTCATCGTCTTCGTCCTGTGTATTCTCGCGATCATCGGCGCGTCCTGCTATCTCGTTTTTCCGGAGTTCTCCGAAAAAACATTGGAACGAATCTCGAATGCCGTCGCACCTAATGATAATGCCGCCGCGATCGCGGCCAGCCGTCAGGCGCGTTTCGTCAATCTCGACGGTAAGGTGCAGATAAAAAAGGTTAATTCGCTTCAGTGGGTCACAGCCGATTATCAGATCACTCTCGATAAGGGCGATGAGATCGAAACCGGCTCGGACGGCGTGGCTCGCGTCTCTTTCGCTGATGGCACGGAGTACACGGTGAAGGGCGATACGTTTGTCACTGTCGAGGAAAATACGGTGGCGCAGGACCACGCCACACAAGTTGCCGTTCATCTCAATACCGGTCAGGTTGACCTCAACACCGGCACCTGGCAAATCCCGGGTTCGAAAGCGGAGGTCTCCTTCGAGGATGCCGTCGCCGACGCGCAGGCCAATAGCCGCATGAATGTGAGCAGCAATCCCACCACGAATGAACAGCAAGTTACGGTTGACTCAGGAAGCGCCGAGTTGAATCGCGGCAGCGAGCACGTCGATATCGGCCAGTACGAACGCGCCACCTTCACCGGCTCCGCCGGCGCCATCACCAAGACTCAGGTTCTGGCTCCTCCCCAGCTGACCCAGCCTCTCAACCTGCAGCCCATTATCGTGGCCGATCCGAAGCAGGACCCAGTTCATTTCGCCTGGAATCCTTCGGCGACCGCCAAGGAGTATGATCTACAGACCAGCACGACAACGAGTTTCAGTCACATCGTGGCGGAGCAAAAGACGGCTGCCACCTCCGTCGATCTTTCCGGATTCGAGCCGGGCGACTATTTCTGGCGGGTTCGCGCCATCGACGACAAAGGCAACGTCAGCGATCCCAGCGATTCATACAAATTCACGCTCGTGGCGCAGGGCAAGGAACAGGAAATGGTGCTGGATGTCGACGGCACCGAACTCCAAGGCAACGTCGTCGAGGTGATCGGACGCACCGAGGCCGGCGCCGCCTTGATCATCAATGGCGAAGAAGTCGCCGACATTCAACCGGACGGGCATTTCCGGTATTTCACTCCGCCGATGGCGCGAGGTAACCACACGATCGTCATCACCGGACAGAACCGGCGGGGCGGCACGGCGATCAAGCGCGTCGACGTCGTGATTCCGTAAACGCACTCGCCCGCATTGGAAGACCGGCGCAAGCCGGGCGCTGCCGCAGCGGCGCTGCATCGCACTCTGAGGGAGAAGGAATTGACTAAGAACGGTTACAACATGCGGTCGGTCTTCAGCCTGTTTTCCTCCGACCTGGCTATCGACCTGGGCACCGCAAACACCCTCGTATTTGCCCGCGGTAAGGGCATCGTCGTCAACGAGCCTTCCATCGTCGCCATCAATAAAAACACTTCCGAAGTTGTCGCCGTCGGCCGCGAAGCGAAGGAAATGCTCGGCCGCACTCCGGGAAACGTGGTGGCCATCAAGCCTATGAAAGACGGCGTGATCGCCGACTTCAAGGTCACCGAGAAAATGCTCACCTATTTCATCCAGAAGGCGCACAATCGCCGCGTCCTCGTGCACCCGCGTATCGTCATCGGCGTCCCCAGCGAGATTACGCCCGTCGAAAAGCGCGCCGTGCAGGACTCCGCCTATCGCGCCCGCGCCAGCGAAGTCTATCTCGTCGAGCAGGCCATGGCCGCCGCCATCGGCGCCGGTCTGCCCATCGAAGAGCCCTCCGGAAACATGGTGGTCGATATTGGCGGCGGCACCACCGATATCGCCGTCATTTCGATGAGCGGCATCGTCTATTCGCGCTCGGTCCGCGTCGCCGGCAATGAAATGGACGAATCCGTCATGCACTATCTCAAGCGCAAATACAATCTGCTGGTCGGCGAGCGCACTGCCGAGCAGATCAAGATGGAAATTGGCTCGGCGTATCCGCTCGAAAAGCCGCTTACGCTCGAAGTGAAGGGCCGCAATCTGATCGAAGGCGTGCCGCGCACCGTCACCATCGACGATAGCGAAATCCGCGAGGCCCTTTCCGAGAATATCTCGACGATCGTCAACGCCATTCGCGTAGCTCTCGAGCGCACGCCGCCCGAGCTTTCCGCCGATATCAGCGACCGCGGCATCGTCCTCACCGGAGGCGGCGCGCTCATCAAGAATCTCGATAAGCGCATTCGCGAGGAAACCGGCTTGCCCGTTTCGATCGCCGACGATCCGCTCGCCTCGGTCGTGCTCGGCACGGGGAAAATGCTCAGCGATTTCCGGTTGCTGCGCCTGGTTTCGATCGACTAAAGGCTCCGGACAACAGATGCTGCATCGGTCTGGCACAAATAGGGCTGTCATCCCGCTTGCCCTGATGGAAGAAGGGAGCGGAGTCCCGCGCGCCTTTGCCCTTCCCGCGGTGTCGGCGGGCGCGGGACGTAGTTCGAGGGATCTGCTTTTGCCCTTCTCCGCGAGTCGGGCGCTGGCGAGTGGTACTGAAATGTCGGACTTCTGAAATGCTCAACGTCTACTCTCGTCATCGTTCGCTCGCGCTGCTGGTCGGCGTCGTTTTCGCGCAGGTCTTGCTCCTCGCCTTCCAGATCAAGCGCGGCCAGGACGTGCCCCTCATTCGCTATTGGGCTGCGGACCTCGTCACTCCCGTCGGCCGCGTCGGCACGTGGACGTCGTCCAAAATTCGCGGCGTCTGGAACGGCTACATCGATCTCCACGGCGCGCGGGTCGAAAGCAAGCTCCTGCAGGCCCAAGTCGACCAGTTGCGCCTGCGTAATTTCGAATTGGAAGCGGACGCAAGGGAATCGCAGCGCCTGCAACATCTTCTCGATTTCCGCGAAGCGCATCCCGAGGTTCCCATGATTGCCGCTCAGGTGATCGGGGCCAGCGCCGACTCTACGTCTCACACGCTCTTCATCAATCGCGGCTCGCGCGACCATCTCCGCCGTGATATGCCCGTCATCACGCCCGAAGGAATCGTGGGCAAGATCGTCGAAGTCTCCTCGAATGATACGGCGCAAGTACTCCTCATCGACGACAAGGATAGCGGCGTCGGCGCGCTCTTCGCCGATACCCGCACCCACGGCGTCGTGCAAGGCACCGGCGATCCGCTGCCCGTGATGGATTACATCGTGAACGATGAAAAAGTCCATCCCGGCGAGGTCATTCTCACGTCCGGTGAAGATCGCATTTTTCCCAAGGGGCTGCCGGTGGGTGTCGTCAAGGACGCGTCCAATTCGACTCCGTTTCAGATCATTCACGTCCAGCCCGCCGCCCGCCTGGATAGTCTCGAGGACGTTCTCATTCTGCTTTCGCGCCAGGATGTTGCCCTGAAGTCCGCTGAAGTGCCCGTCGATCCGAACGCCCAGGCCGCTTCACCGGCATCCGCGTCACCCGCGCCTGAATCTTCCGGCGCTTCCCCGGCGCCCAAGCCCACACAGCCATCTGCGCCCGCCGCCGAACCGCCGGCCGCCGCGGAGCCGCGGTAAAATGGCCTCGATGCTCAGCGCCGGTCTCCGCTCCGACTCGAATATCGAGGTGCACAGGTATTACGGCGGCACGGTCATCATCTCCGCGTTTCTTGCTCTCGTGTTCCAGGCGTTTCTTCACAAGTACGGTCGCTGGTCCGAGCTCATCGATCTGCCCCTCCTCGTGACCGTCTATTTCGGCGTCAGCCGCCGCAACACCTCCACCGGGCTGCTCCTCGGCGCGGCGATCGGCATCCTCCAGGATGCTCTGAGCGCCGATAATCCGATCGGTTTGTACGGGATTGCTATGACGCTGGTGGGCTACGTCGCGTCTTCCATCGGAGGCCGCATCGATACCGAACACCCGCTCAGCCGCTTCGGCCTGGTCTTTCTCTTATTCCATTTTCATCAGATCGTTTTTGCGATTACCCAGCGTCTTCTGCTCGATCGTTCAGCTCCATTTTTCACGCCGCGCCTGCTGCTCGATTCCGTTGTCACGTCCGCCGTGGGAATCGCCCTGTTCGCCCTTCTCGACCGCCTCCGCCGCTCCGCGTAGCACGCGATAATTTGGCGAAGTCGCATTGCATTTTCCTCGATGGATCGTTGACCAAAACGACATGCCCCGGTTGCGAGCATCCCTGCGCGGTGATAACTTTTAAGGTCAACCGATTCGCATTCGGATGGCAGGACGCACTTGGGGCCGCGTATGGCCCGCCGCGTTGGAGTTTCATTGGCGCCATGGGGTATTAGCGATCAGAAGATTCCGCAGGGAAGGCTCGCCCTGTGTTCCTACATGTCCGTCGTCCTGGTAGTCCTGCTTCTCGTCGGCTTCTGGAAACTGCAGGTCGTCCAGTCCGACCATTTTGCCGACCTGGCCGAGAAAAACCGCGTCCGCTACATTCCGATCATCGCCCCGCGCGGAGCGATGCTCGACCGCGAGGGCCGCGTTCTCGCCGACAGTTATCCTTCCTTCAGCATCCTTTTGCTCCGCGATGATCCAAAGCAGATCGAGAAGAATCTGCCGCGCATCGAAGAGGGCCTCGGCGTCTCGGGCGACGACTTGCGGCAGCAGCTCGAGGAGGCCAGGTCCGAGCCGAAGTTCCAGCCCGTCGTCATCAAGCCCGCCGCTTCCGAGGCGGACATCGCCTTCGTTGAATCGCATCGTATCGACCTCCCGATGCTCGAGTTGATCATGGTCCAGCGCCGCCGCTATCCCCACGGCCAGATGCTCGCGAATACCATCGGCTACGTTGGTGAAGTCTCGCCCCAGGATCTCGAAGACAATCCGGACAAATATCGCCCCGGCGACATTGTCGGCAAGGCCGGCCTCGAAAAGGAGTACAACGACCAGCTCGAGGGCACGGACGGCCTGCGCCGCGCCGTCGTCAATAGCGTCGGCAAAATGGTTCGCAATCTCGACGATGTGGAAGCCATGCCCGGCAAGCCCATTCAGCTCACGATCGACTATGACCTGCAGTCCGTCGCGGAAGCCGATTTCGCCAATAAGGAAGGCGCCCTCATCGCCATGGATGCCCGCACGGGCGCCGTTCTCGCCATCGTGAGCCGCCCAACCTTTGATCCCAACGATTTCACCGTTCGCATCCCTTCGAAGGAATGGGCCGAACTCAATTCCGATCCCAAGACGCCTCTCCTAAACCGCGCCATTCAGGCGCAGCTTGCTCCCGGCTCGGTCTTCAAAATCGTCATGGCCACCGCCATGCTCGAGTCCAAGGCCATCCCCGCGAACTACACCGTGAATTGTCCCGGTTACGCCACTTTCTACGGCCGAGTGTTCCACTGCGATCACGCTCACGGCTTGGTGGATCTTCACAAAGGCATCGTCGCGTCTTGCGACGTCTACTTCTACAACGTCGGCAAGCTGCTCGGGATCGACCGGATTTCGCACTATGCAATCGGGCCTCGGCCTCGGCCGGCGCACCGGAATCGACTTGCCGGGCGAGGAGCCTGGCCTTGTTCCGTCCGAGGCCTGGGTCGAGCGCGTCGACCATCACAAGTGGTATCCGGGATCGACGATTTCAGTATCGATCGGGCAGGGCGCCTTGATGGCCACACCGATCCAGCTCGCTCGCATGATCGCCGCCGTAGCCAGCGGCGGCACGCTGATCCACCCGCATCTCCTCAAAGACGCCGCCGAGCCGCCCCCCGAGGTTTTCCCGCTTTCGGATGACACAGTAAAGCAAGTCACCGACGGTATGTGGGGAGTCGTTAACGAACCCGATGGCACCACCTCCGAACTCGTCAAGCTGCAAAACGTCGACTTCTCCGGCAAAACCGGAACGGCCCAAATTGAAAGCTACGACCTCCAGAATAAACTCGGAAAGAAATTGAAGGAAAACGGTTGGTTCGTCGGCATTGCTCCCCGCCGCAATCCGGAAATCGTCGTCGCGGCTCTGGTCCAGGCCGGCGGATTTGGCAGCACGTCGGCTGCGCCGATCGTCCGCGACGTCGTGAAAGCCTATTACGACAAGAAGGCCGGTCACTTCCAGATGCCCGCGCCCCAGCCTACCGGAACCTCGTCGGCTTCTGCGTCTCCGCCGCCATCAGCCAAGCCCGCATCCTTCGTCGCCGCCACCGGAGCGCAGCGCTAGTGAAAGACCGTCCCAGCGTTAACGATTTCGACTGGACACTCATGGCCATCGTGGCCGCCATCTGCACGATCGGCGTTCTCGAGATCTATTCTTCCACGCATGCCAGCGCCATGGCCGGAATGCAGTGGAGGCAGTTCATTTGGATCGGGGTTGGGATTGTGGGAATGTTCGTCATCTCCCGCATCGACTACCACTCCCTTCTGGACCAGGCGCCCATTCTCTACATGGTCGGGATTGCCGGCCTTCTCGTCGTTCTGGTCCTCGGGTACTCGCGCCTGGGCGCCAAACGCTGGATTTCCATCGGCGGCGAGAATTTGCAAGTGTCAGAACTCATGAAGTTGATTATAATCATCGTGCTGGCGCGCTACTTCACGGAAGTGCGCACCGACCGCCTCACGCTTCGCGATTTGGCGAAGATTGCCGCGTTGACCTTGGTTCCCGTGGCTTTGATTTTGAAGCAGCCCGATTTGGGGACCGCGATGGTTTTGGTTCCCGTGGCCGTCGTTGGTGCTTTTCTCGCCGGCATCGAGTGGAAACATCTGGCGATCGGCGTAGTCGTGATCGCGCTGCTGGTTCCGGTCGCTTGGAACATGCGCCGTCATTTGAAGCCTTACCAGCAGCAGCGCATTCAGACGTTCCTGCATCCGGAAGAAGATCAGCGCGGGGCGGGCTATCAGATTCTGCAGTCCGAGATTGCCGTCGGCTCAGGTGGCTTTTGGGGAAAAGGATTCGGGAAGGGCAGTCAGAACCAATTGGGCTTTGTGCCGGTCCGGTATTCGGACTTCATTCTCGCCGCGCTCGCCGAGGAGCAAGGTTTCATAGGAGTTTGCGTCGTTTTGCTTCTGTATCTGGGATTGATTCTGCGCTTGGTGGACAACGCGCAGAAAGCGAAAGACAAGGCCGGCATGTATGTCGTGATGGGAGTGACGGCCATTCTGGGTTTCCACGTTCTGGTCAATGCTTCGATGGTGATCGGCGATATGCCGGTTACTGGTATCCCGTTGCCGCTGATGAGCTACGGTGGTTCGGCGACGGCTTTTGTGTTTCTGGCTTTGGGCTTGGTGATGAACGTCCGCATGCGGCGTTTCGTCAATTAGCCCCGCTCCGTTTTGTTGAGATGAGTATCAAAGGTATAGGTAGCGGCGGCGCCTTGACTCGAGTATCTTTCTTGATCGCCCGCCGCGCCCAGTGCCCCGCGTTCCGCCCCTTCGGGACCGGGGAATTCAGCATTGATCGAAGGACGCATCGAGTGGGGAAAGTCCATCCGAAAAATTTGGGTTCTTTCCTGGGCGGCCCGTCGTGGCTCGTCGAAGGCATTGCCTTCCCCCATGCCGGCTCTGGCGCACGCGAAATTCTCCTGCGCCGCCGCACTCGGATGCTCCATGAGGAGTTTCTAAATGTCGAAGGAAATGGTAATCTCCGCGAACCCGCACGAGACGCGGGTCGCGATTCTCGAAGAAGGACAGCTTTGTGAGTATTACGTCGAGCGTGAAAAAGAGTTTGCGTTAGTCGGAAGCATCTACAAGGGCCGTGTAACGCGCGTGCTGCCCGGCATGCAGTCGGCCTTCGTGGAAATCGGCCTCGATAGCGACGCCTTCCTCTACGTCACCGACTTCCTCGAAGGCATCGAAGAGTTCGACGAGCACATCGCCACGACCGCCGAGGAAAAGATTCAAAAGATGGAGGAGCAGGGCGGCCAGATTTTCCCCGCCAGTGCGGCGGCGCCTGCGCTCGAGCCCGCGGACGTCGAATCCGCTCCGGCTCCCTTTGGGGCGCAAACGGAAGAGTTCGCATCCGAACGCGCAATTCCATCGGCGCCTGTCGCGCCTCCACCTCCACCGCCGGCGCTCAACACTTCCTCTCCCGATCGCCCGCAGTTTGAAAACCGCTCGCCCCGTCCGGATCGCGGAGGTCGCGATTTCGGCAGGCGCGGCGGGGGTGGACGTCGCGGCGGCCGCTTTGGCCGGCGCGATAATCGAGGCGGGCGCGGTGGCAGTGGCGGCGGCGATCACCGCTACGGCCGCGAGTTGCCGCCTTCGAAATACGCGTCGCCTCGGCCCCACGAAGACCAGTCGAGTGAGCCCGCTCTGCCGGCGGACTACGTCCCGATCATTCTTCCGGGCGAGTCTCTCGCGAAATATAAGGAGAAGCCGCCCTCCGCAGCGCCGCCCGCCTTTATCGAAGAAAATGTTCCGGCGGCGGAAACGCATGTCGCCGCACCCGAGCCAGCCACCGAAATTCAAGCGTCACCTGCACCGAGTTTCCCGGAATCGGTCGTCGAAGCGCCCCGGCCGGCCCGCCCCGAATTCCGTCCCGAAACCCATCCGTCGGCTTCCGGCCTCGAGCCGCTTCCCGGCGAGTCGATCTCGAAGTGGAAGCACGCGGAACCGGCAGCCGCTCAGAGCGTGGAGCCAGTCGCCGCGTTCGAGGTAGCCGAAGAAATCGAATCGAGCCACGAAGAACCGGAAGAAGAGGAACGCGAGGTCGAGTCTCACGAGACAACTTACGGAACAGCTCGCGGGACCACCAACTCCGCGGAACTCGAAGCCGCGCACGCGGCCGCTCCGGACTTGACCGATGAGGAAGCGGCCGCTCTCGCCGAGCACGTCGCCGACGCCCAGAGCGACGAAATCGAGCGCGCCGCCGAAGATCGGGTCTTCGCTTCTCCTGAAGAGATCGCCGCAACGGAAGCCGCCGACGCCGAAGAGGCCGAGGCTGCCGCCGAGGAAGATCTGGCTCTCGAGGAAGAAGAAGAGGTCGCCGAAGGCGAAGGCATGATCGCCCCGCCCGAAAATGGCGGCGAAACTGAAATCGGCGAGCATCGCGAAGAAATGACGGCGGAAGACGCGCTGGCTGCCAGCTCCGAAACGGTCGCCGGCGAAAACATTTCACCCGCAGCCGCCGAAGGCGCTGCGCCGCATGGCCAGCCCTGGAAGGCAAGCGTGCGCAGCAATGATTTTCGCGCCCGCATGCAGCATCCGGGGCGCCGCGGCGGTCGCGACCGCGGCCGTGGTCGCCGCGACGATCGCGGTCGCCGTCCGCAGCAAGGCCACGGCGGTCACAGCCATCGCACGCAGCCGCGTCGTCCGCAGCTCATCGCGGACATGTTGAAGCAAGGCCAGGAAATCATCGTCCAGATCGCGAAAGAGCCGCTCGGCAAAAAGGGCGCCCGCATCACCAGCCACATCGCGCTTCCGGGACGCTTCCTCGTCTACATGCCGACGCTCGACCACACCGGCGTCTCGCGCAAAATCGCTTCCGCCGAGGAGCGTTCGCGCCTGCGCCATCTTGTGAACGACGCGAAGGGCGCGGCGGGCGGCGGCTTCATCGTTCGCACCGCAGCCGCGAGCGCCGCTCCCGAAGAAGTGCGCGCGGACGTCGAATTCCTCACGCGCACGTGGTTTGAAATCAAGACGCGCTCCGAGCAGCGCAAAGCGCCGTCGCTTCTGCACCGCGATCTGAATCTGGTCGAGCGCATGCTGCGCGACCACATCAGCTCGGATTACGCCGCGATCTGGGTCGACTCCGAAGAGGAGTACACGAAGATCATCGAGTTCATGAGCCGCTTCCAGCCGGGCCTCGTCGACCGCGTGAAGCTCTACACCAAGGAAAATCCAGTCTTCGAGGAATTCGGCATCCAGCAGGAAATCGACAAGGGCCTGCGTCCGAAGGTGTGGCTCAAGTCGGGCGGCTACATCGTGATCAACCACACCGAAGCGCTCGTCGCGATCGACGTCAACACCGGCAAATTCGTCGGCAAAGGCTCGAATCGCCTGGAAGACACCATCGTCCGCACCAACCTCGAAGCGGTGAAGGAAATCGTCCGCCAGATGCGCCTGCGCGATCTCGGCGGAATCATCATCATCGACTTCATCGATATGGAAGAGCGCCGCAATCGCGAAAAAGTGATGGCCGCGCTCGAAGAGGCGTTGCGAGCCGACCGCGCGCCGTCGAAGATGCTGCGCTTCAACGAATTCGGCCTGATCGCCATCACGCGCAAGCGCACCAAGCAGGCGCTCGAACGCACGCTCTGCCAGCCGTGCCCCTACTGCACCGGCTCCGGCATGGTGAAATCGATTCCGACGCTCTGCTACGAAATCCAGACGGAAGCCCGCAAGATGGCGCCCGAAATGTCGTCGGGCAGCATCACGCTCCGCGTCCATCCGGAAATCGGCAAAGCCCTGAAGACGCGCGAGTCCTCGCTCGTCGAAGAGCTCGAGCGCTGGACGAAAAAGAGCATCATCATCCAGGCCGACCCAACGCTCCACTGGGAGCAGTACGACATCTATTGACGCCCGCTCGCAAAAGCGAAGTGTGTAAACGCCGCGGAGACTTCGTCCGCGGCGTTTTTTCACGTTATCGCGTTAGAGCGGCTTCCCACGGGCCGCCTGTCCCTTGAGGAGAAATGTCTTGGGGAATTTGCCTTCGCCGCAAAGCTTGAATGAACCGAAGTCCTTGTACCATTCGCCTTCAGGCGCATCAGGCTCCGACGCTCGCCATAGTTTCAGTCGGTAGAGATTATCTGCGGTTATCTTACGTTCTTCGAGGCGGTCAAGATGTTGTCGCAGCGCCAGCGGAAGCTCCGTCCACTGGATTTTCGGCATTACTCACCGAAGGTCATCCGCGCCAGTTCCTTCTTTATGCGGTTGCGCTCAGCGGAATCCTGGGATTGCGAGAGGCGGTCGGCAAGTGCGAAGAAGCGCACTTTTTCGGCCTCCTTCGATTGGAGACCGGCTTCGATCAGATCCACAAGCACCCGATTATCGCTTGTCTTGCGCGTTCTGGCGATCACGCGCACGTGCTCCGCGATACGAGGAGGCAGCGAGACGCTTTTGCGAACCGATTTCCTGGGTGTCCCCATCGCCACCAGTGTACACCACTTTGCACCAGAACGCACCAGAGGTTCAGAAAAGCAAAAGCAGATCCCTCACGCCATCCGCAAAGGGCGTGGATGGGATTCGGGATGAAAGCGCGGCGTGTAGCGGATCGTCGGTAGTGGATGGAGTGAGGGCCGTCGAAGATACGAGGAGCAAAGGCACGAAAGGCACAAGCACATGCCTCACGCCATCCGCAAAAGGCGCGGATGGGATTCGGGATGACAGCGCTTGAGTGGGGTCTGGCGCATTTCCCGTTTTAGACACCAGTCCGGCCATAAAGGCTACTTCACTCCGAACCTTCTAATATTTCTCCAGTGGTGGCAAATTCGGCCTTAAAATGGCGTAAAATGGCTCGATTCGGGCCCTTATCCCGCGTTAAAAGGGGCTTAAATGGCGGAATCGCAAGACGACAGGAAGATGCGGGCGCTGGCGACCTACGCCAGCCTGGAGCGGGCGGTCCGTTCGCTGGACGACCTTTTGGACCGGCAATGCGAGATGTTCGGGCTGACCTCGAGCCAATTCCGGGTACTGGAACACCTGCTGCTGTATGGTCCGATGGCCACCGGGGAGCTTGCGGGAAGGATCATGTTTGGCGATAGCACTATAAGTGTAGTAACCAGGAATCTGGAGGCTGACGGGTACTTGGTTCGGCGCGCCGACAAGGCCGACGGGCGCAAGGCGATCGTCCATCTGACCGCCGAAGGAAAGAAGGTGGTCGAGAGGATTCTGCCGAAGCGCGGGAAAGTCCTTCGAGCCAAGATGTGCGTGCTGGGTAAGCGCGAGCAGGAGAACCTGGACCGCATGTGCCGGAAGCTGGCCGAGGGCGACGCCGTAAAATTCGCCCTAGAGATCACGATGGACGATGGGGACGAGGCGGAGTAAGAGGTATTGCCCGGGGGAGTCCATCAGCGCATGCGCTTCAATGTGAATTGGCATTCCGAAGCTGGTCGTCCAGTTTCTTTCGATCGAGGTGCATCAAGGAGAGTTGTTTTTCCACAGCGTCCCAATCCTTGCGGCTGATCTGCAGCTTCAACTGCGCGAGGCGTTGCAGCGAGTCTTTGTCTCCCGCGAGGGCCAGCCTCGCATAGAGCAGACACGCGGCCTTGCCGTCGGCCTTGCCGCCCTCGCCGCTGGCCTCCATTTCGGCGAGCATTTTCGTCCCGAGAACGTCGTTTCGTTTCGCTGATTGCTCGTACCACTTCCGGGCCTCCTTCGGGTCAGCCGCAACGCCCACACCGTGCCGGTACAGGTAGCCCATGCAGTTTTCGCCCCGCGGGTCCCGTTGCTTTGCGACTTGCTCGCACCAATACTGTCCCTGAACCGGGTCCGGCGGAATCCCTTGTCCCAGGAGTAAGTGCACCCCGATCGTAACTTGCGCGTCGGCATCTCCTCGGTTGGCAGCCTTCAGCCACCAGCGAGCAGCCTCGGCGCGGTTTTCTGGCAAGTACTTACCCTGCTCGTAAAATTCAGCGATCTTCGTGAACGCATCAGTAATCGCCCAAGGCTTCAGTTCGGACTCCGCGCGCTGCACGGCTTCACCCGCCTTCGGGTCGCCTGCCTCCTGTGCAAGCGTGAACCACGCATACGAAAGCGCGTCATCGATGTCGACGCCGTCGCCGTTGTAATACGCGGCGCCGAGATTGAACATCGCCTCGGCGTTGCCCTGACGCGCCGCTTTGTGGTACCACGCCACCGCCTGTTGTTTGTTCCTTGGCACTCCTTCGCCGGTCAGATACATGACCCCCATTTGGTTCTCGGCCTCTGGATTTCCCTGGTCGGCCGCCTTGGTATACCACTTCGCCGCTGTCTCTTCGTTCTGGGGAACTCCGTTGCCTTGTTCGTAGGCTCGCGCCAAGTGGAACTCCGCTGTCGAATCGCCACGCTCGGCCTGCGCCTGTAATTGGGAAATATCCTGCGCGGTCAATGTGATGCGATTTTCTTGCGGAGGGGATGCGGCTGGCGCAGCGGCGGAATTCGTGGCAGCTTGCGGACCAAGCAGGGTAATACACAAGCCGATAACAAGGGAGAACATCTCGGGAAGAATACGCAACTCGAATCCGCGGCGCAACAGCCGCGTCCGCGAAGACTCTCCGGGCCATCGCGAATGCCGCTACCCGGAAAAGCGCTGTTCGCGAAACGGGTCGCCGTACATGTTGTAGCCGTTCTCTTCCCAGAATCCGGGGGCGTCGTGCGCCATGAATTCGATCCCGCGCACCCACTTCACGCTCTTCCACGCATACAGGTGCGGGACTATCAGTCGCACCGGATACCCGTGATCGCCCGGCAACGGCTCGCCGTTGTGCTTCAGCGCAAAGAGCGTGGTGGGCCGCATCAGGTCCTCGAGCGGCACGTTCGACGTGAAATCCTCTTCTGCATGGACCATCACGTATTTCGCCTCGGGCTTGATCGCTGCTAGTTTCGCCACTTCGGTAAACGCGATGCCTTCCCAGCGCACGTCGAACCGGCTCCAGCGTGTCACGCAGTGCATGTCCGCCGTCACGCCGGTGATCGGCAGATGGCTGAATTCATCCCAGCTAAGCCGCACCGGCTTTTCGACCAATCCGGTAATCTTGAAATCCCAGGTCTTCGGATCGAAGCGTGGCACGCTGCCTACGTGCAGCACGGGCCACTTCAGCGTCGCCGATTGCCCGGGCGGGAGCCGCCCCGAATCGCGCATCGCGCGTTCCAGTTGCTTGCGTTCCGTAAGTTCGCCAAACATCGTCGCCGATTCCTCTCGCGACCGTCGGCCGCTCTTAATATTGTACACCGAGCGTTTTCGCGCATCCCAACGCGCGAGTCCTAGAAAGGCAAGTACGCCGCGCTTGCAAGCCAGGAATCCTCGTAGGCCGGCGCCAGCGAATCCTGTACGAAATGAGGTCACCGATCGCGTCTGCGCTCGGTCCCGTACAGCAAGTCTTCCAGGCGCTTAACGCTTTGCGTGTATGGTCCATTTCGCTCGAAAGGGCCATTGTGGTGTGCGTGAAACGCCGATCTTCCAAATTCGTCAGCGATCGCGGGAGATCGAAAGTTCACGCTGAAATACGAGGCACGCTCATGCGGACTCACTTCATACTGATCGCGGGATTATTCCTGGGCACCTTTTTCCCGGCAGCGGCGCAGACGCCAAGAATGCGAATCATTCTCGCGAGCGAAACGTCTCGCGCCGCTGCCACGCCTTCATTTCGCCCGGTCCGCATGCCATCATCCGCCGTCCTGCCCGATAAACCGCTTCCACGCGCCTCATCTGCGTTGGCCGGCGCGTACAAAGCTGACCGAAGCCTGGCGAGCCGCGTCCCAATCGACGTATTGCGCACGCCACTGATGACGGAATCAAGCGTGCCGATCGCTCACGTATGGCGCGGCCTGGGATTCGATTTCTTCGAGAGCGCGTATTATTCGCACAGCCTGCAGCGCGGATCGCCGGAATCCGGCGTCGCCTTTCAGAGCCGCGGCCTCGGGCCAAGGATCAGGCAGCACTCGCGAGTTCATTCCAGGGCGACGGCCTTCGGCTTCGGTACACTTTTGGCCGCGATTCCGCGGCGAGCAATCCCGTCCAGATGTGGCGCTGCGTCTCCTGGATTACAGGACAAGGTCGCGGCTGTCCGCTTCTCTAGGCTTCCGGAGCTAACCGCGCGCTTGCGACATTTGTCGATACTCGTCGCCGGCGGCGTCGGGCAGCAGCACGAACAGCGTATAAACGCCGAGTGCAGTGCCGAGCGGGACGTGCAACAGATCCAGGAACGCCATCACCAGCGCGAAGATTCGCCCCCATGGCGCCAGCTTCAGCAGCCCCCATCCGGTGATAAACCGAAGCGCCGCAAAGATAAGGAAAATCACGCACAGGATCATGAAGATTCCCGGCACAAGCACCAATGCGACGTTGTCGACTCCATGCCATGCCAAGGGTGATGTTACGATTCCGGCAAGCACCGCCATTATGACGGCGGGAATCAGCAAGAGCGCGCCATCGACGAACCAGAGGATGGCAAGCAGATGGACGTGTTCGGCGACACGCATGCGCGCCGCGCTCGCCACGCGCGCTCCGGTCGTGCTCTTGCCGCAATGCCCACAAATCGACTGATCCGCGGCGATGGCCGAGCCACAATTGTTGCAGAACATGCGTTTCTCCTTTAAAGCGGCGGCCCCGCTTGCAGCAATTTAGTCAAGGCGCGACATCCGCATAACGGGGCGCACTGTAGGATACGCGCAGGGGTCGCAGGAAGTTCCCGATGAGGCCACCCGAAAGGCCAGTCTAGCTGATGGGCGGCTGGAAGTAGTCTGGCAGGTTCTTCTTGGTGGCGCGCAGGATCTCGACGATGGCTTGCCTATCCGCGAGCGAGAATTTCGCGTACTTCTTGGCTGTGTCTCGTCCCGACAATATGATCCACATCCGATCGTAGATCGCCTGCTTCAGATCGTCCGGCAGCGCATCGAAAGCGGGCGAATAGATCATGTAGCTGCACGGATAGCGCATCAGCCGCGTTTGAAGATCGAATTGCCGCAGCGATCTTCCCTCGCTGTCGCGCGGCCCTTCCGCCGAAAACATTTCCTCGAATCCCGACGTTCCCTCGATCGCGTTCGGCAGCGGCGCCTCGTTGGCAAACAGCATGGCGTCGGCCACCGAGTTCGCCGCTTCGCGCAGCACCGCTTCGGTGGTTCCCAGCCGGTCCACGGGGTCCGTGCTGGTTTGATCTTCATATTCCGAATACCGCACCTGCCATCCGGCCATCGTGAAAAGATTCATCATGTGCATCTCGTGCTCGAAAACCATCAGCGCCACGATGTCGCTGTAAGGCGAAAGATACGCACCCGTATCGAATTTGCCCTTGAGCGATTTCAGATTCAAAGTCTGGTGGTCGAAAATGGAGTCCGCTTTCGTCGCATCGCCGAGCACCGCATTGCCCATGTGCCGCATCGATCCGGTCTCGCCCGTCACGTACCATCCGCCCCACCGCTGCGCGAAGGGGCTCGCGTCCGTGGTCCCGTATTCGCCCAGCTCCTCGATCGGCAGCCCGCTCGGCGCCGGATACACGCTTTGTATCCGCATGCTTGGCACGCCCGCCTGGTGGCACGCCAGGCACGTGTCATCGTGCCGCACGAACTGCGGCTTCTCCGCCGGCTTCTGATCGAGCGTGTAGAAGATCACTCCTTGCGTGGGATCTTCCGCCGCCAATTCCACGATCGGCCCGCCGCGCACCCAACCCACCGCCACCGAGTCGTTGAAATAAAGGCTGCGCGGGTTGCTCGGCGAGATGCGGTACATCTGAAAGCTCGTCTTGGAAAACACCACGAGCTGCGATTGGATCGGCACGTCCAGCGCCTCGAGCACGGAGCGCAGATAGCCTTGCTTGTCGTCGAACTTCAGATGAACTTTGCCCTGCTGGATGGCCAAATTCAGCCGCGAGACCGCGTCGGTCGTGGGCCGCGTGCCGTACTCGATGGCAGGCGAATCTTTGTCGGGCAGAAATAGCCGCCTGCGATCGCCCGAGGCAAACGCAACGGAAAGCATCACAAGCCCTGAGATCCACGCCGCGCGCTGCACCGGAAACTCTCCTCTTCGTTCCACACAAAACCTACCCTCGGGCCCGTTCGGAGTCAATTCTCAGTATTGCCTTCTGCCGCCAATTCCACCTGCGCCCCGGGGCGCCTCGATGGCGGGCCCGTCTGCCCCGCACATATTTCTTGTAATTTCTGCCTCTTCGTACGAAAGTCGCTGGCATTCCAATTATGGAGCATCCATGAAACGCGCGTTCACGATGGCGTTTATCGTACTGTTTGCCCTCTTGCTTCCGGCCGCGGCCGACGAAGATTCGCTCCAGGGTTTCACGCGCACCAGCTCGCCCGTCGAGCGCGACTGGGAGACGAAGTTCCGCGCCATCCCCAGCCCGGACAATGAGCGCGAAAACATGCGCCGCCTCAGCGCCTATGCCCCACCACGTCGGCTCGCCCTACGACAAGGACAACGCCGAGTGGATTCTCGCCCAATTCAAATCCTGGGGCTGGGACGCGCACATCGAGAATTTCAACGTCCTTTTCCCCACGCCCAAAGAACGCCTCCTCGAACTGGTCGAGCCCACGAAATTCACTGCGAAGCTGCAAGAGCCGCGCCGTCGCCGTCGATCCCACTTCGAGCCAGCAGAGCCGAGCAGCTGCCCACCTACAACGCCTACTCCACCGATGGCGACGTCACCGCGCCGCTCGTCTACGTCAACTACGGCGTTCCCGAGGATTACGACCAGCTCGACCGCCTCGGCGTCTCCGTCGAAGGGCGCCATCGTCATCGTCCGCTACGGCGGCTCGTGGCGCGGCATCAAGCCGAAGGTCGCGGCCGAGCACGGCGCCGTCGGCTGCATCATCTATTCCGATCCGCACGACGACGGCTACTCGCACGGCGATGTTTTCCCGAAGGGCCCGATGCGCCCGCCGACGGCGTGCAGCGCGGCAGCGTCATGGATTTTCCTTCCTACAGCCCTGGCGATCCGCTCACGCCCGGTGTCGGCGCCACGCCCGACGCCAAGCGCCTGCCGATCAAGGACGCGCACCGGCATCACGAAGATTCCCGACTCTGCCGATCTCCTACGGCGATGCCCAGCCGCTACTCGCCGCGCTCGCAGGACCCATGGCGCCCGAGAGCTGGCGCGGCGCTCTCGCGATTCCTTATCACGTGGGCGCGGGTCCCGCGAAAGTCCATCTGGTCGTGAAATCCAATTGGGACATAAAACCGATCTACGACGTCATCGCCAGGCTTCCCGGCTCTGGCGAAGCCCGATCAGTGGGTGATTCGCGGCAATCATCACGACGCGTGGGTCAACGGCGCCGAGGATCCGCTCTCCGGCCAGTCGGCCCTGCTCGAAGAAGCCCGCGCTTTCGGCGAATTGTGGAAGCAGGGCTGGCGCCCCAAGCGCACGATCATCTATTGCGCGTGGGATGGTGAAGAGCCCGGCCTTCTCGGCTCGACCGAATGGGTCGAGGAGCATGCCGACGAACTCCAGCAGCACGCCGTCGTCTATTTCAATACCGACAGCAACGACCGCGGCTTTCTCGACATGGAGCGGTTCCACATCGCTCGACTCATTTCCTCAATGGCGTGGCCCGCGACATTCAGGACCCCGAAGCCCACGTCTCCGTCTGGGAACGCGAAAGATTGCTCGATATCTCGCAAGCCAAGTCCGAAGCGGACCGCCAGGAAATTCTCGGCCGCGCCGATCATTCCCGTGGGAGCGCTCGGTTCCGGCAGCGATTACACCGCTTTTATCGACCACCTGGGAATTGCCTCCGCGAATCTCGGATACGATGGCGAAGATGACGGCGGCATCTATCACTCCGTTTACGACGACTTCTATTGGTACACGCATTTCTCGGATACCGATTTCCTATACGGTCGCGCCCTTTCGCAGACCATCGGCACCGCCGTGATGCGCTTCGCCGACGCCGACCTTCTCCCATTCGAATTCCAGGATCTCTCCGACCACGATCGATGGCTACGTGAAAGAATTGAAAAAACTGGCGGACGACGAGCGGGAAGAAAGCCATCGAGCGCGACAAGGAGCTCGACGAAGGGCTGTACAGCGCCATCAGCGATCCGCGTCATCCCACCTATCCGCCGCCGCGCGAGGATGTGCCTCCGCATCTCAATTTCGCGCCTCTCGATAATTCCACCGACGCGCTCACCCAGAGCGCCGAGCGATATCACAAGGCGCTCGACAAAGCCTGGGCCGCCGGCGTCGCCCCCGCCGTGCTGCAGGATTTGAACGCGAAGCTCGCCCAAAGCGAGCAGCGCCTCACCACGCAGGAGGGCTTGCTCCGCCGCCCCTGGTACAAGCAGATGATCGACGCGCCCGGCGTCTATGCGGGATATGACGCGAAGACCATCCCGGGCGTCCGCGGCGCCATCGAGCAGCGCCATTGGGACGAAGCCACGTCCGAAATCGCGCGCGTCTCCAAGGTCCTCGACGCCGAAACCGCCTTGATCGATTCCGCCGCCGCGGAATTAGAGCAAGCAAAGCCCTGATCGTAGTGCCGGTTTACCCTGAGCGAGGTCGAAGGGCGTCTCGCCGGCTCCTCTGGCCTTTGGAAGTTCCGGGTCCCACCCTCGAAGTGAGAGTGGGTCTTTCTGCTGACGCGACTCCGTGATGTAACGCGAGGGCCTTGCCGAACGTCCTTGTACGCAGAGGATGGCTGTACCTCCAACCCAGCTTGGGCAGGGATGTCGAAACATCCGACATCAGGGCACCTACCAAAAATCGCAGCTCACTCCAAGGAGAAGATCGAATGAAGAGAAACAGTATTTTGCTAGCGTCGCTTTGCCTTTTGGTTCTTTCAATGGCGCACATCGCGCGGGCGCAGGATGTCAACGTCGCCGGCGCGTGGGATCTCAGCGCCCCGGGCCGCGACGGCAACGTGATGACCCAAACGCTCACGCTCCAGCAAGACGGCACCAAGCTCACCGGCACGATGAAGGGCGCGCGCGGCGAAGCTCCCGTCACGGGCAGCGTCACCGGCAACAACATCGCCTTCTCCATCACGCGCACCACGCCCAACGGCGACATGAAGATCGACTACACCGGCACGGTCGACGGGGATGCGATGAAGGGCACCTTCTCCGTGATGGGCAACACAATTAACTGGACGGCGAAGAAATCAGCAGCACCCGCCGGCGGCGGAAACTAGCTTACGTAAACTTTTCCACGAGGCTCGTCACGAAGTGCGCCTCGCGCGCTGCAAGTCACGTCGGCAGAATCTTGTCGGATCGTCTGCGAAAGCAGACCGCCAGGATTCTGCCGATTCGCTTATCGCCGCTGGGCGTATCCGACGGTCTCCAAATGGCCTCGGTCTCCGTGAACTCTGTGCCCCCTCTGTGATCTCTGTGTTTAGTCCGACGATGCATCCATGCTCGCGGTCAACCACCATCCACCGGCGTGTCCGCGCGAGCCGGGATTTTGCTATCATGGCGGGTCCGGAAACCACAAATCACAACGAGGAGCACCACTTGTCAGCGCGAATCCTGAGCGGCAACGCAATACGAGATCAAATCTACGCCGAACTCGAGGGCGAAATCGCATCGCTCGCGGCGGCGGGAATCAAGCCGGGATTGGCAGCCGTGCTGGTTGGCGACAATCCGGCATCGAAAGTCTACGTGAACAGCAAAATCGCGGCCTGCACGAAGCTGGGCCTCGCGAGTTTCCACATCACGCCCCCGGCCACGATTTCAACGGACGAACTTCTGGAAGTGATCGAGGGCCTCAACGCCCGCGATGATGTCGACGGAATCCTGGTGCAACTTCCGCTGCCGTCGCAAATCGATTCGAAGAAAATTCTCGAGGCGGTCGATCCCGCGAAAGACGTTGACGGATTCCACCCGGTAAACGTGGGCCATCTCGTGGCGGGCCGCCCGGCTCTGGTGGCGTGCACGCCGGCCGGCGTGATGGAAATTCTGCGGCGCAGCGGCGTCGCAATCGAAGGCGCAAACGCAGTAGTCCTCGGCCGCAGCGACATCGTTGGCAAGCCCATGGCGCTCCTCCTGCTCCACGCCAGCGCCACCGTCACGATCGCGCACTCGAAAACCAAAGACCTGAAAGACGTGGTCCGCCGCGCCGATATCGTCGTCGCGGCGATCGGCCGCGCCGCCACGGTCACCACCGAATACGTTCGCCCCGGCGCCACCGTGATCGATGTCGGCATCAATCGCATCAACGACGCGAAGCAAGCCGAAAGCTTCTTCGCCAATTTCCCCGAGCGCCTCGCCGAATTTCAGAAAAAGGGCACGGCAATTATCGGCGACGTTCATCCCGACGTAGTCGGCGTCGCCGGCGCGTTAACGCCGGTCCCGGGCGGCGTGGGCCCGCTCACCATCGCCATGCTGATGAGCAACACGGTAAAAGCCGCCCGCATGCGTCGCGGAGCGCGCGCGCCCGCACCCGCGGCGGTCTCCGCGCGTAACTGATGCTGCGAGTCGGCCTCACCGGCGGAATCGCATCGGGCAAATCGACGGTCGATCGCATGCTGCGCGACCGCGACCACATGGTCTTCGACGCCGATGCTATCGCCCACGAGCTCCTCGAACCCGGACAGCCGACCTATGATGCGGTGGTGCGCGAATTCGGCGATAGCATTCTCGGCGCGGGCGGCGCGATCGATCGCGGAAAACTCGGCGCGATGGTTTTCGCCGACCCCGCAAAGCGCGCCATCCTCAACGGAATCCTTCATCCCCGCATCAGAGATATCTCCGAGGATTGGTTCGCGAGGCTCGACGGTCCCGGCGGCCCGTCAATCGCCTTCGAAGACGCCGCGCTAATCTTCGAAGCGGGCCTGCGAAGATATTTCGACGTCGTGGTCGTCTGCTGGTCCCGCCCGGACCAGCAGCTCGAGCGCCTGAAGGAACGCGGCCTCTCGCTCGAACAGGCGCAGCACCGCATCGCCGCGCAGATGCCGATCGATGAAAAGCGCGGCTTGGCCGACGAGGTGATCGACTGCTCCGGCTCGCTCGAAGAGACTGAGCGCCAGGTCGAAGCGCTCCTGGCCAAGCTCGAGCAAGAGGCCAGCGCGCTCGATAAGAAGAACGGTAAAGGGACATGACGACACCGGAAAATCGAAGACGCGCCCTTCGCCTGCTGGCTCTCGGCGCGATCATCGGCCTCGGCGCGTACTGGCTCGGCACGCATTACGGCCAACACACGCCGGGATCGGTCGCCGCGCTGCAAGCGCCTGCGTCGACCGAAACCCTCGACCCGATCGAAGAAGAAAACGTCCGCATCTACCGGCAGGCGTCGCCGGCCGTGGCGAATATCGTCACCCGCGCCGTGCAGTACGATTTCTTTTTCAATGCCGTGCCGGTGGAAGGCGCCGGCTCGGGCTTCGTCATCGATACCGACGGCCACATCCTCACGAACTATCACGTGGTGCAGGGAGCGGACACAATCGAGGTGATTCTCGGCGACCAGTCGCACTACAAAGCAAAATATATCGGCGCCGACACGCGAAACGACATCGCGCTGATCCAAATCGATCCCGGCGGACATAAGCTCGCGACGCTCAAGCTGGGCGATTCGCGCAATCTGCTGGTCGGCCAGCGCGTCCTCGCGATCGGAAATCCCTTCGGGTTCGAGAGCACGCTCACCACGGGCGTGGTCAGCTCGCTCGGCCGCACGGTGCAAACCGGCGACAACACCTTCATCGACGAAGCGATCCAGACGGACGCCGCCATCAATCGCGGCAATTCAGGCGGTCCGCTGCTGAATTCGCACGGCGAAGTGATCGGCATCAATTCCGCGATCTACGCGCCCACCGGAACCACGGCGGGCATCGGTTTCGCCATCCCAATCAACACGGCGCGGCGCGTGGCCGAGGATCTGATCACCAAAGGACGCGTCACCCGCGCGACGCTCGGCGCCGAGGGCCGCGCCATCTGGCCCGGCCTCGCCGACGCCCTGGGCCTCAGCGTGAAGCAGGGAATCCTGATCGAGCGCGTCGAGCCCGGCGGGCCCGCGGCGCAAGCGGGGCTGCGCGGTGGCGACCGCATCGTGCTCGCGGGGCTGCAGCAGTTGCGCATCGGCGGCGACATCGTCGTCGCCATCAATGGCAAGTCCGTCACGAGCCAGACCGATTTGAATTTGCTGCTCAATCGCGAGTGGCCCGGCGATACCGTCACGCTGACGGTCGTGCGCGGCGGCAAGAAATTGGACATCCGGGTAAAGCTCGGCGAGAGTTAGACGCGAAGCGTCGCGCCGGCTCTCGGGTTTGCGGCCCGACAGCTTCCGCTCATTTCTGCGACCACCTATCTCCTGTCATCCCGAGAGCAGTCCCGCGTCTTGGTCTTTCCCGCGGTTTGTGCGGGCGCGGAACGAAGCGAGGGATCTGCTCTTCCGCGCTATTCGGCGCATGCATCACGCGATCCTTCGGCCGGCAATAAACCAAGGCGCGGGCCTCAGGATGATTATCCTCATCGGATGATCACATTCCTTCGTAATTCGGCCCGCCGCCACCCTCGGGCGGCACCCAATTGATAATCTGATACGGATCAGCAATGTCGCACGTCTTGCAGTGCACGCAATTCGCCGCATTGATTTTCAATTTCGGCGCGCCGTTCTCCATAGCCATCTCATACACGGCCGCGGGACAAAAATACTGGCAAGGATTCCCAAACTCCCGCACGCACCGGTCGCCGCAAATATTGGGATCGAGGACGATGAGGTGGCACGGCTGATCCTCATCGTGCCGCGTGCCGGAATGATAGACGTCGGTGAGCCGGTCGAACGTCAGCTTGCCGTCCCCTTTGAATCGCGTCGATTGATCGACGAGCGTGCGATCGCGATTCAGCTTCGTGTAGTCCTCATACCCCGGCTCGCAGCGCATCGGATCGATCAGCCCCCGCCCGCCGCTGACGAACTGAAACCCCGCGTGCACGAGTCCCTTCCACAGTCCATGGTGAAACGCCTGGTGAAAATTGCGCACGGCCCAAAGCTCCTGCTTGAGCCAGCTGCGCTCGATTTTCTCCGGATATTTTTTCAACGCGTTCGCCGAGGTGTCTCCAGCGCACAGCGCCTCATAGATCGTCTCAGCGGCCAGCATGCCGCTCTTGATCGCGGTGTGAATTCCCTTCAGCCGCTGCGAATTCAGCAGGCTAGCCGAATCGCCGATGATGAGCCCGCCATCCACGTAATTGCGCGGCTGCGAATACCACCCGCCGTAGGGCACCGTTTTCGCGCCATAGCGGACGAGTTTCCCGCCTTCGAGAATCTTCTTTACGAACGGATGAGTTTTGAAGCGCTGAAACGCGGCGTGCGGATCGAAAAGCGGATCGTGATATTCGAGGCCGATCACCATGCCGAGCGAAACGCGATTATCACGCAATCCGTAAATCCAGCCGCCGCCGTAAATGTCGGAGCCGAGTGGCCACCCAAGCGTGTGGGCCACGTACCCGGTATCGATGCGGCCGGGCTGCACGTCCCACAGCTCCTTGATGCCGATGCCGTAGACTTGCGGATTCAATCCATCGAGCTTGAAATGGTTCACCAGCTCCTTGGTGAGCGAGCCGCGCGGCCCCTCGGCCAGCACCGTCACCTTCGCGCGCAGCTCGTACCCCGGCGTGAAGTTGTCCTTCGGCTTGCCGTTTTTGTCGACGCCTTTGTCCTCGGTGAGCACGCCCGCGATGCCGTTCTTCTCGCGGAGCAGCTCCTTCCCGGCAAACTGCGTGAAAAGGTTCACGCCCTTTTTTTCGACCAGCCCGCCCATCCATTTCACGAGCTTGTTCAGCGAGATCACGTAGTTGCCGTGATTCCGCAGCGGCGGCGGCGTGATGGGCAGCTTGAAGGAACCGCCTTCGGTGAGGTAGTAAGCGGCGTCGCCCGTCACCGGCGTATCGAGCGGCGCGGATTTCTCGAAATCGGGAACCAGCTCGCGCAGCGCGCGCGGGTCCATGATCGCGCCCGAAAGCTGATGAGCCCCGATTTCGCGCGCCTTCTCGAGAACGTAAATGTTTTCAGCGGAAAGCGCCGGAGACTTTTTCGCGGCGGTGTGCTGCTCGATCAAATTCGCGAGATGCAGGGCGCAGGAAAGCCCTGCGGGACCAGCGCCGATGATCAGAACGTCCGCTTCGAGTTTTTCCCGCTCCACGCTCACGCCAGAATACTAGCAGAAGCGGCCGAATTCGCCGCGCTGAGAGGGTGGCACAGACAATCCTGTCTATGCGGCAGGTGCCCCAATTCCGCTAATGCGTCAGCGCCGGATCGGCCTGCGTGATGCTGCCGGGCTCGAGTTTCGTCTTGATGGTCACTTTCTGGTTGGGCAGCAGATTTACGTCGGTGTCGAATGTGCGGTAGCCCGGCAAGTCGATTTTGATGTGGTGCTTGCCGGGCTTCACGAGCATGGCGCGTCCGACGCCCCCGAATTCATGCGCGGTTCCGGCGTACCCGCCGTCCAGGAACACCGCCGCGCGGTCCGGCGAAACCTTGAGTTTGATTTCGGAAGTGACCTTCGAGTATTCCGCGCTGGGGTCCTTTTCCATCGCGACGTTCACCGTAATCTCCTTGCCCGGCTCGATCGTCAGTTTCTCGGTGAAATCCGTATAGCCCGACTGGCGCACCGAAACCTCATGCTCGCCCGGCAGCAGAAATATCTCCTTGTTGCCCTTGAGTTCGTCGACGTACCCCACGTACTGCCCGTCGATCCACACGCCCGATTTCTTGTCGGCGTCGGTCTTCGCCACAAACTGCAGCCGTCCCATCACCTGATTCTGCGCGCGAGACACCGCCGGTAGAACCAGCAACGCCAGGAGTGTGAAAAGAAGTGCCTTTTCGTAAGCAGCGCGCATCGCGATCATCCCCCTTTGGAATCGTCCGGGAACGATTCAGCCCCACAAACCACATCGTAATACGCCGAAGCCTGCCTTGAACAGCAGTCGCTTGAATTGCCGCGAGCCGCCTTCCATCCCGTCTGCCCCGAGCGCATTCGCGAACGGAGCGCCCCTGACGTCAGCATCCAGCCGATTCTATCGAGCCATCTGTCATCCCGAGCGGCGTCCCGCGCGGTTTTGCTTTTCCCGCGTTTTGTGCGGGCGCGGGACGCAGCGAGGGATCTGCTTTTTGCCCTACCCGTGCCGCAGTCTCACTGGTCCGCACGGCAGCCCCGCGGAGTGCGCGAGCTCGCTCCCGCCACGTGCCGCCCAGGCATGCCCCGCCGAAGCTTTCCTCAAGCGTAGGCGGGGCGTGCTCCCCGCACGCTCCACGTGCGCAGGGCCTTGGCCAGCTTTACCCTTATTGCACCATCCAGCCAAGAGTTTTCGAGGGACGCCAAGCAACGTGATAGCTTTGAAGGGTTCGCCCTCAGAGGACACTTGACCGATACGCTCGCATCCGTCGAAGCCGGAAGCATTTCGGGATCGGAGAAGCGCCGCAGCTCGCGCGTGCCGCTGATCGTTCCGATCACGGTCAGCGGGGTCGACGCGCTCGGCGAGCCCTTCCGCGAGCTCACCACGACGCTGAGCGTGAGCTGCAATGGCTGCAAATATAAATCGAAGAACTACGTGCAGCGCGATTCGCTTGTGACCCTCGAGGTCACGCATCCGAATCCCAGGCTCAGCCCGCGCGTCATCCGCGGACGCGCCCGGTGGGTGCAGCGGCCCAAGAATCTGCGCGAACAATATGAAATCGGCTTGGAGTTCGTCGTCTCGGGAAATATCTGGGGGCTTGCCCATCCGCCGCCCGATTGGTTTCCGCATCCCGATGATGAACTACCGCAACACGAGGAAGCTGGTGGGGGCACGCAGGGGGCCGGCTCCCAAACCGCCGCAACATCCGCATCCGACGATCTCGGAACGCTGGATGACGCGGTTGGGGCGGCGCGATCCGTTTCCGCGGTTGACTTCGAAGAGGTCGACATCTCGGGCGCCATCGGATTCACGCCCGAGGAAGCAGAGTCAGCGCCCGCACCCGCCGATCTGAACGCCCGGCTGCAGGAAACGATCGCCACGTCGCTCAAAACCATGGTCAACCGTATGGCCGAGGCGGCGGCGCTGGATATCGCGGCGCGCATTGCGCGCGTGATCGATGAAGCGCGGGAAGCGTGCGGGATGGCGACCGATGAGTTCGAAGAAAAGATACGCGAAGCGCTGGACGGCGCGCTCGATCCCGAGCAGATCGAAGCGTTGGCGCCGCCGGTCGAAAAACAGGGCAAAAAGCGCGCGCGCAAGACGCCCAGGAAGAAGGCGCGACAACCCGACGAAGAAACCGACAGCCGCTGAGCATTCCTTGGCAGTGGTGTCATTCGGCGCTTGGGTTCTCCGTGTACTCTGTGCCTGCTCTGCGATCTCTGTGTTTGGGTAGGCGCTCAAATTTCTGTCAAACGACACCACCACCCATTCCTTCGTTCTCTTGCAATTGCGGTGTTGGTGGAGATAAGGTTTGGACGCAGCTATAATGTAACCGGGTGGTAGTCGTGTTCGTCTCTACAAGCGGGGGAATCTCCGTGGTTAGGAGATCGGAGCGTCCATGATTAATAGACGAAAAATATTGTCATTGATGGGAGCGTCTCCTGCGCTTTTGGCCGCCGCGACGGCCGAAGCGAAGGAGAAGAAATCGAAAAGCAAAGACGGCAAGGCTTCAATGATGGAGCCAAAAATCACGGCGTTGAATCCGCGGGGCATGCCGCCTCCGATCACGCTGATCCCGATGGCGCCGCGGCTCAGCACTCTCGACGGCAAAACGATCTTCCTCATTTCCGACGGCTTCCCCGGCGCGAATCATTTTCTGGCGCAGGTTGCCAAGTGGTTCTCGACGAACATGCCGAGCGTGAAAACCGTGTACCGCCTCAAAGCCGGCGGCTTCGCGGACGACGATCCAAAGCTGAATGCGGAAGTGAAAGCGGATGGCCAGGCCGTCATCATGGCCATCGGCCATTGAAGCACGTGCACGCCAGCGACCGTCGGTCACTGCATAGAATACGAAAAGATGGGCATCCCCGCTGTTCCGATGGTGACGATCGCCTTTAAAGATCTCGCCCTTACCAACGCCGCAAAACGAGGCATGCCGCTCCAGCGAATCGCCTTCACTCCGCACCCGGTGTGGGGCAAGACGGACGACGAGATGTACGCGTACCTGCAAGGGAACGACCCGGTGAGCGGCAAACCGCTCATGCCGGAAGTGGTTGGCGACCTCACTCGCCCGCCGACAGCAGATGAAATGAAATCCGGCACGTCGACGCCTCCGGTCGGCCCGCCTACGTTCACGGACACTTCCGACAACCTGCAACAGTATTACCTCGACAACGGCATGACGGACTTCATGCCGATCATCATGCCGACGCAGGAAAAAGTGGACGCGATGCTGAAGGGCACGAGCCACATGCCGGACGAAGTGGTCGGCAAGATGTCTCCGGCGCAGGGCGCATTTCCGCCGTGGTCGTACAACGTGCGGCAAGTGGCGATCAACGCGGTGATGGCGGGAGCGACTCCGGATTATTTTCCGATGCTTCTGGCAATCGCATCGACGGGAATCTCGGCGCTCTTCAGTTCCACGAACTCGCTCGTTTCCGCTGCGGTGGTCAACGGGCCGATTCGCGACAAGCTGCAGATGAACTACGGAATCGGCGCGATGGGTCCATTCAACCAGGCCAACGCGGTGATCGGCCGCGCGTGGACGCTCATGTCGAAGAATCTCGACGGCGGCGGAATCGCGGGCGAGACGTACATGGGTTCGCAGGGCAACGTCATCAACTACAACAATCTGATCATTCCCGAGAATGAAAAGGACAGCCCCTGGACTCCGTTCCACGTGCAAAAGGGGTTCAAGCCGACCGACAACGTGATCAGCTTCTTCTTCGGATTCCTGATCACGCAAGGGCAGGGCGGGCGCGGCCTCGGCGTGAAGCCGATTCCGCTGTATCACGAAGCGATCTCCTACAACGTGGGACCATTCGCTTCGCTCTTCGGCGCGCTCATCCTGGCCGATCCGCTGGTGGCCAACGGCCTGGTCGAATTGGGTTACAAAACCAAGGAAGACCTTGCCGACTGGCTGCAGAAAAACACGCTCATCTCGGTGAAGGACGTCAAGTCGATGCTCTTCAGCATGCTGCCGCGAGGTCCGCAAGCAGCAGGCCTGACGGACGACTCGATCATCCCGAAGTGGTCGCGAGCCGATGCGTTCAACTTCGTCGCCGTCGGCGGCCAGACCAACCCCTACCACCAGCTCGCCAATATGAGCTACCGCCTAAGCGTGAACATCGATAAGTGGGTGTGACGATCCGGCGAGGATCGTCATCCTGAGGGCGGCGGTTTGTTTTTGCCGCCCGAAGGATCTCTCCGGTATTTTCGGGTGCCCCATCCTCGGTTTGTGAGGGTGGGGCATTTGAATTTCAGGTTCCCCTCCGAATTGCCTCCTGGTTTCGCGCGTTCGGAGTCACCCCAAGACCCAGGTTCCGAAACCGAACCTGGGGCACCCTCCGTCTTTCTATACTTCTCCGAGAAGTGCCGCAGTGATATCCTCGCCGCGGTTGTCACGCCCACCCGCCAAGAATACGCCACGCGCTAAGGCTATGAGGGCTGCAGGGTGCCACGAATGAGGAGATCGACAAAGCTCTTAGTCGTTGTCGCGTGCGTGGTGGTGATATCGTCGGCATCGGGTATCTATGGACTGTTTCATGGATATTTTGACCACGGGGAATTCGAGATCAAACAGGTACAATGGTTCTCTTCAAGACAAGTTGCCATAGTCGCTGAACGATCTGATCGAGAGGCGCTAGGTGGCCTTACGTATTTCGTGCTCATCGGAAATCATTTGTTCTCTCCAGCCGAGATTAGGCATGCATACCACAGCAACGCTGTTGTCTTTGCTGCCGCTAGTGCCTGCCTGACTTTGCACTGGGAGAGTCCGACTAGATTAGTTGTAGCATGCAACAGCTCATATTTAGATCAGCAGAATATTGACGTTGAGAAAGGGCAAAGCGGAAGCTTCACCATATCTTACGTAAACATCTCTTCAAACACAGCGCAAACATTTCGCCCCGAATAACGGGCGGGTGGCCCGGAGTAACTTCCCGATTCTTCATTTCGCGGCCGTCGACCGAAAATCTCCGCGCCCTATATTTCCTGCACCGACAAAAACGCGGAGGGTGCCCCAGGTTCGGTTTGGGAACCTGGGTCTTGGAGTGCACGTCTACTCATCCCATCAGGCGCAAGCCAAGCAGTTTTGCCGTCTTCCGCAAATCGCCGTCCAGCGTGGCCAATGGCAAGTCGCGCCGCAGGGCCAATTCCAGATAAATCGCGTCGTAGCAGGTCAAGCGATGTGCGCGGCAGAGCGCCAGCAGATTCGTGAAGGCGCGATTGGGAGCCTCGTCGTCCCGCTCGATTCCGAGATTGCCCAGATCCGCAATGAAGGCGTCGGATTGCGCGGGCGCGATACGCCCCTTGCGTTCGGCCAGCGCAAGGACGTTCGTAACTTCGATGAACCACCAGGCCGGCACGAGCGCCGTCTCGGTCCCCAACCGCCTGAGCAAAGCAGCCGTCTTCGTCGTCGCCTCGTCGCCAAACAGCCACGCCATCGCGATCGAGCAATCCAGCACAAACGCCGCGCTCATCGCCGTCCTTCGGCGATCAAATCCTTCACCTTCAATCCGCCGAGGGACAGGCCGGCGCCCAGCCTCTCGATTCGCGCAATGGCTGCCGCGCGCTCCTCCGCGGTTGTTTCCTTCTTCACGGGCACGAGCTTGGCAACCGCCGACCCGTGCCTGGTGATGACGATCTCCTCGCCCGCCTCGACCTTTTCCAGCAATTTGGACAAGTGCGTTTTCGCCTCGTAGGCGCCAACCGTGTTCCTGCTTCGCCGCATGCCTCGCTCCTCGTTTAAACTAGTCTAGGACTAGTCTAATTATTCCCGGCAGCCGCGTCAACCCCGCCTTTCACGGTTGATGAAGTGCATCTGGCTCTGCCTGCTACGGCGTTCCAGGCGATAATAACGGTATATAATCGGGCCATGGTCAGGCACGTCATCCACATCTCGGACGCGGAAGCGGTGAGCGACTTCGCCTCGCTGCTGGACCGCGTGCGCGCGGGCGCGGAAATCGTGATTGAGCACGACGCGCGGCCCGTGGCCGTGGTGCGTCCCGCCGAACCTCACGTGCGGCTGCTGTCGGAATCCCTTCGCCTGGCCCGCGAACACGGCTCGACGGCCACGCTTGATCCCGACTTCGCTAAGGATGTCGAAGCGGCTATCGAGAGCCATCGCGAACCGCTCAGCCCACCGGCATGGGACTGATCCTTGACTCCAGCGTGGTCATCGACGCGGAGCGGCGGGGAGAAACCGTCGAACGGCTTATCGAGCGAATCATCAACTCGATCGGAGACCAGGATGCGGCGCTCTCTGCTGCCGGTCTCACGGAAATCGTGCGCGGCATCTACCGCGCCTCCACACCGCAAATCCGTTCTCGGCGCGAATCGTTCCTCAACGAACTGCTGGCGGACCTGACGGTCTACCCCTATACGAAAGAGACAGCGATGCTGGCCGGGAAGCTGGACGGAGAACAGCAGAACAAGGGCGTCGTCATTCCCTTCGCCGATCTGCTCATCGGTGCGACCGCTCTCGCGCTCAGCTACTCGGTATTGACGGTGAACGTGCGCCACTTCGAGCGCATCCCCGGCCTCAGCGTCGTGCGGTTCTGAGCGCCACCCTCTGAGCGACGCAGCGTGTACAATCAGCAGGTAATGACGACACAAGATCGAACCGCGATGCGCATTCGCTGCTTGCATCCAGTTCGATGATGGGATAAAGATACGCGGGGCTTTTTGCGGGTATCGGGGTGGCTGCCCGGCAGAAGGCATTTGGGGACATCCGAGGGGGAATTCTCATGCGATTTCTGAACGGAAACAAAGTGTGGCTTGTCGCGCTGGCGCTGCTGATGGCGGCGGGTCTTTCGGCGTCGGCGGCCAAGGCGCAGGACACTAAAGCGCTGCTGGACGCGGGCAAGAACGCCGACGAATGGCTGACGACCGGCCACGGCTACATGGACCAGCGCTACAGCGAGCTCAAACAAATTGACGCGAGCAACGCGAGCAAGCTCGGCCTCGCCTGGTATTACGACACGGATTCGGAGCGCGGCACGGTCGAGAGCACGCCCCTGGTTTCCAACGGCGTGATGTACGCGACCCTGCCGTGGAGCGTGGTGGTGGCGGTCGATGCGGCCACGGGAAAAGAAAAGTGGCGCTGGGATCCGAAGATTCCGCACATGAACTTCCCCGCCGGATCGGCCGGCAAGCCGGATAAGACCCGCACCGGCCCGAGCGTCTGCTGTGGCCCGGCAAATCGCGGCGTCGCGCTCTACGACGGCAAGGTGTACGTCGGCACCCTGGACGATCACCTCGTGGCGCTCGATCAGCAAACCGGCAAAGTGGTGTGGTCGACGCAGACCATCAGCGACAGCCAGGACTACAGCATCACCGGCGCTCCCCGGATCGCGGGCGGAAAGGTGATCGTAGGCAACGCCGGCGGCGAATACGCGGTGCGCGGATTTGTGGCGGCGTACGATGCGGAAACGGGCAAAGAGCTCTGGCGTTTCTACACGGTCCCCGGCGACCCGACCAAACCCTTCGAAAACAAAGCCATGGAAGCAGCCGCGCCCACCTGGGAAGGCGACTGGTGGAAGCTCGGCGGCGGCGGAAACGTCTGGGACGGAATCGCCTACGATCCCGAGCTCAATTATGTCTACATCGGAATCGGCCAGGGCGGTCCGTGGGTACAGGGCTTCCGCAGCCCGATCGGCATGGAGAATTTGTACCTGTGTTCGATCGTCGCGCTCGACGCGGACACCGGCAAGTTCGAGTGGTATTTCCAGACGACGCCGGCCGACGAATGGGATTACGATGCCACGCAGGGCCTGGTTCTCGCGAACCTCAAGATCAACGGCAAGGTCCGCAAAGTAATCATGCAGGCGCCGAAGAACGGCTACTTCTACGTCCTCGATCGCAAGACGGGAAAATTCATCTCGGGCGCGCCGTACGTGAAAGTGACGTGGTCCACCGGACTCGACCCGAAAACGGGACGCCCGCACGAGGCCCCCGGCATGCGATACGAAGATCAGCCGAAGGACGTCGCGCCCGGACCGGCCGGCGGCCACGCCTGGGAAGCGATGTCGTATAACCCGGAGACGGGATTGGTCTATCTGCCGGCCCTCGACAGCACCTTCCACTACGTTTCCACCAAGGTGTTCCGGCCGGAACTCGGCGTCTACAACTGGGGCATCGTCCTCGGCCCGCCGGATCCGAAACACCCGCTGCCGCCGAACCATGCGTTCCTGACGGCGTGGGATCCGGTCACCGAAAAAGAAGTGTGGCGCGCCGATCTGATTGGTGGCGGCGGCACGGTGACGACTGCGGGAAACCTCGTGTTTGGCGCGTCCGAGAGCGGCGATTTCGTCGCGCTCAGCGCGGACAAAGGCGAAAAGCTATGGTCGGCGAAGTTGATGGCCGGGTTCGCGAATCCCGTCACGTACGAAGTGAACGGCAAGCAGTACGTTGCGGTCCTTTCGGGACGCGGCGGCAAGGCCCGCATTTACGCGTTCGCGCTCGATGCTAACCTGCCGATTCCGCCGCGGCCTTCCGGGGTCTCGGACAACCCGTTCGGCCCACCGCCTTCGCCGGCGCCGACGCACGAGAACCAGCCGCAACACTAGGAACAGTCGAGAGTCGACGATTAAGAGTTGCGTGAAAAACGGCGGCCAGCGAGAAATCGCTGGCCGCTTTGCCTTTCGTAGCGGCCGCGTTTCAGGCCGGCGGTTTTTCAACTCCCCAATGAATCGCCCACGATTGCTTCAGCCGCCACCGTCACGGCTACGTTCCCTTGGCCTGCGGCGCTTGCGGGCGCCGCGCTTGCGCGTGTATCGTTGCTGTTCTGGAGGGCGTCATGGGCAAACTTATGATGAAGGTGTGCTTCATATTCTGTCTGGGGTGCGGTCTTGCGGCCGTTCTAGCGAGCGCTCTTGCGCCCGCCGCAGCCGCTCAAGGCAAGGAACAGGATCGCGTCGAGAACGCCGGGAGAGTAATGAAGGAGATCATGGACGTTCCCGATGATATTCCCCAGAGCGTAATTGACAAGGCGGATTGCGTGGTGGTGCTGCCGTCCGTGCTCAAATTTGCGATCGGTATCGGAGGCAGCTACGGCCGCGGAGTCATGACTTGCCGCGGCGGAGAAAATTTCCAGGGCCACTGGGGACCGCCGACCATGATGGCGCTCGAAGGCGGCAGCTTCGGGCTGCAACTGGGAGGGCAGGCGACCGATTTCGTCCTGCTGCTGATGAACTCCGGAGCTGCGTCGAGCATCCTGAGCAGCAAGGTAAAGCTTGGGGGAGATGCATCGGCGGCGGCTGGACCGGTCGGGAGGAATGCCTCCGCTGAAACTGACGTGGCGCTGCGCGCGCAGATTCTGTCGTACTCGCGAGCCCGCGGATTGTTCGCCGGAATATCGCTGGCCGGCTCGACGCTGCGGCCCGACAACGACGCGAACAAGCGGCTCTACGGCAAGGAAATATCCGCCAAGGAGATCGCGCTGCACCACGCCGTGCCGCCTCCGCCGTCCGCAAGACTTTTGCTGGCGACGCTGAACGCCCGTTCTCCGCGGAATAAATCGAGCAACTAGCTCTTCATCCACGCAATCGGCTGCGCGCTCCGCAGTGGCAGGGCGACGATTCGTCGCCCTGCCATCAGTCTTCAACGAACGCGCGGAGCCGCGCGAGCTTTTCATCCCACTCGCGCGAGATCATATCGAGATAGCGGCGCGCGTGCCGCACTCGCCGCTGGTCCAGTCGCCACACGCTTTCGCGCCCGCGCCGTGCGCCATGCACGAGGCCGGCTCGCTCCATCACGCGCAGGTGTTTGGTGATCGCCTGGCGCGTCACGCGAGAGCCCGCCGTCAGCCGCATGATGGACGCCGGGCCGCCATCGCAAAGCCGCGACACAAGCCATAAGCGCGTCGGGTCGCCCAGGGCGGCAAAGAGAAGCGCGGAGCTCCCCGGCCCCGCAGCCGGCTTGCGGCTACTTCGCATCGGCGACATACTCGGCGAAAATCTTGACCATGATTTCCCACCCGCCTTCATTGGCCGTGAACGCCTGGGCGCGGCGCGCGAGCGGAATCTGATCGAAGCCGGATTCGGTTACGGTCAGCAGGATCCCACCCGGCGCCTCTTCGAGCGTGAAGGCAACGAGCGTCGTCGGTTCGCCCGAATAGTCGACGTTGGGATCGACCGCATTCGGGCGCCAGCGGAATGAGAACAGCCGCTCGGGCTCCATGTCCTCGATGGTGATTTCAAAGGCGAGGCCTTCGTACTTCTTCTGGGCCGCGGCGATTTCCGCATTCACCGCCGTGCCAACGATCACTCCGTGCATGCTTGCGCCGGGAGCGAAGGGAGCGTCGAACTTCACGCCGAACCACGTGCCAAACTCCTTCGAATCCGAAAGGGCGCGCCAGATGCGCTCGAGCGGCGCGCGCAAGAGGATCTTTTTCTCGATGCGGTCGGTAGTCATGTGCAACCTCCGGGTTGCATAATAGCAGGATCGCCGGGTGACATGCAACCGTCTGGTTGCATTCGGTCTCCTTGGTTTTTCGGGTGCCCCACCCTCGGTTTTTGAGTGTGGGTTCTTATGCTTTGCTCACACTCGGCGTTGCAATTCGAATGCGCCGGGACTATAACAAAGGCGTTCGCTTTCGGGTGGAATTGCGCGAATTTGCGCGGGGGGAGCGGCCGTGAACGTAAAGATGAACAGACGGAAAATGCTCGGATTTCTCGGGCTTTCGCCGGCGCTGTTGACGGGCGCGAGCGCGGCCGAGGCTGCGAGAGATAAGAAGAGCAAGAACGCCAAAGGGGCAGCCGCCGGCGAAGCAAAGATCGAAGCGCTCAACCCGCGCGGCTTTCCTCCCGCCATTCAGCTCGTGCCGATGGCGCCCCGCCCGAGTTCGCTTGAAAACAAGACAATCTACCTCGTGGGCGACGGATTCCCCGGCGCGGACCACTTCCTCGCGCAGATCGCGCTGTGGTTCAAGAAGAATATGCCGAGCGTGACCACGTACTACCGCCTGAAAGCCGGTGCATTCGCCGACGACGACCCGAAATTGTGGGCGGAGATCAAGGCCAAGGGCAACGCCGTCATCATGGCCATCGGCCATTGAAGCACCTGCACGCCAGCGACCGTCGGTCACTGCATAACGATTGAAAAGATGGGCATCCCGACCGCTCCCATGGTCACGATCGCGTTCAAGGATCTCGCGCTTTCCAATGCCGCCCAGCGCGGCATGCCGCACGAGCGCATCTGTTTCACGCCGCATCCGGTGTGGGGCAAGACGGACGCGGAGATGTACGCCTACCTCGACGGCAACGATCCCGTAAGCGGCAAGCCGCTGATGAAGGAAGTGATCGGCGCGCTCACCGATCCCCTGACGCCCGATGAAACGAAGACGGGAACCTCGACGCCGAGCGTGGGCCCGCCGACGTTCTCGGACACGTCCGACAACCTGCAGCAGTATTACATCGACAACGGGATGACGGACTTCATGCAGATCGTCCTGCCGACGCAGGAGCGTGTGGACGCGATGCTGAAGGGCACGAGCCATTCTCCGGACGAGATCATCGGGAAGATGAGCCCCGCGCGGGGATCGTATCCCGATTGGACGTTCAACGTGCGGCAAGTGGCGATCAATGCGGTGATGGCCGGATGCAAGCCCGAGTATTTGCCGACCGTGCTGGCCCTCGCTGCAAGCAGCCTCACGGCGCTTTCGAGCTCCACCAATTCGTTTACGGTGGCGGCGGTAATCAACGGGCCGATTCGCGACAAGCTCAACATGAATTACGGCATCGGCGCGATGGGCCCTTTTTCGCAGCCCAGCGCGGCGATCGGGCGCGCGTGGACGATGCTCTCGAAAAATCTCTCCAATTCCGGCATCCCGGGACAGACGTACCTCGGCACGCTCGGCAACAGCACCAATTTCGGCAATCTCGTCATTCCGGAAAACGAGAAAGACTCGCCCTGGCCGCCGCTGCATGTGCAGAAAGGTTTCAAGGCCGAGGAAAATGTGGTGAGCGTCTTCGTGGGATTCAGCATCTCGCAAGGACAGGCCGGGATTGGCCTCGGCGTGAAGCCGGTGCCGCAATACGATCAGGCGCTGGCGTACAATTTCATTCCCTTTGGCCCGCTCTTCGGCGCGACGGCCGTGATGGATCCCTTGGTGGCGAAGGGGCTGGTCGAGCTGGGCTACGACACGAAGGAAAAGCTCGCCGACTGGCTGCAGAAGAACTCGAAGATTTCGGCGAAGGACGCGCGCTCGACCCTGTTTGCGGCGCGCTGGGTGCCCGACCCGAACATGCCCGACGACACGATGATCCCGCGGTACGCCCGCGCCGATGCGTACAACTTCGTGGTGGTCGGCGGACAGACGAACCCGTATCATATGGTCGCGAATATCAGCTACCGCGGCAGCGTCTCGATCGATAAGTGGAGCTGACGATCCGACGCTCTTGGTTCTGGTCGGCTGAAGGATCTCTCTTCGCGGGCGTCCACCGCGATCGCACCGTGGAAGAATTGAGGGTTACGCTTCGGTGACCAGTTTCAGCATCCGCGACCGGCTTGTGCGTTTTGGACCGGCACTGGCGTTGAGCGCCGGCCTCGCCGCAGCGGCCGCGGGACAGGCCGTGCCATCCGCCGCGAAGTGCCCTCCTCCGGCGCGCATCGACAACATCACGGACACCTACGGCAGCACGGTGGTTCCCGATCCCTACCAGTGGCTCGAAGATCAGAAGAGCCCCGAAACCCGCGCGTGGATCGACGCCGAAGACGCCTGCACCAACGCCGCGCTTGCGAAAATTCCGGGGCGCGACGCGATCGCCAAGCGCCTGGCCGACCTCTACCACAACGATGTGTACTCGGTTCCGGTCGAGCGCGCCGGTCGCTATTTCTTCACGAAGCGCGCCGCGGACCAGGATCTCTCGCTGATCTACATGCGCCGCGGAAGAGAGGGCCGCGATGAAGTGCTCGTCGACCCGCTTTCCTGGAGCGAGGACCACTCGGTGAGCGCGACTCTTGATGCCGTGAGCCGCGATGGCACGCTCGTTTTCTACGGGCGACGCGAGGGCGGGCAGGACGAAACAACCGTACACGTCCTCGATCTGAAAACCGGCCGCGATCTTCCCGACGTGCTTCCCTCCGCGAACTACTTCAGCGTGATGCCCACGCCCGACGATCGCGGCATCTACTATGCCAAAGCGACGCCGGCCGGCCCGCGCGCGTATTACCACGCGCTGGGAACGGACGTGGCCCAGGATCAAATGATTTTCGGCAAGGACCTCGGCAAGGACAAGATTCTCATCGCCGACCTTTCCGAAGATGGCGCCTATCTTGTGTAGACCGTCGTGTATGGAACCGGTTCCGAGCAGACCGCACTGTACGCTCAGGATGTGAAGCACCACGGCCCGATCGTCACGGTTGTGGACGACATTGTCGCGCAATTCGGCGAGTCCATTGCGGGCGACTCTCTCTACATCGCGACGAACTGGAAAGCTCCTCACTGGCACGTCTTTGAAACCGCCCTCGCCGCGCCTTCCCGCGATTACTGGCGTGAGGTGATTCCGGAAACGGACGCGCTGCTCGATAGCGTCGCGCCGGTGGGCGGCAAGCTTGTGGCCGAATACCTTCACAACGCGACCTCGGAAATCAAGATTTTCGATGCCGACGGAAAGAATCCGAAGCCGCTGGCCCTTCCCTCCTTGGGCGCCGCGAGCATCACGGGGCGATGGGAATCGCCCGAGCTTTTCTACACTTTCACCAGCTTCAATTACCCGACCACGAATTTCGTCTACGATCTCGCAACTTCCAAATCCGCGATCTGGTCGAAGCTGAGCGTGCCGATGGACCCCAACGCTTTTGAAACGCGCCAGGTGTGGTACCAATCGAAGGACGGAACTCGCGTCTCCATGTTTCTCTTCTACAAAAAAGGGCTGAAGCTCGACGGCAGCAATCCCGTCCTGCTGACGGGGTACGGCGGCTTCGACGTAAACGAAACGCCATACTATGCGCCCATGCAGATTGTCTGGGCCGAACATGGCGGCGTGCTCGCGGATGCCAACCTTCGTGGAGGCGGCGAATACGGCGAAAAATGGCACCAGGCCGGCATGCTCGAGAAGAAACAGAATGTTTTCGACGATTTCCTCGCGGCCGCCGAATACCTCATCGCCAAGAAATATACGAATCCTTCGAAGCTCGCAATCGACGGCGCAAGCAATGGCGGCCTGCTGGTGGGCGCCGCCATCACGCAGCGCCCCGATCTCTTTCGGGCCGCTGTTTGCGGATATCCGTTGCTCGATATGCTGCGCTATCAGAAGTTCGAGGATGGTCCCTACTGGGTGCCCGAATATGGCAGCTCGGACAATCTGAAGCAATTCGAGTATCTCTACAAATATTCGCCCTACGCCAATGTCAAAGCAGGCGCGAAATATCCGGCCACGCTCTTCATCACGGGCGATGGCGACACGCGCGTCGCGCCGCTCCACGCCCGCAAGATGGCCGCGCGCATGCAAGCGGCCACCGCCTCCGACCGGCCCATCCTCCTTCTCTACGACACGAAATCAGGCCACTCCGGCGGCCGCCCCATCAGCAAAACCATCGAGGAAAATCGCGACGTCCTCAGCTTTCTCTTCTGGCAGCTCGGCGTCCCCCCGCAATAGCGCGCGATGTGTCGCAGCCGGCGAATTTCCTCCACCGGAAACCGTGCCGAAGGCCTGTGCGTCTATGAACGTGGGTGGCAAATGCCTTGCAATCCTTGTGTTGCAGAACTATAAGAATGAATGGGCAGCGGGGGCTGCCCAAAGGTTTGGCCTCGACGTTCGGGGCAAGGGAAACGGGGTGGTGGGATGAAAATCAACAGGCGAAAACTGCTGTCGCTGATCGGGATGTCGCCGGCGATTCTGGCGGGCGCTACGGGCTCCGCCGACGCTGAGGCGCAGGCGCAGAAAAAAGCGAAAGCCGCGCCGGGCAAGCAGGGCGACAGCAGCGAATACAAGATCGTAGGCGTCAATCCGCGCGGCGTCCCTCCCCGATTCACCTGATTCCGATGGCGACGCGCCTCTCGACGCTCGACGGCAAAACCGTCTACCTCGTCGACACCGGTTTTCACGGCTCGGACGCGCTGCTCGAGCAAGTCGCCGGATGGTTCAGCCGCAACAAGCCCAGCGTGACGACCGTTTTCCGCCGCAAAGCGGGCCCGTACGCGGAAGACGATCCCAAGCTCTGGGCGGAGATCAAAGCGAAAGGCAACGCGGTCATCATGGCCGTGGGCCATTGAAGCACCTGCACCCCAGCGACCGTCGGTCACTGCATAACAACTGAAAAGATGGGCATTCCGAGCGTGCCGATGGTCACCGGGCGTTCAAGGAATTGGCGATTCTCAACGCCGCGAAGCGCGGAATGCCGCACGAGCGCATCGCGTTCACTCCGCATCCCGTGTGGGGCAAAACCCCGGAAGAGCTGCGCGTCTACGTCGACGGTCCCGACCCGGTCAGCGGCAAACCGCTGATGCCGGAGATCGTCGATTTCCTCACCGTGCCTTTGAGCGCCGAGGAGAAGAAAATCGGGCAATCGTGGAAGTCTCCGACCGGCCCGGCAACCTACGGCCCCGACACGCCGAAAAATCTCCAGCAGTATTATCTCGACAACGGCATGACGGACTATCTGCCGATCATCATCCCCACCGAAGAGGCCGTCGACGAAATGTGCACCGGCACGAGCCACAAGCCCGACGAAGCTGTCGGCAAAATGGCAGCGGGCGCGTATCCGCCGTGGACGTACACCGTGCGCCACGTGGCGATCAACGCGGTGATGGCGGGATGCCGCCCGGAATATTTCCCGATCGTGCTGGCCATCGCGTCGTCGGGCATCGCGTCGCTCTTCAGCTCCACGAATTCGTTCGCGTTTTCGATGATCGTCAACGGGCCGATCCGCGACAAGCTCGTTATGAACTACGGCATCGGCTCGCTCGGCCCGTTCGCGCAGCCCAACGCCACGCTCGGCCGCGCGTGGACGCATCATGTCGAAAAATCTCGGCAACGGCGGCATCCCCGGCGACACCTACCTCGGCTCGGTCGGCAACAACTTGAACTACAACAACGTGGTGATCGCCGAAGACGAAGCGAGCAGCCCGTGGGTGCCGTTCCACGTGCAGCGCGGATTCAAGGCCGAGGAAAACGTAGTCAGCCTCTTCCGCGGCCTCGGCGTCGTGCCAGGGCAAGTGGCGCGCGGCAGCAGCGTCAACATCAACCCGGAATTCGACAAGCAGCTCAGCGATCTCTTCAGCACGTTCACCGGATTTTTCGGCGCGCTGGTGATCGCCGATCCGCTCGTCGCGAAGCGCCTGCAAAGAACAGGGCTACGACACGAAGGAACAGCTCATCCAGTGGTTCTACAAGAACACGGTGCAGACGGTGAAGGACTACAAGAGCCGCAACTACGCGTACCTTTTCGATTATCCGCGCGCGCTGCAGGGCGTCGAGCCCTACGCGTCCTGGTACAAAATGCCGGACGACGCCGTGATCCCGCATTTCCCGCGCGCCGAAAGCTTCAACATCGTAGTCACCGGCGGCCAGACCAACGCCTACCCGCAAGCCGCCAACATGAGTTACGGCGTAAGCGTCTCGATCGACAAGTGGGCGTGACCATCCGACCAGGATGGTCACACTGAGGTGGGCGCTTCGGTGTGTTGCCCTCCGAAGTGTCCGATCCAAGGATCGTCATCCCGAGGGCGGGATAACTTTCCAAAGGAACAAAATGGACCGCATCAGCCGCGCGGCTGAAGCATCTAAGCGGGGAGTTGCGGAAGCTTGTCTTCCGCCCAAAGGAGAACCTCATGAGCACCGCCTCGACAGCGCCAACCGCCGTTGCTTACACCATCGACCCGGCCCATTCCGGCGCCGGCTTCAAAATCAGGCACCTGATGATCGCCTATATTCGCGGAGGATTCGGCGGCGTCACCGGCGACGTGATTCTCGATCCCAGCAACCCAGCCAACACCAAGATTAAGGCCAGCATCGATGCCACCACCCTGCATACACAGGATGAAAAGCGCGATGCGCACGTGAAAGGCAAGGATTTTCTGGAGACCGACAAGTACCCCACCATCACCTTCGTGTCCAAGAAAGTGACGCCGGATGGCAAAGACCGATGGAAGATCGTCGGCGATTTGACGTTGCACGGCGTCACGAAGGAGGCAACCCTCGATGTCGCAAGCGCGGGCGTTGAGGCGAAGGATCCGTGGGGCAATCTCCGCACCGGCGCTGAAGCCACTACGGTGATCAGGCGCAGCGACTATGACCTGAAATTCAACGCTCCGCTCGAAACCGGTGGCGTGATGCTCGGCGACGACGTGCACGTCCATCTTGATATCGAACTAATCAAAAAGGCCTGATCATAGGTTACGCGAGAGCCTTGCCGTACAGCACCAGCAGACGGCTCCATGCTTTCTCGGCGAGCGGCTCGTTGTAGACGTGCGAATCCGGCGGGCACCAGCCGTGCATGGCCGCGTACACTTCGATTTCCGCGGGCAGTCCCGCCTTGGCGAAGGTTTCCTGCATCACGGTCTTTTCGGTGGGGGCTTGCGCATCGTCATTTTCCGCAATCGCGACCAGGAACTGCGCCTTGGTGGTCGCGGCCTGAAGATGCGGACTATCCGGCATCGTGGTCACCAACCCGTTGCCGCCGTGAAAGGAGGCCACGGCTCCCACGCGGTCCAGCACTGCGTAAGCGGTGCGAAAGGCCATCGCCCCTCCCATGCAATAACCCTGCGTCCCCATCTTGCGATTCTTGGCAACCGAGGATTGCTGGTCCAGCCAACCGACAAATGCCTTCGCATCCGTCACCTGCGTGGTCTCGTTCAGGGTTCGCGCGAGCGGGATCAACTGCTGGATAGGAGTCGCCGCGCCCTGAGCCGCGGTGGGAGCCTTCTGGGTACGGTAGAACGGATTCACCACCAGCACCGAATATCCCGACTCGGCGAGCCGCTTGCCCATCTGGCGGAATGCCGGCCGCAGCCCGAAGATATCCGGCCACATCAATACGCCGGGCGCGGTGCCACTAGATGGATGGACGAAGTAGCAGTCCGCGGTGCCGTCCGGCGTCGTCACGGTCACGTCTGATTCGGTGACCGCTGCGGCGTTGGCCACTTTGGGCAGCAGCATGGCGGCGCCTGCCGCCAGCATGATGCCGAACTGCTTTCGCGTGATTAAACCGAGGGCTTCGTACCGTTCCCGATCCTCCGCAGAATGATCTCGATCGCACATATTTTCGCTCCTTGTCTTTCGTTTCTCACCGGCGCTGGGTCGCTGGGCCTGTTTGCTGGCTTGGTTGCGCGGCAGGTTGCGAGGGCACCGTCATGTTTCATCTGAGAGTCTCCCACTTCGCGCTTGAGGGTCGTTCGGTCACGACGATTATAACTAAAACCATACGAATCGCCGATAGGATGGGTTGGAGCGGGTGACGGCGCGAGCGCGGATGAGGAGGCGGGCGTTTTGAGTTGAGAGTTGAAAGTTGAGGCCGCAACGCGAATACCCGCCACGGCGGGCGCAAAAGGCGCGCATGCTGCGGGTGGGGCTGCGCACCCTTCCTTTGTCAGGGCAAGGTGGTAGCTCGCTTCGCTCGCGACGTTTTTCGAGGGGCTCAAGCCCCACGCTTCCACCGGTGCCGCCGCGGGGTTTCGTAGCGGCGACCTTCAGGTCGGCGGTTTTTGGTTTGTGGTTTTGCCCGCTTTCGCAAAAAGCGCGAAAGGCGGCCGCTGCGAAACCCGCGCGCACTGGTCACTGATCACTCGCCACTAGCGCGCCTTGCCAGGAACCTATGCTGACAAAATCCCGAACCAGGATCAAGCGGGAGCCAATGGGTAATGAGGGCGTGCGCGGAGAGTCGGGCCCAGAACAAAACCGTCCGCCAGCCCGATGCAGGCCGGCCGAAGTGCGGAGAACGCGCCGATGCCCGCGGCCGCAGGCGAGAGAAATGGCGGCAAGGACGCGATCGTGGAGCAGGTCCTCACGGACAAGGATGACGTGGAGGAACATCGTGCGGCCCCTCCGATCGCGGTGGAAGCGAAGGAGGCCGAAGGTCTTCCGCCCATCGTGGACAATGCCTTCATGCAACGAGCCAGGAGAAGCGGTCGACGTTCTCGATCGACGTCGACACCGCCTCCTACGCCAACGTCCGCCGCTACCTCGACCAGAACACGCTGCCGCCCAAGGACGCGGTGCGGATCGAGGAGATGATCAATTACTTCCCCTACGACTACGCCCCGCCGGCGGGCGACGAGCCGCATCCGTTCGCGGTCCACGTCGAAGTCGCCGGCTGCCCCTGGGACGCCAGAGCACCGGCTGGCGCGGATCGGACCTCAAAGGCCGCGATCGACCAGTCGACGCCGGCCGGCCAGCAACCTCGTGTTCCTGATCGACGTCTCCGGCTCGATGGACGATGCCCGACAAGCTGCCGCTGCTCAAGAGGGGCTTGAAGCTGCTGGTCGAGCAGCTCGGCGAGAACGACCGCGTGGCGATCGTCGTCTACGCCGGCGCCTCGGGCCTGGTGCTGCCGTCGACCTCGTGCCTCAGCAAGGCCGAGATCATCGTCGGCCCTCGACAGCTGCAGGCCGGCGGCTCGACCAACGGCGGCGCGGGCATCCAGCTCGCCTACGACGTCGGCCGTCCAGAACTTCATCAAGGACGGCACCAACCGCGTGATCCTCGGCCACCGACGGCGACTTCAACGTCGGCGTCACCGACAGGGCGACTCGTCACAGCTGATCGAGGAGAAGGCCAAGAGCGGCGTCTTCCTCAGCGTGCTCGGCTTCGGCAAGGGCAACATCAAGGATGGCCACGCTCGAGAAGCTCGCCGACAAGGGGAACGGCAACTACGCCTACATCGACACGCTCGCGCGAGGCCCGCAAGGTGCTGGTCGAGCAGATGGGCGGGACGCTGGTGACGATCGCCAAGGACGTCAAGATCCAGGTCGAGTTCAACCCGGCGCAAGTGGCGCGCGTACCGCCTGATCGGCTACGAGAACCGCGTCATGGCCACGAGGACTTCACCAACGACAAGAAGGACGCCGGCGAGATCGGCGCGGGGCACACGTCACGGCCCTCTACGAGATCGCCCCGGCCCGGCCCGCGCGAAGCCGGCCGGCCGTTGCCGTTGATGACGGTCGATCTCCGCTACAAGAAGCCGAACGAGGACGCGAGCCAGCCAGCTGGAGTTCCCGGCGGTTCGACACGGGCACCGACTTCGGCCATGCCTCCGACGACCTCAAGCTCGCCTCCGCGGTCGCCGGGTTCGGGATGCTGCTCCGCGACTCGCCCTACAAGGGCACGCCTGACCTACGCCGGCGTATGGAGATTGCCCAGTCCATCCTGCCCGGGACCGCTCCGGCTACCGCAAGGAGTTCGTCGAGCTGATTCGCAAAGCGAAGGACCTGGCGCGGCCGGCAGCCACAGTGAGGAGCGAGAGCGCTTTGCTGTTCTGTTGCGCATGTGGCCCGAGGAGGCCAACTGGTCTCCCTCATCCGCCCTTCGGGCACCTTCTCCCCGGCGGGGAGAAGGGGACAGTTTTCGCCTCTGACGAGCGGGAAGACCGTCGCGGCGGGAACGAGCGGTCGCCCTCGCCCGACGGCAGCGATTTTTTCGGTGCGATTGATTGGACTGCTTCAGGCAAGAGACTTGGCTCTTTTCGTCCACGTCCGCCACCGCGAGTCTAGTAGATTGTGGCGTTTCGGCCGATATCGACTTACGCGGATTCATCGATGGATCGAGGCGCAGAAAGCGCGATACACGCATAATGGATTAATTTATATAAATAATTATTATTATATTACGAAATCGCCGCCGCCACAATTGATTAGACTGGTGGCGAAGGGGAGTCCTCGGAGCTGGGTTGATTGGCGATGTGTGGTCAAGTCAACTTTGCCCCAAAAAATCGCTGCCGACGGGGAGAGGGTCGGGGTGAGTGGGCTCCGCACATGCGCTAATAGTCAAAGCGTAGGAGCGCTCTAATAAGGGCGAGCGGGGGGCGTCAGCCCCCTGTCTACTCGCCTCCGTCTCGGGGGGCTGACGCCCCCCGCTCGCCCACAATCTGATTCGTCGCCGGAGTGCTCCACCGATCGCCAGGTCGCGATCGCCCAGTCGCGCTCGATTCCGGGTCGCGGAAGATGACAATGGCAGACGGTCAGGCCCGCCGTCGATCGCGGTGTGGCCGGTCAAATGTTACGTCATCCCGCCGTCCTCGTCCTCCTCTCGATGCGAGGACGGCCTGGCCCAACCAGGCCCTCCTTGCCTGTGATCGATCCGTTCCTCCATCGGGGAGGGGGAGTCCCTCGAGGATCTCCCCGACGGCCGGCTTGCTGCCGTCGTCGCGGGCTCAGGGCGGTAGGACTTGAAGAAGACGCCCCCGCCAGGACTTCGGCGCGCGGTCCAGAAGCCCATCCTTGGCCCACGCCTCGCTCATCTCGCCGGGGACCTCGATCGACCAGCCGTCGGTCAGGTTGACCCGGACCGCCCGGCGTCGGTAGCCGATCAAGGGCGATGCATGGCTTGCGTGGTCATCGCCGCCGCCCGCCGCCGGACCTCGGACTCGAGCTTCGATCCCCCGCGAGGTTGACGTAGCCGAAATGCGCCTTGATGTACTCCATCAGCTCACGCCACTCGTCGCCAGGGATAATCGATGCTCGGGTCGAAGTCTGATGGCGCGGGGGCCAGGTCCGAGGTGCGCGTCCATCAGCAAGCGGCCCTCGTCCTCGTCCAGCGGGGCCCGCCAGCGGACGTCCCGCCACATCCGCGCCAGGGCCCGCCCCAGGTAGAACGGGGTGCCGATGCCGGTCGTCCACCAGGGGAACAGGGTCCATCCCCCGCGTGGGTTCCTCGGCGACGGCCTCCAGCCAGCGCGAGGCCCGCGGCGCCCCATTGGCGCGACGAGCGGGCCGTGATGACGATAATGATACCCGATCGCCATCGAGATCATCAGCCACTGGTAGTCGTTCCCCTACTAGGCCCTCGTGCGATGATCCCCACGAGCCCTGCGCAGCCAGTCGGAGGAACGCATCCTCCAGGGTCCTTCGCGTCTCCGCTGTGGAAGTAGCCGGTCTCGTCCCCTGTGCCCCTCCTCGGCGGATCATATCCCAGTCCATGGCCATGGCGTCGCCCAGCCGGCGCAGCAGGTCGACAGATAGCACGTGATAGCCCGGGCCCCGCCTCCCGAGGTCTTGTCCGGTCGCGGCGACCCGTCCGGGCCCGAGACGGTGATCTCAACATCTTGGGCGCACGGATGAAAGCGTGGGCGGCGACCGCGGGATTGTCCCCCCGGCCATCCCGACCGAGTCGGACCTTTCTCCGAGCGGCTCGCCTGCATTCTCCTCGAGCGACGAATGCACCCGATCCAGCCAGACCTCATCATCCGCGGCGGCCCGGCAAAATCCCGCCAGATAGAGCCCGACTCCCATGATCCCCCCTCCGCGGCCCGGCCCGGATGCATGATCGCGGCCCGCGCCGGGGT
>CAWHVX010000002.1:0-444738 GCA_963832975.1 uncultured Acidobacteriota bacterium
GCGACATCGTGTAAAGCTATCGTATCAAGGGCTTTGCTGCAATGGTGCTGCTGAAGCGCGGACCGATACACGCAGGCGGTCGCTAGATAATGAGGCGGTCGCAGCCACGGACAAGAGCAACTCACGGCGTTGCGAGACGGGGCTGTTGCCGCTCCTGGAGGCAGTAGAGAACGAGTTCGACGCGCGTCGAGACACCCAGCTTGTCGAAAACCTTCAGCAAATAATTTCGCACGGTGTGTTCGCTCAGCCCGAGCTGCTTCGAGATGCCGCGATTTGTTAGACCCTCAGAGACCAGGCGAGCAACATCCCTCTCGCGCTTCGTCAGCAGCTTGGTTCCGTTGGAGTCTTCGAACCGAAGCGGCATCGCCTTGCCAAAAGCTTCCAGGAGATAGCCGAGATTCTCGCTATTCGCCCAGACCTGCCCGCGATGCACGACGTGAATGCACTTGCCAAGCGTTTCGATGGGCTCATCCCTGAAAACGACGCCGTGCGCGCCGCAGCGAAATGCGTCCACTACAAGATCGCGCTCCCGAGAATCGAGGAGCATGACGGCGCGCGTCTTCGACTGCAACGAATGCAGTTCGCGCAGGACCTGATAGCCTTCAAGCGGCCCCCCTTGCAATCGGGCGCTGATCACGGCGACGTCGGGCGCGTGCTCTTTGAGTCGAGCGAGAGCGTCGCGAGAATCAGCGGTACAGGCGACGACCGTGATGCCCGTGCGTTTCGGGCGAAAAATGCTTTCAACCAACTGACAGTGCTGAAAACTCGCTTCGGCAACCAACACGTTGACAGAGCTCCGCAACTGCTGTGCGTCTTGCATTTTGCACCTCGGCAGCACCAAACTCTGGAAGGGATTTGGCGGATTCTAGATTATGCGCGAATGGAAATACAAGACAAAAACAGTCACGATTATTACTAGCGTCGTCGATGCGGCAAGTACCGCCGCCCTCACAAGTAGAATCTGCAATTCAAGAGCAATCATGCGGACTTTTGCCCTCTTGGCTTAGGGGCATTCATATCTGTTTTCTGCGGGAAGCAGACCTACCGGTCCTCGAACGTCGCGAGAGGGAGATGGGACGGCTGTCACCACGAGATGGTTCCTCGGGAGCACATAACAAGCAGAGCGCCAAAGCCTCCACCGCCTAGATGACTTTCGGCCACTTGCGCAACTCAGCAACACGGCCTAATTTGAAAGCGCTCGCCTGACCTCAGGCCAGAAACCGTGCGCAAATTGAATCTAGCGATTTTGACGGCAGCGCTCCAGCTTACGTGGAGTTCGTCTCCGGCTGAGCAAGGCAGTGCCCAAGCAAACACACAAACAGATATTCAGCACCGCGACGAGCGTTACCGCCTCTGTGCCAGTGATGTAATCGCGCTAACGTTTCCGTTAACGCCGGAATTCAATCAAACGATCAATATCGAGCCGGATGGTTTCGCAAGCCTCGTCGGCGCGGGAGACGTCCGCCTCGAAGGCCTCACGATCGAAGAGTCGGCTGCAGCGATTCGAACTGCATACGCCAGATATCTTGCACGACCCGCTCATCACGATCGAATTGAAGGACTTCAATCGGCCGTATTTCGTCGTGGGGGGAGAAGTCGGTCGGCCGGGGAAGTACGACTTGCGCGGCGACACCAGAGCTACTGAGGCGATTGCGATCGCCGGCGGATTCAACGACGCGTCGAAGCACTCGCAAGTCCTGCTTTTCCGCAAGGTGAACAACGACTGGTACGAAGTGAAGCCCTTGAATCTGAAACGAATCCTGCAGGGGCACGAAGTGAACGAGGACCCGGAGATTCGCGCCGGGGATATGTTGTACGTCCCGCAAAACACGCTCTCGAAAATAAAAAAGTTCATACCGTCATCGGCGATCGGCAGTTATTACCAACCGTAGCGGCGAAGGACATGGCGTTGTAATGGATGAACTCACGGTTCAGGCAGCTGAGAGCAACATAGCGCGGCGAATGACATTGCGCGACGCGCTGATGCCGCTGTTTCGGCGGCGAGTTCTCGCGACGGTCGTCTTTCTAGGGATTTTCGCTGGCCTCCTGATTGGTGAATTGGTCACGCCGCGTGAGTACGAAGCCGAAATGAAGATCCTCGTCAATCACAGCCGCGTGGATACGATCGTGACGCCCGAGGCGGATACCCAGCCGACTTTGGCGATCCCAGAGGTTTCCGAGGAAGACCTGAATTCGGAGGTGGAACTCCTGAAGAGCCGCGATCTGCTGCAGCAGGTGGTCCTCGCCTGTGGACTCGAATCGCGGCAGCAGGGCGCGATTTTCGAGCGGCTCAGCTTGCGAATCCACAACACCTTTGGCATCGCTGAGCCGACGCAAGACGCCCGGATTGCGCGGTCCGTTGAGGACTTACACGACCTGCTCGTTGTCGATCCGCTCAAGAAGACCGCGCTGATTCGAGTGATGTATGCCGCGCGCGATCCGCGACAAGCGGCGCACGTGCTGCAAACGCTGGCGACGTTGTACGAAGAAAAACACGCGGCCGTTCACCACTCGCCGGGCACGTTCAGCTTCTTCGACCAGGAGACCGACCACTATCGAACCGAACTTGCGGCGGCGGAGGCACGGCTGACGAGCTTCGATGCGAAAGAGAGTGTGGTGGCACCGGCCGAGCAAGAACAACTGGTGCTTCAGCAGCTGAGCCAATTCGAAGCGGATCTGCACGCGGACGAGTCGGGTGCTTACGCAGCCCGCGCGCGCGCCCGAGTTATCGAGAGGCAGTCGGCCACGGTGCCCGAGCGGCAGACGACGCAGATACGGAAACTCGACAATGCGCAACTGCTCGCCAATCTCGAAAGCACGCTGCTCTCGCTCGAGTTGAAGTACCGCGAGATGCTGATCAAGTACGCGCCGGCGTATCCCCCGGTTAAGGAAGTCGAAGAGCAGATCGCCGATACGCGGCGGGCGATCTCCGCGGCTCAGCAATCACCCGTGGAGGAAACGACTACCGACCGCGTGCCGGCGCAGGACTGGATGACAACGGAACTGGCCAAAGCCGACGCGGACCGCGCGCAGTTCGAGGGCCAGGCCGTGGCAACGAAGCGTGTGGTGCAGCGCTACCAAGCCGCCGCTGAGCAGCTGGACCAGAAAGGCGCCGCGCAGAACGATCTCGCACGGGATGTTAAAACAGCCGAGGACAATTACCTGCTCTACGTCCGCAAGCGCGAAGAAGCGCGCATCTCTGATGCGCTCGACAGCAAGCGAATCGTCAACGTGTCCATCGCGGAAGCTGCCACGGTGCCAGCCATTCCCGACAGCCACCTTGGCTGGGCGCTCGTGGGGGGCCTTTTCGCGGCCGGCATGACGAGCCTGGGCACGGTTTACGCCGCCGATCGCCTCGATCCTTCGTTCAGAAACCCTGATGAGCTTAGACGATATCTCGACGTGAGGGTATTGGCGTCGATTCCCGAGAACAAGGCGAGGAGCTAGGTGACATTCCTGGAACACTTCGGATTCATCGAGCAGCCCTTCGGCGTGACGCCCGACCCGCGGTTCCTCCACCTGGGGCCGCAGCACCGCGAGGCTCTGGCGTCCTTGGTGTGCGCGACAGAGGAGAATCGGGGCTTCCTTGCACTGATTGGTCCACCGGGTATGGGCAAGACCACGCTGCTCTTCCAATACCTCGAAAGCATGCGGCACAAGGCTCGAACGGCATTCCTCTTCCAGATGGCTTGCAGCACGACGGACTTGATGCGCTATCTGCTGGCGGACATAGGTATTGCGACCTCAGCGAGGGAGCTCCCCGAATTGAACGCGCTGCTGAACGGGGTGCTCACCGAGGAGATGCGAGCCGGACGCCGGTTCGTCCTTGTCATAGACGAAGCCCAGAATCTCAGCCCGCAGGTGCTCGAATCCGTGCGGCTGTTGTCGAACTTCGAGACGCCGTGGATGAAGCTCATGCAGATCGTGCTGGCCGGGCAGCCGCAACTGGCGGAGCACCTGGCTCGTCCCTCGATGGCGCAGCTTCGGCAGCGAATCTCGTCGTTTATTCGCCTTGAGCCATTCGGGCCCGAGGAGACAAACGCGTACATCAACCATCGGCTATGGGTCGCGGGACATGCCGAGGCGAATCTTTTTACAGTTGGGGCGCGGACAGCGATCGCTGAACACAGCGGCGGCATCCCGCGAAATATCAACAACCTCTGCTATCAGTCGCTGATGCTCGCGCATGCCGCGGGGAAAGAACAGGTGAAGGCCGAGATGGTTCGCGAAGTGATCTCGGATCTGGCGATCGAATCGCTTGTACCGAACGCCCGAGACGGCACCCATCTTCAATCGGTGGCGCCGGGGCGTCCGTCGGTGGCTATAGAACCTGTGAAGGTGGCACAAGTACTACGTCCGCTCAGCTTGCCAAGCAGTCATCGCGGGAAGACTCGTGCGGCAATTGTCTCGATTTGCGCGGTGTTGTTCCTCAGCATCGTCTCCGGTGTTCTGTGGAGGGCGAATTCGCACACCAAGCCGGTCGGCGTAACGCCTAGCGCCGAAGCGGCCGCCCTCCCGGCGCGTTCTACCGCCCTCGCGCCAGCGCCGGAGACGGTGTCCCCCATTCAAGATACTTCCCCAATCACGAACGAGACGCAATTCGGTGGGCCCTTGGTTGAGCGTACGACCGCTGAGAAGGCGCGTGGAGACCATGTCTTCACTGTTGTGGTCGCGCGGGGAACGACCCTCCGCCACATCAGCTTGCGGTATCTCGGTCAATACGACACCGCCGATCTTGCGGCAATTTTGTCACTCAATCCGAAGATCACGGATCCCGACGACATCCAGGCGGGCCAAGAAGTCAGGTTGCCCCTGAGTTTGCTTCGAGATTCGGCCGTCGAACGCGAGAGATGCCGCAGAGATTTCGCCGGCGGCTTCGGCCGAGGGGGAGCGATGAGCCGAAATTTCGACATATTGCTGCGCGAGATGCCGGATCCGGGGCGGGCAAGCTCGACCGCGACGCCTAACGTACACGATGCAGGAACATCAAGACCTCGGGACCGGATCGCCCTTATCGACAGTGAGATCAATAAGCTCGTGCGGCAAGTGTTCGCTCTGCATGATGACCAGCGTGCGGCGAAGGCGGTGATTTTCTGCGGCATCAATCGCGGGGACGGGTGCAGTTGGGTTTGCGCGCGAGCGAGCGAAGCGCTCGCGGAACAGACGCCCGGTCGAGTCTGCATTGTCGACGCAAACTTGCGATGGCCGTCGTTGCACGAGCACTTTCGAGTTGAGAAGGGCGCGGGCCTCGCCGACGCGATGAAAAATGCGACGCCAATTGGAACTTTTGCGCGGCAGGCATGGAGCAGCCATCTGTGGTTCGTCTCCGCCGGGAGCAATGACGGCGATCCGAACGGTGCGCTGAAAGCGGCGAGCCTGCGGGCGCGGCTTTCCCAACTGCGAGCCGAATTCGACTATGTGCTGGTCGACGCCCCGCCCATTGGTTCCTGTGGGGACGGCACGCTCCTCGGCCAATTGACCGACGGCGTCGTTCTGGTGGTCGGATGCAATTCCACGCGCCGCGAAACGGCGCGCGCCGCCAAGGAAGGCCTCGAGGCGGCGGGGGTCCCGATACTGGGAACAGTCCTGAACAAGCGGACATATCCGATTCCGGAAGCGCTTTACCGAAGGCTTTAGCGCTTAGCGAGGCGCGCGGCGACGGAGCGTTCCTTCGCGAGGAAGCCCGATACGCGATTTTAGTGGACGAGGCACGATTCTTGGGCCGGCAGGAAGAGACACGGACGTGGGCCAATTACAAAACGAAGTAGCGGGGTCTACTAAATGCACACCCTTTTGTTCGGGCAGGCCACTCGGGAAAAACCTGGTCACATTCTCGAAATTCGGACCTTCCTCGCGCGCGTCAGAACGGCCGCGCAGGGGACCGACGTATCTTTTTTCGTTCTACTGGGTGAGACGTGCCTTGCTGCCGCGTCCTATGTACTAGCGGTTCTGCTGGTGGCGCAAGCGCGCGGGATGGGCTGGGGAACCGAAGTTCTTCGATGGACGCTCGTCCTCGCAGTTGTCTCGCGCCTAGGCGCGTCGTTCGGCTGGCGACTTTATCGCCGGTCGTTGCGATATGCGAGCGCTCTCGATCTTGTCGCCATCGCGAAGGTCATTTTCCTAAGCAGCTTCTTTCTGTGGGCCGTGGCCGAGTACTTGTTCCGCCGGCTGCAGATTCCAAGTGATGTGTTCGTAGTTGACGCAGTCATTCTTCTGATGTTTTGGGGCGGCCTACACTTCGGGCCGCGCGTGTGGAGCGTCCAACGCGCCGCACGCCGCACACACGGAAAGCGTGCCGTGATCGTCGGGGCCGGGGACGCCGGCATGGCTGTGCTGAGGGAGCTCGCGCTCGATCCGACGTCGTCTTGCCGGCCAATAGCAGTTGTGGACGACGACCCGACGAAATGGGGACGCACGTTGTATGACGTCCCGGTCGTGGGTGGCACGAAGGACCTCACCAAAATTGCGGCCAGCAAGAACGCAAATGAGATTCTGATCTGCATCCCCAGCGCCACTCGCAGCCAAATGCACGACATTCTCAACGCGTCCCGCCGTTCGAATCTTCCCGTGCGTTCCCTGCCCTCCCTTTCGGAGCTAATGCGCAGAACCGGGCTGGGAGACGTTTCGCGGCGTGACCTGCGCAATCCACGAATCGAGGACCTTCTGCAGCGCGAGGAGATTCTGGTGGACGCGGAGGAGACCCGCGGCGTGGTCGGAGGAAAAACGGTGCTGGTGACCGGCGCGGGAGGGAGCATCGGGAGCGAACTTTGCCGGCAGATCGCGGCGGCGGGGCCGCGAAAGCTTCTTTTGGTCGACAAATCCGAAAACAGCCTTTTCTACGTCAATCTCGAGGCCTCCGAACGCCTGGACGCCGCCCGCGTTAAGCCCTTTCTTGTCGACCTGCTGGATGCAGCCCGGATGCGGCGAATCCTGCACAGCGAGGGGCCCGACATCGTGTTTCACGCGGCGGCACACAAGCACGTCGCGATGCTCGAACTGCATCCGGAGGAGGCGATGCGGAACAACGTCGTGGGCACTCGCGATCTCGCCGAAGCGGCCTTCGAATGCGGGGTGGGCCGGTTCGTAAACATTTCGACGGACAAGGCCGTGAACCCGCGCAGCTACATGGGTCTTTCAAAAAAACTCAGCGAGATGTGCATCCAGGAACTCTCGCTTCGGGCAGACACCAGTCGGGCTTAGCGCAGGCGCCACGAGATTTTCCAACGTGCGCTTTGGCAACGTGGCCGGAAGCACCGGCAGCGTCCTGAGGCTGTTCTGGGATCAGATTCAGAAGGGCGGGCCCGTGCGGGTTACGGATCCGCGAGCAACGCGATATTTCATGTCGGTGCCGGAAGCGGTGCACCTGATCTTGCGGGCGGCCGCTCTTGGGCGGGGCGGCGAGACATTCGTACTCGACATGGGCGAGCCACTCAACATCTGCGAGCTCGCAAGAACCATGACGCTTTTTGCCGGGCTTGAGACCGAACGAAGATGTGCGCATCGAATTCGTCGGCCTTCGAACAGGGCGAAAAAATCAGCGAGGAACTCTGGGACGAAGGCGAGCAGCCGGCGCTGACGGAATCCGACCGGATTCTAGTGGTGCACGGAAAGAATGCATCCACCCAACAGGTTCTCGAAAAAATTCGGCGGATGGAGGAGTTTCTGAGAATCCAGGATCGCGGAGCATTGCTGCGCTATATCCACGACGCCTTTCCTGAGTTCGCGGCCAACCGGATTGATGGCGCCTGCGAACGCCTGAGTGCGGCCGAAACCCCGGTGCGGGCTTGCGAAGGAGTCGCGTGAGAATCCCTCTCTCAAAACCCGATATCGGCCAGCGCGAGATTGAATATGTCATGCGCGTGCTGCGGAGCGGCCAACTGAGCCTGGGTCCAGCCGTTGAAGAATTCGAGGCCCGCTTCGCGGCATACGTCGGGACACGCTACGCCGTGGCCACCAACAGCGGCACGTCCGCACTGCATGCGTGCGTGAAGGCGCTCGGGATCGGCGCAGAAGACGAGGTTCTGACGACGTCGTTCAGCTTTCCGGCGTCCGTGAACTGCCTGCTCTACGAAAGGGCTCTTCCCTCCTTTGTGGATATCGATCCAGCCACGCTGAATCTCGATCCAGTCGAGGCGCGCAAAGCGCTGGCACGCGAGTATGTGTGGAATCCCACCAACGGACGGGCGGTAAACCGCCGCTCTGGAAGAACACTCAAGGCCATCCTGCCGGTTCATGTATTTGGATTGCCTTGCGAGATGGGGGCGATCCTGGAGATTGCTCGCGAGCTCAACCTGTTCGTTATCGAAGACGCCTGCGAGGCCATCGGCGCTGCATGGGGAGGGCGCCGCGCGGGAACATTTGGGAACGCCGCCGCGTTCGCTTTCTATCCCAACAAGCAGCTCACGACGGCTGAAGGCGGCATGATTGTCACCGACGATCCCGAGATCGCAAGCCGATGCCGCAGCCTGCGTAATCAGGGGCGCGGCGAGGATGGCGAATGGCTGCTGCATGTGCGCTTAGGTTACAACTACCGCCTCAGCGACGTTCATTGCGCGCTCGGCCTCGCCCAGCTCGAGCGAATCGACGAGATGTTGTCGGCTCGGGAAAGTCTGGCCGCACTTTATTCGGACCGACTCGGCGGGATTCCGGAGATTGCTCTTCCGGCGAATGCTCCGAACGCAAGGCGGAGTTGGTTTGTATATGCAATCCGCTTGCGCGGTGTCGCGCCAGGTACTCTACGCGATCTCTTGATAGGCCGCTTGAACGAGCGAGGTATCGCCAGCCGCCCGTATTTCACGGCGATCCACCGCCAACCGTATTTCCAGCAGTTTCGCCTGCCGCCGAATCGTCCGCTGCCCCACACGGAGCTGGCGTCCGAGAGCTGCTTGGCGCTGCCATTTTTTCCGTCGATGACCGAGGAACAGTTGAACGATATTTGCGCGGCCGTCCGAGAGATCCTTAGCGAAGCCCGAAGCGCCGCTGCGCCAATTCGTGAGCCGGGGGTTATGCGAGCCGCGGTGTAAGACACCGGGGCCCGCCAGGACACACGAACATGGCATCCACACGACAAATTTCAGAGTCCGGCACAACCAAAAAGCACATCCTCCCGGGCTCCCGCGGCACCCACGATGCGCACCGATCCCCTTCGACACGTCGTCCGCCGTTTCTTGTGCGCAGCCTTCGCAGGCAACCGAACATTTACAGCGCGATCTGCCGCGCCCGGCTGTTCTATTCGCGACGCGTCGCGGGATCGAAGGAACGCAGTGCCTTTCAACGCAATCGAGACATGTTGAAGATGAACGACTTCGAAAAGGGCCACGCGGAATCGCTTCGGCGCTATGGCTACGCCCTGGCTTCGCAATATTTCCCAATCGAACTGATCGACCACCTGTACCAGAAGGCCGACGCGATGTTCCGAAGCCTTCAGATCGACTTCGGACGCGCCTACTCGGTGCAAAGCGGCCAGCGCGCCGACCTGCGAAACCTGTCTTACGAACAATTGGCGAGCACGGAGAAAATGATCGCGCTTGGCGATCCTCTGCTCCATATCCCAGAGCTTCTCCACATCGCATTTAACGAAAGCATTCTGCGAATCGCCGGGAACTTTCTTGGCTGCATTCCGCCTCTCTATCGGGTGACGGTCGTGCGCGACTTTCCCCACAACCGGCCGTTACACTCGGGCAATTTCCACAAAGACAACGATGAATCGGACTCGATGCAGATATTTGTTTATCTGGTCGATATCGACGATCGGCGCGGCCCGCTCGTCTATGTTCCCGGCTCAAACCACTACGACGTCCGCTCCTGCCGGCCGCGGCTCTCGCGCGACCTGGGTATCGATGCCAACGACGGACGCCTGAGCGATGAGGAAGTCGAACGCACCTATCCGCGCTCCGGTTGGGCTGTTCTACGCACGGTTCGTGGCAGTGTCGCGGCAATCCACGGCAATGGGATACACAAAGGACCCGCCTGGGCGCGGCCTGGCGACCCAGCGAATAAGCCCCGAACGGCAATCAAACTCGACCTGCACGGCCACAAGGCCGGGATCGCCCGCGATGGGAAAGAGAACCGAATATGGCGATCAGACTTTGAACGATTGAGTGCAATGCAGCGCCTGTTTGCACACGCGACGCCTGTCGAGGACGAAGAACGGGCCTCGGAGCCGGCGAACTAGATCGGACAACCAACGTGCACTTGCAAACTACTGCTTCGCGCGCTGCCGCGCTTCTGGCCAGGAATCCGGCGCTCTTTTGCCGCCTTGCGCTCGCTAAGCTCAGCACGAGAAGGCCGATGCCTCCGCTGCCTGCGCGCAAACAGATCGGCGATGTCATCTTCGAATGCAGCCTTGCCAATTATCACGGAACCGCTCCGATGTACTTCGGCTCATACGCCGTGCTGGTCGTCGAGGCGATGAAACGATTCCTGAGGCCCGGCGACACTTTCCTCGACGTCGGCGCGAACATCGGCTACCTCTCGGCAATCGGCGCTGATCTTGTGGGTCGACGCGGCCAAGTGCATTCCTTCGAGCCCGTGCCGGCGCACTTCGAAAAGCTGTGCCGGCTCGTGGATCTCAATCCGGAATATGGCATCACCGCGAATCCTTTCGCGGCGGGTGAAGAATCGTCGGCGTGCACGATATACGTCACGCATCAGGCCGGGCAGAGCACGCTGGTTCATTCTTATAAGGCGAGAGCTGAAATCCTCAACGAGATGGAAGTCCCGGTCGTGCGGCTGGACGCTTACATCGAAAGGCACAAGCTTGGCCACATCACCCTAATAAAGATTGATGCCGAGGGATTCGAACTGCCGATCCTCAAAGGCTTACAAGGATATTTCGAAGCGACCGGCGAGCGACCGGCGATCATCTGCGAAATCGCTCCGCGCGCTTATTCGCTGATGGGACGCACGATCGACGAACTGGCGGCGCTCGCAGCCGATTACCGTTACACGGCTCGCGATTTGATCGACTGTTGTACCCCTGTCGATCTTCGCAAAATCGATCACGTGGAAGACGTGCTCTTCGTGGCGGGCGCATAAATGGAAAGGAAAAACGCACTTGCGCCTGTTGAAGCGAGCAACTGGTTGCAACTCCCGAATCTGGCAATTTTGGCTGGCTCAGTCGCGCTCGGCGTGACGCTCGCGTGTTTCAGCGATTCGCCGGCAACAATCCTCCCGGCTGCGGTAGGCATCGCAGGCCTCATGGTTCTGCTCCTCTACCCCGAACTGGCATTGGCGCTCTATGTGGTGATCGGCGACGTGAAGGGCGACGACCGAGTCGCCTCACTCCTTCCGGTGGACCTGACGCTGGCTCTCGGTGCGGTGCTGCTCGCCGGCATCCTCTTGACTTTTCTTCGGAGAAAACGTGTTTCCGCGATGCCAACTGTCTACGTCCTTTTTGTCGCGCTCGTTGTGCTGATGACCGCGAGCTTGAGTTACACCCCGGTATTTTCGGCGGGCCTCGAAAAACTGGGCCGATTCCTCACCGTAACGGGCATCGTGATCGTTGCGCCGTTCTTCGTGATCGGCACGCCCCAGGCGATGAAGCGATTCCTCGCGGGCTTCGGTGCAATTGCATTCGCAATTTGTGCGTGGTCGCTTTCCGGACTCAGCAACTCGGCCCGCTTGGCGACGCCCAGCGACAATACCATCGGACTCGGTCACATCGCCTGCGGGCTGATTTTGCTGATTTGGTTCGGCGTCATCCCGCGCTATCGATTCCCAAATCGAATTTTGACTTACCTGCTGCTCGCCGTTCCCACACTGGCCATGATCGGCTCGGGCTCGCGTGGTCCGGTAATCGCGTGCGCGGTCGTCGTTCTACTGAGCCCCCTACTATTTCACCGGCGACTTCTGCTTGATCTGACGTGCATCGCCGGTCTGGGACTGGCGGCGAAACCGTTCGTGAAAATTCCCGCCTCGTCGCTTGATTATTTGGGGACGATCGTGCATGGGCAAAGCGTGGGCTCGGTCCTCGATTTCCGAAGCGACCTGCTCGACTACGGGTGGCACCTCCTCCAACAGCATCCTCTGATCGGCACAGGCATCCAGGGCTTCCGCTACTACTCGCCGAATCCGGAACTCTATAAATGGCCGCACAACATTTTCCTCGAGATCGCGTGTGAGATCGGCATTCCAGCGGCACTGATCGCGTACGCGATCTTCGGAAGCGCAATTATCGAGGCTTGCCGTCAGCTAAAGTACGCGGCCGCCCCGCATTTTGTGTTTTCGCAAGTGGCGGCGGCATTGCTCTTCGCAGGACTTATCAACGGGACAAATACGGGCGACATTAATTCAGATCGGGCGACGTGGCTCTTCGTAAGTTTGGTTTTCGTGACGCGAAACTTCGCGAACGCGCTCGACCGAACATTCGCGGGCGGCGTTGGAGCATGCGCGTCCGGTGGCGGCATAGACCTATGGCGACACATATAGCGGAACCGATTCTTGCATCGGCTGGTCGCGGAGATAGGCGGCCGCTGACGATCTGCCATTTCACAACCGCGCACACCGAACTCAAGAGCCGTTCGTTCCACCGCCAGATGATGCCGCTCGCAGCGTGCGGAATGAAGGTTCGCTACGTCGCGCCGCTGAAAGCGGGGACTCGCCTTGATGGCATCGATCTCATAGCGTTGCCGGCGCGGAAAGGCCGCATGCGGCGGGTTCTGGCGTTCCCCGTGTTGCTGCGGCTGGTGCTGGGTCAAGGGGCGGACATCTATCATTTTCAAGATACGGAGCTTCTGCCGCTTGCTTTCGTCCTGAAGCTCATTTTTCGCAAGCGCGTCGTGTATGACGCATACGAGGATTTCCCAGCAATGGTGGCGGGCAAGAAATCGATTCCGCGATTGATCCGGCCGATCGCCGCGAAGACCATGAGCGCAACCGAACGACTTGCGGCCCTCGCGTTCGACGGGCTAATGACCGCCGATCCGCTGACGCTCCGCCGGTTCGCGAAGGTGGGCGGCAGCAGGAAGCTGGTGCTCTATAACTTTCCCAACCTCGATCTCTTCCCTGCGCCGACCTCACGGCCCAAACGATTCGACGTCGTATATCGCGGAGGGCTTTCCGAGCGCGCGGGAACATATGTGTTGTTGGATGCGATGCGGCTATTGGCGGATGCAGGAGCGCCGGGTTCGGCTGCTCCTGATCGGCTATTTCGACGATCCGATTGCAGAGAAGGAATTGCGCGAGCGCATTCGCAAGTTCGGATTGTCGTCAAATATCGTGATCCGCGGGCGCATCGATCACGAATGCATGGCCGAAGCCTTGAGCGAAGCGCGGATCGGCGTTTGTCCGCTCCAGCCGATTCCCAAGTTCATGCGGAATATCCCGGTGAAGGTTTTCGAATACTGGGCCTGCGCGATGCCCGTGATCGCCACCGATCTGCCGCCGATCAGCCCTTTCTTCCGACACGCGAAGGCGGGCCTGCTGTGCTCGCCCGATCGAGCGGATGAGTTGGCGCAGGGGATCGCATGGCTGCTTGACCATCCGCAAGCGGCAGCGCGAATGGGCCGGCGCGGCCGCGATCTCGTGGTGCAGAGACTGAACAACAGTCGCGAAATCCACAAGCTTCGGCGATTCTGCGCTGAAATCGCGGCGCGCGAATTCGGCCCGACTCAGAGGGACCACTCGGGAGGCCACTCGACATGCTTGAGCCGCTCGTGAGACAAAATCTCCCGCGCCTACAGCGTTTCTACGACCGTGCGCCGGCACCGGCACGGCATCTGCTGACGAGCGCGCGCGGATGGGTGCTAACGCGGTTGCGATATTCGCGCGAAACCTTTGCGATTCTCGATGATCTCCGTGATCACGAGTCCTGGACCGGTGTGCAGGTTGCCCATCACCAACTGCAGGGCTTGCGGCGAGCGCTGAGGTATGCCCTCGATACAGTTCCGTTTTACGCCGACTACCCTCACGTGGAACTTCGCCATATTGAAGACCTCAGCCGTCTTCCGCTGATCGATCGCGAGACCATCCTCGATAACCAAGATCTGCTGCTGTCTCGCGCTGTACCGGCTAACCGACGCATACGCGCCGGCACAACGGGCACGACCGGCGCCAGTTTGCGCGTGGCCTACTCCGAAAATCTCGCTCGTCACAACTGGGCATTTCTGCTGCGCCAATGGGCGTGGGCAAACGTCGAGCCGCGGCAGCCGCGCATTACGCTTCAAGGACCGCGCGTCGTTCCCGCAAATCGCAGCGAACCGCCCTATTGGACCTACAACGTGCCGGAGCATCAGGTTCTGATGAGCATTTTTCACCTGTCGGAAAGGACGGCGCCGTCATACTTGGACTTTCTGTGCAGGCACGAAGGCGAAGTGCTTGAAGGCTTTCCTTCGGTTCTCGGTATTCTTGCCGATTTTGCAATTGAGGCCGGCATTCGCATCCCGATGCGGGTTGTGTTCGCAAGCGGTGAGCCGCTGTATCCTCCGCTGCGAGCAAAAATCGAAGCGGCTTTCGCAGGCTCGGCGCCTTCGACACCTACGGCATGACCGAGTATTGCGGCTTGATTCAGGAGTGCGAGCGCGGACAGATGCACCTCGCGCCCGAATACGGATTCCTCGAAATTCTCGACGAGCGTGGGAACCCCACAAAACCGGGCGAAGAGGGACATTTCGTGTGGACGGGCTTTCTGAACGACGCCATGCCGTTGATCCGTTATCGCATCGGCGACCGCGGGCGCTGGCAAGACGGCGGACCGTGTCCTTGCGGGCGCGCCTTCCCGCTCGTTGTTCCGACGATCACGCGCGAGAGCGACATTCTTCGCTGTCCGGGCGGGCGGCTATTTTCCGCGCGAGCCCTGAACCAACCGCTGAAACAATCGACATCGTTCCGGTGCTGCCAATTCGTTCACGATCGGCCAAACCGCGTCGTCGTTCGCGCCGTGGCACGCGCGGCACCCAGGATGGCAAGATGGCGGACGACCTGATGCGGATCCGAAGCGATCTTCAGGATCTTCTCGGGGCGTCGATGCAGGTAACGGCGGAACTCGCGGTCGAGCCGGTTGTTCGCCGGGGCGGCAAGATTCCGCTGATCGTCAATGAGGTCGTGCGGTGCATGACCGGAGCGCGCCTCATCGTCAATGCCGATGATTTCGGCATGAGCCGTGGAATTACGGATGGAATCATCCTGGCGCACCGCTACGGCTTCGTCACGAGCGCTTCGCTGATGGTCAATATGCCCGCGGCGAAATACGCGGTTTCGCAGTTGGCGTCCGTGACCCGGCTCGGCGTCGGCGTGCATTTAAACATCACGGCTGGTCGGCCCGTTCTTCCCGCGGAGGAAGTTCCTACGTTGGTGGATGCAAACGGCAGATTCCACGGGGCCGCAGCGATGAGCCGTAAGCTGTGGCAATGGCGCGCCATCGGCAGCGAGATCGAAGCGGAATTTCGCGCACAAATTCAATGGATGAAGGAGCGCGGCGTTACGCCGACGCACGCGGATTCGCACCAGCATATGCACATCTACCCTGCCGCGATCGGCCCATTCATCCGATCGCTCGCCGCGGAGGAAATCCGCTGCACGCGTGCTCCGCGGTCAGTCGCCTGGCCCAGGAATCGGGCGTTTGGCATCCGATTCGATTGGGGGACCGCACGCGGGTTCGCTCGGGCGGCGACTGTCGGTGCGACTGTATCGCGGCTTTCTGCAGATGGTGGCATTCCGGCAGGTTCGATATGCCGAATAGCAGCGTCTCCTTCCTTTCGCGCGATCGCGGCGACCTCGCAGTTCTTGGCGAGCGGTGGAAATCAACGTTCGAGAATCTTCCGCAAGGGACGTTCGAACTCGCATGCCATCCGGGCCTCTTCGAACGCGGCTTTTCGGAAAACGATCCCATACGCGTACTGCGCGAGGAAGAGCTGCACTGGCTCACCGATCGGGAATGGCGCGATGTGCTTGGATCGCGGCGGTATTCAACTGATTTCCTATCGGGATCTGCCCGCGCAGAGCAAGAGCGACGGCATGACATGCCGCGAGCGCGCGACGGCGGAGGTCCGTGCCCTCAGATGAAGTTAGAGTTCGCGATGCAAATTCTGTTCTGGGTGAGCTCTCGCCGAGATCGTGTATGTCTATTTCGGCTATCCAGCTCTGCTGAACTGGTCTCCTGGGGCATCGCATCGATTTCGTCGCGCGGGACAAGCGCTGCCGTCGATCAGCGTGATCGTGCCTGCCCACAACGAGGAATCCACGATCGAGTGGAAGCTGGATTCGCTTGATCGCTTCCGATTATCCGCGCGAACTTGTCGAGATACTGGTTGGCAGCGACGGTTCTTCGGACAAAACCGAAGATCATCGTGCAACGGTTTCGCCACGAAGGCGTGGGCCTGATTTCGTTTCCGCGGCAGCAAGGGAAGAGCGCCATGCAAAACGGCCTCGTCGCGGCTGCCTCGGGCGAGATTCTCGTGTTCACCGACGCCGACTCTCTGGTTCAACCTAGCGCGCTCCGCCAGCTCGTCGAGAATTTCGGGGATTCGCGCGTGGGACTCGTCACGGCGCACGCCGAGTACAGCAATGCGAATGAGACGCGCGTGGCTGAAAACGAAAGCCTGTACCTCCGCTACGATACATGGCTGCGCGAACGGGAAAGCGAATGCGGAATTCTCGCAATGGCGTCGGGTTCGCTGTTCGCGATCCGGCGAAGTCTCTGGGAGCCGCTCGATCCGGCATTGGGTGATGATTTCGTTCTCCCACTCTCGAGTGGCTCGCGCCGGATTGCTCAACGTGATCGACTCGCGCGTGAGCCGCGATGACGCACCTCGCGCAGGATCGTCCCGGTTCGATGCTGAGAATGAAGATTCGCATCGTCAACAAGGACCTGCGCGCGTTGCTGGTCCACCGGGAGCTTGCTGAACCCCGCCAGGCATGGGGCCCTCGCCGCAGGCTTGTGGTCGCACAAGCTTCTGCGTTGGCTCGTGCCGTATTTTCTTTTGGCAATACTGGCGAGCAGTATTTCGCTGATCGCCCGGCCCTTCTTTCAAATCGTCGTGTGGTTGCAGGCTGCTCTTTTGCGGGCTGGCCTTTCGTTGGTCTGTTTCAATCGGCGCGCACCGGCGGGATTTTGGTCGGTTCCCGCTTCATTTTTCCTTGTGAATCTTGCGGCGCTGCTCGGGGGCCTAAAATGCTTCGCCGGCAAAACATCCGGAAAGTGGCAGCCGGTGCGAGCGCGCACAGCGCCGCTGGCGAAGACTTCCGCGGCGCGCCATTTCGAGAGGCAAAATGAAGGGTCGCCAGATATTTCTCAACGCCATCACGACCATCGCTCAAACTCTGGGAAATGCATGCGTGCTGTTTTTTCTATATCGGTTTCTGATTCGATCGATGGGCGTCGAGCGGCTTGGAATCTGGTCGCTCGTGCTGGCGACGACATCAGTGATCACTCTTGCGAACCAGGGCTTTTCCACGGGCATCGTGAAATTCGTCGCGAAATACGCCGCGCGGGAGAATGCCGAGGACGTCGCTGTCCTGGTGCAGACTGCAATCATTTCCGTTGCGCTGGGAATCGGTGTGGTGTCGGCCGGACTCTACCCGCTAGCCAGATGGATTCTGCATGCGGTGCTGCCGCCTGCGAGGCTTGCGGAGGCATCCGCGATTTTTCCCCTCGCCATGGTGTCGCTCTGGGTGAACATCATGGAGGGAGTTCTTCAGGCCGGACTTGCGGGTCATCAGCTGATCACGGTCTGCAACTACCTCGAGCTCGGCGGAGGGCTTTCTTACCTCGCCCTGGCTTTCGCGCTGGTGCCTGCGCACGGCCTGCTGGGCCTGGCGTACGCACAAGTGATCCAAGGACTCGGCATTTTGCTGGTTACGTGGCTTCTACTGCGCCATCGAGTGCCCGGATTGCCGTTCGTGCCGCAGCGTTGGAGCCGCGCGATGTTCCGCGAACTGGGCGGCTACGGATTTCATTTTCAGCTGATCACCTCAACGCAGGCACTGCGCGAGCCCGTGACCAAGGCGCTGATCGCGAGATTTGGCGGACTCGCGATGACGGGCTTTTACGATCTCGCCGCGCGATGGATCTTCACATTTCGCGAGCTGATCGTCCAGGCAAACCAGGTGCTGGTTCCGACGATTTCAAGCTTGCAGGAGCGAGACCCGAAGCTGATTCCTATTGTCTACCGCGAATCTTACCGGCTCATTTTCTTTCTCGCCGTGCCGACTTTCGCGGCCGCTGCTGTATTCAGCCCGGTGGTCTCCCGCATCTGGATCGGCCACTACGAGCCAATCTTCGTCGAGTTCGTGACAATTCTCGCGGCGGGCTGGCTCGTCAACGTCCTGACAAATCCGGCGTACGTTGTCGATTTGGGGACCGGTGCGCTGAAATGGGTCAGCGTCGGATGCGTAGCCGCCGCCATGCTGAATGCCGGCCTTGGATTTATGGCGGGCACGCGCTTCGGTGGAATTGGCGTCGTTGCCGCCACAGCTCTTTCGCAAGCCGTTGGTTACCTAATCTTGCTCGTCGCATATCATCTCGAAAATCGTGTTACATTTCGCGAGTTGCTGCCCGGCGAGAGCCGAGCCGTTGTTCTTGCAAGTCTCATTGGAGCAGCGGGTCTCCTTCCTGTTTTCTGCTCATCGTATCGCGCGCGCGCCTTTCTCTTGGTGCCGCCGAAACGGGGTTGGGGATTCTGATCATTACGGTGGGGATCCTGATGTGGCGCCACCCGATGCGGAAGCAGTTGATGCGCTGGTTGTACAATCAAGCGCCGGCGTGATTTGGCTGGGGCACTCATGAGCGAACGGGGCTGCATACTCTGGAAGTCCGAAGATAGCGGACCGGTCGTCGCGCGCGTAGCGGTCGCCGGGGATTTTCTGCCTGCCGGCAAGTTGGAATTGGCACAGCCTGATGACATGGGGCGACGCCGCCAGCGCCCTAGCCCCACACTTCGAGGATATTGCGACCACATTCGTCAATCTCGAGTGCGCCATCGATACCGCCGGACTCAGTTCACGGCAACTTACGGGGCTCGGCCAGATTGTTTCGGCGCCATCCTGCCTCGCTCGACTATCTCGGCGCGATTCACTCGGCAGTCGTCGGCTTCGCAAATAATCATAGCTACGATTATGGCGCCGCGGGTGTTGATCGGACGCGACGAGCGCTCTCCCGCCGAAATCTGGCTTTGGTCGGTGCTGGATACAATACGAGCACTCCGCCAGACGTCTTCATTTGGCAAGGACCCGATGCTATCCGCGTAGGATTTTGGGCTGCGGCAAAGGCTTCTCACGATCTCGCTCGGGCCGGCACCGCAGGAGTGGAACCCGCCACGCTTCGTCGCGCCAAACAGGCGCTCGATCTGATGAAATCTGAGGGTGCGCGGTTCTCGATCGCGCTGCTTCATTCGGGCGTCCTGAGGACCAATCGTCCCGATCCCACCGACATGAAGTCGATGGATTCGATGGCCGAGCGCCGGCTTTGATGTCGTCGCTGCTTCCACTCGCATCGGATCAGTGGCTCAAAGGTCCTACGTGTCGGGCGAGGCCGTCCTGGGTTTTGCTTTTACGGCTTGGGTAGCGTTGCTTCAGGTTACGTCGCCGCGCCGATCGAAAGAGAGGGTCTCATCGTTGTTGCCGGGTTCAAGTCGTGCGGCGGTCTCGCAAGTCTGGAGGTCAGACCCGTATCTCTGGCGGCATCCGGATTCGGAGAGGCTCCTTCGGCAAAGATCAGCCGAGTAATCCTCGATCGCTTCCGGTGTCTGTCCGCGGAAATCCGCGACGGCTCATCGAAGCGGCTCTTTTATCAGGACATTTCGCACAGCCTCGTGAACCTCTATCTCAGGGATGCTCGCGCGGCATTTCGCGAGTCGGGCGTTCTTGGCCTGGCCCGCAAGACCAGCCGCATACGGATGCGGCATCTGCGACGTCTGGCGCATGGATTCCTTCCATGATAAAGCCAGGCGCCATCGCGGCGGGCGGCGGCTTCGTGTTGGCCGTGATGTTTGTCCCGATCGTCAAAAGGTTGTGCGTTCGCCGGGGACTCTACGATTGGCCGGGTCCGCTGAAACTCCACACGCGGCCGATTCCGCGGCTTGGCGGCATTGCGATCGCTCTCGCAATTGCCGGAGGAGTGCTCTTGTCGATTCCCTTCACCGCAACTCGCGAATTACCGCTCTTCACTGCGGTGGCCCTGATCTGCATTGTCGGAGCGATCGACGATGTCCACGGGCTCTCTGCCGCTCTTCGGCTCACAGTGCAAGTAATTGCCGGGGCGATGTTGTGGTTTGGCTCCGGACGCTTGGCAATCCTGGGCAGCGGCGTGGCGGGTCTCCTCGCGTCGTCTGTGCTCGTTGTCGCCATTGTGAACGCATTGAACTTCCTGGACGGTGCGGATGGTCTGGCAAGCGGCGTTGCTGGAATTATCGGCGTCACCTACGCGCTGCTTCCGTGGCCCGCGGGCGATCGGCTCGCGCCCGCCGTGGCATGGACTCTAGCCGGAGCCTGCGCAGGTTTTTTGTTTTCCAACTTCCCGCCCGCCCGAATTTTTCTTGGCGATTCAGGCAGCACTGTGCTCGGCCTCTGCGATAGCGTTCTTAAGCCTCCGTTTCTATCATTCGCCTTTCGCGACAGGGCCACGACTGCTTTTGCCCTTGGTCGTAGCGGGGCTTCCACTGCTGGACACAACCCTCGCAGTCATTCGCCGGCTACGAGGCCGGGCGTCGCCCTTCTTCGGCGATCGGCGACACTTTTATGACCTGTTGCGCGCGCGGGGGGCATCTTCGCGCGCGATTGCCCTCATATGTTATGCGGCTACAGCGCTGCTCTGCGTGATCGGGCTCATCGGAATGCGGGCGGAACCTGTCGATTTCTTTGTCCTGGCAGGCGTATGCGTTGGGGCACTGCTCACGATCGCGATGCGAATGGGGGTTCTACAGTCCGGGCAAAGAAGAGCGAATGAAGCAAGCGAGGAAGGCACTGGCGGAAACAGGTCAGTAAGAGCCGGTTAGGTGCCGCTCGTGAAGATAGTGCGCACGCCGCGGCGATTGCGTTCTTGCGAGCTGGTCTGTTTCAGGGCGTTGCCCAGCTGGACGAGCAACTTGCGCAGCTTGGCGCGCTCCTCGACCTCCATATCGACCACTTCGAACGCACGCGCCTGCGTGTTCGCGTCGCGCACGATCGCCTGCGCCCTTACGGGTTTCGCGCCGGCGTTCAAGCGCACCTCGACGACACTGCCCGGGTGCAGGCTCTGCTCGCAGAGCGCGATGCCTCCGCCAAGCGCCATTTCCGGAATCTCCATCCGGAAATTTTCCTTCAGACTAGCGGCGTCGCCGGCACAGGACGCTCCAGACGTAGGCGCGGGTATCGCCGTTGGCGGATGGCGGATGAATTCGGATCGCGATCGAGGATTTCGATTGAGAGTTCCGCCACGCTCAAGTCGCTCTCGAGGAATGAAATGGCGCGCCCAATCGGGGTCTATCTTCTCCAGAGCCTGCGCAGCCACCAGATCGCAACTCCGATGGATTGGCCCAACGCCAGGCCTTTTTCGCCTCGGCGACTTTCCTCAAAACGGCTTCTGCATTCGTCGTGCGAAGACGCCCGAGAGCCTCGATGGCCTTGAGGCGCAGGTATTCGGTCGATCCGCGAGGCAAGTCACCTTCCGCGATTCTGAGGAGCCGCATGTCGGCCGATATTTCTCCGCTCATTCCAATTTCATCAATTGCGAGCGGCTGGACGAGCGAGTCGAGAAGATCGAAAACGTGGATAAACAACCGGCCGTAGTCCGGGGCGCCGCTGACGACGATTTGACGAACGACCCGGTCATGCGCGATCCGTTTCCACTGCTTCATGCGGTCCGGGCAGGACGCGCTCAACGGTTTCGCGATCCAAGCGAACCAGGATGCCGACTGTGTCGATCGCTTCGCCTGGACCGCCCTGCCGAAGTTGTTTGCGCAAGTGATCGAGACCCTCGGGGCCCAGAGCCTCCATCATCGAAACCAGGAGTTCGCAGTCTTCGCGGAAACCGACGCGGCCAAAGCGCGCGGCGATCTGCTCGGACGCTTGCTGGGGCAGCCGCCGCAGAGATCTTTCAGGCCGTTGGGCACGTTGCCCGATCGCATCGATTCGTCGATGAATTCGGGCAGGTGATTTTCGACTCCGATGCGCGGCCGCAGAGTTCTTTCACGCTCCCGGCCGCTCCGATTCGACGTAATTCAACATTTCAACGGAGCGTTGAATCACCGGATATGCGCGGTTCTTTTGCGCTTCCTGCGACAAGCGAACGAATGCCGCCCCGATCAGACTTTGGAGCTCCGAATCCGTCTCGTCGACGAGCCGCAGCCCGATTTCGCGCATCGTGCTCATGAAAAGCTTCTCGTCGCTCTTCGCGTACATCGGGCGCAAGTTCGGCGATGCCGATGATGGCCTGGCGGCGGGCCTCGGTGGATTTGTCCGTGAGGCAAGCCGAATACCTGCTCAGGACTTTTTCGGCCGCGGAAGTCTCGCCGCGTGACTATCATCTGCTCCACGTATTCGCGGATCTTGGCTGCTGGAACGCACCAGATGTCGCCGGACTCAATGATGGCTTTCTTCTTCTCGTCGGAAATCAGCGACCAGAATTCCTGGGCCATGCCGTCGACATGTGACCCAACGTCGAGGCCGGCGCGCTTCATGCGCTGCTCGTACACACCGAGGATTTTGCGCAGTCCGTCGAGCTCGCCGCTCATTTCGTCCAGCAACTGCCGCACGGCGTCGACCTTGACGTCGCCCTTTTTGATAGCGCTCCATCGCAAAACGCACGGCGATATTTTCAGCCAGCTTTAAGAGGGTGGGCTTGTCCGAGGTTTCGGCCGGCGCCTGTGCTGCCAGCGCTGCGAGACGCCTGGCTGACCGTAAATCGCGCGCGACGTGGCAATGCGGAAAGGCGGGATTGAAACGACGAGGCGTCGAGGTTTTCTTTGCTCGCGTCGTTCGTTCGGGCGACTTGCGCCAACATTTGGAGAATCCCTTGCAGTTCGTCCTGATGCAGGGTCATCAAGCCCGTCTCGACTGCCATCGAGCCGGGGCCGCTGCGCGCAGATCGATTGCCTCGAATGCCGGAAGAAGCGTGGGTCCACCGTGCGGAGGGACCAGCACCGAGCCCAAATTGGTTCGAAATTCCAGAGACTCCAGTCGCTCCGTGAGCCGCGTCCACGGCGGGTGCGCCGCCGGCTACGTCGGAAGATGCGTTTGCGCCGGAGGCGCCGCTACCCTGCGGTGCAGCGGTTGCCGGTCCGCCGCCCGCGTGTGGACCGCCGCCCCCAGAGGCAGGAGAATCAGCAACGCCGCTGAGGTATTCCCGAGCACCGGCACCCGCTAGACCGCTCGCGCCGCCGTATGCGCTCGTGCCACCACCGACGCCACCCGGCCCGCTTCCAGATCCTTCGGCCACGCCGGAGGCGACTACGCCGCTGGAAGGTTCGCCCAACGCATCCATCCAATGACCGCTGCTCGATCCACCCGCGGACCCGCCGGGGGCGCCGCTTCCAGATCTACCACCCGATCCACCTGCCCCGCCATTCCCTACGCCGCTGCCGGACCCAGCCGGGCTATTGCTTGCTCCGGCACCAGGCCCACCATCGCCTCTGCCGCGCGAGCCACTTCCAAATCCGCCGCCGGGAGTGCCAGAACCCTGGCCGACACCGCTTGATCCCGATCCTGCTCCGAATCCGCCGGGACTGCCAGCGCCCGACCCGCCGCCCGATCCATCTGGCGAGCCATTGCCCGCGCTGCCGCCGGACGGACCGCCAAACCCGCCACCCCCGCTGCCGCTACCCAATCCACTTCCAGATCCCCCGCCAACCCCGGATCCGCCTCCGCTGCTAAATCTCCGCTGCCGGATGGCCCGGTGTACCAACCGGTGCCACCTGCAGTACCCGGGCCCGTCCCCTCCGTGACCGCCCCCGAACCACCGTTTCCGGTTCCCCCGTCGCCGTCCGCTTTTCGTGCCCTCGGCAGCCACAATCAACTGCAAAAGTTTTTCGGGATCGTTCAGGAGCTTGTCAGTCTGCTCGGAGTTCATCCCAAGGTTCGGGCCGCAAGCTGCGCCGCGACTGTGGACTTCGCGACGGCAGAATCCGCCGGAACGAAACAGACTTCGTTCACGTGCACGTGCGGGTCGCCCTGCAGAGCGGCTTTCAGTTGCTCCGCCAACTGGGTGGGCTTGGTGTTGGAACCCGTCGGGAACCCTCTGACGAAGCGCGCGAGGCTCGCTTGAGTGATCTTGGGCGAGAAGTGGATGCTGGCGATTCCGGCACTCGAAAGCATGCGGGCGAAACTCTTCTCGGCGGCGGCCGAATCAAGCGGGGTACCATCGAGCAGAAGCCGATCGCCCGAAGCCGCCAGCAGCAATCCGGCTTGGTCGTCCGGGCCAATGGCGGCGCGCAATTCGCTCCAGGCAGTTTCATACTGTCTGGCGGTGCGCGGATGCCCGAAATCGTACATTCGGGCGAACTTCAACAGAATGTTCAGGCTACGTACAAAGGCGCGGGCGGCTGTAGCTCGGGCGTTGTCGGTGTTGATCGCCATAGTCGGGGCGCAGAGATCGCCTCATAGATAGTGAGGTTCGGCGCCAGATTCGGCAATGGTACGCGTGTCCTGTTTAGCACTGACCCATAGTCCTAGATTCTTCGGGGGGTAAGGCTTCTGCTAATTCGCTTGAAATCGCCGCGCTTGAGCCAGGGCTCGAGTTGCTGAACGTCCTTTAGGATTACCCGCGGCGCCCAGTTTGAGCGAACATCTCGCGACGCGACACTGGTGACTGGCGGCTCTGCGGCAGGACGCCTGCGAACGCGATACGGGCGGCTTGCGCGGCGAGGGCGTCATCGATGTTGTCGCCGAGGTACAACGAGCGCTGCCGGATCGCGCCCCGCCAGGATCGCGAGCAAGCCTTCGGGATTCGGCTTCGGATGCTTTACATCTTCCACCGTGACGATTTGCGCGGAAGAATTCGCGTACTTTGAGGCGGTCAAGCGTGTAGTCCGTTTCCTGCCTCACGCGCCCGGTAAAAAGCGCCAGTTTCGATCGGGCGGCCAGGCGCCGGAGCGTGGCGCGCGGGAGCAACCACTTTTCCCGCAGGCACGTTTCCCGTCCCGTTGCTGCCCCCAGTAGAGCTGGACGAATTTGCTTTTCACTTCTTCATAGGGCGCTTTGCCGCCGAGCGAATGTACCCAAGCGGTGGAGAGTTTCCAGTCATCGTTGAATCCCGATTGGCTTTTCCAGTGGTGCAGCTCCGCGCGCGTCACGCGTTTGCCCGTGAAAAATCGCACCGTCTCGATTACGGTTCGATGAAACGAGCCGCGCACGTCCACAAGGACGCCGTCGATATCGAAGATGATGACCTCAGGATAGGATTTCATTCGAGAAATGGTAGGGGATGGCAAGAGATCAGTCCGGGGATCGCCTGTGTCTCCTGGATTTGCGGATTGCGTCTCGTCCTGTTCAGGGTCTGCAGAGTCGATTCGGATGGCGCGTCGAGACCGTCGGAAGACCATGCCTCGCCGGGCGCAGCCGTCGGTAACTCCGGTTCCACCGGCTGGTTTCGGCGGGCAGGTCGAGGACCGATGGCGTCCTTTTCAGCGGAAGTCGGCGCCGCGATGTTCGCCCGTGGACACTTTTGCCTGCAAAGCCTCGAGGCGCTTCCCCAGAACGTCAGCCAGCAGATCGATGATAAGCTTAGCTCCGCTCCCGTCAGGATCTTTGAGCGGATTATAGGCCGCCACTTCGATTGCCGCGAGATGCTTCTGCGTCGCGAAGACCTCGAGCGCCTCACGCACTTCTTGAAGGCTCAATCCGCCAGCCGCGGGATAATCCGTCGCCGGAAAGTCCGCGATCACATCCACATCGAAATGTAGAACGCACTCGTAACCCTTGCCGTGAATTCGATCGACGGCCGCTTGCGCCGCGGCGCGCCGGGCCCATGCGCTTGACTTCGTCGGCCAAGTAACGGCGCAGAGGCGAGGTTCGCAGCACTTCCTCTTCCGGCGGGTCGATCCGATCCACGCCGAAGAGCGCGATATCCGGCTCGCGCACGAGAGGCGGTTCGCCCCAGAACCGCACCAATTCAGCGGCGCCGCGCCCGGCGATGTGGGAAATCACCATGCCGTCAAGGCATCCGGAAGAGGTCGTCGCCGGCGTGTGCAAATCGGCGTCGCGATCCATATAGATCAGGCCGACGTGGCGGAAGTAGCGGCGAAGGCCGGCGACGGTGGCGAGGATCGTCGAGCAGTCCCCGGCCAAGATCAGCGGCAGCGCAGCGGATTTGACCGCTTGCTCGACACGCGGTTTCAGACTTTCCAGAGAAGCAAGCACGCCGGAAATATTTCGCGCGCGGGGGCTTTCATTATCGGGCTTGAATACCTGAGGAGGGTCGTCGCCGAGGTCCGTGATTTCGTAGCCGATCGACTGAAGCCGGTCGACCAATCCCGCCGCGCGCAGCGCAGCGGGGGCGCCTTCGTGGCCCAGCGACATTGCAGCCGCACTCGTGGGTGAACCCAGCAGTGCGATTTTATTTGGCTGGCGGACGATTTTGACCGCCACTCATACGCTCCTTGCCGTCCAGCTGCGAGTCTTCGGCTAAAGACTGCTTAGTTCGCCGCGCGTTCCTGCCGAGCAGCCAATTCCGGCGGAAGGGTGAAGCGCACATCCTCACGAATCAGGTCGAGGTCGCGGTGGTTCGTGAATCCCAGCGCGGAGAGCCGCTGGCTCACCTGCTCGACGAGAATCTCCGGCGCGGAAGCGCCGGCCGTCAAACCAAGTGACTTCACGCCTTCGAACCACGACGCATCAATATCACCCGCATCTTCAATCAAGCGCGCCGGGCACGCCCGCGCGTTTCGAAACTTCCACCAGACGATTCGAATTCGAGCTATTTGCGGAGCCAACGACCAGAATCAACTGCACTTCGCGCGTGAGAGCCTCGACCGCTTCCTGCCGATTCTGCGTCGCGTAGCAGATGTCGTCGGAGGCCGGACCGGCAATCTTCGGGAAACGCTGGCGGAGACGCGCGACGATTTCCTGGGTGTCGTAGAGCGAGAGCGTGGTCTGCGTGAGAAAAGCGAGCCGCGACGGATCGGGAACTTCGAGGCTGTCCACTTCTTCGACGCTGCCCACCACGACGGTTCGGTCCGGCGCTTCGCCCGAGGTGCCCGACAATTTCCTGGTGGTCGCGGTGACCGATGAGCACGAGCGTGCGCCCTTCGCGCGCAAACTTGAGTGCCTCGAGATGAACCTTGGTGACTAGCGGGCAAGTAGCGTCAATCACCCGGAGTTGCCGCTCTTTCGCCTCGCTCCGAACTCGCGGCGGCACGCCATGCGCGCTGAATACCAGTACTGCGCCGACCGGCACTTCCTCAATCGTCTCGACGAAAATCGCGCCTCGCCGCCGCAACTGATCGACAACGTAGCGATTGTGCACGATCTCGTGATGGACGTAGACCGGCCGCCCGTACGCTTCGAGTGCGAGTTCCACGATGTCAACGGCCCGTACGACGCCGGCGCAAAATCCTCTCGGCCGCACGCGTACCAGCGTCTTCCCCCGCCGTTCAAACCCTGGATATTCGTCAGCGTCAATTTGCCTCTCCGCGAAAGGAATATCTTAACCTGAACGCCCGGTTCCCCGCTACCCTGTTCCGACGTGACCCGATCAAAAAGTCTGAGTTCAGAGTGGGCTACGGCTACAAGGCTCCTAAATCAAGCGATGAATGATCGCGGGCGCCGCGAGCAAGAGAAGGAATCCGCAAAAGCTATAGGCGGCCACAGAGACCAGGCCAAGGGGCACAATCGCAATCAGAAACGGGTCGCGGCGGTGTCGATAGAGCGCCAGAAGCGTCTCAAATCGCGCGCGATTTCGATCCACATCGCGATGGGGGCAAACGCGAGCACTGGGCCAAACTCTGGCCGGACCCGCCGGCTCAAAATGCGTCGACGCTTGATGACGGGCAAATCAACGCAATCGGAATGAGCGTCAGCCCGGCGGCGCGCAACCAGGCTCTCTTTCTGTCGTGCATAGGAAAAGCCTATCTTGGGCGGACAGGCGCTAGAGGGACGGCTTTTCAAGATTCGTAACGCCAAACGGTTAATAACGGTCCGGCTGAAGCCCGAACGAACATGGGAGAAGAGCACACCGGCTACGAATTTTCCAGGCAGTGAATGCGCATTTTCTGATATACCCTTGTTCTGGGTGCGTCCTCCGCGCCCATACCGCTGCGCCAGCGGCACCCCCGACGGTCGGGGGCATCTGGAGACAGACTCGCGTTCTCCGCGGTCCTGATCCCAGTCTTTCACCCGAATCCAAGAGTTCACAAGCTCTTCGTTCAGGTCCGATTCGCTGCCGAAGCCCTTTCCTTCGCGCAGGAACATACAGGAGGATCCATGAAGTTTCTCGTCGCGCTTTGCGCCGCGGTCGCTTGGCCGCGTTGTCTTTCACTCCGGCAGTTCACGCCCAGTCGAATGAATTGATTCCCGGGCACACAGGTACGCCTCACGCTGGTCAACGGCCTCAGCACCCGCGTGGCTCACGATGGCGATCCGTTTACTGCCGTGGTCGCCGAACCCGTTTTTGCCGGCAGCCAGATGATTTTGCCGGCCGGGGCGGTCGTCCACGGAACCGATTTCCGCGGTCGACCGCCCGAAGACTGTTTTCGATGTTCCGCGGCGGAGCGTCCATGAACTTGGTTTTCAACTCGATCGAGCTCCAGAGCCGGATTTTCCCCGCGAGGATGAGCATCCTCTCGATCTACAGCGGAACGGACGCGGAAAAGCAGCGCAAGGATCTGAAGACCGTGGAAGGCGAAGTCATCCAGCAGCGGCAAAGCGTCAAGGGAGACGTCGAGGACGTAGCGATCGGGACAGCGGGCGGCTCCACGGTCGGGCCTGATCTTCAGCCACGTCCTGCGAGGCACGGTATTTGGCCTGGTGGGCGGCGGAGCTTACGTGGTGGCAAAGAAGGGCGGCGAAGATTGAATTGCCGGCGCAGACGGGGATGCTAGTGCGCATGGACTCGAGCGTGTCGCTCCCTACGTCGCTGCTGCACAACGCGTCGTATACAGCCACGTCCGGCGGCAACTGAAGCAGATTTGCGACCAGCGCACGCGCCGAGCATTCTACGGGGCGTAGGACGGAGCACATGTCGAATGGCGCAACCGTCGTGACCGTGAATCGTGAGGCTTCGCTAGGCGCCACCTTGGGCGGCGATCCATCGATTTGCCTTTTCGCTTGAGGAAGCGATAGAGGCTCGTTCGGCCGATCCCGAGCACCTGTGCGGCTCGGACTCTGTTGCTGTTGCACATTTCAAGCACGTGCTCGATGTGGATGCGGCGCACCTCGTCCAGCGGCAGCGGACGCCAGTGCCCTTCCGACGAGGAAGTCGTTGCGCCGCGGTTTCTGTAGATGTTCGGGCAAGTCCGAAACGTCGATGAAATCCGCGTCGGTCGTGAGTGCTGCGCTTGAAATCACGTTTTCAAGTTCGCGAACGTTGCCGGGCCAATCGTATTGCAGAAGCACGATCTGAGCGCGTCGCGTGAGCCCTTGCAAGCCCTTCCCATACCTCTGACTATATTTCTTTAGGAAATGCTGAAGCAGGATGGGGATGTCTTCGGGACGATCGCGCGAGGCCCGGAACCCGGATTTCGATGCTGCTCAGGCGGTAGAAGAGATCCTCGCGGAAACGGCCGGCGAGCACTTCGGCTCGAAGGTCGCGATTGGTTGCAGCAATCAGCCGCACATCGACCGTCTTTACTTCGGGCGAGCCAACCCTCTGAATTTCGCGATTCTGGATCACGCGCAGCAGTTTCGCCTGCATCGCCAGCGAGGTCTCGCCGATTTCATCGAGGAACACTGTCCCGCCATTTGCGTATTCGAAGAGTCCGGGGCGCGTATCCGTTGCGCCCGTAAAAGCACCGCGCATGTGACCGAAAAGCTGGCTCTCGAGCAGCGTATCGACGAGCGCCGAACAATTGCAGATGGCAAATCGCTCTTGCGCCACCGGACTCAGCTCATGCAGCGCGCGCGCAGACGAGTTCCTTGCCGGACACCTGTGGGCCCTGTGATCAGGACATTCGTGTAGTGGCGCGCGACTTTCTTCGCCAGATCGAAGACATCCAACATGGCGGGACTTTTCCCACGATGCCCTGAAATTGCGAGTTTTGGAACAAGTTTCTCCTCGAGCTCGCGCATCTGTAACGTTGGGAAACAGCTCGGCCAAGATCATCCAGAGCCTTTTCGAGCCGCGGAAAATCGAGTGGCTTGCAGAGATAGTCGTATGCGCCGCGCCGGACCGCTTCAATCGCGGAATCCACCGAGTAATAGCCGGTAATCAGAATCACGTATACTCCAGGATCGAACTGCAGCACTTTCTCGAGGAAAGTGAGGCCGTCCATGCCCGGCATCTGAAGTCAACCAGAACGACTTTGCATTCGCCAAGCCGAATTTTCTGAAGCGCCTCTTCGAGACGTTCGTCGTCCCGACAGCCGAGAATCCCGCTTTCTCAAGCCTTTCGACTGTCAGCTCAACCTGACTGGAATCATCGTCCAGAACACAGACGGTGAGATTCTTTCTGCGCGGTTCCGATGATGGGTGTTTCTGCGATGGCTTTCATCGCCAAACATATAGGCAAGGCGTGTGCCAGAATGCTCGTATTGAGTTGTTCCGGGGCAAGGGACTTCCCGGCGCGTGTAAACGACTGAATCGTGAGCGTTGCTCGCCGCGGAAGCTCACATTTCGGCGAACGGTTCCGGAGAGTTTTCGCAAGATTTCCCCGAACGCATCGTAGAACAGTTCCGAACCGGAACCTGGGTCTCAAACAGGAACGGCGCCGTGCAAGCCGACCGTGGGTGCGTGCGGCCAAAGCGGACGATGTCAGGCAACCTTACTTTCGTGATCGTCGGCGGCCCCACTGCTTCTTTGAAGCGCGCGCGCGGGCGCAGCCGCTCGAGTTGAACGAGAGTTCGTCCATTCTTCGCCCGCCATGACAGCTACTGCCCGGTAGGCGATTGGGAAACTGTCAGCCGTGCCGAATTGCTGCAACAGGCGCACAAAAACCACGGTGCCTTGGCGCATGACCGGACCGAGACTGATTTCCTTCTCGTCGCCTCCGATCCAATCCAGATCGTATTTTCGACAAAATAAGCGTCCGATCATCCCAGCCGGATACTTCCACACGATATTGTTGATGCTTGCAACATCTTGGTTCAGTTGAGAGTCCACGTCGAACCTCCGACTGGCAGGTCTGCAGAAGCCAGGCCAAAGTCCGCATGCGGGATCGATCAAGAAGTGGAACGACTTGGCGGCGAACTCGTCGCGTGCTCATTTGCTCGTGAGGCTGTCCCTTTCGCGACGCTTGTGCGCCTTTGAAACGACTTTTACGCGGCCGTCGCTCGCCTTTCGCGATGCTGGGCGCTGTGCTAGACTCCGCGAAGCGGTCGTGCCACAAGAAAAACTTGCGGCGCGGACCGGCGTTCGGTGGAACTTCGGGCTCTGTGCAACGATTCCCCGCAAACCCCGCCAGGCCCGGAAGGGAGCAACGGTAGCGGGCCAGTTTCGTGTGCCGCGGAGTACCCGAAGTTCCTCTCATCGCACGCGCGGCCTGGCCGGACGGGCACACACGAACTCTTCCATGAGCTACAAAGTCATCGCGCGCAAATATCGCCCGCAAACATTCAGCGAGATCGTCGGGCAGCAGCACGTGACGAAGACGCTCGCGAACGCCATCGAATCGAATCGCGTGGCGCACGCCTACATTTTCTCCGGCGTCCGCGGGGTCGGGAAGACAACTGCGGCGCGCATCCTTGCGAAGGCGCTGAATTGCGCGAGCGGCCCTACCATCAATCCCGACAACACGTGCGATTCGTGCCGCGAGATTTCCGCCGGCACCTCGCTCGACGTTCTCGAAATCGACGCTGCTTCCAATCGAGGCATCGATCAGATTCGCGAACTGCGCGAAATGGTTCGTTACGCGCCGGCGTCGAGCCGCTACAAAGTCGTGATTCTCGACGAAGCGCATCAGCTCACGGACGAAGCATCGAATGCACTGCTGAAGACACTCGAGGAGCCGCCCGAGCGCGTCGTATTCATTCTGGCTACCACGCGCGCCGAGGATCTCGTCGAAACGATCAAGTCGCGCGCACAACTTTTCCAGTTTCGCTCGCTCACGTTTCAGGAGATTGCCGGCGAAATCGAGCGGATCGCCAAAGCGGAAAACCTCAAGATCGACTCCGGCGCTGTCGCGGTGCTGGCGCGCGCAGCCGAGGGCAGCATGCGCGACGGGCTTTCGCTGCTCGAGCAGGCGATCGCATATGCGGGCGAAACAATCACCGACGCGCAGGTGCGCGAGCTTCTTGGCGTCGTGGCCGAAAGCGTGCTCGATAGTCTTGTCGAAGCGATCGCGTCGCAATCGGCCGAGCGCGCCCTCGGCCTCGTTCATCGCTTAATTGCCGACGGCCAAAATCTGCAACACTTCTGCCGCGAAGCCATTCGTCATTTCCGTAACCTGCTCGTCGTGCGGGTTTGCGGCGCCGATTCAAACTTGGTGGCCGCGCCGAAAGATGAGCAAGCCTCGGCTCGCGGAACAGGCCGCGCAATTCGGCGAAGAAGACCTCACGCGGTTCTTCAATATTCTCCTGGCGACAGATGACGATCTCCGGCGCAAACCCGATCCGCGCCTGCATCTCGAGCTTGGCCTGCTGCGGCTGATCAACGCGCAACGCCTGGCACCACTGGAAGAGGCATCTGGCCGAACTTCACGGCGAATCGCGTCCGCGGCCGGCGACGACCGGAATCGGCGCGCCGCCGCGCGCAACACCCGCCGCGCAGACGCCGTCTTCGTTTTCATCGTGCGGGCGCGGCTGCCGTTCGCATGGCGCCTGACCCAACCGCGCCCGCAGCGGTCGCGCCCTGCACCGTCTTCTCCTCCTGCGCCGACGGCGCGCGCCGCTGCGCCCGTGCCGGCCGCTCCTCCTCGGGTCGTCGCGCGCGCCGCTGAAGAGTTGGCGACGGCGGTCTCAGCAGTCCGGCAGGTCGACGCGATCAAAGCCGCTCTGCAGGGAGCAACGATTTCTTTCATCGTTCCTCGAACAAGCCACGCGCTGCGAAATGGAAGGCGGCGAGTTCGGCTTTTCTTCGCTCCGGAGAGTCGCGCGCTCGACGGAAATGTTGCAGGCGCGCGAAGCGATGGAGCGTTTGCGCACAGCCTTAAATCAAGTCGTCGGCCAGCCGCTTCGTGTCTGTGTTAAACTGGACTCGATTCGGGCGGGAGTGAACCGCAACTCGGAATTGCAAGCGCGGTTCGAGCAGGACCCGATCGTTCGAGCGATGCTCGAAAAGTTCGGAGGGCGGATTTCGCGAGTGAAGCACCCGAGCGAGGAATAGAGCATGGAAGTAAAAGCGCTACAACAAATGCTCGCGCAGTTCCGGCAGGTGCAGGAGAAGCTCGAGAAGCAGCTTGACGGGCTTTCCGTCGAGGCATCGGCCGGCGGCGGCATGGTGTCCGTCAAGATGAACGGCCAGAAACAGCTGACCGAGCTGCGCATCGAGCCGGACGTTTTCAAAAGCAAAGATCAGGAGATGCTGCAGGAACTGGTTCTAGCGGCGGTGAATGAAGCCAACCGGCGCGTGGACGAAGAGCTCTCCAAGCAAGTGAAGGACCTCACGGGCGGCCTGCCCGGAGTCATGGGCATGAAAATTCCCGGCCTTTTCTAATTTCCCGCCGATTCGATTCGTTCCACCTTTCCTTCATTGATTTCCTCTGTTGAGTCCATTTTCGCCGTGCGTAAAAAACGAAGCGGCGGAACCATCGTCGAAGTGGAGCCGAAAGCCCCGCCTTTTCTGATCGCCAGGCCAACTCTGAACTACAGCTGCGGGCGCGGCGGCGGCCCCATCGGAAGCCGGCGCTGATGGTGGAACAAGCCAATCAGCACAGTGCCGGTGAGAACGTGGCCGTCCATCGCTTTCATGCACGTCGTCGCGACTTGCACCCTTCGGCAAGATCGAGCTTGGTATCGAGCGCGAAGAATTCAAACGTGTAGTGGTGCGCGGGTCCTGCGAGGCGCGCAGGGCCCAAAGAACACGGTTGGCCCGTGATGTTGGCGGCCTGGACGCCCATCGTCGAGTCCGCCTTGACGCCTTCAGGAAGCGAAGTCGCATCGCCCGGAATATTGAAAGATCATCCAGTGCGTGATGTCGTCTGAAAGCTTTCCCGGCGTGCGCGTCCGGATCGTGCAACAGCAAGCACGAAGCTTTGCGTGCCTGCCGGCGGGTTCATCCACGCAAGTGGCGGCGAGGTCATGTTGGCCGGGCGCCGTCATGCTTTTTCCGTCCGGCGAGCACGTGTATTTGTCGGGAATCATGGTTCCATCGGCAAACGCGGAACTGGTGAGTTGCAGCGGAGGTCCCATCATAGGACGCCGGCCACCGTCCCCGGGCCCGCCGCCCGGCGGGCCTTGCTGTGCGACTGCCGGAACGCACCCGCGGCAAGCAAAAACGCTAAAGTGATGAGCGGTTTTGTACCTTTCATTCGCATTCCGTATATCCTCCCCTTTTTCACTCGTTCGGATAGTTTTTTTGAAGCCGGCTCGAGCGCCGGTCGGCAAGGCGCCTGATTCTAACTCCCCCGCGCCCCTCGTGCAACGAAGCGCTGAGTCCTGAGACGCCTCAGCGACGCTTTGCGTTTCACGTCTGGCGAACGCTACGGGACTCTGCAATAATCTTGACCGGTGAAATCTGAATGCCTGATTTTGCGCCTTCGGTAACTCGACTGATCGACGAACTCAAACGTCTGCCCGGCATCGGCCAAAAGACGGCGCAGCGCCTCGCGTTCTATCTCCTCCGCGTCGACCGCGAGCCAGGCGCTCGGCGCTTTCCGACGCCATTCGCGAAGCGAAAGAGAAAGTTCGCGAATGCTCCGATCTGCAACAACATCACGGACGCCGATCCCTGCCTCTTCTGCACGAGCACGACGCGCAATCGCGCATTGATCTGCGTGGTCGAAGAGGCCACGAATATTCAGGCGGTGGAAAAAACGCGGCAGTTCAACGGGCTGTATCACGTGTTGGGCGGAGCGCTTTCGCCGTTACAAGGCGTCGGCCCAGATCAGCTGAAGATCAAGAGCCTCATCGAACGCCTCAAGGGCGGCACGGTCGAAGAAATCATTATTGCGACGAATCCGACCGCCGAAGGCGAAGCGACCGCCGTCTACCTCTCCAAATTGATTAAGCCCCTCGGCGTCCGCGTCACGCGCATCGCCATGGGCATACCCGTCGGCTCGGATCTCGAGTACGCAGATGAAGTGACGATGCTCAAAGCCATGGAAGGCCGCCGAGACCTGTAGTTCGCCGCTTGCTATTGGCCCGTCCCAGAAGGGCGCTCCCAGCGATGCAAGCCCGTCCCGGTTCGACCACCCTCTCGAAGTAACCCTTTCGTACGGGTACCGAGGGGCGCTCGACCACGGCAAAGCCGCGATGCTAACCTTGGACATCGATAGTCGGAGGCACTGTGGTCGATTCTCTACCATCGGAAGATCCCGGCGCGCAGAAGCGTCGAAGCACGCGAATTGTGCAGGCCGTGCCAATCACGGTCACGGGTGTCGATGCGCTCGGCCAGCCTTTCAAAGAACGGACCACGACGGTGATGGTCAATTGCCACGGCTGCAAATACCAATCGAAGCACTACGTTCCCAAGAACTCGACGGTCACCCTGGAAATCCCGCGCCCGAGGCTGGCGCGCCCCGGCGGACCCTTGTCGGACGAGTAATCTGGGTCCAGCGCCCCCGCGCGGTCCGCGAGTTATTTCAAATCGGCTTGGAGTTTGACATTGCCGGAAATGTTTGGGGCATCGCGTTTCCGCCCGACGACTGGTTCCCTGTGCCCGGCGAAGAGCCTCAGACACCGGAGGCTCCCGGGCAAGCTGCCGCCCTTGAATTAGAGACCGACGCCAGTTGAATCGAAGCCCACAGCGCCGCTGGCAGGTATACCGCAATCCGGCCCGAGTTTAGCGTGCCCACCATCCCACCTTCGGCTCCGAGGGCGGCGACACCGGTGACGCCAACGGCGCCGATCGCGGCCGCCGAGGGCAAAATCCATGTCGTGCCCGAACCGACGCCCTCGCCCGAGACGCAAGCCACCGTGGCGCGCCAGATGGCGAAGCTGGCCGCCGACGTCAGGGAAAACCTCGACAAGTCGCTTCGCAGGGACGCTCAGACGGCGATCAACGAAGAAATGACCGTCGTCCGCCAGCAACTGGACGCGCAACTTCACGACGCCGTCGAGCGACGCTATCAAAGTCTCGATGGAGCGCGTGTCCGAGTCCAGCGTGCGCAAGGTGGTCCAGCAAGCCGCCGAGCAGACCGCGAAAATCGTCGACGAGGCCCGCAGGACAACCGAGACGAACGCCGGGCAGCTCGACGAAAAAATTCGCCAGGCCGTCCAGCAAGCCGTGAGCCATGCGGCGGCCGATGCGGCCCAGCAGGCGGCGGCGCAAGCGGCCACGCAGAATCTCAAGCAGACGTGTGGAAGAGGCAGTCGCGCGCATCGTCGCAGAACGCGAAGCCTCGTCGCCGTCGCTTCAGATTCTTGCGAATCCCGAAGCGGCCCAGCAGCAACTCGACCAGTGGAGACATAATCTGGAAGAAGCGGCGCAGAACATCCACAGCCGGACACTGGACCAGGCGCAATCCGACGCGGCCGCGGCAAAACAGACTCTGAACGAGGCATTCGAGTCCGTCGTCACGAATGCCTCGCAGACTCTGGATGCGAAACTGAGTGAAGCGTCCGCAATCCGCACTGGCTCGAGCCACGGAAGATGCCAATGCGCGCGCCTCGAATCTTCGCGCCTCGCTCGATGAGATCGTCACCGGGGCACAATCCACGGTCGAACAAACTCGCCACGCCTGGACGAGATCGCCTCCACTCGCACTGACGAAATAGCGCGCCGCGCCGATGAGCTGGTTGCCGAGCGCACGAAGCAGATGGAGCCCGCTCTTCAAAACGCAGCCCAGAATGTGATCGAGCAGGTTTCAATGCAGCTCGATCAGAAATTGGCTCCGGGGATTGCCGAAGCGCACGAGGCTCTGTCCTCTCTCGCCAATGCCGGTGAAGAAGCCTCACAAATCGAGAGCAGGCTCCGGGAACAAGGCCGCCGGGCCTTCGAGCAAGCGGCGCAACTCGAGACTCAGGCGCAAGCCAAAATCAGCGATCACGCGGCCGACGATCAGTCGCAAATCGAGGCAAAGCTCGCCGAGCAGGCTGCTCAGTTCGATAGCCACGTCCGCGAGCAGGTCGAACAAGCTTTCCACGCAGGTCGTACAGGTGCAGTCTGTCGTACGAGAACAAATCCGCCAAGCCTCTGAAGAGGCCGTGACGGAATCGCTCGAACGCGTGAAGCAGGAGACGGCGAAGCTCCCCGCTGCAGTTCGAGGAGTCGTGCCGCGCATCTCTCTCCAAAATGGAAGAGGAACTCGAGCAGAAGAGCTCCGAGGCGCAGCACACCACATTCGAGGCGCTCTCGAAAGCCTCCGATTGGTATACGAAGAAGGCGCAAACGACCATGCAATCCACCCTCGAGAGGGGTGTCGAGCAATCGACGTCGGCCCTGCGCGACCGCGCCGCGGAAATCTCGAGCCTGGTGGCCTCCGAACTCGATCACTATCGCCGCACCTATGTCGATCACAGCCAGGCCCAAATCGAGGAGATTGCGAAGGAAGTAGTCGACCGTGAACGCGGCAAAATGGCGGAAACGGCCGAAATGACCACGGCCGGCTTCAGCGATCGCATCCAGCAACTCGTCGGCGAATCGTTTCGCCGGTTCGAGGAGGCATCCCGTCAGGCGCTTGAGAAGAACCGCTCCGATATGGAGTACGACCGGGAGGGCGCGCTGACGGAGTTTCAAAAGGGTCTCGACGACAGGATGCTTTCCGGAATCGAGCAGGCGCGCGATAACCTGCAGATTCAACTGATGTCGCTGATCGAATCGTTCGAGGCCAAGCGCCAGGCGGATCAGGCCGAATGGATGGAACAGATCAAGAAATCCGCCGATGAATCGATCGAGGGCTACAAAGCGCGCCTCGAGAATGCTTCCAACTCGTGGCTGCTCGCGTCGGCCACCACTCTCGGGCCAGAGTTCGCAAGCCGTCATGGACACGCTTTCGCGATCCGCCGAAAAGCGGCTTCGCGAAGTCTGCGCCGAAGTGCTGGCGGGGATGGGCGACACCCTCAAAGAGCGCTTGCTGGGCATTTCAAGCGGCTTCTCGGCCGAAGACGAAGGCAAGAAATCCGATAAGAAGAAGTGAGTTCGCTCGCACACGGCAGCCGCAATGCAGGTCCCTCTCCAGCCTTTGAAGAACCCGGTCGAATTTCCCGTCTCGGTCACCTTCCGCTATAATGCTCGTCATGTCGAATCAGTCCTATCTGAGCGTCTGGTATGCCGATCTTCCCGAAGGGCTGCTCCTCGAGCGCTTCGGCGCCTTCCTGGCAACGGTTCCTCTCTCCGATAAAGCGCCCGGCTTCACCCAGCTGGCGATCCACGCCGTCAGTGCGGCCGAGATACCGGTTCTCGAGCAAGACCTGCGGCAAATGCCGCTGGATGTTGCCGGAATTATGGAGATTGCGCGGAATCACCTGAATAGCGACTGCGCCTACGACGTGGCTGCTATTGGGACCTTTCCGTCTTTGACGCCGCATCCGGAAAATGGAAAATCGAGCCTCAGCCGCTTGAGATCTCATGCTATGGAGAGGATTATGACGACGCGTTCTGGCGCGAGAACGGCCACGTCCAGGTGAATTTCGGTTTCGAGCATTTCTTCACGGGCCACGCCGGTCTACTGGGATTTGGCCGCGATTCCCGGGCCCCGGCCCAAAGCCCCGAAGAGGCGCGATTTCTCGAGGCCATGGCCTGGCCCGAAAATCTCGAGCGATATCATGACGAGACGCGGAAAAACATTCGCAACCTTCTCGACTGGATTCGCCGGATCGAAAAGGCGGTTCCCGTGGAACGCGTCCGGCTCTGGTCCGAGGGTGAGGAAAACTTTGAGGCACGCATCGAGGAAATTCTGGCCGCTCGGTAGTATGATACTGCCGCTTGGGTGGGAGCGTGTGCCCTCAAATGTCGCATTTGTGGTGAATAACCGGGGAGGAGCTTGTCCGCAATCTTTCGAGACTCCCCGGAATCCGATTTCCAGCGCGCACGTCTAATACACGACCTTGAACGCCACCGCACAACCCGTTGCCAGGCAAGCTGCGCGGCCTGAAAAAAGGCCATCCTCCTGGACCCATCTCAAGACCCTGCTGCCATACGTCGCCAACTACAAGGCTATGACGGCGCTGGGCTTGCTGGCTCTCGCTCTGATGGGAATTGTTGGCGCGTTGCCCCAGCTTATCCAGGGCATCATTGTTGACTCCCTGAATGGCCTGCCACGGCCGCTCGCGACGCTGGTCGGCACATCGCGCGCAATCCTGCACCCGATTCTCGCCTTCTACGCACCGCGCAGCCATCACGCGTTGGCCCTCTATTGCATCACGATCGTAGCGGCCATGCTGGTGAAAGGATTCTTCTCGTTCTGGTCGCGGTGGATCCTGATCGGAATCTCCCGCGAGATCGAATACGACCTCCGCAACGATTTGCTGGCCCGGCTTGTGAAACTCGAACCTGAATTCTACGTCCGTAACCGGACGGGCGACTTGATGTCCCGCGCGACGAACGATCTCAACGCCGTCCGTATGGTGCTGGGCCCGGGCATCATGTACACGGCGAACACGATCGCCACAAGCGTTCTAGCGCTCTATTTCATGGCCAAGCTGTCCGCCGGCCTCACGCTTTGGGTATTGTTACCGGTGCCCTTTGTCGTTGTTTCCGTGTATTATTTCGGCCGCATCATTCACCGGCTCTCTGAACGGATTCAGGCCGCTCTTGGAGCGCTTTCCACGCGAGCGCAGGAAAATCTCACCGGCATTCGAGTCGTTCGCGCCTACGCGCAGGAGAAGCCCGAGATCGAATCTTTCGATCGCGTCAACCGGGACTATGTCGAGCACAACATCCAGCTGATCACGTCCTGGAGCTTGTTCTTTCCAGGACTCACGACGCTGATCGGCTTGACGGTTGTGATCCTTCTTGGCAAAGGCGGGGTCGCCGTGATCGATCATCGTGTCTCGGTAGGGACACTCTGGGCCTTCTACACATTCTTGATTCAGCTTACGTTTCCGATCATCGCCCTCGGATGGGTGACAAACATCTTTCAGCGCGGCGCCGCCTCCATGAGCCGTTTGCTCTACATTCTCCGCGCCGAACCCAGTATCGCCGATGGCGTCGTCGCCTCACCTCCGAGCGCGGGCGGGAATGGCCGGCCGCATGCCGAAACGGCGCTCACGTCGACCACCGATGAAATCCACGGCGAAATCGAATTCCGCCACTTGACGTTTGCTTATCCGACCGCCCCAAACGAGCCCGTTTTGCGGGATATCAGTCTCCACGTGCCGGCGGGATCGACGCTCGCAATCGTTGGGCCTACGGGAAGCGGCAAGTCGACGCTCGCAGCTCTGATCGCGCGTCTCTGGGAGGCCCCTGCCGGCACGCTGCTCATCGACGGCCGGTCGATTCGCGATTATCCGCTGGGCACGCTTCGGCGTGCGATCGGCTACGTGCCGCAAGACACGTTTCTCTTCAGCGAAACGCTTCGCGAAAACATCGCCTTCGGCGCGCCCGATGCACGCGAGGAGGATATCCGCGAATGTGCCGCGATCGCCTGCGTATCCGGCGAAATCGAGTCGTTCGCGCAGGGCTACGACACGATGGTCGGCGAGCGGGGCATCACGCTCTCGGGCGGCCAAAAGCAGCGAACGTCCCTTGCGCGCGCCATCATGCGCCAGCCCAAAATCCTGGTTCTCGATGACTCGCTTTCGAGCGTCGATACGGATACGGAGGAGCGCATTCTCCGAGGCTTGCGCGGCGTGATGCGCGAGCGCACCACCATCCTCGTCTCGCATCGCGTCTCCACAGTAAAGGATGCCGACCAGATCGTCGTCCTGCACGCTGGAAAAATCATCGAACGCGGCACGCACGAAGAACTGCTCGCTCGGGGCGGCGAATACGCGGACTTGCACCAAAAGCAGTTGCTCGAAGAGGAACTCGAACGGGAATGAGCGACTTCCGCGAAGAAGAGAAGCTCGGCAAGATCTACGACACGCACCTCACGCGGCGGATCATAAAGTATCTGCGGCCCTACCGCTGGCACGTGACGCTGGCGGTTTCCATGAGCCTCGTCTACATGGGGATGGTTTCGGCCGGGCCTTACCTTTTCCACGTGGCGATCGACTGGTACATCGTCCCCGGCCTTGCTCATTCGATCACAACGAAGAAAGCGCTCACGGGACTCTTCTGGACCGTCTTCGCCTATACGGCTTCGTTGCTCCTGAGCTTTGGCGTGCAGTTCGTTCAGGTGCGGATCATGCAGTGGGTCGGCCAGGAGACGATGTACGACCTGCGCAAGGAAATTTTCGAGCATCTCCAGCGATTGCCGATGAGCTTCTTCGATCGCACTCCCGTGGGGCGCCTCGTCACTCGCTCTACCACGGATGTCGATGCGTTGAACGATCTCTTCGCCTCCGGCGTCGTCGCGATGCTCAACGATTTCGTGCTGCTCTTCGGCCTGGCGATCTTCCTGCTATCCTGGCACTTCTACCTCGGCCTGGCCACCCTTTCGCCGCTGCCGTTCATGATCTTGCTCACCTATTTTTTCCGCAATCACGTGCGCGACGCCAACCGCCGCATTCGCACCGCTATCGCGCGCATCAACGGCTTCCTGCAAGAACACATCAGCGGGATGGCGGTCGTGCAGCTCTTCAATCGCGAGCGCGAATCCCGCGAGCAATTCGCCAACTTCAACCGCATCCACATGGAAGCTTATAAGGATGCGATCGACGCCTTTTCTTATTTCTTATCCGGGTGTCGAATTCCTCAGCATGGGCGGCATCGCTCTGGTCTACTGGGTGGGCGGCGTGCGCGCGATCGCCGGCACTCTCGAAATCGGCGTGCTTGTCTCCTTCATGCAGTCCGCGCAACTCTTCTTCCGGCCGATTCAGGACCTGAGCGAAAAATTCAACATTCTGCAGGCCGCCATGGCCGCCTCCGAGCGCATCTTCCAACTGCTCGATGAACCGGTCGCGATCGTCTCGGCGCCCGGGACGCATTCCCTTCCTCACGTTCGCGGCGAAATCGAGTTTCGCAACGTCTGGTTTGCGTATCGCGGCGGCGCAAACCCGCAGGAGGAAGACTGGGTGTTGCGCGATGTTTCTTTCCACGCGCAGCCGGGACAAACGCTCGCCATCGTCGGCCACACCGGCGCCGGCAAGACTACGATCATTCAGCTCCTGCTGCGCTTCTACGATATCCAGCGCGGCCAAATCCTGATCGACGGTGTCGATATTCGCGAAATGAACTTGCAGGACCTGCGCCGTCTATTCGGCATCGTGCTGCAGGATCCATTCCTTTTCACCGGCACGCTTGAATCGAACGTAAAACTCGGCACCGAATGGATCGATCGCGCCGGTGTCGAACGTTCGCTACGCGAGGTCGGCCTCGGGCCGTATTTGGATTCGCAGTCTCGCGGCGTCGAGACGCCCGTCACCGAGCGCGGCTCAACGCTTTCCGTCGGCCAGCGTCAGCTCGTCAGTTTCGCGCGCGCTCTCGCGCACGATCCGGCACTTGCTGATTCTCGACGAAGCCACATCGAGCGTGGATACGAAGACCGAGCTGATGATCCGCGAGGCGCTCGACCGGCTGCTGAAGAATCGCACCGCCATCGTCATCGCGCACCGCCTCAGCACGATCCAGCACGCGCAGCGCATTCTCGTCTTCCACAAGGGCCGCCTGCGCGAACAAGGCTCGCATCAGGAACTCCTCGCCCTGCGCGGAATCTATTACCGCCTCTACCAGCTTCAATACAAGGAGCAGGAACTCGCGGCTTCCTTGCCCGGCGCGCGCCTGGGTTTTCACAGCCTTTGCCCGCCGATGACTGACCGGGCGCCCTGCGCATGACGCCGCCGAAAATCCTGATCTCCGCCGGCGAAGCTTCGAGCGATATGTATGCGGCGCGCCTCGCCACCGCGCTGCGCGAGCGAACGGGAGCAGCAGTTCTTCGGCATGGGCGGCCCGCGCATGGCCGCAGCAGGCGTTGAGCTGGTCGCCGATTATCACGAAGTCGCCGTCGTCGGCATCACCGAGGTGGTCCACAGGATTCCCACGGTGATCAGCGTGCAAAATCGCCTCGCTCGCGAAGCGGCCGCGCCGCAAAGCTGCGCTCGCGATTCTCGTCGATTCGCCCGGGAACGCATCTCGGCGTGGCGCGCCGCCTGAAAAAGCGCGGCATTCCGGTCGGATACTTCATCGGCCCGCAAGTGTGGGCTTGGCGCGCCGGGCGCGTGCGAGTCGTGAAGCGGCTCGTGAACCGCATGGTAGTGATCTTTCCCTTCGAAGAGAAAATCTACCGCGATGCGGGCGTGCCCGTCGATTTCGTCGGCCATCCTCTCGTCGACGTCGTGCGCCCTTCGATGACGCGCACGGAGTTTGCCGAGCGACATGGCCTCGACCCCGAAAAGCTTGATCGTGACGCTCCTCCCTGGCAGCCGCCGCAACGAGATCGCGCAGCATTTCCAGCGCATACTGGATGCGTGCGAAATCCTCGCGCGCGAGATCGAAGCCGTCGGGCGGGATTGCAATTTGTCCACGCCGCTGCGCCTGGCCTTCCTGCCGATCTCTTCGCAGCCCACGGCTCGCGGCCCGGGCGTCACGATCCGGCGCGTCGAAGGCGCTACATACGATGCGCTTGCCGCGGCCGATTGCGCCATCGTTGCGAGCGGCACTGCCACCATCGAGGCCGCGCTCCTCGGCACGCCGATGGTCGTCGTGTATCGCGTGGCGCGTACCACCGCGGCCATTCTCCGCCGCATGCTTCGGACGCCCTTCATCAGCATGGCGAATCTCGTCGCCGGGCGTCGCGTCGTGCCCGAGCTGATTCAGGACAATTTCACGCCGGCCGCCGTCGCCGCCGAGGTCCGCTACCTTCTCGAATCGCCCGACGGCCGCGACGAGATGAAAGCTGGGCTCGCCGAAGTCCGCTCAAAGCTGGGATCGGGCGGCGCCATCGAGCGGGCGGCCGACGTATTCGCGCGGATGTTGTAGGGCTTCCGCTCCGGGCAACTGCAAGAGGTTATCTGGTATCTTAAGGTAGGCGTACAGGTTGCCGTCTTTTCGCGAGGGGTCCTTCTTGTTCAAAATCGATCGATTGTTCGCCGCTCTGGGGCCTTGGGTTTTCCTACTCGCTGCCGGCGCCGCACCGGCGCAAGCCCCCCACGCCTTTCCGTTTCGCGCCACGAACTACGATGTTGAAGTGATCCTCCATCCCGAAGATCAGACGATATCGGCACTCGTGAAAGGCGAAGTTCGTCGCAACGCAAGTATCGCGGACGCTTCTCGTCGAACTCCATCCCGATCTGCGGGTGAATTCAGTCAAAACCGCCGACGGCAAGCACCTGAGCTTCGATCGCGACAACGATTCTCCGCTTCTGCTGAGCGTGGCATTGCCGGGCACCGCGACTCCAGGCAAGGAAGTCGATCTGGTATTCGATTACGCCGGCCCGATCTCGAGCGAAGACGACAGCCCCACACGCGGCGTGCGCTTTGCCTCGGTCGATAAGACTTCGGCGTATCTGCTGCTTCCCGCGCGCTGGTTCCCTCTCACGAACTATCCCGCGAATCGCTACACCGGGACGTTTCGCATTATCGTGCCCGACACGTTCGTTGTCGTCGGCACCGGAAAGGCCGATGCGCCAACTTCCCTGCCCGGCATCGGCAATGCACCGGGTCAGTCGGAGTACGTCTTCCATTGCGATCAGGCCGAGCCCGTCGGCTCGTTCGTCGCCGGCACGTTGCAGCTTTCTCCCGTGTCGACGCAGGGCTACCAGTTCTCGATTTACACGCCTCCGGCTCAGGCGGCCACGGCGCAGGCATACGGAAATTCTCTTGCGCAGATCATGAGCTATTTTTCGGATACGTTTGGAGCTTTTGCCACGCAACCGAACCTGACCGTCGCCCAAATGCCGGATGGCTCGCTCCCGGGATATTCCGCGCCTGGATTGCTCCTGATCAGCGCGCGCCAGTGGACTACTCGCGCGAACGACCGCATGCTCTCGCAGCTTGCTGCCGGCCAGTGGTGGGGCGTGCAGGTGCTGCCCGCAACACCTTCTGACGTCTGGATCACGGACGGTCTGTCGCGCTACGCCGAGGCAATGTATGCCGAGCAATCCGATGGCGTGGCCGGGCTGAATCGCGCACTCGAAGACTTTGCCGTGGGCGCACTGATGTACGAAGACGTAAGCCCGATCTCGCAGGCCGGCCACCTGGAGCGATATTCCGACCAGTATCACTCGGTCGTGTACGACAAAGGCGCGATGGTTTTTCACATGCTGCGCGCCGAACTCGGCGACGATGCTTTCACTGCCCTGCTGCACGATTTTTACAAAGCGCATGCGGGCAAAACGGCCACGATCGACGAATTCCGAAGAATGGCGGCCGCCAAGCTTCCGCCGCCCAAGAAGGGCGACCCGCCGGTCAATTTGCTCTCCTTCTTCTCGCAATGGCTCGATTCCACCGGCGTTCCGGAATTCAAGCTCGACTACATCGTCTATCGCACTCCCAAGGGTTTTCAGGTGATCGGCAAGATCCATCAGGATCTCGACACATTCCGCATGCCGGTCGAAATGAAAGTGGATACCGAGGGAAATCCGGTCTACAAGAAAATCCTCGTGACCGGCACGAGCACTGAATTCGAGATCGATACGTTCGGCCGCCCGAAGCCCAACGGCATCATCATCGATCCCAACAACAATCTGCTCAAATCCAGTCCGCGTCTGCGCGTGCGCGCCACGATTGCGCGCGGCGAAGCGCTGGCTCAGATCGGCAAGTATTACGAAGCGATTCAGGAATACCAGCGCGCTCTCGACGTCCAGCCGACCAATTCGCTCGCGCACTTCCGCATGGGCGAGGCCATGTTCTACCAGAAGAACTACCAGGCGGCGGCAAACGCATTCCGCGCGGCCCTTGGCGGCGATCTCGATCCCAAGTGGACGGAAGTCTGGAGCCACATCTACATCGGGAAAATCTACGATCTGCTCGGCCAGCGCGAGCGCGCCGTCAACGAGTACAGCCTCGCCCAGCACACCAACGACAACACCGCCGGAGCGCAGCAGGAAGCCGCGTACTATATGAAGAAGCCCTACGGGGGTGAAAACACCGCGTCTGCAGCCACGTCCTCAGCCAGCGGCAATCCCGCCCAGACTCCCGCGGCGCCGGCGTCGAGCGAGAAGCCAGGGAATGACGAGCCGACCCTCAAGCGCCGCGACCCGAGTAACTAACCCCAATTCGAGCATTCGGCGGTTGAAATTCGGGAAAGCTGATCAGTTCGAGTCGAGGCCCTTGGACTGCAAACTCGGAAAGCTTCCTGGAAGATTTTCAACGCCTCTTGATCGAAGAGCACAATGGATTTTCTCGAGTGACGTGGGCCCTTGCAGTGTTTGGCGCCTCGCAGCATGATCTCCGCGCATTCGCGCATCGGAAATCCGGCGATGCCTGTGCCGACAGCGGGGAACGCGATCGTCTTAGTCCGTTCTGCGCCGCGATACGCAGCGAATGCGCCGTGGAGCTTCGCAGGCAAGCGCCGATGTCCTGCCTCCGAGTTCCATGCTGGCCGCGTGAATCACGTGGCGGGTCTTTAAGTCACCGCCTGAAGTGATTGCCGCGCCGCCAACCGGTATCGTACCGATTCGTTGCACTCACCTGAATCTTTGGGCCGCCCTTGCGGCGAATCGCTCCCGCAACGCCGCCGCCGAGCTGCAAGTCGTTGTTGGCGGCGTTGACGATCGCGTCGGTATCCATCTCCGTGAGATCGCCCTGCTGGATTTCGATTCGGTCCGCCAGAAACGCCGCGCCCGGCAGCCTTTCTCGCGCTGTCTCCGGCCGTTCGCAGCGGCTGCTTTGCCGCCTGCCCGCTTAGAGCCGCGCAATGCCGTCTTCATCGAAGCCCACGACCACGCGCCCGCCCGCAACGATCACGGGCCGCCGAATCAAATTCGGCTCTTTCGCCATCATGCGGATCGCCTGCTTGCGCGTAGGAGGCTCTTCCTTCATGTTCTCCTTGCGGTAGACCTCGTTCCGCGGATTCAGGAAATGCGTGTAGTCGCGTTTCCCGATCAATTTCTCGAGCTCCGTCGAGCTCAACCGTTCCTTCGCCAGATCGCGGAAGTACAATTGAAAGCCGCGGCGTTCCATGAATCTTCTTCGCCTTGCGGCACGTCGTGCAGGACGGCTTCTGCATGAACAGCACTTTCTTCCCGGTTTTCGCCGTTCGCCGCGTCCGGTCCGTGCTTTTGTCGTGGCCATCCGTTCCTCCTCGATATCTTTGACGCAAGAAATCGACTGCGGCTTCAGTGGCCGCGAAAATTCGGCTGGCGCTTTTCCTTGAATGCGGCGAGGCCTTCGGCACAATCCTCGGAGAGAAAGCAGTGGATCTGCAGGCGGTTTTCTTCATCGATGGTGGTCTTCGAGTTGCGCGCGGGCCTCGCTGATCATGGTTCGCTTCACGTCGCGATACGCGAGCGGTGGCCCGGCAGCAATTTGCTCGGCGAGTTTCCGGGTCTCTTCTTCGAACTTATCCTGAGGAATGCACGCGGTAGACGATCCCGATCCGGCACGCCTCGGCCGCGGACAGCCGTTCCGAGGTGTAGAAGAATTCCGACGCCCGCGACAGTCCCACGAGCCGCGGCAGAAAAAATGTCGCGCCCAAGGTCGGGATACAGTCCAAGCTGCGCGAAAGCCTGCTTGAACATCGCCTGATCCGACGCGATTCGCAGATCGCACGCCAGCGCCAGGCTCATGCCTCCGCCCGCCGCCGGCCCGTTCACAGCGGCGATCACGAGCTTTGGCATGGACGCAATGGCGAGGCAGACTTCCTTGCCGGCGCGAGCAGAGCCTGGAAGTCGTGCACCGAATGCCTCGGTCCGCGCGTCCCGGATATAGTCGATATCGCCGCCCGCGCAGAATCCCCGCCCCGCGCCGGTCAGGACGACCGCGCGCACCGATTTGTCGTCGCCCGCTCGCAGCAGAGCTTGCACCAGCGCGCGCGCCAAATCCGGATTCAGCGCATTGAGTTTCTCCGGCCGGTTCAGCCGCAGCGTGAGGACGGCGCCCGATCGCTCTTCGAGCACGAGTTGACGCGTGGCTTGTTGCGTTGCGCCCATCCCGGTTAGGCCTCCGTCGATCGTCGAGAAACGCTCTACCTGTGCTAGTTCTTCATCCCGTGCAACAGCGCAGCCAGCTTCTTGAAATAGCGCTTCTTCACTCCCGCGCTCGTTCCGGCGTTCTGCGCGCTCGTCGACGGCAGGACGAACACGCGCGCCCCGTAGAGCAGCTCTTTCTGCAGCCCCAGCTTGCAGGGACGGCCCGGTGAATTTCTCGTACGCCATTTTGCCGTTAAACGCGATCACGCGCGGCCGCAGTTCCTCAAGCTTCTGCGCCAGCAGGACGCGGCCTTCCGCAAATTCCTCCCGCTCGATCTCCTCGACGCCGCGCGTCGGCCGCTTCACAAGGTCCGTCATGCCAATCCCGAATTCCACCAGTCGCCGGTCGTCCTGATAGCCGAGCGGCTCCGGGATTACGCCCGACTCATACATCATCGGCCAAAATTGGTTGTTGCGTCCCGGCGTAGTAGTGCCCCACCCGCGCCGAACGGTCGCCGGGGTTGCACCCCACCAGGATCATTCTCATTCCTTTACGCAGGTAATCGGGGAGTGTCCGCATGTGCCTCTGGGCGACCGCTATGATAATACATTCCCGTCAGCAGAAACGTCGAAAGCTATGCTACGCTTTTGTATGGACAGGTTCTCGATGAGTTCCCCAAAGCTCGATCCCGTGCGCCCTCACCCGTTGCCCTCAACGGTAGTCAAGGACGATGAGTCCGCGCTGGTTGCGGCGGCTAAGGCAGGCGATATTTCCGCCTTTGAAACGCTTGTCGGCCGCTACGAACGCAAAATCTTCCGCCTGGCCCAGAACATCACCCAGAATCGCGAAGATGCCGAAGACGCGATGCAGGAATCGTTCCTGAAGGCGTACGAGCATCTCGGCGAGTTCCAGGGAAATTCCCGTTTTTACACGTGGCTGGTCCGTATCGCCGTGAACCAGGCCCTGATGAAGCTCCGCCGGCGCCGCCCCAACGTGGTTTCGCTCGATCAGGAGATCGACACCGGCGAGGATATGATGCCCCGCGAGGTGGAAGACTGGGGCCCTTCTCCCGAGGAGCGCTACGGCCAGACGGAACTTTCCGGTATTCTTGGAAAAGTGATCGGAGAGCTCGATCCCCCTTTCCGAATCGTTTTCCAGTTGCGAGACATCGAAGAATTGTCGACCGAGGAGACAGCCGAAGCGTTGGGACTTTCCGTTCCGGCCGTGAAATCGAGGCTGTTGCGGGCGCGGCTCAAGCTGCGCGAGAAACTGAACCAATACTTTCGGCGGGGAGAACATTCGTGAAGTGCAAAGCGATTATCAACGAACTCGCGGACTACCTGGACGAAGCGCTCGATCCCACGCTTCGCGCCTCGATCGAACAGCACCTCGGGAATTGCAAGGACTGCCGCGTCGTCGTGGATACCTGCCAAAAGACCATTCAGATCTTCTGCAATTCCGAGCCGGCCCCGCTCCCCGAAGACACGCGCGAGCGCTTGCACGAAGCCCTTTTGAGGCGGTTGCGTCTCCGAAAGTCGAAAGCACCGGACGGCCAGCGCGCCTAGGCCTCTCCCTGCCACATCGGAATGTCGCGGCCCGATTCCCCGCTGCTGCGCCAGTTCGTAGATTCGTCCGGCAACCACGATGTCCTCGATCGCAATTCCATTCGATTTGAAAAGTGTCACCTGCTCTCGGTTTGGTGCGCCCCGGAACTTTGCCGGCGATAATGTCGGCAAACTCGCGAACCGTCGCCCATCGTGAGTCGTCGCCTGCAAACGCCTGGATCAGATCGCCTGATTCGATCTTCGACTGCTCCACCGAATCCGCCGCAATCACGTCGCTGCGCCGCACCGCCTCCGCATCGATCTCTCGCTTTTCGGCGAAATTGACGCCGATCGCGCTGATATGCGTGCCGGGCTCGATCCATCGGCCTTCGAGTACCGGCGTTTTCGACGTCGTCGACGTGATGACGATGTCCGCGCCGCGCACGGCTTCTTCGGCCGACGATGCAGGCGTCACCGGAATGCCCAGCCGCTCCGTCATCTCTTTGGCAAATTTCTCGCGCCGCTGCGCGTCCCGGCCGAATGCGCGAATCCGCTCGAGTTTGCGCGCTGCCGCCACGGCTTCGAGCTGCGTCCGCGCCTGCAGGCCCGTTCCGATGATGCCCACGGTGCGTGCATCCGTCTCGCGCCATCACTCTGGCCGCAACGCCGCTCGCCGCGCCCGTGCGCATCTGCCCGAGATAGTCCGCTTCGATCAAGCGCCACCAGTCTCGCCCGTTTCCGCGCGAAATAGCGGGACCACGAATCGCGCCTTGCCGCGCGCAATCGAGTAGATCTTCAGGCCCAGGTAGCCGCCGGCCGTGTCCGCTGCCGCCATGTAGTTCAAAATCGTCTTTCCCGGAATGAGCAGCCTTCGGCGCGGATGCGAGACCGCCGCGCCATCGCCCAGCCGCCGAAACGATGTCTCGACCGTCCTCGAGCGCCAGTCGGCATCGTCAGGATCGCCCGTACATCCGCTTCGGTCAGCAGCAATGGCATGGAGTTCCTTCCGTTTGAAACAATTAACGCGTAGAAAGTATCAGAAGTTGATTCGATAGCGAAGGACTCGCGATTCGGGCGCATCCAGTACAAGGAGTTCCTTGCGCGGGCTCACCGCCAGCGCCGGCGCGGCCCGAGTTCCCTGGCCAAGCTGTGGCGCGAGGTCCATATCGAGATTCGGCTGCCCATCCGGCGACCACACATGCAGCGTGCGCCCATCCGCATCCATCGCGAAAATTCCAATCGGCGACACCGCAAAAGCGTCGCTCAGCCGTCCGCTTCCTCCGTCGGCCTTCATCTCGCCCACAAGATGCCCGTCGGACGTGAACTTCAAAATGCGGTCCGGCGTCGGCATCCAGCACGTAGACGGATCCATCCGCTGCCGTTGCCACCAGTGCCGTGGTCGCACTTGGCGCACCTGGCTCGTTCGCGGCCGGCGTCCACGATTTCGTCAGGCGGAATCGCGGCGTATACGTGAAAACCCGGTCCGCTTCCGCGTCGAGAATCTGGATCAGTCCGCCATCGTCGACCCCAACGCTCAGCATGTCTTCGCCGTTCGCGTGCGTCTTCAATTTCAATTGATGATAGCGATCCCCATTGGGGAAAAAGACGAAGGTGCTCGTGCTCGTCAATTCCGTCACATAGATTGCGCCGCCGCTATCGACCGCGATCGACTGCGGATTCTTGAGCGCATTTTCCTGAAACGAAAGCAGCGGCGTGCCATCCGTATCGAATTTGTGCACGAAGTGGCTGCCCGCGTCCGCGATGTACGCCTTCCCGACCGTGTCGGTCGCGATGCACGTCGGCTGGTCCAGCTGCCCGGGGCCGTCGCCCTTGATGCCCCATTGCCCGATATACGAAAGCGCCGGCGGGGCAGGATGGCTCGCCTCGACGTGCGTCTCCGAGCGCGCACACCCCGCGGTCGCGCACGTCAAGCGCCAGAAATGCCGTCATCATCGCAACGCGCGAAATTTCGTGCGGCCATCGGCTGGCGGCTCGACACGCACCTGCGCTGGCCATCCGGCGATGGCGTTCGCTAGACTCTATCCGTGCCCATGTTTCCGCTTCACCGCGTTCCGAACCATCTCGCTCGCTCCAATCTCACGATCGTCTGATGCATGTGATAGGTCCGCACGTCGGACTTCCTGTGCTCCAATCCTCAAAGGAGAACGCCGCGTCCGCCGCCCAGGCGCCCTGCCGGCTGTCAGCGTCAGCGGGAGCTTTCCGCAAAGATCGCTCTCCACAAATGCCGTCTCATACCGTCTTTTTGCTTACCCCACGTAAAAACGCGCATGAGCGTGAAGTCGCACGGCTGCCCTTCCCCGCTGCGCGTCCCGAGCACAAGATACTGAGGTCTCGTGGCTCCCAATTCATCGATCACGTGATTCAGCTCGAACCACGCCACAATCCGCATGCCCGCCGAGCTCGCGTAGTTCGGCAGCGGCTCCGGCACATCGAGATCGACAAAGCGCCCGAGCAGCCATCCCGAGAGGGTCAGCTCGTCGTTCGACGGAGCTCTGCACGTGCGCGCGCACCAGCCACCAGTCTTCTTTCTTGGTCTCCACCGGCGAACCGTTCTCGCGGCTTCCGCGACGTTGCGGTCGCCGCGGACAGGCACGACCACCGCACGCCGCTCGTACAAATCCACTGGCACATCCTTGTCGAGCTGGCGAATCCGCGCGGCGCCTCGGGCCGGATCGATGTGAAGATTGGTGAGCACTCGCGTGTGGCCACGAGCCTCGATCGGCATCTTCGCCGTCTCCCCTTCGAGTTCCTGCGCCTGCCGCCAGAATTCCGCGGACAGCAACTGATCCTGGCTGGTCCAGCCGATCACGCCGGCGGACGTGCGCACCTTCACCTGATCCTCGAAGCGCTCGAGCACATCGACGCGATCGCCGAAGCGTCATCATCGCCACAGGTTCGCGCACCTGTGCCGCGGTGCTCCAGAGCGTCACTTGGCGACCGCCGATGTACGCCGTTTCGCGCCGGCGCCTTCGCATGATGAAAGTGACGGTACGACTGCGAAGCCGATGATCAGGACAAGCGCGAAGCCGATCAGAAGCTTCCGGATCACGGCGGATCTCCGAGCCTGATGGCCCCACCAAGTTTTTGCGAGCTGGGTCTCATGCCGGACTTCTCCGGGGCAAGCAGGAATTCTACACTAACGCGCGAGCCCACCTTTCGCGCCGCGCCTCGAAAAAAATTTGGATGTGTCCGAAGAGGTCTGTGTCGTGTTCTGCTACAATCCGGCACGGTTGGCCGGCGTCATAAGATTCGCGGATCGAAGAACATGAGGGAGAAATCCGGATGCGAAGCCTCGAAAAACTCAGGCCGCTCGCGCTGCTGCTCTTGCGCGTCGCCCTCGGAGTGATCTTCATCTACCACGGTTACCCGAAACTATTCGGGCACACGCGGCAAACGATGTACGCCTTCGCGCACATGGGTTTCTCGCCCTATTTCGCTTATCTCGCGGGCGTAATTGAATTCTTCGGTGGGTGTCTTCTTGATCGTGGGGCTGTTCACGCGAATCGCGGGGCTACTGATCGCGGCGGAGATGGCCGTGGCGCTCGTTCAGGTCCACAAGATTCTCGAAGACCCGCGCGCCGTGCACAATTACGAGTTTCCGCTGGCCCTCGCCGCGTCGGCGTTTGCGCTCACTGCGCTAGGCGCAGGGCTGATATCCTTCGATCACGTGCTCTTCCACGAAGGGCGCTCTCGCTCTTCCGCGCCGCGCAAGGCCCAAAGCCAAAACTGATCCGCGCCCGCCACGCGATCGGCTTACGCAGCTCTGCGCCGAGTTCGGCGCCGTCGCGGAGGGGCGGCGTCACAACGGTAACCGGCGGCGCCTGCGGAAGCACGAACCACGCCACGAAATAGCCGAGAAACGCCGGCACAACCGGACACGGGCATCAGCACCGCCAGCACCCAGATCAGCCTCACCAGCGTCGAATCGAATCTCGAAATATTCGGCGATTCCGCCGCACACTCCCGCGATCTTGCAATCGACCGCCGAGCGCATCAGCCGCTTCGCGGCCCGCGGCGGTCCCGCGGGGCGACACATGCTGCCGCGCGCCGCAGAAATAGCAGAAATTCGAGTAATCGGCGATGTCTCTCTGGCAATGTCCGCAATTCATGCGATCCTCCTGGCGCGAACCCCGCGCGATTGCCGTCTCTATCAGATAACTACGTCCGAGGCCGCCGAAAAGTTCCACGCGAGACTCAGTACGCCGCAAGCTCGCGCACCGCGCGCACGATATCCTTGGTTTGCGGCAGGATGGCATCCTCCAGGCCCGGATGGTACGCGCAGAAGGTATCCGTGGCAGCCACGCGCCGCACCGGCGCATCCAGTTCGTCGAAAAGCTCGTCCGCGATTCGCGCCGCGATTTCCGCGCCGTATCCCCACGAGCGCGAATCCTCGTACGCCACGATCACGCGGTTGGTCTTCGTCACGCTCGCGGCAATCGCCTCCCAATCGTACGGGCTGAGGCTGCGCAGGTCGATAATCTCGGCCGATATGCCCTCGCGCGCAAGTTCGGCCGCTGCCACCTCCGCGCGATGCACCACCGCGCCGTAGGTGATCACGCTCACGTCCGTGCCCTCGCGCGCCACGCGCGCTTTGCCGAACGGAACCGTAAAATCCGGCCCGGGATAGTGCGCGCGATTATAGGGCTGGCGGTAGAGATGCTTGTGCTCGAGGAACATGACAGGATCGTCCGAGCGAATCGCCGTGCGCAGCAAACCGCAAAGATCGAGCGCCGTCGAAGGCATCACTACCCGCAATCCCGGGATGTGCGTGAACGTCACTTCGCCGCTCTGGCTGTGGTAGATCGCGCCGCCCGTCAAATATCCGCCGATCGGCACGCGCACAACCACCGGGCATTTGAAATGTCCCATCGACCGCCACCGCACCAACGGCAGTTCGTCGCGCAGTTGCATCATCGCCGGCCAGATGTAGTCGAAAAACTGAATCTCCGCCACCGGCTTCAGTCCGCGAATCGCCATCCCGATCGCCCGCCCGACGATGGCCGCCTCCGCGATCGGCGCGTCGAAAACCCTCTTCAGTCCATAGCGCCGCTGCAATCCGCTCGTCGCCTTGAATACGCCGCCCTTCCCTTTCACGCTCGCAAGATTTTCTTCGCGGCTGCAGTCGGCCACGTCCTCGCCGAAAATCACGATTCGTTCGTCGCGCGCCATTTCGTCTGCGAGCGTCGCCGAAATCATCTCGACCATCGTTTTCGTGGCCCCGTGCGGTCGGTCCGTTCGTCTTCGGGCGAGGCGTCGAACTGTTTTCCCGCCGGATCGACGTCCGGCGAATACACGCACTCATAAATCGACTCCGGCTGCGGGCGGCGCCGCGGCCAGCGCCCGATCGGTCGCTTGCAGATACCTCCCGCTCAACGTCGCTTTCGAGCGCCTCGATCTCGTGCTCGTCGAGAATTCCCTCGCGCACCAGAAACAATCCGAACTTCGGCACTGGATCCCGGTGCGCTTCTGAATCGCGCTCCTCGGCTGTCTTGTAGAGCTTCTCGTCGTCAGAAAGGGAATGCGAGTAGGGACGTATCACGTGCGCGTGAACAAGCGCCGGACCTCGGCGCGCCCGGCAGTGCGCCACAGCTGCCCCCAGCGCCACGTAACTCTCGAGCGGATCGGTGCCATCGCACTCTTCGAAGTGAAAGTGCGGAAAATTTCGCGACTAGCTTTGAGATGTTTCCGCCCGGCGTCTGCACCTCGACCGGCACCGAGATGGCGTACCCGTTATCCTCCACCAGAAACAGGACGGGCGCGCGCCGCAGGCTCGCCGCGCTCAGCGCTTCGTAGAACTCGCCCTCGCTCGTCGACCCATCGCCGCCCGAAACATACGCAATTTCGTCCCGATGATGGCTCACCGAATCGCCCAGCGGAGCCTTGCGCGCCTGATCGAGAGCCTTCGGAAAATGATCGTAGTAGAGTCCCGCTTCCATCGCGCCAACGGCGTGCAACCACTGCATTCCCGTCGCCGATGCTCCCGGCACGATGTTCAGCCGGTGGTTGCCCCAATGCGACGGCATCTGCCGGCCGCCGGACGAAAGGATCGTCCTTTGCCCCCACCGCCTGCAGCAGCATTTCGTAGGGTGTCACGCCAAGCGCCAGCGCCAGCGCGCGATCGCGATAATAGGGAAAGAACCAGTCGTAGCCCGGCTTCAGCAGCAGGCCCGCCGCCGCCAACACGGCTTCATGTCCCGCGCCGCTGATTTGAAAGAAGGTCTTGTTCTGCCGTTTGAGCTGGATTTCGCGGTCGTCGATTCGCCGCGAAAGGAACATTGTGCGGTAGATCCGGACCAGCGTGTCGCGGTCCAGACCGTGATATTTCGAGGCGTCAACTCGCCCGGTCTTGACCTTTTCCTGAGAGGGCATCCGGCCTGCCGCCTCCGACGAGAAGTCTCGTCGGCTAAGATACGTTAAGTCCTATTATAAATGCAAATTCCGCCAATTGCTCGCGGTCCGCGCGTCAATGTTGGCCGACATTCAAACATGCCAACTGACTACCAGGACCATCGCTCAACGAGAAGCCGATCAGTCCAAAGCCTCGAACTGCTCGGATGCCTTCTCGAACTCGGATTGCCCCGAGCGCACGGTCTCGCTCCCTACGGAATTTGAAAGGCTCTTCGGTCGGAATGCGATCGAGCCACCGCTGGTAAGAAAGCTTCTCGTGGTCGGAGAATGCCAGCCGCAGGAAAACCCGCACGCGCGCCGCCGGTCTCGGCCTTCTCTTCGCTTCTCGGCTTTCGCCCCAACCTTCGCCGATGTCTTCTTGGCGCTTCCCTTGCCCTTGCCGGAAGCTTTCGCCGGGCTTTGGGCGCTCTGCGGGCTTCGTCGCCGTCCTTTTGCGCTTCAGCGCCGGATTCCTCGCGCTCGAATTTCAGCAGCAACTTGTCTCCGAGGCGAAATGCTTGCTTCCAGCCATCCACTTTGTGTCTTGCCTGTTGCGCCGCTTCTTCGTTTGTGCCGAAATCGAAAATCAGAATGGATTGAGCCATACATCCTCTATAGCGGCCTCGGCCAAATGTGTCAAGCGCGGCACAGACCAGTCGAGGGACGGATGCGCAACGGGTTCGTCGCAGTGCGAATGACCCGGCATCTTGCCCGCGGTCGTTGCGGCGTTAGTCTCACCGCGGCAAGAATTGCATCGCCATGCCCAAAGGAGTCCACCATGGACAAGCAGAGTTTCTTGCGCTACGTCGATCATTTCAACAACAAGCGCTACGAAGACGTAATGGGCTTCTACGATCCCGACGTCTCCATCGAATATCCGACGATGCTTGCGAATCCCCAGGCTCCGCCGATTACTCGGCAAGGGCCGCGCCGGATTCCTCGAACAATACGTCGTTCTGCACCAGCAGCTGCCGCGAGGCGCTCGAGGTCGGCGATCTTCTCTTCGACGCCAACAGGATCGCCGCGGAAATGTACAGCGAGTTTCATTTCTTCAGGGATTATCCGAATTTCTCCAGCCGCGCGATGAAGGCGGGCGACATCTACATCGCGACGAACTGGTGCATCTATGCTCTCGAAAACGACAAGTTCAAACGCATCCGCGTGGCCCACTTCCGGATGCACGACCCGACGCACGGCTCGCCTTTGAGACCGATAGGATCGTCATCCTGCCCGCCCCGACAAAAAACGGAGGCGGAGACTTATCTCGCCGCCGAAGGATCTCTCTTGTTCTCCAAGAACGGGCGCCACCGCTCCCCGCTTTGTTGTCATTCTCGATGACTTCACAACTTCGATCAGCGACGGCCGTCGAAGCCGCCGCCATGAAATCCGCCACCGCCATGAAACCCACCCCCCCGAAGCCTCCGCCGTGGAATCCGCCATTGACCCCGCCCGCAAACGCGTGGCCGTACCGAGGAGCGAGCGCCGGTCCGTGCGGATCGAAATGGTGACCGTAGTGGCCGTGAAACGCCCACGGCGCGTTGTAAACGTACAACGGCGAATAGAAATCCCAGCCGAACGGGCTATAGAGGAATCCGTTCGCCCGGCAGGAACGTGTAGCAATCGAACCACGGATCCCAATACCAGCCGGTGCCGATCCAGCCCGGACCGTACCAGCCCGCGTTCACGTAGCTCGGCGCGACATCCACATTCGCTTCCGCGAAGTAAGACGACCTCAAGCTGCTCCACTGATACAGATCGCCTTCATAGGCGGTCTTGTCGAACCCGTGCGCCTTCAGTTTGTCGGCGCCCAGGATCACTTGGTGACCACCCTTGATCTTGACCTGTTGGTTGCGGTCGCTGCAGCAAGCTTCGCCGTCGAACACCCGGACCGCGCCCTGATCGGCGTCGAAATCGTACAGCCCGTTCTTCAGCAGCCGAGTTTCGAGGTGCCTTCATCGACGATCAGTTGGTTTTGCTTGTGAATGTCCGCTACTTCCACTGTCGCCTCGCCGCGCTGAATGGCTACCTCGGTATCGGTCAGACTTGGCGAAATCATCTTCACGGCACTAGCGTCTCCAAGCCGCAGAAACACGCCCGGCGTTATGAGCACTTCCGCCTTGCCCTGTTCGGTAGTAATCGTTTGTCCTGGCGCGAGCACGGCCGAGCCGATCGAATTGGGATTGAGCGCCTGCGAACCAATCGAGGCTTGCCCTTCCACATAGTTCAAAGTCCCTGGATAGGCGGCATTGGGGCGGTCTGGGGTTCCCCAAGCCGGCGCGGAGCCCAATGCTGCCGCCAGCAACAGCCCTCCTATCAACTTCAGCCCTTTATTCCGCATGTTCCTTGCCTCCATTACATAAGATGCGCCGCCACAGGGTCCCGATTGTTCCGTATCTGATTGTAGCTGGGCCAGATAGCCTTGCGTGCTGCCTGATTAACGTCGTCAGCGTATAATCAGCCAAGTGAATCGAGACGGCGTTTGTCCGAGGAGACATGCATTCCTTCGCCGCACGAGCCATGTTGTTGGCCCCGCTCCTCCCGCTCCTGATCCTGTTGCCCAACGTCGTCGCCGCTCAGCCTCCCGCTCGAGTCGTACATGTGTTTGTGGCTCTCGCTGATAACCAATATCAGGGAATTGAGCCGGTGCCAGCCCACCTCGGAAATGGCGACGCCCCTGCCGGTAATCTCTACTGGGGCGCAGCTTTTGGAGTGAAAACGTACTTCCGATCTAGTAGCGACTGGAAGCTGATCTCGGTGGGCCCTGGCCCCAAGTCGGTGGTTCTTGAGCGGTGCGTCTTCAAGAATCGCAACGCGGACGTCTACGTGGTTGCAGATGCCTACCGGGGGCGCAATATTCGCGACGCCATCACCGACTTTCTCGACGCCGCATCCGGTCTCCAGTCTCAAACTCTAGCGGTAAGAAACGGACAATTGGAAGCCTCGCTGAAAATCGGCGGCGGCGCCGATCTGATTGCATATGTCGGTCACGACGCGTTCATGGATTTTCAAATCCCGCCCATCTCGGGGATAAAAGGAAAGACGCCGCGCGCCGCCATCATCCTCGCCTGTGCCAGCAAACCTTACTTCGCGCCCTATTTGAAATATACGGGCGCGGATCCACTACTATGGACCACCGGCCTCATGGCACCCGAAGCCTACACCTTGCGGGCCGCCATTGAAGGCTGGATTGCCGGAGAAACTGGCGCCAGTGTGCGCCTGCGCGCCGCTCGCGCCTACGACAAATACCAGCATTGCGGGCTGCAAGCCTCCGAACGATTGTTTGCAACTGGCTGGTAGCTTCGCCCCTTTTGGCGCGCGCACATTTTCTCCCCACCGATTTGCAGTTGCATCGCAATCATCGTCGTGCTAGCCTGAGCGAACAAAAAGCGAACTGAAGCCGTGGCAAACGCTTGAATCTCTAAGACAACAAAGGAGTTAACAATGGCAGCCACCTCGATCTCTCACGGCTTGGCACTCCGATCGCAATCCACGCTCGCCACCGTCGAGGAGGTTCTGCATGCGCTCGCTGGCGCGCTATCGCTCCGACGAAGTCCTCACCGCGATCAAGCACATTCCCGCCCGCGAAGCGCAATTTCGTCCCATGCCGGAGTGGGTTCGTCCGGAGCTGGCCGCCGCGTATCGCGCCAAGGGAATCGATCAGCTTTATTCGCACCAGGCCGCAGCCGCCGAGACCGCTCACGCGGGAAAAGACTTCGTCGTCGTCACGCCCACGGCCTCGGGCAAAACGCTCTGCTACAACCTGCCGATCCTGAATGCTGTCCTTGAAAATACCGATACACGCGCGCTCTACCTCTTCCCAACGAAGGCGCTCGCGCAGGACCAGCTCGCCGAGCTCCACGATCTCGCGCAGCGCCTCGACGATTCATTCGGCGTCTTCACCTACGATGGCGATACCCCGAGTGACGCGCGCAAAGCCATTCGCGAGCGCGGCCACGTGATCCTTTCGAATCCGGACATGCTGCATACCGGCATTTTGCCGCACCATACGAAGTGGACGCGCCTGTTCGAGAATCTGCGTTACATCGTCCTCGACGAACTGCACACCTATCGCGGCGTCTTCGGCAGCCATCTCGCCAACGTGCTGCGGCGCCTCGCGCGGATCGCCGAATTCTATGGCTCGAAGCCGCAATTCATCTGCTGCTCGGCGACGATCGCGAATCCCGGCGAGCTGGCTTCGCAATTGGTCGAGCGCGAAGCCGGCGTAATCGAGGAAAACGGCGCGCCCGCCGCCGAAAAGCTTTTCGTCTTCTACAATCCGCCGCTCATCAATCGCAATCTCGGCATTCGCCGCAGCTATTTGAACGAAACCACGCGCGTCGCGAAAGAGATTGCTCGCTCGCAAGCTGCAAACGATCGTCTTCGCGAATAGCCGCCTGCACACCGAGGTTCTGCTCACGTATCTGCAGCAGGCGAATCAGCCGCAGCCCGGCCAGCCCGAGCCGATTCGCGGCTATCGCGGCGGCTATCTGCCCGGCGAGCGCCGCGAGATCGAGCGCGGCTTGCGCGAGGGCCGCGTCCGCGGAGTCGTCGCGACAAACGCGCTCGAATTGGGTATCGACATCGGCTCGCTCGATGCCTGCGTCATGTCGGGCTACGCCGGATCGATCGCGTCCACGTGGCAGCGCGCCGGCCGCGCCGGCCGCCGCAACGGGACTTCCTGCGCCGTGCTCGTCGCGTCCTCCGCGCCGCTCGATCAGTTCATCGTGCAGCATCCCGACTACTTTTTCGGCCGCACGCCCGAGCACGCCTACGTGCAGCCCGACAATCTCGAGATTCTCGTGAATCACCTGAAATGCGCGGCGTTCGAGCTCCCGATCGCACCCGACGAGAAATTCGGCGCGGTCGACGTGCCGCAACTCTGCGAACGCCTCGCCGAAGCGGGCTACCTCCATCGCAGCGGCGGCAATTGGCACTGGGTGCAGCAGGCATATCCCGCGGATACGGTCAGCCTTCGCTCGGTCACGTCCGACAATTTCATCATCATCGATACGTACGAGCCAGCAGGACGGCAAGCCGGAGGTGATCGGCGAGGTCGATTTCTCCTCCGCGCTCACCACCGTGCATCCCAAGGCGATTTACCTCCACCAGGGCCAGCAGTATCACGTCGACCATCTCGATTTCGACGAGCGCAAGGCGTACGTCAAACCGGTAAACGTCGACTACTACACGGACGCGATCCGCTACACGCAGGTTCGCGTGCTCGAAATCGCAGAAGAGGAGCGCATCGCCGGCCCCGCCGCCCGCGCCCATGGCGATGTTCTCGTGCGCTCGCAAGTGGTCGGCTTCAAGAAAATCAAGTTCTTCACCAACGAAAATATCGGCGACGGGAAACTCGAGCTTCCCGAAAATGAAATGCATACGACCGCCTTCTGGATCACGCTCGATCGTCCGCTGCTCGAGGCGCTGCCCTTCGCGCTTTCCGAGCGCCAGAGCGGGATCTTCGGCTGCTCTATGCCCTCGAATCGATGGCCACGCTGCTGCTGATGTGCGACCGCCGCGATCTGGGCACGGCAGTTGGCGAGCGCCCTGCAAGCCCCGGAGTCGAAACGGGAGAGTGGCAGGAATACTCCACTGCCAGTGATGACCCGGCTCGTATGAAGGAGTTTTTCGAGCCGAATCTCTACTTCTACGACGCTTATCCCGGGCGGCATCGGTTTTAGCGAGCCACTTTATCGCGTTCACGATCTGCTCCTCCACCGGACGCGGGAATTGATCGCTCGGCTGCCCCTGCGAGAGCGGCTGCCCGTCGTGCGTCGGCCCTGCCGGCGAAAAAAGCGAGCGGACCAAAGAAGCCGCGTTCGCCATCTTGGATCGTCTCTGCTCTGAGGAATCAGCCACAGAGTTGCCGAGACGCGGAGATCAGAAAGAACATGAGCACCTCGATCAAGATCGATACGCGCGGATCGGAGCGCTGAAGCCCGCGCGCCGCAGCCTCACGCCGCCGGACGATGATATGCCGCGCGGCCATGTGCCCGATATTCCGGCCGGCGCTGAACGGCTGGCACTGATCCTTGGAGCGACCACGCGAGAGAATCGGTTTGGTCCGCATCTCGGATTGCGCCGCTGGTTTTCCGAAGTCATTGATGGCGATGCGAAGCATCTGCTGCGCCGGAGACCGAACTCGACCTTGCGGCGCTGAGGCTGATTGCGCCCGCAGCGCCGGACTGCGTCGCCGATCCGCGACAGTGGCTTTTTCTCGATACGGAAACCACCGGGCTCGCGGGCGGCACCGGCACGTATCCGTTTCTCGTTGGCATCGCCTGGTGGGACGCGGGCGGGCTCGAAGTCGAGCAATTTTTCATGCGCGAGCACAGCGAAGAACATTCGCTGCTCGACCGCGCTCGCGGAACGGCTGGCGGAGCGTCGCGTGCTCGTCACATTCAACGGCAAGTCGTTCGATTGGCCGCTGCTCGAGACGCGCTACCGGATGACGCGCACGATCAAGCCACCCGCGCCGCGCGCGCATCTCGATTTTCTGCATCCGGCGCGAACGCTCTGGCGACTGCGACTCGGTTCGGTGCGTTTGCCGGAACTCGAAAAGCACGTGCTCGGCTGGAATCGCGGCGCGGACGTGATGTCCGAACTGATTCCGCAGATTTACTTCGACTATCTACGCGGCGCGTCGCCCGAGCCGCTGGTTCCGATTTTTCACCACAACCAAATGGACTTGCGCGGCTTGGCCGCGCTCGCCACGTCGCGTTCTTTCCCTGGTCGGAAATCCGGAAACGCACGGACACGATGGGTTCGAACTGTTCGGCGTTTCTCGCATCTGCGAGCGGCGCGGCGAAAATCTTGCGCGCGCGCAAGCTCTATCAGCGTTCGATCACTTTCGAGCTGCCGCCGGAAACCGACCGGGCCGCGCGGCGATCGCTCGCGCGCCTGGCGAAACGCGAAGGCGATCACGCGCTGGCGTGCAGTCTGTGGGAAGGAATGCTGGGAAATTCGCGCGAAGGATTCGAAGCCTACGAGCAGCTCGCCATCCATTACGAACGCCGCGCCCGCGAGCCGCATCGCGCCGCGGAGCTCACGCACAAGGCAATTGCCGAATTGCGAAAGGCCGACCGACTCGGCACGATTGCGCCGCATGCGTGCCGGCAGCATCGCGCGCGGCTTGAAAAGCGATTGGCGCGTCTCGAACGGAAGGCCGGCTGCACCCTGCTCGACACCTTGGAAGGCGAATCGCGGGCGCTTGCCGGCGAATCTAATCGGAAACCGTCGGGAGGTAAGATCCGATGCCCGAATCGGATAGCGCTGCGACGCAAACTGCGAGAATCTCGGAGGCGGAGGCCAAGATCGTGCCTGCAATTGCCGATCCTTACATTCGCGAACAACTCGAAAAGCAGCGGGACGAAAGCTTGTGGCTACGTGCCGCGGCGATGTTCAGCGACATTCCACCGGTGTGCGACAAGCAGGCGATCAGACGCTAACGGCGATGCAACAATTCGCTTGAGTGTGCTTGAAATGCCCACCCTCGACACACCGTTATTGCGTCGATTAGAACTGCCGCACATCGTTTGTGTTTAATGAGTCGTGGACGTTTCGAATCGTCAAATGTCGACTAGAAACGAGGGAGAGATGCACGGGCTTAGCGTCCAAGGAAAGCCGCACCACATTCCTGAGCACAACGAGGGACAAAAAGCCTCACCTGGAAAACTGGGGTGAGCTACATTGGATGAGAGGCGGGGATGAAGCGCCGGAAATTCGAACGGGAGAGGAAACCAACTTTGCGCTTTTTCGTTTCGTTAGCACTAATGCTTTTTGCGGCGAGTTCATACGCACTTGGGAATGAGGCACCTTCCACGTTCGAGCCATTCGCGCTGCCGAAGATTGATGAATCCGCAGTGTTCGAGGCGCCGGGCCAGCAACAGAGTCCCCAGACGGGTCAGCCCGAACCTCCGGGCGCCGCGAGCAAGCCGACGCAAACAACGATGCAACAGAGCACGACGAATGAGACGAACGCTCCCGCTGCGAATCCGCAACCTAAACGCATCCTCGGCATCATGCCGAATTTCCGCGCGGTGAGCGCCGGGCAAATCCCGCCGCCGCCCACGCCCAAGCAAGCCTTCGTGATCGCGACCAAGAACAGTTTCGACTACTCGTCGTTCATCTTTGTGGGTGTCACCTCGGCCATCGCGGAATGGAGCGGTGCGCACAAGCAACTGGGCGAAGGCATGGAGGGCTACGGGCGGTATTACTGGCGGGGGCTGCTCGACAAGACGGATGGCAACTACCTCGTGATCTTTGCGCTGCCCACCGTGTTCCATCAGGACGAGCGCTACTACGCCATGGGAAAGGGCGGTTTCTGGAAGCGCTTCGGCTACTCCATCTCGCGGGTTGCGGTCACTCCCGACTACGATGGACACAACAGCTTCAACATCTCGGAACTGCTGGGCCGGGGGATGGCGCAAGGAATCTCGCTGGCTTATTATCCCAGCCAGACTCGGACCCTCGGCGGGATCAGCAGCAAATACGGATACGCGATCCTGCGCGATGCCGCCACCAATTCGTTTCGAGAATTCTGGCCGGACATCGCTGTGCACGTGCTGCATCGGCACCCATGACCCGGCAAGGGCCGGAGATCCAAAGATCATGCTGCGAACAAATGCGGCCGTTGAGAAACGCCTTCGCGGGACTCCGGGTTGGATATTCTACGCAGCCGCGGTTATTCTCGCTGCGTTCGTTCTTCCTGGATTTGCGGCGGCTGATTCCGCACTCGATCACGGACTGTGGGTGTGGAAGAGCCCGACGGTGCTCGATACGCCTGACGACGAGCAAGCTCTGCTGAACTTCTGCAAGACCGAAGATATCAACGAAGTGTACGTGTCAATTTCCGAACGTAGCGAACCTGCCGAAGAAAACGAGCTGACTCGTTTGATCGCGCTGCTCCACCATTCGAGTATCCGGGTGGAGGCCCTGCTATCGAGCACGGACGCCGACGAGCCCGGCAAGCACAGGGAAACGCTGCTGCGCCACGCCGAGGAAGTGGTGGAATTCAATCGGAGACATTCGGGCGACCGATTCGACGGCATTCATCTGGATGTGGAACCGCAGCAGCGGCCGGAAAACAAGGGGGCGGGAAATCTTCGGTTCCTGCCAGGCCTCGTGGAAGCTTTTCGCCGCGTTCGCGAGATCGCGGAGGCAGATGGGATGACGGTTAATGCGGACATCCAAAACAAACTTTTGAAAGGCACCCTCGACGAGCGCAAGGCGCTCCTAACGTCGGTGCCGCGGGTGACGCTGATGATGTACGAGCTAAGCAGCCCAGGAGACGGCGACAGCGTCGAGCAACAAGCCGACAAAGCCGCCGGGGCGAGCCAGAAATTTCTCGAAATGGCCTACGACGGCCTGGGCGATCGGAATCTGGCTAAGATGGCTATTGCGCTGCGGACGCCGGACTACGGCGCGACGTTGCCGCAAATGCTGAAGAGACTCGACGAGGCAAACCGCGACAATCCGCTTTATCTGGGATGGGCGCGACACTCCTACAACGATTACCTGCAAGGTGCGCACTGACGGACAAAAGCCTCGTGCCTAGAGGGCCGGGTAAGCGACATAAGGCAAGAACCCTGAAGGCTTGGAGCCTGCGCGCGACGCAAGCGCACAGGCTCCAACTGTCGGCTGATGATGCCTAGTTATTGGGGGGAGGCGCGGGCTGAGGATTCGCCCGCGGAGCAGGAGCTGGGCCGTTGCCGCCGCGCTGACGTTGTCCTCTGCGGCCCATTGCCTGAGGACCGCCCGGGTCACCGGGGCCGCGGCCACCGCGTTGCCTGCGGTCTTTCATCAACTGGCGGAGCTTGTCGCGCTGCGCGGGAGTGATCGCGCCGCGCATGTCGAGCCGATAGTCGACCGCGGATTTCTCGAGGGACAGTTGCGAGGCGCTGATTTCCTGCAGCTTGCTATCGATGGCGGCGCGGTCCGGCTTGTCGGTCGCAAGCAGGTCTTGCAGGTCGATGCGCTTAACCTGGAGGTCGGCGCGGTCGCGAATCTCGGTCTTGCGGAAATCAGACTCCTGCTGGCGAATCTTGGCGAATTGATCGTCGGTGATGCCGACCTGTTTGCGAATGTCCGGATCGCGCAGCGCGGGCATGAGACCGAATTCCCGCTGGTCCATGCCGAAACCGCGCCCGCCCATGTGGCCGCCCCGCCCAAAACCACCGCCCATGCGGCCGCCCCGGCCAAAGCCACCGCGCATGCGGCCCCATCCACCCCCGTCATCGCCGCCCGGGCCCATGGTGCGCATGTTGCCCATCGGGCCGCGCCGGCCAGAGCCGTCGCGAGGTCCTTGTTGCTGGGAAGGAGGACCTTGCGGATCGCCTTGCGCCAGGGCCGGCGTGCAACTCAGCGCCAGAGCCAGCACAGCCAGAGCAGCTTTTGAGTGAAATTGCATGTGTATTCTCCCGTCTCGTACGTTCGGTGGTTGCTATGTGGAATTCCATTCCGGCGGTGGAAAAGTTCCCGAATTTCACGAGCGATAACTCCTGACAGAAAACCCCATTAAGCGTGGCTTCCGGCACCGCGTGCGACCGTGCGGGCATTCCAATCATTTTATCGAATCATTGCAATAGATTTATTGCGTCCTCCGCTTTGGGCATTCGGCCTTACACTCGGAACGCGGCCAACCAGTCGACGCTGAACGGTGTGGTACAGGGCTTTCCGACAAACACAATTATGCCGGAACACCCGATAGAACCGGGTGGCTTCGCACTCAACGATCAGGCCCCCATGTCCGCAGGCATATCGAGTCTCGGCTCACGTGAAGACGCCGAAACAGGCGAAGCCAGGAAGCTCGCCTCGCTGCTCGAAATCAGCAAGGCCCTGTCCGGCACATTGCGCGTGAAAACTGGCATTCAGCAGGCGCTGGAGATTCTGGAGCGGCACCATGGCGCGTTCCGCAGCATCGGTAACTCTTCTGCGCGAAGGTAGCAACGAATTGTATATCGAGGCTTCCGTGGGACTGAGCGCCGACGGCCAGCTGGTTCGTTACCTCATTGGCGAAGGGGTGACGGGCCGCGTGGTGCGAGACCGGCAAACCGGTGGTGGTGCCGCAGGTCAGCCGGGAACCGATGTTTCTGAACCGCGCCGGGCAGCGCCGATACTCTCCGCGCGTGGGAAATCACTTTCATCTGCGTTCCCATCCTCATCAATCACAAGCCGGTCGGCAGCTTGAGCGTGGATCTGCGTTTCGACAAGGACCGCGATTACGACCGGCACGGTGAAGTTTTTTGGCGTGGTCGCTTCGATGATCGCGCAGGCCGTCAAGATCAATCGTCTGATCGACGCGGAGCGGCGGCGATTGCTGGAGGAAAATGTCCACCTGCGGGAAGAGCTGCGCGAACGCTACGACTTTTCGAATCTCATCGGCAATAGCGGGCCGATCCGGCGCGTCTACGAGCAGGTGACGCAGGTGGCGTCCACCAACACGACGGTGATGTTGCGGGGCGAGTCCGGAACCGGCAAGGAATTGATCGCTCACGCCATTCACTACAATTCGCCGCGGAAAAATAGCCCGTTCATCAAGGTCAATTGCGCGGCGTTGCCGGAGACTTTGATCGAATCGGAGCTGTTCGGCTACGAAAAGGGGGCGTTCACCGGGCGCGCACTCGCAGAAGAAGGGGCGCTTCGAGCTGGCCGAGGGCGGAACATTATTTCTGGATGAGATCGGGGACCTCAACGCTTCCACCGCCGTGAAACTGCTGCGCGTGCTGCAGGAGAAGGAATTCGACCGGCTGGGCGGCACGAAGACGATCAAGGCGGATGTGCGGCTGATTGTCGCGACGCAACAAGGATCTGGAGAAAGCGATCGCCGCCGGCGCGTTTCGCGAAGACCTCTACTACCGGCTGAATGTGTTTGCGATTTTCGTTCCGCCGCTGCGGGAACGCAAATCGGACGTGCTGCTTCTCGCCGATCATTTTCTGGAGAAATATTCCAACCAGCATGGCAAGAACATCAAGAGGATCTCCACTCCCGCGATCGACATGCTGATGAGTTACCACTGGCCGGGCAATGTTCGCGAACTGGAGAATGCGATCGAGAGGGCCGTGCTCGTGTGCGACGGCAACGTGATTCACGGCCATCACCTCCCTCCCACGCTGCAGACCGCCGAAGCCTCAGGCACGGTGACGAACGTTTCGTTCAAAGAAGCGGTGGAAGCGTACGAGAAGGATCTGATTCAGGACACGCTGAAAACCACGCGGGGCAACCGCGCCAAAGCGGCCAGCCTGCTGAAGACCACCGATCGCGTCGATCAGTTACAAGATCAAAAAGTTGAATATTGATTGCAATCGCTTCCGAAGCTAGACTCGACTTTCAGCTTTCGCCGACTGATTATCCCGGCGCCTCGCCACCCGCAGGCGCTCGGCGCGCTCGCGCAATTCCTCCACCCACGAATCGGCCAGTCCGGGCACGTCGGCCAGCTCGAGCGTGAGCGCCAAATCCGTCCTGCGGTGGTGCAGGATTTCATTGGCGCGCGCGATCGGCCACTCGGGGTTGGGACGCTCGATCAGCATCGACCGGCATCTTCGCCTCGATCCAGCCTTGCTCCAGAACACGGAGATACCAGCCGCTGCGTCCGTTGCGGACAACCATGCCGAGTCAACTCGTGCATGCGCCAGCGCCTGGCGAGCTTCCAGCAAGGCTGCCGCGGCTGGCTCACTTCGAAGGTCACGGGTCCGATGCGGAAAATGTCGCCGATGCAGACGGATGCTTCGCTCAAGCCGGCGATGGTGAGATTTTCGCCGAACGCGCCGCAGGGCATGTCGGGCATGCGCAACTCGTCGCGCCATTTCGGATAGTGATCGGCGCTGTACGCCAAGCACCGCTTTATCGACGCCGCCGTGATTTTCGAGATCGGCCTGGCCGTCGCCGGCGAGGTTCGTCGTGCCGACAAATACCGGGCCTTCGATCGGGCGTCTTGAAAAAGCCGGTCGTCCACGGCTTGTCGTGCGCGTCGGCGGCGTCCTCGAATCCGTAGCTCTTCGGCATTCCGACTTGAATGGAATGGAGAATCGCCGGATGGAGCGTGCGGGCGCGGCATCAGACGACGGTTAGTGTATCACCGATGCGAATCGTCCCGGTCTGGACGACCGACGCATAGACGCCCACGCGGGCCTCGTTGTGCTGCGCCGCGGTTTTCAGAATCTCCGGATCTTTGGGCAGATCCGCCTGCGAGAGCGTGGTCATGACGCAGCGCGGGCACGGGCCGGTCACCTGAATGCGGACCTCCGGTCCGATGGCGATCGTCTTGCCGACCCAATCGTTCTCGACAAAACCTTCCTGGCCGCCGGTGTCGATGATGAGATTCGGCCGGAAACGGCGCGGCTCAAAGCGGCTGCGCGGATTCAGTTCGCGCAGCCGGTCAAGCGTGCTGGTGGTGAGAACGTGCAGGATGGCGAGGTCGAAAAACGTGCCCGGCGGCATGGCTTCGTCGGTGACGACATCGCGATTCGCCAACTCCTCCATGTCCGGCCAGTATTCCTCGAGCTGCGCGTGCTGCGGCGGCGTCGCGAGCAGCGTAACGGACCGGCCCAGCGTGGCGGAAAGAGTCGGCGCGAAATCCGGGCTGGAGCTGACGGCAAAGCCGCCGTCAGGAAGCGTCACGCGCACCGGGGGCATGGCCGAGCCGGCTGCCGGGGGGCTCGTGATACGCCGCGCGGTAGCTGAACAGGTTCGGCCACTTCCGCGGATTCTTGGCGCTGACCACCTTCCCGGTTTCCGCGTCGCACAGCGCGTAGGACCGGTCGCCGAAAAGGCCTCGCGGCGTGATCTGCGCCGCGTTGAGAGCCTCGCCCATCATGGACTTCACCGGATAGCGGTGGAGACTCGCCAGCGAGCCCAAGCTTGCCGTCATGCGGACCCTCCGGCAGCGGTGCGAAACCGGCCCTCGGCAACCGTAGCGTTCCGATGCGAGGCGCTGCCATCACAGGCGTCATCGTGGTGGTCTCTTCGAGCACCTTGCGGATGCCGTCCATTTCCGCATGGCTGCGGCTGCGAACCGAAACCAGGATCACGCCGGCCACAGATGTAGGCGAGGAAGATGTAGGGGAAATAATTCAGCGGCGACGGCCGGAACCGGATAGACCGTGCCGACAATCGGCACGGCCAGAAGAACCAGAGCAATGACGGCGATCGCGATGTGGTAGGGCCTTCAGCTCGCCGATCTTCTTCAGATAGAACGGCGTGGCCAGCGAAATCAGCACGTACGCCCCGCAAAAGCCCATCGCCCCGAACAGCCCCGCGTCGTTGAACGCATCGAAGGGCGCCATCTGCCATCCGCCAACGGCCGCATAGGACAGGAGAATGAAGGTCGTCGGGATGAGGAACTGAATCGCCGCGAAGGAGCGTGATCGCCACATGCGGCGTGAGGTTGTGCTTGTGCGAGCTGCCGACCGAAATCGGGAAGATGCCGTAGCGTCCCATGGTGAACAGCACGCGGGAACCGGCGTTCAGGCAGGAGAGCGCCAGAGCGAAGAAGCTGATCATCGCGCCGATGGAAATCAGGACGCCCATCCATTTGACGCCGAGGTTCTCGCTGAGCGTGGTAAGCGGCGCGTCGAGCTGATCGAGCGTCGGGATGTTGCCGGCCAGCGCGTGGGTCTCGACGTAGGTGATGAAGACGAAGAAGGCGCCCGTCAGCAGCAGGCTGGCGATGACGGCGCGGGGAATCGTCTTCAGCGGATTCTTCGCCTCTTCGCCGAACGCCGTGGCGCATTCGAAACCGACAAGGCTGAAGATCGCGACTACAACGCCCAGGCCGATGTCCTTCAGGCCGTGGCCCGCGGCGGGATGCCACTGCGCGTGATCGACGACGCCGGTCTTTCGCCAGCGCCAGAAACGCCAGCATCACGATCAGCGCCACCGAGATGCCTTCAAACACGAGCATCAGGATCGTCGAGAACGTGATGTCCTTATAGGCGAGGAACCATGCGGCCAGGACGCAGATCGCAAAGAGCGTGATCGAAGGATGCGACAGGTAGCCGGTGGCGCCCGTATAGCCCCAGCAGCTTGGTGGCGAAGTGCGTGAACCCGGTGACGCCGGCGATGCCGATGAACATGTACGCCCAGATCAGGCACCAGCCGGACATGCCGCCGACCTTTGGCCCGAGCCCTTTCACCGTGTATTCGTACATGCTGCCCGCCGACGTATATCGCTTGCTGAACTGATTGAGGCTGAAGGCGACAAACAGCAGCATGATCGTGCCGAAGAGATAGCAGAGCCATCCGGCCGTGCCCGCCGTGCCGAACATCAGCGGCACGATCAGCGCGGCGGTCATGCTCGGGGAGATCAGCGCGACGGCCTGAGCCAAGACCTCCCAGAAATTCAACGCGTTGGTCTTCAATCTGGTGTGCGTCTTCTTGATGGCCTGCTCATAACTGGCGCTGCTGTCGGTCATGGAAGCTCCTAGGTAACTGAATGAACGGCTAAACAAATCTCCGCAGTCAACAGTGCAAGCGAGGCGCCACTCCCAGATTCCTCCCGAAAATGGCGTGTTTATGGCGTTTTCGTGGGCAGGCGATGAGGAAATTGCTCTTATCGCGGCGGATTATGCGACATTTTTGTAGCTTCCGAGAGACGCTTCAACAATTTTGTCCTTGTTACCAAGGGCCATTGCATGCGAGTCGCGGGTCGGCCGACATTTTTGTCGGTTTCGAAGCATCTGCACAACAAATTTGTCATTGCCGTGCGAATAAAGTGAGAGGACTGTCAGAAACTCGCGTTCAGCGAACTACAGGGCGGCGGACACGCTTGTGCCGGCGGCGGCAAATACAGAGGATATCTCGGCTCGAGCGAGAGGAAGGAAGCGTTCGACCACGCCCGAGTCGAATTGCGTGCCGCTCGCTTCGAGCAGACGTTGCTCGGCCTCCGCATATGGCAAGCCGGCGCGATAAGGGCGGGACGAAACCATGGCGTCAAACGCGTCGATCACCGAAACGATGCGCGATCCGATCGGAATCTCCTCACCCCGCAGCCCGGCCGGATAGCCCTTGCCATCGTAGCTTTCGTGATGGTGCAGAATCATCAGGCTGGCGCGTTCCATCCCCGGAACGTTGCGCATCACCGCCCAGCCATATTCCGGATGCTTCTTCATCAAGCTGTACTCTTCGTTGGTCAGCTTGGCGGGTTTTGAGGATGGCGTCGGGAATGCCGATTTTCCCGATATCGTGGAGCAGCGCGGCCACTTCGAGATCGGAGAGGCGAGCTTTCATCCAAGCCGAGTTCGCCGGCGACATGAAGCGCCCATTCCGCCAGACGTGTGCTGTGAACTCCGGTATTGAGGTCCTTGAGATCGAGAAGCTGATTGAAGGCGCAGATCAGAGACGTGCGGAGAGCCAGCGCCTGCTCCTCCATCTGCTTGATACGCAGGATCACGCCCGACCACTGGCGTGGAACTGTTGCCGGGATGGCGAGAGATGATGGCGCCTCCGAGATTCCCTCGATGCGATTGGGCGAGTCGGAAGCGCCTGCGGGTGCGTTTGGGCGATCGTCTGCATCGGAGTGACCTGTGGGCTCTAAGTGGAGCAAACCCTGCAGCGGATTCAGCGCCGAGAGGGTCCAGTTAACGTTCAGGCGGCCGTTGCCCATGTTGAATCCAACGAACTGCGCATGCGCGATGCCCCATGCCGCCTGGTTTTGAGTATCGTGCGACTGCATGCTCGAAACCAAGTCGGCAGTTCCGGCAACGAAGGGCGAGCTGAAGGACGTTCCCCAGCCCGCCGCATAGAGGCCGAACGGGTACGTGGTAATAACGCCTTCCCCGGGAGCCGCGACCCAGACGATTTGGTTTCCGTAGTTCGAGAAACTCGACCGCTGATCCTGATTGTTGGTGGAGGCAACGCCCATCACTCTCTGGAGAGCCCGCGGGATAAACCATTTCCTGGACGCCGTCGTTGCCGGAGACGCCACCAAAATCACGTGGTTGCTGTTGGCGTAGTTGATGGCATCGGTGAGCTCGGTCGAATTTTGCAGCATGTCGAAGCTCATGTTGATCACGCTGGCGTGATTCTGCACCGCGTAATAAATCCCGGCGATGATATTGGAAAGCGAACCGTTGCCATTCGCGCTGAACGACTTGACCGGCAGGAGCTTCGCCGTTGGCGCCACAAGGTGAATCACGCCCATCACCATGGTGCCGTGCCCAAAAGCTTCATACTGGCTGCCATCAAGCATCGCAGCGGTGTGCTGATCGAGCATCGCAGCCGTGTGTTGATTCACGTAGGCAGCGGGGCACGTTGAGCCGCAAGCGGGCGGCGCGCTCATCGAGATGTCGTTCATCTCGTTAGCCGCCGGGCTGGTTGCGCGTGAAGTCATAGCCTTGGAGCAGGACGCCGCGGAAAGCCGGATGGTTCGGGTCGACGCCGGTATCGATGTCGGCCACGATTCCCGTGCCGCTCACATTGAAATTGTTCTGGCCTTGATAGAGCTGAATGATATTCGCAGCGGGTTGATTGACGTAGCCGTCGGTGACCGTGTTCCCGTAATAGTTCACGGGCGTCGTATCCCATAGCCCGGCGGGCGGGTTGTTGGTGGTCGACTGGCTGGTCGGGTTCGGCGGGATCACCAGGGTCTGGTCAGGCTCGGCATCGAGAATTCCCGTCACCGGATTGAGGACGTTGGCAAGAAGGTTGGGAGCAGGCCCTTGCGCCGGTTTAACCAGGAACACCTGGTTCTGGTTACCGTCGATATTGCCGACGACCGTGCATCCGTTGAGCACGCAGACGTTCTTCAATCCGGCGAGACCAAGGTTTGTGCGAACAATCACGCCCGGCTGTGGCGACGTGAGGTTTGAAAGCGTGGTGGCAACCTTGGAAAGCAGACCGCCCAAGAGTCCTTGGGCCGCGGCTGGTTGGCCCCACAAACCGATCGCAAGAAGCTAAAATAAGCCAGATTCTGACGTTTCATGGTTCGCACTGCTCCTTTTGCGTACCCACCCTTTAGCCGTTGCACTTGCACGCTACTGCCCGAGTTTCGCTGTGCCGACCCATTTTGGGCCATAGTACAAATGGCCAGTTTCGAGGGCTTCCGCATCAAACCTTCTTCCTAGTACGCTTCCTATCCGGTGTGGAACTTCTGTTAACATGTTTTGAGTCAGTATCTTCGCGCATACCCTTCGGTATGCTCGGTCGTGGGCTCCACTACGGGCAGACACAGCTCTTCCTTGGGCAGCGTCACCTTAGCTGGAGGCCCTTGCCCAAGTCGCATTCGAGGTCGAACTCGCCGAAAGGGCTGGTCATCGACTCGACAAGGACCCTGCGGCCCCGGCACAGCCGCACGGGGACTGCTCCGATACTCTCGCTGGGAGCTGTCGAATTGAGGATCTGCCCGACGAGCGCGACCTTCTCGGAATTCGGCTGAGGCTCGATTCGGACATCAACCCGGTATTTGCTCACGCCATAGAGCAGCTGTCGTTCAGCCGTGGCGGCCGACCGGACGCCCGCCACGAGGGGGGTCCTGGCACTGTCGAAGAGCAGGCTGGCAGTCGCCCGGGCCGCACGGCCAGATCTTGCGAGGGCCATGAATCCCAAACGTGCCCTTGATGGTACCGACGATGCTCGCGGGCGGCACATATGCCGACTCGCGCCTGCCGGCTTCGTGAAACCCGCTGCCACAGGCTCAGAGTCTTCGAGCACTGCTTGCAGCCGTCAGTCAGATGGCTCTCCATCTCCGCCCTTTCGCGCGGCCCGACAACGTCTCGGGCGAAATCAATCCACTGTTCCATCGAAAAATGTCGCATCCGTCACTCCCCCAAAAAGTTTGTGATTCGTGCGCTTACCCCGTCATCCCCTTCCGGCCTTCCACTTCGAAGACCTCGCCGGAATCCTGCATCACCAACCCATAAGGGCGAGTAGGCAGGTCGAAAAATATAGGGGGCAGAAAGAATTTCCTGCGGCGGCGGCTAAGAAGCTAAAGTCTTTCCAATCAATACGAAAGGAGCCCAATAATAAGGATGGGGGTATCGGGAGCGAAGTTCCCGCATGGCGCCTTGTAGAGCGGCGGCCTTGGCCTCTCCGTCCCTGAATCGGCGGTAAAAGGCAGCCATGAACTCGGACGTGCTGCGGTCATGGACGTCCCAGAGGGTCAGGAGCAGCGATTGGGCGCCGGCGAAGAGTAGTCCTCGGATCAGGCCGACCAGCTCGTCTCCAGGGCTGACAACGTTCATCCCGGTGGCGCAGCCGCTGAGCGTGACTAATTCCGCCTGCAGCTTGAGCTGATAGAGATCGTAGAGGTTCAGGTAGGCATCGCCGAGGCGAATGCCGGAGAACATCGGGTTGTCCTGGCGAAAATTGCCATGCGTGGCGATGTGAATCAGCCGGCTGTGCGATCCCTTCGTCGCGAAGTTTCTCTTCGTTTGCCTTAACGCCGACGATCAATTCCGCGTCGGGCAGGATTTTGGCTACCGACTGGACCTCGTCCAGAATCAGGGGCGCCCGCGAATCGGGGATTCCGAGAACGAGAGAGCCACCGGATGCCGAGAGATGGCTTTCGCTGGCAGAGAGCAAAAATGCTGGCGCTGGGCGCGAACGAAACGGTGAAGGAATCGATGAGGTGTCCCGTTCCGTCGTGCAGGGCGTGAAATGGAAGATAATGCAGAACGCCATGCGGCACGATCACGACGTGTTTGGCGCGCAATTGGCCGCGCAATCCGGCGAAAACTTCTTCGTAGTAGCTGCGCGAGGTGGGATTGCATGGCGTCCAGCAGCGGCTTCTCGAAGGTTTTCACGTATTCCGCGCCCAGCCGGAATTTCGAAATCTGGAGATGCAGCATTCGCAGCAAATTGACGACCCTTGAGATTGGCGTGACCGGAATGATTTCTAGCGCGTCGTGCGTGATCGACAGCCGCGACGAACTGATCCTTGATGCTGAAATATTCCACGAGCGCAGTTTCCGGCGGCAGGCACTCGCGAACATCTTTCAGCGTGGCAATCGCGGAGGCGGAGCTTGCGCTTACGCCCGGCTGCGGCGCGGGAAGATCGCGCAATGCGCGAAGCAGCTCATTCTCGTGTGCCAACGCTTCCTTCTGCAGCTTCTCGATTCGCTGCGGCGACGGATCCTCGGAACGCAGTTGTTCAAGTTCGATGCGGCGGTAATACCAATTCAGCTCCTCGCGCATCTCGCGCACCCGGCGGACCAGGCCGCTCTGGCCCGCGTCCGTCACTGGCAGCACGTGACCGTGCTGCACGAGCAGTTCAGCGAGGCTGCGCGATTTCGCCAATTCCATGTAGCCGAATGCTTCCTCGCGCGAGTCGCGGCTTTCGTCTGCCATTGATGCAGAGGTCGGCGAGCGATTCGTAGACCTCGAGGCGATTTTTCATGAAAGCGATTTTGAGTTCCTCGCCGTGAAGGCTGCTGCGCAGCGTTTCCAGCGCACTCCGCGCTCTTTGATACGAGTCGTATGCGCCCGAAGGATCTTCGGAGGACTGCTGAATCTGTCCCATCAGGAATTCCGCCTGGTAGCGCAAAACCGGTGCTTCGAGCGACGCCAGGCGCTTCAGTGCGCGCGCGCATTCCGATGCGAGCCCCCGCGCGATCTCCAGTTCGCATGGAAAGCCGCGCCAAGCAGCAGATGACACAACACTGCTTTGCCGGGCAGAAATGACGCGTCGAAAAACGCCGCTGCACCGGCGCAGAGGCGTCGTGCTTCGAATAAGCGGCCTTCGTTGTAGAGAACCACCGCCTGGTAGAGATCGATCAGCCATGGCCAGACGAGATTCTTTTCGCGAACGAATTCGGGCCGGGCTTCGGCAAACAGTTCGAGCGAACGAATAGCTTTGCCAAGCTGGCTGAGTGCCATCGCTTCGTTGGCCTGGCATTTGGCTTCCTCGTAGCCCATCCCGAGCTTTTGAAATCGGACGTACCCTTCGTGAGCCGTCTCCATCGCCTCCGAACTCAGATTCAGCTCGAGATGAATTTCGGACAAATCGAGATAGCATAGAGCCATCACGTAAGCGTCGCCATTTTTCTCGCACTCTTCGCGCGTAGCCCGCAGCATTTCGATCGCGCGCCCGTATTCGCCGCGCAGGTAGTAGAGATACGCGATGTTGTAGTCGCTTTGAGTGACGAGGAGCGTCATGCCGTGCTGGACGCACATCTCTCGCGCGCGCTGATAGCTCGCCAGAGCGCGCGGAAAATCATTCAGCGTGATCAGGCAAACGGCCATGTTGTACATGGCAACGGCGAGGCCTTCGGAATCGTGGAGAGGCAACAGTGCTTCGTAGGCGCGCTCGTAGCACGCCAGCCCTTCCTCAAATCGATCCTGGCGATGGTAAATATTGCCCACGTTGATCTGAACGTGCGCCAGGCGCTGTTGATCGCCCAAGCGGCGGAAGATCTCCTCCGCCTTTTTGGCGGTCTCGAAGGCTTTATCATATTGGCCGAGCAGGATGAGCGGCTGAATCGAGGGGATCAGCGTTCGCGCTTCTTCTTCTTCGTTGCTGGCCTTTCGAAAGATCTCGAGGGCCTGCGCGTGAAATTCCAGGGCTTTCTGATTTTCGCCCAGAATCATCAGTGCGTTTGCCTTGGACCGTAAGGCTCGCCCCAGCGCTTCCTGGTTGCGCAGCTTTTTCGCGATGGCGATCGCCGATTCCACCAGAGCAATCGCATGGCGAGTGTCCGAGCGCAACTTGGCACGCGCGATCTCGTTAAGTTGTTGGAGCGCCGGCTCGTGATACAGGCTTTTGTGTCCCGCCAGAAAACGCTTGCGGGCTGCATCTGTGGCGAGATTTCCCAGATCGCGAAGCAGCTTCTCGGAGAGGGGCGCCTTCATATTTCGTTTGCTCACGAAAAGCCCGCCTCAAGCAGCTTCTTGCGCAGGCGATCCAGGCAACGCTGCCGGATAAAGCCGATCGAGCCCGGAGCGATTCCTAATTCGCGCGCGACCTCCTGGTACGGGCGCGCCGGCTCCTCGAAAAAGAGCATGCGCACCAGTTGTTGGCAGCGCGCAGGTAGTTCCCCCATCACCTGGCGGATCCGCTGTTCCTCTTCCGCCTCGCGCAAAATGCTTTCGGCCCGCGCGGGCGTGCTTTGCTCGAATGCCGGATCATTGGGATCCGTCGTTTCGGTGCGCTGCGCGTACTTCTTGCCGTGCAGGCACTTGTGTGCGGTTACCTGGATGATCCACTTTGGCAGCGCTTCCGGCTTTCGCAGGTTCGCCAAGTCTGCGAGCAGTTCGAGGCAAACTGCCTGAAAAATGTCGGACGCTTCGTCCTGAGAGAAGTGATATTTGACCGGGATCGAGAAGATCAGGTTCTTGTACTTGTCGATGAGCACAGACCAAGCCTCGTCGTTTCCATCGAGGCATTCGCGCACGAGGCGGCGGTCGGGCCACGCTTTGAATTTGTCGCTTGCAGACGCTTTTCGCTGGAGTGGCATCGCTTTCTCGGCTCCAGCTTCAGCGGACATACAATTCGTCGATATTCCAAAGCGTGTAGGGATCGAGGATGGCCGGCTGAAAATTGCCGACGCGGTCGCTGGCGCCGACCAGAATATTGGGGCTCACAAGGCAGATGACCGGCAGATTCTGTACAATGATTTCTTGAACTCGATCGTAAAGGCGCTTTCTCCTCGCATAATCCAACGTCACAAGCTGTTGCTGCATCAGGCGATCGATATCGGCTTCCCACGGCGTTGCTGGCTTGCTCTCGTTTGGATGCCAGAGGTGCGTGTCGCCATTCGACATCCACACATTCATCTCTGCGGTCGGGTCCGCATCGCCGCTGGCCAAACCCATGATGGCGGCTTCGTAATCATGGCTATTCAAAAGGCGATCGACCATCGCGTGGAATTCGAGCGAGACGACGTGGACGTTCATCCCGAGCTGGCTCAGGTCATCCTGAATCAGCGTCGCGATTTTCACGCGCTGCGCATTGGATGAGCTCGTGAGGATGGAAAATTCGACCGGGGCTGCCCTTGCTGTCCACGAGTGTGCCATCGCTTTTCCAGGAAAAGCCGGCAGCCTTGAGCAAATCGCGCGCGCGAGAGACCGACTTTGGCGGGTGAGTAATGCTTGGATCGATCCATAGCTTGTTGCCCGGCGTGACCTGCGTCCACAGCGGCGTGGCACGGCCGTTGTACACGAGGCGCACGATTGCGTCGCGGTCGATCGCCGCGGATACCGCTTGCCGGAAGCGGATATCCTGAAACCATGCTTGCTTGCGCACGATGTCGGGAGATACTTTCGGGCCCAAGTCGTTCAGATTGAAGAAGAGGAAATTGTATTCGAGGCCGGGACCTAAATCATCGAGATGGTAACGCCTGGCCGCCTGCTGTTTGGCCAGAACCGCAAAATTTTCCGCGCTGAACCGGTCGAGTATATCCGTGTCTCCCGCCTGGAAACGAATTGCCTGCGCGTCTTCGCTCGATACAAACAAAAACACAATCTCGTTGAGATACGGCAGCCGGTTCCCACTTCGATCCTGCTTCCAATAGTAGGGATTGCGCTCGAGGACGATCCGCTCGCCCGGCACGTATTCCTTCAGTCGAAATGGGCCGGGGCCCGCGAACTGGGCCGGCAGCATAGAGATACTCAAAGTTTGTGAAAAAGTGCCTCCGAGGTAAGCGCTCTCCAGAAGATGCTTGGGAAGAATGGCGAAGCCGTCGAAGAGCCGGTCGGCGGCCGCATACGGCTGGGCCAGCGTGAATCGGACGGTGTCGCCATCGATTTTCTCGACCGTAATCGGCTTTCCGCCGACAATCAGCAAATCGCGCTGCGGCGAATCGATTTTTTCGTCGAGATACAGCTGGAAACTGAAGACCACGTCGTCCGCCGTCAGCGCCTGGCCGTCGGAAAAACGAATGCCCTGGCGCAGGTGTAGTGTGTACTGCTTCCCATCGCGCGATACGGTCCACGACTTTGCGAGCGCAGGCTCCGTCTTTTGCGTCGCGCGATTGATGTCGATCAGGTCGGCGGTCACGCAGCGAATCACTTCCTGCGAAGCGGCATCCTCGGCAAGCACCGGATTCAGCGTCTTCGGCTCCGAGCGAAGCGCGAGCACGAGCTTTCCGCCCGGATGCCCGATCGGGTTATCCGTCACCATGAGCTGCTGGCCGTCCGGTGGCCTCGCGGCGGACGCACACGGCGCGACACACCAGGAGCAAATGGTCGCAACCGCAAGCACAGCAATAGGTATCCCGAGCCGAGCCTTCGCCATGTTTCCACTCTTAACAAACATTGGCTGGTTTTTACAGCGGCACGGACTTGAGGCGTTCCTGCAGCGCATCGGCGGTCGTGTAATAGGCCAGAAACAAGGGAATTAGCAGAAGGGCAGGAAGGAACATCCACCAGTAAGACGAAAGTATGTAGTACTGCTGCAGCGAGGAAAGCAGCGTGCCCCAGCTAGCCATGGGTTCGCCGACGCCAAGCCCCAGAAAACTCAGCGTCACCTCAGCGAGCACGTACCGCGGAATCAGCAGCGCGATTTGCGTGAGCACCACGCCATAGGTCTGAGGCAGCACGTGCTTGAGCAGCAGGTGCGCGTCTGATGCCCCGAATCCTCGCGCTGCGACCACGAACTTGCGTTCCTTCGCGCTCAGTACCACGCCGCGAATCAGCCGCGCCGGGCGCGCCCACCCGATCAAACCCATCACCGCGACGAGCAACAGAAAAACTTGCCACTCCGCGATATGCAAAGGCAAGGCGGCACGCACGGCGAACAACAGATAGAGCCACGGCAGCGCGAGAAAGATTTCGCTTCCGCGCATCAAGAGCTCATCGATCCAGCCGCCGTAAAATCCCGCGAGCGATCCAACGAGAATACCGAGCGACACTGAAAGCGCCGCTGCGAGCAGCCCCGCGAGCAAGGAAATTTGCCCGCCGTAGAGAAACCGGGAAAGCTGATCCCGTCCGTAGCCGTCGGTTCCCATCAGGAATAATCGGCCGTCGCCGGCAACACCGATGAAGTGCACATGCGTTTCGAATAGCCCGGCGATCTTGTAGGGCGAGCCTTGCACGAAGAACTGAAGCGAATAGGCTTGCGACGTCTCCGCCGCGTAGGCGCCGGGATTCGCGGGATCGTCCTTCAACCCGTAAACGAACGGGCGCAGGTGGAACTTGCCTTGGGCGTCCGTGAGATGCAGCCGAGTCGGCGGTGCGAACGGCATTTCGCGGTCCTGAACCGCGAAGCCGTACGGCGCAAAGAAGCCAGCGAAGAGAATCATCCCGTGGAAGGCCGCCAGCAAGATCAATGCGCCCCAAAGTTTGCGCCGGGAATTCACTCATTCTCCGTTCGGATTCGCGGGTCGCTGGCGAATAGCAGTAAATCGGCGAGCAGATTGCCCATCACGAGGAACACAGACGACAGCATCACAACGGCGACGACCACGTACACATCTCTCGAAAAAATCGACTCGACCAGTAGCGGGCCGAGCCCCGGCCAACTAAGGACCACTTCCGCCAGCATGGAGGTGCTCAGCATCGTCGCCACAGAAAAACCGAGAAGCGAAATGAGCGGGTTGGACGCCGCCGGAAGCGCGTAACGAAACAGGAGGCGGCCGCGCGGGATTCCGTGCCCCCGAGCTGCTCGGATGAACGGCGATTCGAGCGATTCGATCATGGCGGAACGCACGTGCCGCACCAGCACGGGCAACATCACCACCGCGAGCCCGAAGGCGGGCAGCACAAGATGGAATGCAACGTCGTTCGCTTGGCTCCAGAAATCCATGTCGTCAATCCCAGACGAAACCATTCCTCCCGTCGGAAACCATCCCGTGCGAACCGCCAGCAGCAGCAACCCGAGAAAGACCAACAGATCCGGAACCGTGAGAATCGTGGACATGGCGACGCTCCCGATACGATCGCCCCACGCCCCGCGTTTCGCCGCACTCCAAACCCCGATTGGCACCGCGAGCAACCAAGCGAGCAGAGTCGCCGTGCCAGACAAAAGGAGCGTGTTACGGGCGCGCACGCGCAGCAACGGAGCGACGGGACTGTTCGAAGCCAGCGAGAAACCCAGGTTACCTTTCAGCATCGAGCGCAGCCAGCGTTCGTAGCGAATCGGCAAAGGCTGATCGAGGCCGTATTCCGAGCGAATCGTCTCGACCGTGTGTTGTGAGATCTGAGGATTGAGCCGCATCGCGTCGAAGAAATCGCCCGGAGCAAGTTGCAGTAGGACGAAAGAAAAAAAAGAAACCGCCAGCAAAAGGAGAATCGCGTGAATGAGCCGCCGGCTGATGTATCTCATCGTGCTCCCCTTAAGCCAGCCGCCGCAGGCAGATGGATTCGAGCGACGGCATGGCGGCGAGCAGCGCCTGCGTGTCGGCGTGCTCCGGATGGGCGAATAATTCTGCGGCGGGCTTCTGCTCGACGATGCGCCGCTGACTCATTACGGCCACTTCGTCGGCGAACTCCGAGACCATTCGCAAATCGTGAGAGACGTGGACGTAAGTGAGCGAATGCGCCACACGCAAGTCGGCGAGAAGTTTCAGGATCACTTGCTGGTTCAAAAGGTCGAGGCTCGCTAGCGCCTCATCAAGAATCAGCAGTTTCGGTTCGAGCGAGAGAGCGCGGGCAATGGCCAGGCGCTGGCGCTGTCCGCCGCTGAATTCGAGGGGATGCTTATATGCAGATCGCGCGGGCAAACCGACTTGCTCCATCAGCTCCTGCGCTCGCGCTCGCCGGCTGTCTTTTGTGCCGACTCTCTGAATGGCGAGCGGCTCCGCGATGATTTCTTCGGCGGTGAGCCGTGGATTCAAAGCCGAGGTCGGATCCTGGAAGATGAGCTGAATCTGACGGTGCACCGGGAACAGTTCCCCCCTGCCGAGCCCAATCAGATTCCTGCCCTCGAACCAGATCTCGCCCGCCGTTGGCCGTTCCAGCAGCGCAAGACACTTTGCGAGCGTGGACTTCCCGGTGCCGGATTCGCCCACAATCGCGAGAGTCGACTCCGCGATGAATCGTGAGATTCACGTCTTCGAAAGCGCTGATCGTGAACGGCGTTCGCGTCAGCGGCCGGCGCTGCACGTACTGGCTGCTCAGGTTCGCGATTCGCATCAGCGGTTCGCATTTCGCCGCTCCGAATTGGGCATGCGCTTCCATGCTTACAATGTCCCCACGAGATGCTCGGGCGTTGCACTCTCGCGCTCGGACTCCGGCGCGGGCGCGGCAGTTCCCTTGCGGGCCAGCAACGCTCTGGTGTATGGGTGCGCAGGGTCCCGGTATAAATCGTCAAAGCAGCCCATCTCGACGATTTTGCCGTCCTTCATCACGATCACGCGATCGGCAAGGCTCGCCTGAATCTCCGGCGTGTGACTAATGAGCAGCAGCGATATTCCTAGGCTTTGCTTCAATTCACGCAAAAGCGCTACGAAATCCGCGCGGCTTTGCGCATCGAGCGAAGCGGTGGGTTCGTCGGCGATCAGAAGCGCCGGCTGGCAAACCAGGGCCTGGGCAAGGACGATGCGTTGCAGCTGCCCGCCGCTCAATTGATGCGGATAGGCCGCCAAGATTCGCTCGGTCGACGGCAGGCCCACCCGTCCGAGCATCGCGGACGCGTCGCTCGCGGCACTCTTGCCGGCTACATTTCCGGTGTGCCCGGACGATCTCCGCGATCTGCGTCCCGACCCGCATCACCGGGCTCAGAGCGATTCCTGGTTCCTGATACACCATCGAAATCGCGGCTCCGCGAATCTTCTGCAGGGATTTTTCGCTCATGGCGAGCAGGTCTTCGCCCCGAAACACGACTGAGCCCGAAACTTCGGCGTCTTCGCGCGAGAGCAGGCCGAGCAGCGCCAGGGCGATACTGCTCTTGCCACAGCCCGACTCGCCCATGACGCCCAACACCTCGCCTCGAGCAACGTCAAAGTTCACCCCCGCGACGGCGCCGCGTTCCGCCGCCTCGGCAGAACGATAGCGGATCGTCAGGTCTCTGACTTGGAGCAGAGTCTCCACCAAACCCCCTGAACCTCGCTGCGGAACCAGACTTCGGCTCTCATCTAGGCTAGGCGGGCGATGCGCGTCAGTCGATAGGCCGGGTGGCCTATGTGGCCAATACGGTTATGGTACCTACGTACCAGCGGTGCGGGACGCGACGCCCCTGCCGACGGAGGCGAGGCTCGCAATCCCAAGCGGCACAAGAAATCGCTCGATGCGGAAGGGCGTCCATGATATTGATTCCACACCACAAGCAGGGTGGCAGGCATCGAGAATTCCACAATCTCAAGGAGCGTTCATGTACGCGCGCGTATGGCGTTTCAGCATCCGTCCAGGCAAGCTCGAAGAATTCTCGGAGGCCGTTCGAACGTTCGATCCCCGAAGCCAAAAAACAGCGCGGCTTCCGCGGATTTCTCGTCCTGCGCGGGCACAGTGACGAACCCAATCCCGAATGCACCATGATCGGACTTTGGCAGTCGCGTGCGCACCTGCGCGAGAGTGATCAGGGCCTCTTTCTGCCCCGCGCACTCGCGCACCTGATTACGTGCTGCACCGGATTCCCTCTGATCCAGGAGCACCAGGTGCTAGTGGACGAGTTCACCGCGCGCACCGGCGACGAACTGATCACCTGCTGATTCCGGATTGGAAACCGAATTTCCTAACCGTTCGCGCGCCCCGCGCGCGCGGTTTGCTGCGCAATGGCTTGCGGGACCGAGTTGGGCGCTCCCGTAAATCAGATATGGCTGCTCAAGTCGGGGACAAACGGCGGCTATAATCCGCTGCTCGTGACTGCCGAGCAGTGGAAAGTTTCCGAGAAGATATAGAGCGATCTTACGGCGCGAAGGATCGATATGGGAGTTTTCGAGTCGTAAGGCCCGAGCTCAGCCTCGCAGCATCCGTTGTCTGCACATTCGCGTTGCTGCAGTGGCTTCCGCGAATTTCACGCGGCGGGGCGCCGCGGAATCAGTTTTGATGCTCCGGATCGGGGCCGACCGGGTTGTCGGCCCAGGGATCGTAGTCGGTCGAAGTCATGGTTTCAGGCGAATTTTCGTTCTCTTTGCTCCCGGCAGCCTTCTTTTGCGCGCGGCGTTCGGCTTTCTCGCGCTGCTTTTCGAGTCTCTTCATTTCTTTTTGGCGTTTCAGGAATGTAGTGGCCATAAAGCCTCCCTTGGATTTTGAATTAACATCGACAACGACCCAAGCACTACCTGGGTGATGCCTACCAGCGGGGCTCGCGCGGCTGCCGTGGGGCCTCGCGATAATCCTCGTTCGAAAATCCGCCGCGGCCTCGTCCTCCGCCGCCTCCACTGCCGCCGCTGCCGCCTCGCGGCGGTCCGCTGCTGCGTTCTTTCGGGCGCGCTTCGTTCACCTTGAGGTTGCGCCCGCCGACGTCTTTCCCATCAAGGCCCGCGATCGCTTTCGCGGCCTCATCATCATTGGGCATTTCGACGAAAGCAAAGCCGCGCGCCCGGCCCGTCTCTCGGTCCATCGCGATATGAACGCGCGAGACCTGCCCGAACGCCTTGAAGAGTTCGCTCAGTTCGCTTTCGGTGGTCTGAAAACTCATATTGCCTACAAACAGATTCTTCATGTCCTTCTCCTTGCTCGTCTACAAAGAGCCTTGCAGGAAAACCCGGAATTGTCCCGAGCGCGTCGGATGACGCAGCGCGCGCAACGCCTTCGCTTCGATCTGGCGAATGCGTTCGCGCGTGACGGCAAACGTCTTCCCGACTTCTTCCAGCGTGCGCTCGCCGCCCTCATCGAGGCCAAAGCGCATCTTGATGATGGTCTCCTCGCGCGGCGTAAGCGTTTTCAACATCGACGCCATCTTTTCCTTAAGATTCAGGCTGATGGCGGCGTCCGACGGAGAAATCGCTTCCTTATCCTCGAGCAAGTCGCCCAGGTGCGATTCCTCGTCTTCGCCGATCGGCGCTTCGAACGACACGGGCCGCTGGGCGATTTTCCTGTTCTTGCGCACCTGTTCGACGCTGTACTTCCATGCGCTGCGCGATCTCCTCGGCAGTCGGCTCGCGGCCAAGTTCCTGCACGAGCTGCCGGCTGGCGCGAATCTGCTTGTTGATCGCCTCGAACATGTGCACCGGCACTCGAATCGTGCGCGCCTTATCGGCAATCGCTCGCGAGACCGCCTGGCGAATCCACCACGTCGCATACGTCGAGAATTTGTATCCCCGGCGCCACTCGAACTTGTCGACGCCCCGCATCAGGCCGATATTTCCCTCCTGAATCAGGTCGAGAAATTCCAGCCCGCGGTTCGTGTATTTCTTGGCGATGGAAACGACGAGGCGAAGATTCGCCTCGGTGAGTTCCTTCTTCGCCCGTTCCGCTTCGGCCTCGCCGCGCAAGACCGGGCCAAGCGAACGCTTCAAGGACGGCAGCCCGACGAGGCTCGACTCTTCGATCTCTCTCAGTTGCTTGCGGCAGACGCGCAACTCCCCGCGCACTTCGGCCGCCGAATTTCCGCGAGCGCTGCCGACGCGTCGCTCCAGCCGTGCGCATTCCCGCTCGAGCGAATGGACCTGCTCGACCGTGTGCCGCAGCTTTTCGATCAGGCGCTTCTTTTCGTTGCGGATTAAAATTGATGGAGCGCACCAGCTGCGACATCTCAATCCGCGTCTCGATCAACTGCCGCCTGGCCCGCGCGTAGGCGCGCTTATTCGACTTCGGCGCCTTCTCGAATCGGTTGAGCTGCTTGATTCCGGTGTCGTAGAGCTTTTCGATGCGGTCGATGATCCGCAAAGTCTGGCGGGTCTTGTCTTCGAGCTGCTCCGGCGTTAATTCTTCTTCGCCGAATTGGACGATCTCCTTGATCGAACGCGCGCCCTCGCGCAGTTGCCGTCCAACCGCGATGAGCTCCTGCAAAACAATCGGCGACCGCGAAATCGTCTTGAGCACGAGGCCGTGGCCGCGCTCGATGCGCTTCGCGAGCGCCACTTCGCCTTCGCGCTTCAGCAGCGGCACGCTTCCCATCTCGCGCAGGTACAGGCGGACGGGATCGTTCGTCTTGTCCAGCAGGTGCGCCGTTTCGTCGACCTCGACTTCCTCGCCGCGGCTTCCTTCGACGCCTGCATGTCGGTTCCGGCGCCCCGAATTCGGCCGGGATCGAGCGCTTCGTGCGCGACCGCGTCCACAGCGGCATCGTCGGGCGTGAGCGCCGTCGCGGCTCGAACGCGGAAAAGATGCTGCCAATCCCGTCGGGCGGACGCACCTCGCCCGGCAACGCGTCATTCACTTCATCGTGGAGCAAATACGCGCTTCCCTGCCCTTGTTGCTGATGAGACTTTGAACTCGTTCGTCCTTTTCGTGAATCGCGAGCGGCAAAGATCTCTCCTTTTCGAGAGCGACGGCCGAAATTCGGCCGTCGAGCCCCCAAGACCATACCATCTACCGGCAGAAATTCGCTTCCTAAAATCCTCGCCGGCGCTAGCTTTCCATCTGCACCTGCAGGAATTCTCCCGGGAGGCGAACCAAGCGGCTCTTGAGCCCCGTCGTCGGCGCGGAATCGACGCGGCCTGCGATTTCGCTCGCCTTCTTTTCGACGGCTCTCGAATCGACCGGCATCCTCTCGATCCGGATGCCGAGCGTGCGCTCCAGCTGAAACAGCTCCGTGCGCTGCTCTCTTAAGAAAAGAGTGGAGGCAACGCCCGTGCTCGCCCGCTCTTCCCGTGCGTCCCACGCGGTGGATGAAATTCTCCGCCAACTCGGGCAAGTCGTAATTGATGACGTGCGCGATGTCCTGCACGTGAATTCCGCGCGAAGCCACGTCCGTCGCCACCAGCACGCGGTATCGCCCCTGCTGAAATCCGGCAAGAGCCGCCGTCCGCTGCGATTGCGAGCGGTCGCCGTGAATCATGGCCGCGTTGATGCCGTGCCGCGTCGAGAGCCCTGGCGATTCGCTCCGTTCCGCGCTTCGTGCGCGAGAATACGAGGCAGCGGCCGCTTTCCCGGACGAGCAGGTGGTGCAGCATGTCCTGCTTGCCGTCCGCGGAAACTTCAAACGCCTGAAGCCGCACATTCTCCGAAGGCTTGAGCGTGGATCCGAATGCGAGGCGCACCGGATTTTTCAGGTAGTCCTTCACGAGGTGCGCCACGGATGCTTCGAGCGTCGCGGAGAAGCACATCGTCTGCCGGTCTTTCGGCAGAATCGCAACGATCCTGCGAATCGCGGGAAGAAATCCCATGTCCAGCATGCGGTCGGCTTCGTCGAGCACCAGCGTCTGCAATGCCCCGAATTGGACGAGCCTCCGGTCGAGAAAATCCTCCAACCGGCCCGGAGTCGCGACGACGATGCGAGCTCCCTTGCGAATTGCGCTCAGTTGCGGCCCTTCGGACAAGCCGCCGACGACGAGGGCCGCGGGCGCGAGCTGCTTTCCTCGCAGGGCGTTGTATTGCTCGACCACTTGCATGGCCAGCTCGCGCGTCGGAACCAGCACGAGCGCGGCGATTCCCGCCGTGTTTCTGCGCGGTGAGCCTTTCCATGACGGGATCAGAAACGCGAGCGTCTTGCCGGTTCCGGTTTGGGCGGTCGCAAGCACGTCTTTGCCTTCCATGGCTTGCGGGATCGTCGCGGCCTGTACGGGCGTCGGAACGAGGAAATGCGCCGCTGCCAGTCTCTCCTTCATCGAAGAAGAGATGGGTAATTCTGAGAAATTTTGCATTTTGCTTTCTTGCTGGCGGAAGAGGTCGGCCGCACGCACGAAATTCCGTGCGGGCGCGACGGCTCTTGGCCAGTCTTAGTTTTAGATTACGCTGAAAACGTGCGGTGAAAACTGATGGCGGGTATTCTCAGATCAGGTCTTGAACCAGAGGGACCGCACAACACAACCGAAAGTAATAAGCGCAAGAGAAACTATACCACATCTCCGCCCGGAATGGTACTGCAAATCCAGCCGCTAAGTGCTGTTACCAATGAGCGCAGATCTGCATCGTTATCATCAAAGCGCGGAGGCCGAGGATGTTACGATTGACTATGAGCAAAGCCTATCGAGTCGTTTTCGAGTGCCCGAAGAGCCGCCACAACATCAACTTACAAAGAAAATGCACTAATGCGTCGCTTTCGGAGACCGAGGCGATGGAGATGTTCGGAGACGAGGAGATTTCCTGCACCAATCCGAATTGCGGTTGGCACGGCAAGGCGTCCAAGACGAAACTCCTTCGAATTCTGCCGTTTAATTGGATACTCTCTCCCGCAACCTGACGCGCAACGCTCGTCACAATCCAACCACCTCGGCGCGCGCAGCGTCGTATAATAGTCGGTAGATCGATGGAAAAGGAAACTCTCGTATCGCGTTTGCAGGGGCTGGACGACGCCGAGATCCAGGAGTGGCTCGAGTCGCTCGATTCGGTGCTGCAGTCGAGCGGCCCCGAAGTGGCCATGGAGATTCTCGAGCGGCTGCGCATGCACGCCACCGTCATCGGCGTCAAGCTTCCCTTTTCGGCCAACACGCCTTACACGAATACGATTCCCGCCGAGCTGCAGCCGGATTTTCCGGGCGACCAGGCGCTCGAGCGCCGCATCAAGAGCCTGATTCGCTGGAACGCGCTGGCGATGGTGGTCCGCGCGAACAAGCATGAGAACGGCATCGGCGGCCACATCTCGACCTATGCTTCGGCGGCCACCCTCTACGAAGTCGGTTTCAACCATTTCTTCCGCGCCCGCACGGATACGTTCGAAGGCGACACCGTTTATTTCCAGGGCCACGCCTCTCCGGGAATTTACGCCCGCGCGTTTCTCGAAGGGCGCCTCACGCCGCAACAGCTGGAAAACTTTCGCCGCGAGCTGAAGCCGGGCGGCGGGCTGTCGTCGTATCCGCATCCTTGGCTGATGCCGGGATTCTGGGAATTCCCGACGGTCTCGATGGGGCTTGGCCCGCTGATGTCGATCTATCAGGCGCGCTTCAGCCGCTACCTCGAGAACCGCGGCTTGAAGCCTGCGTCGGACGCGAAGGTCTGGGCGTTTCTGGGCGATGGCGAAACCGACGAACCGGAATCGCTGGGCGCGATCACGCTGGCCTCGCGCGAGAAACTGGACAACCTGATCTTCGTCATCAACTGCAACTTGCAGCGCCTGGATGGGCCGGTGCGCGGCAACGGGCAGATCATTCAGGAGCTCGAGTCGGCGTTCCGCGGCGCGGGCTGGAACGTGATCAAGGTTCTGTGGGGCAGCGAGTGGGATCCGATCCTGGCGCAGGATTCCGAAGGCCTCTTGGTCAAGCGCATGGGCGAGATGGTCGACGGCGAGTATCAGAAGCTGACCGTTTCCTCGGGCGCGTACGTGCGCGAGCATTTCTTCGGCTCCGATCCGCGCCTCTTGAAGCTGGTCGAGCCGCTGTCGGATGAGCATCTGCGACGATTGCGCTTGGGCGGGCACGATCCGCTGAAGGTATATGCGGCGTACAAGAAGGCCTTCGAGCACAAAGGCTCGCCGACCGTGATTCTGGCGCGCACGATCAAGGGCTATGGATTGGGCGAAGCGGGTGAAGGCAAGAACGTCACGCACCAGCAGAAGAAGCTGAACGAAGAAGAGCTGCTGATTTTCCGTTCGCGCTTCGAGATTCCACTGAATGACGAGGAGTGCATCGACGTGGCCTTCTACCGGCCGCCGGAGGACAGCGAGGAGATTCGCTACCTGAAGGAGCGGCGGGCGGCGCTGTGCGGCTACGTTCCGCAGCGGCACGTGCGCTCGAAGCCGCTCGCGGCGGATCACGATGAGCTGTTCAAGGAATTCCTGCAGGGCAGCGGCGGCCGAGACTTTTCAACCACGATGGCGTTCGTGCAGATGCTGCGCAAGATGCTGAAAGATCCCGAAATCGGCCACCTGATCGTGCCGATCGTTCCGGATGAAGCGCGCACGTTCGGGATGGAGTCGCTGTTCCGCACGGCGGGGATTTATTCGAGCGTGGGGCAGAAGTACGAGCCGGTCGACAGCGACATGCTGCTCTACTACAACGAAACGAAGAGCGGGCAGATTCTCGAGGAAGGAATCACCGAGGCGGGGTCGATCTCATCGTTCATCGCGGCGGGCACGGCGTATGCCACGTATGGCGTGAACACGATTCCGTTTTTCATTTACTACTCGATGTTCGGATTCCAGCGGGTGGCGGATTTCATCTGGGCGGCGGCGGACATGCGCACGCGCGGGTTCCTCTTCGGCGGGACGGCGGGACGCACGACGCTTTCGGGCGAAGGATTGCAGCATCAGGACGGCAACAGCCACGTGCTGGCGCTCTCGGTGCCGAACCTGCTGGCGTACGATCCGGCGTTCGCCTACGAAATTGCGGTGATCGTGCAGGACGGGATCCGCCGCATGTACAAGGACGGCGAAAACATCTTTTATTACGTGACGGTGATGAACGAGAACTACGCGCATCCGCCGATGCCGGAAGGCGTGCGCGACGGCATCCTGAGGGGCATGTATCGCTTCCGCGCGGCAGCGGACAAGAAATCGAAGCTGCGCGCGCAACTGTTTGGCAGCGGGGCGATCCTGAACGAAGTGCTGCGCGCGCAGGAAATCCTTGCGGAAAAATACGGCGTGGCGGCCGACGTGTGGAGCGTGACGAGCTACAAGGCGCTCTATCGCGACGGCATCGACGCGGAGCGCTGGAACCGCCTGCATCCGGCGGAAAAGCCGCGCGTGCCCTATGTTACCGAACAGCTCGAGAATGCTCCCGGCGTGCTCGTCGCCGCTTCCGACTACCTGAAGACGCTGCCCAACATGATCGCGAAGTGGATGCCGCGCCCGCTCGCGTCGCTTGGCACCGACGGCTTTGGCCGCAGCGAAGGCCGCGCCGATCTGCGCGACTTCTTCGAAGTCGATGCGCGCTTCGTGGTGCTCGCGACGCTGTGCGAGTTGCGCGACGCCGGCAAGCTCGATCGCGCCGTCGTCGAACAAGCCATCGCCGACCTCCACATCAACCCCGCAAAACCCAACCCCGTCACGGTCTGATTGCCAGAAGTAATCGGCTCGACCCAGCCCCGTGTCTCCTTGCCGCAAGAGACGAAGGGAGCGGTGAACCGTCGCCACTTTCTCCGTGCACTCTGTGGCCTTTCTCTGTGACCTCTATGTTTGGCACGCCCGCGCGGCAATCTCCGAACGTGCCAGTAGCAGCGACTCTGAATCGTCCAGATGGGACGACAGTTTGTCTCGACTACGGTCGTCACCTTCCCGGCGATTTACGCCCCAAAAAGATCGCATGGGAGGGCCCCCCGCTTTTCAGGCGGGCGCGAACGCGCTCCACCTCGACGGTGAACCTGCCATGGCGCAGGCGCTGCTCGAATTTCCGGTCTTCGCGGGCCGACCAGACGGCCAGCACGCCGTCCATCTTGAGCGCAGCGAAGGCGGCGGCGATTCCGCGGTCATCATAGAGCCCGGCATTGTTCGAGCCGGCGAAGGCGGCGGGACCATTATCCACATCAAGCAGCACGGCATCGAACTGGCTAGGGCGCGAACCAAGCGTGATCGCGACATCATCGATCTCGACTCGCACGCGGGTATCCTTCAGCGGCTCTCCAGCGAGCGGCCCGAGCGGACCACGATTCCACTCGACGACGGCGGGCACTATTTCAGCCACGACAACCGCCGCGGCTGGCGGTAGGAGATCAAGCGCAGCGCGCAGCGTGAAACCCATACCGAGTCCGCCTATCAGCACGCTTGGCCGTTTCACTGTCCGCGCGTGGCGGCAGGCGAACTTCGCCAGCGCCTCCTCCGAGCCATGCATGCGGCTCGACATAAGACTTTTCCCATTGGCGAGGATGACGTACTCGTCGCCGCGACGAATCAGCTTCAGGACAGTACCGTCTCGAGAAAGCGCTTGGCCGAGCAACTCCACGGGCTTCACGCGTGCGATGTTACAAGAGAAGAAAACGGAAGTAAAAAAGGACGGCTCGCCACCGAGTCCGCCCAAACGAGCGAGAACCTAAGCTTTCTCGATTGTCCCGTAACTGCTCGCGTTTATCAGAAGTTGCGAAGATGTTCCGATTCGATTCAACGGGTCCTATCTTCGCAAATCGTGCAATAGCGAACAGTATTCGCATTCACACGTCCTGATACTGGAACCTTCCCGGCATCTCAAGGAGACTCAACGTGAAAAGTTCAGCAGTGCTCTTGGCAGTCCTCGTATGTTTGGGCGCATCTGCGGTCGCTCAGGCCCAGACCTCAGATTCCCGCGAACAAGTTCTGACACCCACATATACATACACCGTGAACGTGGTGAGCCGCACCGTGCGTGCCGTGCAATACGAGCACCACAATGGCTCCACAGAAATAGGTTTCCGCGGCACCGACCTGATGCCGGGTGCGTCCGGTGAAGCGAAGGTCGACAGCAAGCGCGACACGATGAAAATCGACGCCAAATTCACAGGCCTCGAAGATCCCACTAGTTTCGGCGGTGAATATCTCACCTACGTGCTGTGGGCGATTTCTCCCGAAGGCCGCGCGGTGAATCTTGGCGAGGTTTTAGTGGAACACGATCACCGCAGTAAGCTGGACGTCACAACGGACCTGCAGGCCTTCGCGCTGATCGTCACGGCAGAACCTTATTATGCAGTGCGCCGTCCGAGCAACGTCGTGGTCGAGGAAAACGAGATTCTGCCCGGCACGGCCGGAACCATCGAGGCCGTGGATGCGAAGTACGAACTCATCGACCGGGGCGGTTACATTCCGACCGGCTATCATTTCGACCCTGTCGTCATGAATGCGAAACTGCCGCTCGAATTCTTTGAGGCGCGCAATGCGGTGCGAATCGCTCAGTCGGCCGGAGCGGAGACCTTCGCGAGCTCCAGTTACGAAAATGCCGTCGGCCAGATGAAGCAGGCGGATGACATGGCAACCATGAGGCACATCGATACAAAAGCGCTGATTGCGGAATCGCGCGAGGTTGTGCAGACGGCCGACGACGCCCGGGAAATCGCCGTGAAAAAGATCGACGCAAATCGCGTGAACGCAGACAGGGACGCAGCAGCGGCGCAAGTGGCCGATGCCAACGCCCAGTCCAACGAGGATATGCAGGCTCGCAGGAAAGCGGAGGCAGCCACCGCTGATGCCGACCGCCAGCGCGCAGAGGCCCTTCAGGCTACCGCTGCGGCACAGCAGCAGCAACAGGACGCCCAGGCGGAATCGGATCGGAATCGCGCCGCCGCCAATGACGCCAATCAAGCCGCTGCAAACGCCCAACAGGGCCAGAGAGATGCAGAGGCGCAATCGGAGCAGAGCCAAGCCGCCGCCGCCGCGGCGGATCAGAAACTACAGCAAGTGCAGCACGATCGCGAAGCACTTCGCGCCCAGTTGCTGCAACAATTCAACGCCATTCTTGTCACTCACGATACTGCTCGCGGTTTAGTCGTGAACCTGTCGGATGTGCTTTTCGATACCGGCAAGTACACTCTTCGTCCGCTGGCGCGCGAGAAGCTGGCCAAATTATCCGGAATCGTTCTTGCGTACCCGGACCTTAGGCTAGCCATTGAGGGCAACACGGACAGCATGGGCAGCGATGCCATGAATCAGGAACTCTCGGAGCGACGAGCCAAAGCAGTCCTTGATTACTTGGCACAGCAAAACATTCCTTTGGCGTCGATGACGTCACAAGGATTCGGCAAAACGCAACCGGTTGCGTCCAACGACACCGCGGAAGGACGTCAGCAGAACCGCCGCGTGGAGATGGTTGTCTCCGGCGACGTGATCGGAACTACGGTCGGGCCGGTATCGCTAAACTTGCCCATGACCGGCCGTCCCTAAAACGTTTGCAGGGAGTCGACGGGCCCCGGCGGTTCGATGCGCGCGGGGCCTGCGCGTTCAGAGACGCAATCTTCGCACTTAAAGCGGGCCGCCGGAGAGCCAGGAGGCGCCCCGGGCATAGAGCTTTTCGACTTCGGGCCCGGTGAGGCCGGGCATGTCCATTTTGATTTTGTAGCCGATCTGCGTTTGCAGGTAGGCGAGATGGCGATAGCCTTCGGGAAATGTCGCGAGAAGCTTTTGATCGAGGGCGAGCTTGGCGGCGGGATCGACCGGATCCATGCGATCTTTTTCGTAGATCGGCTGGCGCAGGACGAGGCCCCAGCGCCCGTCGCGCTTCTCCCAGAAATCGCAGAATCGCCCGGTACACACGACGTCGCACATCACCTCGTGAACGAGTGCCCGCTGCGCGATCGTCATTTTAGTCTGCGAAAAGGCGCGCGTGCCGCGCACCTCGATCGTACTGCCGCCTAGAAAATGTAGAATGCGCACGCCCTTGGCGAAGCCCCGCTTGCTCATCTCGATGAACTCGTCGGCAGTGCCCTGTGTCCAGGTGGCCATCATGCGGCCATCGTCGTGCCACAGGCCGCGAAATTCCTTCCACATCAGGGCGTCGCGCCACAAAACCCAGTTCTCGATCATTTCGCGAATCGTCAGCCGCTCCATCATTTCGTCGGTGATTTGCATTTGAATTCCCCCGTGAGTTCGTATGACGGGAGAGTTTACAACGTGAGGCGTAAGAGCACCGACAAGATTGTCGGTGTCACTGAGTTTTGAAGTAGAATGCCCGGCTCCGGCCAGACGAGCGGGTCGGGGCTCACGATGACGACCAACATCACCGTACGACCGCAAAAGCAAACAGCGCCTAAGCGCTGGTACAGCCAGCTATGGGTGTGGGTATTCGCGGGGATGGTGATCGGGATCGCGCTCGGCAAGTTCGATCCGAACCTCGGCGTGCGCATGCAGCCGCTCGGCGACGCGTTCATCAAGCTCATCCGCATGCTGATCGCGCCGATTATTTTTTGTACGGTGGTGCACGGGATCGCGCGAATGGCGGACACGGTGCGGGTGGGGCGCGTCGCGCTGAAGGCGATCATTTATTTTGAGGCGCTGACCACAATCGCGTTGGTCATCGGACTCGTCGCGGTGAATTTATGGAAACCCGGGCGCGGGATGAACGTGAATCTCGCGCACGTCGATACGTCCGCTATCCAGCCGTACGTGGCTCACTCGGCGAGCCAGGGCGTGGTGCCGTTTCTGATGAACATCATTCCCGCGACGTTCGTCGGCGCGTTCACCGAAGGGAACGTGCTGCAGGTGCTTCTGATTTCCGTGCTGTGCGCGTTTGCGCTGATTCAGGTGGGGGAACGGGGGAAGCCGATCGTCGACTTAATCGGCTCTGCATCGCAAATGCTGTTCAAGGTCGTAGCGATCGTGATGTGGGCCGCTCCGATCGGCGCGTTTGGCGCGATCGCGTTTACGGTGGCGAAATTCGGAGCGGGATCGCTCGTCTCGCTCGGCAAGCTGCTCGGGGGATTTTACGTCACGTGCCTGATTTTCATTTTCGGTGTGCTGTGGCCTGTGGCGCACTGGTGCGGCTTCAGCATCTTCAATCTCATCCGGTATATTCGCGAGGAGCTGCTGATAGTTTTTGCGACAACGTCATCGGAGACGGTGCTGCCGCAATTGATGACCAAGCTCGAAAGCCTGGGCTGCGAGGAAAGCGTGGTCGGCTTGGTGATTCCTACGGGCTATTCGTTCAATCTCGATGGCACGTGCCTGTATCTGGCCACAACGACGGTTTTCCTGGCGCAGGCGACCAACACGCCGCTCGACATCTGGCAGCAGCTCGGGCTGCTCGCGGTGCTGCTGCTATCATCGAAGGGAGCGGCAGGCGTGGCGGGCGCCGCGTTCGTAGTGCTGGCGGCGACGCTGGCCTCGACGGGGACGATTCCCGTGGCGAGCGTCGCGCTGGTGCTGGGGATTCACCGCCTGATGTCCGAGGGACTGACGCCGACGAACGTGGTCGGCAACGCGGTAGCGACCATCGTGGTAGCGAAATGGGAGAACGCGCTGGATGAAGAGCGTCTGCGAGCGGTGCTGGATGAGCGGTCGCAAGCCGCGGCCGCTCCCGCGCTCCAGGCTTAGCTCTTCGAGGTGGCCTTCGCGGACGAATTCAGGATTTTCTCGAGGCGATCGAGCACCTGCATCGCCGTGTAGCACTGCTGAACGCTGGCGTTGGGCTCGCGCCTTTCCTTGATCGCGGCGAAAAATTCGCGATCCTGCAGCTCGATACCGTTCATCGACACGTCCACATGCGAGAGATCGATCTTCTTTTCCTCGCCATCGATCAGATCGTCGTAATAGGCCTGGAACGTCCCGTTGTCGCAGATGTAGCGGAAGCGCGTGCCGAACGGCCCTTTGTTGTTGAACGAGAGCGATAGCGTGCAGATCGCGCCCGAGGGAGTCTTCATCAGGATGCCCATATCCATCGCGATTTTCAGCTCGGGATGCATCGGGCCCTGCACGGCGTAGCAATCGGAAACGAGTTCGCCGGTCTGATACTGGAAGAGATCGACGGTATGGCAGGCGTGGTGCCAGAGCAAATGGTCGGTCCAGCTGCGCGGCTTGCCGGCGGCATTCATATTCGTGCGGCGGAAGAAGTAGGTCTGCACGTTCATCTGCAGCACCTTGAGCTCGTCGGCCTTGATCTTTTTGTGCACGTATTGATGGCTCGGGTTGAAGCGGCGCGTGTGGCCGCCCATGCAGACGACGCCGGTCTCCTTCTGCACCTTGACGAGCATCTCGGCATCAGCGAGCGAATCCGCAATAGGAATTTCGATCTGCACGTGCTTGCCGGCGCGCATGCACTGCACGCCCTGCTTCGCATGCATGCCAGTGGGGCTCGCGAGGATCATCGCCTCGAGGCCGGGCTGCTTCAGGCTTTCGGCGAGGTCGCCGGTCCAATGAGGAATCTTGAAGCGCTTGGCGACTTCCTCGGTCGAGGCCGGGCTGCCGCCCGCAAGAGTGATCACCTCGATGCCCGGAATATTGGCCGATGAGCCTCCAGATGCTTTATGCCGAAACGCGCCTTGTCCAGCGACGACCAACTTTCATAGCTTCCTCCCGTATGAAGACAAACCCGCCCGCCTAAAGGCAACGCGGCCGCTACAAAAGCCTGCTCCATCGCTTGAAAGTCGTTGAGAGGGCGAGGGCGGGTTTGAAACCCGCCCCTACACCGATCACATTGCCGCTAACGGCGCGCAAACGCGCTACTGCGTGGCGCCGGCCTTTTCCAGTTCGCCCTTGGCGGCGCGAAGCTTGCGCAGCTCGGAGTGGATTCGGATCACCGCCATCCACATGCCGAGCGGGTGTGCGCCCGCCTCCACAAGCGGATGGACCTGCCCATCGCGGAACTTCTCGATGTCGTCGTCCTGCAGCGTTTCGAGAACTTTGGCTTCTTCGGTCGTCATGCCGTATTCCGTCGCGACGGATGGAAGGTCGTGGATGAGCCGCAGGCGGAGTTCGCGCTTGAACCGGCTGTCGTAAAGCACCTTATTCAGCTTGTAAGCCGACGGAGACGGGTGCTTGTAGAATTCGTAGCCGCCCTTGAACTGATATTTCGCGGCCGCTTCCTTGCCTTCCTTGGACTGGCCGATTCCCTTGTGCGGGAGAAACCGCATCACCGCATGGCCGTGATGCCATGTGGGCTGATAGGTGACGAGCTCGCCCGGCAGGTTTCCGATTGCGCCAAACATGATCATCCACGAGAGCATTTCCGTGTTGCCAACTTCGTCGAGCTGCTCGTTCGTGAGGCTGATGAGCGCTTCCTCATTTCCCTGCTCCATCTGGGCGATGGCCCAGTGGTCGAAATCGAAATCCGGCTTCGGATATTTCCACGTGCCGGGGAAATGCGACATGCCGCCGCTGGCAACGATGGCGACATTCTCCGGACGGCTGGCGATGATCTTCCCGATCGCCTTGCCAAGCTGCGCGCAGCGCTGCGCCGTCGGCAGTGGCGGAAGATATGCGTTGACGAAAATCGGAACGACGGGAATCGGGACGCTTCTCGATCACCCATTCGTAGACGGCGGCAAACGCATGACCGAGGACGGCGTCCTGCGAATAGCCGAGGTCGAAACCAGCCTTCATCAGCTTGTCGAGCAAATCCTCGGTGAGAGCTTCGTGGATCGGCAGTTCGTATTTGCGGCCGGCAAATTCGGCGTGCGAAAACTCGCCCGAGAGGATGGCGAACGTGGGAACCGAGCTCAGGAAGAATGTCTCGAGGTGGTCGCTGCCGATCACGATCACGGCATCCGGCTTGGCCTCCTCCAAATCCTTACCGATCAGCCGCATCGCGGCAATGTCTGCGTCGAGCTGCTTCGGATCCTCGCTCGGCGGGCGGTCAAAAAGCTGCGGGGCATGCACGGTGCCCATTGCTGCCACAATTTTTCCCATTGACTGGTTACCTCTTCCTGGGGGAATGGGGTTCCAATCGACGTTGTGCGCTCCCAAACCCTCTCGTTCTCGCACAACCTGTTCGGCGGCAAAACCGATACGAAAATTGTGCGGAAACCGGCGCGTTTTCGTCAAGCGAAAGAATCCACGGGCCGACGCGCCATCGTCAGCTCACGCTAAACGGAGCGGAAACCAGCAGCGCGCGCACGCCATTCCAGAGGATCTGCATGCCGATGCAGACCAGTAAAAATGACGCAAGCTGCATGATCACGCTCATGGCCGTCGGCCCCAGCACCCGCGCCAGCCTGTCCGAGAATCCATAACACAGGAACACACTGACCGCGACTAGGATCGAGCCGACGGTCGCCGCAATCGCGACCGCCAGGAACCTGATGCCGTGATAGTGCGCGGCATTAGCGCCCAGCGTGATCGCCATCGAAATCGAGCCCGGGCCGACTGTCAGCGGCAGCGTTAGCGGATAAAACGCCTGCCGTAATGGGTCCTGCGGGATTGACCGTCCGGTGCGTCGTCGCGGGCTCATCGTCGTTGCTTCTGCTTGAGCATCGCCCATCCGGCCGAAACCACGACCAGCCCGCCGCCGACTTGCACAACCGGCAGCGAAATCCCGAAAAACGCGAGTATATGCGTGCCGATGAAATAAGAGCCGATCGAGCAGGAAGAAGCTGTCGATCGCGATCTGGCGCGAGAGAACCATGCGCGTCTCGGACGGGTATTCCCGCGTGAGGACGAGAAAGATCGGCGCGCCGCCCAGCGGATCGACAATGGGAAAGAGCGCGCTCACGACCAAGAACAGCTTTTTATCGGCTGCCGCAATCACAGTGTTTGTCTCCAGGCCAGCATTCTAACCGCGATTCGCATTCGATGCCGGAGAAGAGCCTTCGGTCTCAGTAGGAACCGCGCCCTACAAGCCGCCGGATGGGCTAGCGCGGGTTGGGATGATGCTGACAGATTGACCATATTCGGCGCATCCTTCTCGACGCACGGCGGCGCTTCGTCGAGCGGATCGGTCAGAGGCGTCAGGGTTCGCGGCTTCATCGTCCAGGGCTGGGTGAGAACCTTCGGGTCTTCGACGGTGACCTCGTAGAGAATCGTATCGCCCTTGCGCGTCAGGCGTTCGACCACGTGCAGGGCGTCGCTGTGAAAGAGCCCATTGTCGCCGAGCCACGTGTCGTCATTGAAGTTGTTGGTGTCAACGACCAGCGTGTCGCCTTCCCAATGGCCGATTGCATCGCCGAAATAGGAAGGGTCGGCGTCCGTGCGATGCGGGCGGCCATCCGTTGGAATGATGCGCCAGAAATTTCCCGCCAAGTCGGAATACAGAAACACAACTTGGCCGGGAATCTGGACGATCTGGTGCGGCGGTCCAATACGGGGAACGCCGGGCGGCTTGCAGAAAAAGCCCGGGTCGAGCTTCACCTGCTGCTCGTTGTATTCCTTCACCTTCGCGACTGAAGCTCAGGCTTGTAGGACGGGCTGTACATCGGCGGCAGCGGAGCGATCGCCGCGGCGAAACGCCGGATCGGGACGATTCACGGCCTTCAAAGTGTCCCCGTCCTGTTCGGCGGCGCCGAGGAATAAAAGCGGGCGATACCAGATGCCGTTGAGATTGGGATGTCCATCGGCCAGGCGCGGAGTTTTCTTGGCGGCGAGTTTTCGGTGTCGGGCTGCGCGTTCTCGCCGGGAAGGAGATCACCTGGCCTGCGGCCGCGATCGGAAGCAAGCACAGAAGCGCCAGCGCGCCTGCGATCGATGACTGCGCCCAGTGCGGAATGATTGGTTCATGTTGCTTCCCCTTCCTAGTCGGCCAAATTCGTAGGCGTGGCCATCGGCGTACGTGAGCTTCAAGACCCACCCGAGCGGTTTGCCTTCGATTTTGGCGGGATGAATCAGCACGGTGACGGGCTTGCCCTCGCCCAGCATCGCTTTCGAAAGTCCCAGATTGTGATAGAAGCGGGTCGGCAGGGATTCCAGAGCCCACGTGGTGACCTGGCCCTTGTCGTCTTTCACATCGAGATAGAGGTAGACGTGCGGATTCATCCAATCGACCTTCGAGATGACGCCGTTGAGCGTCACCGTATTGTGAAGATCGAACTCGGCCGCCTGCGAATGGTGCGCGAAAGCCGGTGTTGCGCCGCCGAATAAACCGGCCAATGCAATCAAGGCGATCACGAGCGCAATTCTCATGCGTTCGAACAAGAGAGCCTCCGGTTGGCGTTCCGTTGTAGTCGCTTTGCGCCGCTCGGGCCCCCAACAGCCCCGCGCGGCGATTGTGTGGCCCGATATCTGGGCGCATCTTAAGTCCGGGCCGCGGCGCGAGTCAAACGTTCTGGCGCGTGCTGAGCGTTTGCGATAACGCGAACGCATCGTTTGCCTTGGCGGCAGGCGCGTATTATGCTCACCCGGCCCGAGCGGCGAAATCTCCGATTTTCTCGGCGGCATTTGGGAAGGAACGCCCATGTCCAAATGTCCAACACCCACGACATCATCGCAATCGGAGCCGGGACACAACGGCCTGGTTGCGGCGGCCTATCTGGCGACAGCGGGCAAGAAATGTTCTCGTCCTCGAGCGCAACGAGTGGTTTGGCGGAGGCGTCGTCACCGCGAAGCTCACCGGCCCGGATTTCCTGCACGACCGCTTCAGCACGGGCCACATCTTCATTCAGGCCAATCCGCTGATCAAGAACGACGAGCTCGGGCTGCTCTCGCGTTACGGCTTGAAATACATCTACCCGGAGGTTCCGTTTCTCTGCGTGTTCGAGGACGGCTCGACCATCGCGCTGCATCGCGACCGCAACAAAACCTATCAGGAGATCGCGCAGCTATTCGAAGAAGGACGCGGAATCATTTCTGAAATTTGCCGAAGCGTCGGCGCAATATCTGCCGATGCTCTCCGCGTCGCTCTACACGCCGCCGATCCCGCTGGGCGGGATGTTCGCGATGCTCGACCAGAGCGCCGAGGGGCGCGAGCTCTTCGCGCTGATGCAGAAGAGCCCGTACGACATCATCATCGACAATTTCGAGAACGACAAAGTGCGGATGTTTTTCATGCGCATGGTCTCGGAAAATCTCACCGGGCCGGAGGAAAAAGGGACTGGCATCGGCATCTTCGTCTTTCTCGGATTCATGGAGCAGTACGGCATCGGAATCGCGGTGGGCGGCAGCGGTTCGCTCACGGCCGCGCTGGTCCGCTGCATCGAGGATCATGGCGGCGAGGTTCGCAACAAAACTTCCGTCGAAACGGTGATCGTGAAGAACGGCCGCGCGGCCGGAGTGCGGACCTCCGACGGCGCCGAATATTCGGCCAAAGACGCCGTGATCGGCGCGATCCATCCGCACTTCCTGAGCCGCTTCATCCCGGGGTTGAATGGCAACTGTCGCTCCGCGCCGCGGAACGCGTGGAGCTTTCGGCGAATTCCTGCATCACCGTCCACGCGGCGCTCAACGCGCCTCTGCGATTCAAGGCCGGCCCACATGTGAATCAGGCGTATTTCATCGGAATTGATGCCGCCGAATATGGACGTCCTTGCGCCAATTCTTCGACGCGCTGCGCTACGGCCGCATCCCCGACACGTCGCTGCTCGGGCTGGTGTCGCCTTCCACGTTCGATGCGTCGCGCTGCCCCGCCGGAAAGCGACGCTGCACGTGTGGGACTACGTTCCGTATTCGCATCCCGGAGGCGGGCCGCAATTCTGGGATCAGGCGAAGGACGCGTTCGCGAAAACGATGCTCTCGCGGATGACGCCTTATATCGACAACATCACGCCCGAGAACATCATCGAGTACGTCGCCGACAGCCCGCTCGATATCGAGCGCGCCTCGCCAAGCTTTCAGAGGGGCGACGTTCACGGCGCCGCGCCGTACATCTATCAATCGGGCTCGCACCGGCCCACGCCCGATCTCGGGCAAAACACCGTGCCCGGCGTCGAGCGGCTCTATCTCGTCGGGCCTTTTCAGCATCCGGGCGGCGGCGTCTTCGGCGCGGGCCGCGCAACCGCGATGAAAATGTGCGAAGACCTGAAAATCAATTTCGACAAGATCGGCCAGCGCAACACAAATGACGATGATGAAAATATATCGGGCAGGACAACAACGAATTGATGCAGGTCACATCGCTCGAGCGCGAAGACGACAAGCTCGTAATGAAAGGAAAAGTGTTCGGCTCGATGCCGATGACGGCCAAGCTCACGCCGCAAGAGGCGCGCAACGCCCTAAAGCTCCTGAATTTCAGGCTCGTCGTATTCCTCGCGACGTTCTTGTTTCGCCGCTGATCCGCGTTAGCACGCGGGCTCAGCGTGGCAGGGCCGGGGCGCGGCAAGCAGGGTCCCTACAGCGTTGCTCGAGGACGAGACGCGATCCTACACCAGCGTGGTGATGTGATACGTATCCATATACTCGCGCAGCGCGAAAATCTTGTCGTCTTTGATCTCGATCATCCACGCATAGCGGTTGTTGTAATTCTTGCCATTTTCAGCAGCCCGATGCCCTGCGTCTCGCACGCCACCAGCGGCCCCTTCGAAATAATCGTGCTCATCTTGACCTTCGGGTCGCCGTCGACGAACAGCCCGCGCACGGGCGCGAGAAACTCGTCGATGATCGTGTCGCGGCCCTTGGCGCCCTCCGGCGCCGGGAATGCCCGTGCCCATCGGAGTCCACGTGGCATGCTCGTGCAGGAGCGGCCGCACGCGCTCGAGATCGCCCGTGCTCAGCGTTTCGAAAAATGATTTCACCAGCTGCTCGTTCCGGTTTTCGGCTTCGGACATCGCACCCTCCTTCGCATCGCTGCGCTTCCCCCATCGTCCCAACCGGCGCGTATTATACCCGCGCGTCGGCGCGAAATCCACGCGGCGCAGACGCCGATCGTCGCCTCCCGAATTTCAGGCTTGGCGTCCGGCTGCTTTTGAGTATTATGGGGCGGCTCAACGCCGGGATTGGAGAGGAGATTCCTCAATGAGAACCGCCGCACAGGTTTTCCGGGCTCGCGTATCTCTCGTGGCAACGGTCTGGTCGCCGCCGCCACGCTCGGATCGGTGATCGCGCAATCGCATCCGCCGAAGCCGCCGAAGACGGTCAGGCTCTACGTCTTCGATTGCGGCGTGATCAAAGGAATGGATCCGAAGCTTTTCAATTTCAAACCGGGCGAGATCGCCGAATACGCGAGATGTCCGTTCCCGCCTTTCTGATCGTCGATCCCAAAGGAACGCTGATATGGGACATCGGCTCGATACCGGACGTGGACTTCAAGGGCGATAACACGCCGATTACCGAGGGGTATTTCACGTCGACGCGGACGCTGCGCTCACAGCTTGCCGAAATTGGCTACAGGCCCGCGCGATATCACCTATCTCGCGCTCTCGCACTATCACGCGCGACCACATCGCCAACGCGAACGAATTCGCGGGCTCGACGTGGCTGGTGCGGAAAGTGGAGCGCGACGCGATGTTCGCGCGAAAAGCCGCCCGCGATCGCCACTCCAAAGACATACGACAAGCTGAAGGACAGCAAGACGATCCTCCTCACGACCGACGAATACGACGTCTTCGGCGACGGCAAGGTGATCATCAAGTTCGCGCCGGGCCACACGCCGGGCCATCAGGTGCTGATCGTGAAGCTCGCGCAGCACGGGCAACGTGATGCTCTCCGGCGACCTTTACCACTATCCCGAGGAGCGCAAGCTGAATCGCGTGCCTTCCTTCGAATACAACGCGCAGGAAACGCTGGCGAGCCGCGCGATGATCGAAGCCTACCTGAAAAAGACCAACACGCAGCTCTGGATCGAGCACGATTTCGCCGCCAACGCGAAGCTGAAGAAGGCGCCGAAATACTACGACTAGCACGCGCGCAACTTCAGCGGCGAAACGTAACGCCATGCCGAGCACCGCTCCCGAAGCAGTCGAGCACGCGAACGGCCGCGCGAATTCGTTCGCGGCCGGCTGGCGCATGTGGGTGCCCGTCGATGGTGATGATGACGTGCTCGTGGCTCTCCTACATCGACCGGCAGGCCCTCGCCGTGATCTCGCCGATGATTCTCAAAGACACCGGGCTGAGCGCGTCGGCCTACGCGGACGCGGTCTCGGCATTTTCCTTCGCGTACATGATCGCCAATCCGCTGTGGGGATCGGTGATCGATTACGTCGGGCTGCGCGTCGGCATGTTGGCGGCGGTCGGCATCTGGACGCTCGCGAGCGCGTCGCACGCCTGGGTCGCCGGATTTCTCGGCTTCGCCGCGGCGCGCACGCTGCTCGGCCTGGGCGAAGGCGCCACGTTTCCCGGCGGCCTGCGAACGGCCGCCGATTCGCTGCCGCTCAACCGGCAGTCGCGCGGGATGGGAATTTCCTACAGCGGCGCGTCGCTCGGATCGATTTTCGCGCCGCTCATCATCATCACCGATCGCGCTGCGCTTCGGATGGCGGGCCGCATTCGTAGTCACCGGCGCGCTGGGCGTCGTGTGGCTCGCGGTGTGGTGGCTTGTGGCGCGGCCGCCGCTCTTGCGTCCCGTGCCGCGCGTGAAAACCGCAAATCGTGTGGCCCAAAGTGCTGGGAGCGGCGCTTCTGGCTGCTCGTCGTCGGCATGGGACTCGGCGGCGCGGCGCTCGGCCCGATTTTGTATCTGTGCCCGCTCTACCTGAATCGCGTCTCAGGACTCACGCAGAAGCAGCTCGGCGAAGTTCTCTGGATTCCCGCCGTGTGCTGGGAGCTCGGCTATTATTTCTGGGGGTGGGTCGCGGATCGCTTCGTGCGCGACGAAGCTCGGCCCGTAAAGCTGTACGCCGTGCTCGCCATTCTCGCTCTCGCAACGTCGATGACCACCTGGACCGCATCGTGGATCGCGGCGCTGGCGTTTTTCTCCTGGGGCATGTTTATCGCAGTGGCATTCATCGTGATTTCGCTGCATCTGAGCGCGCGCGCATATCCGCGCGGAGAAACGGGCATGGTCGCCGGGATCGGCTCGGGTGCGTGGTCCGCGGTCGTGGCGATCTTGCTGCCGATCTACGGGCGATTCTTCGATCACCAGCGGTGCGTACGCGGCGACCATTCTATCTCGCTCTGAGTGTGATTCCAGGCGCTGGGAACGCGTCTGTGGTGGTGGATCGGCCGCTCCAGCCGCAGAAGGGCCGCGCAGCCCGAATCGCTGCAAAGCCTGCCGCTGATGTGCGGCGCACGCGCTACCGCATCACAAACGGATTCGGCGCGTTTCCGGCGATATCGATCCACACGCTCTTCGTCTGCAGAGTATTCGCGAATAGCCTCGGCGCCGCTCTCTCGCCCGATTCCCGAGCGCTTGTAGCCGCCGAAGGGCGACATGTAGCTCACCGCGCGATACGTGTTCACCCAGATCGTGCCCGCCTCGAGCCGCTCGGACATCGTGAGCGCGCGGCGAATGCTCGTGGTCCATACGCCCGCCGCGAGGCCGTAGATCGTGCCATTCGCGATCCGCACGGCTTCGTCCTCGGTATCGAACGGGATGATCGATAGCACCGGCCCAAACACTTCCTCCTGCGCGATCCGCATATCCGGCTTCACGCCGGTGAAAATCGTCGGCTCGACGAACCATCCCGTGCCGCATTCGGGCCGCTTCGCAGGCGCGCCTCCCAGACGGCACACGGCCCCTTCTTCCTTGGCGATGCGAATGTAGTCGAGCACTTTCTCGTATTGCGGCCGCGTGGTGATGGGACCGACCTGCGTGCCCATATCGAGCGGATTGCCCATCTTCGCGGTTTTCGCCAGCGCCAGCAGCTTTTCGACAAATTCGTCGAGAACCGGCCGGTGAATCAGCGCGCGCGAGCCTGCGATGCACGTTTGCCCGGTCGCGGCGAAAATTCCGGAGACCACGCCCTTCACGGCATTGTCGAGATCGGCGTCGTCGAAAACAATATTCGCCGATTTCCCGCCCAGCTCGAGCGTGATGTGCTTGATCCCTTTCGCCGCGAGGCCATAGACGAGCTCGCCGGTGCGGTCGCCGCCGGTGAACGCAACCTTCGCGACGTCGCGGATGCGTGATCAGCGGCTCGCCGACCTCGTTGCCGTAGCCGGTGACGATGTTGACCACGCCCGGCGGAAATCCGGCGCGCTCGAAGAGTTCGCCAAACGCGAGCGCCGAAACGGAAGAGAATTCCGACGGCTTCCACACCACGGTATTGCCCGCCGCGAGCGCCGGCGCGAGCTTCCACGTCGCCAGCAGCAGCGGCGAATTCCACGGCGTGATCGCCGCGACCACGCCCAGCGGCTCTTCGCGCGTGAAATTGAATACGCCCGGCTTGTCGATCGGGATCACGCGGCCTTCGATCTTGTCCGCGAGCCCGCCGAAGTAGTGAAACCACTGCGGAATGTATTTGAGCTGCCCGCGCATCTCGGCGATGAGCTTGCCGTTGTCGGTGGTCTCGATCTCCGCAAGGCGATCCGCTTCGGCCGCGATCAGTTCGGCGAGGCGGCGCAGAAGCTCGCCGCGCGCGGTGGCCGTCAGCTTGCGCCATTCGCCATCGTAGAACGCCGACTTCGCCGCGGCCACGGCGCGGTCCACATCCTCCTTCGTCCCGCGCGGGACGAGCGCCCACGGCTCGGCCGTGTACGGGTTCACCGACTCGAACCATGCCCCCGATGCCGGCTCGACCCACTGGCCGCCCGCCAGCATGCGGTATTTTTTCAGCTCGCTCATCGTCGTCGCCATTTTGCACGACCCTTGCGCTACGATTTCGGCGCTTTCTCTTTGTCCTTCAGCTCCGCGAACACCTCGCGCGCCACGCGGAACGAATCGACCGCCGCCGGCACGCCGCAGTAAATCGCCACTTGCAGCAGCACTTCGCGGATCTCGACGGGCGTCACGCCGTTGACCAACGCTCCTTTGATGTGCGCCTTCAGCTCGTGGGGACGGTTGAGCGCGCTGATCATCGCGAGATTCAGCATGCTGCGCGTCTTGCGCGGCAGCTCCTCGCGGCCCCAGATCGCGCCCCAGCAGTATTCCGTCACCAGCTCCTGCAGCGGCAGATTGAATTCGTCCGCCGTATTGAACGCGTTGTCGACGAACTCTTTGCCGAGCACCGAGCTGCGGATTTCGCGCCCTCGTATCGAAAGTTTTCTTGTCCATTTTGGTGAGCCTCTCCTCGAAATGAGAATTCCTAGTCGCCGCTCTCTCCGACGCGCACTCCCGCCCATGCTTCCACCGTCTTGGCGACCGCCGTCATATCGGCGTCGGTCCCTTCGATGCCCGTCGAAATCGACAGCAGCTGCCGCACCGCGCTTCCCACGATCATCGGAACGCCCAGCGCGTCCGCTTCGGCCATGCACAGGCGGATGTCCTTATTCAGCAGCGCGAGCCCGAATCCGTAGCTGAACTTTCGCGAGATCACGTGCTGCTTCATTTTGTCCTGCGAGGCGCTGTTGCGCGCCGTGCCCGCGTTGAACACGTCGATCACGAGCGATGGATCGAGCCCCGCTTTCACTCCCATCACGAGCGCTTCCGACGTGATCGTCATGGCCGTCGCCGAAAGCAGATTATTCAGCAGCTTCATCGTCTGCCCCTGCCCCGCCTGCGTCCCGACGAAGAAAAGCTTGCCGAGATTCTCGAGCACCGGCTTCACGATCTCGAAAGTCGCCTGCGGGCACGAGACCATCACGGCCAGCGTTCCCTTCTCCGCGCCGTTGATGCCGCCGCTCACCGGCGCGTCGACCGCCGTGATCCCCTTCGCGGCGAGCCCTTCCGCCACGCGCTTGGCCGTCGTCGCGCCCGTCGTCGAAGTATCGATGAAAATCTTCGCGCGCGTGCCTTCGATCACGCCTTTCGGCCCCAGCGCCACCGCCTCGACAATCGGCGGCGTCGGCACGCTGGCAAACACGATGTCGGCCGCCGACGCCACCGCCGCGGGCGATTCGGCGCGCTTCGCTCCGCCCTCGACCAGCGGCTGCGCGGCCGCATCGCTCGTATCGTAAATGGTGAGCGGGTAGCCGGCCGCCATCAGCCGGCGCGCCATGCGGGAGCCCATTCTCCCCACTCCCACGAATCCGATACTCTGCTGCTGCGCCATTCTTCCTCCGTCGATCGATCGCTCTCGCCAGCCGAACGCGCGTTTTCCGACGCGCATTATGCCCTACCGCAGCGCTCCTAACAATTGACGTTCAGCTCCGCGATGGGTCATGCTATGCCGCTCTTCGGCGAGCGTGAGGAGAATCGTGCAGGCAGAACCGTTTGAAATTTTCGCGATACGCTACGCGCATCTCGGCAACCGGCATCCGGCCGAGAATTTCATCCTCGCCGATCCGCACGAGTTCGCCTCCGACCTCGATTATTTCGTCTGGGTCGCGCGCCGCAGCGACCGCACGTTCCTGATCGACACGGGCTTTGGCAAAGAGGCCGCCGATCGACGCAAGCGCGAATGGCTGCGCTGCCCGATCGAATCGCTGCGCCTGCTCGATATCGATCCCGCGGATATCACCAGCGTGATCCTCACGCATCTCCATTACGACCACGCCGGAAATCTCGACCTTCTGCCGCGCGCCCGCTTTCATCTCCAGGATCGCGAGATGGCTTTCGCCACCGGCCGCTGCATGTGCCACGAAAGCCTGCGCGCGCCATTCGATCTCGAAAACACGCTCTCGATGGTGCGCCACGTCTATGCGGAGCGGGCCGTGTTTCCACGACGACAATGCCGAACTCGCGCCCGGCCTCACGCTGCACCGCGTCGGCGGCCATTCCGCCGGCCTGCAGATCGCGCGCGTGTGGACCAAGCGCGGCTGGGTCGTCCTCGCCTCCGACGCTTCGCATCTGTACGCAAATTTCGAGCAGCGCCGCCCATTCCCGGTCGTCTACAGCGTCGCGGAAATGCTCGAAGGCTATAACACGCTCTACCGCCTGGCCGATCTCGCCGCAGCACATCGTCCCCGGCCACGACCCTCTAGTGATGAAGCGCTACCCCGCCGCCAGCCCGGCGCTGGAAGGCATCGTAGTGCGCCTAGACGTCCCGCCGGCGCAAGTAATCGCAAACTCATAACCCGCCGTCGCCGCCGGGTACGAACGCCCGATCAGGCGGCCTAAGACTTGAAAGTAGCGCCGCGGTCTTCAGCGCGGCACGAACCCATCGACATGCTGGACGCCGGGGCAAAAATTGCTTATAAGTGTGGCGACTGCCCGCGGGGGCACATGTCCATCGTGGAGGAAATCCAAGTGGCGAAGAAACCGAAGAAGGCCGCGAAGGCCGACAAGAAGAAGTAGTTTCCTAGCCAACTCAAAATTGCGAACGGGGATTCAAAGGGCTGCCGCAGCCACGCGGCAGCCCTTTTTTTTTCTCCGCGCGCTCATTTACTCTTTGCCGAGGATCGTCGAAACCTGTCCGGTCTTGTCGTTGATCGGATTGCGATTATTTTCCTCGCAGATGAATTCGAGCTGGTTCCAGCTCGCGATGGCGCGTGAACGTATGCACGGTATGCCACGGCTGCGCGAGCACGTCGGGATCGGTCAGCGTCATGCGATCTTCGAGCGTAGTCGGGACTGGTCAGCCGAATTCTTTCGACCACATGCAGATTCGGCCCATGATTCAACCGATTGAAGCCGAGCGGCAGCCTGTGGCCCAGGCCGATCGTGTCGATCACCAGCGTGTCGCCTTCCCAGTGTCCGATCGAATTGCCGTTGAACGTCGGATCGAGATCGGCCGGATGGCCGCGCCCGTCGGTAAAGACGCGCCGCACCTGCATGTACGCTTCCTGAATGATCGTCACGCGCCCCGGCGTAAACAGAAATTCCACGTCGTACGGCTGGAACATGATTTGCGGCATGCCCGGCGGCACGCAGTTCGCGCTCTCGGTCGGCGGCTCTTCGTTTTTCGCCTCCTCGGCCTCCAGCGCCTTCAACTCGGCGGCGGCCGTAGGAGTCAACGACGGCTGCTCCGGGCGGAGCATCGCCACGTTTCGGAAAATCGAGCGTCCAGATGCCGCTCCAATCGGGCAGCGAACCCAGAGCCGAGTAGTCCGCGGTTCTCGTTTTTTCCGGAATGAGCGTCGTATTCGGCAGGGACGCGGCAGCGCTCTGCGCCTGGCAGGCCGCGCCCGTCGCCGCAAATGCCGCACACGCACACAGGATCGTGACTGAAAACTTCATGTTCGCCTCCATTCCTAAGAGCATTCGGCGCCGATTTTCCGCGCGAACGCCCATTCCCCCATACACGAAGCGAGCCATTTTGCATCAAATATGGCTATCTGTCTTGACGCATATTATAGTATTTACACATTTCTATGAGGATCGGCTCGGCGCGGTCGGCCGGGCTGGATGAAGGTTCTGGGTCGGGGGGCCAATGATGATAGAGGAAGTTCTTGGTCGCGTGCTCTGGGTGCCCTAATACGTTTCTCTCGCTGGTACTGCTTCCGCGCATCATTCCTTCGCGATGTTCGACCGTTCCAAGAAAATCACGACCGTCGCTACCATCACTCAATTCCAATGGACCAATCCGCACAGCTGGATCGAGATCGACATTCCCGACAGTAACGGCGGAACCACTCACTGGAGCATCGAGTGCAACAGCCCCAACAATCTCTCGCGGCAGGGCTGGCATTCCAACAGCGTCAAGCCGGGCGACAAAGTCACGATCATGTTCTGGCCGCTGCGGAATGGCGACAAAGGCGGGCTTTTCATAGCGCTCACTCTGCCAAACGGGCAAGTTCTCGACGAAGCGGCATTCCGTTCGGCCGAGAAGCAACCGTGAGGCGCTGTCGAAATATTCTCGGCGCTTTATGAGCACGGTTCGTGCGTGAATAGAATTTCGAGATAGGGAGCAAAAACGATGAAGACTCGATCGATCGTATGCCTGAGCGCGACATTATTCGCGGCTTTGCTGATGACCCTCGCCGGGACCGCCTCCGCGCACCACTCCGCGGCCATGTTCGACCACGACAAACAGGTGCCGCTCACCGGCACGGTCGTCCAGTTCGATTGGACCAATCCTCACAGCTGGATCGCCATCGACGTCCCCAACGCCAGCGGCGGCACCGATCGCTGGAGCGTCGAGTGCAACAGCCCCAACAATCTCGCCAAGCAGGGCTGGCGCTCCACCACGCTCAAGCCCGGCGATAAGGTGACGATCGTGATCCACCCGCTGCGCAACGGCGACAAGGGCGGCAGCTTCATGTTCGTCAAGCTTGCGGACGGCACCACCCTAGGCGATCCCGCCTACCGCGCCCAGCCCAAGCAGCCCGGCGCCACCGGCTCGCCTTACTAGCGCTCATTCTCCGCAGTGCGCGGTTTAGGGGTCTGCCTTCGCCTGAGAAGCGCTGCTTGCTGCGCCCCGGACCTTGGCGTTCTGCCGAGCAGCCGACTGGGCAGCCTTTGCCCCACGACTCACCAATCACTACTCACTGCTCACTGCCTCTAATGCGTGCTCAGCAAATGCTGGTTGAGGTCGGGAGTGCACTCGACTTCCGTAATGTCCGTGTCGTCAACGCGAATCCAGTGCTTCGTGCTGTCCCATTCGCCCACCCAATTCTTGGGATCCCACATCTGATACTTGATTTCGAGCGTCTTCCCGCCGTTCTGCAGCCGCATCGTCTCGACCATGTGAAATTCTTCGCTGAGCGGCAATCCCTGATCGATCCAGTGGTGGTCGCTGACCATGCTGTTCGTGTCGACGACCAGCGCATCGCCGTCCCAGTGCCCGATCGGAATCGCCGTTGAACGTTTTCACCACGATGTCCGGCGCGGTGTGCGGCCGCCCATCGAGATAAATAATCCGCAGCGCGTTTTCAAATCCGCTCACCATGTAGATCGCGGTCGGCAGCTGGATCATCGCGATCGGCCAGACGCGCGTCATGATCATCGGCATGCCGGCCGGATAGCAGTGCCCGATGTCGTCGCGATACGGCTTGTGCTCGGCGGCGTACTGCTTCGCCTCGTCGTGCGCAGCCTGCGCATCGGGCAAAAACTTCGGGTACGGCGGCCCGAACATAAACGAACTGAACCCTGCGCTCAGATCGACCGTCCAGGTGCCCGTCAGATCGAACGGCGGCTTCGGGCGGGGCTTCGCCAGATTATCCGGCGCGAGCGCGCCCTCGGGAAAGACCGCCGCGTCCGACTTGTCCTGCGCCCGCACGCACGGCACAGCCGCCGCCAAAGCCAGAACCAACGCCAAGCCCAGCCGCAAAGCTCGTTTTTAGTCCGCATCGTTCCCCCCGTTAAACCGGATGTGCCCGGCACTGTACAAATCTTTTGCTCCGGCGTCAACGCCGCTCGCGCTTCAGCCGACACGCTCAATCCATTCGACAGGACGATGGCGACAATGTACTATTCCGACCGAAATTGTGGCCAGGGGGCTGCAATGGTTCAGGCATTCTGCGATTGGCTTTCGAATACGCCCGTCAGCTTGAAGATCCAGACCGTGCTCTGGATCATTCCCGCGGTTCAGACGGTCCACATCCTCAGCGTGTCGATCGTGATGGCCTCGATGGCGATGCTCGACCTGCGGCTCATGGGCATCGCCGGCAAGCGCCAGCCGATTTCGCGCATGGTCGACGCGTTTCGTGCCGTGGGTCTGGCGCGTGCTTCTGATCCTCGTCGCCACCGGCGCGATCCTGATTATCGGCGAGCCCGACCGCGAGCTGCTGAACTGGGCGTTCCGCACCAAGATGGCCATGGTCGCCACCGTGAGCCTGATCACGCTGCTCGTCCAGCAGCTGAACAAGCGCGACGCCGCATTCTGGGAAACCCACAGAATCGGCGCGGCAACGGTCGGAGCCGTGTCGTTGCTATTGTGGGTGGCAATCGTCACCGCAGGACGCTGGATCGCGTACGTCTGATCGCACGCCGATCCACGGTGCGGGGGAGTGGTCGTTGAATCGGGTCACGGGAAAACGAATCGGAATGTCGATCCTCAGGCTCTGTGCATGGCTCGAAAGCACCCAGGTCGCTGGGGCAATTCGCGAATCCACCTGGCTTTTCCCGACGATTGAAACGATCCACGTGCTTTCCATCGTCCTCGTGGTCGGCTCGATCGCGATGTTCGATCTTCGGCTGCTCGATCTCGCGTCGCGCGACCGCAGCGTCACCGAAGTCTACGACGACATGATGCCCTGGACCCGCGCCAGCTTCGTCTGCGCCGTGATTGCCGGTGGCCTGCTCTTCAGCTCCAGCGCCACGAAGTATTACCACAACGTTCCCTTCCGCCTGAAGATGCTGACGCTGCTCCTGGCCGGCATCAACACCGCCTATTTCGAATTCTGGACGTGCCGCGGCATCGCCGCATGGGACCGCGCCGCCACGCACGCCACGCGCCGCCAAGCTCGCCGGCGGAATCTCCCTGGTGTTGTGGATCGTGGTGGTAGCCTGCGGCCGCTGGATCGGCTTCACCAAGAGTCACAGTAAGGACTCGTGCCCGCGCCTTCAGAGCTTGAGGAAGCGGGGCGTGCGACTGCGGTAAACTTGACCGTGCAGAGTACGAACGGCGATCCTAGTACTGCAGCCGTCGCCCGGTCGCGGATTCGTTGCGCAATTCGCGGATGATGTTCACGCCGGCGCTGGTGCCAAGGCGGCCTGCCCCAGCCTCGATCATCGCCTTCGCGTCCGCCGCACGTCCGAATCCCGCCGGACGCCTTCACTCCGATCTTCACCGTGCGCCGCATGAGCGCCACATCCTGCCACCGTCGCCACGCCGCCGAGAAATCCGGTGGATGTTTTCACGAAGTCGGCCCCAGCCCTGCTCACTCAATTCGCAAGCGATCACTTTTTCTTCGTCGGTAAGCAGCCCCATTTCGAGGATCACCTTGAGCAGCGCCCCGCGTTCGTGCGCCAGCTCGGCCAGCGCGCGAATCTCCGAGGAAACAAGCTCGCGGTTCCCCGATTTCAGCGCGCCGATGTTCTGCACCATGTCGATCTCGGCAGCGCCCAGCTTCAGAGCCTCGGCCGCCTCGAACCGCTTCACGCTCGCAAGCGTGGCCCCGAGCGGAAAGCCAATCACGGTCCCGACTTTCACGCCGCTTCCCTGCAGGCGCGAATGCGCCAAGGTCGATGTAGCACGGATTCAGCATCACGGCGCCAAAGCCATACTCCTTGGCCTCGTCGCACAGCTTCACGATCTGGGCGGACGGTCGCCTCCGGCCGCAGCTGCGTATGGTCGATGATCTTGGCAACGCTTTGCCAGCTCGCGAAGGGAGCTTCGCGGCGCCGGAAATGGAGTTTGGGCTCGACATCGCCTACGAATGTTACTACGCTAACAGCGATTTCTCGCAATCGCTGTGCGGCATTTCAATCCCGGTTCAGGGTCGAGCCCGATGGCAAAGCGCACTTCCCGCAGTAACGCGCACGCGAGAAAACTGATCGAGCCGCCGCTCCGCGGCGATGCGCAACGCCCACACGCCATACTCCAAATTCAAAGTCGGCGCGGCCCTGCTCACCACAAACGGCGAAATCTTCTCCGGCTGCAACGTCGAAAACGCGTCCTATGGCATGACCAACTGCGCCGAGCGCACCGCCATCTTCTCGGCCGTCGCGAGCCTCGGCCCGAAAATCGAAATCGAGGCCATCGCCATCGTGAACGATCACAACGCGCCTGCGCCCCTGCGGCGCCTGCCGCCAGGTGATCTACGAATTCGGCCCCAAGGCGATCGTCTATTTCCAGGGCGCGAAAAGCTGGAAGAAAATCGCCGATCACCGAATCTGCTTCCGGAAGGATTCCGCCTGAAGTGAGCGACGCCTCGGACTCCTCCGCCGCCGGCCCGATCCGCGCCATCGACGTGATCCGCAAAAAGCGCGATGGCCACGAACTCTCGCGCGCCGAAATCGAATCGCTCGTCGGCGGCTATACGCGCGGCGAAATCCCCGACTACCAGGTATCGGCGTGGCTGATGGCCGCGCTGCTCAAAGGCTTGAGCCGCGCCGAAACCGCTGCGCTCACGGACGCCATGCTCCATTCGGGCGAGGTGCTCGACCTCTCCGAATTCTCGGCTCGCGAAAATCGACAAGCACTCGACCGGCGGCGTCGGCGACAAAACCTCGCTCGTTCTCGCGCCGCTTGCCGCCGCCGGCGGCCTGATCGTTCCGATGATCAGCGGACGCGGCCTGGGCCACACCGGCGGCACGCTCGACAAGCTCGAATCGATTCCCGGCTTCAACGTGCAAGCTTTCGCTCGCGCGCTTTCGCGAAGTCCTGCACGCCTGCGGCTGCGCGATGATCGGCCAGACCGCCGAAATCGCTCCCGCCGACCGCAAACTCTATTCTCTGCGCGACGTCACCGGCACCGTCGAAAGCCCTTACCTGATCTGCGCGTCGATCATGAGCAAGAAGCTCGCGGAGGGCGTCGACGGCGCTCGTCCTCGACGTGAAAACCGGCTCGGGCGCATTCATGAAGACGGACGAAGACGCCGCGTTCCTCGCTGAGCTGATGGTCGAAACGGGCGAGCGCATGGGCAAGAAAATGGTCGCGCTGATCACGGACATGGACCAGCCGCTCGGCCTGCGCGTCGGTAATTCGCTCGAAGTCGAGGAAGTTCTCGACGTGCTGCTGCGGCCAGGGCCCCGAGGATCTTCGCCAGCTCTGCCTGGAGCTGGCCGCGTGGATGTTTCATCTCGGCGGGCGCGCCGGCACGATCGCGGACGGAAAAACTCTCGCGGACCAGCTCATCCGCTCCGGCCAGGCGCTCGACAAATTCCGCGAAATGGTGTCGCTGCAGGGCGGCGACGTGGCCGCAATCGACGATCCGAAGCGCCTGCCGCGCGCGAAGGACACGGTCGATATTCTTAGCGCGAAAAGCGGCTACGTGAGCGCGATCCAATGCGAACTGGTCGGAACGGCGTGCGTGGTTTTGGGCGGCGGGCGCGAGAAAAAGGAGGACGCCGTCGATCCGTCCGTCGGAATCATTCTCCACAAGAAAGTCTGCGACCAAGTCTCCGCCCGCGAGCCGCTCTGTACGATCCTCTACAATTCGGAATCACGCGCCGCGCACGCCAGAAAACTTATCGAGCAGAGCTACCAGATCGCGGACGGCCGCCTGCCCCTCGAAAGCTCGATCCACCGGATCATCCCCGAGCCATCTCGAGAACAGTCCGGCAGTAATTTCGCCGAGAAAACTCGTCCCGTGCGGAATCGCGCCGCCGAAATTCTCGGCCACGGTTTGCCCCATGTCCGCGAGCGTCGAACGCACGCCCAGGCTCGCGCCGCCGATCGCTCCGGGGCTGTACGCCAGAATCGGAACATACTCGCGCGAATGGTCCGTCGTCGGATTCACAGGATCGGGATCGCAGCCATGATCCGCGGTGATCAGCAGCAGATCCGACGCGCGCATGCAATCGAGAAACGGCCCGAGCATCGCGTCGAATTCCTCGAGCGAACGCGCGAATCCCTCCACATCCTTGCGGTGCCCGTACAGCATGTCGAAATCCACGAGATTCGCGAAAATCAGCCCACTCGCTCGCCGCGCAAGCGCCTCCGAAATCTTGGCCATGCCATCTGCGTTATTTTTCGTCGTGACGTAATCCTTCACGCCGCGCCCATTATAAATATCGTGGATTTTGCCGACGCCAAACACCGGCACGCCGCGATCCGCCAGCACGTCGAGCAGCATCGGTCGCGGAGGCTCGACGGCATAATCGTGCCGCCGCTCCGTGCGTCGGAAATTTCCCGCCGTGCCGGTGAACGGCCGCGCGATTACCCGCCCCACGCGGTTCGGCACGTCGAGCAGCGCCCGGGCGATCTCGCACTCGCGATAAAGCTCCGCGATCGGGATTACGTCCTCGTGCGCCGCGATCTGAAACACGCTGTCGCCCGACGTATACACGATCGGCCAGCCGGTCCGCACGTGCTCTTCGCCGAGTTCCTTGATGATCTCGGTGCCGGAGGCCGGCTTGTTCCCGAGCGTCCGCCGCCCGATCCGCCGCTCGAATTCCGCGATCAGTTCTTTCGGGAAGCCGTGCGGGTACACGGGGAACGCCTGGTCGAGCCAGATCCCCGCCATTTCCCAGTGCCCGGTCGTAGTATCTTTGCCGGGCGAAACAGTCGCGCCCTTGCCGAAATATCCCGCGGCGCGCGCCGGCGGCGTAAGATTCGCCAGCGGCTTGATATTCGCAAGCCCCAGCCGCACCAGATTCGGCACGCGCAGCGGCCGCGACCGCGCGATATGCCCCAGCGTGTCGCGTCCCACATCGCCATACTCCGCCGCATCCGGCAGCTCGCCAATCCCCACGCTATCGAGCACAATCCAGATCACGCGCTCAAAATGTGCTTTCGCCGCCATGAAATCTCTGCCTCGCCGGCCCGCGCCTCATAGTATCACTCGGACGCAACCTCACTACCCGGCCGCATCAGAGCCGTCGCGTCTGAAGCTCCGGTGGAAGCGCGGGCCTTCAGGCCCGCGAAAAAGGGCCAAGAATAGGGGGCTTCGCCCGGGCGTGCTTTGACGTTCCGCGCGGTGCCCGGCCGTCCACGGTGTTGTGAGGGCGGCGGCCTTTCCGCCGCTTTCGCAGCGGCACTCGACGGGCATTCTCGGATTCGGCCACCAGCTTCGCAGCCGGTTCCGCTGTTGTAGCCCCCGCCCTCGAATAGTAGACTTGCACGAATCAGGCTCAGGAGGCATTCGATGCCGCGGATCGTGCGTTGTGGTGTCATCCAGGCGAGATGCGAGTGGTCGCCCGAGAAATACTCGCTCGCGCAAATCAAAGAAAAAATGATCGCGAAGCACGAGAAGATGATCGCCGACGCGGCCAAGAAAAAAGTCCAGGTCCTCGGCCTCCAGGAGCTTTTCTACGGCCCCTACTTCTGCGCCGAGCAAAACGCGCGCTGGTACGAACTCACCGAGAGCGTTCCCAACGGCCCCACGCTCACGCACATGCAAAAGCTTGCGCGCAAGCACAAGATGGTGCTCGTCGTGCCCATCTACGAAGTCGAAATGGCCGGCGTCTTCTACAACACCGCCGCCGTCTTCGATGCCGACGGCACCTATCTCGGCAAATATCGCAAGCACCACATCCCGCACTGCCACCCGGGCTTCTGGGAAAAGTTTTATTTCACGCCGGGCAACGCAGGCTATCCGGTTTTCGAAACGCGCCACGGCCGCATCGGCGTCTACATCTGCTACGACCGCCATTTCCCCGAGGGCGCGCGCATCCTCGGCCTCAACGGCGCCGAAATCGTATTCAATCCCTCCGCCACGGTCGCCGGCCTCTCCGAATATCTCTGGGAACTCGAGCAGCCCGCGCACGCCGTCGCCAACCAATATTTCGTCGCGGCGATCAATCGCGTGGGCGTCGAAAAGCCGTGGGCCATCGGCGAATTTTACGGCAAAGAGCTACTTCTGCAATCCGCGCGGCAAAATCGTCGCGCAGGCCAGCCGCGATAAAGACGAACTCGTCGTCGCCGACCTGAATCTCGACGAAATCAAGGAAGTGCGCGCGACCTGGCAGTTCTATCGCGACCGCCGCCCCGAAAGTTACGACGAGATCATGCGCACGCACATCAACGGCGCGGCGCAGGCGGCCGATATGACCAGCGCCACGACTCACCGCTCCTCTCTGCCGCAACTACATCAACGGCCGCTGGGTCGAATCGCGCTCGACCGCAACCCTCGAACGCCGCAATCCCGCCGACCTCAACGAAGTGTTGAGCGTTTCGCCTCTCTCGACGCGCGCCGAAGTCGGCGAAGCCGTCGCCGCAGCGAAAGCCGCGTTTCCCGCATGGCGCGACACGCCCGCTCCCACGCGCGGCAAGATTCTCGCCCGCGCCGCCGCGCTCATGGAAAAGCGCAAAGAAGAGCTCGCCCGCACGCTCACGCGCGAAGAGGGCAAAACCCTCAAAGAATCGCTCGTCGAGATCCAGCGCTCGATCAACATCCTCGAATTCACCGCGGGCGAAGGCCGCCGCATCGGCGGCGAAACCGTGCCGAGCGAAACGCCGCGCAATTTCACCTACACGATCAAGCAGCCGCTCGGCGTGGTCGGCGCAATCACGCCGTGGAATTTTCCCGTGGCGATTCCGGTGTGGAAAGCCGCTCCGGCGCTGGTCGCGGGCAACACGATGGTCATCAAGCCCGCCGAGCTCACGCCGCAAACCTGCGCGCAGATGTGCGAAATCTTCGAGCAGGCCGGCCTGCCCGCCGGCGTGCTGAATATGGTTCTCGGCGCGGGCGAAGAAGTCGGCGACGAGCTGCTGCGCTCGCCCGACGTGCGCGCGATTTCCTTCACCGGCTCGAATGAAATCGGCAGCCTCATCTACGCCACCGCCGCAAAGCAAATGAAGAAGTGCCAGTGCGAGATGGGCGGCAAGAATCCGGTCGTCGTGCTGAAAGACGCCGATCTCGCTCTCGCCGCCGATTCCGTCGTTGCAGGCGCGTTCGGCTCGAGCGGCCAGCGCTGCACGGCCACCAGCCGCGTCGTCGTCGAAGAGTCGATCGCGAACCAGTTCGTCGAAATGCTCGTCGAGCGCGCAAAAAAACTCAAAGTCGGCAACGGCCTCGACGCCGCTACCGACGTCGGCCCGCTCGTCGACGAGCAGCAACTCAAAACGGTCCTGCGCTACATCGAGACCGGCAAAAAGGAAGCCACGCTTCTGCTCGGTGGCGGCCCGCCGGCTCGGGTGCCGACAACGGCTATTTCGTCGCGCCCACAATCTTCGATCAAGTCCGCTGGGACAGCACCATCGCGCAGGAAGAAATCTTCGGCCCCGTGCTTTCCGTAATCCGCGTCCCCGATTTCGAGGAAGCCCTGCGCGTCGCGAATTCCGTGAAATACGGCCTCTCGAGCTCGATCTACACCAACGACGCCGCCCGCATTTTCGAATTCATCGACCGCATCGAAAGCGGCATGACGCACGTCAACGCGCCCACCGTCGTCAGCGAAGCGCAGATGCCTTTCGGCGGCGTGAAAGCGACCGGCGTCGGCCTGCGCGAGATGGGCCGCGTCGCGATCGATTTCTACACCGAGCTGAAAGCCGTCTACATCGACTACACGCCCCGCAAGCCTAAATCCTGAAGATGAGCGGCGCGACGATCGATCCCGCCAGCGGCGCGCACGCCGAGCCTTTCGATCCGCGCCCAGTCCGCCACAGCTCGCTCTACAACGAAGACCTCGCGCCCGTCCCCGCCGCGCGCCGCACCTGGGGCACCTACAATTACGCCGCGCTCTGGATCGCCATGAGCGTCAACATCCCCACCTATCTCCTCGCGAGCGCCATGATCGCCGGCGGCATGAACTGGAAGCAGGCCATCTTCACCGTCTTCCTCGGCAACGTGCTCGTCCTGATCCCGATGCTGCTCAACGCCCACGCCGGCGCGCAGTACGGAATTCCCTTCCCGGTTTTCGCGCGCTCCGCGTTCGGCGTGCTCGGCGCCAACGTCCCCGCGATTCTGCGCGCGCTCGTCGCCTGCGGCTGGTTCGGCATCCAGGCCTGGATCGGCGGCGAAGCGATCTACACGATGATGCTGGCGCTCGAACCCGGCTGGAAAAGCGTTTCGTGGTGCCTGCCCGCGTGCTTCCTCTTTTTCTGGCTGCTCAACGTAATCGTGATCGTGCGCGGCATTCAAACGATCCGCTTCCTGCAGGGAATCACCGCGCCGTTTCTGCTGCTGATCGGCCTCGCGCTGCTGCTATGGGCGCGCAGCAAGGCGGGCGGCTTCGGCCCGATGCTCGCGACGCCCTCGAAATTTCACAGCTTCGGCGAATTCTTCAAATTCTTCGTGCCCTCGCTCACGGGAGTCGTCGCCTTCTGGGCCACGGTCGCGCTGAATATTCCCGACTTCACGCGCTACGCGCACAGCCAGCGCGAACAAATGGTCGGCCAGGCGATCGGCCTCCCGCCCACGATGACGTTTTACTCCTTCATCGGCATCGCCGTCACCTCCGCCACCGTGATTCTCTTCGGCCAGGCGATCTGGGACCCGGTCGCCGTCCTCGCGCATCTCGGCAATCCGGTCGCGGTCAGTCGTCGCGATGATCGCGCTGCTCATGGCGACGCTCAACGTCAACGTCGCCGCAAACGTCGTCTCGCCCGCCAACGATTTCTCGAATCTTTGGCCGCAGAAAATCAGCTTCCGCACCGGCGGCCTGATCACCTGCGTGATCGGCATCGTGATGCAGCCATGGAAGCTGCTCGCCACATACGGAAATTACGTCTCCGGCTGGCTGGTGGGCTATTCGGGCTTTCTGGGGCCCATCGCGGGCATCCTGATCTGCGATTATTTCATCCGCCGCAAAACAATCCTCAACGCTGAAGATCTCTACCGCCGAGGCGGCATCTACGAATTCACAGCCGGAGTAAACTGGCGCGCAATCGCGGCTCTCGTAACCGGCTGCGCAGTAGCCTTCGTCGGCCTGATCTACTCGCCCCTCCGCGCCCTCTACAACTACTCCTGGTTCGTAGGCTTCGGAGTCAGCTTCCTCGCCTACCTCGCGCTGACAGCCGGCAACAAGCCGAACAAAGCCTCCGCATAGAAATGGGCGGCACGGGGCATCATCGCCCGGCATTCTCCGCGCCCTCTGCGTCTAGCTGCGGTGAAGCATTTCGGTTTTCTCCGTGCCCTCTGTGCCCTATCTCAGTGCACTCTGTGTTTAGCACCAGCGCGCGGCCGCCTCGCATCATAGCCACTAGTCACTCGCCACTAGCCACTGCCTTCGCCCTGTCGCACGCGCTCATTCCAGCTCACCGGCGCGCGATCGCTATCCATTTCCTTCATCGTGATGCACCCCTCCACGGGACACACGAGCGCGCAAAGATTGCACCCCACGCACTCCTCCTCGATGATCCGCGGCACATGCACGCCGAATCCGCCGGCATTCTTCTTCGCCGCCTCGCGATAAGGCTCGATGCACTGGTGCGCGCCATCCTCGCACGCGACGTAGCAAAGCTGGCACCCGATGCACAATTTCGGATCGATTTTCGCGATCACTTTGTAATTCAGGTCGAGATCGCCCCAATCCTGCACATTCGGCACCGCCCGCCCGCGAAAATCCTCGATCGTGCGGAATCCGTGCTCGTCCATGTAATGCGAAAGCCCGTCGATCATGTCCTCGACGATCCGGAATCCGTAATGCATCGCGGCAGTGCACACCTGCACGGTCGAAGCGCCCAGCGCAATATGCTCCGCCGCATCATTCCAGTATCCGACGCCGCCAATCCCGCTGATCGGCACGCGCACCTGCTTCGCCACGGTCGAAAGCAGATGCAGCGCAATCGGCTTCACCGCCGGCCCGCAATAGCCGCCATGCGACGATTTCCCGCCCACCGCCGGCCGCGGCACAAACGTATCGAGATTCACGCCAATCAGCGAATTGATCGTATTGATCAGGCTCACCGCATCCGCGCCGCCTCGCTCCGCGGCCGCGGCGATATGCGTCACGCTCGAAACATTCGGCGTAAGCTTCACGATCACCGGAATCTTCGCGGCTTCCTTCACCCAGCCGGTAATCATCTCGGTGTACTCGGGCACCTGCCCGACCGCCGCGCCCATCCCGCGTTCGCTCATCCCATGCGGGCAGCCGAAATTCAGTTCGAGCAGATCCGACCCGGCATCTTCCGCGCGCCGCACAATCGCGTGCCACGATTCGCGCTTCGATTCCACCATCAGCGACGCGATCACCAGATTTTTCGGGTAGCGCTTCTTCACTTCGTAGATTTCGCGGAAATTGGTCTCGGTAGGACGGTCGCTGATCAGCTCGATATTGTTGAAGCCCATCATCTTCACGCCGGCGAGATCGATCGCGCCGTAGCGCGAGCTCGTGTTGACGATCGGCTCCCCGATCGTCTTCCACACCGCGCCGCCCCACCCCGCGTCAAACGCGCGCATCACCTGCCCGCCCGTATTCGTCGGCGGCCCCGACGCCAGCCAAAACGGGTTGGGGCTGGTCACTCCGCAAAATTTCACGCCAAGCTCAGCCATCATTTACCTCCGAATCACGCAAAAGCCGATCTGAACGGAGACGCTCGAGGCCACCATTTCGCAGCTGTCATCCCGAATCCCCGCCCCGGGCGGGGTGAGGGATCCGCTTTACCACGACCTGCTTGGCACAGCGCACCCACAGTCTCAGGCAGTCACGCCTTCCCGCGCGGCGCGCCCAAGCCAAGCATCAAGCCCCGCCGCCGCGCTCATGCCTTCGGCGACCGCGTCCACAACTTCTTTCCCGCCGTTCGCGCAATCGCCCGCAGCAAAATATTTCGGATTCCCCGTTTGATGCCGCTCGTCTAATCTTCACCGTGCCATTCTTTCGAAGCTCGAGCCCCTTGATCGCGCGCAGCATTCCGTCACCGGCTGCTGCCCCACCGCGCGCACCACCATCTCCACTTCGAGCAACGAATTCCGTACCCGGCAAGCGGCACCGGCGTGCGCCGCCCTTTTTCATCCGGCGGCCCAAGCTCGGTGCGCACGCATTCCAGCCCGATCACGGCGCCATTGCTGCCCACGATCCGCACCGGCTGCGTCTGCCACAGAAAAACGACGGCATCCTGCTTCGCCAGCTGATACTCGTACGCGAACGCAGGCATTTCCGGCTCGCCGCGCCGGTAGATCAGGTAAACGGTGTCCGCGCCAAGCCGCCGCGCTGCCGTCACCACATCGATCGCGGTGTTCCCGGCCCCGATGCACGCGACGCGCGCGCCGATTTCCACTTCGTGCAGCGGATGCACCTTGGTTTGCGCGACGAACTCGATCGCGCCATACACGCCATGCAATTCCTCGCCGGGCAGGCTGAGCCCCCAAGTCTCGCCGAGCCCCACGCCGATGAAGATCGCATCGAATTGCTTCTCGAGATCGGCGAAAGAAATATCGCGCCCGACTTCGATCTTCTGCCGGAATTTCACGCCGAGCTGCTTCACCAGATCGACTTCGCGAATCGCATCCTTCGCGCGCGCCTTGTAAGCGGCGATGCCGTAGGTGTTGAGCCCGCCGGGAAGCTCGTTGCGATCGAAGATCGTGACGTCGTATCCCCATTTCGCAAGCTCCGCAGCGCAGGCGAGCGACGCGGGTCCCGAACCGATGCACGCGACCTTCTTCCCATTCGGCGCGCCCGCATGAAAAAGCTGCAATGTTGTTGTCGAGCACGTAATCGACGGCGTAGCGCTGCAGCCGCCCGATTTCGATCGGCGGCTCGCCCTTTTCGTGCATCACGCACGCGCCCTCGCAGAGCACTTCCGTGGGGCACACGCGCCCGCAGCTGTGGCCGAGAATATTGGCGGAAAGAATCGTCCGCGCGGAGCCCTGCAGATTGCCGGTCGAGATCTTCTTGATGAACGCGGGAACGTCGATATGCGTGGGGCAGGCGATCGTGCACGGCGCGTCGAAGCAATAGAGGCAACGCGCGGCTTCGATGGCCGCTTGCCGCGGATTCAGCGCGGGCGCGATTTCGGCGAAGTTCTTTTCATATTGTTCCGGGAGAAGCTTCGGCGCCGTTTCGCGAAGCGGCATAGGGAAAGTGATGAATCTCCGAATCGCACGGCCGGGCGGGACAAACGCTTCCAGCGCGCGGGAGTGCCTGTAAGGCCGCATTCTAACACGATGAACGTGTTGCGCCAGCTTTCGTTATTATCCGAAATTCTCGCCTGTTCCGGAGGGATCGGCGGTCTTCGCGGCGCTGGAAATCCTCTTCTCGAATGCTTGAATCCTGCGCTCCCGCTCGTCGGGCGAGAGCTGGTCAAGATGTTTGACGGCGATCGCCGTAAATTGGTCCGCGAGTTGCTCGTCTGTCAGACTGATTTTCTTAGGCATCGTTGTTGCTCCTGAAAGCTCAGCCTAGCAGCAGCCCTTGCAGGGCAACGCAAGCCATGCGCCAAGAATCATGCGACCTGGCGGGCGGTAGTGTCCCAATTTGCCTTGGCTCGATAATCTAATCCGCGCCAACAACTTCAAAGGCAAACTTGCGACGTTGGTGGGTGTACCTTCTCAATTGGAGGGCGGGCACCGGACGCGCCGCCGCTATGCCTTGAGGGGAAAACTCTTTGGCAACTAGAATGCCGCGTATCGATTGCTTGCGGAGCATGAGGGCTCCCATGTAGCCCAGAATTTGTCCAATAGCGTGTCGGCCAACCTTGCCTCGCTTCAGCTCTATTACGACCGTAGCGCCACGTCGATCTTCGGCCGTGATGTCGATTCGGCCCGGTTTAGCCGTGCCACCGTATTTAACCGTTCGTTCCTTGCCACGGTCGGCGATTCTCAATCCGGGTTCAAGGCGTCCGATCTTGCCGCGGAGCGCGCACTGTAGGTCGCGTTCGAGGAACCGAGCGGTGCCGGCGGATAGTGGCATTACAACTCCTTTCGAGTCATCCTGACGTGCGCGTTCTGCAGCGGAAGTGTTTCCGCCTTGGTTTCAAATGTTATCACGTGCCTGCGGCTGCGATATCGGAGCGGCCCAGTTCAGGAACGGAAAGAGCAACACGCTCCGCCTAAGCGGACCAGCTACCAACATTTGAAATTACGACACCACCCTCGCGGGCCGCGGGGTTGCGTCAGCTTTCGTTGTTGCCCTAAGATGCCTAACTTGCGCTTCATAAGGAGATTCGATGCGTTTTGATACCGTCATCAGAAACGGCACCGTCGTCACCGCGACCGACACCTACGTGAGCGACATCGGCATCTCCGGCGGACGCATCACGGCCATCGCCCAGGCTCTCCCGATCGAAAACGCCGGCAAGGTGATCGACGCGACCGGCCTGCTGGTCATGCCGGGCGGCATCGACGTCCACACGCACCTCGATATGCCCTTCGGCGGGACCAGCAGCGCGGACGATTTCGAATCCGGCACGATCGCCGCGGCATTCGGCGGCACCACCACGCTCATCGACTTCGCGATTCAGACCAAGGGCCACAGCCTGCGGCAGGCATTCGACACCTGGATGAAAAAAGCCGACCGCAAAGCCGCCATCGACTACGCGTTCCACTGCATCATCACCGATCTCGGCGCCGCGCAACTCGAAGAGATGGGCGCGCTGATCGGCGAGGGCGTCTCGAGCTTCAAGCTTTTCATGGCGTATCCGGGCGTGCTCATGGTCGACGACGCGACGATCTTTCGCGCGATGTCGCAAGCCGCGAAATTCGGCGGCTTGATCTGCATGCACGCGGAAAATGGCGGCGTGATCGACGTGATCGTCCAGAGGGCGCTCGCCGAAGGCAAGAAATCGCCGAAGTATCACGCGCTCACGCGGCCGACCACAGCCGAGGGCGAAGCAACCAGCCGCGCCATCGCGCTCGCCGAAATGGCGGGCGCGCCCGTCTACATCGTCCATCTCTCCTGCAACGACGCGCTCGAAAAAGTGCGCGAGGCGCGCGACCGCGGTCTTCCCGCCTACGCCGAAACCTGCCCGCAGTATCTCTATCTCTCGCTCGAAAATATGGACGCGCCCGGATTCGAAGGCGCGAAATACGTCTTCACGCCGCCGCTGCGCGAGAAGTGGCACCAGGAAAAATTGTGGCAGGGCCTTGCGAACGACACGCTGCCAGGTGGTCTCGACCGATCACTGCCCTTTCTGCTTCAAGGAGCAAAAGGAACTCGGCCGCGACGATTTCACGAAAATTCCCAACGGCGGCCCCGGCATCGAGCACCGCCTGAGCCTCATCTACACGGGCGGCGTGCACGGAGGGCGATTCTCGCCGAACCGCTTCGTGCAGCTCGTCGCAACGGCTCCGGCGAAATTGTTCGGCCTGTTTCCGCGCAAGGGCACGATCGCGATCGGCTCGGACGCCGACCTCGTGATCTTCGATCCCAACCAGGAGCAAGTGATCAGCGCGGCGACCCATCACATGCGCGTCGATTATTCGATGTTCGAAGGCATCCGCGTAAAGGGTGTTCCGAAGACAGTCCTATCGCACGGCCGCCCCGTGATCGAAAACGGAATCTTCGTCGGCAAACCGGGCAGCGGCGAATTCATCCGCCGCCAGCCATACGCCGGAATCTAGCGCTTCGCTTTTGACTTTCCGGGTGCCCCATCCTCGGTTTGTGAGGGTGGGGCCTTTTCAGCGCCGCGACTCGCGACCACCGCGAATCACTCGGGACACTTTAGGGGGTCGGACCTTCAGGTCCGACATAAAACGACCGCGCGAAGCGCGTTCCTTTGCGTTGCTTCACCCGCAGCATGTAGTTCTACGGGTTTGCGATCGCCGGAACGTAACCGCTAGCTTCTAAATGCCGGGTGCCCCGCCCTCGGTTTGTGAGGGTGGGGTCTTTGCGGCGCCGCCACTATTGCGCTGAAGGAATACCATTCTCTCGTTCCGTCCAGTGATCGACGATATCGCGAACGACCTTATCGCCCACCGTTTCCGCCGCCTCGAGTGACTCCAAGTACGCCGGATAATTGCCCTGGGCCATCTGCTTGAGGCTTTCGGCGGGCGTCGAGCCCGGCGGCTCGCGATCGTAGTTGCTCACCGTGCGCAGGACGAGCACGCGGTTGAGATCCACGCGCCCGGCCTGGCTCAGAAACGTGAGCGCCTGCAGCGTGCCGGTGTCTTCCATCGCGGACACCATGAAGTTGCCCTTCCCCCCGGTGAAATAGCGCACCCACGCGTTCGCCCACTGGTCCATCAGCGTGCCGTGCCAGAAGGTGCTGCTGCACATGTTGTCGCCGCGCGTCAACAAACGGCGGCTTCATCGCGTTGGGAAATCCGGCGAATCGCGCGCGGTAGGCGCGCATCGACCCGGATCCGCGAGCGACACGTTGCGCGTGAGCTGGAAGGCCCAGCCGACCAGCCGCTATTGAGCGTATAAATTTCGCCCGTGGCTCCCTGCCGCACCGGCTGTTCGTAGGGCGTCGCATGCTGCAGCGGGACGTAGCCGGTCGGCCAATCCTTCGGAATTTCGCGCGCGTCGATTTCATACGCGAGGTCGCCATCGACCACGTGGTCGGCCCACACGGCCGAGCCCAGCGAGACATCCGCCGGATCGCCGCCGCCGATTCCGGCGACGATCCAGTAAGCCTTCGAGAAATCGAAACGCGGGTCGAGTGCCCAGCGCCATCACGGAAGCGGCCGCGCGCGCCGTGCCGACGCCGGTGAGCAGCCCGAGCACGCCATCTTTATTCAGTCGCACGTGATGATAGCCCGCGGCGAGCGGCAAAATCTGATCGAGGTGCTCGCGCTCGACCCAAAGTTGGAATTCGCCGGGGCGGTCGCCGGTGTCTTCGCCCGCTTCGAACATCGTCACGACGACGACCTTCACGTGGATCGGGTCGGAGGCGCGGCGCCGTCTGTGCCCGAGGCGCGCGACAGCGACGGAAGCAGCAGACCAGGCCCAGCCAGATACACTTCGACGCGAACCCCATTGCACCTCCATGATTCGAAAGCAGACTAAGCCTCGGAGCGAGGCGAGACAGAGTTTACAATGCAAAAGGCCGCCAAATTTGGCTTTTCTTGGCTTTTTAGGCCGGTTTAAGCGCCCGACGGCGGCAACATTGTTGCCGCCGCGAGGAGCAGAAAATTTGGCTCGAATTTCCCCGAGCGAGAAGCTAAGGATTTTTGCTGAGGCGGCGGAAATAATCGGCAACGGCGTCCTGGTAGCCGGCGGGAATCGGCATCGGATTGCTGCTGCGAATCTGGCCCGACTGCTTGTCGTCGAGCTTGCGACGAAGCTGCAACTCGAGTTTGTCGACGTCGTTGAGCACCTGCGTGTGGAGCTGCTCGAAGAGCGCCGGGTTGCCGGGGAAACGCTTCGGGTCGAGCTGCTGCATTTCGCGAATCAGCTCCTGCAATTCGCGCGCGGTGTCGGGATCGTTCTGGACGGTTTGGCGAAGCTGATTCAGACCGTCGAGACTTTGCTGATACGAACGCTCGGGATCAGGCGGCAGCGGTGAATTATCCGGCGACACGGGCTGCGGCAAATTCGAATTGTTGCCCGTGTCGATCCACCAGTTGTTGTTGCCGCCTCGCGCGCCGCCGCGATAGCGTTCGCCGTAGCCTCGGGTGTAATCGTCGCCGACTTCGCCCGCGTGGGCCGTGGTTCCGGGACCGCCGCCTGCGCCGCCATCCGGCGAGCGTGCCGTTGCGGCTGAGCCTTCCGCCTTGCTCGGCCGGAGTCTCCGCCTTGCTGGCCTGGTTGGCCATTCTCCGCGTATTGGCCATTTTCGCCGTTTTGGCCATTCCGATTCTGGCTACTTCCCGGGCTGGCCGGGCTGTACCCGCCGACCCATGTCGCGCGTGATGCCCGCCATCTGATTGCGGAGACGCTCGAGGCGGTCGATCGCGGCTTGCGAGTCTTGTCCTTGCGGCTGCTGTTGCCCCGCGCCGAGCGCCTGCTGTGCCTGCCTAACCTGATCGCCGAAGCGCTTGAAGTCGGATGAGATGCCCGATTCGGCCGAAAGCGAATTGGGACCGATGCCGCGCCGCAGCCAATCCGCGCTGCGCTGCAGGCGCGTCTGCAAATCTTCCTGGTCGAGATTGCCGAGCGCGTCGCGCAGTTTGGAAGCGGCGCCGCGCTGCGTGGAAGCGAGGTCGTGCTCCGCGTCGCGCGCCTGCTTCTCGAGATTCGCTAGATCGTCGGCGAGCTGCTGGCGGTCGCGAGCGAGCGTGCTGGCCTGATTCCACAGGTCCTGCGGGCCCTGGCCCGACTGGTCTGCGGAAGCCGCGTCGCTGAGCAGTTTGCGCATGCGGTCCGCCTGATCGTGCTGCTCGGCGGCGAGGCGATCCGCTTCGCCCGCCATCGAATCGAGGCGTCCCGAAGCTTGCTGCTGCTGCATGCTGCCGAGCAGATTCGTGGCGTCGCGAAGGCGGTCGGCCGCGCGGCGCGCTTCGGCGGCGTCGCCTGCTTGCTGAGCGCGCTGCATGTCCTGATTCGCCTGGCGCAATTGATCGAGCGCTTGCTGCACGCGCTGGTCGCGCGAATCGGCGCCCGATGAACCCGACGCGCTCTGCGACTGCGATTGCTGTTGCCCTGATTGTCCGGATGAAGATTGGCCTGAAGAGGATTGGCCCGAGGACGACTGGCCCGATTGCTGGCCATTCTGCTGCGATTGTTGCTGCGCGAGCTGCTCCATCTGCTGCTGCAATTGCTCCGCGTCGCGGCGCAGCATCTCCTGCTGCCAGCGCTGCTGGAAGCTTTGATTGCTGTTTTGCGCCTGATTCGCGAGATCCTGCTGGCGGCGCGCGAGCTCGTCGAGCTTCTTCAGCGCGTCGTCGATTTCCTTCTGCTTCTCGTCGGCTGAAGATGCGCGTCTGCGCGGTTTCGTACTGATTTTTCTGCGTGTCGAGTTCGAGATCGAACAGGCTCGCGAGATCGCGACCGGCGCCTCCGCCGCCACTTCCTCCGCCGCTACTGCCGAACGCCACTTGAATCTGGCGGAACGTCGCTTCGGCCTGCAAGCAGATGCTGCAGCGCTTTCTGCTCGCTGGGAAGCGCGTCGCTCCATTTCTGCTTGCTGAAGCTGTCTGCGCGGCGGGATTCATCGCTTCGCGCGGCCGCGTTCATATCCTGCTGAAAGTCGTTGAACTCCTCGTTTTGCGTGTTGAGGTCGCGCAACTGCAGGCGGCCGGCGAGCGCGATGGCCTGATCGCGCAGTTTCGACTGCACCTCGGAAAGGAACTTTGCCTGCTTCGGCGGCCTGCTGCGCGGCGGCGCTCTTGTCGCCGCGCTGCTTCCAGGTCTGCGCGATGATTTCTTTTTCGCGCTGGGAGATGTCGTTCTGATTGCCTGCGCTCCGCCGCCACCGCCTCCGCCGCCGGCGGACTGCGACTGCGAGAAATCGCGCTCGAAAGGATCGGCCTGGATGAAGAAGATATCGGTGTGGGATTCGGCGCGCGCGTCCTTGGCGGTGGCGTAGAAGCTCACGAGATCGCCGGGGACGAGCTTGAAATCTTCGAGCGAGAGCACCGTCGAGCCGTCGGCGTCTTTCGCGCCTTTCTGCTTCAGCAAGTTCACCGTCTGCTCGGCGCCGCCGTTCACGGAATAGTGCAGCGTCATCGCATCGACGCCGAAGGGATCGTTGGCATTCGCCGCGACCGTGACTTCCTCGATGGGGCTGGCGCGATAATCGCGCGCCGGCCGCATGACCGCGACCTGCGGCGGATTGGCTTTGTCCGCCTCGATGAAGAAATCCTCGGAGAGGCGCACGGGCTGGCCCTGATCGAGGGCGGCGACGTGGTAGCTGCCGTCCTTGTCCATGCTGACCGCGCCGGTGTAGATGGTTCGGCCCATTGGCGCACCGGGCGTGAGCTGGACCTGCTGGCCGTCGTCGAGGACCAGCACGCCATCGCGCAGCGGGCGGTCGGTGAGGACTTCGAGATTGGCGACGCGTGCCTTCCACGGCGTGCAAATCGCCGCCATGCTCTTCGACCGTGCTGCGCAGGCCGGTCCAGGACGGGATAGCGATAGGTGACGCGAATCTGCTTCACGCCGGGCAGATCGACGACGCGAATCTTGAAATGGCGCGAGCGGAGCGGCCCGGCCTCGACGTAGTATTCGACCGCTTCGGGCAAGTCCCGCGAAAAGGAACTGGAAGCCCGAGCCGCCGGGCTGCGGCTGCATCGCCACCTGCTCCCATTTCGAGGCGCTCTCGTAGCGCGCGTAGAGGCGCACCTTGTCGGTCTGCAAGCCGATGGGCTGCGCGGTGACGAGCTCGTCCGCATTGCGGCGGACGGAAGCGTCGCCCGGGCTGACGCGAATATCGTAGAAGGGCGCGGCGTCCTGCGCGCGTGCCCGGTCCAGAGCAGCGACGCGCCGTAGCCGAGATAGCCGGGGCCGGCGGCGATCATCCAGATCAGCACGCCGAGCGAAGCGATGCCGATGCCGCTAGAGACGAGCAGCGTGCTGCTGCGGCACGAGCAGCTTTCGGTTCGGAGTCGCGCGCGATTTCGAGCGTGTCGGCGGCAAGCAGTTCGAGGAACGGCTCGCGCGATTGGCGCCTGGGGCGTCTGCATCGCGCTCGGCGAACGTCATCAGGCGCTGCTTGAATTTCGGGAAGGCGCTTTCGGCCTTGTCCGACGGCGCGTCGGACGATCGAGATAGAGCAAGGGGAGCGCGATGCCGTACACACCGGCGGACAGCAACGCGAGAACCAGGACGGCGCGCGCGCTGGCGAGACTCGCGCTGCGAGAAACCGAAGGATTCGCGATCAGGACGAGGACGACGGTGGTGACAAGCGCCGCGACGGTGAGGATGGCTGCGCCGCGCGCGGCAGTGCGCCAGGCGCAGGCGTCTCTCGACCTGCCTGATATAGGAGTTGAGCTGTTCCCGCGCGCTCATGAATCCTCCCGTCGCATGCCCAGGTACCGGCTGGCTACCCAGGATTCGGCCAGCGCCGCCGCCAAGGCCAATAGCATAACGTACCACCATAGGCCGTAGGGCTTGCTTTTATCTTCCGCGGGGCCCGATGCCGCGGCGGCACTTGCTGCGTCGGCCGGCTCGGCGGCGCCCTTGCCGGTCCAGAGCGAGAGGACATCGGGCGGCAAGCACGTCGAGGTCGGACTCGCGGCGGTCGGGATTGACGCCGATCACGTCCTGGCGGCCGTTCGCGAGGCGCAGCTCGTAGAAGCCGGCCTGCGTCACCTGGTAGGTCTGCGCGGTGGTCGCTTCCTTCAGCGAGAGCGGGCGGCGGCCTTCCGGGTCGATCACTTCGACGCTCGACCGCTTCTTCCTTGCTGGTGCGCAAGTCGAGGAACGAATCGACGAGCCGCGATCCGGTGCGGCGCGCCGTGCCGGAGAGATAGAGCGCGGTCTGCTCGACGAACGGGACGAAATCCGGATGCAGCGGGAAATCGTTGGTGAGATTGTCGAGGCCCGAGGCGAGCAGCAGGACGCGGCCTTCGCCGATCTGCTTTTCGAGCAGCAGGGGCGTCTGGTCGGTCAGGCGCGCGACGACGCGCGAGCCGGCGTCGTCGACTTTCACGGCGAAATAGAATTTCACGCCGGCCCAGCGATCGGCTTTGCCGATGGCGGGTAGGACGGGTCGGCGTCGCCGACCGTCTCGAGCGATGCCGCCCGCGCTCGCGTAGTAATAGGCGCGTTCGAGCACGTTCGCGTCGAAGACGGGAATGCGCTGACAGCGCGCCGGTCGAAGTGCCGGCGGCAACCAGAACGCTGCCGCCGGCGCGGACGTATCGCGCGAGGTCGCTTTCGAGCGACGACGGGCAGCGAAACCACGTCGGAAAGAACGACGAAGGCGTAATCGGACGGGCGCACGTTGGCCGCCTGATCCGACGGGAACGCTGTCCATCGTGAACGCCGATTCGGCCGCCGCAGCGAGAGCGGCGCCGAAATAGAGCGGCGAGCGCGTGTCGCCCGATTCGTGGACGAAGAGGACCTTTTGCGGATCGGAGCGCTCGACGGCGAAGCGGCTGACGTCGTCGGCGGGCAAAGCGTCGGCGGAATCGATGCGCACCTCGCAGCGGCTGAAGCCGTACGGCACGTCGAGCGAATCGAACTCGACGGTGGCGCGGCCGCTCGCTGGGACGGCGACGGTGCGCGTGGCGGCCGTCTTGCCGTTGACGACGAGCGAGACCGTGCGCGTGGCGGCGGGCGTGCCGTAGCCCGCGATGACGGCTTGGACGCGCGCTTTCTTCACGTCCCACACCTGGCCGGGCGCGTTGACGCTCTCGACCGCCCAGTTCGGCACGGCGCTCTTCACCACCGGATGCAGGACGAGCGAGACGTTGGCGGGGAGGACGGCGTCGGCGAAATTCGCCGGCATGTCGGACTTCTGCATGTCGCTGAAGAAATGCAGCTCGATCGGGTGCGGACACGCTCTCGCGCCGCGGAACGAAGGGCGCGCGCGAGTTCGCCGAAGCTTGCCGCGGGAGTCGCCGGGCTCGATGCTGCTCGACGGCGGCGCGTGAGCGTGCCGGCATCCTGCGTCGGCTGCGTGAGCACCTGCAGCTGCGAGCCGAGCGCCATCACCTGCGCGCGCTCGGCGGGATTTCGCGAGGCGAGCACGGATTGCGGCCTCGCGCTTCGCGTCGGCCAGGCGCGAGCCCGCGCGCATGCTGAAGGAATTGTCGACGACCAGCAGCACGAGCTTGTCGCTGGCGGCGCTGACGGCGGGGCGATTGATGAACGGGCTCGGCGAAGGCGAGCACCAGCAGCACGAGCAGGCTGAGCCGCAGCGCGAGCAGCAGCAGATAGCGCAGGCGGCGATGCTTGATCGAGCTTTGCGTGCGCTGCTCGAAAAACATCAGCGAGCTGAACGGCTGCGGAGTCGATCGTGTGCCGCCGCAGCAGATGCAGATAGAGCGGCACGGCCAGCGCCGCTGCTCCAGCCAGGAACCAGGGAGCGAGAAGGCCCATCTAGTTTCTCCGCTGCCGGATCGGTGAGATATTCGCGCAGCGCGTCGTCGAGCGGCCGGTCGGTCGACGAGCAGAAATAATCCATTCCCGCGCCCTGCGCGCGGCTCGCGCAGGTCGGCGATGTGCGCGTCCATTTTCTGGCGGTATTCGTCGCGCGCGTATTCGGGCGTGACTTCCAGGCGCTCCTGGGTTTCGAGATCGACAAGGATGACGGGCGCGTCGAGCTCGGGCTGGATTTCCTTCGGGATCGAGCACGTGGAACAGGACGACTTCGTTGCCGTGGAAGCGCAGCGGCTCGATGGTGCGGACGATCGTCTCCGGCGATTCGTAAGAAATCGGAGATGACCACCACGAGGCCGCGGCGGCGCAGAAATTCCTGGAAATGATGCAGCGGCTTGCCGAAGTCGGTGCGGGCGCGCGGCTCGGCGAGCTCGAGGCCGCTCAAGAGGCGGTGGAGCTGGCCCTGGCGCGTCGACGGGCGGATGTAGTTGCGCACTTCGTCGTCGAAGACGATCAGGCCGGCGGCGTCGCGCTGATTCTGGATCGCGAGATAGAAAAGCGACGCGGCGATGAAGCGCGCGTAGTCCATTTTGCTGACGCCGTGGGATGAATAATTCATGGAGTTGCTGGCGTCGAGCAGGACGGTGAGCAGGCTGTTGGTTTCGCCGCGATAGCGCTTGAGGTAGCGCGCTCGGTGCGCGCGAAGACGTTCCAGTCGACGTGGCGCAGATCGTCGCCCGGCGTATAGGCGCGGTATTCGGCGAACTCCTGGCTGAAGCCGAAATCGGGCGAGCGGTGCAGGCCCGCGACGAAGCCGTCGACGACCGTCTTGGCGACGAGGTCGAGCCCGGAGATGCGCGCGAGCACCGCCGGATCGAGAAAACGCTGCACGGTCAGGCTCCCGCCGGCGGCGGCATCGCCTGCGAGCAGGCGCCGCAGGATTTCGTCCGAATCGATGCGATCGGATTCGGCGTGGAAATTGAGAAGGATGCGATGGCGCAGCACGGGAATCGCCAGCGACGGTGATGTCTTCGTAGGCGACGTGATAGCGGCCGCGAGCGAGCGCGCGCGCCTTGGCCGCGAGCACGATGAACTGCGCCGCGCGGACGCTGGCGCCGTAGTTGACGTATTTCTTGACGAAGTCCGGCGCGTTGCCGCTGTTGTGGCGCGTGGCGCGGACCAGGTTGACCACGTAGTCCGCGAGCGATTCGGCGATCGGCACCATGCGCACCAGCTGCTGGAAATCGAGAATCTCCTCGCGCGTTGGTGACCGCTTCGACCTGCGCGACGCGCGTGGTGGTGGTCAGGTCGACGACTTTCACTTCGTCCTCGGCGCTCAGGTAATCGAGCACGGATGTTGAAGAGGAAGCGGTCGAGCTGCGCTTCGGGCAGCGGATAGGTGCCTTCGAGCTCGATCGGGTTCTGCGTGGCCAGCACGAAGAACGGCGCCGGCAGCTTGTAGTGATTGCCGCGCACGGTGCAGGAAAGCTCCTGCATGGCTTCGAGCAGCGCCGACTGCGTCTTGGGCGGCGTGCGGTTGATTTCGTCGGCGAGCAGGATGTTGCCGAAGATCGGGCCCGGCACGAACGTCCAGCGGCGGTGGCCGGTGGTGGGATCTTCTTCGATGATGTCCGTGCCGGTGATGTCGGAGGGCATCAGGTCCGGCGTGAACTGGATGCGCTTGAAGACCAGGCCGAGCGTCTGCGCGATGGTGCGGACCATCAGCGTCTTCGCCGTGCCGGGCAAGCCGGTGATCAGGCAATGGCCGCCGACGAAGAGCGCGGTCAGGATCTGGTCGAGCACTTCGTCCTGCCCGACGATCACCTGGCGGACCTGCGCGAGGATGCTGTCGCGCACGGCGTGGAAGCGGTCGATGCGCTTCTTCAGTTCGGCGGAATCCAGATTGACTTCAGCGGGAGCAGCCATCGGTCTATTTTCCTTTCTCGGGATCCTTGGAGCTGCAAGAGCAGTTTCTGGGCGGGCCGATAATCGGGCGCGGCTTCGAGCGCCTGCAAGACGTTGTCTTCGGCTTTGTCCTTCTGGCCGGCGGCGAAATAGGCCTGCGCGAGATCGAACTGCGCCGAGGCCTGGTCGAGCGGCTGCATGGCGAGCACGCGCCGAGTATTCGCGGATCGCGCCGGCGTAGTTATTTTGCGCGAGCCACAGATCGCCGAGATGGCGATGCAGGTCTTCGTCCATCGGATAGATGTAGTTGATGCGGTCGAGCGTGGCGGCCGCTGCCTTGCGGCTCGCCCAGTCCTTCTTCCAGCGATGCCAAGTTCTTCAGCGCGTCCGGGATCGCGGCCGCCCTGCTTTTCGTATTCGGTGAGCATCGCGGCCGCGGCCGGCTTGTTGCCTTTGGCCAGGTCGGCTTCGGCCATGAATTCGTAGGCGTTCGCGTCGTAGACGTAGTCGGGATACATCTGCGACACTGCGTCGCCTTCTTTGAGCACTTCGTCGTAGTTGTTGTCTTTGGCAGCCTGCGCCAGGTTCTTCAGTCGCTTCGCGCCACTTGTCGAAATTGTCGACGGTCTTGCCGCACGTCCTTGTAGAGCCACGCCTGAAATTGCTTGTCGAATTCCTCGGGCGTCATGCCGAGATTCTCCTGGATCACCTCGGGCGTGGTCTTGAGCTGCGGCGAAGGAATGGACCATGTCGAGCAGCTTGTCGGCGCCCCAGCGGCTCCTGGATGTAGTCGCAGATGCGGCCCGCCTGATAGTAGGAGACGATGACCTGCGACGGGATACTCGGGGCGGATGAAGCCGCGGTCGAGATCGGCGACGGGCAGCAGCTTTTTGTCGCGCAGGGCGGCGACGATGTCGGGCGTGATCGCGGTCGCCCCATTCGGGCGATGCCTGCGTCTCCTCGTGGACCGCGAGGCCTTCGGTGAACCAGCGCGGCACGCGATGATTGGTGGCGGTGAGGATGTAGACGTGGCTCATCTCGTGCCACAGCGTGCTGGCCCAATTGAAATCGCCCGGCTGGCGGCCGGAGGGGCTGTCCATGGCGACGACTTCGCCGAAGGTGACGCCGAGCGCGCCGAGGCCCGGCATGCCCAGGGTGCGCACGGCGAAATCTTCGTGATCGGGATAGACCTCGACCTGCACCGGGACCGGGCAGCTTCATCTTGTATTTCTTCTCGTAGGTGGCGATGGCGCGCTTCAGGATTTCTTCGAAGTATGGATGCAGCAGGTCGGCTTCTTTTTTATTGAGCTTGAGGATGGTCGTGTCGTCCTTGAAGGTGACGAAATTCTTGTAGCTGTCGAGCAGGCGCAGGCTGTTGACGGTGGCTGCGTCGCGGTAGCCGTTGTCGTAGCACATTTCGAGCTCGCTGGCGCGGCTCGTCCTCCTGGCCGAGGCGCATCAGGTTGATGCCGAGCTCGGAGCGCGCGGACCAGAGCTGCGGATCGAGCTCGATGGCTTTGCGATAGTAGGCGACGCCGTCTTCGTAGCGGCGGTTCAGCACCAGATTGTGCGCGACGAGCGCGTAGCCTTCGCCGTACGTGGGATTCACCTGCGCGATCTTGTGCGAACCACGCGTCGGGCGAGCGATCGGCGAGCAGTTCGACGGCGGCGTGGATGGCCATGGCGTCGAGCGCATCGGGCGAGAGCTTGATCGCTGCGTCGGCCTGCGGCGATGGCCTGGGCCGTGTCGGAATCTTCGAGCGCGAGGTTCGGCCAGCAGTTCGTGCGCTTCGACCAGCTTGGGATCGAGTTCGAGCGCCTTCGTGGCCCAGTCGATCGCTTTGTTGTCGAAGCCGTCGGCGCTGACGAGCGCGAGGCCGAGATAGGCTTGCGCGTTCTTCGGATCCCGCTGCAGCGCTTCCTTGAAGAGGCCCTCGGCGTCGGTGTTATTGAAGCGCTCGTGCAGCAGCAGGCCCCAGCGGACGCGATACAGCGCGTTGCTGTCGCGACTGCGCCACCGCGGCGCGGAATTCGTTGTTCGCGTCCGTGTACATGCCAGGCCCCAGAAGCCTTCGGCGCGCAGGTAGGGATCGCGCGTCTGCGTGAGCGATTCGTAGCAGGCTTGCGCCTCGGCGCGATGGCCGTGCTTGCGCAGCGCGTGGCAATCGTCGGGCGTGGCGGCCAGAACGCGCGCTGGCCGCAGCGAGCCAGCAGCATCGCCGCACAGAATCGCGCATTGGCAGCGCGCGCTTCACTTGTCCAGCTCCTCCTGCACCTTGGCCAGCTCGAGCAGCGCGGCCGTGAGCTGGCTTTTGTAATCGTCCTGCGCCATCGCCGCTTTCTGATACTTCAGCGTGTCGATCTTGCTGCTCGAGCTCTTCCTTCTGCGCGAGCAGCGTCGCGTTTGGCCGGATCGGCATAGGCCTTCTGCGCGGCGCCGAGGCGAATCAGCGTGAAACTCGAGAGCAGCAGCCCTTCGCCGGTGTCGGTGGAGGCGTCGCGCACCGGATCGTTCTTGCCCGTGTCTTCGAAGACGGCGTGCTCGGTGGCCAGGCGCTTTTGCGAGTCGTAAAACGCGGCCGTGCTGCGGTCGGCGTAGCGAAACGCTTCGAGCGCGCTGATCGCGTCGTTCTTGTCCACGTCGGCTGTCCGGATCGTGCAGCGCCTCACCCAGTAGCGCGCGAAGACGGTGGCGTTTTTTTCGGTGCCGCTCTTGGTGGCGGCGATCACGGCGCGGCCGGGCTTTTCGAGCGCGGCCATCGAGCCGCCGCTGGCGCTGGTGGTATTGACGATCAACTGGCGCTTGGCGGGAATGCGGTCGCAGAGGGCGGCAAGGTCCGCGGCGGAAATGTCCGGGCCGGGCAAGATTGAACTTGTATTCCACGCCGTCGAACGAGCCGTGGCCGATCAGGATGAGCACGAAATCGTCGTCCGGCTTGGCTTCGCGCGCGACCTGCGCCAGCGTATCGGTGAGATGCGCGCGCGTGGCGTCGCTGCCGGTGAGCGTGAAGACGTGCACATCGCTGCCCGAGGCTTTGAGCAGCTTGTCGAGATCCATCGCCAGCGCGGTGAACGCTGCTCGTAATCCGGCTCGCCGCCCAGGCCGGCGACCGTGACGTAATAGACCGCCGCGCGCGCGGGGAGCGCGCAGAACAGCAAGCGCGGCCAGCGAGGCAGATGCGCGAGAATGCGCGGCCTTCACACGATCCCCCATTTCCGGCGCAGCAGCCATTCGGCGAAGAGCAGAGCAGAATCAGCAGAAAAATCGACCGGCATATTCCACAGCTCCTTGGTTTCGCGAACGGTGATGCCGGCCTCGGAATAGGGAATTTCGCCCGGCAGCTTCGAAAGGTCCTCGGGCGTCCAGTAGCGCCCGCCGGTCTGCGACGGCGAGTTTTTCGAGCAGATCGCGATTCTGCTCGGTGTGGAAATTCTCGGCGACGCCGTCCATGCGCTGGAACGTCAGCACGTCGCGGCCGAGTTCCTGGCCGCCGCGCTGCGCGACGACTTCGGTGAGGTACGAGCCGGGCTTCTCGGCGGTCCAATCCGCCTGGAATGTGCCGGGCGCGTCGGGAACCGGAGTCATGTCGACCGTAGCGCCGAAATGCCGCTCGGGCCCGAGGATGTGCGCTTCGCACGTGGGCGTCGGGCGCGGGCAGATAGTCCTTGTCGCGCACGTCGGCGGAAAACTGCACGTGGCCGTCGTCGAACAGCATCTGGCTGGGCACGGATGGCGACCACCTGGCCCGGCGTGTCGGCCACCAGCCAGCGCAGCAACTGCTGCCAGAACATGTCGTGGCGTCGTGTCGCCGAGCGGCAGGCTCATCTGCCAGCGCCACGTGCCGGCGGTGGCCAGCACGCGCGGTGCGGCCGCGGCCGTAATTCTGCGTGACGAGCAGCGGCATCTTGCGGCCGCCCGCGCTTCATCTCCGCAAGCACCGCCGCGCCGGGCTTCGGCGTGCCGGGATCCTGATAGTCCATCAGGTAGGGAAGCTTCTTCCAGCGCTCCGCGTTGCGCTGCGGGATCGTCGACAAGCGGCGTGATCATGCTGTCCGCGCCGGCCGGCGTCAGCTCGACCGTGGCGGGCTCGCGATGAAACGTATTCTTGTCGGTCGGGCAGAATCACCGGCAGCAGGTCCGCGAGGCTCGAGCCGCCCCAGCCGCCGTCGGCGAGCGCGAAGCGCCCGCCGAGAAACAGCAGGCCGCCGCCGCGCCGGTCGACAAACTGCTGGATCAGATCCTGCTGCGCCGGCGTGAAGTAGCCCGCTTCCACCGAGCCGATGATCAGCCCCTGATAGCCGAAAAGGTCCTCGGGCTGCGAGGGGAAGCCGTCCGCGAGTTCGTTGGGATCGTCGATGCCCTGGCGGTAGATTTTGTTTTCGGTGGTGCGCAGCATCGAGACGATCTGCACGATCGCGGTCGTCGTCCTCGGCGCGGCGGATGAATTTGTATTCCCAGCGCGGCTCGCCCTCGACGTAGAGGATGCGGCGCTTGTCGTTGACTCGACGTTGACCAGGCGCGTGACGGCGTTGTTGGCGCGGTTCGTCTTCGTCCGGCAGCGGGTCGATGGAAAACTGCAGCGTCTTCGCTCCCGCGGCGCCCGCGTTGAAGAGAACGTTCTCGGTCTGGATCTTGCCGTCGCCGGCAAAGTGATCTGGCTGCGACGCCAGCACTTTGTCGCCGTCGCGCACGCGTAAGCGTGGCTTTCTGCCCGGCGTAGCCGCGCTGGTGAAAGCTGACGGTCGCGGCGAGCCGCGAATCCGCCAGCGCGCGCGGCGCGACGACGGCGTCGTCAATCTCCACGTCGTGCGGCACCTGCTTCGGCGCCAAAGCCGACGGTGTGCACCGGAATGTGCCGGTTGCGCAGCGCGGAGATCGTGTCGAGGTCGATGCCGCCGGAATTGTCGCGCGCCGTCGCTGAGCAGCACGACCGCGCCGATCGGGCAGATCGGCCGTTTCCGCGGCGAGTTGCTTGAGGCTGTCGCCGATGCGCGTGGCGGGAGCCGGAGCGGCTTGCAGCTCGTCGAGATTCGGAATGCGCGTGACGCGGCTATCGAGGCGGTAGAGGCGCGTCTGAAATTCTTCTGCAGATCGGCGAGCACGCCGCCATCGAGCGCTTTCACGGCCTGCGCCTCGCGCGTGGCGCCGTTGTCGGCGATGGCCATGCTGCGCGAATCGTCCACCAGGACCGCGATGATGTTTTGCTGCGGCTTGAGTTCCGCAACCATGATCGCCGGCTGCCACAGCAGAAGAAGCATCAGGGCGGCGACGGCGGATTGCAGCAGCCAGATGATCCGGCGCGCCAGTTGCGCACGCCCGGCGCGGCCTTCCGGCAATCCGCGAGCGCATCAGCCATCCGAGCCCGGCTACCGCCGCGAAGACCAGCAGCGACAGAGACCATTCGGCCAGGCGCCCAGCAGGACGAAATCGCCCTTCGAAAAGATCGCGGCCGGATATTTGAAAAGAAATTGAAACATATTCAGGAGAACTCTGAGCCCCGAATCGCCCGAATCGCCGCCCGCAGACCGATCTCTCGTCACTCGTCAGTGCGTCATTCCGTACATGACGTAATTGATCCGACGCGAAACGCCATCGACGCGAACTTCTCCGGATATTCGGGGCTGTCGGCCCACTCCCAGGCGTCGCCCAGATGCATGTTGTGGCAGATGGCGACCATGATGCGGCCTTTGTCGTCGCGAATGGCGCGCCATTCGGCACGTAGCCGTCTTTCTCGTAGGTGCGGCCGGTGTTGACGTACTGCTCGCCTGGCACCTGAAAGCGCTCGCTCGAGATCGTAGAGGACGTGAAAGATTTCATCCTTGTCATTCAGGTCTTCGATGGGCCGGTCGGGAAACACCATGCGCATGCCGTTCATGAAGCTTTCCCAGTCGGCGGTGCCGTGGAAATCGTCGACCATCAGGAAGCCGCCCTTGAGCAGATAGTCGCGCAGGCGCTTGGCTTCGGCGTGGCGTGAACGTCCAGTTTTCGACCTGGACGGCGTAGACCCACGGGTAGTTGAAGATGATCGTCGCTGTCGAGGTCGACGACCTGCTCGGTGGACCGCGTATTACGCGCGTGAGCCGCCGCAAGGCGAGCAGGAACTGGCGGTCGGCCTTGGGATAATCCTGCGACCAGCTTCCGCGGCCAAAGCCGTAGCCGTAGCCGTACCCGTGGCCGCCGCCAAAGCTGCTGGCGACCGCGGTGTACTTGAGCCGCGACCACGAAAACTCAGCCTTTTCATGGCTTTGCTCGGGCGTGACCGGAGCGAAGGGGCTCGAACCGTACAACTGCGCACCCGACCGGAGCGCTAACAGACCACTACCCAACACTACGAGGGAAACCACCGCCGAAATCCTTGGCAGAAGCTTCATGAGATACTCTGATGCGCCCCGAGAGCGTAACAGATTGATGTATGCTTTCCAAACGGGCCTATCCAATGCGCCCGCGAGGCTGCAGGAAATCGCGGCTAATCCGCGGAAGGCATCGGGGATTTTGGGCCTGTTCTTGAGGGATTCGTGAAGCGAAGGGACTTTTTCAAACTGGCGGGCGCTGCTGCGCTGAGCTGGGCGCTGCAAAGCTGCTTCCCGGCGCAGAGCAGGATCAGATGCCGGGAATGCAGCCCAATCCCTCCCCGGCCGAAACGACCAAGGCCGATTTCACGCTTCGCATCGCGCCAGTGACCGTTGAGCTCACACCGAACTACATCATCAGCACGATCGGGTACAACGGCACATCGCCTGGGCCGGTGCTGCGCATGCGCGAGGGCGTGCCGGTGACGGTCGACGCCATCAACGACACGGATGTCCCCGAATACGTTCACTTTCATGGGCTGTTTCTGCCATCCGAAGTGGACGGGGCGGAGGAAGAAGGCACGCCGCCGGTGCCGCCGCGCGGGCGGCGCCGCTATCAGATTCACGCCGCGGCCTGCCGGGACGCGCTGGTATCACAGCCACGCGATGGCGGACGACGATCTGCATCGCGGCACCTACACCGGGCAATTCGGATTCCTGATGATCGACTCGGGCAAGGATCCGGGCCACTACGATCAGGAAGTTTTTCTCGCGATGCGCGATTGGGAGCCGTTTTTCACGAACGCGGAAATGGATACCGACGAACAGGGGCAAGGCGGGCCGCAGCCCGAGAAGCCGACCGTGCTCGACACGCGCCCGAACGGGCTCGAAGTGACGTCGCAGATGTTCTCGATCAACGACAAGGCGCTCGGGTGCGGGCGAGCCGATCCGCGTGCGCCTCGGGCGGCCGCGTGCCTGATGCATCTGCTGAATGCCAGCGCCATCGAGAACCGCACGATCGCGCTGCCCGGGCATCGGTTTCAGGTGTTTGCGCTCGATGGCAATCCGGTGCCTTCGCCTCAGCCGGTCGACGTGCTCACGCTCGGTCCCGGCGAGCGCATCGACGCTTTCGTCGAAATGAATCAGCCGGGCGTGTGGATTCTCGGCGCGACGCAGGACATGATTCGCAGCGCCGGGCTTGGCGTGGTGGTCGAATACGAAAATCAGCACAAACAGCCGCAGTGGGCGCCGCCGCCGAACAATCCCTGGGACTACACGGTCTTCGGCCACGCGGGCACGCAGCCGGCGCCCGACCAGACGATCGACATGGTCTTCGAGAAAATTCCGAGCGGCGCGGGAAAGTTCAATGCGTGGCTGGTGAACGGCAAGCAATATCCGCACGATCGCGAATTCGTGCTGAAGGAAGGCGCGCGCTATCGGCTCGTGTTTCACAACCGGACGGACGACGCGCATCCGCTGCACCTGCACCGGCATTCATTCGAGCTGGTCGATATGAACGGCAAGACAGACCGCCGGCGTGATCAAGGACACGGTGATCGTTCCGCTGTACGGCCGCGTGTCGGTGGATTTCGTCGCCGACCACCCGGGGCTGACGCTTTTCCACTGCCACATCCAGCAGCACATGGATTACGGCTTCAAGGCGCTGTTCCGCTACGCGTGAACCGGGCCACGGACATCGCGACGACGCACAAGGGAAATCGATCCAGCCGATGCAGGAATCCAATTTGACTCCCGTGGGGGCCTGTCTGTACCTTACGCGCAACAGATTCGATTGTGATTGTAATCGGCGTGACCGATATCTCATGACTACGCGACGCAATTTTCTTACGCAAGTAGGCCGCGCCGGCGGTTATGGCGCGACCTATCTCATCATGCAGTCGCTCGGGCTTCTGCCGATCCCGCGAGCGCAGGCCAGCACGCTGCGCCTGCCGGAAAATTCGGGCAAGGGCAAGAGCGTCGTGATTCTCGGCGCGGGGATCGCGGGAATGGTTGCCGCGTGGGAGCTTTCCAAAGCGGGCTATCACTGCGTGATTCTGGAAGCGCGCGGGCGCGCCGGAGGGCGCAACTGGACGATTCGGAACGGCACGCGCGTGGAAATGACGGACGGGACATCGCAGACCTGCACGTGGGACGAAAGCTCGTATTTCAATGCGGGTCCTGCGCGCTTGCCTTCGCAGCACGTGACGATGCTCGGCTACTGCCGCGAGTTCGGCGTGCCGCTCGAAGTGGAAGTGAACACGTCGCGCAGCTCGCTGATGCAGAGCGACGGACTGAATGGCGGCAAGCCCGTGCAGCAGCGACAGGTGGTGAACGATACGCGCGGCCACGTCTCCGAACTGCTCGCCAAGGCCATCGGGCGCGGCTCGCTCGACCAGGAAATATCTCGGCGGCGATAAAGAGCGCATGCTGGAATTTCTGCGGACATACGGCGATCTTGTCGCCCGACTATTTTTACAAAGGCTCGGATCGCTCGGGCTACAAGGTGCTGCCGGGCGCGGGCGATCAGGCGGGCATGATCCGCGATCCTCTCGATATGCACGCTGCTGCTCGACGCCAACCTGTGGCAAGGCGTGATGTACGAAGAGCAATTTTCTGGCAGGCGACGATGTTTCAGCCCGTCGGCGGGATGGACCGCATTCCGGCGGCGTTCGAAAAGCGGCTCGCGCACCTGATTCGCTTCCACTGCGCGGTCGAGCAGATTCGCAAGACGCCCGCGGGCGTTCGCGTGGTCTATCGCGATCGCAGAACCGGGAACGGCGGCTGCGATCGAGGCGCACTACTGCATCTGCGCGATTCCCTTCTCCGTGCTGAAAAGCATCGACGCCGATTTTTCGCCCGACCTGCAGCAGATCATCGACAACACTACGTACGACCAGGCGTACAAGATTGGCATGGGAATCACCGCGATTCTGGGAGCGCGACGATTCGATTTACGGCGGGATTTCGTTTCTCGAATCGCCCGGTGAATCTCGTGTGGTATCCGAGCGCGCGGCTTTTCTCGAAGAACGGGCGTGATCATCTCGGGGTACGGCATGGAAAACGGCACGGTGCTGGGGACGATGGACCTCGCCGCGAAACTCGAAGCTTCGCGGCAATCGGTTGAGGTTCTGCATCCGGGCCACTCGAAGGAGCTCGCGAAGCCGATCGGCGTGTGCTGGGGACGAGATTCCCTACAATCTCGGATCGTGGGTGCACGTCGACGAGCCCGCGATGTTTCCGGGATACGAACGCGCGATCCAGCCCGACGGTCCGATCTATCTTTGCGGCGAACACTGAGCCACATCGTCGGCTGGCAGGAAGGCGCCGCGCTCTCGGCTCATCGCGCCGTGACGCTGCTCTCGCAAGCGGACGCCAGGCAATCCGTGCGCCCCGCGTAGTCCAGCGGAGATCTTGCGGATTCGCGGGAACCCTTGCGACGAACGAGCCGAATTCACAGCGGTAGCGCGAAAAGCTGCGATACGATGTGTCTCGCGGCGCTGCTTCGATGGCATTCAACACGAAAACGACGAAGGCATTCGCCGGGCTCCTGGCACTGATCGGCTTATCGGTTTCGGCGTCCATGCCGCAATCGGCGGTTCCGTCGCGCGCGATGGCTTCACAGCGACGGCACTTATCCCCGCATCCCACTTTTGCGCGCGATATTGCGCCGATCATCTATCAGCATTGCGCTTCCTGCCACCATTCGACGCAGACCGGCAAACGCGCTCTGCGGCATCAACGCATTCCCGTTGCTCAGCTACCAGGACGTGAAGCAGCAGCGCGTCGCGAAATTGCCGCGGTGACGCGCAGCCGCTCCATGCCGCCGTGGCTTCCCGAGCATGGCTACGGCGATTTCCTCGGCGAGTATCGCTTGAGCGACGCGCAGATTCGAACTGATCTCGGAATGGGTTCGCGACGGCGCGCCGGAAGGTCCGGCATCCGAGATTCCGCCCGCGCCGAAATTCACCGGCGGGTGGCAGCTCGGCAAGCCGGATCATGATTCTCGAAGCGGCGCGGCCGCTTTCCGTGCCCGCTTCGGGCCCGGACGTGTTTTGGAATTTCATTTTTTCGCCATCGGTTGAAAACCAGCGCGTTACGTTCGCGCCATCGAAGTGCGTCCCGGCAGCGACCTGAGCCTGATCCATCACGCAAACGTGGTCCTGGATCCGGCGCGCTCGCGCGCGCCGTCAGGAGAGCGAGCCCGGCGCGGGGTTTCCGGGCATGGATATCTCGCTCGAGCACAGCCCTTTGGACATTCCCAGCCACTTTCTTTTCTGGAAGCCGGGCAGCGCGCCGTGGGTCGAGCCAGACGGCTTGGCGTGGCAGGCTCGATCCGGGCACCGATCTGGTGCTCAACGCGCACTTCATGCCGATCGGCACGCCGCAGCAAGCGCAGCCTTCGATCGGCCTTTATTTCACGGACAAGCCGCCCGATCGTTTTCCGATGCTGATCGAACTCGAGAATGACGACGCGCTCGACATTCCGGCGGGCGACGCGCGATTTTGCCGTGAGCGACGATTTTCGCCTGCCGCGCGACGTCGACGTGCTCGCCGTCTATCCGCACGCGCATTATCTTGGGCACGTGATCGAGGGCTACGCGACGCTGCCAAATGGCCAGCCGAAAGTGGCTGATTCGCATACCGGATTGGGACCCGAACTGGCAGGCCGTCTACCATTATCGCCATCCCGTTTTTCTGCCGAAGGGCACCGTGATTTCGATGCGCTATCACTACGACAATTCTTCCGCGAATCCGCGCAATCCCAATTCCCCGCCGCGGCGCGTGCTGGGAGGCAATCAATCGACGGACGAGATGGCGCATCTGTGGCTGCAGGTGTTGCCGCGCGGAGGCGGTGACGACGCGCGTATCGAAATCGAATCGGCGCTGCTCGAGCATCGCGTCGAGAAATACCGCGACGATTTCGACGCGCGCGTCTCGCTGGGCGCGCTGATGCTGGCGCGGTTCGATCCGGCGGGGGCCGTGGAGGTGTTGCGACAGGCGGTGCGCCTCGAACCGAAACAAGAGGAGGCGCGTCGGTTTCTGGGCATGGCGCTCGAAGGGGTGGGGCGCTCTCCCGAGGCGATCGCAGGAATTTCGAATTGCCGTGGAACTGGACCCCAGCGATGCGCAGGCGCGCTACGATCTTGCCCGCGCACTCGTCCGAGCGGCGAAGTTTGACGAAGCCCTGGAGAATTTTCGGCAGGTCGCTGCGGCCGACCCGCAGAACGCGGCCCTTCGCGATGATTTTGGCGAGTTGCTGCTGCGGCAGGGCCAGCCCGCCGAAGCACTCAAGCAATTCGAGGCCGCGCTCGCGCTGGATCCTTCGCAGAAAGCGGCGCTGCGCGACCGCGATCTGGCGCTCGATCGATTGCATCAACAATTGCAGAAGCGCTAAGGGACGGCGAGTTCAGGGGGTACAGTGCTTGCGAGTGGACTGCTCCAGCGCGTCACAGACGCGCTGGAGTTCGTCCAGTCTCGCAGATTTATTATTTCTCCCAACCGGTCTTTGAATTGTACGGCATCATGAATCCCATGGCTTCAATCTCATGGATCTTGCCGCCGCTGATTTTGAAGATATGCGCGGCGGGAAGATCGAACGGCTTGAAGTTCACGGGCACCGAATCAACACCGGGAACGCCGGCAATCTTTTCGGTCTTCTCGGTCATCGGCTGGCGGAACTGCGACAGCCCGAATACGAGACCGGTGACGGGATCGGCGATCCATACGCGGCGCGGTTCGATCCGAGTGATGTAGCTCATCACGTGTGTGTCGAGCTGGGCGGCGCAGCCCATTGCTCCCATGGTTCCAAATCCCGGCTTCGCGGGCGGAGGATTTCCGGTGGTTTGCATGCCATTTTCGTGGCGTACGCAATCGTCGGCAAAGGGCGCGGCCTTCCCGTTGCTCGTAGTGAGCGCCGTGTAATAGGACAGGCCGATTTTCAGCATTTCGGCGCGGGGAACGCGGTCGACCGGCGGGACCGTCGCCAGCAGGCCGGGCCGGGGCGTCTGAAGATTCTTGAGGCTGTTCTCCCTGAGGTTCCGGGCGATCAGATGTTCGGCTTCAGTGATCTCTCCATTGCGGATTTTCAGGCGCAGCGCGAACTCGATGGGCTTGTCGCTTTCCTGCATCACGCACAAAAAGCCGACTTGCTCCGAAACCGGATCAGGCACATAGATCTTGAAGGTTGTGGGCAGGGCGGAAGCAGTCTTCCAGAGTCCTTCGCCCGGCTTCATCGGGACCGTGTTTTCGACGAACTTCACATCCGGCGCAAACTTGACGCGCGATGGATCATGCGCGACGAGCGCTGCCAAATAATTATCGACCGTGCTCTCCAAGCAGGCGCGATCGCACTGCGCCGCTTGCGAAGGCCGCCCGACGGCCAAAATGCCGGCCGCGAACAGCAGGATAGCGATTCTTCTCGTCAAGGCTTTCAATGTGTACCCCCGTTTGTTTTGTGCTGCTTCACTCCGCACTCCGTTTGGATCCGAACGCGTCTGCGCCGAATGCCATGCGCCGAACGGATCATCTCGAATTCTGAATGAAAGGGAGAAATCAGCGGTCGACCACTATTGCGATGACGACTGGTTGTCGTATTTCGCCCAACCGGTCTTCGAGTCGTAGGGCATCGTGAAGCCCATGGCCTCGATTTCGTGGATCTTACCGCCGCTCACTTTGAAGATGTGAGCCGCCGGCATATCGAACGGCTTGATATTCAAGTCGTTGTGATCGACGCCGGGCACGCCCGTGATCTTGTACGTCTTCTCGACCATCGGGTGGCGGAACTGCGAGAACCCCAGCACCAAGCCGGTTTCGGGATCGGCAATTTCCACGCGGCGCGGCTCGATACGCTTGATGTAGTCAAACGTTCCGGTCTTGAGCTGCGCGGCGCATCCGAGGGCCCCGAGCGATGCAAAACCCGGCTTGTCAGGCGGAGGGTTGCTGGTGGTTTGCATGCCGTTTTCGCGGCGGACGCAATCGTCGGCAAAGGGCGCATTGTTGGCATCGGCTGAGACCAACGCCTGGTAATACGAAGCGCCGATTTTCAGCATCTCGGCTCGGGGAACGCGGTCGGCCGGCGGGACCGTCGCCAGCAGGCCGGGCCGCGGCGTCTCGAGATTCTTGAGCTGGCTGTCGCGCAGGTTGCGGGCAATCAGATGCTCGGCTTCGACAATCTCTCCATCGCGGATTTTCAGGCGCACCACAAAGTCGATGGGCTTGTCGTTCTCTTGCATGATGCACATGAGCCCGACTTCCTCTGAAACCGGGTCGGGCACATAAATCTTGAAGGTTGTCGGCAACGCGGAGGCAGTCTTCCAAAGGCCGTCGCCTGGCTTCATCGGAACGGTGTTTTCAACGAATACCACGTCCGGCGCAAACTTGACGCGCGAAGGATCGTGTGCGACCAAAGCCGCCAGATAGTTATCGACAGTGCTCTTCAGGCAAACGCGATTGCACTGCGCTGCTTGCGATGGCTGCGCCGCAGCCAAAATGCCGACCGCGAACAACAGGATAGCGATTATTCTCGTCAAGGCTTTCAATGTGTCCCCCGTTTTAGTTTCTACCTTTTCATGCCGCGGTTGCGCATCCGATCGAAAAAAGCACGGAGCCGCCCCGCTCGGCCCGGGATGCATGGTTGCCGGACCGAAAAGCCGCAGAGAAAATGGCACAGGATGGCGGCTGAATCAACGCCCAAATTTCCCCGTCGATCGAGGGTTAGGGTCCTCAAAAGCCGGGTTCTACAGCAAAGCGACTCCTGTTCTACCGGGTTGTGCGTATTGGCCGGAAGCATAAAACAGCTTAAAAAGTATGCGTCGCCAGGGGCACAGACGCAATTCGCTATCCGGAGATGCAGGCCCGCTGGGCGCACAAGGAGGACGTATGTTGCGCTGGGCATTGGCGTTTTTCATCGTGGCGCTGGTTGCAGGAATTTTCGGCTTTTTCGGTCTTGCAGTGGCGGCGGCAGGAATCGCCAAACTGCTGTTTTTCATTTTCCTGATTCTCTTCCTCGTTTCGCTGGTCGGCGGGCTGGTTCGCCGCACGTGAGGATTGCAGGCGCGAACCCAGGCGCTTGTGAAACTCGCACCGAGGAGGGCACATGAAGACAGCTTCGCTCATCGGAATCATCTTGATCGTGCTGGGGGTCGTCTCGCTGGCGTACCAGGGCATCACATACACGACTCACAAGAAGGTGTTGGACATAGGTCCCCTGCAAGCAACCACCGAGCAACAAAAGACGATACCGCTGCCCCCGATCCTCGGCGGAGTGGCTCTTCTGGGAGGCGTGGTGCTGTTGTTGGCGGGCAGAAAGACAGGCTAGCGACTCACGCGAGAGAGGCTCCGCGCCGACGTGTGAGGCTCTATCGGCAGGGACATGCAAATGCCAGGCGCCAGGGGACGCATGTGAGATTCGAATTCATTCTCGGCATCTCTATGCTCTTCCTAGGTCTCGTCGGTTGGCGCATTCGCTTTCCCTCATTTCGCGAGTTATTGATCCACCTGCTGTTCACGTTCGCCGTTGTTTCCTATATGGCGCGTCACTTCACTGGATCGAGGACGACGTAGAGCGCAGTTTTCAGGGCGTTCGCTCCAATCAGATCCGTATCTAGGGTCTTCTCCGTATTTGCGCTTCCTTAGAATTGCTCGATACCTGTGCGGGACGGCATTTGCCGTCCGTACGCTCGAAACAGGGGAAAGATATGACAGACATTCGGGAATCGGAAAAAGCCAGACAGCAACGCACGAAGAGATCGAACACGTCGCACGGGGCGCCCGAAGCGAAAATCTAATTTCGATTCTGCGGAATCACGATGGCAATTCCATCCTGGCCGTGATTCCGCGATGGCTCGCCCGGACGTATACGGCAAAGGAGACCTTGCCGGCGGCGGACTTCTGGGCCGGTACTGCCCTTCTTCTGCCGGAATCTACGCCCGGGCCGTGGACCAACGTGCTGACCGGCGAGAGCGTCGAGAGCCACATTGAGGGAGAAAGCCGCTCGTTGGCGATCTCGGACGTGTTGAAGCGCTTTCCGATTGCGTTGCTGGCCCCTGCCTTCAGTTGGAATCGCTGAGTCTCAACTGGCTTCGCGCGATAGGGGTATTGCCGCGGAAGTCGGGACCTCGGACGACGACGCCGGCGAACCCGCGAATTTCGCCCACGCCGGAAAATCTACCACTGTCCCTTTGGAAGCCAGGTCAGTTCGGCTTGAGGCCATAAACATCAAGTTCGCCCGAGACAGTCGTCGATCCGTACGCGCCACCGGTGTTATTGCCACGGGTTCCTACGTACACTTTGCCGTTCGCAACGGAGGGGACGGTGAACTTAACCGCATTCCCGGCAGCATCCGCCGCAACCATTGAACTGTTCCATAGATCCGTAGTGAGCGTCGTGGCATCGTAGGCATGAAGAACGGCTGGGCCGCAAGAATGGGACTGGTTGGTGCAATAGCTGGTGCTGTTTAACGCCCAGACGATTCCGTTGCTTGAGCCCGTAGACGAGACGGACGGCGTGGCGCCCGGAAAGCCATAGCTCGTCGAAGACTGAGAGGCGACGGCCGTATTGAACAAGTTGGTAGAGCTGTTAAAGGCATAGGAAACCAGAGGTCCATTAATCCCGGCAATGTAGTAATTGCTGTCCCAGAATGCGCCGGTGGCAAAGATCCCGTGGCCAAGGCCGAAGTTCTGCCGCGCGTTCGAGTCTCCGAGGCCCCCCATGCTATCGCCATTCAAGAGGTAGAGAGTGCCATCCTTGCCGCCACCAATCACCAGATGTTTCAACGTGCCAGAAGTCAGATTCAGAACCACGGCAGCGCCGCCCGCCCCGAAGTCGTGATCGTCGGCGTTGTCCGTCGCCTGATCGGACGGCGTGAAATACGAAGAAACGGTCAAGTTATTCGACAACTGGAGGAAAGAATCCCCGTAATCATCGCCACTACTTGTCACGTCGAAGACGGCATTGCCCGTGATGAGATAGAGATTGTTGCTCGCATCGGCCGCAGGCGCGCCTCCTGCCATCCATATGCCGCCATATCCGACGTTGGGCGTTACGTTCAACACGTTCGCAATCGTCAGATTCGAGGCGTTGAACCCCACCACCCAGCCATAGTATGGCGCGTGGTCTTCGTGGGAAGCCCAAACAACGTAAACTACGCCATTGACCAGTGCGAGTCCTGAGCGCTGGGCCTCCTGTTGCGGATTGAAACTGACCGTCGAACCGCCATCACCAGTGCCGAGATAGGTGATGGAGGAGGTGATATTCATAGGCCCGCTGAATTTTTCGCTGCCAGTAGTGATGTCTATAGCGTGCAGACGTTGATAGAAGGACGTGCCAGAGGAATTCATCGACTTCGAAACGACATAAAGAGTGTTCGTCGACGGATCAATCACAGGGGTGCCGGTTACCCCGACTTCCGGCATGATGTCGCCGGATCCCCCACCCACGAAGCCCCCGGGGCCAGAAGGCACAGTCACTTCGCCAGAGTTCGCACCGTGACCGGTATCGATCAGGCTTACGCTCCAGAGCTGCACGCACGGGTTGGAATCGCCGTCGAAAGCATACAGGCTGTCGTGCTCCGTGGCGACGAAGACCACGTTGTGCTTCGCGCCATTGACCGTCAGATTTGCGACCCATAGAGGCTGTGCATAGACGGCGCCGTCGACAGTGCAGGAAAAGATTTTGCCGAACGTCGAGCTATTTACGACAGAAGTCGTGAGGGCATATTCCTGGGCATTGACGCCATCGCGGGCAAGGTCGTTGTGATAGCTGTAGACTCCCTGGAGGTCGGTAACGCCGATGGTAGCTGTAGCCGACTTAGTGACATCGGCCACGCTGGTTGCCGTCACGGTATACACGCCAGCAGTTGCCGCGCTGAAGGAGGCCACAGTCGTGGTCTGGCCGCTGAGCCCTCCGCCCGTACTTACGGACCAGCTTACGCCGGCAGCGCCTACATCATTTGTCACGCTCGCTGTCAGTTGAATCTGCTGGGTTATGGTGGCTCCGCCGAGATTCGGGCTGAGGCTGACGGAGATCGGCCCGGACGAGGTGACCGTGAAGGTCACTCCGTTGCTCGCAACCCCGCCTACCGTCACTACTATGCTTCCCGTCGTCGCTCCGCTCGGCACCGCCGCCACGATACTCGTCGCGCTCCAACTCGTTGGCGTGCCCGCCACTCCGTTGAACGTCACCGTGCTCGTCCCCTGCGTCGCTCCGAAGCCTGTCCCCGTGATCGTCACCGACGTGCCCACAGGCCCCGACGTCGCGCTCAAGTTCGTGATGTTCGGCGCAGGCGTCGTCACCGTGAACGTCACTCCGTTGCTCGCTACCCCGCCTACCGTCACTACTATGCTTCCCGTCGTCGCTCCGCTCGGCACCGCCGCCACGATACTCGTGGCGCTCCAGCTCGTCGGCGCGCCCGCCGTCCCGTCGAACTTCACCGTGCTCGTCCCCTGCGTCGCCCCGAAGTTCGTCCCTGTGATCGTCACCGATGTGCCCACAGGCCCCGACGTCGCGCTCAAGTTCGTGATGCTCGGCGCAGGCGTCGTCACCGTGAACGTTACTCCGTTGCTCGCTACCCCGCCTACCGTCACCACCACGCTTCCCGTCGTCGCCCCGCTCGGCACCGGCACCACGATGCTCGTGGCGCTCCAGCTCGTGGGCGTGCCTGCCACACTGTTGAACGTCACCGTGCTGGTTCCCTGCGTCGCCCCGAAGCCCGTCCCCGTGATCGTCACCGACGTGCCCACGGGCCCCGACGTCACGCTCAAGTTCGCGATGTTCGGCGCAGGCGTCGTCACCGTGAACGTCACTCCATTGCTCGCTACCCCTCCGACCGTCACCACCACGCTTCCCGTCGTCGCTCCGCTCGGCACCGGCGCCACGATGCTCGTGGCGCTCCAGCTCGTGGGCGTGCCTGCCGTCCCGTCGAACTTCACCGTGCTCGTTCCCTGCGTCGCCCCGAAGTTCGTTCCTGTGATCGTCACCGATGTGCCCACGGGCCCCGACGTTACGCTCAAGTTCGTGATGTTCGGCGCAGGCGTCGTCACCGTGAACGTTACCCCGTTGCTCGCTACCCCGCCTACCGTCACCACCACGCTTCCAGTCGTCGCTCCGCTCGGCACCGGCACCACGATGCTCGTCGCGCTCCAGCTCGTCGGCGTGCCTGCCATCACCGTTGAACGTCACCGTGCTGGTTCCCTGCGTCGCCCCGAAGTTCGTTCCTGTGATCGTCACCGATGTGCCCACCGGTCCCGACGTTACGCTCAAGTTCGTGATGCTCGGCGCGGGCACCGTTACCGTGAACGTTACTCCGTTGCTCGCTACCCCGCCTACCGTCACCACCACGCTTCCCGTCGCCGCCCCGTTCGGCACCGGCACCACGATGCTCGTGGCGCTCCAGCTCGTCGGCGTGCCTGCCGTCCCGTCGAACTTCACCGTGCTTGTTCCCTGCGTCGCCCCGAAGTTCGTCCCTGTGATCGTCACCGATGTGCCCACCGGTCCCGACGTTACGCTCAAGTTCGTGATGCTCGGCGCGGGCGTCGTCACCGTGAACGTCACTCCGTTGCTCGCTACCCCGCCTACCGTCACCACCACGCTTCCAGTCGTCGCCCCGTTCGGCACTGCCACTACAATACTCGTCGCGCTCCAGCTCGTCGGCGCGCCCGCCGTCCCGTCGAACTTCACCGTGCTCGTCCCCTGCGTCGCCCCGAAGTTCGTCCCCGTGATCGTCACCGATGTGCCCACCGGTCCCGACGTCGCGCTCAAGTTCGTGATGCTCGGCGCGGGCGTCGTCACCGTGAACGTCACTCCGTTGCTCGCTACCCCGCCTACCGTCACCACCACGCTTCCAGTCGTCGCTCCGCTCGGCACCGATACCACGATGCTCGTGGCGCTCCAACTCGTCGGAGTGCCCGCCACACCGTTGAACGTCACTGTGCTGGTTCCCTGCGCCGCCCCGAAGTTCGTCCCCGTGATTGTCACCGATGTGCCCACGGGCCCCGACGTTACGCTGAGAGTGCCGATGCCCGGTGCAGGCGGACTGGGATGCGCCGCAGGGTCATTGCCTGCACAGCTTTGCAGCATGATCGCAACAGCACCAAGAAGGAAAATCGTGATAAGGAGATCGCGGAAAGTGATCCTATCGCGAAATGTCATACCTTAAGAGGCTCCGACGACGTGAATAAAGTGGTAGAGGTCGCCCTGGGATTTAGAGCGTACATTATAGGGGCAGAACTGCACGATCGCCAAAATACTATTCTCGATCGCGGAAGGGCATCATAAACCTACTAGTACTCTTGCCACGCGCGATAATCATCCGAACCAAATCATCCGGAATTCCTCAGGCCCGCTGCATGTCACAGAACATGCCAGGAGGTGCCTTAATTCGTCGAAGGCCAACTTTCGCGCCGTACGGCATCGGCGGATAAAGGAATCTTCGCTCCCAGGTTGCCGAGCCAGAGGAAACACCTGGCTCGGCCGGCACATTTGTCAGGACTGTGTTGCTGTTTGCTACAGGGGAGAACTGGTGAGCCGCGGAGGACTCGAACCTCCAACCCGCTGCCACTTCACCGAATGTTAAGTAGTTGATTCGTCTAGCCCGTTCTCGCGTCGTAGTAGCTGGTTTTGGCCCCTGTTCGTCGCTTATTGTTCCCTTAGCGTTCCCCGCTGCTTGGTTTTTGAGTGCCCAAGCTGGGGTCGCGTGTCACCCCTACTCCCCATGCCGTAGGCATGGCTCTGTCAGCGGATGGGAGGGTGCGCCACCAGGTGCGCCACCGATCCGGCCACCACCCAGTTTGACACTCTCCGCCCGCTCTTCTTGGACACGCCCGAGCAGGTAAGTGCCCATCGTCCGTTATTATCGTTTTCAAGCGAGCAAGAAGATTGGCGCAAGTCGGGGAAACTGATCGCATAGGCAGCATCTGCTTGCGCTTCGTTCCCCAATTGTGCATTCACAAAGCCGAGTACCGCGTGAGCGCTTTTGTCGTCAACGTTGTGGTCGTAAACGACCAGTTTAGATGCGAGAGCAAGTGCCTGACTATAGTTGTGCGCCGCAAGAAACATCCAAAGCGCCCTTTCCTGAAGATCCGGGTCCGCGGAGTCCGTATCCGCAGCTCTCGCATAAATCGTACCGGCAGTTGCGTAATCTCTTAGGTTTTCGAGTACCCAGCCGAGCTTGCGTAGGCTGCTCGCTGTCGCCCCGCTAGACTCCATGGCGCGCTCGCACGAGAGCCTGGCGGCAGCCCATTCGTCACTCTTCGAGAAGAAGTCACAGAGGTACGACCATGCCTCGGGGAAATCATTGCCATCAAGGCTTGCGACCTTCACATAGTCCCGTAGCCGAACGCTCTCAAATTGGGCGCGTTTCGCAGCTCGGAGTTCCCTCGAGGCGATAAAATGACGAAGTGTGTGTGGGAGACAGTTCGAACGGCCTGTTTCTGCGCGGTGGAGTTGATATGCCCCAAGTACGATGAAAGACAGTAGTACGCCTAGCGCAGCCGCAGCCAGCGCAACAAAGGAACGCCTCTCGCGCTGTTTTAGTTCCATTTTGGTTTCCGATCTAGCGCTTCTAGTCGCCTAAGTAGAACTGTAGGAACCAATCGTCATACCACGGAAACTTGCATGCAAACCCAGGCTGGAGGTCGTTAAATCGATGATCAAGCGCGGCGAGCGGATTTTCACAGAGACAATCCCTGGCAGAATCAAGCCATGCCTCACCTCCTTCCACTATTGGATCCAATCCACTGGGAGATGATTTGCCGTCGTCGGGATTCGCCGCATCCCCTGCCTGCTTCATGGCCGCGGCGCAACTTGCAGCCGCAGCTGCCGGCCCAGCTGTTTTCTTCAGGCAGTCTTCGTAGGCGTTGTACGCGTCGGATACTGGATTGGGTACAGGGTTAGGCACGGGGGAGGGCCGGCCTTCGCTGGGCATCCTCCAGGGAGATTGCATTGGGCATTTAACCCATAAGGATCAATGGCGTCCAAGGGGCTGTTCGCCAAATAAGCATAGAAATTGAGACCTCCGTCGAAGGACACAGGGTCCTCACTTACGAACCGTCCTACGCGCGGATCATAGTAACGGGCGCGATAGTAGTACAGACCGGTCTCGGGATCGAAATCACGGTTCGTATAGCGGAAGGGATTCGAGATCGTTCCCGTGGAAGCAGTCACATTTCCGAAGGAGTCATAAATGTAGGTAGCGACCAATGTGCCGGTCGAACTGCTCAGTGAAGAAACCGACCCTATCCTGTCCTGCTCGTAGTATGTGACAGTGCCTGAGCGGCTTTGCGCCAGATAACCATCAAGGCGGCGTGTACTGGCATATCGACAACGACACTCGACGTCTGATCGACTTCTTCGAGAAGATTGTAACCGTCGTACGCGTAGTTTGTGGTCGTTGTGGTCGAACTGAGTAAGGACTTTTTGAATGCGCTTGCCGAAGGGATCGTATTTGAAGGTAACGGTGCCGCCGGAGTTCGGCAGGGTGACGCTCGTCAGACGATTCTCGTAATCCCAGCTGTAGTTCGTCGTGCCGGTCGAATCGGTCTTGCTCGTTGTGTTGCCGTTGTAGTCGTACGTGTAGCTGGCGTTTGAGGTCGCAGTCAGCTCATTCGATGAGTTGTTCGTGTACGACGACACTCCGAGCGAACTCAGCCGGTTGCCCACCGGATCGTAGGTGTAGCTCTCCGTGGTGGTAGCCCCTTGCGTCGCCTGCAAGAGCTCATAGATCGAGTCGTAGCCGTAGTTCGTCGTCACGTTTGCCAATTCGTCCGCCTTCGACGTGCGGTTCCCGGCAGAATCCACGGTATATACCGCGCCGTCAATGGTACTCCCGGACAGCTGGTGCAGCACCGAGAGCAGCCGCGATAGATTGTCGTAGGAGTAGCTTGTGGATACGCCGTTGGGCCGAGTCATCTGCGTCCGGCGGCTCAGCGCGTCGTAGCTGAAGCCGAACGAGCCAGCCCAGGAGTTCGCGAGCGTGGTCAGCCGATTCAGCGTGTCGTAGGTGTAGGTGTTCGTGCTGCTGTCCGGCGCGGTGTAGCCCGTGCGGTTCGACGCTGCGTCGTAGGTGTAGGAGTTCGTGAACGGTCCCGTCAGGAACGTGTATTGCGTCGACGTCCCAATCAGCCGCCCCATGTTGTCGTAAGCGAAGCCATATGTCCCGGTCGGATCATTGACCTGTAGAACCTTGCCCACGAGGTCGTATGTGTAGTCGGCACGCTCGTCGAATCGGGATAACTCTTCTGTGTGAGCCGGTTCAGCGCGTCGTAGACATACTGGATCGTGTTTCCGTTGCGATCGGTCTTGCTGGTAAGGTTGTTGTCGGCGTCATAGGCGTAGGTCTCGTAATAATTCGACGGGAAGGTCGTCTTGGTGACGCGCCCGAACGCATCGTAAGTAAAGTTGGTTACATGACTGTTCGCGTCCGTAATGCTGACGAGATTATCTTCGGTGTCGTAGGCGTACTGCGTGACGTTATTCGCCGCATCTGTCACGCTGGTGAGCCGGTCGGCGTCGTCGTAGGCATAGTGCGTGGTCTTGCCATTTTGGTCGGTCGCCGTGATTCGGCGCCCACGATAGTCGTAGGTGAAGCTGGCGGTGGTGGTGTCCGGATAGGTGATCTGCGTCAGCCGGTTGCCTGAATCGTAAGTGAAGTTGGTGGTGTGGTTCAGTGCGTCAGTGACGCTGGTGCGGTTGCCACGCGAATCGTAACCATAACCTGTGGTGTTGCCCTGCGGGTCGGTGATGCTCGCAATCAACCCCGCCGACGTGTACGTCATTGTAGTCACACCGTGCAACGGGTCTTGGATCTGGGTCAATTCTCCGAGCGAGTCGTAAGTGAACTGGGTGACGCTCGCTCCGGTGTTGCCACTCGGCGCCGGAGTTGCCACGGAGAGCAGGTTCCCGCGGGCGTCATAGGTGTTCGTGGTCACGTTGCCGAGGGGGTCAGTCGAAGTTAGTACTTCACCGAAGCTGTTGTATGTGTAGGTCGTCGTTGGCGTTCCCGCTGAAACCGTCGGTTGCGTAACCGACGTCACGTCATTGTTGGAGTCATACGTGTACGTGGTGACCAAACCAAGTTCGTCTGTGCTGGCAAGCTCATTCCCATTGTTGTCGTAAGAATTCGAGATCGTTCCCCGAACGTTACAAGTGGAACAACCCGATCCTTGGCCCTGCGCGAAATACCATCTCCCGCCATGTAATTCCGAGGTGTAACTTGTCTGATTCCCAAGGGAGTCAGTCAATTGAACGGTTGAGTTGATCGTGAAAGTCGGGCCGGAGGCGCTAAGGCTCTCCTCGTTGACCGTGATGGCTCCTGTAATAGTTCCGGTCGGAATAGCAGCGACGATTTGCGTGTCGCTCCAGCTTGACACTGTAAGTGCAACGGCATTCATCGTGACCGTGCTGGTGCCCTGTGATGGCCCAAAACCCGTGCCGGAGATCGTCACCGAGGAACCGATTGGCCCGGCATTGGGAGAAATCCCGGTGACTGCTAGCGAGCCCTCGACCGTAAATTGGACACCGTTGCTGGTCAGGCCGGCGGTCGTGACCGTCAGCGGGCCCGTGGTGGCCGACGAGGGCACGACGACGCTGATTTGTGTGTTGGTCCAAGTTCCCTCACCGAACTGTGCGTACGCACCATTGATATAAACTGCGCCGTTTCCCGGGGTCGCGCCAAAGCCCGTTCCGTTGACCACAACCGTGCCACCGATAGGTCCCCAGGCCGGCGAGAGGCTGCTAATAACAGGGTTGATGAGTGTGAACGACGTTGTTGGGTTGCTTTGCGCCGAATTGACCGTGACTGTGACGGCGCCGGTCGTGGCTCCGGTCGGGACCGCGGCAACGATCTGCGTGGCGCTCCAACTTGTGACCGAAGTGGCCGCCACGCCATTGAAGTAGACCGTGCTGCTCCCCTGCGTCGCGCCAAATGTGGCACCGTAGATCGTGATTGATCCGCCGACGGCTGCGGACATTGGGTAAATGCTCGTGACCGCCGGAAGCGCCGCGAAACCGGCTCCGTTGCTCGCCTGGCCGCCTACCGTCACGACCATGCTTGCTGAGCCAGCTGAAAGACTTGTGGGCACGAAGATGTTTATGGCTGTTTCGTTCCAGCTTTGGACCGTCGCGGAAACTCCGTCTACTGTAACCGTGCTGTTGCCTTGCACCGGTTGAAAGCTTGTTCCGGTGAGTGTGACTACTGCCCCCACGGGCGCTCCCGCAGGGGAAACGCTTGAAATGACCGGCGCTGGGGGAGAGGAAATGTTGCTGACGGAGACGTTGTCAAGAGTTGCAGTTGCAAGGGTCGAGGAAGTCGTCCCATTGGCCACCGCCAGGCCGATGAAGACATTCGTCGCCATGTTGATGGTCTGGCTGGTTCCCACCTGCACCCAATTGGACCCATTCGAAGACATGTATGCGCTGAATGTGCTGCCACTGCGTACGACTTCAACCCAGTATGGAAGTGCGCCCGCCGAGGCGTCCGGGCTCGTCGGCGTTCCTCCAGTTGATGTTCGATACGGGAACCACACATATTCATCGGCGTTGTATTCCGAGAAAGCAACGGTCGCGGCCGGGTTCATCGTCTCGCGTATCATGACCCCAGCATCCGCTGACGAAGTCCCCGACAGACTCGCTACGCGCGCGATGATGGTTCCGTTGCCCGATAGCGGTACGTAAACAAAGTGAAACCCATCCGTGGTGCTATAGACTCCATGCCCCGTGCCCTTTACCGTGAAAACTCCACTTGCGTAGGTCGAACTCCCCTGCGCCGGCACAACCCCGACATCCTGGTCCAACCAGCCACTGGGCAGGGGTTGCGACGTGATCGTAAACGTTACCGGATTACTCGAATCCATGCTGGATGCGACTGCCACAACAAGCGGGCCGGTGGTCGCTCCGCTGGGGATTGTGATCGAGATGCTAGTCGCCGACCAGGTGTTGACGGTTGCGGCCAAGTCATTCAAGAAAACTTGGCTGCTTCCCTGGGCTGTTCCGAATCCAGTCCCGCTGATTGTCACTTGGCTGCCAACTGGTCCTGTTGTTGCCGAAACGCCAGATATTGCCGGGGCGGGCGACGCGCTCGATGTGAACGACACATTGTCGAACGTTGCTGTCGCTGACGCCGTCGTGCTGTCACTTGAGACTGCCAAGCCAATATATACATTCGTTGCCATGTTGATGGTTTCCGTCGAGCCGACCTGGGCCCAGTTCACACCGTCGAGCGACACGTAACTCGAGAAACTGCTTCCGCTGCGAACGATTTCCACCCAATAGGGAAGCCATTCGGAAGATTCTGAGGAAGTCGATGTAGACCCGCCTGTCGTAGCCCGGTAACCGAAATAGACGTATCCGGCGCGGTATTCGGCGTAGGCCATTGTTGCGCCTGGGTTCAGCGTCTCGCGAATCATCACGCCTGCCTGCGCGCCGCTCGTGCCTGACAAACCGGTGATCCGCGCGACGATCGTTCCATTTCCCGAGAGAGGGGTGTAAACGAAGTGCATCGCGTCCGCGGAGCCCAGTATGCCGCTACCGGATCCGGTGACGGTATACACACCGTTTGAGTAAGTCGCAGTCCCGACCGAAGCCGTATTTCCGACATCTTGATCGAGCACTGAAGAGGGCAGAGGTTGCGAAGTTATGGTGAATCGGACGGGATTGCTGTCGTTCATGCTCGGTGCGAGTGAAACAACCAATAGCCCTGAAGTGGCCCCGGATGGGATCGTGATCAAGATCGCCGTGTCGCTCCAGGAGTTGATGGTCACTGGGGCCGCATTCAGCGTCACCACACTGTTGCCCTGCAACGTCCCGAAGTTGTAGCCGGAAACTAGGACTTGACTGCCAACGGGTCCGGTCGTGGCCGATACGCCGGTGATTACCGGTGCCGGCGTCGCTTCGGAGTTGATCGACACATTGTCGAACGTTGCAGTGGCTTGCGTCGTAGTGCTCCCGCTGCTCGCCACCAGTCCCACGTAGACATTTGTCGCCATCGCGATTGTTTCGCTACTCCCTAATTGCGTCCAATAGTAGCCATTCGGCGAGGTGTATACGCTGAATGAATTCCCACTCCACACAATTTGAACCCAAGAAGGTAGAGACGCGGAAGCGTAAGCTTCAGTCGATACGTTGCCGCCTACGCTTGTCCTTGCCTGATAATAGATGTCGCTTCCCTTATAAATCGAACCGGCCATCAGATCGCCCGAATTCGGTGTCTGGCGGACCATGATCCCGGCCTGTGCTGCCGTCGCGCCTTGCAAACTCACAATTCGAGCGGTGATCGACCCGCTTCCTGAGAGCTCCTGATAGACGAAGTGCGTAACATCCGCAGCGGCACCGATCTGCCCCGAGGCTCCCTTCACCGTGAACACGCCATTGGAGTAGCTCGCGCTGCCAGCATATTGAGTCTGTCCGATATCCTGATCCAGCCATGTTCCAGGGAGCGGTTGCGAAGTCACGGTGAATGTCACAGGATTGCTGTCGTTCATGCTGGGCCCCAATGACACCACGAGTGGACCTGACGTTGCTCCCGTTGGAATGGTGATTGTTATGGCGGTGTCGGTCCAAGAGTCGATCGGCACTGGTGAATCGCTCAGCAGCACAATATTTGATCCTTGAGCGGCGCCGAATCCGGCCCCGTCGATTACGATCTGACTGCCTACCACTCCGGTCGTAGCAGAGAGGTCCGAAATCGACGCGGGTACCGAAGTGCTGGAGTTGACCGACACGTTGTCGAACGTGGCCGTCGCCAATTCCGTCGTGCTATGGCTACTCACTACGAGCCCAATGTACACGTTCGTCGCCATCGAGATTGTTTCGGTTGAGCCGATTTGGACCCAATTCACTCCGTCCGGTGCGATGTATTCCGTGAAGCTGTTCCCATTCCTCACGACCTCAAGCCGTAGGGCAGACTTGCAGTGTTCGTTTCTTGGGACGATGCACTTCCTCCCGTCGTCGCCCGGTACTCAAAGTAGATCTGCCCCGAACTGGGGTTTGTGAAATAGGGATCCGCCATCGTGGCGCCCGAGTTCAACGTCTCACGAATCATTACTCCAGCTTGTTCCGCAGTTGTTCCCCCGGACAGGCTGACCATTCGCGCAACAATCGAGCCGTTGCCTGACAATGGTTGGTATACGAAATGCATCGCATCTGCGGTGCCCGAGATGCCGGTGCCGGCGCCTTCTACCGTGAATACTCCGTTCGCAAAGCTCGAACTGCCGCTTAACCCAACCGTTCCTACATCGCTGTCCGACCAACCCGAAGGAAGCGGCGTGACGGTAAACGTGGCGCTCGTCGCATTCTGGCCGCCGACGCTCACGGTGAATGTTCCCGAGGACGCTCCCGTGGGGACAATCACGGCGACCGAGGTACTGCTCCAAGTCGTCGCAACTGCATTGGGTCCGCCGTTCAGCGAAACCGTGCTGCTCTGCTGAGTCGTTCCGAAATTGGTTCCTGTCAGGATTACCACGGACCCCACGGGACCGGACGCGGGGGAAATAGAGGTGATCGTCGGGGCTTGCCCCTGAACGCCCGATCCGCAGAGCAACAGCAGCAGAAGGCCTGAGAAGCCAAAGAATATCCTTCGCTTTCGATCCATCGATTCAGTCCTTCTCAGACCTCGGTGCTGGAAGGCGATCCCGCTCCCAGCACTGCTCAGCGGGAAATCGATGCCCTTCAATTGGGATAAGAAACGCTGACAGCCTCAACCCCATTCGCACGGGATGAAGTCAGTCCGCGGCCGTTGCTGTCATAGGTGTGGGACTCCAGAACAACACTCTGGGAATCCGTGACGGCAGTGATCAACGATTGCGTGTTATATTGAAAATTGAGCGTCGAGCCGTCCGGCTCGGTAACTTGGATCAGTCTTCCTTGGCTGTCATAGGAGTAGGAAATCGAGGGCCCTGCGCTCGAAGTCACGCTCGTGACCAATCCAGGAAACGACTGATTGCCGTATGTGAAGGACAGCGTGCGCGAGGCTGGATCGGTTACCGTTGCGAGAAACCCGGTCGCATAGTAAGAAAGCTGGGTGGTGTTCCCGTTTCTGTCGATGATCGCAATGAGGTTGCCGCTCGTGTTGTTGAAGAGCCGCTGTTCCCCGCTTCCGAACGTAAGAGTCCAGTAACTCGGACCTTGAACGAGAGTGGCAGTCGCGGTTTTGGGGGCCGCGATAACCCAGATGCCTCCGCTGTAGCCGAACGACCAAAACGTCCCGTCGCCGCGGGCGTACTTTATGTAATTGTCGCTGCCAACAAACACTCGTTCTTCAAAATTTGACCGCCAGTTGGGACCGAATAGCCCCACTTGGAACGCGGTCTGAGTCGAAGGCCATAAGCTACTCCAGGTTCTGGCGAGTGTGACACCACCCCCGAGGCCCGGAAGTGCCACGTCTGTTTCTTTGATAAACGTGTTGCCGTTGGCCAAACAGATTGGGTCACCGCTCGTCGCTTCGTTACCGTGGTATGGACACATTGCCCCGGTCTCTGGCGCCGCATCTGCAGGAGGGCACAGAGCGTTCATCACGTCGCAAATGTCGAGAAAAGTGATCTCTTGGAAGCAGTTGAAAAAACCAATGCCTGGGTCCCCGCAAGCAGGGCAGTACTGTGACTCTAAAATGCAGATGCTCGACTGCGCCTCGGTTGGCATGCTTAGCGCGCACATCAAAACGGCAAGAACAAACAACACAGCCAGGATGCTTTTCATGACAACCGCCTCCTGATTCTCAGACGCGTAGACAATCGCGCTCGACGCTCAAGAAAAACCAAATTAGAGACAGACAACACCCATGGCGGACTCGGATCGAGTACGCCCAACGAGAATCCAGAGTGCTGTTTTGTTGGTTGTTGTTGAGCAGGAAATTGACTAGTTTCGGTATCGCGCGAGATCTTCGCGAACCCGATCTTCGTTAAGAGCCTTCATGCCTGCTTACAATACGCAGCAAAATTAGGTCGGGAGAACAGAGACCCCGGCTTCGGGTTAACATCCATCTGACGATAAGATGTAGCAAGCGATATTTTATTCGACAGACAATACGCATGACGATTACTGCGTGTCAAGTCAATACTTCATAAACTATGTAGAAATCTTTGCAGGAATGGGTTTTCGCTGCGAAGTCCAGCGATCTATCTAAAAAAGCAACGAATCTACTTGGCAAGACGGAAATGTCGCTCCCGATCCTTTACTTGCGTAGCGCAAATCGTAGCGCATTTAGCGAGAGGGCTGCACAGGGGAACCGAAGCCAATTCAACAGCTTAGATTTTTTACGGCTATGGTTCGGGACCAGGCGGCCGGTGGTTCAAATCCACTCGCCCCGACCAATCCCGCTAAATCAATAACTTACCCACGCGCCGATTTGTGAGCCCTTCGGAAACTTGAATCCGTTTGAGTCCAAAAACAAGCGCTTCGACGCTCGCCACTGCCTTACGTTGATCGTCAGGAATGGCGTGCAGGTGGACTTCTCTTGCGATTTCGGAACTTGAGTGTCCCAGCAGGGCCTGCACCGTTCGGACCGTCCAGCACCGTTGCGTGCGAGTGGCGCAGGGAATGCCATGAGTGCCCCCGAGCTCCAGCCTCTTACACGCTGGCTTCAAATGTCGGCGCAGCAAATTGCGCCTGTTGAGTGGGCCGCCAGCCCGCGCTGCAAACACCAAGCTGCTTGGGTGCACTTGGTCCTATCGGAGCCTCTTGAGCAGGGCCCCGGCTTCTGCCCCCAACTGAATGAGACGGGCACTGCGGTCCGTCTTGGAGTATCGAAATGTCCGTCGTACACCGTTTCAATCACGCGCAGTGTGCCAGCGCTTGAATCGATAACCTTCCATCGGGGCGCGAGAAGCTCCCCAATGAAGCCTGTCAGCACTAACAACAAGGCAAACGACCTGGCAGTTTAACATAGACCTCTTAAGAGGTCTATAGATAATCTATAGTTGACATATAGACCGTCATAGAGTACTATAATTCAAATGAAGGAGCCATCTATGACAGACCAGTCGGACGTTCGGTCCCTCGGCAAACGACGCAGAACCACTCTGCGGGTGTTTTACGGCTTTGTGGTCGCTGCAATTGCCGCTTTCACGCTCGGGGCGCGTGCAGGCGATTCGCGAGGCGCACTCACGGCAATCGGGATTCTCCTCGCGGGCGGCGCGCTCTGGAGCTTTCTTCGCTTCCTCCGAGCCGCAGACGCACATCAGAAACTCATCAACCACGAAGCGACAAGCTTTGCCTTTGTTGCCTCTCTGCTTCTCACTCTGGTTGTCGGCCTCCTCCAGCGGTTCGGATTCCTGTCCGGTGCCTCTCTCCTAGTTCCAGCATTGATGATCGTGTTTTGGAGCATCGGCCTCATTCTCGCCTCCTGGCGGTACCAATGAAGACCCGGCTGCGTGTGTTGAGAGCGGAGAAGGAATGGTCTCAGGCCGAACTCGCCGAGTCAGTCGGCGTGACCCGGCAGTGTATCAACGCGATTGAAACCGGCAAGTACGAACCTGGCCTCGATCTGGCGTTCAAGATTGCCCGCGTATTCGGCAAGAACATCGAGGAAGTTTTCATCTATCCAGGAGAGCAAGGCTCGCCCTCTTCTTGAGGCCTCTTTGAGGTAAAAAGCACTGATGTCCAGCAGTTTGCATCTCCGGCTTCCCCATTTTTCTCCGCAGGTGAATTTTGTTCCCCCCGCATTGAGCGCAATGGAGAATTGCCATGTCCCGAGGTTTTGACGGATTCGAAATCGAGGATTTTCGCGATTCCGGCTTCGATTCTGGGCGGGATGTAGGCCGGGGTTCATCCTCCGACTGGAACGCTCGCACCAATCTACACAACATCCACCGCGAGGAAGATAGGGCCGACCGACTCGACCGTGAGGGACGACAGCGTTCGCGCGGAGAACGCCCGCCGCTGGCCCGCGAGGAACGCCTCCAGGCGATTCTCACTCAGCGCGCGCGAACGAGGTACACCGACCGGGACAAAGATTATTCCCTTCGGGATTCGGAGATTCAGACGCTTTCGGAAGTTGGCAAGTTCCGCGTTGCAGCCGCGAAGGACCTCGCCGAATTGGCTTACAACGGCGACCATGCCCGGATGGAGAGCGATGTGGAAAGTTTGACCCGTCAAGGCCTCGTCAGAGTCACGAGCATTTCAGATACCGAGCACAATCCCATGCAGGTCGTGACCCTGACGAAGGAAGGCCACCAGTTTTTGTCTCGCGGGAAGATTCTTCGCCCGGATCAGGTCACCTACCACGGACTCAAAAAGCCCAAAGAAGCCATCCACGACGCAGAACTCTACCGGCTCTATCACAAGGTTGCCGATGAGATCGAAGGACGCGGCGGCAGGGTGCTTCGCGTCAAGCTCGACTACGAAATCAAGCGGGAACTCTACTCCCGCCTTGCCCGCTTTTCAGACGAGAGGGGACAGATAGAGGAGGACCTGAAGGAGAAAATCGCCAACGAGTATCACCTCAAAGTCGTGTCCGGCGAGATTCCGATTCCTGATTTGCGAATTGAATATGTGCGCGAGAACGAGAACGAAATCCAGCGGCGCGATTTGGAACTCGCCACCGACCATTACCGCCCGCGTGGGCTGGCACAGAAGGCGCGCGCCGGTTTCCAAATCTACGCGCGACGCGGTGATACCGACCGATTGCGCCGTATTCGAGACGACTGGGAGTTGAGCGCAGCGATCTTCACTCTATAACCCATGAGCATCCACGAATCCCAACTCGCCCGCCTCCGCGCTTTCGGCTATACCGAAGCCGAGGCTCGGTTTCTCTACCTTGTGGCAGTGCATTCCGGGTATTTCACGGTGCGGCAGTTCCTCGACTCTACCCACGCTAAGAGCGGCAAGCGGAACGCACGTTTCATCGAAAAACTGTTTCGTCTCGGCCATGCCACGGCCCAGAGATATACGCGCAGAAGCCTGGTGTATCACCTCGGTTCCCGTCGGATTTACGAAGCGATTGGCAAGGCCCATCTCCGCAATCGCAGGGAGCACGAACTCGATTACATCAAGACGCGGCTGCTCGGCCTGGATTTCATTCTTGCCAACGCCGAAGACCGCTACTTTGAGACGGCGGAAGAAAAACGACGCTACCTCATCGAACGGTTCAAACTCAGCGACAGTTTGTTCTCAGAGCCCAACGGGAATGGCAAGGCCATCGCGTTTTCCGAGGGATTTCCGCTGTGCGTAGCCTATCCCGCTCCCGATTACATGCCTGTGGTGACGTTCACTTACGTCGACCCTGAGCATCGCAACCTCGACCGATACGTCCGACACTTGCGCACTTATCGGCCTCTCTTCCGGCAGCTACCGGGCTTTCAGTTCATCTACATCTCCACTACAGCGGGCCTCCAGCAGGATGCGGGAGAGCTTTTCTCGTTCCTTGTGGAAGGCAGGGGCCTATCGGATTTAGCTCGCTACTTCGACATCCAGACGAAATGGGACAGCAAGAAATACGCCCTCGTTACGGAAGGCGACCTGATCTTCCGAAACCAGGTCGCGAAGCGTTTCAAGCGGCGAGATATTCGACACGCTCTTCCGTCTTTGGAGAAGAAATCAATTGCCGAAGGACTTGCGGGCGGAGTCGGAAACAACCAGAACGCCTACCCAGAAAGTCCTGTTCCGAGCTGTCACTGTGCCAGGCCAGGAAGCGGTATTCGGCGAAAGCAACAGAAGATGGGGTGACGGCTGGCAAGTGCGCGGTCCTTCAGGTACAGCTTCGGTTCCCAAGTCAAGACCCGCCCAATCGCAGACCCTTTGAAAGAAGAGCGGATACATAAATGAAACGGGTGACATCTGCACGCGGACAAAACACAAGAAAGGGCGGGAGCGACCCCACTTTGTGCGGCTTGCAGCCGCCCAAAACATCGTGGGGTCGCTCCCGCCCGCCCCGAGCCGCTCGGGGCCGTGTTTTGTCCGCGTGCAGAGATCGGAGCAAACAGCTTGTAATGCAAGCCGCACTACACCGCGAAAGAGGAAAGGAGCAAAACAGTTGCCACTACTGAAAGCACCGTCGAAGCAGCCTAAAACCACAACCCTTCAGGTTCGTCTGGAGGAAGAAGTCAGACACAACCTGGACAAATACGCCCAGTTCATCGGCGCAAATGCGTCCTACGTCGTCAGCGAAGCGCTCAAGCTGCTTTTCAAGCGGGATGACGAGTTCAAGCGTTGGCTGAGCGAACATCCGACCAAGATTGACCAGGAGCCACTCAAAGGAGACGTTCTCACAAAGACCGCATAACAGACATGAAGCCTCGTTCAACCCAATCCGGTGCGCGCGAGAATACAGCGTCCTCAAGACAGCATGCCCCGCGCTCTGCAATGCGCTCGACCCCCAATCAATCCTCGACGCCGTCAGACATCGCAGGAGAGGAGACACCGCCAATCTCGGCATCATTCTCGCAAACATCCCTCAGCCCTCCGAACAATGCCGCGCCCATCGCGGCAACAGAGGGAGAGGAAAGCCACGGAAAACACCTTCTGACGGTTCACCAGGTAGCTGACTTATTGCAAGTCCCTGTGTCTTGGGTCTACGGACGGACACGCAAACGATCCTTGGAGCGGATACCGAGTTATCGGCTTGGAAAGTACTGGCGCTTCCGTCAGGACGAAGTGTTGGCCTGGGTCGAATCCCAACGGAGAGGCTCGCATGCTGCTTGACGCACGCGGTACACTCCTTGCTGACGCGGGAACGAGCGGACGAATCACGGAAAGGAGAACCGTGATTCGACGCAGATTCCAGAACGGTTGTTTGACCATCAAGGGGAAAGGCCAGAAGATGTGGGTCGCTCGTTGGCGGGAAACGGTGCTTCAGCCCGACAACACTTTGGGCAAGGTCCTTCGCTCTAAAGTGCTCGGGCCTGTCGGCCAGATCTCCAAAAGCGAGGCCCGCAATCTTTTGGCGAATTGCCTTCGTTCCACCAATCAGGGCCACAAGCGCCCACTGGCAACGATCACGTTCGAGCAGTTCGCACGTGAGAAGTGGGAGCCGTTGGCACTGCCCACCATCAAACCAGCTACCGCACGTTACTACCGGTATCAACTCCACCGCTATGTCTTGCAAACTTTCGGTCCCTTGCGCCTGCGCGACCTCGACCGCGAAACGTTGCAGGCTTTTGTGGTCGGAAAAAAGCAGCAGGGTTACTCTTCCTCAACTCTCCACGGAATACGCACCACTCTCAGCAAGGTTTTGGGCCAAGCCGTAACGTGGAGATATCTGGAAGAGAATCCAGCGCGCGGACTCAGTATTGGAGAGCGGGTTCCGAAGAAGGAGCCTACCTTCCTTGAGCCGCGGGACGCGCTCCGACTCATCGAGGCTTTGCCCGAGCCGTGCCGCACGGTTGTAACTGTCGCGGTACTCACTGGGCTACGCATCGGAGAGATCGCGGCGCTTCGGTGGGGACGAGTGGACCTCGTCCGGAGCGTCGTACAGGTAAAAGAGACGTATTCGGAACAGTCCGGCTTTGGCACACCGAAGACCCGAAGCAGCGTCCGCGACGTACCGATGAGTGAACCTGTCCGAGCGGCCTTGCTGACACACAGGCAGCGCTGTGCCCATACAGATGCTGCGGCTCTCGTGTTCACCAGCAAAACCAACACGCCCATGGGGCCCAAGAACCTCGCCAATCGAGTTCTGCGGCCTATTTGCGTGAAGCTCGGACTGCGCCCGATCTCCTGGCACGTACTGCGTCACACGCACGCTACGTGGCTCAGCGAGTCAGGCGCGACGATACGGGCGGCTCAGGACATTCTCGGGCAATCCGATGTGGAGACTACGCTCCGCGTGTACACTCACTCGGTGCCGGAGTCCAAACGGCGCGCCGTAGCCAATGTCGCGGCCTTATTGTTCCCTTCTGTTCCCCCGCAGGAGGGCCAGGAAGAGCAGCGGCAGGAGTCAGTCAATTGAAAACAAAGAACAAAAGAGAAGAAGTGGTGAGCCGCGGAGGACTCGAACCTCCAACCCGCTGATTAAGAGTCAGCTGCTCTACCATTGAGCTAGCGGCCCAGCAAAGCACACATTTTAACTTAACACGAGAGAATTCACTAACGCGAGACAAGCGAGCGGTCACGATCAACTGCGAAGCGTCGCCGCGATTTCCTTGGCGACCTGCCGCGCGCGCACGAGATCGCCCGGCCCAAACGAAATCGCCGCCACGCGCGCATGTCCCGCCGCCGCCGTACTTCTCGCACAGCGACGCCAGATTCACGTCGGCGGCAGCTTCCTTCCACGGGCTCGTTCCGACCGATACCTTCGCCCGCGTCGGCGATGCGCTCACGCCCACCGAATACAGCGCGTCCGGATGCAGATAGTACGGGATGAATTTGTTGTAGCCCTCGAGATCGAGATCGCTCACGTCGAAATAGACCACGCCGCCGCGCGAATCCGTGCGCTCGCGCAAAATGTCGATCGACCGCCGATGCCGCTCGAGCAACGGGCCGAGATGCTTCTTCACGAGCGGCAGCTCGATGATCTCCGCCAGCGGCAGCCGCGCCAGATCCGGAATCAGCTGCGGCACCAGATTCGCCTCCGGCGCCGCCTCGATCACCAGCGCCAGCTTCATCGCCGGCTCCGCCAGCGCGACCGCGGCCTCCGGCGACGCGAACTGCGCGCCGTCGATGATGTCGCCCCACTCGATCAATTCCGCGAGCGGCTTCGCGTCGAATCCGAATTTCTCGCTCGCGATCGTCGCCAGGAATTTCGTGCACGACTTGTACGACGGATCGTAGAATTTCTTGCCCGAATGGTCCTGCCGGAAATGCTCGGCGTCTTCCGGCTTCAGGAACGCGCTCTGGTGATGGTCGAACCACCACGTGAGCAGCGGCGAGCTCGAATACTTGAAATCCACGATCGCGTTTTCGTCGCCGTCGAATACGCCGTCTTCGAACGGCTGCGAGGCCTTGTGCGTCATCCCGGTGTACAGAAACTCGGCGCCCGGATCGATGCGCTCGCGATAAAAGCGCGAAAAGATCGCGGCCGAAGACGCCCCGTCGAAACATTTATCGTGGAAACAAACCCGTACTTTCACGTCCCTCTCCCGTCCACGCCACCCACAGACAAGGCAAAGCCCCAGGGTAAAGCCATCTAAGATGGGGGCTCCACGCTAGCTTGTCAAGAGGGTAACGCGAATCTACAGAAATCTCGGCGCGCCGGAAACAATCGAGGGCGTGATCGTTCACCATGCCCGTAGCCTGCATGAAAGCGTAGCAAATCGTCGAGCCGACGAAACGAAATCCGCGCTTCTTGAGAGCCTTGCTCATCGCGTCCGATTCCGGCGTGCTGTGCCGGCACGGGCGCGCGCTCTCGGCAGCGAATTTCCTTCAGCGGCTTGCCGCCGACGAACTCCCAGATATAGCGGTCGAACGAGCCGTGTTCCTTCTCGCACGTCGAGAAACGCTTGCGCATTCGCAATCGTCGCCGCGATTTTCAGCCGGTTGCGCACGATCCCGGCATCGGCCATCAGCGCGCGCACCTTGCGCTTGTCGTAGCGCGCGATTTTCGCGGCGATCGAATCCGTCGAACGCGCGGCGATAGTTCTCGCGCTTGCGGAGAATCATCTCCCAGCTCAAGCCCGGCCTGCGCGCCCTCGAGGATCAGGAATTCGAACAGCGTCCGGTCGTCATGCACCGGCACGCCCCACTCCGCGTCGTGGTACTCGATCATCAGCGGGCTCTGCGCCCAATGGCACCGGCGCATCTCTGGCTTCGCCTTAGTCTGTCATCGTCATGGATCGCCGCAAGGAAGGATGTGCGAAAAACCTCGAAAGCCGCCTCGCGGGGTATCGTGGCCCCCGCGAGGCGGCTCCGTTGAGACCGAACGAAGCGCCTTAGGAAAGATGGCGCTCGATAGCCTTGGTGATCTGCTCTTTGGACACGGCGCCGACGATCTGTTCGGCCACCTGTCCGCCCTTGAACACGAGCAGCGTCGGAATCCCGCGGATATTGAATTTGCCCGGCACGTTCATGTTGTCGTCCACGTTCAGCTTGACGACCTTCAGCTTGCCCGCGTGCTCCCGCGCGATCTCGTCCACCGTCGGCGAGAGCATCTTGCAAGGCCGGCACCAGTCGGCCCAGAAGTCGACCATCACGGGCTGGCTATTGCTCGCGTCGATCACCTCGGCCTGGAAGCTCGCATCGGTTACAGCCGGAATGTTGTCTGACATTTAAGTTTCCCCTTATGAGCGACTTCCGGCCTGCTTACCGCCGGTCTACGCCCGCGTGTTTAGATGCTCCAGCGACTCTTGGGATTCGCGACCGCTTTGCCGCCTCGTACAGAGTGACGTACGACGCCGCCGAAGCCTTCCACGAAAAATCCTTGGCCATGCCGTTCGCCTGCACCGTCTGCCAGGCCTTTGCGTCGCCGTACGTCGCCAGCGCCGCGCGCAGGCACTGCAGCAACGCGCTCGCCGGTGTATTCCTCGAACTTGAATCCCGTGCCCTGCTGCGTCTTGGGAACGAAGTTCTGTATCGTATCGTCGAGTCCCCCGGTCGCCCGAACGACCGGGACCGTCCCATACCGCAAACTATAAATCTGGTTCAGCCCGCACGGCTCGTATCGCGACGGCATCAGGAACATGTCCGCGCCCGCCTCGATCTTATGCGCGAGGCTGTTATCGTAACCGATTTTGACGCCCACGCGCTCCGGATATTTCTCCGAAAGCTGCCTGAAGAGCCTCTCATACTCGGCCTGGCCGGTTCCCAGTACGACCAGTGCGACATTCTCTTTCATCATCTCGTCCGCGATTTCGGCGATCAGGTCGAAACCTTTTTGGTCGGCAAACCGCGAGACGATTCCGATCAGCGGGCGCGCCAAGTCGCCCTCCGGCAGCTGGAAATGACGCGAGCAGATCCTTCTTGCACGCCTTCTTCCCTGCCAGATTCTCCGCCGAGTAGTTCTGCGCGATCAGCTTGTCCGTCTCCGGATTCCATGCCGCGTAATCGACGCCATTCAAGATGCCGACCAGCCGGTCTCCCTCTGTTGCGAATCACGCCTTCGAGCCCGCAGCCGTACTCCGCCGTCTGAATTTCCTTGGCGTAACGCCGGCTCACCGTCGTCAGATAATCCGCGATAGATCAATCCGCCCTTCAGGAAATTCACTTTGCCGAAGAATTCGAGAGCGTCCACGCTGAAAAGCGCTATCCGGCAGACCGATCTTCGGCAGCACAGCGGCGTCGAAAACTCCCTGATAGGCGAGGTTGTGAATCGTGAACACAACGGGCAGCGAGCGCACCGCGCGATCCTCGGCGTGTTGCGTGCGCAGCAGCACGCGGCACCAGCGCGGTCTGCCAGTCGTGGCAATGGACCACATCCGGCAGCCACACGCGCTTCATGAACTCGATCGCCACGCGCGAAAATTCCGCAAAGCGCTCGGCGTTGTCCGGATAGTCGCCCGCGCGAGTCGCCGTAGAGCTCCGGGCGATCGAAAAACGGCGGATCGTCGACGAAAAAGTAGCGCACTCCTTCGACCGGCGCCGCCTCCGCAATCGCCGGAAACCGCACGTGGTCGCCGAGCGTCAGCGTCACGCTCGAAATCAGCACCGAATGGATCTTGATTGGCGTGGTACCGCGGCAGCAGCACGGCCACGTCGTGCCCCATCGCCCGCAGCGCCTTCGGCAGCGCCTCGACAACATCCGCCAGCCCGCCCGTTTTCGAGTACGGGAGCCCTTCGGAAGCTACAAAGAGAATTTTCATCGGCGTTCGACCACAATAAAAACGGTAACGGAGCCTCCATGCGTTCGTCAACCCAATCTCCCGACAGCCGCGCCGCATCTGCTATCGCACGATTGCTACCGAGGCCCGTTTGTCGCGCCCAGGCGGCAGTTGTTACACTCCTTCGCCATGGCGCGTCAGAAATTGGGGCAGCACTTCCTCGGCAATCCCGCCTGGCAAAAGCGAATCCTCGATACGTTGCCGCGCGATCCCGAACGACGTCTGGGTTGAAATCGGCGCCGGTCACGGCGAGATGACGCACCTGCTGGCCGGCCGCGGCCGCCGCGTCGTCACAATCGAGACCGACGCTCGCCTCGCCGAAAATCTGCGCCAGCGCATTCAAGCGCACCCGGACCGAGTGGCCGTTCGGTCGAAATCGTCTCCGGAGATGTCCTGCAGCTCGACCTTGGCAAGCTCGTCGGACGGAGATCGCTTCCGCGTCTACGGCAATCTGCCTTACTACATCACCTCGCCGATCCTCCACCAACTCTTCGGCTACGCCGAACAGATCGCTTCGATTCACATCGTGATCCAGTTCGAAGTGGCCGCAGCGGATCGCCGCTCGCCCCGGCCGCCGCGAATACGGCTATCTCTCGGCCGCCTGCCAGTTCTACACGCGGCCCGAAATCGTTCTGCGCATTCCGCCCGGCGCGTTTCGCCCGCCGCCGCGCGTTACGTCCGCACTCGTCCGCATGACGCTGCCCGGCGAGCGGGCTTCCCTGGGCGTCCGGCGACGAAGCGAAATTTCTCGAATTCGTGCAGATGTGCTTCGGACAGAAACGCAAGACGCTGCGCAATAATCTCCGCGCCGTCGCGCCGGACGACCGCATCCACGCTGCCCTTCGACGCGTGCGGCCTTCGCCCGGATGCCCGCGCCGAGCAGCTCTCGCTCGCGCAGTTCTCCGCCCTGTTCTCCGAAATGTCCGCCGAAATAAGTGGGAAATAAAACGTCAGATCACGTCGCGCGGCTAACGCCGAAGACATATCCTCGACCACCGCGCGCAGCCGATCCGGCAAGTCCGTCATGATGCCGTCCACACCGGCTTCGATCACATTGTCGCATCTCGCCCGCGTCGTTCACGGTCCAGGTCACCACTTGCAGGTCCGACCGATGCGCCCGCTCGACGAGTCTCGCGGTTCACGAGATCCCACCGCAGGCACAATTGCCGCGCGCCCGCGTCGAGCGCCGTCTTCACGAGGTCGGGTCCTCCCCGGTCGACGAGCAGCCCCATCATCACTCCGGGATCGATCTGTCGCAGCGCGCGCAGCGTCTCCGGATCAAACGAAATCGCGATCGTGCGCGCCGCATTCTCCGAATTCTGCAGCGCTGCGACGAGCGAGTGGTGCATGCCCCACGCGCCGTCGTACTTGATCTCGAGATAGAAGATCACGTCGTTCTGCCGCGAGAATTTGAGCACCTCTTCGAGCGTGGGAATATGCGCGCCCATGAATTGCCGGTCGAACCACATCCCCGCGTCGAGCTGCCGCAACTCGGCGAGCGTTCGATCCTTCACCGGCCCCTGGCCATTCGTGGTTCGTTCGAGCGTTGGGTCGTGTATCGCAACGAAACGCGCATCCCGGGTCAGGTGCAGGTCAGTCTCAATGAAGCCCGCACCCAGCTCGACCGCCCGCTGAAAAGCCAGGAGCGTGTTTTCCGGGCGCGTGGCCGGAGGCGCCTCGGTGCGCGATAATCCAGGGATTTCGCATGAGATTTGCCTATGCTAGCAGATTCGGCGCCGCGGTCGTTTTGCTCGCCGCAGCCGCGTTGTGAGAATCACAACCCCGGCTTGCCGGTACTAGAACATCTATAACCGCACCTTCTCCTGCGAATCGCATCCGTGCAAAGACTTTCTCATACTTCGCCCCACAACCTTCCAGCTTCTGGATATTCCGGCCGCAGGGAAGTCGCGCAGCGGCGCCTACATCCACTCGGCGCGGCCCGTGCCGTCCCACATTTTCATGAAGCCATTGCACATAGCAAATGCATCGAAGGAATGCTCATTCGGGCCGCTTTGGTAGAAGGATTGCCCACTCATAGCGCCCGCCGAAAGGCGTTCAGAGGGATCGCGAAGCGGCAGCGAGGGCATACGGCCGCTGATGCTTTCAGCGCCGATTCAGTCGTTGACTTCGCAGAGTTTTTCGTCATAGAAGAACCGTTCGAAATGGTGGAGGCGGAAGGTCTGTCGAAGCAGCGGAGTCGCCGGTCGCACGGGCGCGCTTCGCACTGAGGATGTGATTCGACGGCAGCAGCGTGCGGGTCGTTCCAGCAAACGCGAAGCGCGTTGGGGGGCGCTGGAGCGGCCCGGTCTTGGGGAGGGCATGTGGCGCTGTTCGTTCTAGTTCTGGTGGGGCTGGTCGTCGGTCAGACATGGCTGGACTGGCGCGAAACGAGAAAGGATTGGGTCATCCCTGAGTGGGCGAAAGGCATGGCGCTCGCCGGGCGTCGTTGCCATCTCGCTCACGGCCGTTACGTCGTTCGCCTCTGTGTGGCTTCAGGAGACGCAGGCCAGTGGACCTCCGGATTCGGCTCGCGCTTCTTTTGGGCCGAACCGGTCTTCCTCTTTGTTGTCCTCGGCATGATTGTGGTTGCCGCGCGCAAGAAACACCTCCGCTGGCTATTGATCGTCGCAAGCGTCATCACCGCGGCCGCTTTCTGGTTTGGCATGAGCCTCTTTTCGTAGGTAAACTCTTCTCAGATTTCCCCGCGGGGTTGCCTCTTCGCTATTCGCCGGTAACTGGCTGCCGTTCACCGAAAACCTCAAGACGCCGCAGACGCCACATCCTATTCTCTCGCCATGGAACGACACCAAATTCTGGCAGGAGACGACATGATGACCAACGTCGAACGGAGAGTCCCCTCTCCCGCTTCTACCTCGTCAGCAGCCGCCACGCTAGGCGCCGCGGTTCTGATCTTTGTGGGAATTGTGTTTCAATTGTGCGAACTTGGCTACGCACATCTGACGGACAGCCATTGGGTCGTCTCCCTGCTCTTGCAGAGCCTCTGGAGCTTGGCCGACGGTTGGGCGAAGGCGGCGGCGATGGGCGACTCGTTCCGATTTTGGCCGCTTGCTTTCGTGCTTGCCGGGTGCGCGATTCTGCTCTCCCGTCGAACGGCTTGATGCTGATTGACGGACCTCTTAACGGAGAAGGAGAGGATGACGGACGGTAACAGACGCGTGGTGGGTCCGGGCCTCCTGGTAGGCTTGTGGATCACTACGCTCGGGGTGATCTTCCTTCTGGATCAGCTGGGAATCATCCCGGCCCATATCTCCTTTCAGTTCGTTTGGCCGGCGATTCTGATTGTCGCCGGCCTGGCCGTCATCTTCTCTACCCACGCCGGCGGGCGTTTCTGGGGCGCGATTCTGCTCGCCTGGGGAGCCGTTTCCATCTCGAACGAGTTGGGTTTCCTGCATATCCACATCGGGAGCCTGTGGCCGCTGCTAATGATCGCCGGAGGCCTGTGGATGCTGACGAATTCGTCCGGACGATTCGGGCAACCCGGCTCCTGGCCTCGCTGGGCCGGTCCGACACACGGTCCCACACACGATCCGACTCAGGATTCGACACAGGACCCGGCGGCGCCACAGCCGACGGCGCCAGACGCAACGCGGAATTCGTTCGACAGCTCGCCGCGTCCGGGACCGCCAAGAATACCCCAGCCGCCGCCTCCGCCGGGAGCGTCGTTTTTCGCAGCCTCCGCGCCCGGGGGGAATGGCGATGATGCGACCTTCGATCAGTCTGTCATCCTGAGCGGCTTCAAGCGACGAATTACCTCGCAACGCTTCCGATTCGGGAAGGCAACCGCGATTCTCGGCGGCTTTCACATCGATTTCACTCGCGCAGATATCGAAGGCGACCGCGCATTCCTGCATATCGACACGATTTTCGGTGGCGGCGAGGTGCGGGTCCCCGACACTTGGAGAATCGTGATCGAAGCGACTGCCATTGCGGGCGCGTTCGTGGATGAGACGTATCCCCAACCGGCCGGATCGACGCCGGCCAAGCAACTGATCGTCCGTGGCGCCGCCATCTTCGGAGGAGTCAACATCAAGAACTGACTCCCATGCACCCGCTCCTTGGACAATTACGACGCGTTCTGCTCTACCTGATCGCATGGATTCCCCTCGCGGCGCTGCTCGTCTATCTCCTCTCCATCACCCATCAGGTGAGCATCGAAGAAGCGACAGCGCTGGCGATCCCTCTTTGCCTCTTCTATGCGTTCGTTTGCCTTTCGGCGTGGTACCCCTGCCGCTCCACGCCGATCGATCGCGTGGAGCTCGAAAGGCTTCTGACCACACACGTGGGCGGAGCATTGGTTGCTTCCGGCCTTTGGGTGTTCGCGGCGTGGGTGCTGGCGTGGATTCTGGCGTCCAGCGTTTCCGTATTCCGCGGGCTCAACGAGCGTCTGTATTCCGAACTGCCCGTCGTGTTCGTCACAGGAGTGCTGCTCTATCTGCTGTCTGTTTTCTTCTATTACGTCCTAATCGCCGTCGAAGCATCGCAAAAGGCCGAGGCGAGCATGATGCAGATGAGCATCCTTGCTCGCGAAGCCGAATTGAGAGCGCTGAAAGCGCAGGTGAATCCCCACTTCCTTTTCAACAGCTTGAATTCGATCAGCGCGCTCACGAGCTCCGATCCGGCGAAGGCCCGCGAAATGTGCATTCTGCTCGGCGATTTCCTGCGGCGGACTCTGGGACTCGGCGAAAAATCGGCCATCCCTCTCGAAGAGGAGATGTCTCTAATCCACGCGTTTCTCGCGGTCGAGAAGACTCGCTACGGCGCCCGCCTTCACATGGAGGAAAACATCGCCGGTGACGCGCTCGCCGTTGACGTGCCTCCGCTCCTACTTCAGCCGCTCGTCGAAAACGCAATCTCGCATGGGATCGCGAACCTTGTCGACGGTGGATGGATTCATCTGGACGTTGGCTGCGAAAACGGCTCCGTCTCGATCGTGGTCGAGAATCTTTTCGATCCGGAGGCGCCGGCCCGCCGCAGAAATGGTGTGGGATTGGCCAACGTGCGCCAGCGTCTTCAAGCCCGCTACGGAAATCGCGCCACCTTCGAGGCCAAAGGCGAGGGCGATCGTTTCCGCGTAGCCATCACCCTGCCAGCCCGAAAACTCTCTGAGAAAGAGGTCGCCGCCCAGTGAGCGTCGAAACGACACGCAAAATCCGCGCTATCATCGTGGACGACGAAGAGCTCGCGCGGCAGATTCTGCGGGAGTTCTTGTCCTCGCATCCGGAAATCGAGCTCGTCGCCGAGTGCGCCAACGGCTTCGAAGCAGTGAAGGCGGTCGCCGAGCTGAAACCCGATCTCGTATTTCTCGATATCCAAATGCCCAAGCTCGACGGCTTTGAAGTCCTCGAATTGATTGGGAATGAAACCGCCGTCGTTTTCGTTACCGCCCACGACAACTTCGCGATTCGCGCCTTCGAAGTCCACGCCGTCGACTATCTCATGAAGCCCGTGGGCCCGGGCCGCTTCGAAGCCGCGCTGAAGCGCGCCAAAGAGCGCCTCGAAGGGAAAGCACCCTCGAGTGCGACTCCTGCAGCCGAGCTTGCCGCTGCCGCGCGCCCGCCTGCGCAATATCTCGAAAGGATTCCGGTCCGCGATGGCGCTCGCGTCTTCATCATTCCGATCGGCAAGCTCGATTACGTGGAGGCGCAGGACGACTACGTCGCGCTCGCGTCCGACGGCAAAAAGCATCTCAAGCAGCAGACCATCGCGAGCCTCGAAACCGCTCTCGATCCCTCGCGTTTCCTCCGCGTTCACCGCTCGTACATCGTGAACCTCGAGCGCGTCGCGAAAATCGAGCCGTATTCCAAGGACAGCCACGTCGCCGTTCTGACTACCGGCGCTCAGCTTCCTGTCAGCCGCGCCGGCTACGCCCGCCTGCGCGAATTCCTCGACCGCTAAGCCTCGCCCTGCCGGCTGCTGCTGACTAAAGCAGCACGACCCCGCGCGCGAGCTTGCTACGAGCATGGCCCGGCGCGATACTCGACGTGATGAGGCTTCTCCGTCCATCCATGGGGATCGCAGCTCTGCTGTGCTTGGCGACGGGCAGCAGCTTGCTCGCGCCCCGCACGGCTCGTGCGGACGAGCTGAAGCTGAAAGACGGCTCGAAGATCTCCGGCACCATCGTCGGCTTCGAGGAAAATTCGTTCAAGGTGAAGACGAGCTACGGATTCGCGGAAGTCCAGAAGGATCAGGTAATCTCGATCAGCATCACGGCCGCCAAAACCGAGGCATCCGCGGCGCCCGCACCCGAAAAGCCAAAACCAGAAACCGCAAGTACTGCGCCGGCAGCGACGAAGCCGGTGGCCAAAGCTCAGCCGACAGCGGCGCCGATTTCCTCGCCCAAAGTCGCCGTTGCAACTCCGCCGCCTATCGCCGCTGCGCCCGTCGCCGATCCCGCGCCGCCCAAGCCCGTCGCGCCGATTCCGATTCGCGAGGAAGTGGTCGGCAACATCTACACGAACGACACCTATCGCTTCTCCATGTACAAGCCGCCCGACTGGGAAATGATCGCCGGCGCGCGCAAACTGCTTCCTGGTACGATCACGGCTCTCGGTACCGACGACGAAACTACCTATCTGCTTATCGGCCAGGAGCCCGCCGGACAATCGCTTACCTCGGACATCGACGGAACCGAGCAACGACTCCGCGACGTAATGGAAAATTTCCGCCCGCTTGACGAAGAGCGCATCACGATCGGCGGCGTCTCCGCGACCGAGCACCACTTTCGCGGCACCGTCGATCAGCACGAATGGTCGGGCGTCGCCGTCTTCATTCCGCGGGGCACCAGAATTTTCACGATCTTCGGAATGACTCTCGCCGATAGCGATCTCGTGCAGATTCAGGAAAACGTGATCGCCCGCACGATTTCGAGCCTTCAGTTCACCCAGCAGTAGCGCGCAGAACCCTCCGGTAAGGCCTCCCGTGCGATAATTCGAAACGAAACGATGGCGACGTGCCTCCGAAAAACGATGAGATTGTTTGGGTCGCCCGCAGGCGTCTTGCTGCTCGCTGCCCTGACGCTGCTGCCCAACGGGCGTGCGGCCGGCGCTGCTCCTACGTTCTATCGCGACGTGGTGCCGATCTTGCAGCAGCACTGCCAGTCTTGCCACCGGGATGGCGAAATCGCGCCGATGCCGCTCGTCACCTACGACGAGACGCGGCCGCTCGCCCGCCTGATCGCCGACGATGCGCGCGCACGCAAGATGCCTCCCTGGTTTGCCGATCCGCGCGTCGGACATTTCTCGAACGATCCTTCGCTCTCGCCCCGCGAAATCGAGACGCTCGCGGCTTGGGCCGCGGCGAATGCGCCCGCGGGAAACCCGGCGGATGCGCCGCCGCCGCGGCATTGGGTCGAGGGCTGGAACATTCCGCAGCCCGATCTCGTGGTCCGCATGCCCAAGCCGGTGCCGATTCCGGCGCTGTGCGATATCGAATACACCTACGAGATCGTCCCCACGGGTTTCACGGAAGGCAAGTGGGTGCAGATGTCCGAGATTCGCCCGTCGAGCCGTGCGAACGTCCATCACGCTGTCGTCTACATTCGCCCGCCGGATTCGCCGTGGCTGCGCCACGCGCCCATCGGAGTGCCATTCACCGCGTCGGATATGAAGAACGACGCTGATCGCCGCGACACGCAAACGACGAAGGCGGACATCCTGCTCGTCTACGCGCCGGGAAGCTCGCCCGATCGTTGGCCCGACGGAATGGCGAAGTACATTCCCGCAGGCTCGGACCTGGTCTTCCAGATGCACTACATCTCGCGCGATCGTCCAACCGTCGATCAGACCAGCGTCGGAATCGTCTTCGCCAAGCAGCCGCCCGCGAAACGCGTTCTCACGCTGCAGTTGACCAACAGCAGTTTCGTGATTCCGCCGGGCGTTGACGACTATCGCGTCGAAGTGCACGGCTCGCTGCCCAACGATGCCTTGCTGCTCAGCTTCTTCCCGCACATGCATCTGCGCGGGAAGCGATTCGAGTACAACATCCTTCGCGCGGACGGCACGCTCGAGCCGTTGCTTCGCGTCAACTATGACTTCTACTGGCAGCTGAGTTACCGCCTTGCGCAGCCGATGCCGCTGAAAGCGGGAACCGTGCTGCAAGCGGTCGCATGGTACGACAATTCGAAGAACAATCCGCACAATCCCGATCCGACTTCCGCAGTTTATTGGGGCGATCAGACCTACGACGAAATGATGGTCGGGTTTTTCGATGTGGCGGTGGACGCGAAGATCGATAAGACGGAGTTTTTCGTCCGCCACCGAGCGGCGCGCTGACGCTAGAACTTCGTGACTTCGCTGAAGTGGAAGTCGCGGACCTTCATCGCCGGGACAACCATCTCGAACGATTCTTCGCCGGCTGCACGGATAGCGGGGCCAAGCATCTCGACGTTCGACAGCATCTCGATGATGCTTTCGTTGAAGCGGAAATTGCGGATGCCGCCCGCGACGCGTCCATTTTCGATCAGGAACGTGCCGTCGCGCGTCATACCGGTGAGGATCTTTTCGTAGGGATCGACTTCGCGGATGTACCACAGTCGCGTGACGAGGATGCCGCGCTCCGTGGTGCGGACCATCTCGTCGATCGATTTGTCGCCGCCGGAGAAGACGAGATTCATCGGCGCTTCGCCATAGTCGTTGGGCAGCGAGAAACCGTGCCCGGTGGGCTTCGCTTTCATCTTCCTGGCGGTCGCGCGCGCGTAGACTAGATTTTTCGGCACGCCTTTATCGACGAGCAGCACTTTCTGCCGCGGCATGCCCTCGCCATCGTAGGGCGGGCCGCTTTGCAGCGGGTCGTACGCGTCGTCCCAGAGAGTGATGTTGTCGCCGAGCAGCTTTTTGCCCATGCGGCCGGTGAAGCACGAGCGCTTGTCGACGACCGCCGTGCCCGCAAAATCGTAAAAAAGAAATCCCACCAGATCGAGGACCGCTGACGGCGGCAGGATCACCGTGTAGCGGCCCGCGGGGATTTCGCGCGGCTCGCGCGATTTGGCGGCCGCCTCGCTTGCGCTTTCGGCGAGTGCATCGGGATCGATCTTGCGTATGTCGGGCGAGTTCTCTTTTGCCCAGCCTGATGAGTTCGATTCGAGAATCGTGACGGAGAATTCCGATTTCGTTTGCTCGTAACGAGCGAAGAGGCCCCTCGAATTCGCCAGGACGGAACGCGACTCGCCGCTCGAAAAGATTCCCGCCGCCGTTTGCTTCCGCTTGTCCGCCATCTTGCAGACACGGGTGACCGCGCGGGCGCGATCCTGCGGCGTGGTCTTTGCGGTCGCCGAAAAAAAGCGCGAGACCTTCTCGTATTTCTGCTTCTTCAACATGGGCAGCAGATCGGGATTCTTGGGCTGGTTGCTTGCGCGAGGCTGATTGCGGCGGCGATGGCGCGGCGGAGCGAATCGTCGTCGGTCTTGTTTGTCGTAGAGCGCGCGGTATGGCCATCGACAACCGTGCGGATCGAGATTCCGAGGATTTGCTCGGCCACATTTTGATGAATCGTGTTGTTCGCGAAGCGGGTCAGCGCGTCGGTGGTGGCGCCGACGTCGATTTCGGTCTCGTCGGCGTCGCTGAGTTTCAGCACGCGCTCGGCGATGCGCTCGAGATCGGCGACCGAAAGGCTCTTATTTTTAGACATCGCACCTCGCCGGCGAGAGAGATCCTTCGCTTCGCTCAGGATGACGATCACACGGGTTGTGGCGTCGATCCACGAGGCAATCCCATTCGTTCACGAAGGCTCGCAGCACTCGATTGTCGGCCATCGTCATTTCGCGAAGGCGACGCCGATTTTGATGTTGCGGAAGCGCGCAGGAGAGGCGCCGTGGCCTGTGCCCATCACCTGCTGCGGCTGTCCTTTGCCGCAGTTCGGGCGTGCCCCAGAGCGTCCAGTAATCGCGCGAGCAGATGGCGTCGCAGCTGTTCCAGAATTCCGTGGTGATGCCGCTGTAGCTCGGATTCTTGATCATGCGGCCTTTTTTGCCGCTCTTGATTTCCCAGCCGATTTCGGTCGAGAACTGAAAGTGATAGCGCTTGTCGTCGATTGACCACGAGCGGTTCGTGTCCATCAGGATCGCGTCGTCGGTGTCGGCGATCAGGTCGTCGTACTTCCAGTTGCCGGGATTGAGGCTGATGTTCGTCATGCGAATCATCGGCAGGCGATTCCAGCTTTCGCAGCGTACCGTGCCGCCGGAGCGCTTCTCGCCGATCGACGCCGCCGTCTCGCGGCTGCTCAGGTAACCGGTGAAAAGGCCGTCCGTTATGATCGGCGTGCACTGCGCGGCCACGCCTTCGTCGTCGTAGGCGAACGTGCCGAGGCCGGGGCCATGTTCGAGCCGCGCATCGGCGACGACGTTCACGATCTCCGAGCCGTACTTCAGCTTGCGCAGCTTTTCCGTCGTCAGAAAACTCATTCCCGCGAAATTCGCCTCCATGCCGAGGACGCGGTCGAGCTCGATGGGATGCCCGATCGATTCGTGAATCTGCAAGCCCAGCTGCGAGCTGCCGAGGATGATGGTTCCCTGCCCTTCGGGGCATTGCGCCGCTGAATGCAGTGCGACGCACTCCTCCGCGATGCGCCCCGCGTTGCCGACCAGATCGAACGATTCCACGAGTTCGTAGCCTTGGAGCATGTGCTGTCCGCCGAAGCTGCTCGGATACGATCGCTTCTGAATTTCGGTGCCGGCGAAGCAGGTTGCGAAGATTCCCGCGCCCGATTGCATCTTGATCTGATGGATGGACGAGCCAGCGCTCGAAACAAAAAGCTGGTCGATCCTACGAAATGCCATCGTCCCTTCAGCGACGGTTACGCCTTTCACGCGGCGCATTTCCTTGTCCGCCGCGAGCAGCAAATCGATCTGCTGCTCGACGGGAATGCGGAACGGATCCTTGAGAAACGGGTTTTGCCAGGTATCGACATACACCTTCTCGGGAGCGAGCACGACGTTTTCGCGCTTCGCAAGCGCCGAGGCCCTCGCGATCTCGACTGCTTCCGCCGCGCACGCCTGCACACCCTCGCGCGTGAGCCGGTCGGTGGCTGCGAATCCCCACGCGCCGCTCGCGATCACGCGAACGCCGATGCCGAGCGACTCGGATTCGGCGAGCGTGCCAACTTCGCCATTCTTGGTCGAGATGTCGCGGTGGCGGATGTCCATCACGCGCACATCCGCGTAAGAAGCTCCGCGTTTTTTCGCCGTTTCGATCGCCGAATTAGCCAAATCCTGCATCAAACCTCAAACTCTCGTCACTGTGCCGCTCCATGTTGCGCGCAAATTCACACAACCATCTTAGGGGCGTGTCCGTGCGTGTCAAGCAGTCGTTAGAGTAAATAGATTAATCTGCGTGGATAGGCCGAAACTACGAAAGATTCTTCATCCACCTCGCCGGATGGCTTCAGAATAACGGCGCGCATTTTCATTGCACGGAGAAAGCCAGCAACACGTTCCCCGGAATGCCGTTGCCCGTGCCTACGTAGCCTGAACCTACATACAGCATGCCGCCGGCGATGACCGGGCCGGGAGCGCCGAGCGATCCGCCCTTGGCGGGGACGCCGTTAACCGTCGTATAGTCGCGGACCGTTTCGTATTGCCACAGCTGATGCCCGTCTTCGGTGGAGAGAGCGTGCAGGACGCCGTCCCACCCGCCCGCGAACACAGCGCCGGGAATTGCGGTGACGGCGGCCTCGAGGCCCCGGCGCAGGCGCTTCCCCGCTTCCGACGGGATTACCGCTGGATCGATGCGCTTGGTCCAGACACGCTTTCCATCCGCGAGCCGCACTGCCGCTACGCCGCCCGATTTGAGCGGGTAGTAGACATTCTCGTCGTCCGCTGCGCCGCCCCACATGATTTGGATCGCCGAACCCGCGTCAGGCTCAGCAAGATCGGTCTTCCAGAGCAGCGCGCCTTTGCGATCCGGATCGACCGCGACGACCAAGCCGCCTTTGTGCGCCGCGACGAGAACGCGGTGGCCGCTCGGCAACGTCTCTAGGATCGGGGAGTTGGCGAAATCCCAATCGGGGCCCGGATCGGGCGGGCATTGCTCGCCTTTGGGGCCGGGGCCGTTGCAGCCGGCGGGGGAAACATCATTGGCGAGCGCCTGATAGGACCACAGAATTTTGCCGGTCTTGATATCGAAGGCGACGATCGCGTCGGAAGTTTTTGCGGCAGGCTCGGCGAAGGCAGTTTCCGGTGCCGACGTAGACTGCATCGCGCTTGGGATCGACGGTCGGCGTGGTCCAGATGGACGCGCCAGCCGGGCCCCAGAGTTGCGTGCCGAGCGAATTTTTCTTAAGCGGGCTTGGGCGCCTTGGCGATCGTGTAGGTCTTCCAGATGATTTTTCCGGTATTCGCATCGAGCGCCGAAAGGCTGCCGCGATACGTGCAGCACGGGTAGTGCGGGTCCATCGAGGTGATTTCTTCCGAGCCGGCGACGCCGACAAATACGCGGCCATCGTAAAGCGCCGCGCCTCCGGTGATGTGCGGCGAGCAGCCGGGGCTGCTGGATTCACTTTCCACAGCAGCTTGCCCGTGTGCGCGTCAACGGCGTAGACGTTGCCTTTCTTGTCGCCAAAGTAGGCGGCGTAGTGCGCGCCGCCCTCGGCCTTCACGCGACCGACCACGATGGCCGTGCGCACCTGCGCGTCGGCGTGGAACGACCAGTAGACGCAGCCCGTCGAGGCGTTGAGCGAATAGACGAAGCCGTTGTAGTCACCGAAGAAGACGCGGCCGCTGACGATGGCGGGCTGGCCGTACGTTTCCGCTCCGTCGGGAAGGCCGAACGCCCATTTCAATTTCAGCGAAGGCACCTGCGCCGCGGAGAGTTGCGCGTCATCTGGCCGGCTGAAAGCGCGTGTTCGACGAGGCCGTTGCCCCAGCCGTTCCAACCGGGCTGTGCCGAGGGATCGGCGAGCGGCGGATTCGCATCGCAATGGCCGGCCATGTTTTTCGCGTCGCCCGCGTCGGCGTCGCCGAGCGGGCGGCCGCCGAAGAATTCGGCGATGATGCGCTTTTGCGCGTCGGTGAGGTCGCGCGCCTGGCCGACCATCGCGCCGGTGGTGAGCGCGGCGTAGATCGCCTCGGGCGTCATCTGGCCGAGCGTTTCGGTGCTGGGGGCGCTCGCCGGCTCGCCCGGCGCTTTGGTTGGCGCTGGCCATCACGTTCTGATGGCAACTGGCGCAGTGGCTGTTGAAGACGGCCTGGGCCGCGATGCGGGCCGGCGGGCCAACCAGCGGCGGAGGTGGTTGCGCCTGCTGTGCCTGCTGCGCGAGCGGGAAGAACACGAGAGAAGCAAGGAGCGCGCCCGCAGCACAAAGAAACCAGGCGAACTTTTTTCTGGAGTCGGCAACCGCGGACGCGTGCAAAGCAAGATGGGAGCGATCACCACGTTCTTGCCGAAGAGTTCTCTTTTTCATTTGGCCCTGGCATTCAAACCGACGGAACATCGGGAAACACATGGTTAGTGCGATGCCGCAGCGGCCTTGGCCTTCGAATTGAAGATTGAAAGATCGATGGAATCGGCCATCGCTTTGTAGCCGGCGTCGTTCGGGATGCAGATGATCGCGAATGTTGAACGACGCGAGAATCTGCTTGGGATTCGCGGGGTCTTGCACGACCTTGTCGAAATCGAAGACGGCATCGTAGGCGCCGCTCGTGCGAATCCAATTATTGAGGGCTTCACGCATCACCTCGCCCTGCTCGCTGGCATACATGCGCCGATATAAGGCGTGAGCGTGGCGCCGATCACGCGGATGCCGCGAAGGTGGGCGCGATCGATCAGCTGCTTCTGGCCGGCGATGAGATCCTGCGTGGTGACTTTGTCGGCCGCGTCGATGCCGGGGATGTTGTCGAGGCCGATATCGTTGATGCCGAGCATCACAATGATCCATTTCACGCCGGGTTGATCGAGGACGTCGCGATCGAAGCGCGAGAGAGCGGCGACGCCCATGCCGCCGTTGAGGAGGCGGTTGCCGGAAATGCCTTCGTTGACGATCGGCCCAATCGGCGGTCGATTTGTTCGCGACGAGGCGCTCGGCGAGCTGGCTGGGCCAGCTGCGGTCGGTGTTGGGGGTGGAGGTGGCGCCGTCGGTGATGGAATCGCCGAAAGCGACGATCACGCCGGTTTTTGCGGGGGCGAGGACGTCGACACCGGAGAGGAAATACCAGGATTCCGTGGTTTTCGTGCTTTCGATCGAGGGCGCTGCGGTGAAATCGCCGGGGCCGGAAATGTAGGTTGTGTGCAGGCCGGTGAGATGGTCCGTCGGGTCGTCCACGTGGCCGGGAACGTAGACGCTGATGGCGAGATAGGCGAGCGGCGCAACGTCGAGATCGACTGGATCGCTGACAATTTCAGCGCCCTCCGGAATGATGGCGGAAGCCTCGCCGCTGAAGGTGAGCGTGCGGTCGGAACCTGCGACGATCGTGGAATCTTTATCGCGCAGCGCGATGTGCGCCGCGCCTACGTGAAGAGCGCCGTTGCCAAAGGTATTCGAGAGCTGGACGCGCACGCTGATGTCCGCCGATGCTCGAGCGCACGATCATGCGCACCGTCTGGTTATCGAAGGATGGCGGCGCTGGGAATAGCGGCGGCGGATTGCCCTGTGCGGAGGCGCCCGGAGCGGCGGGTCGACGAGGTAAGCCTGGAAAAACAATGTGCGCACTTTGGGGAGAGGCAGCCCACGTCGCAACCCAGCGCTCCTGCGCGCCAGCGCTTGCCGTAAGCCCAACCAACGCCACTGCGAGAATGCATGCCCGAATTAATGGATTGCGAACCGGATTTTTCGCGTTCATTTCCCCTCCGCCGATTTGGCGCTCACAAAAGTGCAACGCATCGTAACGCACGGAGACATCGTCTGGCAACGTTGTCATGTCAATCATCGCGGAAGCGTCTCCGCCGCTTGCGAGGCGCGGAAGTACCAGAGACCGTTGGCGGGTTCAGGCTATAATCTGATTGTCATGCCGGGCTTCCTCTCCAATTTGTTCCGAGTGCTGAGCGAAGGACGCGGCGCGGACATGCGCTTTCTGTGCCAGCCAATTGCTCTCGGAGCGCGGCGAGGCTTCGCAGACCGTGCTCGCCGAAAAGATCATCAAGACGTACTCCGCGATGAATCCCGCCAAACGGCGCGGCTTTTTCGAAATGCTTTCGCGCGAATTCTCTCCGGATGAAGCAGCGATCCGGCGCGCCGCCGCCCAATACGAAAAGGAGCCGAGTGCTGGAGAGCCTCGCCGCGCTCTCCGCGGCAGTCGAGGCGCCGCGCCAGGAGCTCTTCCGCCGGATCAACACCGCGCCGAAGGGCACGGAGACGCTGGTGGCGCTGCGCGGGGACCTGCACACGCTTACGCCGGAGGACGGCGAGTTCACGGCGCTGGATGCGGACCTGAAGCACCTGATGAGGTCGTGGTTCAACCGCGGATTCCTGCGGCTCGAACGCATCAGCTGGAAGACGTCCGCGATCGTGCTGGAAAAGCTGATCCACTACGAATCGGTGCACGAAATCAACGGATGGCCGGACTTGCGCAGACGTCTGGATGCGGACCGGCGGTGCTTCGCTTTTTTTCATCCGGCGCTCGCGGAAGAGCCGATCATTTTCGTCGAGGTGGCGCTGGCCAACGGGCTGACCGGCAATCTCGAGCCGTTGCTCGACATCCAGGCGCCCGTGCTTGCGCCGGAGAAGGCTGATACCGCGATTTTTTATTCGATCAACAATTGCCTGCGAGGCTTGCGCGGAGTGGCGTTCGGCAATTTCCTGATCAAGCAGGTAGTGACCGAGCTTTCGGCCGAATTCCCGAACCTGAAAAACTACGGGACGCTTTCGCCGTTGCCGCGCTTTTCGCGGGCCTTGCGCGACGACAAGAACGAAGACGGCTTCACGCGCGACCGGCTTTCGAGATTGCTCGCCGATTTTGCGGCGCAGCTCACCGGGACCTCGCGCCGCCGCGATTCGGTGGACGCCTTCTTTCACCTTCTCGAAGATCCCGTGGCGCATCGGGAGGTGCTGGCGGCGCCGCTCGAGCGCCTCGCGCTGGCGTATCTGGCGAAAGCGCGAGACAAAGGGAAGCTGTGCGATCCCGGTGGCGCTCTTCCACCTGGCCAATGGCGCGCGGCTCGAACACGTGAACGCTTTCGGAAATTTGCGCCGGTACGGGCTGGAAGCTTCGTTCGGCGTGACGGCAAACTACCGGTATCTGCCGGACGAGGTCGAGGAAAATCACGAGCGATTTGTGCGCGACGGGCAGATTCGCGTTTCACCGCACCTCTCGCGCGAGCATCGCAAGATTGCGGAGGCCTGGCAATCGGATCGCCGGAATCCGGCGCGTCGCTCGAGTTCGTGAGGCTCCGCGCAATTCCGGCCGGCGCGGATCAGTGCGATCGCGTGGGCTTCGGGGCCAATACCTGCGCCAGCGTGAGGCCGGACGAAAAGTTGATCGTGACGTCGAACTTCAGCACGTCGATCGAGTCCGGCGTGTCGCCCTTGCCGAGCGTGACGTGCGAATGCGTGATGTGAAACTCGCCGTGGCCGAGTTGGAGGCTCGGCGGACTCGCGCGCGATCCGGTCTTTCTCCTCGTCCGACGTGGTGACTGGATAGAGCGATGCGTTCACCACGTCGTTGGCCTTCTGCTCGTCGGCACCGATAGGACGAAATTGAATTTTCGCGTGGTCATCTGAACCGCCTCTTTCGCGGAGTAGCCGTAGGCGGCGGCGAGATAGCGGTCGTTGTAGAAGTGATACGGCGGCGTGACGATTTCGGAGAATTCCGACGGGATCGTCCGTGGACTGCGCCTTCGGCACGATCTCGATCACCCAGCCGTCGCCGCCGTCGCCGGTCAAGGGCGCGAGGCCGAAGACGAGCCCGTGCCCGATATCGTGCACGAATTCGCTTGCCGGGCAGCACCTCGCCGCTGAAGCGCACGTCGGCTGCCTCGGCTGCGGCTCGCTGGGCGGCGGATTGGCCTTGCGCGGGCGCGCAGGGCGCAGAGGCGAGCGCCGATAGATACAGCGCGCACGCGAGCGATACGGCGATCGAACGAAGCGGCATAAACGCCGGGATTTTACATCGGGCGCGGAGCGATTGTCTCGCGGCGGGTTCAGGATTGCGGGCGGCCGATGATCAGGCTGCAGCCGCCGATGGGCATCGAGACGACTTTCTCGAGTTCGAATCCGGATTTCGCGAAGAGGTCGGCATATTCCGAAATCGTGCGCTCGCGGCCTCCGGTCACCGTCATCATGTGCAGGTCGATCCACTTGCCCCAGGTGAGTTCGGGCGTGTCCGGGATGATTTCTTCGATGAGCACGACGCGCGATTCCGGCGCGATGACCTTGCGGATATTTCCGAGAATGATCGTCGCCTGAGGGTCGAGCCAGTCGTGCATGATCCAGCGCATCGTGTAGGCATCCGCGCCGGGCGGAACGCTCTCGAAGAAATTGCCGGCCACGCGCTCGATGCGATCGTGCGGGAGCGCTTCCGCAAGCACGCCCGGCTGATCGAAGAGGATGCCGCGGCTCGACGGATGCGCGTCGAGGATCGCGACGAGCTGCGAGCCGATGCCGCCGCCGATATCGGCGATCACGGGAAACTTTCTCCAGTTGTAGGAGGACGCGACGATCGGCGAAATCAGCGCGCTTGCCGCGCGCATGGCCTGGTTGAAGACGGTCCAGATTTCCGGGATTGCCGTGGAAAAATTCCCAAGGGCCGCAGCCGTAGAGTTGTTCGAAGGCGGGCTTTCCGGTCCGCAGGCTGGTGAGGACGTCGCCCCACGAGTCGTACTGTCCAAAACCCTTCGATAGAATCGTGCGCACGAACGCCCACAGCGATCCTGGCACGTTTTTCTGCAAGCACTCGCTCGCGGCGGTATTTGCGAACACGCGCGGCGACACTTGCTTGAAAACGCCCGCGCTTTCGAGCGCGCGCATCAGGCGGAACAGGCTGGGCGCATGCGTTTGCGTCTGCTCGGCAAGCACCTCGATCGCGAGCGGCCCATCGGCAAGATGGTCGGCGATCTCCAGTTCCGCGGCGGTCGCCAGAGCGCGACTCTGCCAGAATCCGCGGACGATTTCGAGCACCTGCTCTTCTGGGAACGCGATCGGCGCCCTTTCGACGGACATTTCGGCCATTGCGAGTCCTTTTCCGTGGATCACCCGCGGAGATGCGGCGAAGTATACATCAGGCCGCCGCGGGACGCCGCCGCCAGACGCGCTTTCTGCATTCGCGCTCACCAGATGGCGCTGCGCCCACAGAAGCTGCCTATGGCTGCGGCGACCTCTGCGCTCCAAGCGCCGTAGTCGGCAGTCTCCGGCAATCTTGCCGCGACGCAATTCGGGATCCGCGCCGCATACAAGTCGGAAATTTCGGCGGGATGCATAGGATCGTTTCCCGGGATCAGGAGCGTGGGCGCGACAATGGCCTCCAAATCGGCGGCGGACGCGAAGGGCTGTACACCCGAGGCCATAAATCGATTCGTCGCAACAAAACTCGGCAGGGTGCACAGAACGGATCATAGAGTCGAAGTATGCCTCCATGGCAGGCGATTGACGGTACAGCGGCCGGAAAGCCTCGATGCCTTCGCGATCGACCTTCGCGAGAATTGGATCGAGCGATCCGAACATGGCGGCCTGCTCTTCGGTGAGACCCTCGATCTTCGCCGGCATAGACGGGAAGCATCAAGACCAGGCCCGCCGACGCGTGCCGGAAACCGGCGTGCGAAACGAAGAGCGACTCCGGTACCCATCGATATCCCGCCTATGACCGCGCGAGCGGAGCCGATGATGGTCGAGCAAGGACATCGAGATCGTCCGCAAGCCGATCCCAACGAGCGGATCGGCACCATGCGATTTTCCGCTGCCACGCAGGTCAGGGGCGATGACGCGATAGCGCTGGACTCAGCGGCGCGACGAACGGCCACGCCGCGTGGTGGTCGGCGCCTCCGCCATGGAGCATGATGACCGCCGGCCCGTGACCTTCTTCCATCGCGTACAGCCACACACCATCGCCCTCATACGAAAACTCCCGCATCGCGACCTCCTCGCGAATCGGAAAGCAACGAGCAACGGCCGCACTGGCGCGCATCGCATCGGTGTGCGGTCGGGTTCAAAGGGCACGGAACTTCAGCAAGCTATTTTGGTGGGAATTGGGTCAAGGACAGAAGATTGCCACTCGGGTCTTTGAACCAAGCGATCTGAGCGCCGCTCGGCGCTGCCCAAGCGTTATTTTGGCTTGAGTGCGAAGGATTTTCTCGCCCAATAGAAAGACCCACTCATGAGGCGTTGTGTTGTGACCACGGCTCCCTAATTCAGTTGTCAGATGGTGCCGCATTGCCGTACCGTGCATTATAGAACTCGCGGGAGCACACCATGTCTCGAGAGCGGGCGCTGAAATTCATAATGATCGCGACCGGATTACTATTCTCGGCCGGTATCTATCCGCTGGTGATGTCTCTATGGCACTGGCAACATTCCGATGACATCGTGCCGATGTTCCTCAGCCTCTACGTCACACTCGGCGTTTTCCTGCTGATCGCAGCGCGGAATCCATCGGAGCATCGAAGCCTGATCTGCTTCACGGCGTGGTCGAGCTTCGCCCATACGGCCGTCATGCTGGTTCAATCTTACAATGCCGTGGGTGACCGCCCATTGTTACTTGGTATGTCCGCCATTCTAATCGCGACCGGCGTGCCGCTGATCGCCCTGGCTCCGGCGAAGCGATCGGTTGAGCTGGCAGCCGCGTCCGCAAATTAGGGCACCTGGCTGCGCAAAAACAGTTCGACCGGGCCCTCGGGGAAATGGCAACCTGTTGAAAGCCTACTCAAGCGCCTTTGCAAAAGGCAGGGCGTTTGGAATACCGTTTTGGGCCGGCGCGAACGGACTACGTGCCTTCGTTCCACGAAGCGAGGTAGTGCTCCTGCTCGGGCGTGAGCTTGTCGATCGTGACGCCCATGGACTCGAGCTTGAGCTTGGCGATCTGCTTATCGAGGTGCTCGGGCACCGGGTAGACCTGGCCTTGAGTTCCTTCGCGTTCTTCACCATGTACTCGGCGGCGAGCGCCTGGTTGGCGAAGCTCATATCCATCACGGATGCGGGGTGGCCTTCGGCAGCGGCGAGATTGATCAAGCGGCCTTCGCCGAGCAGGTAGACGCGGCGGCCGTCGCGAAGCGTGTATTCCTCGACGAACGGGCGCGCGGGCTTGTTGCCGCTCGAAAGCTTTTCGAGCGCCGGGATATCGATTTCGACGTTGAAGTGGCCGGAATTGCTGATCACCGCGCCGTCTTTCATTCTCTCGAAGTGATCGTGCGAGAGCACGGACTTGTTGCCGGTGACGGTGATGAAGATGTCGCCGATTTTGGCGGCTTCGTTCATCGGCATCACGCGGAAGCCGTCCATCACGGCTTCGATGGCCTTGGTCGGGTCGATTTCGGTGACGATCACGTCCGCGCCGTGGCCCTTGGCGCGCATCGCCACGCCGCGGCCGCACCAGCCGTAGCCCGCGACGACGAGCTTGAGGCCGGCGAGCAGCAGGTTCGTGGCGCGAATCACGCCGTCGAGCGTGGATTGGCCCGTGCCGTAGCGATTGTCGAAGAAGTGCTTGGTGAGCGCGTCGTTCACGGCGATCACGGGAAACTTCAGCGTGCCGTCCTTGGCCATCGCGCGCAGGCGGATCACGCCGGTGGTGGTCTCTTCGGTGCCGCCGATCACGTCCTTGATCTGATCGGTGCGCTTGGTGAGCAGCTGGGTGACCAGGTCCGCGCCGTCGTCCATCGTGATCTGCGGCTTGTGATCGAGCGCCGCATTGATGTGCGCGTAGTAGGTGGCGTTGTCCTCGCCCTTGATGGCGAATGTCGGGATGCCGTAGTCCTTGACGAGCGACGCGGCCGCTTCGTCCTGCGTCGAGAGCGGATTCGAAGCGCAAAGCACGAGGTCCGCGCCGCCGTCGCGCAGCGTGATGGCGAGGTTGGCCGTCTCGGTGGTGACGTGCAGGCAGGCCGACATGCGAATGCCCTTGAGCGGCTGTTCCTTGATGAAACGCTTGCGGATCAATTGCAGCACGGGCATGTGCTGGTTGGCCCATTCGATCCTGCGTTTGCCCTTCGGCCGCGAGGCCCGAGTCTTTTACGTCGCCATTCACTTTGGTTGCTGATTCAGGCATAGACTCCCTTTCTATTTGACTGACTACTGATCGTTGGATAGGAAAAAGTTAGCGCGTCGCCGCCACTGCGCCACGGTGCGGCCGCTTCCTTGCGGATCGCGTCGGCTTTGTCGGTGCGTTCCCAGGTGAAGCCCGGGCCGGTGCGGCCGAAGTGGCCGTAGGCCGCCGTCGGACGGTAGATCGGGCGGCGAAGATCGAGCGTTTCGATGATTCCCTTGGGCGTGAGCTTGAAGAGCGCGCGAACGATTTCGGTGATCTGCGAATTCGGAATCGTGCCGGTGCCAAACGTGTCCGCCATCACCGAAACCGGCTCGGCCACGCCGATGGCGTAGGCGAGCTGGACTTCCACTTTCGTGGCCAAGCCCGCCGCGACGATGTTCTTCGCGACGTAACGCGCCATGTAGCACGCCGAACGGTCCACCTTCGATGGATCCTTGCCCGAAAACGCGCCGCCGCCGTGACGGCCGTAGCCGCCGTAGGTATCGACGATAATCTTGCGGCCGGTGAGGCCCGCGTCGCCCATGGGACCGCCGGTAACGAAGCGGCCGGTGGGGTTCACGTGAATCTTGGTGGCCTTGTCGAACATGTTCGCGGGAATGACGGGCTTGATGACTTTCTCGATGACCGCTTCGCGGAGATCGCTCTGCGAAACGCTCTCGCTGTGCTGCGTCGAGATGACCACGGTATCGACGCGCGCGGGCTGTCCATTGAATATTCGATCGAAACCTGGGATTTGCCGTCCGGGCGGAAGAAGTCAACTTCCTTGGCCTTGCGAACCTGCGCGATCTTGTGGGTGAGCTGGTGCGCGAGCTGGATCGGCATGGGCATCAGCTCGGGCGTCTCATCGCACGCGTAGCCGAACATCATGCCCTGGTCGCCGGCGCCGCCGGTGTCCACGCCCATCGCGATATCGGGCGATTGCGGCTTCACGGCCGAAAGAATGCCGCACGTTTCGGCGTCGAAGCCGTACTTCGCGCGGTTGTAGCCGATGTCGTTGATCACTTCGCGGGCGATGCGCTCGTATTCGAGGACGCCGCGCGCTTCCTTCTTGATCGTGATTTCGCCGGCGATCACCACGAGGCCGGTGGTGACCAGCGTCTCGCAGCCCACGCGCCCCATCGGGTCGTGCGTCGAGAACCGTGTCGAGCACGGCATCGGAAATCGGATCGGCAATCTTATCGGGGTGACCCTCGGTGACAGACTCCGAGGTAAACAGGAACTTCTCAGGTTGGTGTGCCAAAACAGTATCCTCCGGCGGAATGAAAGGCAATCGAGTCAGCGCGCCATTATCGCTTCGTTGTATGGCCAAATCTACGAACGCAAATCGTAACGGTACGCAGCGAAGGGTGTCAACGTCCTGTATCGAAAGGGCTTAAATCGAGCGCTGAACGGCGGGATAGGTCCTCCGAAACGCGGCATTCGAGTGCCGCCGAGGGAGCTTCCGTTCACACGTTGGGAGATTGATTCCGCGTCACTCATCGCGGCGGTAGAGCAGGTAGGCGCTGGATGAACGGGTCGATGTCGCCGTCGAGCACCTTTTGGACGTCGCCGCGCTCGACCTTCGTGCGGTGGTCCTTGATCAGCTGGTAGGGCTGCATCACGTAGGAGCGAATCTGGCTGCCGAAGCTGATCTCGGGCTTCGAGGCGTCGAGCTTGCGCATCTCCTCGCGCCGCTTTTCGAGCTCCCGCTCGTAGAGGTGCGAGCGGAGCAGCTTCATGGCGGTTTCGCGATTCTTGTGCTGGCTGCGCTCGTTCTGGCACTGCACCACGATTCCGGTGGGGATGTGCGTGATGCGGACGGCCGTTTCGACCTTGTTGACGTTCTGCCCGCCCTGGCCGCCGGCGCGGAACGTGTCGATGCGCAGATCATCCGGATTCACGACGATCTCGATGTGGTCGTCGATTTCGGGGATCACGAATACCGACGCGAACGAGGTGTGGCGCCGCGCCTCCTGGTCGAACGGCGAAATCCGCACCAGCCGGTGCACGCCGCTTTCGCCGCCGAGCATGCCGTAGGCGTTCTCGCCTTCGATCTGCACGGTGGCGGACTTGATGCCCGCTTCTTCGCCCGGGCGTCGAATCGAGGACGTTCGCGCGAAAGCCTTTGTCCTCGGCCCAGCGAAGATACATCCGCAGGAGCATTTCCGCCCAATCCTGCGATTCGGTGCCGCCCGCGCCGGGCTTGATGGTGAGGATGGCGTTCAGGCGCGTCGTTGTCGCGGCCGAGAAGCGTCTTCGTTTCGAGCCCCGAGGCGAGCGCGTCGGCCGCGGCGATTTCCTTGGCGACGTCGTCGAGAAGCGAGTCGCGCTGCGCGTGATCGGTTTCTTCCTGCGCAAGATGAAAATAGGTCTCGATGTCGCTCGCTTTTCCGGCGAGCGATTTTTCGGCGTTCACGCGGTCTTCGAGCTGCTTGCGCTCCTGCAGGACCGCCTGGGCCTTTTCCTGGTTGTCCCAGAAATCCGGAGCGCTGGTTTTTTCTTCGAGTTCGGCTATCTGCTTCGCTGCGGCGGGCGCGTCAAAGATAGCTCCGCACGAGCTCCATGCGTTTCTGGAGCTCGGCGTAGCGTTGTTGCAGGTCTTCGATGTGTTCAGCCATGTCTTAATCTTACGCACGAAATTCGAAAATGGAAAATCGAAATACGGAAAAGTCGCTTCGATATTTCGCGCTTCTGATGGCGGGAACTGAACGCTTGGTCATCGCACGATGCCACCAGAATTGCAATCGATGCCAGCACGCAGAGCCACGCGAGCCAATCGCCGAAGCGCGCGTAGAGCGTGAGGCCGCTGCGGAAATCGTAGGGCGCGTCGAGCTGGCCGCGGACGTCGGTCGCAAGCTCGGCGACGATGCGGCCGTAGGGATCGACGGCGACCGTGAATCCATTGTTGGTGTCGCGCAGCAGCCAGCGGCGGTTCTCGACCGCCCGCACGCGCGCCATCATCACGTGCTGCGCGGGAGCCGCCGAGCGCCCGAACCATCCGTCGTTCGAAATGTTGATCAGCAGCTCGGCGCCGTTGGCCGTGAAGTGGCGCACTGCCCCGGCAACATCCCTTCGTAGCAGATGAACACGCCGAAAGTCGCCTGCCGGGCAGCTCGCCCACGCGATACTCGGTGCCCGGCGTGAAATCGCCGATGTCCGCGGTGAGCTTGCCCGCAAAGGTGAGCCAGTGTCGCAGCGGGACGTACTCGCCGAACGGCACCAGGTGAATTTTGTCGTAGGTGAAAATCCGCTGGCCCGAAGGATCGAGCAGCACGGCGCTGTTCGTCGCGATCCACTTCCCCGCGGCATCGTGCTTCCAGTCCTCGACGCCAACCAGAAAATCCTGCCCCGAATCGCGCGCGATCTGCTGCGCGCGCGCCGCGAAATCCGGATCCTGGAAACTGAACGGCGCCGGCACCTCCGGCCAGACGATCACGCCGGGCATGTCTGCCGCGCGGAATCGATGCTGATCTGCTCGAGCTGGTCGAGATCGCCCGCATGAACTCGCATCCAATCGGGCGGGTAGCTATACGACTGCGCAAAATCCGTCTGCACCAGGTGCGCCACGTAGCGCGGCGTCGCGCTGGGCACAAAGTAGCGCCCGCCGACCGCGATCAGAGATCAAGGCCGCCGGTCGACGGCGATGAGCGCCTTCCACGCGCGCTGCCGCCCGGAAAGAATCGCGTAGGCCAGCAGCGCGCCGTACCCGGCGACGAGGAAGCTCAGCCCGTAGATTCCCGTGAGCGACGTCAGCTGGACAAGCGCGAGATTGCCGCTCGCGGCGTAGCCGGTCAGATTCCAAGGGAAAGCGAAGATCGGAAGATTGCGCGCGAGCGAATTCCAGCGCGACCCAGAGAAACGGCGCGAGCGCGCACGCAAACGCCGCGCCCTTCCGCGATGCGAGCGCCACGCCCCACGAGAAAAACGCGCAGATGATCCCTCCGGCGATGCCGATCAGCCCGAGGATCCCGGCCGAGGTCCACGGATCGACGTCGCCGTACTGCTGCATCACCACGTCGATCCACGGCAGGCAGATCGGATAGAAGACGAGCCCGTGCAGGAATCCGTAGAGCGGCGCGACGCGCGGCCGCGCGCCATAGGATGCGAGGATCAGCAGCGCGATCGAAACCCACGCCAGCAGCGGCAGGTTGTAGTTGGGAAACGCGAGCGCGAGTGCGAGGCCGCTCGCCAGGGCGAGCAGCACGCGCGTGTACCAGGAAAAAGTCATTCAGCGCTTGATGATAGCCTTGAAGCCGGCTCGATCGAGCGCGTTTTTCGCGGACTCCGCCGCTTTCGCGTCCGGCATACGGACCCACCTGCACGCGGTAAAAGTTGTCGGAAGTCGGCGCGACCACGAAGGACGGGAATCGCTTCTGCTGCAGCGCGTCGGCCATGGCCAGCGCGTCGCCCTGATGCGTGAGCGCCGCGACCTGCAGCACTACGCTATTCTTCGACATGCGCGGCGCCTGGAATCGCGCGGAAGCGGGAACGGTTTTCGCGGCAGCGGCGAGGCGCGGGCCTCGCGGGCGCTGGCGCGATTCGCCGATCATCGTGCGCCGGCTGGTACGCAGACGGCTTCGGGCGCGGGCTGCAAGCGGTCGTTATTATTGTTCTTCGAGTAGAAGTCCCACTCGCCATTCGCCGGAGCGGCTTCGGCGGCAGGCTCAGCCGGGCTCGGCTTTGCCGGATGGCGCGCTCGGGAGAGGTGCGCGAAAGGGCTTCGGCGGCGTGCACCAGCCCGCCGTACTGCGTCTTCCCCATCACATAGCCGAGCGTGAAGAACACGCCGCACAGCAGCACGACGCCGAGAAACAGCCCGACCAGATGCCGGCTCTCGAGAACCCGCTCCGCTCCGCCGCGTCTTCCGCTGCCTGCCATTCGCTCCTACTTCCCTTCTTTCGCCTGCAACCATTGCGAGATGATATCCACCGGCAATGGGAAGACGATCGTCGTATTTTTCTCGACGCCGATTTCGGTCAGCGTCTGCAAGTAGCGGAGCTGGATCGCGGCCGGCTGCCTTTCCAGCACTTCGGCCGCTTCCGCCAGCTTCGTCGAGGCCTGGAATTCGCCTTCGGCGTGAATGACTTTGGCCCGGCGCTCGCGCTCGGCCTCCGCCTGCCTGGCGATGGCGCGCTGCATATTCTCCGGAATATCGACCTGCTTGACTTCTACCTTCGTTACCTTGATACCCCAAGGCTCCGTATCCTGGTCAAGGATTAGTTGCAGCTTCGCGTTTACCTTTTCGCGCTCGGAGAGGATCGAGTCCAGCTCGAACTGGCCCACCAGGCTGCGAAGGGTGGTCTGCGCGAGCTGCGAAGTGGCGTACAGATAGTTTTGCACCTGCGAAAGCGCGAGGTTCGCGTCCACCACGCGGAAGTAGCAGACCGCATTCACTTTCACCGAAACGTTGTCGCGCGTGATCACGTCCTGCGGCGGCACGTCGAGCGTTTCGATCCGCAGCGAGATGCGCGTCAGCTTGTCGATCGGATAGAGCACCAGCTGCAATCCCGCGCCTTTCGCCTCCGGCAGCATGCGTCCCAGGCGCAGCACCACTCCGCGCTCCCATTCCTTGATGACGTAAATCGAATTGAACAGCCAGAACAGAAAAATCACCACGCCGGCCGTGAACAGAATCATGACGAAATTGATCTCCATCACTGCCTCCTCGGTATCCGTGCTAGCGCAGATCGCCGACCGCGGCGGTCGCCACCGGCTCCACTTCCAGCGTGAGGCCGGTCGACTTTTCTCACGCGCACGCGCGCGCCTTTCGGAATCGCTCTGCCCGGCCGGCGCGGCGGCCCGCCACAATTCGCCATGCACGCGCACCATTCCCGGGCGCGACGGCCATCGACGCCGAACCGGCTCGGTGACTTCGCCCTCTTCGCCGATCAGCTCTTCCTTGCCCGTCGACAGTTTCCAGGAGCGCGACCGCAGCACGAATCGCGCCAGCACGATCACGATGATCGCGAACGGAATCGCCACTCCCAGGGCCGCGCTCAAGCTCACCCCCATGCCCGTCCACGGGCTCTTCACCAGCATCAGCGCGCCCAGCACCATCGAAATCACGCCGCCCACGCCGAGCACTCCGTGCGTCGGATACTTGGCCTCGAGGACGAAAAACGCCAGCGCCAGCGCAATCAGCAGCAGCCCCATCAGGTTCACGGGCAGCGAGAGCATCGCGTAGAGCGCGAGCACCAGCGCGATCCCGCCGATCACTCCCGGCGCAAACAGTCCCGGATGCGTGAATTCGGTGTAAAGCCCCAGCACGCCGACGATCAGCAGGATGAAGAAGACGTCCGGCTGCACGATCCGCGCCAGAAACTGTCTCGCGCGCCGTCATCTCGACCGGCTGAATCGCGGGATTCGCCAGCGCCAGCTCGACGGTCGATCCGTCGAAGCGGGTGATCGTGCGCCCGTTGAGCTTCGCGAGCAGATCCGGAATCGAGTTGGCTTCGAGATCGACCAGCTTGCCCGTCGATCGCTTCCTTTTCGCTGAACGCCTTCGCGTCGGTCACAGCCGTGGCCGCCAGATCCGCGTTTCGTCCGCGCTTGCTGACGTAGCTGCGCAGGTAAGCGGTCGCTTCGTTGAGAATTTTCTTGCGCAGCGTTTCGTCGACGTTCACGGTCTGCCCGCCGATCTCCGTGATCGGCGAAGCGGCGCCCGTATCCGTGCCGGGAGCCATCGCGGCCACGTCCGCGGAGAGCAGAATGAAAAATCCCGCCGAAGCGGCGCGCGATCCCGTGGGAGAGACGTAGTTCACCACCGGCACCGGCGACTGCAGAATCGCCTGAATGATCGCGCGCATGGACGTATCGAGCCCGCCCGGCGTGTTGATCGTGATCAGGATCAGGCTGGCGTGCTCCAGGGCGGCTTCGTGAATTCCGTTGACGATGTATCCGGCGAGCACCGGCTCGATTTCGCCGTCAATTCGAAGCTGCACGACCGTTGAGGAATGCGCCTCCGCGGGCGACGCCGCCTGCGAAGCGCTGTTTGCCAGGAGGATCAGCGCCGCCGCGGCAACGACGCACGCGCCGAACAGCGCGCGCGGCAACCACCGGGAAAGCGATGGGAAGGCCATCTCAAGCCGGGATTATAGCAAGTTCGGCGCCGAATTATCGGACTCAGAGATTGCGGCGCGACCTGGCGAACGAGACTTGCTACAGCTTCTTTTCGCCGCTCGAAAACACCGGCTGGATATCGAACACTTCCTGCACGCGCCGGTCCTTGATCACGCGCGCGAAATCGGGGTCCGTCTTCGCAGCTACGAAATTCTTGTAGCCATCGTCGCGAGCCACTTTCAGGAAGTGCGCGGCGTGCTCGGCGTCGCCCGCTTTCGCATACGATTTCGCCACGAGAAAGTAGAGCATCCCCGGGTCCGGCGCCGACCTCTGCTGGATGATCGCGCCGGCGCCGCTCTTGCGCGCGAAAATGTCGGGATCGAGCGCCAGCGCTTTGCTGAACGCCGCCATCGCGGGAGCGTATTCACGTTGCCGAAATACGCGAAACCGAGATTGCTGTAGATCACGGCGCGGTCGCCCGTCGCGCATGCGAGATGGCCTTCCGGTAATACTTGATCGCCTTGCGGTAATGCTTCTTCGAATATTCCAGGGCGCCGAGATTGTTGATGGCGCTCGCGTACGTCTTGTCCGACGTGGAACGCCTTCTTGTAGGAGCGCTCGGCCTCGCCCAGGTCGCCAAGCTCCTGGTATGCGATGCCCATCTGATTGAGCATCTGCGCATTCTTCGGGATCGATGCTTCAGAAGCTCGCTCGTAGGCTTGTACCGCCTCGACATATTCCTTCCGCGCCATCAGAATCTGCGCGCGCATCTCGTCTTTCTGGCGGTCCGTGAGAGGCGACGGACGTTCGAGTCTCGTGAAGGATTGATGATCGGAGCGTCGCTACGCGGGTTCGAGCCTTCTTGCGCCCGGGCGGGCGTGACCGCAAAAATCAGCGAGCATGGCAAAGAGGACCAGGCGTTTCATCGCCCTGCTCCTTATTGCGCGAGCGCTTGCGGGCCGAATCGTTATTGCGGGGGCTTCGATCCGTCCGCAGGCTGTCTTGCTTCCGCCAAAGATACCAAATATCTTGTCGAGAAGGCCTTTTTTCTTGTCGCCCTGGTCGGCCTGCTGCTGGCTGTTCGGATTGTCGCCCGGACTCTGGCCCTGCGCCGGCTTCGGTTTGCCCGGACGCAGCATTCGAACCCGGCGGCGGCGGGCTGCGGCGGATTGTCTCCCTTGCCGAAGAGATGCGCGAGCCACGAGCCGCCCGGCGACTGCGCCAGCTGCCCGCCGTGGAGCTGGCAATACTGCGTCGGCTCGGTTCCGGTCGATGAAGTACTCGTCCGCCGTCTGCGGGCAGGACGCGGTGGCGAGCTGGCCCGACTGCGGGTCGATCATGTCCTGCACGATCCCGGCCGGCGGCTCGAAACGGCTGCGTGTGGCTGTACATCGGCAGCTGCACCGCCCGCTTCATGAATTCGCCCCAGATCGGCGCCGCCGTCTGGCCTCCCGTCAGGTCGAGGTCGCGGTTGTCGTCAAAGCCGACCCACACCACGCACAGCAGATTCGACGTATATCCCGCGAACCAGCCATCGTGCGATGTTCCGGTCTTCCCTGCCGCCGGCGCGGTGAAGCCCATCGGCGCGCACGGGATAGCCCGTGCCGTGATCGATCACGTCTTCCATCAGGCTCGTCGTCAGAAACGCGACGCGCGGATCGAGCACCTGCCGCGTCGTCGGCGCCTGCTGTTCCTCGACCGTCCCATCGGCGGCCTGCACGCGGCGGATGAAGAGCGGCTCGGCGCGCACGCCGTTCGACGCAAACGCCGTGTATCCGGCCGCCACGTCGATCGGCGTCATCTCATACGCGCCGAGCGCCACGGCCGGAGTCGCCTGAATGTTGGTGCCGAGGCCCATCTGGCGGGCCACTTGGACCACGCGCTCGTAGCCGATCATCTCGGCAACTTTCACGGTTGCGACGTTGAGCGAATGCATCAGCGCGTCGCGCACCGTCACCGTGCCGTAGAACTCCTCGCCGTAATTGTTCGGCGTGTATTCCTTGCCGTCGAACTCGAACGTCGTCGGCGTGTCGTCCACGGTCGTTGCGGGCGTCACGACCGGCTGCAATCCCTGCGACCGCATTGTCGAACGCCGCCGCATACACGAACGGCTTGAACACCGATCCCGGCTGCCGGTGCGCGAGCGCGTGGTTCAACTGGCTCTCGCCGTAATCGCGCCCGCCGACCAGCGCGCGAATCTCTCCCGTATGCGGGTCCATCGCGACCAGCGCGATCTGCGGCTTCGGCACGGGCTCGCCCTTCTTCCGCCAGATCGCGTAGCGGCGCGCCAGCAGCTTGTCGATCTCGCTCTGCGCCGATCTGGACCGCCTGTGACGCCGCCCGCTGAAGATTGGGATCGAGCGTCGTGTAAATCTTGTAGCTCTGCGTCTCGAGATCGGTTTCGGAGAACTTTTCGAGCAGGTGGTCCTTCACCATGTCGACGAAATACGGCGCCGCGCTGCTTTCCAGGCCGCCATTCACGAATTTCAGCTTCGATTTCTTGGCGGTTCGCTTCCTGGTCCGCCGTCAAATAGCCGTCGTCGACCATCTGCGCGAGCACCCGGTTGCGCGCCTCGTCCGCCCGGTCGACGTGGCGCTCGGCCGCCGAATAGTAGTTCGGCGCGCGGATGATCCCGCCGAGAAACGCCGCTTCGCCCGGCGTCAGTTCGTGAACGTCCTTGCCGAAATAGGCTTCCGACGCCTCGCCGAATCCGCGAATCGAAAAGCTGCCGCGATTGCCGAGATAGACGTCGTTCGCGTAGAGCTCGAAGATCTGCTCCTTCGAGAAGCGCTCGTCGATCTCCGCCGCCATCAGACTTCTTTGACCTTGCGGCGCCAGTCTCGCTTGGTCGTGAAGAAAAACGTGCGCGCCACCTGCATGTCGATCGTGCTGGCGCCCTGCGCCTTGCGCCCGAGCCGGACGTCGGCGAGGGCCGCGCCGAAAACGCGGATCACGTCCAGCGCGCCGTGCTCGAAGAAGCGCTTGTCCTCGGCGGCGAGCACCGCGTGAACCAGCAGGCGGCGGCATATCGTTGAATCGCAACACGCGCCGCTTCTCGCGCGTGCTGTCGAAAAGATTCGTGATGAGCAGCGGCTCGACTTCGGCCGAGTCGCGCGGCGCGTTCCGTCCGAAAGCTGCGCGATATGGGAAATCTCCGTGCCGGAAAAGATCACGCGCAGAGCGTTGGCCTCGTGAAAGTAGGAATCCGCCGACGGGTCGAATTTCGACGGTCGAGCCATTGACGCTGAATTGCCCCGGCGCTCCCGGGGCTTCCGATTCCTGATAGCCGGCCTGCAGCAGGTAGCTCGTCAGGTCGGACGCGCGCATCGTCTCGCCCGTGAAAATGTGCCCCGGCGCGGAATAGACGCTCGAAGTGTTCTGGAAAACTTGGCCGGTAAGCCGCTGGTCGATCAGGTGGCCAAACTGCACGTAATAATAGGTGAGCACGCTGGCGCCGCCCAGCAACACGACCAGCATTACGCCCAGCAGCGTCATGCCGAGACGCGAAGTCCAAAAGCCCCGGGCAATTCGAATCCGCAATCGATTCTCCGTAAGTTTCCGCCTGGCGCGCCGGAAACGCATCTGGGAATGCGCAGCGCTGCCGAGGTTCGAATCCGCCCAGACCTCCGGATCGACTCTATCTATCTTAACTTAGATGCTGTGATTGTCCGCGTGAGGCATGAAATTGCTTGTTCAACTGATAGACGGCCAGATCGATGGGTACGGTGTAGTCGAGGCCGATGTCCACGGCGCTCGTTGTTAACGGTGACCTGGATGTCTTCTGCTTTGGCGGGAATACCCAGGTCCTGCGCCTTCTTGAAAACGTCATCGCGGATGTCGTCGGCGCTCTTCTTCGGGTATCCGGCGAGCGCAAAGCGCGACTCGCTCTCGATCGAGTCCTGAAACTGGTAGTTGTGCCACGTAGACCGGAACGATCTTCACGGCAGTGAAAACCATCGCGCCCACGATGACCAGCGTAATCAGGGTGTTCAGCTTTGAGCCGCCGCGCTCCTTCGTTCGATCCGGCGCGTGCCCCGTTTGTGTTGGCCTGACCATGTACTATCTGAACTGGTGCGACCAAGGATTCGCGCATGTCTTGTACGACTTAAACGCTAGCATGCGGCAGGACGCGGTAGGTAGTTGGTCTTGCCTCTCTGTTTGCGATGAGTAAACGCCAGCGCGCCTGGCCCGGAGAAGGCGGAGGATCGTACGCACAACATAGACAATGTAATTAGGAAGATGCCTGCAAGGATTCTTTTTCGCTTGCGCGGCTGGAAAGTGTTCGATCGCGTACCGCAAGGTGGTGCGCGGAATCGAGAGTAGTGTGATTGCAGAAAACTCAGCAGCGCCGGGCGTGAAACGCGGCCCGCTTCGCGCAGCGCCCAGCCCACGGCCTTGTGTATCAGATCGTGCCGGTCGGGAAGCAGCTTCTCGGCAATGCGGAAGGTGTCTTCGATCTCGCCCCGCGTATTAACGCGAGCGTCGACAACGATCGCGATTCGACGCTTCCAAAGATTCGGCGACTTCGCGAGGCGATCCAGCAGATGCCGCGGCCGTCCTTCAGATGCGCTCCAACAATGTACGGCGCCGAAGTATCCACGAGGTCCCAATTGTTCGCGCGCTCCGCGTGCAGCAGGTAGAAGGCGAAGATCCGCGACTGGACCGCTTTGTCCGCTCGAGCGTACTGGGCGACCAGGATTTCGAGTGCTGTAAAGCGATGTTCGTGGATCGGAGATTCGAGGAGGCCGGGCAATATCATCGAGCGGAAGGGCGAGATTACGCAGGGCAATCTTGCGCTGTACGGGCACCGTGATGCCAAAAAGCGATCACCTTCGCCATACTCGCCCTTGCCGGTCTTGAAGAACCACGCGAGACCCTTTGCGCGTTTCGGCTCCGCGGCGGCCGCCAGCGCGCGTTCACCGCTTGCGGGTGGGCATAAACGCGGCGGTTTGAGTTCGCGCTTTCGCCTTCGACCTCAACCTAGTAAGCCTTCGCGAAAATCGCCCTTTCCTTCGCTGGCTGGCCGCAATAAACGCACTTGCCCGTTCCGTCTACTGCCGATCGTCCCGTGCCAAGTGTTTGATCCAGGGGAATGCACCGCATCGTGGCTTTTGTCTCTTGCTTAATCGTTGCCTCACACTCGGCTCCGCCGCACCACCACGAAAAGGCGAATCCCTTCTCAACCGCTTTCTTGAATTCGTCGTAGTTCGCCGGCTCAGCCGTATTCGCCTCGCGAAACGCGAGCGCGCGTTCGTAGAGCGCTTTTTGAATCTCATCCAGCATCGCCACCACCGCCGCGGCGATTCCCTCCTGCGGCACGAACGACTTCCCTTCCTTGCCCGGCCGGTCGCGCCGCGCGAGCACCACCGTTCCCTTCGCCACGTCCTTCGGCCCCAGCTCCATCCGCAGCGGAACGCCGCGCATTTCCCAGTCGTTGAATTTGAACCCGGGGCTCATCCCTTCGCGCTCGTCCATCTTCACGCGAATACCCGCCGCGACGAATTCCTTCCGCAGCCGTTGCGCCGTCTCGATCACGCTTCGCCTTTCCTCATCCGTCTTGTAAATCGGGTACGATCACCAGCTGGTGTGGCGCGAGTCTTGGCGGCAGGATCAGCCCCTGATCGTCGCCGTGCACCATGATGATCGCGCCGACCACGCGCGTGGAAAGCCCCCACGAAGTCGTCCAGCAGTGCTGCAGCACGCCCGTCTTTATCGAGATAGCGAATCTCGAAAGCTTTCGCGAAATTCTGTCCCAAGTTGTGCGAGGTGCAGAATTGCAGCGCCTTGCCGTCCGCCATCATCGCTTCGAGCGAATACGTGATATCGGCTCCGGCGAACTTCTCGGCGTCCGATTTTCGCCCCGGAATCACCGGAATCGCCGCCTCGCGCACCGCGAAATCCGTGTAGACGTCGACCATCTGCCGCGTTTCGGCTTCGCCCTCTTCTGCAGTCGCATGCGCGGTGTGGCCTTCCTGCCAAAAGAACTCGAGCGTGCGGAGGAAAAGACGCGTGCGCAGTTCCCACCGGACCACACTGTTCCACTGATTGATCAGCACGGGCAGATCTCGGTACGACTGAATCCACTTCGCGTACGCATGCCCGATGATCGTCTCCGACGTCGGCCGGATCACCAGAGGCTCTTCCAATTTCTCGCCGCCGCCGTGCGTCACCACCGCCAGCTCCGGCGAAAATCCAGCCACGTGCGACTTCTCCTTGTCGATGAAACTCCGCGGAATCAGCAGCGGAAACGCCGCGTTCACGTGGCCGGTCGCCTTGAACCGCTGATCGAGCGCCGCCGTGATGTTTTCCCACAGCGCCCAGCCGTACGGCCGCACGATCATGCACCCGCGCACTGGCGCGTAGTCCGCCAGCTCCGCCCGCAGGACGAGCTGGTTGTACCATTCTGAAAAGTCCTCGGCTCGCGTCGTCAGCTTCAGATCGGACATATTTCCCCTGTTGGCTCGGATTTCCCGCTTGCCATGGCAAAAGTTCGCGAGCGGGCTAGGTTAGGAGACTCACGCCTGCAAGTCAATCAGCGCCCGTTTCGCTTTATTTGGTGTGCAAGGAGCCAAATCCGTGTAGTCTATCGAGCCAGTATTTCTCCGCACGCGTCGCGTTCGTTTCGTCGAAAGGGAGTTTCGTACATATGAATGGAAGCATTGCCCGGATCACTCTCCGTGTAGCCATTTGCGCCACTTTGATTGCGGCTTTCAACGCTCCTCGAGTCCGCGCCCAGTCTTCGCAGGGCGCAACCACGCCTGCGGCGACAGCCAGCGACACCTCGGCCGCACCGGCCGCAAATCAGCCGCAGCCCAGCGTTGGCTACGTTCGGCCGAACGAGCGCGAAAAGCTCCACAATTTCATTTTTGACGCTGTGGGCCCATATCCGTTTATCGGAGCCGCAGGCGCCGCCGGAATCTCGCAGGCTTACAGAAAGCCGCCCGAGTGGGGCGAGGGATGGGATGCGTACGGCGTGCGCGTCGCGAGCGACTTCGGTATCGCTCTCACCACGACCACCGTCCGCTACGGACTCGCCGAGGCATTCCGCGAAGACACGCTCTACTACCGCTGCGATTGCAAAGGCATCCTGCCGCGCCTGGGCCATGCGCTGATCTCGACCGTCACCGCGCGCCGCGGCGACGACGGCCACCGCGAGTTCTCGTTCCCGGCCCTCGCCGCTCCGTATGGCGGAGGCATGGCTGCCACGCTCGGCTGGTACCCCAGCCGTTACGGCCCGAAAGACGGCTTCCGCATCGGAAATTACAATCTTCTCGGTCAGGCGGGGCAAAACGTGGCGCTCGAATTCATCTACGGCGGGCCGCACACGCTTCTCAACTCCATGCACATCCCGGGACTATCCGGCAAGGGGCGCACAGGCCCGAATCCTTAGTCGCGGGCGCCTCCGTGCGTTGCAAAGCCCGCCACCGTCCGATAGAATTTGCATGCGTTCGTCGCCCGCTGAGTACGTGATGAGCAGGTGAAATGACCAGAGAATCGCCCGAATCGCTTCGCATGAGCCGCTCGCTCGCGGAAACCGATCCCGAAATTGCGGACGCTCTTCGCGAAGAAGTTCGCCGCCAGGCCACCGGCCTCGAGCTGATCCCATCGGAGAATTTCGTCTCCGAAGCGGTGCTCGAAACGATGGGCTCGGTCCTCACCAACAAGTACGCCGAGGGCTATCCCGGCAAGCGCTATTACGGCGGCTGCGAATTCGCCGACCGCGCCGAGCAACTGGCGATCGACCGCGCCAAAGATCTTTTCGGCGCGGAACACGCCAACGTCCAGCCCCACTCCGGCACGCAGGCGAATATCGGCGTCTATATGACCGTGCTTCAGCCGGGCGACGTCGTTCTCGGCATGAATCTCGCGCACGGCGGCCATCTCACTCACGGCCATCCGCTGAATTTTTCCGGCAAGACCTACAAGTTCGTGCCCTACGGCGTCTCGAAAGAAACGGAAACGATCGACTACGACGATCTCGAGCGACTCGCGCGCGAGCACCAGCCGAAAATGATCGTCGCCGGCGCGAGCGCCTATTCGCGCATCATCGATTTTCCGCGCATGTCGCAGATCGCGCACTCGGTCGGCGCAATCTTCTTCGTCGACATGGCGCACATCGCGGGACTCATCGCCGCGGGCGTTCATCCGAGCCCGGTGCCGCACGCCGATTTCGTCTCGACTACTACGCACAAGACGCTGCGCGGCCCGCGCGGCGGCCTCGTGCTCTGCCGCGAAAAGTACGCGAAGGATCTCGACCGCTCCACGTTCCCCGGCATTCAGGGCGGCCCGCTGATGCACATCATCGCCGCCAAGGCCGTCTGCCTGAAGGAAGCGATGGAGCCGGGATTCCGCGAGTATCAGCGGCAGGTCGTCGCCAACGCCAAAACCCTCGCCGCCGGAATCGCGCGCCGCGGCTATCGCATCGTCAGCGGCGGCACGGACAATCATCTCTTTCTCGTCGACATCCACTCGCGCGGCCTCACCGGCGCCGACGCGCAGCCGGCCCTCGATCGCGCCGGCATCACCATCAACAAGAACTCGATTCCCTTCGATCCGCTCCCGCCGATGAAAGCCAGCGGCATCCGCATGGGCACTCCCGCCGTCACCACGCGCGGCATGCGCGAGCCTGAAATGGAGAAAATCGCCGGCTGGATCGCCGACGTGCTCGATCGCCTCGGCGACGCCTCCACCGAACACCGCGTTCGCGCCGAAGTCGCCGCATTCGCTTCGAATTTCCCTCTGTATACGCGCCGGCTGGAAGCTGCCGAGGCCGCTCTCGCCGGAGTTCGTGCGGCTCGTTGAGCAAGGCCTGAAGAGCACCTGAAAATTTGTGCCCCTTCGCTAGTCGTCCAGAGACGAGGTTCCCGAGTGGTGATGCGAACGGTTTGGGGCGGTCCGATCACTGAGTACGAGCGCGAGGAAGCCCGCCAGATCCAGTTGTCTCTACTACCCACCGGGCCGCTCTCGACTCCTTCCTGCGAAATCGCATTCAGCTTCTCCCCGTTTGGGGGCGTGGGCGGGGATTTTGCCGATTTCTTCCTGCTGCCCAATGGGACATTGGGCCTGTACATGGGTGATGTGGTCGGCAAGGGCCTCTCGGCCGCGTTATACGCCGCGCTGGTGATGGGCTTGCTCCGCGGAATTCACAAGGAAGGAACGGATCCGGCAACCGCGCTCACAATCTTGAATAAGCGCATGCTCGTGCGCCCGATCGTCGGCCGCTTCGCCGTCACGCTCTATGCGACGTTCGACCCCGCCTCGCTTAAGCTCATATTCGCAAACGCCGGTTTGCCGCTGCCTTTGATCGCTGCAAAGTCCGGCTGCACGGTGCTGGGCGAGGGCGGCTTGCCTTCCGGCCTTTTCCCCGGCGCGTCATACGAAAACTATTCCGTCCAGCTTTCTCCGGGCGATTCCGTTCTTTTCGCCAGCGACGGCCTGCACGAGCTTCGCGACCGCGACGACCAGGATTTCAGCCAAAAGCGGCTCGCCGAAATCTGGCAGCAGTCTTATGGCAAATCCGCGGATCAATCGCTCGGAGCTCTCTTCGAGGAAGCGCGCGCCTTCTCCGAAGACGGCAGCGAGCAGCGCGACGACATCACCGCCCTGGTCCTTCGCGTCCCCGCCTAGTCTGTCGCTCGTGTGGTTCCTCTTCTCTGCGCCCTCTGCGTCTCAGCGGTGAGGCTTGATTTTCTCGGGCCTTCTCGCTCTTTTCTGTGCGCTCTGTGGCTTTTCTCTGTGATCTCTGTGTTAAGCCTTCCGCGCAGATCGGCGATCGGCTGCCGAATATCACCGGGATCTCGATATCGATTTCCGTCACCCGCCCGTCGCGAATCGAAAATGCCCGCACGGGCTTCGGCGCATCCGCGATCGGCGAAACGATGAAGTAAGCCGCCTCCGAGTAATACGCCAGCTCGATATCGCGCGCCGAAGGCTCGTTCTTCCCGTTCGGATGCGAGTGATAAATCCCCAGAAATTCCAGTTTCCGCTCCCGAAACTCACGCATCATCCCGACAATTTCCTTGGATCGCAATCTCGTATCCCTTCGCCGGATCGGCAGCCACATTTCCGCCGGAAACACATCCGTGATCGCGCCGCCGCGCCCCGCCAGCAGCCCGCAGCATTCAGTTGCCGGCTCGCGGCGCGCAAACTCTTCCATTTCCAATACCGCGCGTTTGTGAATTTGTGCCAGGGACGCCACCGAGCAAGTCTATAACGAGCGGCGCACACTCAGGCGGCGGAATGCTTGATCGCGAAGACCCTCTTCGCTAGACTCCCGCCATGCCGAGCCCTTTCATAGAGGCTATGGACTTTGTCGTGCTGTTCCCTATGTTCGTCGCGGCTCCCGCTATCGCCATCGCAATTGCGCTCGCTGTCCGAAAGGGATTGTTCAAGAATTTCAGCCGGGAGACACATTGGACAGCCTATGTTTTCGCTCTGATTGCCGCAGGACTTCTTTTCCTCTTGTTCGTCCGGACCGACATCAACGGCGTTTGGCACACCTCACTGCACTTCGCCTGCGGAATCCTCGGGGCGCTCGTATTCGGGCTCGCCGGGGGATTCATGTTGTCGGTCTTCACCTCTCGAGGACCAATTTTTTCGCCATCGCCCCGGCCTAAGAAATAGCCAAAGTTGGGCGCAGCAAGCGGCGCACCTACAACTTGCCGAACGGCTCTTGAGAAGAAACGAAACCTAAGCCTTCTGCGCCTGCCGCCGCAAAAATGTCGGCACGTCGAGATCGTCCGCCGGCATCTCGTGCGACACTTCGTTGACGTTTCGCGCCACCTGCTGCACGACATTCGTCTGCTGCGGCGCCACGTTTACCGGCTCGCCCGGCTCGCGCCCCGCCTTCCACGTCTTCGGCAGATACGACGGCCGCGTGTGCGTCTTCTTGTTCGCCACTTCGCGGAAGCCCGCCGCGATCACGGTGATCTTCACCGACTCCTTCATCGCATCGTCCTGCACCGCGCCGAAAATGATGTTCGCATTTTCGTGCGCCGCTTTCTGGATGATCGACGAAGCCTCGTGAATCTCATGCAGCGAGAGGCTCGACGAGCCGGTCACGTTGATCAGGATTCCCTGCGCGCCGTTGATGCAGTTGTCTTCGAGCAGCGGGCTATTGATCGCGCGGTTCGCCGCGTCGATGGCGCGGTTCGTTCCCGTCGCCACCGCCGTGCCCATCACCGCGTAGCCCTGCCCGGACATGATCGTCTTCACGTCCGCGAAGTCGCGATTGATGATGCCGGGAATCGTGATGATGTCCGAGATGCCCTGCACGGCCTGCCGCAGGATATCGTCCGCGATCCGGAACGCCTCGAAGAAGCTCGTTCCCTGCCTCGACGCACTCCATCAGCCGCTCGTTCGGAATCACGATCACGGTATCGACGCAGCCGATCAGCTCGGCCAGCGCCTGCTCGGCCTGCTGCATGCGCCGCTTGCCCTCGAAAGCGAACGGCTTCGTGACCACCGCCACCGTAAGCGCGCCGAGCTCGCTCGCGAGATTCGCCACCACCGGCGCCGCGCCGCTGCCGGTGCCGCCGCCGAGCCCCGACGTGACGAACACCATGTCCGAGCCGTCGAGCGCCTCGAGAATTTTCTCCGTGTCTTCGAGCGCCGCCTTCCGCCCGACCTCCGGGTTCGCGCCCGCGCCCAGCCCTTTCGTCAGCTTCGCGCCGAGCTGCAGCTTTACGGGCGCCTGCGAAAGCTTCAGCGCCTGCAAGTCCGAGTTGGCCGCGATGAAGTCGACGCCCTCCACCTTGGCGCGAATCATGCGGTTGACGGCGTTCGATCCGCCGCCGCCGACGCCGATCACTTTGATCTTTGCGCCGTCGTGCGGCTCTTCCGTAAACGATACTCGAATGCTCGATTCTTTCGGCGACATGCTCCCTCCCTCAGTTCCGTATTCTTCCAATTCCTGCTCCTGCCCGTGCCCCCGCGAATCCCGTCTACGCCCCTGCGAACATGCTCTTCAGCTTGCCCATGAAGCCCGTGGGACGTGTCCCCGCAAGGCGACGCGTGCGCGCCCCGTAAAGGACCAGCCCCACAGCCGTCGAATACTCGGGCTGGGAAACCTCTTCGCTCATCTGCGCCAGGCCTCGCGGCACTGCCACGCGCACCGGCAGATTGAACACGCGCTCGGCCAGCTCCGGCAGTCCGCGGAGATGAGCGCCGCCGCCGGTGAAAACGATTCCGGCGGGAATTTGCGATTCGAGGCCGCCGCGGCGCAATTCGTCGCGGATGAGCATCAGGAATTCCTGCGCGCGCGGTTCGACGATGTCCGCCAGCATGCGCGCGAAAACCGTGCGCGGCGGACGGTCGCCCACGCTTGCGATTTCGATCGCGAGATCGCCCGTCACGAGCTCGCGAAACACGCAGGCATGCTCGCGCTTGATCTTTTCCGCCTCCGGAATCGGCGTGCGCAAGCCGACCGCCAGGTCGTTCGTGAAATGGTCGCCGCCCACGGGAACGGCCGCCGTATGCCTCACCACACCTCCCGCATAACCAATCAGCTCGGTCGTGCCGCCGCCGATATCGAGCAGGCAGATGCCGAGCTCGCGTTCGTCCTGCGTCAGGCAAGCTTCAGCCGAAGCAAAAGGTTCGAGCACCGTATCGTCCACGCGCACGCCCGCGCGGTTTACAGCCGTCACGATGTTCTGCGTCGCCATGCTCGACGCCGTCACGATGTGGACGTTCGCCTCGAGCCGCTGCCCCACCATCCCGATCGCGTCGCGAATGTTGTCCTGCTTGTCGAGGAAAAATTCCTGCGGCAGCACGTGCAGCACTTCGCGGTCTTCCGGCAGCGTCACGCCTTTGGCGGCTTCGATCGCTCGCCGCACGTCATCGCGTTGGACGTCCCGCGGCCTCGATCCCAGCGTGATCCCGCCCTGGCTGTTCACGCCGCGCACGTGCGCCGCCGGCGACGCCGATCATCGCCGATTCCACCGGCACGCCGACAATCGTCTCCGCTTCCTCCACCGCGCGGCGAATCGAGCTCACCGCGAGATCGAGATTCACGATCTGGCCTTTGCGCCAGCCTTTCGATTCCGCCGCGCCGAGCGCCGCGAATTTCACTCCGCCGTCGTCATCCTGCTCGCCCACCAGCGCGCACGTCTTCGTGCTGCCGATGTCGAGCGCCACAATGTGCCGTTCTTTCCTGGTCAAATCCGCCGCTCCCCTCTGCTGCGCCTCCACTTACCTCGCTCGCACCTCACCCTCATCTCAAATGTCTCAGTGGCGTGCGTGCGCCGACCTTTCGCCGGCTTCGACGTATGCTGCGCCACCAGTCTTGGCTCGACCCTCGTATCCGGATTCACCACCGCCTCGCCGCCGAATCGCAGATCGATCGATTCCACGCGTCCGGTCGTCGCCCGCCACTGCCCGATATCTTCAATCAGCGTCTGATACTTCGACGCGAAATCGCTGTCGCCGAAATGGACGACCATCGGCGCGTCCGCCTGCCCCCATTGGCCTGTATCGGCCGGCGTCGCGCCATTACTAACGGCTACCTGCTGCAATCCGGTGAGCGTCGCTCGCACGTCGTGTGCATCCGACAGGTCGACTTCGCTTACCTGCTCGCCCGCTGCCGGATGCGCCGCCTCGATCTGCTGCAGGAATCCAGAGAAGAGCTGCATGCGCTCCTCGCGATCCTCCTGCGGCATGTCCGCGCCGATTCCAGTGACGACCGGAAAATGGAAATCTCCCTCGAGCGGCCGCTCGAGGATCACTCCGTGGACATCCACCAGCGCCATGCCCGTTCCATCGCGCAAAAATGCGATCGGCGTGCGCTCGGTAACATCGACTTCGATCTTATTTGGCAGCGCTCGCCGCACCGTCGCGTGCTCGACCCACGGAATCGATTCGATCTCGCTGCGCCGCCGGTCGAGCGGAATCCGCAAGACGCTCTTGCCGCGATCCTCCGCGAAAATCTCGAGCACGCTCGCGCGCGTCACGTAATGATTGCCGGCGAGCGCCACCTGCTCGGGATGAATCAGCGCCATTTCCGGCGACGCCAGCAGAAAATGCCCCAAATCGTACGTGATCCACGCGCCCGCCAGCCCCACCGCGGCCCACATCGTCGCGCGCAGATACGTCTGCCATGCTTTCCGGCCGAACTTTCGCCGCTTGATCTCGAGCGGCTTCTGCCGCCGGAGATACTTCGGCTCTTCATCCGCCAGCACTTCCTGCGGATACGCTTCCGCGTCCATGGCCTTCAGTTTCGCCAGACGATTACCTCGTTCTCGAGCTCCACGCCGTACGCGGTGCGCACCCGCTCGCGGACGTCCTCGATCAGCTTCAGCATGTCCGCGCAGCTCGCCTCGCCCGCGTTGACGAAAAAGTTCGCGTGCCGGTCGCTCACCATCGCATCGCCCACGTCGATGGCCCTTCAGTCCCAGCTCGTCGATCATTCGTCCCGCCGAGCCGCCTGCTGGATTCTTGAAAATGCAGCCCGCGCTTTTCTGATTGAGCGGCTGGCTCGACCGCCGCTTTTCGTTGCACACCTTGATGCCCGCGAGAATTTCCTTGAACGGCTTCGACGGCAAGCTCGAGCTTCACGCGCAGCATCACGTCGTCCGGCGCAAACGACGTGTGCCGGTAATCGAACCGGATGTCGTCGCCGCGCAGCGTCTCGATCTTGCCGCGTCGACGCGCGATACAGCTCCACTTCGCGCACGTGCGGCCCGATCTGCGTGCCGTACGCGCCCGCGTTCATCCGCAGCGCGCCGCCCACGCTTCCCGGCACTCCGATCAGCCCTTCCATCCCGCCCAGATCGTGCTTCGCGCAAAAGGTGACCATGCCGCCCAGATCGGCCGACGCGTCCACATACGCGGCATTGCCCTCCACGCGCATTCCCGGATGCGCCACGGCAAATGCAGGATCACCCACGGCAGCTCGCCGTCCGCGATCAGCACGTTCGTGCCGCCGCCCAAGGAACCGGTGCGGAATGTTTTCGTCCGCCAGCAGGCGCATCGCCTCCGGAATCGTCTCGTAGTTGCGCAGCAGCAATTCGTCGGTCGTGCCGCCGATCCCGAGCGATGTCTCGTCCGCGAGCGACACGCCTTGCTTCACCTCGACGCCCAGCTCTCTCAATCGCGCCGCCGCTGTGTCCTTAATCCGCATGCGGAGCCGCAATCCCCGAGATTCTCGAATCGAGCAGCAGCGCCAGCTCGTCCGTCACGCGGCCCACGCTTCCCGCGCCGATCGTCAGTACGGCGTCGCCCGCGCGCGCTTCGCGCAGCATGAATTCGATGCCGCCCTGCAGCGTGCTCGAATACACCACGTTCTTGTGTCCCGCCGAGCTGATGGCTTCGGCCAGCTTCTCGCCAGTGATCCCCTCGATCGGGCTGCTCGCCCGCCGCATAGATGTCCGTCATCACCAGAATGTCCGCGTCGTTGAACGAGCGCAGAAAATCGTCCCAAAGGTGCTTGCGTGCGCGTGTACCGGTGCGGCTGAAACAGCACCAGCAGCCGCTTATAGCCACAGCCGCGCGCCGCTTCAAGCGTCGCCCGGATTTCCGCCGGATGGTGGCCGTAATCGTCGATCAGCGTGACGCCCGAAAAATTGCCCTTGATCTCGAATCGCCGCCCGACGCCGGAAAAATGCGTCAGCCCTTCGCGGATCAGGTCCGCGGGAACGTTCAGCGCCAGCGCCACCGCCGCGGCAGCCGCCGCATTGCGCACGTTGTGCATTCCCGGAGGCGACGCCAGCTCGAAAACGCCCAGATCTTCTCCGTGATATTGCAGCCGGAACTCGCTCGACAGCCCCTTGAGTTTCACGTCGCTGATAATCAGGTCGGCCTGGCTCGACACTCCGTAAGTAATCAGCGGCCGCTTCACGCGCGGCACGATCGCCTGCACGTTCGGCTCGTCGAGGCACAGCACGACCTCGCCATAAAACGGCACCCGGTTCACAAACTGCAGGAATGCCTCCTGAATCTCTTCGAGCGACGCGTACTGGTCGAGATGCTCGCGATCGATCGTCGTGACCACCGCGATCACGGGCGCGAGCAGCAGAAACGACCGGTCGCTTTCGTCCGCCTCGACCACCATGTATTCGCCGCGGCCCACCTGCGCGTTCGAGCCCGCATGATTCACGCGCCCGCCGACCACGAACGTCGGATCCAGATCGGCCGCCGCCAGCACCGCCGCAACCATCGAAGTAGTCGTCGTTTTCCCGTGCGCGCCCGCCACCGCGATCCCAATCTTCAGCCGCATCAACTCGGCGAGCATTTCCGCCCGCGGGATCACCGCAATCTTCAGCCGGTGCGCTTCGAGAATCTCGGGATTGTCCGCCGGCACTGCCGTCGAAACGACCACCACATGCGCCCCATGCACGTTCTCCGCGCGATGCCCCTCGTAAATCTTCGCGCCCAGCCGCCGCAGCCGCTCCGTCACCGAAGTCGTCTTCAAATCCGAGCCCGAAACCGCGTAGCCGGTGGAAAGCAGCACTTCGGCGATGCCGCTCATGCCGCTGCCGCCGATCCCGACCAGGTGGATGCGCTGGAAATTGCGGAATGTGACGTTCATGCCCGGGCCACGCTCTCTAGAAGATCGACGATATCCTCGATCGCCCGCGGCTTCGCGAGCGACCGCGCTCGATCTTCCATTTCCTCGATTCTCCGGGGCTGGTCCAGGAGAGAAAAGATTTCGTTCGTCAGGCGTTCGGGCGTCAGCTCGTCTTGAGGCAGGAGTCGTGCCGCTCCGGCGTCTTGCATGGCTGCGGCATTGCGCGTCTGGTGGGCGTCGGTCGAAGCCCCGAAGGGGATGAAGATGGCGGCGCGTCCGGAGGCGGATACCTCCGCGACAGTGATTGCGCCCGAACGGCAGACGATCAGGTCCGCCTGGGCAAACCTCTCCGCCATGTTCTCGATGAAGGGTAAAACCTCCGCATGGAATTCGCGGCGCGCATAGGCCACTCGAACGGCATTATAGTCGCGTTCGCCGGTTTGATGCACGATGAAAAGCTGATTTTTTCGCGTTGCCAGGCGGTCGAGCGAGTCGACAACCGCTCGGTTGATCGGCAAAGCGCCACGGCTGCCGCCCGTAATCAGCAAATTGAACGGCGCGCGGTGCTCTTTCTTCCCGATCGCGAAGAATTCCGCGCGCACCGGACAGCCCGTGATTACCGCTTTTCGCCCGGATCGCTCCGCCGTCTCCGCATGCGCCACTGCCACGCGCGTCGCCAGGCGGGCCAGCACCCGGTTCGTGAACCCCGGCTCGACATTCGGCTCGAACACCACATTCGGAATCCGGTGCAGCGCCGCCAGCAGCATCATCGGCCCGGACGCGTACCCGCCCACGCCGAACGCCGCGTTCACTCGATGCCGCCGCAAAATCCGCTCCGAGTCCCACAGCCCCGCCGGCAGCATCGCCGCATTGCGAAAAAATTTCGCACCGCCGATGCCTTTTAGCCCGGCCACGCGAATCAATTCGAGCGGCAAACCAGCCTGAGGGATCAGCCGCGCTTCGATTCCGCGTTCGGTTCCGACAAACACAACGCGCCTTTCTGGCCCTTCATTTCCGCGCCGCAACCACTCTCGGCCCACCGCCAGCGCCGGAAATACGTGCCCACCGGTGCCGCCGCCCGCAATCAGTAAAGTCTTCGCGCCCGCGTTCGCGATAGCCGGGCTGAGCATCGGGGCTCACGTCTCTTCCGCGTGCTGGCTGATATTCAACAGCACTCCCGTTGCCAATAGCATCCCCATCAGGCTCGAACCGCCGTAGCTCACGAACGGCAGCGGAATTCCCTTCGTCGGCATCAGCCCCAGCACCACGCTCAGGTTGATCAGCGCCTGGCCCACCACCATCGCCGTGATCCCGACGCCCAGCAGCCGCCCGAATTCATCCGGCGCTTTCATCGCCGCCACGAACCCGCGCCATCCGTAAAACGCAAAAAGCCCGAGCACGATCGCCGCGCCGATGAACCCGAACTCCTCGCAGATCACCGAAAAAATGAAATCGGTGTGCGCCTCAGGCAAAAAGAAAAGCTTCTGGTGGCTTTCCATTAGCCCCACTCCGCTGAATCCGCCAGATCCCACCGCGATCAGCGACTGCAGCAACTGGAATCCGTGCCCCTGCGGGTCCGAGCCCGGCGAGAAAAACGTCTTCACGCGCTCGAGCCGGTAAGGCGTGCTCAGGATCGCAATCGCCACCACGGGCACGGCCACCGCCGCTGCCGCCACCACGTACCGGATCGAAATCCCCGCGATGAACAGCATCACCGCCGCGCTGAAGAAAATCATGCACGCCGTGCCGAGGTCCGGCTCCTTGTAGACCATCGCCACCATCAGCAGCACCGTGCCCAGCGCCGGCAACAGCGTCCGCGTCAGGTTGTTCACTCCCTCGCCGCGCGGCGCGCGCCGCAGCTCGAGAAACCACGCAAGATAGAAAATCACTGCGAGCTTCGCGAATTCCGAAGGCTGCACGTTCAGCGGCCCCAGCTTGATCCAGCGATGCGTCGCCGTGCGACCGGTCGAGGAAGAACACCGCGATCAGCAGCAGAAACGTGACACCCAGCGCCGTGAAAATCACCCGCGGCTGCCGCAGCTTGCGATAATCGGTATTCATCAGCCAGAACATCCCGGCGATTCCGAACGCGATCCACACCACCTGCCGCAGCAGAAAATAGTAGGCGTTGCCGTATTCGTCGCGCGCCATCACCGCCGACGCGCTGAACACCATCACCGCCCCGATCAGGCACAGCGCCAGCGTCACGCCGAATAGCTTTCGGTCAGGCTGCAGACTGCGTGGCATCTCCCGTCCTTTCGCCCTGCGCGCCCGGAACCAGCCGGGCCCGACCGCCCTTCGAGCTTCGCGACCAGTTCCTTGAACCTTCGCCCGCGCTCTTCGTAATTCTCGAACTGGTCGAAGCTCGAGCACGCCGGCGCGAGCAGCACCACGTCTCCCGGCCGCGCGCGTTCGCTCGCCATTTCACGGCGCGGTCGAGCGTGCCCGCGTGCGCCATTTCGATACGCGTCGCCCAGGTCGGCCGCGATCTTTTCCGCGGCCGCGCCGATCAGAATCGCCAGGCGCGCTCGCTTGCGCAGCGGCTCCGCGAGCGGCGTGTAGGGGCTACCCTTGTCCTTGCCCCCGAGGATCACAATGCAGTGGCTCGGGAAAAGCCTCGATCGCCTTCAGCGCCGCGTCCACATTCGTGGCCTTCGAATCGTTGTAGAACTTCACGCCGCCGACTTCGGCCACGAATTCGAGCCGGTGCTCGACCCCGCGAAACGTCTTCACCCCGCTCGCAATCGCCGCCGGCGTCGCGCCCGCGAGATACGCCGCCGCGCATGCCGCCAGCACGTTTTCGACGTTGTGCTCGCCTCGCAGCGAAATCTGATCGCGCTGCGCCACCGCAACCTCTGAGCCTTCGTGCCGGAAAATAATCTGCCCGTCGCGTAAGAATTCGCCCGCCGCCACGCGCTTCTGCCGGCTGAACCAGAATACCTGCTGCCGCGAAGGCATCCGCCGCGTCACTTCCGGATCGTCCGCATTCAGCACGGCGCAGTCGCGGTCGAGCTGATTTGCGAACATCCGCATCTTCGCCGCGGCGTACTCCTCAAACGACGCGTGCCGGTCGAGATGGTCCGGCGTCAGATTCAGCAGCACGCCGATCTCGGGACGGAACGCCTCGATCGCCTCGAGCTGGAAGCTGCTGATCTCCGCCACCGTCACGCTGGAATCCACCGACGACTCGACCAGCGACAGCAGCGGCACGCCGATGTTGCCGCCGACGAACGTCTGAATTCCCGCCGTCTTCAAAATGTGCGCCACCAGCGAAGTCGTCGTCGTCTTCCCGTTCGAGCCCGTGATCGCCACGAGCTTGCCGCGCAAGAATCTCCACGCCAGCTCGATCTCGCTCCATACCGTCACGCCGCGGCTTCGCGCCAGTGCCACCGGCGCAAGCTTCACGGGCACGCCCGGGCTCAGCACGATCAGGTCCTGCTCGAGAAACGTTGCTTCCGAGTGCCGTCCGAGTTCGAGCGTTACTCCTGCCGCGCGCAGTCGCTCTCCGGCATCGCCCAGCTCGTCTTCGCTCTTTTCATCCGTGGCCGTCACCGCCGCGCCATATCCCGCCGCGAAAAGCGACGTCACCACCCCCGTGCGCGCGAGCCCCACCACCAGCACGCGCTTTCCTGCGAAATCGAACCCCGGTCTCACGTGGCCCTCACCTCAATTGCCTGCCTCAACTGCCGCTACCTCAATTTCAGAGTCGTCAGCGAAAACAGCGCGAACACCAGCGCCAGAATCCAGAATCGCACGATGATCTTCGATTCGCTCCATCCCATCAGCTCGAAATGATGGTGCAGCGGCGCCATGCGAAAAATCCGTTTGCCCGTCAGCTTGAACGAGCCCACCTGCAAAATCACGGAAAGCAGCTCGAGCAGGAAGATGCCGCCGATCGAAACCAGCAGAATCTCCTGCTTCAGAATCACGGCCACCGTCCCGATCGCTCCGCCCAGCGCGAGCGAGCCCACGTCGCCCATGAACATTTCCGCCGGGTGCGCGTTGTACCAGAGGAATCCCAGCGACGCGCCCACCAGCGATCCGCAGAAAATCGTCAGCTCGGCGGCGTCGGGAATCTTCTGAATCTCGAGATATTCGGCGAAGCGCGCGTTGCTTGAAACATACGTGATCACCGTCAGCGCCACCGACGAAATCAGCACGCACCCGATCGCCAGGCCATCCAGGCCGTCCGTCAGGTTCACGCCGTTCGAGAAGCCCGCAATCACCAGCACCAGAAACAATATGAACGGCACATACGCCAGCGGCCAGATGAACCGGTGCGTCAGAAGCGAGTCGATCACCAGGTCGGGATGCAGCCGCTTCAGGAACGGCACGCTCAGCTGCGTCGAGTACACGCCCTTCACCTGCAAGCCCCAGCAGCACCGCGCCCACGAACACGCACGTCAGCACCTGAAAGAAAAATTTCCGCTGCGCCGTGAGCCCCAGATTCCGTCGACGCACCACTTTGTTGTAATCGTCGACGAATCCGATCGTCCCGAACGATAGCGTCGCCGCCACGGCCAGCAGGACGTAGGGATTCCGCAGGTCCGCCCACAGCAGCGTCGAAATCGTGATCGCCGCGACGATCAGCAGCCCTCCCATCGTCGGCGTGCCCGCTTTTTTCTGGTGCGCCTTCGGCCCTTCGTCGCGGATGTACTGCTTCACCTGCAATTCGCGCAGCCGCGCGATCATCCACGGCCCGAACACCAGCGCAAGGGTCAGCGACGTCAGCGTCGCCAGCGCCGTGCGCACCGTGATGTAGCGAAAAACGTTCAGCGCGCTGAAATGCGGCCGAAGCGCTGCGAACAGATAAAACAGCATCTCAGCGGCGCCCCTTCGAGCCCGCTTCGATCGCTTCTCGGCGCATCGCCGCCTTCTGCGTCGCGCCGGTGCCGCGCGTCGATCGCCTCCAGCACCTTCTCCATCCGCACGCCGCGCGAGCCTTTCAGCAGCAGCAGGTCGCCCGCATCGAGAAATCCCTCGAGAAATTTCGCCGCTTCCTGCGAGTTCGCGAAAAACTGCGCGTGTTCCGGCGGATGTCCCGCCTCGATCGCGCCCTGCACCAGATCTTCCGCGCATCCCTGCACGCCGAAAATCCAGTCGATCTTGCCCCCCGCGCGCAGCCTGCCGCCCGCATTCGCGGTGCAGCTCCGGCGACGAATGCGCCGAGTTCCAGCATCTCGCCCGCGGCCAGAATGCGTCGCTCGATATCCCGGCGTCGTCGCCAGCAGCTCGATCGAGCGCGTTCAGCGCCGTCGGGCTCGAGTTGTACGTGTCGTTGATCACCGAAAAACCGTCTTCGAACCGCACCACTTCGCCGCGCTTGTCCGCCGGCTTCAGCGTAGGAAACACGCGCTTCGCCTCCTCCGCGCCGATTCCCCAGACGCTCGCCGCCGCCAGCGCCGCCACTGCGTTCATCACGTTGTGCCGCCCGATCAGCGGCAGTTCGAGCCGCGTGCGCCCGGCCGGCGAGACGAAATCGAATGCCGAGCCGTCGATCCCGCGCTCCTCGATCCGCTCGGCGCGAAATTCCGCCGGCGGCTTCTCGCCGAAGCGCACCACGCGCCCGCGCGCCGCCTTCGCGAATCCGGCCACGTGCGGATCATCCGCATTCAATATCGCCACCGCGTCCGGCGGCAGATTCTCGATCAGCTCCCGCTCGGCGCTGGCGATCTCTTCAATCGACGCGAAAAATTCCAGATGCTCGATCGCCACGCGCGTCACCACGCCCGCGTCCGGCGAGGCGATCCGCGTCAGGTGCGCGAGCTCACCCGTGTGCGACATTCCCAGCTCGATCACCGCCGCGCCATGTTCGTCATCGAGCTTCAGCAGCGTCAGCGGCAGCCCGTATTCGTTGTTCAGGTTTCCTTGCGTCTTCAGCACGCGGAACCGCGCGCCCACGAGCGCCGCCAGAATCTCTTTCGTGGTTGTCTTGCCCACCGATCCGGCCACCGCGCCGACAAGCCGCCCCGGCTTCGCGCTCTCGCCAGATTTCGCATGCGCGCGAGCCCAGCCGCTGCAGCGCATCGAGCGTGTCATCCACCGCGAAGAGTTTCCCGCGAATCGCTGGGTCGTAATCGCCGATTCGGTCGCGCGCCACCACCCCGGCGGGAATGCCCCGCGCCAGTACCTCGCCGACAAAAGTGTGTCCGTCGTGACGCGGTCCGCGTATCGCGATGAACAGTTCGTCAGTGCCAATCGTGCGCGAGTCAATCGAGACGCCGGCCAGCCGGGCCATGGGGTCGAGCCCAGCGGGAACTGGGACGCCCAATGCTTCAGCCACTTGATCCACCGTCCACCGCATCGCGTCTCCCATGGGCTGGCCTTCATGCTCAGCCGGATCTCCGCGTGACGTCAGTTTCGCGATTCGTGCGCGCTAGCCTGCTTTGCAAAACCCTTTTGCGCGCAGGATGGCCCGCGCCTTTTCCCGGTCGTCGAATTCGATTGTTCCGCTTCGCAGCACCTGGTACGTCTCGTGTCCCTTCCCCGCCAGCAGCACGATGTCTCCCGGCCGCGCCTCTTCGAGCGCCATTTCGAGCGCCCGCTCGCGGTCCGGCTCAACTCGGTATTTCGCGTCCACTTTCTGCAATCCCACCGACCACATCGTTGATGATGCGCAGCGGGTCCTCGCTGCGCGGGTTGTCGCTCGTCAGCACCACCAGATCGCTCAACGATCCCGCCGCTTCGCCCATCAGCGGCCGCTTGCGTGCGGTCGCGTTCGCCGCCCGCTCCGAAAACCGTGATGATCCGTCCCGACGTGCTCAGCTCGCGCGCCGTCGCGATCAGATTTCGCAGCGCGTCGTCCGTATGCGCGTAATCGACCACCACCAGAAACGGCTGCCCTTCGTCGATGCGCTGAAACCGTCCCGGCACCAGCTCGAGATTCGCGATGCCCTGCTCGATTTTCGCGTTCGGAATATCGAGCGCGATCCCGGCGCCGATCGCCGCAAGAATATTGTAGACGTTGATCCGCCCCACAAGCGGCGAACGCACTTCGATGTTTCCTGCCGGTGTCTGCGCCGTGAATTCGAGCCCGTCGAAGCTCAGCGCGAATTTCTTCGCCGTGAGGTCGGCCGCGTTTTTCAGGCCGTAGGTCAGCGTGCGCCGCGCGAGGCCCGCCAGCTGCGCCCCGTACGGATCGTCCACGTTGATCACGCCCGCATCCGGCGCGCCCGCGCCCGTGCCCGCGAACAGCAGCCTCTTCGCCGCGAAATATTCCTCGAATGTCTTGTGGTAATCGAGATGATCGCGCGTCAGGTTCGTGAAAATCGCCGCCGCGAAATGGCAGCCCGACAGCCGCTCCATCGCCAGCGCATGCGAACTCGCTTCGAGCACCACATGCGTGCCGCGCGCGTCGCGAATCTCGGCGAAAATCTGCTGCAGGTCGAGCGATTCGGGCGTCGTGTTCGGCGCAGGCAACGCTCCCTTCGGCGTGCGATATCCCGTCGTGCCGATCAGGCCGTCCGTGAATCCGGCCGCGCGCAAATCGAATCCACCAGGAACGCGGTCGTCGTCTTCCCGTTCGTTCCGGTGACGCCCACGAGCTTCAACGCGTCCGCCGGATGCCCGTAGAAATTCGCCGCCGCGCGCGCCAGCCCTCGCCGCTCCGAGCCCGGCCGCAAGCTCGATCCACGTCGCATTCTCCGGAAACTGGATCGGCCGTTCCCGCGCGCTTGCGACGGCAACCGCGCCGCGCACGAGCGCGTCCTCGACAAACTCCACTCCCTCGAGTTTCACGCCGTGCATCGCGAAAAACAGCGCGCCCGGACCCGCGCGCGGCTGTCGTACGCAATCGACTCGATCTCCACATCCGATGGCCCGGAAATCTTCCGGATCTCGGCTCCCGCCAGCAATTTTTCGAGTTTCATACGCCGCTTTTCCAGTCTACCGCTTCGCTCGCCGCTTTGCGGTTTCTTCGCGGCGGCGCCTTTTTCCACTGGCCCCTTCGCATCAGGCTTTTTTGCAACGTTCGGCTTCTGTTTCACGCTCGAGGTCAATTTCCGCTCCCTCGCGCCGTTGCACCGGTATCGCCCGGCTGTCCGAATCGCACCGTCACTCGGCTGCCGCGCAGCACCTGCGTTCCCGCGCTCGGAAACTGCTCCAGTGCAATCCCGTTGCCGATCAGCGCCGGCGCAAGCCCCACCTTCGCGCACTCCTCCATCACGCCGCGCACCGTCTGTCCGCCAAGAGCCGGAACCACCACTTCGTCGTCTCCTCGCAAACGCGGCCGTCGGCGCCGATCGTCGCGCCTTCACTCCCCGCGCGCCACCGCCTCCGCGAAACGCGCCTTCGACGCATCCGCCTCTTCCGCCTCCGGATTCGGCTGCGGCGCCGCATGCGAATTCTTCGCCGTCTCCACATCCGTCGGCGACGGCACATCGTGCGGCACACCCAGATACGCCAGCACCTGCTCGGCCACGCGCTTGAACACCGGCCCGCCCACTTCTCCTCCGTGGTGCGGCCCCACCGGCGAATCGAGCACCACCAGAATCGTGATCGCCGGATTGTTCACCGGCGCGAAGCCCACAAACGACGCGTTGTACTGCGTCGCCGAATAGCGCCCCGGTCGCGGGATCGATCTTCTGCGCCGTTCCCGATTTGCCGGCCGCCGTGTAGCCGTCGAGCTGCGAATGCTTGCCCGTGCCTTCGAGCATCACGTCTTCCATCATTTCGCGCATCGTCGCCGCGGTCCGCGCGTCCGTCGCTTCCTGCGGACTCGGCGCTCCGGATGCGACAGTTCCGCTCCCGTCTCCGAATTGCGAATCTCGCGCACCACGCGCGGGCGATACAGCGTCCCGCCATTCGCGATCGCCGAAATCGCCGAAACGATCTGAATCGGCGTCACGCTCACTTCCTGCCCCATCGCGAGCGACCCGATCGAACTCGCCGACCAATTCTCGACCGGCCGCAGCAGCCCGCGATTCTCGCCGGGCAGATCGATGCCCGTGTCTTGCCCGATGCCAAACGCGCGCACCGTCTCGTAAAATTTGGGCGCGCCCAGCCGCAGCGCCACCTTGATCGCGCCCACGTCGCTCGAATTGCGCCAGGATTCCCGTCACACTCAGAATTCCAAACGGATGCCAGTCGTGAATCAGCCGCCCGGCCACCAGAATCTTGCCCATCTGGCAATCGACCAGCTCGTCCGGGTTCGCCACGCCGTTCTCGATCGCGCCCGTCAGCGTGATCACCTTGAACGTCGATCCCGGCTCGTACGCGTCGCTCACCGCGCGATCCGTGCGCGCGTCCGCCGAATACGATCCCGCATCGTTCGGATCGAACGTCGGCCAGTTCGCCACGGCCAGCAATTCGCCCGTGTTCGGGTCCTGAACGATCACCGTCCCCGCCTTCGCGTGCGTCTCGCGATCGCCGTCGCGAGCTCCTTCTCCGCGATGTATTGAATCGTTTCGTCGATCGTCAGCGTGACGCTCGCGCCCGGATCGGCCGCCGACTCCCGCCGGTCGTACCAGCGCCGCAGCCCGTCCGCCATCACCATCATCTTGCCCGGCCGGCCGCGAATCTCCTTGTCGAGCGACTGCTCGATTCCGCCGATGCCCTTCTCGTCGATATCGACGTAGCCCAGCACGGAAGCCGCAAGCTCGCGCTGCGGATACACCCGGCGGTTCTCTTTCTGAAAGAACACGCCGTTCAAATTCATGTCGCTGATTCGCTGGACCACGTCCGGAGAGAGCTTGCGCGCCAGCCGCACCGGCGTGTGCGCCTCGCGGATTTTCGTCTCGATATCTTCCGCCGGCACGTTCGAGAACGCGCGACAGCAGCCGCCCCACCATGTCGACGTCCGTGATTTCGGCGGGATCGCCGAACACGGAATCCATCGGCAGGCTCACGGCCAGCTCCCGCCCCTTGCGGTCGTAAATCGTTCCGCGTTTCGGGCTGATTTCGAAAATGCGTTCTTGTTGACGCTGAGCTTTTGCGAAGTATTCGCTGTAGCAGAAGAGCTGGACGTACGTCGAGGCGGCCCAGAACCGCCGCCATCCAAACCACCGCCAGGACCCAGACAACTAACCAGCGGAGACGCGGGTTGCGCTGCTCCATGGACTCCGGCCTACCCTATCTCGCCCGATCTTCGAATTTCATCCGGCGGCGATCGTGGCGCGCCGCCGGCAGGCTCGCCGCAGCGAGCCCGGCATTTCGAATCAGGTGCGTATGAAATCAGATGCGCTTACGGGCGGGGCGTCTCGGCTAGGCCGCGCGCTTCCGCCACCACGGCGTCGCTCGACGCGTCCGCCGGAGCCACTTGTCCCGGCACGGGCACCGTCAGGCCGAGCTGATTCCGCGCGATCGCATCGACGCGCATCGGCGAGCGCAGCGTCGCCACTTCCAGATGCAGTTGCTGGTTCAGCTGCGCGGCCTGCGTGTGCTCGGTATCGAGTTGCTCGAGTTGGTAGCGAAGCTGAATGCATTCGAAGTGCTGCCACGCATACGACAGCAGCAGCAGCGCGATTCCCGCCCCCACCGCCAGTCGCCGCCAGAAATCCCGCAAACGCGCCGGCGCCATGGGACGCTGCAGCCGTGAATTATCGATCCGTTTCACTGTGTGATATTCCGTCATGACTGTTCCCTGCCGATCCGGCGCATTCCCGTCGCTGGATTCCCGGAAGCCGGAGCCTTGGCTCCGGCACAACGCCCTAAAAACAAAATGTTAAGCTGCCAGGTCCGGCCCTTGCCCGGCCGGATCGATCTTTTCCGCAACGCGCATCTTCGCGCTGCGCGCGCGAGGATTCATTCGCACTTCTTCTTCGCCCGGCTGAATCACTTTCTTCGTCAGCACGCGAAAGCTTTTCTCTCGCGCCAGGCCCTGAAAGGCGTGCTTCACCAGACGATCTTCGAGCGAGTGGTAGCTGAGGACGATCCACCGTCCTCCCAAATTCAAAGTGGCAGGGGTCCGCGAAAGAAACTGCCCGAGTTCCTCCTCTTCTCGATTCACCGCTATCCGCAGCGCCAGAAACGTTTTTGTCGCGGGATGCAGTTTCTGCCTTCCCCTTGCTTTTCGAACCCCTGCCACAACCGTTGCCAGGTGAGCGGTGTCGCGAATGGGCCGCGCCCGCACGATGCTCCTGGCGATTCTGCGTGAGTCCCTCTCCTCGGCCTTCTCGATAGAGGAGATTGGCCAGCTCTTTCTCCGGCCACTGGTTCACAATTTCGTCCGCCGTCAGCGGCGTATCCGGGTTCATCCTCATGTTCAACGGCCCGGCCCAGCGGAACGAAAATCCGCGCTCAGGGCTGTCGAGCTCGAGGGTGGAAACCCCCAGATCGGCCACCACTCCGTCGAGCGGAGGCAGCTTCAATTCCTCCGCCACTTCGCCGATCTCTGAAAACTCTCGATGCACCAGAACCACCTTTTCCCCAAACTCTTTCAGCCGTTCCCGCGCGATCTCCAGCGCTTGCGGGTCCCGGTCGAGCGCCACCAGCCGCCCCGTCGTCAGCCGCTTCGCGATTTCAATCGCGTGTCCAGCCGTTCCCGCGGTCGCGTCCAAATACGTTCCCTCGGGCCGAATGCGAAGCCATTCGATGACTTCCGCAACCAGAACCGGCGTATGCAGAACGCTCAAAAGCCCTCAACAGCTTCCCGCAAGCCGAAACGGCCCTGATTACCTGCACCTGTGCCCGCATCACTCCTGCCCCAAGTTCTTACAGCGACTGCGGGCCGGAACGCTCTAGATGCCCAGCTTGTCCAGTGCCTCTTCGTCTTGTGCCGTAATCGGGTTGATGTGCCAAGTGCTCGAGAAATCGCGCGTGATTCCAGATTTCCAGGTACGTCAACTGCCCCTGGACGTCGACCTCACCCTTCATCTGCGCCGATTCCCGCAAAACAGGTGGAATTAGAATGCGCCCCTGCCCGTCCACCTCGACCACTTGCCCGAAATAGTTGGCGCGCGCTAGAAACCTCTGTTTGGCGCCGTTGTGTGTGGAAAGCTTGGCGAGCTTGCGCTCGATCTCCTGCCAGGCTTTCATCGTGTACACTCGCGCGTACTCGCCCGTGTCGCTCGTCACGTAGAACTTCGATCCGCTCTTGCGCAGTTCGGCCAGGAAATCGGCAGGAATCTTCATTCTGCCCTTTTCGTCGACCGTCGCTAGATAGTTGCCCCGCAGCATCGAAGACCTTCAGAACGTCGCCCCGCGTGTTCGCGCCTGCTATCACTGGGTTCCTGACCTCTGCTGCACCCCAAATTCTATTTGCCACTACAGACCACTTTCTCCCACTTGGTGCCCGATTCTAGACTCCTTCCATTTCTTGTCAAGGGGAATGTTTCAAAATTGAGAAAAATTCCCGCGCCGCCGCGAAAAATTCGTTTTCGCTCGCGATCTCCGCGCACAAAAGCGAAAAACACAACCCATTGTGGAACACTTCGGCCGCTTCACGACGCCTAGTGGTTCAAACGCGAAAAAAGTCGAAATTGTTTTGTAAGAGTCAACACTCGGAGCCGCAAATTTCTGCATCCGGCGCCCGGTGGTTGAAAGTGGGAGGAAACACAGACGGGACTGTCATCCCGAGTGGAGTCGCGCGCTCTTGCTTTTCCCGCGCCGTCTTTGCGCGGGCGCGCGACGCAGCGAGAGATCTGCTTTTGGTTCCTTCTTGGCTAGGGAAAAGCGAACTACTGGGGAGGCGGCGCGCCCAGCGAATTCAGGTCGCGCACCGTCGCCTGCTCATCCGGGCTCAGTCCCTGCATGAACCGCGGATCGTTCAACGCTGCCTGCTGCTGATCGGGCGTCATTCCCTGCAGCCGCCGCCAATGGCCGATCACGCGCGCGCGCTGTCCGGGCGGCATCGCCGCCAGCGCCGGCACGATGTCGTTCCGGAAATGCTCCCGCTGCTCCGGAGTCGCGTTCTCCAGCATCCGCTCCGTCGCGCGGATCCGGTTCTGCTGTTCCGGCGGGAGATTGTTCCACTTCTGCAGATTCTGGCGAATCTGCGCCTGGCGCTCGGGCGCAAGGCTCTGAAATTTCTCGTTGTTCTGCATGAAGCGTTCTTGTTGGTCCGGAGGCATGTCCCGCAGATTCTCGACCCACTTCGACGGCAGCCCCGCTTCGCGCGCGGATTCGCTTGCCGCCCTTCGCCATTCGGACGTGCTTGCCGGGCGCCATCCTCGTTGGCTTTCCGCCTCTGCGCCGCCGCTGCCTGCCGGCGCGCCCGCCAAGCCCGCCAGCCGCTGCCCGTTCTGCGCCTGGGCAGTCTGCGCCCCCAGCCCCAGGAGGAGCCCCGAGCCAATCGCGAAAATGGCAACGCATCGCCGCAACCTAAAATCCTCCGCACAAGCAGATGCAACTGGACGAGATCGGCTCCTTGGGAGGCCGGACCATCGGCTCGTTAGGGGGTCGGAGCTTCAGCTCCGACATTCGAGGCGAGCAAGAGCCGGGCTTTAGCCCCTGAAGGCACTCTTCGCTCTCGCTGCGCATTTTCATGAGACAGCCACTAATCATTGCTCTCATCGCCTTGCTGCGCCTTGCCGTCCGGCTGCGACGAATTCGTCGCCGGCGTCTCCGCAAGCGCATCGAACTTTGTCAGAACGTCGTAGTTTTCGAGCACGCCCAGATTCTTGATCGCGTTGAAATCCTCTTCCTGCTCCTGAGCACTCGTCGTTGCAATCGGCGTCACGGGCGCGCGGTGCGATGGTAGCTTTGCCAGCAGCACGGTCAGCGCGATCAGCAGCGCCACCGCAAACGCCGGCCGCGGCGCGGGCACCAGCCGCCAGAACCAGCTCCTTCGCGGCTCGGCCGCCACGCGCTGCCTCACGCGCGCGTCAAAGCCAAACGATGGCTCGATCGCCGGCACCTCGCCCAACAGCATCGAGACCTTGCGCATCTCCTCCGCGCGGCTCCGGCACGCTGCGCAGCCCGCCAGATGCCCTTCGACCTTCTCCTGCTCGGACGCTTTCGCCCGGCCGTCCAGATACGCAATCAGTTCCTTCGAAACGTCTTCGCACTTCATGATGGCCTTCCTTCACCTGCGCGCTGCTCCACTGGCTGCCCCACAAGCGGCGCCAGCTGCACCCGCAGGCTTTCGTAAGCGCGAAACAGCAGCGACTTCAGCGCGCTTTCCGAACAATCCAAAATTTTGGCGATCTCTCCGTAATCCATCTCTTCGTACTTATGCAGCAATACGGCGGCGCGTTGCTTTTCCGGCAGCGAGGCGATGGCCCTGCGGATGAACTCTGCGCGGTCGCGCTCGATCATGTGCTCGTCGATGCGCATCACTGGCGCCGGCAATTCCATCGGCGCCGCATCTTCGTCCGCCGGCGCATCGAGCGGCACGGCCAGCTTCGCGTAACGGTTGTCGCGCACCGAATTCAGCGCCAGGTTCGTCGCGATCCGGAAGAGCCACGTCGTGAACTTCGCGCTCGGAGTATATTGCTTCCGCGCGCGGTAGACGCGCAGAAAAACTTCCTGCGCGAGATCCTCGGCCGTCGCCGTGTCGCGCACCATCCTGTGGAGGAAATTCACCAGCGGCGAGCGATACTTCTGCAATAGAAAGTCGAAGGACGAGTCGTCTCCGGCCTTCACGTCCAGCATCAGCTCGACGTCGGTCCTCGCCATGGCCTCCACAGCTTATCTAACACCCGCCCCACCATAAAGTTGCACCGCACCGGCGCATTCCAAAGCCCAACCGTCCGGACGTACAGGTAGCACAGGCCGTTTATGCCGTAACTATTTGTATTTCAATGACTTGCCAATGACGCAAGGCCGAGTCCATCACCGCCGCGGTTTTCAATTTCAAATTTCAGATTTCCGATCCGCCTCCGCCGGATTCGCTTCCTTCGTTTTGTGCGTGTGCGATTTGGCACAGATTGATAACGTCTCCTCTGGTCGAATTGATGTGGGATTTGGAACCTCTGGAGTCACCCGTTCGGCTGCCACGGTTCAGGATTGACATGACTGCAAAAAACTTTCGAGTCGCACCGGCAGGCCAACGGACCAGCGTCGACGGAAAACAAGTGAGCAACAAAGTGCTGTTGGCAACGCCCGACAATGAATACGAATTGATGCGTTCTGACTTGAGCTATATCGATCTGCCCGATCATCTCAGCCTTCACGAGCCGGCCCAAAAGATCGATTTCGTCTACTTCCCGAACCGCGGAATGGTTTCCCAAGTCGTGGTGACCAAAGACGGTCGGACCGTGGAGGTGGGTGTAGTGGGCAAAGAGGGCTACGTGGGGGCGGGATTGGCCGCCGGCCTCAGCAGAAGTTCCGTGCGCGAAATCATCCAGGTCGGCGGCGACGGCTTTCGCATGGTAGGGAGTGCGATGCAACGAATTCTGCGGTCGGCCCCCCAGTTACAGGTGATTTTGAGCAGGCAGCTTGGGCTCCAGGGAATGCAAGTCGCGCAGACGGCGGCGTGCAACCGCCTGCACGATATACAGCAGCGCCTCTCGAGGTGGCTGCTCATGACTCAGGATCGGGTGGATTCCGCGGCGCTGCCGATCACCCACGATTTCATTGCGACCATGATGGGCACCGACCGGTCCACTGTGAGCGTGGCCGCGTCCATACTGCAAAAAAAGGGAATCATAGAATATGTGCGAGGCGCGGTAAAGATTGTGAGTCGCAGGAAACTTGAAAAATCCTCTTGTGAATGCTACGAAGCCATTCGGCGCTTTGAGGGCGATCTCGGATTGAATTAAGAATTCTTGCCAGTGTGGGATACACCACAGACAACCGCTCGTTGCTATAGGTAATCTTCAGGGCTTTATTGCGCTCCTTTCGCGGTTGAAGTCCGTTTCAAGAGTGCCGGCTTCAGCGGCACCTCGTTTCCAGCAACCCAGAAAGGCAGTTGTGATCGCAGTTGCCCTGGGAAGAAATCGCTCCAACGCCTTCGCTCACAAGAGAGTAACCGCATCAAGTCGCGAGGCGGACGACGGAGGCCATGCGCCGCAACCTGGTATGGATCGAAAAGCAGGGTTTTGGGGGCTGGGGTTGCTCCGAGTGCGCGTGGGTCTTCGTTCATTCGGGATCACCTGCCGGTAAATCGCTCGGTGAAATTCTGCAGAACTACGAGCACAACGCGATAAAGCTTTTGCACTCCATGTTTGCGCCGAGCATCCGAGAGCCGCAACAGATCCCCGTTAGTCGCCCGTATTTCAATGGCTTGCGTCGAAGGGAAGGTGGAGTCCACCATCGCCGCGTTTCCAATCTCAGATTTCAAATTTCCGATTCCGGTTCCGCGTTTCGATTTCGAATTTCCGATTTCGCGTCCGGGCTGGAGCGACTGTTTAGCTTGCGATAACGCCCGCTCGTACCGACTTGCACAACTGCGAGCCAGTGTCATGGTAGCTTTGGATTGCATTCGGACTGAATATGGCTGAAGGAATAGGCGCCTTGCGTTGCGGCGAGATTGCCGTGCGTAAGTGACCGTTGATAATCCGTAGATGAACCGAAGAAGCAAGTCCGCGCAACACAAAACGCGCCGCGCCGTGAAGCGCTGTCCCTTCGTCGCCTCGGCGGAGGTGATCGAGCTGGGCTCCGGCACGAAGCTCTCGGCCCGCACATCGGAAATTGGCCTCGGCGGCTGCTACATCGACGCGCTCAATCCATTCCCCGATGGCACGCTGGTCAGCTTGCGGATTCTCAGGGATCAGGGCGTCTTCGAGGCCAAGGGCAAGTGGTCTACTGCCACCCAAGCTCCGGCATGGGCCTCGCCTTCACGGAAATGTCGCACGAACATCGGCTACTCCTGGAAGATTGGCTGGCCGAAATCGTCAGCCAGCTAAAGCCGGCATAGCTTCCTCCGCGCTGGCTCAAAGAGCGTTCGCAGCTTTTCGATCCGGGCTTCATTCTTCCCCTTAATTTCCCTCATTCAGATTGATTTCCGCGATGTCGCCTTCAAGTTCAATGGTCGTGCCAAAGGGCTTTGACGCGTCGGCCAGACGCTGGAGAATATACCCCGCTCTCGCACCGGTCGCCGGCGACGGTAAGCCGCGCGTGTCAAGAAACCGGTTGTTGGCGTATTCGTTGTGAATGTCCGGCTGCCCCTTGCCGACGTTGTTCAAGACAATCGGCCGGAACGAAATCGATTGAAGTCTCTTTCCTCGAAATTGCACCTGAGCGACCACGCTCTCCCAGCTCATCGGCTCATCGATGTACGTCAGTGTCGGCGGCACGTTATAAATGAAGTTGCCGAGGTCGTAGAAGATCGGCCTGCCGTGATAAATCTCCACGCCATGCAGCAGAGGCGCGCCATGCATCACGATGATATCCGCACCCGCATCGACCTCGGCATGCGTCCACTTCTTCAGCCAATCATTCGGAGCAAGCCGCTCCTGCATCCCTTCCGTGAAAATCGTCGAAAATGAATGATTCCCGAAAACGTGGTTATGCTGGTACGCGATGACGATGTCCGCGTGCTGGCGAGCGTCACGAATGCTTTGGAGGATGCGCTGCGAATCCTCTGGATTGGGCGTGTTCCCGGGAGCGCCGGGCAGGTCTTCCGTCGCTTCATTTTCTTTGTCGCCGGCTTCGACGCGAAGCTCATTCACTCCCGGCCGGTCGGCCGTGGCCCTCGCTCCAGCCGCAATCAGGCCGGACGCGCTGGCAATCAGCGCGATCGTTCCCTTCGGCGTGTGGAGATAGCCCGGTGCAGCAGCTTCTCCCAGATTATTTCCCGTTCCGGCGTGAACGATCTTCCGGCTGTCCGCCTCGCGGATGGTGTTCTGAATGCCCGTCGCTTTCAAATCGAACGCATGATTGCCGGCGAGAGACAACAAGTTAGAACCGAAGGTCGTCAAGGCATCGAGTGCTTCCGGTGGAGTGAGAAATCCCCTGCCTTCGTGGACCGTCTCCCCCTTTTCGGCGACGGCGGATTCCAGGCTCGTGAACACCACGTCGCCCTTCAGCAGTCCCTGGATCACTGGCACTTCCGCGGGAGCGGTTGCCCGGATGTCCGACCGGATCATCGATTGCCCGGCCAGGGTAATCGTTATCGCGGGTGCCTGTGGCCGCGCGGCAGCGCCGATTGCGCATACGACCGCGAATAACACCGCGAGCCGCGCCCATCTTCTTAACGGCCGTGCAGTCTCCAATGTCGCCGCCTCTTGCGCTATCGAAAGATACCCCATTACCGAGAAGTGGCACAGCATCGAAAGTCGGCGTCGAGAATCAGATATCATTGACTTTCGATTGCCGATGACCGAGCCCTCGCACACCGCTCCCGAAGCGCCTTCCATATCGCGCGCGACCGTGTGGTTTATGGCGGCCAGCACTGGCGTGATCGTTGCAAATATTTATTACATCCAGCCGCTGCTTGCCGATATCGCGCGCGCTTTCGGTCTCGGCGTGACCAAGGTCGGCTTCATCGCGATGCTCACGCAGATCGGGACGGCCCTCGGCATGCTCTTTTTCGTTCCCCTGGGCGACAGCCGCGAGCGCCGCTCGCTGATCACGCTGCTCCTCATCATCGGAAGCGTCGCGCTCGTATTCATCGCGCTCGCACGCAACGCCGTGTGGCTGGCGCTGGCTTGCTTCGTCGTCGGCATGATGGGCGCGACCGTGCATCTCTTCGTGCCGTTTGCCGCGCATCTTGCGCCGTCGCGCGAACGCGGCCGCGTGGTCGGCTCGGTCTTCAGCGGCATTCTGCTCGGCATCTTGCTTGCGCGAACCTTCAGCGGCTCGGTGGGCGCGCATCTCGGCTGGCGCTCGGTCTACTTGATCGCCGCCGCGATGATGCTGTGCGTCGCGATCCTTGTCCAATTTCTGCTGCCGCGCAGCAAACCCTCCATCCAGCTGCCCTATTTTTCGCTGCTCCGCTCGACAATCCATTTGATCCGCGAGCACAAAGATCTTCGCGAGGCAGCGTTTCTTGGCGGCTGCCTCTTCTGCTGCTTTAGCGCTTTTTGGACGACCCTCGTCTTTTTCCTGGAGACGCCGCCGTACCACTACGGCAGCGAGGCGGCGGGCCTATTCGGACTCATCGGCGCGGGCGGCGCCGCGGGCGCTCCGCTTTTCGGGCGCCTCGCCGACCGGCGCGGCCCGCGATTCGCGGTCGGGCTCGCGCTGCTTTCGGTGCTCGTTTCTTTTGTGTTGCTCTGGCTCGCAGGAAAAATTCTCGCCGGCCTGATCGTCGGCGTCCTGCTGATGGACATGGGGACGCAGGCGGGCCACATCGCGAATCAGACACGGATTTACGCTCTCGACGCCGACGCGCGCAGCCGGCTGAACATGTTTTACATGGTCTGCTACTTTGTGGGCGGCGCGATCGGCTCGCTGCTCGGCGCTTACGCGTGGCGCGTGCACGGCTGGGCAGGCGTCTGCGCCTTTTGCCTGGTCGTAATGCTGCTGGCGCTCGCGAAATTTGCCGCCGGCCGCCGCTCTCCGGCTCCTACACCCGCCCTCAGCGCCGAGTAACGGTCGCTCCCGAGAACGTTGACTCGACAACATTATCGGCCGAAAAAGATTGCAATAAGAGGGGGGTGGAGCATCCCCCTAGCGGGGGCTTACACCAGCCCTAAAAAACCAAGAAAGGACGCTTTTGGCGATTCTTGCCCGTGCATCGGAGGCGGGCCGGAGTTTTACCCTCAAGTCTTACTTTCACTCAGCGGCTAGCGCCCAAACTGCCGCAGATGATGATCGGCGTGCAGGTATCCCCACCGCATCCAGTTCTGGCGCGTCATCGGACCGAAAAAAGGGTGCTGGATATTAGGATCGATCGCGCTGCTGCAGAATCGGCCGATGATGGAGAGCAGTTGGCCGCGGTCTTTCTCGAATTCCAAGGGAGCGGTGCCTCCCACTCCCTGCTCCACCTCGGGACGTGTCGGCGTGCCGCGCGGCCATTTCATCGGCGCTCGCAGCGCGAGGAATTTGATCAGCGTCCGCTGCAGAAATCCCGTCGCCATGCTGATGGATTTTTCGCCGAGCGCAAATCTGTAGGAATCGCAAAGATGGCACACCATCTGGTGGGCCGACATTTTTCCCCAGCGCCGCCGATCGGTTGAAGTCAGCGCGGAGATTCGCGCGGCAATCAATTCGCGGTCGGATTTTGATTCGAGCGTCCTCATCAGAGCAGCAGAAAGGCCTCACCCCGGAAGAACGGGGTGAGCTACATAAATCATTCGAGGTGAAAGAGCGCCTTTAGCGCGAGCAGAATCGCCACGCCGGCGAACACCAGAATCGCCATGGCCGGCGCGGGCTCGCGATTCACTTCCGGAATCAGGTCCGACGCCGCCACGTATAGCGTCACTCCCGCCGCAAGCGGCAGAGCGTCCGCCACCGTGCTTCGCAGCGCAAACATCAGCGCCATCCCTGCGAGCGTCGTCCCGCCCAGTATCGCCGACGAGAGCAGCGCCATCTGCCGGCTCTGCCCGCTCGCGAGCATCAGCGACGACACCGTAAATCCCTCGGGAATTTTGTGCAGGAAGATCGCGATAAAAATCACCCCGCCAAGCCAGGTGGAGACCAGCAGCCCCGAGGCGATCGCCACGCCGTCGAAAAACGTGTGGATCATCAGGCCGAGCAGCGCCGCGTAGCTTGCATGCGCGTGGGAGATTTCTTCGTGGTGAGTTTCCTCGCCGAAATGGAAATGCGGCGCGACCGTGTGCTCGAAAAAATGCACCAGAAAATATCCGCCGAGGACGAACACGAAAACCGTGCTCGTATCGCCGAAAAAATACGAGCCGGCATCTCCCCGCAACTTCAACGACTCCGGGATCATCTCGAGCATTGCCGTCGCGAGCATGAAGCCCGCGCCGAGCGCGATGAAATACTTCAGGTAGTGGCGCGACCACTGCCGCCGAACAATCAGCAGTCCGCCAACCACGTTCGCGCCCGCCGCCGTCAACCCCAGCAGCAGCGCCACAATCAGCCGAGTTGTCTCGCCCGACATTTTCGCGCGCGCCCCTTATCTCCACGCCGTCGTTCGGTTCTTCCCTCTGCGTTCTCTGCGTCTCTGCGGTGAAGCTACGAAAAGGCCCCACCCTCACAAATCGAGGATGGGGCACCCGGAACGCCAAAGGCGAAAGCCGTTATCTCATCCGCCGTGGCGGAAGCAGAATCACGTCGCCGTCCTGGACGATGTACTCTTTGCCTTCCAGGCGGACCTGCGCTTTTTCGCGGGCCGCTGCGAAGCTGCCTGCTTTCAGCAGGTCCTCCCAATTCACGACGTCCGCCTTGATGAAATTTTTCTGGATGTCGCTGTGGATCGCGCCGGCGGCTTCCTGGGCCGTCATTCCGCGCTCGATGGTCCAGGCGCGGCATTCGGGCTCGCCGCAGGTCAAGAACGAAATCAGGCCAAGCAGTCGGTACGTCGCCTGAATCAGGCGGTCGCGCCCGATTCCGCGAGGCCATAAGCCTTCATCATCTCGGCGGCTTCGGCGTCTTCGAGCTCGGCCAGCTCCGCTTCGATCTTTCCGCAGAAGGGGACGACTGCCGTCTGCGGCTTGGTCGAAAGTTTTTCGAGTTTGTACTTTTCGACCACGCGATCGATATCCGCGCCTCTTCGTCGCCGAGATTCAGGACGTAGATCATCGGTTTCTGCGTGAGGAACATGAAGCCCGTCAGCATCTTCTGCTCGGCGGGCGTGAATTCGAGTTCGCGCAGCGGCGTCTCGCCTTCGAGCGCCTGGCGGCAGCGCGTGAGTACTTGCAGCTCGGCTTCGAGCAGCGGGTCTTTCTTTTTCTTGATGTCCTTCTCGAGGCGCTCCATGCGCTTCGACGCCTGCTCGAGATCGTTGAGGATCAGCTCGAGATCGACGTTCACGATGTCGCGAATGGCGTCGAGCGACCCGCCTTCGTGCGGCACGGCCGGATTCTCGAAGAGGCGCACAACATGCGCCAGCGCGTCCGCTTCGCGCAGCGGGACGAGCGACGCCGAGTTTTTCTCGCGGTCTTTTTGCAGGCCGCCGATATCGACGTACTCGATCGTGGCGTAGGTGATTTTCTTCGGCTTGAACACTTCGGCCAGCTTCGCCACGCGCGCGTCCGGGACGCGCGCGATCCCCACGTGCGCCTGATTCGGCGTGCTTCGCGATTCCACCTTCGCGCGCGTGAGGATTCGGAACAGACTCGTCTTCCCTACCTGCGGCAGTCCGATAATTCCTGTTTGCATAAGCTTTGCGATACTAGCACGGAGCGCGATGACCCATCGCATTCATCCCTGCATGAAAAAGGGCGGAGCTGCCTCGGTTTTAGTCGCGGCGTTCGCACGGCGAAGCGAGCTTCACCGTGAAAGGTCGGCGGCGAGCCGCCGCACTCCACGTGGCTATTGTGTTCTTCGGCCATGCCGCGACATACTCGAGGCACACTCGTGGCCTGAGCGGCAATGTGTACTAAGATTGAGTTTGGTTATGTATAGAAAGGTTCGTCTACAAATCGGTTCGTTCCTGTTAAAGCTGACTGGCCTGTTTTTTGCTTTGTTGGTTCTCGCCCTTCCGAGTTTTGGGTTCTGTCCAAAACCCGATCCGACCGTTTCCTGCGAATTCCTGGATGCCGATGCAGTATTTGTTGGCACCGTCGCTTCCGCGCGAAGTGTGCCGCCTCGGGGCGAAGATCTGGGCGGATGGCTATACGGTCTGACCGTGCAAGAGTTGTTTCGGGGACCACGAACCACAACGATTGAGGTCTTTACCGAAAACAGCAGCGGGAGGCTTCCTCTGGAGGTCGCAAAACAATACTTGCTCTTCGCCGATGAATTCGATGGACGCTTGACGATTACGAACTGCGGCAACTCCGCCGAGGTGTCGAAAGCTCAAAATGCCATTCGAGAACTACGCGGACTGCAAATTCCAAAAGATGCGGCAATCGAAGGTCGCATATCCTTTTCAGGTATTCCAGATTCCGGAACCCACATCCCAGGAATACGGATCACCGTTCGAGGTGACGGAAGGATATTCGAGGTTACGAGTGACCGAGAGGGTTGGTTCCACCTTAACGTGCCTCCCGGGAAATACTCAGCGGAGGTCCAGCAGATTCCTCACTGGACGATCACCCAGTATGACTTGAGTTACGACAACCCCAGCAAGTTCGACGCGCGCGAAGGACACTGTTCAGGTCTGCAATTCGTGGCGACCCCGCAGTAGCGGCCACGCGGGCTGAGTCAACAAAGAAACGTCAAAGGCGAAAACTCCGGGGCTGAAAACCCTTTTTACCGAAGCCTTTTTCGCGAGCCTAAAGGCTCACGCTTCCACCTGAAGAAGAGCCGGTGGGACGCCGGCGCTACTCAACAAAATGCGCTTCGAGTTCTTACACGGACTCTAAAGGTCACGCTTTCCACCGACGGCCGATCGATCCAAACCGCTGACGTTGTGCCTTGTGCTGGTGCGCGCTATAGTTTCGGGCGCCCATGAACGCGGAAACGAGCATCCTTGCGCTGCCTTTCGATCATGCGGAGGCGCACGCGCAGCTCTCACGTACCGACAAGCTCCTCGCGCGACTGATCGAGCGCGTCGGCGAATTTCGGTTCAAGCTTGATGAGTGCGACAGCGTGTACGAATCGCTGCTTGAGGCGATCGTTCACCAGAGCATCGCCGGCAAGGCCGCGCGGGTGATCTTTTCGCGCATCCACGCGCTCGGCTCGAACGGGCTTTGCCCCGCGCCCCAGGAACTGCTGCGCGTCTCGACGCAGAAGCTGCGCAAGGCGGGGCTTTCGCACGCGAAAATCGCGGCGGTGCGCGACCTTGCGCAGAAAACCCTCGATGGCGTCGTTCCTACATTGAGGAAGCCGCGAAGATGTCCGACCAGGAGCTTGTCGACCGGCTGATTTCGGTGCGCGGCATCGGCGCGTGGACCGTCGAGATGTTCTTGATCTTCCGGCTTGGCCGACCCGACGTGCTCCCGATCCACGACTACGGCGTGCAGAAAGGTTGGGCGCTCACGTACCGCAAGAAAAGCATTCCGAAACCGAAGGAGCTATTGAAATTCGGGCAGCGGTGGCGGCCCTATCGCACGGTCGCGAGCTGGTATATGTGGCGCGCCGTCGAACTCGCCGGGCCGGCCGCGCGGAAGATTGGTAAGCCCAAGCCGAAGGCCGGCGCGAAGAAGATTAAGAAGATTGTCGTCCGGAGAAAACGCATCGTGATAAAGAAGCGCCCGAAAGCTTAGTCGAGTCCGGAAACGCCGAAAAATGCGGGACTCACCGCAGAGACGCAGAGGGCGCGGAGAACGCGAGACACTAGCAAGCCCTAGCTGCCGACGACCGTCTTTCTGTCCTTTGTCGCCAGAAAGAGAGCCACGAGGCCGAGCAGCAGGACCGCGCCCTCGAGATCCACGGAGATGTGATGGAAGCGGTCGAACTCGACGCGGCGCGGATCGTTTCCCGGCGTCGCCTGGATCGAGACCATCCGTGTTCGCAGCACGTTCATGCGTGGGATCACGTAGTTCTGCGACGCGATCGTCAGGACCGCCATCAGGATCACACCGATCACGGCCGGCTCGATGAAGGCTCTCAGCGACTTCGTCAGCGCCACGGAAGCCACGATGAAGATCATGGCCGCAATCAGGCCCATCAGGTGCAGCCCGCCTAGGGTGTACCCCACCAGCAGCCCGGCTTCGTCCTGGCTAGGCAATACCGAGAACGCGCCCTGCGTCACCACCGCCGCGAAATAGATGATCGCGCCGATCCACGCACCGAGCGCGAGCACCCTCAGAAATCGCAGTAATTGGCTCATTATCGGACTCCCGCGGAACCCATCATCGTACTCGCTGGGCGGCCGGCGTGGAAGACTTGAGCACACCTGTCACTAAATCGCGATACGGGCAGCCATCGGGTTGTGCGAGAATCAAAGCGGGGCAATGGTGGGCGACCAAGGACTTGAACCTTGGACCTCTCCCGTGTGAGGGGAGCGCTCTAACCACTGAGCTAGTCGCCCACGGATCTCACTTTTTGTAACAGAAGGCCCAGGGAATTGCAAACGACAGCGAACGTCACCATGACGGCAACTCCAGCGCCCGCCTTGCCGACCTGCAGCGCTCGATCGCGCGCGTGGTGAAGGGCAAGGAAGACGTGATCCAGCTCGCGCTGACCACGCTGCTGGCGCGCGGGCATCTGCTGATCGAGGACGTGCCCGGCGTAGGCAAGACCACGCTGGCGCAGGCGCTGGCGCGATCGTTTCAGTGCTCGTTCCAGCGCATCCAGTTCACTTCGGACATGCTGCCGAGCGACGTGATCGGCATCAGCGTGTTCAATCCGGTGGCGCAGGAATTCGAATTCAAGCCGGGGCCGATCTTCGCGAACATCATCGTGGCGGACGAGATCAACCGCACGACGCCGAAAACGCAATCGTCGCTGCTGGAGGCGATGAACGAATCGCAGATCACCGTCGACAATCACACGCACCCGCTGCCGAAGCCGTTTCTCGTGCTCGCGACGCAGAATCCGATCGAGCACCACGGCACGTATCCGCTGCCCGAATCGCAGCTCGACCGTTTCCTGATGCGCATCCGCATGGGCTATCCATCGCGCGCGAGCGAAAAGGAAATCATCCGCAATCATTCCGCCGCGGGGCAGCCGAACCAGATCGCGCCGGTGATGGACGCCGCCGAAGTGGTCGCCATGCAGGACGCGGCATCGCAGGTGAGGGTGGACGAAAGCCTGCTCGACTACGCGCTCGAGATCGTGGACCGCACGCGGCAGACCGAGCAGCTTTCGCTCGGAGTGAGCCCGCGAGGCGCCGTGATGCTGCATCGCGCGGCGCAGGCGCGCGCGTTCCTCGAAGGCCGCGACTATTGCCTGCCGGACGATTTCAAGCGGCTGATCGTGCCGGTGTTCGCGCATCGCGTGGTGGTGAGCTCGCGCTACGTCTCGACGCAGAAGAAATCCGAGCAGGCCGAGGCCATCCTCCGCGAAATCCTCGAGACGACCCGCGTTCCTTTGTGACGCTGATGGCGATGTGGTCGCACCGATATGGGTTCCGCAAACACCTCCAACCCGCTTGAATTCGCTCCCGCTCGCTGGTGGCGCAATCGCGACCGGTCCGGCTGGCACAATTTCGGCATCGCGATGCTGGTGCTTTCGGCGGCGCTGCTGGTGGCGCTCTTTTCCGCCGCCGTGGCGCAGCAGGGGCGCATCTGGCTCGCCGGGATCACGACCGTCCTCGCGCTGGGGATGGCCGCGTGGGTGGCGGTCGCGATCGTTCCGGCGCTGGCGCGGCGGACCAGCCTGCGCTGGCTCGCGCAGCAAGTGGATTACCGGCTCACGCGCGACGGCATCATCTACCTCGCCGCCGTTTTCATCCTGATTCTCGCCGCGGTCAACACCGGCAACAACCTGCTTTTCCTGATTCTGGCGTGCCTGCTCGGCGGAATTTTGATTTCCGGGGTGCTTTCGCGCGCCGTGCTATCGGGCATCGAGCTGAAATTCGACATGCCCGAGCACATCTTCGCCGAGCAGCCGGTCCTCGCTGAAATCGAGCTGCGCAACGAGAAGCAGGCATGGCCGTCGTTTTCGCTGCTGGTGGTGGGGCAGACGAAACGCAGCAAGACGCCGGCCGGAATCCTGACGCGCCCGGTTTTCTTTCCCTACATTCCGCACATGAGCGCCGTCGCGGCAGAAAGTGGAGCTGCGGTTTCCGCGGCGCGGCGTGTATCGCCAGGATGCTTTCGGCATCCGCACGCGCTTCCCTTTCGGCTTCTTCGAGAAAACGCGCGAGGTGGAATCCGACATCGAGATGGTCGTATATCCGCGCGTCGAGCCGACCGAGCAGTTTTATGAAGTGCTGCCGCTGCTGAGCGGCGAGATGGCCAGCCATTTCCGCGGGCGCGGGCACGAATTGCATTCGCTGCGCGAATATCAGCCGACCGATAGCGCGCGCTTCGTCGATTGGAAAGTGACCGCGAAGCTTGGGCGCATGGCCGTCCGCGAATTCGCGCGCGAGGACGAGCGGCGCGTGATGCTCGTGCTCGATCCGTTCGTCGGGCTGCCGCGGCGCGATCTTGGCGATCTGGCCGCGGCCGAGCACACGGAACGCTTCGAGCGGGCCGTTTCGATGGCCGCGTGCATCGCGTGGCATTTCCACGAGATTCGCTCCGTGATCCAGTTTCGCACGGACCGCTTCATCACGCCGATCGCCCCGGCCGGCGAGATCATCTACGACACGCTGCGCACGCTCGCGCTGCTCGAGCCGGAAACGTCGGCTACGGGCGGCGCGTTCCTCGACGAGCTCGTCAACGACCGCGAAATTTTCAAGATCATCATCACCGCGCGGCCGCAGCGCACGATTTCGAGCGCGCTGTGGTCCTCTTCGTATTTTCTTTTCATCGATCAGCTGTAGGGAAAGGCCTGATTCGTGACTGGTGATTCGTGGGGACGACGGCGTCCTCAGATCGGCGCTAGGCAGTCCGTATTTGCGGAGATTTTCGTGGGTGCCGCCTACGGGAAGAGCGCGAGGCAAGCCTCGCGGCGACCCGGCGGGAGCCCTTCTAAGCTCAGGGCAGGCAAGCTCCCGCACTCCGCGCGTCCGGGCATTTTGTCGCGTTCGTGCGACAATACCGCCGCATGTACGGCTCGCTCACACCGCGCGCGATGAAAGCTTTTCAGCGGCGGCTGCTGGACTGGTTCGGCATACATCGCCGCGAACTTCCGTGGCGCGCTAGCCGCGACCCATCTTCCGGGCGCGCTCACCGCGACGCCTACCGCATCTGGGCGGCGGAGATTATGCTGCAGCAGACGCGGATTGCTGCGGTGATGCCCTACTACGAGCGATTCCTCACAAGATTTCCGACGGTTGAGGCGCTGGCGCGCGCGGCGCAGGATGATGTGCTGAAGCTGTGGTCCGGGCTGGGCTATTACAGCCGCGCGCGCAATTTGCATCGCGCCGCGCAGGTGATTGTGGCGCGGCACGGCGGCGAATTTCCGCGCACGCTCGACGCGGCGCTCGCGCTGCCCGGCATCGGGAGCTACACGGCGGCGGCGGTGCTGAGCATCGCGTACGACGCGCCGCTTGCGGTGCTCGATGGCAACGTGGCGCGCGTGCTGGCGCGGCTTGGCGCGATTCGCGGCGATTTGCGCGAGCCGCGGCGCTGGCGCGAGCTATCGGAGATGGCGCAGAGGCACCTTGCTCCGCGGCTTCCTACACATTTACCTGCGCACGACGCGCCCGGCGACTGGAATCAGGCGCTGATGGAACTCGGCGAAACGATCTGCACGCCGCAGATTCCGCGCTGCGGCGCGTGTCCTGTGGCGCGCTGGTGCCTTGCCCGCGCACGCGGGCTGACGCGCGAGATCCCGGCGCCGCGCAAGAAACGCGCGCCGGTGCGCGTTCGCATCGCCGCCATGATTCTGCGCGATCCGCGCGGGCGCACGCTGCTGGTGCAGGATCCCGGCGCGCACGACGACGTGCTTTTCTCGCGCATGTGGCAATTCCCCGCCGTCGAAGTGACGCGGCACGCGCAGCAGGAGCTCGCCGCGCACGTCGCGGAGATTCTCGATCTCGATGCAGCGTCGCTCGAGCTCGAGGCGCTGCCGGTCGCGCGGCACGGCGTCACGTTTCGCAACGTGACGCTGCTGCCGTTTCTCGCGCGGGTAAAGCGACTGCCGAAGCGGGCGCGGACGCGCGTGCTGGCCCTCGACCGGCTGCGGGAGCTGCCGGTCTCGGGCGCAACGCATAAGATCGCGGCCGCGCTGAATGGGAGACCTTAGGCCCGGGGCTGAAGCCCTCCAAAATTACACGGCGAGCTTTTCGCGGGCCTGAAGGCCCACGCTTCCACCGGTCTGCCGGGTCGCAAGGGCGGCGACCCGCCGCTACAAACCCATGGTGATGGAAGCAGCTGTGGCCATGGGATCGGGAGTTTCAGCGGCTAAAGCCGCGCGGTTTTGCGGCATATGTCGTGGCTGAAGCCACGAGCTGCACGACAGAACCTCGCGCCTGAAGGCAACGGCACAAGGCAAGAGCAGGTCCTTCGCTTCGCGCGCGACGACCGAGCCAGGAGGTCGGCATTGGTTGATTCGCCTCTTGGCTGCATGGCGCGCGAACGCGCCGCGGCCGCCGATGCTAGCATCGTAGTGTCGAACGCCATGGCCTCCGCCGCGCCACCATCTGCGCCAATGCCTGCGATGTCCGGGCGCCTTCCGCTCGCGGAAGGCCTGCCGGCGCTCGACCGCTATTTCGAAGTGTCGCTCTTTCTGCTGGTGGCGACGGGCGTGCTTGCGGTGGTCTCGACCGGGAAGCTCGACGCGGTCTCGACGTTCGCGCCCATCGCCGCGCTGGCCCTCAAGGGAATTCGCGTGTGGCAAGGGCGCGGGCCCGAGCTATCGGCGCGCGTGGCGACATGGCTCGTGCTCGGATATTTCCTGTTTTTCCCGGTCGACATCTGGTTCTTCTCGCGCTACCTCGCTTTGGGCGCGCCAAATCCGCCGCTCTATGCCGCGCTGCTTTCGGCGATCCACTTGTTGCTCTTCGCCACGGTGGTCCGCATGTATTCGGCGCGCACGAACCGCCACTACGCGTTTCTGGCGCTGCTGGCGGTGACGTCGATGCTGGCTTCAGCGATCCTCACGGTCGGGACAGGCTTTCTGGTGGCGCTGACCATTTTCCTGGTGCTTTCGGTTTCGACATTCGTGGCGCTGGAGATTCGCCGCAGCGCCGCCGGAGCCGCTTCGCAGGCGTTCCAGCCGGGCTCGCCGGTGGCGCGCCAGATGGGACGCGCGCTCAGCGCCACGTCGGTCCTGGTGGCGTTCAGCGTGCTGGCCACCGGCATCGTGCTCTTTTTCGTGATCCCGCGATTCACCACCGGCTATCTCAGCGCGATGAATCTTCAGCCCGGGCTGATGACCGGCTTCTCGGACAACGTCGAACTCGGCACGATCGGCCAGATTCAGCAAAGCTCCGCCGTGGTGATGCGCATCCGCGTCGACGGCAATCCGGACCGGGTAGCCGATCTGCACTGGCGCGGCATCGTGCTCACCAATTTCGACGGCGAGCGCTGGTTCACCCCCGCGCAGAATGAGACGCTGATTCCGCGGGACGCCGGCGGCGAATACTTTTTCGGCGATCTATCGATCCCGGCCGGCGGCAGCGATTATCCTGGCGCGTCGGTGCTCACCCCCGCCGACTCCTACACATTGCATTACACGGTCCTCATGGAGCCCATCGCGACCGACGCGATCTTCATCGCTCCGCGCCCCCTGATGCTCCGCGGAAGATTCGGCGGGGAAGGCGGCGTTGGCGGAGAATCCTCGCATCTGAATTATCTCTTTCTCGACCGGACCGGTTCTCTCTTCTTATAGCCTAAAGCTTACTGCTTCCTGTGTTTAAACAGAATCGAACTGAACCACAAGACATTTAACATTTCTAGGATGTTTAGTTCGATATCGGAAAAAGGGAGGGATGTAGTAATGCTATATATAGATCAGCCAGCTAGCTACAGACACTGGCCTAGCGCATACATGTATCGAGCTTAGGGATGTTGACTAGGTAGACATTATCATTACGATCAAGCGCTGCTAGCAAGTAGACGTGTAACATTATTAAAGACTATTTAACTTCTTATACTGGAGTTTCAAATATTACATTGGCGACGAAGATTACTCTAATAGATAGCTACAGAACCCAATCAGACTGTTTTCATGCTAAATAAGACTGATTTGAAGCTAGTCTAAAGTCGTGGTTAACATAGTAGGCTAAGCGGCCATTGTTAGCTGTCGCGCTAGACATAGGCTATATTACAGCTGCTGTAACTCTATAGACTATACCGTCTATACTAACCTATCACTGAGGTTATAATGGCGGAAGCGTTGCCAATTTTCCCTCGTTTTGATCCATCTCCCGAAGCTGGCGATGTGGTAATTCGTTGGAGAAAGTGGACAAGCCGTTTCAAGAACTTGATGACCGCTATAAACGTCACCAACGATGCTCGACAGAAGGCGCTGCTGCTTACATTATGTCGGCGAAGAAACAAACGACATATTCGATACACTCGTCGTCCCACAACCGGCAGAAGGCGAAACACATACCGATGTGGCGATAAAAGCGTTTTAACGACACATTTTGCGCCGAAGCAGAAAGAGAGTTTGAGGTATATAAGTTCCGACAAGCGAAACAGGAAAAAGGAGAAGATATCGCAGCATATCTCACTCGCCTCAGACAGATAGCAACAACTTGCGAATTCGCAGACACTGACAGAGAAATCAAATCACAACTCATTCAAGGCTGTCAGTCGAGTCGCTTGCGCAGAAAGGCATTAAGTGATCCAGCAATGACACTTAATCAGATGGTCGAACAAGGACGCGCAGCAGAATTATCAGAACTGCAAGCCACAGGAATTGAGAAAGAATTTCAGCAAATGTCAGTTAACAAGGTTAGTACTGATAAGCCTCATGTAAAACGCTTTAAACAGCAAAAACAAAATCAGTAAAATCGCATGAAGTAAAATGCAGAAATTGTGGTAAACCCTGGCCTCATGAAGGTGGCAAGGAAAGCTGCAGTGCTAAAAAAAAGGAGTGCTTCAAATGCAAAAAAATTGGGCATTTTTCATCTTTCTGTAGAAGCACAGATAAGCCCGCAGGAAATAGGCTCAGACAACAGACAACGCCCTGGCTCAGACAGCAGACAACGCCCTGGCTTTGTCAGATCGTATTCCAATGCGCCGCATTCTAATATAAATCAGCTAGAGGCGACTGAACAAAGTCTAGCAGCAAGCAGATACATGTAGGATGATGGAAAATATTTATTTACCATACATGCAGCGGAGAGCACGCAGTCTCGCTCAAGGTTACCGATATTTACTGCCAAGCTAAACGGAGAACAGATATCGCTCATGGCCGATAGTGGAAGCAAGTGTCAATGTAATTGACGAACGCGACTATAATAAACTGCGAGAAGAAACCTCAGTTAACGCAGACCACTGCTGCGAATTATTCCATACAACGGAACGTCGCTACCTCTATTGGGATCATTCAACGCCCAAATAGAATCGGATAAGAAGTCAACTCGAGCAGATTTTTATGTGGTTCAAGGATCATGTGGATCTCTATTGAGCTGGGAGACTTCTAAAGAACTGCAGTTAATAGATATCGTGAGAGAGATTAAATCTGAGAGCGCTTCACAGAGACTCGTCGAAGAATATTCAGATTTATTCAATGGTCTTGGTAAACTGAAGAATGTCGAGGTCAAATTGCACATCGATAAAACCGTGGTGCCAATAGCTCAGCCCTATAGGCGTATACCGTTTCACATCCGAAAACAGGTTGAAGAACAGCTTAAGGCGGATGAAGCGAAGGGTGTAATTGAGAAAGTAGAAGGGCCGACGCCCTGGATATCTCCAATCGTAGTGGTTCCCAAACCAAAAGCACCAGGCCAGATTCGCGTATGCATAGACATGCGTAGAGCTAATACTGCAGTGAAGAGAGAGCATCATGCTACGCCAACGATCAATGAAGTGGTTCATGATTTAAATGGAGCTGCCGTATACTCCAAAATTGATTTAAATCAGGGATACCATCAACTGGAGCTCTCACCCGAGTCAAGATACATAACAACATTCTCTACACATATCGGTCTGTTCAGATACAAGAGATTAAATTTCGGAATATCGTCCGCAGCAGAGGTGTTCCAGAATGCAATTAGACAAACGCTGAACGGTCTCAAGGGAACTCTCAACATTAGTGATGACATTCTTGTCCATGGAAAGAACCAAGCTGAACACGATGAGAATCTTCGAGCTTGTTTCCAAAGACTGCGAGAGAGTGGTTTGACACTAAACAGAGAGAAGTGCGTGTTCAACAAAGGAAATTTAAAATTCTTTGGATATGTGTTCTCGAAATCCGGTCTATCACCCGACCCGGACAAGATCAAAGACATCGTGAGCATGCCGAAACCAACCAGTGCCAGCGAAGTTCGAAGCTTGCTAGGCATGGCGAATTTTTGTTCTCGTTTCATACCAGAGTATGCTACTATAACTGAACCGTTACGAAAGCTAACGCACAAGAGTTCAGTTTGGGAGTGGACAGAAAAACAAGAGAAATCGCTAAAGCAAATACGCGAAGCTCTTACGAATGCTCCAACTCTCGCATATTTCAATGAGAACCACGAAACAGAGATTTTTGTAGATGCAAGCCCAGTTGGACTAGGGGCGATTTTAACGCAAAAATCAGAAAATGGTGAACGTCACACAATAGCTTATGGAAGCAGAGCACTAACAGCCGTGGAGTCAAGATACTCGCAGACTGAGAGAGAAGCTCTAGCTGTCGTATGGGCGTGTGAACATTTCAACATTTATATATACGGCAAGTCTTTGAAAATTTTTACAGATCACAAACCTCTTGTTAGCATATATGGTAATCCTGCATCGAAACCACCAGCACGCATAGAACGCTGGACGCTGAGACTACAACCGTACAGCGCCACAATCGTGTACCGAGCTGGTAATGACAATCCTGCTGATTTCCTGTCGAGACATCCGACACGTCACTCAACAACGTCGCGAGAAGAGAAAATTGCGGAAGAGTACGTGAATTATATGTCAAATCAAAGCACACCGAAAGCTATGACGCTGGAAGAAGTCAAATTAGCATTTCAAACTGACGAAACACTGAAAGCCGTCGTTCAGTCTATTCGTTCAGGAAAGTGGTATAAAAAGCATGCAACAGATGCTAACATAAACAAACGAGCATACGATGCTTATGCTAAGATTTGCAGTGAATTAACCGTGAATGCCGATGATGACGTCATTCTGAGACAAGGAAGATTAATAATTCCTGAATCATTACAACAGAGAGTTGTACAACTAGCACACGAAGGACATCAAGGTCTTTCTAAGACAAAGGCGCTGATCAGAGAGAAAGTTTGGTTTCCAGGGATAGACAGCATGGTAGAAAATCAAGTCAAAACATGCCATGCATGCCAAGTTGCTACTCCTGATAGTCGCAGAGAACCGTTGCGAATGTCAAACTTACCATCAGCTCCGTGGACGGAAGTTAGCGCAGATTTTGCAACGATAAGCAAGGATGTATATCTGCTAGTGATAATCGACGAATACTCGCGTTATCCGGTCGTTGAAATCATTTCATCAACATCGTCTAACACTGTGATTCCTGTGATCGACAAAATCTTCTCGGAACTAGGGATTGTAAAAACCTTAAAAACCGATAACGGTCCTCCGTTCCAGGGGAGAGAATTTGCTTTGTTCAGTAAGGATCTTGGTTTCAAACATCGCAAGATTACTCCGTACTGGCCCAGAGCTAATTCAGAGGCAGAGAGATTCATGAGAACAATCAAGAAAGCGATTAAAACTGCCTACGTCGAAGGAAAGAACTGGAAACAAGAAATGTACAGATTTCTAAGAAACTATAGAGCTACGCCGCACAGCACAACAGGCGAAGCCGGCTACATTGTTGTTTGGTCGTCGATATCAACAAAACTGCCATACGTCACTAAACAGGCAGATGATGAACAAATCAGACAACGTGACAATGAGCGTAAATCGATCATGAAGGATTATGCTGACGCTAAGTCGAACGTTAAAGAAACAATCCGCTGCACAATAATTTCAAGATGAGCTACGACGGCTTTTCGCGCGTCCCGGAGATTCCCATGGGCGAACTCCGCAAAGCGCCGGCGGACTTTCCCGCTCGCATTCTCGAGACATACTTGCAGGTGCCGGCGCAGCTCGATCCGCGGATCCCGGCGCTTGCCTCCAAGATCACGGCGCATTCGAAGAACGAATACGACAAAGCCGCGAATATCCAGCGCTACCTGATGACGCAGTACTCGTACACGCTGGATCTTTCCGGACCGCGCGCGAAGGATCCGCTTGCGAATTTTCTTTTCGTGCGGCGCTCGGGCCACTGCGAATACTTCGCCTCCGCCATGACGATCATGCTGCGCTCGATCGGCATTCCCGCGCGCTACGCCACGGGCTTCCTTCCCGGCGAGTACAACGACGTGGGCGGCGACTACATCATCCGCGAGAGCGACGCGCACGCCTGGGTCGAGGCGTATTTCCCGTCGTACGGCTGGATCACCTTTGATCCCACGCCTCCGGGCGAGGGCGAGCATTCCGGATTTTTCGGGCGCCTCTCGATGTATTGGGATTGGTTCCGATTCACGTGGGGCGAGTGGGTGATCAACTACGATTTCTCGCACCAGGTGCTGCTGGGCCAGGCGGTGCACCGCTCGTCGCGCAGCTGGACGGATCGCGTGCGCGACTCCTACCGCAGCAAACGCGACGCGCTGCTGAATGCTGTCGTAGGGCTCGATCGCAGGATCGAAGCCTCGCCGTGGTTATTGCCCGGCGTGCTGATTCTGCTCGTGGTGGTGCTGTTCGCGCTGCGCGGCAAATGGATGATCCGCTATGCGTTCGCGCGATGGAGCCTGCGCGCGCGGCGGGCGGGGAATCTCACGGCGTCGCTCGCGTCGCTCGAATATACCGAGATGCTGCGGCTGCTCGAAAAGCGCGGCTGGAAGAAAGCGGCTTCGCAGACGCCGCTTGAATTTGCCGCCGCGATTCCCGCGCCGGACATGTCCACGCCCGTGGCGCAGCTCACCGAGCTGTATCAATCGGCGCGCTTCGGCAGCCATCCCGCGCCGATCGAGCAGATGTCGTCGCTGCTGCGCTCGATCCGCGACGTTGTGCACTCGCGCAAGCGCGCGCGCTAGCTCGTTCGTTTCCGCGAGAAGTGCAAAGTTTGGCCCTTTACAGGCGGGTTTCCAGCCCGCCCACTAGCCGCGCAGCCCGACCTCCGCCACAGGAGTGATACAATTCCCCGTCGCTCGACTCAACACGCACGCATCGGTCATGATCATGCTCTCTTCACGCGAGTCAATGTTCCGCATCTTAGCGGCAATTTCGCTGGTTTTGTCTATTGGCTCAGGTCCCGCCTTAGGCCAGCACGGCACAAAACTTACTGGCGTGGTTCTGGACACAAACGGCGCTGTCATCGTCAGCGCATCGGTGAATCTGCATTCGAAATATGGAACCTTGCAAACGACGACTAACCGGGATGGGGAATTTCGATTCGTCGATCTCCTGCCCGGCGTCTACAGGCTCGAGGTTAAGCACGGCGGCTTTGCGACAAATGTGGTTGAGCCCATACGCATCAGGGCAGCGGAACCCGCACCGCCGTTGCTCACGATAAAAATGGAAATGGAAGTCGTGGTGATGGGGAAGTGCGGCGATTTTTCGACGGTGTCCTACGAAGAGCGAAAGCCTGGCGGTGCGCAGCTGGCGGGCCTCATGCAACCAGCGCCGCCGAAGCCAGAACCCAATGCGTCGTGGCCCGAGATACCTTTTTCAAAGGCAACGGTAGAGGTATTCAAAGTCGGCAGCAATCAGGTAGTTGCCTCAACGCATCCCGACGAACACGGGAAATTTCGCTTTAGCGGTCTTGCGCCCGGTGACTACACGCTGAAAATGTCGTATGCCGGATACTTCGATGAGCATTCGGTGAAGTTTGCAATTACGAAGAAAGATGTTACCGAGGTCACCGTTCCGATGGTCCCGCAGGGCAGAGCGAATGTCTGCATGTAATCACGACGAATGAGTGGCGCGGGGCGCGTTTTAAGCTTGCCTGCGCGACGAACTCGGCTTGCTCGCGTTGGCAAAGCGGCAGGCGCCGCGCAGGAGATCGCGCAGCGCGTCCGGATGAACGCGCGACAGGCGGACGAGTATCCACTCGTAATTCAAATAATGGTCGGTGATGTAGTACGTGGCGGGATCGTGCGCCATCAGCGCCTCGCGCTGCTCGAAATCCATTTTCACGACGAGGGACTCGCCATCCTGATGCAGCCGCGTGAATCCCACGCCGTCGCGCAGCTTGAATGCGGGCGTGCCGTAGGACGTGGATTCCTCGACATTTCCCAAAGAAAGCGCGATCTTGCGAACCGTCGCGAATATCGGCGGCTCCGTCATCTTCTTGCGCTTTCTTGCGGGCGCCCGCGATTTTCGAGCGGCGGCTCTTTTCTTAGGCTTCACGGACTTACCGAGTTTGCGGAAGGAGCTGCATTCGGCTCCGCGGCCTTTTTTTGCAGCGGCCACATTCCGAAGAACTCCGCGAAAAAAATCAGGAATGGGAAGGTGACGGACAGCAGCGCCGTGGCCAGCCATATCTCGAAATCGTAGCTCGGCGGGCCCGGCCTGACCGCGCCGGTCACCACCGGAGCCAGAAGCCCATAGATTTCCGCGAGCACAATTCCAATCACGGCGGACGCGGTCACGTTGAAGAGACCCTTCAACGGTTGAGCCAGCCTGGCGAAAAGCGATCCCTGCAGCATGTTCAAAACGATGATCGTGCCGAAGATGAAGGGTATGGGAACGCGCACCATGAACGCCACGGCATCCATCCCCATCACCTTTACGCCGATCTGGAACGCGAGGCCTCCGAGGACCAGCGTCACGATCGTCCAGACGATGCCCAGCGCCGGCTGCTTCATCAGCGCCGGAAATTTCGTGAAAGGCCAGAGATCGAAATTGAGCACGAGGAACATGGCGGCAATGGCGGTGACGTAGAACACGAGCACGCTCCAGGCATTGAATAGGCCGTGCGGATCGAGCGTGGGGACGTATACCGGCGCACCCTGCATGAAACCGTAGTCGAACAGCAGGCGGAACAACAGGTAGTTGATGAGGTACGCCGCAGCGAGCAGGGCCAACCCAGCGCCGATCGGATTCTTGATCAGCCGGTGGAAGGGCCAGCCTCCCCAAACAATGGCGAGCCAGAACGTGATGATCACCGATGCGATGATGCACATGGCCAACATCGGCGTGGGCGGATTGATGCCGCCGCCCACGGTCGAGAAGTGGACCACGGCCACAACCGCTCCGACCACAAGCGCCATCAGCGTCAGCAGAATACCCTTGGCGGGCTGAGAGCACGCCGCCGCAAAACCCGGATGCTTGCAACCCCACGTGATCGACACGATGATCTGCATCGGAATCAGGCAGATCATCAGGAAGGAAACCCACGTCCCAAATGTGGGAAACGCAAATAGCGCGATGAAGCCCAGCGAGACGAAGATCACGAGAGCTGTGGCAACGATTCCAAGTAGCGGTTGTTTCATGCCGGCTCCTTGATGGGCTCTGCTTGCCCGTCACGGCGGGCTTGTTGGGCATCATCATAGGATCATTTGGCGGGCGGTCAAGCTGGAATCCCGGCTCGCGATCCGCCTGCCGATCGGCAACAAGCGGTGCAAGGAAATTCCACGGACTCGATTGCCTTGCCGCTTCCGTGCTTCCAGCTCAGCCGCATGAGAGGCATGCTAGAATCGATTGTTTCAAGACAGCGTGAAGGGAAGCTCTGAGATGCCGAAGGTGGGATTCGTGAGCCTGGGATGCCCGAAGAACCTCGTCGATAGCGAGGTGATGATGGGCATTCTCGCGCGCGCGGGATACGAGCTTACGCCGCGGGCGGACGAAGCGGACGTCCTCGTGGTGAATACGTGCAGCTTCATCGAGCCCGGCGCAGCAGGAATCGGTGAATTCGATTCTGGAGATGGCGGAGTACAAGAAATTCGGGCGCGCGCAAAAGCTGATCGTCGCCGGGTGCATGGTGGAGCGGTTCCGCAATCAGATTCGCGAGCAGATTCCCGAAGTGGACGCCGTGATCGGCACCGGCGAAGTGGAGGAGATTCTAACGGCGTGCGAAGGCGAGGTGCGCGCGGACGGACCGATGCAGCGAGCGAATCGCCCACTTACCTGTATCACGATCTCACGCCGCGCATTCTCACCACGCCGCGCCACACCGCTTACATCAAGATCAACGAGGGCTGCGATCATCCCTGCACTTTTTGCGTGATCCCGCAGCTGCGCGGGAAATTCCGCAGCCGGCGATTCGAATCCGTGGTGCGCGAGGCGGAAAATCTCGCCGCTGCGGGCGTGCGCGAGATTTCGCTGATCGGGCAGGACACGACGTACTACGGCGAAGACCTCGGCCTGCGCGACGGGCTGCCCACGCTGCTCGAACGCCTGGCGCAGATCGAGGATCTGCACTGGGTGCGCTTCCTCTACTGCTATCCGAATCGCGTGACGCAGAAATTGCTCGACACGATCGCGGCGCATCCCCGGCTGGCGAAATATCTCGATATTCCGCTGCAGCATGCGAGCCGCAGCGTCCTCGCGCGGATGAAGCGTGGGTCGAATGCCGACGCGTTCCTGAAAATGCTCGAGCGGATTCGCAAGACGATTCCCGGCGTGTCGATCCGGACGTCGTTCATCGTCGGCTTTCCGGGCGAGACCGAAAAGGATTTTGGCGAGCTGTGCGATTTCGTGCGCGCGGCGGAATTCGACTGGATGGGCGTCTTCAGCTATTCCGATGAGGATGCCGCGAAAAGCTTCTCGCTCGACGAAAAGGTCGATGCGAAGACGATCGTGCGCCGCCGCAACGAGCTTATGTCGATTCAGAAGAAGATCAGCGCGCGCAAATTGCGCCAGCGCGTCGGGCAGCGGCTGCAGGTGATGCTCGAAGGCCCGTCGAAGGACACGGATCTGATTTGGGAGGCGCGGCACGAAGGCATGGCGCCCGACATCGACGGCAAGGTTTACATCACGGAATTCGAGGGCGTGAACGATGCTGCCGATCTGCCGGCGCCGGGCACGCTCGCCACAATCGAAGTCACCAGCGCGAAGGATTATGATCTCATCGGCCGCGCCGTCGAATTTGCAGCGCCAGCCGTCACCGTGCCGGACGCCCCCGCGAAATCGACTCTTTTCCCGATCCTCGCCTCCCGCTAACGTCGATACATCGTGTGAAAGTGCGGAGACCCCACCCTCACAAACCGAGGATGGGGCACCCGGAACGTCAACGGCGAAGAAACCGAGCGTTGCTGCGCTGCGATGTTCTTTGCGGTATGCTTCCAGCGAGCGATTTTTATGAGTTCCACTGTCCGCGAGCGATTGGTTCCTGTCCCCGAGCCGGAATTGACTCGGGACGCGATGATCGAGCGGGCCATCGCGCTGCGGCCGCGGCTGCTGGCCGAGCAGGACGAAACCGAGCGGCGCAGCGTTCACTCCGAAGCGATCCACGAAGAATTTCGCAAGGCCGGATTCTACCGGTGCCTGCAGCCGCGGCGTTTCGGCGGCTACGAATTCGATCTCAATACCTATTTTCGCATCGCGATCGAGCTCGCGCGCGGCGACCCGTCGGTAGCGTGGTGCCTGATCGTCGGCTCGGGCCACGCGCTGATGCTCGGCTCGTATTTCGGCGAAGAGGCGCAGGCGGACGGCTTCGGCCCCGACGGAAATTTTTCGGCGCCGTCGGTTGCCGCGCCCACCGGCACGGCGACGCCCGTGGACGGCGGCTGGCTCGTGAAAGGCAAATGGGGCTACGCCTCGGGCGCGCCGTACGCGACGCACTTCATGCCGAGCGTGCTGATCGCCGAAAATCCGGGTGCCAAACCGCGCGCCGGAATCGCGCTCGTCCCGCGCGCGCAATGGAAAATGCTCGACGATTGGGGCGCGATCCTCGGCATGCGCGGCAGCGGCTCGAATTCGATCGTGATCGAGGGCGCGCGCGTCCCCAAGAGCCATGTGATTCCGCTCGACATGCTCAACGTCGACATCGCGCACGGCACTCCCGGCTCGCACCTGCACGGCAATCCGATGTACGCGGGGCGCTGCCTTTCGTTTTTCCACGCGGAGCTCGTGGCAATCCTGGTGGGGCTCGGCTACGCGGCGATCGACGAGTACGAGAAAATCATTCGCACGAAAACCACTCTCTATCCGCCGATCGTGCCGCGCTACCAGCACCACGATTATCAGCGCTACCTCGGGCTTGCGCTCGGGATGATGAACGCGGCGAAGCGGCTGGTGCTGAACGCGGGCGATGTGTACATGGAGCTTTGCCGGCGCGGATTCGAAGGCGGCGCGCCCTTCACGATGGAGGAAGACCTCGAGCTTTTCGCGAGCCTCGAACACGGCGGACGGCTGGCGTGGGAAGCCGTCGAGATGATGTTTCGCACGTCGAGCTCGAGCGGCGCGAAAGATGGCGAGCGCATGCAGCGCTACTACCGCGACGCTTCGATTTATCGCGGGCACCTCTCGGCGCAGTACGACATCGCCGCGCAGCGCCTGGCGCTCGTCCACCTCGGGCTGAATCACGGCATCGCCACCGAGGATCGCACCGGAGTCGGAAATACACCCGGCAACAACCCCAAGAAATAGCTCCAGGACTATTCGTACCGCAGAGCCTCGATGGGATCGAGGCGCGAGGCCTTCCGCGCGGGATAGTAGCCGAAAAATATTCCGACGGCCGCGGAGAATACCACGGCGCCGATCACCGAGAGCGGCGAGACCGCGGTTGGCCACTGCATCGCCTTTGCGACGACAATCGATGACGCGATGCCAAACACGACGCCGATGATCCCGCCGATCAGGCTCAAAACCATGGCTTCGCTGAGGAATTGGCGTTGCACGTCGCCTTCGGTGGCTCCGACGGCGATGCGAACGCCGATTTCGCGCGTCCGCTCCGTCACCGAAACGAGCATGATGTTCATGATTCCGATGCCGCCGACCAGCAGAGAAATGGCGGCGACGCTTCCGAGCAGCACGGTGAGAATCAGCGAGATTCGGCCGACCGTCTGCGCGATCTCGGCGGGGCTGCGGATGGAGAAGTCGCTCGCTTCATCGGCACGCAGGTGATGGCGCTGGCGAAGCAATGCGGTGATCTGGCTGGTGGCGAAATTCAGATCGTTTTTCGAGTCGATCGACGCCGTAATCAGCTGCAGCCAGTCCACGCCCACGAGCTTTTTCATCACGGTCGTATACGGCATCATGATGACGTCGTCCTGATCGCGCCCGAAGGTGGATTGCCCTTTCGTTTCGAGCTCGCCGATCACCGTGACCGGAAGCGTCTTCACGCGAATCACCTTCCCGATCGGGTTATCGCCGTTGAAGAGCTTGTTGGCGACCGTGGAGCCGATCACGCAAACATCCGCCGCGGTATCGATATCGCGCTGCGAGAACCCGCTGCCGGCTACAACGGGCCAATTGCGGATCTGGAAGTAGTCGGGGCCGACGCCCTGATCGCGCGTGGCCCAGTTCTGGCTCTGGTAAACGACCTGCACGGTCGTGTCCGTCTCCGGCGAGATCATCGTAATCGCGGGAATTTCCTGGAGCATGGCGTGAGCGTCGCTGACCATCAGCGTGTTGGTGGCTCCCGTGCCCATCTGGATTCCGCCCGTGTTCACGCTGCCCGCCATCACGAACAGCATGTTCACGCCGAGACTTTGAATCTGATCCTGCACCTGCTCGCTCGCGCTGGTGCCGACGCCTACGATGCAGATCACAGCCGTCACGCCGATGATGATTCCCAACATGGTAAGAAGCGTGCGCATTTTATTGCGCCCGAGAGTACGGAGAGCGATACGAATCACTTCATTGAGGTTCATTTCCCCACCTGCCTGGCCCAGGACCCGACTGCGACTTTCGCGGAACTTGCGAGTGCGTTGAGTTCACCGGGAATAATTGCGTTTCAAGCCGCTAACGACACCACGAGCGGCTCTACTCTATAGATACGCCTGACACCGGGCTGGAATAACATTTTGTCCGCAGTTTTTGGGGGCAGCGAATGCGATCAGACAGGGCCGCTCTCAACACAGAGAACACTGAGAGAATCCACAGAGGGCGCGGAGACATTTGCTCCGGCTCTCCGTGTGCTCTGTGGCTTCTCCGTGCTCTCTGTGTTTAGTTCGGCCTTCCGATTCGCCACGGACTAGCCGCTTGCTGCGCTGCGGTGGGCTTTGCGGTATGCTCGTCGAGTGAAGCATCACTGCCCTATCTGCAAGAAGCCGACGGATTCGGAGACCGACGCGGAGTTTCCGTTTTGCAGCCAGCGCTGCCGCTTGCACGATCTCGGCAACTGGGCGAGCGAGAAGTACGTCGTCAGCGAGCCCGCGATGGACGAAGTCGTCTTCCGAAATTCCCGAACGAGACCCGGATGAACCAACCAACTGACGCGCCGCAAGAAGCCGCGTCGGTCGCGCCCGCGAGCGGGCGCTACGGAGCGCAAGCCCGCCGCGGCGGGCAAGCCGCGCTTCGCGCTTTTTATCGCGACAGCCTGCGGGCTCGGCTACATCCCGAAAGCTCCGGGGACTTGGGGCTCGCTCGCTGGCCTGGTGCTTGCGATACTTCCTTGGTTGGCTTTTGCTTTTCGGCTGGATTGTTTCAAAGGCATGCACCTGCTTGGAACTGTTTCAGTTTTCGGGCGACAGCGACTTCGATCCGTTTCTCGGCTCTCAGATTTGGATCGCTGCGATCGTGGCACTCGTCGGCGTCTGGGCTGCCAGCCAAGCGGCAACTATTCTGGTCGCAAAAGGATCCGCAGCGAGTCGTGATCGATGAAGTGTCGGGGCAGCACTTGACCCTGCTCCTCGGTTGCGGGATGCCGATTTGGTGGCGGCTGAGCCGTCCTGGGTTGATACGCAGTTGGGATACATCACGCTCCATTCCGCCCTCAACTGGAAATATTTGTTGCTGGGTTTTATACTTTTTCGAGTGTTTGACATCTGGAAGCCTTTTCCAGCGCGGCAAGCGGAGTCGTTGCCGGGCGGCTGGGGCATCATGGCGGACGATTGGATCGCCGGGATTTACGCGGGGATCGGATTGTGGATCGCGCGCGCGGCGGGCCTGTAATGCAGCGCGCGACACGTAGCAAGAGAAAAGCAGATTCCTCGCTGCGTCTCGCGCCCATCGAACGGCGATGGGAAAGACAGGAGCGCGAGACTTCGCTTGCGGAATGACAGGCGCGGGCTTCAAACGCGCCCGGGTGCAGGGATCGAAGAGAGATTCTTCGCTTCGCTCAGAATGACGAGACGAATGTGAGCACGGCTTTACGGATGAACGGGACGCCAAGGATCGAGAGCGTGAAACCGGGCGCGGCTCTGCCCGGCGGCGAAGTCTCGATCACGGGCAGCGGCTTCAGCGTGCGCAATCACACGCGGCCGCAGGTGCAGTTCGGCGCGGCCGAGGCGAGCCTGGTGATGGCCGCGGACAATTTTCTGATCGCGCGCGTGCCGGACGGCGCGGCGGGCGGCGCGGTGCGCGTGAAGATGGGCAGCGTCGAGAGCGCGCCCTTCCCGATGGCGCTCGGCGTGCAAATCGCGGACAATCTGCATCCGGTGAGCAATCCCGCCGTCGATCCTGATGGAAACGTTTACGTCACATTCAGCGGGCAGCGCGGGCAGAAAGTGCCGGTGTCGCTCTACAAGATCACCGCGAATCATTCGGTGAAGCCGTTCATCACCGAGCTGATGAATCCCACGGGGCTCGCGATCGACCGCGAGGGAAATCTTTTCGTCTCGTGCCGCAACGACGGCACGATTCACCGCGTCTCGTCCGACGGCCGCTCGATCCAGTGGGTCGAAGGCATGGGCATCGCGACGGGGATCGCGTTCGACAAGAACGGCAGCCTCTACGTGGGCGACCGCAGCGGCACGATTTTCAAGATCGGCCCGGATCGCGAGATTTTCGTTTTCGCGACGCTCGAGCCTTCGATGTCCGCGTACCATCTCGCGTTCAGCCCGGCGGGCGAGCTTTTCGTCACCGGGCCGACCACTTCGAGCTTCGATCGCGTCTACCGGATCACGCCGGCGGGCGAGGTGGAAGTATTCTTTCGCGGGCTGGGCCGCCCGCAAGGGCTCGCGTTCGACCGCCTGGGCAATTTGTACGTCGCGGCGTCGTTCGGCGGCAAGCGCGGCGTGGTGCGCCTTACGCCGCAGGCCGAGGCCGAGGTCGTCCTCGGCGGCGCGAACATCGTCGGCCTCGCGCTGTTGCCTTCGCATCGCGCCATGATCGCCACCACCAGCGCCCTCTTCACGCTCGACTGGGACGTCGCCGGCCTCCCGCTCAACGGCTAGGCGGACTACACCAAAGCTACTTCGCGGTCGAAATGCGGCTTCTTTTCAGCGTGGAGCTTGAGGGCTACACCACAGGCCGCCGCAATGCGTTCCAACATAGAGAGAGACCGCCCGCTATATTCAGCGTCCTCAAGACGCGCGATCACGGACTGGGTCGTCCCCACCTTACGAGCCAGCTCCGCCTGAGTGAGCCCGGAGTCCTCACGCATCTCACGAACCAGCAGCGCCAGCTCGATTTGATACTGCGTGCGGGCAAACGCCTTTCGATAAGAGGCGCTCTTGCGCCCGCGCCGCTCGACAATCTCGCTATGCCGATTTCGTTTCATAGTCGCGATTATCGCTTTATTGCGATACACCTTTCAACGGTACACTTGCCAGCTCATGGCGACGCACTTCCCTACGACCGGCCTGCAGGAGATACTACTCGGCCGTGAACTCGCCTACCGCTGCTGTCCTTGGCCAAATTGGTTTGCCTGCTCCCGTCGACGAATTGGCCGCGCGGCGCTGGGATGTGGTGATTGTGGGCGCGGGGCACAACGGCTTGGCGTGCGCGGCGTATCTGGCGCGCGCGGGCAAGCGCGTGCTGGTGCTCGAGAGCCGCAGCCGCGTGGGCGGCGCCTGCACGATCGAGGAGCCCTTCCCCGGCGTGCGCATGTCGCCGTGCGCGTATCTCGCGGGGCTTTTGCATCCTCTCGTTGTCGCCGAGTTGAATCTGCCCGAGCGCGGCTTTGCGTGGACGCCCGCGGTCAACGGGCTCTTCGTTCCCTTCCTCGACGGCTCGAGCGTGCAGCTTTGGGACGATGACGCGCAGTGCGAGGCGGAAATTCGCCGGTTCGCGCCGGGCGACGTGGAAGGCTGGCGCGCGATGAGCGACGTGCTTCGCCGATTGCGCGACGCGCTGCGTCCAGCGGGCGACGGCGATCTGTGGATCGGCGAGCCGCCCACGCGCGAGCAGATCGAGGCGCGCCTCGGCAACGACGACGAAGCGAAGCACGTGCTCTTCGACTGGTCGATGGCCGAGTTCGTCGAGCGCTACTTGCGCGACGAGCGCTTGCAGACCGCGTACCTCGGCCAGGGCGTGATCGGGACCAACGCGAGCCCGTTCGATGCGGGAACCGCCAGCATCCGCTTTCATCACGCGTCGGGACGCCTCGGCGGAATGCCCGGCATGTGGGGCTACGTGAAGGGCGGCATGGGCATGGTGTCGTTTTATTTTTGCGATGCCGCGCGCGAGGCGGGAGCGGTGGTCGCCGCGAGCGTGCCGGTGGCGCGAATCGTTCCCGGCGAAGGCGTGATGCTCGGAGGGCGGCGAATTCATCGCCGCGCCGGTCGTGATCTCGAATGCCGATCCGCGGCAGACGCTGCGCATGCTAGGCTCCGCGGCCGATCCCGCGTGGCGCAAGCGCGTCGAAGAAATCCCGATCGAAGGCTGCACCGTGAAGCTCAACGTGCTGCTCCGCGAGCTGCCGAATTTCACCGCGCGGCCGGGCACCGACCAGCCGCACCACTACGGGCAGATCAACGCGCCGCTCACGAAAGCCGAGTGGAAGGCCGCATTTGCCGCCGCGCGCGCGGGCGAATTGCCCGAGCATCTCTGGTGCGAGCTGTATTTCCAGAGCGCGCACGATCCGACGGTCGCCGGCCCTGGGCAGCACACGATGAGCGTCTTCGCGCAGTACGTGCCCTACAAATTCGCGCGCGGCACGTGGGACGAGCGGCGCGAGGAAGTTCGCCGGCTCGCGCTCAATTCGCTGGCCCGCTTCTGCTCGAATATCGATCGCGCCGTGATCGACGCGCAGGTGCTTGGCCCGCCGGATATCGAGCGCGAGGTCGGGCTCACCGGCGGCCACATTTTCCAGGGCGAATGCCTGCCTCCTTACATGTGGTCGAACCGGCTTTCGGCACGCACGCCGATGCCGGGCGTGTATTTGTGCGGCGCGTGCACGCATCCCGGCGGCAGCGTGATCGGCATCAACGGGCGCAACGCCGCGATGGCCGTGCTGCGCGACACCCCCTAACGCTGGCGTTCGCGATCGGCAGGGGAGTGACGAAGCTTGCCTCACACACGATCACAGAACCCTGCGCTCATCTGAGGGGCAGGCCGCGAGTCGCGTCGACTACTTCGAGGAAGGTTCGTTCCTCGCGCAGGATGAGTCGCTTGTTTGCGCCATCGCGAAATTCGCGCGCGCTTCCGGGTCGGCCTTCAGCCGGGATCCCGGTAGGCCTCATACGAAGCGAGGCTGTCGAACGCAATCAAGCCCCAGGCCACGTCGTTCGTTCCTTCGTGCGGCAGAAAATAGCCGACAAGGTGCCCGCCGCATCGAGGGATGATTCGCGCCCAGTTCTCGGCATACTTCTTGAATTCGTCGAGCTGGAACGGGTCAATCTGGTAGCGGATGAAGCATGTAATCGTCATTTGCTCCTCCTGGTAATCTGGCCTGGCGGCCTGCCGATGGATCGGTGACGCAGTGTGCCAGTTGCCCGACATCCACACTTCGTCTATCATCGAAGCATGAATGTCGAAGCGGTCGATACGCGAGTGTGTCGTCCATAGCCGCCGCGATCGGCGAACCCGCGCGGGCCCGCATGCTCTATTGCCTCACGGACGGCCGCGCCCGCACCAGCACGGAGTTGGCGGTGGTGGCGGACATCAGCCCATCGACCGCCAGCGCGCACCTTCAGCGGCTTCTCACGGAGCGATTGGTGAAAGTATTCGCGCAGGGAAAACATCGCTACTACAGCCTCGAACGGAGCGGACGTGGCCGCCGCGCTCGAAGCGCTGAGCGTGCTCGCCGGCGGAGTCGCGCGCGGCATTCGTGCCGAACACGCCGAACGCCCTGCGCGCTGCGCGCCGCTGCTACGACCACATTGCGGGCGCGCTCGGCGTCTCGCTCCACGACCGCTTCCGCGCGATGGGATGGCTTTCGGATGCTTCCGCGGATAATTCCTACGAAATCGCGCCCAAAAGGAGCAAAAGGATTCGCGGCGCTGGGCGTCGATATCGAAGCCGCCCGCAAGCTGCGGCGCCGCTTTGCGTTTGCCTGCGTCGACTGGAGCGAGCGGCGGCCGCACGTCGGCGGCGCGGTCGGCGCGGCCCTGCTGAGCGTCGCGCTGAAACGCAAATGGTTGATCCAGGATCTCGATAGCCGAGCGCTCACGGTCACGAGAGTCGGCCGGCGCGAAATGCTGGCTCGCTTTGGCGTTCGGAGTTAGGCGCGGCCCTGAATCCCCTGTTCGGAACATTTCCGGAACTTCCCGCAATCGCACTCGCGCCCACTTCTCCTAGAGCCATCGGCAAAGTTGCGCGAGGTTCGATCGCGTGTGATGATGCGGCGATGGACGGACGCCTCCCTCTGCCTACACTGCTGTCTCATGCGCTCGTCGCGTTCATGATCGAATTCGACAATGAGACCGAGCACCGGATGGAGCACCGTACGACGAATCATGGCTCGACGGCGGGCTCGCTGTCCGGACCGTGGCTCGTCTCGATGGTGATGTGGACGAACTGCATGCAGTTCGTTGAAGACGGCGGCATCACCGTCCGCGAAATCGAGCGCCTCGCCCGTACGAAGACCAATTCGGACGGCATGCAGCGCTGGGGCTACATTCGCGTGGACCCCGACCCGAATGACTCCCGCCGAAGCCGCCTCGCCGCGACTGGGTGGTCCACGCGACGCCCGGCGGCCGGAAGGCGCGGGAAGTCGGGAGGCCGCTATTCGGCGAGATCGAAAAGCGCTGGCAGGAACGCTTCGGCAAGGACGAGATCGAGGAGCTTCGGGAATCGCTGTGGGAGGTGGCTCGCCAATTCGATGTCGAGCTGCCCGACTGCCTCCCGATTCTAGGCTACGGCCTATTCAGCCAAGGGCCGGAAGACGATCCGAAGGCGCGCCGGCCGAATGCGCGCACGTGGTCGGTTTCGCGGTTCCCTTGCCCGCGCTGCTCTCGCGCGTGCTGCTGGCTTTTGCCATCGACTTCGAGCGTGAGTCGGACGTGTCGCTCGCGATCAGCGCGAATCTCCTTCGGGCGCTGAACGAAAAAGGCGCGCGCGTGCGGGATCTTCCGCTGCTGACGGGCGTTTCGAAAGAGTCGCTCAGCATGGCGATGGGCATTCTCCGCAAAAAGGGCATTGCGGTGATCGAGACGGAGAGAGCCCGGCAGCCGAACGAAGGTCGCGCGCCTGACGGCGAAGGGCCGGGAGGCGCAGGAAGCATACCGTCGGCTGGTGGCGGCGATCGAGAAACGCTGGCACGAGCGCTTCGGCGCTGAGGCGATCGACCGGCTGCGCGAGTCGCTCGAAAGGCTGGTCGCCGAGCCGGGGGCGCAAACGTCGCCGCTGTTCGGCGGGCTGGAGCCTTACCCGATGGCTGGCGAGCGACGAAGCCGAAGCTCGAGACGCTGCCGCACTACCCCATGGTCCTGCACCGTGGCGGATTCCCGGATGGCAGTTGAAGCGAAGCTGGCTCACGAACACATTTCGTCGTCCCTTGCGCTGGCTCGGCGTCATCGAGTAAAACTCTTAGAACATGAAAGCGGAGATCATCGCCGTCGGTTCGGAACTGCTGACGCCGTATCGCCTGGACACCAATTCGCTGTTTCTCACCGACGAGCTGACGCAGGTCGGCGTGCGCGTGGTCTACAAATCCGTGGTTGGCGATACGCCCGACGAGATGCTCTCGACGTTTCGCTACGCGATGGAGCGCGCCGACGTGATCGTCTCTTCCGGCGGGCTCGGGCCGACCGACGACGATCGCACGCGCCAGACCGTCGCGGACCTGCTCGGGCGGAAACTCTATCCGCGACGAAGGCACGCTGCAGAAAATCCAGGAGCGGTTCCGGCGCTTCGGCCGTCCGATGCCGGAAATCAATTTGCGGCAGGCGATGGTTATCGAAGGCGCGACGGTGCTGCCGAATCCGCGCGGCACCGCGCCGGGAATGTGGATCGAGGCGCACGGGCGCATCCTGATTCTGCTGCCGGGCGTGCCGAACGAGCTTCGCGCGCTGGTCGAAACCGAAGTGAAGCCGAGGCTCGCGAGGCTCGGCAGCAAGGAACGTCTCTTCACGCGCGAGCTGCGCATCGTGGGGCTTTTCGAATCGGACGTCGAGCAGCGCGTGCGCGCGCTCTACGCGGAGTACCCGGATACAGAAACGACGATTCTGGCTTCCGCCGGCTACATCCAGCTGCATCCGCGCATCTGGTCGGACGATTCCGCGTACGCGAATGCGCGGCTCGACGAGATGGTGCGACGGATGGCGCTCACGCTCGGCGAGAATCTGGTCTCGATGAACGGCGAGACGCTCGAGCAGATCGTGGCGCGCATGCTGACGGAAAATCGCGCGACGGTGGCCGTCGCCGAAAGTTGCACGGGCGGGCTGCTGGCCGAGCGGCTGACGCATCTTTCGGGCAGCTCGGCGTATTTTCTCGGCGGCGTCGTCTGCTACAGCAACGAGATGAAGACGAGCCTCGTCGGCGTGCCCGCGGAAATGATCGCGGCGAAGGGAGCGGTGAGTTCGGAAGTGGCGCTCGCGCTCGCGGACGGCATCCGCAAGCGCACGGGCGCGACGCTCGGGCTCGGCGTCACCGGAATCGCGGGGCCGCTGGGTGGCACGCCGGAAAAACCGGTCGGGCTCGTTCACATCGGCATTGCGGACGAGCGAGGCCCATGCGAGAAAGCGTTTCGCTTCCCGGGCGACCGCGAGCGCATCCGCCATTTCGCGACGCAAAACGCGCTCGACGCCGTGCGCCGCTATTACATGTTTCCGCGGCCGGTCGCGGGAGTCGCGTAGAGCGCCGGCTTGGCTGAGCGGACGCAGGGCGTCCCGCCGGCTCCTGGGCTTAGTTTTGCTTTCGTAGCGGCCGCCTTTTAGGCGGGCGGCATTTATGGATGGCTCCCGTAAAGAATCGTGCGGCGTGTATTACGGTATCGGGTGTGACGCGTGAGGCTCTTCGTGGCGCTGGATCTGTCACAAGAAATACGCGACGCGCTGCGCGAGCCGAATGGCGAGCTGAGGCCGCTGCGAAAAGCGCGCGGTGGACGCGCCCGGAAGGAATGCACGTGACGCTGAAATTCATCGGCAACGTCGACACGGGCAAACTGGACGCGATTCGCGCGGCACTGGCGACCGTGCGCTCGGACGCGCCGGTCGAGATGCGGGTTCGCGGCATGGGGTTTTTCCCGGACGAGCGGCGGCCGCGCGTCCTTTGGTCCGGCATCAAGGCCTCCGCGAATCTCGCGCCGCTTGCGGCGGAAATCGAGCGCGCGCTCGAGCCGCTGGGCATCCCGCGCGAGGAGCGGAAATTCACGCCGCATCTCACGCTCGCGCGCCTGAAAGATTTGCGCGGCGTCGATGAACTCGTGCGCGCAGCCGCGGAGATGGAATCGCGCGATTTCGGATCGACGCGCGCAAACCGAATTTCACCTCTTCGAGAGCGTGACGAAGCCGTCCGGCGCCGAATACCGAAAGATCGAAAGCTATCCGTTCGTGAAGGGAGCGGCGTGAATCCTTACTGGATCGCGGGCGTGGCCTACCTGCTGGGCTCGATTCCGTTCGGCGTGCTGATCGTGAAGATGCGCGGCGGTCCGGACATCCGCGAGGTGGGCAGCGGCAATACGGGCGCAGCCAACGTGATGCGCAACGCGGGCGCGGCGGCGGGCGTGCTGACACTCGTGCTCGACGCCGGCAAAGGGCTACCTGTCCGTGTGGATCGCGGAGCGCGCGTCGCACGGAAGCGTTCGCTGGATGGCGATCGCGGCGGCGGCCGCGGTGATCGGACACATTTTTCCCGTGTGGCTTGGATTCAGCGGCGGCAAGGGAGTGGCGACGGGACTCGGCGCGTTCCTGCCGATCTGCCGCGAGGCGGTGCTGCTGGCCGTGGTGCTGTGGGTGCTCGTGGTGGGATTTTGGCGGTACTCGTCGCTCGGATCGATTGTGGCGACGGCGGCGCTGCCGGTGTTCGTCTATTTCTTGTATGCGCCGGGCCATGCGCCGCCCGAGGACGTGACGCTGTGCACCGTGGCGATCTCGCTGCTCGTCCTTTGGAAGCATCGGAGAACATCCAGCGGCTGATCGCGGGAACGGAAACCCGGCTGACGCCTCGTCGGCGCGCGAGTGGTTTACGTAGCTCACCCCTGCCTTTGGGGTGAGGCTTTTCTCCGCACCGTCTTGCGGCCCGCGACAAGCCTTCTGGCAGTTTGCTGAAAATTGCGAGCTGTCATTCCGCGGGCGGCTTTTGCCCGAGGAATCTGCTTTTTTCTTCCTATCTTGCGAACAGCAGATCCTCGCTTCGCTCGGCGATGACAGGTCGAAGGAGTTTTTCGGCAAGCTGCAGCTAGCGGTCGGTGTAGTAGCCGTCGCGGGCCTGGACGGTCAGGTCCTTGTTCGTTCGTGGTGAGATGAATCTTGTGATAGCCCGCGCCGGTATCGGCGGGGCTGGGCGAATAGCCCAGGCTGTACTGGTTGCGTAGTTCCTCTTCGATCGCCGCGTAGATCTGGTCGACCGGCATCTTCTTCGAGACTTCAAACAGGCGGCCGCCCGGTTTGCGTCGAGATGCGATCGAGAACTTTCTTGCCGTCCTCGTGGCTCTCCTCGGGGTAGCGATGCCCGCCGCCTCCGCCGCCTCCGCCTGGGCCACCGCCGCCCGGGCGCCACCGCCTCCGCCCGGCCAGCCGCCGCCACCTCCTCCCCGGGCCAACCGCCACCCATTCCGCCCCAGCCGCCATGGCCGCCCACCGTGGTGGTGTTCTTGCGGTTGTTCGTGTTCCGCGCCGGGGAAAAGAATGGAATAGACCAAGGTATCGGAGCGCTGCGCCGCCTCGACGGCATCCTCGAGCGTCTTCTTGCTGCCGCGGTCGACGCCATCGGTAAGGACGAAGAGCGCCTTGCGGCCCTGCTGCTTTTTCATCAGTTCGTTCGACGCGAGGTAGATCGCGTCGTAGAGCAACGTGCCGGCGTGGCGATGCTCGCTGCTTTCGTCGTCATCGGCCGTATCGCGCGGCGAGGCATCGAGCAGTTGCAGCGCCGCCTGCAGCTTGGGACGCAAAGGCGTCAGATCCTGCAGCAGCTCGACTTCGCGGTCGAAATGAATCACGAAGGCGCGGTCCTTATCGCCCAGCATGTGATCGAGAAAGGTGTAGCTGGCCTTGCGCTCGTCATCGAGCGACGCCGCGCTGGCTGTAGCTCGTATCGACGAGCAGGCCGAGCGTGAGCGGCACATCGGTATCGCGCACGAAGTGGCTGATCGTTTGCGGCTGGCCGTCCTCGTCGAGCGCGAAATCCTCTTTGTTGAGGTTGGCGACGATTTTCCCCTTCTTGTCGCGCACGGTCGCGTACACGGTGACCAGTTTCGTTTCGACTGGAAATTTTCGAAGGAGACTCGCGGCGGCCGCTCGCATGCTTCAGCTGGGGCTGCTGCGACGGTTGCTGTGCCGGCTGCTCTGCGTTGCGGAGGTTGCTGCGCCTGCTGTTGCGCTTGCCGCGCCAGGGCGCCGCCGACGACAAGCAGCGCGGGCAGCCAGCAACAGCGCAAGCAACTGACGGCGTCGGAGGCCGCCGGTGCGCCGGTGATTCGCCAGTCGATCTGAGACTTTATTCCGCATCGAGCGCATCGAACTCAATGAGCGTAACAATCAAGATTCCCTTTGGACGCGCAAGGTTGCATCCGCCGTCGCGCCTCATCGGGTCCAAGTGACACCGCGGCCGAGCACGAAGATGAAGATGAGGCTCGCGATCGCAGCCACCGCGATCCACGCCGGGCTGCGCGGCAGCGAACCGGCCGGCTCTTCTTCCATCGGACGCGGCTGGCGCAGCATGGTCGGAAGAGCCAGCATCCCGGCATTTCCGCCGAGAGTTGACGCCAGTGCCGACGCGAAGACGTAGAACATCCCGGCAGGATTCAACAGGCCTGCGATCCCGGCCAGGATCCCCTCCGTGAAGTAAGGGAGCCAGCAAAGGACGCGCATCTTGCGCGGATCGTCGTCATTGCGACGGAAAGGCCCGAGCTTGGCGGCCACGAGCAGCATCGACGCATAATAAGTGACCACACCGACGACAATCAGCCCCATCTGCCACAGCCAGTGCGGCTGCCAGCCATGGATCACAGCCGCCCAGTCGCCGAAGTTCGCGACGCCAGAGAAGAAGAAGTAGCCGGTGCCGCTGAAGAGGCCTCCGGCCATCGCGAGGATCAGGAAATAGCGCGTGGCAGGGCGATAGCGCTGCGGCTTGAGAAGCAGGAGCCAGAAAATCACGCCGGAAATCAGGCTCACGAGCGGGCCGGCCGCAGCTATCCATCTCGTATCGATATCGCTCTGCAGCGCGACCGTGCTGAGCGTCAAGCGATGCGCGCCGCTCAGCAGCGCCATGCCGCCGTGGCCGAGGGCCTCGTGCAGCACGTCTTGAACGATGCAGGCGAGCGCCGCGATGGCGATGACGGTGAGTTGGTCGTACCTCGCGGGCGCTGCTTTTGCGGCGGCGGTATCCGAAGACATCGCGTCGGTTGTAGCACAAGGCGGGGCATTCGCGCACAGGATGATGGTCGCAGACCGAGAGGCTGCGAGGGAGAACCCCGATACCTCCGCAGGACGTCCAGGGCGAAAATCGAAGCGAAGATCCGTCCAGCCCATAATCCAAAGCGTCAGCGTGGCTTAGCCGGCAAGGGCGCAATGGCTGATCGGGCACCTTAGTACCGTAGTTCAGTTGTGCCGCCCGCATCGCGTCCGCTACGATTTTGCACTCGGGAGTCCCATGCCCAGCGAGTCACAAAAGCACCTCACCACGCGGCGCATTCGCATCCTCTGGATCGTGATGGCGGCGCTGCTGCTGCTCAGCGTTGCGCCCCTCTGGCTCTACCACCGGCAAGTGCTGAGCCTGAGCGAAGAAAAGCTGCAGGATACCGAGCGCGTGCAGCAGAACGAGATCACGCGCTCGCTCGCCAGCGAGACGCTGCAGTTCGAGCAGAACATCCGCGAGCAGTTGCTGAGCCAGCGCCAGGTGCTGGCGCTGACCGGGTGGATTCAGGACGTGAACGACCCGACGCACGCGCCGCAAATGTCGCGGCTGCTGCAAAACTTCATCGAGAACAATCCCAACATTCTGTACGTGACCGCGGTGAACCGGCAGGCCAAGGGGCAATCCGCCGGAAGCTTTGCCGCCGACCAGGACCCGTTCGTGGGCGCGGCGCTGAAGCGCGCGTTCACGGCGAGCATTCAGGGCTTCGATTCGTTAGCGAGCCGTTTGCGCTGGGGCGGGACAATCATCCGGCGCTGGTGATGTCCGTGCCGCTGCTCTCGGACGGGCAGTTTGCCGGGATGTTTGCGGCGGTCGTGTCGCTCGACCGGCTGCAGGCGCGCTTGCGGGATGCGAGCGTGCGCGATCGCGACGGTCTTTATCGTGGACGCGCACGGCCACATCGTCGCGTATCCGGACACGCGCGACATGGTTCCGGGACGGAACGTGATCTCGACTTCGCCGGTGGCCAAGCAGGTGATGGCGCTGCCGCAGGATCTGCGCGCCACGCAGACCACGCAATTTCCAGCTGCCGGGCAAGGACACGGCGCCATCCCGATCGAAATGATCGGCACGTACAGCACGATTCCGGAGCTGCGCTGGGCGGTGATCGCGCAGCGCAGCCTCGATGACGCGCGCATCGACGCGGGCGTGGACGAACTGACCGCCGAAGCGCTGCGCTTCGTCGTCGGCGTGACGTTCGCGTCGCTGCTTCATCGGCTACCTTTTCGCGCTGGGCATCACGCGGCCGATTCGAGGCCTGGTGGAATCGACGCGCGCCATCAGCCGCGCGGAATTCCACGAGCGCGTGGAGGTGCGCGGCGCCGCGGAAATCAGCGAGCTCGCCGAAACGTTCAACAGCATGGCCGGGGACATCGAGCAATACGTCGATCAGCTCAAGGCGGCCGCGGCACGAGAATCGCGAGCTCTTCCTCGGCTCGATTCGCATGCTCGCCGCGGCCATCGACGAAAAGGACCCGTACACGCGCGGCCATTCCGGGCGCGTGGCGAAATATTCGATCATCATCGGCGACGGGCTCGGCTTGAGCGCCGAAGATCTCGACCGCCTGCGCATCTCGGCGCTGCTGCACGACGTCGGCAAGATCGGCGTCGACGACCGCGTGCTGAAAAAGCCCGGCAAGCTCACCGACGAAGAATTCGAATCTGATGAAGCAGCACACCGTGAAGGGCGCGAACATCATGCGTCCCGTTTCGCAGCTGAAGGACATGCTGCCGGGCATCGAGCTGCACCACGAGCGCATGGACGGCAAGGGCTATCCCTACGGCCTGCAGGGCGACCAGATTCCGATGATGGCGCGAATCATCGCCGTCGCCGACACGTTCGACGCGATCACCACGAATCGCCCGTATCAATCGGCGATGGACCTGGAATACGCGCTCGAACGCATCCGCTCGCTCGCCGATTACGCGCTTCGATCCCAAGGTCGTCGAGGCGCTCGAATCCGCGATCCACGCCGGACGCCTGCGCCTCAGCGCCACCCTCGTCGAAGTCTAGTTTTTCCTTCCTGTTTTATAGCATCCGCGATTTTCACGTCGTGCCGCACCAGACGCAACTCGTTGCATCCGTCACTCCTCTGCTAGAATGACAAATGCTAGCGTTCACGCGACAACAATCGTCATGATCTCACTCTTTGGAAAACCCGAGCCGACGCTGCTCGAAAGGCTGAAGGAGTCGGTCAGCAAGACGCGGACGGAGCTTTCGGCGCGCGTCGAGCAATTGCTGACCGGCGACCGGCCCGTCGATCCGGAGCTGCTGAAGCAGCTGGAATCGGCGCTGCTGAGCGCGGACATCGGCGTGCGCACCACGAAGGAAGTGCTCGCGGCGCTGCGCCAGCAGGTGAACGAGCACAAGATCGACGATGCCGGGCAGCTGAAACAAGAATTGAAGCGGCAGATCGTGAAAATCCTCGCAGCGCCGGCCGCGAATTCGAACGGCACTGCGCCCGAAGCTTCCGCGGCGGCTGCGGGCACGCCGCGCGTGATGTTCGTGGTCGGCGTGAACGGCACCGGAAAAACGACGACGATCGGCAAGCTCGCGAATCGCCTGAAGAAAGAGGGCGCGAGCGTGGTGCTCTGCGCCGCGGACACATTTCGCGCGGCGGCGATCGAGCAGCTCGAAGTGTGGGCCCGGCGCTCGGGCGTCGAGGTGATCAAGCAGAAATCCGGCGCCGATCCCGCGGCTGTGGTATTCGACGCGCTCGCGGCGGCGAAGGCGCGCGCGGCCGACGTGGTGATCGTCGACACGGCGGGCCGCCTGCACACGAAATCGAACCTGATGGCCGAGCTCGAAAAAATGAAGCGCACCGCGGCGAAAGTGGTTCCCGGCGCGCCGCACGACGTGCTGCTGGTGCTCGACGCGACGACCGGGCAGAACGGCCTCGAACCAGGCGCGCGAATTCTGGAGCCACGCGGGCGTGACCGGAATCGTGCTGACGAAGCTCGACGGCACGGCGAAGGGCGGCATCGTGGTGGCCATCGCGCGCGAGCTGAATCTGCCGATCCGGTTCGTCGGCACCGGCGAGCAGATCGACGATCTCGTGCCCTTCGACGCGCAAACCTACGTCAATTCCCTCTTCGATTAGCGCCGGTGGCGAATCCGACGCCGCATGGATGGACCGCGCGCTCGAGCTGGCGCGCGACGCGGCATCGGCGCTGGCGCATCCGAATCCGCGCGTCGGCGCGGTGATCGTGCAAAAGCGGGAGAGTTGTCGGCGAAGGATTTCACATGTACGATGGGCGCGACCACGCGGAGATCGTCGCGCTGCGGCAGGCGGGCGAACGGGCGCGCGGCGCGACGCTCTACGTGAATCTCGAGCCGTGCTGCCACACGGGCCGCACCGGGCCGTGCACGAAGGCGATCATCGCCGCGGGAGTGGCGCGCGTGGTGCGCCGCGATGGAAGATCCGAATCCGGCGGTCGCCGGGCGCGGGTTTCGGCGAGCTCGAAGCGCGCGGGGATCGAGGTGCGCGCGGGTCTAGCGAGAGGCCGACGCGCGAGACTCGAACGAAGATTTCGCGAAATGGATTCGCACGGGGCTGCCGTTCGTCACGCTGAAAACGCGCGCTGACGCTCGACGGCCAAATCGCGTCGCGGCGCCGGGCAGCGCGACCGCGATCACTGGCGAAGCCTCGCGCGAAGGCCGTGCAGCGGCTGCGCCATGCGGCCGACGCGCTGCTCACCGGCATCGGCACGGTGCTCGCCGACGATCCGCTGCTGACCGATCGCACGGGCTCCCGCGGCGGCGCCCGCTGCTGCGCGTGGTGCTCGATTCGCGGCTGCGCTTGCCGCTGAAATCGAAGCTGCGTGAAGTCGGCGGCGAGCGATTTGCTCGTTTTCACCACGCAGTCGCGCGAATCGGCGAAAGCCCGGGCGCTGCGAAGGGCGGGCGTCGAAATCGTGCGTGCGCGGAACGCGGCGCGGGCGCGTCTGACCTGGAGTCGGTGCTGCGCGGAATTGGGCAAGCCGCGAAATGCTCAGCGTGCTGATCGAAGCCGGAGCGGAACTGAACGGCGCGGCGCTCGAAGCCGGGATCGTCGACAAGATGATTCTCTTTTACGCGCCGAAAATCATGGGCACGGGCGGCGTGCCGATGGCGCAGATTGCGTCGCGCGGCGTTTGCGAAGGCGCCCTGCGCTGGCGAATTTGAAGCTGATCTGCTTGCGGACCGGATTTCGTGGTCGAAGGATACTTTCACGATGTTTACGGGAATCACGGAGCACGTCGGAAAAATTGAGTCGCTCGAACGCGGCGAGGACGGCGGGCGGCTGCGCGTGAGCTTCGCCGGCGCGGGCGAATCGCTTCGCGTCGATCAAGCAGGGCGACAGCATCATGGTGAACGGCTGCTGCCTCACGGCCGTCGAGCTCGGGCGCGGACACATTTCTCGCCGATCTTTCGGGCGAAACGCTGCGGCGCACCTCGTTCGGCGAAAAAAAAGCGGGCGACCTCGTGAATCTCGAACTGCCGCTCGCGGCGGGCGCGCGCCTGGGCGGGCATTTCGTGCAAGGGCACGTCGACGGCGTGGGCCGCGTCACGCGGCTCGTGCCCGAAGGCGAGAATTGGTGGCTTTCCGTGCGCGTGCCGGAGGATTTGCGGCGCTACGTGGTGGAAAAAGGCTCGATCGCGATCGACGGCATCAGCCTGACGGTCGCGCGCTGGCAGGACGGCGTCGCGGACATCGCCGTGATTCCCTTCACGCTACGAGCACACGAACGTGCGCGCGATGGCGCCCGAACGATGCGGTGAATCTCGAAGTCGACATCCTGGCGAAGTACGTCGAAAGCCTGCTCGAAGCGCGCAAAGGCCGCGCGGAATCGCGGCTCACGGTCAGCGGCCTGATCGAGCAGGGATTCTAGTTGGCGGACGGGGCCATCTATTCCGTTGGCCTAATCGGGAAACCGATGCGGTTCTAACTTCTCCTTCGGGCAACCAGAAACAAAATTCTTGATGTATCTGCACCATCCGGCGTCGAGGTCCTCCAACAACTCCCCGGCAACTTGGTCCGCGCTTCGGCGGTCGACGACGAATGCTTTGTGGTACCACATGTTGGCAACCGGGAAACTATCGGGGAGCCCCATGTCTTGGATGACCACGGACACCACAGACCTCTTGCCTTGCTCGGCGGCGGTGTCGCTGGCATCCGTGGTGACGATATCCATATTGAACTGGAAACCTTTCACAGGGGCCTTCATCAGCTCGTAACGAGTCGAGTGCGAAAGTTTTTGTTCGAAGGCTTCGACAAAGAGGGCGCCGACTCGATCTTGACCAATGTGCCCAACGGATACAGGCGTTTTTCTCGTTTGAGCAGTCGCGGCAAAAGGGATGAGTAGAACAAGACTTAGGGAAAGCAGTCGGTTCATGACGGGATTGTAGCTCTCCGACCGCAGGATTCCGGATGGAAAATCAAGAATTCCATGCGAAACCTCAGATTGCCGCTCGCGCGGCTTCGCGGGCTTTGGCGCGTGCGCCGCGAATGTAGAGGACGAGCCCGAGCAGCACCCCGCCGGCCGTGCCTGCAATCAGCTTCGTCTCGAAAATCCATTTGTGCGTCCGCTTCGGCGGGCGGGACGAACGACAGCACGATCGCCTCCGATCACCACCGCGAATCCCAGAAGGCCACAGCCAAACGCCGAATTTTCCGCCGGGAATCAGCGCGGCCTTCGTATTCGTCTTCGCGGTTCCGGGCGATTGGAGAGCTTGATGGCCGCCGCGTAAATATAGAGGAACGGGATGAAATAGAGGATCGTGCCGGCGTCGACAAGAATGTAGATAGGCGCTGTTGGCGGTCTCGTTGACCTGGGTCACCAGGAGGATCACGCACGAAATTCCCGCCTGCACGAGCATCGAGACCCAGGGCGTCTTCCATTTCGGATGGATTTTGCCGAAGGCCGCGGGCATGTAGTGGTCGATCCCGACCACAAACGGAATGCGCGCGACTCCCGCGACGGTGCTTCCCACTCCGCCTGCATTGCCGAACAACACGAAGATCGCCGCGATCACGCCGAAAAATGCGATACCCGTAGGCGGACGACGCGGCGGTGAGCGCCTGAAACACGCCGCTCTTCGGATCGACGGCGCCGGCGGGCAAAATCGCGAGCAGCGCGAACGTTCCCAGAATGTACGACGATCGCGATCAGAAAGCCCGAGCCGAGAATCGCGCGCGGGAAAGTTTTATGCGGGTCGCGCACCTCCTCGCTCATCGTCGAGCAAAGCTCGAGCGCGGTAAACGCAAACGCGATCTGCGGCCAGAAATTCACGGTGCCCCAATCCCACACCGGCTTCATGTTATTTAGCGTGAAATGCGTCACCGAGCCGTGTGCGCGCCACAGGTAAGCGCCGAGGCCAATCAGCATCACCAGCGGAATGTACGTGCCGACGCCGCCCGCGTTCTGCAGCCATTTGCCGACGTTCAGGCCGATGATGTTCAGAACCACCGCCGCGAAGAGCATGATGACGGAGCCAATTACGAGGAACGTGCGATTGTCCGCGAGATGCGCGGCGCCGCTGCCGCCGATGTACGCGGCCATCGCGACGCTGGCCATCAGCAGGCCGGGAAAATAAAAGAACGTGTAGATCCAGTAGGTCCATCCCGCGACGAAGCCGTGGAATTCGCCGAACGCTTCCTTCGACCAGACGTAGAGCCCGCCCTCGTGCGGGAAGCGCGTGGAAAGTTCGATGAGAATCGAGCGCCGTCGGCAGAAAGAAAAGGACAGCCGCCAGCACCCACAGGCTGATCGACGAAGTGCCGTTATTAGCCGCGGCGGCGATCCACCGCGGCCCGAGAACCGCGGCGATGTTGAAGAGCAGGCACATCCCAGAAGCCCATCACGCGGCGAAGCTGTTTCTTCGGGTCGGAGGCGGCCGAGGCAGGCGCGGCGGATTCGCTCACGCCGTCTCGTCCAGTGCGGGAATCAGCTGCGTCTTCGAGGAGGAAATTGCGGAGGAATCGGATCGTGCGAATTCTCGAACTCGTTCCACGTGCCGAAGAATCCGACTGCGCCCTGATTCAGGAAAATGATCGCGGTCGGCGAGCTTTTTCGCGAGATGCGTATCGTGCGTCACGACGATCGCGGTCTTGTGCAGGGTTTTCTTGAGCCGCAGGATCAGGTCGCTGATGTGCGCCGCCATCAGCGGATCGACCATCGTGGTCGGCTCGTCGTAGAGAATCGCATCAGGCTCATCCGCAAGCGCGCGGGCGATGGCGACGGAGCGCTTCGTGCCCGTGCTGAGATCGGACGGCAGCAGATCGGCAAAGGCCGAGACTTCAAGCATCTCGAGGAGCTCTTTCACCTTGCGATCGATTTCGTCCGGATCGACATGCTCGCCGCGGCTCGTGATCGGGAATGCGACGTTTTCCGCGACGGTGAGCGAATCGAAAAGCGCGCCGGATTGAAACACCATCGTCGCGCGCCGGCGGATGTTCGCGAACTGCTCCTCGTTCCAGCCGGTCACGTCCTTGCCCGGCGACGATGATCTGGCCCTCGTCCGGATCGAGAAAACCGAGCAGCAGCTTCAGCGAAACCGATTTGCCCACGCCGCTGCGCCCCATGATGACGGCCGTCTCGCCCTGCTCGACATAAAAGCTCACATCCTTGAGCACGGCGTTGTCGTCAAACGATTTCGAGACATTGCGAAATTCGAAGTAGGGATTCGCCATGAATTTCAGCCGCGCTCCATCCGTCGTGCGCCTCGACAACCCATCCAGGAGAGATCCTTCGCTCCGCTCAACGGATGACGGCTTCACGATCCGCTCGCTCAGCTTCGCCTTTGCTTCTTCGTAATCCTCAGGTGAGTTCATATTCTTGAACAGGAGGCCCTCGGAATCAAAGCCTTTCCATTCGACGGGCGCGATCGTCTCGACACGAATATCGAGCAGCGCCATCAGTCACTTTGCGCGTGCCGCGCTCGAGCGCTGCTCGAATGCCCGGCTCGGCGCGCTGGTGATACATCGCGCAAAGCGGCTCGGCGCCGCGCGTATTCATCGGCAGCACAGCATCGGCGCGCGACGCGAGGGCCCGCGCGACGAGATATTCGAGCCATTCGCGCGTGAGGTACGGCAGGTCGGTCGCGACGATCAGGCTCCAGGGCGCAGCCGCCGACGCGCAAGGCCGTCGCGATGCCGCCGAGCGGGCCCGCGCCAGGCCAATCGTCCGCAATCGCGCGCAGACCGAGAGGCGCGATACGCCTCCGGGTTGCCGATGATCACAGGCACGCCCGCCACGGATTCGACCAGCTTCGCCGTGCGCAAAATCAGCGGGACGCCGCCAAGCTCGAGCCGAGCTTTGTCGCGCCCCATGCGCGAGCTTTCGCCGCCGGCAAGGATGAAAGCGGAGATTTCTCGAATCGAATTCATACCAGAGGCTCGGCCCGTCTCAGCCGCTTCTTTGCCCCGTAGAGCAGTATATCGATCATAAAAACGAGGAAGGCGGGCTCCCCCGATAACAAGCCTAAATTTCGAGCCTCGGATTCTTGCCAACCATAGACGACGACATACGCAGCGTATCCCGTGACCAGTAGAAAAAAACCGGCATTCACAAAGAACGCCGCCCGCGAGTTAGCCAGCTCGAGCATGACGCCCACCAGTAGGACGACGATAATCGCCGCCCGGGGAGCATAGTGATCCCAGGGCATCTGCGTTCCGAGGAGCCTGTATAAGGCCCGTTCATCGAGCAGACGACTTAGCACAACCCATGCGAAGGCCAAGTTCGACAGGCACACCCACAGCAGCGTGATTACGCGCATCAAGCCGTCACCTCGGCTTCTAAATGCAACCGTTTGCGACGGTCTCATTCTTTCCCCGGCCGCTGAATTCCGAGCTCGCGCAGCTTTTCCTGCAAGCTCTGCCGATGCAGGCCGATTTCCGCGGCGGTCTGCGAGACATTCCATTTGTGCTCTTCGAGCTTCTGCTTCAGATACGCGACTTCAAATTGGCGCTTCGCTTCGCGAAAATCGGATTCGCCGAGGAACGCATTCCCTTCCCCATCGCCCGCCACGGCGGGCAGGCGCGGTGCGCCGATCAGGCTTGTATTGTGGCGCACTTCGTCTGGCAAGTCGGCGGCGGTGATCTCATCGCCCCTGCTCAGGACGAGCGCGCGCTCGAGCGCGTTGCGCAGCTCGCGCACATTGCCGGGCCAGTCGTAGCGCCGCACGAGCGCGACAGCCTCCGCGCTGAGGCCAGCTCGCCGGCCGTGGCGCGCGCCGAGCTGCTCGAGAAAGGCCTCAGCGAGCAGCGGGAGATCGTCCTTGTGCGCGCGCAGCGGCGGCAGTTCAAGCGTGACGACGCGCAGGCGGTAGTAGAGGTCTTCGCGAAATTTGCCGAGCGCGATTTCGGCAGGCAGGTCGCGATGGGTGGCGCTGATCACGCGCACGTCCACGTCGATCGGCTGCGATCCGCCGAGGCGCTCGATCTTGCGGCTTTCAAGCGCGCGCAGCACCTTCGCTTGCGTCACCGGATTCATGTCGCCGATCTCGTCGAGGAAGAGCGTCCCGCCCGACGCCATCTCGAATTTCCCTTTGCGCTGCTGCGCCGCGCCGGTAAACGCACCGCGCTCGTAGCCGAATAGTTCGGACTCGATCAGGTTTTCCGGCAGCGCCGCGCAATTGACGGCGACGAACGCCTTTCCCGCGCGCGGCGAGCGCGCGTGAATTTCCTGCGCGAGCAAGTCTTTGCCCGTGCCGCTTTCGCCGAGGATCAGGACGGTCGCGTCGGTCGGCGCCACGCGGTCCGCCATCTCGAAAACGCGCCGCATCGCCGTCGATGTCCCGAGCATGCGGCCGAACTGCCCTTCGGCGAACAAGCTCGCGGCGCAGGCGCTGATTTTCCGCGCCCAGCTCGGAAAGTTTTAGGATATTTGCAACGCGCGCCCGCAGCGCCTCGATGTCGAAGCCCTTCACGATGTAATCGGCGGCGCCGCCCTGCAGCGCCTCGACGGCGGTGCGCGCGGTATCGAGCGCGGAGACGACTAGCACAGGCGTTTCGTCGCCGCCGTGCGCAGCTCGCGAAGAAATGCGAGGCCGCCCTCGGCCGGCATCACCACGTCGAGCAGGATCAGATCCGGGACGATGCGCCACAATCGCTTCGCGCGCGGCCTTTGCCGATTCCGCTTCCATGATGCGGTAATGTGCCTCGAGCGCGCGGCGCATGCCGTAGCGCGCGGCTTGTTCATCATCGACAATCAGGATTGTTTGCACGGTTCGAGCCCCAAGTTTGTCATGCCTCCGTCCGATTAGCTGGTTGCGCCGCCGAGGCGTCGTTCGCTGCGATCGGCAATGTCAAATGAACGCGCGTTCCCCGCCCGTTCGCGAGCGGGCTTTCGCACGCGATCGTGCCGCCCATTTCCGAGACGCGCCGCGCCACGATGGCAAGGCCGAGCCCGGTGCCCGTGGCTTTCGTGGTGAAAAACGGCTGAAAGATTTTGGCGCGCGCGTCGGGCGAAATTCCGGGGCCGTCGTCTTCCACGAAAATATCGAGCCGATCCCCGCTGCTCGCGAGCCGCACGCGCACGCGCCCTCCCTCCGGCTGCGCCTCAATCGCGTTCACCACGAGATTCGACAGAATCTCGTGGAGCGCCTCGTCCGAGGCATGCACGGCAGCATCGCCGGCGGGCGCTTCCAATTCCAAGCGCACGCCGCGGCGCTCGGCATCCGCGCGGAAGAGCGCGGCAACCTGCCTCGCGGCATCGGCCACATTCGCGCGGCGTCCGTTCACCGAAGGCTTCGCGAAATGCAGAAGCTGAGTCAGCTTGGCGCTCATGCGCTCGATCTCGCCGAGGACAAGCGTGCAATCGTGCCGCAGATCGGCCGGCAAATCCGGATTCTCGAGCTGCACCTGCAGGACGGTCTTCATCGCGCCCAGCGGATTCCGCAAATTGTGCGAGACGGTCGCCGCCATCTGGCCCAGCATCGCGAGGCGCTCGCGCTCGGCGAGCTCGCGTTCGAGGCGGATTTTCTCTTCGATCAGCCGGCAGAGGTCGATCATTGCCGGAAGCTGTTCGGCGAGAAATTCGAGCGCCGCAGTCGTCTCGCCGGTGAGATACGAGCCGGTGGTGGCGGCTTCGACCAGCCCAATTTCTTCGCGCCCCTTCTTCAGCGGGATGCGCGCCACGTGCCCCAGCCCGCCCGGAGATTCGAGCGGCGCCAGCCCTGGATCGCGCGGCACCGAAATGCGCACTGCCGCGAGGCTGAATTCTTCGCGCATGCGGCTTTCGGCACCGGCGACGAGCAGCGCAACATCGCCGTGCCGTGCTTCCTCCTGCAGCTCAATCGCGAGGCGCTGCCAGCGGTCCATGCGCTCGCGAAATGTGCGATGCAGCGCCGGCCCGATCGCGCGTTCGAGGGGCTCGAACAGAAAGACCAGCACGAACAGCAGCACGCTCGCCGTCGCCTCCGGCGGAAACACCGGCGCGAGCCACCCGCTGATCCGGTGCACCAGCGCAAGGTAGAGCAGCGCCAGAACCGTCGCCGAAAGCGCGTACACCAAATTCCGCTGCGCCCCGTATTCCAGGAAATTGTGACTCAGCGAATAGCGAATCAGGACGGCGCCTGGAAGGACGCCCGCGATGGCAGGTGCGACTTCAGGAGGGATTCCAGCCGCGGGCCCCAGAAACAGCACAGCCACAGCCACGAGCAACGAGGTGCCGCACAACCAGAGAAACAGGCCGGCGCTCCGTCGCCTCCGAAGCGGATCTTGCGAGATTCCACTGCAAAGGGGCTGCAATCAGAGCCGAAAGAAAGACAATGAGACCCTACCTGGCGAACGATCGCGGCCAGGAGTCCGTCAGGTCCCCAAGTTAAGTGTGTGTGGGTTTCGATCGAGACATAAACCAGCATTGAAAGCCGGCAGCACGTACAGGAAGTACGCCAACGCGATGGCCCAGCCACGAGACCGACGCGCCCCGAACCTGCCGGAGATATTCCAGCGTGACTCTGAACGACCAGCGGAATAAGGAACAGCATGCCGAGCGCCATCAGGCTGGCGTACAAGAAACAGCGTTGCATCGGGCGGCGTGCCGTATTGAATTCGGCGTTGATCTCAAGCAGGCTGCCGCCGTAAATCGCGAGCAGCGCGAGCACGAGAAAGAAGAGCAGCCGCTCGAAAAGCCTCGGCCGCCGGTGGCCGAGGATCAACGCGATCAGGAAGAGGTAGACAAGCGTTCCCGCCGTCAGCGCGATCAAGCGAACGTAAAAGAGGAAGGCCACCTGGCGCCTCGGAGTGATCTGATAGTAGCCCCAGCAGGTTTGCAAGCGCAATGCCCAAGTGTCGGAAAAATCTTACACTTTCAAGCTATTGATAAATATGGCATTTACACAATAGTAATGGGACGCGGCCAAACCTGCGGGACCGCAAGAAAGTGGAGCCTTTCGCCTTGACAGGTGGGCTGGGTCTGCTATATTAGCACTCGCCATGGAGGAGTGCTAAAGGTTCACTTCTCCTAGCACAGCACCTGCAGTAAAACATCCCACCCCGACGCATCGGGGATTCGGGACACCGGAGGAATCGCAAAAATGGCAGTCAACATCACACCGCTACACGACCGCGTGCTCGTGCGGCGGCTGGAAGAGAAGGAGTCCGTGAAGGGCGGCATCATCATCCCCGACACGGCCAAAGAGAAACCGCAAGAGGGCGAAGTGATCGCCGTCGGCGCGGGCAAGATCGAGAAAAGGGCGAACGCATTCCGCTCGACGTAAAGCCGGGCGACCGGGTCCTGTTCGGCAAGTACAGCGGCAACGAAATCAAGATCGACGACGAGGAATACATGATTCTGAAGGAAGACGAAATCCTCGCCAAGATCGGCGGCGCGGCCAAAGCGGCCGGCGGCAAAAAGTAACTTCCGGGCGCCCGCGCAGGCGCCGCGGCACAACCATTCTGAAGGAATCCGAAAGAGGAGATAGAACATATGGCAAAGCAAATCGTAACTGGTGAGAATTCGCGCCAGGCGATCCTGCGCGGCGTCAATGCACTTGCGGACGCCGTGAAGATCACGCTCGGCCCGAAGGGCCGCAATGCGGTGATCGAAAAGAAGTTCGGCGCGCCGATCATCACCAAGGACGGCGTGACGGTAGCAAAGGAAATCGAGCTGCCGGATCCGCTCGAAAACATGGGCGCGCAGATGGTGCGTGAAGTCGCCTCGAAGACGTCCGACGTCGCCGGCGACGGCACCACCACCGCGACCGTGCTGGCGCAGGCCATCTTCCGCGAAGGCGTGAAGACGGTAGCGGCCGGCGCAAGCCCCACGGCCCTCAAGCGCGGCATCGAGAAGGCCGTCGAAGTCGCCGTCGAGGAAATCAAGAAGTTCCACAAGGACGTGAAGGGCGACATGATCGCGCAAGTCGGCACGATCAGCGCCAATAACGACAAGCCAGATCGGCTCGCATCATCGCCGAAGCGATGAAGAAGGTCGGCAAGGATGGCGTCATCACCGTCGAGGAATCGAAGACGATGGAGACGACGCTCGAAGTGGTCGAAGGAATGCAGTTCGACCGCGGCTACCTCTCGCCCTACTTCGTCACCGATCCCGAGCGCATGGAATGCGCGCTCGAAGACGTCCGCATCCTGATCCACGAAAAGAAAATCAGCTCGATGAAGGACCTGCTTCCCCTGCTCGAGCAGATCGCCAAGATGGGCAAGCCGCTCTTGATCATCGCCGAGGACGTCGAGGGCGAAGCGCTCGCGACTCTCGTGGTGAACAAGCTCCGCGGCACGCTGCAGTGCGCGGCCGTAAAGGCCCCGGGCTTCGGCGACCGCCGCAAGGCCATGCTCGAAGACATCGCCACCCTCACGGGCGGCAAGGCCATCACGGAAGATCTCGGGCATCAAGCTCGAGAACGTGAAGCTGGAAGATCTCGGCCGCGCCAAGAAGATCACCATCGACAAGGACAACACCACGATCGTCGAAGGCGCGCGGCAAGCCGTCGCGAGATCGAAGGCCGCGTGAAGCAGATCCGCGCGCAGGTCGAAGACACCACCTCCGACTACGACACGCGAGAAGCTGCAGGAGCGGCTGGCGAAGCTCGTCGGCGGCGTGGCCGTGATCAAGGTGGGCGCGGCAACCGAGACCGAGCTGAAGGAAAAGAAGGCTCGCGTCGAAGACGCCATGCACGCCACCCGCGCGGCTGTCGAGGAAGGCATCGTTCCCGGCGGCGGCGTGGCGCTGGTCCGCTGCATCGCCGCGCTCGAAAAGCTCAAGCTGCACGATGACGAAGCCATCGGCGTCAACATCGTGAAGCGCGCGCTCGAAGAGCCCATGCGGCAGATCGCGCTCAACGCCGGCCACGAAGGCGCCGTGGTCGTCGGCCGCGTCCGCGAATCGAAGGACGAAAACTTCGGCTTCAACGCGGATACCGGCGAGTTCGGCGACCTGGTCAAGGCCGGCGTCATCGATCCGGCCAAGGTCACGCGCCTCGCTCTGCAGAACGCCGCTTCGATCGCCGGCCTGATGCTCACCACCGAAGCTCTGGTGGCGGACATCAAGGAAGACGACAAGAAGGGCGCAGCAGGCGGCGGTGGCGGCATGCCGGCGGCGGCGGCATGGGCGGCATGTACTAAAGCCAGGCCCAGCTCGCACGCAGTTCGAAGAATTCAACAAGGGCGTCCCCGGTCAAGATCGGGGGCGCCCTTTTTCTTCGCCGTTATAGCTCGTCTTCCGGAGGGACGTTCTTCTTCAGGAGGCTGGCTACTGTTTCACGGCCACGTCGTGGAAGACGCGGCCCGTCTGCGCTTCGGTGCTTACGATGGTCATGGTCTTACCGTCGGCGGCAAGGGTCATGCGCGCGATGTTAACCGGGTTGCCGGCGCGTTTGTCGGTCTCGATGATGGTGTTTGCGCCGATGCGCCTCACGGAAACGGCGGTCGTGCCGGGATCGCCCTTGTAGGGCGCGTCGGGCCCGCCAAGCGTCGCGGTATAGGATTGCCCGGTGGGACTCGACATCATCACCTCATCGCCATGGATCATGATCGTGAACGTAAGCCCGTTGTCCGACTGGTCGACCTTCTCAAGCATCCAAGAGCCCGAAACGGCGTGCGATCCCGTAGGACCTGCCGACACTCGCTTGAGCATTGCCTTGCCGACAATCGGGTCGGAGTTGGTAGCGGAGGAGTCGTTGAACTCCACGGTGCCTGTCTTCCCGTCGGCCGAAATCGTGAACTTCGACGTTCTGACGACCTTCCCATCTTTCTTGGCGGTGACTTCAACGCTCCGGTCATTCACGATCTTTACGCTCATCGAATCCGAGTACGGACTGCCCATGACCTTGTGATCCATGCCGTCGGCTTTGACGTTTTCGGGCGGCACGCACGTCGTGCAGTGATAGGTGCCGTTTTGCAGCAGGTAGACATATGGCTTCGTGCTTTCTCGCGCTTTGCTTGTATCGATTTTCCATGTGCCGTTGAAATTGCTCTGCGCGATTGCAGCGGCGGGCGCCAACAACACCAGGACTAACCCGAGCAGGATCTGTTTTCTCATCATCGTTCCTTTCGATTCGCTTCCTGGAGCACGAGATGACGGCCAATATACCCGGGTCGGCCGCGAAGCGCAAAGCGTTCGCATCGGCGCGGCGGGTTGCATGGTCTGGATGCAATCATCGACGCCCCTGTCGCCCTTGAGCAGCTTTTCCTGAGTGAAATCGAAGGGCCGCGCGGTCAGGCGACGCTGGATTCGGGACGGCTGCGGCACGGCTGGCGGGGCGATGTGTTGCGAAGAGCTCTTCCTGCAGCTTGCGATATCTTTCGTAGGCGACGGTCTCGGCGGTGCGCTGCCTCTGAAGATCGTGGTAGAGCGTCCAACTGGACGCGCCCATGGGCTTGGCGAGGAGCACGCTGAGGCGCTCGGCTTGCTGCGAATAATCGCCGAAGGCCTGGTCCATCCGGTCGAGCAGGATTCTGCTGGCTGTGTCTTGCATGGAAGAGTGTCTCCTAAGACAGCATGCGCCACAATTCGGAAATTAGCTATAGGACTGATGTTTACCGGCGGCGCGGCTGCGCCAAAGGCGCGACGGAGGGAGCGCTCGTCGCTCGGCGGGAAAACAAAAAGGGCCGAAGCGCCTGCCCTCAAGGCAAGGCGGCCGCTGAGAGGAGAAATCCTTCGGCTGACAGAATCGGAACGTCGGCCTCCCTTCCTGCGTCAGGGCAGGCAGGATAACAATCCTCGCCGGATTGTCAGCGGAACCAGCCGGAATCGGCGCCGGCTTTGCGGCCTTCGTCGGCGAGCTGGTCGAGCTGATTTTCAAGGCTCTGCTTGCGGTCTTCGAGTTCTTTCAGTTCGGCGTTGCGATCGTGAATGATGATCACGCCCTGCGAAAGGCCCGCCGAGGGATCGAACGAAGTGGCGCCCTGCCTTGGCGATTTCCGCTTTCTTGTCTTCGATCTGGCGATCGACATCGGCGATTTGACTCTTGATCGCGTTCGCGCGTCCGCGCCAGTACGTTTCGTCTTGCGAACCCGAGGAAGCGCCGCTCGCCTGGCGCCGGCATTCGAATCGCCGCCGTCGTCGGCGAATGGATGGAGACGCGTCGCCAACCACCGAAATCGTTCCGCCCATGCTCGATAGATCGTCGTCCGTGTAGACGTGCTTCGTTTTGGGCTTGGCTTTCTGCGCGTTCTGGCGCGCGGCTTCGCCGAGCGATTGCTGCGGCGGCGCGGACGCATTTTGCATCGCGGGCGGCGCCGGCGACGGTGCGACGCGCTGGCGACGACTTGCGCACGGAGCTGGCGACGAGTTCTGCGGCTGGCTGCTCGCCGGCGGCGCCTGCGTGGGCGCCGGCGAGGCCGACTGCGCCTTCGCCGAAATCACCGGCAAGAATGCCACGAGCAGCACAGCCGCCAGCGGAAGGCCCGAGCGGCGGCAGGCGTCGCGCAAAATACTCCTCGTGGAAACGGGCACGGATCGCGCATTCGAACGGCAAAATCTCATCGTGATCTCCGAGCGGCAATAGACGTTAAGAAGACGTTAGCTGGCCATCCGAGTGGGGTCAACGGTACCGCTGCAAATGTTTCACAGGCGCACCTGTCCTTTCGGACAGGTATGAAAACAGCGGACCTACAGGCTCGCCCGGCGGCTGCGAAAAAACGTGAGTCCAGAATCGCGGATGGATCATCTAAGACCTGACCAGAGACAAAACACATTCGGTCGGAGGCAACATGAAAAGGCTCGAAGGAAAAGTAGCGGTCGTGACAGGCGGCAACAGCGGAATCGGGCTGGCGTCGGCGAAGCGCCTGAAAGACGAAGGCGCGCGCGTGGCGATTTCCGGGCGCAACCAGAAAACATTGGATGAAGCGATCGGCGCTGCTCGGCAACGACGTGCTGGCCGTGCAGGCGGACGTCTCGAAGCTGCCGGAAATCGACAAATTTTTCGACGCGGTGGCCAAGAAATTCGGGAAGATCGACATCCTGTTCGTGAACGCGGGAGTCGGAAAGTTCGTGCCGCTCGATCAAACCACCGAGCAGCTTTACGACGAGATGTTCGACATCAACGCCAAGGGTGCGTATTTCACGGTGCAAAAAGCGCTGCCGCACCTGAACGACGGCGCGTCGGTGATCCTGAATACCAGCGTCGTGAGCCACGAAGGACTCGCGAACGGCTCGGCCTACGCCGCAACGAAAGCCGCGATGCGCTCGATGACGCGGTCGATGGCGGCCGAGCTGGTGAGTCGAAATATTCGCGTGAACGCTGTCGCGCCCGGCCCGATCGCCACGCCAATTTTCGACCGCATCGGGCGTGCCGAAAGAACAGGCGGATGAACTCACTAAAATGCTGATCGCGACGGTGCCGATGAAGCGGATGGGAAAATCCGAAGAGGTCGCGGGAGCGGTCGCGTTTCTCGCGTCGTCCGACGCATCGTTCATCACCGGCGTCGAAATCGACGTCGACGGCGGCCGCGGCCAGATCTAAATTCGGGCGGCGCGGCGCAGGAAACGATCGCAAGGTCGCCGCTAGAGCAAAAGCGCGGACGGATTTGAGCAAGGCGGACGAGCTTGAAACACGCTCCTCCGGCGATTTGTAGGGGCGGTTTCAAACCCGCCGGATCGCGCCGCGGCGTTCACTTCGGCACTTTGCCGATCGTGATGGAGCGCAGCGTGCGCACCCAGCGCGCGGGCCGCTTGTCGTGCGGCGCGACGAGCTTCAGCGGCCCCTCGCCGGCGCCGAGCGGCGCGCCGTCCAGCGTATCCGCGACGATCACGTCGGAATCCTGGAAACTCGAATCGAGCTCGGCCGCGGCATAAAGCGCGCGATAACCATCCGCGCCCTCGGCGATCACATAAGTCGCCATGGCGGCGCCGCGCAGCTTTTCGCCCTGCGGCATTCCCGCGCGCTTCAACAGCTCGGCAAGCGGCACGCCCTCGTATGTCTCTTGCTTGTGCGTTGTGCGCGTTTGTGACGGTAAGCGTCTTGCGCGGCATCTGCTGCAAATCGTCGAGCGAAAGCGACAGCGGCGTAGGGACATCGCCCGTGACGACAAGCGCAGCGCCAGACGCAGGCTGTGCGGCGGGCGCGGTCGAAGATTGCGCCGGCGCCTGCGCAATGGCGATCGCCGGCGCGCCGCAGAAAAGCAGCAGCGCGAAAAGCATTCCTCGATATCTTCCACGCGAATGTGACAAGGCTTGGTCCCTCGCTGTCGTGAAGTTCCCGGACAAATGGTAGCTCCGGATGCTGGAAGTGTCGAGCGCGGCGAACTATGCGGAGAAGGTCAACGCGCAGCGAGAGGCGCGGTGTTTTTTCGAACCGGCGGGGAGTACTCGGAATCCAACCGTGTGACCAACGCTGTCAGATGTGCCGAAGAAACGTCTTTCCATCCAAGTGCGGCCAACTCCTCCTGGCCGCTCGCCATATCCTGGTCGGCCTGCGCCTTGCGTCCTAGCCGCATCTCTAGTTGTGACAACCGCACCTCGGCTAGGCCTATTTCTTGGGCGAGCACGTGGCTCCCTTGATTCCGAGTCCGCCAACCCTCAAGGATGGAGATATCCTTTGAAACCTCGTTCGCGCTCTCGGCGGGCGGCTTATTCGCGCAGCTGCAACCGATCTGATCGTCCACAAGGGATAGAAGGAATGCTCCGGACATGTCCGGCTCGGTAATTTGGATGATCCCGAAAGACACGAAGGGGGCAATGAAATACCCGGCAATCGCACCGAGCAAAACACAGATGGAGATCGCAATTGCCTTTTTCACTCGGATTTCCCTTTTGCCTGGTCGGTTTCCTCGCTTGCAGTGGGCAGTTCCCGCGAAGGCGTATTGTAGAGCTTGGCTTCGCCGGATTCTCGCGTCTGGATCTGCTTGGATAGAGCTTCCGACGACAGATTCTCCGGTTTCCACCCCAGCCCCGATAGCTCCTTCTGCGCGGACTGCATGTATCGATTCGCGCTCGCCGGATCTCCAGCGGCTAATTCCAGGCGGTAAAGACGAAGGTACGCGAGGCCGAAATCGTAGCGGAGCAAATTCTGCGAGAGGTCTATGCGTTCGGTCCGAATTCTCTGAAGGAATCCGATGTATTCCAACAACGCGGCTTTACCCTGGTCCGAGCCCGCTTGATTGTATTGTAGAAAAGAATAGCGCTCCAGATTCTCTGCATACATACGAGCGTAGCTCGCCTTCACTTCGGGCACAAACTTGACTTTGGCCCGCAGCGCGCAACTGATGGCCGCTGCGAGCAAGAATGCCAGCACGCAAGTAAGTCCGAACAGAATCTTTCGCACCGGACCCTCCCAAACGGCTGGGTATCAAAGCGGACCGATACCTGACCCTAGCATCTGTTCTCGGCCAATGGACCTGACCGAGAGTTCAGGTGTTCCTCTCAGTCAATCAAGTGCTCGTTGTCACGGCGAGTCGCGGTTGCGGCGCTTCGTCGTGCTTCCCGATGGCGGAGCGTCTACAATGAGCGAGGGAGGGCCAGGGGCGTGGCGGAAGCGGAAACGGGGAGCTTGGAGCAGGCGCAGACGAGAGCGGGGATCGCTGTGGCGGGCGCCGCGAATGCGGTTGAGACGCGCGGGCTGACGCGGCGATTCGGGACGCTCGTCGCAGTGGATCATCTGACGATCGCGTTTCCGCACGGATCGATCTTCGGATTGCTCGGACCAAACGGCGCGGGCAAAAGCACGCTGATCAAGATGTTGACGACACTGCTGGCGCCGAGCGAAGGCGCGGCGTTCGTGGCGGGATATGACGTGGTGCGCGAGCCGCGCCAGGTGCGCCGCAAAATCGGCTACGTCTCGCAGATGCTTTCCGCCGACGGCGAGCTCACCGGCTACGAAAATCTCCTGATCTCCGCGAAGCTCTACGGCATCTCGCGCGCCGAGCGCAAGGTGCGAATCGCGCATGCGCTCGATTTCATGAAACTCTCGCACGTGGCCAACAAATTCGTGAAGCACTACTCGGGCGGCATGATCCGGCGCCTCGAAATCGCGCAGTCGATGCTGCACCATCCGGCGGTGCTCTTCCTCGACGAGCCCACAGTGGGCCTCGATCCATTCGCGAAGCGCGCCGTGTGGCAGGACATTCGCGACCTGCGCCGCGAATACGGCACCACGATCCTGATGACCACGCACGACATGCTCGAAGCCGATGAACTCTGCGAAACGATCGCCTTCATGCACCAGGGCACGCTCGCGGCGATCGGCTCGCCCGCGCAGCTCAAGGCGGCGCTCGGCCCGGAAGCGACGCTCAACGACGCGTTCATTCATTACACCGGCGCCGGAATCACCGAAGGAGGGGATCTCAAAGATGTCGCACGCTCACGTCTCACTTCCCAGCGTCTCGGATGACGCAACCGCGGTACGGGATTTCGCGCGGCAGACGATGGCCGTCGCCGAAGCGGACATTCGCAAGCTGATCCACGATCCGATCGAGCTCGGCACGCGCATGATTCAGCCGATGCTGTGGCTGCTGATTTTCGGCGAGGTGTTCACGCGGGCGCGCATCGTCCCTACGGGCGGCAGTCCGCTACCTCGATTTCATGACGCCGGGAATTCTGGCGCAGAGCGTCCTTTTCGGCGCGATTTTCTACGGCATTTCGCTGATCTGGGAGCGCGACCTCGGCATCGTGCACAAATTCCTGGTCAGCCCGGCGCCGCGCAGCGCGCTGGTGCTGGGGCGGACGATTTCGTCCGCGGCGCGCAGCCTGTGCCAAATGGTGTTCGTGTATCTGCTCGCGGTGCTGCTCGGCGTGAAGCTGCGATGGGGCCCGCTCGAAATCGCCGGGGTGAGTCTGCGCGGTGGTGCTGGGCTCGGCGGTGTTTTCCACGTTTTCGCTGATCGCGGCGTGCATCGTGAAATCGCGCGAGCGGTTCATGGGCATCGGCCAGGTGCTCACGATGCCGCTCTTCTTCGCGAGCAACGCGATCTACCCGCTCAGCCTGATGCCGGTGTGGCTGCACGCAGTCTCGCGGGTGAATCCGCTGACGTATCAGGTGGACGCGCTGCGGCACCTCATGATCGTCGGCGGCGGCACCACGCTCGGCATGGGATTGGATTTCGGCATCATGATCCTAGCGCTCGCGCTGATGGTCGGAATCGCCACGCGCCTCTATCCCACGATTATCACCTGACGTGCCTTTGACTTTTCGGGTGCCCCATCCTCGGTTTGTGAGGGTGGGGCCCTTGACTTTTCCGTCGGCGGAAGCGTAAGCCCCGGATCGGTCGCGCGCCGTTCGAGGTCGTCGTAAGATCACAGCTTTGTAAATCCGTCCGCGCTCCATTCCTCTGAACCAACGCCATTGTGAACGAAGAACAGCCCCGAAGGATCGTATTTTCGCTTCACCGACGCGAGTCGCGCGTGATTGCTGCCCCAATAGGAATGCTGCCAGCCCTTCTCGAAGAAATTGCTCTCGGATACGTACGCTCCCAGGTCGGGCACAACGGCGCGGAGTTCATTCATGCACTGGTGAATCCGTTCCGCTGATTCTCGGCCGGCCGCGACATCCGGCTCATGCCCGCTCACGCCGGGATATACCGCTCCTTGGCCGTCCCCAACGATCGCCAACGCAAACGCGGTCAGCACCGCCGGATTCGTTGCCGTGTCGCGCGCCGCCGCCACAGCCTCCGGCGGCGCTCCCGCCAGTCCTTTATTGAAATGCAGCTCGATCTGCCAATGGCGGGAACCTTCAAAGAGCGCTTTCGCAAGATGCTCCTGCGAACCGCCCTTGAGCAGCGATGCAGGCAGCCAAAGCGACTCGTAGCCATAGATAAACCAGCCCACTTGCCCGCCGTCTCCCGTCCACCACGCGTTCGTTACTGGCGCACCAGGACGAGGGTCTGAATCAAAAACATGTTGGAGATTCGCTTTCCACCACTGGGCGTTCCACCAATTTCGCGCCGGCAGGCTGGCGATCACCGGCCCTCCTTCGATGGTGTAGACGCCCGGCGAGCGCGCGATCCAATCGAGGAAACGGCTGCCAGGCTTTCTTCCCTTCTTCCCGGCTCAATCCATGAGAGACCATGCTGATGCCGAGCACATTATCGGGCCGTGATGTGCGCCTGCTCGCCCCAGTGATCGTTGAAAAGATTGTTCGCGGTAGAAACTGACAAATTGCGCGCAGCAATCGCCGAAACGCGTCGTCCGACGACGCCTTGATCGTGAAAATGGCGCCGCCGACGAATTCCGGCAGCTCGCGCACGCGCAGCGTCATTTTGCTCACCGCGCCAAAGCTGCCGCCTCCCCCGCCTTTGAGCGCCCAGAAGAAATCCGGATTCGTGCACGCGTTCGCGATGCGTACCTTGCCATCGGCCGTGACCACTTCCGCTTCCAGCAATCCCGCCGCGGCGGTGCCATAGTGCTTCGAAAAACTTCCGAAGCCTCCGCTTTGCATCAGGCCGGCCACGCCGACCGTGGTGCAGCCGCCGCCTTGCACGTACGCGCCGCCCTTGGTCGTGACCGCCTCGTACGCTTGCATCCAGATCGCTCCGGCGCCGAGCTGTCACGGCGCGTTGTGCCGCGTGAGTGCTCGCGCATCCCTGCGGAACAAACGCATCGTGCATCGTGATGTCGTCCATGTGGCGCGTCCAGATCAGCAGCGAATCGGGCGCATTCGACGTGCCCTGATAGCTGTGGCCGCCGCCTTTCACCACCAGGCGCAAATCATTTTCGCGCGCGAAATTCACGGCAGCCGCAATGTGCTCCGCATTTTTCGCGGCGACGGCGTAAACGCTCGGCTTCGTGACCCACGCGTCGACCCAGCCCAAAGTTTGCGTCACGCCCGGCTGGTCTCCGATGTAGTAAGGATTTCTGAGATTTGTGGCCAAGGGTTTTGCACGCGGCGCTGTCTGGCGTCCTCGATGCATGCATCGAGCGGAAACTCGACGCGAATCAAGTTTCCGTCAACCGCGTCATTCAGCTGCTTCCATGCCGCCTCTGACGGCCAATCCGCGTCGGAGGGACGCCGCCGGCGAAAAGGGGCCTTCGCGAATAGGCCCCGCGGCCACAGCGGCAGAGACGCCGCCAACCCGGATTTCTTCAGGAATGTTCGTCGATTCATGCGGCTAGAAAGAAATGCCTCCCGCAAAGCGCAACGCAGAGATGAAAAACTGTAACAGCGATTCCGGTTCAAACGCCAGAGTGAAAACGAAGTGACCTCGACAGCGTCGGCAGTATCTGCGTTACGGATGCGTTTTGGGATGTCTGGCGCCTGACCAAGGGTAGGTCGTGGCCATCAACCGAGAGACTCGCGCCGCTACAAAGCCGGCGCTGGGTTGTCGCTGGGAAGCTCGGCGATTTTCTTGATTTCCCAAAGATGATCCAATCGCTTCCTTTTCGGATCAAACGACACATGGTGCGGCGTACCCAGGTCCAATCCCGGCTCGCAGGCAACGTGGATCACGTCCCCCAGCGGCGAAACGAGCTCGAAGACTCCGCGCTCGTTCCTCAAAGCGACGGCAGGGCTATCCACCAGGATCACTTGATTCAGCTCGATCATGAACATGCCTCCGAGAACGCGCGCAGCGCGGATGCTCCGGTCTTCAGGCAACTTCGATCATTGTGGCGGGCATGGGTAAACACGTCTGTCGGACGCCAAACAGGGGGCCGCACGTCACAACCCGATCGCCGCGTTGAACTGCTGAATCACGGCGTAACACTCGCAGGCGGAGTTTTCCAATTTTCTGCGGTTCAGGATTTTCACGGCGCCGCGCGTATAAGCGATGTTGCGCTTCTTCTGGAGAATGCCGGCAGCGAGGCTGACGCTGGGGCGGTCCGTGCCGAGCATGGTGGCGAGAAAATCGTGCGTGATGAAGAGCGATGCGGATGCCACGCGATCCTGAGCCATCAGCAACCATCGAGCGAGGCGCTGCTCGATATCGTGCAGCCGGTTGCAGGCGGCCGTCTGCGCCACCTGGATTCCCTGCACCACCGCGTAGCGGCTGAGGGTCATCTGAAGATCCGGCGCCGAGCCGAGAATGTCGCGCAGTGCGCCGACCTTCACCCGAAAGCCTTCCCCGGGAATTTGCACGACCTCGCGAAGAGGGCTTCTCATCAGCGCGACCGCGGAGGGCAGCCCAGCCGCGCCTTCCCTTCCGACGACGGCGGCTTCAACCGTTTTTCCGTCCTCCATGGCGACGACCAGCGAGATAAGACCTGAATTCGGGAAGTAGACATACTTCAGGTTCTGGCTGGGTTCGTGAAGAATACTGTGGTGGGACAGCGCCAGAAACTCCAGATGCGGGCGGATGACGCTGAATTCGGCATCTGAAATCGACTCCAGAATGCGGTTGCTTACGATTTTGCCGGCGGCATTCGTTCTCTCTCCCGAACGAAATCCGCGGCCACGGTCATCGGCGGCGGTCATCGCCGTTTAACAGTTTTCCGGTCAGGTCGGGGCATCGCGGGGGCTATAGATGCGCGGGCTGCACGCTGTCTGTCGGGCGTCGAACACTGAGGAAGATTTATTATTTGAGCAGCAGTTCGCCGTTGAACTGCTGGATCACGCCGTAGCACTCGCAAGCGAAGCTTTCGAGCCGCTTGCGGTTGAGGATTTTCACGGCACCGCGCGTGTATTCGATCACTCCCTTCTTCTGCATGAGCGACGCTGCCAGGCTGACGCTCGGCCGGTCGGTGCCGAGCATCATCGCGATGAAATCGTGGGTGAGATTCAGCCGGCCGGAATCGACGCGGTCCTGCGCGAGCAACAGCCAGCGAGCGAGGCGCTGCTCGACGGCATGTAACCGATTGCACGCCGCCGTCTGCGCCACCTGCATGCCTTGGAGCACGGCGTAGCGGCTCAACATGGCTTGCAGCTGGGGAGTCGATCGCAGCACGCGCTGCAACGCCGCCACGCCGACGCGGAAGCCGTCACCGGCAATCTGCACCACTTCGCGCACGGAACTGCGGCGCAAGCCGACGGCCAGCGGAGTTCCTGCGAAACCTTCGTTGCCCACAACGCCGACCTCGACCGATTTCCCGTCCTCCGTGACGATCACCAGGGAAACCATGCCGCGGTTGGGGAAATAGGCATACTCGATTTTCGCGCGCGGCTCGTGGAGACTCAGATGATCGGGCATGTCGAGAAAATGCAGGTGGGGACGCAGCAGGCCATACTCGACGTCCGGGATCCCGAGGAGGATCTTGTTGCGGACGGGCTTTCCTTCCGGACCGGTCCGTTCACCGGGCTGGAGAGTCCGAAGGGCCAGTTTCGTCATATGGGCTCGATAGGAATCAGGCGGAGGACTCAACTCCAAGCCTGTGCGGCAAGCATACAAAAACTCTAAGGTTCCGTACAGCATTTGGCGTATTTACATCCCGTGTGGACTGTGTAGGATATCGAACGCAGAAGTCCATGGGACGGGGTGGTGCCGAAGCGAATACTAATAGCGGACGATCATGCCGAAGCCCGGCAGGCGATACGCCGCCTGCTGACGGAGAATCCCGACTGGACGGTCTGCGGGGAGGCTGAAAACGGCCTCGATGCGGTGGAGAAAGCCGCTACGCTTAAGCCAGACATCGTGATCCTCGATCTCAGCATGCCGAAAATGAACGGGCTCGAAGCGGCAAAAGTGATTCATGCCGCCGATCCGGAACTGCCGTTGCTGCTGTTTTCGGTCGACGGCGGCACCGTGCAGATGCTCGCGGAAATCCGCGCCGCCGGATTCCGGGGAGCCGTATCCAAGCCGACCTCGTGGCTGCTGCGGGACGCGATCGAAGTGCTTCTGCAGGGCAAGACATTTTTCGAGGGCAACAGTTCCGCGCTAACCGCGTCCATGGTCGAGGCCGCAGCCGAAGCCGTGGTGGAGACACCACCTCACCCCGCGGACGAACCGCAAAACGGAAAGAAAGCCGCAGCCATAACGGATGATCCTGCTGAACCTCCCCTTGCCTGAAAGAAAAGGCCTCGCGGCCTCCGTGAACTCAGTGCCTTCTCTGCGCTCTCTGTGTTTAGCTGGGCGCTGCAATTCGCCCCACGATCAGATCAAATGAAACACCGCCGGCCAAGCGCGCTCCTTTCGCGTCCGAATGCGCGGTGGTATTATCGTCCACTGTTTTGAGCGCTGTCTTTAGTTCGCGTTGCGTCTGCGGAACGTCGCGAATGCTGCCGTTGTAATTCACTCAAGTCGAAAACAGGGAGACACGAATGGGGAATGAAAAGCGTCTCGATGTGGACCGCCTGACCGCCATCGACGTGCACGTGCACATCGAGCACGAGGGGGAAGACACATCGACCGACGAAGCCGCCAAGAAGTATTTCGGCGAAGGCGCGCCTCGAGGCCGCAGAGAACTGGCCGAATACTACCGCTCGCGGAACATCGGCTGCGTGGTTTTCACAGTGGACGAAAGGCTGTCGGGCCGCCCGCAGGTGTCCAACGACACAGTGCTCCAATTCGCCGCCGAGAATGCGGACATCATGATGGCGTTCGCAAGCATCGACCCTCACCGCGGCGCCGAGGGCGTCCGCGAGGCGAAGCGCCTGATCGCCACGGGACTCGTGCGCGGATTCAAATTTCATCCGCCGATCCAGGACTTCTTCCCCAACGACCGCCTGGCATATCCCCTCTACGAAGTGATCGCCGAGGCCAAGCTCCCGGCGCTCTTTCACACCGGCCACAGCGGCATCGGCACAGGCGTGCCGGGCGGCGGCGGAATCCGCCTGAAATACGGCAACCCGATGTATATCGACGACGTCGCCGTCGATTTCCCGGATCTGCCGATCATTCTCGCGCACCCGTCATTCCCCTGGCAGGATGAGGCGATTTCGATGTGCCTGCACAAGCCCGAGGTCTACATCGATCTCTCCGGATGGTCGCCGAAATATTTCCCGCCAAATCTCGTCCAGTATTCGAACACGCTCCTCAAGACGAAAGTCCTCTTCGGCTCGGATTATCCGCTCATCACGCCCGACCGCTGGATGGCCGATTTCGCGAAGGTCGCCTTCAAGGACGAAGTGCGCCCGCTGATTTTGAAAGAGAACGCGATGAAGCTCTTCGGCCTGGCATCGAAGGCGGCGTGAGAAAAGCAGTGGCGAGTGGCGAGTGATTAGTGCCTGGCGATTAGTGATGCGGGCGCCGCGATGGATGCGGCGCCCGTTTTCTTTTCCGTCAGCGCTGCGGCGATATGCAATCCGTTTGATGCTGCTAGCGGACTGTCGAGGAAGAATCGGGTGCGCCCGCCATTGTTTTGATTTCGGCGGCGGGATCGGGATAGTAAGTGGGCGATTCGCGCGTGAGTGGAGCATCAGCGAAGTAGTTGCGTTCGCTCAAGCCGCGATAGATGCGGCCGGCGATTTCCGAAGCATGCGGCCCGCTGATGATGCGGCTGCGTCCGTGCAGCAGCACCACGAGCACGATTTTCGGATGCGCCTGATCCGCGTAGGAAGCAAACCACCCGAGCCGCCCGCCGAGATCTTCATCGTTGCACGTGCCGGTCTTGCCGAGCGCCTGCTCGCCGTAAGGATCGTAACTCTGCCGCGCCGTCCCGTAGAGAACCGCGGCAAGCATTCCCTGCCGCAAATCCGGCAGCAGCGGCGCAATATCAAGCTGCTGCCTCAGCCGCGGCTGAAAATCCTGAATCTCCGCCTCGGTGCGCGGATATTGGAGGTAGTACTGCGCGCCGCCGGTGGCGAGCGTGCTCACCAGAGACGCCAATTGAAATGGCGTCATGCGGATGCCTTCGCCGAAGCTCGACATGCGGGCGACGCCGCCACGTTCCGGCGGCGATGCGGCAGCAGAGCCCGTCTGCTCCTCAGGAATATCGTAGCCCACGCGCTGGCCGAGGCCGAGCAGCTCGTCGTACTTGATCACGCGATCGAAGCCGAGCTCCGAGCCGACCGTTTCGAAAAAGTGATTGTTGGAGTGAGCCATGGCCTCGGTGAGGTCCATGTAGCGGCGGCGGCCGACTTGGATCATCGTGTCGCGCGTGATCACGCCTTCCTGCAATCCGGCGACGGCGATGAACGGCTTGATCGTCGAGCACGGCTCGAGCGCCGCGGAAAACGCCATCTTCTGGTTGACGATGGCCAGGATGCGTCCCGTGGTCGGATCGACGGCGAGCACCGCGCCCTTTTCGTGGCCGAGCGCTTCAACCGCGATGCTGCGGCATCACGGGATCGTCGTACGTGGTGACGTCGTCCTCGCCGGGATCGACGGATTCGACGTAGCGCCTGCGATGGACGCGATGCGACGTTGCTCGCGCGCGCGTCGCGACGGTCGCGGTGCGCACCACGCGTCGCGTGGTGGCCGCACGCCGGGCGCGGACTCGATGCTCGGCCGCGCGGTGCGTGCTCGTCGAATGCGCAGCCGCGCGCCGCGTAGGCGTCGAATGCCTGGTCGAATGCGCGACAGCGCGTTTGGACGGGGTTGATTCCGTATGGCGCGCAGCGAATGCCACGCCAAAATTACCGATGAGGATCAGGCAAAAGATTGCGACCGCTTTGGATAAGGCTGGGATCCGTTGCATATCAGTATTGGATGCCGATCTTCCCTGTAGCGTAAGCCAGTCCGTAGTGTAGGTAAGCGCTGCGTGGATGCGCAACCATAAACCACCTGCATTTTCGCCCCTGGCACCCAATCGCGCAACTGGTCTGCGGGACAGGCGTGCGCGAAACAGCCATGCTTAGAGCCGTCTCATAAACCCGAATCCCCCACCGCAGAGACGCAGAGAACGCAGAGTTACAAACCTTACGAGCGCCCGCTCGGCCATCGGCGGAGTGTGACGACTTGCTCGTCCTGCCCGCCCTGAGTGCCGTGGCGAAGAGAGCTTGCCGAGCCTTCGTCCTTCTCCGTCTCTGCGTTCTCTGCGTCTCAGCGGTGAGTGGTTCTAGCTCGCCGACGCCGCGCGGGGGAACTCCGCCGAGGCCATCACTTCTTCGGCCTGGGCGCGGTGGCGCTCCCCGTGCGCGGCGATCAGCAGCAGCCACTGGTAACAATCGAGCGGCCCAAACGCCGGATGCGGAAAGCCGCTCTGGCGCAAGCTCGCGCCCGTGGTCGCGGCAAAATCGGCGGTGCGCTTGCGCGCCGCCTCGAATTCGCCGAACAGCCCGTCATCACTCCACCGGCCCGTCGGCATCAGCCGCTCCGGGCCCTTGGAGCGTTTGCTGCGGTCAGCGACTTTCGCCAGCAGCGCATCGTCCTCGAGCGCATTCTTCGGCAAATCGCCGGACTCCTGCACCGTCTTTTCGATCGCGCGAAGGATCGAGCTCTCGACCAAAATAATGTGCTCGATGCACTCGGCCACCGACCACCGGTCGGCCGCCGGCTTGTAGGCGAGCTGCGACGACGAAAGCCGCTGCACCGCAGCGAGCAACCGCTCGCGGGATTCGTGGAGCGCGTTGATGGCTCGTTCGCGTTCGCCTGGCGTCATCGGACCCTCCCGGGTTCAGAGTCGTACCAACTCGAGATAGACGCGGGCGGCGCTAGCTACGCTTGCGCAGGGTGCGTGCCTTGGGACCGCCGCTCAGGTTTGGAACTTTTTCCCCGAGTGCGGTGGCCAAGTCGATCTGGTGGTCCTGCTCCTGCATGAGGATCTGGCGAATCTGTTCGGCCAACGCGAATTCTCCGAGCGCTTCGCACTGGCGGATGCGGTCGCGGTAATTGCGAATGGTTTCGTTTTCATTGTCGAGATCGTAGCGGAGCATGTCTTTCGGATTTTTCGACGTGCGCACCGGTTTGGGAGTGACGACCGGCATTTTGCCGAGATAGTCGATCTGCCGCGAGAGAATCAGGGCGTGGTCGAGCTCCTGCTTGGCGTGGATTTCGAGCTGGGCGGCGATATCCATGTATTGGGCGCCGCTGAGGACCTGGGAATAGACCACGTACGAGATGATGGCTTGATACTCGCGGGAAAGATCCTCGTTTAAGAGATCGGCGAGGCGGTCGCGGGAAATTTCGTTTTCGGGTGCGGCGGATTTTGGCTCAGCCATCTGATTCCTCCTTGGAGTTGAAAGATCGATTATAGTACGGCGCGCCGGATGCGCAGATGTTTCCTGAGAAAGCAAGAAAGCGCTGGCCTGCCCTTCGTTTCTCAGGGCAAAAAGGCCACCGCTACGTTTAACCCTTCTACCCCTCGACTCCCGTTGGCCGCTCGAGGTGACAATCCTCGCCGGATTGTCACGGCAATTCGAAGACCCAGATCGCGGATTCGCGGTCGGGCGGATTCTGGATTTCGGGGACGAGGACCGGGTACGTGCCGGTGAGCGGGCCACCCTCGCCGGTGACCACGGCGACGTACTGCTTGCCATTGACGCTGTAGGTGATCGGGCAGGAGCTGGGCACGTCGTTGAGGCGAACCTGCCAGAGGACTTTGCCCGTATCAGCATCGTAGGCTTTAAGGACGCGGTCGAACGCGCCGGCGAAGACGACGCCGCCCGCGGTGGCGAGCACGCCCGTCATCTGCGGGGCGCGCTGGCGATCGATCCACAGAACTTTTTTCGTTTCGAGATTCAGCGCCTCGACGCGGCCGAGGTTTCCATCGCTATCGGGCCGCAGGCGGATGAACCAGTTGTAGCCGGAGGTGAGATTGCCGCGATGGCCGGGGCCCGCGGGGATCAGGTCCATGCAGGATTCGTTGAGCGGGATATAGAGGATTTTGGTCGCGGCGTTGTAGGACGTCGGAATCCAGTTGCGCCCGCCGCCGGGATGCGGGCAGATCAGGTGAGGCTTGTCGTCGCCCAGGACGGCGCCGGGAGCGACCGTTTTTTCGCCGGTTTTCGGGTCGATCGAGGCGATCACATTCTGGATGCCGAGATCGTGCGAGAAAATATATTTTCCGGTGGCCGCGTCCATCGCTTCGTAAATTCCCATCTTTCCGGATGTGACCACGAGCTTTTCGTCGGCGCCGTTGACGGGCAGATGAATCAGCTGCTGCTCGAAAGCCCAATCGAGATCCCACTGGTCGTTGTGAACATGCTGGAAATACCAGACGAGCTTGCCGGTATCGGGATCGAAGGCCAGCGTGGAATCGGTGTAGAGGCCGTCATTCGAGAATCCGGGGACGCGATGCAGGACGGGGCCGGTGTCGTAGGTCTGGCCGACGCCGAAATACGCGAGGCCGAGCTGCGGATCGTAGCTGCCGGGCGTCCAGACCGACGCGCCATTGCGCTTGTCGTTGGGCAGGCCATTCCAACTGTCGCCGGGCTGGCCCTGCTGCGCGATGGTGTGGAAGCGCCAGGCTTCCTTGCCGGTATCCATATCGAGTGCGACGATGAAATTGCCGCCGGGAGATTGTCCGCCGATGCCCTGCAGGACTTTGCCCTTGGCAACGAGCGGGCCGCCGGTGAGCTGAAAGCCCTTCGTGTAATCGGCGACGGGCGAATCCCAGATCACGTCGCCGGATTTCACGTCGAGCGCGACGACGTGATCGTCCGAGGTGCCGACGAAGAGGCGGTCGCCGAAGAGCGCGATGGCGCGTTTCTGAGCGAGGCGCGCATCCTTCGGAAGCTGCCGCGAATATTCCCACAGCAGATCGCCCGTCGCCGCGTTGAGCGCTTCAACGTGGTCGCCGTATGCATCGACAAAGAGCACGCCATCGTGTTCGAGCGGCGTCGCATCATTCTGGCCAGGCGGAAGCGACCACGCCCATTTCACGCGGAGGTCGGCGACATTGGATTTGTTGATTTGCGCGAGCGGGCTGAAGCCCTGATCGTTGTAACTGCGGCGCCAGATGAGCCATTCGCTGGCGGGCGGATTTTCGAGCTCGTCGGCGGTGACGGGCGTGATTTTCGCGAGCGGGTCGGGCAGCTTGACGATGGGCATGGGCGGGGCGAGCGGCGAAAGCGGCATCATGGGCGCGGAACGCTGCGTGGCGCCGCGCGGGATCGTCAGCATGGCGAGCGTTTGCGCGTCGACGGGAAATTCCTTTTCGCCGGACTGCACGCCATTGGACTGCAGCAGGAACGCGGCGATCTGCGCGTAAGTTTCCGCGCCGAGCGAGCCGGGCGAGGCGGGCGGCATCTTCGCGTTCATGTAATTGAAAAGCTCGACGGCGCTGCGGCCGCCCCAATTGTTGGTGAAGGTGATGCCGCGGAGCGCGCTCGCGAATTCGCTGCCGTTGAGCGTGGCGCCGTGGCAGGAGGCGCAATTTTTCGCGTAGGCGTCCTTGCCCGCGGCGGCCTGCGCCGCCGTAAAGGTGGCGATCGAGCGGCTGTTGAATTCGAACTGATCCGCCGGCGCTTGCGCGGCGCCTGTTGGCGCGAAGGCGACGGCTCCCGCGACGGCCGCGATCAGCGCGGCCAGCGCAATCCAGCAATTTCCGATGCACGATTTTCGCGTCCGAAATTCCATGCTTCCCCCCCGATGCAGTGCGTGTGGCGCGCGGGCATTGACGCGGCGCCCGCGGCCGCGCCGCCGTGCATTCAACCACCAATGAATCGAGAAGGCTAGGAGAAAACGCGCATCCTCTCGGCGTGAGTTTTCTCGCGTATTGCGCGTCAATCGAATGGTGGTACAACGTGAAGATGGAAGGTGGGGATAAGCCGCGGCTGCTTCTGGACTCGGTGGTGCTTGGCATTGTCGGCGGTCTGGGCGCGCAAGTGTTCATGTGGATGCTGCGTGTCTCGCAGAATATTTTCCTCGTTTGGTTCGCGGGCTATCGTCCGCCAGGGCTGCCGGAAGAGGGTGGCGCGCTTCGGGAGATGATTGGTCCACATGGATTGTGGCTAATCCCGATCGCGACGACCGTCGGCGGACTCATTTCCGGCGCGCTCGTATACGGCCTGGCGCCGGAAACGGAGGGGCATGGCACCGACACGGTCGTAAGGGCGCTGCACTGGACTGGCGGAAAGCTTCGCGCGCGCGTCGCGCCCGTGAAGATGATCGCGTCCGCCATCACGATCGGCTCGGGAGGTTCGGCGGGGCGCGAAGGTCCTACGGCGCTGATCGCCGCCGGTTTTGGCTCGATCTACGCATACCTGCTGAAGCGGCCGGAGCGGGAGCGGCGTTTGCTGGTTCTGATGGGGATGGCGGCAGGGCTTTCCGCGATTTTCCGTTCGCCGATCGGGACGGCCATCTTCGCGGTGGAAGTTCTCTATGGCGGCATGGACTTCGAGTCCGAAGCGCTCATCTACTGCATGCTGGCGGCGATCGTGGCGTATGCGGTGAACGGCTGGTTCGTGGGATGGCACTCGCTGTTCCGCGTGCCGCCCGATTTGTCGGCTACGAGACTCGCGGACTACGGCTGGTACGTGGGGCTGGGGGCAGCGAGCGGCGTGGTAGCTTCCGTTTTCCCCGAGATATTTTACCGGCTGCGCGATGCCTTCGCCGCGCTGCGCGTTCCGCACTGGATTAAGCCGGGAATCGGCGGACTGGCGCTCGGGCTGATGGCCCTGCGGCTGCCGCAGGTGCTGGGCGGCGGCTACGGCTGGATCCAGGAGGCGATCGACGGGCAGTTGGCGCTGCGTTTACTGCTGGTGTTGATCGTCGCGAAGATGGTGGCGCTCTCCTTCAGCATTTCCTCGGGCGGATCGGGCGGCGTCTTCGCGCCGAGCTTATTCGTGGGCGCCATGCTGGGCGGGGCCTTCGCGGCCGTCTTCCATCATTCGGCGGCGGGGATGGTGATCGTGGGAATGGCGGCGGTTTTTGCGGGCGCGGCGCGCGTGCCGATCGCGACGTTGCTGATGGTCGCCGAGATGACGGGCGGCTACCAGCTACTCGTTCCCGCGGGGCTGGCCGTGATGCTGAGCTTCGTGATTCAGATGAAACTCTCGTCGTACTTCAAATATGGCAGCTTGTACGAAGCCCAGGTGGCCGGGCGGACCGATTCGCCAGCACATCGCGCCGAGAATGTCCGGACGGCGCTGCAGCTGATCGACCAGGGCAAGATTGCGCTGCCGCCGCAAATGAACCATCTTCATCTTGCGGCGCTTTTGCAATCGGGGCTTGGGCTCGATCTGCCGGACGGCTCGCAATTGACCGTCGGCGCGCTGCGGCCGGAAAGCCCCTGGGTGGGAAAACAGATCCGGTCGCGCCCGCTGAGCGGGCCAATGGCGGATGCGAAGATCATGGCCGTGCTGCGCGGCAAATCCGTGATGATGCCTCGGCCCGATACCGTCTTGCTGCCGGGCGACCGGCTTTTGCTGATCGCCCCGCCGCAGGCGCAGGCCGAGGTGGCGCAGCATCTCGCGCATCCTGCCGCGCAAACTTCCCTCGCCGGCACCACGGACGCGCCCTAAGCGCGAAGTCGCCGCAATTTCACGTTCGCGCGGCGACGGGGCTGCCTTCCGGCTGAACTAAGCCGCGAATTTGCGGCTCGCCGGATCGACAGCGGCCACTTCCGGCGAAGGCTTCAAATTCGGCCCCGTCGCGACGCCGCGATACTTGAAGGGAGGCTTGGGAAATGGCGAATTCGCCGGCAGTCTTCGAGTGCGCCGGCTCAGCATGAAATACAGAACCAGAATCGCGATGGAGATAACGCACACGGCGGCAAACGAAAGATGCGTCGCATCCGCCGTTGCAAATGTGCGGATTCCAAAACCCAGAAGGCCGAACGTCACGACGACGATGGACCATGCCAGGGTGTTACGCAAGGTCGTGTCCGGCTTAATCCTCACGCGGTCGCGCCCCTGCGTGTGAAGAAGTGGACAATGAGAAGAATGATCCCCACGACCAGCGCGATGTGAATAAAACCGCTGGTAACGTGAAATGCGAAAAATCCGAGCAGCCAAAGTACGATCAGAACCGCGGCGATGATTCCAAGCATGTTTGAATCTCCTGTCTCCGGGCAAAACGATTGTGCAGAGCCATCATGACCGAGATCCGATGGAGTATCTGTCCACTTCGGCACACTCCCGCAGAATGAGGGCATATGCGCGAAGGGATTTGCCGATCGGCCCCAGAGGAAGGCTGTGCAGAACGGAACAGTATTGCTTCCGCGGGCCTGCCATTGTTACATCATGCGCAAGAAGAAAAAGAAAGAGTCCTACGAGGCAATCCTTGCCAGAGTGAAAAAGGAAATGGCGAAGCCTCGCGTTTCGGAATCCGCACAATTGGAAGCTAAGCAACTGCGGGCGGCGGCGGCCGCGGAAACGGTCAAGACATGACACTTATGTTCGTTATCGCGGCTGTTGTGATCATAGCGCTGGTGGGGAGTCTTCCAACCTGGCGACACAGCAAGAACTGGGGTTATTACCCCATCGGCGGCATCAGCGCCGTCCTTGTACTCATTCTGATCCTGCTCTTTCTTACCGGGCATCTGCACATGCCTTAGTCCGCATGCTTCTCGCGCCCGCACCCGAGCGGATCCCGCTGGGAACAATAACGCAGCTGTGCAACGACTTCGGCGTTGTTCTTCGCGAAGTCGGCGCAGCCACGGCGCCCACCATGCATTCAGCCCCGATGAACTTACGAATAGCGGGACTTCCCGACAAAAAATAACGCTGATCCGCTAGCGCCTGACAGACGCTCCTACCGGAATGGAACACCGGAACGGCAGATGGCCGGTTACGCGACCTACCGAGAGTTGGGTTAAATCGCCCCTCGATCTAAAGCCTCATTCAGGCCCGCCGATTACCTTTACATGGCAGCGTTGCGCCGCAGGCGCGGCAGCGCTCACCGAAATAATCGAGCATCGGAGAGCGCGCTTCGAGCCGACTCTCGAATGCGTAGACCCACGGCACTGATTGCTCTCGGCATTCTTGTCTTGGGAAGCGTGTGCTCCGCGCAGGATTCAAAGCCGCAAGACTCTGGCGGACATGAGCCTCGAGCAGCTCACCCAGATCACCGTCTACTCGGCTTCCAAGCACGAGCAGAGCGTCAGCGATGCGCCGTCCTCGGTCACCGTGATTACCGCCGACGAAATTCAGCGCTACGGCTACCGCACGCTTGCCGACATTCTCGAGACCGTTCGCGGGTTCTACATTACCTCCGATCGCTATCAGAGCTACATCGGCGTGCAGGGGATTCGGCCGATTGGGCGATTGGAACAGCCGGATTCTGCTGCTCGTTGACGGTCACCGGATCAACGAGCGATGTGCTGGGGCAAGCCTTCATTGGATTGGAATTTCCCGTAGACATCGACTTAATTCAACGGATCGAGATCATTCGCGGACCGAGTTCGTCGCTGTATGGCGCCGAAGCATTTTTCGCGGTCATCAACGTGATCACGCGAAAGGAAAATCAGCCCAAGCGAGAAGAGATCTCGTTCGCGGCGGGCAGCTTCGGTTCCTACGGCGGCCGCGCCACCTGGGACGACGAATACAAAGGCGTGGTCTTCGCGCTTTCCGGTTCATTTTATTCGAGCACCGGGCCTACGCTGTTTTTCCCGGAATTCGATAGTCCGGCCACGAACTATGGCGTCACCAGCAATACGAATTATGAGAGCTATCAGCGCGTGCTGGCCACCGTCACGCTGGCGTGGATTCACGTTGCAGGGCCTATACAACGCCCAAAACAAAGGTGTGCCGACGGCCTATTTCGACTCGCGCTTTAACGATCCGCGAACCCGCAATGTCCAGGGCATCGACTACCTGGATTTAAGGTACGAACACGCGCTGGGACAAAAGTGGCAACTGGACGCGCGGACTTCCGTGAGCAAGAACACGCTCTACGGACCGGTGGCCTACGAGGCTGCGCCGGCGCCGCCGGACATCTACTCGTACAACGGCCAGTGGTGGGACTCCGAGATAAAACTGAGCAGGTCCCTGCCGCACGACAGCACACTGAATTTCGGGACGGAGATTACCGACAACTTTCGGCTGGATGAGTTCAATCTCGATCCGGACGTCAGTCCGGTAGCCACCAAGGTTTCCACGAAATCGGTGATACTGGGCGGGATACGCCCAGTTCGATTCTCAAATCAACCAGAAAGTTTTCCGTCAGCGCCGGCGTTCGTTACGACTACTACAACTACGGGTTTGGCGGGAGCACCAATCCCCGCATCGCGCTGATTTATCACCCGGCGAGTTCGACGACCGCCAAACTTCTCTACGGCAGCGCCTTCCGCGCTCCGGTGCCGTATGAGACCAACCCCGATTATGGCCCGTTCTATGTAGGCAATCCGAAGTTACAGCCGGAGAAAATCCGAAGCGTGGAGGGAATTCTTGAGCAAGGCCTTGGCAGCCACCTGCACGCCTCGGGCTCGGTGTTCTACAATCGAATCACCAACCTCATAACTCTGGAGACGGACCCGAACACCGGGCTTTCCGTATATGAGAATTCTCAGGCGGCAACAGCCAAGGGCGTCGAGGTTGAGCTGAGCGGAGGCCTGGCCGGGAGCCTGACCGGCCGCGCCAGTTACAGCTATACGCAAACAGCGGACTCGATGACGGGACAAACTCCGCCGAATTCTCCGGCGAATCTGGTGAAGCTGAATTTGACGATGCCGTTCTTCCACCAGAAATTCTCCGCTTCACTGGACGGACAGTACACAGGGAAGGTCACAACGTTGGCTGGAAATACTTTGGGAGGATTCTCCGTCTTAAATGCCACGTTGATCGGGCCCACGCTTGGCAAACACGCGGATATTTCCGCGAGCGTCTACAACCTGCTCGACAAGAGGTATTCCTTCCCCGGCCGTCCCGAAGATCCTGAGGACGCACTCCGGCAAGACGGAACCACCTTCCGCGTCAAATTCACCTACCACTTCAATTCCGAGAGCGGCGCAGGAAAGTGACCTGCATCCTGAGTCTTGGTAACGCTGAAACCGGACAAGTGAAGCGCTAGCCGGTAGATGCCGGGTAATCCGACTTCCATGATAGGCGGGATTTCGGCGGTGCGAGCAGCCCGCCTACCAGGTGGTTACGTTCTTGGGCTTGGGCGACCGAATGTACGCCGCGCCGTGCCGGTACACTTTTCCGTCTTGCAGCCTCCGCACGTTCGCGATCCGCGCGGGAACGAAAATAGGCTCCTGTCCCGGCGTGTAGGGCAGGGCAACTTCGATCAGCGTCTCTCCCGGGTACTGCCTGGCGCTGCGGAAGCAGAATCCTCCGCGCGACACGTCCTCGCACGCCACGATTTCATCGACTGCACCCGGAGAGCGTATACACGCGCTGAATTTCACCTTCGTGCGGCGATCCTTGCGTCGGTTTGGAGGAGGCGTCGCCGGATGTTCTGCCGCGGGCTCTGTCTCGAGCGTCGTTTCCTTCGGAGCCAGCGCCGCAGCCTCTTGCTTTGGCCGAAGCGGCGCCTGGGGCGCCGCCGCTTCCGTCGTAATCTTCCATCTCGTCGAATTCACGCAGCGCCTGCAGTAGCGCAGCGAGCCCTCGTTCACGAGGTAAACGTCCATCTCCGTGGCGTCAAATTCGACGGCGGCACGTTGCCGGCATCCCGTGCATTCCAGCGTTACGCGACTCAAGTGCTTTTCCAGCTCTTCCACGGGAGGAAACTCGATTTCCCAGAAATTCACAGATGGATCGACAAATGCCACGCCATAGATATGCCCGTGCTCGCCCTCTCCGATCTCTCCACAGATTCGCACCTCGACTTCCCGGGTGGTCGCGGCTACGAGGAGAAAAATCTCCTGCTCGGGAATCAGCTTGTAACGCGAAAGGACGCTCGCTCCGTGACGGCTCAGCACCAGGGTCTTTGTGGTTTCGGAAAACTGTTTGCCTCCGGTGTCGCCTCCGGAAAGAACGATGGGGATCTCTTTGGATATGCGCCCGCTGCGACGCCGCAGCGCCGCGGATACGCGCGCAGGTTCCGCAGTTGCCGTGCGTATCGGGGAGTTGGTCTTCGTCGGCGCAGACATCATCTAGACTTATCGGCCGCCAAGCCCGCCAACTTGAATTGTGTTTTGAGTTTTCCCCTTCGCCCGGAAACCCGGCGTCCGGCTCTAAACCACCAGAGTGTGGCTCGCGAGGTCGACCGTCACCACGTCCGACGGCGATTTCGAATTCAGCCCCGTCGTCGCGTCGTGATACTCGATGCGCAGCTGCTGCTGGTTGACGACCACGCGCAGGTAGCCGTAATTCGCCGAATAATTGTCGCAGCGGAATTCGCCGATCGTGAACGGCGGGCGCGGCGGCGAAACCATCTTGCCGAAGGGCGGCTGCGAATTGTGCCCTCCCATGCCGGCCACCACGTACGGCGTCTCGCGGCCTGCCTCGATGCGCGTGAATCGCTGGTAATTGTGGGCATGCCCCGAAAGGACCGCGTGCGGATACACGCCCGCGCTGCCGAAACATGCGTCCATCTGCTGCAGCATGGCTGGGCTGCTGCTATGGCGCCCAACGACTTGCGGCGGATGATGCACCGCGACGATCACCGCACCTTGAAAGTTGCTGCTCTTGATCTGATTCAACTGATTCGTGAGATAGGCGATCTGCTCGTCACTCACGCGCGGATACTTTCCGTTTTCACTCGAGATCACGCCGGGATCTTCCAGCACGTTGCTATAGAGCCCGATGATCCGGACGAACGGAGCGTCGAAGGCAAAATACACGCCGGGCTGAATCATCGAAGTCCGGCTCAGTCCCCCGGCCTCGGGAAGGAGCTGGAAGCCGCCCGCGCAAAATACTTTCTGGAAAGCCTGCAGGCTGCCGCTGGGATCGCCGGGGTAGACTTCGCCATCATGATTGCCGGCGATCGCCACGATCGGCGCGTTGTAATCGCGAAAGGGATCGAAAAACTGGTCGTAGTAATACTCGTCTTCACCAAAATTGTAGACGACGTTCTCCGAGATGGTAGAAAAACGACGGCACGTCGGCGGGATTCGCCTCCTGCATGTCCGCGCACATTTTGTCCGCAACCTCGACGACCGTTTTCGGCCCGCTGGTCGGGCCTGTGTCGCCGACGGCGTGAAAGACGATCTGCTTGGCGGAGTTGATCTGCGCAATCCTGGCGTTGCCATGCGATCCGTAGACGTCGGCGAGCGAAAGCAGGAGATTCTTCGGGGCGCGCGGCGGTGGAATTTTCTGGATCAGCTGATTTACCGTTTCCTTGTCCACCGCCTTGTAATACATGTTGTCGGTAACCGCGTGGAGGTACTGCGTCGGATCAGGGCTGTGCTTCGACTCCCCGAACTTCGGATCGCCCACGCCGACTCCTGCCTGCGTGAGCTTTGGCGGCGGAAGAACCGGCGCGGCCGGCGCGGCTTTTGGCTTCGCTGCACGATTACTGCGCTTCGGGGAATGCTTCGGTTTGGGTGCCATGGGGTTTCGTCCTTTCTTCGCGATTCTTAAACTCCGAAATCTCAAGAAACGTGTCTGGGATTGGAAACTCGGCGAATGGGTGTCGCCGGCCTGGGACCGCTCAGAGGCGGCAATATAGCATGTTCCGTGGACCGTGTGATTACTATTGCGTTACGAATCCATGTATGTCCGGGCCGCATCGTTTCCGGACCTGCGTCGAGGCTGTCCCGCGGTTGCCGGATCATACCGGCGGGCCGTCCGACCGCGTCGCTGCTGAGGGAAGCGGAAAATGAAGTGCGTCAAACGGATGGCTCGCGACATCCAATGGAAACGCGGCCACATTCCCGGGGCGAGCGCTCCTGCGGCAGTCCGATTGTCGCGTTTTGTGGCATGATAAGCAGGCAAATCAGCGGCATAAGGAGCGAATTATGGCGGACAAAGCGGAATTGAAAGACCGGCGGAAGGCACCTCTCGCCACCCCCAACAACCTTGGGGCCGAAGCGACAAAGAATATCTCGGGAGCGCTCAACGCGCTGCTCGCGGACGTCTTCGCGCTTTACCTCAAGACCAAAAACTTTCACTGGCACATGAGCGGGCCGCACTTCCGCGACTACCATCTACTGCTCGACGAACACGGCGATCAGATCTTCGCGATGACCGACCCCATCGCCGAGCGCGTTCGCAAGCTCGGCGGGACGACGATCCACTCGATCGGGCAGATCGCGCGCTTGCAGCGGCTGGCGGACAACGACGCCGATTACGTCGATGCGCAGGACATGCTGGCGGAACTCCGCGACGACAACCAGCGGCTCTCGGGCGAGATGCTCGAAGTGCACGGCCTCTGCGACGACGAAAACGACGTCGCGACGGCGAGCCTGCTTGAAGTATGGATCGATGAGACGCAGCGCCGCGTGTGGTTCCTCTTCGAGGCCGGACGCACCGAGCAGCACGGCGACGCGCCGAGCGCCAAGGCGCAGAAGGCGCACGCGTCGTAGGGCCACGCCATTCGGCACTCCCGGCGCGCAGATGCGTTATGCTTGTCGCGCCGGGGCCAACCCTTGATTATCGCGCTCAGACTGCTGGTCGCGCTCGCCCTCCTTGGAGCGTTCGACACGCTCTACTATCACGAATGGCGCGCGCGTTTGCCTGCGCTCGGAGTGGCGGCGCACGAGGAATTGCGGCTTCACGCGCTGCGCGATTTCGTCTACGCGATTTTATTCGCCACGATTCCGTGGATCGCCTGGCAGGGGTTTTACGTCTTCGCGCTCGCCGCTCTTTTGCTCATCGAAATTATCCTCACGCTGTGGGATTTCGTGGTCGAGGACTGGATTCGCAAGCCGCTCGGCGGGGTGTATCCAGGCGAACGCGTGATGCACGCGATCATGGGCATCGTTTACGGCGCTGCGCTGGCATATCTGATCCCCACAATGCATCAATGGTGGCTGCTACCAGCGCGGCTGGCGATTTCGGCGCCGCCGCCTTCCGTGATTCTCGGATCGATCCTCACACTGATGGCTGCGGGCGTGCTGCTCTCGGGCATCCGCGACTGGTGCGCGTCGATCGGCATGCGCGGCAGCGCCTGGCCATGGAGGCCGCCAGCCTGAGCCTTCCCTGGGGTGCTCACTCGCCGCGCCCCGTGGCAAAAACCTGCAGAAAACGTCCTTTAGGGGCCGTGAAGCGCCCTCTTAAGCCCCCGACGGGAGCAATGTTATTGCTCCCGTCGGAACAGTTTTGGCGCGGTATTCTGGGGCGCGGATTTTCGGTATAGTGGGAGCAGGTTTGGGTGCGGCGGCACAGGCATCATTTCAAATCTCCCGCTGCTAATTTAGGTGCTACGACATGGGCGAAGGCAAACATCCGTTCGCGACGATCGAAGAAGCCATCGAAGAGATTCGAAACGGTCGCATGATCGTCCTGGTGGACGACGCGGATCGCGAGAATGAAGGCGACTTGACGATGGCGGCCGAGAAAATCACGCCGGAAGCCATTAATTTCATGACGAAATTCGGGCGCGGGCTGATCTGCCTGTCGCTGAGCGAGCAACGCTGCGACGCGCTGGACCTGCGGCCGATTTCGCCACGCAACACCTCGGCATTCGGCACGCCTTTCTGCGAGCCGATCGACGCGGCGCGCGGCACCACCACCGGCACGAGCGCGTCCGACCGCGCGACCACGATTTTGGCTGCCACCGATCCGAAGACGCGGCCGGAAGACCTGGCGCGGCCGGGGCACGTCTACACGCTGCGCGCGCGGAACGGCGGCGTGCTGGTGCGCGCCGGGCAGACGGAGGCGTCGGTGGATTTGTCGCGGATCGCGGGGCTCGATCCCTCGGGAGTGATCTGCGAGATCATGAACGACGACGGGACGATGTCCCGCGTGCCCGAGCTGACGGAATTTTGCCGCATCCACGGGCTAAAGATGGTGACGGTCGCGGACCTGATCCGCTACCGGATGAAGCACGAGCGGTACGTCCGGCGGATCGCGGAATCGACGCTCGCGACGAAGTATGGCGATTTCCGGATGATCGCGTATGCCAGCGACGTGGACCATCATCTGCACGTCGCGCTGGTGCGCGGAAAAATCGGAGAAGCCGCCGCGGGCGTCAGTGGCGAAATCGCCGACCCGATCGCGCGCGGAGGCGAGAATGGTATTCCGCCGCTGGTGCGCGTCCATTCGCACTGCTTGACGGGCGACGTGCTGGGTTCAACGAGCTGCGATTGCCGCGCGATGCTCGAAGGGTCGCTCGAAGCGATTGCGCGCGAGGAGCGCGGCGTTTTTGTCTACCTGCATCACACGGGCCTGGGGTTTCAGATCGGCACGCGCACGGAAGAGGGCGCGGCGCTGCCGCAAATCATCTATCACCGGCGCGAGCAGATCGATCGCGACGCGCGGGTGCAAAGGCTGATCCAGCACGAAAGCGGAATCGGCGCGCAGATCCTGACGGACCTCGGGCTGCGGCGGATTCGAGTCCTCACGAACCATCCACGCAAGGTGGTGGCGCTTGAGGGATACGGGCTCGAGATTGCGACGCAGGTGCCCATCGCGCTGAAGAGTGCGAAGCGCGAGCACCAAGTGCTCTAAAGGCAGTGGCGAGTGGTTAGTGGCTAGAACGCGGACACGCCGCAGCCGATGCCGCGCTGAACGTTCTCTCGATGTAGTTTCTACTTCCTGGTGAGCTTTACCCGCGCAAAAGGCGTTCGTTTGCCGCCGGATTCGTTATCGATAAGCCAGGTCCAAGTGTCGGCGCCTTTGCTGTAGACGAACGCTGTGTTGACGCCGCTGTCCTTATCTTTGTCCCTGAACAGGAACTCGATTTCGTCATTATCCCGTTTGCCTTCGGCAATAGGGGCCGAGAGACCACCGCCGCTGGTCGAGTCGAGCCAGAGGCATTTGTATTCCTTCGACGATTCGTCCCACTCAATAAAGACAATCGCTTCATACGCGGGCTGGCCTTGGACGTTCTTCTCGCGCGATGTTTCGTGGAGCCGCAGGTATTCATGGTTCAGCACCCATTCAGCCTCGACATCGTGCGTGGTCTCCTGTCCAGCGATCGTGCCCTGAAGGGTCCAACTGCCGCTCAGACGATCAAGTAAGGGATCTCTAGGTGTTGGCGCCTGTGCTGAAGCTGAAAATGGAGTCATGAAAAGGAAAGCCAAGATTGCAAGATTTGTCTTCATCGTGCGACCTCCTAGAGGGAAACTTCGAGCGCTTACTCGCGCCGTCGTTATGGGTCGGAGCCCTTCACTTCGTTCAGGGTAAACTAAAGCCCCGACCCTCTATAATCGACGAGTGCTGGCGGCCGAAAACCAGGACGACAAATGAATCGGGGACCATGCCGCCGCGCGGATGCGGATTATCCGGCGTGGCGGCGGGGGGCGGTGTGAACTGCGCCGTCACGAGAAACACTTCGTGCGTTTTGGGATCGAGGGCCATCGTGCGCGCGCCCATCTGCGTGGGCACATCTTCGACGAAGCTGAATTTGTCCGGCGAATCCTCGTGGATGACGCTGAGGACGCCACTGCCGGTGGACGCGAAGGCGAAACCTGTGCCGGGATCGAAGCGGTCGGCGTCGACGCCAAGGCCGATCGGCGGCGTGGCGATCACTTTGCCGGTGTCAGCATCGAGGATCGCCATCATCTTGTTGTGGCAGCCTACAAAGAGGCGGCGATTTTTCGCGTCGATGGCTAGGCCCGCAGGAGATACGCCGGGCGCGACCGGCCAAGTAGCAGTTACCACGAGATTCTTCGAATCGATCTGCGATACCTCATTCTTGTTTTCGATATTCACGTAGACATGGCCGGCGCCGTCGGCTACGGCGGATTCGGGCCTCCCGTCGAGCGAAATCGTGCCGGCGACCTGGCCGGACTTCGCGTCGATGGCGGTGGAATCGTTGCTGCGGCCATTCATCGTGAAGACGCGCTGGGTGGCCGGATCGTAGACGATCGCGTCAGGGCCCGTGTCCGTCTTCGCCGTGCCGATCACTTGCAGCGTTTTCATATCGAAGATGCTGACCGTGGCAGCGCCGCCGTTGGATGTAAAGCCGTCGCCAAGGTCGGGCGCGAGGGCGGTGCCGTGGACGCCGGTGGTGTCCGGAATTTCGCCGGCCACTTTTTCGGAGTCGACGTCGAGGACCACGACTTTCGTCCCGCGCGAAATGAATAGGTGGCGTGCGGCCGGATCAAACTCGAGGTAGTCCCAGAATCCTTCGCCGCCGAGCTTGATCGTTTTGATCAGATGATAGCCGGACGGGCCGGCATCGGGCGCGGGCGCCGCCTCGACCTTAAGCGAGGCAAATCTCGCGCGGCTGACGCACATCGAGACGGCGAAAACGGCGACCAGGAGTACAGCAGCTACGAACCACGGAAGGCGCTTGGATGACATCGGCTCTCCTCAGGCGGCAAACGCCGCCGGAACGATTGCGCGGTTATCGTAGGCTGCGAGGGGCGAGCGAGTCAAATCAGCCGTTTGTGATGGCGCAATCGGAGCCCGGGCCGCGGGCGAAAAGCGAAACACAGAGGGCACTGAGAAGGCACGGAGAGCACAGAGAGAAGCAACGGCGGCTTACCGCACCCTTCGTCTCCTGGCGAACTCAGGGCAGGAGACGCAGAGACCGCAGAGGCGCCGCGGACGAAAGAGGGCGGGTTTGAAACCCGCCCCTACGGATTCGGCGGCGAGGATCGCGTTTGCGCGGCGGGCGGACCGGTCGCAGGCTTCGCAGCCGGCTGAGATTTTTTCGGCGGCGGGCCGATGGTGATGTACGGGCGCATCTTTTTCAGCTTCGATTCTGAGACGCCGCGGATTACGAGGAGGTCGGTGACGCGCTGGAACCGGCCCGTCTTGGTGCGGAATTCGACGATGGCTTTGGCGGTGGTGGGACCGACGCCGGGGAGCTGTTCGAGTTGCTTCACGGTAGCGGTGTTGAGATCGATCGGATGCGCGGGCGGAGTCTTCTTGGCAAAGGCGGTGTGAGAAAGAACGAGAGACACGACGGCCAAGCCCAATATGGCCCATGGCAGTGCATTTTTTCCGGCGCTCGGCATTAGAAGTTATCTCATGCGAAGACCCACCCTCACAAAACGAGGATGGGGCACCCGAAACGTCAAAGGCAAAGGTCCAAAAGGCGCGCGCCTCCCCCATTCAGACTCACGGCGCGCATCTTCCATTGCCTTGCCACTGGAAGGCCGAAAAGCCTCACCCCAAAAGCAGGGGTGAGCTACATTACACCTCCTCGAAGGCCGACACGTACGCGTCGCTAGGCTTGCATCACGTCTCTGGGCGGCGGGGCGACGACTGCGCCGCTTGCATCGTACTCGGTGACCGGGCCGAAGAGCGCGGCCTGCTCGATGATCTGCTCGCGGTCGCCGACGACGACGATCTGCGCGTTGGCGGAATCGAAGTGGCGGCGCGCGGCTTCGAGGACGTCTTCAGAGCCGAGGGCGCGAATGCGCTCGCGATAGGACTCGAGGTAGCCCTCGGGCAGCTGATCGAGATAAACGGTCGAAAGCTGGCCGAGCAAGCCTTCCTGGGTGGCGACGCCGAGCGAGAAAACGCCCGTCAGATAGTTGCGGGCGCTCTCGAGCTCTTCGGCGGGCACCGGGGTCGAGCGCATGCGGTCCATTTCGTAGAAAATTTCGGTGAGCGTGGCGGCGACGACTTCATTGCGCACCGCGGCGCTGACGGAAAAATAGCCGTGCTGGCGAAGCGGATTGGCGCCGCTGCGCGGGCTGTAGGTGTAGCCCTTCTGCTCGCGAATGTTCATCACGAGGCGCGAGTGGAAAGCGCCGCCGTAGATGGAATTGGCGAGAACGAGGCGATACCAATCGGGATCGCGGCGGGTGATGGCGAGATTGCCGACAACAACCTGCGTCTGCACGTTGCCGGGCATCCGGACGAGGTGAACGCGGCGGCCCGATTGCTTCGGCGGCTCGGGCGACCTGGGCAGCTCGGGCTGCGGAGCCTTCCAATCGCCGAAGATTTTTTCGATCTTGTCGAGCATGGCGTCCGCAGCGAAATCGCCGACGACGATCAGCAGCGAATCCCCGGGAACGTAGTGATGATGGTAAAACTCGACGAGCTCGTCGCGCGTGTACGAGGCGACCTGGTCCTCGGTGGGCGCGACGATCGCGTAAGGATGCTTGCCGAAGAGGACGCGGCGCAGGCGTTCGCTTGAGAGGAAGCCGGGCGTGGTGCGCTCGATACGCAGCTCCTCGAAACGCTGGCGCCGCTCGCGCTCGAATTCTTCCTCGGGAAACGAGGCGTTGCGCGCGAGATCGGCAATCAATTCCAGAATGCCCGAGGAGGCCTCGGCGAGTCCCGACGCGGCGATCGAGCTGGAATCGGCGCCGGCATGGGTGCCGAGGCCTGCGCCCATGCGGCGAAGATCTTCCTCGATCTGGCGGCTGGGGCGCGAGGTGGTGCCGGTGCGGACGACGGTGGCCGTCATATCGGCGAGGCCGGGCGTGCGATGCGCGACGATCGCGTTGCCGCTGCGGAAGTAGAGATTCGCCGAGATGCGGGGAAACGCGCGCGATTCCGCGAGCACGACGTGCAGTCCATTGGCAAGCACGCGGGTGGTGCGCTTGGGCCAGGCGACCGGGCGTTCAGGAGCGAGAGCGGGAGCGGCGCTGCGATGCGAAACGGATGTGGCCGAGGACGTCATCGCGCGCCTCCATTGCCCACATGCGGATTCACCGGCGCGGGCAGATTCACCGGCCGGCGTATGAGCACGGCGCGATTCTGCGGCACGAGATATTTTCGCGCGGCCGCCTGCACGCGCTCGGGAGTGACGGCGAGAAAACCGTCGAGGATGGTATTGACGCGGTCGGGATCGCCGTCGAAAAGGGTGAAGCAGGCGAGATAGTGCATCAGGCCGAAGCGCGGCATGTGCGAGCCCATGCCGGTTTCAAGCATCGAGTAGAAATCGGAGCGGAATTTCACTTTCACCGGATCGAGCTCCTCCGGCGTCACGCCTGTGCGCTGCAATTCCTCGATGATCTCGTCGAAAACGGCGACGGTGCCTTCGGAGGTGAATTCGGGCTTGTGGACGATTTGCGTGACCATCTGCGTGGGGCCGTTCGTGTCAATCAAATCCGCGCCTCCGCTGGCTTCGACCGCGATCTGCTCTTCGAGGACCAGCTTGCGATGGACGCGGCCGGCGCGGCCACCATGGAGGATGCGATCGACGATCCCCATGGCGAACCAATCCTCGCTCTCGCGCGGCGGCAGCGTGTAGCCGATGGCGATCGCGGGAAGCGGGCCAAGGCGTTCCTCGACTTTGCCGTGGCGCTCTTCGGTTTGCGGCGGCTCGGTGATGTCCGCGCGAGGCGGAGGCGCGCCGGGCGGGATGTCGTCGAAGTAGCGCTTCGCAAACGTGAAAGCCTCGCTTGGATCGAGATCGCCGACCATCAGAAGGACCGCGTTGTTCGGCGCGTAGTAGGTGTGGAAGAAATCCTGGACGTCGGCGAGCGTGGCGGCATCGAGATCGGCGAAATCGCCGTAGAAATTGTGCGCGTTGGGCCAATTCCGGAAAGCAACGGGCGGTAGATCGAGCCAGGGGAAGCCGCCATAGGGCTGGTTCATCACGTTGACGCGAACTTCTTCTTTGACCACGTCGCGCTGGTTGCGAAGATTTTCGTCGTCGACTTTGAGCGCGCGCATGCGGTCGGCTTCGAGCCAGAGGACGCGCTCGAGCGCGTTCGACGGAACGGATTCGAAATAGTTGGTGATGTCGTAGTTGGTGGTGCCGTTGAGCAGGCCGCCGGAAGAATTGATCAGGCGGATGTGTTCCATCTTGCCCGCGTTTTCGGAGCCCTGGAACATCATGTGCTCGAAGAGATGCGCGAAACCGCTGCGGCCGCGCGGCTCCAGGCGAAAGCCGATCTGGTAATAGACGCCGACCGTCACGACAGGCGCGGAATGGTCTGGCGATACGACGACGCGCAGGCCGTTGGCGAGCGTGGTGTGCTCGACTGGGATGTGGCGCTGCGGTGCTGATTTCGGCGATGCGTTCGCGCTTGCCGATTTGCTTGGCGATGAATTCAAGAATTTTCCTCCAAGATGACTCGTTTCCCTTTGCCTTCAATCGAGATGCCGCGCTTAAGGCCGCGGCGCTACATTTAAACCTTAACCTTTTCCTAACGCGCGGCTGAGCTGCTTGCGCGTGGCCGTTGGATCCTTCGACAGGACCTGGGCGGCTAGTTGCGCGAGCGCGGCGTACGATTTCCGGAACTCGGGCGGATAGCGGCGAAGCGCGTTCATGTGCGTCGCGACGACGGCGTAATCGCCTCGCGAGAGCGGGCCCGTCCAAGCCGCCCGCGGCCCGATCCTCTCTATATTATCGAGGATTTGGCGCAGTAAAGGTAAGAGCGTTTGCGAGGCTCTCTGGCGCGTGAAGCCGATGCTCATCAGGAGCTGCAATCCGGCTTCGAGAACGGGATAAATGCTGCCACCTGCCATCACGGCGGCGGCGTGATAGGCAGGCTTGTCGTCGGTCTCGATCACAACCGGAATGCCGCCGAGCGACCTTGCGAGCGATTGCGCCACGCGCCGCGCCTTGGCGTCGCCTTCGATGCCGAAGATCACGCCTTTCAATTTCGGCACCACTTTGCCGCCGAATGCCTGCATGGGATGGAGCGAGCCTGTAGAGGCGCCGAGGCGAGCGAGCGGCGCGAGGGCGGAGCGATCGAGCGTGGCGCTGGTGTGCAGCACGACTTTGCCTTTGCATCTGGCTCCCGCTATTCGCGCGAACTCGCGCGCGATGGCTGGCAGCACGTCGTCCGGCGTGGCGAAGAGAATCACGTCGGCTGCGCAGACTTCGCTGGTCAGCCGGCCGAACGGCTTCCCCGCCCCGATCCTTCGCACAGCGGCGCGCGCGGTGGATTTCGAGCGGGTGATGACGGCGCGGATGCGCCAGCCGAGTTCGCGAAGGTGTTTTCCAAGCGATATTCCTACGCGCCCTGCGCCCACGATGGAAACGGTGCGTGCCATGCAGCGTGCTAGCATACTTGATTGCACTTTCTCGGTGGAGGAAATTGGGCGTTGCACATCTTTTGGACCGTGCTGCTGGGGCTGATCGCTTTTCTGTGGGTGCTCGCGTCGGTCGATCTCGCGCGCGGGGTGCCGTCGATGCCTTCGCTCGCGGATACTGATCCGCTTCCGGACGCGCGGTGCCCGCCGGTTTCGATTTTATTTGCGGCGCGCGATGAGGCGGAAAAACTACCCGGAGCGCTGGCGACCTTTCTTTCGCTGGATTACCCCAACTACGAAGTGATTGCGGTCGACGACCGCTCGGAAGACGGCACGGGCGCGATCCTCGAAGCTGCGGCCAGCCGCGACAAACGATTGAAACGCGTGCGCGTCGATAAACTGCCCGCGGGATGGCTCGGGAAGCCGCATGCGCTCGAGCAGGCGTACGAACACGCGAGCGGCGGGTGGCTGATTTTCACGGATGCGGACGTCCACTTCGCGCCGGATTTGCTGCGGCGCGCGATTGCGCTGGCGAATGCGCAGGAATGGGATCACGTGACGCTGCTGGGGGCGCTCGAGATGTTCACCTTCGGCGAAAAGATTGCGATGACGTTTTTCGCGATGGCGTTTGCGATCGGGACACGTCCTTGGGCGGCGAACAATCCGAATTCGCGCGGGTATACCGGCGTGGGCGCGTTTCAAATGATACGGCGCAGCGCGTACGAAGCGATTGGAACGCACCGGCGGCTCGCGATGGAAGTGGTCGACGACATGAAGCTCGGAAAATTGGTGAAGGACGGCGGATTCCGGTCGGGCGCGGCGAAGGCCGGAGGCGCGGTGAGCGTTCACTGGCATGCGGGCGTGGGGAATATGATCCGCGGCACTACGAAGAATTTTTTCGCGACCTCAGGATACAAGCTATGGCTCACGGGCGTGCATATTTTCGGGCTACTGCTGATGTGCGTGTTTCCGGTGGTGGCGCTGGCGTTCACGCACGGATGGGCGCGAGGATTCGATGCGATTGCGGTCGCGCTGCCGTTGATCATTGCCGCGGGGGCGGCGCGGCAATTTGGCGCGCCGGGGCTCTACGCGCTGACGTATCCGATCGGGGCGCTGATTTTCGCTTGGATGCTGGCGCGATCGACGATCGTGACGCTGTGGCAGGGCGGGATTGTTTGGCGCGGGACATTTTATCCGCTGCATGAATTGAAACGGGGAGTGGTTTGAGGTCGATGTGTGCTTGGTGGCGGGATCGAGAGCCAAGTTCGGTAAGTCGATTGACACGGAGTACCCAGAGCGAGGCGGAGTACACGGAGAAGGCAGGATTCACCGCTGAGACGCAGAGGGCGCAGAGAAGAACGCCGGGATGCGCGCTACTTGAAGAAGGAGTAGCCGGTGGAGAGCATGATGATGTTGGCGCCGGGATTGACGGAACTGCGGCTGGCGTTGGAGATGTGCTGGATCTTGGCGACGAAGCTCCAGGCGCGCGTGCGTGACGAATTGAAGCGCTCGATGCCCGCTTGAAAATCGAAGGTGAAATTGAATTGCGTCGCCAGCGGGATGTCTTTGGGGATCGGCCGCTCGGAGGCAATCAGGCCTCCCGTTGAAGCGAGAAGCGGTTGCCAGCGGCGGCTCCGCATGAAATTGAATTTCCAGCCAATGGGGCTGATGCCTCCGCCGTACACCGTTTCGCGGCCCAACGGGCAGTAGCTGGTGATTTCGTTCCCGCTGGAATCCACGATGCATTTCACGTATGTGCTTTGGCGCATGACTTCGACCGGTTCGATGTCGACGGTGTATTCGATCGCGAGCGACGGAGAGGAGTGAAGGATTCTGCCGTAGCGAAAACTCGCGACGCCGAACTGGAAGTTCGTTGCGCTGCCCTGGATATTCTGGGCGGTGGCGGAATAGGCGCCCCAGACGCCGAATTCGTTTCTTGACTGCTGCGAACTTTGGCTGTGCGCGGGCGGCGCGACGGCGAGCGCGAGCAGAATCGGAAATGCCAGAGAGCACAGATGCAGGGCGTGGCGCCGGGGGTCGGGCTGCGCGGGCACGTTGGTCGGGTAAGGATACACGTTGTGCGGGATTTCGCGAGGCGGGAATGCTCGGGAAAAAGAGGAACGAGCAGAATCGAAACACCGAAGAAAAAGCAGGTCCCTCACGCCGTCCGCACACTGCGCGGACGGGTTCGGGAGGACAGGCGCCTAACTTGCGCGGCCGAGGCCGGTGGCGGCGCGGGTGGGCTGGCGATGACAGGGTGCTCGTTTGCGCAGCCGATGCGGTGGCGGCGCGGTAAAGGCGCCCGCCTAGAAACAAGGCGGCCCTTCGACTCCGCTCAGGACAGGCCGCTACAAAGGCTGGCCAAAACCTAGGTGGCGGCGCGGGTGGCTGGGGGCAACTCCGTGGTGGCGATGACGCCGAGGTCGCGCTGCTTTAGGGCGCGGATGCGGTCGCGGATGCTCGCGGCGCGCTCGAAATCGAAATTCTTGGCGGCTTCGCGCATTTGGGCATCGAGCTGGGCTACGGCTTGCAGCAACTGCTCTTCGTTCGTGATGTCGCCGATCACCGCATCGCCTAGCGGGATCGTGACGTAATCCGCTTCGACGATCCGTGCGAGCTGCATGTCCACCGACTTGATGATCGATTGCGGAGTGATGTTGTGCTCGCGGTTGTAGGCCTCCTGCTTGGCGCGGCGGCGGCTGGTTTCGCCGATAGCCGTGCGCATCGAGTCGGTCATACGGTCGGCGTAGAGAATCGCGCGGCCTTCGAGATGGCGAGCGCAGCGGCCCATCGTCTGAATCAGCGACGTGGCGCTGCGGAGATAACCTTCCTTATCGGCGTCGAGAATCGCGACGAGCGAGACCTCGGGCAGATCGAGGCCTTCGCGCAGCAGGTTGATGCCGATGAGCGCATCGAATTCGCCGCGGCGGAGATCGCGCAGGATGCGGACGCGCTCGAGCGTCTCGATTTCGGAGTGCAGGTAGCGGCAGCGGACGCCGACCTCGGCGAAATATTCGGCGAGGTCCTCGGACATGCGCTTGGTGAGCGTGGTGACGAGCACGCGCTCGTTGCGCGCGGCGCGCTGGCGAATCTGTTCGAGGAGATCGTCGACCTGGCCCTTCACCGGGCGCACCTCGACCTCTGGATCGACGAGGCCCGTGGGTCGAATCACCTGCTCGATCACCGCGCCGCCGGTTTTCGTGAGTTCGTACGGGCCGGGCGTGGCGGAAACGTAGACGACCTGGTTCACGCGATGCTCAAATTCCTCGAAGGTGAGCGGGCGATTATCGAGGGCCGAGGGCATGCGGAAACCGTAGTCGACGAGGGTCTGCTTGCGCGAGCGGTCGCCATGATACATGCCGCGGATCTGCGGGACCGTCTGGTGCGATTCGTCGATGAAGAGCAGATAGTCCGACGGAACGTAATCGAGCAGCGTAGGTGGAGCTTCGCCGGGCAGGCGGCCGGACATGTGGCGCGAGTAGTTCTCGATGCCGTGGCAATAGCCGATGGTGCGCATCATCTCGATATCGAAAAGCGTGCGCTGCACCACGCGCTGCGCCTCGACGATTTTTCCCTGGCGGCCGAGCTCCGCCTTCCACCATTCGAGCTCCTCGTAGATGGTCTGGATGGCGCGCTCGCGCTGCGCGGCCGGGAGGACGTAGTGCGTCTTCGGATAAATTGGGATGCGCGTGATTTCGCCATCGCGCGAGCGGATTTGGCCCGTGAGCGGATCGATCTTGCGGATGTTTTCGATCTGCGTGCCCCAGAGCTCGACGCGGACGGCGTAATCGTCGTAGGGCGGATAGATTTCGATGGTATCGCCGCGGACGCGAAAGGTGCCGCGACGAAGATCTTCGGCGCGTTCATATTGGATTTCGACGAGCTTGCGCAGGATCGATTCGCGCGCGATGGACTGGCTCTTCTCCAGCATCAGCATCATGCCGTAGTAAGCCTCGGGCGAGCCGATGCCGTATATGCAGGAGACGGAAGCGACCACGATCACGTCGCGGCGCTCGAAGAGCGAGCGAGTGGCGCTCATGCGGAGCTTATCGAGCTCGTCGTTGATCGTGGCTTCCTTTTCGATGAACGTGTCGCTCGAAGGGACGTAGGCCTCGGGCTGGTAATAATCGTAGTAGCTGACGAAATATTCGACCGCGTTTTGCGGGAAGAAGGATTTGAATTCGTGGAAGAGCTGGGCCGCGAGCGTCTTATTGTGCGCGAGGACGATTGCGGGGCGGTCGAGCTGCTCGATCACCTTGGCGACCGTGAAGGTTTTGCCCGAGCCGGTGACGCCGAGGAGGACCTGGTCGCGCTCGCCGTCGGTGAGGCCGCGGACGAGCTGCGAGATGGCTTGGGGCTGGTCGCCGCGGGGCTCGTAGTCGCTGGCTAGCTTGAATTTCATGGTGCGGGCGCCTCAGGGCCGGACAGGCCGAAAATCTGTCGACTGCGAAAACCTTGATTATAGCGCAACAAGGCAAATCGGTGCTTGAGCCGGGCATTCCCTTTTTTCTGCTTACCGCCAGCCGGGCCAAGCGCCTCACTCAACGCAGAGGACGCAGAGAAGCGCAGAGGGCACGGAGAATTTGCGGCATTTTGGGCATCGAGTCTCTGTGCGCGCGCCATCTCTCCCGTTTAATGTGAATCGGGGATGAGCGTGATGATGAGCTGGCTTTGGACGCGGCCTTTGCGGCGAACGCTTGAGCCTGAGGTGGCGCTGGTGATCACGTAGTCCACCTGTTGGGTGCTGTTTTCGGTGGAGGTGACGAGCAGGCCGGTCGAGAGCGAGATGGAAGCGAGACTGTCGCCGGAACCGGTCCAGGAGCCCGAGGTGCGCAGGCCGTTGTTGCGGTAATCGGGCGGGGTGGCCTCGGACTTGGGCGAGCCACGGCGCGACATCTGATAGTGCATGAGAATCGTGGCACACGCAGGCGGGGGCTCAGCGGGCGGATCACCGGCTGGCTTTGCCGCGGCGACGGCGGCGGAGGCGTTGCAGGACTCGTTGCGCAGATAGGTGGAATCGCTCGACCAGATGAGATCGTCGAGCGGCATGCCGGTGACCGGGCGTTCGGTCTTCCATTTCTGGCCGACGGAGACGCCGTCGCGCGGGAAGCGGCTGCCGGGAAACAGCCCGTCGATCCAGGAGTAGGCGGGCTCGGCTGTGGAGCGGTTGGGGAAGATGTCGTCGAGGCCCTTAAAATTTGCGATCGTACCGTCGGCATCGAGCGTGAAATCGAAGGAGCGGCCTTCGATGCGGCTGTACTGATCCTGGAAGGATGGCCCGGAGGGATCGAAGGCGTCGCTCTCAGCCTCGGCATGGGATTTTTCGTAGGTGACGCGGAAGTGCGTGGCTCCGGGCGGTGAGCCGGGCGCGGGGCTAAGGACGTTGAGGCGAACGATCAGGTCGAGAGTCTGCGTGGAACGCGAGCCACTTTCGGGATCGGCGATGGGCGTGGTGGTCTTCACGGTGGTCGTAGTGTGCGATTCGATTTGGTAATGGAAGATTTCGCCGGGAATGAATTTCGGGGCGAGGCGCTCTTTTTGGTTGGCAAACGCGACAGCGGGCATCGCGATTAGGACGATAACGGCGAGGAGCGACGGGCGCGACGCGCGAAATTGGAATGACAAGCGAAAACCCGCAGGCATGCCTGAACGCTAGCACACGGCTGAAAGCCAGGCAAACGGCAGCCAGCGCGCCTGTCGCTCACGCGATCCGTGCCCTCGCAGAGATCAGCTGGCTGCCTCGCGCTCCTGCATGAAGGCAGCGAATATCTGGTTGAGTTCGTCCGACACAATCTGCGGGAAATGGTGCCCCGCATGGATCACCGCGCGACGGCCACCAGCCGCAGCAGCAACAGCGTCGCAAGTGGCTTCGAACGCGGGGTTCCAGCCGCCCGTGATGACAAGCAGCGGAATTCCTGCCTTCTTGATTGCGTCGAGTTCGCGGGTGAGTACCTCCTTGTTTGGGACCCGGACGCGACGAAGCGACCTTCCCAATCGCGCCAGCTGCGCCTTATCACCAGTGCCGCGCACTTCCGGGGGGATTCCGAGCAGCTTGAGCATCCGCCTAGCTCGACCGACGTTTGAGAAAGAGAAGATCATCGCCCGCATCATCGCGAACAGTTGGCGCCGCACTGCCGGATTGCCCGCGGCGACCTGAAACATCGCGGGTTCGACCAGAGTAAGCGACTTCACCGCTTTGGGCCGCCTTGCCGCCGCCGACAGCGCGACGCAGCCGCCGAACGAATGCCCAAGCAAGTGCGCGCCGTCGCCCAGCAGATCGGCGACCCACATGCCGTCCGCTTCGGCATCGTCGGGACGACCGGGGTCGAGACTTTTCCCGTGCCCGGGCCGGTCCGGCACGATCAGCCGCCAGCCGCGCTCGGCAAGGACCCTCTGATTCGAGAAGTTGGTTTCGCCTCCGACGGCCGTGCCCTGCGCGCCGCCGTGGACGAGCACAACCCGTGGACCCGAATCACCCCAGCGCGTGATGTGAATCGAAGTCGGGTCGCTCATCCTGCTTCCACCTTGTTCTGAACCGTGCCGATCCGTTCGACTTCGCGGGGATGAAGTCGAGGGCCGAAGCCGTTTTTTCCGGGGATCAGAGGCGTGAACGCCGCGATTATACACGCGAAGCAACGATAGCGAACGTGCAGTCCTCACGCAGCCACTCTCAATTCCTGTTAACAGATTGCGGTACCAAGATGTGGGTTACCGAGCCAACAACTTTCTAGCGGGAGCGGCGGGTGGGCGGCGCGATGCGGGCGATCTTGGGCGAGGCGAGGGAGCCGGTGATGCGATACGACGGCTCGGCGGATCTTGGTGCGGGCGAGACGAAGTGTAGGCGCAGGTCGAGGTCGCGGCTGAAGTCGATGGCGCCGGAGCCGGCGATATCGGGGCCCGGGGCGGCGAGCGACACATTCTGAAGCTGGATTGTTCGCGACGAGCACGTGAACGACGCTGAGGCGCTCGAGAAGCGGCTGGCGCCTGGAACAGCAGCCGATGCGCGCAAGGAAGCTACGAGGTCGATGCCGTGAATGGCGGGGCTGGTGAAATCGGCTCGGCCCTGGCACCCAAGCGAAGAGACGAGATCCGAGCGCGTGGCGCCGCTGGCGGTGAACGAGATTTTGCCCGCGGCGGTGCCGTCGAAAAGATTCGCAAGCGCGGGAGACGAGGCGGTAAGCGCGGAGAGATCGACGCGCGAAAAAACGGCGTTCACTTTGTATGAGGGCGGAGCTTGCAGGTCGGCGACGAGCGAACCCGCCAGCGTGCCGCCATAAAGCTGGCCCGTAACGTTGGCGAGCTCGATGTGACGGCCGCCGATTTTCAGGTCGGCTTGCAGTTGGTCCACGACGAGCGGCGGCAATGCGAATCGATCGAGAGTGAGATTTCCGGCGGCGCGCAGATTTTCCGGAACGGCAACGGCGGGAAGGCGCGGATTGAGAAACGGCAGCATGCGGTCGAGAAAGCTTTCGCGCCAAAGCGGATTGAGCCACCGATCGAGGTCCGCGCCGGAGAGAGTATCCGCGGAGAGGACGAACTGCCACTCGGGATCGACGTCCGTGCGATCGAACGTGCCGCTCCATTGGGCGCCAAACGCGCGCGCCGACGTGAGCGCGATGTGCTGGTCACCCGGCTTGAGTTCCGCGCGCGCGCGAATCTGATCGATCGGCTGATTCAGGAAAGGCGCATGGAGGGCGGCACCGTCGATTGGGGCGCCCGCCGTTCCATCTGTTGCAGCCGGGATACCGAATTCGATCCAGCCGGTGGGCCGGACACGCCACGGAAAGCTCGTCTCGCTCCAAAGCAGATCGCAGGAAGCCGGTCCGGCGAGATCCCAGCCGCGGGAGATATTCAGTCCCAGCGCGCCCGCCGCCGACACAAGGTCGCGCATGTCGCGGCTGCTTCCGGCAATGTGCCAAGTGGGCAAGGCGCCGCGCGAGGATTTCGTCGAGACGCTCATCTGAAACGAGCCATCGGATCGAGCCGCCGCGGCGCGCGCGGAACGCGTGCTGGCCACGCCATTGGCGGCGATGAAAGAAAGGGTCGCGGGCAGCAGGGAGATGGTTCCGCGATCGTATCGAAATTGCACGCGACCCAGATGCGCCGGAGCCTGAAGGCTCGCGCCGGTGAGGTCCATGCCATCGCTCGAACCGACCGCATTCACGACGCGCAACGGCCAACCGTCGAGATTGCCGCGAACCGCGACCATCCCTTGCGCCGCGACGTCGTCCGCGACATTCGAGTGGAACGCGCGCAGCCAATCGAGCAGATCGGCGAGATCGATTTGCGAAGATGTAACGCCCACTTGAACAGGGGGAGCCAGTTCCTTCGGAGGCCGGCGGGAATCGCCCCAGAAAATTCGGCCGGAGGCGTGCAGGTTCGAGTGGGGAGCCTCGAGCGTCGCATCGGTAAATTCGAGGAATGAGGTTGCGGGATTCCAGCGAGCCTGCGCGATCAGATTGAGCGAGGGATTATCGGAGCGGGACGCCAAATCCCAGCGGTGGAGTTGGCCGAGTTGAGCGCTGCCTCGAAGCGCCCACGTGCCGTCCGGCTCCTGTGCGCTCGCATTGAGAGCAAGCGCGAGCGTGCCGCGAATGCCGTTATCATCGCCGGTGGCGAGGCGCAACACGTCCGAAATCGAAGCGTCGGCCCATGAAAGGTCGAGCGCGGCAGGCCGCAGGCGCGAGGAAGTGCCGCCGACGCGGCCCGAAACGTGAATCGTACCCACCTGCTGCAGGAGCACCGCGGCGCGCCAGGGCGTCGCGTCGAGATCGATGCGCCAGAGGCCGGGGCTATCGGTTTCGACGCCGCCGCTCACGTCGACGAAGGCAAGCGGGAGCTTTTCATCGCCCTGCTTGAAGTTGACTCTGCCGCCATCGATCTCGATCCTGCGAAAACGCAGGAGCGAGGATGGCGGCGAGGGACCCACCGGGACGGGCGGCGCGGCACTTTCGCCGGGGCGCGGCAGCCATTCGGCGACGTTCCAATCACCCGCGGAATCGCGGACGAGATTCAGGCTGGGATGAGAAAGCGAGAGCGTGCCGAGTTCGATGTGTCCGCGGAGAAGGCTCTCCCAGCGAAGACGGACGGAGATCGAACCGGCATACAGGAAATATTCGTTACCGAAGCGCGGGTCTTCGGCCACCCTGACGGAATCTGCTTCGAGCGAAGGACCGTCCCAAAGGCTGAAGTCGTAGCTGCCAACCTGGACGGGACGCCCGAAAGCGGTTTCCAGGTGCGCCGTAAATTTTCGCTGCAAGGGGCTGTGGCGAATGAGAAATGAAACGCCCAGGGAAGCAACCCAAAGGAGGACAACCAGAATGGCGAGCCATTTCACCCAGCGAATCCAGACGCGGCGCCGCGGAAGAGCCGAATCGACTGGCTCGGCAGGCTCGACGGTCTGTGCGTATGTGCCGGACACGGTGGATAGAAATGAAGATACCACGGCCGCAAGCCGGCGCGGGCCTTAGTGCACTTCGCGGAGCATGCGGTGCCAGCGGGTGCGGCTGGGCAGATGGGCGAGCGTGTCTTCGATGCCGAAAAGCGTGCCGGCGAGGCTGCGGTCGGTGTAGTCGTCGGGCGTGGCGCGTACGGACCAGTAGATGAACATCGGGCGGCCCATGATGGCGTCGCGATCGACAAAACCCCAGTAGCGGCTGTCGGAGCTGTCGTCGCGATTGTCGCCCATCACGAAATAGCGATCCGGCGGAATGACGAGCGAGTCGCCCCGGATGTAGTTGCCGATCTGCGCCGCCCATTCGGGGCGGAGGCGCTCCTGCAATACGGCCTGATCGAGCGGCGGGAAATTGTCGCCGAACGGATCGTAGGCTTCGTTGTGGACGGCGTAGGGCTCGGCGAGCGGCTTGCCGTTGATGTAGACGATTTGATTCACGATGCGCAGATGGTCGCCCGGGAGCCCGATGACCCGCTTGACGTAATGGACGTGATCGTCGTAGGGAAACCGGAAGACGATGATGTCGCCGCGACGAACGGGCCGATACGGCAGGAGCTTTTCATACCACGCGCCGTGGCCGCCAAAGAGAAACTTGTTCACGAGGACGTGATCGCCGACGAGAAGAGTGGGTTCCATGGAACCCGAGGGAATCTTGAACGCCTGCAGAACGAACGTGGTGGCAAACAGGGCGAGGAGAATCGTGACGAGCAGCGACTCGATGACCTCGGCAAGGCCGCCCGCCATTCCCTTATGCGCGGCATAGGCCTTCGGCGGGGCAGGAGGCGCGGAGGATTCGGCTACGTTCGCGCCGGCTTCTGTTTCGATCGATTCCATTCAGGCAATCCCACAGCTTTCTTCCAAGATTCCCAGTGCGATTCTGGCAGCCGCTTGTTCCGCTTCCTTCTTGCTGCGGCCTTCGGAGGCCGAGAGCCTCTGGCCCCCGTGCCAGACTTCCACCTCGAACGTTTTCTGATGCTCGGGCCCAGATGCGTGGCGAAGTCGGTATTCGGCCATGCCGAGGCCGCGCTGCTGAAGCCACTCCTGCAGGGCGGACTTGTGATCGGCGCGCTCGAGGCCTTCGACTTCTCCTTCGAGCGCGGGATCCAGCAAGCTGCGACGCAAGAAGGCGGCCGCCGGAGCCAGGCCGCCATCGAGATAGATCGCGCCGAGAATCGCTTCGAACGCGTCGGCCAGCAGTCTCTTCTTTTCACGGCCGCCGGTTTTTTCTTCGCCGGGGCCGAGACGGAGGTGCGAGCCGAGTTGCAAGCGCTGCGCCGCCGCGTGGATCGAAGCCGCGCTGACGAGGCGCGCGAGGCCCTTCGAGAGATTGCCCGCGTCCCATTGAGGGAAGGAAGCGAGAAGCCGCTCGCTGGCCACGAGGCCGAGAACGCGGTCGCCAAGGAACTCGAGGCGTTCGTTGTCGACGCCTCCCGCGCTCTGCCGCAGGGAGCGATGCGTGAGCGCGCGTTCGAGCCGGTCGGGGCGCTGGAAGCGATAACCGAGCGTGGTTTCCAGTGCCGCGCGCTCCTCGTCGGTCATGGACGGCTGCCTCGTTCCCTATTTCTTCTGCGCGGCGAGTTGCCTGGACTTGTCCGCATTCTGCTTGCACGTGTCCTGCAAGCTTCCCATGATCTGGCCGCAACGATTATAAGCGTCCGCGGCCTCCGCGTAATGGCCTCCGTTCTGGAGGCTGGCCCCAAGCGCGAAGAAATCGGTGGCGTCGGGATTCGGGTTGTTCAGCGTGGCCTGCTGGAGCTCCTTAGCTGCGCCGTCGAAATCCTGCCGGCGGAAATACACGAGGCCGAGGCCGCTGTGCGCTTCGGCGGTCTTCTCGATTTTGGCGGTGGCGAACTGTTCATCCGTCATGGCCGGAGGCTTGGTGAGCGTGGGAATGTCCTTGAGCGCCCGCTTTTCGTAGGTTTCGGCCTTGTCGAGCTGCTTATCGGCATCGGGTGCGCTGGGATCGATAACGTGCGGAATCACCCAGCCGACCATGGTGAGAATATCGACGTTATCCGGATTGATCGCGAGAGCCTTGTCCGAAACGAGGTACAGATTCTTCCAGTCCTGCTTGGCATAGTAGGCCTCCGAAAGGACCGCATACACGGACTCGATATAGCGGCTGTCCGGATAGGTCTTGGCGAAGTCCTCGCCGAGCTTGATCTTGGTGTCCTCATCCTGCGCGCTTGTGTCGAAGAAGGCTTTGTATGCGGCCTCTTCCTTGGGGTCGACTTTCGGGGCCGGGGACTGCGGCGGCGTGTTGCCCTGATCGAGCGTTTTCTCTTTCATCTGCTGATCCTGATTCTGCTGGTCCTCCTTGCCTGTTACAAGGTTCGGATTGGTGCCCTGCGCGCGAGAAACCGCTGCAAGCGCGGCGGTGGCAACGAGCGCAACTGCGAGGGTGCGGATCGCGTTTTGAACGGATGAAAGTGTCATCTGGCTTGTCCCTTGTCCTTCCGTGATAGTTCCCATCCCCTGCTATTTTGACTGCGGGATCTGCTTTTTCGCTGCGTCAGCGCTTTGCTTGCAGCGGTCCTGCAAAGGGCCGGCGATCTGACCACAACGATTGTAGGCGTCGGTCGCGTCGGCAAAGCGGTTCAAATTCTCGAAATCGACACCGAGGACGTACAGATCGGTGGCATCGGGATTCGCGGTGCTCGGCGTGGACTGCTGAAGCTCCTTGGCGGAGTTCTCGTAATCCTCGCGGCGGAAATAAACCAGGCCGAGAGCGCTATGCGCCTGAAGCGCAGACTGAGTCTTCATCGCGGCGAATTGAGCGTCGGTCATGTAGGAAGGCTTGGGCATCGCCGGCAGCACCTCGAGTGCATGCTTTGCGTAGGTCTCAGCTTTGTCGAGCATCTGGTCCGCATCCGAATCATCCGGATGATAGAAGTGTGGGATCGCCCAGCCGACGGTGGTGAGAACGTAGACGTCGTTGGGCTTCAGCGCGAGCGCACTATCCGCTGTCGCATAAACATTCTTCCAGTCCTGTTGTGCGTAATAGACATTCAGCAGGCCGACGTCGACCGGCTCATCGAGGGCGCTCTTGGGATATTTTTGGAGAAAGCCATCGCCCAGCTTGATTTTCTTGGCCGGCTCATCCGCTTTATAGAAGGCTTTGTAAGCGTTTACTTCTTGCGGGTCCACGGCGCCGCCTTGTTCTTGCACGTCCGTGAGCATGTGAAGCTCGGTCTGCATCTGGTCGGTGCCCGAGACCATGGGCGTTGCCTGCTGCCCACCCGCAACGGCTTGCGCGTGGCAAGCCGCGGCGAATACGATGCCGGCGAACGCAATCGACAGCGTGCGAACTGCGGAATCCGATACTAGGAGTCTCATGTGACGGATCCTCCCCTTGCCGAATATTGGGCCGGAGAAACTTGAACATGAGACGAACGGATCACTGTTGCGGTTCCTGACTCTCGCCCGCGTGCGGGGGAGCCTTATAGGCCGCCTCGACGCCGGCCTGGGCGGCCGCGCGGGCGTCCGCGGGTCCGTCATCGACGGCCAACGCCGCTCGATACTCGCTCACGGCCAAATCGCGCTCGTCCTGGAGATCGTGGATGCGGCCGAGATAGACGTGAGACCAGGCCAGAATTTCCGGATCCACCGATGAGGAAGCCGCATCGGAATTTGACGCGGCGGTGATTTGCTCGAAGAGAGTCTTGGCATGATCCGCGTCGCCGGAAACCACGGAGGCGATCGCCAGGCCGTACATCGCGCGGGCATCGTTGGGATATTTGGCGAGCACCTTCTCAAATGTCGCGGCGGCGGACGAAGCATCCTTCTGCTCGAGCTCGCGATTGCCCTCGACGAGCCAGCGATCGAGCTCCGACGCCAGAACCGCCTCGGAGTTTTCGTGCTGTTGGGGCGCCGGCCCGCTTTCGACGGGAGGAAAGGCAAAGCCTTGCAGGCGCTTTTGCTCGGCAGCAACGTCGATGCCCGCGATCAGATCGGAGAAATAGTAGGACATGGCCGGGCCGGCCTTCTCGAAAAGCTGCAGCTGGGCGACTAGGGGCCGCACGAGAATGAAGCCGGACTGATCATCGTCGTGAAGCGCAGCTTCGAGCTGCGGCCCCGAGAGGTGGCGCAGGCGCAATTCGACGGCCTTGATCAGGCACTCGTCCATGAGTGAAATGAAGTCGTTGTCGTATTCGGCGGGCAGGCGGGGCGCGCGCGCCGCCACTGAAAGGAGGGCGCGCTTTTTGTACTCCAGCGGGCGATTTTTCAGCACCAGGGGATCGAGCAAAAAGTGCAGATACGCGTGCCGGATGGCGTCGACGGGAAGCTCGGAAGCGGCACCGGCGACGATCGAATACTGGTCGCCGTAATTCCGGAAATTCGTCCGGGCGCCGACGAGCGGCTCGACGTATACCGTAAACGTGCGGCCGTTGTTGGGCTTCACGATTTCGCGGAGATACGCATCGGAGATCGTGACAATCTGGCGGAGAGAGGCGCGATAGTTCGCCAGGAGAGGCTCGTATTCGGGCTCGACCCAGGTCCAACGCGATCCAAGACGCGCTTCCCGGTAGAAGTTGGCGAGAACGGTCTGGAATCCGTCGAGCGCGACCACATCCGGCGGAAGCAATTCCTGATTTTCCGACAGCTGGAAATCCGGGGGCGGACCGGCGACCACCGCAAAGGTGACGTAGCGGGAAAGCGTCTCGCCAGGATCGGCCAAGGCGTGATCCTGATAAAACTGGCGCAGGGCATCCGTCGCCGGGCCCTGCATCTTGAGCAGATCGTCGCGCAGAGCGCGGCGCGCGGGCATCTGGGCGAGCAGACTATCGTCAACCTGGTAGCCCGCCGCGCCCAGGGCGCACATCGTGGCAAAAACCTGCGGGCTTGCCTGGACGGTAATGCCCGTATAGCTGCTGTCGGTGGCTTGCTGCGCCTGCAAGGATGCGGGCAGGGTGGCCGCAACACAGACGAACAAGAACGCAAGCAAAGGATACGAAAGCTTGAAATTTCGGACGAAACTTTGGATGGGCCTGCTCCTCGATCTAGGGTCCCGGCGGCTTCCTGTCTTCCGGCTCCGGGCAATCACCTTCCCCCGATGCGCGCCCGGCTCACGGGAAACCTCGGATACGGTCAAACTCTAGCGGTCGAAAGGATCAGAGTCAAGAATCGCGGAATTGGTTGGAAGCTCGTTTCCGGCGACGAAGCTACCCGTGCACGCGGACCTCGCTGAAGTTCAACAGGACGCGTCCACCGTCCATCGGCCGGCCAAAATTCATCTGCGGCCGAAAGCGCGAGAACATGAGGAGCTGATCGATCTGATGATGGACGTCCACATTCTCGGGGCCGGAAAGGATCTTGTAATCGACCACTTCGCCCTGGGCGTTCAGCGTCGCTTCCAACAGCAATCCGCTCGGGCTCGGCTGACCGTTGGGCCCAACCATGCCGGGAACCGGGAACGGCGCAAGGCTTTCGAGCTCGGCGGGCTGAACCAGGTTGAGCGGCAGATCGTTGGGCACAACGCCGTTCATGGGCACGCCGACCAGCAAGCCGTGCACGACGAAAATGAACACGCCCAAAGCCGTGAGGACGCCGCCTGTGGCCGGAACTGCGAGCGGGCCCAGGAGATTCTCGAAAATCAACAGTGTGCTATTCCAAAACCGGACGACGCCCGCCCACGGAGACCGTTCGCGCGAAACGCGCATGCGAATCTTCAACGCCAGATCGGAGGGCGCGGCCACGGGTTCCATGTGCGCAAGATATCCGTTGAGCAGCCGATAGCGCTCGAGATGGCCCCGGCATTCCACGCACGAATCGAGATGCTCGCGCAAACCCGCATGGTCCTGCGCGCGCATGGCTCCATCGAGATAACCGGGAAGGCGTCTTTGCGCTTCTTGGCACTTCATCTTGCAGCTCCCTGCATTTCACCGACGGCAGTTTCATGGGTGTGAGGCACGCTGGGCGTTTCAGGATGCGTGGCGGCTACTGCGCCGATCGGGCGACCCCCGACAGTGATCGTGGCCCGGTTGCCGGACGCTGCGGCCATCCGCTGTTGAGGTGCATGCAGAATGGGATCGAGTATGTCCTTGAGCGTTCGCCGGCCGCGCAGGATCCGGGATTTCACCGTTCCAACCGAAACTTCCAGAATTTCCGCGATCTCTTCGTACGAGAGCCCTTCGAGATCTCTCAAAATCACGGCGCTGCGAAACAGAGGAGGCACGGACGCCAGCGCGCGGCGTACCGTGGACTGCATTTCGCGCGTTGCCAGTTGCTCGAACGGCGTCGCTTCCTCATCTCTCAATTCCATGGCCGAATTGCGGCCGTCTTCCTCGGCATCGATCGAAATCTGCTGCCGGTGATGGCGCCAGCACCAGCGGCGATGATTGAGCGCCTGGCGCACGGAAACGCGGTAGAGCCAGGTCTTCAGCGAACTCCCGCCGCGGAAACCGCGAATGCCGCGAAAGACCCGGAGGAAGACTTCCTGCGTGACGTCCGCAGCGTCGGCTGCATCGGCGAGGATTCCGTAAACCAAGTTGTATACACCCGCGTGATAATAGGTGACGAGATAGTCGAAAGCCGCGTCGGAACCTGCCTGAAGCTCCGTCACCAGCTGAGCTTCGTCCCGAGACCACGGCAGACTGCGTGCGAGTTCGGACATGCCTTAGGCCGCGCTTTCCGGGGCACATCTCCCTGCAAATTGATAGACACCAGGAAGCCCCGCTATGTTGCAAGAATAACAGAAAAATGACGCGAGGGAGATACCCCGGAAGTACCAGGGGCAAAACGCGCCGCTTGCTTCGCTAAGCGTCTTGTCTACTTATACTTAATGGACGTAAGCTGCCGAGGCTGACTCGCCGAGCCGTCGCTCGCGCAGTCAGGGCCCACCTTCGCACGCTGGCGCGAGCGAAGGCTGGTGGAGCCGAAGGGATTCGAACCCTCGACCTCCTCGATGCCATCGAGGCGCGCTCCCAACTGCGCCACGGCCCCACCGTTCGTTTACATCGATAGCTGCTTTTATAGCACCGCGCGACAGATAGCGTCAAACGGCAGTGGGTCAGTTTCCGGTTAACGCGTTAATTACGACTCGACATAAATACAAAGGATCGCGGCGCGGGCGAATGATCGTTACTGCTTGTCGTAAACGAGTGTTAGATCTATGTCGTCAAAGCTACGTGTGAGAGTGCGGCCATCACCAGAAAGCCTCCACCGCTCCGTCACCCGAGCTCTTGTTCCAGTCCCGCGGTTCGACCTGGTTATCACGGTGACTAGCGTGGCGTTTTCCCAGAAAGCCTTCGCCAGAGCATCGTCGAGTTCCTGGCCCACTCCGGATGGACCGGTTGGATGTTCCTTTCCATCAACGATGTATTTTCTGGTCGATTCCGTGATCTGCCATGTACTGCGCATCTCAATTTTAGGCCCTGAGCACCTAATGACGATAGTCGGAGGCTTCGTGGGTTTCTTGGCGTTGGTCTTGAAATCACGAAGCACCCAAGTGCCAGAAAGGTCGGGCGGCGTCTGAGAATCTTGCGCGAGAGCGGGAGCCGCTGCGACGGGCGCGAAAACCAGTATTTAGAAGGAGCCAAAACTCGGTGGCGAGGCGGCACATTGCTGAAATTGTAGTACAAACAGGGGCCCATCAGCCTATAGGCTTTACCAACGAGTGCCACCAGCAGGCTTACTGCGTACAAGACGGCCCCGCCAGACAGAATGACGAACGCCGTCATCCAAGCTATTCGTTTTGACCTTCTATTTGCCATCCGACTCCCGCGGAGACTCCGACACCAGCGAGGCCCGGCATTATACGAGAGCAAGCTTCTGATTAGTTCGGACAATCGGAAACTGACCCGGCGCCCGTCAAACGACGGGCGCCGAGAGGTCATCTAGCGTAGAATGCCGCACTATGCCAAAAATCACTTTCTTGGGCGCGGCGGGAACGGTTACAGGCTCGAAATATCTGGTGGAAGCAGAAGGCAAGCGGCTGCTGGTGGATTGCGGGCTCTTCGAGGGATCGCGCGAGCTGAAGCAGCGGAACTGGGACAAGCTGACCGTCGATCCAGCCACGATCGATTGGGTCCTCCTCACGCATGCGCACATCGACCACACGGGCTATTTGCCGCGGCTGGTGCGCAACGGATACCGCGGACCCATCTATGCGAATGCGGCGACGCACGAACTTTGCGCGCTGCTGCTTCCCGATTCCGCCCACCTGCAGGAAGAAGACGCGCGCTATGCGGCGAAGAAAGGCTACGCCAGCCACAAGCCTCCGCTGCCGCTTTACACTGTGGCCGAATCGCAAACGGCGCTGCAGCAATTCCGCGAAATCCCGAGCAACGATGCCTTCAAGATCAGTCCGCAATTTTCCGCGCTGCCGCACGATGCGGGGCACATCCTCGGCGCGACATGGCTCGAGCTGACGATCACTGAAAATGGCAAGCAGACGCTGGTCGTCTTTTCAGGCGACATCGGGCGCTACGATCAGCCGATACTGAAAGACCCGGAGTCGCCCGCGCGCGCGGACTTCCTCCTCTGCGAATCGACCTACGGCGATCGCGAGCATGAAGCGGGCTCGGTGACGGACGCCCTCGCGGATGTGGTCAACAGCACAATTAAGCGCGGCGGCACCGTCGTGATTCCGGCGTTTGCGGTCGATCGAACGCAATTGCTGCTCTACTACTTGCACGTGCTGTGCGTGCAGAAGAAGATTCCGCGCCTTCCGATCTACGTCGACAGCCCCATGGCCATCAATATCACCGACATCTACGTACGCCACAAGGCGGATCACGACCTGAAACAGCAAACCGACCTCGATCCGCTGAACATCCACGAAATCCACATGACGCGCACGGTGGAGGATTCGAAGAAGATCAACAACGTCGTCGCGCCGTGCGTCATCATTTCGGCGAGCGGCATGATCACCGGCGGGCGCGTGCTGCATCATCTCGCGCACCGGCTGCCGGATTCGCGCAGCACCGTGCTGCTCGTCGGATACCAGGCCGAAGGATCGGGCGGCCGCGCTTTGCAAAACGGCGCGAAGTTCCTGCGAATTCACGGGGACGAAGTGCCGGTGCGCGCGCAGGTGGTGGAGCTCGGCCAGCTTTCCGCGCACGCGGGCAAAAGCGAACTGCTGCGATGGATTTCCGGGATTCAGACGCCGCCGAAGAGGACGTTTATGGTTCACGGCGAGCCGAGCGGGCTGACGGCGCTACGCGACGCCATCGTGGCGCAGCGCGGCTGGCCCGTCACGATTCCCGACTACCTGCAGTCGTTTGATCTCACCTGATCTCTTGGCCTAGCCAACCAGATCGTCGGCGCCGCGGGCACGACGTGGTTTCCTCTGCGAACTCTGCGTCTCCGCGGTGATCCGTTGCTTCTGTTTTCGATCTCAAATCTGAAATCTGAAAGATCACTGACCAGATCGAGAGATCACCGCAGAGATGCTGAGTTCGCAGAGAAGACCGTATGAAGCGCTAGCAGCCGCCACCACCGCCCTCGTATATCTTTTTCCATGCCCCGTTGACTTGCTTGTAAACGATATAGTCCCAGGATTCCGAATAGCCAACGATTGCGATGATTTCATCGACACCGTCGTCATCTAAGTCGAGTTGATCGACAAAGCTCTCGTCAACGTCATCCGCATGATCTTCGACATCGCTTCCAACGTGATAGGAGGCGAGTGCGATCTTGTAGTGGCTCTCGGTCTGATTGGCTACGAGCAGGAGGTGGCTGATCGCTGTTTTCTGCGTGAGGGAAACGCTGCCAATCAGAGAATCCGGTTGATTCAGTCCGAGCTTCGTCGAATAGAGGCCGTCGATCTTGATCTGCGAGGGCGTGAAAGGCTGCAGGGGCTTTCTCTTGAGAAAGGCAACGCTCAGTTGCATAAATTCAGCGCGCTGATCCGTCGTCGGCGACTTGCGCCAATCTTCGTGGAGTCCCAAGCCCTCCGTCGAGGTCGCCGCGAGCGCCATCTGAGGATAGGACAGTGGAATCGAGAGTTTCGCCGTGGCTACGAGTGACACGCAATATATACCGGTCGCCTTTTGAATGGTAAGCCGGCCCTTATTGCTGCCACCCATGAGGAAGGGAACATGCGTCCCGGCGCGTAATAGGTCTTTTCGAAGTGATCGAAGAATGCGTCCGGCAGTTTGTTGTAATCGCCCAGCGAGTGAATGTGCGAACCTGCGAGAACGCCGATGGGATCGACGATCGGAACGGCCGGGTCTTTCGTGGCCTGCGCCGGCCATACCGCAAACAGGATTCTTTCCGGAGCGGACTGCGTAGATTTCAATGATTTGCCGAGGAGCGGCAAGGTCAAAGTAGCAAGAAGAAGGGCCGGAAGCATCCATCGTGGATTCACGATTCACCCCGATAACTCCAACCAATGTACACGCGGGTGAAAGCCGCGCGGGATAATTGTAGCGGCCGAATAACGATTCAGTTATCTAGCAGGTTTCAGTTTCGCGAGGCGCTCGGTGGCGGCCTGGAATGTCGATTCCTTTTTGCAGAATGTGAAGCGGAGGTGGTTGCGGCCATCGGCGGGATCGCGATAGAAACTCGATCCGGGGACGGCGGCGACGCCGATTTCCTTCACGAGATATTGCGCGAAGGCGACATCGTCCGGAAAGCCAAATGCGGAAATGTCCGTCATGATGTAGTACGCGCCGCGCGGCTTGAAGCATTTGAATCCGGCGCCGCCGAGGATTCCGAGCATGCGTTCGCGGCGGGCGGCGTATTCGCGCGAGAGAGTGTCGTAATAGCTTTGCGGCAATTGCATCGCCATCGCGCCTGCCTCCTGCAGCGGCGCCGCCGCGCCCACCGTAAGGAAATCGTGCACCTTGCGGATCGCGGCGGTCACGTCCGGCGGCGCAATCACCCAGCCGACGCGCCAGCCCGTGACGCTATACGTCTTCGACAGCGCATTGATCGTGAGCGTGCGCTCGCGCATGCCGTCGAGCGAGGCGAGCGAGATGTGCTCGGCGCCATCGTAGAGCATGTGCTCGTAGATTTCGTCGGTGATCGCAAACGCGTTCCAGCGGACGCACAGATCGCGGATGCATTCGAATTCGGCCCGCTCGAAAACTTTCCCGGTGGGATTATTCGGCGTATTGAGAATGATGGCCTTCGTCGCGGGACCAAACGCCTCGGCCAATTCATCAGGATCAAACGTCCAATCGGGCGGCTGCAGTTTCACGAAACGCGGCGTGGCGCCCGAAAGAATCGCATCCGGCCCGTAATTCTCATAGAACGGCTCAAAGACCACCACTTCGTCGCCCGGATTGATGATCGCCATCATCGACGACATCATCGCCTCCGTCGATCCGCAGCAGACGGTGATCTCGCGCTCGGGATCGACCGCCACTCCCTGCATGCGCTCGAATTTCGCGGCGATCGCGTCGCGAAATTTCTTCGCGCCCCAGGTGATGGCGTATTGATTGACGTCCGCGTCGATGGCCGCCTTCGCGGCGTTCTTGATTTCGGCGGGCGCGGGAAAATCGGGAAAACCCTGCGAGAGGTTGACGGCGTTATATCGCAGCGCCAGGCGCGTCATTTCGCGGATTACGGATTCGGTGAAGCGCTCGGCTTTGGAGGAAAGCTTAGGGCTAATGCTAGTAACCACGGCCCGTTCGGGCTGTGCGGGATTCATTTGCGTTCTGCGCTCCATAGAGCCGGCGATAGATGGTGGCGTTGCGCGTGATGATCTGCACGTACAAGCGCGTCTGCGTGAACGGAATCGATTCGACGAATTCGGCCGGCTCGTGATAGGTCTGGCCGGCAGTCCACTGCGCGACGCGATCCGCGCCCGCATTATACGCGGCCAGGGCCGCCTCGACGCTGCCGAACTGCTTCTCGAGCGCCGCGAAATACGCGGTGCCGAGCCTCACATTGTAATCCGGATCGTTGAGCCGCGTGCGCGAATAGCGCACGCGCAGCTGCCGCGCCACCTGTCGCGCCGTCTTGGGAAGCAGCTGCATCAGCCCGACCGCGTCGGAGACGGAGAGCGCATCAGGATTGAACGCCGATTCCTGGCGCACGAGCCCCGCCACGAGCAAGGGATCGAGTCCGTTGTTGCGCGACCAGCGGCGGATGGTGGATTCGTATGGCAGCGCGTAGGCGGTGAGCCAAACCTCGCGCGGAATATCGGTGAACGCCACCGATTCGAGCTGCGGAAAAATCTGACGCACCGTGACGATCGCCGCGCCGTATTGCCCGGCGGCCGCCGCTTCCTGTGCGGCTTCAAATAGGAGGCGCGGCTCACCCGTCGCCGCGTAGGCCGCGCGCAATTCGAGCTCCGCCGAGGAATCAAAGCCGATCGAGCGCAGAGCATCTGCGCGATCCTTCAATCCGCCTGCGGCGCGCGGAATCTTGCCGTCGAGCGTGGGCGGATCGGGCGCCGGCGGAATCACGCCGAGCACATCGGAAGTCTGCGTGGGCCCGGGGCCAAGTTCGCGCAGGCGCTCGGCGCCGAGAAGACCGAAATAATTCTGCGTGTAGCGGTCGGCAAGCTTTTCGTAATAGCTGCGCGCGAGCGGTTGAGCGCCCGCTTCGTCAGCCAGGCGGCCGAGCCAGTAGAGCGCGTCCGCAACGTACGGTGAACCCGGATAATTCCGCAGGTGCTGCTCGAGCAATTCCGCCGCGCCGGGCTGGCGAGCGAGCGTAGCGGTCCAAGCGACACGCCATTGCGCGGACGGCGTGTCGGGCCCGTTGGGGAAATATTGGACGACGCGGTTGTAGTAGCTCGAGGCCTGAGCGCGATTGAGCTGCACCCAATAATAGTTTCCCGCGAGAAAAAGCGCGGCAGCGGCCCAGGGACTTGTGGGCGCGCCCTTCGCGGCCGCTTCGACGGCGGCGATCATCTGCGGCTCCTGCTGCTGATCGCGATAATACTGCGCGAGCGCGTAGGAACGCTCCGCATCGACATCGGGATCGGTGATCTGCATCGCAGCCACTTCCGACGGGCCCGCGCCGATCTGCATGCCGCATTCGAGGATTCTCAGCCGCGCGCGTTCGCTCGCCGCGCCGGAAAGCTGCGGCAGGGCCTTCGCGTACTCGTCGCGAGCATCGCTCCAATCCTTCGCGGCGAAAAGAATCTCCGCGTGGGAGACGCGATCGCCGAGCGGAATCGGCGGAATTTGCGCGCCCGGAGTGGCACTCAGGAAGTCGAACCTCACGCCTGCCTCGCGCCCGTGCTCGCTCGTGGGGAAATTCTCGTAGACGCTGCGGTAGTCCGAGGCCGCTTCGAGCATCTGCCCGGCCTGCTCGTGCGCCTCGCCGCGCAGGAAAAGCAGAGCCGATCGCTGCGGCGTCTGCGGGTAGGCATCGAGCGCCGCAACCGCGTCGGCGGGCCGCTTCGCGCCGATCGCTGCGGTGCCGAGCGCTTCGAGCGCCTGCTCCGTCATCACGGAATTCGGAAAATTCTTGCGGAACTGCTGGAGTTCGGTGAGGGCGGCCGCGTCGTTGCTCGCGGCGAGATCGTTTTCGGCGCTCCAATAGAGGCCGTAGTCGCCGAGCAGCGGATCTTTCTGCGCGCGCGCGAACCATTTCGCCGCTTGCGCATAGCGCTGCTTGTTGTAATCGAAGAAGCCGAGCGCCAGCGCCGCGCGCGCCCCGAGCGCTCCCGAGGATTTCTGCTGCGCGAGCGAGCTGAGCCGCGAATAAGCCCAATTGGATTTCGTATCCTTGAGCATCCGCGACAATTTCTCGAGCTGCTTCTCGGAAAGCGAAGAACGGCTCGCGGAGGCAGACGGCGAAGCCGGGATCGACGCTGACTTTACCTGCGATTTCGGGCTGGCGCCGGCGAAACAAGCCGAACACACGAGCAGCCATGCGCCGGTCGCACGAAGGAGCGGACCGGAGAGTCGCATCGCAGTCTTAGTGCCGCAGGACAGGCGAGGGATACGGGTACTCTCCGAGGGCGTCGTCCTTGCCCTTGGCGAGAATTTCCACCATCCAATGGTGGAAATGATCCACGGGATGATCCTGAATCGCTCGGAAGCGGCGGTCATATTCCTTGCGGGCCTTGTCGAGATCACTGCGCAACCGTTGACAGATGTCGTTGTTCTCGCGGCCCAATTTAACTTCCTCGGGCCGCAACAATTGTATGTCCTGCATGGCCACTTTAGCGTTTCGGCTCGCCCGGCGGTGCAAGTCTCGCAGGTCGTCCGGCAGCGCTGCAAGGTCGAAGGTGAGCGCCTCGGCAGCGGCCGCTTCTTGCGCGGCAGCCTCCTCGACGGCGGCCTCCGCGCGCGCTTCCTGTTCCTGAGCCCATTTGGCGTCCACCGGTGGCGCATGAACCGCCGTTTCGGCGTGCGCTTCTGCAGGCTCTTGTTCTGGCGTTTCGATTTCGGGTTCGGTTACGGGTTTAAGCGCGGGATCGGCTTCCAATTCCGCTTCGACTTCGGCGATCGCCACCTCGCCCGCTTGCTCGTCAACGGGGCCGCGATCGCGCGGGTTGAGGGCGACGGCAACGAAATTCGACAGGACGGAAAGCCCCGCGGCAAGCGCCGATGCCGCCGTTTGCGCGCGCAGCATGGCAGGAAGCGCATTGCTCGGGCGGCTGGACGAACAGGCCGCTACCAAATCGGAGTAGGCCTGATGCAATTCGTCCGCAGTCCGCTGGAGCGGAGCAAGATTGTCGCGCAATGCGCGCGAAACAGCCTGCTCGAGGGCATGCTCGAGCGATTTTGAACGTTCGGTCAAGACGCTTCCCTACCTTTTGCGATTATGGAAACGGTAGTTGGGGGTGTCAACTGGCATTCCCTGAGCGCGTTCCTGGGCCGTGCAACGGATCAGAAGTGGCTTAGCCTGCTCGGGTTGGGCCCTGTGAGGTTTCGCTTGCCTTCCCTGCCCCGCGTTCGTATCTTCAACGCCATGCTCACCCCCGAACAGATCCGCGACCTGCTCAAAATGAAGCCCCTGCCCGTCGAAGGCGGATATTTTGCCGAAACCCACCGCTCGAAAGGCGCCGTGCCCGCGAGCGCGCTGCCGGATTCCTATCCCGGCGAGCGCGCGCTTTCGACAGCCATCTACTACATGCTCACGCCAGGCACTTTTTCAGCGCTGCACCGCCTGCGCGGCGACGAAATCTACCATTTTTACCTGGGCGACCCAGTCGAAATGCTGCAGCTCAAGCCCGGCGGGACGGGCGAAGCCGTCCTTCTCGGGCAGGACGTCGCGGCGGGCATGCGCCTGCAGCACGTCGTGCGCGCAGGAACGTGGCAGGGCTCGCGCCTCGCACCCGGCGGAAAATTCGCGCTGATGGGCACCACCATGGCCCCCGGCTTCGACGCCCAGGATTACGAACCCGGCAATCGCGCCGAATTGGCCGCTCAATATCCGCAGTATTCAGCGCTGATCACGTGGCTCACGCGCTAGGCTTTCCGCAATTGAGGTGATTGGATGATAGGATCGGAGCGAGGTCAGCCATGCGATTCATCTTTCTCGGTCTCGCGTTTCTGTTTCTATTCGTCTGGGCTTTTGCCTTCATCGCATTTCACGTCGCCGGACTCCTACTCCACATCTTCCTGATCCTCGCCCTGATATTTTTCGCCGTTCATCTCCTGCGCCCGCGCCGCGCACCCTGACCATAGCAGGCGTTTTGCGGAATCGCGGAGTGCGACTAGGATAGGGGCATGGAAATCGATCGCAAGGCTTTTCTCGATGGCTTGGGCGGGGCGGACGCCGCGAGCAAAATGGATGCCGAGAGCCGCGCCGATGCTCTCGAGAGCCGGATGATGGCGGAACTGAATACGGCCATCGCCCTCAAGCACGGCGGCCATCACTTGCCCGCCACATACGCACCGGGCGAATACCCGACCGCCGCGGAAGTGGAAGCGCAGATCGAAACGCGGCCGTACCGCGCGGGCGCGGGTTTTCTGATGGTGCCGCGCACGGGCGAAAACGTGAAGCGGCTCGCGCCCATGCCCGCGAATCCCACGCTGATCGATTTTTTCAAGCTGCGATTCATGGACACCGCGCACCACGTCCTGCAAAGCGCGAACCTCGCGATGAAAAACGGCATGTCCGAGGAAATTATTCTGGCGTGCCTGCTTCACGACGTTGTCCAGGAACTGATTCGCACCGATCACGGATGGTGGGGAGCGCAGCTCTTCGAGCCGTACGTGCCGGAAAAGGTCTCGTTCGCGATTCGCTACCATCAGGCGCTGCGGCATTACGCCGATCCCTCGGTGGGATACGAGTATCCGGATCTGTATCGCCAGCTATTTGGCGTGGACTACGTGCCGCCACCCTACATCGAAGCGACCTACCAGATGGTCCGCAAGCACAAGTGGTACATGGAGCCGCGCATGGTGGCCGTGAACGATCTATACGCTTTCGATCCGAATGTGGTGGTGACGATCGACTCTTTCCTCGATATCATCGGCCGCCACTTCAAGCAGCCCAAAGAGGGATTGGGCAACGACGGCAGCCCCGTCGCCCACATGTGGCGGACAATCATCCGCCCCGATCAGCCGTTGTAGTGCGAAATTGGTGGAGGCGGGGGGAGTCGAACCCCCGTCCGAGAAGCTTTGCAACCCGAAGACTACATGCTTAGCCCGTTCCGTTTTGTTCGTCGATGGAACTCAGAGCGGGCAAGACGCGCCACCGACTAGTCCGATGATCTCGCCGCCGCATTACGGACCGAAACGCGACGGCCAGCCTACTGTGTGACGCCTCATCTCAACCGCGCAGGCGACGCTTGAGGAGACGCGCTACCTACTTTTGGTTAGGCAGCGAGAGCTAGCTGTGAGTTGCCAGTTAGTTTGTTTCCACCCGATTGCGGGCAGGTGGAGCCCGGCATGCCTTCGAGCCGCGACAGCTTCCGTCGAAACCGTGTCGCCCCCGTTGGTATTCCCATTATAGCGCCGCGCCCGAAGCGAACCAAATCCGCCTCAGACGGAGGTTCGTAGCCCGTTCGGCCATCACGCTGAGGTTTTAGAGTCTTCGGCGGCCAATTCGTCCAATGTTTTGGCCGCTGTCGTCAAGTCGTCCACGCCGAACACCAGCAGGCCGAGCGGCGATTTCGGGTCCTCGCCGGAGTAGGAATAGTCGATGTTGATCTTTTTTTCGCCCAACCGTGCGGCGGCGCGGCCCAACGCTCCCGCACGCGGAGCCAGCCTTACCACTACAACTTCCGTCTCTTCAAAGATCATTCGCAGGCTGCCGAGCACGGACTTTGCTGCAGGCATATCATCCGCGATGAACCGGGCCACGCTCTCGCCCTCCTCCACGTACGATTGAAAAGCGAGGATGTTCACGCCGCGGTCCCCGAGAGCGGCGAAGCACTTCCCGAGAGCGCCGGGTTTGTCCTCAATCTTTACCGTAAATTCTTTCGACCTCGGCATGCCTATGGGCCCCTTTTCAGGAAATGCGAACGTTTGATGAGCAGTTGGGAATTTTATCTCACGTGGCCTTTCGTTGTCTCGCGGCGACGTTCGCGAGCCGATCGATCCGAGGCCGAGCGATTCCCCGGCGATCGAACGCAAGGTCCTAGCAGGCAAGCGGAACTGCCCGTATAATCAGCGCTCCAGAAAAGCAATCCAGCTGTCCGCAACGAAAGGCGGCGAGGTGCCTCCCGAGACGACCGATTACGGACTTCGGAAGGGCATCCTCTCGCCCATCGAGATTCTCGCGCAGTCTGTTTCGACCATCTCGCCGACGGCGACTCCCGTGGCAACGATTCCGCTGGTCTGCGCGCTGGCGGGCAACGGCACGTGGCTCGCCTACGTGCTGGCTACCTGCGCGATCTTTCTGGTGGCGCTGTGCGTGAGCAAGTTCGCGCGCTACTCAGCCTCGCCCGGATCCCTCTATTCGTTTGCGGCGACAGCGCTGCCGCCGTCGCTCGGCGCGATCACCGCGTGGAGCCTGCTGCTTGCCTACATCGCGACGGGATCGAGCGTGATCGGCGGCTTCTACCATTACGGGAATCTGCTGATGCACGATGCGACGGGACACGGCACGTCGACCGTCTTTCTGTCGCTGCTCGTCACCGGCGTTTCGATGTGGATCGCCTGGCGCGACGTGAAAATCTCGGCGCGGCTGATGCTCTGGATCGAAGTGGTGTCGGTTTCGCTTATTCTGCTCGTCGTGGCGCTGGTGCTCGTGCAGCATGGGTGGCACATCGACCGGGAGCAGCTGGGATTGCACGGAATGACGGGCAGCGGGCTGCGCCTCGGCCTGGTGCTGGCGCTCTTCAGTTTTGTGGGCTTTGAAAGCGCCACCACGCTTGGCGCCGAGGCGCGCGATCCGCTGAAGACGATCCCGCGCGCGGTGATCCAGAGCGCGCTGATTTGCGGAGCGATGTTTACCCTCTGCGCTTACACCGAAGACCTCGGCTTGCGATTGGCCGGGCAGGACCTGGGCACGAGCAGCGCGCCCATGCGCGTGGTGGCCGAAGTGGCTGGAGTCCGCATGCTTGGCGAGCTGATCGATATCGGCGCGCTGGTGAGCCTCTTCGCGTGCACGCTCGCGTGCATTACGGCGGCGGCGCGCGTGCTGCTGCTGATGTCGCATCACGGGCTCGCGCACGGTTCGCTGCGCACCACGCACGCGCGCAACGAAACACCGAGCCGCGCGGTGATCGTGACCGGAATCGCGGCGGTGCTGCCGGTGGCGATCCTCGCAGCGCGCGGCGCGGACGGGCTGGACGTGTATGGCTGGATGGGTTCGCTCGCCACCTACGGCTTCATCGTTGCGTATGCGCTGGTGTGTTTCGTGCTGCCACGCTATCTGCAAAAGCACAACGCGTTCCATCCGGGGGCGCAGGTGATTCCGTGGCTGGCGTGCGGCGCCATGCTGCTGGCGCTCGTCGGAAATCTCTATCCGGTTCCGGAAGGACCGTACGGCAAGCTTCCCTACATCTATCTCGCGTATTTGGCTGCGGGCCTCGTGTGGTTCTTCTGGAACCGCAAGAACAAGGAAGCTGCGGTGGCCGAAGGCTCGGAATCATGACGAAGAAGCGCCACGAGCCGATCGATTCCGGCGTGACGCCGCGGTTTGCCGGGCATTCCACTTTCATGCGGCTGCCTGTGGTGGAGGACCCGCGCGAGCTCGACATCGCGATTGTCGGCGTGCCATGGGACGGCGGCACGACGAACCGGCCGGGGCCGCGCCACGGGCCACGGCAGGTGCGCGAAATGTCGAGCTTGATCAAGCGCGTGCATTCGGTGACGAAGATTTCGCCTTACGAGCTCGCGAGCGTCGCTGACGCGGGCGACGCGCCCGTGAATCCGATCGATCTCGATCGTTCGCTCGAAAGCATTCGCGCATTTTTCGAGCGCATCGTGGACGCACGGGCGATACCGCTCGCGATTGGCGGCGATCATTTGAGTTCGCTGCCGATTCTGCGAGCCGTGGGGAAAAAGCGGCCCGTCGGCACGATTCACTTCGACGCGCATTCGGATACGGTCGACACGTATTTCGGCGGCTTGAAATATACGCACGGCACGCCGTTTCGCCGGGCGATCGAGGAAGGCCTGCTCGATCCCAAGCGAACCGTGCAGATCGGAATCCGAGGGTCCACGTACTCGGCGGATGAGCGCGACTGGCCGCTGCAACAAGGCATTCGCATCATCACGATCGAGGAATTCGAAGAGATGGGCGTGGACGCGGCGATTCGCGAGGCGCGGCGCGTGGCCGGCGACGGGCCGACCTACGTGAGCTTCGATATCGACGCGCTCGATCCTGTTTTCGCGCCCGGCACCGGGACGCCGGAATTCGCGGGGCTCACTTCGCGCGAAGTGCTGCGGCTGCTGCGCGGTTTGCGCGGGCTGAATCTCGTGGGAGCGGATGTAGTCGAGGTGTCGCCGCCGTTTGATCCGTCGGGTGCGACGGCGCTGGCTGCGGCGAACATTGCGTTCGAAATATTGTGTCTGCTCGCCGAGGCTGTGGCGAAACGAAAGAGCTGAGGAGCGGACTTCGCAATCGCGGAGTCGAAGAGAGATCCTTCGCTTCGCTCAGGATGACGGCCCACACAACCAGTGCCCGCCTTTGCTTCGCTCCCTTCCTTTGTCAGGGCAAGCAGGATGACGGCTCGACATTGGGATTACAGGCGTTCGCGGACGAGAGCGATGAGGTTCGCGCAGATCTCATCGTAGAGGGCGCGGCCGGCGGCGGCGCTGGCGGGCGAGCTGCTGCCAAGCACGCCGCGATTCGAGAGCTTCGCCGAATCGATTGGGAACGAGTAGACGCCCGCTCGCGGGGGCGAGGCATTGTCGACGCGCGTGGCGTCGACCAAATCGCTTCTTAGGTGCAGCATCAAGGATGTTTCGCAGGCGCTGGCGTGTTCCGCGTGCCAGCCGGTGAAGCTGTCACTGAAAAGTTTCTTTAGCAATTCATCTGACACGAGACTCCACCAGCTGACGGCAACGACGCGCGCTCCTTCGAGCTTTCCGGCTTGCCGGCAAAGCTCGAGCGCCTCGAAGATGAATGCTTCGTTCTCGTAGTGGCCGTTGAGAATGACGATCGAGCGGAAGCCGGAAGAAACGTAGCCCGCGATGACGTCCTGCAGATAAGCCGTCAGGACGCTGCCGCGGACGGAAATCGTCCCGGCGAAGCCGGGGCCGCCGCCGCTCTGCGGCAACGAATGCGCGCCGTACGGAATCGCGGGCGCGACGATTCCCTTCACTTCCTCGGCGAGCGCTGACGCGATCCGCGTGGGAATTTCCAGATCGACGGTCAGCGGCAGGTGTGGGCCGTGCTGCTCGACCGTGCCGACAGGCAGCACGAGGATGCTCTTGCCGCCCTCGGCGCGGACGTTTTCCGTGTGGAGTTTCTCGAAGCTGTTCATGGAATCGAGAGAGAATAGCATTCCGCTTGCGAAAAACACATCCGGGCACGTCGGGTTGGCATCCCGGTTTGATTAATCTGAAATTTGACGCTACCTCGGCACAGACAGGATTGTCTGTGCCACGCGTGCGTCGCAAAATTTGATCGCTTCGGGCGACGGATTTCCACAGCAGGTTGTGTTAGCGTACGACGCGAGGGGACTCATGGACATTGTGAAGGGCAATATGGGCTGGATCGAGGTTGTGGTCGGCCCGATGTTTTCGGGCAAGAGCGAAGAATTAATTCGCCGCTTGCGGCGCGCGGAGATCGCGCGGCAGCGCGTGCAGATTTTCAAGCCCGCCATCGACCAGCGGTATTCGGCGAATGGAATCGTGTCGCATTCGGGGCTCGAGATCGCATCAGCGCCGGTAACCAACGCCGAGGAGCTCTTGCAGCAGGTGGAGGAAGCGACGCAGGTAGTTGGCATCGACGAGGCGCAATTTCTCGGCGAGCGGCTGGTCGAGGTGTGCACGGCGCTGGCCGATTCCGGCAAGCGCGTGATCGTCGCCGGGCTCGATACGGATTTCATGGGGCGTCCGTTTGAGCCGATGCCGCAGCTTCTGGTGGTGGCCGAGGAAATCACCAAATTGCTCGCGATCTGCGTTCAGTGCGGGAATCCGGCGGTGCATACGCAGCGGCTGTTTCATTCGGATCAATTGATCGTGGTCGGCGCGGGCGGGATGTATGAGGCGCGGTGCCGGAAATGCTTCGATCCGGCGCTGCGAGCGGAAAAGGCCAAGGCCGCCGGGCAGGCCGTCTCCTAGGCGAGCTTGGTCCTCAGCTAGAGGACTCGCCCGGTTGCCTGACCTGTCAGGCGTTGTCAGCGTTATGCTTCCCGCTGTGCTCTCAATGGGCGGTGGACGACCCTATCTCGGGTCGAAGACGAGCTTTTTGATGGCGGGAAGATTCACGACAGACTTTCGAATCAAGTAGGTCACGCCAGTAAGGTAATAGGAAACACCGGCCCAGCCGTCGCCGATGATTCTTACGTGGGCCGTATCGCCATCCCGTGTCCAGTCGGTGACATGCCATGGTCCTTGTCCGGGGTCGGCTCGCAGGACGGCCTCCGCGGTAGCGCCTATCATCGCGCTTGGTTCTACGTGCATGATCGTGACTTTTTGCGGGACTAGGCGGAGATTAGGGTCGAATTCGGAGTTGCCGTGATCGGTTGGAGAATCCATCCAAGTGGTAACTGCGTCGTCGAACGCTTTCGGATCCTCAGGCGTCAGTATCGTGATGGTCGTCGTCGCCGTAGTCAGACGAACGGGTATGCGGAGCTTCGGTAAGTCTTCCGTTCCATTTCCGATTGTGTAACGACTCGGAGAAATCGTCAGAGTGCCGCGCGCCGATTCCGATGGACTGGAAATGAATCCCTGGACGAGCACAGCCCTGGATGGTGACAAGACGGGGTTTTGCGGGTCGTAGTCGTCATATTGGGAAACTGTTTCCAGCAATTTTCCACCGCCGTCGTCCAACTCCCAATCTATTTGGATATCGTCGGTGGAGTTGACGATCACGGTGATTTTGAGCGGATTGCTGATCAGCGAGTTTGCCATGTTCGCGGGGACACAGAGCATGCGGCCCTCGTTACATAGCAATTGGCCGTCGCCTGGAAGGGCGGAGACGAATTCGTTCTGGCGACTGGATTGGGCGCTGACAACCGAGATGGCGGAGCCGATCGCCAAGGTGCATGCCAAGGTGACCGCGACGATTCGCATGTCCTCTCCTACCGCACGATACACCATCGCACGAGGAGCACCGCAGACGATGGACTCAAAAAACACGAGTTGCACGAGACGCGCCACCATTTAGAGTGTGCGGATTAGGACATGCGATGTGCGCATCCAGCCACATCAGCGAGGCAAGTCCTAATTAACGCGGCAAGCGATCCGGCGCTGCGCGCGGAAAAGGGGAAGCCGCCGGACGATCCGTTTCCTAAGCGCAAGGTCTTCCAAAACCGGCTTTTCCTGGCATTTTAGCGACCCTTTAAGCTCCCGCTAGGGGGGTGCTCCAGCCACCTCTTATTGCAGAAAAAATGGGCCATCCGCAAGCCACGGAAATCCCGCTGATACGCCGGCGCGAAATCAAATGGTGCGCTTGGCGAGCTGGTCGGCGATGTATTCGGCCTGGCGGATGGCGAGGGCGACGATCGTGAGCGTGGGATTTTCGGCGCCGCTCGAGGTGAATTGGCTGCCGTCGGAGACGAAAAGATTCGGTACATCGTGGGCCTGGCCGAAGCGGTTGACCACGCCATCGCGCGGCTTTTCGGACATGCGGTTGGTGCCCATATTGTGCGAGGCGGGGAATGGCGGGACGCGCACCGTACGCTTCGCTCCGACGGATTCGTAGAGCGCCTCAGCCTGCGTGTAGGCGTGATCGCGCAGGGCGAGATCGTTCGGATGATCGTCCGAATGGACATTCGGAATCGGCATGCCGAACTTGTCTTTTTTGTCCGCGTGCAGCGTGATGCGGTTCGTCGCGCGCGCCAAGTCTTCTCCCAAAATCCAGAGACCGGCGATATTCGCGTAGCTGTCGATCGTGGAGGCGCGGTCGCGTCCCCAAGCGCCGGGCGCGAGATTCAGCGCGAAGCTCGGCAATCCCTGCGCGAGCAATTCGAGATTGTAGCCGCCCACGAAGCCGCGCTTGGGATCGAGGCGCGCTTCGTCCATCACGATCGAGGACTGCGTGGTGCCGCGATAAAAGTGCACGGGCTTGTCGAAGATCGCGAAGACGGCGCCGCTGGTGTGGCGCATGTAGTTGCAGCCGACCTGCCCCGAGGAATTCGCGAGGCCCTGCGGGAACTGGCTCGATGACGAATTGAGGAGCAAGCGCGGGCTCTCGATCGAATTGGCGGCGAGCGCGACAGCGCGCGCCTTCTGCCGCTGCATCGCGCCCGTGCGACCGGCGTAGACGACGCCCGTCACCTTGCCGGATGCGTCGTGCTCGATGCGTAGCACCTGCGCTTCGGAGCGGACCTCGCACTTTCCCGTGGCTTCGGCGTATGGAATTTCGGTGTATAACGTGGACCACTTCGCGCCAAAGGTGCAGCCCTGGCAGCAGAATCCCGCTTGCTGGCAACCGGCGCGGCCCGCGTGCGGCACGGAGTTGATCGCCATCTTCGTGGCCTGATATTTCGTGTAGCCGAGCTTTTTCGCTCCCGCGACGAGCACCTTGCCGTTGTTGTTCGTCGGCAGCGAAGGCATGCCGTGCGTGCCGCTGACGCCCATCTTGATCTCGGCGCGATCGTAGTAGGGCGCGAGTTCCTGCAAACCGATCGGCCAGTCCATCAGATTCGCGCCAGCGACATCGCCGTAGCGCGTGCGCGTCTTGAATTCGTGCTCCTGAAAGCGCAGCGCGCAGCCGGCCCAGTGCACGGTGGTGCCGCCGACCAGCTTGCAGGTCCACACGGGAAGATCAGGCGAAGTTTTTGCGACGGACCAAGTGCCGGAGGTGGTGCGCGGATCAAACCACGAGAAGAGGCCGAACATGGCGATTTCGTCGTTCTTGAAATCGCTGATCTCGATGCGCTTCCCTGCCTCGAGTACGACGACCGAAACGCCCTTTTGCGCGAGCTCGTTGGCGAGCGTGCCGCCGCCGGCGCCGGAGCCGATGATCACGACGACGCTTGAATCGTTCAGATCGAAGGGCGCGGGCATATCAGTAGTAGCTGCCATTCACGCGCGTCATAGCCAGTCGAGATCGTTGAAGCCGCGATGGAGATATCCGCCGAGCGCGGAAGAGGGGCCCTGGTAGCCGAATTTCGCCCACATGTCGGGCTGATTGTAGAGCGGCGTGATCGTGTCGCCGTAGACCTTCGCGAAAAATGCGCCGCTCTCGATCTTCTTGATGGCGGCGACGCGAACGCTCTCGTCGGCAACATCCGCGTAGGGTTTGCCGTTGCTCGCTTTGGTTGAGGCATCGAGCTGGGCGACGCCGTCCGCGAGCAGCTGCCTCGTGGATAGATTGCTTGCGGCTTCGGCGACGAGCGGCGCGATCGCCTTCTCGTAAGCCGCATCGGGAAGCCGATCGTGCGGGAAAAGGTCGCGCGTGAATCTCAGCAGCGTTCGCGACTGCTCGGTGCTGAGACCCGTAGGCTCGGCGGCGCTCGCGGGCGAATCGGCGAGCAGCGTCTTCCCGGCAACGGCGGCCGCTGCAATCGTGGCCGCGCCGCGCGTAAGAAACACGCGCCGCGAAAGCTTGCTGGCCCAATCGAGTAGCTTCATCGCACTCCTCGCGCCGAAAATGGCGCTTGCTTACGGCAAGCTGAACACGAACACGGAATTGCCCGCCGCGGCTTCGACATACTGCTTGCCATCGACCTCATACGTGATCGGATTCGCGCGCACGGAGTTGCCGAGCTGGATGTGCCAGAGCGGCTCGCCGGTCTCGGCGTTCAACGCGAAGAAATTGCCGCCCGCGTCCGCGCAGAAGACGAGATTGCCCGCCGTGACGAGCGTGCCAGTCCACGTGTCGCCCACCATCTTGAATTGCCACTTGCGTTCGCCCGTGGTGGCATCGAGCGCGCGGATAGCGCTGTAGGCTTGATCGCCGAGGACGACTTTCTGGCCGCCGCCACCGCCGATGTCGCGCGGATTATTCGGCTCCATCTCGGGATGGCCCTTGAAATAGTAGGCACCCTGCTCGCGGGTATCGACGTAGACCAAACCGGTAAGCGGGCTGTAGGACGAACTCGTCCAGTTCACCGATCCGGTGATGCTGGGATAGATGAGGTTGCCCTTGGTGGTCGGCTGGTTGTCCGGGAGCTCGATTGGGCGGCCGTTGGCGTCGAGTCCCTTGGCCCAGGTTTGTTTCGCGTAGGCCATCCCGGCGATGAATTTGCCGGTCTCGCGGTCGAGAACGTAATAGAAGGCGTTGCGATCGGCCTGCACCACGAGCTTACGCATCTTGCCGTCGATCTTCGCGTCGATCAGCATGGGCGGCTCGGCGGCGTCCCAATCGTGCGTTTCGTGCGGCGAGAACTGGAAATACCATTTCATCTTGCCGGTGTCCGCATCGATTGCCAGCAGCGAGCAGGAATAGAGGTTGTCGCCCTTGCGCGCGTCGCCATTCCAATCGGGGGCGGGATTGCCCGTGCCCCAGAAGAGCGTGTTCGTTTCGGGATCGTAGGCTCCGGTGTTCCAGGTGGTCGCGCCGCCATATTTGTAGCTGTCGCCTTCCCATGTTTCGACGCCCGGCTCGCCGGTGGTCGGGATGGTGTAGAGCCTCCAGAGGCGGTGACCATCTTTCGCTTCGTACGCGTCGATGTAGCCGCGAAGTCCACCCTCGCCTCCGCCCATGCCGACGATGATCTTCCCGTCGATGGCGAGCGGCGCCTGCGTGATGGCGACTGAATCCGCGTTCTTGCCGATCTCGCTGGTCCATTTGACGGCGCCCGTCTTGGCATCGAGAGCGACGAGATGCGCGTCAATCGTTGCGACGTAGACCGTGTCGCCCAAAATTGCGACGCCGCGGTTGGTCGGGAAAAGGCCGATCGTCAGCAAGTTGGCTGGCAGCGACGCTGACCATCGCCAAATCGGTTTGCCCGTGCGGACGTTGAGAGCCGTGACCGTGGTGGGCGGCTCGGTAACGTACATGATGCCGTCAACAACGATCGGCGACGATTCGAAAATGCCCTGATGCTTCAGCTGGTAGACCCACTGAATCTTCAGGTCCTTCACATTTTGCGTGTCGACCTGTTTCAATTCCGAGAAACGCTGCGAGGCGTAGTTACCGCCGTAGGTGAGCCAATCCTGCGGATGGCTGGCGGAGTGCAGAATCTCGTCGTAGGTCACGTCCTGCGCCCAGGATTGCGCGCGGCTGCCCAACACCAGGGCGAGCAAAGCGAAACCACAGAGAATCCATCGGCGTCGGCTGGTTTTCATCGCCCCGCCTCCAGACTGGCAAGATACGCCACAAGATCGTTCAGCTGCGTTTCGGTCAGCTTGTCCTTATAGCTCGGCATGAAGCTTTTGTCGGGCAACACCTCGATTTTCGAGGCGTCCAATTTGTTGACGGAATGGATCTGTCCCTTGGCATCGCGCAACTGAAGAGTAAAGGAGTCTTCGTCCAGCCGCATGCCCTCGATCACTTTGCCGTCTTTCATCACCACGCGATACATGGTGTACGAGGGATAGGACGCGCGCTCCTGAAGCGACGCGTCGCTCTGCGGAAGATTGGCTCCGGGATCGAGCAGCGCATCGTGGAGGAAACCCACGCTGCGCACGCCGCCGATCTGGCTGAGGTCCGGGCCCGAGTCGCCGCCCTGCGATGCGATCATGTGGCAATTCGAGCAGCCATTCGCGTCGTAGACTTCTTTGCCTTTTGCGGGATCGCCGGTCGCCGCTCCCCCGCCGGGCTCGCCGAAGCTGCTGACGTAATTCACGAGCAGCCAGATCTTAGCTTCGCCGAGGCTTGCGAACGCCGGCATTCCGGAGCCAATCGCGCCGCCGCCATAAATCACGCTGTAAATGCCCTCAGGTCCGAGATCCTTGCCGACCCCTCGAATATTGGGACCGTCCGCACCGCTGCCATCGATGCCGTGACATCCGGCGCAAGTGCCTTCGAACAGAGTCTTGCCTTCCGCAAGGCTTTGCGGCGTCGGAGTCGGGTGCGCTGAGTGCGGTGGCGGCGCCGCGGGCCCAATCTGTGCGGAGATCGGTGAAGTCCACGCAAGAAACGCGAGCGCGAACGGAGCGGTCCATAAGAATCTATGATGTGCGATCATTCCCCCTCCCAATCGAACACTGCTAGGTAATACGAGCGGACCGCGACTGTCAAGGCATGCGGCCCGTTCATTTTGCCTATACAAGTTTTGACGAGGAGAAAAAGAAAGAAGTTGCCGCGACGCGAAGAAATTCCAGCAGTCGCACGCCGAAGAGAAACAAAGCAAAAGGTCAGCTACTGGCAGCGGACCGCGCCCCGAGCGCGTGATTGCCTAGAAGCGCCCGAGAAAAAACATCATGAGAAGCACCAGCCAAACCAGGCTGAAGCCAGCGTTCGGATAGGAGCCCCAGTGCTTGCTGCGCGGCCAATCCGGCAAGCTCGCCGCGAGAGTGAGTAGAAGAACAATCCCAAGTATGAACCACATGGCCTATATTCCATTTCTGCCGGGAACCCAATCCTAGCCGCGCCTGTAGGCTTCTGCCATCAGGTAAAAGACGTAGAACTCGCCGCATTCTTCCTTTAGGCATCAAACGCATCCTCGGACCGTTGGCTTTTTAGGTTGCCTAAAATCGCCTGCGAATTAGATACTATGCCCCTCAAATTTGGGAGGATCGGGAACGCGGAAGGAAAGTTTCATGGTAAGTGCAATCATTCGCTCTCGCACTTCCCTTGCGGCGCGTCCATTATTCCAAATAGACATTTTTCTCGCATTTGCGAGCAAGGGGCTCCATGGCTAACCAGTTGCGGCAAAGTTTCTTGCTTTCCCTCATCGTGCTTGCGGCATGCGCGGCGGCGGCGCCGCTTCGGGCGGCAGAGCCTCCCGGTCCCATTCGTCTGGAAGTCGACGCGACCCGAGCCCCGCAGAAGATTCTGCACACTCACATGGAGATGCCGGTGAAACCGGGCCCGCTCGTCCTCTATTACCCCGAGTGGATTCCGGGCGAGCACATGCCGGACGGCCCGATCGTCGACGTCGCCGGTCTCAAGTTTGCCGGGAACGGAAAGGCGATTCCCTGGCGGCGCGACCTGCTGGATATGTTCGCGTTTCATCTCGATATTCCGGAGGGCGTGAGCACGCTCGATATCGACTTCGACTTCCTCCTATCCGCGCCCGCGATGGGATATTCCGCGGGAGCGTCCGCCACCGCCTACCTCGACCTGGTCAGCTGGAACCAGTTGGTGCTGTATCCCCAGGGCTATCCGGTGCGGGATCTAACCTACGTGCCGAGCCTGCGTTTGCCCGCCGGATGGAAATTCGGCACGGCGCTTCCCGGCCCGAAAGAAGACGGCGACCTGATCGATTTCCCTCCGGTCTCGCTCAACACGCTGGTCGATTCGCCCGTGCTGGCCGGAGCGAATTTTCGCGCGATTCAACTGACGCCCGGCGAGCATCCCTCGCACGAGATCGATATCGCCGCCGACAGCGCGGCCGAGCTGGCGATGACGCCGGAAACCGAAATGCACTTTCGGCGCCTGATCGCGGAAACGGGAGCGCTCTTCGGCGTGCGGCATTATCGCGATTATCATTTTCTCGTGACCTTGAGCGACGACGTGGCGCACTTCGGCCTCGAGCATCATGAATCGAGCGACGATCGCGACGACGCGCGCAGCCTGATCGACGACGAGGAGCTGGTTGAATTTTCGACCTTGCTGCCTCACGAGTTCGTTCATTCGTGGAACGGCAAGTACCGCCGCCCGGCAGACTTGACCACCCCCGATTATCACCAGCCGATGAAGGACGACCTCCTGTGGGTCTACGAAGGCCTGACGGAATATCTCGGCCAAGTGCTCACGGCGCGCAGCGGCCTGTGGAACATGCAGCAATCTCGCGAGGATCTGGCGCGCATCGCGACCGAGATCGGCGCGAGTCCGGGGCGCGAATGGCGCCCGTTGCAGGATACGGCCGACGCCGCCTCGGTGCTCTATACCGCCGACGCGGATTGGCATAACTGGCGCCGCAGCACCGATTTCTACGAAGAGGGCGAGCTTCTCTGGCTCGACGTTGATACGACCCTGCGCCACCTGACGGACGACAAAAAGTCGATGAACGATTTCTGCCGCGCCTTTTACGGCGGGCCCGGCGGCGAGCCGGCGCTCAAGACGTACACGTTCGACGACATCGTCGCGGCGCTCAACGAGCTCGCTCCTTACGACTGGTCGGGCTTTCTGCGCACCCGGCTTGATTCGGTGGCGCCGGACACGCCCACCGAGGCGCTTCGGAACGGCGGCTGGACGATCGTCTACAACGATACGCCGAACGAGATCGAAGAGGACCGCGACGACACCAGAAAGCGAGTGACGCTGAGTTTTTCCATCGGACTGACGCTCGGCGAGGATGGGAACATCATCGATGTCATTTACGGCGGCCCGGCGTATAAGGCCGGCATCGGCCCGGGCATGAAGATTTCAGCGGTCAACGGGCAGCAGTATTCGCCGGACACCCTGAAAGATGCGATCACCGCCGCCGCGTCGAGCAGCGCGCCGATCCGGCTGATCGTGGCGAATGGCGCCGAGGTCGAGGCGCGCCAGATCGATTATCATGGCGGCCTGCGATACCCGCATCTCGAGCGCGATTCCAGCCACCCGGATTACGTCGGGGAAATCTTCCACCGGCTGGCCCAGTGATAAACGCTCAGTGACAAAAGTCCCTATGCATGCGTAGTTTCTCTATATTGACATCGCGCCACTCCGAGTGAGATGGTCGGTGCCAAATCTAATTCCCTCGGAGGGCTCGGATGCAGCCATCGAGGAGACACTGTCTCTATGCATCGCTCGCGTTGCTGTTGTCTCTGCTCGCTCCGCGATCGCATGCCGAAACGCTGACGATTACCAGCTCGCCCGCGGGCGCGACCGTCGAAATCGACGGTTTGGTCGCCGGCACCACGCCGTACGAGACCGACTTCCCTGGCGGCTACTTCCACAAGACTCATACCGCTTTCGGCGAGCGCCTCGAACATTCGATGGTGGTGCGGATATCGAAAGATGGGTATCTTTCGCAGCAGATCACGCTGACGAACGGGCCGTTTGACTGGGTCGCCATTACCGGGCGCAAACGCGGAACCTATTTCCTGCTCAAGTCGCGCCGCTTCGAGGTGAGGCTCGATGTTGCGTCGCATGGATCGGGCAGTCATGTGGAAACGATTGGCAACGAAGGCCCGATGCGACCTGCCTACGCTGCGATGAAATCAGAGGCTCCGCCGGAAGCGCATGACACGCACGCTTCGTCGGGCAACATCACGGTTTCATCCGATCCGCCGGGTGCGGAAATCTACGTTGACGGTAAATTCGTGGGACAGACGCCTTCCACGATCGAGCTTCCCGCCGGTTCGCACCATGTGGAAGTGAAATCGCGCGGCCGGCAAGAATGGGCGCGCGATCTCGACGTGCTCAAGGATAGCCAGCTCACGCTGCATCCGGTTCTCGAACCCTCCGCGCCGTAGCGGTCCGGCGCCGCGCTTGCTTCTTGCAGTCCGAAGCTATCATCACCGCACAGCGGCTAGAATCGGCGTTGACATCTCCGCGCGTACCTCTTGTAATTGAATCTCTCCTACACATGTGCATGCCTGCCCGATTTCGCTCGCGACAATTCCGGGGATGAGCCCACCCCGCCAGGCTGGATCGAAACGCTACGCGTTCCTCGTGGCTTCGGGCATTTTCCTCAGCCGCATCGCGGGGCTCGTTCGCGACCGGGTCTTCGCCCACTATTTCGGCCTTTCCAATGTGGCGGACGCCTTCAAAGCCGCCCTCCGGATTCCCAACTTCCTGCAGAATCTTTTCGGCGAGGGCGTGCTCTCCGCCTCGTTCATTCCGGTGTACGCGGGCCTGCTCGCGCGAGACGATAAGGAGGAGGCGCGCCGCACCGCGGGCGCCGTCGCGGCCCTTCTCGCGCTCACCGCCTCGGTTCTCGTGCTGGTCGGGGTGCTCGCCACTCCCTATTTGATCGATGCGATCGCACCGGGATTTCACGGTGAGACGCGCATGCTGGCGATTCGAATCGTCCGCATCCTGTTTCCGGGCGTTGGATTGCTCGTTCTTTCCGCGTGGTGTCTCGGCATTCTCAATAGCCACCACCGCTTTTTCCTTTCCTACAGCGCCCCTGTGATTTGGAACGTCGCGATGATCGCGACGATGTGGTATTGGGGCGGGCACAATGCGCAGGATCGGCTCGCAATTATTCTTGCCTGGGGCTCGGTGGCCGGGAGCGCGCTGCAGGTGGCGGTTCAGCTGCCGGCAGTCCTGCGGCTGCTCGGCGGTTTGCGCCTCTCCCTCCGCTATCACGCGAAAAATGTGCAGACGGTGATTCGCAATTTCGGTCCGGTGTTCGTGAGCCGGGGAGTGGTGCAGATCAGCGCGTACGTGGATACGTGGCTCGCGAGCTGGCTGCCGACGAGCGCCGTCTCGGCGCTTGCCAACGCGCAGACGCTCTACCTGCTGCCGGTAAGCCTGTTCGGGATGTCCGTTTCGGCGGCCGAACTCCCGCAAATGTCCGGCGCCGTCGGCAGCGTAACGGAAGTTGCCGAGGTGCTCCGAGGGCGCCTCAATTCCGGGCTGCGGCAGATTGCATTTTTCGTCGTACCTTCGGCGGTTGCATTTCTGGTGCTGGGCGATGTAATCGTAGCCGCAATTTATCGCTCGGGACGGTTCACGCAGGACGATGTCATCTACGTTTGGGGAATCCTCGCGGGATCGTCGGTGGGCTTGCTCGCGTCGACCCTCGGGCGGCTCTATTCTTCCACCTACTACGCGCTGCTCGATACGCGCACGCCCCTTCGTTACGCCATCGTGCGCGTCGTCCTCACGACGGCGTTAGGATATCTCTGCTCGCTCCCGCTGCCGCGGCTGCTGGGAATCGAACCGCGGTGGGGCGTTGCCGGACTCACCATTTCCGCCGGAATGGCGTCATGGGTGGAGTTCACTTTGCTCCGGCGCACGCTGAATCGCCGCATCGGTATGACCGGCCTGCGTGCGGATTACCTCGTGAAGGTCTGGGGGGCCGCGATCGTAGCGGCTGCGGCGGGCTGGGCGATCCACCACGGACTCGGCACGCACCGCTCTGCAATTCTCGCGGCGATCCTGGTGTTGCTGCCCTATGGCGGACTGTATTTCGGGATCACCGCACTTTTCGGCGTCGCCGAGGCGCGGATGTTCTTCGGGCGAGCGATAGGTAAACTGCGAGGCGCGTAACGCCTGTTCGCAACCGCAGCGCCTGCGAACTAGCGCACCTTCCCGGCGGTTTTTTCCATTTCGGCAAGCGTCTGGCTCGGTTGGCGCATGGGTGTGCCATCCGGCGCCGCGCGCAGGTACTGCGCGGGCCACGCGATCGGTTGTCCTGCTTCACGCGCCGCGGCCAGCGGCCAGTAAGGGTGCCGCAGGAATTCGCGCGCGAACAGCACTGCATCGGCTTTGCCCTCGCTCACGATTTCTTCCGCCTGTTCGCGCGACGTGATCAATCCCACCGCTCCCGTGAGAATGCCAGTTCTTTCGCGAATCGCGGCCGCGAACGGCACCTGGTAGCCCGCTGCGAGCGGAATCTTGGCGTTCGGCACCATGCCGCCCGACGAAGCATCGATCAAATCCACGCCGAGCGGCTTGATCTGCTTCACGAGTTCGATCGACTGTTCGAGATCCCATCCGCCGTCGACCCAATCCGTCGCCGAGATACGCACGAAAAGCGGCAGCCGCTCCGGCCACACGCCGCGCACGGCAGACACCACTTCTCGCAGTAGGCGCGCGCGATTTTCGAGCGAGCCACCGTACGCGTCCGTTCGCTTGTTGGCCAGCGGAGAAAGAAATTCGTGCAACAGATATCCGTGCGCAGAGTGAATTTCGATCACCTGGAAGTCTGCCTCCAGTGCGCGACCCGCTCCATCGGCGAACGCTTGCACCACGGCGCGGATACCGCGCTCGTCGAGCGCCGCCGGAACTGCATACGTAGGATCGAACGCTGCCGCGCTTGGCGCGACCGGCGTCCACCCGCCCTCGGATTTTGATATGGCGCCTCCGGGCTGCTCCCAGGGCCGCCGCGTGCTTCCCTTGCGCCCGGAGTGCGCGAGCTGGATGCCCGGAACCGATCCCTGGCCGCGGACGAATCGCGTGATGCGCGAAAGCATTTCGACGTGCTCGTCCTTCCAGATTCCGAGATCCTGCGGGCTGATGCGGCCTTCGGCGCTCACTGCCGTCGCCTCGGTGAATACGAGCGCAGCGCCGCCCACAGCGCGGCTGCCGAGGTGCACGAGATGCCAGTCGTTGGCGAAGCCGTCGTCGCTCGAATACTGACACATCGGAGAAACGAGAATGCGGTGTCGCAACGTGATGTCGCGAATCTTCAGCTCACTGAACAGCTGCATCGAGAAGGCTCCCCTGAACTTGAAGTTGCGGATTCTTGCGCGCACGTGAAGCGAAAATCAATCGTCGCGGCGGTGCTCGGCCGCGAAACCTCTCGCGTTTGGATGTGGCGATGCTTGGGGAAGTCGCAGAAAGAATCGCCGGCGCAGGCCCGAAAATAACGGACTCGGTTAAGCGGCAGCCGAATGGACCATTGGAACTTGGCTAGAACTTGACGACGATCCCGGTCGAAAACTTCGGACTTACCTGAAAAGTGCTGAAGTAATGCGTCCCGATCGCGTCGCCGGCAATGCGCAGCGCCAAACGCTCTTGGCGGATGTTGAGGTCCACCCCTCCTCCGGCTTCGAACGCAAACGCCGACTGGTTTCCCAACGCCGTCTGCGGAAGGAAGTTCGAGTAGCCTGCCAGGCCGTGCGCCCAAACCTCGATGCCGCGCGGCCCCAGCCATCGGAATCGCGGGCCGCCCGCAACCATGACGAACTTTGTGGTGCAAGTCGGGGTGGAACCGAACGTGCCGATGAACTCGCCGTCGGCGCCGATCCACTTCCCGCCCGGATAGTAGTCCAGGCCGAGATTGAGGCCGTTCATATTGTTAGTGAATTTGGGTTCTGCGTAAAACCGGAAGAACGTGTAGCCGACGTAAGCCTGCAGGTTATATTCTTGGAAGACGCTTTGCACAAGCGACGCCGGAGCGGGGTCAGGCTGCGCCGGTTGAGCCGGGGACAAGGATAAGGATGGAGTCGCGGGTGTCGCCGCCACGGCGTACAGGGTATTTGCATCCGGCGCGAACGACACAGCGCTGTGAGCTGCTGGCATCGATATCCCCGGAGTTCCTGAATTGATCTGAGCGCTGGTGCTTAACGCGCAAAGAACGACGGCCCCCAAGACAAACCCCAAATGTCTCATCGCCTATTCTCCCGTAAAGCGTCCCCACCGCCTCCGCGAACCCTTCTAATTTGAATGAGAACCGCCCGGCATGTCCACTCAAAATTCGCCGTAGGAACAAAAACTGTACCGAAACGGCGGCTCAGTACCAGCCCCGAACCCTCACGTGGCCGCGTCGTGCCGCTCGCCGGAGATATAAAATCTGCGGAGCCGCCACCGCAGAGTGTATGTTAAAATCTAAGCTTCACTCCTCCGATGCGCGACGTATTCGTATCGGATGTATGTGATTTACCCGAAGTTAGAGGCTGACACGCATGGGCAAACCACAGGCCTGGGACGCTGATCGAGCCTTAATGCTCATCAAGGAACGGGAGTCCCTCCCTGGGGCACTGCTGCCCATTTTGCATGCATTGCAGGACGAGTTCGGACACATCGACAAGGCAGCGATCCCGCTGATCGCGGATACGCTCAACCTCTCGCATGCCGAAGTGCACGGCACGATCAGCTTCTATCACGATTTTCGCCACCATCCGGCTGGAAAGCATGTCCTGAAAATGTGCCGCGCGGAAGCCTGCCAATCGATGGGCTGCGAAAACACGATCCGGCACGTCGAAAGCAAGCTGGGAGTTCACCTCGGAGAAACCACGGAAGATAACAGTTTCACCGTGGATGCGGTCTATTGCCTCGGAAACTGCGCCCTTTCCCCGGCAGTGATGCTCGATGGCAAGCTCTATGGCCGAGTATCGCGGGAAGTGGCCGATTTCCTCATTGATAGCGCACAGAGGCACGCATGAGCGTCAAAGTCTACGTCCCGTGCGATGCTGCGGCCGTTTCGGTCGGAGCCGATGCTGTCGCCAAATCAGTGGCGGCGGAGATCGCGGCGCGGCGCCTCAACGTGACCTTGGTTCGAAACGGTTCGCGCGGGATGTTTTGGCTCGAACCGCTGGTCGAGATCGAGGCGCCTCAGGGCCGCATTGCCTATGGCCCCGTTTCGGTGGATTCGGTCGCCGGCCTTTTCGAGGCGGGATTCCTTGAGGGCAAGCCTCACGCGCTGCGCCTTGGCCCCACGGAAGAGATTCCATTCTTGAAGCGCCAGGAGCGGCTCACCTTCGCGCGTTGCGGAATCACCGATCCAATTTCGCTTTCGGATTACGTCAGCCACGGCGGTTATCGCGGCCTCGAACGAGCTCTCAAGCTCATGCCCGAGACGATCGTGGAGGAAGTCACCAATTCCGGGCTCCGCGGACGCGGCGGCGCTGGGTTCCCCACCGGGATCAAATGGCGCACGGTGCTGAATACTCCATCCGACCAGAAATATATTGTGTGCAATGCGGACGAAGGCGACAGCGGCACGTATGCCGACCGCATGATCATGGAGGGCGACCCCTTCGTGCTGATCGAAGGGATGACCGTCGCGGGCATCGCCGTCGATGCGACGAGCGGATATATCTACGTTCGATCCGAATATCCGCATGCCTTCCGCACTCTGCGGCGCGCCATCGCCATCGCTTACGAGAAGGGCTATCTGGGCGAAAGTGTCGCGGGAAGCGGGAAGCGATTCGATCTCGATGTGCGGATGGGCGCGGGCGCGTACATCTGTGGTGAAGAGACGTCGCTGCTCGAAAGCCTCGAAGGCAAGCGCGGACAGATTCGCTTCAAGCCGCCGCTGCCGGCCATCAGCGGCCTCTTCGGCAAGCCGACCGTGATAAACAACGTGATCTCGCTCGCGACGGTGCCCATCATCCTCGACAAGGGCGGCGAGTATTACAAGAATTTCGGCATGGGGAGATCGCGCGGCACGTTGACGATTCAGCTCGCCGGCAACATCAAGCACGGCGGCCTGGTCGAAAAAGCATTCGGCCTCAGCCTCCGCGATGCGATCTACGATTTCGGCGGCGGCACTGCTTCCGGGCGCCCGTTGCGCGCCGTGCAAGTGGGTGGACCGCTCGGCGCATATTTCCCGGAATCGCTGCTCGATACGCCGCTCGACTACGAGGCATTCGCCGAACGCAAGGGCATGCTCGGGCACGGCGGAATCGTGGTATTCGATGATACTGTGGATCTCGCGCATCAAGCGCGGTTCGCGATGGAGTTTTGCGCGGTCGAAAGCTGCGGCAAGTGCACGCCATGCCGCGTCGGTTCGACGCGTGGCGTCGAGGTGATCGACAGGATCATCGCCGATCGGGACCGCAAGCAGAACCTCGAGTTGCTTGGCGATTTGTGCGAAGTATTGACCGACGGATCGCTCTGCGCGCTCGGAGGACTTATTCCGTACCCCGTGCAAAGCGCGATTCGCCATTTTCCCGAAGATTTTCATAAGCCGGCGCCTCCGCCGCCGGCCAACGGGAGCAAGGTTTCGGGCAAAGTTCCCCGCGAGGTTGAGGAGAACAGACCATGGCACTGATTCGAGAAGTCGATTACGGCACGCCGAAACGTACTTCCGCGACCGCCGTGACATTGGAAATCGACGGCAAGCCGATCACCGTGCCGGCCGGCACTTCGGTGATGCGCGCCGCGGCCGAAGCGGGCGTGCAGATACCCAAGCTTTGCGCCAGCGACAATCTGGAGCCGTTCGGCTCTTGCCGTCTCTGTCTGGTCGAGATCGACGGGCGGCGCGGCACGCCCGCTTCCTGCACAACCCCTGTTGAAGCGGGAATGAAAGTGCGCACGCAATCGGCCAGGCTAGGGAAGCTGCGCCGCGGCGTGATGGAACTGTACGCGTCGGATTTCCCGGCTGAAGCGCTGAACAGCTCGGCAGGCGTGACTTCCGAATTTCAGGAGATGGCGGTAGCCGTCGGCTTGAACGAAGTGCGCTATGGCCTCTCGGGCCGCAACCATCTGAAGTCCGAGAAGGACGAATCGAACCCCTACTTCGCGTTCGATCCCGCGAAGTGCATCGTCTGTTCGCGCTGCGTCCGCGCGTGCGACGAGGTGCAAGGCACGCTTGCCCTCACGATCGACGGGCGCGGCTTCGCCTCTCAGGTTTCCGCCGGCGACAAGCCGTTCATGGAATCGGAATGCGTTTCCTGCGGCGCGTGCGTGCAGGCTTGCCCCACCGGCAGCTTGCTTGAGAAATCGGTGATCGAAAAAAGTGCGCCGGATCGCAGCGTGGTTACGACCTGCGCCTACTGCGGCGTGGGTTGCTCCTTCAAGGCCGAATTGCGGGACGACGAGGTCGTCCGCATGATGCCCTTCAAGGAAGGCAAAGCGAATCACGGCCACTCGTGCGTGAAGGGCCGGTTCGCGTGGGGCTACGCCACGCACAAGGACCGCATCACGAAGCCGATGATCCGTGCCAAGTTCACCGATCCGTGGCGCGAAGTGAGCTGGGAAGAAGCCATCAACCACGCCGCCAACGAGTTCAAGCGCATCCAGGCGAAATACGGGCGTGATTCAATCGGCGGTATCACCTCTTCGCGCTGCACGAACGAAGAAACCTACCTCGTCCAAAAGATGATTCGCGCCGCCTTCGGCAACAACAACACCGACACCTGCGCGCGCGTCTGCCATTCGCCGACGGGCTATGGCTTGAAGACAACGCTCGGCACTTCGGCTGGAACGCAGGATTTCGACTCGGTGGAAGCGGCCGACGTGATCATGATCATCGGCGCGAACCCGACCGACGCGCATCCCGTTTTTGCGTCGCAAATGAAACGCAGGCTGCGCGAGGGAGCGCGGCTCATCATCGCCGATCCGCGCCGGATCGATCTCGTGAAATCGCCGCACGTGCAAGCGGATTACCACCTGCCGCTGCTGCCCGGCACGAACGTTGCCGTGATCAACGCTCTCGCTCACGTCGTAGTCACCGAGGGTCTGGTCGACGAGGCGTACGTGAAGGAGCGCTGCGAAACCGAGGCGTTCGAGCAGTGGCGCAAATTCGTCGGCGAAACACGGAACTCGCCTGAAGCCTTGGAACATATCACCGGCGTGCCGGCTGCGGATATCCGCGGTGCGGCGCGGCTCTACGCAACGGGCGGAAACGCAGCGATCTATTACGGACTGGGCGTCACCGAGCATAGCCAGGGTTCCACGATGGTAATGGGCATGGCCAATCTCGCGATGGCGACCGGCAACTTCGGGAAAAAGGGCGCCGGCATCAGCCCCCTGCGCGGACAGAATAACGTGCAGGGTTCGTGCGACATGGGATCCTTCCCACACGAATTCCCCGGATACCGGCACGTTTCCGATAATTCGGTGCGCCAATCGTTTGAAGCCGACTGGAAGGTGCCTCTGCAATCCGAGCCGGGTCTGCGCATCCCCAACATGATCGACGCAGCTTTAGACGGCACGTTCAAAGGCCTCTACGTCCAGGGCGAAGACATCGTACAGTCCGATCCGGGCACGCAGCATATTTCCGCGGGCCTCGCGGCGATGGAGTGCGTGGTCGTGCAGGATCTGTTCTTGAACGAAACGGCGAGCTACGCCCACGTGTTTCTGCCGGGATCGTCGTTCCTCGAAAAGGACGGCACATTCACGAACGCGGAGCGTCGCATCAGCCGCGTGCGCAAGGCCGTCGAGCCGATGGCCGGCCTGGCTGACTGGGAAGCCACCGTCGCGCTCTCGAACGCGCTCGGATATCCGATGCATTACAACCATCCGTCCGAAATCATGGACGAGATCGCGCGCCTCACCCCTACTTTTAAGGGCGTCACCTTCGATAAGATCGACCAGCTCGGAAGTATTCAGTGGCCTTGCAACGACAAGGCTCCCGAAGGCACGCCGGTGATGCACGTCGGCGGATTCGTGCGCGGCAAGGGCAAGTTCATGATCACCGAGTTCATCCCAACCGACGAGCGCACCACGGGACGTTTCCCGCTGATCCTGACCACCGGGCGCATCCTTTCGCAATACAACGTGGGCGCGCAAACTCGCCGGACGGCCAATAACGTGTGGCACGACATGGACGTGCTCGAAATTCATCCGTCCGACGCCGAGAATCGCGGCATCAAGGAAGGCGACCTCGTTTCGCTTACGAGCCGCGCTGGGGACATCACGCTGCCGGCGCGCATCTCGGAACGCATGCAGCCGGGCGTTGTCTACACCACGTTCCACCATGCGATGACCGGCGCGAACGTCGTCACCACGGACTTCTCCGATTGGGCGACCAACTGCCCCGAATACAAGGTCACGGCGGTGCAGGTGCAGCTCGCGCGCCACATCTCCGAGTGGCAGGAGCACTATCAGCAGACGCGCCGCCTGACCACCCGCATCGAAAAAGAGACGGCGGCCAACGACTAGCGATGGAACCCGAGCACATGGTTCACATGGCGAATCAGATCGCCCTTTTTTTCGCAGCGTATCCGAAGGATGAAGCCGTAGCCGGTGTCACCGACCATTTCCAGAAATTCTGGGAACCGCGCATGCGCAAGCAGATCGTCGAATACGTGGCGCACGGCGGCGGCGGCCTGCACGAACTTGCCCTTGAAGCTGTGAAGCACCTGCAATAAGCGCTCCTGCGGGAGAAACCGCTCTCGATCCCACGCGCGCTCGGCCAATTTCTGTTATCTTGGCTTGCGCCCGGTCCACGAAGGAAGGGAGCGCGTTCATGGCAACCGCTGTGTCGGACGGTGCGGGAGCGCAAAACCGGCATTTCGTTACCATTGTCGCCGCCGTTTCGGCGCTGGCTGGGCTGCTCTTCGGCTACGATACCGGCGTCATCTCCGGCGCCGTTCTTTTCGTTCAGGAAGACTTCCACCTCACTACATTTCAGGAAGAAACCGTCGTCAGCGCCGTGCTGCTCGGCGCGATGATCGGCGCCGCGATCGGCGGCCGCCTCGCGGATCGTTTTGGCAGGCGGGCGGTTCTCATTCAGGTTGCGCTGCTATTCATGGTTGGCGCGCTGGGGACGGCCTTGGCCCCCTCCACCGCGTGGCTCTCCGTCGGGCGCGTCGTGGTCGGGATCGCAATCGGCATCGCATCGTTTACAGCCCCGCTCTACATTTCGGAAATCTCGCCCGCCGACGTGCGCGGCAAACTCGTCTCGCTGAATCAGCTGATGATCACGATCGGGATTGTCTGCTCGTATCTGGCGGACTACGGGCTTGCGGACATGCGCGGCTGGCGCTGGATGTTCGGCCTGGCGGCCATTCCGGCGGCGATCCTCCTGATTGGGTTGTTGTTCGTGCCGGAAAGCCCGCGCTGGTATATGAGGCAGCTCTTGCGGGAGCGAGCGCGCGAGGTGCTCGCGAAAATACGAAAGCCTTCGGATGTGGAGGCGGAGCTCGCCGAGATCGAGGCGAGCCTGAACCAGCAGCAAGGAGGCTGGCGCGAACTTCTCAGCCCTTCCCTGCGTCCGGCGCTCGTGATCGGTATCGGCCTTGCGGTGTTTCAGCAGTTCACGGGCATCAACACGGTGATCTATTACGCGCCCACGATCTTTCGGCTCGCGGGACTCCACTCGAATTCCGCGGCGATCCTGGCCACCGTCGGCGTGGGCATCGTCAACGTGCTGATGACGGTCGTCGCGCTCGAACTGCTCGACCGCGTTGGGCGCCGCCCGCTATTGCTGTATGGCCTGGTCGGCATGATCGTCAGCCTGGGGATTCTCGGAGCTGGCTTTCTCTCCGCGAACCCGACGAGCACCCTGGCGTGGACTTCCGTTGTTTGCGTCGCGGCCTACGTGGCTTGCTTCGCCATCAGCCTGGGGCCGATTTTCTGGCTGATGATTGCGGAAATCTATCCGTTGAAAATTCGCAGCCGCGCCATGGGGATTGCCACCATGGCGAATTGGGGCTCCAATTTGCTTGTGGCGCTCACGTTCCTGAGTTTGCTTCACGTGCTCGGGCGGCCGTGGACTTTCTGGCTGTACGCGCTGGTCGGCGTATTCGCGTGGATCTTTGTGGTTCGCCTGGTCCCCGAAACAAAGGGCAAGACCCTCGAGGAAATTGAAGGCATATGGAGGGCGCGCGGGCGCCCCGCGGGAGCCGATTAGCGCCTCAATGGCCGAGCATTGACGACTGTTCTTTGCAGAATTCCACGATCCGCGCTTCCGCCCAGAAACGCTCTTCGCCACCTTCTTGGGATATGAAGGCGCAGTGGCCTCCGCGGCGCGTCGCCAAAAGTGAAATATTCGGATTCCCGCGCAGCGCCTCATTTGCAAACATCGTGAACGGCACCACCGGATCGTCCTCGGCGGCCACAATCAGCGTCGGCTTCCGGATTGCGCCGATCACGCGCATGGCGCTCGACTGCGCGTAGTAATCGGCCGCGTCGCGAAAGCCACAGAAGCGCGCCGTGATCCGGTCGTCGAATTCGCGCACGCTGCTCACGCGCCCCAGGTCGCCATCGAGTCCGTTTGCGTAACGCTCGGGAAAAAGACTCGCCTTATGCCGCATCCGCCGCTTCAATCGCGTCACGAAGTGCCGCTCGTAGAGAAAGTTCTTGGGCAATTCGATCGCGGCGGCGCACTTAGCCAGGTCGAACGACGGCGCCACGGCCACGAACCCGCGCACCTCGGGCGGCGCCGCGTTCGCGAACTCCCCCGCCATTTTCAGCACGAGGTTGCCGCCCATCGAAAATCCCGCCGCGAATATTTCCGGCAGGCGATCGCACTCGATCAGCTCCAGCACCACCGCGCGAATGTCGCCGCTCAATCCCGAATGATAGAGCGACTCGGTCAGCCTCTCCGTGCCGCCGCAGTTCCGCTGGTTCAGCCGGACCACATTGAAGCCCGCGGCCCACGCCTTCTCCGCGGTGCCGCGCATGTAATCCGATTCGCTCGATCCTTCGAGGCCATGAAGCAGCACGAGCGTCGGGTGCTCGCGCGAATCCTCGCGGAAATGGCAGTCGCCGCGAACTTGCGTTCCCGGCTCGGTCTGAAACAACCTCGAGGCGCTCGCGGGCAGCCGCGGGAACGCGCGCCGCCAAAATGACGCGGCGATCGTCATCAGGTGGCCGTCGCGCAGAAGCCTGTGTGGGATGAACTCTTTCACGGAGTCTCCATCGTAGGGAGTCCGCGCGTTTCCCGCAACCTCGCCTTTGCGTTAGAATCCGTGGCGCGGCGCGTCTGGCGCGTCTCTTACCCATATGCCACCTCGCGAAACGCCGGGTCGGACGCAAACCATCTCGATCTGGAAGCTCGGCGGCCTGTCCTTATGGCAGCTCGCGCGAAACGTGTTTCGCGACGCCTCCGCGAACAACCTCTTCGGACGCTCCTCCGAGCTGGCCTTCGACTTCTTATTCGCGCTCTTCCCGCTGCTGCTATTCATGCTCACGCTGATCGGCCTGTTCACCTCGCGACGCTCCGATCTTCAGGGCGCGTTGCTGGCCTACTTTGCCGATTTTCTTCCGGCGACGGCCTTCGTGCTCCTAAACACCACGGTGACCGAACTCGCGGCGAACGCTACCAGCGGTAAACTCGCTCTCGGGATCGTGCTGGCTCTTTGGTTCGCTTCTGGCGGAGCGAGTTCGATGATCTCCGCGCTCAACCTCGCATATCGCGTCCAGGAGGCGCGCGCGTGGATCAGGGTCCGCGCCATCGCGCTCTTTCTGACGCTCTTGATCGCGGCACTTCTTTTCACAGCCTTGGTGCTTTTGCTGGTCAGCGGCGATGCCGTGGATTGGCTTGGCGCGGAACTCGGCCTCGCGCCCGAGGCTGTCGCGCTGTGGAAGGCGCTGCAGTGGCCCGCGGCCATTTTGTTCGTGATCCTGTCATATGCGCTGGTCTATTACTTCGGCCCGAATCTCAAGAACCGGTGCTGGCACTGGATCACTCCCGGATCGGCATTTGGCGCCTTTTTGTGGCTGTGCGCTTCGCTTGGTCTCCGCGCGTACCTCCACTTCTTCAACAACTACAGCGCGGCCTACGGATCGCTGGGCGCGGTAATGATCTTGCTCCTGTGGCTCCACGTCAGCAGCCTCTCATTTCTTATCGGAGGCGAAATCAACGCCGAGATCGGGCGCTCTGCTTCGGGCTCGATTTAGTTTTTTTCCACTTCGTCGCGCCGGGCCGCGCGGTTTGCTGTACGATTCACCCGGCTGGCGCCTCAGCTGAATTTCTCTGTACGAGGAGGCTCCCATGGTTCGAACATTCCGTAATCCCGCCCCGCCGTTCCTGGTCTTGATTGCCGCTTTCGGAATCGCCGCCTTACTTTCACTCGGTGCGCAGCAGCGGCCGCCGCTTCCGAATGGCTACGTTATTCCCGGCCCGGTGACTGCGCGAGGGCTCGCGCCGAAAATGCGAGCAGAGCAGCAGCTCCCCACGGCCGCGTCGCGCACCTTCGAGGTGACGTTCGGCTCGGGGGACGAAATCATGTCCGGACTCACCGAATTCGCCGAGAAGAATCACATCACCGCGGGCTACATCAGCGGAATCGGCGGCCTCGCGACCGCCACGCTCGGCTGGGGCGATCCGCAAAAGGGCGGCGTGAAAACCATTCCGGTCGAACAAAAATGCGAGCTCGCGTCATTCCTCGGCAACATTTCTATGCAAAGGGGCAAGATCTACGTGCACGCGCACGCCGTCGTCAGCTTTTCGGACGGCAGCGCCAAGGGCGGCCACGTCGTCGACGCGCACGCAAACCCCTTCGTCGAAATCTTCATCGTGACAACGGATTCGCCCACGGCGGCCGGCTCCGGCCGGTGAGGGCGTGTCAGTGGTTCCTCGTGCGCGTCCAAAAAGACACGGGATAGAAAGCCGCAAACCACGTGGGTCTCGTAAGTAAACCGATTATTTGGCACTTAGAACGGCACGCCGCACCACTTCCGTGGCTTTGCAGTTGCTCCTACGAAAGCAGCAAATCTGTTCGAGGAGAAAACTGTGATCAAGCGCATTGCGGCCCTCGCGTTCATTTTTGTCTGCACGTCCATCGCGTGGATCATCTTAGGCGTCACGATCTTTGCTCGCACGGATTCTCCCCTCTCAAGCGAATTGGAATCACGTGTAGCCAAGAGTTGGGGAACCGCGCAGGAGCAATCGCCCCCCACGGCAACCTACCAAAGCGAGATTGTTAGCACTGTGCGGGATGAAAAGGGCACGCGGGAGGTCAAGGCAACGGAGTCTGTCCCGCTCGCCATCGAAGCCAGCAAGATTGACGTTGCCCTCGATCTCGCCCACCGCCAAAAAGGGCTATTGTGGTACAGCACCTACGGAGTTGTATTCGCCGGAGACTACACCTTCAGAAATTCGGCCGGCCAGGATCACGACGTAACCTTCCGGCTCAACTTCCCTTCTCAGCAGGCGATTTACGACGACCTCGTCATGTCGGTCGACAACCAGCCATTGGCCGTCAAGAACGCCGGCACGGGCGCCCTGGGTGTCGTCCGCATTCTGGCGGGCAAGACCGTGGTGCTGCACACGGGATATCGCTCCCAGGGGCTCGACACGTGGCAGTATGATTTCGGCCAAGGCGTGTCCCAAGTCCGCGATTTCACGTTGAACATGCACACCAATTTCAAGGACATCGATTTCCCGGAGAATACTCTATCTCCGACAACGAAACAGCAGACCGCCGGCGGCTGGAATCTCATGTGGAACTACAAGAATCTGATTTCGGGATATGAAATCGGGATGGCGATGCCGCAAAAGCTGCAGCCCGGCCCTCTGGCCGGACAGATTAGTTACTTCGCGCCCGTGTCGCTGTTCTTCTTTTTCTTTCTCATCTTCATCATTACCACGTTGCGCGGCATCGATCTGCACCCAATGAACTACTTCTTCCTCGCGGGCGCATTCTTCTCGTTCCATCTTTTGCTGGCCTACCTGGTCGACCACGTTTCCATTCACGTAACATTTGCGATCTGCTCGCTGGTTTCGATCTTTCTTGTCGTCAGCTACCTTCGCCTGGTCGTCGGAATCCGTTTCGCTGCCGTCGAGGCAGGCCTCGCGCAATTCGTCTATCTCGTGTTGTTTTCCTATGCGTTTTTCTTCAGGGGCTTCACGGGACTCGCGATCACGATCGGCTCGATCCTGACGCTCTTCGTCGTGATGCAAGCCACGGGACGAATCCGCTGGCAGGAAAAGTTCGTGGCGGCCAGGGCATGACCCGATTTGGAGCGTCTTGCTTTCGCACTCCGATGCGCTTAAAATAACGAATTATTGATGCCGGTCGTTTTCGACATGACGAACTTCTTCGAGCCCAGCGGACCCGGCTGGGCTTCGGCGTTTATGGGGCTGCAAAATACCCATAGGAGACGGAATGATTGACGGAAGTGTTCCCGAAGGGCTGACGTTTGACGACGTGCTGCTGCTGCCCGGCAAATCCTCGGTGCTGCCGGCGCAGACCGACACGCGCACCTGCCTTTCGCGCAAGATCGCGATCAATATCCCCATCGTCGCCGCCGCGATGGATACCGTCACCGACGCGCGTCTCGCCATCGCCATCGCGCGCCAGGGCGGCATCGGGTTCATCCACCGCAACATGACCATCGACCGCCAGGCCGAAGAAGTCGACCGCGTGAAACGCTCGGAAAGCGGCATGATCGTCGATCCGGTGACGATTTCGCCCGAGCTCACCGTCCGCCAGGCGCTCGACATCATGAACAAATACAAAGTTTCGGGCCTTCCGGTCACGCGCGGGCAGCGCCTCGTCGGCATCCTCACCAACCGCGACCTCCGCTTCGAGCGCAATCTCGATCAGCCGGTCGGCAACATCATGACGAAAGACAGCCTCGTCACCGTGGCCGTCGGCACCACGCTCGAGGAAGCTGAGCGCATTCTGCAGCGGCACCGCATCGAGAAGCTGCTGGTAGTCGACAAGGACTTCAACCTCAAGGGCCTCATCACCGTAAAGGATATCCAGAAAAAGCTCGAGTTTCCGATCGCCGCCAAGGACGAGCAGGGCCGCCTGCGCGTCGGCGCCGCCATCGGAGCCACCGGCGATTTCCTCGAGCGCGCCGAGGAGATGGCGCGCGAAAAAGTGGATGTGATCGCGATCGACACCGCGCACGGCCACACCACGCGCGTAATGGACGCCATCAAAGCCGTCAAGCACCGCCTGCCGGAGATGCAGCTCATCGCCGGGAATGTCGCCACCTTTGAAGCCACGCGCGACCTCATCGCGCTCGGCGTCGATGCCCTCAAGGTCGGCGTCGGCCCGGGCTCGATCTGCACCACGCGCGTCGTCACCGGCGCCGGAGTGCCGCAGATTACCGCCATCGCCGAAGCGGCGCGCGCCGCGCAAGGCAGCGGAGTCCCGATCATCGCCGACGGCGGCATCAAGTTTTCGGGCGACATCACCAAGGCGCTTGCCGCCGGCGCGCAGGCCGTGATGATCGGCGGCCTCTTCGCCGGCACCGAGGAATCGCCCGGCGAAACGATTCTCTATCAGGGCCGCACCTTCAAATCCTATCGCGGCATGGGATCGCTCGGCGCGATGGAAGCGGGCTCCGCCGATCGCTACGCGCAGGAGGGCGCCGAACGCGGCAAGTCCGTCCCGGAGGGAATCGAGGGGCAGGTGCCTTACAAAGGACCGCTCTCGGCCCTCGTCGAGCAGCTCGTCGGCGGCCTGCGCAGCGGCATGGGATATTGCGGCGTTGCGAATCTCAAGGAACTCCACGAACGCGGAAAGTTCATCCGCATCTCCGCCGCGGGCCTGCGCGAAAGCCACGTCCACGACGTGATCATCACGCGCGAAGCCCCGAATTATCGTCTGGAATAGCGAGCCGCGCGCAACTCAGAGCGGCGATCAAACGGCGCATGACGCAAACGCAAGGAGAAACATCCACAAGCTGGCTCGCACTCTGGTGGCCGGCGCTCGCGTGGGCTGTGGTGATTTCGCTCTTCTCGACGGGCGTATTCACTTCCGAAAACACGGGCCGGATCATCATACCGGTGCTGCACTGGCTCTTCCCCAGCTCTTCGGCGCAAACTCTCGAGTTCATGCACCACATCGTTCGGAAGTGCGCGCATCTCACCGAGTACTTCATTCTGAGCCTGCTCATCCTGCGCGGGATTCGCGCCGGCCGTCATGGCACGCGGCTCGCGTGGGCGGTGCTCGCGATCGTGCTCGTGGCCGGTTACGCCTCGCTCGACGAATTTCACCAACGGTTCGTCCCGGGACGCACCCCCGCAGTCACCGACGTCCTGATCGACACCACCGGCGGCGCGGCAGCCCAGGCTCTCGCGGCTCTGTTCGCGATGTTGGTTCACGTTCGCGAAGTTCGGCCGCGCCAGGATTAAAGCAGGCGGGAGAAAAACAAAAGGCCCGCCTCGTGGCGCAAGGCGGGCCTTTGAAATTGTGGTGGATTCGAATGCGGCCCTACTTCTCCGCTGCGGCCGCTTCCTTCTCCTCTTCGGGCGTCTCTGCCCTCGCTTTTTTCGTCTTCTTTTCCTTCTTCTTCAGCTCCGAGCCGATGAACTCGAGGATCGCGAGTTCCGCGCCGTCGCCGATGCGCCAGCCGGTGCGAATGATCCGCGTGTAGCCGCCGGGACGGTCCGCGAAGCGCGGCGCCAGATCGGCGAAAAGCTTCTTCGTGGCGCCCGGCGTCATCAGGAACGCCGCCGCCTGCCGCCGCGAATGCAGCGAATCGCGCTTGCCGAGCGTGATCATCCGCTCGGCGAGCGGACGCGCCGCCTTCGCGCGAAGGAGCGTCGTCTGGATGCGCTCCTTCTCGATGAGGTTCGTCACCAGATTGCGCAGCGTCGCGCGGCGGTGCGCCGGTTGACGTCCGAGTTTCGATCCTGAATTGAGGTGTCTCATGTTCTGGTCCGCGAACTAAATTGTGGTCGCGTCCCCTTCCGAGGAGGGAGGCGCGGTCTGGCTCGGCAGCGGCGGCCAGATGATGCGGCCGTGCTCGTCGAACTTCATTCCGAGGCTCAATCCCATCTTGTGCAGGATGTCCTTGATCTCGTTCAGCGACTTGCGCCCGAAATTCTTGGTCTTCAGCATTTCGGACTCGGTCTTCTGCACCAGCTCGCGGAGATTCTGAATGTTCGCGTTCTTCAGGCAATTGTAGGAGCGCACCGAAAGCTCGAGCTCCTCCACCGAACGGTCAAGAAATTCGAGGCGCGGATCGGCGTAGTTCTCGACCACTTCTTCCGGCAGCTCCGGCTGTTCTTCGAAGTTGATGAAGATGCTCATGTGATCCTTGACGAGCTTCGACGCCAGCCCGATCGCATCCTGCGGCGTGATGGCGGCGTTGGTCCAGACTTCGAGCGTGAGCTTTTCGTAGTCGGTCATCTGTCCCAGGCGAGCCGCTTCCACCGCGTAGTTCACCTTGCGCACCGGCGAGTGCACCGAGTCGATCGGGATGTAGCCGATCGGCAGATCCTCGTCGAAGTTGCGGTCGGCAGCCACGTAGCCGCGGCCGTTCTTCACGCGCAATTCGAGTTCGAGCTTGCCGCCCTCGCTCACCGTCGCGATGTAGATGTTCTTGTCGAGCACGGCGATGTCCGCGTCTTCTTCGATCTTCGCCGAGGTCACCGGGCCGGGCGTATCGACCACCAGCGTGATCGTCTTCGGCTGGTCGTTGTTCAGCTTCAGCGGCACCTGCTTCAGATTCAGGATGATGTCCGTGGCGTCTTCCACCACGCCCGGAATCGGCGAGAATTCGTGCAGCACGCCTTCGATCTTCACGGCGGTGATCGCCGCGCCTTCAATCGAACTCAGCAGGGCGCGCCGCAATGCGTTGCCAACCGTCGTTCCCCAGCCGCGCTCGAACGGCTGCGCCGAAAACTTTCCGAACTTGTCCGTCAGCGACTCGGGTTCTGCCGCCAGCCGCTTTGGTTTCTGAAAGCCCTTCCACATATTCGTACCTTCCTTCCGGCCCGCTTACAGCGGACCACAACAAAGCCGATTTGTCGTAGAAACTGGAATCGCGCGTTACTTCGAATACAGTTCGACGATGAGCTGTTCGTTCATCGGCGGCGTCTGCACGTCTTCGCGGCGCGGCAGCGCGACAACGCGCGCCTTGAAATTTTCGCGGTCGATATCGAGCCACGGCGCGATTCCCTGGCTCTGCGCCAGGTTGCGCGCTTCGAGCACCATCGCGTTCTGGTGCATGTTGTCCTTCAGCGCGATGTCCTCGCCCACCTGCACGAGGTAGCTCGGGATATTCACCTTGTGGCCCTTCACGCGAACGTGCCCGTGCAGCACGAGTTGCCGCGCCTGCGAGCGCGATCCCGCCAGGCCCATGCGGTAGACCACATTGTCGAGCCGCCGCTCGAGCATGATCACCAGGTTCGAGCCGGTGGGGCCCTTCGTGCGCACCGCCTTCTCGAAGTACGAGCGGAACTGCCGCTCGAGCAGGCCGTACGTGCGCTTCACCTTCTGCTTTTCGCGCAACTGCACGCCGTAGCCGACCATCTTCGGGCGGCGCGCCTGGCCGTGCTGGCCTGGAACGAAATTGCGCTTCTCGATCGCGCATTTTTCCGTAAAACACCGGAGGCCCTTCAGGAAGAGTTTCATGCCCTTCCCTGCGGCACAGCCGGCAAACCGCTTCACGATGTCTTGCCAAGTGCTTCTCCTTTGCTGCTACTCCAAAGCCTCAGGCTCGAAGCCTGAGCTGTCTCGAAATCAGACGCGGCGGCGCTTCGGCGGACGGCAGCCGTTGTGCGGCACCGGCGTCACGTCTTTGATCGCGTTGATGTGCAGCCCCGACGAAGCCAGCGCGCGAACAGCCGACTCGCGTCCCGCTCCCGGCCCCTTCACGCGCACTTCCACCGATTTCATTCCGTACTGATCGCGCGCGACGCCCGCAGCGGTCATGGCCGCTTGCTGCGCGGCGTACGGCGTGCCTTTGCGCGAGCCCTTGAAGCCCACCGAGCCGGCCGAAGCCCAGCTCACCGCGCGGCCGTCGGGATCGGTGAGCGTCACGATCGTGTTGTTGAACGTCGCCTGAATGCACACCACGCCGTGCGGCACCACGCGCTTCTCCCTCTTCTTGCGAAATTCTTTCTTGCGCTTGGACGTTTTTGCCCTGCTGCCGGAGCAGCGGCTGCGTCCTGCGGTTCTTTTGCCACGCTATTCCTCTCTTCTTTCCTGCACGAATCAGGTCGATCCGATCTTACTTGCGCGCCATCGTCTTCTTCTTCGCGGCGACCGCGCCCTTGCGCGGTCCCTTCCGCGTGCGCGCGTTGGTGTGCGTTCGCTGGCCGCGCACCGGAAGATTCCGGCGGTGGCGCAGGCCGCGGTAGCACTGAATTTCAATCAGCCGCCGGATGTTCATCTGCATCTCCTTGCGGAGATCGCCTTCCACGCGGCCTTCGGATTCGATCGCGGCGCGCAGGCGCGTCACTTCCTCTTCGGTCAGGTCCTTGATCTTCTTCGTCGCGTCGACATTCGCCTTCGCTGCAAGCGAACGCGCGCGCTCTGGCCGATGCCGTAGATGGCCGTGAGGCCGACCCAAAGCCTCTTGTTGGGCGGCAAATCCACACCTGCAATACGTGCCATGCGTTTCTCTCCCTTAGCCCTGGCGCTGGCGGTGCTTCGGATTCACGCAGATCACGCGAACCACGCCGCGCCGGTGGACGATCTTGCACTTCATGCAAATTTTCTTGACCGATGCTCGAACTTTCATCGCTCCTCTTCGCTCCCGCCCTACTTGTAGCGGTAAACGATCCGCCCGCGCGTCAGGTCGTAAGGCGAAAGCTCGACCGCCACGCGATCCCCGGGAAGAATGCGAATGAAATTCTTCCGCATCTTTCCGGAAATGTGCGCGAGCACCTGATGCTTGTTTTCGAGCTCGACGCGAAACATCGCGTTCGGCAGCGGCTCGATCACCGTCGCCATCACCTCGATGGCGTCTTCTTTCCCACTCTCGCCCGGCTTCTTTTTTTCCTGCTCTGGTCTTCTCGCCATGCGCTCCTTACACTTTAGGACGCAGCAAGCGTCCCCATTTGATGCTTTACCGGGCAAATCGATCTTCAAGCCCCGGCCCGCCAAGTCCAGCCCTACCAGACCGGCCCAGTCGCTTCGCGCGGCCGCGTCAGAATCCACGGCCCGTTCTTCGTCACGGCCACGGTATGCTCGAAATGCGCCGAATCGCTGCCGTCCGCCGTAACCGCCGTCCACTCATCGTCCAGCACCCTCACGCCCGGGCCGCCCGAATTCACCATCGGCTCGATCGCGAGGACCATGCCTTCCTGCAAGCGCGGCCCGTGTCCCGCGCTGCCGTAGTTCGGGACTTGCGGCTCCTCGTGCATTTTCGTCCCGATCCCGTGCCCCACAAACTCCCGCACCACCGAGTAGCCGTTCTTCTCGACCCACTCCTGCACCGCCGCTGAAATATCGCCCAGCCGGTTGCCGGGCCGGACCTTGTCGATCGCCTGCTCGAGCGACTCGCGCGTCACCCGCAGCAGCTTTTCCCGCTCCGGCGCGATCTTTCCGACCGGAACCGTCAGCGCGGCGTCGCCGTAATAGCCGTCCAGCTCGACGCCAAAATCCATCGACAGGATGTCGCCCTCTCTCAGCTTCCGGCTCGGCGACGGAATCCCGTGCACCACTTCCTGGTTGATCGACGTGCACACCGAGCCCGGATATCCCCGGTAACCCTTGAACGCCGGCCGCGCCTTATGCTCGGCGCTATACTTCTCGGCGAACTGCGTCGAGCTCCTTCGTCGAAACGCCGGGCCGCACCATCTTCCGCATCTCCTCGAGCGCGCCCCACACGATCAGTCCGGCCCGATGCATCTTTTCGAGTTCAGCCGGCGACTTACAGATCACCATTTCTCTTCACTTCCGCTCGCTTCACGAGCACTTCACCAGCTTTTCCAGAGCGCGGCTCACGTCTTCCACCTGCGCCGCCGCCTCCAGCACGTCGAGCACGCCGCGGCGCCGGTAATAATCGGCCAGCGGCTTCGTCTGGCGCTCGAACGCCACCAGCCGCTCCGTCACCACTTCCGGCCGGTCGTCCGCGCGCTGCACCAGCTTGCCGCCGTCGCGATCGCAGATCCCCGGCACTTTCGGCGGCGCCTCGTGAATGTTGTAAATCTCGCCGCCCACGCTGCACGTCCAGCGGCCCGACATGCGCTTCACCAGCTCCTCCGGGCTGATGCAAAAATCCACCACGACGGCTTGCCGAAGCCTCGCGTCTCGAGAATCTTGTCGAGCTTTTCCGCCTGCGGAAGCGTCCGCGGAAACCCGTCGAACACGAATCCTCCGGCGCAATCCGGGCGGCTCAGCCGCTCCTCGACCATCTTCATCACCATGTCGTCGGGCACCAGCTCGCCGCGTTCCATGATCGGCTTCGCGACTCGTCCGAGCCGCGTTTCCAGGCTTACCGCCTCGCGCAACATGTCGCCCGTCGAAAGATGCGGCACGCCGCAGCGTTGAGCGAGTCTCTTCGCCTGGGTGCCCTTGCCCGCTCCCGGCGGCCCCAGGAAAATCACCGCCCGATTGAGAGCCATACTCCCCGCCGAACTCGCCTTAACCGCGACGACTTCGTACCCGGCCCTTTCGCACGAACCCTTCGTAATTCCGCATCACGAGCTGCGCTTCGAGCTGCTGCACCGTATCCATCGCCACGCCGACCACGATCAGCAGCGACGTGCCGCCGAAATAGAACTGCACGTCCCAGCCCGTCGAGCACGAAATCGCCACATGTGCTGGTCAAACCAGCGCCCCAAGCGCCCCCGGCAAGTGCTGCAGGTGAATGCCGGAAATCATCCACTCCGGCATCAGGCAGACGATCGCCAGATAGACGCCGCCGACCAGCGTCAGCCGCGTCAGAATGCGGTTGATGTGTTCCGACGTATTCCGCCCCGGCCGAATGCCGGGAATGAACCCGCCGTACTTCCGCATGTTGTCGGCAAGCTCGGTGGGATTGAAAATGATCCCCACGTAAAAAAACGCGAAAAAGATGATCAGAGAGACGTAAATCACCGTATACAGCGGCTCGCCCCAGCTGATCGCCTTCGCGAAGGTCTGAAAGAATGCCGTCTTGTTCTGCCCGCTCTGAAAAATCAGCGCGGCGGTCTGCGGAAACGTCAGCAGCGAGCTCGCGAAAATCGGCGGAATCACGCCGCCGGAATTCACGCGCAGCGGCAGATAGGTCATCTGCCCGCCCATCACCTTGCGTCCCATCACCCGCTTGGCGTACTGCACCGGAATGCGCCGCTGGCCGCCTTCCACGAACACGATGAACGCGACCACCGCCAGCATCAGCGCGATCAGGCCAATCAGCGCGATGGGCGTGAGCGAGCCCCACTGCTGCGTCTTCGCCTTGTCCCACAAATCGTCGACGGCGCGCGGCAATCCGACCACGATGCCCGCAAAAATGATCAGCGACATCCCGTTGCCGATGCCGCGGTCGCTGATCTGCTCGCCGAGCCACATGATGAACGCCGAGCCGGTCGTCAGCGTCAGCATCGTCATCAGGATGAACGCGACGCCGGGATGATAGACCAGCGACTGCCCGGACATCGACTGCCGTTGCAGCGTCAGCGCGATCGTGAACGACTGGAACACGCTCAGGATGATCGTCAGATAGCGCGTGTACTGCGTGATCTTGCGCCGGCCGAGCTCGCCTTCCTTCTGCAAGCGCTCGAGGTACGGCCAGACCACCACCATCAACTGCAAAATGATCGACGCCGTGATGTACGGCATGATGCCCAGCGCGAAAATCGTCAGCCGGCGAAGATTTCCGCCGCTGAACAGGTCGATGAGCCCCAGCACCGAGCCCTGGCTCTGCTCGAAAAGCTGCCCAGCAGCGTCGGTATTGATTCCCGGCGTCGGAATGAAAGCGCCGAGGCGGTACACCCCCAGCAGCGCCAGCGTAAACAGCACGCGATTGCGCAGGTCCGGCGTGCTGAAAATGTTGCGAAACGCCTCGACCAGCTTCTTCATTTCAGGATTTCGACCTTCCCTCCGGCGCGCGTGATCTTCTCCTGCGCCGATTTGCTGAATGCGTGCGCGTGCACCGTCAGCGCCACCTTCAACTCGCCGTCGCCCAGAATCTTCACGCCGTCGCGCATCGCGCGAATGATCCCGTGGCCCTGAGCGATTCCGGCGTCACCGTCTCGCCCGCCGGAAACGCGTTCAGGCTTTCGACATTCACCACGGCAAACGTTTTCGAAAACGGGCTCGAAAATCCGCGCTTCGGCATCCGCCGGTGCAGCGGCATCTGGCCGCCTTCAAATCCGGGCCGCCGCGAATAGCCGCGCCGCGACTGCTGCCCCTTGTTGCCCGCGCCCGACGTCTTGCCGAGCTTCGAGCCCATGCCGCGCCCGACGCGCACTTTGCGGTGCCGCGAGCCGCGCGGCGGCTTCAAATTCGAAAGCGTGGTTGTTTGCCATCGTTCGTTGATCCTGTTCCTTTAGCCCTGCACTTCCACCAGATGATGGACGTTCGCGATCATGCCGCGAATCGTCGGCGTGTCCGCGCGCTCGACTACCTGCTGCATGCGGCGAAAGCCCAGGCCGCGAATGGTCTGCCGCATGTCGCGCGGGCAGCCGATGAAGCTGCGCACCCACTTGATTTTCAACGTTCCCGATTTCTTTTTCGTCGTCATTTTCGTTCGTTACGCCTCAATTGGATCGCGCGGCTAGGAAGTGGTCGCCGCGGCTACTTCCTCTCCGGTCTTGCCGCGCACTTCGGCCACCTTGGCGGCGTCCTTCAAATGCAGCAGCGCATCGAACGTGGCCTTGATCACGTTGTGCGGGTTCGACGTGCCAAGCGACTTCGTCAGCACGTTCTGAATTCCCGCGACCTCCATCACCGCGCGCACCGGGCCGCCGGCAATCACTCCGGTTCCTTCCGGCGCGGGCTTCAGCAGCACTTGGCCCGAGCCGTAGTAGCCCAGCACCTGGTGCGGAATCGTCGTGCCCTTCAGATTGAGCTTCACCATGTTCTTCTTCGCTTGCTCGATCGCCTTGCGGATGGCCATGGGAACTTCGCGCGCCTTGCCCATGCCGAATCCCGCATGGCCGTGCTGATCGCCCACCACCACGAGCGCCGAGAAGCTGAGGTTCTTGCCGCCCTTCACGACTTTCGTGACGCGGTTGATCGACACCACCTGATCTTTCAAATTCGCCAGGTTCGTGTCGATCGGCCGGCGAACCGACAGCGTGTCTTTGAGCTCTTGTTTCGGCATAGATTTTAGAACTTCAGGCCCGCCTCTCGGGCCGCTTCGGCAAGCGCCTGCACGCGGCCGTGATATTGATAGCCGCCGCGGTCGAACACCACTTTCTCGACGCCTTTGGCGCGTGCGCGTTCGGCGATCACTTTGCCACCACTTTTGAGGCCGCGATGTTGCCGCCGCCCTTGATCTGCTCGCGCACTTCCTTGTCGAGCGAGCTTGCGGAGCCAGCGTGCGTGCCCGATGCGTCGTCGACCACTTGCGCGCGAATGTGCTGCGTCGAGCGGTGCACGCAAAGCCGCGGGCGCTCGGGCGTCCCTGAAATCTTCTTGCGCATGCGCACGTGAATCCGCCGGCGGTGCGCCTCGCGCGAAAGTCTTCGAACTGGTGCTGCCACAGTCTTGCTCTTTCCTTGTACTGCTGCCTGGACCGCCGTTTAGCCGGCGATGCTATCCGGCCGTCGTCTTCGCGCCGGCCTTGCCAGCCTTCTTCTTCAACCGCTCGCCGGTGATGCGAATGCCCTTCTGCTTGTACGGATCGGGCGGACGCAGCGCGCGCAGATTCGCGGCCACCTGGCCCACTTGGTTCTTGTCCGCGCCGCTAACCGTCATGTGCGTCTGCTTTTCGACCGCGATCTGAATCCCTTCGGGAATCGGAAACTCGACCGGATGCGAAAAGCCCAGCGCGAGGACCACGTTCTTGCCCTTCACTTCCGCGCGATAGCCGACGCCCACGATGTCGAGATCCTTCTTGAATCCCTCCGTGACGCCGGTCACCGCGTTGGCCACCAGCGCTCGCGCCAGGCCGTGCAGCGCGCGCTGCTCTTCCGCTTCGCGCTTCGCGATGAGCATTCCGTCCTTCTGCTCGAAGTGGATTCCGCGCGGCAGCGGCACGGACATCTTGCCCTTCGGCCCCTGCACGTCGACCGCGCCGTCCTTGATTTGAACCTTCACGCCCGACGGCACCGGTATCGGTTTATTTCCAATTCGCGACATGGCTCTCTTAAACCTCTCTCGAATCCCTACCGGACTTCTCTACCAAAACTCTTTACCAGACTTCGCACAGCAGTTCGCCGCCCACGCCTTCTTTGCGCGCCGCGTGGCCGGTCATCAATCCGCGCGGCGTGGAAAGAATCGAAATGCCCATTCCGCCGACCACCGGCGCGAATCTCCGTCTTGCCGACGTAACGCCGCGAGCCGGGCCGCGAAATGCGCTTCAGATCCGTGATCACGCTGCGGCGATCCGGCGTGTAGCGCAGAAAGACGCGCAGCGTCTTCTTGCCTTTTTCGTCCACCACTTTGTAGTTCGCGAGATAGCCTTCGTCCTTCAAAATCCGCGCGATCTCGACTTTCAATTTCGACGAGGGCAAATCGACGCGCGGCGTGCTTCGCGCGCGAAGCGTTGCGAATTCGCGTCAACATGTCCGCGATAGGATCAGTGGTCATTCTTCTGTTCCTCTACCAGCTGGCTTTCACGACGCCGGGAATTTCGCCCTTGAGCGCGTGGCCGCGGAAACAGATGCGGCACATCTCGAATTTGCGCAGAAATCCGCGCGCCCGGCCGCAAATGCGGCAGCGGTTGCGCTAGCGGATCTTGAACTTCGGCTTCTTCCGCTTCTTTGCGAATTGACTGTCTCGCGCCATGCTTCTCCGTTTCTCCTCGGCCTAATTCTACGCCCGGAACGGCACGCCGAGCAGCTTCAGCAGCTCGCGCCCTTCTTCGTCGCTGCGGGCCGTCGTCGTGATCGTGACGTTCATGCCCTTGATCTTGTCCACTCGCGTGTAATCGATTTCCGGAAACACCAGCTGATCCTTCAGGCCCAGCGTGTAATTTCCGCGGCCGTCGAACGAATTCGGCGGCAAGCCCTTGAAGTCGCGCACGCGCGGCAGAACGATCGATCGCGAGCCGGTCGAGGAATTCGTACATCCGCTCGCCGCGCAGCGTGACCATGCAGCCGATCGGCATGCCCTTGCGAATCTTGAAATTCGCGATCGACTTCTTCGCCCGCGTGATCACCGGCTTCTGCCCGGCGATCTGCCCGAGCTCCTGCGCGGCCGTGTCCAGCAGCTTCACGTTCTGGCTCGCTTCGCCCAGGCCGATGTTGACGCGTCACTTTCGTCACGCGCGGCACGGCCATCGATATTCGTATAGCCGAAGCGCTTGGTCAGCGCCGGAACCGCCTCCTTGCGGTACTTTTCATGCAAACGGCTAGTCATCGTCTCTCGCCTCTTGCTAATTCTCAAATGTCGTGTTGCAGCGCCGGCAGACGCGCGTCTTCGTGCCGTCCGGCAGCGTCGGTGTGCCCCGCGCGCGTATGCTTGCCGCAGCCCGGGCAGACCAGCATCACGTTCGAAACGTGCATCGGGCCTTCCTTTTCCAGGATGCCGCCCTTGATGTTCTTCGACGGATTCGGCCGCGTGTGCCGCTTGATGATGTTGGCGTGCTCCACGGTCACCGTGCGCTTCCCCGGATTGACGGAAAGCACTTTTCCGGTCTTGCCCTTCGCGCGCCCCGCCATGATTTTCACCGTGTCGCCGTGGCGAATGCCGAGCGGCGCCGGCTTTGCGTTCGTTTCTCTCATCGCTACCACACTTCCGGAGCCAGCGAGACGATCTTGGTGAACTTCTTCTCGCGCAGCTCGCGCGCGACCGGCCCGAAAACGCGCGTTCCTACCGGCTCGTTCGCGTCGTTGATCAGCACCGCGGCGTTGTCGTCGAAGCGGATGTACGTTCCATCCTTCCGCCGGTGCTCTTTTCTCGTGCGCACCACCACCGCGCGCACCACTTTGCCCTTCTTCACCTGGCTGTCCGGCGCCGCTTCTTTCACCGCCGCGGTGATCACGTCGCCGAAGCCGGCCACAAGTCCCGCATCTCCGCCGACCGGCAGGATGCAGGTCAGCTGGCGCGCGCCGGAATTGTCGGCCACCGTCAGCCATGTCCGCATCTGAACCATGGTCGTGCTCCCCTAGTCTTTCCGTGCTCAGTGCTACGCGCGCGTCGAGCGCTGCAACACTTCCTCCAGCCGCCAGCGCTTCAGCTTCGAAAGCGGCCGGGTGGACACGATTCGCACCGTGTCGCCCACCCGCGCTTCCCGCTTTTCGTCGTGCGCGTAATACTTCTTCGCCGAGCGAATCACGCGCTGATACAGCGGATGCTGCGTGGTGCGCCGCACCTTCACCACGATGGTCTTCTGCATCTTGGCGCTGGTCACCACGCCGACCAGTTCCTGCCGCGCGCCTCGCTCGCGGCTTGCTGTGCTGCTCCGCCGCTTGTCGCGGCCGCTGTTTCGTTCGCCATTACGTCTTCCTCAGTTCCTGCTGCGCGCAGCAGAGTCTTCACCCGCGCCAGGTCCTTCCGCGCTTCGCGCAGTTTCTTCACGCCTTCGGCCTGGCCCGTGGAAAGCTGGAAGCGCAGCCGGAAAATCTGTTCGGCCAGTTCGCGCTGCTGATTTCGAGCTCGTTCGGGATTCATCTCGCGGAACTTTTCCAGATTCGCCGCGCCGCCATTAGAGTTCCTCCGCCCGGGTGACGAACTTCGTCGCGATCGGCAGCTTGTGCGCCGCCAGCTTCATCGCTTCGGTTGCCGACGCCAGATCCACGCCCGACATCTCAAACATGATGCGGCCCGGCTTCACCACCGCCACCCAGTGCTCCGGTGGCCCTTTGCCCTTGCCCATGCGCGTTTCAGCCGGCTTCTTCGTGAATGGCTTGTCCGGGAAAATGCGGATCCACAGCTTTCCGCCGCGCTTGATGAACCGCGTGATCGCCACGCGCGCCGCCTCGATTTGCCGGTCGGTGATCCACGCCGGCTCGAGCGCCTTCAATCCGTACTCGCCAAACGCCAGCGAGCCGCCGCGCCACGCTTTGCCGGTGCGCCGCCCGCGCTGCTGCTTGCGGTACTTCACTTTTTTCGGCATCAACATGATTGCTCCCTGTTCCCTTTACGCCGCTTCCGTGCGCGGCTCCGGGCTTCCCGCGCTGCGGGAATTTTTTCGCCCTGATAGACCCAGCACTTCACGCCAATCAAGCCGTAGGTGGTGTGCGCCTCGGCCGTGCCGAAATCGATGTCCGCGCGCAGCGTCTGCAGCGGCAGCCGCCCCTGCAGGTACCATTCCTTGCGCGCGATTTCCGCGCCGTTCAGCCGGCCCGCCACGCGCACCTTGATTCCCTTGCACCCGAATCGCAGCGCCGAATCCACCGCCTTGCGCATCGCCCGCCGGAACGCCACGCGCTTTTCGAGCTGCAGCGCGATCGATTCCGCCACCAGCTGCGCGTCGAGCTCCGGACGGTGCACTTCCTGAATGTCGATGTGCACTTCGCGCTTCGTGCGCTTCTGCACTTCGCTCTTCAGCTTGTCGATTTCCGAGCCCTTCCGGCCGATGATGATTCCCGGCCGCGCGGTGTAGATCCGGACGACCAGCTTGTTGGCGGCGCGCTCGATGTCGATCGAATCGACGCCCGCCGATTTCAGCCGTTCCTTCAGCTGCTTGCGAAGCGCCACGTCTTCGTGCAGCAGGTCGGCATAATCCTTCTTCGCGAACCAGCGCGACTTCCAGCCCTTGTTGTAGCCCAGCCGGAATCCGTACGGATGTGTTTTCTGCCCCAAACTTGCCTCCTACTTCTTTTTCTTCTGCGCTTCTTTCGCGCGCTTCTCGATCGCCTTGCGCGCCTTGCGCACCGCGCCCTTCACGCCCTTCGAAGCCTCGGCTTCCGCCGCTGCCGCCGCCGCGCGTCCCTCGGCGGCGCGAAGGTGCTCGGCCACCTCGACCACGATGTGGCTCGTCCGCTTCTGATACCGGAATCCCCGGCCCATCGGCGCGGGACGCATCCGCTTCCATCGCGGCCCTTCGTTCACGAAGCAGCGCGTCACGTACAGCGCGTCCACGTCGAGCGATTCGCCGGAATCGTCCGCCTTGCGCTCCGCATTGGCGATCGCGCTGCGCAGCGTCTTCTCGATTTCCTTCGCGATGCGCTTCTTCGTGAAACGCAGCGTCTGCAGCGCGTCTTCCGCGCGCTGGCCGCGGATCAAGTCGATCACCAGCCGCGCCTTTTGCGGCGAAACGCGCACGAACCGCGCGTTCGCCAAGCCTTCGATCGGACCGTGGACTGCCGTTGCTGTCGCCATCGTCTCTTCCCTTACCCCTTACCGTGCCCCTGCGCGCTTCGCTAAACCGCACTACCCCTTCGGTGCTGCCGCTGCAGGCGCCGCTGCCGGTGCTCCGGCCGCTGCCGCCGCCCTCTCGAGCGCCGCCTTTACGGCGTGGCCTTTGAACGTGCGCGTCGGCGCGAATTCGCCCAGCTTGTGTCCCACCATCTGCTCGGTGATGTACACCGGAATGAACTTCCTCCCGTTGTGCACGGCGATCGTGTGGCCGACCATCTCCGGCAGAATCGTCGAGCGGCGCGACCACGTCCTGCACCACCTTTTTCTCGTTTCGCGTCGTTCAGCGCCTCCACCTTTTCCTGCAGGTGGTCGTCGATGAACGGGCCCTTCTTCAGCGAGCGCGGCATGAGCTTCCTATTCCTCCACCCGGCGCAGCTTCACCCATTGCGCGCGGCGCATCTTGCGGAATCCCCGCACCGGCCCGGAGACGCGGTGCGAAACCGGGCAGAACGGACAAACAAACCGCGTCCCCTGCGCGTTCGGTATCTTGTCCACAATCACGGCCCATCCGGCCCGGCAGAAGCGGAACAGCACCTGCGGCGCTGGCGTGAGCTTTGAAACTCGTCCGGCGGGTTTTGCGGACGCCTTTACCGCCGGCTTTGGCCGCACGCCGCGGAACCGCTTTCCGCGTTCGTGCCGCTCGCCGCGTGTCGAACGTCGAGACGTTCTGTGGCTGTCATAAGCTTCTCTCTATTCCCCGCCGCGCCGGGTTCATTATTTTACTGCTCCGAAACTGCAACAAAATCTTACGGCTTCCGCCGTTCCACGATCATCCGGTCGCTCTTGCGCTTCTTCCGCGTCTTGGCGCCCAGTGTCGGAAAACCCCACGGTGTCTGCGGATGGTTGCCCTTCACGCGGCCTTCACCGCCGCCGTGCGGGTGATCGACCGGGTTCATCGCCACGCCGCGCACCGTAGGACGCTTGCCGTGCCAGCGCGTGCGTCCCGCCTTCCCGTAGGTCACGTTCTCATGATCGAGGTTGCCGAGCTGCCCGATCGTGGCCATGCAATCCACGCTGAACTTGCCGCACCTCGCCCGAAGGCAGCTTCACCAGCGCGACGTCGCCTTCTTTGCTCAGAAGCTGCGCCGCTCCGCCCGCCGCGCGCACCACTTGTCCGCCCTTGCCGGGAAACAGCTCCAGGTTGTGGACCATCGTGCCGGGCGGAATGTGCCGGAACTGTCAGCGCGTTTCCCGGCAGAATGTCCGCGCCCTCGCCGTTCTGCACCGTCATGCCCACTTCGAGGCCCACCGGGTGCAGGATGTAGCGCTTCTCGCCGTCCGCGTAGTGCAGCAGCGCGATTCGCGACGAGCGGTTCGGATCGTATTCGATGGCCGCCACCTTCGCCGGGATGCCGGTCTTCTCGCGGCGGAAATCGATCGTCCGGTACTTGCTTGCGCGTGTCCGCCGCCGCGGTGCCACGACGTGACTTCGCCGTGCGAGTTGCGTCCGCCCGTGCGCTTCTTCGATTCGCTCAGCGACTTCTCCGGCGTCTGCTTGGTGATCTCGCTCTTGTCGAGCATCGTCAGGAAGCGTCGCGACGGCGTGTACGGTCTAAATGTTTTCAGTGCCATTCTTGCCTCTTGCGTGCTGCGTCTTGCATCCGAAACGAAAGCTACAGATTCTCTGCGTACTCGATCATCTTTTCGCCCGGTGCCAGCCGGACGTACGCCTTCTTCCAATCGCTGCGAAAGCCTTCGGCGCGTCCCCGGCGGCGGAACTTGCCGTGATAGATCGCCGTGCGCACGTGATCGACCTTCACCTTGAACACGCGCTGCACCGCTTCCTTGATCTCCGTTTTCGTCGCGTCCTTCGCGACTTCGAAGACCACGGTGTGCTGCGTCTCCTTCACGCCCAGTCCTTTTTCGGTGATGATCGGGCGCCGGATCACTTGATAGAGTCTCGGCGTCGCCGCCGTCGTTGTCATCGCCATCGGTTATTCCTTTTTCGCCTTGGGCTTCTTCGTCGCGGCGGCTGGCTTTTTCGCCGCCTTGTGCGCGGCTGCCTTCTTCGCAGCCTTCACCGGAGCAGCCTTGGCCTTTGTGGCGCTCGCTGTCTTCTTCGCTGGCGCGGCCTCCGCAGCCTCTTCCGTCGCCCCTTCGGCCGGCTTCGTCGCCGAAAGCGCCCGGCTCAATCGCAGCGCCGCTTCACGCGACAGCATCAGCCGGTCGTGCCGCATCAGGTCGTACGTCACGAGCGCGGTTGCCGGCACCAGCGTCACGCCTTCGATATTGCGGCTGGCGCGCTCGAGATTCACGTTTTCGCCCGTCTCAACCAGCAGGATCGTGCGCGTTTCCTTGTCGAGCTTCGAAAGCGTCTCGCGAAACAGCTTCGTCTTGTGCGATTCGAGCTTCCAGCCCTCGACCACCGTCAGCTTCTGCTCGGCGAGCTTCGAGGAAAGCGCCGAACGCAGCGCCCCCACAACCATTTTCTTCGGCAGCGCGTAATCGTACCTTCGCGGAACCGGCCCATGCACCGTGCCGCCGTGCCGCCAGAGCGGCGAGCGAATCGATCCGATGCGCGCGCGGCCCGTGCCCTTCTGCCGCCAGAGCTTCCGTCCCGCGCCGCTTACTTCGCTCTTGTCTTTCGTCTTGTGCGTGCCGGAGCGCTTGCCTGCCAGATGATGCCGCACCGATTCGTGCAGCAGGTTCTTGTTCACCTGCGCCGCCAAACACGTCGTCCGCCAGCTCAACCTGGCCGACCGTCTTGCCTTCGAGATTCATCACGTCCACAACGGGCATTGTCGTCTCTCGCTCTTGTGATTCGTCTGCTTTACTTGGCCGCCGCGGCCGCTCTGCTCTTGCCGACCGTCTTCGCCCTGCGAATCAAAATGTACGCCCCTGCCGGGCCCGGCACCGCGCCGCGCACCAGCAGCAAATTCTCGTCCGTGTCGATCCGCATCACGCGCAGATTCTTCGACGTCTTCCTCTCGTTCCCCATGTGTCCCGGGAAATGCTGTCCCAGCCAGACGCGCGATGGAAACGAGCTCGCGCCGATGCCGCCGGGCGCGCGGTGGAACATCGATCCGTGGCTCGCGTCGCCGCCGCGGTAGTGCCAGCGCTTCACGCCGCCCTGAAATCCCTTGCCCTTGCTTACGCCGCTTACGTCGACGTACTCGCCGACCTTGAATCCATCCACCAGCACGCGGTCGCCGGGCTTCGTCTCTTCCTTCGAATCCTCGAGGCGGATCTCGCCGAGATACCGCATCGGCGCCACATTCGCCTTCTTGAAGTGCCCGGTCATCGCCTTGTTCACGCGCTGCGGCTTGATGAATTCCACCAGGCCCAGCTGGACGGCGTCGTAGCCGTGCTTGTCCTTCGTCTTTCGGTCGACCACCACGCACGGGCCCGCCTGCAGCACCGTGCAGGGCACGGCCGTGCCGTCGTCGGCGAAGACTTGCGTCATCCCCAGCTTGATTCCGAGTATGCCGTTGACTCCCATTTCGCTCGCTCTTTCCTTCTCGCTCTTGTCGCCGCTTACTTCGTGGCGTGCTCGCGCCCGAAAGCCTTGATCTCGACGTCCACGCCCGGCGGCAGATCGAGCTTCATCAGCGCGTCGACCGTGTCCGGCGTCGGCTCGAGAATATCGATCAGCCGTTTGTGCGTCCGCATCTCGAACTGCTCGCGCGATTTCTTGTCCACGTGCGGCGACCGCAGCACCGTCCAGCGGTTGATAACCGTCGGCAGCGGAATCGGCCCGGCCACGTCCGCGCCCGTGCGCTTCGCCGTGTCGACAATTTCCTTCGTCGATTGATCGAGAATGCGGTGATCGTAGGCTTTCAAACGAATCCGAATTTTTTCTCCGTTAGCCATGGTTTACTCGATGATCTCCGTCACGGCTCCGGCGCCGACGGTGCGGCCGCCTTCGCGGATGGCGAAACGCAGTTCCTCCTCGAGCGCCACCGGCGTGATGAGCGTGATCTCCGTTGCTCGTTGTCTCCCGGCATCACCATCTCCGTTCCCGCCGGCAGCGCCACCGTACCGGTCACGTCCGTCGTCCGCATGTAGAACTGCGGCCGGTAGTTGGTGAAGAACGGCGTGTGACGCCCGCCCTCTTCCTTCTTCAGGACGTACACCTCCCCCTCGAACTTCGTGTGCGGCGTCACCGACCCGGCTTGCCAAAATCTGACCTCGCTCGATTTCGTGCTTCTCCATCCCGCGCAGCAAAACCCCCACGTTGTCGCCCGCTTGACCTTGGTCCAGAAGCTTGCGGAACATCTCCACGCCCGTCACCGCCAGCTTGCGCGTCGGCCGGAAGCCAATGATCTCGACCTCTTCTTCAACCTTCACGTTTCCCCGCTCGACTCGACCCGTCGCCACCGTCCCCCGGCCCTTGATCGAAAACACATCCTCGATCGGCATCAAGAACGGCTTGTCCATGTCACGCACCGGGTGCGGGATGTGCTTGTCCAGGGCTTCCATAAGCTCCAGCATCGACTTCTCCCACTTCGCGTCCCCGTTGAGCGCCGGCAGCGCCGCGCCGCGGATCACCGTCGCCTTGTCCCCGTCGAACTGGTACTTGTTCAGCAGCTCCCGCACTTCCATCTCCACCAAGTCCAGCATCTCCGGGTCGTCCACCGCGTCGCACTTGTTCAGGAACACCACGATCGTGGCACACCCACCTGACGCGCCAACAGCACGTGTTCCCGCGTCTGCGGCATCACGCTGTCCATCGCCGCCACCACCAGGATCGCTCCGTCCATCTGCGCCGCGCCCGTGATCATGTTCTTGACGTAGTCCGCGTGACCCGGGCAATCGACATGCGCGTAGTGACGCTTCGTCACTCTCATACTCCACGTGCGCCACCGCGATCGTGATCCGCGCTCCCGCTCTTCGTCGCGTTGTCGATCTTGTCGAACGCCCGTAACGAGACTTTCGGGTTGTTTTTCGAGAGCACCTTCATCATCGCCGCCGTCAACGTCGTCTTGCCGTGGTCGATGTGACCGATCGTCCCCACGTTCACGTGCGGCTTATTGCGCTCGAATTTCTCCTTCGCCATGTCTTTCTTCGCTCCTCTACAAGTTCAGCTCTCGAAGCTGAACTTCGATGACTTGCTACCTCGCCGGCGGTTTGCCGTTCGATTTACCGACAATGTCGTCGGATATGTTCGGCGGCGCCTGCTGGTAATGCGAAAAGTGCATCGTAAAGCTGCCGCGCCCCTGCGTTTTGCTGCGGATATCGGTCGCGTAGCCGAACATTTCCGCGAGCGGCACCAGCACGTTGATGATTTCGCTTCCGGCGCGAGTTTCCCGGCCCTGCAGTTGGCCGCGCCGCGAATTCAGGTCCGCGATCACGGGCCCCATATAATCCTCGGGGACCACCACTTCCACGCGCATGATCGGCTCAAGCAGCTTCGGGCTCGCGCGGCGGCAGGCTTCTTTGAACGCCATCGACCCCGCGATCTTGAACGCCATTTCCGAGCTGTCCACGTCGTGATACGTGCCGTCGATCACCACCACGGCGAGGTCCACCATCTCGTAGCCTGCGAGGACGCCGTTCTCCATCGCTTCCTTCACGCCATCTTCGATGGGAGGAATGAATTCCCTGGGAATCGCGCCGCCCACCACCTTATCGATGAACAGCAGCCGGTGCTCCTTGTCAAAGCGCCACTTGCCGCCCTTGCCCGCCACTTGCTTCGCCAGCGCGTCGAGTTCGTCGGTCGACAGCTCGTGCATGTCTTCGTGGTTCGCGTTCGGCAACGGCTGCACCGTCAGCTTCACGTGGCCATACTGCCCGCGCCCGCCCGACTGCTTGATGTGCCGGTGCTCGGCCTCGGCCATCTTCAAAATCGTTTCGCGGTAAGCCACCTGCGGCCGGCCCACGTTCGCCTGCACGTTGAATTCGCGCATCATCCGGTCGACGATAATCTCCAGGTGCAGCTCGCCCATGCCGGAAATCAGCGTTTGCCCCGTATCTTGATCCGTGTGCACGCGGAATGTCGGGTCTTCCTGGGCCAGCTTTCCGAGCGCCGTGCCCATTTTTTCCTGGTCGGCTTTGGTCTTCGGTTCGATCGCTACGGAAATAACCGGGGTGGGGAAATCGATGTTTTCAAGGACGATGGGCTTTTCTTCGTCGCACAGCGTGTCGCCGGTCGTCACGTTTTTCAAGCCTACGCACGCCGCGATGTCGCCCGCTTCGATCGATTCGATTTCTTCGCGCTTGTTCGCGTGCATGCGGAGCAAACGCCCCATGCGCTCGCGCGTCTTTCTCGTCGAGTTGTAAACCGATTGCCCGGTCTTCAGCACGCCCGAATACACCCGGATGTACGTCAGATGCCCGACGTATGGATCGGTCATGATCTTGAATGCCAGCGCCGCGAATGGTTGATCGTCCGACGCGCGCCGCAGTTCCGGCTCGGTTCCTTCCGTCGCCATGCCCTCGACCGGCGGCACGTCCACCGGCGACGGCAGATAGTCGACCACCGCATCGAGCAGCGGCTGCACGCCCTTGTTCTTGAACGCCGAGCCCGCGATCACCGGCACCAGCTTCAGCGCGATCGTCGAGCGACGCAGCGACGCGCGCAGCTCCGCCGGCTCGAGCTTGTGCTGCTCGAGGTACTTGGTCAGGATGGCGTCGTCGTGCTCCGCGATGTACTCGACCACCTTCTCGCGATGTTCTTTGTAGAACTCCGGGCTCAGCGCCGTGGCTTTCACGGCCGTTTCGAGCGCCGGGCGCGTCGCCAGATACGCCGCGTCCCACAGTTTCTCGAGCGGCAAGCTTTCGTATTCCGCGCCAAGCGCTTCGTCCTTCCAGACGATCGCGCGCTCCTCGATGAAATCGATGATCCCGATGAAATTGTCTTCGCGGCCGATTGGGTACGTGATTGGCACAGGGTGAGCGGCAAGCCTTTGCCGCATCGATAGAATCGAGTGCTCGAAATCGGCGCCGATGCGGTCCATCTTATTGATGAACGCGATGCGCGGCACGCGATACTTGTCCGCCTGTCGCCAGACCGTTTCCGACTGCGGCTGCACGCCCGCCACCGCGTCGAATACCGCCACCGCGCCGTCCAGCACGCGCAGCGATCGCTCGACTTCCACCGTGAAGTCCACGTGTCCCGGCGTATCGATGATATTGATGCGGTACATCTTGTCGAACCGCTTCCAGGAAGCCGTCGTCGCCGCCGACGTGATGGTGATCCCGCGCTCGCGCTCCTGGTCCATCCAGTCCATCACGGTAGTGCCTTCGTGCACCTCGCCGATCTTGTAGGTCACACCCGTATAGAAAAGGATCCGCTCGGTGACGGTCGTCTTCCCCGCATCGATATGCGCCATGATCCCAATGTTGCGCGTGTGATCGAGTTGTACTTGCCGTGGCATTTTCTTATTCGAGTCCCAGGCCCATTACTAGCGCCCCTACCACCGATAGTGCGCGAAAGCCTTGTTCGCTTCCGCCATGCGGTGCACATCCTCTTTCTTCTTCACCGCTCCGCCGCGGCCGTTCGCCGCATCCATGATTTCTTCGGCCAGCTTGTCCGTCATCGACTTGCCCGCGCGCGTCCGCGAATACAGCACCAGCCAGTGGATCGCCAGCGATTGCCGCCGGAACGGATTCACTTCCACCGGCACTTGGTAGTTCGCGCCGCCCACGCGCCGCGTCTTCACTTCCAGCATCGGCTTGCAGTTCTCGACCGCCTTCTTGAAAAGCTTGAACGCGTCGTCGTTGGCCTTCTTCGCCACCTGGTCCATCGCCTGATAGAAAATCGTTTGCGCCGTCGACCGTTTGCCGTCGTACATCATGCTCGAAATGAATTTCTGCACGAGGTCGCTGCCGAAAACCGGATCGCCCGGAATCTTGCGGCGTACGACCCATCCTTTGCGTGGCATCGCTCGTCTCTCCCGCTACTTCTGTGCGGCTTTGGGCCGCTTGGCGCCGTATTTCGAGCGCCCCTGCTTGCGGTTCTCGACGCCTGCCGCGTCAAGCGTTCCGCGAATCACGTGGTACCGCACGCCCGGCAGATCCTTCACGCGGCCTCCGCGCACCAGCACGATCGAGTGCTCCTGCAAATTGTGGCCGATTCCGGGAATGTACGTCGTCACTTCGGCGCTGTTCGTCAGCCGCGCGCGCGCCACTTTTCTCAGCGCGGAGTTCGGTTTCTTCGGCGTCTGCGTGTAAACGCGAACGCACACGCCACGCTTCTCGGGACATCCCTCGAGCGCGGGCGATTTCGTCTTCGTTCGAATTTTGTCCCGGCCATACCGCACCAGTTGCGCAAACGTCGGCACGCGATCTCCTCGTTTTCTTGAAACTCTGTTTTTGTCTGGCTCTGCGCAGCCCAAACCTGCCCGCGCAGAACTTAGCGGGTGAATGAACGGTAAAGGTCGCCAAACCCGAAGGAACTACCAGGTACTCCGCGCTGACGCTTCACCCCGAGGAGTGAACTCAACTTTCGACTGCGGAGAGGCTGTCACGGCTTTGCGGGGCTGGCGCCCCATTTCGGCCGTTCTTCCTTACCCCGTTCCTTTTATCTTGTTCCGGGGCTGGAAGACTTCCCTTTCACCACCGGGCACAATGCCCTAAGCACAACCGCGCAAGTATAGAGAAACTAAGGAGTCGTGTCAACTCGATTCGCTTGTGGAAATCTGCGTGCTCAGGCTTTTGGCCTGCCGAAATCCCGTCACCATTTCGGAACACGGAGATTGACGCCTCCTTGCGCTATTCGCCACCCCCCAATTCCAGTCGCCTGAGTATCGTTCGCGCCACGCATCTCCTCAAAATTCGATTCTTCCGGCCCCAGGGCTGCCGTATTGCGCGTGTATTCAGTTACTTACGAGTATTTCCTGGCCTTTCGTCGTGCGACCCACCCCTGTCGCTGGCCTCTCGCCCGCTCGTGGCCGTGCTGCGGGTCGCTAGTTTCCAACTCCTCAATCGCCCCTCGATCAACGCTTTACGTCGGGCCGCCATCACACCTAAACTGAGGCCTCGGATTTCAACAGGGAGCACGTGTGATTCTTCGCTGGATGGCGGTTCTCTGCCTTGTCACCTTGCCGGTGCTCGCAAGCGCGCAGGACAAACCCGCGCCGCCCGCTCCGCCTCAAAATTCCGCCGCGTCCACTGCCGCACCGAAGAATTCGTCCGCGGATTATTCGCAAGAGCCGTTCATCATCGAGCAGTTCATCACCTCCGTGCGCTATGAGAATGACGGCACGGGCGAGCGCGACGTCACCGCTCGCATCCGCATCCAAAGCGACGCGGGCGTGCAGGAATTCGGCCAGCTCCGCTTCGGCTACAGTTCCGCGAATGAGCAGCTGGACGTGGCCTACGTCCGCGTGCGCAAGCCCGACGGCTCCGTCGTCACCGCCGGCCCCGACGCGATCACCGAAATGACGGCTCCCGTCGCGCGCGAGGCGCCCATTTACACCGACTCCAAGGAAAAACACGTCACCGTTCCCGATCTCGCGCCTGGCGTAACGCTCGAATACGAAACCGTTACGCGCCTCGTCACGCCGCTCGCTCCCGGCGAATTCTGGTTCGACCACAATTTCGTCAAGAGCTCGATCGTCCTCGACGAACGCCTCGAAATCGACGTTCCGAAGGGCCGCAAGATCGATCTGCAATCGTCGCCCCGCACGCCCTACGACACGGTTACAAAGGACGGCCGCACCATCTACACGTGGAAGCAATCGAATCTCGCCCTGCCCTCCGATGACGAGTCGAAGAAGCGACAGCCGCAGAATCCGGAAGCGAAGATTCCGGACGTGCAGCTCACCACATTCACCAGTTGGGAAGCGGTCGGCCGCTGGTATGCCAAGCTCGAGCAGGGACGCACCGATCCCTCGCCCGAAATTCGCGCCAAGACGGCCGCTCTGATCCAGGGCCGCGCCACGGAGCTCGAAAAAATCCAGGCGCTCTACGATTACGTCTCGAAAAGCATCCGCTACGTCAGCCTTTCCTTCGGCGTGGGCCGGTTCCAGCCGCACACGGCCGCCGAAATCTTCGGCAACCAGTACGGCGACTGCAAAGACAAGCACACGCTGCTCGCTTCGATGCTCCAGGCCGCGGGCATCCCCTCCGATGCCGTGCTCATTTCCTACGAGCGCAAGTTCGATCCCTCCATGCCCTCGCCCGCGCAGTTCAACCACATGATCACGGCTGTGCCGCTCGGCAAATCCCTGATCTGGATGGACGCCACCGCCGAAGTAGCTCCCTTCCGCCTGCTCGCCTCGCCGCTGCGCGCCAAATCCGCGCTCGTCGTTCCGCCCGATGGCGACGCGAGGGTCGTCGAAACGCCGGCCGATCCGCCGTTTCCCTCGTTCCAGCATGTCGAGATCGACGCCAAAGTCAGCGATCTCGGCAAGCTCACGGCGCACGCGCACTACACGATGCGCGGCGATACCGAACTCGTCCTCCGGCTCGCCTTTCGCCGCACTCCGGAAACCAAGTGGAAGCAACTCGCCCAGACGATTCTCACCCTTGACGGCATTCGCGGCGAAGTCACCGCGGTGAAACCGGGCGATCCGACCGCGACGGCAAATCCGTTCCAGTTCGACATCGACTTCGAAACGCCCAACTACCTCGATTGGTCGAGCAAGAAAGCCAAAGCCGCCTTGCCGCTGCTTTCGATCGGCCTGCCCACTCCTCCCGACGACGACACCGAGCCCGTGAAGCTCGGCAGCCCTCTCAAGGTGGACGTGAGCCTGAAGCTGGAATTGCCGCCGGCCGATACAGCGCAAGCCCCCATTTCCGTTTCCGTCTCGCGCGACTACGCCGATTTTTCTTCGAGCTACCATTTCGCCGATCACACGCTGATGGCCGAGCGCATCCTGAATTTCAAAATCAGCGAACTCCCGGCCTCGCGCACCACCGACTACCTCGCCTTCGCGCGCGCGGTGAACGCCGACGAAACTCAGGCGCTCGTCGTCGCGAACGCCACGCCGGGCGCTCCCGAAATTCCGCCGGCGGCCAAGCCGGACGACCTTTTCGAGGCAGGCCTCGCCGCGCTCAATTCCGGCAATATGCCCGCCGCGATTCCGCTCTTCCAGCGCGTCGTCGCGCTCGATCCGAAACACAAGCAGGCGTGGAACGATCTCGGCATCGCCTACCTGCGCGATGGTTCCTACGACGAGGCCGTCACCGCCTTCCGCAAGCAGCTCGACGTCGACCCGTTCGACCAGCACGCCAACGACTACCTCGGCCTCGCGCTCGAGAATCAGCAGAAGTATCCCGACGCCATCGCCGCATTCCGCAAGCAGATCGAGGCGAATCCGCTCGACCTCGTCGCCCACGCCGCGCTCGGCAGCATCTTTCTCGATCAGCATCTCTATCCCGATGCCGTGCCCGAACTCGAGAAGGCCGTGATCCTCTCTCCCGACAACGCCACGCTTCAAGTGAGCCTCGGCCGCGCGTACATCAACAGCGGCCAGCAGGAAAAAGGCCTGGCCGCGTTCGATAAAGCTGCCGGCATCTCCCAGACGCCCGCCATCTGGAACGACATCGCCTACAACCTCGCGGACAATAAAATTGAGCTCGATAAAGCGCTGCGATACGCCGAGTCGGCCATTTCGTCCACGGACGCCGATCTCCGGAATATCGATCTCCTCCATCTCACGATGGATCAGATGAACGAGGTCGCCAGCATCGGCTCCTGCTGGGACACGCTTGGCTGGGTGTACTTCGAAAAAGGCGACATGCAGCAGGCCGAGCGCTACATCAGCGCGGCCTGGCGGCTCGACCAGCATGGCGAGGTCGCCGATCATCTCGCGCGAATCTATGAAAAGCTCGGCGACAAGGATCAAGCCGCCCACACCTTCGCGCTCGCGCTTGCCGCGCCGCATTCCGTTCCCGAGACGCGCGCTCGCCTGATCCTGCTCCTTGGCGGCAATGCCGGCATCGCCGATCTCGTGAAAAAGGCCGCGCCCGAAATCGCCTCCATGCGCTCTTTCGAATTGAAAGGCCTGCTGAAGGAAGACGCGAACGCCGATTTCCTCATCCTGCTTTCGCCCGCGGGCTCCGACGGCGCCTCGGTAAAAGTCGACGCCGCGAAATTCGTGGGCGGCAGCGAATCGCTGCGCCCCTTCGCCGACAACTTGAAGTCGCTCGACTATGGCGCGGCATTCCCCGATGCCTCCCCCGCCAAACTCGTTCGCCGCGGCACCGTCTCCTGTTCCGCAAAATCCGGCGATTGCATATTCAAGCTGCTCGTCCCCGAAGACGTTCACTCCATCAATTGACGATCCGACGAGGATCGTCATCCTGAGGCCGACGATTTTGGTTCTGGTCGGCCGAAGGATCTCTCTTGACGATCCGACGAGGATCGTCATCCTGAGCTCGGCGAAGTTTGCCGAGCGAAGGATCCCTCCTTCTCGGTTCTCTCTTCTCTGCGTCCTCTGCGTCTCCGCGGTGAATCCCGATTCATCGGTCGTTGGATCGCGCAACCTTCGCGACCTCTGTGCCTCCTCAGTGCCCTCCGTGTTTCGCTCTTTCGGTGTCGCTACAGAGTCGCGCCGATCAGCCGCCCGACGAACCTTTCCGTCGTTCAGCTGGGCCGATCTCACTCCGGCTCCCACGTCATCTTGAAAACGATCGATCGGCGAATCTCGCCGCTCAAGAATGTTTGTGGGATCGCTTCCACGTGCCTCGCTTGTTGCAGATTGCGTCCCCACACCGAATACGTGAAGCCTCGAATGTTTTTCGTCGACACGCCGACGTCAACACGATTCACGGTGGGCAGCGCGTCGTGAATCGCATCATAGTAGTAGTACGCGGCGTCGAAATTCAGCCAGTGGGCCACGTTGAAGCGCGATTGAACGTTGAGCTGGTGCTCCGGATTTGCCGCCGCCGCGGACAACCCAGGTAGCCCGGCGCCCAGCGGCGAATTGCCCCGAAGTTCGGTGACGGCTGCGGACACCTCCCACCGGCGCACCGGAGCGTACTTCAGCGAAAGCTCCAGGCCGTGGGTCTGGCCGCTCCCCTCGTTGTAGACGTGCAAGGGCAGGTCGACGTACAACGGCGATGGGTTCACCACACCGGCTCCCGGCGCGCTCAAGCCCGTTAGCCGGTCATAGCCGTTGTAATAGATCGCGGCATCCGCCGAAAATCTTTCCTTCCACTCGTGGCGATATCCCAATTCGAACGCGTGCAGAATTTCCGATTCGATGCCCGGATTTCCCTCGATCGTCAGAAATGTGGGCGGCGCCGCGCCCACCTCCGCGATGCGATCGACGAGACTCTCTTCGATTTCGGCGGGGGTTCGCACGGCGCGCGAATAGGCCGCCCAAAGGGTCTGCGCACGGCTGGGAGTCCATACGGCCCGGATTTGCGGCTGATACTCGAAGCCCGTGTAGTCGTTGTGTTCGAATTTGGAACCCGCGATCAGACGAAATCTGTCCGGCACAAGAGTAACGTCGTATTGAACGAAGGCGCTGTAGGTCGTATGTCTCTGCGAGGCAGGCACGAAGCTGATGGTAAACGTCGAGGGCCAGGAATCTTGCGTGGTCATGATTCCGCCGCCCATCGTTAACGCCTGGCGAGCCGAAAAGGCATAGTTGTGCTGCACCTCGACGTCGCACGTATTGCGGTAATCCGTGTCCATGATGGCGACGCGGTCCGTCCAGTCACAGAAACCGAGCACCTCCGTCGAAGACCGTTCGCCATACGCATGCTTCCAGCGGGCGAGGATGTGCCCGCCTTTCACCACGGTGGCGGTGGCGAGCGCAGTCGGAGCTGAAGTTGGGCTGAATACCGGGATCACGTCGCGCACGCGCCCGGAGTAGCCTTCTCCGTCAAACGCCACCGTGTCTTTGCTCGAGACGTTCCAATCGAAGCGCATGCCGCCCTGCGAGATGGTCCACGTGTCGTAATTATCGGCGCCGGCTGCGTCGACTGTCGGAAGCCAATAGTTACTCGTCCCGTAGATGCGATAGGCGAAGCGTTCTCCTTCGCTGCCGCCGTAGCGCACGCGCCCGGCGTACCCCTCGTTTACGCCCGCAGAGGCGGTAATCTGCGGCCCCTGCGTCTTCGCCGCTTCCTTAGTGATGATGTTGATCACGCCGTTCACGGCGTTCGCGCCCCAGAGCGTGCCGCCCGGCCCGCGAATCACCTCGATGCGGTCGATATCCTCGAGCGGCGGGTCCTGCACGTCCCAGTAAACGCCGCCGAACGTCGGCGAGTACACCAGCCGCCCGTCGATCAGCACCAGCATCTTGTTGTTGAAGGCGTTGCTGAATCCCCGCGCGCTCACCAGCCAGACGTGCGCGCTCTGTTGCACCACGTATAATCCTGGGACCGTGCGTAGCGCGTCTGGCACCGAAGAAAAACCGCCGCGCCGGATGTCGTCTCCCGTGATGACGTAGATTGCGGCCGGCGCGTCCGACAGTTCCTCGGGCTTCTTCGAGGCGGACGTCACCTCAACCTTTAGCAGATCCTCGATGCTCAGTTGTGTCAGGTCGGTCGCTGCCGATGCAGGCGCACTGGAAGCGCCCGGCGCTTGCGCGCGCGCAGTTACGCACCCGAAAATGAAAAGCGCGATCGCGCTGGCGCCGGCGATTCCAACCAGCCACCTCCGGACCGCTTCGATACTGATTAAGGTCTCGATACGCCCTTAATCGGATCAAAGCGGATTTCTCTCCAATGGTTCGAGCGAAAATCAATAGAAGAGCACTGTTCTCGGCGGATTTCAGCAGACAGCGGTCGGCTATGGGTGGAGCTGTGCCGTCAGGTGCTGGCTGTTTCGGATCGGTACATTACGTCAGTCCGCCGGAGGATTTCTCTCGTTTCTCTTCTCTGCGTCCTCCGCGCCTCCCTGGCCCTGAGAAGTCTGGCGAAGGGTGCGGTGAATCCCGGTTCATCCGTCGCTGGATCGCGCAGCCTGCGTGCCCTCCGTGCCGCCTCAGTGCCCTCTATGTTTAGCTCTTTCGGGGTCGCGCTAGAGCCGATCACACGGACAATAATTCCGTAGGGGCGGGTTTCAAACCCGCCCTCCGCACCTGGCCTGCGAGCCGCACCTGCGACTAGAGCTGAGCGCTCATCAACCGCCCGACGTTTCCCATCACGCGCAGCCCATCCGCGCGGCCCTTGAAATAGCGCGCGTTGATTTCATCGGTGCCGAGATCCTCAACCGACCGAAAGCCGATCCGCTTGAGCCGCTCCGCCAACGTTTTCGGATCGAAAAATGTGACAAAAGGTTCGCCCGCCGATTCCACGCGCCGCGAAAGCGCGTCCAGCGCCATCCGTTCGATGAGGCCGAGCGATTCCCGCGGCACCATGTAGTCGAAAACGATTCCGCCTCCCGGCGGCAACGACGCGACGAATTCGAGCGTCGCGGTGATCGCCTCGTCGGTGAGATACATCGAAACCCCGAGCCACGAGAAAAACGCCGGCTTCTCGCGATCGAATCCGGCATCGCGCAGCCCCTCCGCCAGCGTCTGCCGCTCGAAATCGACCGGCGCAAACGTCACCGACGCCGGTATCGCGATCTCGGTGGCCGCAAGCTGCTGCCGCTTCCACTCTTGCGTGGCAGGGTAATCGACTTCGAAGACGCGCAGCGCCGCTTCGGCGTGCGGATTCCGGTACGCAAACGTATCGAGCCCCGCGCCAAGCACCACGTACTGCGCCGCGCCGCGCGCAATCGCCCGCGCGAGTTCGTCCTCGGCGTAGCGGCTGCGCGCCGCCATAAACGCGCGAAGCGCCTTCGACAACCGGTCGCCGCCCGTTCCCTCGCCGCCCTCGAGCTGCGCGAGCGCACGCGGCCCAAGTATCTTCAGCGCGATCGGATCGTCCAGCACCTTCGGCTCGTCGGCAAGCTGATGCGCCGCCCGCCTCATCGCCACCCGCAGCGCCGTATGGCTCGGCCTTGCCTCTTCCATCTTCGCAGTTATACGACGAAATGGCAGCGTTGCCGGTGCGAATTTCTCCCGTGACCCGGTCGGAATCTCGGTCAAGTTGATCTTCCGGTCATGTGCTCGCTGGACCGGGAACTTTCGGCCTCGCGGTGGGGTCACAATGAGTTATGCGGATGCCCACGACGGCACGCGTATGGGTCAGCGCGTTCTTGATCTGTGCCGGGATCGTCGTGTTTCCCGCGTACCACCACTGGTTCGCGACGCGCACATGGGTCGCGATGGACACACCCATTTCGCTCGCGCCCGGACACGTCAAGACCCGCGATTTCTATATCAATCTCCACACGGTCTTTCGCTTCCAGATTGACCTGACGGGATATGACGACGACTACTGGCGATATCCCGCCTGCAAAGATTACGAAGTGATTCAGACGCGCTGGTGGCTCTCGCACGACGGGCGAGTCACCTCGACCTGGGAGGATTCCTGGGACAACCACTGGGCGGGAGTGCCCCACGGCCCAGTGAGCGGCTCGTACTTGGGCGCCTTTGAGAGCAGCCCGGGGCGCTATGACCTCGACGTGGAGTTCGCCTCCGACGCGAGCTGCCTGCAACGTTTCCACCCGCATCTGCGCGTCTACGCGGACGACACCGACTACGCGGGCGGCGGCTGGATTTTCGCAACGGCTCTTCTGACGTGCTGTCTGCTGACCGGAGCAGGCATCGGGTTGCTACTGGCGAGTTGGGCTGCGCCCCGCCCAGCAAAACTTAGCTGCGGCGAAAGCCTTGCAGTCTTCGACACACTTTGCGTCCGGCGCGAATCTTTGCGGCGGAGGCCGACTCTGATGTCGCCCTCGTCAATCCTGCCGACCGTCGGCTACCTCTACGCGACGACTTGCCTCTTAATCTTCCTGGTGATCGCTCCGTTGCAGCTGAGCAGGTTCTTCCGAAGCCACGGCATTCCGGCGCGCGTATTGCGATCCGACGTCATGATGCAAGCAAGCAGAGAGCAGCAGACGACGGGGTTATTAGTTTATGTGGACCGCAACGGCAGCCTGTACCTGAACTCGAAACAGGTGACAGCCACGGAACTGCCGCGGGCCCTCGAAGAGGGATTCGCCCGGCGCGCCGATTGGTCGGTGTACGTGGAAGGCGATCCGAATCTGGCGTATCGAACAGTTGTCGGGGCAATGGATCTGGTCCGGAGCGCCCACGGCAAGGTAATCATGCTGACGCCGGGGATCCGGGCGGATGTAGCGGCGGCGCGAAGTCGGCGGTGAAATGGTGGCCCGAAATCTTTCGGCGAACTAAAGGAGAAACTTGAACCTCGGGATGAGCTGGCTGTCGCGCGGGAAATCCATTATGGCGCAAAATCCGGCGCCATTTGGCTTTTTGTGGCTTTTTTCGGCCCGCGTAAGCCCCTGCTGGAGGGATCCTCGATCCCCGTCTTATTGCAATAAAATTCGGGAATTTGCCGCGCGGTCAGCGAATCTCCATCACTTCTTTTTCTTTCGAGGCGGAGAGGTCTTCGATCTTTTTCGTTTCCGATTTGGTGACGTTTTCGAGCTCATCGAGCGAGCGCTTCTTGTCGTCTTCGCTGATCTTTTTTTCCTTCTCTAGCTTTTCGATGGCCTCTTTGATGTCGCGGCGGATGTTGCGGACCGACGTGCGGTGATTCTCGAGCACCTTGTGGATGTGCTTCACCAAATCCTTGCGGCGCTCTTCGGTGAGCGGCGGGATCGGGACGCGGATCACTTTTCCGTCGTTCGCGGGATTGATGCCGAGGTCGGACGTGCGAATCGCCTTGTCGATCAGCGGGACGGCGCCCGGATCCCACGGCGAAATCACGATGGTCATCGGGTCGGGAATGTTGACGGTGCCGAGCTGGTTGATCGGCATCGACGTGCCGTGATAATCCACGCGCACGTGATCGAGCAGCGCCATGTTCGCGCGCCCCGTGCGGATTCCGGCCAGCTCCTTGCGGAAATCCTCGACCGCTTTTTCCATGCGCGTTCGCGCTTGCGCGATCGCGTCTTTGCTTGTGGCAACCGTGCTCATCGAAAAAATAACCTCCGCCCGTGCGGCCTTACTCGGCGCTGACCGTCGAGCCGACGCGCTCGCCCAGGACGACGCGCTTCAGGTTTCCCGGCACGTTCATGTTGAACACGACGATCGGCATCTTGTTGTCCATGCAGAGCGAAATCGCCGTCGAGTCCATCACCGACAGACCCTTCTGCAGCACGTCCAGATAGGTGATCTTGTCGAACATCTTCGCGCCCGGCACTTTTTCCGGATCGGCGTCGTAGATGCCGTCGACGCGCGTCGCTTTCAGGATCACCTGCGCCTTGATTTCCATCGCGCGCAGAGCTGCCGCCGTGTCGGTGGAAAAATAGGGATTCCCGGTGCCCGCCGCGAAGATCACCACGCGCTGCTTTTCGAGGTGCCGCGTCGCGCGACGGCGGATGAACGGCTCGGCCACCTGATGCATTTCGATCGCGCTCATCATGCGCGTGTGACATCCCACTTTTTCGAACGCATCTTGCAGCGCGAGGCCATTGAGCACCGTCGCGAGCATGCCCATGTAGTCGCCCGTCGCGCGATCGATTTCGAGTCCCTGCTGCCGCGCGCCGCGAAAAATGTTGCCGCCGCCGACGATCACCGCAATCTGGATTCCCAGATCCTGGACTTCCTTCACCTCGCGCGCGATGCTCTGGATGGTTGCCGCGTGAATGCCGTAATCATCCGGGCCGGAAAGCGATTCGCCCGAAAGTTTCAGGACGATGCGCTGGTAGACCGGCGTTTCACCGGCCGCGCCGTCGGTGCGCGTCTGCTGTGGTGCAGCCATCATCGTGTTGGTGACCGCTCTCGCCCCCGAGGCATTCTAGCAGAGAATCGGCGCAGGCTGGCGGCCTCGTGAGCCGCGCCTTGTAGCGCTGGCCTCCGGCCGGCGCCTTTTTGCGGAGTCGAAATGGGCGCACAGGGAAAAGGCCGGCGGGACGCCGGCGCTACTCGGTGCGGAGTTCTCGAAGCTACGCTTGGCTAAGCGGGGGGCGTTCCGGCCGCGTCCGGCCCTTCAGGCGTATCGGTCGCGCCGGTGCCGGCGCCATCCATCTCGCCGACCTTGAAACGCGAAAACCGGCGGATGGCGATATTTTCGCCGAGCTTCGCGATGGCCTGATCGACCAGCTCCTTGATCGTGGTGCCTTCATCCTTGATGAAGTGCTGCTCGTAGAGGCAGTTCTCTTCGTAGAATTTTTCCATCTTGCCGGTGAGAATTTTTTCGACCACGTTTTCGGGTTTGCCGGTGGCCTTGGCCTGCTCGCGATAGATTTCGCGCTCGCGGTCGAGGACCTCCTGCGTCACTTCCTCGCGGCGGAGGAAGCGCGGATCGAGCGCGGCGACGTGCATGGCTACGTCGTGGCACAGGTTCTGAAAATCGTCCGTGCGCGCCACGAAATCGCTCTCGCAATTGATCTCGACGAGCACACCAATCTTGCCGCCCGCGTGGATGTAGCAGCTCACGAGGCCTTCGGAAGTGGCGCGCTGCGCTTTCTTCGCGGCGGCGGCCTGGCCCTTCTTGCGCAGGACCGTAATGGCCTTCTCGATGTCGCCCCCGGATTCGATCAGCGCCGCACGGCAATCGGAAAAGCCCGCGCCGGTTTTGTCGCGCAGTTCCTTCACGAGCTGCGCGGGTACGTTCTTTCCTGGATCAGGTGCTGTCGCCATCGTTTCTCTCAATTCCTTGTAGACTGGATTTTAAGGACCGCCGGATTGCAATTCGCGCAGAACCCGCGCCGCAATTCCACCCCATTGCGTTCTGGCGCTCAAACGATCGGCTAAATTCTATCGAGCTCTATCGGGCCGCGCCTTCGTCGTCTGGTACAGGAGTGGGAACTTCTTCGGCGGGAGCCGCCTCTGCCACTTCACCCTCGACGAAATCGCCTTCCTGTTTCTCGTATTGTTCGTACGCGCTCGTATCCACGTAATCGGGGCCTTCTTCGCCCGGCACGCCCGCGGCCTTCTGATCGGCGATCTGCGTCTGCTCGAACGACTGGCGCCCCGAGAGGACCGCATCGGAAATCTTCGACGTGAACAGGCGAATGGCGCGCAGCGCGTCGTCGTTGCCGGGAATCACCCAGTCGACGAGCGTCGGGTCGCAGTTCGTATCGACAATCGCGACGACCGGGATGCCCATCCGGCGCGCCTCGCGCACCGCGATTACTTCGGCGTTGGGGTCGATCACGAACATCGTGTCCGGCAGCGTCGTCATGTTCTCGACGCCGGAGAAATTCTGTTGCAGGTGCTTCAATTCGCGGTCGAGCCGCGCCGCTTCTTTTTTCGAAAGCTGCGCCATGCGCCCATCATCGGACATGGCCTTCAGCAGCTTCAGCCGCTTGATGGATTTCTGGAGTGTGACCCAGTTCGTAAGCGTCCCGCCGAGCCAGCGGTGGTTCACGAAAAACATGCCGCAGCGCTCCGCCTCTTCCTTGATGGCTTCCTGCGCCTGGCGCTTGGTACCGAGGAAGAGCACGCTCTTGCCCTGTCCCGCTTGTTCGGCCACGTAGCGCGCGGCCTCGCGGAAAAGTTTCAGGGTCTTTTGCAGATCGATGATGTGGATTCCATTGCGTTCTCCGAAAATGTACTCCTTCATTTTCGGGTTCCAGCGGCGCGTCTGATGGCCGAAATGCACGCCGGCCTCCAGAAGCTCCTTCATTGTAATTTCGACTCCCAAAGTACCTCCTCCCTTTCAAAGGGATGCTTGTGTCCCTAGCTTGCTGCCTAAGGACGATTCCGGCTTGCCGGAACAGCATCCTTTTTTGCCGGTCCTTCCCGGCCGTGAATTTTCCCGCTCCGATTGCTCGGGGCGGGCCTTGCGTCGAAACAAAACCGATCGACTAGCGCTTGCTGAACTGGAAGCGGCGGCGCGCGCCCTTTTGCCCGTACTTCTTCCGTTCTTTCATGCGCGGATCGCGCGTCAAGAATCCGTTCTTACGCAGCGCGGGACGCAGCTCCGGATTGAGTATCGCCAGCGCCCTCGACAATCCCATGCGCACGGCTCCGGCCTGGCCGCCTACGCCGCCGCCCTTCACCTGGGCGCGGACCTCAAGCTGATCGTGCATCTGCGTGAACTTCAGCGGCTCCGTCGCGGCGGTGTTCCACGCGACGTTGCGAAAATATTCGTCCACCGGCCGGCCGTTCACCGTAAACCGCGCCGGGCCCGGCTTGATATACACGCGCGCGACCGCTTCGCGGCGGCGTCCCGTGCCGTAGTGCTGCTTCACTGCGCCTTCAAAATTCGCTGAACTCAACGTTCCCCCTCTTCGATGACCGCCCGTATCGCGCCGTCTGCGGACTTGTCCGCGCAGCGCAAAACTCCCGAATTTTTCCCGTCAGTTGTTCTTAGAGCGCAAGCGGCTGGGGCTTCTGTCCGGCGTGGCGGGCAAGCGCTTCCTTCCCTGCGTATACGCGCAACTTCTTGGCGCGACGTGCGCGGAGCTTGTTCTTCGGCAGCATCCCGAGCACTGCTTCGCGGATCACCTCTTCGGGACGCTTTTCGAGCATGCGGCGGATCGGAATTTCCTTCAGCCCGCCCGGATAACCGCTGTGATGGCGGTAGATCTTCTGGTCGATCTTGTTTCCCGTCAACCGCACGCGCTCGGCGTTGATCACAACCACGTGGTCTCCGCAATCGAGACTCGGCGTGAAACTGGCCTTGTCCTTGCCGATCAAAAGTCTCGCGATGCGCGTCGCCAGGCGCCCCAGCACCTGCCCTTCCGCGTCCACCACGAACCAATCTTTGCCCACCGTCAGCGCTTCCGCTTCCCGGCCCTTCGGAACATACGTCCGCATCAGCTCAGTCTACCTTTCCGTCTGGAGACAAACGCTAACTATAGCGTACACCGCTTTTCCCGTCAAACGGAGACTCGCTGGCGGGTGACTCGAGCCGTTTGACGACTCTGGCCATGTTGTCCAATCGACGGTGAATCATTTAGAACCCTTCAAAATCCTGGCGATCAGCTCGTCCAGCTGCGCTTCCGTAACGTCGGCTGTCTTTGCGCCTGTTTGCGATGAAATCAAACCATCGCGGACGGCGTCTTCGAGCGAGCTTTTCTGCGCGGCGAGCAGGCGTGCCTTCGCCGTCTCGATTTCGGACTCGGCTCGGCCCGCATCCTTGCTATAAATCTCGGCAATCTCTTCGCTGAGCGTCAGTAGCTTTGCGTCGACTTCATGGCTCAGCTTTTCGTAGACCGGCTTGGAGAGGATGTGCGTGCGCAACATGTCGTTCAATTCCGAGCGCGCCGACGACACCGCGATCTGCTGCGCGCGGATTCGATCGGTTTCATCTTCTTTCACGGTAGAGATGCCCAGCACGCGGACGAGCGGCTTGATCGTGAGACCTTGCACGATCATCGAGAAGGCCACCACGCCGAAGGTGAGCGTCAGAATCCTCTCGCGGCCCGCGAAGCCTGGCGCGAGGCTCAAGGCCAGCGCCAGAGACAGAGCGCCATGCAGACCGCCCCAGATCAAGATGTGCTGCCACCGGAAGTTTATCTTTCGCGAAAACAGATTCATCAACGACGTCAAGCCGTAGACGCTCGCCGCCCGCGCGAGCAGCACCGCTCCAACCGCCAGCCCCACGGCGCGCCAGTCGCGAAGCAGATCGACGACGCGCACCTCGAGCCCCACCAGCAGAAACAGAATCGAATTGATGACGAACGACGCGTACTCCCAAAACGACCAGAGCGCCACGCGCGTTCGCGGGCTCATTCCTTGCGTCCCCAGGTTGCCGACGATCAGCCCGGCCACAACCGTCGCGATTACCCCGGATACTTTGAAGTGATGCGCGACGAGGTAGGAGCTGTACGCAACGATGGTGGTGAGCGTTATCTCGATCTGCGGGTCGTCGATTCTCGCCGTCACCTTGCTCGTCGCATAGCCCAGCACGAGACCAATCAGAGCGCCGCCCAACACCGAGCCTACAAAGCTGCCCACTCCGGCGGCAATACTGAAACTCCCGGTAACCACTCCGGCCAGCAGAATCTGAAACAAGACGACGGCCGTGCCGTCGTTAAAAAGGCTTTCTCCTTCGAGAAGCAGCGTAAGGCGCTTCGGAACCGCCATGTCCTTTGCGATCGATATCACGGCGATGGGATCGGTGGCGGAGATGATGGCTCCAAAGAGCAGCGCCACCAGCAGCGGCAATCCAACCAGTCGGAACACGAGATAGCCGGCCACCAGCGTGGCGGCGAGAACTCCTAGTGTGGCAAGCACAACGATGGGAACAAGATTCTCCGTGAGTTGCCGCAGATTGATCTTGATGCTGCCTTCGAAAAGCAGGGCGGGGAGAAAAAGGATGAGAATGATATCGGGCGTCAGCCAGTCGGGCCGATGCGCCTGATAGATGCCTTGCAAAATGGGCAGATGCAGAGAGCCCAGGGCCAGCCCGCCCAGAACAAGGGCAACCGTGTAGGGGATTCGCGCGCGGATCGCGATCACCGCGATCACGGAGGCGGCGATCAGCAACCAGATCAGGAATTCGACAGTGGAGCTAGCGGTCATGAGTGGTCGCTATTCGGGCCGCCGGGTGCGTCCGTCTCCATGGGCGATTAGGATTCTACATCCCAATCCAATTGGCGAAAGGGTCTTAGAAATCCTGGAAGGAGGTGAGTTCGCAGCGAAACGCGTTGGGAGCGGCCGCTGCGGAGCCTTTTTCTCCCGGTGCAACGGGCATAGTCGTATTGCCCGCGGCCGCCTTCGATTCCGATTCAGGCGGTGGGCGCCCCTCCGAATGACTTCGCGGGGCGAGGCGTTGGTTTGTTCGGATTGGATAGACCGCGGGGGCTCACATCTTAACGGCAGCCGCCGCGGCCGCCGGGAAGCCTGAAATGTTTGCCGGCCGGCGCAGCAAGGCATGGTCCCGGCGCGCCAGATCGTCCCGCGCAGCAAGAAGGACCATCCATTCGACTGCAAGGGCGCGGCTCGGCGATGCAATTACGTCAAAGACGCCCGAGCGTTTTGCCTCGTGATACTCACCCGGGCTGATGAAGTCCGTGGTCAAGACAATCCGCGTTTTACCCTCGCCCGGTCCGGAACCGGCGGATGCCACCAGATCCCGGTAGCTGCCGTCGGTAAACTGACGGTCGCAAAATACCAATCCGATATGCTGTCTCGCCAGAACCTCCTGGGACTGCCTCACCGTTGAGGCGCAAAGCGGGTCCACGCCCAATCGCCTAAGGGTCGCCGCGATCGATCCCCGCATTTCCAAGTCGGACGACGCAATGAGGATTTCCGAAGAACTGCCCATGCGTTCCCTCCCCACGGACCCTGCCATCCACCCACTGACGAAAAGCAGGGACAGGCAACGGTAAATAAAGTTCGCCGCAATCGGAATCGGCTGTTGACCCTAAATAAATCAGGAATATCGCTGTAGCGAGGCTTAGATGGAAATGTCGTCGGCGCGCGACTTAGGCGCCGGCTGCGCGGGCTTCACGCTTGTTGCGGCCGCAAGGTGGAACTTCCTGGCTACCGGTTGGCAACGTTCATATTGTGGACGCCGGAGAAGATCGAAACGGCCGCGCCAGTCGATTGCGGCACCCACCACATGCGCCGGACAACGCTATTGTGGCTGAGCTGCATGCGGCGCGCCGCGTAGTCCAGGATCAGCGGGCAAATTTGCGTGGCGCCATAGATTGCAGGCGAGGAAGCAAACGGCCTCAGGAGGGGATTCTGCTCCACAGCGCCGCTGGCAATGGCCTGGCGCGTGGAGTAAGCGTCGAACACAGCCGCGCTGTGCTGGACGACCGACAGCGCGATCCACATCCTCCGCGAAGGCAGCCTCTCAATGCCGATTCTGCCGAGCGGCCTGGCGCCGACCGGAGCGGTTCGGAGATCAATCACGGGGGTCGTCTCGAAGTTCTGCTCCGGGTGCGCGGCAACGTTCATCGCAATCGCCGTTGGCGCTGCATCGGACGCGGTGGTGGCCGGCACGATTGCGGAAGAAGACAACTGTTGAGCGCCCACGGGCAGCGCGAAGGCCGTTGCGGCGGCCAGAAACCCGTAAATCAGGGCGTATTTTTGAAATTGGGTGGTTCGCATTTCGAAATCCCTCAGTGTCGGCTTCCCTCCGCGACTGCGGAATGGATGCTTGCGACACTGTGAGATTAGCGGCGCGCGCCGGGCCGGGCTATGGAGCGTTCCTCATAATCGAGCTGGTACCAAGGTCGCTACGCCTCGTTCCACGCGCACCAGTACCACCGTCCTATAGCCAAGCCCCGATGCGGCCTCTAGAGTGAAGGGATGGAAACGAGTGTGATGGGGAGACAGGCGTGAGCACACAACCATGGTCGAGCCGCGGGCTCGAGTTTGCGGGCGCTTCGACGGCCAAAGCCAAGCGGGACGCCCGGCGCAGGAAGCGCTTGCAAGTGTCTCTGCCTGTGCATCTTTCGGCATTCGATGCGCGCTTCCGCGATATTGAGGATGTCGGCGAGGTGATTGATTTCACGCGCGATGGCTTGTACTTCGCCACCTGCATGCCGCACTACTTCATCGGCATGCGGCTTGTGGTCACTTTCCCGTACGGGGATAAAGTGGTGGCGCACCGGAAGTTTCTCGGCTCGATCGTGCGCACCGAGGACCTGGGCGACGGCAAGAGCGGAGTCGCCGTGCGCTTCCTTTTGTAGCTTCCCGGATTGTCGCGGCCACCAAAGGCAACGTTCACAACTGGGTCATCGAAACCAATAGCCCCAATCTCCTGGGTGATCGAGGCAAGCGGCGGGAACTACGCGGAGAAAAACAGAGCCGGGCGGCAAGTCGCGTCGTGGCGACCTGCCGTCCCCGGCGGGAAAAACTCGTTGGGTAAGGCGTTAGAAAGCGCTGCGATCAATCCGCGCTAGCGGTAGCCCGCGTCCGCGATGAGAACGACTTGTCGTCGTCGCCGGCTTCGCCGGCTTTGTCGATCTCGATCGAGCCCTTGAAGTACGCGCCGTCTTCGATCATGATCCGCGCGGTCGTCAGGTCGCCGACCACCGAACCATCCTTCTTGATCTCGATGCGGTCGCGTGCGCGCAGATTGCCCTTCACGTTGCCGTAAACGACCACTTCGCGCGCGATAACGTCGGCCGTGAGCTTCGCGCTCGCGCCCACCGTCAACTTGCGGTCCTCTAGCTGGACCAGCCCCTCGACGGTGCCGTCGATGTGCAGGTCTTCGTTGCCGGTGATTTCGCCCTTCACATGCAAGCTTGATCCGAGCCGCGCCGTGCCGCTCGTGCTGGCTCCGGAGCCCGTCGGATACGTATCCAGTGGTGCCATTTTCTTTGCCTCCCCAAAAGAAGATCCTGCGGATATTGGTGCTGGTGGTGCGACTGTCTGTCTAGGCTGCTGCGGGAGCGGCGTCCTAGAGGGGGTGTCTGGCTTCTTATCTCCCCACATTTACCCTACCCTCCTTGGGCCCAAATGCGCCGGACTCTCAGCAATTGCTTGGACCGGGGATATCAATGTATTCCTGCGCTTCGCCTGTGCCAAACCCAAAATGAAACATTTGTGTCCGGGTCATCACCGCCCCGAAAGGACAGGCGAAGGAGAGAGTGGCTAGTGGCTAGTGATTAGTGGCGAGAAAAACTGGTGTGCGCAGCGTTGGGCGCTGTTCCCATCGAATTTGGGTGCTACAAATAAGATCGCCGCGAAGGACCAATGGCAATGAGGAAACGCAAATCACTCTTCTCTAGCCACTAATCACTCGCCACTAGCCACTTCTTCAATACTTGCGCAGCACTCCGACGACGCGGCCCTGAATCTTCACGTCGGCCGCGGACACGACAATCGGATCCATCGTCGAATTGGCCGGCTGCAGGCGAACCTTTCCGCCCGGCTCGCGATAAAATCTTTTCACCGTCGCGTCGTCCTCGCCCACCAGCGCGACCACGATTTCTCCAGGATTGGCCACCTGCGTCTGCTCGACGACGATGTAGTCGCCATCCAAAATGTGATCTTCGCGCATCGATTCGCCCTTCACCTGCAGGACGAAGCTGTTCTGCCCGCGCGCGAAATCGGCCAGCGAAATCGTCTCGTTGTCTTCGACCGCCTCGAGAGGACGCCCCGCCGCGATCCGCCCCGCGAGCGGCAGTTCCACCGTGTGCCGATCCATAATTTCCTCGCGCACCGGCTTCGGCAGTTGCATCACCTCGATCGACCGGCTCTGGTTGTACCCGCGCCGGATGAATCCCTTTTTCTCGAGCGTCGAGAGATGCTTGTGCACCGTCGCGAGCGACGTCAGCTTCAGCGCGTGCGCGATCTCTTCAAAGCTCGGCGAATAACCATTCTTGTTGATAAAACCTACCAGGTAGTTCAGCACTTCTTTTTGCCGTTTCGTCAGCGCCATCTTTCCCCCATTCACTCGCCGGCATTCGCTCCGCTTTCTCCGCCGGCCAGGGCCTTCGTCTACACGTCGGGCGACCGGCCCTACTATATGGCGAATCAAAAGCGAAAGTCAATGGTACGTTGGGACAGGTCGAGGCCAGTTCCGGCCTCCGGGCCAATCGAAACGCAAAGCGCCTGCGTCACGTCAATAGCTGTGGAAAACTGCGACGGCGAAAGCAGTTTCTGCAAGTCCGCGCGCTCGTGTAGAATCCCAGCGGCATGTCGGGGGGAACCGACGGAGGAGTGTTCATGAAAAAACAGAAATTTCCGAATTCTTTATTCTCGCGCAATCTCGGCATCATGGTTGCGGCGGGCGCGCTTACGATCGCGGTCGCGACCGCCGGCCTCGCGCGATCGCCTCGCGCGGCAAAGGCTGCGGACGATGGCGCGTCGAAAGACGTGATGGGCATGGCGTTCGATGGCCACTCGGTTTCGAATCTGGATGATTCGATCAAGTATTGGGAAGTGCTCGGTTACACCCTGACGAACAAGCCCGAATGGAAACTCGACAAGGAAGCCAACAAGCTCGACGGCACCCCGGGCGCGGAGCGCCGCACCGCGATCATGAGCGGGCCGAGTTCCGTCTCGCATGTGCCCTTCGACCTTTACCTGACCGAATATCGCGGCATCAAGCGCCAGGACTTCAGTGGCCTCGGCTCCAACGCCCTCGGCAATGGCCACATCGATCTCACGGTGATGGACGACTGCAACATCGTCATGAACAAGTTCAAGGACATGGGAATGCTGAAGGTGCCGCAGATGTTTTCCGCGCCTCCCAGGCCCGACGGCAAGCGCGGCTTTGTCTTCCTCGATGATCCCAGCGGCTGGCTCGTCGAGTTGTTTGCGAAGCCACTTCCCTCTCCGGGAGCCCCTCCCGAAGCGCAGAAAGTCTCGAATTCCACCGCGACCCCGCAGAATATCGACCGGCTCGGCATCGGGGCCGGTTTCAATCACATCGGCCTCAACGTGATTGACATGCCCAAGGCGCTCTCGTTCTATCAGGGCGTGCTGGGCGGAGACTACCCGGCCTTCACCCCGGCCCCGCCAGCGGCGCCCGGCGGCCGCCCGCGCATGAACATGGAGAACGGCTGGTTCACGCAGGCCACCACGGATGGACAAAATGGACACCTGCGCGTCGAGCTGCTCGGCAGTCCGGGCGCCCAGCCTCCCGACGAGCAAATCTCCGATATCAACGTCAACTACATCGGCTTCCAGGTGACCGACATCGACGCCGTCTACGCCGCCGCGAAAGCGGATGGCGCCAAGACCGTGTCCGAAGGCGGCATCGTAAAGGTGAAGGACGGCCGTGCCGTCATGCTGAAGGATCCGGACGTCGGCGGCTTCGTCGAACTCTGGCAAGCGAAATAGCCTGAGCCTTACCGATCACTCCTGCATTTGGGGGCCACCCACCCTTTGCTCTGTTCGCAAAGGGTGCGGTCACGAGTCACTAGTTACGAATCACGAGTCACGGTCATCTGCCGCTCGTCGCTGCATCCATCTGCTGCTGCACTTCGCGCCTGAATTCCGAGGGATGCGCGATTTTGTCGAACGGTTCGGGTGTTCCGCCCGTTCCGTGGATCACGACCGTGCCGTATCCGAGAATTCTTCCCATCGCAGGCTCATTAATTGCAATGCTCTCGACTTTCGGCAGCATGATCTCGAGCGACCGGCGGCTCAACAGGCCCGTCTTTATGATCACGCGCCGGTTCGTCACGCCGATCTCCGTGGCGTTTCGCTTGACGATGGCGGAAATCAGTACGATCGCGGCCACCAGCAGGCAAACGACCCCGAGGATCAGCAGATCGCGCCGTAATACGAAGGCAGCAACTCCCGCGGCTCCGATCAAGATGGCGAGAACCGCCGGCCAGAACAGCACGCTCCAGTGAACGCCCGTTTGATACACGAGCGTCTCTCCCGCAACCAGGTTCTTCTTCACGTAGCTCATCAACGATCCCTCTCGGAAATATTCGCACACCTGAGGCCGCGCAAGGCGAGCGAATCGCGCCGCCTTCCGGGTGTCTCCGTGATCTCCGTGTCTTCACTCTGCGGTCTCTGTGTTAAGCCTACGCAGCGCACGCGCAAGTCTACTAATTACCTCACTACATTTCTGAATTGCCGTTTTCCGCTCCCTCCCGCGGTGCTACACTAACTGACAGACGCGAGCGTTTCGCGGCCACCGTCTGGTTTAGGGGGAGGGCGGGCGCGGCATCTCGCGGGTTTCGTTTGTCATCTAACGAAGGGTGGGAACAACGGAATAATATGTCCACGACTCTAACCCCGCCGCGTGTTCGTACGCGCGAAAAGCTCGAACAAGCCGTTATCCGCTTCTGCGGCGATTCCGGCGACGGGATGCAGATCACCGGCAGCCAGTTCACCAATACCGTCGCGCTCTACGGCAACGATCTCGCCACGCTTCCCGATTTCCCGGCTGAAATTCGCGCCCCTGCGGGCACGCTTCCGGGCGTCAGCGGGTTCCAGGTCCATTTCTCATCGCACGACGTCTACACGCCCGGCGACGCGGTCGACGCGCTGATCGCCATGAATCCCGCGGCGCTGAAGATGAATCTCGCCGACCTCAAGCCCAACGGCATCTTGATCGTCAATCTCGACGATTTCGGCGAGACCGACCTGCGCAAAGCGCAGATGACCGTGAATCCGCTCGAGGATCATTCGCTCGACGGCTACCGCCTGTTTCCGGTCGAGCTGACCAAGCTGACCCGTGCCGCGCTGAAAGATCTCGGCCTCGACGCCAAAAGCGTCGACCGCTGCAAGAATTTCTTCGCCCTCGGCATGTGCTACTGGCTCTACAACCGCTCGATGGACAATACGCTGCGCTGGATCGAGGACAAATTCAAATCCAAGCCGGCGCTGGTCACCGCCAATCGCACCGCCATGCAGGCGGGCTACAGCTACTGCGAGGCCACCGAAGCGTTTCAGATCAGCTACGAAATTCCGCCCGCGAAACTCGCGCCCGGCGTCTATCGCAATATCAGCGGCAACACCGCTCTCGCGATGGGATTTGTCGCGGCGTCGCAGAAGTCAGGGCTCCCGCTTTTCCTCGGCTCGTATCCGATCACCCCTGCTTCCGACATTCTGCACGAGCTTTCGGCGTATAAAGATTTCGGCGTGATGACGTTTCAGGCCGAGGACGAAATCGCCGCCATCACTTCGGCAATCGGCGCGGCCTATGCCGGCGCGCTGGGCCTCACCACCACTTCCGGCCCTGGCATGGCGCTCAAGACGGAAGCGCTTGGGCTCGCCGTCGCGGTCGAATTGCCGCTGGTGATCTGCAACATCCAGCGCGGCGGCCCGTCGACTGGCCTTCCGACGAAAACCGAGCAGGCCGATCTCTTGCAGGCGCTCTTCGGCAGAAATTCCGAAGCGCCGATTCCCGTTCTCGCACCGGCGACGCCCGGCGACTGCTTCTGGATCGCGCTCGAAGCGAGCCGCATCGCCATCAAGTACATGGTGCCGGTCATTATTCTTTCCGACGGCTACCTCGCGAATGGCGCCGAGCCGTGGCAGATCCCGTCGCTCGAGCAACTGCCGGAAATTCCCGTAAGCTTCGAAACGAATCCGGTGGACTTCCGCCCGTATCGCCGCGATCCCCAGACGCTCGCGCGCCCCTGGGCGATTCCCGGCACGCCGGGACTCGAGCACCGCATCGGCGGCCTCGAAAAGCAGGACGTCACCGGCAACGTGAACTACGAGCCGCTGAACCACGAGCGCATGGTTCGCCTGCGCGCCGAAAAAGTTGCCGGCATCGTGCAGGATGTTCCCGACGCCGTCCCAGCGGGCGATCCTTCGGGCGATCTGCTGATCGTCGGCTGGGGCTCGACGCACGGCCCGATCACCGCAGCGCTGAAAGCGCAGCGCGAAAAAGGACGCAAGATCGGCCACGTCCATTTGCGCCATCTGAATCCGATGCCGAAAAACCTCGGCGAGCTTCTCGGCCGCTACGATCGCGTGCTCGTCCCCGAAATGAATATGGGCCAGCTCGTGATGCTGCTGCGCGCGAAGTATCTGGTCGACGCGCAGGGCTACAACAAAATTCAGGGCAAGCCCTTCAAACAGTCCGAGCTTGAGCGCAAGATCGAAGAAATCCTCGCGGCGGACGGGAGAATTTAATGTCCACGTCGCGCGCCCACAAGCAAGCGATCGTCATCCTGAGCGGAGTCCCGCGGCCTTTTTCTTCGCGCGTTGTAGGCGCGCCGCGGGACGCAGGCGAAGGATCTCTCTTCACTTTTCCGCCTTTTTCTCTTGCTCTTATTAGGAGACCCGCATGAGCACGGCCACGCTTTTGCCACCGCTGACGAAAAAAGACTTTCAGACCGACCAGGAAATCCGCTGGTGTCCCGGCTGCGGCGACTACGCGATTCTTTCCGCCGTGCAATCCGTTTTCCCGGAGCTCGGCATCCCGCGCGAGAAATTCGTCGTGATTTCCGGCATCGGCTGCTCGGCCCGCTTCCCGTATTACATGAATACCTTCGGCTTCCACACGATTCACGGACGCGCGCCGGCTGTCGCAACGGGCCTGAAGATCGCGCGCCCCGATCTGGAGGTCTGGGTCGCGACGGGCGACGGCGATTCGCTCTCGATCGGCGGCAACCACACGATTCACATGCTGCGCCGCAACGTGGGCCTCAAGGTGCTCATGTTCAACAATCGCATCTATGGCTTGACGAAAGGGCAGTTTTCGCCGACATCGGAAATCGGCAAGAAAACGAAATCGACTCCGTTCGGCACCACCGACCGCCCGTTCAATCCGCTCGCGCTCGCCATCGGCGCCGGCGCCACGTTCGTCGCGCGCTCCGTCGACGTTTTCCAGCAGCACCTGAAAGACACGTTGAAAAAAGCGGCGGCGCACCAGGGCTCGGCCTACATCGAGATTCTGCAGAATTGCAACATTTTCAACGACCACGCGTGGGAAACGCTCACGGAAAAAGACGCGCGCAGCGAGCACGTCGTCCAGCTCGAGCAGGGAAAGCCGCTAATCTTCGGCAAGAATCGAGACAAGGGCATCCGCATGCGCGGCCTCGATCTCGAGATCGTCGCGCTCGGCAACGGTGCATCCGAAAGCGATCTGCTCGTCCACGACGCGCATAATCCGAATCCGGCGTACGCGTTCCTGCTCGCGCAGATGGAAAACTTGCCCGGCTTCCCCACTCCGATCGGCGTCCTGCGCTCGTGGGAAAATGTGCCGCGCTACGAAGATCTCATCGCCGCACAGCTGCGCGACGTCCAGGCCAAGCGCGGCAAAGGCGATCTCGCCAAGATGCTGCACGCCGGCGACACCTGGGAAGTCCGCTAGGATCGAGCCGAAAATCGAAATTGGAAAATCGAAATTCGGATGACCGCTCGATGCTCCTAAGGTTTCAATGTAGCGCCGCGGCCTTCAGCGCGGCATCTTCAGTTTCCGTTTCCCGCGCCCTTCGTCCGTCATCCTGAGCGAAGCGAAGAATCTCTCTTGCCCCGGGCGTCCTCGCGGACGGTGCGCAGATTCATGCGCAGCATGCAGTGTGGGGTTCGATTTTCGATTTTCGATTTTCGATTTTGCTACTGGCAGGAACTACCGTGCAGGAGACGCGCCGGGCGTCGCCTGATTCTGCGCTACGGCAGTATTGCCCGCCCCGAGCGGAGGCATTTGGGCAAGCGCATGATCGCGCGCGACGACGAATGCGTTCCAATCGCGCCTCGCGATCGGATCGGAACTCGGCAGCTTCAGCTTCTCGAAATTCAAGAACGTGCCGTGTTGCTCGATGCGGAAATCGAGATGTGGCCCGGTGGCGAGCCCCGTCATTCCGACGAGCCCGATATTCTGACCCTGTTGGACATGCTGGCCGTCGTGCACCAGAATCCGCGAGAGATGCATGTAATACGTGGTGTAGCCGTTCGAGTGCTGCACCTTCACCAGGTTTCCGTCCTCGCCCTTGCGAGCCGCGAAAATCACTTTGCCGTCGCCGATCGTCTGGACGGGAGCGCCCATCGGCGCGCCGTAGTCGATTCCGAGGTGCGCGCGATATTCCTTCAGGATCGGATGAAACCGGTGGTAGCTGAAATGCGACGTGATCGGCGCGGCGAATTTCAGAGGCGAGTGCAGGAACGCGCGCTTTATCGACTTCCCCTCCGGCGTGTAGTACGCGGCGTCGCCGAATGGGTCGTGGAATAGAACGGCGCGATACGCATGCCCGTCGTTGTCGTATTCCGCAGCGAGGATGCGTCCGTAGGAAGCCGTCTCGCTATTCGCGAGAATTTTCTTCTCGATCACCACGCGAAACGTGTCGCCGGGCCGCGGATCGGTGTAGAAGTCGAGGTCGTAGGCGAAAATCGCGGCGATGCGCAGCGCAAGCTCCGGCTTTTCGCCCGCGTCCGTCACCGCCTGAAACAGCGAGCCGTCGACTTTGCCCGCCACGCCGGCCTCTTCAGTGGTCGACGGAATCGTTTTGACCTCCGAATGGAAGCCGGCGCCCGCGGAGGCGCTTGGGCCATCCGCAATTAGCGGCGCGATGGAAAGAATGTGGTCCTCGTCGATCCGGTAATTGACTTCGCGCAGCTCGCCGAGCACCGATCGCCCGATCTTCACCTGATTTCCCGCGCGCACATGGTGGAAGTCGAAAACAGACTTCGCGGAGGCCACCATGTTTGCGACCGTGCCTCCGTCAATTCCCACCTTCTGCAGAAACGACGCGAACGGCACGCGCGATGGCACCGCCATCATTGTGTAGAGGACAACGTGCTGCTGGATTCGTTTCGCTTCGGTGGCCGCACGCGCTTCCTGCGCGGAAACTCTGTTCTCAGCCCTCAGCCGGATGTAGTAAGAGGCGCCAACGCATCCCGCCGCAATCGCGAGAAACGCTGGCCAGAATATCGCTCGCCCCAGATTTTCGCCCGTCACGCTGTCTTACCCTGAACGAAGTGAATGGGCATGCCTCGCCGCGCCTCCGTGAAACCGTTATTGCGCCACCAGCCTAACGCAAGCGCCTTGCGAGATAAAAGCGAAAATCTGCATTTGAGTGCGAAGAAAAGACCGCGCCTACCGTTCATTTCATTCAGGGCAAGAAGGCGGCCACTACGAAGGCAGCACCGTTACCGCGGCGGGCGATGATTGGCGAAGGGCTTCGGCGATCTGATTCAGGAGCACGTCGCGCGAAAATGGCTTGTTGAGGAAGAAAGCATCCTTCAGGAAATCTCCATCGGCGTCGGCGGGCTCGAGATATCCGGACATGTACACCACTTTCACCGCGGGCTTCCAGCGCAGCAACTCCCGCGCGAGTTCGGGGCCGCGCATGCGCGGCATCACGATGTCGGTGATGAGGATGTCGATCGTGGACTCGTGCGCCGCAATCTGCATAGCGCGCTCGCCGTCCTCGGCCGAGAGCACGCGGTAGCCTGCCGCCGTGAGGAATTCACAGGCGACGTCGCGCACGCCGGGCTCGTCCTCGACCAGCAGCACGGTTTGCCGTGCGGCCTTACAAACGGAAGGCTTCCGGCCCACCACATCGGAGTCGATGGGATCGTTCACGCGCGGAAGGTAGACCTCGAATGTGGTGCCGACGCCGAGCTCTGTATCGACCCATAGGAATCCGCCGGTCTGCTTCACGACGCCGTAAACGGTAGCCAGGCCGAGGCCCGTTCCCTTCCCGGGATCCTTGGTGGTGAAGAACGGCTCGAAGATGTGAGCTTTCGTTTCGGCGCTCATGCCGGTTCCCGTGTCGATCACGGCGAGCTTCACGTACTCTCCCGGCTCGATCGGCGGGCGCGATCGAGCCAGCTCCGGAGTCACCGACACGTTATCCGTCTCAATCGTGAGCGTGCCGCCGCGCTGCATGGCGTCGCGCGCGTTGACGGTGAGGTTCATCAGCACCTGCTCGAGCTGGCCGGCGTCCGCTCTCACGCGGCCCAGCGATTCGTCCGCGCGGAAAACCACTTCGATATCCTCGGGCATCAGGCGTTTCAGCAGTTTCCCGAGGTCGTCGACGAGGGCGTTGACGTTCAATACCTTAGGCTGCAGCGCCTGCTTCCGGCTGAACGCGAGCATTTGCCGCGTGAGCGCAGCGGCGCGGTCCGCGGCCTTGCGAATCTGCTCGCCGCTCATCAACGCAGATTCGCCGGGGGCCGCTCGCTCGACAATCAGTTCGCTATGGCCCTTGATCACCGTCAGCAGGTTGTTGAAATCATGAGCCACGCCGCCGGCCAGGCGCCCGAGCGCTTCCATTTTCTGGGATTGGCGAAGCTGGTTTTCCAACTGCTGCTTCTGCGCTTCGTTTTCCTGTAGCGATTTGCGCATGCGATCGAACGCACGAGTGGCGTGGGCCAATTCATCGCCGCCGTGTGCGTGAAGCGGGTACTCGTAATCACCACGCTCGAGCGCGCGAAATCCGCGGAGAAGCTCCGCCAGCGGCCGCGTGAATGCGTCCGAAATCACGAACGCGAGCCCGGCGCCGGCAACCACCGCGACGAGACCAAGAGCGAGCAGCAGATGGTTCAGCTCCGCGAGGAACGCCGTTTCCTCACTGTAGGATTTCAGCACCGTGAGGCGCGCGACCGGCCCGGGGCCCTTATTCAGTCGCTGCGAATCGGCAAAGAATTCTTCGTTGCCAATTTGGATCGACCCGGAAGACGCGATGCTCTTCAGCTCTTGGCCCGCTTCTTCTTCCTCAATGGGGCGCAAAGTGCTCGTCACAACGTTTCCGTCATAGGTGAAGGCGACCTGGCTGTCTGAGATTCGCCCCATGTCGTGGACGGCGCGGTAGTCGATCTCGCGGCCGACGATGACGGTGCCGGGCCCCCGGCCGATTCGTTGCAGCGCGACCTGGTACAGCGACCCGCCGACGCACCACCAGTCGGCGGTCAACCCGTTCGCAAGCGACCGCTGCAGCATTTCCTCCGCTTCGGCCGGCGGGAAAAGCCCCTCCCTGGAATGCAGAATGACGATCTTATCGGGTGTATCTGCAACCGCGACCAAATCGCTGCCATCCGACTCTAAAGGGTCTGCGGCGTTCGACAACCCGTCGGCATCCGGGTCGGCGTCTTTTCCGTCAGGCGACCTGTCCTGATCCTGATCCCCTTCCATCGCAGCCTGCGTAGCGAGAAGGTCCGCTTTGCGAGCCAGGGCATTCTGCTTCTGGCCGAACAGGACGTCGAAGGTCATCAGCGAGGTCTGCGTGCCGGTGATGAGTTCGTGGCGCGCGTGATCCTCGCCTGAAGAGCGCACGGCAAACAGGGTAGCGCAGCTGAGCCCAACCGTAACGAGGGCCAGCGAGCACAGGAGCTTCGTCCGTAACCGCAAGTTATTCAGTAAGTTAAGCGCTTCCTCAGACACGTATGCATTCCCCCGGCGGAATTGATTCCTCAAGACCCTTCCAATTGAGCTTGTAGTTTGCGGCGTGCATCCGAAGCCCGAAATAGGGCCTCCGTACCGCTTTGGGGGAGTACCCATGAGCTAGGGTCGAGGGACGGCGGGGATCGTAGGCGGCCGGCCAGCCCTGTCAACACCGGCCTTCACAAGGGAAAACGCGAGAAGCGGCCCTTCGACTTCGCTCAGGACGAGCCGCTACGAAGGACGACCCGCGTTAGCCGCCGACCAGGCGGCGCGCGGTATCTCCGAGTTGTTCGAGAGCTTCCTTCGATATCACGGCGTCGATCCCCATGCTCCGGGCAGTCCGTTCGACGTCGGGATCGCCGTAGAGCGTAAAGAGAATGACGCGAACGTCCGGGACCACTCGCTTGATGGCGGACGCGGCTTCCAGGCCGTTCATCACCGGCATGCCGAGATCGAGTATCACGAGATCGGGCTGGAGCTGTTTTGCTTTTCGAATCGCCTCGCGGCCGTCTTCGGCCTCGCCCACGATCTTGAATCCGGATTCAGACTCCAAAAGATCGCACACCATGCGCCGCATCAACGGAGAGTCGTCGACGACGAGCACGTGGGCTGGGGATGGAAACATTTATCCTGGCGATCATTTTGTCTGGGCCGAACCGTTCGGATACCCCATGGTTTCGATTTGCAGGCGTCGCAGGTTGCGAATCGCATCGGCAATGGCTGCGCGCTCGATGTGGCCGTTGTTGCTGGACCTCAACGCTTGCAAACGGTTGACGATGGCGATTTCGGCGATGTACAGACACTCGCGGCGTTTCTGTTGGTCGGTCTCGAAGAGAGCGGCTTGGTATTCCGGCTGCCAGTCCGGAAATGTGATTTCATCTCTGCATCGCATCAGGCAAACTCCCGGTTGCGGAGGCGGCGCAATGGTTTGTAAAGACGAGCCTAGAATACAAAATTCGCAAAAATCATGTCAAGCGTGTTTTGAACGGAGCCGGAGCGGAAAGCTTTCGTGGTAGCTTGTAAAGCTCGCGATGACGCCAAATCCTGATTACACCGCGATGCTCGATGTTGCGCTCGCCGAGGCCCGCAAAGGGCTGGCCGAGGGCGGACTGCCCATCGGCGCCGCGATCTTCGACGCCGGCGGCAAACTCGTGGGCGCGGGGCACAATCGCCGCGTCCAGGATGGCGACCCCTCGATGCACGCCGAGACGAACGCCTTTCGCAACGCCGGGCGCCAGCGCAGCTATCGCAATCTGATCATGGTCACCACGCTCGCGCCGTGCTGGTATTGCAGCGGGCTGGTGAGGCAATTCGGATTCGGGACGCTGGCAGTCGGCGAGAGCCGCAATTTTCAGGGCGGCGTCGACTGGCTGCGCTCGCTCGGCATCCACGTGATCGACCTCGATTCGCAGGAGTGCGCCGCCCTGCTCTCCGCCTACATCGAAAAACATCCGAAGATCTGGCACGAAGACATCGGGCAGGAATGATTAGGTGACAGGTCGCCGGTCGCAGCTGGCAAGGGTTGTTCCACGCGTTCGGCGTCTCCGCGGTGGATTCCCGCCTTTCTCTGTGGGCTCTGTGGCCTTGCTCGGTGGACTCTGCGTTTAGCTCGACGGTTCGGCTGCCACCCGTCGCCTGCGACCTTTCACCTGATCTCACTTCCCCTGCACAAATTGCAGAGTGTACGCGGTCGACGGATCGAGCGGCTTATCGATCACCTTTAAATCCACAAGCTGCTCGTACATGGTCTGCCAGCGTGCGGGATCCATCTGCCCGATCTGCGCGCCGCTCGCATCGCTGCCTGTGACAAAATTTCCGTCGCGCAGCGCCTGCCACGTGAAGTGCATCCACGCGGGATTGAGCGCGGGATTGAGCTTCGCAATCGCCGCATTCGCTGCCGCCGGATCCTTGAGGTACTCGCGCCATCCTTTGATCGACGCGCGCACGAACCCGGCGACCGCCTCCGGGTGCTGCGCCAGAAACGCGCGCGTGGTGAACATCACGCGATACGGGCTATACCCCGCTTCGCTCGTCAGCAGGACGCGCGTCGCGATTCCCGCCTGCTGCGCGAAAAAAGGCTCGGACGTCGCGAACGCCTGCTGCACGTAATTTGGGTCCGCCACGAAATTCGCCACGTTCATCATGGCGGGCACCTCGTGGACATCGTTGAGGTTGTAACGCTTCGCGATGTATTCCCACCACGTCGAGCCCGTCTTGATCGCCACCGTGTGGCCGTTGAGGTCCGCGAAGGATTTGATCGGCGAGTCCTTGCGCACCATAATGCCCTGCGGGTCGTGCTGCATCGTCGCGGCGACGGCGATCAGCGGCTGCCCGTCGGCGAGCGATTCGAGGATTTTGTCCGACGAGCTCATGCCGAACTGCGCCTCGCCCACGGACACCTGCTGCTCCACGGAAACATACGGCCCGCCCGGAACGATCGTTACGTCCAGCCCTTCGTCCTTGTAGTAGCCGTTCACCAGCGCCGTATAGAAACCGCCATGCTCGGGCTGCGGATACCAATCCGCCTGCAGGATCACTTTGGTGAGGCCCGTTTCGCTTGTGGAGTGATGACAGCCGGCAGCCGCCAGCATGATGAAAATTATCAGGAGGGACAACACGCCCAGGGAGAGGACCTTGCGCATAGCGTAGGGTAGCACGCGCCCAGCCGCCCCCGCGCGCCAAATCTTCCTGCTTCAGCGCGTGAATTCCAGGCCCAGCACGTCGGGATGCTTGGAGAGTTCTCGGATAATCGGCGGTGGGCTGACGTGCTCTCCCTTTTCCTTCCACTGCACTTTCCAGCCGAACGCCTTGCTGCCGGCCGACGACGAATTGTAGCTGAGGGAAAGGCTCTGCGGCGAGATACCAGCGCGCCTCAGCAGGGCTTCGATTTCGGGTTGATCAGGACCCTCGGCGGAAACGGTCATTCGCAGTGTTGCGCTTTGTTCTCTCGGCATTCCACTTTCAATCTTTTTCAAGCTGACGAGAATCACAAAGCCAAGCGCAAAAGAGGCCAGCCCAAGGCCCGTCTGGCCGCCGCCGAAGCAAAGTCCCATCACGGTGACGAACCACAACGTTGCCGCGGTCGTGACGCCGACGACCATTTCTCCGCGCTTGATGATCGCACCGGCGCCGATGAAGCCGATTCCATCCAGGATGCCGAGCGGCAGCCTCATGATATCCATCACCACAAATGAATTGCCCGGCTTCCCGGCCGAATTGATGAGTTCGTTCGCTTCGATCATGGCGATGCATGCCGCAAGGGCCACCAGCAGGTTCGTGCGGAGGCCCGCGGAGCGGCCGCGTTCATCGCGATTGAAACCGATTACGCCCGCAGCCAGAAATGTGAGGAGCAGTCGGAGAGCGATCTCGTGCCAGGTAAGGATTGTGGACATATTCGTAAGCACCGAGGTCGCGAGAATCGGCCTCATGCATTAGAGCGCGTGGAAGGGCAAAACGTGTCACATCGCGATCTGCGCCGCGTAAGCGACGAGCTGCGCATCCGCGCCGCGCGCGGCGACGAGCTGCACGCCCGCACCGTCGCGGTCATCTGCGGGCAGCGCGACCACCGGCATGCCCGTGAGGCTTACCGGCGTGGTGTAGCGCAGGATTTTGCCGCGCGCGCCGGTGTTATCGGCTCCGGTCTCGAGGCGGCTGACCGGCGCGCAGGGCAGGATAAGGTAATCGTAAGCGGCGAGCAGTGCGTCCGTCCGCGCGCGAAATGCCGCGTGGCGCGAGCGCAACCGCTCGATCTCCGATTCCGTGATCGACGCGCCCCACGCCAGCCGTTCCGCGATCGCGCGCTCGAAATGCGAAAAATCGCCGCCGGTGCGCGCCGTATGAATCGCGGCGGCTTCGTGCGCCTGAATTGGCGCGAAAATTTCCATGGACTCGTCCCACCACGCGACTTCGATTTCGGTGAGTGTCGCACCGCGCTCGCGCAGCCGCTTCTGCCATTCCGCGAACGCGTCGAGCACGTCCGCGTCGCAGTCGCGCAGAAAATCGCCGCTTACGCAGGCGATCTTCACGCGCGCATCCAGCGTATCGGGCATCGCGGGAACGCGCAGCCCGAAGAGCGCCGCGGCCAGCAGCGGCGCGTCGCGCAGATCGCGGAAGAGCCACCCGAGCGTGTCGAACGATTGCGCCACGTGAACGCCGCCGCGCCACAGCCCGCGCTCGTGCGCCAGTCCAATCGACGCGCGATAGCCCGCGAGCCCGCACAGCGCCGCCGGCACGCGAATCGACCCGCCCGTATCCGTTCCGATCGCAGCGATCGCCGAGCCTTCCTGCACGCTTGCCGCTGCGCCGCTCGACGACCCGCCGGTCAGGCGCGTCGCATCGCGCGGCTGGACGCAATCGCCGTATTCCGGATTCTCGCCCGTGAGGCCGTACGCAAGGGGATGCAGATTCGTCTTCCCGACGATCCCCGCGCCTTGCGCGCGCAGGCGCGCCGCCACGGCCGAGTCGGTGCTTACGATGCCGCTCTGCTCGGCGTAGAATCGCGAGCCGCATGACGTGGGAAATCCCGCGAGATCGAAGCAATCCTTTAGCGAAATCGGCAGGCCGTAGAGCAGCGGCTTTTCTCTCCCGCCATCATCGCCGCCGAATCGCGCCGGCAAATCCTCGGCCTCGGCCATCGCGCGCTTCGCGTCGAGAGCGAGATACACATTCTTGCCCGCGTTGCTGTTCGCGTGCGTAAGCGCATCGCGCATCGCCTCGCGCGGCGTCGCGCGGCCCGCGATCAGCTCTTCACGCAGCGACTGAACAGGACTCGGTTGTTGAGCCATCAATTTGTCCAATTCATTCTATCAACGGCGCGCCTCCCGGAAGCGTCGGCATCCGGCTTCCGTGCGCGCGCACTTTGCGGTGTCACGCCCATCCTTGGCCGTGCTAAATTACGACATGGCGACCCCGGCAGCCGCACGCACCGGCGTAACTCCCTTCGACGAAGATTGCATCCGCGCCATCGTGCGCTTCACCGCGCGCACTCTGGAAACGGCGCATCCGGTTCCCTTCGGCGGGCTGATCGTTAACACGCGCACGGGCGAGACGCTGATGCGCGCCGTCAACGCCGTCCGCCGCGAGCACGATCCCAGTTCCCACGCCGAGACGCGCACCGTCCGCCTCGCCTGCAAGAAACTCAAGCGCACGAGCCTCGCCGGCTACACGATGTACTCGACCTGCGAACCGTGCGCGATGTGCATGGCCAACGCGCTATGGGCAGGCCTCGACCGCGTGGTTTTCGGCACCACCATCGCAGACGCCAATCGCTTCGTCAATCAGATTCACATCCCGGCGAAGGAAGTCTCGCGGCGCTCGGACATGCCCTGCATCGTCGAGGGCCCCGTGCTGCGCGAGCTGTGCAACACGCTTTTCACGCACCCGAATATGCAGAAGGCGTTTCGCGCCTGGTCGTCGCCGCCGCGCGGCAGGAAGTCCAGCAAGTAGCTGGCGAAGGGAATGCTTTTTAGGGGGTCGGAGCTTTAGCTCCGACATCAACCGCACAGAATGAGCGGGGCTTTAGCCCCTGAGGACGGAGAACATCACAGCCACGGCCATGCAATCCGATCACGCCGCCGCACTCAGCGCCATTCTTGGCGATGACTCGCGCGTGCTTACGCAACCGCAGATCGTCGAGCAGCTCTCGCGCGATTTCTATTGGTACTCACCCGTCCTTCGCAAGCAGCTCGACGGCAAAGTCGCCGATATCGTCGTCCAGCCGATCACCACACCCGAAATCCAAAATATTCTCCGCTACTGCCACGCCCACGATCTGCCGGTCACGATCCGCGGCGCCGGCACGGGCAATTACGGCCAGGCGGTCCCGCTGCGCGGCGGAATCGTCCTCGATCTCGCGCGCATGGACCAGATCGAGGCGATCGAATCCAGCGGCGTCGCCGTCTGCCAGCCCGGTACGCGCCTTGGCATGATCGAAAATGAGGCTCGCAAATGCGGCTGGGAGCTGCGCTGCTACCCCTCGACCATCGTGAAGGCCACCGTCGGCGGCTTCCTCGGCGGCGGCTCGGGCGGCGTGGGCTCGGTGGCGCACGGCAATCTGCGCGATTACGATACGGTTCGCGCGCTCGAGGTGGTTACGATGGAGGCCGAGCCGCGGGTCATGCTGCACGAAGGCCAGGCAGTCCACGAAATTCTGCACGCGTGGGGCACCAACGGCGTGATCTCGCGCATCTGGCTCGCGCTTGCGCCCGCAGTCGAATGGGCACAGTGCGCGGTCGCATTCGACACATTCGAAGAGGCTTTCGATTTCAGCGAGCGCATCGCGGGAAGCCCCGAATGGACCAAGCGCCTCGTCACCGTTTTCGAGTGGCCGATTTCCTCATTCTTCGGGCCGGTGCGCCAATACGCGCCCGACGGCAAAGCGCTGATCTTTTTCATGATCGCCGCGGCGCAGCTTGCCGCGTTCGAATCCTCCGCGCGGGAGGCCGGCGGCGAGGTCAGCTATTCCGGTGCGTATCTCGGCCTGCGCACCCGCCCGCTGCTCTCCGATTACACCTGGAACCACACCACGCTGTGGGCCATGAAAGCGGACGACGCCTACACGTATCTGCAGTGTGCCTTCGATCCCGCAACCGTGCGCGACCAAATCCGCCGCCTGAAAGAGCGTTTCGGCCACGAAATGATTTTTCACATGGAATTCTGGAAAAACGGCGAAGGTGTGATGATCCCCGGCTCGCTGCCGGTGGTCTACTACACCACGGAGGAACGGCTGAACGAGATGATCGACTTCTGCCGCGAGATCGGCGTCTTCGTCGCCAACCCGCACGTCAATTACGTGGAAGGCGGCGGGCGCTATCGCCCCGATAACGTACAGTTGCTCGCCAAGCGACGCTACGATCCGAAGGGGCTTATGAATCCCGGCAAGATGCTCACGTTTGAACCAGAGGCGCCCAGCCAATGAAGACCTGGATTCCCGATTCCCGCAATTTCGCGTATCTGAATTGGAAGCAAGTGGACGCGCTACCGCGCGAAACGACGCTGCTCGTCCTGCCAACGGCGGCTATCGAGCAGCACGGCCACCATCTCCCGCTCGCCACCGACACGCTGATCAATAATCTGCTGCTCGGCCACGCACTCGAAAAGCTGCCGGCGGAAATGCCGGTCTATGCGCTGCCGCCCGTGTGCTACGGCAAGAGCAACGAGCACATCGGCTTTCCGGGGACGCTTTCGGTGAGCTCGAACACGTTCATGGCGGTGCTGCGCGATCTAGGCTCGAGCATCGCGAAGGCCGGCTTCCGAAAGCTGGTTTTGTATAACACGCACGGCGGAAACACCGCGCTGATCGACGTTATGGCGCGCGATCTGCGCGCCGAATTCGGCCTCCGCACGTTTACGCTGCACGGCTCGGGCGGCGTGAAGTATGAAGGAGTGAGCGCGCAGGAACGCGCCTACGGATTTCACGCCGGCGAGGTCGAAACGGCGCTGCTGCTGGCTTCGGTGCCGCAGCTCGTCGACCGCTCCGCCTATACCAGCAACTACATCGCGGATGTCACCAAGCCGCAGCTGCTTTTGCCCGAAAACGCGCCGGCAACCTTCGCGTGGCTTACGTCCGACATCGCGCCGAGCGGCGTGATGGGCGATCCGCGCCCTGCCACCGCCGAAAATGGCGCGCGCTGGCGCGACGAAGCGGCTGCGCACCTCGCCGCCGCGCTCACCGCCATGGTCCGCTTCGGTGCCTGAACTTCACGGAGGGACGCCACTGCCGCCGCTGATTGATTGCGGCCATCGCGTGCGCCTCGAACGCGGCGTGCGCTGCCGCATGTCGGACGGCGTCGAGCTCGTCTCCGATCATTATTACCCGCCGCAGCCCGATCGTCAAGCTGGGCCGCAGCCCACGCTGCTGATGCGGCAGCCCTACGGGCGTGATATCGCCTCGACCGTGGTCTACGCGCATCCGGTATGGTTCGCGCGCCACGGCTACAACGTGGTGATTCAGGACGTGCGCGGCCGCGGCGATTCCTTCGGCGATTTCTATCCCTTCCGCCACGAGGCGCAGGACGGCGCCGAAACGATTGCCTGGATCCGCGCGCGCCCCGAATCGAATGGCCGCGTCGGAATGTACGGCTTCTCGTACCAGGGCATCACGCAGTTGCTCGCCGCCGCGCAGCGGCCGGAAGGCCTCGCTTGCATCGCGCCGGGCATGACGGCGTGCGATCTCTATCACGGCTGGTTCTACAACAATGGCGCGCTGCGCCTCGCCTCGTCGCTCGGCTGGGGCCTGCAGATGCTGAAGGAAGACGCGCGGCGGCGCAAGCTGGGCGAGGCGAGCGACCGGCTGGAACAGGCGTGGGCGAATGTCAGCGCGCAGACCAGCCATCTTCCCTTTCGCGAGCATCCCGCGCTGCACGGCGAGGGCGTGCCGCAGTATGTGGTCGACTGGTTCGACCACACCGAGCCGGGCGAATACTGGCACGAGCTCGACCTCAGCCAATCTCTCAATCGCATCAATGTGCCCGCGCTGCACATCTCCGGCTGGTACGACACGTATCTCGAAGGCAGCATCGAAGGTTTCCTCGCGCTTCGCGAACGCGCCGCCACGGCGGCCGCACGCGACAATCAATATCTCATCGCCGGGCCGTGGCTGCACATTCCCTGGGGCGACCGCATCGGCGCGGCGGATTTCGGCGCGGAGGCGCTGCTTGATACTGACGCGATTCTGCTGCGCTGGTTCAATCACTGGCTGAAGGATTCGCGCGAATTCGCGGGCGCGCCGCGCATTCGCCATTTCGTCCTCGGAGAAAACCGCTGGCGCGAGGCGGCCTTCTTTCCCGCCGAGGCAAATCATCTTTTGTATTTGCACAGCGGCGGCCGGGCGAATTCCCGCAAGGGCGACGGCACGCTTTCCGCCGCGAAGCCCGCTGCCGATGAGCCTTGCGACGTCTTCGTCTGTGATCCCGAGGTTCCCGTGCTCGCGCCGGGCGGCCCGTCGGCGGCGAGCGGGCAGTTCGATCAGGCGGCGCTTGAACTCGGCAACAACGTTCTCGTCTACACCAGCGAACCCCTCGTCCAGCCTTTGTTGGTTTTTGGCGCGCCGCGCGTCTCTCTCTATTGCGCCACTTCCTCGGCCCACACGGATTTCACCGCCAAGCTCGTGCGCGTGAAACCCAGCGGCTCGGCGGAATTCATCTGCATTGGCATCGCGCGCTCGAGCTTTCTCTTCGCCAAAACCGGATACGCCGCGGACACGATCCACCACTGGGAATTCGATCTCGAGCCGACGTCCTGCCTCTTCGCGGCGGGCGAAAAAATCCGTCTCGAAATCGCGAGCAGCGCGTTTCCGCTTTACGACCGTAATCCCGGCACGCCAGTTCCCTCCTGCCGCGCGACATCCTGGGACTGGCGGCGCTCGACGCAATTGGTCTATCACGACGCCAAGCATTGGTCAGCGCTGCACCTGCCGGTGATCGAGGCTGCGCCATGATGGCCGACCGCGTCGTGCCGATGGTCGAGATCGAAAATCTCGGCAAGCGCTACGGCACGGGCCAGCCGGTGCTCGCCGGCGTCAGCCTGAGCGTCGCCAAGGGAGAATTCGTCACGCTGATCGGTCCCTCCGGCTGCGGCAAATCGACCGTGCTCAAATTGATCTCAGGTCTGACGCCGCCAAGCGCGGGCTCGATCCGCGTCGATGGCATGTCGCCGACAAATGCGCGCGAAATCGTCTCCTACATTTTTCAGGACGCGACGCTGCTGCCCTGGCGCACGGTCGAGCAGAATGTCGGCCTCGGCCTGGAACTCGAAGGCGTGGCGCGGCTCGCGCGCGAGCAAAAAACAGCGACGCTGCTCCAACTCGTCGGGCTCGGGCACGTCGCCAAATCCTATCCGCGGCAGCTTTCGGGCGGCATGAAGATGCGTGTCTCGATCGCGCGCGCTCTCGCCACCAATCCGCGGCTGCTGCTGATGGACGAGCCTTTCGCCGCGCTCGATGAAATGTCGCGCGACCGCCTGAACGAGGAAATTCTGCGCCTCCAAGCGGAGCAGAAATGGACGGCGGTCTTCGTCACGCACTCGGTGGCCGAGGCGATCTTTCTCTCGACGCGCATCATCGTCCTCGCGCCGAATCCCGGCCGCATCCACGCCGAGTTCGCGGTCGATTTGCCCGTGCCGCGCACGGCGGCTCTGCGCGATGCGCCGGAATTTGACGCGCTCGCGGTCAAAGTGTCGCACGCGCTGCGCGCCGCGCTCGCTGCCGAAGAGGCATCGGTGACGACGCCATGAAGCCGAATGCCAAACGGCACTTCATCAATTTTGCCAACGCCGCCGCGGTCTTCGTGGCTCTGCTTGTGCTCTGGCAGCTGGTGTTGTGGATCTTCCGCGTGCCTTCGTACATGTTGCCCTCGCCGGGGGCGGTGGCGCGCGCGTTCGTCGACCGCTTTTCCTCCATCCTGATCTCTCTCCAAATCACCGGAGAAGAATCGGCGGGCGGCCTCCTCGCCAGCATTTTGGTCGGCCTGCTCGTCGCGCTGATTTTCGCGCAGTCGCGCTGGGTGCGCCGCATGCTCTACCCCTACACGCTGCTCCTGCAGACCGTTCCGATCATCGCCATCGCGCCGCTGATCCTGATGTGGGTCGGCGCGGGAACCGCGTCGGTCGCCGCGATCGCGTTCATCATTTCGCTCGCGCCGGTAATCTTCAATACGACGCAGGGCCTGATCAGCGTCGACGAGAATCTCGTGCACCTTTTTCTGATGCACAACGCCTCGCCTTCTCAGATTCTTTTCAAGCTGCGGCTGCCGCATGCCGTGCCGGCGCTCTTCGTCGGCATCCGCATCGCCAGCGGCCTTGCCGTGATCGGCGCGGTCACCGGCGAACTCTACGCCGGATCGAGCCGGGTCGGCGTGGGCGGCCTCGGCTATTCGATCCTCTACGCCTCGACGCAGCTGCAAACGGATTATCTCTTCGCGCTCGTGCTGGCGACGACGGTGCTTGGCTTTGCTTTCTTTTTTCTGGTGATGTTTCTCGAATGGTATTTCTTGCACGATTGGCACGAGTCGGCGCGCATCCCGGACGCCGACTCCGAGTCCTGAGGCCCCGGAGGAGAATCATGCTGCGACTCGAAACGGAAACCGGCTGGTGGCTCGTCACCCACCCCGACCACGCGCGGCTGGCGGGCGCCTTCGCCGAGCGCTGGGGCAACGAAAAGTTCTTGCCGCCCGAGCCGCGCGCCCGCGTCCTCAAGGGCATCGCCCTCCACGATGATGGCTGGCTTGCCCGCGACGCAGCGCCGGAAATCACGCGGCAGGGGAAGCCCAGCGCGTTTTCGGTGGAGCTCGTCGGGAAATATTCGGCATTCGAGGAAATCGACCTCGCAGATTACCTCGCGGTGCGCGACCGCGCAGTGCGGCTGATCGCAGCGGAGGATCCTTACGCAGCAGTGCTCATTTCGATGCACACGTACAGCCTGCTGAGCGAGCATGCCGACCGCTCGACGATCGCGCCCGCGGAATTGCCGCTGCTCGACCGCTTTCTCGAGCAGCAAAAGGAATTTCAGCAGGCGCTACGAGATCAGATCGAGGCCGATGAGAGCGTGGCGGCGGCGCAGAAGAGCGAGAGCGCCATCCTTGATCATTTCCGGCTATTGCAGGCGAACGATAATCTTTCGCTATTGACCTGCGTGGATTTTGCGCGCCCGGCAAACCTGCTGCATCCGTTGCCGCAGCGCGATGGAGGCTACGCGCGCGTCGAGGTGCGCTCGGCGGGCTCGCGACACTTCATCCTCGATCCGTATCCCCTCAGTGAGCCCTCGCTGACGTTTCAATTCCCCGCGCGCCACGTGAAGGGCAAGCTTTTCGGCTCGGCGGCAGAGCTGCGCGAGCAATTCGCGGCAGCGCCCGTCGAGACGCTCTCGGTGACGGTCAGCGTAGGCTAAGACACCCGGCCAAAATCGCAGCAGCGAGCGACGAGGGCTGGGACGTCGCCCCTCGCTACCGAAATCAGGATTAGAACAGCACGCTGAGCGACATCTGAATCTGCCGCGGGCTGCTGATCGTCTTGTTGGTCACACCCAAGCCGCTCAGAGTCGGGCAGACGTACAGCGCGGTGTAGCTGGTATCGCAAGGCGTCGTCGTCGCAGGCTGACCAGCCGTGGGGAAATCCTGGTAGTTGATGTTCTGCGAGACGTCGTCGATCGGAATGTCAAAGCTAGCGGTGTTCGTAAGGTTGAACACATCGAAGCTGTACCGCACCGAGACCCGGTCATTCACCTTGGTCATTTTCACGATCGATATATCTGCGCGCTTCTGCCACGGTTGGCGGAAGATGTTGCGCTGCCCAGCCGTGATGAAGTTGGTTTCATACGGATCGTTGGATGGAATTGCGCCACCGAGCGCACCAGCAGGCAACAGAGGCACGGTGAAACAGCTGGCGTTCAGCGCGGGGACTCCCGGCTGGACGCCGCTTTGTCCGGTGAGCGCGTCCTTAACCGTGCAACCCGGGGCCAGTGGGACAATCGGATTGGTAATGCCGTCGTTCGTGCCGTAGTAGATGCTGCCGACCGCACCCGAGTAGTCGATGATGCTGTAGGGCTGGCCGCTCTGGATCACGGTCAAGCCTTCGAGAGCCCATCCGTCGGTAAATTTTCCTGCCAGCGAAGCCTCCGAGTAGAAGTTGTGCAGCTCGAAGCGGTAGTCGAAGTTGATCACGTGCGTGCGGTCGAAGTCCGAATTGCCGTAACCCGAACGGAGATCGAGAGGATTGTTGCCGTTGTAAAAGAGGCCCATCGCGCTCTGTTCATCTTCGGAGTGGGAGTAGGTATACGAGAAACCCACCTGCACGCCGTGGCTCATTCGCTTTTCGACGTGAGCCTGGAGCGCGTTGTAGGCCGAGATTCCCGCCGCCGTATACGATTCTGACTCCGAGGAGTATCCGATGTACG
>CAWHVX010000003.1:0-469621 GCA_963832975.1 uncultured Acidobacteriota bacterium
ACCAATGCTGCCAATGTCACTCAGTTTCGCGGGTGTTGTTGATTCGCCGTCGACAATTCCTCGTCGATGATTTTCTCAAAGGCTTCGGCGGGCTGAGCGCCGTTGAGGAAGGTCCCGTCGACGAAAAATCCGGGCGTGGCGACGATGCCGGCTCGCGTTCCCATCTGAATGTCCTGCTCGATCTGTGGCTTGTACCGGCCGCTGCTAAGGCACGTGTCGAACTGTTTGTCGTCCAGCTTCAGACTGCTCGCGTCCGCCATCAAATCCTCCCGCCTCTGCTTATCGGGATTGGCAAAGAGCATATCGTGGTATTCCCAGTATTTCCCCTGCTCGCCGGCACATCGAGAGGCTTCGGCCGCCAACTGGGCCTGAGGATGTAATTGCCTGAGCGGGAAATCACGGTATCCCACCTTCACCTTGCCGGGGTACTTCGCGAGCAGCTCGCCGAGTGTCGATTCAGCGTTCCGGCAGTAGGGGCAACTAAAATCCGCGAACTCGACGATGGTAACCGGCGCCTTGGGGTCGCCTCTGAGCCGCACCGGATCGAAGCTCATTTCGATCTTTGGCGGCTCCAGGAGGACGACAAGTTCTCCGTCATTCACAGCTTGCTGCATCAGGCCCGCGACATATAACCGGCGCGCCTTTTGGATCTCTCCATCTTTCAATCCCTGCCGGATCTTGTCCTTGAGCTCGTCAAAAGTCTGATTGATTTGTCCTTGGTGCGCCTGGTAATAGGCGCTCACTTCATCGTCGGTGGGATCGGCGACCTTTGAATCGACCTCTGTCTTTATTAGGTCGTCCACGGTAACGCCCTTTTTCTTTGCCTCGGCCTCGACCAGTTTTTGATCGAGGACTTCCTGCAGGGCGCGGCGCTTCACGCTAAAGACCTGCTGCATCATCCTCTCAAGTTGAGCCTGGCCCTGAGAAGGAAGCTGATCCTCGTAAACAGGCTGTCCGGCGAAAACTGCCAAAGGCTGTGGAGGCGCGGGCGCGCTTTTGTCCTGAGCTGCGGAAAGTAATGGCAGCGCAATGACGATGGCGCCGGCCACGGGCAAACGACCAAGCCAACGCGCGCCAACCCGATAGGCCTTTTTCCAGCGAATGATTTGCGACCATTTTCCCGAGCGACCACAATTCATGTCGGACACCTCTAAGTACGTTCTTCAGGGCAGAACCTTAAACAAAGCATACATTCCGCCGTCAAAGTGATCGTTCACGTGACAGTGAAACAGCCATGTCCCAGGATTGTCCGGGATCATGTCCGCCACCATCATGGACATCGGCCCCAGACTGAGCGTATCCGTCCGCATGCTGTTGACCAGAACCGTCTCCCCGTGCCAGTGCGGGGCGTGAACGTCATCTTCATTACTATTCGCCATCAAATACCAGCGAACCCGCTCGCCCTTTTTCATCGTCAAGAGCGGCATCGTACCCTTGATAAATCCATTCATCGTGTAGTACTCGAGCGTCTTGCGAAATTCGGGTCGTTGATCGTCGAGAGTGGGTACTTTTGATCGTGCACGATGTTCTGCATGAAGTACCCGCTCTCATTTTCTTCGAAGATTGCGAAAGCCACCACGAATTCGCGGTCGACGTCCCTCGGCGTTCCATCCGGCTTCGTAGAGCCTTTCCGCGACACGATGATCGGGCCGAGCAGGCCGGAGTTCATGTCCCTCGACTCATTAAAGTGCGAATGGTACATCCACAAGATCGAACTGGGGTCCCCGGGTCCTGGGCCTGCGCGCTCGGGCACAGTCCAGGTGTAGGTAAACACTTCGCCTCGCCTGACAGCATCGCCTTTTTTTGTGGCGTCCGGAGGCGCACCCAGACCTTGACTATAATAAGCACCCTCGGAATCTTTGTCGTAAGCTAGCCCATGCGGGTGCATGCTCAGGATCATCTTGGTATTGTTCCTGAACACGACTTTGACGACGTCGCCAACTTCAGCGCGAATCAGGGGCCCCAGAATTCCCAGATGCTCCCATTCCGGAGGTCGTGGCTTGAGGGTTTGAAATGTGCCATCGGTGTACTCTCGATAGACGGCCTTTAGGTATGTCGTCGATTTCGCGCGCGGGATCCGCGTTATTTCGCTTTCTCCCGTGGGAACTAACGGAATTGCATTCGGTGCGTAGTTCCACTCTATTTCATCCGCGGCGATATAGTAGGTATGGACCTTGGATACCAAGGTCTTCCCGGGTTTTGTTTGCGTCGCGGAAGCCGTAGCCACCTTGAGTGTCGCGCCGCATCGCGCCTTCACCCCGGTCTGCCCGCTGCCGGCCCAGGGCGCGAAGAAAAGTAGCGCAGCGGCGACCGGCCCCGCAAAATGCAATGCCTTCACTTCGCTCCATCCTCGCGCTCGGGTGATTGGCGGCCTCCTATACAAAACACCCGGATGCGTGCTTAGGTGCGCTCAAACAACACTGGCTCAAACTAACACACCCAAAATTCGTTCGTCAGGAAATTGTGGAACTGGTCGCTGTGTTCCCTGTCGAAAGAACCGCAGTGCTTGCAAAAGAAAACGCGGCTGAGAGCATTCATGGTTCTCTCTCAGCCGCGGCTCAAGACTTAACCACTGACGTGCAGCCGCCGGGACCTACGGAATTGCTACGTAGCGGACGCAGGAAGCAGCGCTGCCGCTAACCGTATGCGACCCCGGCGCTGTGCGAGGCAGTGCCAGCACGCACGCCAAGTCCACAACCCCCAAATCGTCGGGGTGCCCGGGATACCAATCCACGAAGACCGCGTAGGACTTGTTGGTGTTGGGACTCGTGTACGCCGTGACGGTGTGGGGATCGTATCCGGCGCTAAAGGAGTTTGCATCCGGAGTGGCCGGCATCGTCGAGACATAAGCGTAGTCTGTCAGAGTTGGCGTGCCACTACCGGACGTTGACGGAAGTTGTAGTGCGGCGAAGGAGCTGCCGCCGAATTCACCGGTGACCACGGCCAAATGGTCTGAGCCCGGCGCTGACGAGATCCCACTGGTCCCGGCAGCATAACCTCCATCGGAGAGATTGAAATACTGCCCGGGAGCGGTCCATGTCCCTGGCGACCCCGCCGTGAATGTAGCCTGTGTTAGATCGGTGATGTAGATATCGTCGGTGAACTCATCGGCGGACATCGCAATGCCTGTGGTGCAGTCCTCGGCCGCAGAGTCAAGATAATATCCATAGTATCCCCCGCCAGCGCTCGACTCTATATCGTTCGCGTACTCGGTCAGAGCGTTGCCGCTGCCGATTTTCAATAGATCATAGCCGTAGTCCTCGCCGGGCGACAGGATCAAGTTGCGGCTGGAATCGATAGAGATGTCTTCCGAGACAGCGTTTGCCATCGCGAACGGAGTGTCGAATGTATTGCTCGAGAGATTCAGGACCTGAACGCCCTCGCCAGATGTGCCTGAACCGCCGTAATATCCCATCGCGATCACCGCCGTGTTGTTGACCGGGTTAATGCCGACCCCACAGTTGTTGCAAGAACCTCCCGAGAAACTGGCGTAGTCGTTGCTGCCGCTGCTCAGCGTAGTCAGCGTTGTTCCATTGATCAGATCGACGTTTGTGCTGTTTTCCGTGCACACTACTTCGCCCGTCACCGAGTTCGACGCGCACGAGTTGACATAACCCGTGGTTGTAAAGTTCTGCGCTGTTCCGCTGCCCTCAATGGGCACTTCTTCGATTCCCGTCGTGCCAATTTCATCCCACGAGCCAAACGGGACGAACGCGTTGACATTTGTGCCCACAGTGACGGCGAGAGAACTCGTCGGAACGCAGGCCGCAAGGGTTGTGGTGCTGGCAGTGACTTGAAGTGTCGAGCAGCTGGGCGTGTTTAGAGAGTTGAACGCAGTGCCACCAGCGCTGCCAGCGACCGAGACGTAGTAGGTGCCGGTCTTCAGCGACTTGGGAATCAAGAATCCGAAGCGACGAATTGGGCCCTCGACCGCGACTTGGATTACTGGACCCGTAGTCACAGCGGTGCCCCCGCAAGTGGCGGCGAACGTAACCGTCCCGCCCGTAATCGGCGTGCCGCTCGGGAAACCACTACCGGTAAGGTACGACTCATTGATGCCTGCCAGACCCGATGGGGGGTTGGTAGCAGGCGTTAGCGTCTGAGCCTGAACCGCGGACTGGATCAAAAGCACGCACGCTGCTACCAGCATTGCGCTAAGGCCACCTCGGGCCGAAAAGAGCTTTCGCAGGTTCATCTGACTCCCTCCTCAATTTTGACTACGCCGGCGCTTTCCTCCGGGAAGAAAAAGTAAAAGTAGGAGACCCACGACTGCTGTCGCTCAGGCGGCCAACCTCAGCGTGCGCACAGCATAAGACTGATCGCTGGGCCCGACGCTGAAGGACGGTCTTTCAGCCTAAGCTGCAGCCACCGGACGTCCGCCGTCCCGCAACCGCCGCCCAATCAGCAGAGCGATCAGGCCGATGCCCAGCAGAGACCAAGTTCCCGGTTCCGGAGTTGACGTCACAACGCCGCTCGTTTCCACCGCGTAAATAAGCGCCGTATCCTGGCAGCCGTCAGTAGCGCCATCATCGAGTACGGGTGTCCCGCTGCCCGGATCCGTGAGGCCGCAACCCGGCGTAATCGTCACGAAGGCATCTCCGAGCCCATCGGTCATCGTGCCCGTGATTCCCGTGTCGCCTGGATCGAGGCCGCTCAGACCCGTCGTCGGGCTGAGAGTTCCTACCAGAGTCGCACTCACGACAGGGCTCGAAGACGACGAGAGGTCGCACGCCGCTGCGGTGCAGTCTTCGTCGCCATCGGCATCCGTCGTGAAGTCGCTGCCCGGCAAAACCTCGCTCGTCCCGTTCTCGAAATTCACCGTCACGTCCGTAATCGCGAATACGAGTGGGGTACTGCCCGGACCTTCCACGTCATCAAAATTCGTAATGTCGAACGCGGCCGAGGTGGCCGTCAGTGAGCCTGCGTCATATGACAAATCCCCGACCGCAACCTGGTCGGCAGGCGCTACCCTGCTAAAGCCAACCACCGCAAACAGCACGAGCAGAAGTTGAGTCAAACGTCGCATCATGTACCGATCCTCCAATTGGGCTGTCTACTTTGGCCTGAACAACTGAGAGCCACGACGCGAACTACGCGGAAGAAAGCCGTTGGGCACTCTCCCTCACAGCTCGGCCCGTAAGGGCTTTGACTGGATTGGGCAATTCGGGAGCCAAATTATTAGGCTTGTCTCAGGCCTGCCTGCAGGCCGATAACCATCCGCTTTTGTTGCCTATACGAACGTATTACGCGCATGTGTCCAGGGACCGCGCCAAACCTCAGTGTGAATAATGTTGCACAAAAGAGTCTACTGGATTTCGTAATTCACCGATCCGTTTGTCAGAGAGGGTTCTTGCCATCTGACCAAGTCTGCGGCGCGTGGCCATTGTCCCAAATTGGGAATTGTGAATATTCGACGTATACCCGCTTCTTGCCGAAGCTGTATTATCATGACCATTCCATGGCGAATGACTCGAAAGATGCGAATCGCCCCATCACCTACTGGATTGGCGAAGGCGCTGGCTGGCTGCTGAAACATGTGGTGAGCGCGCTCGCCGCCACCGGCCTCACACCGAACATGTTTACGTTTCTGGGGCTGGGCGTGAACGCTTGGGCTGCCGCGTGGTTCGCCACAGGGCATTTTCGCGGAGCGGCTGCCGTACTCTTTCTCGCAGGCTTCCTCGACATGGCGGATGGCCAGGTAGCGCGCCGTGTCGGCCGCGTCACGGCCTTTGGGGCGTTCCTCGATTCCACGCTCGACCGCTATTCCGATCTTGCCCTCTATATGGGCTTGATCGTCTACTACACGCTGATCGGCCGCGCCTTCTATATGGCGCTCGCCGCCATCGCCATGGCGAGTTCCTTCATGGTTAGCTATTCCCGCGCCCGCGCCGAATCCCTGATTCCTTCCTGCAAGGTCGGATTTATGGAGCGGCCCGAGCGCCTCGTTCTGCTGATCATCGGCGGCGCGGCGCGGCGCATGGGACCCGTCTTGTGGGTAATCGCAACGATTTCGACGATCACCGTGATCCATCGCGTCGTCTACACGTGGCGAGAGTTGCGCGCCGGCCGCGCGCTCCCCGAGGCAAGCGTCGAGCAGATGTCCTAGCGCAAGCATGGAGAAATCTTCGCGGGCTGCGAAGATCGGTGAAACGTTTCTAGCAGTTCTCCCGTGCTTTGAGCGCCTCTTCCACCGGCGCCGACACAATTGCCTGGACGCGCTGGCGAAGTTCGTCCACCTCTGACCGCCCGATCTTCGATGTGTCGATCGCGTCGTGCAGATAGACCGTGATCTTACCGGGGGTCAGCATCCAGCTGCCCGTGCGAAAGAACTCGTAGGAACCCACGATGCTCACCGGCACAAGCGGCACCCCGAAGTTTTGCGCGAGACGGAAAATCCCCTTCTTGAATTCGTGAACGTGCCCGTCTCGTGTCCGCGATCCCTCGGCGAACGCGATCAGGCTGACGTCTGAATCGAGCGCGGCCTTGGCGCGCTCCGTCATGACGGCGAGTCCCTCGCGGCTTGGCGCGACGGGCACGGGAATATTCCCGAACCATCCCATCATCCACCCGTAGATCGGCAGCTTGAAATGAGATTCCAGTTCGAACCCGCGAAGGAATTGCGGAATCGCCGAATAGACCACGAACGGATCGAAAATATTCACGTGGTTGCATATGAAGAAGCTCGTGCGCGTCGGATCGAAGCCCGGCGCGACGCGCACCTCCAATTTCGCGCCGGCGAGCCGCAGGATATTGCGGAAGAAGAGGCGTTGCGGCCAATCGTTCTTGCGCGGATCGATGCATAGCCCAAGAAGAACAAGGAACATGCCGACAACTGCGAAATGGACTCCACTCACCGCCCACAGCAGGGCCGAGCGCGCCGTCCGCAAAGCCTTGTTCATACCACCACGTCCAGCGCGCCAGGCAGAATCTCGATTGAGCGGCAATTCAATCGTAGGATTTCGCCATCAACCATCGCATTCACCGGCTCGGCGAGATCGAGCTCGATCCGCTCGGCCGCCGCCCGCGAAGCAAGCGGATGCTCGATATGCGTTCCTGTGAATAATCGTGGAAATGTCCACAGCAGCCGCAGCCGCCCGATCGGTCCCCAGCGCACGTATTCGATCCGCGCGTCCGAAGGATCGGCTTTTGGGGCGATCATCATCTTTCCGCCTGTAAATTTGCTGTTGCTAAACGTCAGAAAAAGACAGCGGCGCCGGTCCCAGTCTTCCGAGCCATCGACGCGATGCGGAAACGCCGGATGTCGCAGCCCGGCGAGCCTTGCAATCACACCGAGAATGTAGCCAAGTTCGCCGAGCCCTTTGAATCGCCGGTTCGTGAGCTCGCCCACATCGGCAGGGAACCCCAGGCTGAGCAGATTGATGAAATAGATGTCGTCGCCCGAGTGCCGCAGGCGAAGCACATCGCACGGCCGGCGCCGTCTATCGCGCAGTGCCTCGATCGTGTGTTCTACGCCGCGCTTCGTGAAATCACGCAGAAACGAATTGCCGGTGCCAAGCGACAGAAAGCCGAGAACCGGACGCCCTTGCACCTGCGCCTCGGGAAAAAGGCCGTTTACGATTTCAAATGCCGTGCCGTCTCCGCCGACAGCCAGAAAATTACGCTGGCCCCGGGCATACGCGGCGCGCGCAATCGCCGTCGCCTCGCCGGGTTTCGCAGTCCGCGCCACTTCCAGCTCGATTCCGGCCTGCCGCACGCGATCGAGCGCCGCCGGCGCAAGCGTGCCGCAGCGTCCGCCTCCCGCGGCCGGATTCACGATCGCAAAAAATCTCTCCTTCGCCGTTTCGGAGATCACAGAGGCACCACCGAATCGCGGCTGGCGCCCCTGCGAATCTGCTCCGCAAGCTCAACGCGCTTCACCTTCATCGATGCGGTACGGGGAAAGTCCGCGTCCCATACCAAATATCCACTCACGCGTTTGTAATTCGCCAGCCGCCGGTTTCGCTCCGTAAGATTCGCGATCGCGTCATCGCCGATCGTCCGTCCCGGCTCGGTATGAAGCACCAGCACAAGCTTCTCGCCCACCATCGTCCGCTCGGGCCACAGATAATTCGCCGCGAAAACGCAGAATTCCTTCACTGGGAGCCCCTCGAAAACATTCTCGATGTCCTCGGGATAAATATTCTTGCCTTCCTCGGTCACAATCATGTTTTTCTTCCGCCCGAAGAGCTGCAAATGCCCGGTCGCGTCGATGCGCCCCAGATCGCCGGTCATCAGCCAGCCATCGACAATCGTCTCCGACGTCATATCCGGATCGTCGAGGTAATGCGACATCACCGTCTTGCTGCGCACCGCGACTTCGCCAATGCCATCGCTCATCGCATGAAGAATGCGCAGTTCCATTCCGGGCACGGGCCTGCCAACAGTGTCGGGCCGGAAGGGCTCCAGGTTATTCAGAGTAATCGCTGTGCACGCCTCCGTGCATCCGTACCCGTTGTAGATCGGAATTCCGAGATTGTGGAAGAACTCGATAGTTGCAGGCTCGGTGAATGCGCCGCCAACGAGCAGCGCGCGGAGGCCGCCGCCAAAAGCCTGATGAATCTCCTTCAAGAGCAGACGGCTCAGCCCAGGGTGCGCCTGGCGGAAAGTGAAAGCGCGATTGATCGCGATCGCTGCATTCAGCAGGCGGTGCTTGGTCGGCGGCAGCGCCGCGAAGCGGTCAAGCAGCCCGCGCTGCAGGCTCTTCAGGATCAGTGGCACGACCGCCATGTAAGTGATCTTGTATCGCGTGAACGCCCCGCGGATGAATTCCGGCCGCAACGTGCGCAGGTGTACCACCGCGCCGCCGCCGCTGAAAGGCATGAGGAAGCCGCCCATGAAGTCGATCGCGTGATTTGTGGGAATGATGCTCAGGTAGCGCGCGCCGGGCCAGAAAGGAAACGTCGGCGTCACCGCCATGCACTGCTCGAGGTAATTCTCGTGGGTGAGGACGCATCCTTTCGGCCGTCCGCCCGTCCCCGATGAATACACGATGCACGCCGCGTCGCCGCGCGTCCGCGCCACGAATACCGGCTCGCGCGAACCACGAAATTCCTCCCAACGCTTCGCGCCCGAAAGCTCAGCACCGCCTGGGGCCTCCGTCACGAGCACGACACGGGCAGTCAAAGATGCAAATCCTTCGGCTTTTGTGATCGCCCGCCACAGATGATATTCGACCACCAGAACATCGGCCTTCGAATGCGCGAGCAGCTTCAACTGCTCTTCCGGCGTCAGCTTGTAATCGATCGGAACCAGGACGCCGCCGCAAAAGAAAATCGCGTACGCCGAAATCAGCCATTTCGACTGATTCGTCATGATAATCGCGCCACGCGAGCCCTTGACGAATCCCGCATCCTCCAACGCCCGCGCGAGCGGCAGCGCGGCTTCCTTGAATTGCCGGTACGTGAACCGCGCATTCTCCCGTTCGCGGTCCGCCTCGATCAGGCACACCTCGTCCGGCCAGCGATCGAGCGCCGCGCGCAGCGCCTCACCCAAGCAGTTGTATTGGCGGAGATCCAGCATCAAAGGCGGGATTGAATTCGTTCGGCCAGCGTGCGGAAGTCGCTCACGCCTTGAAGTTCGTAGTCGGGCAACTCGATGTGGAAATGCTGTTCGAGCCGCGTGAGCAGATCCAGCGCCTGAAGGCTGTTGATCCCAAGCTTCTTGAAAAAATCATCGTTGGGGCTCAACTCTTCGCGCGGCACCTTGAAATGTGCCGCCGCGAGCCCTAGGACTTCGTCCGTAGTCTTCTCGATGGTTGTCATGTTCTTCTATTTTCCCGCCCAGCGTCCGCACTCACGATGCGAGCTCTGAAATCTGAAATCGTCTGAAATCTCAAATCTCCGATTCCCGCCTACGGCAAATACGGCAGCGCATCCGTCGATTCGACGAATTTGCGCAGCCCCGCCTCCACCGCCGGCCGCATGAACAGCTCGCAAAAAATATCGATCTCGCGCCGCAGTTCGTCGCGCGGAATCGGCTTGATGAACCGCTTCGCCGCAATCGCCGTTTCGCGGTCGAATTTCCCCAGCTGCACAGCCGTCGCCCGAGCCACGCGCAACGCGTCTCCCTCGCCCGCCACCTGGCTCACCAGCCCGAGCGACTGCGCCTTCGTCGCATTGATGCTGCGCCCGGTCAACAGCAGATCCCGCACCGCGGCGTTGCCCAGATCACGCTTCAGCCGCGGAATGCCGCCGAAGCCGGGAATCAGCCCCAGCCGCAGCTCCGGAAAACAGAATCGCGTCATCTTATCCGCCACAATCAAATCGCACGCCAGCGCAAGCTCGAATCCTCCGCCGAACGTCACGCCATGCACCGCGGCGATCGTCGTGATCGGCGCCGCGTCGAGCGCGTTCATCACGCCATGAATCCGCTCGAGAAAATCGCGCACGCCCGCCAGCCGCGCCACCGGCCGCAAATCCTGCAATCCCCGGTAGAGCTCGCGAAGATCGGCCCCCGCGCAAAATCCCTCGTTGCGCGCGCTCGAAATAATCAGCGCGTGAGAGTCGCCCGCCAATGAATCGAGCGCACCGGCAAATTGCTCGAGCTCCGCGAGTGTCGCCGATCCGATTTCATTGCACGGCGCCCGGTCGAGCGTCAGCTCGATCGCGTCGTCCGCCGTCCGCCACGAAAGTGTCTTGCCCGAGAAGCTCTTCATGCGGGCTTCTTCTGGTAAAGCTGCTCGATTTCGCGCGCGAACCGCGCCGCGATCGCATCGCGCTTGATTTTGCCCATGGTGTTCAGCAAGCCATTCTCCGTGCTGAAAGGCTCGCCGACAATATGAAACGCGCGAATCTGTTTGTAGTGTGGCAAGCCCGCATTCACGCTGTCGAGTGCCGCTCGCACGCGCCCTTCGTCCAGGCCATTCGCCGAGCCGTTGCTTCCCGCCGCGGTCACGAGCGCCGCGAGAAAGCTCCGCTGGTTCCCCAGCAGGACCACTTGCTGCGCCTCCGGCAAATGCGCCGCAAGCTCGTGCTCGAGCGGCTCCGGCGCCACATTGTGCCCCGAATTCAGCACGAGCAGATTCTTGATCCGCCCCGTGATGCGCCAATTGCCGGCAGCATCCACCTCTCCCTGGTCGCCCGTATGAAACCACCCGTCCTCGAGCGCCTTCGCGGTTTCCGCCGGCCGCTGCCAGTATCCTGGAAAAACATTCGGCCCGCGGACCAGGATTTCGCCGTTCTCCGCAATCGTCATTTCGATTCCCGGCACAGCCGGCCCCACGCGCCCCGGCTCGACGCGCGCCGGATCGTCCATCGTGCAAATCGCGGTCGTTTCCGTAAGCCCGTAAACCTGCAGCACCGGAATGCCAAGCATCATGTAGAAAAGCTGCGTCTCGACGGCCAGCGGCGCCGATCCGCAAATCAGCGCCTTCAAATTCGGCCCGATGTTCTTGCGAATAGCTGGAAACAATGCGGCAATCGCGAGCCGCAAGCACAGCGAATCCGCCAGCGAAACGCTCTCTCCGCGATGCCGCCGGACGTAGGCTCGCTGGGCGCGCGCAAAAATAGCTGCCGCCGCTCCTCCGCGCTCCCGAATCGACTCCTCGACCTTTCGCCGGACGCGTTCGAGAAAGAGCGGCACGTTCACAAAGTAGTTCGGCGTCGAGATTTTCAATTCGTCGGCAAGCTTCATCAGATCCGTCGAAAGCGTCAGAAAACTGTTGCGCGAAAGCGAAGTGAGCAGCAGGATTCGCGCCGCGCCGAAACAAAACGGCGCGTACTGAAACACGCGGTCCGGCTCGCCGCTCCGTCCCATCAGCTGATCGAGCCGCGCATTCGTGCGGCCCAGCATAAATGTCACATTCCCCGCGTTCAGCACTACGCCCTTTGGCTCGCCCGACGTCCCCGACGTGTAGACAATGGTCACCGCGTCGTGATCGGCATGACGATAGGGCGGGGCAGGGAACTCGCCTCTTGTGCTTTCGCCGCCAAAGATTGCGTCGAACAAAACGACAGGTGGCGGCGCGCTCAAATTCGCCCGCGCTCCATCAGCCAGCGCCGCATCCGAAGCGCACAGCAGCGCAGGCGTCGAGTCTTTAATCATCGCCGCGAGTTCGCTCCCCACCTGGCGCGGATCGAGCGGCACCACGATCAGCCCCTCGGCCATCATCGCCAGATCGAGCGCCGCCCAGCGAACGCTATTCGGTGCAAGCAGCGCGCAGCGGTCGCCGCGCTTCAATCCTCGCGCCACAAGAAATTCACGCGCCCGCGCAATCATCGCCAGCAACTCGCCTCCGGTCACCGGATCGATCCGCCCGTCGCGCACCTCGCCGGCCACCGGCGAATTCGCCGCGCCTTTGAGCCGCGCCAAGATTGTCTCGAGAAACGTCAACTCATCGCCCTCAGTCCGCCACGACGCAGCCCTACGCCGCTTCGAGCGCATCGCTATGCCGCTCGAGCAATTGCTGCAAGCCCGGGCTCAGCGGCGGCAGATACTCTTCCCATCCCAGGACGCCCGTGCGCGCCGGAAATTCCGGATACTGCCGCGCCACCTGCGCCTCGAAATAGACACCCATGCGCGCCATCAGCTGCAAATTGCGCACGACGGTCCGCGCCATCGAGTCGCGAATTTCGTCCGCGCCCGCGTCCAGCGACCGCAGCGCGACAAAAATCTTATCGCCCAAATCCTGCTCGTCGACGCGCATCAAGAGATGTCCGTGGCCCCGGTCGCGCATCAGGTTGCGGATGCGCTCATCCATCGTCACGCCGGCCGAGGGCACACCCGCTGGCATCGACGTCACGATCGCGTGAAATCGCGAAGAAAGTATGCGGTCGCATTGCCGCAGGATGCTCACCATCTCGTGCATGTCGAGCTTGTCCGACGAAAAAATCGGCGCGCCGCCCAGCTTTTCGCCGAGCCGCTCGCACGCCTCCCGGTCGAGCATCTCCATCGCCACGAGCACCGGAAACACGCGGCGGCTGTTGCGATATCGCTCGATCCCCGCCGCCATCTCGGTGAGATATTTCTCGAATGCCGCGTCCACCGCCGGCCCGGATTTGTGAAAGTAGATCGACCGATAGTGGCTCTTCTCGTACTTGCCGCTCAGTGAGTGAACCAGCGCCTTTCCGAGCGACGCCTTCACCGGCCAGAAAAATGGATTGATCGGGCAGACAGCCAGCACGGGCGTCGAACCGTCCCATCCGGCGTCCAGCAGTGTCTTCCGGCCGTATTCCGGCCCGGCGTTCGGCTCGAATGTCCACGCCGTATCGGCGCCAAGTTCCGTCGCCACGCCCAGCTTCCCCAGCACTTCCTGCGATTCCACGTTGCGGGTGATCACCAGCGAATCGCCGCAATAGCGGCGGCACATTTTCTGCAGCAGGGGATCCATCTCGCCCGCTTCGGCGCCATACGCGATGCTGAGCTTGTTCTGCGCGGATGCGATCCCGAGCGCGCCAATCATCATCGCCGTCAGCGCGTTCGCGAACTTGCTCTTGAACATCGATCCTTCGCACGCCACCACGCCGTGGTTCTTCCGCACCTCGCCGTGCAGGAACGGTGGAAAAATATCCGGCAGCCGCACCTGTTGCGCATTCTCGAAATAGCCGCGCGTCAGATCGAAATCCTGCGTCATCACGCTCAGCGCCACATTCTCATCGCCCAGGATCTTCCGGATCTGCCGCACGATTCCCTCGACGCGAATGTCCGAGCCCGTGTTCCGCGTACCGTTGTAGCCCGCGAGCAGGAGCTTCAGCTTTTCGCGCGGCTTCCACGCCTCTCCCACCCCAAGCATCCATTCGAGCTTGTTCAGCTCGATCACGCCGCTCACCCACGCCTCGAGGCCGGTGTCCATGTCCAGCATCAGCGTGCGTCTCCCGTCGCGCCCGCCGGCTGCGCCGCCGCCTCGGGCGCGGCGCTTGCGGGCAGATCCTGATATTTATACTTGAAACTATTCTCCCGGCTGAATCGCAACAGGGGATAGCAATATTGCGAAAATGGCGCCGGCGCTCGCCCCATTTCCGCCACGATCCGCCGGTTGTCGAAAACCGTGTTCCACAGGAGGTACGGCAAAAACACTTTCAGCAGCGTCGCGAGCCCGCCGATTTTTCCCGCGCGCCCCGCCAGCGCATGAATCATCTTCGACGACGGCCCTTCGAGGCTCGGCACATACATCGGCCCGCGCTTGCCCTGCGCTTTCGATAGCGCATCCGTCAATTCCTGGAATGTCTCGGAGCCTGTGCCCGACGACAGATGATAAATCTCGTATGCCGTTCGTTCCTGCTGGTGCAATTTCGAAATCGCCCCGGCGACGTAATCCACCGGCACGATGTCCACACGATCCGTCGCGCGGAAAGGAAGCGCAGGCAGCCCGGCGAGAAACACAAACGCGCGCACCATGTCGAATTGATTCGTCTCTGGCCTTCGGCTATCCCCGAGGACGATGCTAGGCCGGAAAATCGTTCGCGCCACGTCCGGCAGCAGCTCGCGCACCATGTGCTCGCAGAATTTCTTCGTCCGCGCGTAGGGATCGTAGTCCGAGCGATTCCAGTCGATCGAGGTATCTTCCTCGACTACTTCGTCCGCGCGATGCCCGGCCACCGCGACCGTGCTCACGTGGCTGAATCGCCGCAAGCCGTGATCTTCGCGCGCGCGCCGCGCAAACTGGATCACCTCGAGCGTCCCGCGCAGATTCACGTTGAGGCAGCTTTTCTCCGATTTGCGGTTGAGCGAGGCCGCGCAGTGAATCACCGAATCGGTCGAACGCACCATCTCGCGATACTCGCCATCGGCGAGCCCGAATCGCCCATTGGTCAGATCGCCGAGGAAAATCCGGATGCGGCCGTGCAGCATCTCCTCGAACTGCGGAAAATCCATGTGCAGTTGCAACGAGTGCCATAGCCGCTGCCGCGCCTCCAGCGGATCGCGCGCGCGCACCAGCACGTTCAGCGATTCGCCGGATTCGGCGAGCAGGTTCGACGCGATGTGGGCACCGATGTATCCGGTGCTCCCGGTCAGGAGGATAGCCACGGTGTTTGAGATTTCAGGGCGTCGTTGCCGGCGTTCTCAGCATCGCCCGCGAGAGGTATGTTGCGCCTTGGCGGACGCGCTTCCGGAGGACGTCCTTCGATCAGAGGATAGCACCACTTGCGCAGCGCCGGAATGTGGACGTTGATCCAGTAGTCCCACCAATCAAGCGATCGGGCGTCGTATCCGAAGGCGTCGCGCTCTTCGTCCGGCAGCGCCGCGCTCAGCCTTTCGACGTTCGCCGCTTCGAACACGTGATCGTTGTGCAGGATGAATGGCTCGAACAGCGCGACCAGCTTGATCACCTTTTCGAGATCGCGCTCCTGGCGCGCGAGCGGCGGTCGCACGAACTTCAGCGGCTCGACGCTCCTGTTGATCGCCTGCACGATCATTTTCTGTGCGGGCGCCGAAAGCCGGTCGTAGCGCGCCTTCGATACGGGAATCGCGTCGAATTTCAGGCGCACGCGGTGATTCAATCCGTTCTGCGCGCGGTAGAACTTGCGGTGCCCGAGCCCGGTGAGCTCGATCGAGCGCCGCATGTCGCACGGATTCGCCACGGAAGTCGCCAGATGGTACATCCGCTCGTGGCGGCGCGCCGCGAGGGCGGCGGTGATCAGCGTCATCCCGCGCGTCACCAGATCAACCGGAATCAGGTCGAGACACTTGCTCGCATTCGTCGGCAGTTGGCGGAAAAAGGTCCCGAGCAGATACGAAAGCGACGCCGACGTGTTGATTCCTTCGTTCCATCCGAGAAAGGGTTTTTCAATGGAAGACTCGACGATCGATGGCCGCACCACGGCAATCGCCGCGCCCGGTGTTTCGTCAAGAAAAGCCCGGATCAACGATTCCGACAGGCTCTTCGTCAGCGTGTACGTATTCGGCCAGCCATACTCGTTCGCGCGCCGCGTTCCGGCATCCATCATCGCCACGCGCAGCCAGCGAACGCGGTTCTTGCGAATCTGATTTTCGAGCGCGGCGCCTTCCAGATGCTTCGCGGCGTGTTTCTTTTCGAGCGCCTGCTGCCGCAGCTCGTTCGTTACTTCGTCCGAATCCGCGCGCTTTTCTATTTCTTGCGTCAATTCCCCGAGCGCCTTCCATTCCTTTACGGCTTCGAAGTTCGGCGCATCCCGCGGCGTGTAGTTCTTGGGCAGGTATTCGATGATTCGGCCGTCGCGCTGGCCCACGGCGTAGCATGTCGAGAGATGCATCAGCGCCGCGTGATCGCAGCTCCGCAGGAAATCGAGCAGGTACTCGGTCGACTGCACGTTGGCCGCAAGCGCCTCGCGCAGATCGGGGTTGAAATCGGTCAGGCCGCCGCTATTCACGATCACGTCGACGGTTCGCGCCAGCCGGTCGCGCTCTTCCGGCGCGAGCCCGAGCCCCGGCTTGCTGGCGTCTCCGCTTAGCACCTCGACGTGCTCGCGCAGGAAATCCGCGAACTTGTCACCGTGCCGCTCGGCCAACCGGTCGTACACCGGCGACTCCTCGACCATGCGCTCGAATCGCTCGAGCGCGCTCGCCGAACGGTTCCCGCGCACGATCAAATGAACGCGCCCGATCTCCGGCAAATCCGTCAGCAGGCTCGCGAGCCACACTTTGCCGATGAACCCCGTGCCGCCGATCAGCAAAATGTGCTTGCCGCGCAGCGTTTCGCGCACCGAGAGCGGCGCGCCCTTATATTTCGTATCGAACCGCACAACGGGAAGGTTCACTTTGGGCGAGATTCGTTCGGCCAGGCGGATCGCCTCGTCCAACACGCCGGGATTTTTCGTGAAGCCCAGATCGCTCACCAATTGATCGCGCGTCAAGGTGCCGTCCGGGCCATTCTCCTGAAATCTCGCCATGGGTCCGCGCGGGCGAATCACGGGATCGAGCAGCCGCCCCGTGGCGAGCCCATCGCGAAAGTCCAGCCGGTTGCACAGGATTCGCCGCACGCCGAAGTGTTTCGCGAGCGGCCGCATGATGTGGTCGAGCCCCTGGCTCACGAGCACCACGTCGCTGCCCGCCGCAAGTAGTGCCTGCAACCGCGCGGCGCCGGCCGGTTTCAAGCGCGGTTTCAGAAAGTAGTGGAAGAATTCCTCGCCCAGCAGATCGAGGCGGTCGCGGCTCTCTCCGCGCAACACGGTGTGCAGCACGCGCGTGGCGAAAAACCGGTCGGCGATGTAAAAGAACGGTCGCGCCAGCGCCAATACGCCCATGGTCCCGCGCCGCGCCCAGCGCTCCGCAAAGCTCTGCGCGTTCCAGGTGAAGAATCCGACCGGCCGCACCGCCGTCAGCGCAAGCAGGCTGCCCTCGACTCGCCAGAAAACAGGTTCGCCCGCGGACGCAGGGGCACCCCCGTTGTCTGTAGCTGTCGTCACATGTGTTCGGGCCGAGTCAGATAGGGACATATTTCGAGTGGACAACTTGCCAATCGTCGATACTCGAATTTACACGTTCCCCGGCCACCAATCAAGACGCGGCGGGCTGGTCCGTTCCTACGCTCACTGGCGCGCGGCCGTAGTCGCGCCCGCATGCGAATGAGCCGCGCCGGCCGGCTGAATATGAAAAATGCGCTCGGCGTTCTCGTGGTAGATCTTGTGCTTGTCCGCATCGGAAATCGGGGCCGAATCCATGAACGCGACCGCCGGTGTGGTGGGCTGATACGGATAGTCGATGGCCCAAAGGACGTTCTCCGCCCCGAGCGCCTTGATCGAAAAATCGAGCGCGAGGTCCGATTCCACACCGCTCGTCGTGATCACGAAATTGCGCTTGAAGTATTCGCTCGGCTTGAGCTTCAATTTGGGCGCGGTGCCGCGATTCTGCGCGTTCTTGTTCATGTAGTCCAGCCGCCACGCCCAGAAATGGACTGCCTCGCCCATGTGCCCGAGGCAAATCTTCAGCTTGGGGAAGCGATCGAAGACGCCGCTCACGATCATGCGCACGGCGTGCGTCGAAGTCTCGATGCCGTAGCCCCACTGCGCGCTATCGAGGCCGTAGTGCCGGAAAGGCGCGGCCAGCCCATCCGATGGCGCGCGCGGGTGGATGTAGATGCATGCGTCGAGCGCTTCGGCCGCCTCGAGGCACGGCCAATATTTCTGGTCGTCGAAGTATTCGCTGTTCGTGTGCGAGTTGACCACGAATCCATTCAGCTTGAGCGTCTTGATCGCGCGCTCCATTTCTTTCACCGCGCGCTTGGGAGATTGCGGCGCAAAGCTTCCGATCCCCGCGAATCGCGTCGGGTGCCGTTTGATCACTTCGGCGAGCCGGTCGTTGGCCATCGTCGCGAGCTCGGTCGCCGTGTCCGCGTCGAACATCTGCACGCCCGGCGCGGTGAGCGACAGCAGATGGACGTCCACGCCATTCGCATCCATGTCGCGCATGCGCTCGCCTTCGAGATCGATCAGCCGCGGCAGGAGGCCTGCGACGACGTCATTCGTCTTCGCGTCGTAGATTCGCTCGACCAGCGTCAGGTCGAGGCTGTTGCTGGGGCTTCGCGCCACGTCGCGCAGCGCTGCCGCCACCTCCGGTATGGAAAACGCCTCTTCCGTCGCAATCCGGCGGATTTTCAGCTCGGGAGCCATACGAATCTCCTTTCGTGAAGCTTGCTATTTCTTCCCCTGAATTGAAATCAGCTCCACATCGAAAATCAGCGTTTGGTTTGGACCGATCGCGCCGCCAGCGCCGCGCGAACCGTACGCAAGGTCGGGAGGAATGAAGAGCTGCCACTTCGAGCCCACCGGCATGAGCTGCAACGCTTCGGTCCATCCCTTGATCACGCCACCCACGGGGAATGTGGCTGGCTGGCCGCGCTTGTACGAGCTGTCGAACTCGGTGCCGTTGATGAACGTGCCGCGGTAATTGCAGACCACGGTGTCGGCGGCCGTCGGCTTCGGTCCCGTGCCCGGCGTGAGAATTTTATATTGCAGGCCGCTCGGCAGAGTAACTACGCCATCCTTCGTTTTGTTCGCAGCCAGGAACTCTTCGCCTTCCTTCATATTCGCGTCTCCCATCTTTTGCATCTCGGCGTCCTGTTTCGCTTTCACTTCGTCCTGGAGTTGCTTGAGCGCAGCCTCTGCCTGATCGTCCGTCAGCAGCGGCTTGGCGCCCGAGAGTGTATCGCGCAATCCGCGCGCCATCGCGGACGCGTCAACGTCGGCGCCCTGGCGGCTGATGCCGCGGGCGATATTCATTCCGAGCGCGTAGCTCTGTTTTTCTTTGTCGGTGGTCAGCGCCGGACCCGCGGCACTTCTTGCCGTGGTCGATCTCGCCTTGGTCGCCCCGGTAGTTCCGGTCGTTTTTTTCGAGCTCGTTGCCGGGGGAGTCGTTGTGGTGCTCTGTTGCGCGTGGGTGGCGCCGGCAATGCCGAGGGCCAGGACGCATGCTGCTAGTGCGTTTACCGCAATCGCTGCTGTTTTTCGCATCCGGGTATCCTCACACAACTCGGGACATTCCGCAAATTGCGTCTTCGTGAGTGTCGCGATGCATTTCCCCCTGCCCATTTGTGGTGCAATTTTTGTGCTCCGCCAGGGGACTCCTTGATCCCCCTAGCGGGAGGTTAAACAGGCCTTAAACGGACGGAGAAAGCCGGCTTTGACAGCTTTTTGCACCGTAGGCGGTGACGACCCGCTCTCGCGGGACCGCTCGACGGGCTCGGGCCAGCCGCGATAGTCTTTTGCGCATGGATATCGACTGGGTTCGCGAGTTTTGCCTTTCGCTCCCGCACACGACCGAGAAAGTCCAGTGGGAGGACGATCTCGTCTTCAAGGTGGGAGGGAAAATGTATGCCGTGGTCGCGCTCGAGCCCGGCGACCATTGGATTTCATTCAAATGTTCGGCGGAGGAATTTGCCGCGCTGGTCGAGCGGCCGGGAGTGGTTCCCGCGCCGTACCTGGCGCGCGCGCAATGGGTGGCGCTGGAAACCGAGGGCGCGCTTTCGCGCGACGAAATCCACCGCCTGCTCGCCGATGCGCATTCGCTGATCTTCGCGAAGCTGCCCAAGCGCACGCAGGCGAAATTGTCGACGGCGCGCCCGAGCAGGGGCCGCGCCAAATCGTCGAGGCGGCGGCAACATCAACCACAAGAGAACGGCCTCACCCCGTGAAGGCGGGGTGAGCTACATGGACCTATTTCGTCTGTTCCGTGATCATCGCGCGCTGGTTGCCTTGAATTTGCATTTCGTTTTGGCGGGCGCCGGTGGGCCAGCGGAGGCGGAGGACGTCGGCGGCGGCGTCTTCGTTGCCGAGGCCGGTGAAGATTTCGGCGGGGGACTGGCCGAGGTAGCCGGAGGCGCCGGGGACTTCGAGGAACTGCTTGCGCGCGCCGGAGAGAATTTCGACGCGCGTGCCGATGCCGGTGCGATTGTCCGCGTCGCCGGTCAGGGCGAGTTCCAGCCAATCGTTTTCGTTGCCGCCAACATTCTTGAGGAGCACGGGAGGCAAGCCGTTCTGCGTGATGAGCAGATCGGCGGAGCCGTCGCCTTCGGGATCGAATGCGATTACGCTGCGCGGATTGTGCAGGACGATTTTGTCGAGGCCGGTCGCGTGCGTGACGTCGCGGAAACCGACTTTGCCATCAGCGCCGACCCCTTCATTGCGTAGCAGCAGGATTTGGCCCTTGCCTGCAAATGTTTCGCCGACGGCGATGAGATCGGTCCAGCCATCGTTGTCGTAGTCGATTGCCGCAATTCCCCACGCGCGCATCCATCCGGGATCGGGGAGTGAAACGCGCTCGAATGAAACCGCGCCCTTGCTGCTGGTGTTGCGCCAGAGGCTCAGGCCGGGCGGCGCCCAGTGTGTGAAGGCGAGGTCCATGCGGCCGTCGTGATCGAACTCGAGTGCGACGGCGCCTGCGGCGCGCGGAGGCGTTTCGCCGACCCACGGAGCGGCGGATTGAAACGGGCCTTCGCGCGCGTTCAGGAAAACCTCGGGCGATTTTTCCCAGCCGGTGACTACCAAGTCGATTGTGCCGTCATTATTCAGGTCGCTTTCGAGCGCGGCGACTGATGCGGCGCTGCCGCCGAGTCCCGTTTGCTTCGTGTAGTCCCCGAACGAGCCGCCGCCGAGATTGCGCCAGAGAATGTTTCCGGGCGGCGGGGAATCGTCGGGAAAGGTGAAGGGCTGCGAAGGATTCTTGAGCGGGAAATTATTGAAGCGCGTGACGTAGATGTCGAGGTCGCCATCGCGATCGTAATCGAGAAAGGTGACGCCGAGGGCGAGGCCGGGGGTGCGCACGCCGGCTGCGTCGGTGACGTCCTTGAAGGCGCCGTCGCCTTCATTGTGGAACAGAGTGATGCCGTCGCCGGAGCTGACGACGAGATCGGGATGGCCGTCGTTGTCGTAATCGCCGACGGCGCAGCCGGTGCCCTCGCCGAGGAATTGCAGATTCGCGGCTTTCGTTACGTCGACGAATTTGCCGTGGCCGACATTGTGAAGGAGCGCGGCATTTCCTTTGCCGTCGGCGTTGACGAGGAAAATATCGGGCTTGCCGTCGCTATCGTAATCGAAGACGCAGGCGCCGCTGCCGAGGAAGCTTGCGAGATCTTCCGGTGCGGCTTGCGGCGGTGTTTCGGATTTCGCTTTGCCGCGAACTCGCGCGACTTCGGCGCGAGGCCGCGGGAGCGTTGCGCGGGGCAGGCCGAGGCCGCTTGAAATATCCACGAAGTGCACGGGAATTGCGGGCGGCGCGGGGCCGGGCGGCGGTCCGGGAATTTCTCCCGCGAGCGAATACTTGCCCTGGCCGCCGTAGACGAATTCGATCGGCTTGCCGAGACCCTGGCCGGTGATGTGGCGAAAGCGTTCGAGATGCGCTTTTGCGCCGGTGGCGTCGCCGGAGTCCTGCTCGAGTTCGGCGAGGCCGTATTCGGCCGACGCGTGGAATGGATCGATTTCGATCGCGCGACGAAATTCGGCGGAGGCTTGACCGAGATTGCCGGCCTCGGCGTCGAGAAAGCCGAGGAAATACTGGGTGTCCGGATCGCCGGGATCGAGCGCGGCGACTTTGCGGAAATCCGCGAGCGCGGCATCGGCGTGATTGGCGGCGCGTTCGAGCAGGGCGAGATTGAACCAGGCGCGCGGGCTTTGCGGATCGCGCTGGACAGATGTTTCGAGAATGCGGCGCGCGTCGTCGTAGCGGCGCATGTTGAGGAAGGCGATGCCGGTGTTGAGGCAGCCGACATCGGATTGCGGATCGAGGATGCAGGCGGTCTGGAATTTGCCAAGGGCCTGATCGAACTGGTGGCGGTCCATCAGCACGAGACCGATATTGTTGGCGCGAATCGCCTCGGTGTATGGAAATGGTTGAGGTCGCGGGGCGGGCGCAGCAGTTTTGGGCGTTGGAGCCGATTTCGGCGCAGCTTTCGCGGCGGGTTGCTGGTAGCGCTTCCCCGCCTGGCCGTGAGCGAAGACCGCGCACGCGAACGCGCAGGCGACGGCGACCGGTGCGAATGCGAAGCAGCGGCGGAGGCGCGTCATCCGTGCGATTGGTGAGCGTGAGTGAATTGGCCGGCCTGGAGGCGCGTCTGGAGGACGCGGAGAATCGTATCGCGCGCGATCATGCCGACGATGTGGCCGTCGGAGAGGACGGGCATCTGGTTGATGTCCTCTTTCTGCATGCGTTCGAGGATTTGCAGCACGGGCTCGTCGGGCAGCGCGGAATGGACGCGATCGATCGGGACCATCACGGCCTGGATCGAGGTGTTGTTCCACTCATCGCGCGGGACGGCGCGCGCGGAATGCAGCGTGACGAGGCCGACGGGCGTGCCGGCGCCAGTGACGATGTGCGAGCGGCGGCCCGTGCGCAGGACTTCGTGGATGTACTCTTCGAGCGAGATGTCGCGGGCGACGGTCGGGATTTCGGCCGTCATGATGTCTTCGGCGCGGACGCCGGTGAGCGTGCTGCGAAGCGCAACCTGCGCGAAGCTTTCCTTCGCCGCTTCTAGCAGGAACCAGCCGATGAAGGCGAGCCAGAGGCCGTTGACCCAGGCGCCGTGCAGCGCCTGCCAGATGCCGATGAAGATCATCATGTAGGCGAAGGCGCGGCCCGAAGCGGATGCGATTTGCGACGCGCGCGTGAAATCTCCCGTGATGCCCCAGGCGATGCCGCGCAGGACGCGGCCGCCGTCGAGGGGGAAACCCGGGACGAGGTTGAAGAGCGCGAGCAAGAAATTGATCCATGCGAGCCAGCCCGCTACCGCCGCGACCATTTCGCTGCCGTGCACGAAGTGCAGGATCAGCCAGAAGCAGCCGGCGAGGAAGAAACTCGAGAGCGGACCGGCGATGGCGATGTTGAACTCCTGGCGCGCGCTATCGGGATCGCGCTCGATGCGGGCGAGGCCGCCGAAGACGAAGAGCGTAATGGAGTCGACGGGAATGCGGTAATGGCGGGCCACGATGCTGTGGCTGAGCTCGTGAAAGACCACCGAGGCGAAAAAGAGCAGGCTGGTGATGATGCCGAGAGTCCAGCGCTGGGCGTCGGTCCAATGCGGATGCTGTGCGGTGAATTGCGTGCCGAGCGAAAGCGTGATGAGAGCGAAAATGATGAACCAGCTGGCGTGCAGGTAGATCGGGATGCCGAAAATGCGTCCGATGCGTAGCCCCGTGGGTGGGGGTGGTTGCGGCATCCGTGTGCCTCCGAGGAAATTCTAGCAGAGATGGGGAGGCGCGAGTTGGCGGGGACCGCGGCATCCGGCTGAGCTGCTGGGCGGCTTGACTGGACTCGGTGGCGTGGCGCGAGACGGATCATAGCGACTGTGATTGTGTTTCCACGGCGTGTGCGGCGCGCCACGAACGCTTTGAATTGCCGCGTGTTTAACCCCTTCGCTTTCAATTGAGCTTCCTCGGGATGTCTGCGGCCATCCCCGTGCATTGTTTGCTTGCGCAGGGCGAGACGCCCAGCCTGCAGCCCTTTGGAGAACGGCCATGGACAGCTTGATCGGATTTGCGGAAGTGACGGGAGCGATTCTTGGGGCGCTGGGGCTGGCGTTGGGTCTCGAGTGGGCCACGCTGAATGGGTTGTTTCGGTTGATGCCGGGGCGGCGCGAACAGAGTCACGACGAGCGGCGTTGACTCGGAAGCGAAGAGAGATCCTTCGCTCAGGATGACGGCTCTTTAAGTTAGCAGGGGAGGCGCACATGTTGTTTTTGAGGTTTTTGCTGTTCGTGGGGTGCTTCGGGTTGGGGGCGTTGGCGGCGGGGATGGTGCTGTACGACATCTTCCTGGCGTATGAACTCGACCGGTTTTTGCGACGCGGGGCGCGGCCCGAGGATTCCACGCCTCCCAGTGGTGCGCCGGCACCTATGGTGGTTGCACCGAGACGCGCGCGGCGCGTGATCCGGATCGATTCCGCCACAAAGCTCGTGGTGATTGCGGCGTCGCTGGGGCTGGCGGCGTCGAGCATCGTGGTGGTGCCAGACGGCAAAGGCGCCGTGCGCATCAGCCAGATTTCGGGCGTGCGTCCGGGGACGCTCTACGCGGGGACGCATTTTGTGGTGCCGCTGATCGATCGCGTCGCAGCTCTACGACATTCGCGATCGAGTGTTTTCGCCACGTCGGCATTCGAAAATGCGCAGCGAGGGGTTTCCCGTGCTGACGGTGGAGGCGCGCGAGGGGCTGCGAGTTGGGGCTGGCGGTGACTGTGCGCTACCGGATCGACTCGCAGAAGCTCGATTACATTCAGTCGAATCTGCCGCAGCCGATCGAGGAGGAGATTGTGGAGCCGGTGGTGATGAGCGCGTTTCGCGAAGCTGGCGCCGGACTACATGGTGCGCGACGTGTTTTCGACGAAGCGCGAGGAGTTTCGCGAACGCGCGGCCGCGCTGATCACGACGCGGCTGGCAGGCGACGCGATCGAGGTGAAGGAAGTGCTGCTCCGGAAGGTCGATCTCCCGGAGGAGTACGCCAAGGGGCTCGAGGATCTGCTGCTGAAGGAGCAGGAGGACGACCGGACGTCGGTGGACGCGGAGATCGAGAAGAAGATGCGTGGGCATCGCCGAATCGCAGGCCGAGGCCGCAGGAAGTTCGCGAAGTGAAGCGCGCGGAGGCGCGACGCGCAGTCGCAGGTGATCATGGCAAAGGCGGAGTCGGACGCGATGCAGTATACGCTGCCGCTGAAGCAGAAGCAGATCGAGCAGTCGCGGCTGGAGGCGGAGGCGCGCAAGGAAGCAACGATTCAGAATGCCGAGGCGGACGCGCAGGCCAAAGTGATCGACAGCAAGGCCGAGCAGCAGCGCGCCGAGCTGCTGGCGGATTCCGACGCGAACCGGATTCGCGTGACGGCGAAGGCGGAGGAGGAGCGCGCGAACCTTGTGGCTCAGTCGGACGCCAACCATATTCGGCTGACGTCGCAGGCGCAGGCCGAGGAGATGCAACTGCAGGCCGCCGCGCTGAAGCAGAATCCGCTGCTGGTGCAGTACACAGTGGCCGAGAAGCTTTCGGACAAGGTGCAGATCATGCTCGTGCCGAACGATGGGAAATTCTTTTTCACGAACGACGTGCTGAAGTCGGCGGCGGAGAATGATGTGGCTGATCCGCCGACCGCGAAGCCGTAAACGATTTCCGGCCAGTTCGATGGCGCTCGGATTCGGGCTAGGAATCCGGGAGCGATCGGGCGGCCAAGGAACGCCGGCAAAAACCTTGCTGGCGGCTTCGTCCCGCACTTGGAAGCGAAGGGGTTCGCGACCGCCGCATCGAACCCCCAGCCGAAAAGCGCGGGACGAAGCCGCCGCCGGCGAAATCGGCGGGCGCGGAATTCCCGGGGCTGAAGCCCAATCTAAGATCGGACCCTTTTCGAGGGCCTGAAGGCCCACGCTTCCACCCTCATCGCGCTTCGCGCGTGAATTTCTGCTGTGCGCGGATTTGGAACTGCGGTGGCTGCGGGCCGCGCGCGATTTTCGCGCTGTGCTATGATGGCGAACTACGAACGCGTTGCGAAATTCGCACGAGCCGATGCGGCCATCCTGCCGATTCTTTGCTCTTTCCCGCTCGATACTTTTCGTCGCCCTGGTGGCGTCCATTGCGTTGATGGCCGGGACATGCCTCGCACGGGGTCGCGCTGCTATGCGGCTTGTTTCGGCGAAGGGGCGGCAGACGGCGGATGCTGCGCCGACGGACTGGGATACGGCCGTGCGTGATTTGGTGGATCGAGTGGCCGCGATCGCGGCGCCGCCGGCGCGGATCAATCTTTCGGTGAATAATGTGTCGTCGCTGAGTCCTGATGAAGTGGCCACGATTGGCGAGCGGCTGCGGGCGGAGTTGACCGAGCGGCATTTCCGGCTGGCGGGAGCGCAGGCGCCTGACGCGAATCTGGTCGTGACCCTTTCCGAGGGCACCGATGGCTATCTGATCGTGGCGCAGGTGCAGCATGGGGCGAGTGACAAGGCTGAACAGGTCGCGATGGTGGCGGTATCGAGGGCGGCGAAGAATGCGGAACGAAGCGGAGGCGTTTCGCTCGAGCAGATGCGCGTTTGGGATCAGCCCGGCGCGATTTTGGATTTTGCACTGCCTCCTGCGGCGGCGGGAGCGATGCCGGAGACGATCGTCCTCGAGCCGGGGCGGCTGGTTTTCTATTCGCAGCAGCAGGATCAGTGGCAGCTCGGCCAGGCGGTGACCATCACGCCGACGCGCTCATGGCTCCGTGCCGAGCAGGGCCACATCGAACTTTTGCAAGGCTCAGGGGCGCAGGGGCTCGCGATGGGCAGCGCCGGACTTCCCGGAATCGAGTGCGAAGGCGATTTCGCAAACCCGCAGACGATCCATTGTGCTTTTGCGAGCGAGGACACGCAGGCGTGGCTGCGGGGGGATTCGAGCGTCCCGAAGGATCTCGATATCGGCGGGGATGCGGCGAGCGTCGGGCTCCAGTGCGATGGGCGGGCCGTCGTGCTGGCGACGGGCAAGGGCGATTGGACGCAGGCGGATTCGATTCAGGCTTACGAAATGGATGCGACGGGCCACGCAGCGACGCTTACCGGAAGCCCGGTCGAATTTGCGGGACCGGTGACGTCGCTGTGGTCGACAGGAGTGAGCGGAGTGGCGCGGGCCGTGGTCCACAATTTGAAGACGGGTAACTATGAAGCGTATGTCGTCACGGCGAGCTGCGGGCGCTGAGCCGGCGGAGGCGCCGCCGGTTGCTCGTAGGAAAGGCAACGACATGCTGCGGGTGAGGCTGCGCAGCGGAACGCGCTTCGCGCAGTCATTTTATGTCGGAGCTGAAGCTCCGACCCCCTAAGGTGGACGTCGCGCTTCGCGCTCGTCGTTGCGGTTACTCACAACCTTGGTGAATTGAAATGCGAGTAGATTTGGTGAGTCGAGCGAGGACGACCGCGGCCGCAGTCGCGTGCGGCGCGGCTGGTGCACTGCTGCTGGGTTTGGCGCTTTTGGGCACCGCCCGCGTGGAGGCTTCGCGGCGGCCGAAATATGGCGGGACGCTGCGCGTCGAAATTGGCGCTCGTGTGAATTCGCTTGATCCTTCGGCGGCGCCCGCGAATCCGCAGGAGGCTGCGGCGAAGGACGAGATCGAATCGCTTTTGTACGATCACCGCAATCCCGACGGAACGTTTGGCGGCGCCGGCGGCGGGACCGCAGGTGCGGGGGCGTTTCGGATTGCGGAATGGGAGCCGGGTGCACACCTCACGCTTGCGGCCAACGACGACTACAGCGGCGGGCGGCCCTTCGTGGATTCGATCGACATCGAGATGGGGCGAAGCGTGAAGGACCGTCTGCTCGATCTCGAACTGGGGAAGACCGACTTCATCGAGATTCCGCCCGAGCAGGCGCGTAACGCGTCCGGGCAAGGAATTCGCGTGAGTACGTCCGAGCCGGATGAATTGGTGGCTGTGGTTTTTGTCTCGGGGCGGCCGGCGGCGGAAGACGCGCGGCTGCGCGAGGCCCTGTCGCGGGCGATCGACCGCAGCGCGATGGTCAATTTCATTTTACAGAAGGAAGGCGAGCCGGCCGGAGGGCTGCTGCCGCAGTGGTCGAGCGGCACCGCGTTTCTATTTTCGACGGCCGCGGACCAGGCTGGCGCGAAGGAAATTGCCGGGCAAATCGGCGGTTCGCCGCGGATTGTGTTGGGATATGATGCGAGCGATTCGCTGGAAGAGTCGCTGGCGGAACGGATCGCGGTGGATGCCCGCGAGGCTGGAATTCACGTAGCGCCGGAAGCGCTGCCGAACGATCGCGTGCCATCGAATTGCGACGCGCGGCTGGTGAGATTGCGGATGCCATCGCCACATCCGGGGGCTGCACTGGCGAGTTTTTTCAAGGCGCTCATGCCGGACTACAACGCAAATGGGCCGACTGAGCCGCCTCTTCCGCCGCCCGGTGTGCCGAATGGCTTAACCGAAACGGAGTGGCTGGCTGCAGGGGCGCCGGCCGAACACATATATGACGCCGAGCGTTGGACCGTGAACAGCTATCGCGTGGTGCCGCTGGTGTGGCTGCCGGAAGTTTACGGCTTGAGCGCACGTGTGCAGGATTGGAAAGCGCCCGCGCCGGGCGAAGGCTGGCCGTTGGCGGATGTGTGGCTGGAGCAGGAGTCGCAGTGACGTTTCGCACCAAACTTCTGGTCGTGTTCGTGCTCGCGCTGCTTTCGTCGATCGGCGTGATCGCCGTGGGCGTGACGATCGTCGCGCGGCAGGCGTTCGACACGATGAACCAGGATTACAGCGACGCGCTCGTGGGGCAATTCGAGCGCGAAGTGGACCGGCACAAGCAGGGGATCGTCAATCGCGTGCAGGCAATCGCCGACGCAAACGACACGGTGCGGATGGCGATCGATTTGAGCCGGCCGCAGGCGGACGTTTCGGTGTACGTGAATGATGCAAACGGCGTTTCGAAATCCCACCAGCTCGACTTCCTCGATTTTGTAGCGAGCGACGGATCGATCATTTCGTCGAACGAATGGCCGGCGCGCTTCGGATACAAAATGGACTGGGTGACGCAGACGGCGGACTGGACGCCGGTGGGCGCGTTTCTCACCAAAGTGGATACGCAGGACGGGCCGGCGATCGGGCTGATGGCTGTTTCGACGGTGCGCGTCGGCGACAAGAATCTCTACGTTGTGGGCGGGGAGCGGTTGGGGAAGGAATTCCTGGGGTCGCTCGTGCTGCCGGCGGGAATGCGCGCGCTGCTGTATCTGAATCTCGATCCGAGCTTCGATGGGACGAACCTCGTGGATCAATCGGGATCGGTGACGCAGGCCGAGCGGTTCGCGCCGTTTATCGAGCAGGAGCGTAGCGATCCGCGGCAACGGACGTTCAGGATTTTGTGGGCTGGAACTCCGATGAGCGCCGAGGGCTTTCACGCGCTGCCGTTGCTGGGGCGCGCGAATGACCTTCTGGGCGTGCTGCTGGTGGGGAGCTCGCAGCGGCAAATGGCGGCGCTCGAACAGCGCATCGCGCTATTGGCGCTGGGCGTGATCGCGATGGGGCTGTTTTTCGGCATGCTGATGAGCTGGTGGGGCGCGGCGCGGGTGACGCGGCCGGTGCGAAGGCTTTCCGAGGGCGCACGCGCCGTAACGGAAGGGAACTGGAATGCGCGCGTGGACGTGCGCGGGAACGACGAGATGGGGCAGCTCTCGCGCGGCGTTCAATCAAATGACGGAGCAACTGAGCGAGCAGCGCGAACGGCTGGTGCAGGCCGAACGCGTGGCGGCGTGGCGCGAATTGGCGCGGCGGCTGGCGCACGAACTGAAGAATCCGCTGTTTCCGCTGCAGACGACTGTCGAGAATCTGCGTCGCGCCAAGGAGCAGGGCGGCGAGCATGGGCGGAATCAGTTTGAGGAAGTGTTCGAGGAATCGACCGGGATTCTGCTTTCGGAGATCGACAACCTGAACAAGATCATCGGCCGGTTCAGCGATTTTGCGCGCATGCCGCAGCCGGAGCTGCGCGCGGTGAACTTGAACGACCTGGTGCGCGACGTCGTGAAGCTGTTCGAGGCGCAATTCAGCGCGCGTCGGGCAGGCCGCCGATCACGCCGGAGCTGCATCTGGAGGAAAACTTGCCGGTCGATGCAGGCGGATGCGACGCTCTTGCGGCGCGCGATCGAGAATCTGATCCTGAACGCGATGGACGCGATGCCGGCGGGAGGCGTGCTGCATGCTGCGGACGGCGCGCGAGGATGGCGGCGTGAGCCTCGAGATTTCGGATACGGGCGGCGGATTGACGCCGGAAGAGTGCGAGCGACTGTTCACGCCGTATTACACGACGAAGCAGCATGGGACGGGACTGGGGCTGGCGATCGTGCAATCGGTGATCAGCGATCATGGCGGGCGGATTGCGGTGGAGAGCGAGACGGGCGTGGGTACGTCGTTCCACATTCATTTGCCGATAAAGCCCGCGCATGACATGCAGGCGTGCCCGTAAGCCGACGCAATTGCGCCCGGCTCATGCGACAACGATCGGCCGACTGCGACGATGCCTGCACGCGCCACGGAAACGCCCGCGGCGGATAATGAGCCGTCGACGGCTGCATGCTGAGGCTGTGCTGCGGAAGAAGCATACAGGGATCGGCGGAAACGCACGATCGCCGCAGAGAGTCACGAGCCGCACGAATTCGAGGATGTCCGAAACGGGTCAGGACGTGGCGAGCGCGGAGGACTAGCCTCGCGTGCCGCTCAAAGCCACATTCTGATAGTCGATGACGATGCGAATACGCTGGCGTCGTTGGCGCGCGCGTTTCGACTTGCGGGCCACGAAGCGACGGTTTGCGACAACGCCGCGCGCGCGCTCGATCTGGCGAAGAGCCGAGCGCATTCGACGTGATTCTCTCCGACGTGGTGATGCCGGGACAAGACGGCATCGCGCTGCTCGAGGATTTGAAGAAGCCGCGGGCGTCGGCGTCGCCGGTGGTGATGATGTCGGGCCAGGCGACGATCGAAATGGCGGTGAGGGCCACGCGGCTGGGCGCCGTCGATTTTCTCGAGAAGCCGATCTCGACCGACAAGCTGCTGCTGACCGTCGAGCAATGCGCTGCCGTTTCGCGCCTCGAGGAAGAAAATCGCGATCTGAAGCGGCGGCTCGGCAAGCACGAGATTGTGTGGGCGAGCGCCGGCGATGCGAGAGGTGATGGCGCAGGTGGAGCGCGTGGCGGCGAGCGAGACGCGCGTCTGCATTCGCGGCGAGACGGGAACGGGAAAAGAGTTGGTCGCGCGCACGCTGCACGAGAAAAGCCCGCGGCACGGCGGCCCGTTTGTTTCGTTGAATTGCGCGGCGATTCCGGCGGAGCTGATGGAATCGGAGCTATTCGGGCACGAGAAGGGCTCGTTCACGGCGCGGCGGCGCGGCACGTCGGGAAATTCGAGCAGGCGCACCGCGGCACGCTGTTTCTCGACGAGATCGGCGATATGCCGCTGGCAATGCAGGCGAAGCTGCTGCGCGTGCTGGAGGAGGGCGAGATCGAGCGCGTGGGCGGCGACCGCCATTCGCCGTGGACGTGCGCGTGGTGGTGGCGACGCATCGCAATCTCGAGGAGCAGGTGCGGCAGGGAACGTTTCCGCGAGGATCTGTATCACCGCGTGTTACGTGTTTCCGATTGTGCTGCCGCCACTGCGCGAGCGGCGCGAGGATATTCGCGTGCTGGCGCGAGCATTTTGCGCGGCAGGTGGCCGAGCAGAATGGATGGAAGCCGAAGACGCTTTCGCCGGGCGCGATCGAGGAGCTGGAACGCTACGCGTGGCCGGGAAATGTGCGCGAGTTGCGGAATGTGGTCGAGCGGGTGCTGCTGCTGGCGCCGGGCGATGAGGTTGAGCGGGGACGGTGGAGCGCGCGCTGCCGCAAGGCGCGGGTGCAATTGGCGCGGCGGGCTCGCGCGAGCGGCCGAGGCGACGGGGACGCTCGCGCAGCGCGTCGAAGCCTTTGAGCGCGAGACGCTGCTGGCCGAGCTGAAGCAAAATCGTCATCACATGACGAACACGGCGAAGGCGCTCGGGCTCGAGCGCAGCCACCTCTACAAGAAGTGCCAGCAGCTGGGCATCGATCTGCGCGCGGCGCGGCAGACGGAATAAAATCTTTACGCCACTGGCGCGGCGCGCCGGCGGCGATTGTGCGTGTACTGCTGTTGCCAGAAAGCCAGCAGCGCGACGACCCAGATGACTCCTGAGATTAGAAGACTCAGCGTCACGGTAAAGCTTGCCACGGCCAGTGCGAAGCCCCACATGAAGGCTTCTCCCCGAAACGCTTGTCCCCATTGCGGTTTGGTCTGGCCTGCGGGCAGACGCGGCGTCAACGCGGGAAGAACTCGGGGCACACGGCGACAATATTCGCGGTAACTCTCCCCTTGTTGCTGTTCCAGTTCCGCTTCCTCGCGGCCAACCAGCCGGATGAATAGCAGAGACAGGGTCGCAATCAGAAATACGAAACCCAGGCGGCTGGCCATGAATGCGACGCCGATCGTCGAAAGAATGCCGCCGAGATAGAGCGGGTTCCGCACGTAGCGGTAGGGGCCGTCGGCGACGAGCAGGTTCGAGTGCAGCCTGGCGTCGTGAACCACATCCGAGCGGAGATAGGCGGCGCCCCACGTGCGGACCAGCGCGCCGAGTGCGACGAGCAGAGTCGCGAAACCAAAGAACGCGTGTGCCACCAACGCCCCGCGCGCGGAATTCGCCCCGACGGTCTCGCGAATGATGTACTGAACCGTGTTGACGTGGTCTATCGCGTACGCCCAGAAGCCGAGCGTGTAGAGTAGGGCGATGATCCAGGAGCGGTGCCGAAATTCGAAACTGGTAGCCTTCATACACTCCTATCCAACAGATCCGCTGCCTGGTTATACGCTGGCATGCCCCGATTTGTTCCACTCGCCCAGGCCCGCCGGGGGCGGGAACAGGCGTTTTAGGACGAGGTGCGTGGGGAGATAAGGGACCACGAGCATGAAGAGAAAAACTACGATGATGTGAACGGGGGCTGGGCCCCAGGAGCGATGGAAGAAGGGATCGGTGAAGGCGTAGTTGATATTTTGGGCGGCGGGAGCGAAGCGGCAGGCGATGAACGCAGGCAAGGCGATCGCGAGCTGCAGCGCAAACCCGCGGCGATCGTACCCGAGGCGGTGCATGGCCCAAAGCAGCAGCACGGGCAGGGCGAGATGGAATAGCGAGAGCAAGCGGACCCAGAGGGCATGGCTCGGGTCGAAAAGATATTCGGTGCCGCCGATCAGATGGTGGCCGAAAACGGCGGTCCAGCCCGCGTCGAGCGCCCAGGCAGCGTCGACGGCGAGAGAGGCGACGGCCTGGCTTGAAATCAGGAGCGTGTTATCGGTGATGAAGCCGATGCAGGCCAGGATTTCGGCAATGTCGCACAAGTGCAGGAAGTTGAGGGCGCCCCAACTGCGCCAGTAGACCGTGAACCAAAAAACGAGCCATACGAGGGCGACCCATCGGATCCAAAGCGGGAGTTTCGGCGGAGACGAGATCATGTGCGCGGCAGCTTCGGCGCCATCGTATCAAACGGCGCAACCGAAACCCACCGGCGTGGCGTTTTTGCCGCGGCGGTGCGAAAATCCAGTGATGCGTGAGATCCCAGCCCTGATCGAAGCGGGCGGTGCGTGCGCCGCGAGCGGAAGCTTCGCGTGGGCAGCCGTTGCGCCGGTGTCGCAGATTTTCGGCCCGACGATCCGGCACACCGGGAATGATTCGGTCGCGCTGACGTTTGACGACGGCCCGAACCCGGGAGTGACGCCGGCGCTGCTGGAACTGCTGGAGCGGCGCGGCGTTCGCGCGACATTTTTTGTGACCGGCGAGCATGTGCGCGCGTTTCCCGAACTCACCAGGGAGATCGCGCGGCGCGGCCACACGATCGGCAACCACACCGATACGCATCCGCAGCTGGTATTCCGGTCGGCGCCAGAGATTAGGGCGCAGCTCGCTCGCTGCGACGACGCGATCCGGGAGGCGACCGGGAAAAGGCCTCGTTGGATGCGGCCGCCATTCGGCTTTCGCGGTCCCTCGCTGAATGGCGCCGTGCGGCGATGGGGCGGCGCCGGCGTGGTGATGTGGTCAGCGCTGGCGTGGGATTGGAAGCCGCGCGCGGCGGGAAAGGTGATCGAGCACTTGCAGCGCGTGCGGGGAGGCGATATTGTCCTGCTGCACGATGGGGATTTCCGGATGCTCGAGGGAGATCGCCATCATACGGTCGCGGCGCTTACGCATTGGCTGCCGCGCTGGCAGGATGCCGGCATTCGATTCGTGACGCTGGATGATATTGGGGAATCGGGTTCGACTTCGGATTAGACGGGGACAAATGGACGAAAAGCGATTTTACGAGGAAAAAGAAGAGACGAAGCAAATTCCGCTGAATTGCCCTCATTGCCGGCAGGAGAATACGTATCCGGTGCGCTGGATCGTGCGAAACAAGAGGGCGCAGATGCCGGGCGGAGGCAACGAAGAGGATAAGAGGCAGTTCGCGAAGGCACGCTCGTATATGGTGCGCATCGACAATATGGTCGCCTGCAGGAATATCCGCTGCCGCAAGCGCTTCGATTTAACCGGACAGACTGTTTTCTTGATCTAGCCCCAGTTTCCATCCGACCGTGCGTGGATTCGAACACCCAGCTAAACACAGAGCTCACAGAGAGAGCGTTGAGTACGCGGAGAGTTGAGTTCCCGGTGTCGGCGCTCAGCCCTTTTCGCGGGTGCCGACGGGGACTGGGGCCGGGGTTTCGGCCTTGAGGACTTCGCGGATTTTTTCAGCGAGAGCTTTCAGGTTGAACGGTTTTTGCAGGAAGGCGACGCCGCCTTCGAGGACTCCGTGGCGGACGATGGTGTCGTCCGTGTAGCCGGAGATGAAAAGGACTTTCACGTCGGGGCGTTCGGACGAGAGCTTGATGGCGAGGTCGCGCCCGCTGAGGCGCGGCATGACGACGTCGGTGATCAGGATGTGGATCGGGCCTTTGTGGGCCCTGGCGGCTTCGAGGGCTTCGATTCCGTCGCCGGCATCGAGAACACGATATCCCACTCCCGCGAGATAATCGCGCACCAGCTCCCGAACGCTTAGCTCGTCTTCGACGAAGAGGACCGTTTCGGTGCCCCTCGACGAGCCGCGCGTTTCCTTTTCGATGGCGGGAGCATCGATCGCTTCGGTCACTTCCGGCAGATAGATTTTGAATGTGCTTCCACAGTCGACTTCGCTGTAGACCCAGATGTAGCCGCCGCTCTGCTTGACGACGCCGTAGACCGTGGCGAGGCCCAGGCCGGTGCCCTTGCCCGCTTCCTTGGTGGTGAAAAACGGCTCGAAGATGCGCGATTGCGTTTCGGCGTCCATGCCGCAGCCGGTGTCGCTGACGGTCAACATGATGTAAGGGCCGGGGTCGACGGCGGCGTGGCCGGCGGCGTAGCTGCGGTCCAGGTGAACGTTCGATGTCTCGATGGTGAGGCGCCCGCCGGTGGGCATGGCGTCGCGCGCGTTGACGACGAGATTGAGCAACACCTGCTCGATCTGTCCGGGATCGGCCTTGGCGCGGCCGAGGTTGGCGGCGGGGACGAAGGCCATCTCGATATTTTCGCCGATTACGCGAGAGAACATCTTGATCATGCCGGTCACCACGTCGTTCAGATCGAGCACGCGCGGCTGCAACACCTGCTTACGGCTGAAGGCGAGGAGCTGGCGCGTGAGCGATGCGGCGCGGTCGGCGGCCTTTTCCATCTGCTGCACACTGTGATGAAGCGACGGCTCCTTGGGCATGCGTTCCAGAAGGAGCTGCGCGTGTCCCTTGACGACCATGAGGAGATTGTTGAAGTCGTGCGCGACGCCGCCGGCCAGTTCCCCGATAGCCTGCATTTTTTGCGACTGGCGCAACTGATCCGTGAGGTGCTTGCGGTCGGTGACGTCGAGCGCCACGCCGATCACGCCGATCAGGTCGCCTTGAGGTCCGCGCAGAGGCTGGACGTAGCAATCGAAGGAGCGCTTTTGCCAGTCGAGCTCGAAGGAGAGAGTCCCGCCGGCAAGAGCCTTGTAGTGCGCGGCGATCGCGGGAAAGTTCGGATCATCCGTGCCGAAGTATTGAAATAGCGTCTTCCCCAGAGCGTCTTCGGACCGAAGGCTCATTGCCTCGAGGGCGGCGCCCGTATGATAGGTAAAGCGGAGGTCCGCGTCCGTGGTCCAGATGACGGTGGGCATCTTTTCGATCAGGAGGGCGAGGCGAGTGCGCTCCTGGTGCCGCGCTTTCTGCACGCGTTCGAGATCCTCGAGCATGCCATTGACGGCGGTGGCGAGGTAGGCAACCTCATCGCGACCGGAAACGGCAACGCGGGCGGCAAGATTGCCGCTGGTTCCGACGCGGGTGATGTTGTCGCTGAGATCGGCCATGCGCGAAAGGACCACGCGTTCGATCAGGTAGAGAATGATCGCGCCGAATGCGAAACCGGCCGCGATCAGCAGCAGGAGGAACTGAATCGAACTCGTTTGGCCCTGGTCGTAGATGGTTCGCGGAAGAAGAATGCGCAGGACGCCGGCGGGCTTTCCGTAGATGTCGGGAAGGGTCTCATAAGCCGCCAGCGAGTCATTCGAGTTGGGGCGAAGAAAAGTGGACGGATCGGAAGACGCGCCGGCGGCTCCTAAATCTGCGCGGCCGGCCGGTGAATCCATGGGGTCAATCTCGATTGAGAGGTGCGTCATCTCGCCGAGACGCGCGATTTCATCGGAATCGAGAGACCGGCCCATGATCAGGACACCGGCGGCGGGCCCGTTTGCGTTGCTGGTAAGGATGGGGCCTGAATCGACGAGCACAGGTCCGGAAGCGAGCATCAAGATGCCTTTGACGTCGTTTGCGGCGCTATCGTGAATCAGGAAGGGCGATCCGAATCTCAAGTGGCGATCGAGGCCGGCCGGAGGAGGCACCGGCTCCATCCCAGCCAGGTTAAAGCCGGTGGCGAAGACTTTGCGCCCGGACGCGTCCAGCACGACGACGAAATTAACGCGGAGCTGCTCGAAGGCCGGGCCGGTGAATTCGGAAGCGACCCTCTCGGGATGATTGCTGCGCAGCGCGTTGTAGGTGAGGTCGCGGTCCGCGTACTGATCGGTGGCGTGCTCAAGAGCTTCGAGTTCGTTCGAAATAGCGCTCGATGCGCGATCGAGGTTCTGCCGGGCAAAGTCTTCTTCCACCTTGGAAAACCCGCGAAGGATGACCAGGCGGGTGAGGGAAAAGAGGCCGCCCACCAGGCAGACGAGCGCGGTCAATACGATGAGGACAGTCTTTCCCCGAAGGGACGTCCACCAGTGCGATTTTAGGGCCAAAAGCCGAACCTTCCTTCACTCTAGTATAGGTGCTGCGAAGGGTTCGGGCGGCTATCGTGCCCAGATGGGTACCTATAGATATATAGTATAGATGTCGGGCCGGGAAATACGACCGTCGCCACAAAAAAGAAGTGACTGGCGCGCCTCGATCGGATTAACCTCGGGGCATCTTGGCTCGGCGGGGAAGCATCTCTAAGGGACAAGTAGCCGGAGACTTTATGAAACTCGACCTCTTTCGCTCTCCTCGGATTGGAATACTCGTGGGAGTCCTCGCGTTGGGCTTGCCTGCCTTGGCTCAGGATCCGGGTCCGCTGCCGCCGGGGCCGACAACTGGCGAAACTGCCGCGCAGAATGCGCCGCAGCAGAATACGGCGCCCGCGCCCACTGCTTCGCCGAGTGCGGCCGGCGCGGCCTCGACGCCAGCGAAAGCCGCCCAGATTCAGGTGCCGAGCGGAACGCATATCCCGCTGGTGCTGCACAACGGGATTTCCACGCGGACGGCGAAAGCGGGCGATCCGGTGTACTTTGAGACGATTTTCCCGATCATGATTAATGGCAAGGTGGTGATTCCCGCGGGCTCTTACGTCAGCGGCGAGGTGACTGAGTCAAAGCGGCCGGGGCGCGTGAAGGGGCGCGGGGAATTGATGATTAAGCTGACGACGATGATTCTCCCTAACGCTTACATGGTGAATCTGAATGCCATTCCGGGCCAGGCGGGAACGGGCGGCGGCGAGACGGTGAACAGCGAGGGCAAAGTTGTCGGCGATTCGGATAAGGGCTCGGACGTGGGCACGGTGATTCGCAGCACGGAAATCGGCACGGGAGTTGGCGCGGGAGTTGGCGCCGCGGCGGGCCATGTGGGCGAAGGAGCCGGGATTGGCGCGGGGGTCGGCCTCGCGACCGGCCTGGCGGCGGTGCTCTTGACGCGCGGACCCGATGCGGAGATGCCCCGTGGATCCACGGTCGAAGCGGTCATCAGCCGGCCAATCTTTCTCGACGCCGACAAAGTGCAATTCACGAGCCCGGGGCAAGCGTCCGCGCTTGCGGGGCCTTCCAACCGCGAACCTCAGCGAAGCAGGATTCCTTTCTAAATTTCCCCGGGGACACGCGGTGTTCTATGCTGTTTCTGCGCGCGAAGAGAAGCCGCGATAGAAACGCAACGGCGAGAATGCTGCGGCGTCAAAGTCCGTCTGCCCACGCACGATCCATTCGCAAGCAAGCTTCGCGGTGACCGGCGTCAGGAGGATGCCGTTGCGGTAGTGGCCGGTTGCGATTAAGAGGCCCTCGACGTCCGTCGGGCCGAGGATGGGAAGGTCGTCGGGGGTGCCGGGGCGCAGGCCGGACCATGTTTCGACGATTTCGGCGGCAGCGAGAGTGGGGCAGAGTTCGATCGCGGCATCGAGCACTTTGCGGATTCCGGCAGCGGTGACGCGCTTTTCGAATCCAGCTTCCTCCTTGGTGCTGCCGGCGACGATGCGGCCGTCGAGGCGGGGCACCAGATAGCCGCGCTCGGAGCGCAGGACGCGATTCAGCCGGAAGTTGTCGTGCCGCAGCGCGAGCATCTGTCCGCGCACGGGCCGCGTGGGTAGCAGGCGCGCCAGGTGGTCCGTTCCGTTCGCGAGTTCGCCCGAAAAGCATCCGGCCGCGACGACCACGTGCGCCGCTTCGATTTTTTCTCCGCCTGCGATTACCCCGAGGGATCGATGGTGCTGGCAGAGAAGACTGGTGACGCGGCAGTCGGAGCGGATCGCGACTCCGCGATTTTGCGCGGCGGCCAGCAGCGCCGCCATCAACAGGCGAGGATCGACCGTGGCTTCGTCGGGCAGCCAGAGCGCCGCGCTCGCGTCTGGCGTGATGGATTTTTCGCGCTCGCGCGCCGCGCTCAGGGAGACCGGCTCGGCCACGAGATCGAGAAGGCGGTACTCAGCGGCTTTCTGGTCGCGCTCTGTTTCGCCGTGGGGCGCGAGAAGAACTTCAATGGCTCCATCGCGCGCGTAGGAGGCCGATTTTCCCGATTCTTCCTCGACGGCCGCGATGAATTGCGGATACAGCCTGAGGCTTTCTCTGCCGAGGGGCGTAAGTGGGATATCGCGAGGCGAATCCGGCGCGGGGGACAGCATCCCGCCGGCTGCCCACGACGCGTCCTGGCCGGCCTGCTGGCGGTCGAGCACGACGACGCGAAGCTTTTCCGCGGCAAGCTCGAACGCGATCGAGGCGCCGATCACGCCGCCGCCCACGATGGCTACATCGAAGGTGCTCACAGTTGCATGTTACCAGCAAGCGCCGCGATATCGGCAGTGAGCAGCAGGGCGTCCTCGATTGGGGCGGCGTAGTAGCGCGGGCGGCGCCCGGTCACGTGAAATCCCTGGTGTTCGTAGAAGCGCAGCGCGGCTGCATTCGAAGCGCGCACTTCGAGGAAGGCCTTTTCGGCCTGGAACGTCTTGCCCCACACCACGGCCGCGCGCAGGAGGGACGCGCCTACTCCCGACCGGCGCGCATCTCCGCGCACGGAGAAGTTCAGAATTTCGAGATCGGTCGCCGCCCGGCGCGCGGCAAGGAATCCGGCGACGCCAGCGTTTTCTTCAGCCACCCAACCCGCCATGTCGCCGGCCACGACGCGAGCGTAATCGTGTGCCGTCCACTGGGCGACCTCCGGCGACGCCTGCTGGATCGCGAGAATCGCGTCGATGTCGCGCGACTCGATCGGGCGGACGGTCAAGACCCCCCGGAGTCCTTCCAGTGGAGCTCGGCGTCGGTCCGGCGGACGTAATTTGCGTCGAGCGTGAGGGCGTCGGAAAGCTCGCCCCGCTGCGCGCGCCGGTAGCCGAGCAGGCCAATATAGGGCGCGAGAATGGGCGAGGCATCGCCGATCGGCATTTTGCCGGCCCATGCGGGGGGTGTCTCAAGGCGAGACAGCGCCTCGGCGAGCAATGAGGGGACGGGCGTCAAGATGGCGAAATCCGCCGTCGCCGCGTGCGCGTTCAGGGCCTGCACAAATTCTCCGGGCGTCGCAACGCACTCCTGGCCTTCGAGCGCTAATCTTGTGGGGTCCACCTGCCGGTAGAATCCAAAATAGATTTGTCCGCGCCGCGCGTCGAGTACGGGTACGAGTAATGGAACCGCCGAATGTGATTGCACGGCAACGGCTTCGAGGCCGCTGATGGCCGCGATCGGTTTCTCGTACACCTCGGCCCATCCCTTCACGGCCGCGAGGCCCACGCGCAGTCCGGTGAAAGATCCCGGGCCGGCGGCCACGGCAAATAGGTCGAATTCGTCGAGGCGAAGGGAAAGTTCCCGCAGCAGGAAGTCGACGTGGCGAAACATGCGCGCCGAATAGACTTCGTCCGTCCACGTCGAAACCGACCCGACGATCCTTTCATCGCGGAGAACGGCCACGCTGCCTGAAGGCGAAGAAGTATCTAAGGCGAGAATCAGCACGTGCCCGATTATAGGGCAATTGGTCTGCCAAACCCCCTAGAAATCGGCCATTTCCGCAAAATTGATCCCGTGTGAAAGTACGGGAAAACCTTGACGACACTCCGAGGATGAGCCTACACTTCAAACATTCAGCAGTTCGGGGGAGGGAACTTCGACTTATGGATTTCAAGCTAGGCGAAAAAGTCGTGTATCCGAACCACGGTGTTGGGCTCATCGAACAAATCAGTTACGGCTACGTAGACGGAAAATCAGAACGCTTTTACATGTTGCGGATCCTCTCGAGCGGCTTGAAGGTGATGGTGCCACAAGCCAACATCGAGAATGTGGGCCTGCGACCCATCATCCGCTCAACCCAAGCCGGCGCGGTGCTCTCGTACCTGGAAAAGGGCCGCTCCGCTTCCCACCATGATTGGAAACACCGTTTCAAAGAGAATTCAGATCGCATGCGCACAGGATCGTTGATGGAAGTGGCCGCGGTGCTGAAGGGGCTTGTCGCCCTCAGCCGCACGAAGCCGCTTTCCTTCCGCGAAAAAAAGATGCTCGAACGCGCAAAGTATCTCCTGGTGAGCGAACTTGCGACGGTGCGTAACACATCCGAACAGGTGGTCGAGTTGAATATCGTTCGCGCACTGGCCAAGGCCAAGCTGCAGATGCCGGAAGCCGCGGTACTGCCCCCGGACTGAACCCCTTCCCTATTTCCGTCTGTTTTGACCGGGCACAATCGTTCGCGATTGTGCCCGTTGCATTTTGCGGGAGCATTTTCCGAATCGGGCGGCCGCTCGATGGTTGGTACTTCGCCGGTGAAACTCGCGGCGAAGTTGACGCGAATCTTCGCGGCGTTTAAACTTTGATCAGCAGCGCGTACGGCTTCCTCTGGATGGATCATCGGCGACAGCAGGAGAGACTCACAGGAATCCATGAGCTCAACGGTCCTGCAACAGAAGCGGCACCAACAGATTCTGACGGATGTGGTGCGAACCTACATCGAGACGGGCGAACCCGTGTCATCGCGCAGCGTCGCGCGGCGCCATATCGAGCCGCTGAGCCCGGCGACCGTCCGCAACGTGATGGCCGACCTCGAGGAAGAGGGCTACCTCTACCAGCCGCATACGTCGGCGGGGCGCGTGCCGACGGCGGCGGCTTACCGCTTTTTTGTGGAGCAGGTGGCGGCCCAGGCCACGGCCAGCCCCGAGGACCGGCAATGGATCCGGCGCGAGCTCGAAGCGGCGAAGACGCCCGAAGCCGTGATGGAGCGAGCGAGCCACGTGCTTTCGGCGGTGTCGCGCGGGCTCGGGATTTTCATTTCGCCGCCCCTGGCGAAAAGCGTGGTCGAGCATGTGCGGTTTTTGCTGGTGCCCGATCATCGCGTGCTGGTCGTATTGGTGAGCACGGGCGGAGTGACCCGCGACAAGCTGATTCGCCCCGAGCGGACGTTCCGGCAAGAGGATCTGGATCACGTGGCGGCTCATTTGAATCGCCATTACGTCGGATGGACGCTCGAGGCCATGCGCGCCGATCTTCGGGCGCAGGTGGAGCGCGATCGCGAGCAGTATGGCCGCATCGCCGACGACGCGCTGATGCTGTGCGATCCGTCGATCCTCGGCGATGGCGCCGAGCGCAAGGTGTACGTGGAGGGCGCGGCGAAATTTGCGGCTTCCGTGGAGTTTACGAACCAGGAGCAACTGCAGGAGCTGCTCGAGGCGATCGAGGAAAAGGACCGGCTGATCGCTCTCTTGAGCGGCTGCATCGAAGCGCCCGAGCCGGTGCACGTCGAGCTGGGGCTCGATCAGATGTCGAATGCGGGCAAATACCTTGCGCTGGTTTCGGCGTCGTATTCATCTAAGGATGAGGTGCAGGGAACCCTGGGAATCCTCGCGCCGATGCGGATGCACTACGAGCGCGTGATCACGGCCGTGGCGTTCATGGCGCAGTTTTTCTCGGAAGACGAAGAGGGGAGTTGATTTCGGTGGCGTCGCACAGCGATCGAGACAAGGAAAAAGCCAAGGGCCGCGGGCCGGAGATTGTCTTTTCCCGAGAGCAGGGGGAAGCGGCTGGTGAATCGTCCGATCCGGCAGCGGTTGGATCTGCCGCGCCGGGCGACGAAACGTCCGGAGCGGGTTCGCTCGCCGAGCAGATTCAGAAGCTGCTCGGTGAGAAACAAGAGCTGATGGATACGCTCGTCCGGCGGCAGGCGGATTTCGAGAATTATCGCAAGCGCGTCGAGAAAGAGCGGCAACAAGAACGGCACCGCGGCGCTGAATCGCTCGTCGAGCATATTCTGCCTGTACTCGATGCGTTCGATCGCGCTCTGGCCGGCCTGGGAGACGGTGCGAACGCCGAATATCGCAAGGGCTTCGAATTGATCCGCAGGCAGCTTTGGGATGCCCTCGCGAAACAGGGGCTTACGCGGATCGAATCGGTGGGCAAGGAATTCAACCCGCATTTTCATCACGCGATCGAGACCGTGGAAACATCGGAGCACGCGGACGGAGTGGTGATCGGCGAAATGCAGCCCGGCTATCTGTTTCACGAGCGCGTGCTGCGGCCCGCGATGGTTCGCGTGGCGAGCGCTCCGGAATCGCGGCCCGCGCACGCGTCGCGGCGCGACAACTAGGATTCAAGGACGAAATGCCCCCAGGGAAACAGCTCGAGTATTACGAAGTGCTCGGCATCGCGCGCGATGCTTCGGCCGATCAAATCAAATCCGCTTACCGCAAGGCGGCGCTGAAGTGGCACCCGGATCGCAATCAACAGAAGAGCCCGGAGGCCGAGGAGAATTTCCGGCAGGCGAGCGAAGCCTACACCGTCCTTTCCGATCCGCAGAAGCGCGCGACCTACGACCGCTTCGGGCACGCAGGCCTGGGCAATCGCGGATTCGAGGCCGGAGGCGGCTTCAACGCGACGATCTTCGAGGAGTTTCAGGACATTCTCGGCGATCTTTTCGGCTTCGAGCAGGTGTTTGCCGGAGGCGGGGCGCGCCGTGGGCGAGGAGCGCGCGGCCAGCGCGGCGCGGATTTGCGCTACGATCTGTCGCTCTCTTTCGCGGATGCCGCCGCGGGCGTTACTGCGAAGATTCGGATGTCACGCCGCGAGCATTGCGAAACCTGCAAGGGCACGGGAGCAAAACCTGGCAGCGGCGGCCTGACGACGTGCACGACCTGCGGCGGCCGCGGGCAGATGGCCTACCAGCAGGGATTTTTCTCGATTACGCGCACGTGCCCGGCGTGCCAGGGCGCGGGGCAGGTGATTCGCGAAGCCTGCGTGGATTGCCGCGGGCAGGGGCGCGTCGAGCGCGAACGCACGCTCGAGGTGGCGGTTCCGGCGGGAGTGGAGACGGGCACGCGCCTGCGCATGACCGGGCAGGGCGATCCCGGATTGAACGGCGGTCCCGCGGGCGACCTCTATATTTTCCTCGACGTGAAGGAGCATTCCTTCTTCGAGCGGCGCGGCGCCGATCTGTATTGCACGATTCCGTTGAGCATTCCGCAGGCGACGCTCGGCGCGAAAATCAAAGTTCCCACGCTGCGCGGCGAAGAAGAGCTCGAGATTCCCGAAGGCACCGAATCCGGGCAGATTTTTCGGCTCAAGGGACACGGGCTTCCGAATCCGCACGGAGGCAAGGGCGACCTCTACGCGAATATTCATATCGTGATTCCGGCGAAGCTTTCGCGGGAACAGAAGCGGTTGTTCGAGCAACTCGGCCAGAGTTTGAAGGTGGAAAACAAGCCGGTCGAGCGGTCGTCGAGCTTTTTCGATAAGGTGAAGGACATTTTCGGGTAGGGTCTGTCTTGCGGATGTTCACGCGGGAAGAGTAAAGATACCACGCAAGTTCGCTTCGCTCATCTGTCGGCCCGCGACGTTGCCCGGCCAAGCTCCTCGCTCGCGGGGGCGGGTTTCAAACCCGCCCCTACACGGGAAAATACGAAAAAGCACAGTTTCCTTCGCTTTCAAGCTACGATTTCTGGAGAGCATTCGGACACGCTACAATCCTGCGATGCGCCGCCGCTTTTTCGTCGAACAATTCGAATCGCAATCCGCTGCTCTTCGCGGCGATGCCGCCGAGCATTTGGGGCGGGTGCTTCGCGCCGAGGCCGGGCAGCTCTACGAGCTGAGCGACGGCCACGCCGTGTGGCTTGCGCGCATCGAGCGCGTGGCGCTTTCAAAACGCGGCGAGAGCCGCATCGATTTTGCGCTGGTCGAGCCTGTAGCCGTGCGCGAATCTTCCGTGCAGATCGACCTTCTGCTTTCGCTCGTGAAATTCGACCGATTCGAGTGGTGCCTGGAAAAGGCCACCGAACTCGGCGCGCGAGAGATTACTCCGCTCGCCGCGGCACGCACCGACAAAGCGCTGATCGCCGCGGCGGAAAAGCGGCGATCGCGCTGGGAAAAGATCCTCGCGGAATCGGCGCAACAGTCGCGTCGGCTTCGCCCGCCTTCGCTCGGAGCCGCCCTATCGCCCGAAAGGGCGTTCGCGCAATGCACAGCGGATACGAAGATATTCCTCTCCGAGCGCCGCGAAGCGCCTTCCATTCGCGAAGTGCTGGCCGCGGCCGCTCCGCCGGCGAAACGCGCTTCGCCGAGTGTAGCGGCGGTTGCGATTGGCCCCGAGGGCGGCTGGACCGGTGAGGAAATCGCCGCCGCATCGTCCGCCGGATTCGCTGAGGTCTCTCTTGGCGGAAATATTCTGCGCACGGAAACCGCCGTGCTCGCCGCCATGGCCGTAGTTTCCTTCGCCCTCGGCGAGCAAACCTAGCCTCCCCGTCATCCTGAGGCGGCCCAGCCCAGTGAGCTAAGACTCCTATTGTCTTTCAGTTAAGAATCGAGGATGCCTTGCGCGCGGCGCCATCGCTGAGGCGTGGGGCCGTGTACAGCATATCCCCTGCTTCTCTAACGCTTTACCTGTATGGCCGACGGGTGCCGCTCTTTAGGATGATCGAACCTGCGGAGAGACATTTCCGCTAGGCGCAAGGGGAAGGAGAGTCGAGGGGCCTTGAGAGAAATCAAGGCTTGCGGGCTGGGCCGACTCTTCTTCCACCTTGCCGGACTCCATGTGCTGTATGGCAATTCGCCCGATTGACTGGACGCAAGAGAGCCCTGCATTCGAACGCAGGAATGGCCTCGCCGAAATCCCTTCAGCATAGGTTACCGGAATCGATCCTGGCGACAGCACTTCAATGGTGACCGAAACCCAGTTGCGAATTTTGGTAGTGGACGATCAAATGCTCGTCCGCGCAGCCGTACGCCTGCTGCTTGAATCACACGCCGGATGGCAAGTTTGCGGCGAAGCGGCGGATGGCCGGGAGGCGATCGATCGAACGCGGGAGTTGCATCCTGACGTCGTGATCATGGACTTGAGCATGCCCAAGATGGATGGCCTCGAAGCGACGCGCGAAATCCATGCGTTATTTCCCGAAACGCAAATCCTGATACTGACTCTGCACCATTTCCCTCATCTGGGAAAGGTAGTGCAGCTCGCCGGGGCGCAGGGGTGCGTCCTCAAATCGGAGTCGAACCGTTATCTCATACCCGCCATTTCCAACCTGAGCAAATCGCAGCCTTTTTTTGCCGCCTGAAGCTCTCCTCCGACCGACGCGCCTACGTGATCGCGCGGCAGCAACTCAATGTTCCGGTGTATTCCTCGCTCGCACCGAATCGTGTTTTCCTGTGAGTGCGGCGAAAAACAAAACGCCTGCCGGCCCGGCGAAATCAACGGAGGCTCAAATGAACTGGGACCAAGTGCAAGGGAAGTGGAAACAGACGAAGGGCCAAGTGAAAGAAAAGTGGGGCAGGCTCACCGACGATGATCTCGACGTGATCGACGGGAAACGCCAACAGCTGGTCGGGAAGATTCAGGAGCACTACGGGATCGCCAGGGAAGTCGCGGAGCAGCAAGCGGACGAATTCGTCAAAAACCTGAAGGCAGAAGAGCAAAGGGAGGCGCGCGCAAAGCGAGCCGGCCGAAGCTAGTGCCGGCATCACGCACGGTTTTGCGAGTTCCTCATATCCGTAATTCGGTGCCTGCTTCTTCTCGTTGTTCCCGCCATGCGCCCATCACAAGCGAGGGCCGTTTGCGATCAAACGGCCCCCTCCCCTCGAAGAGTTCTCTTGCAATTTGCTTGCAGCTGATCGAATGGATTCGCGGCCGGTTTCCCGAGTTTCGCCGAGATTGTGCAGCTCCCTTATTCAGCGGCGGCGGTAGGACAACGCGAGAGATACAGGTACAATAAGATTCCAGTCCTCATAGAGTATTCCTGTCCATGACCTCAAGTTCGACCGTGGGCGCAGTGGTTCAAGAAGAAGAGCCGATCCGCGCCGAACTTTTCAGCATCGAGCGCCTCGAGCAGCACGCCGAGACCCTCGCCACCGCCCAGCGGGCGACCGACGATCGGCGCGCGGGGCGGCCGCTCGTTCCCCGCGTCGCCGAAAACGGCCGGCTTCTGCTCGAATACTACCGGGCGATTGCCCGCGCGGTGCAGCAAGAGCATACGATCACGCCCGCGGCCGAGTGGCTTGTCGACAATTTCTACATTGTTGAGGAGCAGCTCCGCGAAATTCGCGACGATTTGCCGCCGAGTTATTATCGCGAATTGCCGAAGATTGCCGCGGGTCATCTCGAGGGCTATCCGCGGGTATACGGAATTGCCTGGGCCTTTGTGGCGCATACGGACAGCCGCTTCGATCCGGAGACGCTTCGCCGCTTTGTGAGCGCATACCAGCGCGTTCAAGAACTCACCATTGGCGAGCTGTGGGCCGTCGCCATCACACTCCGCATCGTGCTGGTCGAAAACCTGCGCCGGGTTGCGAACCTCCTCGTTCACAGCCGCGCTGCGCGGCGCGAAGCGGACGAACTCGCGGACAGGCTTCTGGGCACGGGAGCGAACGCGGCCGTCGATCCACAAACGGTTTTGCGCGATTTCGAGAAGAAGCCGCTCGACCGCTCCTTCGCGGTGCAGCTCGTTCAGCGCCTGCGCGATCTCGATCCGAAGGTTGGGCCGATCTTGCGATGGCTCGACGAGCGGCTCGCGGCGCAAGGGACCACGGCCGACGACGTCGTCCGCGCCGAACACCAGGCGCAGGCGGCCACGAGCGTTACGGTCCGCAACATCATCACCAGCATGCGATTGACCTCCGCCGGAGACTGGCGCGCCTTTTTTGAGAGCACGAGCCTTGTCGACGCCGTCCTCCGGGAGGGAACCGCGTTTGACGAAATGGATTTCACCACCCGCGACTCCTACCGGCACGCCATCGAGGATCTGGCGCGCGGCTCGAAGCGCTCCGAGACGGAGATTGCGCGAAAAGCCGTGGAGCGCGCCCGCCGTGCTGCCGCGGAGGGGACGAACCATTCTCGAGACACGGCGGAAGCGGACCGGCGCAGCGATCCCGGGTTTTATCTGATTTCGCAGGGACGGCGCGCGTTCGAACGCGAGCTCGGATTCCGCGTCCGATGGCGGCGCCGGCTTTTGCGGCTCTACGTGCGCCGCGCCGTGCCGGGCTATCTGGGCAGCATCGCCGCGCTCACCGCGGTCGTCCTTGCGTTACCGCTGATTCGCGCGCGCGAGCTGGGCGCACCGACCGGTTTTCTGGTGCTGCTTGGCATCCTCGCGGCGATCCCCGCATCCGACCTCGCCATTTCCCTGGTCAATCGCGTCGTGACGGATCTTTTCGATCCGCGAACGCTGCCGCGCCTGGAATTGAAGGATGGTGTGCCCGAGCATTTGCGGACCATGGTCGCCGTTCCGACGCTGCTTTCATCCATCGAGGACGTCAAGGAACAGGTCGCGCACCTCGAAATCCACTATCTCGGGAACTCCGAAGGCGACCTGCGGTTTGCGCTGCTGACAGATTGGGTGGACGCGGCGGAGGAGAATTTGCCGGGCGATGAGGAGCTCGTGGCGGCGGCCGCGGAAGGCATCGCGAACCTCAATGCGCGCCACGGCCCGGCGCCGGGAGGCGGACCGCGCTTTCTCCTGTTTCATCGCAGGCGCGTCTGGAACGAATCGCAGCAGAAATGGATGGGCTGGGAGCGCAAGCGCGGGAAGCTCGAGGAGCTGAATCAGTTTCTGCGAGGTTCCACCGAGACCACATTCATTCCGATCGGAGGGCGCCCGCCGGAAGCGGTTCCGGGAGTGCGCTACGTCGTCACGCTGGATTCCGATACGCGCATTCTTCGCAGCAGTGTGGCGCGCCTCGTTGGCACGATGGCGCACCCGCTCAACCGGCCCGCGTTCAGTTCCGCGGAGGGCCGTGTCGTCACCGGTTACGGCATCGTTCAGCCGCGCGTCAATCATTCGCTGCCCGGCGACGGCCAGGGCTCGGCGTTTCAAGGAATCTTTTCCGGCCACGCGGGCATGGATCCTTACGCTTCCGCGGTGTCGGACGTGTATCAGGATCTCTTCCAGGAAGGTTCGTTTACCGGCAAGGGAATTTACGACGTCGACGCGTTCAATGCGGCGCTTGGGGGCCGGGTCGAAGAGAACACCTTGCTGAGCCACGATCTTCTCGAAGGCGTTTTCGTCCGGTGCGCGCTGGCCACGGATATCGAGCTATTCGAGGAGTATCCCTCGCACTACGAGAACGCCGCCGCGCGCCAGCATCGCTGGGTGCGCGGAGATTGGCAGCTCTTGCCGTGGATTCTGGGATTTGGCGGCCGGGCGGAGGGCGGGCGCCAGCGGCTCCGGATCTCCGTGGTGGGGCGTTGGAAGATGATCGACAATTTGCGGCGCAGCCTTTCCGCCCCGTGCATGTTTCTCACGATGCTCGCGGGCTGGCTCATGCCGGACGTTTCGCCGTGGCTGTGGACACGGTTCATTCTCGCCACGATCGCGGTGCCTCCTTTGCTGCCTTTCCTCGCCGGGATCATCCCGCGCCCCGGCGGAATCTCGAAGCGCAGCTACGTTCGCGGTGTGCTGTCGGACGCGTCGCTGGGCGCATCGCAGATCGGGCTGAGCGTCACCTTTCTCGCTTACCAGGCATGGCTGATGTCGGACGCGATCCTGCGCACACTTGGGCGGCTGCTGGTGACGCACCGGAACTTGCTCGAGTGGGTGACGGCCGCGCACGCGAAGCACGCTCTCGACCTGAATATCGCGCATATGTACCGGCGGATGGCCGGCGCGGTCGCGCTCGCTTTTGCCGGCTTTCTGATCGTGCTGCTGGGCAACGTTCACGCGCTGCCCGTCGCGCTGCCATTTTTGCTCCTGTGGGCCGCCTCGCCGGTCGTGGCGCGGACGATCAGCCTGCCGCCGCCTCGGCCGAGCGCCAAAGTATTGTCAGCGGCGGATGCGCTCGCACTCAGATCCGTCTCACGGCGCACCTGGCGCTTTTTCGAGACGTTTGTGACGGAAGCGGATCATTGGCTGCCTCCCGATAATTTTCAGGAAGATCCAAATCCGGTGGTGGCGCACCGCACCTCGCCGACCAACATGGGCCTGTCGCTCCTAACCGTGCTATCGGCGCACGATCTCGGATGGATCGGGACCTGCGAAGCGGTGGAGCGGCTCGAATCGACGGTCGCCACGCTGCGCGAGCTCGAGCGGTTTCGCGGTCATTTCTTGAACTGGTACACCACGAACGATCTCCGTCCTCTCGAGCCTCGATACGTTTCCTCGGTCGACAGCGGAAACATGGCCGGCGATCTGATCGCGCTCGCGAATGGCTGCCGCGAGTTGATTCAGGAATCGCTGGGCGGAAATCGAATGCGCGCGGGCGTGGAAGACGCGATCCGGCTCTTGCGCGAGTCGCTGGGAGCAATTTCGGACGAGGCTCGCACGAGCACGGTGACGCGAAAGCAGCTCGGCGACGCCGCGGACGCGCTCGATGCGTGCCTCGAAACGGCGCCGGTGAGCGCCGCGGCGTGGGCTGCATTGTTCGCGGATGTGATCGACCGCGCCAGCACCCTGGACGACATGGCGCAGGCGTTCGCCGAGGAGCGCGGCGATGCCTCGAGCGCCGAACTCCGCGTTTGGGCGGCGGCCGCGCGAGCGTGCATCGAAAGCCACAGGCGCGATGCGGGCATGTTTCTGCCCTGGATGCGCCTGAAATCGCCGCAGGCCCTGGAGATGGCGCGGCGCCCTATAGAACAGGCGCCGGAGTGGGCTGCGCTGCAGCCGTTCTTTCCGGCGGCGCCGGCTCTTGCCGACGCGCCCGAACATTTTCAGATCGCGATCGGCGAGCTGGCCGGCTTGCGAGCGCGTCTTTCGAGCGATGGGTCCGCCAATCCGGAGGCGCTCACTCGGATCGATTCGCTGGTGCACGCGCTCGGCAACGCGGCCACCGACGCTGCCTCCCTGATCCGCCGGCTCGCGGCGATTGCGGAAACGGCCGAGAGCATGGCGGCGGCGATGGACTTCACGTTTCTCTTCGATCGTACGCGAAAGCTTCTGTCGATCGGCTACCGCGTCGGCGAGGGAATCCTCGACGAGGCCTGTTACGACCTGCTCGCCTCCGAGGCTCGTCTCGCGAGCTTCATCGGCATCGCCAAAGGAGATCTTCAGGTCGACCACTGGTTCCATCTCACTCGGGCGCTTACGCCGGTGGGGCGCGGCTCGGCGCTCGTGTCGTGGTCGGGCTCGATGTTCGAGTACCTGATGCCGGATCTCCTGATGAAGTCACCGGAAGGCAGCCTGCTGAGCCAGACGTACGATCTCGTGGTCCAGCGGCAGATCGAATACGGAGACGAACGCGGCGTGCCGTGGGGAATCTCCGAGTGCGCCTTCAGCGCGCGCGACATCGATCTCACGTACCAATATTCGGCATTTGGTGTTCCCGGGCTCGGACTCAAACGCGGACTGAGCCAGGACCTGGTGATCGCGCCGTACGCCGCGGCGCTTGCGGCGATGATCGATCCCTCCGCAACGGTCCGCAATCTCGCCCGCATGGCGGCGGCCGGAGGACGAGGCCATTACGGATTTTACGAGGCGCTCGATTACACGCGTTCGCGCCTGCCCGAGGGGCAGACCGTCGCCATTGTCCGCACATACATGGCGCACCACCAGGGAATGTCGCTCGTCGCTTTTGCCAACGCCCTCACGGGCGGCGCCATGCGCGATCGTTTCCATGCGGAGCCGTCGGTGAAGGCTTCTGAGTTGCTCTTGCAGGAGCGGACGCCGCGGGAAGTGCTGGTGGCGAGGCCGCGCGCGGAAGAAGTTTCGGCCGCGGCGAACGTGCGCGAGCTGGTGCCGCCGGTGGTGCGTCAGTTCGACACGCCGCACGATGCCGTCCCGCGAACGCAGCTTTTGTCGAACGCCCGCTACTCGGTGATGCTGACCTCGGCCGGATCGGGCTATAGCCGCTGGCAGGATATTTCGATCACGCGCTGGCGCGAGGATTCCACGCTCGATTGCTGGGGCACGTACATCTTCCTGCGCGACGAACAGACCGGGTACGTTTGGTCGGCGGGTTACCAGCCAGTCTGTGTCGAGCCGGACGACTATTCCGTTTCCTTCTATGAGGACCGCGCCGAGTTCACGCGCCACGACCGGTCGATGAAAACGACGCTCGATGTCGTCGTATCGTCCGAAGACGACGCCGAAGTTCGCCGCGTCTCGCTCACCAACCTGGGTTCGCGGGCGCGCGACATTCAGGTGACGTCATACGCGGAGGTCGCTCTGATCGCGCAGGCCGCCGATGTGGCACATCCGGCGTTTGGGAATCTTTTCATAGAGACCGAATTCGTCGCCGATATGGGCGCGCTCATCGCCACGCGCCGAAAAAGATCGCCGGAAGAGGCCGGTGTGTTTGCGGCGCATACCGTTGCAGTAGAAGGCGAGTCTGTCGGGGAGCTGCAGTACGAAACCGACCGGGCGAGGTTTCTGGGGCGCGGACGATCGATCCGCGAGCCATTTGTGGTGATGGATGGGCTGCCGCTTTCGCGCACGGTTGGTTCTGTGCTCGATCCGATCCTGAGCCTGCGCCGGACGGTGCACGTCCCCGCGGGCAGCACGGTGCGGCTCACGTTTGCGACGATCATCGCCGACACACGCGATCAAGCGCTCGATATCGCCGACAAATTCCGCGATGCCTCCGCCTTTGAACGCACGCAGACGCTTGCATGGACTCACGCGCAGGTGCAGCTCCACCATCTCGGCATCGATCCTGAGGAGGCGCACCTGTTTCAGCGGTTGGCGAACGGGGTGCTCTATTCGGACGCCGCGCTGCGGCCGAGTTCCGACCTGCTGAGCCGCACGTCGCTCGATATATCGTCGCTCTGGGGGCAGGGCATCTCGGGCGATCTGCCGATCGTTTTGGTGCGCATCGACGATCCGGAGGATCTCGATATCGTGCGGCAGCTCCTGCGCGCGCACGAATATTGGCGCAATAAGAATCTGTCGGTGGATATCGTGATTCTGAACGAGAAGTCGACTTCTTACATCCAGGAGCTGCATGGATCGCTCGAGGCTCTCGTACGCACCTCGCAGCACCGGTCGTCGCCGAGCTCGAGCAGCGTGAGCGGCCAAATATTCCTGCTGCGCACGGATTTGGTCAGCGCCGAATTGCGGGATCAGCTCCTGTGCATCGCGCGGGTGGTGCTCCTCAGCCGCCGCGGACCGCTCGCCGACCAGGTGACGCGCGCGCAGCTGCGGCCTCTTGCGGCATTGCCGTCGCCGCGGCCGGCGCATGCCGCAAAACGGATCAGCGCGCCGCCGCCCCGGGAGGCTCTCCTCTATTTCAATGGATTTGGCGGCTTTTCTCCCGACGGCCGCGAATACGTGATCACTCTCGCGGAAGGCTTGCGCACGCCGGAGCCGTGGATCAACGTGATCGCGAATCCATCCTTTGGTTTCATCGTCTCGCAATCCGGCGGCGGGTTCACGTGGTCACTCAACAGCCATGAAAACCAGCTCACGCCGTGGTCCAACGATCACCTCACCGATGCGTTGGGCGAGTTCTTCTATCTTCGCGACGAGGCCACGGGAGACATATGGAGTCCGACCGCCTTGCCCATCCGAGACGAGATGGCGACCTACGTCGCGCGCCACGGCCAGGGCTACTCGCGGTTTCAGCACGGATCGCACGGGATCACGGCCGATCTCGTGCAATTCGTTCCGAAGGAGGACCCAGTCAAGATTTCGCGCCTGGTCCTGCAAAACGATTCCGGGCGCGTCCGCCGGCTTTCCGTCACCGCGTATGCGGAATGGGTGCTCGGCAGTTCGGGAGCCGCGACTGCGCCGCACATCGTTTCGGAATTCGATCCCCAGTCGCGCGCCCTCTTCGCTCGAAACGCCTGGAAGGGAGAATTCGGCGGCCGCATCGCGTTCGCCGATCTGGGTGGGGAGCAAACTTCGTTCACGTGCGATCGCCGGGAATTTCTCGGCCGCAACGGCTCGGCCGCGCAGCCGACGGCCCTCTCGCAAGCAGGTCCGCTCTCCAGCAGCGTCGGTCCCGCCCTCGATCCGTGCGCGGCGTTGCAGAGATCGTTTGAATTGCGTCCGGGAGCGCGGATCGAAATCGTCTTCCTGCTGGGACAGGGAGAGTCGCGAGAGCACGCCCGCCAGCTGATCGATCGCTATCGCGCCGCCGATCTGGACAAGATTCTCGCCGCTGCCGCCGATCGCTGGAACGACATTTTGTGCGGCTTGCAGGTCGAAACGCCCGACCCGGAAATGGATATGCTCCTCAATCGCTGGCTGCTCTACCAGACGCTTTCGTGCCGCGTATGGGCGCGCGCCGCGTTTTATCAATTGAGCGGCGCGTACGGATTCCGCGACCAGCTGCAGGATGTGATGGCGCTGGCGGTGACCCGTCGCGACGTGGCCCGCGAGCAGATTCTGCTCGCTGCGAGCCGCCAGTTCGTCGAAGGCGACGTGCAACATTGGTGGCACCCGCCGTCGGGCCGCGGCATCCGCACCCGCATTTCCGATGATTTGCTGTGGCTGCCTTACGTCGTCAACCACTTCGTCGAAACACACGACGATATGGGGATACTCGATGAGTCCGTCCCATTTCTCGAAGGCGATTTGCTCGCCGAGGGGCAGAACGAATCGTATTTCCAGCCTCGCGTCTCCCAGACGCGCGCCTCGATTTTCGAACACTGCGCCCGCGCGATCGATCGCAGCCTCGCCGTCGGGCGCCACGAACTTCCGCTGATGGGCACGGGCGACTGGAACGACGGCATGAATCTCGTGGGCCAGCACGGGCAGGGCGAAAGCGTCTGGCTCGGCTGGTTTCTCCACGACGTTCTCTCGAAATTCGCGCGAATCGCCGATGCCCGGGGCGAGCATCAGCGCGCGGAGACCTGGCGCCTCCACACCAGCGCGCTGAAGGTCGCGCTCGAGCGCGAAGGCTGGGACGGCGAATGGTACCGCCGCGCCTTTTTCGACGACGGCACGCCGCTCGGCTCCGCTGAGGATCTCGAATGCCGCATCGATTCGATCGCGCAATCGTGGGGCGTGATCAGCGGCGCCGCCGAACGCGGCCGTGCCACGCGCGCCATGGCGGCCGTCGACCGCCAGCTCGTCGTGCGCCCCGCGGGCGTGGTGCGGCTTCTCGCGCCCGCGTTTGACAAGGCTCCGCTCGATCCCGGCTACATCAAGGGCTACGTTCCGGGCATCCGCGAAAACGGCGGCCAGTACACGCACGCATCCGTCTGGTCCGTGATCGCGTTTGCGGCGCTCGGCGACGGCGACAAAGCCGGCGAACTCTTCCGCATGCTCAATCCGATTTCACGTGCCAGCACGCGCGCCGGCGTCCAACGTTACAAAGTCGAGCCCTACGTGGTGGCCGGAGATGTTTACGGCGAGCCGCCGCACGTGGGGCGCGGCGGTTGGACGTGGTACACGGGCGCAGCCGGGTGGCTCTATCGCGGGGGCGTCGAATGGATGCTCGGTTTCCGCCTGAAAGGCACCGCGTTCACGGTCGACCCGTGCATTCCGCGCAACTGGCCGGGCTATACGCTCCGCTTTTGCTACCACTCGGCGACCTACCAGATCCGCGTCGACAATCCTTCTAGCGTCGCGCGCGGAGTTGTGATGACCGAAGTGGAGGGCCGGCGCTCCGTGGGCGTGGCCAACATTCCGCTGGTCGACGACGGCGCCTTGCATCACGTGCGCATCTTGCTCGGTTAGTTGGAAGGGAAGCGCCGTGCGTGCGAAACGCGCCTATTCGTGGAAGCGAAACAAAGTTCAAAAAAGCATGCTGCGCAATGGCTGGGCCGCCGTAAGATAGATTCATGGCCCGTGGATGGGAGAGCAAGTCCGTAGAAGATCAGGTGCAGCAGTCCGAAGCGGCAGCTCCAGCCAAAGAAGGCAAAGACAACCATAAACGCCAGTTAACCGCCGCGCAGATTGAACTTCATCGCCAGAGGGAAGTGCTGATCCTTTCGCGCGTGCGCGTACAACAGAATTTGAAGGTCAGCAGCAATCCGCGCTACACCGAGCAGCTCAATCGCGCCCTCGCCGATATCGAAGTGCAGCTATCCGCGCTGCCGGATCCCGATAGCGAGTGACGTGCCGTAACGCCGGTTTACCCCGCGAGGTCGACGGGCGTCCTGCCGGCTCATTTTGCTGTCTGATATTTCCAAGAGAAACGCCGGCCGGAGGCCAGCGCTACGGGATGCGGCCCTAGTCGCGCGGGGATTCGAGCCCCGAGTCTTCGATGAACACGACGCCGACGCCATTCTGATTCTTCTCTTGCCCGCTCTCGCAGTGGACCACGGCTCCGCGCAATGAAAGCGTGCTCGAATGGCTGTCGTCGCCCGACGCTTCAATCACCACACGCAATTCCGATTGCAGTCGCGGCCGGGTATTCAGATAGAGGTATGCGCCCTGCAATGCTCATGTCGCGCACGGTGGCTTTTTCTTCGAAAACCCTGCCATCTTCGGACTGGCCGCTGACCGTCGCCGAGAAACGCAGCCGCGGCGCTGTCCGAGCCGCGCGATCCGGCAGGCTACGATCCACGCCCCGCTCGCTGAGAGTCACCGACATTCCCTCCGTCGCCGCCCAAGTCGCCGGAAACTCCTGCCGCGCCGCCGAAAGAAACCCGTCGATCGTGCTGTCTCGATGAATCGGGATCGTGGTGAAAGAGGACGAGGTTCCGTACTTTCGCCTCGCGCGCGATTTTCACGCCTTCGAGCCAGCTCGAATGTCCCCAGCCCTTGCGCGTTCGTGCCAGCTGCTCGGGCGAATACTGCGCGTCGTAGATCAGCACGTCCGCTCCGTGCGGCCAAGCGCGCGCAGATTCTCGTCGAATTCCGGGACTCCCGGCTCGTTGTCGGTGGCATAGACAACCGAGCCCGGCTGTCGTATCGAGCCGGTAGCCGAGGCAGCCCTGCGGATGATTCAGCCACGCCGCGCGGATCTGCGTGCCGTCGATTTCCCACTTTTCGCCGCCGCGTCACTTCGCGAAACGTGCGCATCGACGTCATCGTGCTCACGTCCACGGGGAAATACGGGCTGGCCAGCTGCGCTTCGAGCACCTGCCGCAGGCTGTCCGGCCCCAGAGACTCCGATTGGAAGCTGTAGAAGTGGAAGCGGTTCTGCGACTTCAAAGAACGGATGGAAAAACGGAATGCCCTGAATGTGGTCCCAGTGGTAGTGCGTCACCAGGACGTGCGCTTCGATCGCCGTGCGATTCGGCCCAGTGTCATCTGCGCGCCACCGGTTGCCCAGCATGCGCAGGCCCGTGCCGCAATCGAGGATGAAGCGCGTGCCGCCGGGCGCGATCAATTCCAGGCAGGGCGTGTTTCCGCCATAGCGCCACGTGTCGCGCTCCAGCGTCGGCGTCGAGCCGCGCACTCCCCAGAAGACCAGCTTGGCTGTGTTTTGCGTCATCGCCAGGGCGAATTGCGGCGCTCGACGCCTACGCCCCCTGAGAATCCCCCAAGAGATAGGAACTAATGTCATGGTAGGCGGTGGCAGCGTGGCGAAGTCAATTGAGTTTCGGCCGGCGAGCGTCCGAACCGTCACTCGCGCAGTTACGCCGCGGTACTATGCGATATACCTATGGACGATCGGGACGGTGCGCCGAGCCGCTCTGCGAGTAGAATCCATGCGATGCACGTCCATGTCGCACGGCGCATCGAACCTCAGCGTACATCACAGCCCACCATGGCCACGGGCATGCGCACGTGCACTCGGCGATGGCCACCGGCATTCTGGGCGCGGCCGTCGTGGCCACGTTTGCTTCTGGTGGTCGCCGAATTCGCGGCCGGATACGCAGGGCATTCGATCGCGCTCGTCAGCGACGCCGTTCACAACCTCACCGACGTGCCCACGCTGGTGATTTCCTGGCTCGCCACGCGCTGGGCCAAGCGTCCTCCGACGCCCGAAAAAACCTACGGCTATCATCGCGCGGGCATTCTCGCGGCCTTTGTGAATGCGATGGTGCTGGCGCTCGCGGCGCTCTTCCTGATTGTATGAATCGATCCGCGGCTGCGCCATCCCGTCGAAGTGCAGAACGGGCCTGATGATGTGGGTTTCGCTGTTCGCCCTGGCGATCAACGGCGGCATCACGTTCGCCGTCCATCGCGGGCGCCGCGACCTGAACGTTCGCACCGTCTGGATTCACAATCTGGGCGACGCGCTCTCGAACGTCGCCATTATCGTGGGCGCGCTGGTCATTCGCTGGACCGGGCGCGAATGGATCGATCCGCGTCATCGGCATCGGCATCGGCGCGATGGTGCTCTGGTCGGGCACGGGCATTCTGCGCGAAAGCGGGCACATTCTGCTCGAAGGATTGCCCCGACAAATTCGCCTCGAGGAAGTCGCCGCAGCCATCTTGCGCGTCGAAGGAGTGCAGGAAGTGCACGACGTCCACATCTGGACGCTGGGCACTGATTTGAACGCGCTCTCCTGCCACGTCCGCATTCCCGGATATGCACATGGAAGACGAGCGAAAAGATGCTCGCCAGCATCCGCGAAGTCCTGGCGCACGATTTCCAGATCACGCACACCACGATCCAGTTCGAGCGCGCGGGCTTGCCCGCGAAAGCCGGGTTGTACATGCCCGAGCCCGCAAGGCCCTCCGCGAAATAGAAAATCGAAATGGCCTTGTTGACATCCCAGACCTGGGCGAGGGATTTGGCGAGCGTGTCGAGCGCCGGAGGCGCGATTGTAATTAGCCCGGCACGGAGCGCAGCGAAGTGCCGGGCACCCCTGCGAAAAGCAGCGAGTCCCGTAGGGGCGGTTGACCTCCGCCGGGAATTGTGAAATCTCAGATCGAAATTAGAAACTGGAAGAGGAAGGAATCATCACCGCCGCTTGCGCGGCGCTCGCTGGCACTTGGGGCAGAAATGCGAGCTGCGCCCTGCGACGATGGCGCGACGAATTGTCGCGCCGCAGCGGAAACATTTCTTGCCTTGGCGCTGGTAGACGCGATGGCGCTGCTGAAATTCCCCGCGCTCCCCTTTGGAATCGACGTAATCCGAAACAGACGATCCTCGCAGGCGAATCGCTTCGTTCAGCACATCGCGCACCACGCGATACAGTCGGTGAAGTTCCTCGCGCTTCAGCGTCGCGCCGATCCGCATCGGATGGATGCGCGCGCGCCACAAGCTTTCGTCCGCGTAAATGTTGCCTACGCCGCTGACCACGTGTTGGTCGAGCAGTAGCGCTTTCACGCGCGCGCGCCGCGAGCCTATCGCCGCCGCGAACTGCTCCTCGGTCATCTGCAGCGGGTCGGCGGCGAGCGAGCTGAGCGCCTTCTCCCGCGCGCCATCGGCCAAAAGCTGCATCCGGCCGAAGCGGCGAATATCGGTGTAGCGCAGTTCCTTCCCATCATCGAGCGCGAAGAAAGCATGGGTGTGCGGCACGATGTGTGCTTCGGGTGCGCTGGTTACCAGCTGTCCGGTCATTCCCAGGTGAATCAGCAGTGCCAGTTCTCGCGTGGGTTCGCCCGTGCTGGCTGATTCCAGCTCAAACAGCAGGAACTTCCCGTATCTCTTCACCGCGCCGATTCGCGTGCCCGGCAGATTCAATTCGAGCGCGGCGGGATTCTCGATGAAGTCCGTTTTACCCAGGCGCACCTCGAGAATGCGCCGGCCCGGAAGCACGGCTTGCAATCCGCGTACGACAGTTTCGACTTCAGGAAGTTCGGGCATTTCTATCCACAATCGAGCAGGGCATTGGCGCGAGAATCACTTCGACTCCGAAAGGATCGCAAACACGCGGCACGGCCCGCCCGAGCCGCCCTCCATCTTGATCGGCGCGGCGATCAGGAATGCGCCCGTCGCCGGCAGCTGATCGAGATTCGCCAGATTTTCGAGATTGTAGAGCCCGGCGGGTAAGTCGACGTGATGCACCTCGAAATTCTTCGACGCGCCGTAATCGATGCTCAGCGTGTCGATTCCGAGCCCGACCGCCCCGCGCGCCACCAGCAGCTTCGCAGCGTCCGCGCCGAATCCGGGGAAGTGCATCACACCCTGCACATCCTGGTTGCGATAGCGCTTCTGGTCCGGCCAGCGCGACGCCCAGCCCGTGCGCAGCAGGACGATCGCGCCCTCGGGAATGCGCCCGTGCGCCGCTTCCCACTTCTCGACGCGCTCGGCCGTCAGCCGGTAGTCCGGATCCTTCGCGGCTTCGTCTCGGACATCGATCACATCCGCAGGGCCGAAGAAATGCGTCACGGGGATTTCCGCGATCGAAGCTTTGCCCGGTGCAAAATGCAAAGGCGCGTCCATGTGTGTGCTGTAATGCTCGAGCGTCCAGAAGCTGCGCGCGAAGTAGCCATCTTTCGCGTACGTCGCCACCACCTGCGTCTCGAAGGTCTTGTCATCGCCCGGCCACGAGGGCAGATGGCCGTTGATCGTGTACGTCATGTCGACGACTCGCGTCTTGCCCGCCGAGATGCCCGCGAGTTGTGGGAATGCCGCCGCGACGGAATCCGCCGCGCTCTTGCCGTTGCTTTTGTCTTTGGCCATCGCCATTCCGCAAACGCCCATAAGCGCCACCGCAAGCCAAAGCCTCATCGCGCCTCGCATCGAAGCACCTCCGAGGCAGCCATTCTATACGAATTTCGCTTTTCGAATTTCGTTCCGGCTTCAGGGCAGGGGAATGCCGGGCGACGCCACAATCCCTGCCATCTTGAGGATTTCCGAGTACTCTTCGTCCGTCAGAGGACAAATGGTGAGCCGCGTATTCTTGAGGAACTTGATCTTGCGCAGCGCCCGGTTCTCCCGCATCTCCGCCAGCGTCACCAGCCGCGGCAGGCGTTCGATCGCCCGCAAATCCGTCACCAGCTTTTTCGCTTCGGAATCGTGCGGATCGGGATAGGGATCGCGGGTGACCTCCGCCAGCGCATAAATCGAATGTTCCGGCTTGCCGTGGTAACACAGCGCGCGGTCGCCCTTGTGGACCTGCTTCAGCTGCCGCAGCGCGTCGGGACGGCTGCCCGCCTGCCTCCACATCTCCTTGCCCTTCACGAAAAGGGTGTCCCAGTGATAGAGCCGGGGGTCCACGGCGAGCAGCCAACGCCTTGGTTTGGTGGGAGTTTGGGTCATTCCGTCAAAAAGTGTCGGCGGAACTATACACGGAAGTGGAAAGCAGCGGAAGCCTTCCGTGAAGAATTTTCACTGTAGGAAGAGACAAAATGTACACAGAAACCGGAAGAAGCGGCGGGACGGTCCTCGACTCCGCTCAGGACAAGCCGGCGCTACCGCGCCCTAGCCTACGTCCACAAAAACGTCATCGCCCCGAACTTCGACCGGGTAGCTCTCGACCCCGATCGTCGGATTCTGCACGACCTTGCCCGTCGTCACGTCGAACTGCCAGCCGTGCCATGGGCACGTGACGACCTGGCCATCGAGCTCGCCTTCGCCCAGAGGGCCGGCCTCGTGCATGCATATCCCGCTGATTGCACAGAACTTACCGGCAACGTTGGCCAGCGCCACGGCCGTGCCGTTCACCTGCACTTCGCAGATTTTCCCCGCCGGAAGATCATTCTTGCTCGCCGCTCGGACGAAGGCCACGTGCGCTCCTTGGTAGCGCCGGCGTCTCGCCGGCTCTTTTTCCCGGGTATGACAGGGTGAACGCGCCGGCCAGAGGCCAGCGCTACAAAATGCAGCTCCTAGTGATGATACGCCTTCTCGCCCGCCTCGATCCGCACCGCCAGCCGGTTCTGAGGGGGCGGCAGCGGGCAGGTGGTAAACGGGTTATAAGCGCAGGGCGGATTATAAGCCTCGTTGAAGTCCATCACCACACTCCCGTCTTTGCCGAGCGTCGTATCGAGAAAGCGCGCCGCGCCATACGTCTCGTGCCCGCTGGTCAGGTCGCGGAAGACGAACTCGAAATCCGATCCATCCAGCGGGGATTCAAGCCGCAGCTTCTGCCCGTGCAGAGTGAACTCGACGTAGCCAGTGATCTGCTCCTGATCCGCGTCGCCCATCACGTTCTCGATCATCTCGGTTTTCGGCTTCGGATATGCCACGAAGTGCCCCACCACGCGGTACGACGGATCGATCGGGAACCAGTGCAGCCCGGTAAAATCCTTGCGCAGCTTGCTGTTCTTGTCCTTCAGGCGAATGGCGTAGCGCTCGCCGCTCGCGTGGACGTATAGCGTCAGATCGCCCATCACGAGCCGGTCCTCGGAATCGGGCTTCATCTCGGCAGTCGTCACCTTCGCGCCGTGCATCATCCCCGCCACGCCCGGCTTCATGTGCACGATCGTCTTGCCATTATGGAATTCGAAGCTGCCCGCCTCTGCCGGCACGGGCGCGGGCAGGACAATATCGTCGAGCGGGTTCGAGCCGAAGCTGTTCTCGCCGTCGTGCAGCCAGAAGAGGCCGGAAACGCTGAGCCAGCCCTGGTCGGACGTGAGGTCCGCCTGGTATGCCGCCCGCCATGTCTCGACGGACTCGCGGTACGACGCGCCGTCCGGCGCCGCCGCCGCGAAAGCGCAAATCGCCGCCGCGGCCACGATAGGTGCTATCGCCCACAAGAGGATTTTCCCGGTTCTAGCCATGCAATCCCTGTACGACGCGCTGGCCGCAGGCCCAGCAATACTGCGCGGCCGCCGGACCCATCGCCCCGCACCGGCAGCAGAAGCGGTTCGGGCCATTCGCCGGCCCAGACATGACATAGACCGGGACGCGATGCTCGTCCGTGCAAGCCCACACCATCGCGACGATCCAGCCGATCACGGTCCACCCAAGTAGCAGGTTTAGCGCGAAAATGCCCGCAAACGAACGCTTGTCGTGGCCGATGATCGACGGCAAAAAGTAGGCCAAGAGGCCGAAGGCAAAGAAGAACATGGGCGCTCCTCCGAGCGCAAACGCCATCCAGCGGTGTTGCGCCCTACCTTAAGATACGTTCCCAGCCGTTCTCTAGTTCCCGTCATTTCAAGCCGATTTCGGTCACGCTCTTATCGTCGCTCCGATGCTCGGCCACCCACCAGAAACCCCGTCGGAAGAAGATAAAGGCGCCATACAACATCAGCATCACAACAACCGCCACGAGGAGGATGCCGAAATCGCCGATCGACGGCGAGTGCACACGAGCACGGGGAAGGTATGGCTCAATGTGGGCAAACATCTCGCTTGCGCCACGGTACGAGCTAGGCGCCACGCGCGGCCACGAAAGCCGAACCAGGCCAAGCGCTAGGCCCCCAGCGATCAACCTCAGCCCGAGCCGCGGCTTGTCCGGGAGATCGCTTAAATCGGCAAATATGTTCGGCACGATCGACCTCGCGTCCAACCGAACGTTATTGCTGCACCTTCGCCAGAAGCTGTGCGAATTTCGCTTCGCGATCCTTCTGGTCGAGCCCTTGGTAGGCCTCGGCGATCTGCGTCGTATTCATCGAACAGAACTTCGGCCCGCACATCGAGCAGAATTTCGCGTCCTTGTAGAAATCGTCGGGCAGCGTTTCGTCGTGCATGGCGCGCGCCGTGTCCGGATCAAGCGAAAGCTCGAACTGCTTGTTCCAGTCGAAAAGGAACCGCGCGTAGCTGAGCGCGTCGTCGCGATCTCGCGCGCCGGGACGATGCCGCGCCACATCCGCCGCATGCGCCGCGATTTTGTAAGCGATCACGCCCTGCCGCACGTCGTCCGCATTCGGCAGCCCGAGATGCTCCTTCGGCGTGACGTAGCAGAGCATCGATGCGCCGTGCCACCCGATCATCGCCGCGCCGATCGCGCTCGTGATGTGGTCGTACCCCGGCGCGATATCGGTGACGAGCGGCCCGAGCGTGTAGAACGGCGCCTCGTAGCACATCTCGTTTTCCTTTTTCACCTGCAGCTCGATCTGATCCATCGGGATGTGGCCCGGGCCTTCGATCATCACCTGCACGTCGTATTCCCAAGCTTTCTTCGTCAATTCGCCGAGCACGCGCAATTCCGCGAACTGCGCTTCATCGCTCGCATCCGCCAGGCAGCCGGGACGCAGCCCGTCGCCGAGCGAAAAGCTGACGTCGTGCTTCTGGAAAATCTTGCAGATCGCGTCGAAATTCTCGTAGAGGAAATTCTGCGCTTTGTGAAAGCTCATCCATTGCGCCAGCAGCGCTCCGCCGCGGCTCACGATTCCCGTGATGCGGTTGCGCACCAGCGGCAGAAATTCGCGCAGCACGCCCGCGTGAATCGTCATGTAATCCACGCCCTGCTCGGCCTGCTCCTCGATCACTTCAAGCAGGATGTTGATCGTCAAGTCCTCGGCGCGCCGCACGCGCGAAAGGGCTTCGTAGATCGGGACCGTCCCGATCGGCACAGGTGATGCATTGATGATCGCCTTGCGGATCATCGGAATGTCGCCGCCCGTCGAGAGGTCCATCACCGTGTCCGAGCCGTAGTGCACGGCGCGGTGCAGCTTTTCGAGCTCCTCGCTCACGTTGGACGTGGTCGCCGAATTCCCGATATTCGCGTTGATCTTGCAGCCGAATGCGACGCCGATGCCCATCGGCTCGAGGTTGCGGTGGTGAATGTTGGCGGGAATGATCGCGCGCCCGCGCGCCACTTCGTCGCGCACAAGTTCCGGCGAAAGCTTCTCGCGCAGCGCGACGTATTGCATCTCCTCGGTAATCACGCCCTGTCGCGCGTAGTGCATCTGCGAGAAATTCCTCGCACCGCCATTCATCGCCGCCGCCCGCTTCTCGATCCACTCATCCCTCAGTGCCATAAAAGCCTCGCTTACGCTCGCGGCTGCTTCGCAGTCCGCGCGAATCGCGCCTCATTATCGCACCGGCCTCAGCATGCGGCAACCCGCACCGGCCTCGATGCGCGCGGTTACTTTGATCGCGTTTGTGGCCTCCCGAGATTGGTGGCACTATCAGTCTGGAACAGCAAGAGAGGAACTTCATGCCGCGCTTCTCCCCCGGTGATCGAGTTTTCATTTCGCCGGACTCCTACTGGGCAAAAGGGGCGACTGGAACCATTTCGTCTCCCCCTCCACAAGTAGTCGCCCTGAGCGGCCCTTGGGACGGCGATTTGACGCACGGGGAACACAGCGCCTTAGGCGAAGCTACCGTCTATTGGGTATGGTTTGACGAGCCGCAGCGGGACGCTGACGGAGACGGTCCCTATCGGGGGGGTTGCATTCATGAGAATGCGATGACGCTCATAGACCGAATCTCAAACTGATCGATCCAAGAATGATGCCGACAATCGCTATTCCGTAGCCGCGATAAACGATCATTACGATGACGAAGCAGCCGCCTGATCGAGCCCGACCAGGTTGCGAAATTCCGGGTCTTCGTGGAGGCAATCGAGATCGGTATCGCGAGCCGCCCAGTTCAAGTTGCCATACCCGGCGGCAATCGCTTTCTTCAATGTTTCGAGCGATTGCTCCTTTTTCCCAAGAACTCCATAGGTGCACGCTGCGTTATACAGCGTGTTGCCGTCTTTCGGGCGGAGCGCAACCGCCGTCTGAAGGTGCCGGATGCTTTCGTCCGCCTCTCCAATCTTAGCGAGGGTGGTCGCCAGCAGGATCCTGGCGCGCACGTCCTCCGGAACCAGCTCCAATTGCTGTCGCAGGACGGTGCGCATGCGGTCGCGCAGTGCTTCCGCTTCTCTCTTCAGCCCGATCCTCTCCATGCACAGCCCATAGGGGACGTACACGTTGTAGTCGTCACCGTTGGCCTCGATCGCCTTTTCCACCAGATCCGCGGCTTCCTTGTATCGATTGCTGGTCATCAGGGCGCGGCCAAGGATGTTCCACGATCCGTCGCAATCGGGTTTGCGCTCGATGGCCCGCCGCGCCATCTGCGCGCATTCGTCGTATTTCTTTTGCGCATAGAACAAGCGCGCACGCGCGACCATTACCTCCGGCAGATCTGGTGCAAGCGCCATCGCGCGGTCGCAAGAGGCAAGTCCCCGCTCGATCCACGTCGCGCTCTGCTCGCGAATCTCATAGATCAGGCCGCAGAGGTGGGCGATTCCCGCGTGAGCCAGCGCAAAGTTGGGATCGAGTTCGATCGCGTGATTGAACATCTGCAAGGCGTAATCGATGTCCTGGCGCCGGGCGTAGCTTCTCCCGCGAAGGAAGAAATCGTAGGCCTGCGTATTCTCGGTCGGCTTCAGCCCGATCGTTTTCTCTTCCTGCGGCGTCAGCGTGATGCGCAAAGCCTGCGCGATGCTCCTCGCGATTTCGTCCTGGATGGCGAAGACGTCCTCGAGCTGGCGGTCGTAGCGTTCGGCCCACACCGAATGCCGCGTCGCGCTCTCCACCAGCTGCGCCGTAATGCGCAGGCGGTTGGCGGCCCGCCGGATGGTTCCTTCGAGCACGTACGCCGCGCCAAGCTGCTGCCCCACCTGCGGCGCCGTCGACGGCTTGTCCCGAAACGCCAGCATCTCCGAGCGCGGAAAAATCTGAAGCTGCGTCATCTTCGAGAGTTCGGTAATGATGTCTTCCGTCATTCCGTCGCGAAAGTATTCGTCTTCCTTGCCGCCGCCCTGATTCTCGAAATACAGAACCGCAACCGATTTCCGCGCCGGCGTCGAGCCGGACGAATGTTCGGCCGACGCGGACGGCTTTTCCGCGGTTGCGCGCCGCGCTGTTTCCAGATCCCGCCGCAGCCGCTTGAGGTCCGCGCGGAGCTCGCCCGCCGTCTGGAAGCGGAAATCGACGTCCTTCTCGAGCGCTTTGCCGAGAATGTTCTCCACGGCGATTGGCAGACGCGGATTTACCTTGCTCGCCGGAGCCGGTGTTGCATGAAGGATGCCGTCGAAAATCAGTGCGGCGCTTGCCCCCGGGAAAGGAACTGTTCCGGTGGACATTTCGTAGAGCACCACGCCCAGCGAAAAAATGTCCGAGCGCGCGTCCAGTTCCTCTCCTCGCGCTTGCTCCGGCGACATGTACACCACGGTACCCACCGAACTGCCAGGGCTGGTGACGAACTCATCTCCCGTCATCGTCGCCATTTTGCTCATCGACGCGCCCATGCGCTCCGTGGTGAGCAGCCGATGCGCCGCGAGTTTCGCCAGGCCGAAATCGAGTATTTTCGCGGAGCCCCGATTCACCAGGAAAATGTTCGCTGGTTTCACATCGCGGTGGACGATACCCTTCGAATGCGCCGCTTCCAGGCCCTCGGCGATCTGAATGCCCACCTCCAGGATCTCGGCCACAGCCATCGGCTTGGAATCGATCCGGTGCTTCAGCGTCTGGCCTTCGAGAAGCTCCATGGCCATGAACGGGCGGCCTTCGTATTCGTCGATGTCGTAGATCGTACAGATATTCGCGTGGTTGAGGGCGCTTGCGGCGCGCGCCTCACGCCGGAACCGCTCGATCGCCTCCGCGTCCACCGCGAAACCATCGGGCAGGAACTTCAGGGCAACGTTGCGGCCGAGGCGATTGTCCTTGGCCTTGTAAACCACACCCATCCCGCCTCCGCCGATTTTTTCCAAAATCAAATAGTGAGAGATCGTCGTACCGGTCATTCGAATGGATGTCCCCTGGTTTCTCGCCGGAAATGCGGGAAGTAGTACTCTAGCTGTAGTCCGTGAAGGGTGTCAATCGCGCCCAGATCCGTGCTCGGGTCCGGAGCCACAGCGTTTATTTCGGATGGTGCACGCTGTGGCCGTTTCCATTGCCATTGCCGTTGGAATGGCCGTGCGAATGCGCCGAATAGTGCATCACCATTGTCTGGAAAAGCAAGTCGATCTCGCGATCCACGCTGCTGGCAGGCGCCGGTGCGAACGGCTCGCGTTCGCGCGGCATCGCCGGCGGGGCAGGCGCCGCCGGGATCGCCGCGCGCTCCTGGGACTTCGCGAGATACGCCGCGCGCGAATCGCCTTCGAGGACATTGAGAACCTTGGCCTTCAGCTGCGCGAAAACGACTCTTGGCTCCGCGGACGCGTCGACGATCTGAAAATTGTATTCCGTGCCCAGCCGCTCGAATTCCGCGAGCAGCGCTGCCTGATACGCGCGAAAGCTCTCGTACATGTCCTGCCCGGGGAACACATCCATGCCGGATTCCCAGTAGTCGAATCCGCGTGAAAAGACGACGCGCGGGATCAGTTCCTCCACGCCGAGCCGCAAATAGAACACCGCGTCCGGCACCAGCGCCGCGCTGAAGACGCTGCGAATCCACGCCCCGTCCATTCCGCGCACGATCGCCCGCGCCATCAGCGAATAGATGTAGCGATCTGTCAGCACCACGAATCCGGCTCGCAGCGCGGGGATGATCTCGTTCTCGAGCCGGTCCACAAAATCCGTCGCGTAGAACAGGCTCTGCGTCACGCGCCCGAGGTTGTTGCCCTCCTTCGCGCGGCGGATTCCATCGCCCGCCAGCGGAGAGCGCGTCATCCCAGTATCCAGCACCGCGTGCCCCAGCTCTTCGAGCCACGGCTTCAGCAGATTGATCTGCGTCGTGCGCCCCGCTCCGTCCGTTCCTTCGATGACGATCAGTTTGCCCGCCAGATCCTCGAGCTTCATGCCCGGCAAAAGCTTTCCGTATGTCTTTCTCATGGCCTCACCCTTAGATTTTCGGCTTTATCGAGATGGGTTCTCGCGATTTGGCGCACCTGCGCCTGTTGAACTTCCACGGGCAGCGTCGCGTCGATTACCGTCAGCCGGAATTCGGGGATCATCTTTTCGTACTCGTCGATGATGCGGCCCTGAAAGAGCCGGAAGCTTTCGGTGGGATCGTCGCTCAAGCCGATGTCGAGCCCCGCTTCGTAGAATTTGAATCCGTCGCGCGCTCCGACCAGCCTACCGATCGCGGTTTCGAGCGGCACGCGGAAATAGAATGCCACCGCCGGCCTCACTGCGAATCCATAGAGGTCGCGCAACCATTCACGATCCATTCCGCGCGCCACGTCCCGTGCGAACGCCGTGTAGATGTAGCGGTCGCAAAGCACCACCGCGCCCGCCTTCAGCAGCGGCAGGATGCTGCGCTCGGTGCGGTCGGCGAAATCCGTCGCGTGGATCAGCGAAAAGGTCGCCGGCGTCAGCATCTTTTTCTTCTTGCCCAGCTTCGTCGTGTCCTTCACCAGTGGCGACGAATTCCACTGGCTGAAAACGACGCCGTATCCCTTCGATTCGAGCCACTTGTGCAGCAGGCTCAATTGCGTCGACTTGCCCGAGCCGTCGATCCCTTCCACCACGAAGAGCCGCCCCGGAATCTCGCCGTCGCCGCTCTGCCGGACGGGCTCCGCCGCAGCCTCTTGCATAGGGTAAAAAATCTCGAATGGGCCGATCCGCCCAAGCCCTGGATTTCCTGTCTCCATGGTCCTCTCGCTTGATTTCTTTCTCGCACGGGGCGCACAACGGCTCACGCGCGGACACTTCAAATGTATGTGGGGTTTCTGGCTGGCTGCGGCGTCCTGGCGGACGCACATACTATGCACGATCCGCGCCCGTTTTTCACGCGGAATTTGCGATTCTTGTAAGTACTTGAGGAACGAGCGCCGAAATGCTGGGAGCTTTTCGGGAAGGACCTGATGCCACCCCCGGCGGATCGCCAGGGGTGGGTCAGGGTGTGGGTCATATCCCTTGCGGCTTGCGCCTACTTGTCGCCGTGCGGGTGACGATCGGTCTTGTCATTGTGCTTGTCGCGATAAATCGCGCGGCTCGCACCATTTTGCTGGCGATTCACCTGCCGCCGCTCCTGCTGCGTCAGCCGGCCGCCATTGGCCTCGCGGTCGTTGTGAACCTCATTGTGGATATTGGCTTCGCGGTTTTCGACATGCCCCGTCTCTCGCGGAGTCAATTCGCCGGAATGCACCCCCTGCGCGATGCGTCCCTGCTGATTGAACTGCCGCCCGTTTACCCGGTTCATCGCCACAGTTCGCGGCTCGCCGTGGTTCACGGACGCCAGCGCGTCGTGATCGTTGCGGAAGTTTTGCTCGTGCGCCATCTGGTTCGACGTTGGTGCGACGTGATCTTCGTGCGACCACCGCTGCTCATCCGGCGTCGGCCGCGCCATCACGCCGCCCTCTCCGTTGAAGCTCGCGTGCCCGCCGTAGTTGTTGACCACGGTGCGGTCCACATACACGTTTCTCACCACCGTCGTGTTCACGCGAACCACGGCCGTGTTGTAGGCGAAATGTCCGCCGTCCCAGCGCCCGCCCACGAAGCCCACCCCGCCATAGCCGAACCCATAGTTAATCCCGCCGTAGAATCCCACGTGGGGACCCCAGTATCCCGCGTGCCACCCGTAGCCGCCGCCTACAAATCCCCAATAGCCCGGCGTCCACAACAGCCCGACGCGCGGCGGCGCGACCCACACTCCCGGAACCCAGTAGTAGCCCTCAGACCCGTAGGCCCAATAGCCCGGCGTCCACAGAAAGCCGTCCTGCGGACACGGCGGCTGCGCGTAAACCGGCAGCGCCGGCGGTCCGACGTGAACCGAAATACCGACACCGATTTGCCCGAAAGATGTTCCGGGCATCGCGCACGGCATGACGAACAGCACCAGCAAGAACAGAAGATTGCGAAGTCGCAAAGGTGTCCGCATGTGTTTCCTCCCCTTACTTTATTAAATATCACTCTGCCCGCCGGGCCACGCAGGAATTCTAATCGCGTAACCCAAGCGTTATCCTGACCTTACGGACAGGCTGCCCGTCCGTATCCATCTGATTTAACACGAGAAAAGGGAAAATGTTGCGCGGAAAGGCGCTAAAATGGTTCTTCCAGCCTGTGGATAACTTCTGATTGCCGCGGTGGATTTCAACAAGCGAGTTCGTGTAGCATGGCCGTCCTTTCCAAGCGGCTAAAACTTTGAACTGAGGACTGCGACATGAATCAACAGCTGGAAAAGCAAAGCTACGCGGGAGTCGTTTGCAGGAGCTGCCGGCAGGCGATTCCGCTTCCCGCAATCGTCATCAGCATGGCGTCGGAGATCGAAAACGATCCGTCAGCCGCCGAGAATCCGCAGGGCTGCGTCTTCTCGCTTCGTTGCCGCGCCTGCGACAAGGAAATGCCGTATCGCGTCAACGAAATCGTGGATTTCGAGGGCACGCCGCGGCCGCGAGTCTGGTCCGCGCGGCGCAAGCCCGGGTCCGGTTCGAGCGACCTTTCGCGCGCTGCCGGTGCCTGAAGCCGCTGTTCGACCTGGTCTCCAGGCAAGTTGGGCTACCTCACGTGCGTCGTTTGGGGCAGGGATCGCTCGTGCGCTCATCTGAGTTCAGCGAATCATCTCTTTTCACCATTTTCTGTGAATCATAGGGAGCGGCGCCATGCATCGAGTTCTCGCTCTGTACCCTCCTCCGAAAGATCCCGTCCATTTCAAGAAATATTACGTCGAGAAGCATCTCCCGCTCGCGGCGCAGATGCCGGGCCTGCTTTCGAGCCGCCATTCGTTCGCGATCGAGGGCGTGACGGGGCCTTCTCCTTACTTCTGCATCTGGGAAGGCGAATTCGCAAACGAGGCGGCGATGGCGGCGGCCACGCAGTCTGAGATCGGGCAGAAGGTTGCGGCGGACGTGGGCAACTATGCCACCGGCGGCGTGACGATCCTGCACTTCGATGATGCGTCCACGCGCAACGGCTCGCACCCGGCCGGCAACGATACGTTCGCGGCCGGCATGCAGATTCGCCGCGAAATGTTCGGGCCCGCGAATTCGGATCAGGCCATCAATTCGGCCACCGATTTCACGCGCCCCTTGCAGGAGATCGTCACGCGCTACTGCTTCGGCGAAATCTGGACGCGTCCGCCGCTCGATCGCCGCACGCGCAGCCTCCTGACCATCGCGACCCTTGTCGCGCTCGGCAAGCCGGTCCAGCTGCGCGCGCACGTCCGCGCCGCCATCGGCAACGGCGCCACCAAGGACGAAATCCGCGAAGTCCTCCTGCATAGCATGATCTATTGTGGCGTCCCCGCCGGCGTCGACAGCTTCAACCACGCCGTCGAAGTCCTGAAGGAAATGGGCCTCGAGTAGCCTGCCATATGCCGTCATTCTGAGCGGAGCGACCCGACGATTTTGCGCTCGTAAATCGCGCCTTTGCGACCGGCAGCTTCCGCTGGCTGCAATCAACGACCCTGTCATCCCGAGCGGAGTCCCGCGGTTTTTGCCTTGCCCGCGTTTTTCGCGGGCGCGGGACGCAGCGAGGGATCTGCTTTTCGCGGCGTCTCCCCGGTACAATGTGCCCGCCATCTACGGAACGCTTCCTTTACGGAGGAATTCACATGCGCGTCGGATTCATCGGCATTGGAAACATGGGCTGGCCCATGGCAGCGAACATCGCCAAGGCCGGCCACGAACTCGCGGTCTTCGATCTCGACCCTGAACGCAGCGCCCGCTTCGCGCGCGAGCACGACGCGCCCGCCGCATCGAGCCTCGCCGAAATCGCGCAGAGCGAAGTCACCATCACGATGCTGCCGACCGGCCAGATCGTCCGCCGCGCGCTGATCGAGCAGGAAGACGGCGCGTTCGCAAAAAACCTGCGCCCCGGCGCGCTCGTGATCGACATGAGCTCGTCCGAGCCCGTCGGCACGCGCGAGCTCGGCAAGGCGCTCGACCGCGAGGGCGCGGTGCTGCTGGATGCGCCTGTTTCGGGCGCGGTGCCGCGCGCCAAAACCGGGACGCTCGCGATCATGATCGGCGGCAACGATAAAGCCGCGATCGAGCGCGCCAAGCCATTGCTGCTCTCGATGGGCGACCGCCTCTTCGAAACCGGCCCGCTAGGCACGGGCCACGCGATGAAGGCGCTCAATAATTACATCGCTGCGGCCGGATACACGGCGGTTGCCGAAGCGCTCTTGATTGGCGAGCGCTTCGGCCTGAATCAGGAGGCGATGGTCGATATTCTGAATGCGTCGACCGGGCGAAATTTCACCACGGAATTCATGGTGAAGGAGCACGTGCTCTCCGGAAAATTCGCCACGGGCTTCGCCGTCGGCCTGATGGCGAAAGATGTTCGCATCGCCGCCGATCTCGGCGAAGCCGTGAAGCTCGACGCGCCCCTCTCGCGCCTCATCCGCGAACGCTGGGCCATCGCCCGCGACCGCATCGGCGCCACAGGCGATACGTCCGCCGCCATCCTCGGCTGGAAAGACAATCTCCCGGATTAACGCAGAGGATGTCCGCGTCCGGCGATTTTCCTGCTGCAAGTGCAGCATCAATGATGCTCTCGTCGGAAGGTTAAACCGAGGTTAAGCGTCGGGAAAAGCAGCATTCGGGCAGTTCTTGCATACATAGCGTATTGCCGCAGCACCGGTTTGGTCGAATCGCGCCTTTGCGGATGCCACGAATCAAAATCACGAATCGCGTTTCCCGACGATTTCCTTGCACTCCGATGACGCTTTCCCTACGATAGATCGCGTCTAAGAATTTGGCGGAATCTAATCGACATTTGGCGGTTAGAAATGGACGCAAATGATTGAAAATAAAAGAAGGCAGTCGGGTCTAATCGACACGGTTGGCGAGGGTCTTCCTGCGCGTGGATGGAGGGCGATTCTCGCTCTCGCGCTCGCTGCGATGCTTTGCGGCGCTCCTCTTGGGCAGCCGCTCGCTGCGGCTACGCCGCGCGCCAGCGCTTCTTCGAACGCAACATCGCCGGCTGCGACTCTGTCCAACCCGACCGTGCCGGCTGGGCTGCCGCAGAACACCTATTTCAACGTCGCGCAGGGAAAGGGGTATCGCTTCAGTCGCGGCGGATGGATCTACGTGCATCTGGAAGGCTCGCCGCACGACATCGGCTACCAGCATGGGTTTCTGCTGGCACCCGAGATTTCGGATGCGTTTGCCGTGGTGCGGCTTGAGGACACGCACGACACGGGGCGCGACTGGGAGTTCTTCCGGCGCGCCGCGCGCGAGATGCTCTGGCCGAAAATCGATCCCGAGTATCAAGCGGAATTGTTCGGCATCGTCGATGGCCTGCAGGCCAAGGGCGGCAAGCTCGATATCTGGGACATCGTCGCGTTCAACGCCTTTTCGGAGCTGCCCGATTACTACGTCCCCTGGCTCGACAAGCAGACGGGCGCCACGCTCTCGACGAAGCTTCAGCCGTTCGATCATTGCAGCGCATTCGTGGCCACCGGGAGCTGGACGAAAGACCACCAGATCGTGATGGCGCACAACAACTGGACGACGTACATGGAAGGCGCGCGTTGGAACATCATCTTCGATATCGTCCCGGAGCATGGCTACCGCATGCTGATGGACGGCTTTCCGGGCGTCATCACGAGCGACGACGATTTCGTAGTGAATTCGGCTGGGCTGATGATTACCGAGACGACCATGGCGAATTTCCACGGCTGGGACCCGAATGGCAAGCCCGAATTCGTGCGTTCGCGCAAGGCCGCCCAATACGGGGACTCGATCGACACCTACGCGAAGCTCATGATCGACGGCAATAACGGGGGCTACGCGAACGACTGGCTGATCGGCGACCGCAAGACGGGCGAGATCGCGCGCCTCGAACTCGGCCTGAAACACACGAAACTCTGGCGCACAATGGACGGCTACTTTTCCGGCTCGAATTTCCCGAGCGATCCCGATGTGATCAAGGACGAGACGACGTACGATCCCAATAATCCAGCCAGCTCGATGAACGCGCGAAAGATCCGCTGGGACGAGCTGCTGGACGGCAACAAGGGAAAAATCGACACGCAGATGGCCGAGGTTTTTCTCGCGGATCACTACGACACCTTTACGAAAAAGGAAGGCGCGAATCGCCGCACGCTTTGCGGCCACGGCGATATGCAACCCGACACGCTGCCCGGGTCGGATTCAGCGCCGTTCACGCCCAGCGGCGCCGTCCAGGGGAAAGTGATCGACAGCCAGCTGGCCGCGCAGATGGATTTCATCGCGCGCATCGGGCATCCGTGCGGGGTCAATTTCGATGCGGCGAAATTCCTCGAGGCGCATCCCGAGTTTTCGTGGGAAGCGCCCGCGTTGCGCGACATGATCGCCGGTCCGTGGACCGATTTTCGGATTGGCGAGCACGCCGCGCCGGCGGGGCAGTGACGCTAGGGTCGCCACGCAGACTCTTCAACCCTTAGCCCTCGCGATTGTCGACTCGCAGGTTGTTGGTTACCGAGAAAACGCCGGAAACGCCGTTCGCCGCAATCCCGGCCAGATTCTTGTCGGCTGGGGTTGCGACAGAGCCTTCGAGCGTCACGTGGCCGTTGGCGACGATGATGTGAATCGGCGGGACGCTGCGCACCTCATACATCTGCAGAGACGGCTTCGAGTAGATGGCGCGGTATTCGGCCTGGCGAATCTGGTTGTCCATCGGCGAGAGCGGAAGCACCTGGATCTGGTTGTCGACTTCCGTCACGCCCTCGATGTTCTTCACGGCGGACGCGGCATCGCTCTTCAGGTCGGGCCGCACCACCTGCCCCATTAAAACGACTTTGGAGCCTTCCACTTTGTATTCGAGATTGTCGAATACCGAGTAGAAGGGAAGCAGCACGAGTTGATGGTGCACTTCCTTCGTGAGCCACGACTCGTAATTGGCTGAATTTTGCGCCGGGGCCTGATTGTTCTTGGGCGCTGCAAAGACTGCACTTGCAGCGGGCAGCAGCAGGATCAGCGCAAAGGCAGACACCAAGGCCCGTCGAGTGCCGCTTGAAGTAGGACGAATCATTTTTTATATCCTCCCGTAAACATTTGCTTGCAACATCTAAGCCTATGCTCCCTTAGATGCGTCAGACGATTCGGGGCTTCTGGGATATCCGGCGCGTTTTTTACTGTAGGCGGGGATGCTATCGAATTGAGCGCATGGCGCCGGGAGTAACTGGAAATCCATGATCGAAGGTGTTACAAAAAAAGGGGTTGTCGGGGATTAAGCTCCGTGCCAGACGCGTGCTCTTCCAAGGGGTGCAAGGCCTCCGTTCCGGCGGGACTCGCCGCTGAGCACATGTGCGTCCTGCATTTCACCCTCTTCATCGAGCAGGAGTGCGCCGAAATGCGGCGCGAAACGGCGCTCGGCAACGCCAACCACGACCGCCAGCTCGAATTCGTGCGAAAGATCGCTGCGCGCGGGGAATCGCTGGTGCATACGGCCACGAGCGGCTTTCCGATGACGGACGAGATCAAGGCGCGCGTGCTGAGCACGCTCCTAACGCTGATGAATTGCCGGGAAAACATCGATCGCGCCGCGATGCGGCAATCCGCGCTGCGGCGTTTCGCAGGATAGAGTCTCCCCGACTCGTTTCACACCTCAAGGTTTGCGCTTCCACCCGTAGGAGAGAACCGGCGGCACGTTTGGTGCCGCGCAGGTGCGCGTTCCTATGCGCCGACGTAGCGGGCGTAGAGGGAACGCGCGACAGCGGGGTCCTTTGTGCCTTTGATGATGGCGCGGCCGTCGGCGAAGACGGTGAGTTCGTAGGGCGCGACGCGGAAGCGCAGGAGAAAATCGTTGTTGCGCACCTCGGCGGCGGACCCGGAGGCGAGGCGGCGGCCGAGTTCGGCGAGGTCGAGGCGGCGGTGGCGTTCGTGAATCTGGACGGAATCGCGGCCGCAGAGGGTGATGTGCGGCTGGGCTTCACCGGCAAGATAGGTGAATTCTCGGAGAGCGCATGCGCGACAATTCGAATTGCGAGCGATTCCGATCGACTGAAATTTGCCGGCCCACACATCGCAGGAGATCAAGCGGCCATTGAGAGCTTCGGGCTTTCCCGCGAGGAGCTTGATCGCTTCCGCGGCTTCGATGGAGGCGATCACGCCGACGGCGGCGTTGAGCACGCCGGCGGTATCGCACGTGGCTTCCACGCCGGGCATACCCGGGGCGGTTCCGTTGCCGTTTTCAGGGCTACCGCTTTCGAGCAGGCACGCGAGGCAGGGCGAGTCGCCCGGGCGAATCGTCATCGTGACGCCGTAACTCCCGACCGCGGCCGCATAAATCCAGGGGATGCCCAGCGAGATGGCGGCGTCGTTCAAAAGCAGGCGCGTCTCGAAATTGTCGGTGCCATCCAGAATCACGGAAAAGCCGGAGAGAAGCTCCGTGGCGTTTTCGGGCGTCACGTCGGCCACGATGCCTTCGATTTGCGGGTCCGAATTGATGGCGCGGAGGCGGCGCTCGGCGGCGATCGCTTTGGGCAGGGCATCGCGCGCGTCGGCTTCCTCGAAAAGGGTCTGGCGCTGGAGATTCGAGAGCTCGACGAAATCGCGGTCGACGATCCGCAGGCGTCTCACGCCGGCGCGGACGAGCAGGTTCGCGGCAACCGTGCCCAGCGCGCCGCAGCCCACCACGACCGCGCTTGATCCCAGAATAGCGCGCTGCCCCGCTTCGCCGATTCCGGCGAAAAGAATCTGGCGGGAGTATTTATCGCGCTGATCGGGCTTCATGCAGTGTTTCCCCGCTCATCATAGCGCCTTTTCGCGAAGGGCAGGCAACTCGGCTGTGCTAACCTTTCCTCTCAATTTGGAGCGAATGCAGATTCTCGCGATATCGCCGCCGACCGCCCGCCGCAGCCTTTTGCGCGCCGTTCTATTCACCGGATGGCTCGCGTGGGTCGCGCTTTTGGCGTTCCCGGCTGGGGCGCAGGAAGCCGGCATCGAAGGAAAAACGGTCGCCGAGGTTCGCGTGGTCGACGAATCCGGGAAGCCCGTCGCGGAAAAAATACCGCCGCTTCCGCTCGAAGCGGGCAAGCCTTTCGATTTCACGGCGGAACGCGAAAGCCTGCGCGATCTCTACCAGATGGGCGATTACGCCAACCTTAGGGTTACGTCTGCCGCGGTACCGGGCGGGCTGCGGATCGACTTCATCGCCCAGCGGAATTTCTACAACAATGTGATTCAGATTGTAGGGCTTAAGGAGCCTCCCTCGAATCCGGCGGCGCTGGCGGCTGTGCGCTTAAGTCTGGGCGAGCCGTATCGTGAAAGCTCCTTGCGCGAGGCCGTTGCGCGGCTGCAAAGCTCGCTGTGCGATGAGGGCCTGTACGAGGCGAAAGTATCCTGGGCGCTGTTTCCGCACGCTGACACGCGCGAGATGGACGTCACGTTCACGATCGACCCCGGTCCTCGGGCGCGCGTGGGGGCGATCACGATCGTCAACACGACTCCGTATACCGACGCGCAGATCCTGCGGCGATCGAAGATATCGGAGAAGAACGCGGTAACCTCCGCGGGGCTTTCGCACGCGTCGGACCGCGTAAAAAAATACCTGGTGAAGCAGGGATTCCTGGGGGCCGGGGCGGTTTTCGAGCGCGGGACGTACGATGCGCAGGCGAAGCGCGTGCCGCTGACGCTTTCCGTGACCGCGGGGCCGCGCATCCGCATCGAAGTGAATGGCGCTCACATTAGCGGAGGCAGGCAGAAGAAACTCTTGCCGATGTATGCGGAAGGCGCGGTCGATGAGGATCTGCTGCAGGAAGGCCGGCGCAACCTGCGCGATTACCTGCAGAGCCAGGGCTATTTCGATGTGGACGTCGATGTGAGCTCCCGCCAGGACGACACCCTGAAGGAGCGGGTGATCACGTACGACGTAACGCGCGGCAGCCGGTACCGGCTTGCCGGGGTGGCGTTCGACGGCAATAAGTACTTCCGCGCGCAATTGCTCTCGCGCCGCTTGAACCTTCAGCCTGCGTCTTTCGCGTCGAGCGGGCGGTTCAGCCAGCAGTTTCTGCGGGACGACATCGACTCGATCCGCGGCGTGTATCTTTCCAACGGCTTTCAGGACGCGCAGGTGACGGCGTCTGTCGACGACCACTACCGGGGCAAGAAGAACAACCTGTTTGTGACCTTTCGTATCGTGGAAGGCGGACAGACATTTATTTCGAGCTTGAAGATCGAAGGCAATCGCGCCATCAGCACAGCCACGCTGCTCAACGTGACGGGATCGACTCCCGGGCAGCCGTATTCGGAGGCGAGCGTTACCAGCGACCGCAACAATATTTTGGCGCTCTATTACAACGACGGCTTCCCGGAAGCGAGCTTTCACGAGGAAACCACGCGCGGCAGCAAACCGAGTGAAATGCAGCTCGTCTATCACGTCACCGAAGGCAATCGCGTCGAGGTGTCCAAGGTGTTGCTGACGGGCTATCAATATACGCGGCCCGGAATCATCGCGCGGCAGGTGGATATCAAACCGGGCGGGCCGCTGCGGGAATCGGACGTGGCGACGACGCAGCGCCAGCTTTACAACCTGGGAGTTTTCGACCGCGTGCAGATCGCTCCGCAGAATCCCTCCGGCACCGATCCGGAGAAGGCGCTTGTGGTCGAAACGCTGGAGGGGCATCGGTATACGATCGCTTATGGATTCGGATTCGAAGTGCAGCGGATCGCCGGCGGCGGCACGACTCCCGGCACAACGTCGAGCTCCGGCGGCACGGCGGCTGCGCCATCGAACCCAAACAGCAGCATGATCAGCGCGAGCCCGCGCGGCATCTTCGAGATTTCACGGGCCAATATGTTCGGGCGCGCGCAAACTCTGTCATTCCAGGCGCGAGGGAGCACGCTTGAATACCGGTTTGCGTCGACGTACACGGCGGACAATTTTCTCGCGACCCACAGCCTGAGCCTGCAGTTCACCGCATACGCGGAAAAGACGCAGGATATCAACACGTTCACGTCGACTCGTTTGGAGACAGGCGTGCAACTCGTGGAGAAGCTTTCGTCTTCGAGCTCGCTTCTCTACCGATATTTCTATCGGGATGTGAAGGCTGCCAACCTTGCTGAGACGATCAGCAAGGAGGAAATACCTCTATTCAGCCAGCCGGAGCAAGTGTCGGGCTTCGGCGTTACGTACGCGCGCGACCGGAGAGACAATCCCGCCGACGCGACGCACGGCAACTTCAATACGGTCGATGTGAGCTATGCGACCACGGCGCTCGGTTCCAGCGCCACTTTCTTCCGCGGGTTCTTTCAGAACTCGTCGTTTTATTCGATCGGCCGATCGTTCGTCATCGCGCGATCGACGAGGTTTGGGATCGAGGAGCCGCTCGGCAATACGATCGAGGGGATCAACATTCCTTTCAATCCAGCCCAGTGCTCGCCGAACACGACGCAACCTGTCGAGGAAGTGATTCCGCTGCCGGAGCGATTCTTCGCCGGAGGGGGCACTTCGCTGCGCGGCTTCGGGCTGAATCAGGCGGGTCCGCGCGATCCGTGCACGGGATTTCCGATCGGCGGCCTGGCCGTGCTGATTTTCAACCAGGAGCTGCATTTTCCGATGAAGCTGCCGTGGGTGGGCGACAAGCTGGGGGGCACGATCTTCTACGACGGCGGCAACGTCTTCACGGACGTGAATCACATCACGCTGCGATGGAAGCCGCCGTCGCTTACCAATCTGGATTATTTTTCGCACACGATCGGGTTTGGCGTGCGCTATCCGACGCCGGTGGGGCCTGTGCGAGTCGATATCGGCTACCAGCTCAATCCGGCGGAGTATCAGGTGTTCAACACGTCGACGCAGCAAGCGGTGGGTTACCATCTGTCGCATTTCGGATTTTCATTCAACATTGGGCCGGTCTTTTGATCGCAATGCGACGGGCGATCCCGATTCTCGCGATGATGGCATGGCTCTGCGGCCCGGCGGCGAGGCGCGCGCCGGCACAGGCGCCGTCGCCGGCGGCTGGGGACGCGGCCGCAAACTCGGGTGGGCAGGCGATCGATGGCGTCGCCGCGCGCATCGAGGACGACATCCTGACCAATAGCGAAGTGCGCGAACTCGCCGCCTTTCAGCGGCTGGTGGATGGAAAGTCGAAATCGCGCGACGAATTGATTCGCGAGCTGGCGGATCAATGGATCGTGCGCGGCGAAGCCGATACGAGCAAGTATCCGCAGCCGACGCAGGAAGACGTTGAGCGGGCCTACAAACAATTGGTGGCGCAGTTTCCTTCACCGGATGAATTCGAGAAGCGCCGGGCAGCCGCGGGACTGAGCGAAGCGGCCGTGCGGCGGATGCTCGAACAACAGATTTATCTCGCGCGGTTCCTCGATTACCGGTTTCGTCCCGCGGCGCAGGTGGATGACAAGCAGATCCAGGCGTATTACGACGATGAATTCGCTCCTCAGCTCAAGGCGCGCGGCGAGAAAGTGCCGCCGGTGGACGACGTGGAGGACACGATTCGCGAAGTCCTCGTGCAGCGCGATATCGATACGCTTTCGAAGCAATGGCTGGACGACACGAGCAACCGGCTGAAGATCGATATCATGTCCGACGGAGAGGCGCCGTGAGCGCGCGCTGGAAGAAGTGGACGATACGGCCGCTCGTTGCGATCGGCGCGCTCGCGCTGATCGTGATCGCGATCTTTGAGTTTGGATTCGCCGACAGGTGGATTCGGTCCGAGATCATCACCCAGATTTGGGAACGTACGGGCGCGCGCGCCGAGATTGGAGGATTCCACTTCAATCCGTGGCGCTTGAGCGTCGGGATCAGCGACGTGACCGTGCATGGACTCGAGGAGCCGGGCGCGCCGCCGCTGTTTCACGCCGACCGCATCGATGCGTCCGTCCGCATTCTGTCGTTTTTCGGGCGCCAGTTCGCTTTGGATGAGCTGACGATCGATAAGCCCGAGGTTGCGGTGACTGTCGACAAAAACGGGCGCAGCAATGTGCCGGCTCCCGAGCACCGAGGGCCCGCGCGCCCCTGGCGCACCACGCTCTTCAGCCTGCGCATCGGGCAGCTGGCGCTGCGCGATGGGGCCGTGAGCTACAACAACCGCCGCACGCCGCTCGCGCTCGATGGGCAAAAGTTCGAGTTCATGCTGCACTACGACGCGCCCGCCAACGCCGCGGATTCCTACGTCGGGAACTTTCAGTGGAAGCAGGTGAGGCTTGCCGCGAAACGCGACATGCCGTTTCGCTTCGACGTTTCGGCCAAATTCACGCTGCATCGCGATTCCTTCGAGCTGCAGGAACTGGTGTGGACGGGGCCGCATTCGCAGTTAAATCTGAGCGCGGATCTCGCGAGCTTTGCGCGGCCCGATTGGGATTTCCGTTATCGCGGGCGGCTTTCGCTCGACGATATTCGGATGATTTTCCACAGGCCGAATGCGCCTCGCGCGGTCACCGATTTCTCCGGGCGAGCTCACTATGCGGCGAGTGTGGATGCTGGAAACGGATTGGCAAAGCCCGGCGAGTGGACCGCGAGCGGTTATTTCAACGCGCATGATATTGATCTGGGCTACGAGTGGTTTCACGCGGACAACTTCGATACATCCGGCAATTATGAAGTGGCCAAAGACGCTCTCGTGGTCCGGAATCTGAGCGCGGAAGCGCTCGGCGGGGCGCTTGACGGCCAACTCCAGCTAAACTTCAAGGGCTTGAAGTTTCGCACCGAGACGCATTTCCACGGCGCGAGCCTCGCCGCCACGTTTGCGGCGCTCGATCATGAGTCGTTTCCGGTGGATTCGTTGCACTGGGATGCCGCCATGGAAGTCGACTCGGTGAATTCGTGGGACGGCGGGTTCAAGGATTTTCGAACTGTCGGCAGCATGCAGTGGATGCCGCCCGCGACGCTCCGCCCGGGAATGATTCCGGCGTCGGCGCATTTTCAATTCGACTATGACGACGACAAGAAAGTCGTGACGATCACGCAGAGCCAGATCACGACGCCGAAAGCGGAAGTGGACGTGGACGGCACCCTCGGCCGAGACGATTCGGCGCTCGAAACGCAGTTTCGCACGGACGACCTGGCCGACTGGGACGATTTCATCAACGCGATTCGCGGCCCGACTGCCGAGCCGCAGAAAATCGCAGGCCGCGTCGAATGGACGGGACGCGTGCTCGGTCCCATCGTCGGACCCACCTTCGCCGGCGACATGAACGCTACGGATGCGCAGTACGGCAAGCTGCACTGGGACGCCTTGAGAGGCGATTTCGAATATTCGCCCGACGGATTCCGCCTGTCGAAAGCGACCGTGCAGCGCGGGCCGAGCGTGGCGACGATCGACATCTCGCTGCAGTTCGACGGCGACTGGAGTTTCATCGACGCAAGCGGCTGGACCATGACCGCGGAAGTGAATCACGCGGAGTCGGCCGATTTGCAGGAGATCATCGGCACCAATTATCCGGTGACGGGCGCATTAAGCGGCGAGATTCGCGGCAGCGGCACGCGCGCGGCACCGATATTCGACTCGCGCTTTATTTTCGACAATATCGGCGTGCTCGGGTGGAAATTCGACAGCCTGACGGGGCAATTTCACTGGGAGGAAGGGGAAGTAAAGCTGTCGCAGGCCGTGCTGCGCGAAAATTCCACGGCCATCTCGGGAGACGTTTCTTACTGGCCCGGGCAACTGCGCACGCAATTCGATCTCAGCGGCTCGGGCATCGCGCTCGAGAAGATAAAGAAGCTGCAGACAGGCTCATTGCCGATCGGCGGCCAGCTTGGATTCCATCTTCGTGGCGGAGGGCCGCTATTCACGCCGACGGGCCAGGGCGAAGTGACGCTCACGGGCTTGAGGCTCGGCGCGGAGGTCGAAGGGAACTTCGACGGGCGCCTCACATCCGATGGCAAGACGGCGAGCGTTACGCTGGCGTCTCAGGCGCCGGCAGCGGCAAAGCTTGAGGGACAAGTGAGCGTGGGCCTGGAAGGCGAGCACGCGATCTCGGGCCGGCTCGCCGTCACGCAGTTCGATCTCGATCCGCTGATCAGCGCCGGTCTCCACGTCACACAACTGACCGGCCACAGCAGCGCCGACGGCGTTTTCACGATTTCAGGCATGTTGAGCCAGCCCGATTCGATCGAAGTGGACGCGGACATTGCACGCATCTCGTTCGATTACCAGCTCGTGCAACTCGCGAACGATCAGGACATCAAGCTGACGTACCATCGCAACGAAGTGCGCGTGGATCAGGCGCATCTCCACGGGCCCGACACGGATTTCAAGTTCAGCGGGTCGGCGCGCTTCGACCGCGATCGGCCCCTGCGATTTTCGCTTTCCGGGGACATCAATTTGCGGCTGATCAAAGGCTTTTTGCCGTCGCTCAACGCGCAAGGTAGCACCAGCGTGAACGTGTCCATCGAAGGAACGATGGCGAGGCCCGCGATCACCGGGCGAGCGACGGTTCGCAACGCGTCCGCAATCTACGGCGATTTTCCCGTGGGGCTCAGCAACCTGACTGGGGATTTTCTGTTCGACAAAAGCCGGCTGGTGTTTGATCGCGTGACGGCGGAGGCGGGCGGCGGGCAGCTTACGCTGAGCGGCAACCTCGCGTACGGCGAGGGGCCCGTGCGCTACGAGGTGACGGCCACCACTTCGCAGGCCCGCATCCGCTATCCCACCGGGATGAGCTGGCTCGCGGGCGGCACGCTGCAGCTTTCGGGAACAACTACAGCCGGCTTGTTGAGCGGGCACGTGCAGGTGCAGCGGATTCTATTCTCGCAGGGCGTCGATGTCGCGTCGTTCTTTGCCGCGAGTTCGGAAACTTCCCCGGGGCCGCCTTCGACTACGCCGTTCCTGCAGAATCTGGCGCTCAACGTCGAGGGGCAAACCAGCCCGGGCGCGCGCATCGAATGGAGCGGCGCGCACGTCGATATCGATGGCGACGTGCGGCTGCGCGGCACGTTTGACCGGCCGGTGCTGCTCGGAAACGTCCACTTGCTCGGCGGGGAGATGCCTTTCCGGGGCAACAAGTTCGAAATCACCCGCGGAGACATCAATTTCTCAAATCCTTTCCGGCTCGACCCGGAGCTCAACGTCGAGGCAACGTCCACCATCAGCCAGTATCAAGTGACGATCGATTTTTCCGGCAGAGCCAGTCATCTGGCGCTAAATTATCGTTCCGATCCTCCGCTGCCGGATTCGGATATCGTCGCGCTGCTGGCGCTGGGCAGCCCGGGCGAGGAAAGCGGGCTGCGTTCGTCGCCAGGATCGTCTCAGAACTATGGAGCCACGGCGCTGCTTTCCGAAGCGATCTCGAGCGGAGTCGGAAGCAGGATCGAACACCTTTTCGGGATCAGCTCGTTTCGCGTGGATCCGTTCGTCGCCGAAACCTCCACCGAGTCGAACGCGGCGGCGCGCGTCACCATTCAGGAGCAGGTGGCGCGCGGGCTTACCGTGACCTATTCGAGCAATGCCGCGACCTCCAACCAGTACCAGCTGATTCAGGTGGAATACGCGATCAAGCGCGATCTCTCCGTCGTCTTTCTGCGCGATATCAACGGCACCTACGGAATGGACATCAAGTGGGTGAGGCATTTCAAGTAATCCCGCGCGGGAAAGGGCCGGCAAGACGCCGGCGCTACGCAAACCGCCTATTCCGGCAGTAGGAACAGCGAATCGGGGGAAAGGCGGACGTGCCAGGGCTGCGGGCGATTGCGGAAGCGCTCCCATTTTTCCTTGAAGACTTCCGCTTGGAGATGATGCTCGCCGGATTCCGCGGGCGGCTGATGCAGCCGCAGGTAGAGCGTGATGCGGAAGGGCGTCTCGGAGGAACGCACGAGCCAGCAGGGGAAGACGTTGTCGGCATTCGCCCCCGGAGTGCCCGCAGCGGCTTCGCTCGACGGCTCCGCGAAATCGATGTGGTGCGCGCGAATGCCAACGTGCGCGGCGGGACGCGCCAGCGTCTGGGCCACGCGGAGATTGCATCCCCAATCGAGCGCCTCGACCACGTGGTCCGAGATTGCGCGGGCGCGGGAGAAATTCTTGCAGCCCGTGAGTTGCGCCACTTCGAGGCTGGGCGGATGGCGAAAGATCTCTTCCTTCGCGCCGAATGCGGCCACGCGGCCGCGTGTCAGCACGAGCAACTGTTCGCCGAGGCGGTAGGCTTCCTCGATGTCGTGGGTTACCACCAGCGTAGGCCGGCGATACGCGGCGAACGTCTCCTGAAGCTCGGCTTCCACCTGGCTGCGCAGGTGCGTATCGAGCGCGGAGAGCGGCTCATCGAGCAGGAGCGCCTCGGGCTCGATTGAAAGAGCGCGCGCCAAGGCGACGCGCTGCTGCTCGCCGCCGGATAGTTCCCGTGGATAGCGCGACTCAAGCCCTCGCGCGTGCGTCCGCTCGATCAGCGCGGCCATGCGGCGCGACTGCTCGTCGCTTGGGAGATTGCGCAGGCCGAAGGCGATGTTTTCCGCGACCGTGCGGTTGGGGAATAGCGCGTAGTGCTGGAAGAGCAGGCCGACGCGCCGGTCGCGCGCCGGGACGCGAATGTGCGCCCGGGTATCCAGCAGGACGCGCCCGTTGAGATCGATGCGGCCGCGGTCCGGCTGCTCGAGGCCGGCGATGCAGCGGAGCAGCATTGTCTTTCCGGCGCCGGATGGACCGAGGATTCCGAGTGGCGCGTCGCCGGCCGTGAACGAGACGTCGAGCGCGAAATTCGGGAGCTGCTTGGCGATTTGGACCTGGAGTGGCACGTCAGCGACGCATCCAGCGGGCGCGGCCCTGCGCGCGCGTCCAGTGATAGAGGCCGGCGAGCAGCGCGAGTGAAATCACGACGTCGATCGCGCACCAGGCGAAGGCGCGGGTCATGTCGTCGGATTCGACGGCGAAGTAGATGGCGATGGGAATCGTCGCTGTGCGGCCGGGGATGTTTCCGGCGAGCATCAGCGTGGCCCCGAATTCCCCCAGGGCGCGCGCGAAAGAGAGGATCGTTCCCGCGAGGACGCCGGGCCAGGCGAGCGGCAGCGCTATCTCGCGAAAGACCCGCCACTCGGATGCGCCGAGCGTCCGTGCCGCCTCAAGGAATCGGGAGTCGACCTGCTCGAGCGCCGCGCGCGCGGTGAGATACATCAGCGGGAACGAGACGACGGCGGCGGCGATCACCGTGGCCGGCCAGGAGAAAACGATCGTCGCGCCAAATTGCAGAAGAAGCTTCCCGAAAGGCCCGTTGCGGCCAAAGAGCAGCAGCAGCAGAAACCCGACGACGGTCGGCGGCAATACGAGCGGCAGAAGAAAAATGCCATCGACGAGCGCTGCGGCGGTCCCGCTCCGCCTCTCGCGCCAAGCGGCGGCGACGAGGCCGACTGCGAGCGTGATCAACGTGGCCGTCACGCTCGTTTCCAGCGAAATCCGGACGGGCGACCAATCCATGGGTTCGATCAGCATGAGGTTGAGCGGGACCAGCGGCGTCATCGCGAGAGGATTGTAGCTGAATCAGTGCAATTCGGCTCGCACCTGCGCTACGCAAATCACCATTTTGTAAGAGTCCCGCTCCCGCTGCTCGCTTGGCCGAGTGCTACGGCTTGGCCGGTTGTGGCGGCCGCGACGTGTCCGAGGATGGTTTCGATTCCGAGTCCGCTTTGATCGCGGCGGCGTTTTCCTGTATCCACTGAATCGATCCGGCAAAGACATCGTTCGTGATGTCGGCCTGCTTGTCGACGAGTTTGCGTCCGATAGGGCTTTCGTAGAACTGAATCAGCTGATGAATGTCGTCCGCGGTGAAATATTTATCGTAAATGGCGACGTACAGATCCTCGAAGGCGCCGGAATCGATCCGGGTCTGCATGCGGGCCATGGCGTCCTGCATCAGGCGCTGTTGTTGTACGCTCGATGCGTCGTCGTGCGAGAACTGCCGCATCTGCGCGATCAAGGTTGGACTCATGCGGGCGATTGCCGTCTTCGTTCCCATAAGGACGAGGAGATGGAGGATATCCGCCCGCTTGGCGGGATCGATGGACTGAGCGGGAGCGGCCGGCGCCGGAGCAGCCGAAGCCGGCGCCGCCGCGGGCGGCTGCGATTGCTGCTGCTCCTGGGCGTGGAGGCTGCCCGCCATGGCGAAGACCGCGAGGCTCGCCGCGAACGGCGCCAACATCCGAAGGATGATTCGCGTTCTCATCATTCCCTCCCTGTCGTTGCCGATCCGCGAGCGAGCCAACATCCCGCCGTTCGTCCGCCGCGATGGCTACTTCTGCGGCGGCGGTCCTGATTCGGGAGAAGGCGCCGTGCCGGGCGCGGCCGGAGCCGGCGACTGCGGATGGAGCATCGGCTTGAGCTCGGGGTAATCGTCCTGCATGCCGTCGAGAACGCTCATGGCTGCGTTCTGCTCGATCTGCACGCCCGTGTTTTGCGATTCTTGAGTGACCCTGGGCAGCTGCTTGACCATTTTCTGGCCGACAGGCGACTCGTAGAACTTGGTCATTTCCTGGATGTCTTCCATCGTGAAGGCGCGCGCGTAGATGGGAACCATGGCGTCGGTTACCGCGCTCGACGGAGACGCGGCGGAAAATTTCTGGCTGAAGCTGTCCATGAATTTCGGCAGCTTATCCGGCGACAGATTGTGCGTCATGATGGTGCGGATGCGATCCGTGAGAAACGCGTTGATGTTGTCGCCCATCTTGGATGTTTCGGTTACGTCCATCAGATGCCGGATCGCCGCATCTTCCGCCGGATCGACCTTCCCTTCGAGAGACGGCGGGGGAGCCGCCGGAGAAATCGCGGACGGCGCAGGTGCCTGGTGTTGCGCCGGAACGCCCGGCTGGTGCTGAGGCGAATTGCTGCTGGCGGGTACTTGCGCGAAAGCCGGCGCCGCCGCACACAGCAGGGCAGCGACGAGGGTAACGGAAAGTTTCATAATTCTCCTTGGAGGGCTGTCGGTCGCGAAAATTCGACGCCCATCATATCGAAGCGCGGATTCGGCGTCACGGCGGATTTCATTGCACGTTCACGCATGAAACGCAGACGCGGGCGCGTTTCTGGTATATCTTTTTCACCGGGCTCACGGGGCGATCCAGCATTTTGACATTTGACGTGGCGAGAGGTTGTTTTGGGTTCAAATGAACAGTAACGGCGACGGTGCCGCGAGCGCCGGTCGAGATTTTGAGGCGGAGCGGCTCGATATGGTTGCTCGGCAGATCCGCGACCGCGGGATTCGGTCGGCTCGCGTTCTCGAGGCAATGGAAGCGGTGCCGAGGCACCTGTTCGTCCCGCCGGAGTGGGTTCGCGGGGCGTACGCGGACGAGCCATTGCCGATCGGGGAAGGGCAGACGATTTCGCAGCCGTTCATGGTGGCGGCCATGGCCGATGCGCTTTCGCTCGAGGGGCATGAGCGCGTTCTCGAAGTGGGGTGCGGCTCGGGCTACCAGGCGGCTGTGCTTTCGCGCCTTGCCAGGGAAGTGATTGCGGTGGAAATGCAGCCGGCGCTGGCGGCTTCCGCCCGGGAGCGCCTGGCGCGTTTGGGTTACGCGAATGTGATTGTGGAGGAGGGCGATGGCTCCGCGGGTTGGCCCGCGCCGGCGCCTTACGGCGCGATTCTGGTGACCGCTGCCGCGCCGGAAGTTCCCAGGCCACTGATCGATCAATTGGCCGAGGGCGGGCGGCTGGTAATTCCCGTGGGAGGATCGAAGCATCAGGAATTGATGCGCATCGTGAAACGCGAGGGCCTCACAACTGAGCGATCGCTGTATTCGTGCCGGTTTGTGCCTCTTCTTGGCCGCTACGGCTGGCGGCAAGAGAGTCAGGATACGGATCGAGGATGAACGAAATCCCGCCCGAACTTTCCATCATCATTCCCGCATTCAACGAAGAGGAGCGGCTGGGCTGCACGCTCACCCGCATACGAGATTATTTCGACGCCCATCCCGCGGGACCGGGCGGCATCGAGATCATCGTGGTCGATGATGGTTCGACGGACGGCACGGCGCGCCTGGTGGAAGAGTGGACGCGACAGATACCGTCGTTGCGGTTCGTATCGAACGGCAAAAATCGCGGCAAGGGATATAGCGTCCGCCGCGGGATGCTCGAGGCGCGCGGGCGGATCGCGCTTTTTACGGACGCCGATCTCTCGTCGTCCATCGAGGAATCCGAAAAGCTGCTGGCGGCGATTGGTGCGGGCAACGACGTTGCGATCGGCTCGCGGGCGCTCGATCGTTCGCTGATCGCCGTGCATCAGTCGCGCTTCCGCGAAACGGCCGGCATCATCTTCAACGGTTTCGTCCGGATGTTCACCGGATTGCCCTTTGAGGATACGCAGTGCGGATTCAAGGCGTTCGTGCGCGAGCGAAGCCGCATCGTCTTCGAGCAGCAGCGCACCGAGCGATTCGGATTCGACCCCGAGATTCTTTTTCTCGCGAGGCGGCACGGCCTGCGTTCGGCGGAAATTCCGGTGCGCTGGTCGCACGACCCGGCTACGAAGGTTCACGTGCTGCGCGACAGCCTGTTGATGTTCGCGGACCTGATCTACATCCGGTGCAACGTGCTGATAGGCCGCTACCCGAAGTCGCGGCCCTAAGCCTCCACTTACTTTCGTGGTTGAGCCGACGGCGGAAGCAAACCGTTGAGCCGCAGGTAGGATGCCTCCGTGCTGTAGTGATCGGCGAAATCGGCCGCCAATACAAACATGAGTGTGGCGCGTGAGGCGGTCCGCCCGCCGAAAAACGGCAGCTGCTCGCCGAGCTTGGAATCATCGAGATTGGCGAGCGACGACGTGCAGAAATCGAAAGATCCTTTCAGCGCGCCGACGAGCTTGTCCTTCGGATCGGTTTCATTTAGGTCTTGCTTCGGAGCGGGGACGCCGGATATCGTCGAGCACATTGCGAAGTTGAACGTGGCCATGTGCGCGACCAGATGGCCGAATGTCATCTGCGCCGGAGTTGGATGATAGCTGAACTTGTCCGCCGGCATTTCTTCCGCCCCGGCTACCACCTCTCTGGATTCGCGGGCGACGATTGAACGCAGAGCGCTCGAGACGGGGTTCGCTTCAGGCGCAGGCGTCTGCTGCGCGGATGCGGCCAGCGGTGCGAGCGCAGCGGCCAGAATCACAAGAAGAATTCTTTTCATTGTTCCCCTCCACCGGATTTTGTGGTGCGCTTCAGCATATCTGCGGGAGGCGCGCCTCACAAGGGCTTAGGGGCCTCCGAAGAGGGGTTTATGTTAGGAAGCTTTAATATACAAAGTACTTGAAGGAAATGCTGGACGTGCTATTCTTCCCGCATGGCGCCATCCGAATTTTCCCATTCCCGCCCGGTCGATCCCGTTGCCATCGACGACCGTGCCCGCGATAACCTTCGTTTCATCCGCGAAACCATGGAGCGGGCCGGATCGTTCACCGCCGTCCCCGGCTGGGGCGGGATCGCGATCGGCATCACGGCGCTCGGAGCGGCGGGCATCGCGTCGCAGCAATCGTCGCCATCGAATTGGCTGTTGACCTGGGTGCTCGAGGCCGCGGTGGCCATTTCGATCGCCGTATGGACCACGATGACAAAAGCGCGCGCTGCGGGGAGCCCATTGCTTTCGGGCCCGGGCCGGCGGTTCGTCTATAGCTTTGTGCCGCCGATATTTGTCGGAGCGCTGCTTACGCTGCTGCTCGCGCGGCTCGGCATTGTGGGCGCTATTCCGGGCGTCTGGCTCTTGCTCTACGGCACGGGCGTTGTGACGGGCGGCGCGTTTTCGATCCGCGTCGTGCCGTTGATGGGCCTTTGCTTTGTTGTGCTGGGAACGGTGGCGTTATTTTGTCCCTGGTCGTGGGGTAACGCGCTTTTGGCGGCCGGATTCGGCGGTTTGCACGTGATATTCGGCGCCGTGATTGCGAGGAAATATGGCGGGTAAATCGGGAGCTTTCCGCTCGTCGCGGGAGGACAAGGGAAGACGCGGCGCCGCGCCCACGCGGCCGCCAGAAAGCCGCGGTGAATCTGGATCGCGTGATTCACGAACGCACGCGGCTTGGCATTTTGAGCGCGCTGGCCGTAAACGCATCGCTGGCCTTCAGTGAACTCAAGCAGCTTCTGAAGGCTACGGATGGAAATCTCAGCGTTCACGCGCGCAAGCTCGAGGATGCGGGTTACGTCAGCTGCACGAAATCGTTCGCGGGCCGCGTGCCGAAAACCGAATACCGGCTGATGCCGGCGGGCCGCCGCGCGCTTGAAAAGTATCTCGACCACATGGAAGCCCTGATTCGCGCCACGCGCGAAGGTTAATCGCATCGCGCCAACGGCCAAAGGAATCTCCATGGTGGCACAATCGATAACTGAGTTCCCGCATCCGCCCGCGAAGCTTCACGTCGCAATCCTGCTCGACGGCAATGGCCGCTGGGCAGCGGCGCGAGGACTCCCGCGGGTGGAAGGTCACCGCGCCGGAATGGTGGCCGTGCGCCGCGTGGTGCGCGCGGCGCCCGACCTGGGCATTGGCACGCTGAGCCTGTACGCGTTTTCTTCGAACAACTGGGAGCGCCCCAGCGGGGAAGTGAGCTCGCTGCTCGCGCTGCTCGAAAGCTATCTGCGCAGCGATGCGGCCGACTGCGCGTCGCTCGGCGTCCGCCTGCGCATCATCGGCCGGCGCGACCGCGTGCCCAAATCGCTCGTCGAGGCAATCGAAGCGGCCGAGCGCACAACCGCCGGCGGCCGCAAGCTCGAATTGAGAATCGCGCTCGATTATTCATCCCGCGATGCGATTCTGCGCGCCGCGTGCTGGATGGTTTCAAGCCTCGAAGTGTCGGACAAGGAATTCGCGCGGCGGCTGGGGCAGGTGACTCACGCGGGCGGGCCGATGTCCGACGTCGATCTCTTGATTCGCACCGGCGGTGAGCGCCGCCTGAGCGATTTCCTGCTGTGGGAATGCGCCTACGCGGAATTGCTGTTTACGCCGAGGATGTGGCCGGAATTCGATGCTGCCGACCTCGCAGCGGCGGTGAAGGATTTCCTCGGGCGCGAGCGCCGCTTCGGAAGATTGCCGGAAGCGGCCGCCAGCTGAGTCCGCTAGTATCTTCCGCTCGAGAGATTCCTTCAGCTGTGCAGCAGATGTTCGCGCGCGATGTCGAACGCCTTTAGGACCACGCGCGTAGCCGTCTCCGTAAGCGCGTATTTCGCGAGATTCCGCCGGTGTAGCCCACGCCACGTCGGTCACGTCGCTTCCCGCGCGCGCCTCGCCCCGAGCCGCCTCGCACAGGTAATCGAGAACCACGTAGTGATATCTCGCTTTGCCCTCGCCATCGAGATTGATCCGCTCGAAGACCTCGATCAGCTCGAGCACTTTCACCTCGATGCCCGTCTCTTCGAGCAGCTCGCGGCGCACCCCGAGCAACAGCGTCTCGCCCGACTTCGAGCATTCCGCCGGGAATCGACCACTGTCCTTCGAGCGGCGGACTTCCGCGCCGCACCAGCAACGCGCGCCCCTCCGAAATGATCACTCCCCCGACGCCCACCACGGGACGATCCGGGTATTCGCGATTACGCGTCATCAATGCGCGATTCCTCTCGGAGATTCCTTGGCACGGGCGTTATATAATACGCCGACGGGCCGAAAACCCGCAGAGGAGAGATAGCCTTGACCAGATGCCCGGAATGCGACACGGAAATCGATCTGGACGAAGACGAAGTCGAGGAAGGCGAAATTCTGAGCTGCCCGGAGTGCGACGCGGAACTCGAAGTGACGCAGACGCACCCGGTGCATTTCGTCGTGCTGTCTGAAGACGAAGACGACGGGATGACGACGATGAGCGAGGGCGATTCCGACGAAGCCTCCGACGCCGAGGACGCCGAAGAGGAAGACGAAGAAGAAGACGAGGAAGCGGAATGACCCGCAGCGTCGCGGGAGCCCTCGGAATCGTTTGCCTCATGGCGTTCGGCCTCGCGATCGCCTTGCCTTCGCGCCGCGCAGGACCAGAAAAACGATCTGCAACTCCGCACGATCCACGGCACCGTGGTGGATAAGAACGAGAATCCCGATCCTGCGAGCGTCGTCTATCTGTTGAACGTGAAAACGCAGTCCGTGAAAACCTACATTGCGGACGATGCCGGCCTCTACCGCTTCAGCGGTCTCGATCCCAACATGGATTACGAAGTGCACGCCGAGCATGGCGACCTACGACTTCGGCGACCCGCACCGTCTCCAGCTTCGATTCCCGCCGCGACATTGAAGCCGTTTTGAAACTCTCCCACGTCAAGAAGGGCGCACACTAAGCGTCGGCAGGGCCGGAGCGATTTCTCACGCTCCACTTTCTCGCAATCCCGAATCGGAGTCGGTCCGAACATATTTTCTATTGTTTTCCAATAGGAGTTGTGGCAGTGTGCCTATGGGAAACCAATAGGAGAACGTGAAAAATGGCCGCGGATAAAGCAGGACGTCTGGCAGGGAACTCTTGCCCTGATGGTTTTGAAGACCCTCGAATCGCTCGGGCCGCTGCACGGCTACGGCATCGCCCGCCGCATCGAGCAAACCAGCGGCGATCTGCTCTCCGTGAACTACGGCACGCTCTATCCGGCGCTGCTGAAGCTCGAGCAGGAAGGCGACATCGCCTCCGAGTGGGGCACCTCGGACAACAATCGCAAGGCGAAATATTACAAACTCACCCGCGCCGGACGGAAGCGCATCGAGAAGGAAGAGCGCGAGTGGGAGCAGACGACCGCGATCCTGGCGCGCTTCCTCGCGCCGAGCGAAGAATCGTGATGCCACGATGAGAACCCTGCGCGCGTGGTTCGTGCGATTCGGCGGCCTGTTCGGCAAGCAGCGCCGCGACCGCGAGCTGGCCGACGAGCTGGAAGCGCACCTGCAGATGCAGGTCGACGACAACGTGCGCGCGGGCGTGGCGCCCGAAGAAGCTCGCCGGCAAGCGCTGATCAAGCTGGGTGGTATCGAGCAGACGAAAGAGAACTACCGCGATCGTCGCGGGCTGCCCTGGCTCGAAAGTCTGTTGCAAGATGTTCGCTTCGACCTGCGCATGCTGCGCAAGTCCCCCCTCTTGACCTTTGCTCTGGTCTTCTCGCTCGCGCTGGGAATCGGAGTCAACGCGGCCGTATTTAGCGTTGTGAACGGCTACCTCCTTCGTCCTCTGCCGGTGCCGCACCCGGAGCAGATCGCCGTGCTCGCAAGTCAGCAGCAAGGCGATACTGTCGGGGCGACGGATTTTTCCTATCCGGATCTCGTGGACTTCCGCAAGCAGGGCTCGAGCGTATTCTCCGATGTCTTCGGCTGGAAGCTATGGCTCGTCGGTTTCAGCGCGGACGGCCGCGCCGACCGGCTGTACGTCTCCTGCGTAACCGGAAACTATTTCTCCGCCCTCGGCCTGAAGCCGGCGCTGGGGCGCTTGTTTCTTCCCGGCGAGGGCGAGAACGCGGGTGCGGAGACAAATGTTGTCTTGGGATACGCCTATTGGCAAAAGCGATTTGGCGGCGATCCCGGCGTCGTCGGCAAGGTGGTGCGCCTCGACGGCGAATCCGCAACCATCATCGGTGTGGCGCCGAAGGGCTTTGAGGGCACTTTTTCGCTCCTGAGAATGGATGCGTATCTCCCAATGGTCATGATCACGAAAGAGAAGCCCCTCGCAGGCCTGTTCGCCGCGCGCAACCAGCGGGAAATTAGCGCGATGGCCAGGCTGGGGCCCGGCGTTAGGTTCGCGGAGGCACGGAGTTCCGTCAATGTGATTGCGGATCGACTGGCCGCGCAATATTCCGATACGGACAAGGGAATCTCCGTCCGCGTGATTCCCGAAACGCTTGCTCGCCCCTCGCCGGCCGTTGGCACAGTGGTCCCGGTCGTTGCGGGATTGTTCCTGATTCTTGCCGCGCTGGTTTTGCTGCTGGTTTGTATGAACGTCGCCAGCATTCTCATGGCGCGCGCCACCCTGCGGCGCCGCGAGATGGCGGTTCGCGCCGCGCTCGGAGCGGGTCGCGGCCGCATTGTGCGTCAGATGCTCACCGAGGCCGTCCTCTTGTCTTTGCTCGGCGGCGCGACCGGCGTGATCCTCGGCAGTTGGGCCAGCCGTTCGCTAGGCTTGCTCCTGCCACGCATGAGCCTGCCCCTGAGTCTCGATTTTCATTTCGACTGGCGCGTTGCCGTGTACTCCCTGGCAATCGTTCTCTTCGCGGGAATTGCTGTTGGCCTCTGGCCGGCGTTGCGATCCTCCCGCGCGAATCTGGGCGAAGTATTGCACGAGGGTGGGCGCAGCGATTCAGCCGGTGTCACGCGTCATCGAGCCCGCAGCATTCTGGTCGTCTTGCAGGTGGCGGGTTCGCTCATGTTGTTGATCGTCGCCGCTCTTTTCGTGCGCAGCCTCAACCGAGCCGAGCGAACGTATCTCGGCTTCGATCCGAGCCACGTGGTGTATGCCGTCACGGATGCGCACGAGATTGGCTACGATGAGGCACGCGCGAAGCAGTTCTACAGTGAACTGGAAGACCGAGTCCGCTCCTTGCCCGGAGTCGAATCGGTAAGCTTGTCGTTCGACGTTCCCCTCAATACCATCAATGGCGGAAGGCACGTAACGTTCGAAGGACGTCCGCTGCCTCCCGGTCAGCAGCCGCCGCTCATTCTTCTGGACGCGGTCGATCCCGACTACTTCGGCACGATGCGTGTTCCGCTTTTGCGCGGACGTTCGTTCTCGGATTCCGATAGCGAAACGGCCGAGCGTGTCGCGATCGTGAATCAGACGATGGCGGAGCGGTTTTGGCCCGATGAAGACCCCATCGGGAAGCGCTTCAGCATCGACAGCGACCCTGGTCGACTCGTGGAAATCGTTGGGGTGTCCGGCAAAGGCGCCTACGAAAGCATTGGGGAGGCGCCCCAACCCTTCTTCTATCTTCCGCTGGCACAGTCGTTCGACCCGATCCACACGATCGAAGTCCGTTCTTCCGGGCCGCTCGAGCCACTGCTTTTCGAGGTGCAACAGGAAATTCGTAGGATGTCGCCCGACCTGCCCATTCTGGACGCCGAGACGATGGAGCAATCGCTTGCTGGAATCCAGGGCTCTTTCATCTTCCGATTGGGCGCAACGATGGCCGGCGTAATGGGATTGATTGGGCTGGCGCTCGCGGTGGTGGGCGTGTACGGCGTGGTTTCGTTTGCTACGAGCCAGCGGACCCACGAGATCGGAATCCGCATCGCCCTGGGCGCCAGCCGCCGCGATATTTTGAAGCTCGTTCTTCGCCAAGGATTGGTCATCGTTTCAGCGGGAGTCGTTGCAGGTCTGATCGGCGGCTGGGCCCTGGCGCACGCCATGGGACATTTCGCCGCCGGCCCCAGCGATCCCGGGCCGCTGATCCTCGGCGGCGCCGCTCTCTTCCTGGCCTGCGTGGCGCTGCTTGCATGTTACATCCCGGCGCGCAGGGCGATGCGCGTCGATCCGATGGTCGCGCTGAGGCACGAGTGACACGCCGAGCGAGCAGCGGGGAGGCTTTGTGAATCGAGTGCGCGCGTGGTTCGTGCGAGTCGGCGGTTTGTTTGGCAAGCAGCGCCGCGACCGCGAGCTTGCCGCCGAGCTCGAATCGCATTTGCGGATGCATATCGAAGACAACCTGCGTGCGGGAATGACGCCGGAAGAGGCGCGCAAGCAGGCGCTGATCCAGCTCGGCGGCATCGAGCAGACCAAAGAGAATTACCGCGACCGCCGCGGCCTGCCATGGCTCGAAACGTTGCTGCAGGATATTCGGTTTGGCGCGCGCATGCTGCGCAAGAATCCCGGATTCACGGCGGTCGCCGTCGTCACGCTCGCTCTCGGCATCGGTGCGAACACTGCAATCTTCAGCCTCATCGACGCGGTGCTGTTGCGCTCGCTCCCCGTGGAAAATCCGTCGCAACTCGCGCTGCTCAAATGGGGCGCGCGCAATGCGCCCAAAATTCGCTGGTATGCATCCTCGGGAGATTGCGCCACGGATCTGCGCTTCGGAGCCGCGAATCCTTCGGGCTGCTCGTTTTCCGAACCGATGTTTCGCGAAATCGCGGCGACGAAATCATTTTCCGGCGTAGCGGCGTTTGCCAATGCGGGCCGGCTCGATCTAACCGGCAACGGCCCGGCTAAGGTGATCGACGGGCAGGTTGTTTCGGGGGAGTTTTTTCGTACGCTGGGCGTGACGGCGGCGCTGGGACGCGTTATCGAGTCGAGCGATGATTCGCCATCCGCGCCGGCGGTGGCGGTGTTGAATTACGGTTACTGGCAGAGCGCGTTTGGCGGAGCGCGTTCCGTCGTGGGCCGTACGCTGCAATTGAACGGCGTGCCCTTCACCATCGTCGGCGTCGCCGAACAGAAATTCACCGGACTCTCGCCGGGCAGCGACTATCAGATCTGGCTGCCGCTCGCTGACGCGCAGCGGATTAATAGCTCCGCGACGTGGCGCAACCGGCAGGACGATGTAACCTCCTGGTGGCTGACGGTTGTAGGAAGGCTCAAAGCGGAAACGCCGCTCGCGCAGGCGCAAACAGCGGTGAGCGCCATTTTCCGCGGTGAAATGCTGCACGGTTCCGTACCGTTATTTAGTGCTGGCGCCGGGCCGATGATGGTACCGGGGCCGGCTGGTGGGCCGCACTCGGGGAACGGGCAGATCCGCAACCAAATGGTGATTGGCGGGCCGCCATCGCAATCGCAGGGTGGACACGCGGGGCCGCAGCCGGCGCCGGCCAAAGAGCCAAACGGGCGCGTGACGTTTTATCGCGCAACGCCGCCTCCCCCCGCCGACAATAGCAATAAAGGATCCGCAAGAATTCCAGCGCCATCTGCGCCGCCGGAAGCCGCGAGGGGCCAGGCGCCTCGTGAAGTGGCAGGTGCACCCACCACGCTTTCGGCTCCAGCCGACGATCCCGCGGTGACTCTCTTGCCGGCCCAAACAGCTTTGACGGGCTCGCGCACGCGGTATACGGATCCACTCTACTTGCTGATGCTGGCTGTCGGGATCATTCTGCTGATCGCTTGCGCCAACGTTGCGGGGCTGATGCTGGCGCGCGCCGCGGTGCGACAAAAAGAGATGGCGGTACGGCTGGCGCTGGGCGCTGGCCCCATGAGGATCGTCCGGCTGCTTTTGACCGAGAGCGTAATGCTCTCGGTGCTTGGAGGAGCGCTGGGGATTCTTTTCGCCTATTGGGGAACGCACGCAATTCTGTCGTTTCTGTCGAGCAGTCAGTCGCAGCCGCTCGGATTCGCCGCGGGCGTCGATTCACGCGTCCTCGGATTCACGATCGGCATTTCGCTGCTTACCGGAATTCTTTTTGGCCTCGCGCCGGCGCTTCGCAGTGCGCGCATCGACTTGAATCCGATGCTCAAGGAAGGTGAAGGAAGTGCGGCAAGCGGCACGCGGGTTGGGGGCCGATGGTTCGGCGCCGGCAACGCGCTCGTGGTGGCGCAAGTGGCGCTGGCGATTGTGGTGCTGGTCGGCGCGGGACTCCTGGTGCGCACGCTTGCCAACCTGCGCAGCGTGGATATCGGCTTCGATGCGCACAATCTGGTCAATTTCAATATCGATCCGACGCTTGCCGGATACAAAGATGCGCAACTCGACAGCTTCTACCGCGATTTGCAGGGGCGGCTCGCGGAGACGCCGGGCGTGCAGTCGGTGAGCTATTCGATGATGCCCCTGCTGAGCAACGGCTTGCTGATCACGGCGTTTCACTGGCCGGGCACGCCGCAGGACCGTCCGTCCGAGGCGGACATGCTGCCTGTCGGGCTGGATTTCTTCAAGACAATGCGAATTCCGTTTCTCGCCGGCCGGCAATTCAATGCTTCCGATTATGAGCTCGCGGCCTCCAACAGCGGACCCAAGGCGACTTCCGCGCCGACGCCCGTGATCGTGAATCAGGCCTTCGTCGGGAAATATCTCGGCAAGGAAAATCCCGTAGGGAAGGAATTCGGAGAATCCGCCGGATACGAATATGCCCCGGCGAGCCCCGGCTACGAGATCGTCGGCGTGGTGCGCGACGCGAAGTACAACAGCTTGCGGCGGGAAATCCATCCGATGATGTACATGCCGCAAAGCGGCTCGGGCGCCACGTTCGAGGTGCGCACTGCGGCCGATCCGCAGGCGTTGCTTCCCGCGATTCGCGAAGTGGTTGCGCAGATCAATGCCAATCTGCCGCTTTTCGACGTGACCACGGAATCGGAGCAGATCGACCGGTTGCTCTTCGGGGAGCGGCTCATCGCGCGGCTCTCCGGATTTTTCGGCTTGCTGGCTCTCGTGCTGGCCTGCATCGGTTTGTACGGTCTTCTTTCTTACGAAGTAGCGCGGCGCACGCGCGAAATCGGCGTCCGCATGGCGCTGGGGGCGCAGCAGGGCGACGTCATGCGCCTCATCCTGAGGCAGGGGATTGGGCTGGCGCTCGTCGGCGCGATCGCGGGCGTCGGCGTCGCGCTGGGCGTGACGCGCTATCTGAACTCGATGCTTTACGGCGTGAGCGCCTATGACCCGGTGACCATCATCGCCGTAGCGGCGCTGCTGACGCTTGTCGCGCTGGCAGCGTGCTACATCCCCGCGCGGAAGGCGATGCGCGTCGATCCCATGGTCGCGCTGAGGCACGAATGAAGAAGTGGCCAGTGGCTAGTGCAACCTGCCGGGAGGCTGTGTGAACCGGGTGCGTGCGTGGTTCATGCGGCTTGGCGGGATGTTCCGCAAGCAGGGGCGCGATCGCGAGCTTGTAGCCGAGCTGGAAAGCCATCTGCAGATGCATATCGAGCAGAATCTGCGCGCAGGCATGACGCCGGAAGAAGCGCGCCGGCAAGCGCTGATCAAGCTCGGCGGCATCGAGCAGACCAAAGAGAATTATCGCGACCGCCGCGGCCTGCCATGGCTCGAAACGCTATTGCAAGATGTCCGCTTCGGCTTGCGCATGCTGCGCAAGAGTCCCGGCTTTACCGCGGTCGCCATCCTCACCCTCGCACTCGGCATCGGCGCCAATACCGCCATCTTTTCCGTGATCAACGCGCTTTTCCTACATCCGCCCGGCATTTCGCACGCGGAGGGCATCGTCGCGCTGCGAGTGAAATACGAAAAACTCGGCTTGCAGAACATCGTCGTGTCCGCGCCGGACTTCACGCAGGTTCGCGACAGCAAGCAGATTTTCGCATCCGCTGCCCTCGAGCGCGCGGCGGATTTCAACTATACCGGCGCCGATTATCCGCAGCGGCTCCGAGGCGCAGAGGTTTCGTGGCAATGGTTCGATGTTTTCCAGGCCAAGCCCGTCATCGGCCGCGTGTTTTCCCCCAGCGAGGATCAGCCAAATGCCAACCGCGAAGTCGTGCTGTCCTATGGCGCCTGGCAGCGCTGGTTCGGTGGCGACCGCGGCGCCGTCGGCCGCAGCATTCAATTGAACGAACAGCCCTACAGGATCGTTGGCGTGATGGGGCCCGAGTTTCGCTGGCCGGCGGACGTTGATCTCTGGGCGCCGATCGGCCTTCCGGCGGAAAGTTTCGACGTCAACAACACATTCAATGAAAGCTATTTCGCGGTAGCGCGCCTGCAGCCGAACGTCTCGTTTTCGAAGGCAAGCGCCTACGTGCGCATTCTCGCGAAGCGAGTGACCGACAATCCAGCCTCGAGCTTTGCAAAAAACGCCGGCTGGGACATGTTCCTGATGCCCATCACGGCGCTCGTTTTCGGCGACCTCCGCGCGCCGATCTTGATTCTTGCCTGCGCCGTAGCGTTCGTCCTTTTGATTGCATGCGCGAATATTGCCGGACTCCTGCTGGCCAAAGCGGCGGGCCGCTCGAAAGAACTCGCGGTTCGGGCCGCGCTCGGGGCCTCGCGGGTTCGGCTCCTCGGCCAGGCGCTGGCGGAAAACGCGGTGCTCGGGCTGGCTGGAATCCTGCTCGGTCTTGTGTTCGCACGCGAGGGGGTAAAGGCCTTGAGGTTCGCCGCGCCGCCGGGAATGATCGCCGGCGACTTTCCGCTGGATGGCTATGTGCTGCTGTTTACGGCGCTCGTCGGAATTGGTTCCGTGCTGCTTTTCGGCGCCCTTCCCGCGTGGCATACGTCGCAGGCCGATCCGTATAACGCGCTGCGCGAATCCGGCCGCTCCGCCACCGGCAGCCGCGGCCGGCAGAACTTGCGCTCTTTCCTAGTGGCCGGAGAGCTTGCGCTGGGCCTCGTTTTGCTCACCGGAACGGGACTCCTGCTGAAAAGTGTGGCGCGCATCAGCGAAACGAATCCAGGCTTCCAACCCGAAGGCGTCACGACGACCGCTCTCTCTTTGCCGCAAGAGCAATACAGCACTCCCGAGAAACAGATCGCCTTTTTTCAGGCGGTCCTCGACCGGTTGTGGCACACCCCCGGGGTCGTTGCGGCGGGCGCCGGTGATTCTTTGCCGTTTTCGGGCGGCAATAACTCCGCCAGTTTTCAGATCGAGGGGAAGCCGACCAGTTCCGGAGCGCCCGGTCCTCATGGCGACATTCGCGTGGTCACGGGAGGCTACTTCAGCGCGCTCGGCATCCCGCTTCTGCGGGGCCGCATTTTTACGGATAGCGACCGCCTGGGCTCCCAGCCGGTCGCCGTGATCGACGAGAATCTCGCGCGCCAATATTGGCCCAATCAGGATCCCATCGGCCAAAAAATTCGCAGTGGCCCGAAGACGAAGGGCGCTTGGAGCACGATTGTCGGCGTGGTAGGCCACATCCGTTTCAGCCGGCTGGCGGGCGAAGAATCTTCCACCGTCGGTTCGCAAAGTTCGAGCAAGGGCGCCTACTACTATCCGATCTATCAGCAGGAAGCGCCCGGCGGATACCTCATCGTAAGAGGATATGGCAGCCCGGCGGCGCTGGCGGGCGCGCTGAGGGAAGCCGTGCGTGGCGTCGACGCCAACCAGCCTATCCACGACCTGACGAGCATGGATTCCCTGATCGGCGCGTCGCTCGGGCCGCAGCGATTCGCTACCAATCTCCTCGCCGTGTTCGCCGGGCTCGCGCTCGTGCTCGCCGCCGTTGGCTTGTATGGCCTCGTAAGTTACAGCGTCGCGCAGCGCACAAACGAAATCGGAATTCGCATGGCCTTGGGGGCCAGGCCTTCGGACGTGATGCGGATTATTCTGCGACAGGTAGCCAGGCTGACTCTCGCCGGCATTGCGGCCGGGATTGTCGCGGGACTGCTGCTCACGCGAGCGATGCAGAGCGTTCTTTACCGCGTCAGCCCGTTCGATCCGGTCTCGTTCCTTTGCTCCGCTGCGCTGCTTGTGCTGGTCGCGCTGGTGGCGTGCTACATCCCCGCGCGGCGCGCGATGCGCGTCGATCCCATGGTCGCGCTGAGGTACGAGTGAGGAAGCGGCGAGTGGCGAGAGCAACCTGCACGGACGCCTCGTGAATCGAGTGCGCGCATGGTTCGTGCGGCTTGGCGGGATGTTCGGTAAGCGGCGTCGCGATCGCGAGCTTGCGGCCGAGCTCGAAAGCCATCTCCAGATGCATATGGAGGAGAATCTGCGCGCCGGCATGACTCCGGAACAAGCGCGCCGGCAAGCGCTGATCAAGCTCGGCGGCATCGAGCAGACCAAAGAGAATTATCGCGACCGCCGCGCGCTTCCGTGGCTCGAAACGCTGTTGCAAGATGTGCGCTTCGGCCTCCGCATGATCGCGAAGTCGCCCGGCGTCACGTTTGTCATCGTCGTCACGCTCGCTCTCGGAATCGGCGCGAACACCGCGATCTTCGGCATCGTGAACGGCTTCCTGCTGCGCCCGCTGCCCGTACTCGACCCGGAACAGATCACGGTGCTGGCCATTCAGCAGAAAGACGCGCCGGTCGGATCTTCGGGGTTCGCTTATCCGGAATTCGTCGATTTCCGGCAGCAAGCCGAGACTTTTTCCGACGTATTCGCAATCGTCCTCAGCAACGTGCAGTTGGCCTTCAAGGGCCAATCCGAGCAGTGCTTCGCGAACTACGTTTCGAAGGGCTTCTTTACGGCTCTGGGCGTAAAGCCGGCGGCAGGGCGCTTGTTTCTGCCGAATGAAGGCGAAACGCCGGGCGAACCTCCGATCGCAGTCCTCGGATATTCCTACTGGCAGAAGAGATTCCACGGCGACGCAGGCGTGGTCGGCCGGCAAATCGAGATCAATGGCAAAGCAGCAACGATCGTCGGCGTCGTGCCGCGGCGATTCCAAGGCATGTATTCCATCGCGGAAATGGACCTGTACCTCCCTCTCAGCGCAATCAGCACGGAGATAGCGCCGAATCTATTCTGGAATAATCGCGACCAAAGAAGAATGCTGGTCTTCGGAAGGCTCAAGCCGGGGATCAGCCTGCGTCAGGCGCAGGATTCTCTCGACGTGATCGCGGCGCGCCTCGCCGCTCAATATCCCGCCACGGACAAGTGGTTCACCGTTCGTGCGGTCCCTGAGAAATTGGCGCGGCCGATCCCGTATGCAAACAACGCGTTCGTGGCATTCTCGGGCCTGTTCATGGTGTTGGCAGCATTCGTTCTCCTGCTCGCGTGCATGAATGTGGAAAACATTCTGCTCGCGCGCGGCGCGTCCCGCCAGCGCGAAATGGCCACTCGTGCGGCCTTGGGCGCCGGGCGCGCGCGCCTGATTTGTCAAATGCTCGCCGAAAGTGTCCTGCTCGCCATTCTCGGCGGAGCCGCCGGGCTGATCCTGGGCATGTGGGTCGACCACCTGACGAGTTCGCTTCGTCTGCCGAACATCCCGTTGCACGTGGATGCCACCTTCGATTGGCGGATGTTTGCTTTCGCGATTGGATGCGCGCTCGCCACGGGAATCATCGTGGGATTGCTTCCAGCGCTGCACGCGTCCCGGGCGAACTTGAATTCGGTGTTGCACGAGGGCGGGCAGCGAAGTTCCTTCGGCGTAAGTCACGCGGGCCCCCGCAATTTTCTTGTGATTGCGCAGGTGGCGGGCTCGTTTGCTCTCTTGATCGCGGCCGGACTATTCGTTCGCAGTTTGCAGAGCGTCCGAAGCTTCCACCTTGGTTTCGATCCTGACCACGTCCTCAACGTAATCATGGACCCGCACGAGGCGGGCTACGACGAGGCGCGCACGACCGCGTTTTACCGGGAGATCGAATCGAGAGTGCGCGCTCTTCCCGGAGTCCAATCCGCGAGCCTGGCTTCCTACGTGCCGATGGGCGGGTTTCCCGGCAAAGCCTCGATTTTCATCCAGGGCCGCGCGATACCTCCGGGGCAGCACGCTCCGCTTGTGCTTCTGAACAGGGTCGATCCGCCGTATTTCGATACGATGCACGTCGCGCTCTTCCGCGGCCGCGCCTTCCTGGACTCGGACAACGAGACCGCTCCGCCGGTCGCCATCATCAATCAAACGATGGCTGCCGATTTCTGGCCGCGCCAGGATCCGATCGGCAAATACTTCCGCATGAACGACGATTCCACGTCCCCTATCGAGGTCGTCGGCGTGACGGCCGACGGCAAGTACCAGACGGTCAACGAAGACGCGCAGCCATTTTTCTACCTTCCACTCGCGCAGAGCTTCGCATCCAAACGCGCGTTGCAGATTCGAACGCTCGTTCCGCCCGAATCGCTCGCCGCACCCGTAAGAGACGAGATCAGCGAATTGGCGCCCAATCTTTCCATCATGGACATCGAGACGATGAGCCAATCGCTCAATGGAGCGTTGGGCTTTCTGGTGTTTCGTCTGGCAGCGATTTTCGCCGCCGTCCTCGGAATAATCGGATTGACTCTCGGAGTTGTCGGCGTCTATGGCGTCGTATCGTTCACGGCAAGCCAGCGGACGCGCGAGATCGGCATCCGTCTGGCCCTCGGCGCAGATTCGCGCGACATCCTTCGCCTCGTCTGGAAGCAGGGCATACGCCTCGTGATCGTCGGCATCGTGATTGGAATGATTGCGGCGTGGTCCCTGACCCGCGCAATGGCCCACATGCTCGCGGGCATCAGCCCCGGCGACCTCGTGACGTATATCACCGTCACGATCCTGATGTCGGCGGCGGGCCTTCTGGCCTGCTGGATTCCCGCGCGGCGAGCGATGCGCGTCGATCCCATGGTCGCGCTGAGGTATGAATGAAGAAGTGGCTAGTGGCTGATGGCTAGAAGCCGTCTCATAAATGCTCGTCAGGGGGTCGGAGCTTTAGCTCCGACATTCAGGCGAAGAGAAGCTGGGCTTTAGCCCCCGAAGGCACTCTTCGCCTCGGCCGCGAACATTTATGAGACGGCTTCTAGTGGTGCCGCTTACGTTTGGGCCGGTCGCGGCGTCTTATGTGCCAGCGCGCCGTTGGGTATGAGTGAAGCCTTGACACGAATCCATCGATCCGCTACATGTTGTAGCGCTGCGACGGCGAACTCGGGCCGCAAAACGGGTCGAAGGCTCCGCGTCGTGGCAGCTAGAAGCGAGCAAAAATGATCAAGCTGGTCAACATCGAGAAATCCTACGAATCGGGCGCCGGCAGGAGCTGGGTCCTGCGCCGCATCGACCTCGAAATCCGCGAGGGCGATTTCGTCACGATCATGGGGCCATCCGGGGCGGGGAAGTCGACGCTGATGGGTATCATCGGCATGCTCGACGGCGACTGGAAGGGCGAGTATTACCTGCTCGATCGCGCGGTCCACAAACTTGACAACCGGCGCCGCGTCGAGCTGCACAAGCAGTACATCGGCTTCGTCTTCCAGCAGTATCACCTGCTCGACGGCCTCACCGTCGCCGAAAATCTCGATCTGCCGCTTTCCTATCGCGACATCCCGAAATCGGAGCGCCAGGCGCTCGTCGCCGACGCCCTCGATCGCTTCCAGATCGTCGGTAAGAAGGCGCTCTTTCCCAATCAGCTTTCGGGCGGGCAGCAGCAGCTCGTGGCCGTTGCGCGCGCGATCATCGGAAAGCCGAAAGTGATTCTTGCGGACGAGCCGACGGGGAGCCTTCATTCGAGCCAGGGAAAAATGATCATGGACCTGCTCAAGAAACTGAACGAAGAAGGCACCACGATCATTCAGGTGACCCACAACGACGCATGGGCCGCGTACGGCAATCGCATCATCCAGCTCGCCGACGGCTGGATCGTCGGCGGCCAAGCGCAGGCGGGAAGCGCCGGTTGACCGCTTGTTGGCCCTGGAGTATGAAGGATGTACAAAGTAACTGGCGAATGAACGCGACGGCCACCGGTAGGCGCACACGGAGAGCGATGTGGGCAGGGACATGATGCCGGAAAGCACTTCACAGCGAGAGCCACATGCGACCGCCGCCGGCCCGGCGAGCGAAGGTCGCAGCCGCCGCGGCGTACCGTGGTTCGAAACGCTCTGGCAGGATGTCCGCTTCGCCCTGCGCATGTTTCGAAGGAATCCCGGCTTCGCCGCTGTCGCCATCCTCACGCTCGGTCTCGGCATCGGCGCCACGACGGCGATCTTCACAGTTGTGGATAAGGTCCTGCTGCAACCGATGGCTTATTCCAATGCCGATCGCATCGTAGTGCTTGAAAATAAATTCCCAGAGGGAACCGGCCCCATTATTTCCATCCCTAAGTTCATGGCGTGGCAGAATCAGCCGCAAATTCTGGAAGATGCAGCCCTCTACGGTTTCCCCGGCCAGCAGCACGTGAACCTTCTTGGAGGTGATCAACCGGAGCAATTGAAAGCCACGCAGGTCTCGGCAAATTTCTTTTCGCTTTTTGGCGTACAGTTCGAGATCGGGCGCCCGTTTAGCGCGCAGGAAGATGTCCCCAAGGGGCCTCCCCTCGTCGTAATCAGCAACGGGCTGTGGCGGAACCGCTTTGGTAGCGACCCGCAGGTTGTGGGCAAGACTCTCGATCTTGACGGCACCGCCTATACGATCGTCGGAGTCATGGCTCCCTTCGATTCACCTGATCTGCCCATCGGAGATGCCTGTCTGCCGCTTCAAGCGGATCCGAATTCCATCAATCAGGGAAACTACTTGTTCGGTGCCGCGCGATTGAAGCCTCGAGTCACCCTGGCGATGGCCAAGGCCGCATCGGAAGTCATTGGTACGCAATTCGCCAAGAAATATCCGGCGGCCACGGGCCCGAACGTGACCTTCACAGTCGATACCGTCCACAACGTGGTTGTTGGCCAAGTGCAGGCGGCTTTATTTGTGTTGCTCGGTGCCGTGGGATTCGTGCTGCTCATCGCTTGCGCCAACGTGGCGAATCTGCTCCTCGCGCGCGCGACGCTGCGAAAACGCGAAATCTCGATTCGCGAGGCGCTGGGCGCCGGCCGGGCCAGAATCGTCCGCCAGGTGCTGACGGAGAGCGTGCTGCTTGCGCTCGCCGGCGGTGTGCTCGGCCTGTTCATTGGCTATTTCGGCGTGCGGTCGCTCCTTGCGGTCAATCCCGTCACCATTCCGCGCATCGGCGAGAATGCCGGCACGATCCCGTTCGACTGGCGAATACTGATTTTCGCCCTGGCGATTTCCGTGGTCACTGGAATTCTTTTCGGGCTCGTGCCCGCGCTCAAAGCGTCGCGGAGCGATTTGACGTCCACGCTGAAGGAAAGCGGTTCGCGGTCCGGCACCGGCTTTCGCCAGAATAAGACGCGGTCCCTGCTCGTAGTCACCGAGATGGCGCTGGCAATGATCTTGCTCGTTGGCGCGGCTTTGCTGATCCGCACGTTTTGGCAATTGCGCACGGTCCACGCGGGATTCGAGACCCATAATATCCTCACCATGGACATGTCTTTGACGGGGGCGCGATTCGACAAAACCGCGGCCGTCGCGCAAATCGTCGAGGAAGGCCGCCGGCGCGTCGAGGCTTTGCCGGGTGTCGAGGCGGTCGCTGCAAGCTGCTGCCTTCCTTTGGAGGGAGGATTCAGTCTTCCCTTCAACATCGCGGGCCGCGCGCCAACCGACGGCCCGTATACCGGAGGAGGGTCGTGGCGCAGTGTCTCTCCCGGATATTTCGGCGTATTCCACATTCCGCTGATGCGCGGGCGTGCATTCGACGAGCGCGACGGCGCCGCTGCCGAGCCCGTCGTAATCATCAATGAAACGATGGCCAAGCAGTTCTGGCCCAAGGGCGACGAGCTCGGCGCGCGACTTACCATCGGCGGCGCGGGCATGGGGCCGCAATTCGTGGAACCAGCGCGAGAGGTGGTCGGTGTCGTAGGCGATGTGCGCGACAATGGGCTCCACAACACGCCCGTCGCCACGGTGTACATCCCGATCGCGCAGGTCACTGACGGTATGACCGCGCTCGGCGATAGCCTGATTCCGCTGCAATGGCTGATCCGCGCTCGCGTCGAGCCGTATTCGCTCGCCACGCAAGTGGAGCGCGAGCTTCGCGCCGCAAGCGGCGGGTTGCCGGTGGGCAACATCCGTTCCATGGCTCAGGTCGAAAGGCAGTCCACGGCCCTCGATGCGTTCAGCATGACTTTGCTGACGGTTTTCGCCGCCATCGCGTTGCTGCTGGCGATGGTCGGCATCTACGGCGTCATGGCCTATTCCGTGCAGCAGCGGACGCAAGAGGTCGGCATTCGCATGGCGCTCGGCGCCAGCCCGCATCACGTGCGCCGCATGGTCGTGCTGCAAGGAATGCTCTTGGCGGTAATCGGATTGGTCGTGGGCGTCGCGGGCGGCTTGGCGCTCACCCGCCTGATGCAAAGCTTGCTTTTCGAAGTAAAACCGTGGGACCCGCTCGTTTTCGTCTCCACCGCGATACTCTTGGGCATAGTCGCGTTGTTCGCCTGCTACGTGCCGGCCGTGCGCGCATCGCGCGTCGATCCGCTCGTGGCTCTGAGGTACGAATGAGGTATTCGACATGGATATAGCGCGGCCGGACGTCAAGCGGCAGAAAAAAATCCGGCGATACATTTACGCTGGCGCCGCCTTGCTGGTGATCGTGGTGGTGACGGCGGCCCTATCGCGCCTGAAGCCGGCGGCGCCGAGCGTCGACAAATCGACGATCTGGACCGACACCGTGAAGCGCGGCCCGATGCTGCGCGAGGTTCGCGGGCTGGGCACTCTCGTCCCGGAAACCGTGTGGGTAATCCCGGCGGCCACGGACGGCCGCGTCGAGAAACGCTACCTGCTCCCCGGAACGCCGGTGAAAGCGAGCACCGTAATTCTCGATCTCAGCAATCCGCAGTTGCAGCAGGAGGCTCTCGACGCCGAGTATCAATTGAAGGGCGCGCAAGCCTCCTACGAGCAGACGAAAGCCGAGCTTCAGAATCAGCTGATGGACAAGCGCACGCAGGCCGCGTCCGTTTCCTCGCAGTACCGTACGGCGGAAATGAAAAAAGAGGCGGACGAGAGCCTCGGCAGACTCGGCCTGGAAGCGCAGCTCGACGTGAAAACCGCCGAAGTGCAGGCGGAAGAATTGGCCAAGCAGAACGATCTCGCGCAGCAGGAGGTCGAGACCTTCGCAAATTCCATCACCCCGCAGCTCGCCGTCCAGCAGGCGAACATCGACGAAAAGCGCGCGCTCTACGAATTGAAACAATCGCAGGTCGGCCGATTGCACGTGCGCGCGGGCGTCGACGGCATTTTGCAGGAGCTTGACGTGGACGTCGGCGCGCAGGTGACGCAGGGAGCAGCTCTTGCGAAAGTCTCGCAGCCCACCGAACTCAAGGCCGCGCTGCAAATCGCCGAGACGCAGGCGAAGGACATCCAGATCGGGCAGAAAGCCTCGATCGACACGCACAACGGCATCATTCCGGGTCACGTGATGCGCATCGATCCTTCGGTGGCCAATGGCACGCGCACCGTGGATGTAAAACTCGATGGCGCGCTGCCGAAAGGCGCCGTTCCCGATCTCAGCGTCGAAGGCACTATCGAAATCGAGCGCCTCGCCGACGTCCTTTACGTGGGGCGCCCGGTGCATGGCGATGCCGATAGCACCGTCGGCCTGTTCAAGGTTGTCGATGGCGGCAGCGAAGCGGTTCGCGTTCCCGTCGAAATCGGCAGCGAGTCCGTGAATACGGTCGAGATACGCAAGGGCCTCGATGTCGGCGACACCGTGATCCTCTCGGACATGTCCGCGGACGACAACTACGACCGCGTGGAGCTGAAATAGCGCACTTATTTCTTCGAAGATTAGAGAAGGAGTCTGACGATGAACGGTAACGCCCAGTCATTGATTCGCCTCGAGGGCATCACCAAGGTATTTCATACGGACGAAATCGACACGCATGCCTTGAGCGGCGTCCACCTCGAGATCAAGAACGGCGAGTTCATCTCGATCTCCGGGCCTTCGGGTTGCGGCAAATCGACGCTGCTCTCGATTCTCGGCCTGCTCGATTCGCCGTCCGGCGGAAACTACTGGATTCACAACGATCACGTCGAGAATCTCTCGGTCTCGAGCCGCACGCGCATTCGCAATCGCGAAATCGGCTTTATCTTTCAGGCGTTCAACCTGATCGGCGATCTCAATGTTTTCGAAAACGTCGAGCTTCCGCTCACCTATCGCAGCATGGCCGCGGCCGAACGGAAAAAGCGCGTGCAGGATACGCTCGAGCGCGTCGGCATGGCGCATCGCGCCAAGCATTATCCCGCGCAGCTTTCGGGCGGCCAGCAGCAGCGCGTGGCCGTCGCGCGCGCGTTGGCGGGCCAGCCGTCGATCCTGCTCGCCGATGAGCCGACGGGAAATCTCGATTCCAAGAACAGCGAAGCCGTCATGGACCTCCTCCGCCAGCTCCACGGCGACGGCGCCACCATCTGCATGGTCACGCACGACCCGCGCTACGCCAGCATCGCCGACCGCACCATCCACCTCCTCGACGGCTGCATCGTCGAAAACGCCGACGGCGCGCCAGCCGCCACCGCGTAGCGCAGCCGCCGTTGCCTCCGTTGACATTCCGTCCGGAACGACATATCTCTGCGATTGTCATCCCGCCTGCCCTGAGATCGCGAAGGGAATCCCCGCGCTTTTGGCGGGGTGAGGGATCTGCTTTTGCCTTCGTAGCCGCGACCTTTTTACCCTGAGCGAAGTCAAAGGGCAGGTCGGCGCCTTGCCGTATGGTTTGTAGGTTGCTTTTGTAGCGGCCGCCTCGCTTTCAGGCGGGCGGTCTTGCTCGTCGTCGTTGCCGTTTTGTCCTTCGCCATCACCCTCGCAGCGGCTTGCCCTGCCCGCCCTGCGTGCCCTGAGAAACGAAGGGAGACACGAAGGGAAGCAGGAAGGGCCCCGCCCCACAAAGTGCATCTTAGGATCACAGCTAACGCATCCAAGTAGACGGAGGCATTTACGATGCACTCATCTCGATTCTCGCTAATCCTCACGGCCTTCTTTCTCGCAATGATTCTCAGCGTACCCGCATTCGCGGCGGAAGACGGTAACTCCGCAACCGTGCCCGTCACCGTGACAGTTACGGTGCTCGGAACGAACAACAAGCCCGCGCCGGAGATTCCTCAAGAGGACGTCACCGTGCACATGGGAAAAGATCTGCCCAAGGTGATCGGCTGGGAGCACGCGCGCGGTCCGCAAGGCCCGCTGCAACTCGCGCTGCTGATTGACGACAATATCCGCACGGCTCTTATGGGCCAGCAGTTCGACTACATCGCGAATTTTATTCAGGGCCAGGAGCCCTCGACCGAGGTGGGCGTCTACTACGCAGAGCACGGTTCGGCCGATGCCGCAGCGCCTTTCACCACCGACCACCAAAAGGCGGCGAAGGCGCTGCGCTTGACGCTGGGCCTTCGCAACGGAGAGTCGCCGAGCATTTATCTTTCTTTGAGCGATCTGGCGAAGCATTGGCCAATGACTCCGGGAACGCGGCGCGAAGTCGTCGTCTTCGGGAGCGGAAACGATCCTCTCAGCCCCGGCATCGAGGACCCGTATGCCGATGCCGCGATGGACGACGTGGCGAAAGCGGGCGTCACGGTCCACGTGATTCCGATTGCCGGCACACGCTACTCGATGTCTTTCCGAGGAAATATCTCGTCCGGCAAACTGATCGAACTGTCTGACGAAACCGGCGGCCGGGAAGTTGGGGGCGACCTTGGCGCGCCTGTTTCTCTCGCCCCGTTCCTGAATCAGCTGAATCAGATTTTGAGGAACCAGTATCTGCTGACGTTTGCGGCGAAGGCGTCGGACAAGAAAAATGGCGAAATCCGCGCCCTTCAGGTCCGGCTGGAGGAGCACGACGTGAAAGTCTGGGCGCCGAAGCGGGTGCTGATCCCGGGCCGTTAGGCGTCGAAACGATTCTGGGCGGTTAGCGATAACCGCCCACGTCAATCCTCCACCTCTTGCATTCTGATCTCTCTCACAAATCTCACGATGTCGCCTGCTCGCACTTGCCGGCAGATTTTGCTCAGCATCCGCTGGTGCTTCCCAGTGATCGCCGTCATCAAGGCCTTCACCATCTTCGAATGCCTCGGCAGCACTTCTCCGATGAACCTCTTTCCCGGCTTCGTCAGGCCCACCACCGCAATCTTCTGCCCCACGCGTTCCTTTCCGCGCCGCGCCACCGGCAATCGGCTTTCCGGAATCTCCGCCGGCGGCAGCGTCACGATCGCCCGCCCCACCCACCGGTGCTTCTCCAGCCGCGCGACCACCTTGTGCATGTTCTGAGGACTGCACCCGCGCCGCCGCGCCAGCTCCGTCACCGGCCGCGCTCCCTCCCGGTAGAGGACTATCAGCAGCCGGAAGCCCTCCATGGTCAGGTCGAATGCCTCGAGAGGCGCGCGCATCTGGCTCTTGAACCACTCCGCGGCGTCGAGCAAGTCGATGTACGCCTGAAAAGCCCGTTGGGTCTTCTCTTTTTGGGTCGGCCGATCGGACATTGGCAGAATCCCTCCAAAATCGCCCGCTTAAGCGATTATAAGCCCTTTTAAGCTGCTTATGGCATCAACGTCCTTGATGTCGTGCGCGCCCGAAAATGCATACTCTTTCATTTGCCGTCTTCGCGCAGCGTTGTTGCTTGCACCGAATCCGGGTTCGCCAGGAATTTCGCCACTGTTGGTCCGATCGAGATGCACGAGAGGCTGCTGTGGCCGCAATTCGACTGCAGCAGCACGACCGGCGCGCCGATTGCGTGTGCAAACGCCACCGCGGGCTCCGGATTCACCATGTGGTCTTCCGGCGAAACGAAGACGAGCATTTTCGCGCGCACGCGCTTCGCGGCCTGCTTGAGCGTCTCGCCATACTCGCCGGGAATATCGAGCGACATGATCGCCTGGCGCTGGCGGATCGCGTCGCACGCGGCGGCCGCGTCGCCGAGATATTCCTCGTGCGTCTTTGCGAGAAATTCGTCGAACTCCTTGGGGCTGGTGTGCGCCACGCGGTAGGACGGGGAAGTGACGTTCATCGAATCGATCTCGCTGTAGACGGCGAATCCGAGCGCCATCGGGCCGCGGCCGTCTCCGTTTTTCCAGTTCGGGTCGAGCTCGAGCGCGCTGATTTCGGCGGTCCACAGCAGCTTGTCGTAGGAAGTGGATTGCGGCGATCCGGAGAGAGCGATCGCTTCGTCCATGAAATCGGGATACGCGGTGGCCCATTCGAATGTCTGGATGCCGCCCATCGAGTAGCCGAGCACGGCGTGCAGGTGCGAAACGTGCAGCGTCTCCGTGACCAGCCGGCGCTCGGATTCCACCATGTCGCGAATCGTGAATTCCGGAAATTGCATGCGCGGCTGCAACCGGCTGTTCGAGGGAGAAGTCGAAACGCCGTCCCCGATCGAATCCACGAGAATCGCGAAATATTTCGTCGTATCGACCACGTTCGCGGGGCCCACGTATTGCAACAAGTGCTCTGAATGGCCTCCGAGATACGTCGGCCAGAGGACGGCGTTCGATTTGTCGGCGTTGAGCTCGCCGACGGTCCGATAGCCGAGATGGAAATCGCGAATCACCTCGCCGCTCTGCAGCTTAAAATCGCCCAGATTTGCTAGCTTTTCCGGCGCTTCCGCCGAAGTCGTCGGCGATTGCGCCCGCGCGGCCGTTGCGTTCAGTGCGAGAGTCAGAATCAGAGCGATCAGGGCGGTTTTCATGCGTAGAGTTTACCTGAGGTGGGCCGCCGCTAAAGCGGGCTTCGCGTGGAAAACTCGGTAGGGGCGGGTTCAAACCCGCCCCTACAGCGAAATGTGGAAGCCGAGGTGTTACGGCAGGGTGAAGGCGAAAAGCGCGCTGCCGGCCGAATCGACCACGAACTGCTTGCCATCGAGCGAATACGTCATCGGATTCGACCGCAGCGCGGAGCCGAGCTGCACGTGCCAAACCGGCGCGCCTGTTTTGGCGTCGAGCGCGAAGAAATCGCCGCCTGCATCGGCGGAGAAAACCACGCCGCCCGCGGTTACGAGCGTGCCCGTCCAGGAATCGCCGACCATTTTGAATTGCCAGATACGCTTGCCGGTGGTGGCTTCGAGCGCGCGAATCGCGGTGTAGGTCTGATCGCCGGCCATGAACTTCGCGCCGCCGCCGCCCCCGCCGACCACGCCCACCGAATTTCCCGGCGCCATCTTCGGCTCGCCCTTGATGTAGTAGGCTCCGCTTTCGCGCGTGTTCACATAAAAAAGCCCCGTGAGCGGGCTATAGCAAGGGCTCGTCCAGTTGATCGCGCCCGTCAGCGAGGGATACACGAGAGTGCCCTCGACGCTCGGATTGATTTTGATCGGGCGGATACTTGATCGGGCGGCCCTTTCGCGTCGAGTCCCTTGGCCCAGGTTTGCTTCGCAAACGGCACGCCGACGAGGAATTGGCCCGTCACGCGGTCGAGCACGTAGTAGAACGCATTGCGATTCGCGAGCGCCACGAGCTTGCGTGGCTTGCCGTCGATCGTCGCGTTGAAGAGAACCGGCGGCTCGGACGAATCCCAATCGTGCGTTTCGTGCGGCGTGAACTGGAAATACCATTTCATTTTTCCGGTGTCCGCGTCGACGGCGATCAGCGAACACGTGAAGAGGTTGTCGCCCATTCGCCCGTCTCCGTTCCAATCCGGCGCCGGATTTCCCGTGCCCCAATAAAGCGTGTTCGTTTCGGGATCGTAGGAGCCGGTGTTCCACGTCGTGGCGCCGCCATTCGACCAGCTGCCGTTCGCCCACGTATCCGCGCCGGGATCCGTCGGGCTTTGCGGAACAGTGTGGAGACGCCACAGCAGCTTTCCGTCGTTTGCATCGTACGCGCTCAGGAATCCGTGCGCGCCCGCTTCGCCGCCGCCGACGCCCACGATGATCTTGCCGTTGATCGCGAGCGGCGCCTGCGTGATGGCGTAGCCGTCGTCTTTGTTGTCGGCGATGCGGGTGATCCAGCGGACCACGCCGCTTTTCGCGTCGAGCGCGATCAGGCGCGCGTCGATCGTGGCGACGTAGACTTTATCGTTGAGCACGGCCACGCCGCGATTGGTGGGGAAGAGGCCGATCGCGACGAGGTCGCGCGGGATCACCGGATTGTAGTGCCACAATGTTTTGCCGGTGCGCGCGTCGAGCGCGGTTACGTTGCTCGGCGGTTCCGTCACGTACATGATGCCGTCCACGACGATGCGGTGTGGATTCGAGCGCGCCGCCGCCGCGCATCTGGTAGACCCAGGTCATGCGCAGCGCCTTCGCGTTCTGCGGCGTTATCTGCTTGAGTTCCGAGAAGCGCTGCGCGGCGTAGTTGCCGCCGTACGTCAGCCAGTTCTGCGGCTCTTTATCCGAATGCAGGATGCGGTCGTACGGCACCTGCGCGATGGCCGCCGCGGGAAGCAGCAGCGCGAGCGCGATCGCAAAGTGTCTGGCGATTCTCATTGGGCCCCCTTCAGGCTTGCCAGGTACGCGACGAGATCGTCCAGATCGCCGGCGGAAAGATTGGTGAAGCTCGGCATGAAGCTTTTTCCCGGCTCGGTTGTGATGCTCTTCAGCGCGGATTTATCGAACGAGTAGTAGTGGCCGCCCACGTCTTTGAGCTGAATCGTGAACGTGTCCTCATTGATGCGGATGCCGCTGATTTCTTTTCCGCTCTTCGTGACGACGTGCGTCACGAGGTAGCCCGTAAATCCGCGGCGCTCGGGGAGTGCATCGTCCGCGGGCGGATGCGCGCCGGGATCGAGCAGGAAATCGTGCAGATATTTCGGCGCGCGGGCCTCGCCGATGCGCGTGAGCTGCGGGCCGAATCCTCCGCCCTGATCCGCCGATCGTGTGGCAGGTGGCGCAGCCGTTCGCTTCGTAAATGGCTTTGCCCTTGACCGGGTCGCCTTTCACTTCTTCGTCGGAGTCCGTCGGCGACAGGGTATGAAGGTACGCGACCACTTCCCAGGCGCGCTTGTCGTTGAGATTCGAAACCGGGGCCATGCCTGTGCCGGGAATTCCGTTGCGGATTACGGAGAAGACGCCTTCGTCGCCGCGCTTTTGCGTGACGCCATGCAGACCGGGGCCCGCGGCGCCGCTGGCATCAACGCCGTGGCACTCGCCGCATTCGCCCTGAAACAGGAGCTTGCCTTGGGCGAGTTCCTCGGGCGACGGATTTTTGGCCGATTCCGGCTCGACCACTTTTTGCGGCGGACCCTGGGCGGTCCTTGCGGCGCGGCCGTCAGCGAGTTCCATCCCAGCCCCGCCAGCGCCACGATCAGCGCGGCCAAACATGATGCGACGAATCACGACCATGTCGTCCCCCCGAATTTTATTGCTCCGCTCGAAATTCTACATGAAACCTGAAGCCAAAACCGAAGCGTTAGAGCCAAGGCATGGAGCTGAAGATAGATACGTGCGTGGAACGCCGCAGGTTTCGCTAAATCTCGTGCGTATCGAGCATGGGAATACGCATGGCCTATGCCAGGAAATTGGCGCTAAGCCAGCTCACGGCGTCCGCGATGTCCACCTGATTTGCATCCTCGATCAGGGTGGGGATTTTCTCGGCGCAATCGAGGGGAATGGGACCCGGGAGGACCGGAGCGAGCCGAAAATACCTTTCCGCGCCGAGCAAGCGCCGGCATTCGTAATCGGCGACGCCCATCACTCCCTCCAGCATCATGTTCGCAAGGAGCGTCGCCCATTGCGTCAGCCCCCAATCAAGCGTATCGCCGGAGACAAAGGTCGGCGTGACGCCGGTGCCGATCGAAAACAGCCTCAAGTCGTCCAACTGCTGCTTCCCGGTGTTTGCGTCGATGGCCTGCGCTAAAGCCGCCATCGACGGGTTATTCGCAACGATGCCGCCGTCCACGTAGCCCTGGTGCACGGGAAAATACGTGGGGGCTGCGCTGGTCCTCAGGGCGACATCGGCAATTTTCTCCGCGCCATCGGATTCGGACCCCTCGAAATTATGAAAAAACTTCGGCTTCCAAAACCGAGGCGCCGGCGGCGCCGCCCGGTTGTCCAAATCGAACGAGGGAATCAGCACGTGGCGAGGCAGCAAGTCGTCTAGTGTTCCGTTTCCGAGCGTCGATTGGATGAGCTGAATCAAATTCTTGTTGTCGTACTTCGCTCCAACGAGATCTCCCAGATCGCGGATTTCATGCCACAAAGTGCGGGAAAAAATCGCGCTTCCGCTATCTCGATACAGATCGACGAGCGCTTGCGGCGACATTCCCTTCGCCAGACCGAGCGCGAGGATACCGCCCGTTGAAGTTCCCGCGAAGAAATCGACGCGGCCGACGAAGCCAGGAACCCGCGCATCCAAGCGTTTCAGAAGAACTGCCGTGTAGAGACCACGGATTCCGCCGCCGTCGAGAGCCAGGATGTGATAGGTCGCCATGTCAGCTCACTTTGTTGGTGATTGCGCCAGGGGCCGTTGTTCTCGGTAGACAGTGGCGGCATTATAATCCCGATTAGGCAAGTTACCATCCATTTAATGGAGGCCTCTGGAATCCCGGCGTCAGGTCCGTGTCAGGCATTCAGAAAAGCAATCGGCGCGGGACGGAGACAATCGTATTCGCGCTCGCGATCTGTCGATTCGTTGACTTGGCTCGGGGCGGCCCCTAAGATGGCGTCACTATGGCGGGCGCCGATACGCTCATTGGGCAGACCGTCTCGCACTACCGCATCGTCGAGAAGACGGGTGGCGGCGGGATGGGCGTCGTTTACAAGGCTGAGGACGCCCGACTACACCGCGCCGTGGCCCTGAAATTCCTGTCAAGCGAGGCGTCCCGCGACTCCGCCGGGCTCGAACGATTCCGACGGGAAGCGCAGGCAGCATCGGCGTTAAATCATCCCAATATCTGCACCGTTTACGAGATCGGCGAACACAACGGCGAACCTTTCATAGCGATGGAATTCATGGAAGGGGCCACGCTGAAGCACTGCATTTCGGGCAAGCCGCTGTCGCTTGAGCAAGTGCTGGAGTGGGGAATCGAGATTGCCGACGGACTCGACGCGGCGCACACCGAGGGCATCGTTCATCGGGACATCAAACCCGCGAACATCTTTATTACCAAGCGCGGGCACGCCAAACTTTTGGATTTCGGCTTAGCGAAACTGGTTGCCGCCGGCCGGAGCGGCGGTGTGTCGCAGATGCCGACTGTCACGGCGGGCGCGCAATTGACCAGCGCGGGCGCGACGATCGGCACCATCGCGTACATGTCGCCCGAACAGGTGCGGGGCGAAAACCTGGATGCACGCACCGATTTGTTTTCCGTTGGCGTGGTGCTCTATGAGATGGTGACGGCCGTTCTGCCTTTCCGTGGCGAGACCTCGGGCGTGATTACGGACGCGATTCTGAACCGCACGCCGGTTGCGCCCGTGCGGCTGAATCCCGATATTCCGCAGAAACTCGAGGATGTGATCAACAAGGCGCTGGAGAAAAACAAGAAGCTGCGCTACCAGAACGCCGCGGACGTTCGCACGGATTTGCAGCGGCTGAAACGAGATTTGGATTCAAGCCGCGCTACCGCCTCTGCGACCGCGTTGAAGAACGCCTCGGAAATTGTTTCCGGCCAGGCGGAGCGGCGTCCAGCCAATCTTCCGGCGCAGCGGACTCCGTTCGTAGGGCGAGAAAAGGAAATAGCGGCGGGCAAAGAACTTTTGCTGCGTCCGGACGTGCGTCTGCTGACGATCACGGGGCCGGGCGGGATCGGCAAAACGCGTCTCGCGTTGAAGGTGGCCGATGCTCTTGCGGAGCACTTTCCAGGCGGAATTTATTTTGTCTCGCTGGCTCCGCTCAGCGATCCGACCTTGATCGCTTCGGCGATCGTCGAGACGTTGGGAATCCGGGAGCGCGGAGGCCGGTCGCCCCGCGAAGTGCTCAACAAATACCTGGAGGACGCGTCGCGCGCGCCAACGCTGTTCCTTTTGGACAGTTTCGAACGTTTGATTCCGGCGGCGTCGATTGTGGCGGAGTTGCTGGCCGCGGGTCCAAATCTGAGAATTCTCGTCACGAGTCGCGGGGCGCTGCACCTCTATGGAGAACATGAATTCCCGGTGCCGCCGCTGGCGGTGCCGGATTTGCGGGCTATCCCGCCGGTCGAGGCGCTTTCGCAGTACGCCGCGGTTGCGCTCTTCGTGCAGCGGGCCGTCGCCGCCAAGCCCGATTTCGAACTTGACCGGCAAAACGCGCCCGCCGTCATTGAGATTTGCGCGCGGCTGGATGGTCTGCCTCTCGCGATCGAGCTGGCGGCCGCACGCGTCAAAGTACTTTCGCTTCCTTCCATGCGGACGCGTCTTGCAAGCCGCTTGCAGCTATTGACCGGCGGCGCCCGAGATCTGCCTCAGCGGCAGCAGACGCTTCGCGCGGCCATCGATTGGAGCCACGATCTGCTGAGCGCCGCCGAGCAGAGGCTATTCCGAAGGCTATCCGTTTTCGCGGGTGGATGCACCCTGGAGGCCGTGGAAGCCGTATGCGACGCGAAAGCTGATCTCGATTTGGATTTGCTCGAAGGCATGGAATCCATGGTGGACAAAAGCCTGATGCAACTCGTCGCGCAACCAGATGGTGAATCGCGGTTCCTGATGCTGGAAACGATTCGGGAGTATGCCCGGGAAAAACTCGAAGCAAGCATGGAGGAAGCTGCCACGCGCCGCGCCCACGCTGCCTTTTGTTTAGTGCTCGCGGAAGAGGAGAGTGCGGAACAGGGCGGCGCGGAATGGCTGAAACGCCTGACGTTGGAACATGACAATTTTCGCGTAGCCCTTGAGTGGCTGACAGAAACCGGAAATGCCGACTGGGGCCTGCGCCTCGGCACGGCCTTGTTTCGGTTCTGGGAAATGCGCGAGCTTCTCGCCGAGGGCAGGGACAGGCTCGCCAAGCTGCTGAAGATCGCGGGGGCGGCGACCCACACCAAGATGCGGGCGCGCGCTCTCTTCGCCGCCGGCGTGCTCGCCGAAGCGCAGGGGGATTACGCGTCGGCGGCTTCGCTCATGAAGGAGAGTCTGGAGATCGCGCGTCAACTGGGTGACAACCAGGGCACGGCCGTCTCTCTGAATGCGCTCGGGGTCCTCGCCCGGGAACGCGGTGATATCGCAATGGCCCTCTCTCTGTTGGAGGAGAGCCTCGTCCTGTGGAAAGAATTGGGCGACCGCAAGGCTGTCGGGCGATCTCTCAGCAACTTGGCAAACGTCGCCAAGTTGCAGGGTGACTATCCCCGCGCGCGCTCCCTTTATGCCGAGTGCCTCTCCATCTTTCGAGGAATGGGAGATTTGCCGGGCGTCGCGTGGTCGTTAAATTATCAGGGAGACGTCGCCCGCGATCAGGGTGATTCCGCGGCGGCGCGAACACTCTATGGTGAGGGCCTGGCGATTTTTCGTGAACTCGGCGACCGCTGGGGCATTGCCGCCACGCTGGCCGATCTGGGCAACCTGGCGAGGGAACAATCGGATTATCCCTCCGCGCACTCTTTGTACCGGGAAAGCCTGACAATTTTTCGAGAACTGGAACATAAACGCGGCATCGCCCGCCTGCTGGAATGTTTCGCCTGCTTATCGGCGGCGCAACTGCAAGCGGAGCGGTCGCTGCGGCTGGCGGGAGCCGCGGCTGCGCTACGCCAAAAAGTCGGCGCTCCACGCCCGGCCGCGGAACAAATCAAACTCGACGTTATTCTGGAGATGTCACGAAAGGCGCTGGCCGACTCAGCAGGCGCGGCGGCTTGGTCGGAAGGTTGGGCAATGCCGGTGGAGAAAGCGATTGACGAGGCGATGCAGGCTGAGGCGGGAGCCTCCTCGTCTTAAGCCGGGTCAACGAACTGGTATTGGCTGCGAAGGGCAACGTGGATGCTGCTGGAAGGTTAAACCGGGGTGCTTATTCCGCGGTCGCCGGATCGAGAAGCCGGCGGACGGCCGAAACTCGATTGGCAGGAATGCCTGTACGCCTCGCGTGTTCCTGAATGGTCGTCTCGTCCGGCGCGAAGTAAACGCAGTACACCTTGTCCCCGGTTACATAACTATGGAGCCAGCGGATCTCAGGGCCCATCCCTTTCAGAACCGAGACCGACTTTTGGGCAATTTCCCGCCACTGCGCGTCGGTTAGATTTCCGGCGCCCGGCACTTCGCGTTCGATGACGAATTCAGGCAAGGAGAGTTTCCGTTGATGCGTGAGGATGCTAGCATGCGGACGCTGTCACTTCAAGTCGGCGACGCCGAAGTTGCGAGCCGGTGCAACAACGGCCAGGAATGAAAGGGTGAGGTTGCCATGGATCTTCGTTCGATTCAGAAGCCGCTGAAAGAGCAATATCGCGCCGATCCAAACGCCTCACGGATTACGATGCGCGCGAAAGGCGGAGAGACGGATGTCCCGATGGCGTGTTCGGTCGACATTGGGCGTGCCGTATACCGCGCCGGAGCCCACAAAGGAGTCGGCGGCGACGGCGCCAGCGCCTGTTCCGGTGATCTGTTGCTTGGAGCTCTCGCTGCTTGCGCCCAAATCACGTGTCAGATGGTGGCTGCGGCTATGGGCCTGCCAATCGAGCGCATTCAGGTGACTGTCGAGGGTGGCTTGGATCTTCGAGGCACCCTCGGCGTATCGAAAGACGTGCCGGTCGGCTTTGAGAGCATTCAGCTTCATTTCGACGTTGCCGCGCCTGACGCAACACCCGAACAACTGCGTGGATTGCGGGAAAAAACAGAACAGTATTGCGTGGTGATGCAAACTCTGATGCGGCCGCCGAGAATCCAAACCGAGTGGGTTTCGTCCTGATCCGAGCGCGCCGTAGTCGAGACGCCATCGATTGCCGTCAAGGGCGCGGAGCTGCCGATTTCACCCTGGCTCAGCCAGGCGTGCGCTCGAGGAATCGGCCGAGGACGGCGGCGGCGTGTTCGCAGAGGGCGCGATCGTCGGGGCCGAAGGTGGCGGCAAAGTGCGAGTCGATATCGAGCTCGCCGACAACCTTGCCGCGAGCGCTAACAGGGACCACGATTTCGGATTTGGTTTCAAGCGAGCAGGCGAGATAGCGCGGATCGGAATGAACGTCGTCAACGACGACGGTCTTTCCCGTGGAGGCGGCAGCGCCGCAAATGCCCTGGTTCAGAGGAATGCGGGTATGGGGAGTGGGGGCCCCCTCGAAGGACCCGAGAACGAGAACGTCGCGATCGCCATCTTTTTCCAGCATGTAAAAGCCGACCCAATTGTAGCGCGCGAGTTTTTCGTGTAGCAGAGCGACGATGGCCTTCATGAGAGAGTCGGCGGAATTGCAAGAAGTGGACAGAGAGTCGAGAGCCGGGATGAGGTCCGTGGGTTTGGTTTGTGTTGTCGTCATCGGGAGTAGTCGAACATAAGAGAGGCGGAAGTTGCAACCCCAGGTTCCGAGCCGGGACCATCCAGAAGTCAACGCGGAGACGACTGCTTTGGCGAACTACTGGTGAGTGAATAAATGGGACATTTTAAGGATCGGTCGAATTGTCCGAGCATCCCGTTGTGCGTCCCAACCATTTTCCGGATACAATCTCGCCGCGTGAGCGATGCCAACGCGGTTCGGAAGTGAGGGCAACGTGACGACTTTGAAGTTTGTTGCGGCGGGTTCCATCAAGAAATCGTGGCTAGCCGGGGCGGCGCTGGTTTTACTATGTTGCGCCTCCGCGAGCGGTCGAACACGGACGCAGACGTGCGACGAGGCGTGCCTCAAGGGCTTCATGGACGGGTATCTGCAGGCTCTTGCGGCGCACGACTCCTCCACATTGCCGTTCGCGGCGCACTATCGCTATACCGAGAACGGCGCTGAACTCGAGCCGGGCAAGGAAGGGCTATGGGTGACGTTCAACTCCTATGGACCGTATCGACATGACGTATTCGATCCGTCCACTGGCGGTGTGGCGACTTACGTGAGTCTGATGGAGAATCACGAGATTCCGTTTCCGGACTTGCTGATGGTTCGTCTGAAGATCGTGAATCGCAAAATCGTCGAAATTGAAACGGTCGTCGACCGGCATGTGCAATCCGCGAAGAACTTGCCACCAAAGGATCCGAGCTGGATGGAGATCATGAATCGCGAGGAGCCGCCGGCTACGCGACTCGGGCGCGAGGAGTTGGAGAAGGGCGCGCTTGGCTATTTGCGGTCGGTGGCCTTTCGCGACAGCCATCTTGCGCCTTACGCGGAGTCCTGCATTCGCCTGGAGAACGGCAATGTGACGGCGATCGGCCCCAACGACACACCTCCAGTGCCGATCGGACCGCAGCCGACCGAGGTTGCCGGCGAGGCGCCGCGCCCGAACATGCTGGGGATTGGCTGTGGCAAGCAGCTCGATTACGGAGAGTATTCGTTCATCACCGGCTACGAGGACGCGCACTTTCCTATCATCGATGTGAAGCGCCAGCTCGTCTTTGCCACATTCGACTTTATGCGCCGTGGAAACGTCGAGAGCTGGACCTATGAGGGCCACCGATTCGCCATGCCGGAAGGGATGCGCGAACCGAACGAGATTTTGAACACGGAAATCTTCAAATTCGTGGATGGCAAAATCTCGCGCGTCGAGGCCGTATTTGAAGGCCCGCAGACGTACAAGCGCGGCACAGGCTGGCCGGGCGGCACCAAAGCTGAATCGCGTCCGATGGGGCGATGAGAAATAAGTCGGATTACCGGACAAGTTTGGTGCTGGAATCCACTTTCAAGCTATCAGAAGTCTTGGTGCCGGCAATGTGGCAAACCCCTTCTTGAACGGAAGTTAGCGGGGCTCCACTAGCGCAGGATCCACGCGCCCACTTGCCGCCCAAAGCGGGTTCGCGCCAACGCTACGCGCGCCGGAGGCGGTGTCAGCAGCAGGAAGATCAGACCCACGACATACACCAGATGAACGCGCCGGCGCGAGACGAGGTCGTAGACCGGTCCCGCCAGCACGAAAAGAGCGATCACCGGCACGATTTCTTTCGGATCGCGATGCAAAATCGGCCATCGCGCGATCGCCGCGGGCAGCAGGCCTCCCGTGGTGGCGAGCAGAATTAGGCGCTTGTGGATTTCGGTTTTGCGGCGAAGAAGCAACGCCGGAATCAGGAACGCGAGAAAGACCACGAGGTCGCCGCCATTGGCAAAAAGCGCCTCGGTGGGATCGTGCGCGAACCGATTTTGAAAATGTCCGGATTTGGAGGACGCCACGGCCGCCATACATCCGACAATCACCATTGCCGCAGCCAGAATTGCGCCAGCCCAGCCCAGCTTCATGTGAATGTCCGTACGATGGGATGCCACCAGATTCGTCTGCACAATCAGCAGCACCAGCCATGCTGTAAAGACGATCGCGTGAATATGAAAAATTGGGGCAAGCGGCGGCGTGTCGAAGAACTCCTTCAGGTAATATGTCCGCGAAAACCCAAAAAGCACGGATGCCAGAATCACATAGGAGAATATCGAGTAGAAAAGATGGTCGATGCGGCTGCGGCGGGCGGCCAGATAGGGAGCTTGCGTCGCGGCTGCGGTGTAAATGGTGCTCATATCGCGATGGCGCCGTGGATAATAGGGTGGCAGTTTTCTAGTGTCAAGCCGACCGGCGATCGAGCGGCCGGGACAATCCGGCAGGCTTACGCCAGCACTTCACTTCAAGTCGCTTCGGTGCGCCACCTGAGCTCGCATGGATAATCGGACGAGTGGCTCCTGGTACCGGCCCGCGTTGAGGCGATCGAATCGGAAAATGGTGCCGGCGGAGAGAATCGAACTCTCGGCCTAGGGATTATGAGACCCTCGCTCTACCACTGAGCCACGCCGGCACGCGAATGCAACGACAGACGTTAGTTGATGCTACGGATCGCTCCGCGAGGTGTCAAGACGCCAATCCTATGAGGATTGAGCGCCTCGATCGAATGCGATGCGGCGGGAGCGGAGGGTGCCCTCAGGGGCTAAAGCCCTTTCTTTGGCCCTTAATGTCGGAGCTGAAGCTCCGACCCCCTAAAGAGCATTCACGAGACGCTTCTTAGGGCTGCGGCGCCATTTTGGCGCGGGCTGCGGCGGCTTCGGCCATGATCTTTTCGATTTCGTCGGCGGTGCGCGGGAGGCGCGCGGTGAGGATTTGGTGGCCGTCCTTGGTGACGAGGATGTCGTCTTCGATGCGCACGCCGAGATTTTCCTCGGGGATGTAGATTCCGGGCTCGACTGTGACGACCATTCCGGGCTCGAGCGGGCGCGTGCGGTCGCCGGGATCGTGGACATCGAGGCCGAGGTGATGGCTGACGCCGTGGATGAAGTAGCGACCGAGCGAGCGGCCCTCTTTGTCGCGGCCGTGCGTGTTGATGTAATTGGCCGCGATCTGCTGCAGGCTGTTCTCGCCGCCGTAGAGCAGGACGCCCGGTTTGATGGCGTCGATCGCGGCATTTTGCGCGCCGAGGACGATATCGTAAATCTCGCGCTGGCGCGGCGTGAATTTGCCGTTTGCCGGGAGCGTGCGCGTGATGTCCGCCGCATAGCCGCCGTATTCGCCGCCGACGTCGATCACGACTACGTCGCCATCCTTGATCTCGCTATCGAGCGCGCTGTAGTGCAGCACTGTGGAGTTGAACCCGGCGCCGACGATCGGCGCGTACGCCTCGCGCTCGCAGCCGCCCCATTCGTGGATTTCCTTCATGCGCGCCGCGATCTGGTATTCGAAAAGGCCCGGACGCATTTGGCGCATCGCGTCGAGGTGCGCGTCGATGGATAGGTCGATGGCTTTTTGCATCAGCGCGAGTTCGCCGGCGGATTTCACCTGGCGCATCGCGTCGAGCGCGGGCGTGATGTCGCGCAGGATCGAGCTCGGCAGGGCGTCGCTCAGCCATTTGTTCATCTTCGTGAAGTGCGGGTAGCCCTCTTCATCCTCTGGCGCGACGAGCGTGTAGAAATTCGTGTTGGTTTTCGCGAGCTTGGCGAGATCCGATTTCAGATTGTCGAATGGCTCGACGGCCTGGAAGCCGGTCTTCTCGGCGATGCCCGGATCGTGCGCGCCCATTTTGGGGCCTTCCCATTGTTCCTGTTGCAGATTGCGCTCGGGAAGATAGAGGATTTCCTGCGGGCCTTTGGCCGGCTTGGCATTCGGCGCGCCGGGTAGCAGGACCAGCGCGGCGCCGGGCTCGTCGTACCCGGTGAGGTAATAGAAGTAAGGCTCCTGATAGAAGACCGCGACTTCGGAAGCGTCTTCGTGGCCGGTGTAGCCGAAAATCACGAGCGGGGCGTCAATCTGCGTGCGCAACTTCGCGCGGCGCGCTTGATATTCTTCGTTTGGCTGGCGAAAGCGCGCCTGGGCAAATTGAGCGAAGCCGAGAATCGCCAGCAGCGCCAGGGTCGAGATCGCGCGCCGAAAAAGAGCCGGCGAGACGCCGGCGCTACGCAAGCGGCGCCCCGGGTGCACGATGTCAACAGAGCCAGGAGTATTCATGTTTGCGGAGAAGATTGTCGCACGACGCGAGAGCTAACCGTAATACTGGAAATTGCTCCAGGATTCGGGCCAGGGATCCCGTGGCGGGCCGCAGAGGAAGATTTTCGGGTGCTCGCGGCTTTCCTCGTTGTCGAATCCGTAGCGATTCGCATTTTGGCCGGCGACACGGCACGACTGGAAGTTGCTTTCCATGAACTCGGGCCGGAACCCGACCACGATTAGAGTTTCAGGCGGCGGGTTGCCGTAGCCGCGCGCCCAGAACGAGTTCACGCCGCTGATTGCGGGCGGCAATCCATACGCCGGGCCGTAAAGATCGATCGCGCCGGCTTCGCCGTAATTGGCCACGAGAATCCCGACGCGGCCCCGCTCCGCGGGCGGCAGGGTATCGCGTATGTTCGCAATCGTCTGGACCATCTCCCGCCATCCGACCTCTTCGCGCAAATCGCCGTTTATTCTGATGGCGATGTTTCGCGGCGAGTTCAAGGGCAGGATCGGCAGGATGATCGCGGCGGAAGCCAGGCCGCCGGCCGCCAACGCCACGCAGGTCGCGGTCAGCGTAGCGCGTCGCCATCCGGTCCTGAGCGATGCCATCCATCGCTCCTCCCAAACTGCTCCCGCCGCCAGCAGCATGGGATAAGCCGCCGCCTGGTAATACCCGCGACCCTTGCCAATCACGAAAAGCACGAAGGAAATTGCGAACATCCAGGCAAGAATGCGATATGGCTTTCCGCCGGGCACAGCCCAGAGGTAAATCAGCCCCGCGATCCACAGCGGAACGGTGAAAGGATTTGTGCTGATGATGAACTGGTCCTTCCAGAAGCCGCTCGCACGGCCCTCGCCAACGTCTCTCGCATGAATGTGGCGCAGAAAGTCGAACGTGATGAAATGGTGATGAATCTGCCAGATCAGATTGGGAAGGAAGATGAGCACGGCGACTGCCGCGCCACACCATAGCCAAGGGCTTTTCAGATAGCATCGCGCAGGCGTCAGCAAAACGCCGCCGACGATGCCTGCCACGAAAAAGGCCATCGTGTACTTCGTCATCATCCCGAGGCCGATGGCGGCGCCGATTGCCAGCCAGAGGCGCGCGTCGCCCGATCGCAATAGGCGGATCATCAGATATGCGATCAGCACCCACCAGAAATAATCGAACGATGTGTATTGGAATTCCGTTCCGTTGAACAATTCCAGAGGCGAGATTGCGACGGCCGCTGCGGCGATGATCTGCGCGAAACGGCCGCCGCCGAGTTCGCGCGCCATGAGCCCGGCGAGGACAAGCACCGCCGCCTGCGCCAGGACGGAGAACATGCGCAGGGCGATCAGGGAAGGCCCGGCCACCGCGAAGGCAATGCGTTCTATCCATGGCGTGATCGGAGGATAGGCGACGTAGCCGAAGGCGAAGTGGCGCGCGTCGTCGAGGAACTGAAGCTCGTCGCGGTGGAAGCCATAGCGCCCGTTGGTGGCGACGTGCACGGCGGCGACACCAAGCGCGAAAAGGCACAGGATGTAGAAGTCGCTCGATACGGAGGGCCGCCCATTTAGGGCCGGTGGAGTTTGCTCCGTCATCTCCCTATCGACTCCATGGCAGCCTCCCAAGAAGGTACAAATTAGCACAGCGGCTACGCGTTTCACTTCAGGGGCATCGAAACAAAATCGATAGTAACTGATTGAAGCAGCAGCGGTGGAATTACGCACAACCCGGCGCCGCGCCCCGACTTATCCTGTGAAGGCAGCGCCAGGGGTCATCGTGACGAACAGCTCGCTTGCCCTTCACTCGGGACGCGCAGCGCGGCGGAGTACTCGCGTCAACCGGGCAATCCCGGTGGTTGTCGCGGGTGTGGACTCCTTCCGCGGGCCGTACCAAGAAGAAGTCTCGACCATCGCGGTCAGCTGCCACGGCTGCCGCTACGAATCGAAGTACGAAGTGCTGCCGGAAGCCTCCGTTATCCTGCAACTGAACCCGAAAACACCGAATTCGAAGCCAATCTCGACGCGCGGGCGCGTCAAGTGGACGAAACGCCCCGAATCGGGCGGGCTTTTCCAGACAGCCATTGAGCTCGAGCAGCCCGGCAATATCTGGGGCATCGACGCCCCGCCTCGCGACTGGCTGCCATTCATTGCACAGCGCCCGCTCGAGAGCGGATACGTCGAAGGCAAAGCAGGTGGCCGTTCTTCGGCCGACGCCGGGCCAGGAGCCGCATCCCGGCAGCTGCCGGCGATCCGCGCGTAAAACCTGGCAGCCCTCGCCCAGCCGAATCGAATCCGCCTGCGGCTTCGGCGGCGCCGGCCGGCACAGCAAGTGGGCCAACTGATGGGCGGATTTCAGCAGCAGATGGAAAAGATGCTCTCGGAAGTGGCGGACGCAGCGGTGCGCGAAAGAGCCGCCGCGCTACTGACGGACGTGCGGACCCAGCTTCGTGCGGAGGCCCAGCACATCCTTGCCGAGACGAACTCCGCGCAAGCCGAGCGCTGGACCGAAAGTGCGCGCGGGCTGCATGGCCAGTGGGCGAAAAAGATCGAAGGAGAGCTGCAGCAGGCTCTGACGCGGATGGAAATGCGGCACCGCGAACTCGAGGAGCTTTCCGAGCGCCTCACGACGAAGGCCCACGACCGGCTGGAATCCTTTATCGAAGGCTCGCGCAAGGAGGCGGTGGATAAGATCGTCGTGCGCCTGAAGGAACAATCCGCGCCCGTGATCGAGGGGGTCCGCAAGGCCACGATCGACCTGACGAAGCAGGAACGCGAACTCGAAAAGCTCTGCGAGCAGTTCGTCGAAAAATCGGCGGAGCAGATGGAAGAGAGTTGCACGCGCCTCGACAGGCAATTCGAAATGATCCTGCGCGAGCGGCTCGATAGCGCCCGCGAAGAACTCGATCGCGCGGCCGCCGATGCCGCGAAGAAGGCCGTCGGGGGTATTCACGCGTCGTCGCAGCAGGAGCAGGAAGCGGCGCAAGCGCGATTGCGACAGGCGCTCGATGGGGTCGCACAGAACGTACTTGTCGACCTGAAGGAAAAGGCCACGGAGATCTCTCGACAATTCGGGGGAGAGTTGTCGCATTACAGCCGCAGCCATTTGGAATTCGTCAGCGGGGCCATTGGGGATCTGGCGAAGGGGATCGGGAAGTTGTCCAAGGACTAGGCGGGCTCCGCCAGGGGCCGTTCCGGGGACGGGTGCAATGGAAGGTCAACTCGAAGAGCTAGGCGTCCAGCAGACGTGTGAGGAACATCCGTGCAACGTGGGCAGCTGCGGCGAACGCGCCGTAGCCAAGCTCGACATGCGCGCTTTTTGCCTCGATCACTTTCTGAGCGTTTCATTTCAAGAGATTCGCGCGCACTACGACGGGCTGAAGAGCGAGCCTTACGATTCGAACACGATGTCGTCGTTCCGCGAACTCTCTTCGATCTGGGCTCGCGAGGCGGAAAAACTGGTGGAAGAAGCGCGTTGCGCCGACGAAGAAACCAAGGGCAAACTCCTCGAGGCGCTGCTGTGGGTTTCGCAGGCGGGCAAGTCGCTGCGCCGCAGCCCGCGCGTGCCGACATCGATTGGCGTGTGGCTGCGCCGGGAGGATCCGAGGCGCACGTGGGAAGAGGATACCTGGACCTCGACTGTGAGCCGGCACGGAGCGGGCTTCGTGCTGCGGCATCCGGTGGACATGGGCGGGCGCTGGTGATCACGCGCAAGGACAAAGCGATGCGCGCCGAGGCTCGGGTGGTCTATTCGCGATTGAATTCGGAGGGACGCCGCGAGATCGGCGTCGAGATGATCGACCGCGACAATTTCTGGGAATAATTTGGAGGGCGAGACATCGAATCCACGGTTTGGCCGACCCCCTACCCCTTGGTTAGCGACAACACGGCATCTTCGTAACGGCCCGAACCCATCTCGCCTTCAGGGAAAATCTCGTGTTCCGCGATCCAGCGGAAGGATTCCTCAAACACTTGCTTGGTGTACGGCTCGAAGACGATGCGCTCGCCCGGTCCCCAGCGCCGCGTGTCCATCTGACTGTGGAAGCGCGCTGGAAACTCCTTCTTATAGTATTTCGTGTAGAGTTCGGGGCGCAGATCGATGTCTCCTTGTGCGCGCCGCAACGCGCGGAAATACTTTCGCACGTCTTCCATGTCGGGCATTTCCGGATTGCCCGTGATCATCGTGGCCATCATGAACGTGGTGTCGATGATCTTGCGGAATCCGAGCTGCTCGAGGAAATAGTAGGGGCCGCTGAAAAGCGAGGCCGCCGACGTTTTGCGCTCGAGTAACTGCTCCATGCGGTGAAAAAGCATTCCATCCGAGAACGAGAGGCGAATGTCTTTCGCGGGCATGTATTGCTCGAGCGCCTGGATCGTGGAGTAGTGGCTGCCGGATTGAAATCCGACAGAGATGGGCACTCCGGCCAGTTGGTTCGGCGTATGGACGTTCGATTCCGGCGGCACGAAGACTCCGACGGGAGAGACCGAATAAGCGTCGGCGTACATCTTCCCGAGCTGATTCGACGCGGATACGTTGACGGTCCAGTGGCACGCGCAGGCGATGTTGGTTGTGCGCCCCTTCTCGAAAGTCTGGTAGGCGCCCACGCGATCGCCGAGGTCGTGCTTCTTGCCTTCTTTTGAGACGATCTCGTCGCGGAACTCGTAGTCGAGCCCTTCGTCTCGGAAGTAACCTTTGTCCTCAGCGACCCATTCGTGCAAACGCATGTGAGGTGCGATGATGAATTTGGACACGCTCTGCCTCCCGCAAGTATTTCCGCGACCCGCCTAGAATCCTGGGATGCCGGTGGATGCGGCGACGGACTTCGGCCGTTGCGCTTTCGCCGCCAAACCGCCATCGTTCGACGTACGTTTGCGCGAGCGACATCACGCCGGTGTACATATAGCCCCAGACGAATAGGAGGAAGAAGGGAACCGTGGCGTAGTTTTCGTTCTGAATGGCGTAGACAACAGCGGCGGCGAAATAGATCGCCGAGCAGCACTTCCGCGAACGGCATGAAACCCGCACTTTTGTGGTACTTCTTTTTCGCCCATCCGGCGTGCTGCTTCGATTTGGCCTCGACGCGATATTTCGGAGTGCGCACGAATTCCGACTTCACGCCGAAAATTGCCTCCATCACAGCGAAGGCATTGCGCACTGAAAGGCCGATGCCCACCGCCATCACCACGGGCAGGTAGAGAAAGTGCGTTTCCAGGTTTTCGGGATAGAGCGCGCGCTCGGCGGCGAGATAAAAGGACGAGATCGAGCAGGTGGATGCGAGGAAGAGCGGCAGATCGATGATCATCACCTGAAACCAGCCCTGATAAAACCGCACGATCATCGCGGGCAGCAGGATGATCGAGAGAAAAACCATCAGCGGGTAGCTGATGTTGGCGGTGAGATGGAAAAACGCCTCGGCCTTGCGCTGGCGCGGCGCATTCGAACGCAGCATCTGCGGCAGAATCTTCTTCGCCGTCTGCATCAGGCCCTTGGCCCAGCGCGCCTGCTGCGATTTGAAGGCGTTCATCTCGACCGGAAGCTCCGACGGGCAGTCGATCTCCGGCAGGTAGATGAATTTCCAGCCGCGAATCTGCGCGCGATAGGAAAGGTCGGTGTCTTCGGTGAGCGTGTCGTGCTGCCAGCCGCCGGCGTCTTCGATGGCCACGCGGCGCCAGATTCCCGGCCGTGCCGTTGAAATTGAAGAACACGCCGCTGCGGTAGCGCGACGAATGCTCGATCGCGAAGTGGCCGTCGAGCAGGATCGCTTCGACCTCGGTGAGCACCGAGTAGTTGCGGTTCACGTAGCTCCAGCGCGTCTGCACCATCGCGAGCTTCGGCTCGGCGAAATAGGGCACCGTGCGGCGCAGGAAGTCGGCCGGCGGGATGAAATCGGCGTCGAAGATGGCGACGAACTCGCCCGTCGCCGTTTTCAGTCCTTCCTGCAGCGCGCCGGCCTTGAATCCTTCGCGGTTGTCGCGGTGCAGGTAGACGATCGGGACGCCGAGGTCGCGATAGCGCTCGACGCAATCGCGCGCGACGAGCTTCGTCTCGTCGGTCGAATCGTCGAGCACCTGAATCTCGAGGAGCTCGCGCGGGTAATCGAATTGCGCCACGGCTTCGACGAGGCGCTCGATCACGTAGCGCTCGTTGTAGATCGGGAGCTGCACCGTGACCTCGCGGCCATGCTCTTGATTTCCGGCGGCGGGCCGGGCACATTCTTGCGATGCTTGAAATAGTTGTAGACGAGGACGTAGCGGTGAATGCCGTACATCGCGAGAATCACCATCACGAAGAAATACGGCAGCATGATGGCGAGATCGAAGGCGTTTGCTTGGTAGAGGCCGCGGAACGTCGGATCGAGCAGCCGGTGCCAGTATCCCGTGAAGGGATTACCGGCCAGGGCGACCCATGTCGGCAGGTTGTCGGGCGACATCGACGGTATCAAGGGTTGTAGCCTTCAGCCTGAGATACTTGGACTTAGCAGGTCGGCTGGGCGGCCACGAAGACATTATACGGACACATACTTTGGTGTCAACGATTCGTCGCGCCGGGTAGAGGCATCATTTGACCGTGGAGTGGATTTAAGAACCCACCTAAACACAGAGGTCACAGAGAAGGCGATGAGCACACGGAGGATCGGACAACACTTCTCCGTTTGATTCGCTCTGGGTTCTCTGTGTTGAGTCCCGCTTCTGCTCGGTGTGCGACCTGAATCCAGACCGGGCTCACCGCAGAGACGCAGAGAACGCAGAGAAACCGGGAGCGGCGGGACGGAAGTTTAGGGCAGGCGCATATCGACCTCGGCGCACTGCTCGAAGATCGAGAGAAGGTTGGCCAGTCCGAGCAGATCGCGGATCGATTTGTTGTAGTTGACGACCAGGAGCGTGCACTTGGATTTCTTCGCCGAGACGTACACGGCGACGACTGCGCCGAGCCCCGAGCTGTCCATGCGCGTCACTTCTTTGAGATCGAGGATGAGGCGCTTGGAGTTTGGCAGCAGAGTTTGAACATGATTCTTCAGCGCGGCCGAGTGCTCGGACGTCAGACGCCCGCTGCACTTCACCACCTGCGCATCTTCCCACGCGAACGTATGCAGCTTGAACTCGTTCAACGGAACCGCAGCCGCTTCGCTCACGGATCGATTCTCCTTTGCCGGAACGGCGAAAGGCGCCGCTCGTACCCTTGATTCTTGGCTCCCATGTACGCTGTTTGGGGTCCAAACACAAGCATTTTTAGAATTGTAGAGGCTAGAGAATATTCACGGCGCGGGCGGCCAGCAGGGCGACGATCGTGAGCGAGATCAACGATTGCAGCATCATGCCGATCTTGGCCCAGCGGGACAGCACCGCGGTGTCCGTCGGCGAGAAGGCCGTGCTCGTGTTGAAGGCGAGGAAAAGATAATCCACAAAGTGGGGCGTCCAAGACGGGTCGCCGCCATCCGGCAGAAGCATCTGTGGGAAGAGAAACGAGCTCTCGAGACGCGCGTGCCGTGCTTCGCGTTCCGTGGGGCCGCCGGCGTCGAGCTTCCAATACCAGAGCGCGAATACCAGCACGTTGGTGATCCAGAGGGCTGCCGCGGAACGCAGCAGCACCTGAGGGGCTTCGCGATGCTGCGGGATGCCCTGAATCAGAAAGACGAGAGAGCCAATCATTGCCAGGGTTATCACGCCGTTGGCCAGGAGGGTCAGAATCCGGCTGATGCGATAGACGCCGCGATGGTACGTCACGACAATCGGAATCAGCAGCACGAGGATCACGGCCGCCAGCCCCCAGCTTGGACCCACGGAGAGCGGTTCCGGCAGCGCCCAGTAGACGCAGCCGGCGGCCAGCATCGCTACGAGCGCCGCCCATCTCGGTTCGGGAATGATTTTGATCGTCATCGATGCGCCGAAAAGAGCTCGCAGAATGAGATTCCTGGGAGCGCGGCTGTTTGGGCGCTCCATATTACGCCAAGGTTTGCTGCTGATGCCACCGCGGGATGAAGGGCAGTGGCGAGTGACTAGTGGCAAGTGGCTAGAGAAGGGCAGAGGCGTGATTCGTGCGGCGAAAAGCGGCGTGGAGGAAGTGAATTCGAGGAGGCAGGAGGAACAGGCCGGCCCGAAAGGCCTCACCCCGGAAAGGCGGGGTGAGCTACATAAGGGGCGATATGAAAGCGCAGTGCGAAAGCGGCCGTCGTCCGCAGTGCTGCGCGGTTACACTGTGCGGAACGTGCGGCGTTTGCGCGGAAGAGGAGGCCCCGGGAGCCGTGATCAAAATTGTGTACTGCATCACCAAGAAGCCGGGCCTGACCGACGAGCAGTTCTTTCACTACTGGGAAAACATTCACCGGCCCATCGGCGCGCGGATTCCTCATGTGCGGAGGCTGGTGCAGAGCAAGCGGATCGTGATTCCGGGCGATGCGCGGGCGCCCGATTATGACGGTGTCGTTGAACTATGGTTCGACGACGAGGCTACGCTGCTGGCCGCGCGGAAGTCGACCGAGTGGAAGGCGTCGAGCGATGACGAAGCGAATTTCATCGATCATTCGCGGGTGGCGTACGTCGTCACGAGGGAATACGTGGTGATTGAAGGGAGGACGACGTGAAACAGACAGCGCTCGGATGTTTGTTGCTTTGCTCGGCGGCAGCCTGTTACGGACAGGGCAGCGAAGCGCTCTGCCCCAGACACATTGAAGCACCCGACTATCCCCCGATCGCGAGGGCGGCGCATGTGACGGGGAAAATCACGCTCACGATAACGATCGACGCAGAAGGGAGAGTCGAGAACGTCGACGCGACTGCGGAGGATCCACGCCAACGCGCGCATCCGCTCTTGCAGCGGTATGCCATCGAAAATATGCGGCACTGGACCTTTGCGAAGCCGCCAGCCGCGCCGTACATGGAGACGATTGTTTACGACTATGAGCTTGATGCGGACCTTCCCTCGGAAGGGGGTCCGTCCTCGCTGCCAGCGATTACCAAAGTGAACTTCGACTTGCCGGACCGCGTCACGATACTAACCAACGTGCCGATGATAGAAACATCTTCGTCGGGAACGCACCACTGACGGAGGGCGGGAGCGTGGTTCCCGCTCAGGGCGATGCATCGGCGCATGTTAGAATCGTTTTCGCGTGGGGCTGTAGCTCAGATGGATAGAGCGTCGGTTTCCTAAACCGCAGGTCGGGAGTTCGACTCTCCCCAGCCCCACCACTTCGCCAGTCCCCGCAACAGCCCCGAGCTACGGCCCGGCACCGCCATCTTTCTCTCAGCGATCCGCCACATGCGTGCATATCCTGCGAAGCGCAAAGGACTCGGGGCCGGATGCGGAGGCAATTACCGGGTGTGGACCGTACGGCTTGAGAATGAATGCGGAGGTAGGCTAGTCTCGTGATGATGCGATCGCGCCGGGCCGCGGGCGCGTCGTTGCGATGAAGAAGACCGCACTCATTCTTGGGATTGCGATTCTGGCGCTGGCGCTTGCGGAGGGCTGGGAGATTGGGGCTCGCGAGCTGGCCAACATCGAGTTTCGGGACGATCTGCATGACCTGGCGTCGCAGAACGCGGCGCGCATCGGGTTGCAGGCGCCGCATAACGACGACGAACTCCGGAACATGATTATTCGGATTGCCGCGGAGCGATACGACATTCGCCTCGATCCGGCGGAGGTGATGATCGAGCGCTCGGGCGACCCGGTGATGTCGAAATTCTACTTTGCGGTGGATTATCGGGTGCGCGCCGGGCTGCCCGGCATGTCGTTCATGATGTATTTCACTCCGACAAGCGGGGAAAGAAGTCCCTGAAGGCCGCACGATCTTGGTGCGCTTTTTCGCGGGCCTTAAGGCCCACGCTTCCACCGTGGTGCTTTAGTGCTTTGCCGGGGCGATCTTTTTGGCGGTGATAGGTGATCTCGACGATTTGAGTGTCGCCTTTCCGGGGACGATTTCCGCGCGTGAGACGTAGGTGTCGGCGTCGATTTTGCGGATGATGTCGCGTTTGGGTTCGCCGTCGACGGGATTATCGAACTCGATTATTTCGGCATCGAGCTGGCGAGCTTCAGCATCGTTGGCGTCGGAGGTTTCCCAAGGCTGCGAGCGCGGGTGTGAAGTGGCGAAAGTAGAGCTTGATGCCGTCGGGCTTTTGGACGAGGGTGAAAAGCTCGATGACGAGCGTGGTGCCGTTCTCGACGAGTTTGGAATGTTCCCAGCATGACGCCTCCTTTGGGAGGCATCCACACCTGCTGCGCCACTCGCGGTCCCCAGGCGCCCTGCCAGCGGCCGGCGAGCCATGCGAAGTCGTTCAGGGTTGGCTTGGTTTGTGCCGCGGCCGAAGCCGGTGAAGCGGGAGGCGTGGTATCGTCTTCGGGCTTAGCCGTTTTCGGCACGGAGGCTGGGGAAGTGGCCGAAGAATCGTCCGCACGGGGAGTCGCCGGTGCAACCGCCGAATCGGCGTGGGCGCCGGGTTGGGCGGGCGATGTTCCCGCGCCTTGCGCTTGCTGGGCGCGCATGCCGAAGGCCAGCACCAAAACCAGCAACACGCCGAACGCGCACATGCGCGAGCACACTTCCGCGCGCCAATTCCTCGCCAGCTGCCATCCCTATCCCTCTCTTGCCGATGTTCCGCTTGAAACATTACCCCAAGACAATCCGCGAAAATCTCTTGCATCCCATTTTGCTCTCGCCGCGTCGCATATAAGAGAGGCTCGGCGGGAACGCATCTACGGGGAATGCTTTGACGCCTCCCAATAGGCTGTACGATAATGGCTTGATTGGCCTACCAATGAAGACAACTTTACTCGCAACTGCAGGGCGGTTTTGCTGGGCGCGACGTTGGGCGCCGCGAATGCTTCGGCGCAGGCCGCTGACGGGCCGCAAGCCCCCGCCCGTCTGCGCCACACCGGCGCAAGTCGCACGCGCCTGCAGGCGGTGTCGCGCAAGCCGGGCGCTTCGCCGCGCGCAGATGCTTACTACTACTTTACGCTGGGCCATCTGCAGGAGCTGGAATACGAGATGACGACCAGCGAGGACATGGCGCAGCAGGCGATCGCGTCCTACAAGAAGGCGCTCGAGATCGATCCGGATTCGGTGGTCGCGAAGGAGCGCCTCGCCGAAATCTATGCCGAGTCGCGGCACACGCGCGACGCCGTGATCGAGGCGCAGGACGTGCTCAAGGCCGATCCGAATAATGTCGATGCGCACCGGCTGCTCGCGCGCATTTACGTTCGCGCGCTCGGGCGACATGGGCGCGGGCGACGTGCAGCAGGAAAACATCGAGAAGGCCGTCGCGGAATTCCAAGCCATCCTGAAAATCGATCCCACGGACACGTATTCGGCGCTGTGGCTCGCGCGCCTTTACCGCTTCGAGAATCGCCATACGGAAGCCGAACAGGTGCTGCGCGGTTTGATCCAGCGCGAGCCGGACAACGGCCCCGCGCTCGAACAGCTGAGCCAGTTGCTGATCGACGAAGGCCGCTCGCAGGAAGCGATCGATCTGCTGACGCGCACGGCCGGCGATTCCGCCTCGCCCGATATCTACGATCTGCTGGGCGATGCCTACACGCAGGCGAAAGACTATCCCAAGGCCGAAGATGCCTACCGCAAGGCCATCGAGCTCGATCCGGACGATCCCGGCCATCGCCACGGTCTCGCGCAAGCGCTGCTCTCCGAGAATAAGTACGCCGAAGCGCTGGCGCAGTTCAAGAAGCTGGCGGAGCTGGAACCCGGCACCGCCGACAACTATCTCCGCATGGCGCAGCTTGACCGGCGGCTCGGGCAGTATCGACGACGCCGAATCGAATTTGCAGCACGCCAAGCAGCTCGCTCCCGGAAGCATCGAGATCCTCTACAACGAGGCGCTGCTCTACGAGGACCAGGGCCGCTACGACGACGCGATCAAGGTGCTGAGCGACTCGATCGCGGGCATCAAGAGCCAAGCCAGCGGCGAGCAAACGAGTCCGAACGCGCTGGCGATTCTCTACGAGCAGCTTGGCCGCGCCTACCTGCGAAGCGCAGAATTATCCGGATGCGATCGATACGTTCCAGGAGATGGCCAAGCTCGGTCCCGACATCCAGAAGCGCGCGGAGATTCTGCTGATCAACGCCTACCGCGACAGCCGCGACATCGATCGCGCCATTGCCGAAGGCGAAGAAGGCGCTCGATGCGTCGCCGAAGGATCCGGATCTCACGATCACGCTCGCGATGCTCTATGCGGATAAGTCGGACACCGCTTCAGGAACGCAGCTCCTGCAGACCCTTCTGCAGGGCAACGCCGGCGATCAGCAGATCTATCTCGATATCGCCGAGGTGGACCAGCGCGGCCGCAAGTTTGCCGAGGCCGAGCAGGCAGCCGCGAAAGCCGAGGAGCTCGCGCAGACTCCCGAGGACAAGGAAAAGGTCTGGTTCACGCTGGGCGCGATCTACGAGCGCCAGAAGAAATACGATCTGGCCGAACAGGAGTTCCGCAAAGTGCTGGCCGCGAGCCCGGACGACGCGCCGACGCTGAATTATCTCGGCTACATGCTCGCCGATCGCGGCGTGCGGCTGGACGAAGCGACGTCGATGATCCAGCGCGCCGTGAAGCAGGAGCCCAGCAACGGCGCGTATCTCGACAGCCTGGGCTGGGCCTACTACAAGCAGAACAAGCTCACCGAAGCCGAAGAGTATTGCCGCAAGGCGGTCGACCGCGAGGGGCACGATCCCACGATCCTCAGCCACCTGGGCGCCGTCTACGTGAAGCTCGGGCAGGACGAGCGCGCCGGGGAAATTCTCGAGCGTTCGCTCGCCGAATGGCAGAAGGCGCTGCCCGCCGATTACGAAGCGGACAAGGTGAGCGAGGTCGAGGCGCAGCTTCGCACCGTGAAGCGCCGGCTCGCGCAGAAAATGCCTGCCGCCGAGACGAAACCGCAGTAAGCTCCCCGCATGCCCGTCGCGAAGAGCACCACGAAGAAAAGATCGGTGCGCCTGCCCGCTTTCGCGAAAATAAATTTGTGCCTGCACGTCGTCGGGAAGCGGCCGGACGGCTATCACGAGCTGCGCACGATTTTTCAGGCGATCTCGCTGCACGACACGCTCGAGCTTTCGCTCGACCGCGAGAGCCGGGAATCACGCTCGAATCGACCGACGCATACTTTGCCGTCCGGACCCGGAGAATCTGGTCTATCGCGCGATCGAAGCGCTGGGCTGCGAGATCGGGTTTCGCGGCGGCATTCGCGCGCGGCTCGAAAAGCGCATTCCCGGTCGCGCGCGGGCTGGGCGGCGGATCGAGCGACGCGGCGGCTGCGCTGATCGGCATGCTGCGGCTGACGAAGGCCAAGGTGCCGCTCGCGCGGCTGATGGAGATTGCCGCGGGGCTCGGCGCGGACGTGCCGTTCTTTCTTTTCGGCGGCCGCGCCCTGGCGGTGAATCGCGGCGACGAAATCTATCCGCTGCCGGACGCGCCGCCGCGCACGATCCTCGTGGTTTCGCCGCGCGACATCGGCGTCAGCACCAAGGACGCCTACCAATGGGTGTCTGCGGAATTGACAAGACTCGCGAAACCCAATAGAATTTGGGGGTTCTGCGCTCTGTGCTGGAGCCGGCAGGGAAGCGTGGCGAACGATTTCGAATGGCCCGTTTTCAGCCGCCATCCGCGCCTTGGAGAAATCCGGGACGGATTGCTCAAGCGAGGAGCCGCAGATGCCGCGCTGGCGGGTAGCGGGTCGGCGGTGTTCGGAGTATTCCGAAACCCAGCGCAGGCGCGCCGAGCCGCTCGTGCGTTCCCGGAAGATTCGGTTTTCGTCGTCGAAACCCTATCCAGGGAAAAATATGGCCGCGCATTGGGTTGGTCCGCCTGGCGGACTAGCGAGGGGCGGTCTGAGCTGCGTTGTGACTGCTTGACCGGGGGTGGGGCGATTCTGGTCGAAGGCAATAATTTCAAGGTTTTTTGCGGCACGGCGAACGCCGCCTTGGCGGACGCGATCTGCGCGCAGCTGGGCGTGCCGCGCGGCCGCGCCGAGCACGGGCAATTTTCCGACGGCGAGACGCGCTACCAGATTCTGGAAAATGTGCGCGGCGCGGATGTTTTCGTGGTGCAGCCGTGCAGCTCGCCGGTGAATCACCACCTGATGCAGTTGCTGCTGATGATCGACGCGTTCAAGCGGGCCTCGGCGTGGCGGATTACGCCGGTGATTCCGTATTACCCGTACGCGCGGCAGGACCGCAAGGATCGCCCGCGCGTGGCGATATCGGCCAAGCTCGTCGCGGATCTGCTGGAGACGGCGGGATCGAGCCGCGTGCTTTCGCTCGATCTGCACGCGCCGCAGATTCAGGGATATTTCAATATCCCGGTGGATCACTTGTACGCCGCGCCGGTGCTGGTGGAATATTTTCAGAAGAAGAAGCTCGGGCCGATCACGGTGGTTTCGCCCGATGCGGGCGGCGTGGAGCGCGCGCGACTTTTTGCGAAGCGGATCGATGCGCCGCTGGCGATCGTCGATAAGCGCCGCATCGACATCAACGTGAGCGAAGTGATGCACCTGATCGGCGACGTGGCGGGGCGCCCGGCGCTGGTGATCGACGACATCATCGACACCGCCGGGACGCTGGTGAAAACGGCCGAGGCGCTGCTCGAAAACGGCGCGACGAAGGTGTTCGCGGCTTGCACGCATCGCGGTGCTTTCGGGGCCGGCGGTCGAGCGCATCTCGAAGTCGGAGATCGAAGAAGTGGTGGTGACGGATTCGGTGCCGCTCAACGACGCGGCGAAGGGCTTGTCGAAGATCAAGGTGCTGAGCGTGGCGCCGCTTTTGGCCCGCGGCATCCAGTCGATTCACGAGGAAACGTCGATCAGCGAATTGTTCATCTGATTCAATAGTGAGCTCGGGCTTCGGGCCTGGGCGCGAAGTAAGGAAAGGCACATGGAAACGTTCACAGTCGAAGGCAAAGTTCGCGAGGAGCGCGGCAAGAACGCCGCGCATCGCACCCGCCGGACCGGCATGGTCCCCGCGGTTCTGTACGGCGGCCGCAAGGAATCGATCGCGCTCGCCGTCAACGCCAAGCAGGTGGCGCGCATTCTGCGCTCGGAAACGGGCCACAACACGATTTTCAGCGTGCGCGTTGCCGAAGGCGCCGAAGAAAAGGCCATGCTGAAGGATTGGCAGGTCGATCCGCTGAATGGCGCGCTGCTGCACGTGGATTTGCTGCGCATCGCCATGGACGTTCGCATGCGCGTGCGCGTTCCCGTGCACACGTTCGGCGAGCCGCAGGGCGTGAAACTGCAGGGCGGCGTCTTCGAAATCGTCACGCGCGAAGTGGAAATCGAATGCTTGCCGGGCGACATTCCCGAAGAGTTCAGAGTGGACGTGAGCGCGATGATGATCGGCAACCAGCTTCGCGCCGGCGACCTTCCGATCGATCCGGAGAAGATGAAGCTGCTCACCGACCAGACGCGCGTGCTCGCGCACGTCGTGATGCTGAAGAAGGAAGAAGAGCCGACGCCGGAAGCAGCCGTCGCCGCCGAAGCCGCTCCTGCCGAGCCCGAAGTCATCAAGAAGGGCAAGAAGGAAGAAGAGGGCGAAGGCGAGGGCGCGGCCGAAGCGCCGGCTCCCAAGGCCGAAAAGAAGGGCAAGGAGAAGTAGCGCGGCCCGGCGGGAATCTGCGCGCCGGGGATTTCCGGCGCGTTCACGCGCGATCTGGAGCGCGATAGCATGAGACTGATCGCCGGCCTCGGCAATCTGGGTTCGGAGTACGAGTGGACGCCGCACAACGTCGGTTTTCTGGCGATTGACGCGCTGGCGGAGCGCGGCGGCGATTCGGGTCACGCGTCCGGAAGCGAAAGCGCTGGTCGGGCGCGGCACGATCGCGGGCCAGGAAGTGATTCTGGCCAAGCCGCAGACGATGATGAATCTGAGCGGCGTGGCCGTGCGGATGCTGCTCGAGCGGTACGAATGCGAGCCGGCCGAGACGATCGTGCTGCTCGATGAGATCGATTTGCCGTGGGGCATGCTGCGGATTCGCGATCGCGGCCGCAACAGCACGCACAACGGCTTGAAGTCGATCATCGCGACGCTCGGCACGGATGAATTCATCCGCGTCCGGATGGGCGTGCAGCCCGAGAGAGTGTGGGGCGACCGCAAGGATTATCTGCTCTGCACGATGGGCCGCAACGAGCGGCAGATCGCGCAGCAGATGGCCGTAGATGCCGCCGGATGCGGTCGAGGTGATCTTGACCGAGGGCTTGAGCCAAGGCGATGACGCGGTTCAATCGCAAGGTTTCGAACGAGGAAGAAGAGAAGCAGTAAAAGCGCTGAGAACACAGGGAATCGAGAGGACACATGGAAGAACGTTTGTACGACCTGATTTTCATCCTGCGGCCGGATACGCCCGAGCCGGAAATCGACAAAGTGATTGCGACGATCGAGCACGCCGCCACCGAAAAGGGCGCGAAGATCGAGAAGACCGACAAGTGGGGCCGCCGGCGCATGGCCTATCGCGTGCAGCGCCTGCGCGAGGGATTTTACGTCTACATGGTGATCCGTTCGAGCCACGGCGAAGTCGTCAAGGAACTGGAGCGCCGCTTGAAGGTCGCCGACCCGGTGATGAAGTACCTCACGGTGCGGCTCGACGAGGAATTGAAGCGCCAGGAAAAACTGAAGAAGCATCGCGAGCGCCGCGCCGCGCGCCGTCCGCGCAAGACGGCGCCCGCCGCCGCAACGCCACCCGCGCCAAGCGGTGGCCCGGAACGCGCCGCTGCAACGTCATAAAAGGGGAAGAGTGTTTTCAGGGGCTGAAGCCCAGTTTTCGCGTCTCGGATGTCGGAGCTGAAGCTCCGACCCCCTAAAGAGTACGGACGAGACGGCAGAGCTTTAGAGATTCAGTGAGCAAGGGAGAGATCGAATGGCAGAAGAAAACGCACCACAGCAACCGCGCCCGTAGCAGCATCCTCGGCGCCTGCGGCTCCGTCAGGGCCGCCGGCTGGCGCGCCCTCGGGACCTTCCGGCCCATCGGGCCCGCCGCGTTTCGGAGGGCCGGGAGGCCCAAGGCCGCAGGGAGGCCGCCCCGGCGGTCCCGCAAAGCGCGGCAAGCGGAATTTCGTTCGCAAGAAGAAGGTTTGCCGCTTTTGCGTCGATAAGGCCGACTTCATCGATTACAAGCGCGCCGAGATTTTGGCGCCGTTCATTCAGGAGCGCGGCAAGATTCTTCCGCGCCGCATGACCGGCACGTGCGCGCGGCACCAGCGCTGGCTGACCGTGGCGATCAAGCGCGCGCAGAATATCGCGCTGCTTCCGTTCGCGGCGGAACTGTAGTCCGGCGTTCGACGACAAAAGCAGATCCCTCACGCCGTTTGCGAAAGGCGCAAACGGGTTCGGGATGACAGGCCCCGGGGCGGGGCAGAAAGGGAGCCCTGAGGCGCAGCGAGAGTCTGAGGAATTCGAGGAAAAGATCATGCAAATTATTCTGCAGGAAGACGTCGAAAAGCTCGGAACCGCGGCCAGGTGGTGGAAGTGGCCGAAGGCTACGCGCGCAATTTTCTTTTGCCGCGCAAGCTCGCGCTCGAAGCGAACGCCGGGAACATGAAACGGCTCGAAAAGATGCGCGCCGCGTTTGCGAAGAAGGAAGCCACCGAAAAGGACGACGCGCAGAAGCTGGCCGAGCTGCTGGCGGGCGTTTCGCTCGAACTGACGCGCAAGTCAGGCGAGAACGATCAGCTCTTCGGCTCCGTCACCAATGCGGACGTCTCCGAGGCGCTCGCCGCCCAGGGCTTCACCATCGACAAGCGAAAGATCACGCTGGCTGATCCGATCAAGACGATCGGCGAATTCGAAATTCCGGTGAAGCTGCACCGCGAAGTGACGGCCACCGTGAAGCTCGCCGTGAAGAAAGAAGAGTAGTTCGCGCGATCTCGCCGGAAGAGAAGAAGATTCTTCGGGCCGATGAAACTGGCCCTCAGAATGACGGCGTGAGCGACAATTTGGCGCATCGGCTTTTATAGGGGCGCGTGCTTGCCCCGCCTTTTTTCTTCTGCACCAAACCAGGGATTTTCCACCGCCTCAACATCTATCCACAGGTCGTGTGATTGACGCCAGCGCGCAGCGTGGCAGAATGCTCGACGCTCGGGGCAAAACGCACCAGCGTTGATTCACGAACGCCACGACAAAAAGGAAAACTCGCCGCACGCGGCGAATTACTGTGGTGTGCCCGCGCGAAAAGGCGCTTGCGCGCTGGAAAGACTTAGGCGAAAATAAAGCGAATGGCCAGCGATACCACACTCGAACGTCCTCTCCCGCAAAATCTGGAAGCCGAACGCAGCATTCTCGGCGCTGTCCTGCTCGACAATCACGCTCTGAACGCCGCGGTGCAGGTGCTGCGCTCGGAGGATTTCTTCCTTTCGCAGCACCGGCATATTTTCGAGCGCATGGTGCAGCTCAGCGAAAAGCAGCAGGCCATCGACACGATCACGCTGATGGAGGATCTGGCGCGCCGGGGCGAGCTTGAGGCGGCGGGCGGCGTCGCGTATCTCTCGCAGCTCGCCGACGGCTTGCCGCGGGTGACGAACGTCGATCATTATTCGCGCATCGTGAAGGAAAAGTCGATCCTGCGCGGGCTGATTCACTCGACGGCGGCGATTCAGGAGCAGGCGTTCGCTTCCGGCGAGGACGCGGACGTGATCCTCGATCGCGCCGAGTCGAAAATCTTTCAGCTTGCTGAGGACCGCGTGAAGGCCGGCCTGATCGGCGTAAAAGATCTCGTCAAGGACGGCTTCGAGCGGCTCGAAAAGATTTTCAGCGAAGGGCGCCGCATCACGGGCCTCGCCACGGGCTACCCAGGGCTCGACAACGAGACCGCCGGCCTGCAGCCCTCCGAACTGATCATTCTCGCGGCGCGGCCTTCGATGGGGAAGACTGCGCTCGCGCTGAACATCGCTGAAAACGTTGGGCTGCGGCAGCGCGAGCCGGTGGCGATCTTCAGCCTGGAAATGTCGAAGGAGTCGCTGCTGCTGCGCCTGCTCGCTTCCGAGGCGCGCGTCGACGCGCACAAGTTCCGCACCGGGCACATGAGCCGCGACGACTGGGGCAAAGTCACCGGCGCGCTCGCGAATCTGGGCGAGGCGCCGATCTGGATTGACGATTCCGCGTCTTCCACCGTGCTCGAAATGGGCGCCAAGGCGCGGCGGCTGAAGCGCGACCGCGGGCTATCGCTCATGATCGTCGATTACTTGCAGCTCGTGGTGCCGACCGGCGGCGGGCGGCAGACGAATCGCCAGGAAGAAGTTTCGGGAATGTCGCGCGCGCTCAAGGGGCTCGCGAAGGAGCTGAAGGTGCCGATCGTCGTGCTGAGCCAGCTGACGCGCGCGCCCGAACGCGAAGAGCGCAAGCCGCAGCTGGCCGACCTGCGCGAGTCAGGCGCGATCGAGCAGGATGCCGACGTCGTCCTGTTCATCAACCGGCCGAATTTCTACAAGACCGACTTGCCGGAGGAGGATCGCGCGAAGGCCGAGCTCATCATCGCCAAACAGCGCAATGGTCCCACCGGCTTGCTCAATTTCGTCTTCCTCGCGCGCCACACGCGATTTGAAGAGGCTGCGCCCGATGCATGGAGTTCCCGCGGGGAAGAGTAAAAGCAGTGGCTAGTGGCGAGTGACTAGTGGCTAGTGGCCCGATTTCGATTGGGTGCGCTTGTCACGGCTGCTTGAACACAGAGTACAGAGAGCGAGGCCACAGAGATCACGGAGGAACCCTCGGATTCACCGCTGAGGCGCAGAGAGCGCGGAGAATGCGGGGAGATTCTAGGCACTACCCACTTACCGCTGTCGTCGTTTCTCCACAGACGTGTCGGGCCGCCCGCGCCTTTACCAGATACCCGTGCCCCTTCCTAACGTAAGCCGACATCTAAGTAATGTGTTTACAAGGGATGCGGCGGTCGCGGCTGATCGACGCGCCTCGGCAGCCAGCTTGCACTCATCCCAATTGAGATGTTTACACAAACGACGAAGCGCGAGTTTCCGGCACGGATTTTCGTCGCGCCGCTGGGGCGGGTCTGGCATCCTAGATGAAAATGGGGAAAGCAATTCACGCCAACGGCAGGCCGCTCTGGGCGGAAGTTTCGCTCAAGGCGATCGCGAAGAATCTCGCAGTGATTCGGCGGCATATCGGACCGAAGCCGAAGATTCTGGCTGTGGTGAAGGCGAACGCCTACGGGCTGGGCGCCGTACCTGTATCGAAAGCTCTGGCGAAAGCCGGTGCTGACCGCTTCGGCGTCACGTGCCAGAACGAAGGCATCGAGCTTCGCGAGGCCGGGATCGGCAAGCCGATTCTCGTGCTCACCGGCTTTTGGCCGGGGGAAGAGAAGAGCTTCATTCGCCACGGTCTTACGCCTACGGTGACGCGGCTTGAGGATGTGCGAAATCTCGAGCGCGCCGCGAAAGCCGCGCGCGTGAAATCGCCTCTGCGATTTCATCTCAAGATCAATACCGGCATGAACCGGCTCGGGCTACCGGCCGAGCAAATCGACGCGTTTGCGAGCGCGCTGGCCGATTGCCGCGATATTCAGCTCGAAGGCACGTTCACGCACTTCGCATCGGCGGAAGATTTCAGCGCGCAACAGACCGACGAGCAGGAAGCTGCGTTCCAACGGTGTCTCGAGCGGCTGCGCGCGCTGCGCGTTTCGCCCGGGATCGTCCACATGGCGAATAGCGGCGCGATTTGCGCGCGGCCGAGCACGTGGGCGGACATGGTTCGTCCCGGCGCGATTCTCTACGGCTACTATCAATCTTTCGATCCGCCGGAGAAGGGGCACGATGTGCGGCGTCGCTTGCCCGTCGAGCCGAGCCTCTCGCTGCGCGCGCGGATCATCAGCCTGCGCGATTTGTCCGCGGGGCAGCCGGTCGGATACAGCGCTAAATTTGTAACCGCGCGCCCGTCGCGAATTGCCGTGATCAATGCGGGCTATGCCGATGGCATTCTGCGGCAGCGCACCAACCACGGCTGCGCGCTGGTGCGCGGGCGCGGCGTGCCGCTGGTCGGCACGATCTCGATGGATTTGACCACGCTCGACGTCACCGACGTGCCGGATGTGGAGCTCGGCGATATCGTCACGATCTACGGCCGGGACGGCGAGGCTGAAATTCGCGTTTCGGATGTGGCGCGCGAAATCGGCACCGTCACCTCGGATTTGCTCTGCGCCCTCGGCCGGCGCGTTCCGCGGTATTACCTCTAGTTCGACATTCGCTCTCCCGTTTGACTCCCGCGCGACGGCAGGTGCTATACTGGTCGCATAACGGTTTCATATTGTGATACGCGGTCTGATTCATACCGGTTTGGGGACGATAAACTTTGATAGCGCCGGCTGAAAATTTTCGAATCCTTGGGGCGTCACGAATCGTACATTCATACATTTCATAGGGTGCAACCATGGCGAGGCCTTCTAACGCTCCCAGCCGGACTCCGGCGGGCAGCGGCACTCGAAACACCATCTCCCAAGCCGATCGTTACCTCCCGGCCATACGAGACTCGCGCGGGCTCCTTTTGGGATATTCTCGCGCTTCGGCTGATCTTCACCGTTGTTTGCGTCGTCGTCGGCTACCATTTCCGGCCGTTCAGCATCAGCGACTATGCAGGAGCGATCGCAGGTTTCATCTTTGCAATTGCCGTCATTCTCTTTGAGACGCGCCTGCAGCGGGCCAGCCTGCGCCGCCTGATCGGCGCGGCGATCGGCTCCATCCTCGGAATTCTCGGCGCCTACCTCACGTCGCTCATCTTTACGCATACGACGATGCCGGAGAGCACGCGCTCGTTCTTCAGCCTCGCCGTCTTTCTCGTGATGGCCTATATCGGGCTTGTGCTGGGCGCTAATAAGGGTGACATGCTCAACCTGCAAGCGCTGGGCGGCCTTTTCGGCAGCGAACGCAGCAATCGGCATTCGGTGAAGTTGCTCGACACGAGCGTGATTATCGATGGCCGCGTGGCGGATATCGCCGAAGCGCAGTTTCTCGACGGCACGATCGTGATTCCGCAGTTCGTCCTGCGCGAGCTGCAGCTTGTGGCCGACTCGGCCGACCCGCTGAAGCGCCAGCGCGGGCGGCGCGGCCTCGAGGTGTTGCAACGGATCCAGAAAATGCCGCAGCTGGACGTGCAGATTGCCGAGGACGACTTCGCGCACATCGCGGACGTCGATTTGAAGCTGATAGAGCTCGCGAAGCGCTACGACGCGAAAGTCGTGACCAACGACTTCAATCTGAATAAGGTGGCTTCGTTGCAGGGCATCGAGATCATGAACGTGAATCTGCTCGCGAACGCGCTGAAGCCCGTGGTGTTGCCGGGCGAGGCGATGCGCGTTTTCATCCTGCGCGAAGGCAAGGAATACAATCAGGGCGTCGCGTACCTCGACGACGGCACGATGGTGGTCGTGGATGGCGCGCGCAAGATGATCAACAAGACCATCGACATCAACGTGACTTCGGTCCACCAGACCACCGCCGGCAAGATGATCTTCGGCCGCTACGATGAACGCGGCGAGCAGACGCCCCGTGCCGTGCCACCGCCTTCGGCGGATGCACCGGCTGGGCCGGGCCAAGGCGGCGAGCGCCCGCCGCGTCCGCTCTATCCTGAATCCGGCCGCTCGTCAACAACGCTCATGCGCCGCGCCACTTGCCTCGCAAAGCTTGCGCTAGACTTCTAGGCCGCCAATGGGTCGAATCGCTGCAATCGTTCCTGCCGCTGGTCTTGGCACCCGCATGGGCGCCGACATGCCGAAGCAGTTCCTCGAGCTCGACGGCATGCCGCTCATTCATCTTTACTCTGAGGCGCCTCGCTGCATGCCCCGCGATCACGGATTTTTTCGTCGCAACGCGCGCGGACGATGTCGTCTCGCTGCAGGATAAAGTGGCGAAAGCCGGCCTCGGCCGCCCGGCCCGCGTGGTTCATGGCGGCGACACGCGCCAGCAATCCGTGGCCAACGCGCTCGCGCAAGTCGATCCTTCAACCGAAATCGTGCTCGTGCATGACGCCGTGCGCCCGTTCGTGACGCGCGAGCAGATCGATCGCGTGATCGCCGAGGCCCGCGCGCGCGGCGCCGCGATCCTCGGCATTCCTGCGATCGACACGGTGAAGGAAGTGAAGCGCGCGAGCTTGCCCGCGGATGTCGCGCTGATTTCGGCGACGATTCCGCGCGAGCGCATCGTTCTCGCGCAGACGCCGCAGGTTTTCTCCTACGCGCTGCTTCGCGATGCGCTTTCGCAAGGCGCAGGAGGACGACGTCAGCGCCTCCGACGAAGCGGCGGCCGTCGAGCGCTTCGGGCATGAGGTCTTCGTCGTACTCGGTTCCGAGCGCAATCTGAAAATCACGCGTCCCTCTGACATGGACCTCGCGCGCTTCTACCTCGAGCAGGAACGCCAGGCGGTGAAGGTGTGACGTTCGCACCCAATCAGCCGGGTCGTCTTCGAGGATGGAACCTGATCCGAGTCATTCTCTTTTGGGCGCTCATGATTTTCTTGGCTCTCATGTGGCTAAGAATCCATAACATGGGGCAGGGAACAGGATTGGACAGCGCAATGGCATTTGCGCCGCTGATCGGAGTTGTCGTTCTATTTCTGTCTATCGTAGTGTTGGACCGAAAGCTCAAACACAAGAAACAGCCACAAGGGCTGAAATGACATTTTCCGGAATCGGCTACGATCTGCACCGCCTCGTCGAAGGCCGTAAGCTTATGATCGGCGGCGTCGAGGTGCCATTCGACAAAGGTTCGCAGGGGCATTCCGATGGGGACGTGCTGAGCCACGCTCTCTGCGATGCGTTGCTGGGCGCAGCGAGCCTTGGCGACATCGGCACGCATTTCCCGGATTCCGATCCGAAATGGAAGGGCGCGTCGAGTCTGATTTTCCTCGAGCACATCCGCAAGCTGCTCGCCGATCGCGGATTCCGGATCGTCCATTGTGATGCGATTGTGGTCTGCGAGCGACCGAAGCTCGGCCCGCACTTTCCCGCGATGCGTGCCGCGCTCGCGAAATCCCTCGGTATCACCGCTGCCGAGATTAACCTCAAGGCCAAGACCAACGAGGGCGTCGACGCGGTCGGCCGAGGCGAGGCCATCGCCGCCCATGCCATCGCCACCCTGCGCCTACACTAATTGGCACGGCGGAAGAATCACCTCTTGGTTTTGCCGCCCGGCGTCGCCATTTCGTCCACGCCTGCGATAGAATCACCACGCATGCCATTCGACGCTCCATCCGAAGCACCGTCTGCCGCTGCGCTTTTAACTGGTGCCGATGTCGCCGCGATCCTGCGCGAACGCGGCTGGTTCGATGCGCCGCGTGACGCCGGGCGGACGCGCGCCTCGGAAAATGGTGCGATCGCGCCGCCGAACTTCTTGCTCCGCACACCGTCGATCGCACAGCCTTGGCCGATCTGCTCGCGTTGGTCTTCGCCTACGATGCGCACTCGCTCGTGCTCGATCCGACAAATCAAGCGGTTCTCGCCCGCTTAGGCGCGCGTGACGTGATCCGCGAAGTGGCCAACCGCGTCCTGCCGACTGGCGGCGATCTGCGGCACTCGGATCGATTCCAAGCCTCGAAGGATCGTCGATGGCATGAAGGCTGCGTTGCCTTACCGTGGGCGCGAGCTGTTTTATCCCATTCGCCTCGCGCTGGCGGGCCGCGCCGGGGATGGCGAGCTCGATCGGGTGATCCTCTTCGCTGCGGCATCGCGGCGGCGCGCCTACGCATTTAATTCTGCGCCGCGTGATTGAAGACTCGCTGGCAGCCGGCGAGCATGCTCGACCAAAAGTTCTGTCGGCCGCTCCTTCGACTGAAGCTCGCCAACCCGTGGGTAACTGCAAACCTATGAACTGGATGACCGGATTCCATGCGGTTGAAGAGGCCCTCACCGCCGGGCGCGCGCTCGACCGCATCGTGATCGCGCGCGGCCGCCACGGCGAGCGCGTCGAAGACGTCGTGCGGCTCGCGAAATCGCGCGGGGTTCCGGTGCGGTTCGAGGATCGCCAGCAGGTCGACCGCCTGGCGGGTACGCGCGAGCATCAAGGCATCGCCGCGCTGGTCGCGGCTAAGCCCGTGGTCGGACTCGAGGACCTTCTTCGCGCGAAAAATGCGCACGGCTTGCTCGTGCTGCTCGACGGGATCGAAGACCCGCACAATCTTGGCGCGATCGTGCGCACGTCGCTCGCCGCCGGCGCGCAGGGCGTCGTGATTCCGGAGCGCCGCGCCGCCGGTCTGACCGATACGGTCGAGCGAGCTTCCGCGGGCGCGCTCGCGCATCTGCCCGTGGCGCGCGTGACGAATCTGGTTCGCGCGATGGAGGAAATAAAGGAAGCGGGCTATTGGCTCGTGGGGCTCGACGAGCGCGCGGACAAGAGCTACACCGAGGTCGATCTGAAGTGCCCGGTCGGGATCGTCCTTGGCAGCGAGGGCGAGGGTCTGCACGAACTCACGCGCAAGCGCTGCGATTTTCTCGTTTCGCTTCCGACGAGCGGCCCGGTGCGCTCGCTCAACGTGTCCGTCGCCGCAGGCGTCATGCTCTTCGAGGTGGTTCGCCAGCGTTCTGGGGGTACATCGCGCTAAAGCAGATGGCCGAAATGAATTTTGCACGTCATTGGCATGCGCAGCTTGCTGCTGGACTCGTGCCTCGCGAAATATTCTCGAAGCGCCTTCTGCATGGCGGGAAAGCCGGGATGCCCCGGCTGCGGCGTCACCGATAGCGAGAGCATAAAGCCTTCGAGATCGTCGTAGGTCATCTCCTCCGGGCCGCGAAACTCCGCCTCGTGGAATTCGCCGCCCACGAAAAGACTGCGCGCCGCGCTGTCGATGTCGTATCGCCCCCGCATGCGCGCGAAATCCAGTCCGTGCTCTTTCAGGAGGGCCTGAAATTCGCGAATGACAGGTTCCGTGCGCTCGTGCGGCCCCTGGCTGGCAAGGACGACCCAGCCGCCTTCGCGAAGAATTCGGACGAATTCGGGACGGCATTTCTCCTGGTCGAACCAGTGAAGCGCGCGGCCGACGGCCACGAAGTCCACGGAATGATCGGCGAGCCGTGTATCTTCGGCGGTTCCGTCGATGCAGGTGAGGTGCGGATAGCGCGGCGACGAGCTCTTCGCACGCGGCTCGCATGTCCGCATTTGGCTCGACCGCGAATACGCGATTGCCATTTTCCAGGAATAGCTCCGCGAGCATTCCTGTCCCCGCGCCGATGTCCGCCACGATGGATTCGCGCGTCAGCCCGCACCGCTCTTCGAGCACGGAAATGATTTCGCGGGGATAGCGCGAACGAAAGCGCCGGTACGCCTCGACGCGACCGCTAAAGCGCTCGGTAGGCTTTAGAGAAGGGTCGGGCCCGTTCATTTTGCCAACGTTTGACAGGTTTGCGGACGCGCCGGGCTGGGTAGCGCAGCGCCGCGATTATTTGTCGTACTTCAGCATTGAAAACACATCGAGGCCGGGAAGCTTCGTGCGGCCATTCAGGAAATTCAATTCCACCGCGAACGCTGCGCCCACCACTTCGCCGCCAAGCTTTCGAACGAGTTCGATGCTGGCCGCAGCCGTGCCGCCGGTCGCGAGCAAATCGTCGCACAGCAGGACGTGCTGTCCCGGGCGAACCGCATCCTCGTGAATTTCCAGTTGGTCCGTGCCGTATTCGAGCTGGTACGTCACCGAGGCTGTCTTCCAGGGCAATTTCTTTGGCTTGCGCACGGGAACGAATCCCGCGCCCAGCCGGTAGGCCAGCGCCGGCGCGAAAATAAATCCGCGCGCCTCGATTCCGGCGACGATATCGACTTTTCGCCGGCGTAGTGCTCGCACAGCTGGTCGACCAGCGAGTGAAAACCCTTCTGATCCTTGAAGCAGCGTCGTCAAATCGTAGAACAGGATGCCCGGCTTCGGGTAATCAGGAATCTCGCGGATCAGCTTTTTTAGGTCTTCCATCGTCTCCTCTTTCGTCGTCTGAGTGCGTTGCGAGTTGGGCCGCCATATGTCAGCCGTTGCCATAGGTCATCCGAATTATGCGTCGTACTCGATCGAAAATCCTTGCGCGAATCGCGGATCGATCTCGGCTTCTTCCTCGGCCACGCGCGACACGGACGCCGATTGCGGCCCGCGCTCGAGCGCTGCTCGCAGGGCCGCGAGCGATTCCGCCGGGGCGATCGCGTAAACCTCCACGCGCCCATCGTTCAGATTTCTCGTGTATCCGCTGATCCCCAGCCGCGTCGCCATCCGCTGCGCGAAGTAGCGGAATCCCACCCCCTGCACGATCCCGCTGACGTAATAGCGCTTGGCCTTTGGTTCGTCGCGCACGGTAATCCTGCCGACGACTGGGGAACGAGCGATTTTATCCGTAATCTTTTGCTTCACCAAGCGCCAAGCCGTGATAGTTTTTGCCGGTTGCCCGCGCGATTACCGCCCAACACGCGGCTCGCGTCCGGCATCCAACTCCGTGATGCGCTCGATCACGCCCTTATCGCGATTTTGCTTGGCGTGTTTTGTGCCGCCGTTTCCGCGCGCGCGCAGGACGACAGCCAGGGCCCGATCGCGCCTCCGCCTACGTACAAGATCAACCGCATTCCGTCCGATTCCGCATCCCGGCCCGCCGCCGATCCCGGTGCAGGAAATCATCCAGAAATTCGCGGCCAACGAGGACATCGCCAAGAAGGTTTACGATACATACGATTTCACGCAGACCGTCCGCATCGAGGAAATCGGCGACCCCGGCGGAAAATTCACCGTCGCCGGCATCGAATACACGCGTCCCGACGGCAAGCGCTACTGGCGCGTCTCCAAGCCGCCGGTCTCGACCCTGAAGGTTGAAAGTTACACCCTCGAAGACGTGAATACGATGATCAGCATCCCGCTTTTCTTTCCTCACGACCGACGAGATCGGCGAACTACGATTTTCTCTACGCCGGGCAGCAGCAGCTCGATCAGCTCAATACCTATGTCTTCCAGGTGAAGCCGAAAATGCTGAGCCGCAAGCGGCTGTTTTTTCAGGGCGTGATCAATGTGGACGATCACGATCTCGCCATCGTCGAAACCTACGGGAAATTCGTGAGCGAGCTGGCCGACGCGGGCATCAAGCTTCCGTTTTCGCTTTTCGAGGTCTACCGCGAGAATTTCCAGGGTAAATACTGGCTGCCGACGTACGTGAGCTCCGACGATTACATCAATGACCCGAATGGGGGCGATCAGGTGCACCTGCGCATGGTGATTCGCTCGACCGATTTCAAGCTGAATCCGGCGCCACCCGCCGGCCCGATTCTTCGCAGCTGCCATCGAAATAGCGCCGAGCAGAAAATTCAAAACCCTTTACCGCAGAGACGCAGAGTGCGCAGAGAAAGGCAATGCAGCGAGCGGTCAATCGCGCCGGAGCAAATGACGCGGCAGATCTCGAATCGACTCCAGCAGCAATTCCGGCTTCGCCGCTGCGCAACCGCTCGGCCGTGGGGAACGGCCCGAGCACTCCGATCGCCGCCACGCCGGCACGCCGCGCCATCTCGATATCCTCCGGGGCATCGCCGACGTAGACGCATTCTTCCGCCGGCCCGCAGGCGCTTTAGCGCGCGCTGCAAAGGTGCGGGATGAGGTTTCTTCCGCGGCGCGTCTTCGCTGCACACGCACGCCGAGAAGCAGTCTGCGAGACCGAAAGCGCGAATTTGCGGACGCACGCGGTCGCCGCTCCCGCCTGTGACGATCCCTAGGGTGAAACTCTTTCCGAGCGCACGAATCACGCCTCGCGCCCCCGGGAGCAGGGGAGGCCGCTCGGCAAGATATGCCGCCCTCCACAGGCGGTTGGCCTCAGCCCAACGCGCTCGCGGCAGCTTCGCGGCTCGATACACCTGATACCAGTCCGGCGAATAGTGCTGCTTGAGCTCCGCAAGCCCCCATCTGATTTCGAGCGCGCGAAACATCGCCAGATACGCGCGCGAATCGGCGGCATAGGAATTGAGCAGCGTGCCGTCCCAATCGAGCAGGATGACGCGCGCACGAAATTGCTTGCGGCTCACAGCAGGGAATCGTATCAGAAGCAGAGCGAAAGGGCGAGCTTCAGCGCCAATACAGGGCGAAGCCTAAGAGAAATTTGGACGAAGCTTCAGGCGCTGCGATAGCGCAGGGGGATCACGTCGTCGCGCTTCAGGGCGAAATCGTCGAAGCTCGCGGCGTAAGCCTCGCCAGCCCGGCATGTCCGTCTCTTCGGCGCGGACGATATGGGCTGCGGTGCACATCTGGACGCGGCCAAATCCTGCCGGCCGCTCGATCAGCGCCACTTCGAGCTCGATCGCCGTTCCGGCCTCGATCTCGCGCGGAGCGAGGAAAAAGACGCCGCTCGAGCTGATGTTGCGCGTGACCAGCGCCACGGGTTCCGGCTCCTGGTAGTCGCCGACGCGCGTCAGGACCAGCGGCAGCGAGAGCTTTGCCCGCGGATAGCGCCTGCGTTCCGCCGCCACGCCGATCGCGTGCGTCGGGACGCGCAGAAAGTGTCTCGGCCCCGGCTTGCCTGAAATTGCGGTGATTGTTTCAGTGCGGTTTTCGATTTCGCGTACATGTAATGGAGATGATGCGTGCTGGCCGTTCCGTTCCGGTGCAGCTCCCATGGACATCTCCCCAAGTACCCCTGAAACACAGCCCCTAAGACCCCTGGCAGGTTTCCCGAATATGCGGGAGGGCGAAAACCTGCGTCAACCTGGTACACCGGGTTGGTGCCGTATGATTAACCCCCATGGGCTCAATGGCGGGCTGATCTGCATCTTGCTTACTATACGTGGCAGAAGTACCAGTACCATGTGGCGTAAGCACCTTAGAATCAGTGCGGGCGCTTGCTGGCGTCGAAGTTCCACGTGCTCCGGTAAAGGGGCTAGCCGTCGCCGACCGCGCCGAGAACTTTGAGCGCGAGAATCGGATAGTGGCGCAATTCGGAATGAGTTACTGTGGCGCCGTAAGGGAAATTGAGGCGAAATCAGAATGAGATCGAATTCCGCCGCGCGGGAACGAATCTGTGGAAAACTTCGACGGCGCGGCGCGCTGGCAAGCCGTGCAATCTCGCGATCGCAGCGCCGACGGCACTTTCGTCTACGCGGTGCGCTCGACCGGGATCTATTGCCGTCCATCATGCGCGTCGCGCAAGCCGCGGCGCGAGCAGGTGGTTTTCTTCGCGCTCGCGGAAGCCGCCGAGCAGAAGGGCTTTCGTCCTTGCCAGCGCTGCCGCCCCCGCGCCGTGCAGCTGCTCGGATCCGAGAATCGCGGCCGTCGCAAGCGTGTGCCGCGAAATCGAGGTGCACATCTCGCTGATCCCGGCATCGACGCCGATCCCGACTGCTCGCTTAACTCTGGCTCAGCTCAGCCAATCCGCCGACATGAGCACACATCAACTCGACCGCGCGTTTCGCGCCACGATCGGCATCACGCCGCGCCAGTATGCCGACGCGCAGCGCATGCGCCGCCTGAAATCGCGCCTGAAAAAAGGAGATAACGTGACGACTGCACTTTATGAAGCTGGATATGGCTCTTCGAGCCGCTTATATGAACGCGCCCCATCGCACCTCGGCATGACGCCTGCGGCCTACCGCCGGAGCGGGGAAGGGATGCACATCGACTACACCATCGTCGATTCGCCGCTAGGACGCCTGCTGGTCGGCGCCACGGATCGCGGCATCAGCGCCCTGTATCTTGGCGAATCGGATGCCACACTGTGCGCCGCGATCGAGAAGGAATATCCGCGGGCTGAGCTTCGGCGAGACGACAACGGCCCCGGCAGCCTCGGCGAATGGGTCGAGGAGGTGCTGGAACATCTTTGCGGGCAGAAGCCGCACCTCGATCTGCCCACCGATGTGCAGGCCACCGCTTTTCAGCGCCGCGTTTGGGAGGAATTGCGCCACATTCCGTATGGTACGACGCGAACCTATACGCAGGTCGCGCAGGCAATCGGGAATCCGGCGGCAGTTCGAGCCGTCGCGCGGGCCTGCGCCACGAATCCGGTGTCGGTCGTGGTTCCGTGCCACCGCGTCGTCCGCGAGGATGGCAACCTCGCCGGCTATCGCTGGGGCATCGGCCGCAAGCGCGCGCTCCTCGACCACGAGGCCGCCGCGCAGCAGAAAACGAAAGCGGCGAAAGCCTAGAAGCTTCGCAGTTGCACGAATGGGTAGCCCCGGAGTGCGGGAGCTTGCTTCGCCGGCTTCGCCTACCGCCCAGCCTGAGCCCGATGCACGGCGGCGGCGAAGGCCTTCCACACTTCCAGATTTCCGGCGTATTCCTTCAGCATGCGCTCGGGATGGAACTGGAGTCCCACCACAAACGCGGCCTTGGGGTCGTAGTAGGCCTCGATCAGGCCATCGTCGGCGTGCGCCATCGGGCGGAAGCGCGACGCCAGTTGGCGGATTCCCTGATGATGATAGCTGTTCACGCTGCAGATTTTTCCGGCGATACCAGCGCGCGAGGGGAGTGCCCGGAACGATCGGAAACCGGATGGCGGTAGGTGTCGTAATTGTGGTAGTCGATGTGCGGCCGGTGCGAGCTGCTTTTCCTTCTGCACGTCGCCGTAAAGCGTGCCGCCGCAGACCACATTCAGCAAGTTGCGAGCCGCGGCAGATGCCCAGGATCGGGATATGCCGGCGCAGGGCGTGGCGCAGCAGGCGAATTTCGATCTCGTCCTTCAGCGGATGCGTTTTTTCGAGATACTGAAGATTGGCTTTTCGCGCGGCGAAAGCGCTTCGGCTCGATGTCTTCGCCCTCCACCAGCAGCAGGCCGTTCATTTGTTCCATGTATTGCGGCAGGCAAGCTGGCGTGCCGTCGACCACCGGGACCATCACCGGCAGGATGCGCAGCTGGATCAGAAGCTCGAGATGAAATTCGCCCACGTAATCGATGAACTTGTTTTTGCGGGTGGTCCGGCGGGTGCCGACGAGGACAACGGGCCGTTTCATCGCACTTCAGCGATCTGCGCAGCGCTTCCACCAGCCGCGCGTCCTTCTCGCGGCCCTGCGAGGCCACGCGGATGTGGAACGCGTCCATGCCAAGCTTGTTCGAGCAGTCGCGCACGTACATCTGGTGCTCGGCCAGCAGGCGCGCCTGCAGCTCGGTGGCCGTCATGCCATTGCGGATCTTGAAGAGGACGAAATTCGCGCCGGTCGGATAGACGTCGATCGAGGGAATCCCGCGCAGCGCGCCATAGAGCCAGCGGACATCCGCGATCAGGCGCTTGCGGCCTTCGTGGTAGGCGGCATCGGTCGGCGGCAGCAGCGAGAGAAAATATTGCGCGAGCGTGTTCAGATTCCAGGTGGGGAGGAACCGGCGCAGCCGATTCAGCACGAAAAGATTCGCGCTGTAGCAGTATCCCAGGCGCAGGCCCGGCACGCCGCAGTGCTTGCTCATGCTGCGCACGATCAGCAGATTCGTGAACTGGTCGGCGATCGGAAGCAGGCTCGGGATCGGGTCGCCCGCAAAATCGATGAACGATTCGTCGACGATCACCAGTTCCAAATCGCTCGCGCCGGCGCAGGAATTCGATCATCTCATCGAGCGGAATGAACTGTCCGGTGGGATTGCCGGGATTGATCACCAGCAGGCCTTCAGATTGCGCTGGTGCACCCACGCGAGGTAGTCGTCCAGACGAAGCGAAGTATCCGGTTTCGGGATCGAGCGGATAGAGCTCGGCGTCGCGCTGGTCCTTCAGCTTTTCGATGTACTCGCCGAACGTGGGGATCGGGCACGGCGATGCGGTCGATCAGGGTCGTGTTGATCAGCGCGATCAGTTCGGTCGCGCCATTGCCGATGATCAGCTGCTCCGGATCGACGTCGCAGCACGGCCGCCAGATTCTTCTGGCTCATGAGCGGATTGCTGGACGGATACGACTTGATCAGATTCGGAAGATTGTGCTGCAGATCCTCGAGCATCTCGGGCGTGGGATAGTACGGATTGGCGATGAAGCAGAAATCGATGATGTCCTTGGCGTTTTCGTAGCCGACCAGATCGGCAAGCGCGGGCGAATGCGAAGTTTCGTAGAAGAGATGCCGCCTCAACTCGGCCGCAGAGCCTGCGTGAATCGCATTTGCGATCGTCGCGCTTTTCATGGGAATTCCGCTTTCAAGCTCCCTGCTTGAAAGCCTAGCCCTGCCGGCACAGTAGCGTCAACCGGCCTGATTCTCGAGCGGGTGTGCATGCGATCTGCCACCTGTGGCCTGTCACCCACAACCTGCCGCATCTACCCCTGCGGTTTGATTTTCTCCGTGCCCTTGGGCCAATGCGGCTTGAAGTCCGATTCCTGCACGGGCGCATTGCGGACGATCTTCGAGTACTTCACGATCGAATAATCGCCCGAGCCTGTCTCAAAGAACTGCTGCTGCACGGGCAGCCAGATGGATTCATCGAGCCAGATCTGAATCTTTGATATCTGGTTGCGGACCGCATCCGACTTGGGCGTCAGCTCCAGTTCTACCGTCTGGTGGTCGCCGACGGTCGTCTTCGGGCAGCACGGTGATCAGGTAGCCCTTGCGCAGCTCCGCGCCGGCGGTGCCAAAGCCGAGCAGCAGAAACTGGTCCACGGCCGACTTGTTCTTGCCCGAGATTGTATTCCTCGACGCGCTTCAGCCCGGGCGTGTAGACGTACAGCGTGTCGCCCGTCGCGCAGGATCGTGCGCGGGTCCGGCGTCTTCATCTCGAGCAGCATCTTGTCGCCGCGGACGGCAATCGTCCCGATCTCGGTCGACCGGTCGTTCACCACCACAGTCACTTTTGTGCGCTCCACATCCGCCGCGAGGCTGTGGAAATCTCGGGCTTCGGCATCCAATTGCGCCAAAATGCTGTCGAGCGACCACGACCCGTGCGCTTGGCCCGCCGTCGCAGAGCTGCAAAGTCGGCGCCGCGCACAGCGACGACACACACGAACGCAAGCAAGTTCCTGGCTAGTTTCGAGATCAAGAGTCCCCCGAGGAGAATCGTAGCAAAAAGAGACACACCCCGCATCTCTCCGTCTCAAGTGGTTGCCATCCTACTGTCGATCGGGACTAAAATATGTCGCTGCGAGACAAAAAAGGGCTTGACAAGAAATGGCACCCTGTACACAATCACTCGCGCGCCAAGTTTCTGCCTTCCCCCTGACGCCCAATTGTTCCTCCCCTTCGCATCGCCGGAAAAGTCTGCGAGGAGAACCCGGTGGCGGAAAAAGAAGGTATAGCAGCCAGCATGGAACTCGATCGTGAAGTGATCCGCTGTGGTGTTTGCGGATTAGTCCAATACCGTACACGCACGGGCAACTGCCGACGCTGCCTTCGTCTGCTGCCCCCTAAGGTGACGTTCGTCATTCCGACGCCGTCGCCCACAGATTTACCGGGGGATGACCGCCAATTGTTTGAGAACTGGCCGAATCGCGAAACTGTGGAGAACATCGGCCAGCGCATCAGGCAGTTGCGCGAATCTCGAGGCATGACCCAGAGCCAGCTACAAGCTCGCTCGCGCGTCTCGCGTTCGTACCTGTCCCGGATCGAAAGCGGGCAGATGACTCCCAGCCTCGGCACGCTCGAGAAGATTGCCGAAGCGCTGGGCGTCGGTCTGAACCGCTTCTTCGTTCCCGAGACGAATGGCGAGACCGTGCTCGAGGATCCGTTCATTCAGGGCTTGCGGCCATTCCTGCGCCAGCTCGATTGGACGCAATGGCAGGGCATCCTGAAAAGGCTGCAGGCCATCAGCGAGCATGTCAGCACCAGCCAGCAGATACGTCCGCTCGCCCCGCAGGCGGTCGAGCGCGTGCCTCACGGCATACCCCGCCGCCAGCAGCATCCCGGCGGTCATTCGGCAACCGCGCTTAACCGCTAGCAGCGTTTCGCTGCGCGGCGCGCGGCAATCGCCACGCCCTCATCGGCCCTGTCGTGTCCCGACGAAAGTCGCGGGGCGCGCCAGGGCCGTGATTTTTTTGCCGGCGCGTGATTCACTTCGTCCTGTTGCCGTCGCGCAGGCTTTCGAAATACTCCTCCACTTCGCTAGAGAACTCGTATTCGTCGGACGGCAACGGCATGCCGTGCGCGATGAGGGTCTTCGCGCAAGCGAGCCAATCGCCCTCCGGATACCCCTCGACATTCTCCTGAGAGCCATAGCCGAGCGTGCCCATCACGTTGCCGCCGAATCCGTGCTTTTCCTGCCAACTCGCCCCATGTGAAAGCAGCCAATCCGTCATCTCCGCGTCGCCGCGGAAGACGGCTAGATTGAGTGCTGAAGCTTTCCAATCTCCCCCAGGGACCGCGATCGGCCAGCCCCGTTCGACCATCACCTTGACGGCCGGAAAATTGCCTTGCGAGGCGAGGTTGGGCAGCTGCCGTAGCTGTTCTTCCGAGAGATTCCGAATGAGATCCGGATTTTGCGCGAGCAGCTTTCGCGCCGCATCCGCGTCTGCCCTTGCGCACGCGGCGACGAATGCGTCTTCCTGCGACAACGCCTCCTTCGCGGCTTGCTCCCCCAGCAACTCGGCGACATCCGGCCTGCCATAGAGCATCGCGAAGCGATACGCGGAAGTGCCATCGGGGCCCTTCTTGGTCGGATCGGCGCCCTTGTCCAGAAGCATCCGCAAGACCTCGATCGGCTGCCCGCGGCGGACCGCATGAGTCAGCGTGTGCGAATCGTGCTCGCGCAGGCTCTTGGCATGCGCCAGCAGGAGCTTGAGCCGCTCCGGATCGGCGTGGTCGAGCGCGTGGCCCACGGCGTTCGAGCCTTCCACTCGCGCTCCGGCATCGAGCAGCAGCCGTGTGCACGTCAGATCCGGGCTTTCTACCGAGTGGTAAAGCGATTCGTTGTCGTTGGGATCGGCGCCGCGCGCGAGCAACAGCCGCGTCATTCTCGGGTGATGATTTTTTCCCGATGCGCCATAGATCGCGCTCAGGGGCCACTCCGGATTCGGCGGGTTGGTCCATTTAAGGTTCACGTCGGCGCCACGATCCAGAAGCAGTGAGGCGCATTGTTCGAGCGCGCGGGCATATTCCGGCAGGCGAACGAGCGCCGAGTGCGTCACGGCAATCAGGGGCGGCATCTCCATCGCTCCGCCCGGCCGATTCGCCCACGCGGGATCGGCGTCGAGTTTTCGCCGGAGCACCGCCACATCGCCCGCCGCGCACGCGAGATACGGATCGTCGCCAAGCAGACCGGTCTCGTCCTTGAGCATTCGCATCGCGAGTTGCGGCTCGGCGCTTCGGTAACCCTCGCCATACACGAGGACAAGCCATTTGCGGACTGCCTCCTCGCGGCTGGTTGGTGCGGCTGATTTCAACTCCACGAATTCTTTGAGCTGCATCCAGGAGGGGAATCCGTACTCTCGCGCGATGCAGGACTGCGCGTCGTGCAGTTGAAACGAGCGGCTTGCAATCTTGGTTGGATCGAGTCCTTGGGCCGACGGCAGGGAATCGACCACGCGGCGAAGAGCCTCGGGATCGCCCGAACGAAAAGACCGCAACAGTTCCTTCGCTTGCTTCTTCAGATGGGAAAGATGCGGGGATGCGGGTGGTTGCTTCATGGAGCCTCCATGCATGGATTCGCCGATGACCCGCAATCCGGCCGCATAAAGGCTTACTGCTCGTTTTTCAGTGGCGAGTGGGTTCAACCCTTCCCGCGGGTCCGGAGGCGCCTCGAACGCCTCCGGAATTCTAAGAGATGCGCGGGCAAAAATTCCAGATGGGCAATCCAGATCGAATTGCAATCGCCGAACAGAATTGCGCGCCCTAGTAGAATCGCACGCGCACGTCGTTCGCGCCCTTATCCAGGTGCACGGAATCGATGAACCGAATCTCGCGCTCGTCGAGCGTCATGATCAACGATTGCGTTCGCGTGCCGCCGCCGAAGAACCGCACGCCGCGCAACAAGCCGCCGGGCGTCACGCCCGTGCACGCAAAGATGATCTTCTTCCCGGGCGCCAGCTCCGCCGTATCGTAAATCCGCTTCGGGTCTTTGATTCCCATCTTCGCCGCGCGTTCCTTGTGTTCCGGCTTTGCGATCACCAGCCGGCCCAGGATTTGCCCGTTCAAGCAGCGCAGCGCCGCCGCGGTCAACACGCCCTCCGGCGCGCCACCGGTCCCCATCACCGCGTGGACGCCCATATCCGAAACCGCCGCGCTGATGCCCGCCGAAAGGTCGCCATCCTGGATCAGCCGGACGCGCGCGCCGGTCTTGCGAATATCCTGAACCAGCTTTTCGTGCCGCGGCCGTTCGAGGACGGTCACTACCAAATCTTTCACCTTGCGGTCGAGCCGCTTGGCGATGGCTTTCAGGTTGTGCTCCGGAGTGGCGTCGAGATCGACTGCGCCCCGGCACAGCGGCCCCACGATAATCTTCTCCATATAAAGGTCGGGCGCGTGGAGCAGCCCGCCCTTGTCGCTCGCCGCCAGCACCGTGATCGCGTTCGGTGCGCCGCTCGAGCAAAGGTTCGTGCCCTCCAGCGGATCGACGGCAATATCCACCGCCGGGTACAGGTGCTTCTTGTCGCGCGCCGCCAGGCCCACGTGTTCGCCGATGAAGAGCATGGGCGCCTTGTCGCGTTCGCCCTCGCCGATCACGATCGTCCCGTCCATGCTGACGGTATCCATCTCCGTGCGCATGGCCTCGACGGCGGCTTGATCGGACTTGTGGCCGTCGCCAAGCCCCATGGTCCGCGCCGACGCGATCGCCGCCTCTTCGACAACGCGCAAAAATTCCAGACTCAGTTCCTGTTCCATGGACGCTCCCGCATTTCAGGTGATTTAGAGCCGAGACCGATTCGAAAAAGCAGTCCCAATTGTAATTCAGCGCCGATCCGCCATCCATCGCGAGAAAGGGGAAGCGTTCCCTAAGGCGCATGCTCTGCTCATACGAACGCCGCAATCCCCGTAATCCGCTCGCCGATCACCAGCTTGTGAATGTCGTGCGTGCCCTCGTAGGTGTAGACCGATTCGAGGTTATTCATGTGCCGCATCACGCCGTAATCCTCCACGATCCCGTTCGCGCCGAGAATCTCGCGCGCCAGCCGCGCCGTTTCCCGCGCCATCCATACGTTGTTCATCTTCAGCATCGAAATGTGCGAAGGATGCACGCGCCCCTTATCTTTCAGCTGGCCCACCTGCATCGCCAGAAACTGCGCCTTGGTGATCTCCGTGATCGTCCAGACCAGCTTCTCCTGCACCATCTGGTGCGACGCGATCGGCTTGTCCGCAAACTGCTTCCGCTGCTTCGCGTAGCTCAGCGCCGTGTCGTAACACGCCATCGCCGCGCCGATCGCGCCCCAGCCGATGCCATAGCGCGCTTGGTCGAGGCACGATAGCGGCCCTTTCAGCCCCTCGACGCCCGGCAGCAGATTCTCCGCGGGAATTCTGCACCCCGTCATCGCCAGCCCAGACGTTACCGACGCCCGCAGCGATTGCTTGCCATGAATCGCCCACGCCTTGAATCCCGGCGTGCCTTTCTCGACCAGAAACCCGCGCACCTTCCCGTCTTCGCATTTCGCCCAGATCACGGCGACGTCCGCGATCGACCCGTTCGTGATCCACATCTTCTCGCCGTCGAGGACGTACCCGCCGTCCTTCTTCACCGCGCGCGTCAGCATGCCGCCCGGATTCGAGCCGAATCCCGGCTCGGTCAGCCCAAAGCAGCCGATCGCTTTCCCTTGCTGCAGCAGCGGCAGCCATTTCTCCTTCTGCGCGTCCGATCCGAACGCATGTATTGGATACATCACCAGCGCCGATTGGACCGACACGAAGCTGCGCAATCCCGAATCTCCGCGCTCGAGTTCCTGCGTCACCAGCCCGTATTCCACATTCGACATCTCCGCGCAGCCATAACCCTTCAGGCTCGCGCCGAAAAATCCCAGCTCCGCCATCTGCGGCACGAGCTGCATCGGAAACGTCCCCGCGCGGTCGTGCTCCACGATAATCGGCAGCACCTGCTCATCGACAAACTTCCGCGCCGTCTGCCGCGCGAGCCGCTCTTCGTCGCTCAGCAGGGAATCAAACTCCAGAAAATCCACGCCAGGAAACGATGGCACAGGAAATCTCCTGTCTCCGAGATCACGCGGGAAGTATTTCCCGGCAGGTCGGCCGTCTGCAACGCATTCTACTGGACTGGCATCCGTGTGTGCCAGGGCACCCGAGGGAACGGACAGGCTCCGGCAGCCGGCCTACTAGAATCGCTTTAGTACTTCATACCGTTACTAATCGTGTCATTCACGAACATAAAGCTAAGCAACCTATGCCGTCGCACCCCTTAAGATATAGGTAGGTTTGGATGATGCAAGGTTACTTGGGGCGCCTGGCGGGGGAAGTCATCCTGCGTCGATTTGGGTCAGTGCCCCGCCAGAGGAATTCGATGTCCAGGTTGAAAAGTGACGGGGCCGCTCTTCTTTCGACGGCAGCTGTATCACCAATAGGCGGTGCGCTTCGTCCATATGGGTTGCCGGTTGCGCGGTGGCTCGTAGCGGCAAACGCACTAATTTTCCTCTTCTCGTTTACCGGGTTCGCTCCGCGCGCTTGGGCATACGACTCACCGAGCGACCAGGATGTTCCTCAGAGCTTGGCCGAATTGAGTCTCGAGCAACTTGGCAACGTCGAAGTCACCACGGTTTCTAAAGATCCCGCAGGAAGTGATGAAGACGCCTGCCGCGGTTTTTGTGATCACGCAAGAAGACATTCGGCGCTCCGGCGCCACGAGCATTCCCGGAGGCGCTGCGTCTCGCGCCGGGCGTGGAGGTGGCGCAGATCGATGGGAATCATTGGTCCGTCTCGATTCGCGGCTTTGCGGGCCAGTTCTCAAAGTCACCTGCTGGTTTTGGTGGACGGCCGGAGCGTCTACACACCGCTCTTCGAGGGAGTTTACTGGGACTTCCCCTACGTGATGCTCGAAGACGTGGATCGCATCGAGGTGATCCGCGGACCGGGCGGCACGATCTGGGGATCGAACGCCGTCAATGGCGTGATCAACATCATCACCAAGAGCGCGAACGACACGCACGGCATCCTGGCCACGTCGGGGAGCGGAACGGTAGATCAGGGAACGGGCGCCTTCCGCTATGGCGGCACCGCGGGGAAGGGTTTCGACTATCGCATCTACGGCATGGGCGGCATTCGCGGCCAGGAAGATTCATTCCGACGGCGACGGATTCGATCATTGGCGAATGGGCCAGATGGGCTTCCGCACCGATTGGAAGAGCGGCGAGAAGGACACGTTCACGGTACAGGGCGATCTGTATCGCGGGGAGAGCGGAGAAAGCATCCTGATCGGCTCGTTCAATCCTCCGGCGGAGACGGCGGAGCAGGGCTTCGGCTACCTTTCCGGTGGGAACCTGCTGGCGCGTTGGCAGCACACGACCGGCGAAGGCTCCGACATTCAGATTCAAACCTACTTCGACCGCACCAACCGGCAGGATTTCGAACTCGGCGAAACGCGAGATACCTTCGACGTCGACTTCATCCAGCACTAGCGCGTACACAGAGACCAGGAATTGACGTGGGGCCTCGGCGCCAGGGTTAGCCCCAGCAACTTTATTCAAACCTCGCAAGGCGTGAATTTTCTGCCGGCCAAACAGGTCGATAGCATCTACAGCGGCTTCATCCAATACGAGCTTCCGATCGTGCGCGACAAGCTCACTCTCACAGCCGGCACGAAGCTCGAGCACAACAATTTCAGCGGCTTCGATTATCAGCCAAGCGTCCGGCTGATGTGGACGCCGACCGACCGCCAGTCCTTCTGGGCAGCCGTGACTCGCGCCGTGCGCACTCCTTCGCGTCTGGATCAGGACGTCCAGTTCGATATCTTTGAAGAATACTACGAGGGGATACCGCTCTATTTCCAGATTGAAGGCGATCCCAAGCTGAAGGCGGAGCAACTGATTGCCTATGAGGCTGGCTATCGCACGCAGATCAATCGCAACGTCTACGTGGATTTCACGGCATTTTACAACGGCTACGACAACCTGCAGGGCTACGGGCCGATCGGCCTCGGCGAAGCCCCCATTCCTGGCCCGACCCCGGCGCCGCCCGCGTCTCCGGTTTATCTTTATTTCTCGCTGCCCTATGCCAACGACATCCAGGGCCACACGGTGGGCGCGGAAATCGCTCCGGACTGGAAAATCACTCCGTGGTGGCAGGTGCGCGGCTCCTACTCGTACCTTCACATGTCGTTGAGGGACAAGCCAGGATTCACGGACACCGGGAGATCTGCTCGGTTCTTACACGGGTTCGAGCCCCAGCAGCATGGTGAGCTTTCCAATCGTTTTTCAATCTGCCGAAACATTTCGAACTCGACCAGACGTTTCGATATTCGGCCGCGCTTCCCGCGCAAGGCGTCGGCTCCTACAGCACGGCGGACGTCCGGTTGGGATGGCACGTGGGAGAGGGTCTCGAGTTGTCGGTCGTCGGGCAAAATCTCTTGCAGCCTTCTCACGTGGAATTTGGAGGGGATCCCGGCCCGCTCGTGGGAATCAAGCGAACCGTCTACGGAAAGATCACGTGGAGAAGGTGATGCCAACCGCGCCCACCACGTCCGTTCGAGGCCGGAAAGACGCTTCCACGCAGCCTGCGATGCGTGTCTCTGTTCTTTCTGGCGATTTCATCCGTGCGTTCTGCTCGTCGGGCTTTGTTGGTGTGCGCAGGCTCAGCAGCCCAAGGCGAACGAGTTCCAGGTAAAGGCCGCCTACCTCTATAACTTCGGCCGATTTGTCGAATGGCCCGATCAGAATGCTCCGGACAAGAGCGAGGCTTTCGAGATCTGCGTGCTCGGCGCCGATCCATTCGGACCGACTCTGGATGCGACTCTCGCAAGAGAGACCATCGACGGCAAGAGCGTGACGGCAAAGAGAATCTCGAAGCCGCAGGATGTGGACAGCTGCCGGATCGTGTTCATCAGTTCTTCGGAAGCGGGCCATCTGAAGGAAGTTCTGGCGGCGCTTGATAAGACGAGCGTTTTGACCGTGAGCGACATTCCCGGTTTCTCCGAGCGCGGCGGAATGATCGGTTTCATCCTGGAGGGAGACCGCGTGCGCTTCGACGTCAATCTCGCGAGCGCGCAGGACGCGCGCCTCACCCTGAGCTCCGAATTGCTCAAAGTCGCCACCAACGTCCGAAAAGATCGTCCGGGGGATTTTTAGATGCCGCGCCCGGACACAAAACGCCTCGATCGCCAGGAAGCTGACATGGATGAACATGCTCGTCAGCGGCGCGGCTCTGCTGCTGGCGTGCGCGGCGTTCATCGGCTACGACATGGTCACGTTCCGCGCGACCATCGTTCGCAATCTTTCCACGCAGGCCCAGATCATCGGTTCGAATAGCGCTTCGGCCCTGCTGTTCGACGACCCGCAAGCCGCAGAAACCACGCTGTCGGCGTTGGAGCCGCCCCCGATATTTTGTCCGCCGTGATCTACATGCCGAACGGCCAGGCCCCTGGCCTCCTATTCGCGCGACCGGAACAATCCGATCCCGGCGCCCCCGTCGCTCGCGCCAAGCCAGCTCGAAATGCACCTGCTCAAGAACAACGAGATCGTGCTCGTGCGCTCGATCGTGTTTCAGGGAAAGCCGACGGGGACGGTCTACATCCGGTCGGACATGGAAGAGCTGAATCATCGCCTGCTCCGATACGTCGGAATCGCGGGCGTCGTTCTGCTGGTGTCTCTCTTGGCGGCGCTTCTCGTCTCGTCCATTTTTCGCAGGTCCGTTGCCGAGCCCATCGTTCACCTGGCTCAGGTTGCCGGCGTCGTTTCGCACGACAAGAATTATTCCGTTCGCGCCACGCCCATCCCGCACCACGGCGAATTATCGATTCTGATCGACGCGTTCAACGAGATGCTGGCGCAGATCGACCGGAACGAGCAGGATTTGCGAAAGGCCCACGACGAACTGGAGCTGCGCGTGCAGGAACGCACGGCCGAGCTGCAAGCCGCCAAGGAAGAGGTTGAAGGCTATTCTCAAGACCATTCTTCGCGCCAAGGAAGAGCTCGAACGCGCCGCGAAGTTCAAGGATCAGTTCCTCTCGACGATGAGCCACGAGCTGCGAACGCCTCTCAACGCAGTCCTCGGATTTTCGGACCTCTTGACCGAGGAACGTTACGGTCCGCTCAATGAACGCCAGCAACGCTACGTCAAGCACATTCACACCGGCGGGAAGCACCTCCTCACCTTGATCAACGACATTCTGGATCTGTCGAAGATCGAGGCGGGCCGCCTCCAGTTGGCGATCGACAGCGTCGCTGCTCACCACGTCTTTTGCGGAAGTTGCGGACACGATGCGCCCGCTGGCCGACAAGAAATCCCACGTTCTGGTGCAACGCGCCGCCCGGCCTCAGCGTCCGCGCCGACGCGACCCGCTTGAAACAGATACTGATGAACCTGATCGGAAACGCGATCAAGTTCACGCCCGAAGGCGGAAAGATCGAGCTGGCGGCGAAGCGAGTCGGCGACTTTGTTCGCGTGGAAGTTCGCGACTCAGGACCCGGCATTCCGCCCGAAGAACAGCAGCGCATCTTCGACGCGTTCTATCGGCTTGCGCAAGAGCGAGAAAGCCGTCGAAGGCACGGGCCTCGGCTTGGCGATCACGCAGCGCCTGGTCGAGCTGCACGGCGGGGAATTGGGCGTCGAGAGCGAAGTTGGCGTCGGGAGTTGCTTCCACTTCACACTCCCCGTCGTTCCCACGTTTGTAGAGCCCGGAAGCGCCCGCATCTGGATCGGCGCGCTCGCTCGCTGGGGCCCGCATTCTCGTCGTCGAGGATGATTCGAGCGCCGCGCAGTTGCTCGAGACGCAACTCACTTCCGCCGGCTACGCCGTCACCGTCTGCCGCGAGCCCGAACGTGCCCTCGAGATGGCCGCGGAGCTTCAACCCTCCGCCATCACCATCGATATCGTCATGAAGCCGATCAACGGCTGGGAGCTTCTATCCAAGCTGAAGTCCGATCCGCGCACCGCTCCCATCCCGGTGATTGTCGTCACGATCGTCGACCAGCCTTCTACCGGCGCGCTGCTCGGCGCCGACGAATACATCGTGAAGCCCGTCGACAAAGCTGACCCTGCTCGGCGCCATCGAACGCTGTCTGAATCGTCTCGGACCCATCGCCAATCGGTCGATTCTGGTGGTCGAGGACGACGATCCCACGCGCGAGTTCATCGCCGAGCTTCTCTCGAAGAACGGCTTTGCCGGTGCGCACCGCCGCCGACGGCGCGGCAGGCTCGCAGGCAAGATCGATGCCGCGCTGCCGGAGCTCGTCATCCTCGACTTGATTCTGCCGGATGTGAGCGGATTCCAATTGCTTGCGGATTGGCGCCGCGATCCCCGAACCGCGAATCTTCCCGTCTTCGTCCTGACCAGCAAGGACCTCACTCCTCAGGAGAGAGACTATCTTCGCGCGAACTCCGAAGCGCTTTTCCAGAAGCAGGAGCCCTGGCAGGACGCGCTTCTCAGCCGCCTGGAGCGCGTCGTGCTGTCCGGGATGCAGGTGCGATCGTGAAGTCGCGCATACTGATCGTCGAGGACAATCAGCCCAATCGCGAGCTTCTCTCCGATTGGCTCGAAGCGGAAGGATTCGAAGTGCTCTCGGCGGAGAATCTGGAGCAATCGTTTGCGGCGCTTCGAGAACGAGCGCCATCGATGCGGTGCTGCTCGATGTGCAGCTCGGCGCGGACGACGGGCTTGCGCGTGGCCACCTGGGTGCGCAATCAGCCTGGCCTGCGCAACATTCCCGTCATTGCCGTCACCGCGCACGCCATGGTGACCGACCAGCAGCGCGTGCTCAACGCCGGTTGCAACGGCTGCGTTTCGAAGCCGATCGATTTCCGTGCGCTGCGCGAACAGCTCGACCGCTGGATCGGCCAGCCGGCCTATTCGCCGCCGGCCGCATAATCTTATGACCATACCCCAAACAAAGACGCTCCAATCCGAACCCGCCGTTGCCCGGCGGCCCAATCACGTTCTCGTAGTGGACGACGACGCCGCCGCGTGCGAGTTGATGCACGAGATCCTTACCGCAGCCGAAATGGACTGCGTCACGATGACGGACAGCCGCCAGGCCGCGGCACGCCTCGTCCACGAAAAGTTCGACGCGATTTTCCTCGACGAGCGCATGCCCGAGCTCGAAGGATATCGAGCTCGTCCGCCTGATCCGCGCCACCGGCCTCAACCGCTCGACGCCCATCGTGATGATCACCGGCGAAGGGGACCGCACCTTGCTGGGGCGCGCCTTCGAAGCCGGCGTGAATTTTTTTCTCTTCAAGCCGATCGAGCGCCATCGCATCCTCCGCCTGATCCGCGTCTCGGCGGACTCGATCGAGCGCGAAGCGCGCCGATTCAGTCGCGTAAAGCTGCGATGCAACGTAGCGCTCGAATGCGAATCGAAGCGCCTTACAGGCACAACACTCGATATCAGCCTCGGCGGCCTGTTCGTGCGAGTCCTCGCAGGCGCTTCCCGTGGGTATCAACGTGATCGTCAAGCTCGAAATCCGCGCCGGGCAGCCGCCTTTGCGCTTTGGCGCGCGCGTCGTTCGCGTCAGCGGCGAAGATTGCATGGGTCTTGCAGCTCGACAGCGCCACCACCGAGGATCATCGCGCGCTGCAGGAATTCCTGCTTCCCCACGTCCTCGGCGGAACGCACCAAGTACGAGCCATCTCGGCGCGTCCGCGCCGCACTGTACCGTGGCGTTGCCGTATGGTATCCTTCATTCCGTTCGAGACTACGGCACTCACACAGGAAAGCGCGCACACTCCGGACGCCGTTTTTAGTTTCCAGGCCACAAGAGCTTGATGGAAAGTGTCTCCGGATCGATTGGCCGTGAGCTTCTTCTGAGCGCCAGGATGGTCAAAAAAATGTCGACACCCGCCGCGACGCCGATGACGACCACACTACAACTAGCGCATTCGCCGGACAGTGACGATGCCTTCATGTTTTATGCTCTGGCCACGGGCAAGGTCCGCCTGCCGGGCGTGAAGTTCAATCACATCCTCTGCGATATCGAGACGCTGAACCACGAAGCTCGCAAGGAGACCTACGACGTGACGGCGGTCAGCTTTTACGGCTACGCGTTTGTCGCCGACAAGTATCTGCTGCTCGATTGCGGCGCGAGTTTCGGCGAGGGCTACGGCCCGATCGTGATCTCTTCGCATCCGATCAAGAAGGATGATCTCAAGGGCCGCAAGATCGCCATTCCCGGCACCCTCACGACTTCCTATCTCGCGCTGAAGCTCTTCGAGCCCAACGTCGAAACCGTCACCATGCCGTTCGACAAGATTCTCGATGCCGTGCGCAACAAGGAAGTCGAAGCGGGCCTGCTGATCCACGAAGGCGCAGCTGCTCTTCTCGCAGATCGGACTGCACCGCGTGGTGGATCTCGGCCAGTGGTGGCAGGAGCAAACCGGCCTTCCGCTTCCTCTCGGCGCCAACGCGATTCGCCGCAGCCTCGGCAACGACATGGGCCGGCAGGTCGCGCGCATTATCCGCGAAAGCGTCAGCTACGCCCTCGAGCACCGCGAGTCCGCGCTCGAATACGCATTGCAGTTCGCGCGCGATATGGACCCGGTTCTCGCCGATAAATTCGTCGGCATGTACGTGAACCGCTGGACGCTCGATTACGGCGAAGAGGGACGCCGTGCGGTCCGCGAACTCCTCGCCCGCGGCGCGGCCGTGGGGCTCGTCCCGTCGTCATTCCAGGTCGAATTCCTCTCCGAAGCTGCCTAGATCGCTTCGGACAATCTGTCGCGCCGCAAATTCTTCCGTGATGCTGCGTCGGATCAGTGCACATCCCCGCTCCGGGCGCCACGCATCCAAGTAACTGAGCGTCCGCGGGTCGTGTTGGCGTGTCCAGCCCCGCGCTCTCAATCAAGCCCCCGGCACGTTCTCTGCTGACCTTGTTTGGAAAAAAGGAGATAGCCAAATGCGTCCCAGTACAAAGCAATTCTTGGGTGGACTCGCGATCCTAATCATGGCCCTTCCTGTTTGGGCTCGTCCCGACAAAACCTACACGGCCGACTGGGCTGCTTCCCAGGCCACGATGATCGGAAACACTCAAATCGATCCTGGCACCTATAAAGTCGAGGCTCGCCAAAATCAGAATGTGCTCGATATCATGCGCGATGGAAAGGTAATCGCTCAAACTCGGTGCCACTGGATTGAATTGCCGCAGAAAGCCGGCGACACGGAAGTCGACACAAACCACAACCAGATCGTGCAGGTCGAATTTCGGGGAAAGACCGAAGCGATTCGCGTCGATAGGTCCGGCGCAGGTAGTTGATCTGCTCAACTAGGGGGCGGGAAATCTCCCGCTCCCTTCTTTTTTTCGCGCTCGAAGCGCGATCCAGTCGTGTATAGGAGTGCGAAGCGAATAACATCGCTCAGGTCGGTCAAAAGAGAGTACATTGGATGCATCTCTTCTAGCATCTTTCCGCCGCGGCCTTTCGGGTGACGGTTCCTTGCGAAATCAGACGTCTTCTCGCTCAAGGAGCCGCTATGGCCAAGAAACGTTCGCCCCCCGATCGCGCAGGGGAGAAGGCCGATCACGACGGAAACATCACTGGCAACATGATCCTGCTCAGCCTCCCGCCCGACCAGCGCAGCCACGCCCTTTCGAGGATGGAGTTCACCCGGCTAAAGCTTCACCAGATCCTCTATGATGCCGGAGACACGATCAAATCCGGCTACTTCGTCAACGAAGGCGTGATTTCCGTGCTGGCCGTTCAGCCGGACGGAAAAACTGTCGAGGTGGGCCTCATTGGCAACGAAGGATTCGTGGGTGCGCCCTTGCTCGTGGGGTACAGCACCAGTTCCACCCGCATGATAACTCAGGGTGACGGCTCGGCTTACCGATGCGACGCGAAAACGCTCCGGGAGCTGATGCGCCAGTATCCCCTGCTGGAACAGCAGTTGCATCGTTTTTCCCAACGCCTGACAATGCAAACCACGCAGATCGCGGCATGCAACCGCCTGCATGACGTGGAAGAGCGTTTGGCCAGATGGATCCTGATGAGCCAGGACCGGCTGCATAGCGACATTCTTCCATTGACCCAGGACTTCCTGGCGCAAATGCTGGGCACGCGCCGCTCGAGCGTGACGGTGGCCGCCGGCATCCTGCAGAAGGCAGGATTGATTTCCTATACCCGCGGCAGTGTGACGATCTTGAACCGCCAGAAAATGGAAGACGCGGCATGCGATTGTTACGCAATCGTGCAAAACCAGCTGAAAGAGTGGGAGGCGGAAGCGCAATAAGCTCTTGTACGCAACCGCACACGCACGCGTTCCCTAGCGTACCGACACGTTTCGATATTTCAGCAATACTCCCCGCCGGCATTACGTAGAAAGAGCACCGTCCGGAGAAAGTAAACACGTGGGACGGTGGTGAGGGACTAGAAGATGAATCCTCCCTTTGATATTTATCAGATGGAACCCGTCGATCGCGTGCTGTGGCGTGGAACGGCGGGGAGCGTGGAAGAAGCGCAAGAGCGCATCCGGGAATTCGCCGGCGGCTCATCCGGCAAGTACCTGATCCTCTGCCTGCAAACGGGGACCGGGCTCGTCGTCGACACCGACGACCTCGACACCGACGACCTCGACACCGACGAGATCAACGTCGATGAGATGGATTCGGCGGCGACGGCCGAACGTGTCGACAGCGCGCTATCCTGAAAGACCCGCAAGAAGTGTCTGCGCGCCACGCGGCCACCACACCTTCACTATGATTTTGCCAATCTGCTCGTTTGGCTCAATATAGCTGTGCGCCTCCACAATCTGCGAGAACGGCAACACGAGGTGGATTCGCCGCGGCCAGGATTCAGAAAAATGCGCGGGATTGCCCAAAGCGCACGCAGTGACTATAATCGCCCGCCTCGAAAGTCCCAGAAGATTGAGAGACCCCGTTTGCGACGCGGAGGTGCGCCGTGTACGACATGAAGAATCTCGCCAAGTTGAAACTGATCGAGGCCAATGCGCCGGAAGAGATGAAGGCGTTTTGGGCCTTCGACAAGGCGGCCATGGCTGCCGGCGCGATCCCGGTGAAGTACAAGGAACTAATGGCGCTCGCAGTCGCATTCACCACTCAGTGTCCCTATTGCATTGAGATCCACGCGGGCAAGGCGCGCGCAGCCGGCGTCTCCGATCAGGAAATCTCCGAGGCAGTGGTCGTCGCCGCAGCTCTTCGCGCCGGCGCGGCGATCACGCACGGCACGCACGCCATAAAAGCGCACGAATAGCCTGACGCGCACGCGACGTTCCGCAGGCCTCTCCGTTCTTCTCGGCCGCTCGTAGTTTTCTCGTGCGGCGTTGTTCCTTCCCGGCTATTGACGTCGGGGCGATTTCCACGGACCATAGATATCTTCTGCGAATGATGCTGCACTGAGGGTGGGATGCGACGCATTCTTTCGACCTATCGGTACGTTCATCAGCCAATGAGCAGGGAGATGTTGCAGGGAATCGCGCAGGCCGGGATTCACGGCGTGGAGGTTTTCTGCGCGTCTTCGCATTTCACCTACCGGTCGCCGGAGGCGATGCGCGAGTTGGCCGGCGCGCTCGAGGAGTATGGGCTGGTGTTGCACTCGCTGCATTCGCCGACCGAGCGCAATTCTTCTCCCGGGCGCGAGAGCGGCATTCCGATTTCGATTTCGGAGACGGAGCGCGTGCGGCGCGTGGATGCGGTCGATGAGGTGAAGCGGGCGATCGACGTGGCCGAGACGGTGCCGTTTCGCTATCTTGTCCAGCATCTCGGGACAGGGCGGCAGGAGGCCGATCCGCGGAAGTACGATGCGGCTTTCAGTTCGCTCGAGCATCTTTCGCTGTTTCGCGAGGCAGCGCGGCGTGACCATCGCGGTTGAGAACACGCCGAACGAGCTGGGCTCGCCTGCGTCGCTCGTGCAGTTCGTGAAGGAGACGCGGCTCGATCTTAAGTTTTGCTTCGATATCGGGCATGCGCATCTGGATGCAGGCGTGGCGGAAGGTTTCGAGCTGATGCGCGGCGCGCGTCGCCACGACGCACATTCACGACAATCACGGCGAGAAAGACGAACACCTGTTGCCTTACGCAGGCACGATCGATTGGGATGCTGCGCTTGGGGCGTTTGCGAGCGTGGCGGAGCCGTTCCGCTGGTGCTGGAATTGAAGGATCAGCCAGGCGGCGGGCCGGCTCTCGATCAGATCCGCGCGTCTTCGACAAGTTCGAAGAGCACGCGGAGAAGAAAGGCGTTTCTTCGCCGGAGGCTTGGAACCGGCCGCCGCGCCCGTAAGTGCGCGGGCGGGTTTGAAACCCGCCCCCTACAATTCTTATTCATGACTGACGAACAGACGAAGACTCCACAAAATCCCATTGTTGCGATTGAACATGCCGCGGATTATGCGGGGCAGACCGTTACGATTCGCGGCTGGCTTTACAATTTGCGCGAGTCGGGGAAGCTGCTGTTTCCGATTTTTCGCGACGGCACGGGGATCATTCAGGGCGTTGTGTCGCTGAAGGAGAATCCCGAAGGCGTTTGGCGCGCTGAAGGGGTTGACGCAGGAGTCGAGCGTGATCGTGACCGGCGCGATCAAGGCCGAGCCGCGCGCGCCGGGCGGCTGCGAAATTCATATCGCCGCGGTCGAGATTGTCCAGCGCGTGCCGGAATCCGATCCTTATCCAATTCAACTGAAGGAGCACGGCGTCGATTTCCTGCTGGACCAGCGGCATCTGTGGATTCGCACGCCGCGGCAGGCGTCGATTTTGCGCATTCGCGCCGAGGCGATTCGCGGCGGCGCGGAATTACATGGACGATCAGGGCTACATCCTGACGGACGCGCCCGATTTTCACACCCGCCGCCTGCGAAGGCACGACGACGCTTTTCGAAGTGAACTACATCGACGATCAGAAGGCCTATCTAACGCAATCGGGGCAGCTGTACGTGGAGGCGACGGCCGCGGCGCTGGGCAAGGTCTACACGTTCGGCCCGACGTTTCGCGCGGAAAAATCGAAGACGCGGCGGCACCTGACCGAATTCTGGATGCTCGAGCCCGAGGCCGCGTACGCGCACCTTGCGGACATGATCGAGCTCGGCGAAGGGCCTGGTGAGCGCGATGGTGCAATCGGTGGTGAAGAACCGGAGCAGGGAACTGGCCGCGCTCGGGCGCGATGTCTCGAAACTCGAAAAAATCGCGCCGCCGTTTCCGCGGATCACCTACGAAGAAGCGATCGAAGTGCTGCAGAAGGCCGGGCAACCCGGCGAAATTGGGCGACGATTTCGGCGGCGACGAAGAGACGATGCTTTCGAAGAATTTCGACAAGCCGGTGATCATCCATCGCTATCCCTCGGCGATGAAGGCTTTCTACATGGAGGCCGATCCGGCGCGTCCTGATCTGGCGCTGAATTTCGACATGATCGCGCCGGAAGGCTACGGCGAAATTATCGGCGGCGGCGAGCGCCAATCGAGCTACGAAACGCTGCTGCAGCGGATTCGCGAGCAGGGCCTGCCGGAGGAATCGCTGCAGTGGTACCTCGATTTGCGGCGGTATGGGAGCGTCCCGCACGCGGGATTTGGGCTGGGGCTCGAACGCACCGTCGCATGGATTTGCGGGACGGAGCACATCCGCGAAGTGATTCCCTTCCCACGCATGCTGTATCGCGTCTATCCTTAGTGCCGCATTGCCTGATCTGGACAGCGACCAGTTGGCGACAAACCGAAAGTCAAAAGCGCCCGCCTAAAGGCAAGGCGGCCGCTACAAACGGCGATTTGTCGTGATGCGCAAATGGCGGCGCGAAGATGCAATTAGCACGGAAGAGGCTGGCTGGAAGCCGGCGCTACGGAACTTATGGCGGAGAAGATTCGGATTATCGGGGTGCCGATGGACTTGGGGGCAAGCCGCCGCGGCGTCGATATGGGGCCGTCTGCGCTGCGCGTCGCGGGGCTGCACCGCGGCTGAAGCAACTGGGGCGGCAGATCGAGGATATCGGCAACATCCCCGTGCGGCAGCCGGAAGAGCAGCACTACGGCGAGAAGAACGCGAAGTATCTCGGCGAAATCGCGGATGCGTGCAAGGACCTTGGCGAGGTGGTGCGCAAGACGCTCGACGAGGACATGATGCCGCTGGTGCTCGGCGGCGACCATTCGATCGCGGTGGGGACGGCGGCGGGCGCGGTGGCGCATTATCACAAGGACTCGAAGCGCGTCGGCATGATCTGGCTCGACGCGCACGGCGACATGAACACGCCGGAATCGTCGCCCTCGGGCAACGTGCACGGGATGCCGCTCGCGTCGATCATGGGCTACGGGCCGGCGGAGCTGACCGGCCTCGCGCCGCTGAAGCCGATGATCGAGCCGCGCAACGTGGTGCTGGTCGGAATCCGCGATCTCGACGCGAAGGAACGGCGGCTGGTCAAGGAATCGGGCGTGCGGATTTTCACGATGCGCGATATCGACGAGCGCGGCATGCGCGAAGTGATGTCGGACGCGCTGCGCCTCGCGAGCGACGACACGGCGGGCATCGCGGTGAGCCTCGACATGGATTTTGTCGATCCGACGGACGCGCCGGGAGTGGGCACGCCGGTGCGCGGCGGCGTGACGTACCGCGAGGCGCATCTGGCGCTCGAGATGATCGCGGATACGAAAGCGCTGGTGTCGCTCGAGCTGGTCGAAATCAATCCGGTGATCGACGTGCACAATACGACCGCGACGCTGGGCGTGGAGTTGGTGCTTTCGGGGCTGGGGAAAAAATTCTGTGAACGAGCAAGGCACGAAAAGAGCCGGCGAGACGCCGGCGCTACGATGACTTCTTCGAAGCGGTTGCGGGTGGGCGTGCTGTTTGGCGGGCGGTCGGGCGAGCATGAAGTTTCGCTGGCGTCGGCGGCGTCGGTGATTCGCGCGCTCGATCCGGAAAAATACGAAGTGGTGCCGATCGGCATCACGAAGGATGGGCGATGGCTCGTCGGCACGGGCGCGCAGAAGATGCTGCCCGACGTGCTGAAATCGGGCGAGCGCGTTTTTTTGCCGCCCGATCCGACCGCTGCGGCGCTGGTGCCGATGTCGCGCAGCGCGGGCCAGCCGAGCGTGACGCTCGACGTGGTGTTTCCCGATCATGCACGGCACGTTTGGCGAAGACGGCACGGTGCAGGGATTTCTCGAATTGGCGGGGCTGCCATACGTGGGCGCGGGCGTGCTCGCGTCGTCGGTGGGCATGGATAAGGACGTGCAGAAGCGGCTCTTCGAGCAGGAGGGATTGCCGGTTGTGCCGTACGTCGCGATTCCAGCGGTCGCAGTGGGAGCGCGAGCCGGCGGCGGTGCTGAAGCTGGTGAAGAAGAAATTGCGCTTTCCGGTGTTCGTGAAGCCGGCGACGCTGGGCTCGTCGGTGGGCATGACGCGCGTGAAGAATCGGCGAAGGAGCTTCCGGCCGCGCTGAATCTGGCGGCGGAATTCGCGATGAAGATTCTGGTGGAACGCGCGGTGAATGCGCGCGAGATCGAAGTGTCCGTGCTTGGGAATGACGACGTGCGCGCGTCGATTCCGGGCGAGATCGTGCCGCACCGCGAATTCTACGACTACACGGCGAAATATCTGGAGCAGGGGACCAACCTGATCATCCCGGCGAAGCTCACGAAGAAGCCAGGTGAAGAAGTTTCAGGAATACGCCGTGCGGTCATTCCGCGCGATCGATGGCGCGGGGATGGCGCGCTGCGACTTTTTCCTCGAAAAGCACACGGCGAAGATTTTCGTCAACGAGCTGAATACGATTCCCGGCTTCACGTCGATCAGCATGTATCCGAAATTGTGGGAAGCGTCGGGGCTGCCGTATCCGAAATTGATCGACAAGCTGATCGACCTGGCGCTCGAACGCCACCGAGAAATGAGTCGCACGAAATATTCGATCGAGCTGCCAGCCGGCTCCGGCGGCGCGCTCGAATCGTAGATTTCGCCCCAGCGAAACGTTTCGGCAATAGTCAGTGTCGAGTTACGGTACTTGTTCGGTTAGTGGCTGCGGAAAACCGAGGCCGCTCCGTACAAAGTGCGTTATCCTTCCCGAGATGGTGCAGACAATGGGCGCTTTCATCCGGCGTTACATCCCGCTTCTCCTTCTTCCTGGCCTCTACGTGTTACTCGCTGCGTTTACGATGTTTCAGTCAGTCAGAGTAGCTGGTGGCACCTACCATCGAATATTCGGAGTCAATCCGGTAGCTGCCGTTGTCGGCATGGTTTCTGAAGGCGGATGGTTTTATGGATTCCTTCTGGTGTTCGGCACTCTCTGGTGGTTCTGCATCGGCTACGTCGGCTGGAAGAGTTGGGAAGGTAGCGTTAGCCGTCCGAGTAGCGCGCTCGGTGTGCTGATCTCCCTGTTATCTGTAGCGCTCGGTGTGGGCTTAACTCAGGAAACTCTCGGGCACGATGACGCTGCATTGTCGGCGGGCGCTATCATTCAGTACGTGAGCGTGGGAGTGCTCTGCCTTGGCGCGCTTGCTGCCGCATCTTTTCAATGATTGCCGTATTCCGAAGAACAAAATGCCGTCTGTGGATTAGGTGATTTTCGAAGTTACGACTGACATCGGCACAAACTAACCCCATCGGCAATCATCGAGCCTCTTGACACGCTGTCCCAACCCGATTAAACTAACCATTTAGTTGAAGAATATAATTCCGCTGAGGAGGGTTTTATGCAATACCGCCGGCTGGGCAAAAGCTCGCTCGTCGTTTCCGCGATCGGACTCGGCTGCATGGGGATGTCGCAATCCTACGGCACGCCGGACGACCAGGAATCGACGGCGACGATCCATCACGCGATCGACCGCGGAATCACGATGCTCGACACGGCGGACATGTACGGCGGCGGGACGAACGAAGAGCTGGTGGGCCGCGCGATCGCGAAGCGCCGCAACGAAGTGATCGTCGCGACGAAATTCGGGAACATGCGGCAGCCGGACGGGCGTTTTCTCGGCGTGAATGGCAAGCCGGAATACGTGCAGAGCGCGTGCGAGGCGAGCCTCGAGCGGCTGAAGATTTCGACGATCGATCTGTTCTATCTGCACCGCGTGGATACGAGCGTGCCGATCGAGGAAACGGTTGGCGCGATGGCGCGGCTGATCGAGCAAGGCAAGGTCCGCTACATCGGGCTTTCGGAGGCGGGCGCGCAGACGATTCGGCGTGCGCACGCGACGTATCCGATCACGGCGCTGCAGAGCGAATACTCGATCTGGACGCGCGATCCCGAGGGCGAAATTCTGGCGACGTGCCGCGAGCTGGGAATCGGGCTCGTGCCGTATAGCCCGCTGGGGCGCGGGATTCTGACGGGGCAGGTGAAGAGCGCGGATTTCGGGCCGAAGGATTTTCGGCGGATTTCGCCGCGATTTCAGGGCGAAAACTTCAACAAGAATCTGGAGCTGGTCCAGCGAATCGAGCAGATCGCGGCGGAGAAGGGCTGCACTCCGGCGCAGCTGGCGCTGGCGTGGGTGCTGGCGCAGGGCGACGACATCGTGCCGATTCCCGGGACGAAGCGGCGCACGTATCTCGATCAGAATCTCGGCGCGCTCGACGTGAAGTTGACTGCGGCGGATTTGAAGCGCATCGACGAACTCGCGCCGCGCGGCGCGGCGGTGGGCGCGCGTTATCCCGAGGAATACATGAATAGGCTCGGAGTCTGAAACAAACATGGCGCGCGGACGTAGAAGAGTTGAAGACCCGGCGACGGCGCGGCGAATTCTGGCCGCGGCCGAAAGCCATTTTGCGGCGCACGGCCTGGCAGGCGCGCGCACGGAGGAGATCGCCACGGCCGCTCATGCCAACAAGGCGATGCTGTACTACTACTTCGGCGACAAGCGCCGGCTGCATCGCGCGGTGCTTGAAAATCTCACGCGGCAGCTGCGGTCGACGGTGTTCGCGCCGCCGAAGAAGAAGCTTTCGCCGCGCGAGAGGTTCTTTCAATGCGTGAACGGCTATTTCGATTTTCTCGCGGCGCATCCGAATTATCCGCGGCTCGTCCAGCGGCAGGCGATGGAGTCGAGTCCCGAATTCGACGGGATGGTGAAGGATCTGTTCCGGCCGCTGCACGTCGAGTTTGCGCGCACGGTGGAAGAAGGGATCGCGAAGGGCGAGTTTCGCCACGTGGACGCGGATCAGATCGCGATGCTGACGATACAGATGACGACGTCGTATTTCGCCGCGGCCGTGATGCTGGGGCGAGTCGCCGGGCGCGATTTGCTGGCGCCGGAGGCGGTGGCCGCGCGGAAACGCGCGCTGCTGGATTTTCTCGAGCACGGACTCGCGATACAGGGAGAGAAGGCCCGATGAAGACGAACCTCAAGCCGTTCATTTTGATCGGGGCGGTTTTTGTGGTCGCGCTCGTGTCGTATCTGCTGACGACGCCGCGCGGGAGCGCGATTCCGCTGACGGGGATCGTCGACGGGAACGAAGTGATCGTGAGCCCGCAGATCATGGGGCGGATCGTGAATTTGACCGTGGACGAAGGATCGGAAGTGAAGAAGGGCCAGTTGATCGCGGAGCTCGATCCGAAGGAACTCGAAGCGAGCCTGGATGCGGCGAAAGCCAACGTGGCGAGCCTCGAGGCGCAGGTCCACGAAGCGAATCACAACTTCACGTGGACGGACGACCAGACGGGCGCGTCGCTGAAGCAGGCGGAGGCGACGCTGACCTCGCAGCGCGCGCAGCTCGATCAGGCGAAGGCGAGTCTTTGGCGCGACCAGACCGATTTCAAGCGCATGCAAAGCCTCTTTGATGCCGGCGTGGAATCGGCGCAGGACCGCGATCATGCCGAGGCGACGCTGCAGCGTGTCGGAGGCGAACGTGAAGTCGCTCGAGGATTCGGTGAACGCGCAGGCGGCGGCGCTGGGCGTGGCGCAGGCGAACCGGAAGCAGGTGGACGTGCGGCAGAGCGAGGTCGCGACGACGATCGCGCAGCTCGAACAGGCGCGGGCGCAGCGAGGCGGAGACGGCGACGCAGCTCGGCTACACGAAAATTTATGCGCCGATCGACGGAATCGTGTCCGTGCGCGTGGCGAAGCAGGGCGAGGTGGTGGCGCAGGGCTCGCCGATCGTGGTGGTGGTGGACGTCGATCACTTGTGGGTGCAGGCGGACGTCGAAGAGAGCTACATCGACGACGTGCAGTTCGGGCAGGTGCTTCGCGTGCGATTGCCTTCGGGAAGGGTGATCGAGGGGCCCGTGTTTTTCAAGGGCGTCGAGAATGATTTCGCGACGCAGCGCGACGTGAGCCGGACGAAGCGCGACATCAAGACGTTTGCGATCAAGGTGTCGGTGCCGAACGACGGGCGGAGGTTGTTCACGGGAATGACGGCGACGGTGCTGTTGCCTCCGCCGCCGGCGAAGAATTGGTTTGCGAGACTGTGAGAGGAGTGGAGTGCGGTGGTTGGTGGCTAGACGGGAGCGCGGACTGACCCGGCCGCGATGCGCGCGTTTTCGCTCTGTCATCCCGAGCGGAGTCCCGCGCGCTTTGCTTTCCCGCGATTTTGCGGGCGCGGGACGCAGAGAGGGATCTGCTTTGTTCCGATTCAGGACGCGAAGCCGCGCGTGAGCGGCGACGATGGCTTGCGGTTGCAGCACGCCTGGGCAAGCCCAGACGGCAAACAGCGGTGGCGAGCCGCCGCACTCCATAACGGGTTTCTGCGGGATCGAGAGTTGCGATGAAAGCGATTGAAGTCGATCATTTGGTGAAAAAGTTCGGCGAGTTCACGGCGGTGAACGACGTGAGCTTTGACGTCGAGCAGCAGGAGATTTTCGGGCTGCTGGGGCCGAACGGGGCGGGGAAGACGACGCTGATCCGGATGATGACGACGCTGACGCCGCCGACGTCGGGCACGGCGCGCATCGGCGGGCACGACATCCGCACGGACCCGGACGGCGTGCGCAGCGTGCTCGGCGTGATTCCGCAGGCGTTTACGTCCGATCCGGAGCTGACGGCGCAAGAGAACATGATGATTCACGCGAAGCTCTACGGCGTGCCGTCGAGCGAGCGCGAGGCGCTGATCGACCGGCTGCTGGAATCGGTCGAGCTGCTGAAATTCCGGGACGCGCTGGTGCGGACGTTTTCGGGCGGCATGCGGCGGCGGCTGGAGATCGCGCGCGGGCTGGTTCATTCGCCGAAGATCATGTTTTTGGACGAGCCGACGACGGGGCTCGATCCGGTGTCGCGGTCGAACGTGTGGGAGATGATCCGGAAGCTGCGGGATCACGTCGGAGCTGACGATTCTGCTGACGACGCACTACATGGACGAGGCGGACAAGCTGTGCGACCGGATCGCGATCGTCGATCACGGGAAATTGGCGGCGCTCGACACGCCGACGAGGCTGAAGGACAGCGTGCCGGGAACGAAGATGGTGGAGGCGGAATTCGGGGGCGAGCCGGCGGATTGGTCGAGCAGCTGCGCGGGCTGGCGCATGCGACGGGCGTGACGCAGCGGGAGGAGATGGTCCACATCACGTCGAACGACGGGCCGGCGACGGTGGCGGCGCTGATGGATCTGGCGCGGGCGAAGAAAGTGACCGTGAAGCGCGTGCTGGTGCAGACGACGACGCTCGACGACGTATTTTTGCACTACACCGGGACCGGGCTGCGCGATGCGTTGCAGAAGCCGGTCAACACGGAAGTGAGCCCGTTTTCGCGGTGAGGCGAGCGGGCGTGGGCAGAAAGCAGAAAGCAGAAAGCAGAAAGCAGAAAGCGAAAGCAGTACATGCTGCGGGTGAAGCTGCGCAGCGGAACGCGCTTCGCGCGGAGTTCTGAAGTCGGACCTGAAGGTCCGACCCCCTGGAAAGACAAGGGCGCGCGGGACTCCGCTCCCTTCGCGAAAAACGCTCAGGGCAGGCGGGATGACAACGTATCGTGCGGTGGGGGATAGGGAGCGATGAAACTTTACCGGGTGGGGGCGTTGATCGAGCGGGACATGCGGAAATTCTTTCGCAGCCCTGCGCTGATGATCAGCTCGCTGATTTTTCCGCTGGTGCAGCTTGTGGTGCTGGGCTATGCGTTTGGGGGAAAGATCAAGGGCGTGGCGCTGGCGGTGGTGGACCAGGACCATTCGGTCGAGTCGCGGCGGGTGCAGGAGATGTTCGACGGGATTGCGGCCGGGCCGGAGACGTTCCGCATCGTGCAATACAACTCGCTGCCGGAGGCGATCAACGATCTGCGGCAGGGATTCGTTCGAGGAGTGGTCGATATTCCGCACGGAGTTTTCGCGGCGCTACTACCAGGCGGACCGGCCGCGGATCGTCTTCACCGAAGATAATAGCGACCAGTTCATTTCCAGCTCGCTGCTCGAGCGCATTCAGGAGATGACGACGGAACTGAATACGCCGGACGTGTCTCCGCGCCTCGACCCGCAGGTGGAACTCGAACATTGTCGAGATTTATCCCTACATCGAATACATCAAATACCTGCTGGCGGGGTCGACCGCGATGGGAATTTTCATCACGGCGATGATCGGCGGCGGCATTACGTACATCGACGACAAGACGCGAGGGCTTCACGAAGGGTATCTGCTGACGCCGATCACTAAAACGGAACTGATCGGAGGATTGATCGGCGCGGGAACGCTGAAGGCGTTCATGGCGGGAATGTGTCTGATCATCATCGGCGGGCTGATTGCGGGGATTCAAGGGCTTTGGGATCCCGTGCGGCTGTTTTATCTGGCGGTGGTGATTTTGTGCGCGTCGGTGGCCATGATCAGCCTGATGTTCCTGGTGATGGTGCGCGTGGACGATCCGCTGGTGCCGCGCGCGATTTTCGGCGTGCTGAACATGCTGCTTTTTTTTCCGTCGGGTGCGGTGTATCCGGTCGAGGCGTTTCCGCCGTGGCTGCGATGGATTTCGGTGATCGATCCGTTCACGTACACGGTGCACGCGCTGCACGATCTGACGCTGAAGAATACCGGCATTGAAGGCATTTACAAGGACGTGCTAGTCTTGGTTGGCTTCTCGGCGGTGATGGTTTCAGGCAGTATCGCGCTGTTCAAACGCCAGTTTTAACTTCTGAAATGAAGGGCGGGAGTCCTCGTTCGTGGCACTTTTCGAATCGCCCATCGATCATCCTCCGTCAAAGCTGCGGCGCTACCTAATCCGAATCGCGGGCGTGATCGTGACGATCGCGGTGTTCATGGCCGTGTTTCCGGCGTATCTGTGGTATCCGTTCGTCTATCACCGCGAAGTGGCGACCGCGCATCGTCTGATGGACGCCGTCAGCAAGGGCGACCTGCAGCAGGCGTACCAGATATGGAAGCCGTCGGCGTCGTACTCGTTCAAGGATTTCAACGGAAGACTGGGGCCCGGGCGGATATTACGGGCCGGTGAAAAGCTACCGGATCGGGCGGCCGGAACACGTGAAGAACGGTTCGGCGACCGATATTGAGATCGAGGTGAGTCCTTACGCGCCGTTTCCCGATGGCGATGAATCAAGATGAATTCCACGAAGGACAGTCCACTTGTGGGTGAATTTCAAGGACCAGTCGATTACGTTCCCGCCGTATTGACGCAGCGCCGACAGGAAAACCCCAAAGAATAAGTACCACCGCAGAGACGCAGAGGGCGCAGAGAAAAGCAGGAAGAGGCGAAGCGAGCCACAGACGCGAAAAGTTCCGAGTAGCTATTCTTTGTCGATGGTGGCTTCGTCGACTAGCATCACGGGGATGTCGGTGCGGATCGGGTAGACGCGGCGGCAGGTGGCGCACTTTAAGCCTTGTTGGTTGGGCGTCAGCTTGACCGGAGTTTTGCAGAGTGGGCAAACGAGAATTTCGAGAAGTTCCTGCGCGACGGGCATGAGTATTTCCCCTCCGAGTATTTCAATGTAACAGAGGTGCGAAAAGAGTGGGTAGTCCCGAGTGGTTAGTGGCTACAAGAGCGCGACTCGTGATTAGTGGCAAGGCTTCTGCAGGGATCGCGGGAAGCCGGGGTACGCGTCACCGAGATCTCTGGGATTCGGTCGTGCCAATCGGTGATTTATCTTCAGGTGAGTTCTTTTCGCCGTTCCGACAATCCGCAATTTTCTTGACGGCGTCGGTGAAGTCAGCCAAGGTTAATTCCCTGACTGGAGCAGCCCGGATTTCTCCGCCTGCATCGATGGGAGGACCGGTAAGTCCTCGCTGAATATTTACGTGGCGATCTCCCAGCAGGCCGTCTGTGACCAGAAAAGCCGTCGAATCGCCGCGAATCATGCTCTGGAATCTCTCCTGGATTCGCAATACCAATACAATCCTGCGACCTGAATCTGTGGAATTGCCGGCAAGCCGCACGCTACGTAGAGTACCGACTGGAATGCCGTCCAATGTGACAGAGGAGCCCACCCCAATTCCGTCGGCGTTGGGAACGAACACCCGTACCTGATATTTGGGGCGGAGAGCACCCGATGACAGGAGATGGATCGTAGCCCATGAGAGAAATATTGCTCCCAATAGAACCAGCGCAATCTTGAGCGCCCTATCTGGAATGTGGATCGTTACCTCGGCCATGGAGGCCTTCCTCGGGTGTCGCTAGCGATAATGGAACCACATTCGCGAGCTGGACACAAGACCTAGGCCGGTTGCCCACTTCGGGACTTGGTTCTCCCGTAACAAAGTGTCCAGAGATATTCAAGGCTATGGGAACTACTCTGATGTGATAAGGGCTAGCGGCGGGTGGCGGTGAGCTTGAGTTGGGCGCGGAATTCGGCGTCGGGGGCGAGCTCGACGGGCCAGACGGCGAGGATTTGCGAGCCCTGGTAGATGCGTTCGAAGCCATCTTCGGATTCGGAGACGGTTTCGATGGGGGCGATCCAGAACTGGCGGGCGTTGGAAGCCTGGAGCGAGACGGCGGCGGCCTGCCATTCGTCGACGATGCGCAGTTCTTGGCCGGGAATGGCGGCGGACCAGCGGAGCGGGTAACGGCGGCCGTCGGATTCGAAATAGCGGTCGGGCGCGGAAGGCGCGAGGAAATTGATGACGACCTCGATGCCGATGTTGATGGACGCGGCGCCACGGGCGCTGCGGCGCACGACGAGATCGCAGACGATTTCGAATCCGTCTTCGGTGGGCGCGAACGAGAGAGTCTTTTTCCGCGGGCCAGTCGGCGGAATTCTCGGAGGCGAGGGCGACGTGCGATCTCGGAGACGTCGACGACGCGGTAGCGGCCGGCGGCCAGCGCGGCGTCTTCTTCGAGGTGAATGGCGGCGTAGTCCTGCTGCGTTTTGCTCTGGCCGAAGAGCAGCAGGCGGAAAGCGTGGCGCGGCCAGCGGTCGTAATTGAGCCAGCGATCGAGACCTTCTTCCTTGGTGCGAACCTGGTCGTGAATCGATTTGGCGGCCTGGGGTTCGGCCGTCGTAAGATTGCGAATCTTGGCGTGATAGGCCTCGGGGCGGCGCATGAGCGAATTGATCAGCGTGACATTGGCCGGGCGAAAATCGAGCGCGGAGAGAGTGGCGCCGTCGTCGGGTTTGAGCAATGCGGCGTAGCGGTCGGAGGTGAAGTAGATTTCCTCGCGGCCGTCGGCATCGAAATCGAGGCGCTCGATATCGGCGTACTGATGCTTGCGGTGCGTAAGCAAGTCCGCGAGCGCTTCGGCTTCGGCGAGCGAGCGCCAGACGGCGGTGCGCAGGTGCGGCGAATAGAGGCCGCCGAAAATGCCGTGCCAGTAGGCGATCATTGCACTGGCCGCGGAGCAGAAGGATGGTGGCTTCGTCGCGCGAGGCGATGAAAGGTCTGGTCGCGGCGGCGGCTGGGCGCGAGTTCGCGGACCTGCTTCGAGACGTGCAGCATTTTCTTGTGCAGCAGATTCGATTCGGCGTATTTCGAGAAAAATCCGCGCCAGATGCCGCCGCGAAGGAAGGGCAGCGCGTCGGGGCGCGAAGCGAATTCCTCGACCAGATCGTGGTAGCGGATGCGCGCGGCGGTCGGGAGCGACCACTCCATCATTTCGGTATAGGACGCGGTGGGAAGCTCGGCGCGGCCGAGCGGCGGGCGGGACGAGACGGCGTCCGACGGCGTGGCGAGCGCGAGCCAGTCCGCGGATTGTTCGAGCATGACGAAGAAGCGCTCGAGCCAGCCGTTGGTGTAGCAGAGTTCGTGGGTGCCGGGCCAGACGCCGAATTTTTCGAGGTCGTCGCCCATAGCCGCGAAGCCGCCGGGATGTTTGACCGCGGCGCTGCGAAGAAAGTCGGCGGTTTCGCTGACGTCGCTGAAAGGGAATCAGATAGCGGAGCGATTTCAGGCCCGGGATTACTTTCACCGTGTGGCCGAGATCTTCGGCGAGGGCGTAGCCATAGAGCTGTTCGAGATCGAAACCGGCGCCGAGGAAATGGTTGTCGTCGACGAGCGTGTAGTCGATGCCGGCGGGCGCGAGCGAGGAGGGAATCTCGGGCTCCCAGACGCGTTCGGTGAGCCACGCGCCGCGAGGGCGAACGCCGAAATGTTTTTCGATGTAGGCGGCAAGGCGCGCGATCTGTTCGCGGCGGTCTTCCTGGGGGATCGAGATCAGGATGGGTTCGTAGAAGCCGCCGCCGACGATTTCGATCTGGCCGGAGCGCACGAGGGCGCGGAGAACGTCGAAATATTCCGGATGGCGCGCGCTCGATCCATTCGAGAAGCGGACCGGAATAATGGAGTCCGGCGCGGATCGAGGGATGGCGCGCGAGGACTTCGATGAAAGGCAGATAGGAGGTTTGCGTAGGCGCGTTCGACTACGTCATCAAAATTTCCAACAGGCTGATGGGCGTGGATCAGGAGGACGAGTTCGAATTTCCGCACCGGCGGACCCTTTCGAAGGCACAAACAGGATAACCTGATTTGCGGGAACTGCACAGGCGGAGATATCGGAGCGTTTTAGAGCGGGATGCGCGTCGCGAAGGCCCCACCCTCACGACCGAGGATGGGGGACCCGGAAAATCAAAGGCAAAGTCAGAGGCGACTTCCCGGGGCTGAAGCCCTCTCGTTAATGCGACTTCGCAGGCCTGAAGGCCTGCGTCCACCGAAGAGATTTCGCCTCCAGACTGCGGTCGGCTTCGCCAGTGCATGCAGGCGGCGAGTCGGACGTCCTGCGCCTCGACCGAAAAGATTTCGCCTCCAACTGCGGTCGGCTTGCGCTAAACTGAGGTCATTCCGCCTCCAAACCCCGGTCGGCTCGCGCTCCAGCGACGACTCGCACGCTCCTACATCATCCACCGGCCGCGCCTTGACCCTTCGGAAAGTTGCTGCTAGGGTCAAGCCAGACGATGAAAAAGTCGCGAAGGTATTTGCTGCTTCTTGTTGCGCTCGCCGCTGTCGGTTATTTCGCTTACAAATTTCGCGAATGCAATCACACTTGAGGGGTTTCGCTGGGGGATGGTTGCGGCTTCGCTGCGGCATTCCCGGGTTTCGCTTTCTGGTGCTCGGGGTCGTAGTGATTTACGTGTGTTTCGCGATCCGGGCGCTGCGATGGATGCGATTCTGCAGGTGGCTCGGGCCGTCGCGAGTTTTGGAACGTGTATGGCGCGACGCTGATGGGATTCACGTGCATGTTTCTGCTGGGGCGCGCGGGAGAACCGATTCGTCCCGTGCTGATCGCGCGGAAGGATTCGCTGTCGATGCCCGGGATGTTTGGCGTGTACGTGCTGGAGCGGATTTCGGACGCGGTGGCGACGCTGGTGCTCGCGGGTTGCGCGCTGCTGATGCTGCAGCGCGGTTCAGCTCGCGGCGGGCACACCTTTCGAGGCGGCCGGAGCGTCGATCGTGAGGATTGCGCGCTCGACGGGGGCGCTGCTTGCTGGTGGTGCTGGTGGCGGCGATCGCGTTTCTGGTCTATTTTCGGTATCACGGCGCGGGATGGCTGGCGAGAAAACTTCACGACGCAAGTGGAGGCGGGGCTGGCGCGGCAAAGTCGTGCTGGTGCTCGAGGGATTCATCGAGGGCTTGCAGGGCATCCGCACGTGGGGAGATCTCGGCGCGCTCGCGGGCTATACGGCGATTGCACTGGGTGCTCGTGGCGGTGGTGTACGAGCTGGTGACGCATGCGTTTGGCGGAAGGCTCGCGCAGCTTAGCGTCGGCGCTGTGATACTCGTGCTGGCGTTCACGCTGGTGGGCTCGGCGGTCCAGCTGCCGGGCGTGGGAGGCGGCGCGCAGCTCGCGACGTTTCTTGTGCTGACGCTGGTGCTTGGGGTAGAAAAGGAGCCCGCAGCGACGGCTGGCGATCATTCTGTGGCTTGTGGGGTTCGCGTCGTGCTGCGTCGTGGGGCTGCCGTTGCTGTTCCGAGAGGGCTGGTCGATGGGAGAACTGCGGCGCATGGCGCAGGCGGAAGAGCAAGCGGGCGAAGAGGAGTTACTGGCCGAGGCCGAGCACGCGGCGGATTCGCGGCCTGCTGCGAAGGAGTTGCCGCGGTGAGATGTCCCTTTTGCGCGCATCTGGACGACAAGGTGATCGATTCGCGCGAGGCGAAGACGGGCGATCTGATCCGGCGGCGGCGCGAATGCCTGAAGTGCGAGCGGCGGTTCACCACGTACGAGCGGATCGACGAGATTCCGTACATGGTAATCAAGAAGGACGGGCGGCGCGAGAAATTCGAGCGGCAGAAGATTTTGCAGGGATTGCTGAAGGCGTGCGAGAAGCGGCCCGTGGCGGTGAGCAAGCTGGAATCGATTGTGGACGAGGCGGAAGCGTTCGTCAGCGAGGCGACCGAGCGCGAGCGGACGACGACGGAAATTGGCGAGCTGCTGATGGCGCGGCTGAAGAAGCACGACAAGGTGGCATACGTGCGGTTCGCGTCCGTGTATCTCGATTTCAAGGACGTGAAGGAATTCATGGACGAGCTGAAGGGATTGCTGAAGGACCGCGTTAAGAAGTGAGGTTGGACAATTCCGCCACGAGAAAATCTACGCGCGATCGTTGACATGGCGGAGCACGATCCGCTGGTGATCCTCGGCTTCCTTCTGATTGGCGCTTTCGTCGTTTTCTTTTTCCATGTGCAATTCAAAATGCGGGAGACGGGCTTGTCGGCGTACGCCGTTTTCGTGAGTTCGCAAAAATTCAGTCTTCCCACCGAATATCTCAAGATTCGGAAGCAACGTGGATGGTCGCCGTGGCCGGCGTACTTGGTGTGGCCGTGCTTACTCGCGGGAATTGTGCTGCTCGTTATAGGCGTGTATCGGATGTAGCAGGTTTGAAAGCTGCCGCTTTGGCAGACCGGGTAAAAGCAAGAACTCACCGCCGAGACCAGAGGGAGCCGACGAGACGCCGGCACCACGTTTAGACCTTTCGCTATGCCTGCCAGACGCCTGCCGCGAAAGTCTTCAATGTGCGAAAACCGAGATGCTCATAGAGGTCAACAGCGTGCTTGTTGATGGCCGTGACGGTGAGCGAGAGCGAATCGTAATTGCGGCGGCGGAGGGCGTGGATCGAGTGCTCCATCAATTGGCGGCCAATGCCGTGGCCGTGATAGCCGGGCATGACGCAGACCTGGGTAGTGTGGCCGACGCCTTCGGCGACGGTCGAGGTGAGGATCATGCCGACGAGGCGATCGCCCGTGGCCGGGCGGACCAGGAACGAGGCTTCAGGGAGGAACTGTCCGCAACCGGGCAAAAGCACGATGTTGCGGAGGAACTTCAGGCTGCCGGCTTCGCTGCGATACTGATCGTTGATCTGGCCGTCGACGTGATCGGCGTAGGCGAGCTGAATCAAGCGGGCGGCGGCCTCGAACGCTCGGTCGTTCCACGGCTCGACACGCAAACCATTGGAGAGAGATTTGCCACACAGAATCGAGTCAGCGAGCGGTAGAAGCATGAATTGGCGCGGATGAAGGTGAAAATGCTGCGAAAGGAAGGCGGGATCGAGTTCGCTGCCGAAGGGCATCAACTGGGCCTCGATACGCTCGAGGCGGGGCGTGCCGCGGAGCGCGCCAAGCATTTCGCCGAGCAAAGCCTGCGTGACCGCCTTTTGCCCGCAGCGCGGCGAGACGAACAAGCCGCCGATCAGGCCTTTCCGGTCCTCAAGGACGTAGAAGCCGTAACCGAGCGGGAGGCTATTATCGATGGCGGCGTATCCGCCCAGGGCGCGGGAGTCGATAAACCTGCGGATCAGGTCGATGGAGGCTCGATAGTCCCAGTGCAATTCTTCCCGCCAGTGACGGGCCTCTTCCTGGAACAGGCCTTCGAGCGACCGTGATTGTAAGGTGCGGAGGTCGACAATCTGCATGAGCGATGGATGCCGTTCAGACGCTATTATAGCTTTGGGACGCCCAGAACCCAACTCGCGGGATTAAGGGCGAACAGTGTGAGAAACTACGCTCCGAAAGGAAGTGCGCTAGCATAGGTTGCGCCGAGGCTCGCGAAGAGCTTCCCTCGATTACCGGATGGCCATATCATTCGAACTGCGCTCTCGCGCCTCGCCAAGGTGATTTCCGGACTTCTGGCGCTGCTTTTGTTCGCCTTCGTTTCTGTCTCATGCATCGCGGGCTTTCTTGGTGTACCAGATCGTGCACCCACCACGAAATCCGGCAGACATCGATGTAGACATGATGATGGGGCATCCGACGGTCGCGTCGTTTCCGGTCGAGGGCGGCACGCGAGACGGCCTGTTTTTCCCCGGCTTGAGGGGCGCGCCGACGGTGATCGTGTGTCACGGATACGGGGCGCAACGCGGCGACGTTCTCACGCTGGTGACGGCGCTACAGGAACACCAGTTCAACGTTTTCCTGTTCGATTTCATAGGCCACGGGACAGTTTCCGGCGTCACTACGCTGGGGTACCGCGAGACGGGCGAGCTACGCTCGGCGATGCAATACCTGGCGACGCGCGACGACGTGGACCCGCGGCATTTCGGAATGTGGGGCACGGACATGGGGGGATACGCGGTGCTGGAGGTGGCCTCAACCGACAAGCGAGTTGCTGCTATTGCTGTTGAGGATCCTTACAGCCGATCCACGGGATATGGTGCGGATTCAGGTCGAAGAATTCCGGGCTGCAGGCGATCCCTTACGTGGAGCGCTTCGTGGATTTCGGATTCCGCGCGTACAACTATCCGCTGAGAAAGGAACCGCCAGTGTTGCACGCGCCTGTCTGCGACGGCGGGAATTCCCAAGTTGTTCATACTTGCCGACGATCGTCCCGCGCTGGCGGATGAAGGGCTGAAGCTTTTCGTCAAATCGCCCGATCCGAAGCAAATGGTGCGCGTAAAGTCGACATACCGAGACTTGTCGGACGACGATCGCAAGGCATACGAAAACCAGGTCATCAGTTTCTTCCTGCAGAATATTCCTCCGACATCCGCACAACTAGCGCGGCGCCTGATTGATCGGGACGTAGAGAATACCCACGTAAGCCTCGTCCAGACTGCCCTGGAACCTGCCGAGTTTTCGAATTTCCGCGAGGCCTGCGGGAGTGGTCAACACGAGCGCGGCGTTCGGATCTTGCGGCGACCATTCGGGGAGCTCGCGGCGGAAATAGAACGCCAAGCCCCAATTCCAGCTGCGGCTCAATTTGATAGGTGAAGATGCGGTCGGGATGGAGATCGTTCCGCATCAGAGCGGCGTGAGGCCGGGCGGAGTAGAGGCGATCCGATCGTCGGGAGGAGAGCGAGGTTCGCCGTCTCGACGATCAAGGCGACGAAGAGGGCGCATAGCGCGATCGCGTAGTCGAATTTTTGCTGAAGTGCCGGCGCGAGGAGGAACAGAACCACCGATCGCGACGAAAACGAGCGAGCAGACGGCCGACGATCGCGACGAATTCCGGAGTGTACTGGGAAGTTGACGGCCTGCCACGGGATTCGATGCGCCGCGAGCGACGTGCGGCGATTCCGAGGACGAGCAGAGTGAGGCCGATGCCGCCGGCGAGGAATATCAGGGTGGGCGCGTTTCGGTCCGCAGCGCGGGCCGCGCCGACCGCGCAGAGCAGCGCGATCGCGGGAATCGACGGGAGAATGTAACTTGGCAGCTTGGATTGCGAGAGGCTGAAGAACAGCACGGGAAAGACGGCCCAACAGGCGAAGAAAAATCCGGGCGAGCTGTGCCACGTTTTTTCGCGCCAGAGACGCAGGTCCTTCTGTGCGGCGGGCCAGAGCAAGATGGTCCACGGAAGCAGCGCGAGCAATACGATCGGGCCGAAGAACCAGAAAGGCTGTTGATGGCGGAACAGCGGCGTGAGATAGCGCTCGAAATTGTGCTGCAAGATGAAGACGCGCAGGAAATCGGGATTGCGGAAGGCGCAGAGCGCGTACCACGGAAGCGCGACGACGCAGGCACGCGACGATCGCCACCGGATGCGCGAGGCGGAACGCGGCGCGCCACTTTCGCGTTGCGAGCGCCCAGAGCACGAGCGATCCGCCGGCCAGCAGGATTCCCGCGGGGCCTTTGGCGAGCACGGCGGCGCCGAGGAACGCGCCGAAGGCGAGGAGCGGCCAGAAGTCGCCCGTCGCGGGATCGAGAGGGGATCGCGATTGCGCTCGCAGCGCGCCCGTTGCGATGAAGAATGTGCGCGGCGCTGGCCATAGCGAGGGTGAGGCACGGAGCCGAAAAGCATGTCGGGCGTGGCGCCGCGGGCGAAACCGATGGCGGCGACGCTCGTCGAGAAAAGGAGCAGGAGCCAGGAGCGCTGGATTGCGCGCGAGGCTGCCGGTCGGCGCCGGATCGCCAACTTCGCGGCCCGCCTCTACGTAGCCACCGCCGATCGCATTCGCGGAGTGCTTCCACGCGAGCCAGCCGATCGCGATTGCCGCGAAGAAGAGCCGCGACAGCGGAGGGCAGGCGCGCGGCCCATTCGGCGGTGAGATGCAGGCGGAAGCCGATGGCGGCGGCCCAATAGTAGAGGATGGGCTTTTCGAACCAGGGCTGACCGTAGAGGCGCGGAGTGACCCAGTCGCCGGTCTCGGCCATGGCGCGCGCGATCCAGACGTAGCGCGGCTCGTCGGGACCAACGAGACCGATCGCGCCGAGGTTTCCGAAGAGGCAAATCAAGCTTGCGATGGCGGCTGCGATCGGGCGCGGGACGCAGCCATGTTGAGCGCGTTGGGGAATGATTGTTCAAAGTTTGTCAGTCTAGCACTGCGGCGGAGATTGTGCGGGCGTTGGTGAAATTCGAGATTCGTTCAGCCTCTGGCGTCGACATTCGGCCTCCCGCATAATGGCTCGCGATGCGGGAATGGCTGGAGTATGCCGCGGCGTGGACTGGGACTGAAATTGCTGGGACTGCTGCCGAGGCCGGCGGCGCGGTTGGGCCGGAGCGAGTTTTGCCGCAGCCGCTTATGCGATTCGCGCGCCGCTGCGGCGCGCGGCGATGTTCAATCTGAATCTGGCATTTCCCGATTGGAGCGAGGCGCAGCGCAGGAAAGCAGCGCGCGGGATGATCCGGCAAGTTGGGTGGATGGCGGGCGAGTTTTCGCAATTTCCGAAATACACGCGGGAGAATATCGAGCGGATCGTCCTGCTGGACGGATTCGAGAATTTCGATGCGGCGCGGCGGCGCGGCAAGGGCGTGCTTTTTCTTACCGGGCACATGAGCGCGTGGGAACTCGCGCCTTTCGCGCAGGCGCTGTACGGTCATCCGCTGCATTTTCTGGTGCGGCCGATCGCGAATCGGCGCGTGGATGCGCTGATCAACGGCTACCGCTGCCGCTCGGGAAATCGGCCGATCGAGAAAAACCGTTCGGCGCGCTCGATCCTGAAAGTGCTGGGGACGGCGGAACGGTCGGAATTCTCGCGGACCACAACACGACGATCGAGGAAGGCGTGTTCGTCGATTTTTTCGGGATTCCGGCATCGACGACGTCGGGGCTGGCGCGGATCGCGCTGCGCACGGATGCGGCTGTGGTGCCCGGATTTCTGTCGTGGGACGCGCAGCGGCGGAAGTACGGTTGCGCTTTGAGCCGGCAGTGGAACTTGCGCGCACTGGCAACGAAGAGCTGGACGTGAGGGAGAATACGCAGCGATTCATGCGCGCGGTTGAAGATTACGTGCGGAAGTATCCCGGATCAGTGGCTCTGGGTGCACAAGAGGTGGAAGACGCGGCCGCCGGGCGAAAAGCCCATCTACCGCATTCTAATGCATCGCTATTCGCGACAGGGCGCGCTTCGCCGAAGACTTTGCAAAGGAGACGAGACGATGACTCGCACTGAGACTCGCACGGGGGCTCGCACTGCCGGTGAACTGCGCAAGATATCTCGGAGCGCAGCTCCATGGAGATGCGTTGCGCGGTGATATCGGGTGTCGCGAGCCCTGAACGCGCGCGCGCCGAGGATTTGATTTATATCGACTCGGCGCGGCATGCCGGAGCGCGCGGTCGAGGTCGGCGGCGGTCTGCGTGATTGTGGCGATGGGAGCGCGGATCGCCGGGAAGACGGTGCTCGAGGTGGGCGAGCCAAAGCTCGCGTTTGCGAAAGCGGCGGCGCTGGTGGCGAAGGAGGCCGCGCCGCGTCCGGGCGTGCATCCGACGGCGATTGTGGCGCCGAGCGCCAAGGTTGCGCCGAGCGCGTTCATCGGGCCGTACGTGGTGATCGAGGATGAAGCGACCGTCGGCGAAGGGGCCGTCATCGAGGCGTTTTGTTTCTTGGGGCGAGGCGCGCGCGTGGGGAGAGATTGCCGGCTGCATCCGCGCGTGACGCTGTATGCGGGAGCGAAGCTGGGAGATCGCGTCGAAGTTCATTCGGGCGCGGTGATTGGCGCGGACGGATTCGGTTACGTTTTCGGCGAAGGGCGGCACTGGAAATTTCCGCAGGCCGGGAGCGTGGAGATCGGGGATGACGTGGAGATCGGCGCGAACACGACGATCGATCGCGGGTCGCTCGAAACGACGCAGGATGGGCAACGGCGTGAAGATCGATAATCTCGTGCAGGTGGCGCACAACGTCCAGATCGGCGAACACTCCGTGCTCGCGGCGCAAACGGGGATTTCGGGCAGCAGCAGGCTTGGCAAGAACGTGATCGTGGGGGGCAGGCGGGCATCGGCGACCATTGCACGATTGAAGATGGGGCTATCGTCGGCGCGCAGGCGGGCATACTCCCGGGCAAGACGATTCGTGGCGGCGAGGTGGTGTGGGGCACGCCGGCGACGGAGCCTCGAGAAATTCAAGCGCCAGTACGCATGGTTGGCTCGGTTGCCGGAGCTTGCCGAGCGGGTGCGCAAGCTCGAATTGCGGTCTCTCGGTGGCGGCCGAACGCGTAACAGAGAACGGGCGGCGAAGGGACAAGTAAATCGCAGGCAGCCCCCAGCCGGGAATGGACATCCTAAGGTATAGCCGGCTAGCCGGATCCAAGGCAGGTGTTTTCGGTTGACCCTGGCCCCGATACGAAAGATAATGGACAGGGGTTAGCCTGTAAGTCCTGTATTGTCGATAGATTGTGTGCATTCCTCTATCCGGTAGGGCGACACGATGGGCGTAGCGCGGCCGAACCGGCTTTTCTTAATGAGTGATCAAAGGTATGTCTGAGGGCTTGATGACACCGGAGGCACAACTCCGCGTGAGCGGTGGCAGGCGACGCGGGGCAAGCAACTGTTCGAAGCCGGGAAGACGGAATCCCCGGTTGCCGAAGCCATTCGGCGGGGGATCGATTGGTTCTTGTCGGCGCAAAACCCGGCGGGCTACTGGTGGGGCGAGCTCGAAGCCGATACCACGCTCGAATCCGATTACATCCTCTATCTGCAGATTCTCGGCGAACTGAAATCCGAGAAAACCGCGAAGCTCGCGAAGTACATCCGCGACCGGCAACTGCCCGACGGTGGCTGGAACATCTTCTACGGCGGACCCTCGGAATTGAACGCGACGGTGAAGGCGTGGGTCGCGCTGCGCCTGGCGGGCGATTCGGCCGACGGCGCCGCACCTGGAGCGCGCCAAGAACAGGATTCACGAACTCGGCGGGCTCGAGGCGACGAATTCCTACGTGCGTTTTTACCTGGCGATGGTCGGCGCGATCGATTGGAGAGATGGTGCCCGCGATTCCGCCCGAGCTGATGCTGCTGCCGGACTGGTTCCCGCTGAATCTGTACGAGATGTCGTCGTGGACGCGCGGAATCGTGATTCCGCTGGCGCTGATTTACGCGCAAAAGCCGGGCTGGACGCTGCCGGAGGGAGTTACGGTCGGACGAGCTATTCAAGCGAACCGGGCGCGATGCCGCAGTCGCTCGCGTGGGACAAGCAGGTTGTCTCGTGGAAGAACCTCTTTCCTGGCGATCGATCGCAGCGTGAAGCTCTACGAGAGCCTCGCCGTGGAAGCCATTTCGCAAAGTCGCGTTGGCTCGCGCGCGAAAGTGGATGCGCGGAACGGCTGGAGCGCAGCGAAGGCCTGGGCACGATTTATCCCGCGATGATGAATTCGATTTTTGCGCTGCTGGCGGAGGGCGGCGATACGACACGACCCGCTGGTGGCGCGCGAAATCGGATTCCTGGCGCGATACGAAATCGAAGAGGAGGACACGATGCGCATGCAGCCGTGCATTTCGCCGCTGTGGGACACGGCGATCGCGATGGTGTCGCTCGAGGAAGCGGGGCTCGATCCGGCGCATCCGGCGCTGGTGGCGGCGTCGCGGTGGCTCGTGGCGAATCAGATTCTCGGGCCGGGCGATTGGCAGGTGAAGAATCGCAAGGCGGAGCCCGGCGGCTGGGCATTCGAGTTTCGCAACGATTTTTACCCCGACGTGGACGACACGGCGTTCGTGCTGATGGCGCTGAGCCGCGTGGCCGACCCGGAGCCGAGCGCGCTGCGCGCTTCGGTTCGCCGCGGCGCTTGCGTGGCTGCTGAGCATGCAGAACGGCGACGGAGGCTGGGGCGCGTTCGACCACGAGAACAACCAGCAGTTCCTGAACCACATTCCGTTCGCGGATCACAACGCGATGCTCGATCCCTCGACGGCGGACGTGACGGCGCGGGCGATCGAGTGCCTCGGGCAATGGGGTGGCCGTCGACGCACCCGGTGATCGAACGCGCGAAGGCGTATCTGCGGCGCGAGCAGGAAGCAGACGGCTCGTGGTTCGGGCGCTGGGGCGTGAACTACGTCTACGGCACGAGCGGCGTGCTGCGGGCGCTCGAAGCGATTGGACTCGGCGCGCTGCCGGAGGGCGCAGCGCGCGGCGGAGTGGCTGCGTTCGGTGCAGAACCCGGACGGCGGATTCGGCGAAACGGTGCTGTCGTATTACGATCCGGCGCTGAAGGGGCAGGGGAAGAGCACCGCGTCGCAGACGGCTTGGGGACTTGATCGGATTGCTGGCCGCGGATACCGCCGCGGCGGTTGACGATCCCGCCGTGGAACGCGCGGTCGAAGTGGCTCGATTGCGCATCAGAATGAGGACGGCACGTGGGATGAGAGCGAGTTTACCGGCACAGGTTTTCCGCAAGTGTTCTATCTGAAATATCACTTGTATCGAAACTCCTTTCCACTTTACGCACTGGCGCGTTACGATAATCTGCAGCAGGAACAGGCGGAACGATTTACGGGCATCCAGATTTGCCCCGAAGAGATCGAGCACGGCTGACGGCTATTGGGGGTCAATGATGAAAGACTCCCGCCGGACGTCTCAGGTTTTCCAGGTTTTATGACCACACTCGTGACCGGTTCGACGGGCTTCGTCGGAAGCCACGTCGCCCGGCAACTTGTTGCAGCGGGCGATTCGTGTTCGCGTGCTCGTGCGGCGATCGAGCAAGCTGCGGGCGCTCGAAGGGCTGGCGGTGGAACGGGTCGAAGGCGATCTGCGGGATGCGCTTTCGCTCGATCGCGCGATGAAGGGCGTGCGGCGCGTTTTCCACGTGGCCGCGGATTACCGGCTTTGGACGAAGGCGCCCGAGGAAATTTACGAAAGCAACGTGGAAGGCACGCGGCGGCTTTTTGAAGCGGCGGCGCAGGCGGGCGTGGAGCGGATTGTTTATACGAGCACCGTGGCGACGATTGCCGTGCCGGACACGACGGGCAGCTGCCGAACGAAGCGACGCACGCGACGCCTCGATCAGATGATCGGGCACTACAAGCGTTCGAAATTTCTGGCGGAGCTTGAGGCGATCAAGGCGGCTGGGGCGGGCGTGCCGGTGGTGATCGTGAATCCGACGGCGCCCGTGGGTCCCGGCGATTGGAAGCCGACGCCGACGGGCCGGATCATCGTGGATTTTCTGAACGGCAAGATGCCGGCGTACGTCGATACCGGATTGAACGTGGGGCCGTGGAGGACGTGGCCGCGGGACATCTGCTCGCGGCGGAGAAGGGCCGGATCGGCGAGCGGTACATTCTAGGCTGCCGCAACATGACGCTGAAGCAGATATCTGGATGCGCTGGCGCCGATTGCGGGACGTGCGCGCGCCGCGCGTGCGAGCTGCCGCATGCGGTCGCGCTGGCCGCTGGATACGCGGACGAATGGTTTTCGCGGCTGGCCGGGCGCGAGCCGCAGATTCCGGTGGAGGGCGTGAAGATGTCGCGGCACCGGATGTTCGTGGCGAGCGACAAGGCCGAAGGGGAGTTGGGCTACAAGCCGGGCTCCGGTGGAAGCGGCGCTCGAACGAGCGGTGCGCTGGTATGAGGCAGCATGGATACGTCCGTGGATGCTCTGCAATCGAAAGCGGTTGAGACGCGCGGCTGCGGCATAGCGGTTGTGCGACTGCAAATGAAGATTCTGGTCACATTCGCACTCGAAAATGAATTCGCGCCGTGGCGCAAGTGCGGCGGTTTCAACGCGTGTCCGTTGACGCGTGGGACCGGGCGTACTATGCCGAAGTCGGATCGGTGGGCGTGCAAGTCGTGGTGACGGGCGCGGGACGCTTCGCCGTGCAGCAAAGCCTGCGGCTGGCGTTCGAGCAAGCGCCGGACGTTTGCATCGTATCAGGCCTTGCGGGCGGCGCTGAAGCCTGAATATCGGCCGGGCGCGGTCCTAGCGGCGCGGACGGTTGCGAGATGTAGCCGGAACGAGGCTGATGCGGAGCGATTCGCGAATTGATCTCACGCGCGGGACGAATGCGGAGCCAGGATTGTCGAGAAGTTTCTGCGTCTCCGACCGCGTGGTTTCGACGGCCGCGGAGAAACAACTCTGGGGCCTTCGGCGACGCGGTAGAAATGGAAAGCCTTTACATTTTGGCCGCAGCGGCGCACGAGCGGCATTCCTGCCGTGGCGATTCGCGCGATTAGCGACGGCGTCGAATCGAACCTTCCGCTCGATTTCGATCGCGACGTTCAACGAGCGCGGCGCGGTGAGCGTTCCGAAAGTGCTGAGGCAGATTGCGGCGCGGCCGCATCGAATTGGTGGACTGATTCGTCTGGCGCAGCGCGAGCGAACAAGCAGCGGCGGCGCTGGCGCGTTTTCTCGATATGTACGTTCAGCGCGTGACGCTCGGTACATCTGCCTGGAGATCGCAAAGCTGAGGCGCTCACGATATGAGCCATACAGTCGTCGACATCGGATCGCACGAGACTTCGCGGAATCGCGGCGGCCGGATGCGCGCGGGCGTGTATCGCGGCAAGGGCCGCGTGGTGGTGCGAGCAAGTCCCGATTCCCGAGATCGGCGAAGGCGAAGTGCTGTTTCGCGTGGCGGCGTGCGGCATCTGCGGGACGGACATCAAGAAGATCCATCACGGCTTCGTCGCACCGCCGCAGATTCTGGGCCACGAGCTTGCGGGAACGGTGGTGCGCGTGGGCCGCGGCGTGAAGAAATTCAAGCCGGGCGATCGCGTGGTGAGCTTTCACCACATCCCGTGCGGCGAGTGCTTTTACTGCGAGCGAAAACTTTTCTCGCAGTGCGCGGGCTACAAGAAGACGGGCCTGACGGCCGGCTTCGATCCGAACGGCGGCGGATTCGCGGAGTACGTACGCGCGATGCCGTGGATCGTCGAGCGCGGAATGATTGCGCTTGCCGGCGGATGTGAGTTTCGAGGAGGCGACGTTCGTCGAGCCGGTGAACACGGCGCTGAAGGCGGTGCGCAAGGCGCGCGTGGCGGCGGGCGAAACGATTCTCGTGATCGGGCAGGGACCGATCGGAATGCTTTTGACGATGCTGGCGGCGCACGAAGGCGCGAACGTTTACTCGAGCGACCCGATGGCCGGGCGCCGCGCGGCGAGCGTTCGATTCGGCGCGAAGGAATCGTTCGATCCCGCGAAGACGAACCTGCTCGAGGAAATGCGGCGGCGCACGGAGGGCCGCGGGGCGGACGCGGTGCTGTTGGCGGTGCCCAACCCGTCATTGGTGCCCGAAGCGCTCGCGCTCGCGCGGCCGGGCGGGCGCGTGTTACTGTTTGCGCATAACGATCCGGTGCTGCAGATCGAATTTCCGGCGGCGGCGGTGGGAATTGAAGAGAAAGAGATTCTCGGTAGTTATAGCGCATCGGTGGACGATCAGGCGGAGTCCGCTGCGCTCGTTTTCGAGCGGCGTTTGCCGGTGCGCGAGATGATTTCGCACCGTTTTCCGCTGGAGCGAATCGCGGAGGCACTGGAACTTGCGGCGCGTCCGAAGGACGATACATTGAAAGTGGTGATCACGCACGGATGAGAGAGGCAGATAGAAACGGGCACATGACCGCGGCGGTCTTTACGGCCGCGAAGATGTGAAGATCGAGCGCGTCGAGAGGCCGCAGATTGCCGACGACGAAGTGCTGGTGCGGGTGTCGGTGGCGCTGACGTGCGGCACGGATCTGAAAGTGTGGAAGCAGGGATTTCACGCGCGAATGATCCAGCCGCCGGCGCTATTTGGCCACGAATTCGCGGGAATCATCGAAGATCAGGGCCGCAAGGTGAACGGAGGCGTTCACAAGGGAATGCGCGTGGTGCCGGCGAATTCGGCGCCGTGCAACGTGTGCTTCTACTGCCGGAAGGGCCAGCCGAACCTCTGCGAGGACTTGCTTTTCAATAACGGCGCGTACGCGGAATACATTCGCATTCCCGGACGGATCGTCCGCGAGAACATGCTGGAGATTCCCGACGGGATGTCGTTTCTGGATGCGGCGATGGTCGAGCCGCTGGCGTGCGTGCTGCGCGGAATTCACGAGACGGGCATCCAGGCGGGCGATACGGTGGTCGTGATCGGCTGCGGGCCGATCGGGCTTGAAGTTCATTCGCATTCTTTCGCAGCGCAAGGTGCGCGTGATCGCGGTGGCGCGGCGCGCGGTGCGCAAGCAGGCGGCCGAGCGGCTTGGAGCGCATACGCGGCGTTCGACGTCTCCGAGATCGATAACCCGGTGAGCCGGGTGCGGGAGCTGACCGAAGGCGGGCGCGGCGCGGACGCCGTGATCGAAGCGGTCGGCCAGCCGATCACCTGGCAATGGGCGCTCCAAATGGTCCGCAAGGGCGGCACGGTGAATCTGTTCGCGGGATGCGCGAAGGGAACGGAAGTGAAGATCGATCCGTGGGCGCTGCACTATTCCGAGATCACGATCAAATCGACGTTCCATCACACGCCGCGGTTCATCCGCGAGGCGCTCGACACGATCGCGCGCGGCGAGATTCGCGCCCGCGATTTCATTACCGGCGAAGTGCCGCTCGCAGACCTTCCTCGCGTCTTCGAGCATATGAAGAACCGGAACGGCGAGTTGAAGACAGCCGTCATCCCCTGAGCGCTGTCCCCGGCGTTAGGTTCCATGCTGCCAACACCTGAATTGGAGATTGCGCGCAATCTCCCCGCGCAAGGCTGCGCGGCGGAAGAGGCCCAGCGCTACACGCGCTGGCTCGCGACGCACCACTACGAGAATTTCAACGTGGTTTCGTGGCTGCTGCCGCGGCACCTGCACCAGCATTTCTACAATGTGTATGCGTATTGCCGCTGGTCGGACGATCTGGGCGATGAGGTGCCGGACCGCGCGCGGGCGCTGGAATTGCTCGACGCTTGGGAGGACAGAGCTTCGCGCTGATCTACCAGCCGGCGCGGCGGCCCACGCATCCGGTGTTGATCGCGTTGCGCGAGACGAGTCGCGCGAAGGATATTCCGGTCGAGCCGTTTGCGATTTGCTGCGCGCGTTCCGCCAGGATCAAATGGTGCATCGCTACGCGACGTGGGATGACGTGCTGCGACTATTGCGTCTATTCGGCGAATCCCGTCGGGCGGCTGGTGCTGTATCTTTGCGGCTATCGCGATGCGGAGCGGCAAGCGGCTATCGGACTTCACGTGCACGGCGCTGCAGCTGGCGAATTTCTGGCAGGACGTTTCACGCGACCTCGAAAAGGGCCGCATTTATATCCCGCTCGATGCTCTTGGCCGCGCACGGTTTGACCGAGGATGATATTACCGGGCGCCGCTTTGACGAGCGTTACGTGGCGCTGATGAAGTAGTCTGATCGCGCGGACGCGGGAGCTTTTTGCCGCCGGCCTGCCGCTGGCGCAGCGGCGTGGACGCGGGCGTTGCGCGTCGATATCGAGCTGTTCAGCCGCGGCGGCTTGGCCGTCCTCGATGCGATCGAGGCGATCGGGGTACAACACGCTCGAGCAGCGGCCCGTCGCATTTCGAAAGTCAGGCAACTGGGATTGCTGAGTGGTGGCGCTCGCGCGGCGAGCGTTCACGGCTAGGTGAGCTTCGCGACGGCGTGCGCGGCCGCATCGCGGATTACGGCATCCGGCGAGAGTCTCGCAGCCGAGCGCTATTCCGCCGGGCGTCCATACGATGCGATGCGCTGACGGATTCCGGAAGCGGTAGAGCATTGCGTCCTATGCGGAGTGCAACCGGATCGCGCGCGCCGTCGCGGAGCAGCTTTTATCTCGCGTTCTTCGGACTGCCGAAGCCGAAGCGCGACGCCCTTTGCGCGCTGTACGCTTTCATGCGGCTGGTGGACGACGTGTCGGACGAGCCGGGCGACCTCGAATCGAAGCGCCGAGGGCTGGCGCAATGGCGCGCGAAGCTGGACGAAGCGGCGGGCGGTAACACCGACGGACATCCGATTCTGCCGGCGCTGGCCGATACGATCGCGCGATTCGAGATTCCGACGCGCTACTTCCACGATTTGATCTCGGGCGCGGAGATGGACCTGACGGTCTGCGTCGTATGCGACATTCGACCGGCTTTCGGAATATTGTTATCGTGTGGCGGGCACGGTAGGGCTGACGTGCCTGTACGTTTTCGGCTTCCGCGATCCGCGTTCGCCGGATCTGGCCGAGCGGCTCGGGCTCGCGTTCCAGTTGACGAATATCTATGCGCGACGTGCGCGCCGATTTCGAGATGGGCCGCGTCTACCTGCCGCGATGAGGACATCCAGCGTTTCGGGTGTGCTTCGGAAGACTTGCGAGGGCCGCTCACGGCGGGGCTGCGCGATCTGCTCGGCGATTCGAAGCGGAACGCGCGTGGCGGCTCTACGAAGAAGGCGCGCCGCTCGTGAATCAGGTGGATGCGGACAGCCGGGCGACGCTCGCGGCGCTGATCCGGACGTACAGCACGCTGCTCGCGCGCATCGAAGAGCGCGGCTTCGACGTGTTTTCCTCTCGCGTGTCTCCCTGTCGAGCACCGAGAAAGTCCAGTATCTACTGACCGCACGCATCGGGTGGAAAAGGGATGTCCTCGCAAAGCGTTCTGGTGATCGGCGGCGGTCTGGCGGGCTTGGCCTGCGCCGTCGCGCTGGCTGAATCGGGACTCAAAGTCCGGCTTTTCGAGAAGCGTCCGCACCTGGGCGGACGAGCCACTTCCTATACGCTGCCCGACGGCAGCGAAGTCGACAATTGCCAGCACGTGACGCTCGGGTGCTGCACGAACCTCGCCGACTTTTACCGGCGCGCGGGCGCGGACGGGAAGATCCGGTTCTACGACCGGCTGTATTTCGCGGATCGCGAAGGCCACCGGTCGACGATCTCAGGCTTCGATGCTGCCGCCGCCGCTGCACATGGCGCCGTCGTTTCTGGGTTTCGGGGCGCTGGGGCTTGGCGGACAAGGCCGGCATCGCCAAGGCGCTGATGGCGATTGCGCGGGCCGGCGGGAAGCCGCCGGAGATCGACGGCGTCACGATGCTCGACTGGCTGCACCGGATGCGGCAGACGCCGGACGCGATCGAGCGGTTCTGGCGCGTCGTACTGGTGAGCGCGCTCGACGAAGAGCTTTCGCGGATGGACGCGCGATACGGCATCGACGTTTTCTGGAAGGCGTTTCTCGGGAGCCGCGGCGGATATCGCGTCGGGCATTCCGTCCGTGCCGCTGGCGGAGCTGTACGAGGGTTGCCGCGAGGCGATCGTGCGCAAGGGCGGGGAAGTGAGGCTCCGCTGCGGAGTGCGGGAAATTCGCGTGCGCGAGAACCGGTTTGCCGGCGTCGTGCTCGAAGACGGGACCGAGATTGCGGCGGATGCGTGCGTGGCGGCGGTGCCGCACGACGTCCTGCTGGGAATGCTGCCCGCGGCGATGGGCGAAGAAGGCGGGATGCTGGCGGGCCTGCAGCACATCCGGACGTCGCCGATCACGGGCGTGCACTTGTGGTTCGACCGCGTGGTGATGAAGGAGCCGTTTCTGGCGCTGCTGGACCATACGACGCAGTGGATTTTCAATAAGTCGCTGCTGTACGCGCATGCGGGCACGAACGGCGACGGGCCGCCAAAAGGCCAGTACCTTCAGCTCGTGATCAGCGCGTCATATGATCTGGTGCCGCGGTCGCGGCAGGACATCATCGATCTTTGCCGGCGGGAACTCGAGGAAGTGCTTGCCGGCGACGCGCGATGCGAAGCTCGAAAAGGCGACGGTGATCAAGGAAGTCCACGCGACGTTTTCGCCCGAGCCGGGAGTGGACCAGTGGCGCCCGGCGCAGAAAATCGGCGTGGCGGACTTGTTTCTCGCGGGCGATTGGACGCGCACCGGCTGGCCCGCCACGATGGAAGGCGCGGTGCGCAGCGGATATCTGGCGGCCGAAGAGGCGCTCGCGAGTTTCGGGGAGCCGAGAAAATTCGTGCAGGCGGATGTGGCGTTCGAAGGGCTTTCGAAGATTTGGGCGAAGCGAACGCAGGCCTCTCTATCGTGAACGAGCCCGATCACGAAATGAAAGTCGCCGCACGAGCAATTCATTACCCTGTCACACGGGCGGCGAAGAACAGGATGTATGGGCCATGTTTCAGAGTATGATGGAATCAATCCCGCCAGGAGGTATTCATGGAGCGGAAGTATAGGCAAAGGGGTTATAGCGACCGCGAAGCGGAAGATAAGAAGCGCGAGCGGGCCGAACGCACCGAACGGCCGCCGCAGCCGCCGCGTCCCAAGCAGGATATGCTGGGGCCGCGGACGCCGCGAATGGTCGGAACGGTGCTCGCGGGCGCGGTGTTCGAATTGCGGCGCGGTGCTGGCGCCGGGCTTCGATCTCAATTCGGCAGTGCCCGCGCTGCCAGTTCGAGCTGCATTCAGCTGCAAGCAGTGCGTGCATTTCGATACCGGGAAGCAGTTCGAATGCACGGAACCGATCACGGAGAGGGTTGCGAAGAAGGACGCGAAGAACGATTGCAAGTTTTTCGATTTTCGGGTCACGATCGAAAAAGATACGTCGCCAGTGAATTATGCGAGCGCTGCTCCGGTCGCAACGACCGCCGCACGGCCCAACGACGCACGCAAGGCCTTCGAAGATCTCTTCAAGAAGTAGCTGTCTCTCTTCCCTCTGAAAAACGGCTCTGACACGCGCCAAAGGATACGTGTGCGCGCGCAATGTTGCGCGCCCGAGGCTGCGTGCGGACAGCTCCGCGACTAAGGCAGACGAATCGGGAAAGAGCATGGGCTCCTGCGGCGGAGCGTCGGCGATGGATTCGAGCTGCGGGTAGTGATGGCGCAGCGTTTCGGGAACTTTCACTTTGCTGCCGTCGAGCAAATGGATCAGCTGCAGCGCGTTTACGACGCCCTTGCCCTCGTAGTGATTGTTGGTGACAACGAAGGTCGTCTCCGCGTGTGCTGCGATGTGGCGGATGCGCTGCGCCCAGGGCTCGAGTTCTTCTTCGCTGTAGAGGTAGTTGTAGCGTTCGTGGCTGGGAAGCTCGGGATCGTCGCTGAACCAGGTGTCGTGGCGGCGGCCGTGCAGGCGGACGTAGCCGATCGCGGATGTGGCGCGTTCGCCCGGCTTGATCGAGCGGCCGATGATCGGCTGGTCGATGTTGCAGATTCCGGCGTGGCGCTCGTGCAGAAAATGGTAGAACTCGGGCTGCGCCCAGGACGAATGGCGCACTTCGACGACCAGCGGATATTCGCCGAAGTCGGAAAGGATGCGGGTGAGCCGCGCGAGATTTTCGGGCGTGTTGTGAAACGAAAAAGGAAATTGCAGCAGGACCGCGCCCAGATGTCCGGCGCGATGCAGCGGATCGAAGCCGGCGCGGACGGTCTTTACATCCTCGGCGGTTGCGTCTTCTTCGTGCGTGAATTTCTGCCAGAGCTTAGCGGTGAAAAGGAAGCGCGGATTCGCGGAGACGCGGTCGAGCCATTGGGCGGCGAGTTCGGGCCGAAGCGGATTATAGAACGACGTGTTGATTTCGATCGTGTCGAAGAATTCGGCGAGGTACGTTGCCTCGTGAAAGCCACGCGGGCGCGGCGAGGGGTACAGGATGCCGTTCCAGTCGGAGTAGGACCATCCAGCCGGGCCGACGAGGATGCGGCCCGATCCGGGCTCGGCAGCAGCTTTGCGGGATTTGTCGGATGGAGGCAACGATCGATTGCACGCTTGAATCATGACGAGCGTATGACGCCTGCCGCGGGAGTGTCAATCGGGCGCACTCGGGTATCTTGGCGCGCCGGGCCCCCGGCAATGGAAGGGAATCGCCGGTTGCAACCGCCCACACCAAGGGATATTCTGGAATTGCCGCAAGCGTACGGCCCCTTCAGGCCGCCACTAGATGAACACGAGGCGCTCACATGAAAATCACATACAGTCAAATCGAACTGCCGCTTTCGAGAGGCAATTGAAACGGAATTTGCGCACCAAGTCTGCAAAGCTGGACCGGCTGCTGAAACACTACCAGCCGGATTCGTTGCAACTGCACGCGTCGATGGAAGAGGCGCCGCGAAAAACCGGCTTCGATTTTTCGCTGCATCTCGCATTGCCCACAGGAAAGCTGCACGCCACGGGACACGGCGCCGACGTGCTCGGCGCGGCCAAGAGCGGCTTTCGCCGAAATCCTGGTGCAAGCGAAAAAGCACCAGGAAAAGGTGCGGAAGGATTACGTCTGGAAGCGCAAGGGCGGACGCGGCGTGCCGAAAACTGGGCGAGGCGCCTGCGGACTGAGTCCGATCATTCGCGCTGGAGCGCACGGAGACTATTTGCCCGCGCCTGGGTTCGCATTCGCTCCAGATTGCGCTGAGTTGCTGCGGAAGGAATTGCGGCTGCTGGTTGCTCGTTTCTCACCCACACGCTAGAATCAATTGGCGCGCGACGGCACGGTGGGCGAATGAGTCGCATGTCGCATGCCATGTCTTTCGTGCCATCCCGCGGTCTGCAATCGCATGTCTTATTGTGTGAGGGGCGTAGCTCAGTGGTAGAGCAGCGGCCTTTTAAGCCGAAGGTCGTGGGTCCGATCCCCACCGCCCCTACCAACATCTAGCCAATGTTTTAGTGTGTGTTCGTGATGCACCCGTCGCGCAACATCGTTTGACGTACGTATAGAAGTACGTAAGAACGGGCGCTATCGCCCACGAGACTTCTTTTCGTGCTTCCGCTTCTAGTCGTCCGAGCCTTTTTCTCGGCTTCCAGCACCCTTTGAAACTTCGCCATCGCAGCCGCAGAGACCTCGGTCACAGGCTTGACGTAGTGCTTTTCGGTGACGGATACGTCGGCATGTCTGAGGATCGCCTGCCGGGTCTTTGCCTCGACACCCAGTTCATAGAGGTCGGTTGCCAGCCACCTTCTAAAGCCATGCCAGCCACACCACGGGATGGTCTTCTTTTCCTGGAGGGCGGCCTCCTTCAAGGCAGGACGAATCACACGATTCGCCAAATTGTGTAGGTCGAGCGGTCGCCCCATGTTCGCGCCGGTGAAAATGAATCCGTCGGCCGGGAAGTCATTGCGGTGGTTTTCGAGATGCTTCGCAAGCTCGGGAATGACGGGTACCGCACTTCTGGACGCCTCGGTCTCGTTTGTTCCACAACAAGCGTAGGTCGCCATGCGGTTCGCTGCACATGCAACTCGTTGCCTTTCAAATCTTCTCAGCGCAGCCTCTGGATTTCCGATTTTCGCAAACCGCTGAATGCTGCCAAAGCCACAACCGTTGCCGCGGGCTCGTCGAGAATATCGATCATATCCAGAACTTGATCGAGTGTTGCGAACCGAGTCGGCTGGCTTCGATGCTGTGGTGTCTTCGGGACCGCAGCATGGAAAAATGGATTCCTTGCTTCTGGATTGAATAGGCCCTGCTGCGCGGCGAAGTTGAACACCGACAAGCTGAACCACTTGACCAAAGGACCAAACGACTTCGCCCTGACTGATGCGACATCCGAGCGCCGGTCTTCGATCTGTCTGAGCCGAGAAATGTGCGATGCGAAAGAGTAGGGGTCCCTTTTGGAATCACCATGAGGTTTCAAAAACCCCCGACACCCCTATTTGGCGGGCAGCGCCTGGCTGACGAGCCTCAGACAGTAAGCTCTCCCCGCTCTGCACACGCAGCTAGTCGCAGCAAACCCTCGCTCGTGCGAGGAGGCTTTGATTTCGGGAGAAGGGCAGTACAAGCGATCAACTCTGTTGAGTTGCGGCAGAACAGCGCAGGGAAGGGAATCGTCAGGCTTTCGCCCGAGCCTGCCGCGCAATCTTGGTACTTACTTTCTTCCGACATGCCCCGCGCGTACATCGAGGTGATCTTTTCGTCGAAGCCGGTCCAGCGCGTCTGCCCCCTGGCCACGATCTTGGGATTGGATGCCTTTCAAGAGTGTCACGTGCAGGATTCCTCTCCCGAAGTCTTGTACTCAGTTGTGCGGACCGCTCGATCTTGCAATTACGATGGATCAGTCATATAGTCCCGCGGATCATGAACGTCACGAAGGCCCAATGCCGAAGGGAATTTCTGAAGTTCGTCGCGGGCAGCCCCGTCATTGCTTCTCTCGGTGGAATGGCCGCTTTCCTGGCCGAGGGTGGGATCGATGCTCAGGAACCCAGTCCGCCGGTCTCGCAAACCGCCGCAGCCTCTGACGTGATCAGTAATCCATCGCAAGCGCTGGACGTATTCGACTTCGAGGAGCCCGCTCACCGCAGAATGCTACCCGGCCACTGGGCTCATCTGGCTGGCGGGGTCGACGGAGATGCTACGGTTCGTGCCAACCGTGAAGGTTTCAATCAGTTCTACTTGCGCCCGCGCCGATTGCGGGATGTAAGAAAAGTCGACATGAAAGCCACGATATTTGGCACAACATACGACTCGCCCCTATTCACATGCCCAACGGGCGCGCAAAGAAATGTTTGGTTGCCGGATGGCGAACTTTCGGTTTCGCGAGCTGCCAAAGCGTGGAATGCGATGCAGATGTTGGGTTCCACTGCTTCAGAATCGGTCGAGGATTGCTGTGCTGCTCTCGGTCGTCCAGTCGTTCAGCAGATCTACGCGCCCGCCGCTTTTTCGAATTGCGAAATTCTCTTGAAGCGCTTGGAGGCAGCTGGAGTCACCACGATCGTCCTGACCGTAGACGCTGCCGGCGGGCGAAATGCGGAAACGGAGGAGCGCCTTCGACCGAAGGACCTCAGCTCATGCTCCACATGCCATCAAGGTCCTAATGGTGGCAATGCGCACATCATGGACAAAGGATTCGATTCGAAAGCGCCGGGCAATCCGTTCGATTGGACTTACGTCGATCGCATGCGCCAGGCTTGGAAAGGCAAGTTCGGCCTCAAAGGCATTCTCACTACCGACGACGCCTCTCTGTGCATCAAGCATGGGATGGATTTTGTCCACGTTTCCAATCACGGTGGACGCGCCACGGAAACATTCCGTTCCACCATCGCCACGCTTCCGGAAATCGTGAAGGAAGTGAACGGCCGCGTCCCAGTATTTCTCGATGGTGGCGTCCGCCGCGGCACGGACGTGTTTAAAGCGCTCGCTCTTGGAGCCACCGCGGTTGGAATGGGCCGTCCCGTGCTGTGGGGCCTGGGGGCCTTTGGCCAGCCGGGCGTTGAAAGGGTTCTCGAGATCGTCCAGCACGAGCTGAGAATCACGATGGGCAGTAACGGCTGCACGAAAATTGCGGACGTCAACATAGATTACGTCGGAACGCTGCCTTGGCCCGATATGCTTCTGCCTCGAGAGGCCAATTAGGTTCGAGGTTTGTGATGGCCGCGTTCGCGGGCATGCGAATCGCCGCATGAGACTTATGATCGAATTTCCGAGACGTCGAATTTCATAGAGGCCTGAATGAAACGCACGAATCCCAAGGGCTACACGGCTCCCCTCTCACCAAGGGGTTCGGAAGGGATCGTTCCACCTCCGCCGTGGCATTATTGCGGCGACCTGCTGATCGTCGAGTACCGCGCAAATCCGGACGCCGTCATCGGTCTGCTTCCGACTGAACTGGAACCGGCGGACGATCCCGGCGCAGTCGCCGCGATCTTTGCCGATTGGCAATCGTGTTCGGACGGTTGTCAGGAGTTGCTTGACCCCATTCAATCGCAATACAAGGAATTCATCATCGTTGTGGGCTGCAAGTACCAGGGCAAGCCTGCGAGCCGCTGCGTGTACATCTGGGTTGATAAGGATTTCGCGATGTATCGCGGCTGGATTCAGGGCTTTCCCAAGAAGCTCGCCTCGATCCATATCTCTCGCCCTTATGCTGTCGGTAAGGCGACTCCGAAGCTTGAACCGGGGTCGAAGTTCGCCGGGACCTGTACGGCGGGCAGCCGCGAAGTTGCGCATTCGATTGTCACGCTTCGTCAAGTCTCAAAGACTGGTCCGACTTTGCACGGCCCACCGATGCACAATACGCGACACTTCCCAGCTCTTAACGGCATGAAACCAGCGGTATTCGAGCTGGTCACGGGCGGAGCCTATGACTTTGCCAGCACCGAGATATGGGAGGGCGATGGTGAAATTACGCTGGGTTCGAACACGATTGAAGAATCTCCGCGCGATTGCGCCAAAGGAAATCCTGAAAGGCTATCGCCTTACATTCGCGTATTCGACCAAAGGGCGGCCAGGTTTTGGCGCAGCATGACCCAAACGGCTGATACCCGAAAGACTTCCGCCGTCGATTTCGTGCCAATCGCGAGGCAGCGCTTTTTCCCCCCAGGCGCTGCCTTGCTTCTTCCTCCCGCTTCATCTTTCCAGCGAGAGAGCGGACTCGGGGCGATTGCGCGACACCGAAACGTTTCCGACACGTCCCCCTTCTTGATGCCTTCCCGCGCGAACTGGCACTTCTGTCCGGGATATCGGTTTCCTGCCCCGTCTTGCCTTGCGTGGATGAACGGAGACGTCCAGTTACAGGGGAGCACCGGAACGTTCACTTGTACTTAGTTAGGATGACAGCGGGGCAGGGATTGCTGTGGTATTTGACTGGACGCGTCTTTGGGCGCGTTTCGCCCGCGTCGCGGGTGGCGAGTGATCGGACATATTCGATCATCGACTGCAATTTGTGAGAAGGGGTGGGAAATGCGAAAGGCATCGTTTGGCTTTCTCTTGTTTTTGCTGGCTCAACTTTTGGTCTCGAGCGGCGCGCAGGCGCAATCACCGTTCAAGACGTTCCCTCCGAACCAAACTCCGGCGGATCACCCGATCATGCAGCTGCCGCAAGGAACAGCCGCCGATATAAAAGCCAGCGAAATCGAAGCCAGTGTCAGCCAAAGAGAGCGCGGGCTTGGTCGTGCAGGTGCTTCGCGTAGTTGGGAATCGATGATGGGCAGAGTCAATACAATATCGCAATCGATGCTCTGCGGCGGACACCCAAAGGCGATTCGGTCGAGGAACACACCGACATCACCGAGATTTACTACATCGTGTCCGGCAACGGAACTTTCGAAACTGGCGGAACCATCGGAGAACCAAAAGGAAGATCCTCCCAACGTTCGAGTCGGGCCCGGTTTCAGGGGCAAGACTATTCACAACGGCATCAGCCGCGAGGTCGGGCCGGGCGATATGATTGTCATTCCGCCAAACACGCCCCATCTATTTCACCGCTATCAAGACCGACAAGCTCGTTTACATCACCATTTCGAATCGACCCGCACCGCGTGTTGGCGATGCCGGCAGTGAATGCGGCTCAAGCCGAGGCCAGCGCGGCGGCCGCTGCTGCGCAATCAAGACAAACGCCTTAGAGGCCTTTCAACGGGGAGGATAACGATCATGGATGGCGCAAAAAAACAGGATGAGGGAACCAACTTGCCCGCTCCCGTGATTGACCGGCGAAAATTAATGAAGTTGGGTGTCGGCGCCGGAGTTGCTGCCGCCGGAATGCTGACGGCGCAAAGCGCATTCGGCCAGGGACCTCAACAGGGCCGGATGTCGGGACCTTTGGCGGCGGCGTCAACCGACAGCGATCAAAAATGGCCTGAGATCGTTGAAAGCGAGCAAATGGTGACGTCGGGTCAGGTCGGTTTCGACATGTTTTCGGGGCCTGGGTGGGTAAATAACTCCGGTCGCGCATTCGGCAACGGTCCCATGGACGAGTGTAGTCGACGGATCGTCGAGTGGGTGAGCTCGTATCAACTGGATGCGACCGACTCATTTCTCGAAGCCTTCAACTATTTGATGGTGGACACCATCGGTTCCATCTACGGCGCATTTGAATCGGAACCGGCGCGAATCATCGCTCGATTGGCGCAGACAATGCGCGGCGATCTGAAGTGCACGATGCCGGGATACGGAATCACGACCACGCCGGAAATGGCGGCGTTTGCCAGCGCGGCCATGATTCGCCACACCGATTTTGGAGCTTCTGCCCATATGAACGAGATGTTCGGCGGGGTTCTTGCGATGGGCGAGGCACTTCATGCGAGCGGTCCGAAAGTCATGGAGGCGATGACGATCGCCTACGAAGTGATCAGAGCGATCGGGAACACAGGCAAGGGCAATTACGATCCGGGCGGTTTTGACGCTCCGTACCACAGCGTTGGCGTGGCAATGGCGTGCGGAAAGCTCATGGGCCTGAACCAGGACCAGCTCGCCAATGCCGTGGCGCTGGCGATGGTGCCGCACATGCCGATGTACGTCACTCACACAGGCGTGCAGTCGATGTGGAAGGGCACTCATAGTGCGGAGCAGGTGCGCAACGGAATGTGGGCGGCGATGCTGGCGCAGCAGGGATGACAGGTCCGGCCCAGCCATTCGAAGGTCGCTGGGGCCTGATCGCCCACATCGGACCGTTCACCAGAGATCTGCGGCTCCTGGCGAGTGCCGACGGCCGAACGGCCATCGAGACGGTCGCATGGAGAAGGACGCGGCTATAAGCGCTATCCGCTGGTGGGCGGCGCTGAGATTTTCTGCGAGCACATCGCGCCCGATCTCGTCGCCTGGACGGGGCCGGACGAAGTCGCCGCGATCAAAATGGAATTCGATTTTACTCTGTGGCAAGAAGATGCAGATCCGCAAAAGTGGGATCCGAGAAACAAGGAAACCGCCGACCACAGCCTGCCGTACATCGTCTCGCGGATGATCATCGATAAGGAGATCTACCTCGACTCCTTCACGAAAGAAAAATACATGGACCCGGCTGTGCGGGAGCTGATGAACAAGGTGACCATTCACCCGCACAATGACCCGGCTTTTGGAAACGGCACCAGAATCACGGTCCGCAAGAAATCAGGCGAAGAGCGAGTGTTCACAGGCAAGCCCGCGACGCCGATGTCCCACGACGAACTCGTCGCAAAGTACAACCGCATTTGCGACCTGAAGCAGATCAGCAAAGACCAGGCGGATCGCGCTCGCGAACAGTGGATGAACTTGAAAGACTGCAAGGACATCGCGGACGCGATGCAGAGTGATCGCGAAATTCGGCCAGCCGATGCCTTTATCGGACAGGACACCCGGCCCGAATTTCTTAGGGTTCGGGCGCCGGGCGCGACTAGGAGTCACGAACTCGCATTCGGCCGTCCCTCCGGCACCGTGGCGCGCAGGTGCATTCCTTCTGAGCCCGTACGCGCCACTTGCGCGGAGTTCAGTGGATTTTCTGATTGCGTCTTGTGAGAATCGGAGTGTGCCAATCGGGCTTCAGGACAGGGATCGTATTTCTCGTGAAATCTGCAAGTCGCGTTACCCCGAACGGAAGCGGATCGAAAAGGAATGTGGAGGTCGGATTTCTGCCTTTTGTTTCTGCCGCCAAGATTCTTGAGTTTGTACTCAGTCAGAGGGACAGACAGGTTTTACGCGTCGTGATACTAAGCTTGCAAAGATGGGGTCGCTCAACTCCACAAATCGAGCGGCGTTGCATCGGCTGAAATCAGGGGGAGAGTCGAAATGAAGGTGACCAGGTGTTTGTTGGCTTCGTTAGCTGTCCTGTTTTTCTGCGGGCCGTCCTTTGCGCAAGCCGTCGTGAATTCGAGGCTGACTGGAGTGGTTACTGATTCATCTGGCGCGAGTGTTGCCGGCGCGCAGGTTGGATTGACGGAGACCGGCACAGGGTTGGTTCGGACTACTCAGACCAATGCCGACGGGTCCTATACTTTTCCGGATTTGCCCACAGGCAACTACCAGATCCACGTGAAGAAGGACGGGTTCAACGCGTACGTCCAGCAGAACATCGTTTTGGAAGTCGGCTCGAACCCCACGCTGAACGTCATCCTGCAAGTGGGTGCGGTCAGATCAAGAAGTAACGGTCTCGGCCAGCGCAGCGATGGTGGAAACGCACAGCAACATCATCGGACAGGTCGTAAATCAGCAGCAGGTGGTGGATCTCCCCCTGAATGGCCGCGACCCGATGCAGTTGCTCACTCTGACGCCGGGCGCCCAGGTAAACAATATTGGGCAATTCAATAATCTTCTGAGTTTCCCGAGCCAGTATACGGTCGCGTTCGTGGGTACGAATCCCGGCGCCGGCACGTACGTCTTGGACGGCGGAAACAGCGGCGACATTCAGGAGTTGAGTGCCTTTCCTCTGCCGCTCCCGGATGCTCTGCAGGAATTCAAGGTGGATTTGACCGCTGTGCCTGCGGAATACGGGATGCATTCATCGGCCACGGTGAACGCCATCACAAAATCGGGAACCAACGAATTCCACGGGGACGCATTCGAGTTCGTCAGAAACGGCATATTTAACGCGCGCAGTTTCTTTGCGCCCGTCCGCGACCCGCTGAAGCGCAATCAATTCGGAGGCGTGATCGGCGGCCCGATTCGCAAGGACAAGCTGTTCTTCTTCGGCGCCTACCAGGACACGATCGTTCGCGACGCCAGCACTCGACCGCCTCCGTGCCCACGGCGCAAGAACTAACGGGTGATTTCTCAACCTTCGCTTCCACCGCGTGCCGGCCAACTGCGGTTACGTTGAAAGCGCCGTTCGTCAACAACATGATCCCGTCCTCGGACATCATCCAAGTGGCCAAGAACATAGCGGCTCTGCTGCCGACCTCGCCGGATTTGGCGTGCGGCAGCTTGAGCTTTACCACGAGAGTTCGCACCAATGACAACGAAGAGGTCGCCAAAGTCGACTACCACCAGAGCGACAAAAACACGATGTTCGTCCGGTATTTCCGGGACCACTTCGATCTGCCGCCGGATTTTACCAGTCCCCTTACGCTGAACCAGAGCATCCAAAACGATTCGTATCAGGATGTCACGGTAGGTGACACCTATCTGATTTCGAATACGATCGTGAATTCGCTGCACGCAAACCTGAACAGGGCCAAGAACATGAAGGGCGTGCCCGTCCTTCCCGGGATCCAGACCCCAACAGCAACTTGGCGTCGGGGGCAACTTCTACAGCCCGTTCCCGAATTTTTCCGCCATCAGTGTAACCAGCGGTTTCAGCTACATCAGCGCTGCCAACTCGCTGGTTCCTTTCGCGGATACGGACTGGCAAATTGCTGACGATGTGGCCATCAGTCGCGGAGCCCACCAACTCGCGTTCGGCGGAGAGTGGGTTCACTACGCGTCAAATTCCCTGAGCGCGCTGACGGAGAATGGCAATTTCTCAATTACGGGTGCCACGACAGGAATCGGAATGGCTGATTTCATGCTTGGACGACGTCGCTAGCTTGACGCTGTCGAATCCGATCCAGCAGAGCAACCGAAAGAACTATTTCGCACTTTACGCGCAGGATTCGTGGCAGATGACCCGGAAGCTCACCCTGAACTATGGCTTGCGCTGGGAGCCTTACATTCCCTATCACAACCCCGAGGGACAAGGGGACTTCTTCAACATGGCGGGCTACATCGCCGGGGTGCACAGCGTAGTGTATCCAAACGCTCTGGCCGGCATGGAATATCCGGCGAAGCCCGGCGTTTCGACGGGTGATTACTCAGGATTCGGAAATTCCTATCTGGGCGACATGAAACATTTTGCGCCCCGCATCGGTATCAGCTGGGATCCGCGCGGAAAAGGCCGCGAGGTGGTTCGTGCGGCGTACGGAATCTTCTACGACTTCGCGAGTTTCCAACTGAACGAAGTCATGTACCAGGGGCCGCCGTTCGCCGACGCGATTGACTCTGAATTCGGTGAACCTCACGAATCCATTTGCGAATTTCACGTACAACGGTGTGACCGGCGTCGATCCTTTTCCGATCCCGCAGACGGCGGGCACTCCGTTCATAACCGCCGGTTCCTATGCCAGCTTCAATCAGCTGCATTTCAAATCGCCAAGCCTGCAGCAATGGAATCTGAGCTTTGAGAAACAGTTCGCACAGAACTGGTCAGCCACCGCCAGCTACATTGGGAATCACGGTGTGCACAACGCGATCCCTGGAGATTTCAACCCGGCGATCTATATTCCCGGCAATTGCACGGCAAACGGCACTTTCCCTGCTCCCTACGCCTCGGATCCGGATGGTCTGAAGGCGGACGGTGCTTGCACGTCGCTGACGAATACACAACAGCGGCGGCTTCTGAGCTTAATTAACCCAGTCCAGGGCCAGCTAATCTCGACGGGCTTGGACTATATGGACAACGGAGTCTCGAGCTATAACGGACTTCTTCTGAGCGTGCAGAAGCGCGTCAGCCATAACTTCAGCTTGACTGCGAACTACACTTGGTCCCATTGCATCGACAACGGCGAAGCGACCACATCGGTCAACTCTCCTGCCTTTCGAAATGATTTGAAGGAGGAAAACGGGAACTGCATTTTTGACCGCAACCAACAGTTCGTGGCAAACGGACTATACGAATCGCCGCGTTTCCATTCGCAGGATCACGCAGGCAATTCTCGGGAACTGGCAGGTTTCGCCGATCGTTACGCTACCTGAGCTCCGATTGGCTCAGCGTGACCACCAACGCCGATAGCGCCTTCATCGGCATCGTGGGCACGGTCAATGACGTCGGCCAGCGGCCGGATTCCGTGCCGGGCCAGCAGGTTTACGAGCCCCATACGATTCTCCCTGCAACGGTTTCGAACGGAGTCGTAACGAGCGGCCACTTGGGAGTGCAATGGATCAATCCTAAGGCCTTTGTGGCACCGACCGTAACACCCGGGTTCATGGGAAACGTCATCAACAACGGCATCGGTCCCATCACGGTCGGCCCGCTTGGCAACGTCGGGCGCAATACAATTAAAGGGCCTCCGGTGAGGGGTTTCGATCTCGCCTTAACAAAAAGGTTCAGGATAAACGAACGCAATGAGATCGACGCTCGCTTCGAAGCCTTCAACGTGTTCAATTTGGTAAATTATGGCGATCCGTCGCTGACGCTGAACAGCTCAACATTCGGCGAGTCCACGGGCGGAGCAGCGGCCGGCGGGGCGAGTTTTCCTGGATTCAGTTTGCCAACGGACCCGAGGATCATGCAGTTCGCGTTGAAGTATATTTTCTAACCAGCGGGAACTCGCTGCGGTGTGGAAGAGGCGCAGCGGCTTCTTCCACACCGCAGCGAGTTTTTCTGTTCAGTACCTCGCGCGGATCGCGTCAGAGCCACAGGGAAACCGGCATGCGGAGAGAATTCGTCATTATGAGGACGATGCGTTCAATACTAGCGGCAACGGTCGCGGCGGCTATTTTCGCCGGCACTGTCCGGCTGCACGAGTTTCCGCCGCAGCTGGTCCGCAGAGACGAGGGCCTGATCTGAGCACAGGCAAGCAGCTTTTTGACTCGTCCTGCTCGAGTTGTCACGGGCAAGACGCCAGTGGCGGACTAGGACCGAATATTCAGCGAATCCCGGCTACTTTGGGCGATGAAGCAACGGCCAAGATAATTAAGGGCGGCGTGCCGGGCACGGGCATGCCCGCTTTTGCGGGTCTGACGGATGCTCAACTCATGCAGATCGTGGCTCATATTCGCACTCTGGGCAACGCAGCGGCCGGGAGACGTGGCGACCGGCGACCCTGAAAAGGGCAAAGCCGTTTACGACGCCAACGGGTGTGCGAACTGCCACATCGTGAGCGGCGTAGGCGGCGATTTGGGCCCCGATCTGACGGGAATCGGCGAGTTTGCGGCCTGCGGACTTCATACGCCTCGAATTGCAAAATCCTGGCGGAAATTTGCCGAAGTCACCGGTCACCGGCATAGCCATCGGGCAAATGGACCGAGTATCTGATGTTTCGCGCCGTCACGAAAGACGGCCACGTCGTGGAGGGAATGCGTGTTGTCGAAAGCACCCTGGAGATCGTGTTGGAGGATGCCAAGGGCAACCTTCACTCGCTGCATAAAGCGGACCTGAAATCACTCGAGAAGGAGCCAGGAAAGAGCTTCATGCCCAGCCAGAGCAACTTATCCACTGCAGACCTGGACAATTTGGCGGCGTATTTGGCCAGTCTGAAGGGGGCACAATGAGCGCCCTCAAGTACACGCTGATCTTGGCTGCCGCGATGATCGGAAGTTCGGCGGGGGCCTTGGCGCAGAATGTCCCGTACCAGCGGATTCTGAATGCCGACAAGACTCCGCAAGACTGGCTGACGTACGGCGCAGACTATCAGTCTCAGCGCTTTTCCCGGCTTAAACAGATCAACAAATCGAACGTCGCGAGTTTGAGGCCGGTGTGGATCTACCAGCGCTCCCAAATAGCCGGAGAATTCTTCGAGGCGACTCCGATTGTCGTGGACGGATTGATGTACATCGTCGAGCCGCCGAGTACGGTGACGGCTCTCGACGCTCGCACGGGCATGAAGATTTGGAGTTGGTCGCCGAATATGCCCAAAGACGTAAAGTACATCGGCCTCCACGCCAACAATCGGGGAGTCGCAGTGCTGGATGGCACGGTCTATATCGGAACGCTCGATTGTCATCTCGCGGCGCTCGACGCAAAAACGGGAGCTCTCCGCTGGATCGTGGAGGTCGAAAAGAATTCGGATAACCATGCCATTTCGGCGAACCCACTGGCGATCGACGGGAAAATCATAATCGGAACGGGCGGTGGCGACCGTGACGCGCGGGGACTTTTGGACGCCTACGATGCGAAGACGGGCAAGCGGCTTTGGCGAATCTGGACGGTTCCAAACAAGGACGAGCCCGGCGCGGATACCTGGGGAGGCGCCATCGGAAACGGTGGTGACGTCTGGAACGGCGGTTCCTACGATCCGGAACTGAACTTGCTCTACTACGGCACTGGAAATCCGTCGCCTGCCTTTGGCGGAGGCACTCGCCCCGGCGACAACCTATACACCTGCTCGCTGCTGGCGATCGATGCCGAACACCGGAAAGATGAAGTGGTATTTCCAGTTTACGCCTCACGATATTCACGATTGGGACTCGACTCAAATCCCGGTGCTGTTCGACGCCACCGTCGACGGCAAGCCGCGAAAGCTCGTGGCCATGGCCAATCGCAACGGCTTCTACTACGTTTTGGACCGGGCGACGGGAGAATTCATCGCAGGCGCTCCTTACATAAGCCAGAACTGGGCTAAAGGCCTTGATGACAAAGGTCGGCCCATCAAGTTGCCGAGCTACAACCCCGCTCCCACGGGAACGCTCACGAATCCCAGCACCAGCGGCGCCAACAACTGGACGGCTCCGTCCTACGATCCGGATAACAAACTGTTTTACGTGAGTGCGAGGGAATTGAGCGCCGTGTTTACGCCGACCGGCGCCAACTTCCAGAGTGGCGATGATGCCTATGGTGCGATTCGAGCCCTCGAAGCGACAACCGGAAAGATGAAGTGGCAGTACCGCATGCTGGCGCCTGCGTGGGTCAGCACTCTCTGCGACGGCGGGCGGCCTCGTATTTTCCGGAGACGACGAGGGCGACTTCTTTGCCCTCGATGCTGACACGGGCAAACTGCTCTGGTCATTTCCTATGAGCGGAGTCGATCCTCGCGACAGCCCCGTGACTTACTCCATTGGCGGCAAGCAGTATGTGGTGATTTCATCCATCAATATTTATGCGGCATTCGGACTGCCTTGAGCTGCTGAAAGCATCGTGTTTACTCGTCTTTGGGTTGGGCGATTCATCGAGCTGCGGCAAGTTTCGTAGGTGTGGTCGAGGAGATTTCCAGTGGCCGACAAACAACCATTTTACGGCTGGAAACTGGTCGTGGTTCTCTTTCTCCTCGTGTTTTTCAACATGGGATTCCCGTACTACGGCGGCTCGGTGATCAACGGCTACATGATCCACGAAATTCCGATGAGCCGCAGCACTTTGGGCCTCGGGTTCACGCTGATCAACCTGTTTGTGGGCCTTGCCTCCATGCTCGCTGCGATGTCCATCCTGAAGCACGGGGTCCGCGCGACGTTTATTGTCGGCTCCGCTCTGATATGCGTCGGTTCTTTGTTTATGGGGTTCGACGCGTCGAAGCCCTGGCAGTATCTGATTGCCTTCGGCGTGATCAACGGTGTCGGCATCAGCTTTTCGACGCTGTTTACCGCGGCTACTGCTGTGACCCGGTGGTTCAGGCGTTATCGCGGGCGCGCGATGGGGATCGCTCTTTCAGCTCCCGGCTTCGCAGGTTTTGCCGTTTCACCTTTTCTCGACAAAATGCTCCGAACCGCCGGCGGAAATTGGCGTGTGGGATGGAAGATTGTTGCGGGCGCGAGCTTGATTTCCGGACTCCTTGCGCTCTTGTTTGTCAAAGAGAGTCCACAATCCCTTGGACAATCGGTGGACGGGATTCCCGAAGAGGAACAGAGCCGGCCGTCCCGCACCGACACGCTGGCGACGAACTATCCGTGGACTGCCTCTCAGGCGTATCGAACTCCCGCGTACTGGCTAATCGCGATCGGCGGGATTGCCACGACATTTCCATTCTTCTTTTTCGTGGCGCACTGGATTCTGCGCCTGCGCGGAGCGGGCATCAGTTCGGCCAACGCCGCCTGGGCGATGAGCCTGTTTACGATCGGCACCATCGGCGGCCACTGGCTCGGCGGGTTGCTGATGGACGTCCTGAATTCCCGTCTGGTTTTCGCGATCGGCCTCAGCATCTATTTCGTCGGTTCTTACCTCGCCATCATTGTGCAGCCCGACATGCTGACGGTCGCCTACGCCGCTGCCGTTTTTTACGGCGTGGCCTCCGGCTGGACGTTGACGTGCCTGTCGACGATCATCGCGCACTACTATGGTCCCGCGGCTTTCCCGCAGTTGAATGGAGTGATGACGCTTGTGACGTCGGTGCTTGCTTCGCCGGCCGGCTTCGTCGGCGGAAAACTGTTCGACCTCTATGGGAACTACACGCGCGCGTTTGAACTGAATTGCGTGATCGCCGCCATTGGAATCGTCGCCGTTGCTTTCGCAGTCATGCCGCGACCGCGGGGCGACGCTGGGTCGCCCGGAATCCAGCTCCTGAACGACCCATCGGAGTCGACTGCTCAGGATTTCGCGACTTCGGCAGGGCATTAGGCGACAGAAGATGAAGATTCAAATTCGGTGAAAGGAGTATGGAGGTCCAAGCTGTTGTGTCCTCCATCGGTCCCATATGTCGGTAACTTCGCAGCGGGTCTTTCGTAGGACAGAGTGATCGGGTGCCGGAAGGCGGCCGGCTCGTCGTCGACGTTGGCGACAAGACGATCGGCATCTTCCGCGTCGGCGGCAAGCTGTACGCCTGGGAGAATAACTGCGCGCATCAAGGCGGGCCTGTCTGCCAGGGCAAGATGATCCCGCGCGTCACCGAAGTGATCGAGCCCAGCGGCGAGAGCCGCGGTTTCGCCTTCGACGAATCAAGTTTGCACATCGTTTGCCCGTGGCACGGATTCGAGTACGACATCAGGACTGGCGTACATCCTGGGCGATCCTCGGCCAGACTGATTCCGCGTGGCGATCGAAGAGGGCCGGACGGAATTTATGTCACCGTCTGAGGAGGCCGCGAAATTGTCCGCGCTTCTCCTCGAACTCCACGCGCAGATCGAGCGAACGAGCGACGCCGGCGAAATCGCGAATGTGCCGCCTGCGGACGTGACGAACCTGGTGAGCGGTGCAATAAAGCTCTACGCCGCGATGGTCGAAGACGCGGCGCCTGGAGCACCTGCGGTTCCCGTGATTGACGGGACGGTTTCGACGACCGAGGCGATGGTGATGGCCTGCGCGCTCCTTCGCGCACATCATCTGAATCCCTTCGACTTGGCTCTGTGGTTCTCGCGCACCGCGCCCAGTCGAGGCCGCGGTGCGGACGGCGCATGAGGCGCGCCGGTCGCGGTCGTCGATGCACTTATTGCAAGGATAGGTCCATGGGCACAGGCAAGACTCTGAACGGTTCGAGCAGCCGCTACCGAGCACCCAGTGCAGCAGATCACCACCCGCACCGACTCGCGCGAAATCCTCGCCAACGCGCGCCGCGACATCACGCGCTATCATCTCGACGATTACTTCATCGTCGACGTTGACGCGCATCACGTGGAATTCGATTCCTGGGGCGAGATTCTCGATCGCCTCGAAAATCCCGTGCTGCGCTACAACGCGAAAACGATGACGCAGGATTGGCCCAACGCGCGCCAACGTCGCATTCAGCAATCATTCCGTCGGAATGACGTTTCAGGACGTCTTCGGCCGCATCCCGCACCAGGCCGAGCTCGCCGAGTACGTCGAGAAGACGGACGAGCACCGCGACCTCACGCTCGTGCGCCGCGCCATGGATTCGATGGGGATCAAGATGCAGATCGTGTTTCCGCAGCCGATGCTCGAAATGGGCCTGCATCCCGAGCCGGATATCGCCACGGCGATGACGTTCGCGTACAACCGATGGTTCACCGAAACGATTCTGCCGCGCGAAGAGCGCGTGAAAACGCTGCTAAGTCTTCCGTTCCACGATCCCGACGCGTGCCTGAAAATGATCGCGGAGTTCGGCGAAACGCGCGGCGTGGTCGGCTTCATGATTAGCAGCCAGCGCCACGAGGGCGTGCACAAGAACGCCTACATGCGCGTCTACCGCGAGCTCGAGGAGCGCGGCCTGCCGCTCGCGTTTCACGCCGGCCCCACCTGGGGCGACACGATGACGTCCACGATGAACCGCTTTCTATCCGCTCACGCGATGTCTTTCGTCACCTGCAACATGACCCACCTGACCAACTGGGTGATCAACGGTCTCCCCGAGCGCTTTCCGAAGCTGAAATTGATCTGGATCGAGAGCGGGCTGGCGTGGGTGCCGTTCATGATGCAACGGCTGGACCACGAATACCTGATGCGCCAGTCGGATGCGCCGCTGCTCAAGCGCCTGCCGAGCGAATACATCGCCGAGATGTACTTCACTTCGCAGCCGCTCGAGGTGACCATGCCGCACATGCTCGAAGCCACTTTCAAGGCCGTCCATGCCGAGACGCAACTGATGTACTCCTCGGACTGGCCGCACTGGGATTTCGACGTGCCCGGGCAAATCGCCGGGCTGCCGTTTCTAAGCGAGCAGGCCAAGCGCAACATCCTGGGAGAAACCGCGCGAAAAGTTGTTTCGCCTTTAGTCGCTTGGCCGCAGGTCCTGACGGCGCACTCTGGTCTCGACGACGTGGCGGAGCGCATTCACAGCATCGTGCAACGCAGAGGGAAAGCGAACACGCGTAAGGCGCCTTGAGGCACTCGGATCGAGCTAAAGGAGAACACAGAATGCCTACTGCAACGCAAACGATTGCCGTCGACCAGAACGTAAATAGATTTCGTCGCGAAACCGCGCACGAATGTTGATCAACGGGAAGTGGGTGGATGCGGCGTCCGGCAAGACATTTCCAACCTACAATCCGTCCACCGGCGAGGTTCTCGCCCACGTGGCTGAGGGGGACAAGGAAGATATCGACCGCGCCGTGGCGGCCGCGCGCGCTGCGTTTGAGAAAGGACCGTGGCGCAAGCTCGCGCCGTCGGAGCGCGCGCGCCTGATGTGGAAACTTGCCGACCTGCTCGAAAAGCGCCTCGAGGAATTCGCGCAGCTCGAATCTCTCGACAACGGCAAGCCAGTCATGATGGCTCGTTTGGCCGACATACCAATTTCGGTCGACACGCTCCGCTATTACGCGGGCTGGGCCACCAAGGTCGAAGGCAGCACGATTCCGCTTTCCATGCAGCCAGGAGGAAAATTCCTCGCCTACACGCTGCGCGAGCCAATCGGCGTGGTCGGCCAGATCGTCCCGTGGAACTTCCCGTTGGTCATGGCCACGCTGAAGCTCGGTCCCGGCGCTTGCGACGGGCTGCACGGTGGTCTTAAGCCCGCGGAGCAAACCCCGCTCACCGCGCTGCTGCTGGGCGAATTGATCCAGGAAGCTGGCTTTCCCGATGGCGTCGTGAACATCGTCACGGGCTATGGTGAAACCGCCGGCGCCGCACTCGCCGCGCATCCGAACGTCGACAAGATCGCGTTCACCGGCTCGACGGAAGTCGGCAAGCTGATCGTCCATGCGGCGACCGGAAACCTGAAGAAAGTCTCGCTCGAGCTCGGCGGAAAATCTCCGAACATCGTCTTCCAGGACGCGGAAATGGATAGCGCCATTCCCGGCGCCGCCAACGCCATTTTCTTCAACCAGGGCGAGGTGTGCGTCGCGGGATCGCGCCTCTACGTCGAAGACGCGCAGTTCGACAACGTCGTCGAAGGCGTGTCGAAGATTGCGTCGAGTCTCCGCATTGGCCCCGGAATGGATGCCACCACTCAGATCGGTCCGCTCATCTCGCGAGGAGCAGCTCAATCGCGTCTGCGGCTATCTCGAATCCGGATATTCGGAAGGAGCAAAGGCCGCTACGGGCGGCAAGCGCCACGGCGGAAAAGGTTATTTCGTCGAGCCGACGGTTCTCGTCAATACCAGCGACAAGATGAAGGTCGTGCGCGAGGAAATTTTCGGGCCGGTCGTGACCGTGATGCCGTTCAGCGATGTGGATGATCTGATCGCCAAGGCCAACAACACGCCATACGGACTCGGCGCCGGAGTCTGGACGCGCGACATCAAGAAGGCTCATCGCATCGCCGCCGAACTTCGCGCCGGAACGGTCTGGATCAATTGCTATGGCGTTCTCGATCCGGCGATGCCGTTCGGCGGATACAAGCAATCCGGCTGGGGGCGCGAGATGGGACACGCAGATGCTCGATCTTTACACCGAGACGAAATCCGTGTGCACGCCGATCTATGTAGCGTTTCAGCACGGGGCGTGGAGAGCCTGGCGACGCGCGCGGAGAGAGTCTTCTCCGGAAGGTATTGCGTCGTCAGACTAGCGCTTCTGCTGCGCCGTGCTGTGGAGGACACTGTACTTGGGACAAGGACAAGCATCGGAGGGTTGCGTTCCCATTTCGAGTTTCCAGCGGAATGATTGCTGGTAAGCGTTATAGATCCTCTATATTCAGTGCCTTGAAGACTTAGTAACTCGTTATTGGGACTAAGGGCTTGGCGAGGATACGTTAGAGCGAACAAACGGTCTTGACACGCTTGATGCGCAAGAATACAGTTCCGCCGCGCAATCGGGGGGGGTGCCATGATGTCCGCTGTTGGCGAACATGACTGGCTGTTTTTCTGCGAAAAGGCTGTTCGGTCTACGGGAACGGCCGGCGCGACAAGCGCCTTCTTCGAGATGGTGTCCGCGATCGCCCCGATTTGCGAGCTTACCGGGCTGGGTGTGGCAAGCCCCCGGGAATCCTCGCCTTATTGTGCACACTGGCAGAGTTGCCGGTTCCAGCGAGAGAATACACCGTTATATCAGTCGATATTTCACTTTCGATCCTGCATACCAGACGATCCGTAACACTGCACATACCGAATGGATTAATTTGAGGGTTCGTCCCGGCAACATCAGTAACTACCAATACCTGAATGACTGTTACTTGAGGCCCGCCGTCGTTGAGAAGCTCACGCTGGCGCGCTGGGCTGAAAACGGCTGGTTCGTCTTAAGCCTTTACAGGGATTCAGATTGGGGATGTTTCAGCAACGAGGAACAAGAAGCGCATCGCCAGCCTTGTCACATCTTCTCCTCCCGCTGTTGAGAAAGCACTACCAGTTGACAGCGGAATCGCCAAATTTAGGCACGAGGAGGCGGGCTCGCATCGAAGAACTGACTCAGAGGATGGCCTCGCTCAATGCGAAGTTAACGGACACGGGAGTGCGCGGTCTGCGCTCGCACTGCCGTGGGTCTCACTGCCAAGACGACAGCGCAGGAGCTGGGTATTAAAGTGAGCAGTGTTCTCACTTATAGACGCAGAGCCTACGAGCGTCTGTCGATCTCGAGTGGCTACGAACTCGCGGCTCTTCTGATGCGATAATTCGTGTCACGTCGAGCCAGGCATTTGTCTGTTCAAGGCGGACCGATTCGATATATCCACCGAGGACCTCTCATCTCATTCCCAGTCGGCAGTTTTTCGGAATTCACGCCTCGAACAATGGAAGATCATGATTTTCGCAGGAGGAATTTCCGTAAAGGTTCGGGAAGAGTTGTCGGTCCAATTGGCATCCAATGGCGGCTCAGGTGAGCAAAATCATGCGGTTGCCGAGGCAGGCGTTGCAACGATTTCTTAAATGGTCTCTCCCGATGGGAACATGTTCGCTATGCCGAAAGGCGTCGCGGCTGAGCCTCTGAAATGGGAGCGAAAGAGAGGAAAAATGGCTAAAGGATACTGGATCTCAGTATATCGCTCTGTGTCAAACCCGGAGGCTTTGAATAGAGTATGGAAAACTCGCAGGACCTGCTCTTACGCAAGCCGGCGGGCGTTTGTTGGTGCGCGGCGAAGCGGCAGTGGCGTATGAAGCCGGAATTAGGCAGCGCGTTGTAGTCATAGAGTTTGACAGTGTAGAGAAGGCGATTGCGGCCCACGATGGCGACGCATATCAGGCAGCGCTAAAGTTCATCGTCGGCGCTGCCGATCGAGATTTGCGCATCGTCGAGGGAATCGAGTAGCCAATTTCAGTTTGGTTTGATTGCGCGGGCTTCATCGTTGGAAATGCGATGGATCCCGCGTCACCCGCACTCTTCCCGTACGGCGGTTTCGGTTCCTTGCTGGTTGCCGGAGATCGCTCGCGTGATGGAATGGCCTTCTATGCTTCGCGCATCCTCTCGTTTTCGCCCCAACAGAAGACGAAGTGCATGCGCGTGCCGCTTCGGAGAAGCACTTTCTGCGATGACTGCACGATCAATCGAGACGCCCGCCGGAAGTGCGAAATCATGTTTAGCCAGGTCGCAATGCGGCTCTCGTGGACTCCAGCTAGAACCAGGTCAGCACCTGTCACGACCAGCGAGCCCTGGTTTTGTCGGATAGAGGTCTCGGCTGACCATATTTAGCAATGGTCTGTATCGCTTCGGCAATGTCCTTCACAGCTCGCAGGTTCATCCACTGCTCCCGAGCACGATCAGCCTGAGCCCTGTCGATCTGCATGAAATCGGCCATGCGATAGTATCTCTTCACGTTGTCATCATGGCTCAACAGGGTTGTACCCTTGACGGAGAACGATTTCTCCTCTCCCGACTTTTTGCGTATGGTCCAAAACACGGGGCCGGGAGGCGCGTCCGGGATGGTCCTGACTTTCTGCATCATCTCGCGGACTACTGGATCCATGTATTTGTCATAGCGTAAAGGAATCGATGTAGATCTGCTTGTCGATGATTCCCCGGCAGGTGATGTACATCAGGCTGTGATCGGCCGTTTCGCGGCATTGCGGATCGAACTTTGGTGGATCACCATCTTCCTGCCACAGAACGACGTTAAGGTGGATGTCGATGGCCGCAACCTCGTCAGGTCTGACCCATGCAACGATCTCTGGGAGAAGTGGGATGAAGTAAACGACTGACGAGCCAACGGCAGGAAGAGCCTTGTAACCTCTGCCGTTCGCGTGCATTGACTCGATCGCCGTCCGGCCATCTGCCCTGTAAGGCAATCGAAGATCCCTCCCGAAGGGGCCAACGTGCTCAATGACGCCGTCTCTGCCTTCAAAGGGCTCAGCTGGTCCAGTCATCCCCTCGCTTGCTAGCAGAGCGCCCCAGACGCCGTTGCGAATCTGCTCCGCGCTGTGATTTCCTTTCCACATGGAGAGGATGCCAGCGTGCGTTACCGCCAGTGGTATATGCGGCACAATGGCGATAGAGAGAGCATTCGCGAGTTGGTCTTTGCCCAGCCCCATCAACTTTCCGCACGCGAGCGCTGTCGCTGGGGCGTGGTACATGACGTCGTACCCACCAGAACCCGCTACGCCAACTGCCCCACCAGCCGCTCCGTCCAAGGCCGTAACCACCTCATAAGCGATCGTCATCGCGTCGATCACCTGGGGGCCCGATGCGTGAAGTGCTTCGCCAATGGCCAAAACTCCCCAGAGCAACTCGTTGGTGTGGTCGTTGAAATCAGTATGGCGAGACATGCAGGCGTTTGTAAACGCAGCCATTTCCGGAGTTGTGACCACTCCGTATCCCACTACCGTGCATTTCATATCGCCCCGCATCGTCTGCGAAAGGCGGCTATTAATTCGGGCGGGTTGTGATTCGAAACCACTGTAGATGTCCGCGAGGGAAGCAAGCATCAGGTAATCGAATGCCTCAAGGAATCCATCCGTGTAATTCACGTGATAAGACGAAGCATATTCGACAAGTCTGCGGCTGCACTCGTCCATCGGTCCATTGCCGAAGGCTCGACCAGAGTTGTTGACCCAACCTGGACCAGCGAACGTCGTAAAACCTGCCTGCCCGGATGAAGGAATGTAGCGGCTCTCACGGATTTGGGGCCAATCCTGTAATCCCCCGCCTGTATCCGCTGCGAGCGGTCCATTTGCCCGTTCGGGCGCTTGGCTTTGTTGCCGCCCCTTCTTGGGCCTGACCCGCCTGCGAAACTAGCAGTCCCGCTATGGCCACGCCAGCGCCAGCACCTATCCGCTTAAACAAATCTCGCCGACCAAGACCGTCTAGGGCACTGCTGAGTTCGCCATCAGAATGTTCTGGGCTACCATCTCCCTCTATTCTGTGCATTTGATCTCCTCTTTATGATTTAAGCCCCGCTTTGTGAATCAGGTCCACGTGACACGGTCGCCCAGTCAAATATCACAGCAATTCTGGCTCTATTGTCATCCGAACTAAGTACAGCCGGGTGCGATCGAAATAAATCAAGCCTATTTCCCTCACGTTATGAATATCACAAAGGCTTAGTGCTGAAGGGAATTTCTGAAGTTTATCGCGGGCAGCCCCGTCATCGCCTCTCGGGATGGGATGGCAGCTTTCTTAGCCGAGGGTGGCGTGGGCTTTCGGTCCGTGGTGAAGGTAACGTGCAGAAAATCGAGAGCCACTGCAGTCAACTAGGCCGGCGACAACTTCCTTGGATGCCCACCTCGCTGCACTTGACGCGGAAACGGGAGTTCTGCGATGGATCGTGAAAGAACTCAGACAACCATCCGATCGCCGGGGCACGACTGACCATTGACGGAGAGATCGTCGTTGGGACCGGGCTCTCCTTTTGTAATCAGTTGAGATGACAAGAAGACCGGACGTGCAGTGGTAGAGTCCCCCCACGTTGCTGCTGGTCGGTCCACGCGCGTCGTCAAAGACGGTTCAATTCTAGAGGGGGAGATGAAATGAGAATAGCCAAGTATGTCCTGGTTTTCGTATTTGGTGCACTTCTCTGCGCCAGTTCGTGGGCCCAATCCGTCGAGAATTCCAGGGTAACCGGAGTCGTGACCGACCCTAGCGGTGCTCCGGTTGCCGGAGCGCAAGTGCAGATGAGCAAACACGGGCACTGGTTTGGTTCGCACCACGACGACCAACGGAGATGGATCCTACACGATTCCAGATTTGCCTGCGGGCGCTTACCAACTTCAAGTAAAGAAAGACGGCTTCACCACCTACGTGCAATCGGGGATCGTGCTGCAGGTAGGTTCTATTCCGACCCTCAATGCTGCCTTGCAAGTTGGTTCCGTCGCACAGTCAGTGACTGTGACCGCTAATGCATCTATCGTGGAGACGCATAGCAGTTCAGTCGGCGAGGTTGTAAATCACCAGGAAATATTGGACATCCCGCTGAACGCGCGCGACCCAATGCAGCTGCTCACGCTGACCCCGTCAGCCATCGTGGCCGGCGGATACAATACGGCATTGGACTTCCCGAATCCCTACACGATCGCATTCGCGGGCACAAGTCCCGGTGTCGGCACCTACATCTTGGATGGCGGCAATGATAACGACGCGCATACATCCGACTCTTATCCCCTGCCGTTTCCGGACGCCCTGCAGGAATTCAGCGCTCTTCTGACTGCAGTGCCTGCCCAGTACGGGATGCATTCATCGGCGACCGTAAACGCAATCACAAAGTCGGGATCAAACGAATTCCATGGGGATGCATTCGAGTTCGTGCGAAACGGCGATTTTAACGCAACGCAGTTTCTATGCGCCCGTGCGAGACCCGCTGAAGCGTAATCAATTCGGAGGCGTGCTCGGCGGTCCAATCCGCAAGGACAAATTGTTCTTTTTCGGCGCCTTTCAAGATACGATCGTTCGCGACGTATCCAATGGAAACGTTGCGTTTTTGCCCACTGCACAAGAATTGGCCGGCGATTTCACGACCGCCACTCTCCACGCAATGTCTGGCCAAGGCAGTTACCTTAAAGGCGCCATTCGTTAACAACATGATATCGCCCACGGCATTCAGTACGCCTTCCCTGAATCTCGTAAAGGACGAACTCCCGGTGCCAACGGATCAGGCTTGTGGAAGCTATACGTTCCCAATCAAAGTTGCAACGACCGATAAATCGATCGTCGGCAGAGTGGATTACCACGTAAGCGATAAGCATTCTGTGTTCGTGCGTTATTACTATGCAAGCTATTTTCTGCCGGCGGATACGACCAGCATCCTGACGCTGAACACGCCTGACCAGTCGGCTCGATACCAGACCGTTACGCTAGGCGATACGTATCTGTTTTCAAGTTGGGCCGTGAATTCATTCCACGCCAACGTAAACCGGCAAGCCGTTAAGAAAGGATTTAATCCCGGGTCAGAGACGGCGAGCGAGCTGGGCGTTGGGGGCAACTTCTATAACCCATATCCTGATTGGCTAGTCGTCCAAGTAACCGGTGACTTCAACGCGAAAACAGGATCCGACATCCCGGTTGATTTCGATGACACGAGATTGGCAGTTCACGGACGACATGGAGTTGACTCACGGGGCTCACCAGCTTTCATTTGGCGGGGAATTCGTCCACTTCAGAGATATCTCCACAAGCAACATTTACGATAATGGTTACTTCATTTTCTCGGGTGGGGTAACGGGCTCCGCGATGGCTGATTTCCTAACGGGAGACTTCTTCACGTTTGAGCAATCGAATTTAGTGCATCAAGGCAACAAGAAGAATTTTTACGCGCTGTATGCTCAGGATTCCTGGCAGATCAACCGAAAACTTACACTTAATTATGGTTTAAGGTGGGAGCCGTTCACTGCCCAGCAAAACGCAGCTGGGGAAGGATACTCTTTCAGTCTCCCAGCTTTCGAGGCCGGGATCCAGAGCAAAGTTTTTGTGAATGCCCCGGCTGGTCTGTTGTTCCCAGGAGATCATCCGGAGGGCCCGGGACTGGAGCCAGTTATTTGGGGGACTGGAAGCACTTTGAGCCCCGCATTGGCCTCAGCTGGGATCCTCGCGGCAAAGGGCGCGAGGTGATCCGCGCCTCCTACGGATCGTTCTATGATTTCGAATCCTTTCAACAACAACAAAACGTCCCCGATAGTGCGCCCTGTGCGGATAGCATTCTGCTGAGCGGGGGCAATTTTTCAAATCCCTGGGCGAGTTTTACATACAACGGCAAGACCGGTGTAGATCCTTTTCCGATCGTACCATCTGCAGATCTCCAATTCCCGACGTCCGGGGCTTACGGGGCATACTCAGAACTTCATATGAAGGCTCCCAATGTGCAGCAATGGAGTCTAAGCGCGCAAAAGCAATTTGGGCAAAGCTGGGCGATCACTGCCAGCTATATCGGAAATCACGCCGTGCACAATTGGCTACTTGGGGAAGAGAATCCAGGAATCTATGTTCCGGGAAATTGCACTGCGGGCCAGTACGGTCTCACGGCCCCCGGCCCTTGTTCCACAACGGGCAACGTGGCAGCACGGCGACTTTTCCTTCAGCTGAATCCCACCTGGGGCATCCTCGTATGGCTCGCTTGCCGAGATCCTGGATAACGGAACCTCGACTTACAACGGTGGTATTCTCAGCGTGCAAAAGCGCTTCAGCGATAACTTCAGTGTGGTGGCGTAACTATACGTACTCACACTGCATCGACAATGGTGAAAGCGGATCGGTATACGCTGCATCAGGATGGCTGACCATGAGTCAGCCTCAACAGATCGGCAATTGCTCGTTTGGCCGTCGCAATCAACTGACGTTTAACGGAGTGTACCGGTCGCCCGAGTTTCATTCGAGGGTAATGGAGGCGATCCTCGGACACTGGCAGGTAGCACCGATCGTAACCTACCTGAGTGGCGGTTGGCTCACGGTCACGACTGGTGTGGACACCGCGCTGGTGGGTATCGCTACTTCCGTTCCCAACGGCGGGCAGCCAGCGAATCTCGTGCCGGGTCAGCCAGTTTATGTTCCGCAAACGATTATTTCGGGATCTGTTCGAGGCAAGTACTATTTTAATCCCTCTGCGTTCGCAGTGCCTACCGCTCCACCTGGATTTACAGGAAACGTAATCAACGCTGGTAACGGCCCCATTACAGTGGGCCCGTTAGGCAATGTTGGTCGCGATAGTTTGCTTGGTCCGTCGGTTCATAGTTTTGATCTCGCACTGACTCGCATCTTTAAGATCAATGAGCGGAACGAGATCGACGCTCGATTTGAAGCCTTCAACGTTTTGAATTTGGTTAACCTTAGTAATCCATTCGACCGCGATGACTAGCACTACGTTCGGCGAAAGTACTAGTTGCAGGAGCTGCAGCGAACCCGGGATACAGCTCCCCGCAGGACCCGAGAATCATGCAGTTTGCGTTGAAGTGGATTTTCTGATTCTTGTGGCATGGAAGTGCGCTCACGGATGAGGTGTGAACTTTTGAATTCGGCGAGCGAGCTCACAATGAGTTTTCTAAGGTCATCACGCGATCGATTGCGGCACTGATCCTGGTCTTGGGCGTACCGGTCCCAGCGTTTCCGGGGGCCAGGGCAGTTCCGCAGCCTGGCAGGCCTCCGGAAGAACCGATCTCGACAGGCCAAGCAGATGTTTGAAACATCCTGCGCCAGCTGTCACGGGTTCGACGCCGGCGGGGGCGTGGGTCCCAACATTCAGAGGGTTCCGGCAAATCGAGGAGACGACGAAGTAGTGAAGATAATCAAGAACGGTGTTCCCGGTACGGGGATGCCGGCATTCGGCGGCACCCTCACCGACGCGCAAGCGATGCAAATCGTGGCCTACATCCGGTCGCTGGCCAGCGCGGCGATCGGCGAATCCGGAAAGGCAGTGCAAGCACAGAGCGGCGATGCCGAGAAGGGAGGATTGGTCTACGCGTCCAATGGATGTGCCAATTGCCATGTGATCCGCGGGAGCGGTGGTGATCGCGGTCCCGAACTCACCGAAATTGGCGGTTTGCGCTCGGCAGATTATTTTCGAAAGGCATTGCAGGACCCTGGAGCGAATTTGCCTAAGGGCGGACCAACGGGACCTACAACCGGCCGCTGGATCCAATACTTGATGTTTCGAGCAACGACGAAAGGTGGGCGGACCGTAGAGGGCATGCGAGTGACCGAAAGCTCCATAGCGATCGTTCTGGAAGACTCGAAAGGCAACTTCCAGTCTTTCTTGAAGAGGGATCTGAAATCGTTGGAAAAGGAGCCGGGCAAGAGCTTTATGCCCAGTTTCCAAGGCACCCTGTCCGACCGAAGACACCGCTGATTTGGTCGCATACCTTGTCAGCCTGAAGGGAGCAAAATGACGCCGCTTCGGGGTACGGTGTTTCCGCTAAGGCATCGATATCCTTACCGTCGCGCGACTCAACGATTGCCCACGTCGTTATCCTGTTTTGGGCGCCGCGCTCGGGAGAGGCGTCACGAAACTCATGGCACGCGCCTTTTTTATTTTGCTCGCAGTGGCCGTCGGGGGCGCGATTTCCGCGCGCGTCGCAAGCGCAAAACGTTCCCTATCAGAGGATCCTAAACGCGGATAAAGAACCTCAAAATTGGCTGACTTACGGCGGTGACTACTCCTCCCATCGGTTTTCCTGGTCTGAAAGATAATTAACAAAACCAACGCCGCAAATTTGAGGCCGCTGTGGATTTATCAGCGGGCGCAAGTGGCTGGAGAATTCATCGAATCGAATCCGCTTGTAGTGGATGGGATCATGTACGTCGTCGAGCCGCCGAGTACGGTGACGGCTCTGGATGGACGGACGGGTCTCAGGTTGTGGAGTTGGTCGCCGTCAGCTGCCCAAAGTAGTGAAGTATGTCGGTCTGCACGCGAACAATCGCGGAATCGCGATACTCAACGATACGGTTTACGTCGGCACATTGGACTGTCATCTTGCAGCTCTGGACGCGAAGACCGGGGCCCTGCGATGGATCGTAGAGGTTGAGAGATAACTCCGACAATCACGCAATCGCGGGAGCGCCGCTGGCCATCGACGGCAAGGTCATTATCGGCACGGGCGGCGGCGATCGCGGCGCAAGGGGATTGCTGGATGCCTATGACGCGCAAACAGGCAAGAGACTTTGGCGTCTGTGGACTGTTCCGCGAGTCGATGAATCTGGTTCGGAAACGTGGGGTACGACCACACCGGTCGGCGGCGACACATGGAACAGCGGTTCATATGATCCAGATTTGAATTTGATTTATTGGGGTACGGGTAATCCGTACCCGGTTGCGGACGGCAGCGGCCGGCCCGGCGACAATCTGTACACGTGTTCACTGTTGGCCGTCGATGCGGATACGGGGAAAATGAGGTGGCATTTTCAGTTCACGCCTCATGACATTCACGATTGGGATGCCGCCCAGGTTCCCGTGTTGTTTGATTCGGAAGTAGGAGGGAAGCAACGAAAGCTCGTAGCCATGGCCAATCGAAATGGCTTTTACTACGTTTTGGACCGGACGACTGGAGAGTTTATTTCGGGCACACCTTATATAGCCCAGACGTGGGCCAAGGGATTCGACGAAGAACGGGCGTCCTATTAAGTTGCCCAATTATGATCCTGCCCCGGGAGGAACAGTAACCAATCCCAGCTATAGCGGTGGAACCAACTGGACTGCTCCTGCTTTTGACCCTGAGAACAAATTGTTCTATGTGAACACGAAGGAGATGAGCGGTTTATTCACGCCAGAAGGGGTCAAGCATTCTAAGCGGAGACGATGCTTACGGGGCGATCCGGGCACTGGATTCGATAACCGGGAAATTGAAATGGGAGCATCGATTGATCGCTCCCGCTTGGATCAGTCCGCTCGCGACGGCAGGCGGATTGGTTTTCACTGGAGATGACGAAGGCGACTTTCTGGTCCTCGACGCCGATACCGGCAAGCTGCTCTGGGAATTTGCCATGGGCGGATTTGACCCGCGAAATGGCCTGGCAACCTATGCGATCGGCGGCAAGCAGTATGTCGTCGATTCCATGTGTAAATATTTACGTTGCCTTCGGTCTGCCGTAGATTTCTACGATCTTTTCTACTGTTGTTGAGCACGAGTGATTGTAAGGCGGGGGCGCGGAAGCGCCGAATGGAGGCGAGAAATGCGAAAGGCGTTATATGGTGTGTTGTTTTCGGTGCTTGGCTGTTTCCCCATGTGTCCGTGCGCAAGCGTCGTCCGGCGCAAACGGCGGAGCCCGCATGCGCCGCATTTGCCCCGCGGCACGGCCACGGACATAACCTCAAAGGAAATCCAGGACCTCGCAGGGAAAACGGACGCTCAAATGCCGGTCAGCGACCAGACTCTCCGCGAGGTTGCGATCAATAACGGGGAGTATAACGTCGGCGTTTCTGTCGTTCACCGTGCCACGCCGCCAGGTCACACTCCCGGCGCTTTTAACGGCGGCCCGATCGAACATAGCGACATCACCGAAATATACGAGTTTCTTTCCGGCCACGCGACATTCGTGACCGGCGGCACTATACAAAATCCAAAGGTCAATCCCACTCACGGAGGCCCTGGGCCCAGTGTGTCCGGCACAGGTGTCGAAGAATGGAGTGACGCGCGAGGTCGGACCCGGTGACGTGGTGATCATTCCTCCCAATACACCACATTTCTTCAGCCAAATCGATTCCGAGGTCACGTACATGATTTTCCGCGTCGATACTCACCACATCTGGGACTATGTCCAAATACAATCAGCAGCATCAGTGACGATCGAGACTGCTGAAAAGCCCGCTGAGTCGCATTCGACTGGGCGTGTCGATAAGCCATGCGCAATTCTGAAGGACGTAGATCGCTATCACGAGGTTCCTATGAAGCCTGAATTGGAGAGCCGGCTTACGGCGGGCGCCGCGCTGCTGGTGCTGATCGTGCTTGTCGCGGTGGCAATTCAGCCCTTGAACGTCCGGGCGGCGGACGCACATATCAGCAGGTCGATAATTGGGGCCTTCCAGCAGGCGGGGTATGGGGCGTGATATCGGCCGTGGGCGTCGATGCCAAAGATAATGTCTTCGCATTTAAGCGGGCCGATCCGGGTCAAACGAGTGGACCGCTGAATTCAAAAATCATGGTCTTTGACTCGAGTGGCAAACTGCTCAGGTCGTGGGGCGAGAACTTTGTATTGTCAGCGCACGGTTTGCGGTTGGACAACAACGGCTTCGTTTGGATCACCGATAAGACGGGCGATCAAGTATTCAAGTTCAGTCCGGATGGCGAGCTCTTGATGACGCTCGGCAAAAAGGGCGTTGCCGGAGATATGGATTCCACGGATGCGTTCAATGGTCCGAGCGATGTGGTCGTCGCAAAGAATGGAGACATCTTCGTTTCTGACGGTGAGAGCTCGAACGCACGCGTCGTAAAGTTTTCAAAGGATGGCACGTTTATCAAGTCCTGGGGAACTAGAGGTTCGGGACCGGGTCAACTTGAGGACCCCCACAGTATCGCATTGGATTCGGCGGGACGCGTGTACGTGGCCAACCGGGTCAACAAGCGTATTGAAGTCTTTGATTCCGACGGCAAATATCTTAATCAATTGTCGCAATTCGGCGCGCCCGCTTGCATCTACATCTCCAAGGACGACACGTTGTACGTTTCCGCCACCGCGCCTGAAAACTGGGTCATGATCGGTACAACAGACGGCAAGGTGTTGGGGAAGATTTCGGGACTCACCGGGCCACACTGGGTAACGGTCGACTCCACCGGCGCGGTTTATGTGGCTGAAGTTCCGGGCATGTCTCTGAAGAAATTCGTCAAGAAATAGTCTGCAATAAGACGTCTCATCAGTGAATCCAGAGGCTGCGCAATGGCCGTCGTTCTACAGATTTGTGCAGCGGCGGCCCTGTTGAGCGCGCAGGAAACTCCCCTGCAAATCCCGCTGGGCATCGGAAAGCTCGATCAGGTTGTCGACTCTGTTGATGGGATCGTCGTCATCGAGAAATATGAGATTTCAGTTTGGTATGCTCACATGCGTTACATATCGAGGAAGCTGACAGACGTGATCTTGCGAGCGCCTTTCCAATTTGGCTACTGCCGCGACCGCTGAGCCCACAACTCTACGCCGCAAGGACAGAGCCTTTAATTTGAATCGAGTTCGACATTCAGCTCTGCGAGTTCCGCGCGAAGCTCCGCGACGTGCCACAGGCAAGCCCATCAGTCCGATAGTGTCTTTATGCCGGGTGTTGATATGGCGGCTGAAGACACGCTCTCGAATTCGCCTTGAGTTGAGTTACACTCTTAGCTGCTGCTCGAAGGATTTACCGCGACCGACAGCATGGGAGCAAGGTCTGTGAGCAGAATTTGGGACTCACTCAAGGATTTGGAGCTGCGCGAAAAGGCTTTCGCCAGCCGCGAAGGTGTGGGTACCCCGCATGTGCCGGGGCCCGACCGACGGTGCGGTCCGCGGATTTGGAGCTATTCGCCAGTGCTGGTATATGGCTACACAACTGGGAATGAGCCTTTCCACGAAGAGACCGAAGCGCTCCACGTGAATGCGAGCGGTGGCCTGATCGTGCTGGATTCAACGGTTGTTCAAGGCCAGAACCTCATCCTAATAAATAAAGCGAACGAGAAGGAGCAAAAGTGCTGCGTCGTGCGTGAGCGTTCGGGCTATCTCAATAGAGTGGTGGTAGCGGTTGGCTTCCCCGAGCCTGTCTTTGATTTTTGGATCTAGATAGCTTCTCATCTTCTCATCGCGTGACATTTAACCCCTTTCATCCGCCTCCGTTCTCCGTTTCCCTGGCCACGGACATTCCTATTTCCACTTCACCTTGCCTCGTCCTTGCAGCGATTGGCATACGCTCCAGAAATAAGCGGCATTCACGAAGCAGAAGTAATAAGGAAGGCGCAGACCCGACGGCTTCAGCTTCCGTCGGCTTCCAACGAGTGCAAGGCCATAGAAGATCAATTGACAACATCCCGTCAGTCGGTAGAACGAACCGCGCAATAGAAATGAGTTCGATACCGCGAGGGCCAGCAGGAAAAACGGTACGAACGACCGTACAATTTTACGCGAGAAGAAAAAGAAGAGGGGAAGCACTTGAGGAGGCCAAAGAAGGGCCCGGATTTCCCGGAGCTGCTGCATATTCCCGGCCATGATCCGAATTCGCCTCTGGAAGCCGCCCATCTCGCTGGCTTTCTCGAAGGCGACCGCCTGGGGCTCGTAAACGACCCGGCTGCCGTTGGCTAGCACTCGGACCGGAATCACGTAATCATCATTGATCGTTCCGGGCGCGGGATAGGGGTAGAGATCTTTGCGGACCCCAAGAATCTGGCCATGTCCGCCTAAAGTCGACGCGAGACTGGATTCCTGCATTTTCAAGAACGTCTCGTATCGCCAATAAATCTCCTCTTGGGATCCCAAACGAGCCTCGGACGCATGCTGAATGCGATACATCCCGCTTACGGCACCCACTTTCGGATCGGCGAAATTGGCCACGAGTTGGCGAATCGAATCTGATTTTAGTATTGCTGAGGCGTCGGAGAAGACGACGATCTCTCCTCTCGCTTCCCGGACAGCGTCATTCAGAACTGAAATCTTCCCTCGGTTTTGGGAGAACGCCAGCACGCGGACTCGGCTTCCGTCGGACAAGTGTTGTGCAATCTCGACCGTGTCATCGGATGAGCCGTCGGAGGCGATCAGGACCTCAAGCTTATCCACGGGATAATCCAAAGATGCCGCGTTGCGAATCTTTGCGGCAATCACCTTGCTTTCGTTGTAGGCAGGAACCACCAGGGTAACGTAGGGCTCGATGGGGCTTTTGCGGACGCCTCGATGGATGAAGATACGGAGGAAAAGCAAAGCGATCGGGTATCCTGCGTAGGCATAGAGGACCACGGAAAGAGAAAACCAAAATACGAGTTTCATGAACTCTCTCACGGCACGTAGCTACCCGAGGCAGGAAACGCGATCAGCCAATTCACACCGGCTTCAAAGAGCGAACGGGCGCCTGAGGGCAGGTGATTCTTGATATTGAGCATCCGTCCGTGATCGGCTGGACTGAGAACTCGAGCGATGCGAATCAGGAGCAAGGTACAGCGGCAACGCCAAGGCGATGGCTAATGATGAGTCCGAGGAGCGCGGGAAGCCTCGAGATCGTGAAGTGGACTGCAACTGCCATGATAGCGGCAACGGTGGCGGTTTTTGCAATCGGCAAGATTGGGAATCGAATCTCGAGCAGACGCGCAGCGGCTAGCCAAAGCACGAAGGAGAAAAATGTTTGCGTCGCTCCGTTAGCTATGGCCGCGCCAACCGCGCCGTATTTTGGAATGAGCGCGAAATCAAGCATCAGATTGAGAGCTGCCGCCACCAGTCCCGAACGAATTATCAGATCCTGACGTTCCCAACTCGAGAGTATCGCTTGAACGGGAATGAAGAAGGCTTTTGGAATGCCTAGGCATGCCGCCACCACAAGTGCCGGAACAGCTCCCGAATATTTGCTGCCGTAGGTGAGCCACACGAGGGGAACGGCAATTGCGGCGAGCCCCAGGTGCACCGGAAAAGAAATCAATGCCAAGTAACGTGCCGAGGTCTCGGCTAGGCCCGGACACGACTGGAGTCGCGCCCGTATTGCACCATCATCGTAGCGCCTGTGGCCGTCCCAAACACCTGTGAGAAGACAAGGAGTCTCTCCGTCATGTTGAAGGCCACCGAATAGAAGGCAACCTGCCGGATATCGGCGCAGAAGTGTTTTAGGAAAACCATTTCAGACCGATCCCACACAATCAATCCAAGCATCAGCAGGATCAGGCTCTGGCCCGAGAAAAGAAACATTCGCTTGCTGAGCGATCCGATCGAGCGGTTCGGCCGGAATGCTGGCCGAGTCGTTTAACCAGCGGTATGCAGCGCACTATAAGCTCGGCTGCCCGCATCATGAAGAGACCGATGGCTATGCCAAGCAGGCCCCATCCGAAATAGATGCTCGAAAATATTGCAGTGACGAAAATGCCGGTTGAAACCAGGGACGCGGGAACGTTGGCCCTCAGATCCTCCAGGGCAGTATTCGCGCCGGCGGCGATCGAGTTCACCATCGAAAGGGAAAATGCTTCCAATCATGAACAGCCCGATAACTCGATACTGCGGGTCCGCAAAGAACCAGATTGCCAGCAGGCCCGCCAAAGTAGATCGACTGCTGCCATGAAAGTCTGCAACCGCAATGTCCGGTAGAAAACTGTTTTGGCAATTCCGATTTGACCCGCCCAAAATACTCGCTCATGTACTTCCGAGTGGCAGCCGGAATGCCAAGACCGCCCAATACCTGTGCGACTCCGGCAATCCAGACAAAGATAAAGGAAGTAGCCGAGTTTTTCCGGGCCGAACGAGCGCGCGATAACGATCGAGGTGAAGATCGTCAGGAACAAACTGGCAAGCGTTTCAACCCCGTACCAAAAGGAATTCCGCGTTATGGTTGTGCCGTTCATCGAAGTGGTGCGGCGAGCAAATCCACGGAGATGATCGTGCCAAAATGATTTGGCTCACAATCCCACTGTCGCGTCGCAGATTCAAGATTAACTCACGCTCGAAACTGCAGACGATTCCCACTGGTCCAATTTGAAAAACTGTAAGGCGATTGCCGCCGGCCGTTTATAGATCAAACCCCGACCACCTACCTGCGCCGAGCGTGGGAGTTCAAACCAGCCCATTTTCACCGAGCGGCTTTCTTGCGACGAAATCGACCGTGGTGGTGGCCAGATCTTCTGTTGAGAAACATTGAAACTGAGCGCGCTACTCTCGAAATCGGTCAGGGCCTCTCGCGTGTCCGGGCCGGACAGATGTGCGCTTCAGGATGATTTCCAATCCGGATTCCGTCGCCAAATCGAGAAACTCCGGCGCGCGCAATCGATTCTGGTATTGCAACGGATTATTCCACTTGCGCCATTGCGACTCGCTGTACTGCAAGTAATTCACAAAGGAAATTCGGGAATCTGTGTGGGCATAATGGTCGTTACAAGCCACATTGTGAAGGGCCAAACCGCCGGGCCGCAGAATTCGCCTGCTTTCGCGCATAAGATCCCGGATTGAGTCTTTGGGCACATGCTCCATGACGCTATTCGAGTACACCAAGTCGATGCTACCGGGTGGCAATTTCGTCGCGCGAGCGTCTGCTGGCGCGCGAAATTCCACGCGAGCGCGTTTCAGTAGAGCATCAGTGTCTTCAGCTTGAAGCAGCTCAAGATACCTGTCGTGAATTTCGTCCACAGAGCTGCCGCAGGATTCAGCGACCGACTCCAGGTGGGATTCCAGGGCCGCGATCATTCGGAACGTCAGATCGGCATCGATATGCCTAACGATATCGTATGTGATGATTCGTCTGGCGCCGGCAAGGCTGAAACAAATCGGCAGAGTCGGGTACCAACCCGTGCCAATCTCGAAAAGAGTCGAGCCAAGCACATCAAATTCGCAATCCCGAAGATAACTAAGCGATAGCCTCCAGTCCTCGAGTTTTCCGAGCAGGTTGCGCTCAGGCTGTCGAAGTGCCCCGAATCTTCGCTGCAGACGATCATTCAGACTTCGCCCGCCAGGCATTGAGCTCAAACTCTTTTGGATTAGGGCTTTCACTCTCCAGTCCATCTGCGGTTCTCACCTCGGATATCTCGCTAATTATCGTGATCCCAGACGGGAGGTGCCTCGTAGAGCAAGCCGGTCATGGTCGTTGGGGCGGCACAAACGACGCAGTAGTGCCATCGATAGCGGCGGAACGTCTTTTGTCACCACTGCGCCCGCACCCACAATGGCTCTTCATCTTTCAACCGTTCGTTCCAAGTTTCGATCTGACGGCTCACGTAGGGGAATTATCTCAGATTCGGCTGAAAGTGAGGTCCTCTCAGCGCGACACGTCACGAAACGTGGACTTGTTGGGCCCACGATGGATTCAGGCACGAGTTCTTCTTTGATTGTCTCCTCGGTTTGGTCCGTCTCCGCCTCAGTCGGGCTCGGCGTCAAAAAGGGTGCCTCGCGCTCTCCATGTAGTCGAGCATGTTGATGTTCTTGCTGATCCTCGATATCGTAGCGGTTATGAACGTCTACCTTACGATAGACACAGAAGTCTATCCAATTACTCCTGGCTGGAGAGAAGCGGGATTACAGTCCGACATTCAGCGCGATATCTTCGGTCGATCGGGCGATACCGAAGTGGGCCTTCGTTACCAGCTTGGCGAGCTCCGCAAATACTCTTTAAAGGCCGTCTTCATGGTCGAAGCTCTTTTCGCTTCTTGCCCGTACGTCGGTTTGGATCCGCTCCGGGAGATTGTGGATCTCATCCTGCGGGATGGCCACGAGGTGGGGTTACATATACATCCCGAATGGATACCGCACATTCCGGAACTCGCCGAAACAATTCCTCACGTTGAGCTTCTCAAAGAACTTGATCAGGATTCGCAGTTGCGTTTGATTGAGATGGGCCAAGCCAATCTAGCGCGTTGTGGTGTCACGACGGTCCAATCATTTCGCAGCGGCGACTATGCTGCCAATCTCGACACATTACGGGCAGTGGCGCGCGCAGGCATTAGTATAGATACCAGCTATAATTTCCCGTGCCTTGGCAAGACGTGCTCAATCTCGACGGTTCATCCGTTAGTTCAGCCTCGTCGCATTGAAGGAGTGTTGGAGTATCCAATTGGTTTTGTTGAGGACTGGCCGAACCACTATCGCCACATGCAGCTTTGCGCGGTTTCATCGAGGGAATTACAGGCATTCCTTCGGCGCGCTTTGGCCTTCGGTTGGCAGTCGGCGGTTCTAGTGAGCCATAGCTTCGAGTTACTGAAAAACCGTCGAAGCCACAGCAAATCTGTTGCCGTAAGAGAGAGAGTCAAGACTAGACTGGATTCTCTGCTTCGCTTCTTGGATGAAAATAAGGCCATTTTTCACTCCAGTTTGTTTTCTGATTCTGACGTTGGCTCGTCTCGCGTTCAGAACAGTCCCCATTCCCGACATGTAAGAGGCAACGTTTGCAACACAGTGTTTCGTATGTACGAACAACTCACACAGCGGATGATGGGGTAATCACTGCTGTGATTGGACGATCGGAGATCTGGCGCGTTGCAGGAAGCGGCTCAACCGAGCTAAGCTAGGTGCAAAGAAAGACAATCGATGTTCAAGAGATTACGAGCCGTTCAGCGGTACAACCGTGACTGGCTGAAGTATGCCCTGTGCCGATACCGGCAGTCCGATACTGTCGTTCATTTTCGGCTAAGAAACGGGCAGACCGTCACGACCGTCGCGGACGCGGCCTTCGTGCTGAACGAAATCTATCTGGACCGAACTTATGATGTGCCTGGCGTGGATTGGAGGAAGTGCCGCTCGATCCTAGACTTAGGCGCGAACGTCGGCGCTTTCGCGCTCTACGTAACTTCCCGGGCCCCCAATGCAACTATCTACTGTTTCGAGCCAGCATTGAAGGCATTTCGAATGCTCGAGAGTAACCTGGCAAGCAACTGCCTGCCCGCCCGCGCGTTTCAACTCGCGATTTCGAGTTCGAACTGCGCCGGGCGTCTCCAGTTCGACAGTCAGTCTACAGCACGTAGCTTAGGCGATTCCGGCGAGGAGGTGCAATGCATCAATCTCTGCGGCGCGTTCGCGCTCGCCCAAGTCGAACGGTTTGACTTTGTGAAAATGGATGTGGAGGGCGCGGAGCTGCAAATCCTTAATGGATGCACAGATGAGCAGTTGCGGCGCATCGGAGCGCTTGCCGCCGAGTGGCACCATTCGGCTGGGGAATTATCCACGATGGTAGAGCGGCTGCGGCGCATCGGGTTTCAGGCGGAAGGCAGGAATCGATTTCTCAGAGCGAGCCTGATCGATTCTCCTGCTCTCGCGTAAGATACATGGCCCTACATAAAGAATGGCTGATGCCTTTCGCCCGTGCCATTCATCATCACCGTCTGGCGGGACCGGCATATTCGCTCGGCGACCAGCAGACCCTCTTTACCTACCGATATGCACTTAAGCGCCTGAAAGCGGCCGGGTTGCTCGCCAATCCAAATGTCAAGCCTACTCCAGACCACTGCCGGCCCGAATGTCTCTCTTTCCGGTCGCTGATCGCGATGCTGGGGATAGACGAGTACCAAGATATCGATATCAACGGTTTGGCAGCGTTGCGGGTCGACATATCGCAAAGTTTTCCTCCTGAAATGTATTGCCGGGCGGCATCCATTTTCGAACTCGGCACGCTGGAGCACATCTTCGATGTTGCCGAGGGATTCCGAAATATCCATCGCCTCCTGAGAAAAGGTGGCACGGTGATCCATTGCGCCCCGGTTACCATGTACAATCACGGTTTCTACAATCTCAATCCCGTCTGCTTCCGGGATTTCTATTGCGCCAACCAGTATGAGATTCTTGACCACGGCATGATACTGGCCCCATTCCAACCCATTGGATCGGCCATCTCCACACTTCTCAAGACCACCGATCGCCGGTTCACCTCCGATCGGGTGCCGGTGTCGTGGTGTCTCGATGAGACGAAGCTCAGTTTTCGTTACTTCAATAACTTCATCTTCCAGCCCACGCGTATGATTTTCTTTCTTGTGGCGCGAAAGACCATCGACTCGACGGAGGCGATTTTGCCAATTCAGGCATAACGAAAGTGCTCGGCACGTTCCGACACTTTCTTCGATAGATTCACAAAGGGCCATGCTCCGAGGAATCACACACGCACATAGCACCTTGAGTTTCGATGGCAAACTCGCGCTCTGCGACTTGCAAAACCTTCTCACCGAGGCTGGCTACGACTTCTGTTTGATGTCCGAGCACATCGAAACTCAAGATCGCGATAGCATGGCCCGCATGCTCGATCAATATGCGCGGCTTCCCGAGAACGATTGCCTAATGGTACCCGGAATTGAGATAGACGATCTGCACATCCTGCTGTACGGTATCAAAAGTGCACCCCGTTTCGAGAGCATCGAGGAACTCGCCGCCGCGTTGCATGCGGACGGTGCCCTAGTGACGGTCTCTCATCCGCTCAAAATCCGAGGATCCCTACCACCAGTGATTTTGCCTTGGTTGTCCGCTGTCGAGATCTGGAATACTCGCTATGACGGCCGCCAAAACCCACGCGCAAGAAATTTGGAACTGTTTGAGGAACTGCGAGAGGCAATTCCCAATTTGGTGCCTTTAGTGGGAGTGGACTTCCATTCCTCCACGGATTTGTCTGGGGTCGCGATCGAGGTTCCGGCAGCCAAAGATGCCCGTGCCATCTTGAAGTCGATTGCGGGTAATTGCCACGTGCTCCTGAATGGCCACCGGGTACTCCAGTGGGAGAGGCGGGGAGCGCTTGCGATCCTAGAGGCTGCTGCGCGCACGTGGCTGTTCGACGGTGCAGTCGCTTTGAACAAGAAGTTGAAATCGCGCCGGATCGCCGTGCCGGCTTCGGTTCGCCGCTCACTTAAGAAGCTTTTCTAATGCCCCGGCCGGCAATCGTCGCCCTCGCTGATAACACCATTGCGCTGAATGTGATTCGCTCGTTGGGTCGCAACGGGGTTCCGGTCATCGCCGTTACTACGAAAGCCGGAGTTGCTCATTTCTCTCGCTACTGTTCCGAGGTGGTCGTAACTTCACGCGTGGATTTTGGGCAAACGGTCCTGGACCTTGTCCGCGCCCGTCATCGTGCGTATTTGATCTGTCTCGGCGAGATCGAAATTCAAGCGCTGAATCAGCTCCGTGGCGAATTAGCGGAATTTGCCACTCTCCTCTTTCCGGCCGAGGAACAGTTCTCACTCGCTCTGAACAAAGACCGCACACTTGCCCTAGCCGAAATGGTTCGAGTGCCGATACCACGGACTATCAAGCTAGTCGACGACCCCGATCTCAGCCAATGCCGGACGCTAGTTTATCCCGCTGTTCTCAAGCCGCGCCATCAGGATGTCGTCGATTTCAAGGTTGACTATGCGAATTCGTTCGAAGAGCTTGAGGAGAAAATACAGCGCTACCGCCGTTATCGCGATTTCTTACTCGTGCAAGAGTATATAGCGGGCGTTGGCGTCGGTGTAGAAATGCTGATGCGCTCGGGAAATGTCCTGGCGGCATTTCAGCACAAGCGTGTCCGCGAAGACCCTCCCTCCGGCGGAGTGAGCGTTTGCTGTGAAAGCGAGGCGCTTAATCCGGAGCTTTTCGCGCACTCAGCCAACCTTTTGCGGAGAATGAACTGGGAAGGGGTTGCCATGGTCGAGTATCGAATGGACCGGATGACGGGTGAGTTCGCCCTGATGGAAGTCAACGGACGCTTTTGGGGCTCGCTGCCCCTCGCGATACAATGCGGTGTGGAGTTCCCTTACGCACTGGTGCGGTCCTATTCAGAGGAGGGTCCGCTGCCGGTTCCCGATTACCCCGCGACGAATTACAGATGTGGCGTGCGGTGCCGTTTGCTGGTTGGGGATACCAAGTGGCTCCTGGCGGTGCTCTGTGAACGAAGTGTCGCACCGACTCGCGCCCTAAAGGCGTACCTCTTCGATTTCGCTCCGACAGTCAGACACTACATTTGGGCTCGGGACGATCAAAAACCCGCGTATGCCGCGCTGGTCCGTAGGATGTGGCGGGTGGTGCGAAAGCTCATGCGAGTCGGCCACTGATCTCGATCATCGCTCCTTCGACCGAACGTGGCTACAAACCAGCCGTCTCGCGATTGAGCACAGATTTCGGCAAGCAGCTGCTAGGTGACATACTTCTCGAGTATGCGGGCAGGATTGCCCACCGCTATCGACATCGGCGGGACGTCTCTTATTACCACCGCGCCTGCACCCACAACGGCTCCCTCGCCAATCGTGACCCCCTTAAGGATGTAGGCTCCTCGTCCGATCCAGGCATTTCGGCAGATTCGAACGCTCCTTATGTCTGGAGCTGCGGGAGATAGCCCTTGGGTGCGAAGGTTCGGATCGAGTGGGTGCCCATCGCTGTCGGTGATATAGCAGCCTTGAGCTAGGATGACTCCGTCTTCGATGATAATTTGACGACTGACTGCAAGCAAGACTTGGTGACCTAAGAAGACTCCGTCCCCTATACGAAGCTCGGGCTTGTCGAATACATGGCCGCTTCCAATTCCCAACGCCCCCGAGATGTACACGTGGTCGCCCACAAAGATCTTGACGGGGCCACGGATGGATGGCACTAACTCAAGATACAAGTTCCTGCCGCAGGAAACGCAGTAGCTCTTGAAGATCGGGCCATAGTACACGATGGCTACGAGTCTACGGAAACCGCCAATGATGACTTTCGCGGAAACGTAAATTGTCCGCAGAAACAGGCCCCAAGGCCGCCAAAACGGCAGATCGAAATGAATCAACGATCGGGCGAGCCGTTTTAAGCCGGCGTAGAACGGAGTCTCGGCACGCTTAATCTTTAGGGCGATACCCATGAAGTGCCAGTCTCGATCACCATCAACGCTTCATCCCGTGACTTTGTCCGCAGAGGTTCCTCTACAACAAGTCAACAGCTGGCACTTGCCACACAGTCACGCAGCGGAAATTGTGCCAGACTTACTCGAAAGCGGCTGCTTGGCATAGGGCACGTTACGCAACGTGGACCTGTTGAGTCAACGGGATTTAGGTATGGAGTGTGCGGTGGGGCAGGTTCGTGTTATTGGTATCTAGCTAGGCCTAACGGAAGGCGGACCGCATGAAGGGCCAGAACATAATCTGCTTCGCCAAGGACTGGAGCGAGGATCCAACCAGCAACAACCAAGTCATGCTGGTACTGGCGCGGGAAAACAAGGTTTTGTGGCTCAACTCTATCGCGACGCGCCGCCCGACATTCACCAGCGGCCGAGATCTCGGCAAGGTCTGGCACAAGCTGAAGGGCTTCTTCCGAGGTGCAGAACAGCCGGCCCCGAACCTATGGGTTGTGACGCCGATCGTTTTGCCGTTCCCGCATAACAAGCTCGCCATCGCCATAAATCGATATATCCTACGCGCCACGATAAGCTATTACGGGCGCAAGCTTGGCCTGCGCGGGTTTCAGCTGTGGACGTTCCTGCCGAATGCCGTCGAGTACATCGGAAATCTCGGCGAATCTGTCGTCGTGTATTACTGTACTGATGAGTGGTCCGGCTTCACTTATCTCGATGGCCAGAAGATGGCAGCCATGGAGCGCCAACTGATGCAGCGCGCCGACATCTGTTTTACGACCGCCCACTCGCTCTTGGAGTCGAAGAAGGCCATCAACCCCAACACCCTCCTCGCCTCGCACGGGGTCGATCACGCGCACTTCGTCAAGGCGCTCGCGCCAGCAACAACCATTCCGGGAGAAATAGCGACTCTTCCCCACCCAATCATTGGTTTTTTCGGGCTGATTCACGAATGGATCGATCTAGATCTGCTCGCCCAGATGGCCAGGATGCACGCCGATTGGTCGATCGTTCTGATCGGCAGGAGCGTGGTCGACGTTAGCGCGTTGAAATCCTTCCCGAATATTCATCTGATCGGTCGTCGCTCATATGAGGCGCTACCCGGCTATTGCCGAGGATTCGATGTGGCCACCATTCCGTTTGAGGTGAACGAACTGACCCGCAACGTCAATCCAATCAAGCTGCGTGAATATCTTAGTGCGGGTCTCCCTGTGGTCTCGACCAATCTACCCGAAGTGAAGTTCTACGCTGACCATGTATACGTCGCGCGTAACCATGATGAATTCGTTCGCAAAGTTGAACAGGCCATCCGCGAAGATTCCGTCGAAGCTCGACAACGACGGAGTGATTCGATGCGGGGCGAAACATGGGAAGCCCGCGTTGCCGCCGTGGGTGACGCAGTCGTTAGCGCCCGCAATGGAAGGCCAGGGAGACCGCATCAGTGAAGATCATGTCCATCGTGGGTGCGCGGCCCAACTTCATGAAGATCGCTCCATTCGTGCGCGCGTTGCAAGGATGTTCTATCGAACATGTCCTTGTTCACACAGGCCAGCACTATGATCACGATATGTCTAAGGCCTTCTTCGATGAACTTGAATTACCCAAACCCGATGTGAATCTCGGCGTGGGTAGTGGCTCTTATGCCTACCAGATCGGTCAGACAATGATCGAGTGCGAAAAGGTGCTCGTCTCCTGCAAACCGGACTTGGTCGTGGTCGTTGGCGACGTGAACGCCACCGCCGCCTGCTCGATCGTCGCTCGCAAACACCAGGCGCGTGTTGCCCATATTGAAGCTGGGCTTCGCTCCAACGATTGGGAGATGCCCGAGGAGATCAACCGCGTCGTCACCGACCGCGTCAGCAATCTTCTGTTCACCACTGATTCCTTCGCCGACGCGAATCTTCTTCGCGAGGGCGTAAAACCCGAAGCCATCTGCCGTGTGGGCAACATCATGATTGACACGATGGCTTATGAGCGTGAACGTGCCGCCCGACTTGATCCGATCGACTTAATTGGGCGCAATCTCGTCGCCCCTCGCTCCGCTACCCTCATCCCGAATGGCTACCTCTTGCTGACAATACATCGCCCCTCCAACGTAGACGATCCTGGCACTCTCGCGGCACTCGTGGGTGTCCTGATCGAGCTTGCGGAGACGGCTCCGCTTATTTTTCCCATTCATCCGCGCACGAGGTTGCGCCTTGAAGAATTCGACCTTTGGGATCGTTTCGTCGGCCATCCGCGAATTCTGCCTCTCAAGCCGCTGGCCTATCGCGAAATGTTGCGCCTCACATCGGAGGCACGCGTTGTCCTCACCGACAGCGGTGGCCTTCAGGAGGAAACCACCGTCCTCGGCGTTCCCTGCCTGACGCTTCGCTGGAACACGGAGCGCCCTGTTACCCTCATCGAGAACGGGGGTACCAGCCAGCTAGTCGGCAACAATCCCACTCGGATTCGTGGCGCCTTCCAAATGGCGTTCACCCAACGTCGCGCCCCGGCCCCACCCGCTCTCTGGGACGGTCACACCGCCGAACGCATCGTCCAACGCATACTCGAATGACGCCAGATTCCTTCGCTTCTCTTCGCGTCCGCTGGCGTCATTGTTTATCCAAACGCCTTCTCTCAGACGCCACTTCCAGGCAGACGTTGTACGTTTCGTCTGCCACGTCGTCCCAACTCCGGCCCATCCGCGCCGCAATCGCATTCTCGTCCCAAGATCGCTTGAGTCCCTCAACGATTGCGGTCGCGAGTTCGGACGGAGATCGAGGGGGCACGAGAATCCCCGAATCGCGGTCGACCAATTCGGGTATACCTCCGACGTGCGTTGCGATCACCGCGCGCCCGGAACTGAGCGCCTCGACAACAACATTCGGACAACCTTCGGAGTGACTCGGAAGGCAGAGCAGATCGCATGCGCCCAGCCAGTCGGCAATCTCATCGCTCGATTTGGGACCTAGCGCACGAACGCCTTTCGATTGCAAGAATTGCTCGAGAGGACCCTTTCCGATGCATACCAGTTCGGCATTGGCAAGTTCCTGTCGAACTTGGGCGAAGGCCGTCACAAGTTCCAACACACCTTTGAGCGGCGCCAGCCACCCGACAAAAAGAACGAGGCGGACTCCCGGATCGATGCCCAACTTAGCCCTGCTCGCGGCGCGATCGCGGAGATGGAAAATAGAGCGATCGCACCCATTGAGAATCGTTCTTACATCCCGGGGCGATGCGCCCAAAGAAATAGCGGCTCTCCGCAAATCCTCGCTCACTGTAATCACGCGATCCGCCTTCGTTACGGCGCGCTTCGCGAGTCGTCTTCCTACGCCTCGTGCTACAAGGAGGTCGGAGCCGAGAGCCCCGACGATGACGGGAACGTTGAGTTTCCGTCCAATATCAATCGCGGCATTGCTTTCAATCTGAGACCAATAAGCCACAATCACGTCCGGATTAAGGCTCCTTATATGCGCCTCGATCGCAGACCGACATACCATGCTGTTAATCGGGCGAGTGATTACAGGAAAACTCAGATATTCCAAATATCGAACATTGACGCGGCCTGGTGCGAAATCCGAATCCACTCGGTTATAGTTCGTCGAGAGAAACCGCACGAGCCACGACGCAGGGAAAAACTGCACTGCACACACAACATCAACATCGGCATGCCGCTGCAAACCGAGAACTTTATTGTAGACGTAAAGCGCCCGGTACGGTTCTGCGCTTGTGGGGAAAACTGGCGTTACAACGGTGAGCCGCAACTTGACCATGCCCCCTTCAATGCTAATTGCGTTTCCGGCGTTGTGATGCGGAACACTTGGTTGATGGTGGCAAAAAAGTGGGTCGCTACTGCAATCCGAAGTCTCGAGTTCATTGGGCGGAAAGGGCCGTTCCTATGTGAGGCATCCTATTTTCGCTCAGTCGCGGCAGCGAAACCGGTTCAGGCGGTAATCCTGGACTCTTCCGACCCAATCAGTGAATCACCATGCATATACCCCGGCGCAGAAACTGAGAAGAGGTCGAGCAGTGTCGGCGCCACATTAACGAGGGGCACTTTTTCCTCAAATACCCGGTGATCCTTGCCGGGATAGCGGATCCAGAGCACGCCATCCGGGTGATGCATTCCGCTCTTCAGCCCTTCGATACGGTACAGTAATTCGTAGAATGGAATCGTCCGGTCGGAGTTCCGACCATGCACCACCGCCTTGCGGTCCACCTCCGTGTGAATCCTGCAACCGCAGAAGACGTCGCTGCCGCGGCGATCTGTGGTCAACAAAGCGCGGTCTTCCAGCATGAGCGCGTTGAGAGCGCCCTCGGCTTTCCGCGAAGATTCCTCATTCCTGAACCGAATGTAGAATTGCTCGGCCATCACGGGCGCGATCTCCGTATAATCTGCGACGCCGGCAAAATCCAAAAACGATGAGTAGTCGTGCGGCCGATAGATGCACTTGCCACCCTGATCCTCATAGATGAGGCATGGCTGTTGACTCAGGCCGGTGGTAAGGATCAGAGTCGTGTCGTCTCCGGCGAGCTTGAAGAACTGCCCGATCAGCCAGTCCATTTGTTCGTAGCCAAAGAGAATGGCGGCGCTGAACTCGGCTTGTTCCTCTTGAGTCGGCTTCACTCGAAACGGCCCGGGATCCATGTTGCGCCAGTACATATGCTGGAAGTGCGCCGTGCTGTTCGAGAAGAAAATTGAGAAATCAGGCCGAAGTCTTTGGTAGTACTTCCGGAACACGTCGAACTGCAGCCGGTCGAGCAATGTGGCCCGGCGCCAGCGTCCGGCGCCTTTCCGCTCTGCCAGGAGATGCTGTGCGATGCTTTTCGCCGTCGAGAACGAGAGGCCATTGCCCAGCAGAAACCAGACGAATGAAAGGTAATCTTTTCGGCTGAACCGGGCGTTTTCGTTCGTATGCTCCTGGATATTCTTCTTGATGAACTTGTAAAAGGGCGCGAGCTCCGCCGGGCGCGGCTCGATCTTGGAAGCCCATGGATCCGGCAGGACGGCGCCGTTGATGTCTGATTCGTAGCGCGCGTTCATCGTGCCGCAAACCCACACGCGGAGTCCCGCATCGGAGAGCAGGTCCCACACGCACTTCTGTTTGAGCTTGTGACCCTCATCCAGGCGGGTGACGCCGTGTTCCTGGTAGCTCAAACCCGAATGGACCGTCGTCCACTGAATCCATGGCTCAAGATTTGGATGCCGAGCCTGAGCGTCGGTGACGTAGCAATGGGATTGGTCGCGAAGTTTGCGGAAATTCGGCAGGGTTCCTTCGCCGACAAAGCGATCGATCAAAACGGGTGAGAGTTCATTGAACTCCATCAGGATAATTCTCTGACCGTTTCCGCTCATGAATTCCTCACGGCTTGAACTGAGGCAATGCCACAAAGTCCCCACGAAAAGTACCGACAGTATACCTATTGCGAGCTAGAGTTCTAAGAGCATCCGCAAGGCGACCCGCTTTAGTGGTCCTCGATTTTGCCCATGCGGACGACCTCGAAATCGCTTCCCTGAACTCTCTTCAAAGTGTCCAGCTGCGAGTCGCTCCACCGGGGATCGGGGGCGCCACTGAAAAACCATGGTCCTCCATTATCCGCGAGAATCATCCCATAGGTCTTAAGTCCTTGAAGAATCACGCGGGCCTGCGGCGGGAATCGGGATATGTCGTAATCCGCTTTCAGGCGGACGCGCATGCCCATCGGAGGCAAATTAGGATCCTGGCTGCTGCTGGCAAAATGACTGGCGGGATACACAAATGCGTGGCGCGTGTGAGGCGCCGTGAACCTCAAGGCGTGAGTGAGCTTGCCCTGCTCGACGATCTCGTCGTAGCGTGCCAGCCCGGCCATTACGGGCAAACCCGCGCCATCGGCGCTCGTCCAATCGAAGGGACGCTGGGGACTCTTCTTTTTCAGATCAAAGATGGCTCCTGAGCCGGCAGTCCATCCAGCGCCCGCAGGGAAAGCGTCATAGAGTTCGTAGAGCACCCAATGGTCCTTGTCGATGATCAGGATATGGCGATCACCCTCGGACCTCGCCCCGCCCTCTATCGGGGCTTTGGGCGGAATGGGATACGGGCCAGAGTCCGACTCATCGGCGTACGTGAATTTGACCCGCACCTTGGGCTGGTCCCCTGGCACGACCACGTAGGGTATGCCCCACGGCTCACCGTTGTAGGTCGTTCCGAAATCCGGGTGCAGGGGTTTGTCAGCTCCGATGCTCGCGATCAGCACATCCGAATTCGGGTCCAGCGGCTCCTTGGAAATGTCTGTATTCCACGGATCATCGGGAGGAAAAAGCTGGCGGCCATTGAGGGACGGCGATGCGTCGGCAGCGTGTACCGGGCCGAGTATTCGAAGCATGCTTTCAATGCGATGAGCGTGGTGCCGTGCGACGACGAGCGCGGAAAAACAGACGAGTCCTGCCATGAAGCCCAGGAGGGCAGCAAGGCAGTCACGACGCGTGATTCGATAGGTTGCAGTTGTCATCCGCCTGCTCCTTGACCTGGGCATTGTAATACCAAAAGGCCGGTCCTGACGGGAAGTCTCGCGCGGATGCGGGATCCGTCCGTGCGATTGCGGTCGTTGGTATCGGCCGCGAGCATTGATCGCCCCGGTTACGACGGAGGGAAAGAGCGTAAGGGTGGGAGTACAATGACGAGGTTGTGGCGGAAGTTATTCCCCTTTTGATGGAGCGTCAACCATGATACGGCGCAAGTCTTCGGTGGTGCCGACTGTCGACCGAGTTCCGCTGGCGTTAAAACTGGCCAAAGGCATGATCCGTTGGAAGATTCGCGGCGGGCACCGGCTAGTGAGAACCCTCGGGCAATTGGGCGTGCTCGACGTGGTTGCGGAATATCAACTGAGTCGCGGCGTGAGCTTCGGCGTGCCGCTGTTCCGCGCCGATACTTGTTGGGACCGACGAGACGTTGAGGAATACGAAAGGCAATTGATTGATTCGTTTTGCCGACTGCTGGAGCCGCTGTCAGATGTCGTGTTGTTTGACTGCGGGGCAGATATTGGCACGTTTTCAGCGCTTGTTTGTTCGAGGACATCGCGTGTCGCGCAGGTCGTGGCTTTCGAGCCCAACCCTGATGTATCGGAGTTCCTGGAGCACAACTTATCCCGACTGCAGGTTCCATCGGAGGCAATCACCAAGGCGGTGAGCTGCTTTGAGGGGACCGGCCGACTGGAGTTCCCGTATTATGACCATTCTGATCACGGCCGTTTTCTGGTCCCCGGCGACGGACCGTTGGAGGTGGTGATGATCGATGGTGTTGGCGTGCGAGGAGGCGATGTGGCAATCAAGATCGACGTGGAGGGCGACGAACTTGAAGTTCTCAGGGGTGCTGCGGGCACCATCTCGGCGGCTCGGAACTGTGTGGTCAGCTTCGAGGGTCACCCCCGAGTGGCGAAACGTGTCCAGCGCGACCCAATAGAATGCTTAAGATTCCTGCAGTCGTTGAGGCCATTTAGCTTTGTCGTGGCCGAGACTGGAGAATCTCCCTCAACCACATCGCCTCTCATCGGGGAGCGGGAAGGGGTGATTAACGTCATAGGATGGACTTACTGACTGCAGAGAACCTTTGCTCATCGCACGGCTGAGAAATTTCGTGCCGAGCGACTCAATGCTGTGGCCGTCGATCAATGCCGCAGACGGACGACAAGATAAACCACAATGATCATCACAACCTCGGCGGCCAGCGTTATGGAAATCCAGCGCTTGTTGTCGCGCGGCTCGGCGGCAGATGGGTCGAGACCGATCGCAGCCGTCGCTAATCCGAGAACCAAATAGATTGTGGTCTCGTAAGTGCGCGAGAGGAACCAGCCGGTCACCATGAACGAGACCAGCGCCAAGCGTATCATGACCAACGAGTTCTCCGGCGCAATGGGTTCATCGATCGATTCGGCGACGAGTTCCGCAGCCGGCCCGGTCTCAACATCGATTTCGAGACCGGAGGCCAGGGCGGCCTCGGCGACCGGGAGCGATTCCGCCGGGAAGGGAAGCACCACCGCCGAGGCCTCCGTGGGTTCGTATTCGGCATTTGCGATGAACGATTGCCCTTCCATCCACGCTACTTCTGCAAGGTCGTGCTCCGCCGACGGCAGGTCGCCGGCGTAGCCGACGGCTTGCCCCTCGAATGGCGCCGCTAAATCGGCGTCAAAAGAGGAGATGGAAAGTGTTTGTCCCCGTCCTCTTCGGCCGGTATGTGGGACGTTTCGTTAGGAGCGCGACGGATCGTGCCAGGCTCTTCCCGGAGGGCGATCAGGCGATTGAGGTCCATTGTGGTGGTGACGAGCAAAGCGACCCAGAGCGTGGCGCCGACGATTCCGAGCTCGGCGAGGGGCAGGATGAATGAATTGTGAGCGGTTAGGCCAGCCAAATCAGGGAAATTTCCGAATCCAATTCCAAAGATCGGAGCGCTCTTGAACAATTGGAGCCCGCTGGCCCAGAGCGACAGGCGGTCGGCGCCGGCCGATGCGGAGATGTCGCGGCCGCCCGTGAAATTGAGCGCCATCATGGCGACACCGAGCATGGCGGCCACGATCAGCGAGGGGACTTTGCCGAAACGCTTGTATCCCGCCATCAGCACGAACACGGCGAGACCCATCAATGCGCCGCGCGAATGCGTGAGGTAGATGGCCCAAAGGAAAATCGCGGAGGGAACGAGGACGAAGAGAGTGTTAGAGAGGATTCGTCCCTGACGCCACGCGACGAAAAGAAGGGCAACGGCGATGATCAACATCTGGGAAAAGTCGTTGGGATCGTACAGGAAGCCGACGGCGCGGAGGCGAGGAAGCTGTTCGAGAACCTGGCCGGATTCGACATTCATTTTCAACACGAAGGTGTCGCCAAGAAAACCCGCATAGTAACCGCAGAACGCCTCTACAACTAAAGCGAGGCAGGCGGCAACGGAGGCCAGCGCGACGATTTTCAGCCTTCGGGCCGTGGTGACGTTCGCGACGATGAAGAAAAATACCGCCACGCTGGGCAGAAAGGTGAGCCAGGCTATGAGCGCTCCGCCCAGCCAATGGTTGGCGATTTGAGAAAGCCCCACCGCGCCGATGAAACCGAGCAAGAGATACGTCTGGATGGAGGACTTCAAGGCGGAGCCCGAAAAGACATTGGGTAGAGAAAATAACGCCGTGACCACGGCCAGATACACGAGCGCATGATAGTTGGCCCAGTCGGGACCAAACTGCTCCGGCGAGAGGATCGTGAGAACGATGTAGACGATGGTAAGTACGAGGCCCATGGTGGTCAGGTGATTGGCCGAACTATGGAGATCGCTCTCATCGCCGGTTCAGTGCTGCGATTTGGCGGCATCGAGCTCCGCTCGGAAGGCGGCGAACGACATCCTTAGAGCTTCGGCGGTCGGTACCAATTGTTGCCAGCCGATCGAATGCAGCTTGGAATTGTCAAACCTGTTTCCTGCCCAGAGGCTCGCTACTTTATACGGAGTGAGAACCGCGGGCAACTGGCCCTTTGAATATCGATGATAGCCGACGAGCGCCCTAGAAAGCAGACGAGCCGCGAAGTAAGGCAAAGGAACGGATCGGATCTTCCTCACGTGCTTGTTGTAGGCACGCAGGTATTCGCGGCATGTCGGCAGGTCGTCATCAAGCACATTGTAGACCTGGCCGGCCGCGTGCTCGTGAGTTCCGGCCGTCACAACGGCTTCCGCGCAGTTTTGGACGTAGGTCAAGGGCAGCAAATTGCGGCCACCGAGATATAGCTGGCGGCCTCCGATCATCAAGCCAACACGGCTGGAAAAATGTCCGCCGCCAGGCCCGTAAATGACGCCGGGGCGCAAGACGACGAGTTCAAAGCCGCTTCGCCGCTGATATTCCCAGAACAGCTGTTCCTGGCGAAGCTTACTGTGAGCGTAATCATCGCGCCATTCGGGATGGGATTCGAGAACCGTTTGCTCGTTGACCATGGCCCTGCGGCCGAGCGCGGCCACGCCATATACTCCGAATGAACTTACCAGGACAATGCGCATCGGTTTGCGGTCTGCGATGGCTTCGAGCAGGTTTCTAGAGGCGACTACCGAATCGAGAAAGAGATCGGCTGCGTCGCCTCTGAGGCCGGCCGCGAGATGAAAAATGAGCTGCACGCCGTCTACAGCCCGGTTGGCGTCTTCTCGGGACTTCAGATTTCCGACACAATGCTCAAGATTGGCTTGCGGAAATCGTTTTGACATCGCCTCGAGCTTGGAAATGCTCGTTTTCCGGCGCAGATTACAACGAATGTCGGTGTATCCATGGGAGAGCAGACGCTCGATCAAGGCGGTTCCTAGAAAGCCTCCGGCACCCGTGACGAGTAGCTTCACGCCAAGACCTTCGGATAAACCTGCGCAAAAATCTCATCCATAATCGTCGACACGCGCAATATCTCGGAGTAGGCAATGGGGACCGAGGTGTCCTGCAGAATGCTTTCGTAAAACAGTGATAGCAGCCGGTTCATTCCGGCGAAATAGTGGTACCGCGATCCGGCGAATTCGCGGACGTTGCGGGTCGCTTGGCGAAGAGACTTCCAGCTGGATTCGAATGGAGGCAGCAACCGACCGAGTGACGTCGGAACAGTTTGGAATTGCTCGACCGACATGGTGCGAAGCATGAAGTCGACGTGGACCGTATTCTTGGTGCCGTATACCCGCAAAAACTGGCCGATGGGCCGTGCGTGAGAGCAGAAAGTTACGTATGCAGATGCAGAACTCCCGAGGATCACGACGCGAAGTTCGTCCAAGATACGATCCGTGCTGTCATGATTCAAGAATCGCCGGCGGTATGCGCGAGCCACGATCTCAGGAGTTTCGTCGGCAAGGAACGGCGTGATCTTGTTGATCGCATGATCCATGATGTTGTGAAACAGCTTACCGGGCAGGCGATGTACCCAATGGTGTTCGTCCGAAAGCAGAGCTTGCCCAAAACGGCCTCCCAAGTCGTACCCGCAATAACTTTCGACATGGACTGGTTCGCCCAGTTCACCCTTGGCGACAAACTCTTTCAACGCCAGAGCCTGCGTTTCGAAATGTGGCCAATAGTTGATCGTCATTTTTCTTCGGGCTTCTTGGACACATTCGATAAGACGCCGGCCATCGATCGCATTCAGAGCAAGCGGCTTCTCGAGAAACACATGGCAGCCCGCGCTGACGGCCTTCTGCGTTAGCGACAAGTGCGAGTGTGGCGGGGTGGCGATGTGAACCACGTCAAGCCGCTGCTCAGAAAGCATGCGGCTAAAATCCGTATACCACTGGGGGACTGCATAACGAATCGCAAGTTGCTCCGCTATAATCGGCTCAAGATCGCAAACCGCTACCAAACGCGCGCAACCGAGTTTTCGGATTTCCGCGACATGACTATCAGCGATTTTTCCGCAGCCGACTATGGCAATATTTAGTGTCATTCGCTTACCCAGAAACTCAGCCTCGGCAATTCATGCAACTTGAATCGCGGCGACGGGGTCAAGGCGCTGGCGGATAGCGTCAACCGCTAGATACATCTGCCAGGCCGAAACAAAATAAATTGCGCATCCGCGTCGAGCTGCCTCCGCAACCAATAGGTCAAATGCCGCTTTCAGTCCGCCACCCAACAAGGCGGAGGAATTTCGCTCTTGCGCGCCGTGCGTGTACAACTTAATGAAACTGTCGGCTCCGATGCGCGGCGAAAGCTCCACCCACCGCTTCACTCGGTAGGGCGTCGCCAAGTCGTAACCTGAAAGTTCGCCGGTTTCGAGCCGGGGAAGCAAGCGGTCCCTCCATCGAATACCAAGAGGCCCCGGAATCATTAGCAGATCTCCTTCAATTCCTCCGCCGAAGGTTACCGGCACGCCGTCATCATAAGACTTGGGTCGATCGGGATCGTCGTTGCACCAGTAGATGGTATTCACCAGACGCGCCTGCGTTGGGGAATCGCCCGAAGGCATCGTGAAGTCAGCGTAACAACCAAGGCCTGCCAGTATCTGGATTTCATCGTTTAAGCCGCACCATCGGCCATCCGGCCGCGAATTGTCTAGGGCCCAGTTGCCATGGATAAAGCCGAAGGTCAGCTTGCCACTGCGCTGGCGAAGTAGGCCATGTTCGCCGTGCAGGAAGTTGCAAAACGACATGATTCGGTCGATGAAATCTTGGCGGCCTTCGCCATCATGATGAAGATGAACTTCGACATCAGAGGTTCCGTGACGGACCATTTCGGCCAACGGTTCAACCAACGTCGGATGGTATTCTTCTTGAGGAAAGAAAAAAGTATATCGGGGTGGATTGCCGGCGGTATCGGGCCGGCACTGCCTCGTGATCGCCGGCCAAGCCGAGCGCCACAAGCCGACACGCGATTGCGCTGTCTTCAGGCCAGCCTGTCCCCACATTGGCTCGAAATGATCCGCTATGGTCACCCAGATGCGCTTGAGCGGCATCGTTCGTCCCGTTGCAACGCGACGAATGCGATGTTTTATGTAGCCGGGCGCCCAGATTTGCGAGTTGCGAGTGAGGCTCATATTAATCTGGGCCGACCCGAGCAAATGCGTTGGCTAGCAGCAAACATCAATACGATTCTGGGGACGAAGCCAGGCGCGAGAATCTGCGGAAGCAAAACACAAACGAAGCCGGAAATACAGATTTCCAAGGCAGAAGACTCACTTCGCGCCCCGTCGCCAAAGTATGGTTTTGATCGTTTCCAGGAAAATCAGCAAATCAAGTCCCGGCGAGATATTTTTCACGTAGAAAAGGTCGTAGCGGAGCTTTTCCGTAGCGTCCTCGATGGAGCTTCCGTATTTATAGCGGATCTGAGCCCATCCGGTTATCCCGGGCCGGATCGTATGGCGCAAATTATAGTGCGGTATCGCCTTGGCGAGGAGCTCGACGAACTCAGGCCGTTCGGGGCGCGGGCCAACGAGAGTCATATCGCCTCGGAGCACATTCCACAACTGCGGGATTTCATCGATTCGCGTTAAGCGCAGAAATCGGCCCACGCGAGTAATTCGCGGATCGTCATCCCCCGCCCAGGTTGGGCCCAAGTCCGCCTCAGCATCGGCACGCATGGTGCGAAACTTGTAGCACTCGAAGATACGGCCCGCGCGCCCCACGCGATTCTGGCGATAGAGAAGAGGGCCCGGAGAGGTCAGCTTGACCGCCAGTGCGACGAAGGGAATTAGCGGCAGACTCAGAAGTAAGCCCGTTGCCGAAACAACCAACGAGGCACATCGTTTGTAGATCCGAAGAAAGCGCGAAGTCTGAAATCCTGGCGAAAAAAGAAGCCATCCCAAGCGGAGTGATTCAACCGGCACTTTGCCGGTGATAGCCTCGTAAATGTCAGTTCCATCCTGAATCTGAATACCGCTGCTCTTGAGCGAAAGTAAGAGTTCGACAGGCAGCGTACCGCGACGGTCACCCATAGTTATTACAATTCGGCTTGCCCGGAGAGATTTGACAGCGCTACAAATGTTGTCTCCAAGTCCAGGCGTTTCTACTGGCCCTTGTCCGTGATTTCGGAACACTTCTTGGTTATCGATCTCTGAGACATGTCCTACGATCACCAGCCCTAACTCAGGTCGAGAACGAAGTTCGCGCACAAGCGGATCAGCCAAGGGGCCGTCGCCAAAGATCAGTGTCCGCTCGGCAAATCGCGGCAGGACATTCAGCGTCAGAAACAGACGCCGCCAGAGAAATAACAGAACCCCCAGCAGAATGAACCCGATCAGGAAAATGCCGCGACCCAGTTCAAGAGGCGGATAAACGTAATAGAGTATGGCCAGCAAAACGCAAACGGTGCCGAGCACCTGGACGATCCGCGTGAGTACTTCGCGCCGATTACTTAGAATTGTGGAGTCGTACAGATCGAAATAATACATACAGGCCATGACAACCCCAGAAACTACGACAATCTTGAGGAACCCTTGCTCGTATCTGAGCATCAGACCAGCATCACTGTCGCCCAATCGAACGAGGGTGGCGATTAGGAAGGCAATCGTGACAAGGCAAGCTTCTGAGATTCCAAGGAAGAGCGTGCGAGCCGGAAAATGCGCGTTCAGCAGGCGAATCAAAAGTGCCCCCGGGTTCTCATGCGACAGCCGCTTATACTATTTGTTGCCGTAGTACGAATTCTTATATTCTGTCTGATCGAATTCGGAAGCGTCGTTTAGAACGATGCCGAGCAGCTTCGGATTGTCCAGACTCTCCATGCCCTTTTTCAACGCTTGCACTGGCGCGACTCCTTCGCGGACGACCAGGATCGTGCCATCCACCAACCGGGACCATAGATTGGCGTCAACGGTAGGCAGAATCGGTGCGGAATCCGCCACGATCCAATCGTATTGCGCGGCGAACGAGCTTATCGCCCCTGCGAATCTCTCCGACTGTAAGAGATGATAAGGTTGATCACAGGGCTTCCCAGCACTGAGAAACCACAGCGGCATCTCGTCTAGCTGGCACAGGAAGTGTGTAATTTCCTCTCCCGAACTGCTCCACCAATCGCCCAGGCCTTTTATCCTGCTTAGACCAAGCATAGAGGTCAGGGCCGGCCTGTGTAAGTCACCTTCAATCAGAAGAACCTTGGATTTGGTGTACTTCGCAAGCGTTACTGCCAGATTGGCGGCGACTAAACTCTTACCTTCATTAATCACGCTGCTCGTGATTTGTATGGACTTCAACTCTCGTTGATAACGCAGGTGCTCGAGCCGCGTGACCAGAGCGCGAAATTTCTCAGCGCCTAGACTCTTGGGATCCGACAATGCGACCAGGCGTGAGGACGGAGAGGCATTCACCTTGACCGAATGGGCGCCCTCGATTTCGGATTTTCCTTCAATAGCGCTCTTCAAAACCTCCGCAGGCCCGGCGGCCTCAATCGCGATATCTCCCGCCTGGCGCTTCTGTAGCTCCACTCTCCGCAAGGCGTCGTATAGGCGGCTCACTTCACTCCTGGCTTCCCGGGAGGTCCGCCGGCCCGTTGTCTAGAACACCGTCCATTTGCTCCACCATCCGGGCCATCATCTGCAGGAACTTCTTCCGCGTTTCAGATTCGCTCGGATTCGGGGCGGACGGCAGCGCAGCCGGATCAAGACGAAAACTCGAAGCGATCTCTGCGACGATTTCCGGAGTAATCTGTTTCATCTCTCGACTGAAACCAGAAACAAGCGAGTTCTCGCACAGGGTATTGACCAGGCGCGGAATACCCCTGGAAAACTTGTGGAGGATGGCGATCGTCTCGTCCGGAAAAATCGCAGCACCATTCGACTTTGCCCCGGCCAGTTCCAGTCGACGATAAATGTATCCGCGCAATTCTTCCAAACCGAGAGGTTCTAACGTGCACCGCAAGGCAATTCTCTGTTTCAGCTGGCGCAACTGCGGCGAATCGAGCTTTTGGTCACATTCGGGCTGACCTACCAATACAATCTGCAGCAGTTTGTGTTGAGAAGTCTCGAGGTTCGTCAGTAAGCGAATCTCTTCCAGTAGTTCCCAGCTAAGAAGTTGAGCTTCGTCAACGATGAGCGCGGTAATCCCGCCCGTCCGGGAGCGAGCAAGGAGATAATTGTTTAAGCGAGCCAGCATTTCGCTCTTTGTATGTCCCGCAGACGTTATTCGCAAATCGGCCAGCAGATGGGCCAGGAAATCAAGTATCGAAAGCCTTGGATTGTACACAAAGGCAAACGCAATGTGATTATTACTGAGAGTCTCCAGAAGAAATCGGATGAGGAGAGTCTTTCCGGTGCCGACCTCACCAGTAACAACCACAAACCCCTTCCGTCTGAGCACACCATACGTCAAACTCGCCAACGCCTCATTATGGTGCGGCGTCGGATAGAAAAAATAGGGATCGGGGCTGATCTCAAAAGGATTGCGCGTTAGCCCATAAAACTTCCTGTACATCGCCGTTAGCCTTTGTACAAAGCGTATAGATTGCCGGCCAGAATCAGAATGACCATCGACGCAACTGCACCAATCTTCGCCAAGCGGACTATTACGCGCCGTTGATCCTCCCCGGACGTGCTGATGTGAGGAAGAGCGACGAGCACGCGAACCGGAACGAGACCCTGAAGATTTCTCGCTTGCCAAACTCGGACTTGCGTGAGCTCGAGGAGAGCAACCAGACCGATCGCCAAGGCAGCTCCTAGACCCAGTCCGCCTAAACTCCATAACAGGTGACGTGGAGATGACGGTCGCAACGGCAAACTGGGAGGGTCTAGTATGCGGAATTGCTCGCCCTGTTGGCGTTGTTCGAGACTTGTTGCGAGCTGCGACTGCATTTGTTTCTGCAGTAGCGAATTATAGTTGGACATCGTCTCTTCGTATCCACGAGAGACGTCCGCCAATTCCTGCTCGACCTCGGGCGTCAGGTTCAGGCGGGATTGGTACTCAGCAATCTTTGCAGTGACGTCCTTTACTTGCTTTTGATAGTTCGCGATTTCAAGCTGGTTTGCCTTGCGCTGGCTCTGGAGTTGCATCATCACAGGCGTGGAAGCCAACTCCGGTTGAGAATCCGCCCCTCCCGGCTCCTTGGCTGCATTTGCGGCAATTTCCTTTTCGCTCTGCTCCTTGAGTTTTTCCGCCTTGGCGATTTTATCCTTCAGAATCATGACGTCCGGATAGTCCTCCGTGTACTTCGCACGGGCATCCGCCAGACGAAGGCGCAGATCGGTAAGCTCCTTATCCAGCGCATCCGGTGATGTGGCCATCGAGCCCGCACCACCCTGGCTTGCGTCCTGAGATTCATATTGCTGCAAAAGCGAGTCAAGGTAGAGCTTCTGTTGTTGTGCACCGTCCAAATCTCGTTGAGTGGTTTGCAACTGTACCTGTAGTCCCGAGAGGATCTGAATATTCGTCTGCATTTGGCCTGGCAGATCGCCAAAGTGAGCCGACTTGAAGGCCCGCACTTTAGCTTCTTGCTCTTCGAGGTTCGCTCGCGCGCCAGCTAGCTGACTGTCCAGGAAAGTTGTCGTGCTCTCGGACTGCTGCTGCTGGTCCTTCAAATTCTCATCGATAAAAAGTGAGGTGAGTTCGTTGTTCACTTGCTGCGCAAGCTCAGGCGAGCTTGCCGAATATTGAATCCTGAATGCTGTCAGTTCTCCTGGATGGTCCGAGGCGCGGACGAGATCTATTTTTATATCGCTGCGCATTTGATCGACCGGGTCTTTCGGTTCGGTAAGGCGCATGACAGCTGGACGCGAGGAATAGAGATGAAAACGGTCGATGGTTGTCTGCAACCTCGTGCGGCTGAGGATTTGCTGAGTCATGCTCTGCAAGCGATCCTGGAGATCGACCGTGACGTTAGAAGCCACGTAGTTTTCCGGGACTTTTTGTTGTTCCACGAGGATCAGCGCTTCCGATTGATATGTGGCCGGCAACAACCAGCTCAAGCCCCAAACCGCAGCCCAACACACAAACAGGGTAATCGATATCCACCAGAACCGGCGGCGCGCGATAGCCCAATAGTCCATTACGTCGCGCGACGTCTGTGTATGATCAGGCATCTCGTCTTCCGAACCGCCCTTTCGGAATCGTCCTGGGACACAACGGCCTTAGGGTACTGCGCGCCGATAGACAATGCAAAGTCACATCCAAACTGATCGCGCGTTTTGAAATGCCCCAGGCAGCCCCCGACCGTCATAAGATTCGTCAGTTCTGGGAGCTACAGGCCAGAGCCGTTCAGTGAACGTGACGTCCCACGAGAAGTTCCCACAGGTTTTGCACTTATATGAAAATCGTTTCACATCGACGGACACCGTCGGGACTTCCCTGGGATGCTACCTGACGAAAGTGCTTCCAGATGTCCGCACCTCGAAAACGTCCGAAGGGCCCGTCCGGAAGAATCGAGAAGAAGCCGAGGTCCCAGAGTGTAAGTTACGCTGAGTTCGGAATTTTGCAAGCTATAGTAGACTTAGTACCCGCCACCATGGCCGGCACCTTCAGTATATGCTTTCGGTATCAGACTTGCTCTCTCTCAACGACAAGTAGCGGTCCCCTCGGAAGGGTAGAATCAGCCATAATTGCCGTTCTACACTTTTTCCGTGGTATCGTTCTTTTCAATCTGTCGGTAAAAGAACGCTGAGTGACTCTTGGTATCGAAACCTCTAACCGCCGGCGCCGAGCGAAGCATTGGGATACGGTGGGCCAGTCACCGCTGGCTCGTTTGGCCGGCAATCCTGTCGGGCGCATTGCTCCTGCTATATGCGCCTATCCTAAGACATCTCGTCGGACAATGGTGGTCTGACCCTGACTATGGCCACGGATTTTTCGTTCCGCTGTTTTCCGGGTATGTTCTCTGGCGCCTGCGCGGGCGCTGGATGAATAGCGAGATCAAACCTAACAATTTCGGTTTGCTCGTTATGTTCGGGGCCATCGGGTTGCTCTTCGTCGGCTCATTGGGCGCGGAGTTATTCACGAGCCGCTTCTCGTTGCTGGTGTTGATCGCAGGGATGATTATTTTCTTGGCCGGGTGGAAATTGCTTCGTGCCGTCTCTTTTCCTCTCGCTTTTCTGATATTCATGATTCCGTTACCTGCGATCGTCTATAACCAGATTACTTTCCCGCTGCAATTGCTCGCGTCGCGCTTCGCAACATTGTGGTTGGAACTGGTCCGCGTACCCGTGCTGCGTGATGGCAATGTCTTGATTTTGTCCAACTACTCGCTCGAAGTGGTGGAAGCGTGCAGCGGCATCAGATCCCTCATGACCCTGATTTCGCTCGCGGTGATTTACACATACTTTGCCGAGCCGCGACGCTGGATGCGCTATCTGCTCGTTATCTTGATGGTGCCCATCGCGATTGTGAGCAACGCGATTCGCATCATGGGAGCGGGCGTGATGGCTCACCAATTCGGCCCCTCTGCCGCTGAGGGCTTCCTACACGGATTCTCCGGTTGGGTGATTTTCCTGGCTGCTCTCGTTCTACTCTTGGTTACTCATTGGATTTTGCGGCACATTGTAAGAGTGCCGCGAGGAACGGCGCATGTCTAACGGCCCGGGATCGGTCCGTTTGTGGGCTACGGTTGGCATCCTGCTGTGTGCGTTTGTGCTGTTGCAAACGATGAGCCATGGCGAAGCAGTCGTCGCTCGCCGCCCAATGCATGACCTTCCTTACACCTTCGGAGCTTGGATAGGCGTGGAGCAGCCGCTACAGGAAAAGGTCCTGCGAGCGGTAGGCGTGAGCGACTATACGAACCGCGTTTATGTGCGACTCGCAGAGATGCCGGTTCAGCTTTATGTGGGCTACTACGCGAGTCAGAGAACCGGAGACACCATCCATTCGCCGAAGAATTGCCTGCCGGGAGCAGGATGGGATCCCATTCGTTCTGGATACGCCACGGTCCCGCTTGCGAATGGGCGCAAGATTGTCGTGAACGAGTACGTGATCCAGCAGGATCAGGATAAGCAGCTTGTCTTTTACTGGTATCAGGGGCGCGGACGAGTGATCGCCAGCGAGTACGTGGGAAAGTTCTGGATGGTGGCGGACGCCATTTCCCGCAATCGCACCGATGCCGCTTTGGTTCGTCTTGTGACACCTATGAACGACGGTGAGGACAAAGCACGCGCTCGCCTGGTGAATTTCACGCAGATTCTGTTTCCGTCTTTGAACAACTTGATACCCAAGTGAGCTTGGCAGATGCGGAGGTATGAAGCATGCAAACGACAACACGCCGGGTTGCGATCGCAACGGCCCTGATTTCCGCGACACTGCTCCTGTGCTCGTGCGCGAGAAATCCGCAGGTGGCGAAGGCGAAATATCTCGCCGAGGGCAAGAAGTACATGAAGAAGGGCAAATTTGGGGACGCGTCGATCGAATTTCGCAACGCGCTTCGCCTCGATCCGCGCTTTGTGGATGCCTATTATGAGTTGGCCCAGGCCGATCTGGCTCAGCACAATTGGAACGCTGCCTATGCGTCTCTTGAAAAGGCGATTGGTTTGGATCCTACTCGCCTCGATGCTCGCCTGGATCGCGGACGCCTCTACCTCGCCGCCCGTCAGTTTAACAGTGCCGAGGATGAAGCCAACTTCATCCTCCAACAGCAATCCAATGATGTAGGTGCGTACCAGCTCCTTGGCGCGGCACTGATCGGAGAGCAGAAGCCCGACAAAGCGCTCGCGGCCTTCGAGAAAGTTACAGAATTGCGACCGAACGACCCCAGCGCTTACGTGAACATGGCGCTGGTCGAAATCAGCCTCCGGCGTTTCCCCGATGCCGAACAGCACTTGAAGAAGGCCTTGGGGGTCGACCCGAAGTCCACGCAAGCTTATGTCGATCTGGCCAATTTCTATCGCTTGCAGAACCAGGCTCCGGAAGCAGAACAGGTGCTGCAGAATGGAATCGCAGCGAACCCGGCCGCAACTCCGCTCTATATTCAACTGGCGTCGGTGTTAGACAGCGAAGGTAGGAAGGATGATGCCGGAGCCCTTTTCGACAGACTGCGCAAACAGGCCCCCAATTCCTCGGACGCTGCCATGGCCATCGGCGACTATTATTTCCAGCGCAAGCAGACGGATCAGGCGCTCGCCGAGTATCGCAGAGGCGTCTCGATCGCCCCGAAGAATCTTGATATCAAGAACAGAATGCAGGACCTTTACCTGACGACGGGCCAAGTGAAGCTGGCAGCCGATCTGGACAAGGAATTACTCAAAGATGCGCCCAAGGACGTCCTGGTCCGCATCGACCATGGGCGTTTGCTGATGGCTCAAGGAAAACCCCAGGATGCGATCCTCTATCTGCAGGGCGTTGTCGCAGATGCCGCGGGATCACCGCAGGCTCATTACTACCTGGCAATGGCGTTCTGGCAGAACGACGATCCGGGACAAGCTCACGGCGCACTCTTGGATACTCTCAAGGTCTCCCAAGGCTTCCCCGTGGCCCTCCAGGCTCTGGCCCGGCTAAGCCTGCAACAGGGGAATGCTTCGGATGCCCAGATTTACGCCCAGGAATTAGTTCAGCGGTTTCCCGCGGCGCCAGATGATCGTGAGCTCCTGGCCGACGCGTTGGCTCGACAAGGGAAGCTGCGGCCGGCGGAGGAGCAGATCCTCGCTGCAAAACAGTTGGCGCCTGATGATTCCGATGTTCATGTGGATCTGGCGGAAATCTACAAAGGGGAAAAGAAATGGCCGGAGGCTCAAAAGGAGTTTGAGGCGGCCCTGCAGCTCGATCCGCATAGCACAACCGCGCTGGCGCAACTGGCGGAATTTTTGACGGCCCGAAATGAGTCCGCGCAAGCGCTCGCGCGGGTACAGCAGTACGTTGCCGCCAACCCCAACGATGCGAATGGCCACGTGCTTTTGGGCGCCGTAAACTTTCAGTCGAAGAATTATGCGGTTTCACAGGCGGAATTCGAGCGCGCCATCCAGCTTGATCCTAGCAATATCCAGGCTTACTTGAGGCTTGGTAAAGTTTTCGACGCGCAGGGTCAGACGGATCTCGCCATCGCGCGCTATCAGAAAGCGCTCGAATTGCAGCCGAAATTCCCCCCGCTTGCCACGATGATTGGCAACCTGTATTTGGGCAAAGGAGACATGGAGACGGCGCGCAAGTATTACGCTCAGGCTCTTGCCGTCGACCCGAATTTCGCCGTCGCTATGGCCAACACCGCTTGGGTGGACGCACAAGAGGGTAAGGACCTCGATGTCGCTCTCGGCATGGCGCAAAAAGCCAAATCAATCGAGCCTGACGTGCCCTCCATCACGGACACGCTGGCGTGGGTCATGTATAAGCGAAACGATTACGCGGCCGCGGTGCCCCTGCTGGAAGGGTGCGTCCAGAAGGCTCCGAACTCGGGGGAGTTCCGGTATCACCTCGGCATGGCTCTTCTGGGAAACGGCCAAAAAGGAAAAGCAAAGGAAAATCTCGAGTCTGCATTGCGAATGAAGCTCGACGGTGGCGACGCGCGAGAAGCTCAGCAGGCGCTAGCGCAGTTGAACTGATGACTACGAGAACTACGGGTGAGAGATCTTCTGTCAACCGTCGCTGTACTAGTAGTTCTAATCCTCACAAATCCGAGTGAAAATTCGGAAAAGATTTTCTGGGAACGCCGATTTCGCTTGACACGGTCAGCGCTCTTTGTACAATCCATCCACTTTTATTTTTTATCGTCGACCGTAGTGCGAGTCACTTGGTCTCTTAGAAATTAGGCCCCCAAAGCAAGTGTGTAGCCCGGCAGGAGAGCACATGCGAAAGTCAATGATGGGAGTCTTGGTGTTTGCGGCCATGGCTTTTGGCGCGTCAACAGCCAAAGCGTCCGCAGTGGGGATAGATGTCTATTACGGGAGTCTTAACGATCAACATATCACGTTGCTTTCCGGCACCGACAGCGGCACGCTATCTGACGGCTGGCATTTTGATGTGGACACATCGCAACCCGACTCCGGGCTGCAGTCGTATACGGTTTATGCATACTGTGTAGCTGCGGATGCTTGTGCGACCGCTCCTTTGGCCAATGCCTTGTCTGTCGCTGTCAGTACTGTCAACGTTCCAACAACCGACGGCTTTTACGAAACCCTGTCCGTGACGGATGAGTCGGCGGGGCTTTTCAAGAACGTCACTCTTCAGGACGCGTGGTACAACACCGCGAATGGGTATTTTGACACAGGAACCACCCTTGGCGTGATTGGTGTCAGTGGTGCGGCCAGTTCGGGTAGCCCTCTCACCGCTTCTACGGGCGTCACTGCTGCGTCTGCGGGTCCATACTCGCTCGAGCTTCTAGATACATTCATCGACTACGGCCCCAGCGGCATCCTCAACCCCTTCCAGGCAACGGGCGACATAGTACCAACCCCCGAGCCCAGGTCGATGTTGCTTTTCGGTAGCGGTCTGCTCGTCTTCGCCGGAATTCTCCGGCGGCGACTGCGCGCATAATCGAAGCGATTGGCGCTGGCCGGAATTGTCTCGCCTCGATTGGAGCTTGGACTCTTTTCGGGCTGAGCGAGCGCCTGCGATCAACTGAGCCAGAGATCTTCCGACAGTCCATATAAGAGCGGGCGCCTATCCGTCTCTATAAGCGGTGACGCAGGATGTAGATGGCTCTAGCTTCCGCAGTTGCAGACGTTGGCCCGCATGCTGGATAATCCACTCGGTTCGAAGCACGCTCGTGATCGCACCGGCATGGATCATTTTCCCGCACTGTGCAAGACAGCGAATACTGATTTCGCCGTAAGCTCTCGCCGCGGAGCGGCGATATCGCAAACGCTAAAATCGGTGCGAACCCCGGTCGCGGTGAAGGTGTGGGCGTGCCGGCAAAATTGCCGGGACCGAGTCATCGAATCATAAGAATCCAGTCGCGTATAGGCAGTCTTTCGATACTCTCGTTCGATGCGCATAATCCAGATTGTGGAAAGCCTGGATCTCGGCGGCCTGGAACGGCTGGCTATCAACGTGGCTATCGAACAGAGACGGCGCGGAGACGATCCTCAGATCTACTGCGTGTCTCGACGCGGAAGATTGGCCGGTGATGCCGAAGCAGCGGGCATTCCGGTGACTTGTTTCAACAAGCCGCCGGGGCTGAGTCCGCTGGCGCTAGTAAGAATCACCCGCGCTTTGCTGACTGACCAGCCTGATGTGGTCCACACACACAATCCAAACATTCACCACTACGGCGCTGTCGCCGCCGCCTTGGCGCACGTGCCAGTTGTACTGAATACGCGACACACCCCTCTCTCTCCGAGAGAGCTGATGTATCGTGAACGCCATTTCCGGTGGGCAAGGCGCTTTACAGATGCCATCGTGTTCGTTTCGAATGAGTCGCGAGATTCAATCGTGGCTGGTCTTAGGCTGGAAAAGATGCGTACTGCGGTTGTGCCGACCGCTATCCCGTTTCAACCTTTTTTGGCAAAGCCGGCTTCACCGCTCTCGATGTGGCCGCGCCTGCGTTTCGGCTGTCTCGGCCGAATGGTTCCACAGAAGGCGCATGACGTCCTTATCGATGCATTTCGCTCTGTATTGAAAGAGCTTCCAAACGCGGAACTTCGTATCGCCGGCGGCGGACCTTTGTTTGAAGCACTTTGCGAGCGCGTTTCTTCCACGGGTTTAGCTCAGCGCGTCCGGATTGAAGAAGCCACGAGCGACCCGGCCGGATTCTTGCAGGAAATGGACGTCTTTGTCTTGTCATCTCGCTGGGAGGGGCTTCCGTTGGCTTTGCTGGAGGCCATGGCCGCGGGACTGCCCGTGGTGGCTACGCGCGTCGGCGGTATTCCTGATTTTCTGCCCGAAGATGTGGGCTGGCTTTGCCCCTCTGATGATAGTGACGCGCTGGCGAAGGCTATGCTTTCTGCCGTGAACGCCCCTGAGCTGCTCGAACGCGCTTCCCGCGGCAAGGTTCTCGTGTTGCAGAAGCATAGCATCGCGGAAATGTGCGACAGGTATTACGAAATATTTGCCGAGGTAGCCGCGTCGAAATCACGGCGGATGCCGAGGTAATCTCGTCGAGGCCGGACCCGGTTGGCAATCAACAAGCCAAGGATACCTGCGGCGGTCCACGCCCAAAGTCACTATCGCTTGTCTCTGTAAGCGGCCTGGGAAGATCTCGGCGCCTCTCGGCTATCCAGTTGCAGATCTGGCCCGCATAACGGATACTCGATTCGAAGCACCCTCACGATTGCACTGACATGATCATCTGTCCTAACTGCAAGACGGCGAATACCGATTTCGCCGTGACGTGCTCTGGATGCAGCGCGCCGATGCACATCGACGATGCGGTAACCATGCGAATGACGGACCCCACCGTCATTACTCCGGGAAGTGATTTCGGTCCGCGCTACCACATCGAGGCTCTCCTGGGCCAAGGCGGCATGGGGCGCGTGTATAAGGCCCACGACAAGGAACTGAACCGCACCATCGCAATCAAAGTGGTACGCCCGGGTGCAATGGGGGAGGCGGACGCTCTCGGCCGTTTCAAACAAGAGCTGGTCCTCGCCAGTAAAATCTCGCAGAAAAACATCCTTCGCATTCACGACCTGGGCGAGGTCAACGGTATGAAGTTCATTACCATGGCCTACGTCGAGGGTCAGGACCTGTATCAGATCATGAAGGACAATCCGAACCTCCCTCTCGAGCGAGTGGTGAAATTCGCAACGCAGCTTGCCGGGGCGCTGGCGGCCGCACATGCCGAGGATGTGGTCCATCGCGATTTGAAGCCGCAAAATATCCTGGTCGACAAAAACGATCAAATATACGTATCCGATTTCGGCCTCGCGAAATCCTTCGCGGAAGGCGCGGTCGGCATGACGCAAACCGGAGCCTTCTTGGGCACTCCTCGCTACATGTCTCCCGAACAGGTGGAGGGCAAGCCGACCGACGGGCGCGCCGATTTGTACGCCTACGGCCTGATGCTTTATGAAATGGTAACGGGCGACGTCCCGTTCAAGGGAGAATCCACTCTCAGCGTCATGTACCAGCGTATTCGGGAAAAGCCGAAGAATCCCAAGCTGGTCAACCCTTCGATTCCGAACTGGCTGATCCAGATCATCATGCGCTGCCTGGAGAAGGATCCTGCTGATCGCTACCAGAACGCTTACGAGATACTGGCGGACCTGAATGCCGCTCAATCGCCCAGCGGCTCTTCCCGCAGTATTTCCCGGAGCGGTTCCAGCATACAGATCCAGCTTCCTGAGTTCGCCAGCCGCCGCTGGATCTGGGTTGCGGGCGGGGTCGTAGCGCTCATAATTCTTGCGCTGACGATTCCGCCAGTGCGCCACATGATTTTCGGGGAACGAGGGAAGGGGGGTACGTCGAGTATTTCCGGAGTTCCTCCGATTTCAAGCGGTCGATTCGTTGCCGTCCTACCCCTGCAAATTCTAGGAGATTCGTCGCAGCTTGATTACGTCGCGAAGGGCATCGAGGAGGCGCTTTCGACCAAGCTGTTTCAGTTGAAAAACGTCCGAATCACCCCCACTGAGGCCGCCGACCAAGCGGACCAAAAGCAACCTCTGCCCAAAATCGCGCGCTCCTTGGGGGCCAACTTGCTGGTGCAAGGCGTGCTCCAGGGCTCAGGGGACAAAATTCGCATCATCATGAATCTCGAGGATGTGGCGGACGCCAAGAGACTCTGGAGCCGGGAATTTGATGGCGTTGTGGGCGATCTGTTCACGCTGGAGGACCAAATCTACAATCAGCTCGTCGCCGGACTTGATGTCAACGCAACCAGTGACGAGCTTGCCTCCGCGGCGGCCCGGCCGACCGACAACGTCGCCGCTTATGACCTGTATCTACGTGGGCGCAATTCCTTGCGCGGGCACGACGAAAAAAGCTACCAGTCCGCAATGGATTTCTTCGATCAGGCGCTGAAGGCGGATCCGAGGTTTACTCTTGCCTATGCCGGCATTGCTGACGCGAGTCTGCGGATAAATTCGATTAAGAAAGACAGTCTTTGGACCGAGAAGGCTCTCGCGGCTGCCCAGCAAGCGCAACAGTTGAATGACAAGCTGCCGGAAGTTCACGCCACGCTCGGCAGCGTGTATATGGCGACCGGGAAATACGCGGAAGCCGTCGCTGAGTTAAACCGCGCTCTCACGCTAGCGCCCAATTCGGATGAGTTCTATCGCCGCCTAGGGAATGTGCACTTGGATAGCGGCGACATCGCGGGAGCCATCGAAGCGTTCCAGAAGGCAGTAAAGCTCAACCCGTACTACTGGGCAAACTACAATGCGCTCGGGAAAGGCTACTTCCATCAAGCCAACTATCCCAAGGCTTTGCAGGCATTTCAGCAAGTCACGGTCCTCGAACCGGATATCGACATTGGCTACGAGAATGTCGGGAACATTTACATCCTGCAAAGCAAGTACCAGGAGTCCATCCCTTACTTTCAGAAAGCTCTCCAAATTCGCCCCAATTTCTCGACGTACTCCAATCTCGGGACTTCTTACCTTTTCCTAAAGCAATACTCAAACGCGGTCGAGATGTTCGAGAAGGCCGTGGCGCTCAATCCGAACGACACCATGATGGCGCTTAATCTGGCGGATGCGTATCGTGGGTCAGGGCAGCAGGACAAGGCACGCGCCACATATCAGCAAGCTGTCGCCATGGGCTTTAAGGAATTGCAGACCAATCCGCAGGATGCAGACGTAACAGCCGAGATGGCGCTCGCGTACGCCAAGATCGGTAATGCTGCGGAAGCGCAGAACTTTATTCGCGAAGCGCGTGGGATTGATAAGAACAACGTCAACTATATTTACTACGAGGCTCTGATCGATGCGCAGTTGGGACGGTCAGCCGACGCTTTGAAGATGCTGCGAGAGGCATTCGAAAAGCATTATCCTGCCGAATTTGCCGCCGGCGATGACGACCTAAAAAGTCTGAACGGCAACCCGGAATTCACCGCTCTGATTAAGCAATACTCTCCAAAGAAGCCCTAGGCGAGACGCCAATCGCCGCGACCACGTTTGACGCAGCCCGAAAGCGCTTTCTGAAGAAACCAACCAGAAGAAACAGTAGAAGTCCGCTCATGTAAAGCAGGGAAGTACTCGGCTCGGGAGTAGGATCAACTGTAGCCATATCGCCCGAGCACGACGACGCGTCCGTCGCAGCGCACTCCCAGACTGGGGTACCGTCATTATCCAATGAAATGAGAATGGGAATGTCGGATCCGGCTATGGAGATGCTATACGTCTCCCCACTGGTTATGGTGCCGCCCCAAAAGTTGCACCCAAAGAAATACGCCGGTGGGGGCGTGGGCGGGGGCGTCGCAGAATAGACAATGGGCGAGGATGTCGTGAAAACGTCCGATCCACAATTATAGTCGCTCGGAGGCGGGGGATCAAGATAGTAGCTGGGAGGGTTGGCTACTAACAATGAAAAGGGAGGGTAGGAGGGGAAATCAGCAACCGTCGTGGTGGGACCGGTGTACGTAAGGACAATGCAACCCGGGCCCGGCGTGCACGTAGGATCGTCGATTCTGACAAGCGCATCCGCCGAGGTCTGAGCGTGCGCTGCGATAGCCGAGCACCCGAAAATGATCAAGAATCCCACGACCAGCGTTAATTTCTTCATCATCGAGTTCTCCATGTCTTGGACATCGGCTGCAACGCGCAGAACGCAATTGCTATTCGAACTAGCGAGGCCGGACACGCAAACACACGACTCAAACATCCGATACTAGATAATCTAGGGCCGCCCGCAAGTCAACAAGTAAATCCACTCTTCAAAGAATCAATCCTATTTTTTTTCCACAGGCACCTCCGACGAGCCTCAGGACTACTAGTACGTCGCATCATTTCCGAATGAACGCGTCAATAGTATAGACGTCCCCCTTTGACCCGTCAGGCCAGAGCTGGATCAGCAAACGAACAACCTTGCTGTTTGCCTCGCGAAGGGCAGCGGGAACGGCCTCCGTGTTAGATATTCATAGTCATGCGAATATCCGCGTGCCGTAGGAACTCCTGTTGCACCTCGAGATCGACTCCGAGCTGACGTGGGATCGCGGACTAGATATGGCGAAACACAAGGACTTTACGGTGGCTACAGATGTGCAAGTCTACTCCTGCGATCCGCAAAATCCCTGGCAACGTGGCACGAACGAAAACACCAATCTGCTTCTACGGCAATGCTTCCCGCGAGGAACCGACCTGTCTGGCGATTCTCAAGCGCAGCTCGACCAAGTCGCGTTGCGCTTGAATCAACAGTCTGATCAATGGATTACTGCTATCCTGCACGCCCACCGTAACTTCATGATTCTAATAGATTGCCGGGGCAAATGGCTACCTGCTCCATTAGCAGATGCTGATGCCGATCGAATTGCCCGCCGATCACGCGCATCTTCACCGTGTAAGATACAACTTACACAAGCCGGCTTGAGAGTCCTTCAAAGATGCTCTTTGCTCGAGCGGCGTCCCACTCATGCTGTCGAAGACGAGAGCGTCCGCCAGTTCGTGCGGGAATGTCTCCGATCAGCGCCGACGGCGCGAACCCGATCATGCGGGGCTGCATTGGAAGAGTTTTCGGAAGGTGACGCCCGTTTTGAGGAATTCCGCAAATTGCTGGGGCGGCACGGGCCGGCTGAAATAGTATCCCTGGCCTTCCTCGCATTCGTTCGCTTGAAGGAATGCCAGCTCTGTGTGGGTCTCCACGCCTTCCGCGATGACTCGCAGGTTAAGGCTGCGCCCCATGCTGATCACCGCAGTCACGATGCTGGTTTCGTCGGGAGCGGTAGTGATCTGGCGGACGAATGACTGGTCGATTTTGAGCGAATCGATCGGAAATTTTCTAAGATAACTTAGGCTGGAGTAGCCCGTGCCAAAATCATCGACCGCCACCTGAATGCCTCTTGCTCGGAGTGTCTTGAGAATGACCTCCGTGGCTTCCGGGCGCTTCATAAGCACGGTTTCGGTGAGCTCAACCTCGAGAGATTTGGGATCCAGGCCTGTGTCGTCGAGGATCGCAAATATTCCATCTAGAAAATGCTCGTCGCGGAACTCCGCGGCAGAGATGTTCACGGCCATGGTCGCCAGAGGCAGGCCCGCATCGAGCCAGGTCCTCGCCTGGGCGCACGCTTCCCGAAGCACCCAGTTGCCGATAGAGCCGATAAGGCCGCAATCTTCGGCGACCGGAATGAATTCTCCCGGGGGAACCTGCCCTCGAATTGGATGCGTCCACCGCAGCAATGCTTCCGCGCCGGTGATTTCTCCCGTTTTCAGATTGATCTTCGGCTGATAGTGCACCGAGAATTCCTTGCGCTCCAGCGCGCGGCGCAGACTCTCTTCGATGGATTGCCGCTCGACGGCGCGGACATTCATGGCCGGCTTGAAGAACTTATAGCTCTGATGGCCGCTCTCCTTGGCCTGGTACATCGCAGTGTCAGCGTTCTTGACGAGAGTCTCGGCATCGAAGCCATCGTCAGGATAGACGCTGACGCCGATACTTGTGGTGATGTGAAGATCGTGCTTGTCGATAGAATGCGCCTCAGCCACTGCTCCCAGCATTCTCCTGGCGGTAATGGCGGCGTCTTCCATTTGTTCGACTTCTGACAAGAGCACGACGAATTCGTCGCCACCCTGACGGCTTACCGTATCCGAGGCTCGTACGCAATCAACCAGGCGCTTTGCGACTGACTGAAGAAGTTTGTCGCCGATCGGATGTCCGAGAGAATCGTTGATGTGTTTGAAGCCGTCCAAATCCAGGAACAGGACCGCGACTCTTTTTAGGTGGCGTGACGCCAGGGTGATTGCCTGATCCACCCGGTCGTTCAGAAGCAGCCGATTGGGCAATTGAGTCAGGAAATCATGTTGGGCCAAATGAGTGACTTGTAACGCCATGATGCGTGCCGCGCTCACGTCGCGAAAAACGATCACGGCCCCCGCCGCCCGCCCCTCACGGTCGCGGATCGGCGCAACGGAATCTTCGATTGGGATTTCAAAGCCGTCGCGCCGGATCAGGACACAATTCGCCGGCAAATGCGCGCTCAAATTTCGACCCGCGATCATCTCCATCGGATTCGGGATGGTTTCGCGGCTTTGGGCGTCCAGAATTCGTAGAACTTCGGCCATCGGCCGCCCGTTTGCTTCTTTCCACGTCCAACCCGTCATTTTTTCCGCGACGAGATTCAGGAAGCTGATGCGTCCAAGGATTTCGGTGCAGATCACGGCGTCGCCGATACAGTTGAGCGTGACTTGGGCGCGTTCTTTTTCCACAAATAACGCATCCTCCATGGTCTTGCGCTCGATGGCGTAGCGCAGGGCACGCAGTAAGCCACGCGCGTCAATTTGGCCTTTAATCAAGTAGTCTTGCGCGCCTTCCTGCAGGGCCTTTGCAGCCACGGACTCGTCGTCCAAGCCTGTGAGGACCACCAGAGGAACGCGCGGCGCCGCCGCGCGGATCCGCCTTACCCCTTCCAGTCCTTGCGCATCGGGCAACCCCAGATCCAGCAGGATAATATCGACCGCAAGCTCGGCAATATGCTTCTCGGCCGCGCCCATGCTGGCAACATGGGTGAATGTGGCGGCGTGTAGGCCCTGCTCACTGAACATTTCGCGAAGCAGACGGGCGTCTCCGGGGTTATCTTCGATTAGGAGGCGTCGATCGATCGACTTCTTCCACATCGGTCTTATCCCTGCTTTGGCAATTTGGCCTGCGTCAGCCAGAAACTGTTGATGCTCTTTACCAGACCCTCGAATGCGTCCAATTGCACCGGCTTGCTGAGGTAACAATTCGCCCGGAGTTGATAGCTTTTGACGATATCGGCTTCGGCGTCGGAAGTGGTCAGGATCACCGTCGGTATCGTTTTCAGGCTGCCATCATCCTTGATATGAGCCAGAACCTCGCGGCCGTCCATCTTGGGGAGATTCAAATCAAGGAGAATGAAATCCGGCCGAGGGGCGTCGGCGTGTTTGCCCTCGCGCTTGAGGAAGGCCATGGCCTCCACACCGTCGGTAGCTACATGCAAATGGATGGACATATTCGCATCTCGGAACGCTTCCTGCGTGAGCCGGACATCGCCGGGACTATCTTCGACCAAAAGGACTTCAATAGGCTTGCCGGCATCTTCGATAATGTTCATGAGCCCCCGTTCCCTTCGAACCCGAATTTACCCGCGAAACCCTGCCGGAGACGTCTCCGAGCCGGCGGGTTTCCTTTCGCCTTTCCAGCCCATACTGTCCATTTCTAATGCGGCAACTTGACCCTGGTCAGCCAAAAATCATTGATGCTCTTCACCAAGTTCTCGAACTCGTCCAACTTCACAGGCTTCGTGAGGTAACAATTCGCCTGGAGCTGATAGCTTCTCGCGATATCCGATTGCGACTCGGAAGTAGTCAGGATCACTGTTGGGATTGTTTTCAGGCTTTTGTCATCCTTTATGTGTGCGAGAACCTCGCGGCCATCCATCTTGGGTAGGTTCAGATCCAACAAGATAAGATCCGGGCGAGGAGCATTGACGTGGAGCCCCTCGCGTCTCAGGTATTCCATCGCCTCGACTCCGTCGTTCACCACGTGCAGTTGCACGAACTGATTGGCGTCCCGAAACGCTTCTCGCGTCAGCCGGACGTCGCCGGGACTATCCTCGACCAACAGAACCTCTATCGGCATACCGTCTCCTCTGATGGCTTCACTGAGAGTTTTTCACCTCCGGCCAAGGTGAATCGGAACGTGGAACCGTGCCCGGGTTGCGATTCGACGGAAATGCTTCCGCCGTGCCGCTCAACGATCTTCTTGCAGATGGCCAATCCGATGCCGGTGCCGGCAAACTCGTCCCTTTTGTGAAGGCGCTGGAACATCCCGAATATTCTTTCGAAATACTGAGGGTCAATTCCCAGTCCGTTGTCCTTCACCGCAAATATCCATTTCTTCTCGCCGTCTCTGGTGACAGACACGTGCACGCGGGGAGTTCCTGAGCTTTGATATTTGATGGCGTTGCCAATAAGATTTTGAAACAACTGAACCAGCTGCATTTCGTCTGCCAGCACGGCCGGCATGGAATCATGCGTCACCATCGCGCCGCTTTCCCTGATGGCTTCGCCTAAATTGACGAGCGCCCTTTGCAATGCCTCCTCACTGGACGTGTCGAGCAGATCGGTTCCTTTTGTTCCGACGCGCGAATAGGCCAGCAGATCCTGTATCAACCGCTGCATGCGGTCGGCCCCGTCCACGGCGAAAGCGATGAACTCGTCGGCGTCGGAGTCCAGCTTCCCCTTGTATCGTCTGGAGAGAAGCTGCGTGTAGCTGGCTACCATCCGCAGCGGCTCCTGCAAATCGTGAGAGGCGATGTATGCGAATTGCCCCAATTCCACGTTCGAGCGGTTTAGTTCCTCCACCTTGTTCAGGAGATTGGCCTCGGCCATCTTGCGCACACTAATGTCGCGGACCGCCGCCGTCACCAGAAGACCTTCGGCGCTCTCTAGCGGGCTGAGCATAATCTCGATTGGGAACTGGCTTCCGTCCTTCCGCCGCCCGGTGAGTTCAATTCCCGCGCCGATCTGCTGCGCCAGCGCGTCTTCCGCCGATCTAAGAGCGTCCGCGATCAGCCGTTCGGCGAAGCCTTCGGGAATAATCGTCTTCACTTGTTGCCCTATGAGTTCGTCGCGGCGGTATCCAAATTCATTCTCCGCTCGAGCATTCAGAAGAACCATTTGTCCGCTTCGGTTCACCACAACCATGGCATCCGGCGCTGCTTCCAGGAGGCCTCGGTATTTGCCTTCCATCTGGCCCAAATGCTTCTCCGCCGTCTTGCGCACGCTGATGTCGCGGATCGCGGCTGTCACCAGGATTCCCTCGGCGTTTTCCAGCGGGCTCAGCATGATCTCGATCGGAAACTCGCTTCCGTTCTTCCGCCGTCCGACGAGCTCGATTCCCGTGCCGATCTGCTGCGCCAGCGCTTCCGCCGCGCTGCGCGTGCCGTCTGCGATCAGCCGCTCGGCGAAGCCTTTCGGGATAATGGTTTTGACTTGCTGGCCCAGGAGTTCGTCGCGGCTGTATCCGAACTCCTTTTCGGCGCGGACATTCAGCAGTACGATTGCGCCTGCTTGATCCACTACGACCATGGCATCCGGCGCCGCTTCCAAAAGGCCTCGGTATCTGCCTTCCATCTGGCCCAAATGCTTTTCCGCCGCCTTGCGCACGCTGATGTCGCGAATCGCGGCCGTCACCAGGATTCCCTCGGCGTCTTCCAGCGGGCTGAGCATGATCTCGATCGGAAACTGGCTTTGGTCTTTGCGCAACCCGATCAGCTCGATTCCCGTGCCGATTTGCTGTGCTAACGCCTCGGCCGCGCTGCGCGTGCCGTCTGCGATCAGCCGCTCGGCGAAGCCCTTCGGGATAATCGTTTTGACTTGCTGGCCCAGCAGCTCGTCGCGACTGTATCCGAACTCATTCTCCGCCCGTATATTCAGCAGCACGATCTCCCCGCTCTGATTCACTACCACAATGGCATCTGGCGCTGCTTCCAGCAGGCCTCGATACTTGGCGCTCGACTCGTTACTCTCGCTGATGTCAGTGTTCGTTCCGAACCACCGCAGCACGTGGCCTTTCGAATTGCGTATAGGAACTGCGCGAGAGAGAAACAAACGATACTTGCCGTCCTTACCTCGGAGGGGAAATGTGTCTTCCCAAATCTCGCCGGTTTCGAAACACTTGCGGATTTTGTTTACGACCCGTTGCACGTGATTCGGATGGTGCACCTTCTGCCATCCCCAGCCGGCCATTTGCTCTAGAGTCGTTCCCGTGTATTCAAACCAGCGGTCGTTGTACCAAAAGATGGAGCCCTTCTCGTCGGCGATCCAAGCCAATTGCGGAATGCTATTCGCCAGCGTGCGGAAATGTCCCTCACCATCACGCGCGCTCTCCTCCGCAAGCTGGCGTGCGGAATGGTCGCGCCGAGCGCCCCAACCTGCGGTAACAACGATCAGTACGCCGAGAGCCGTTCCGAGGAGCAGAAGGATCCTGGTCTGCGCCAGGCGCCGCTTCGCGTCGGCGTCTCGCAGCGCCAGCAATCGCAGCTCTTCGTTCTGCATCCCACTGATGACCCCTCGATAATCGTCCATGCTTCGCTGGCCGTCTCCGCCCCCAACGATGTCAGCTGCCGCCTGTAATCCCTGTGTCCGTCGGGCCTCAATGACCGCTGCAGCGAACTGGATTCTCTGAGCACCGAGTCTCTCCAGGTTGGGAATCTGACGCTGCTGGGCCGGGTTATCCAGAATCAAGTCGCGCACGATTTGCCCTGCCTGCTCGGAACGAGCGACGGCGGCCCGGTACGACTCGATGTAGGATTGTTTGCCAGTCAATGCGAAGCCGCGGGCGCTTGATTCGACACCCTGCATAGCCGTTAGCAAATACTGCAGGTGCTCAAGAACCTCGTGGGTGTGCCGCACCCATCGGTCACTTTCATGGGACACGGCCATGGCACGAAATGAGATCGCGCCCGCAATGAGCAGGACCAAAACAGCAGAGCCGAACGCAAGCTGTACTTTGCGATTCACCAGAAACCTCGTCTTCAATTCAGACTAAGTTGGGAAAGGGGTTCTATTCCAGATGGGACCCCGAAGGCTGAAAGAGGGCAGCCTGTGGCCACATCCGGTTTCTTGAAAGGGACCTTGATCGTATACCATCCCCAGAGGCGATCAAGCTGCGTTTCCAGCTCGATGTTGAATCTGCCAAGGTCTTCCCGGCTAGACCGTTGCCTACGATTGTGGATAGTCGTTCAAGCAACTTTGGCCGCTGACGAACGGTTAGCGATATCCTTGCGCCAGCGTGTAAGATTTCACTTCGGATGCTAGCAGGATTTTCTCTATCGCCGCTGCGTCGAGTGGCTTGGAAAAAAAATAGCCCTGAGCAAACCCGCAGCCGAACAGTTTCAGCAGCTTCACTTGTTCGGAGGTTTCCACTCCCTCCGCTACAACCTCGATCCCCAGGTTGGTTCCCAAGCTCAAAATCGTCTTCACGATTTCCTTGCTTTCGCTGTCGCTCAGCATTTCGGTGACGAAAGAACGATCGATCTTCAAAACTTCCGGGCCAAAACGGCGCAAATAACTCAAGGACGAATACCCGGTGCCGAAATCATCGATTGACACGCGTACTCCCAACGTTCGGAGTTCACGAAGAATTCGAGTCGTCCGTTCCTCATCTCGCATTGTCACGCTTTCCGTAAGTTCAAGTCTCAAACAATAAGGTGCGAGGCCGGACTCGAGCAGAATTGTTTCGATTTCGCTGACGAGTTCTGTTCGTTCAAACTGTCTGGCGGACATGTTAACGGCTACCGTAAATCCTGGCGCACTGCGGAATTGCAGATTCCACACGCACATCTGGCGGCATGCTTCGGTCAAGACGTAATTTCCAATCCTGACAATTAAGCCCGTGTCTTCAGCCGCGGAAATGAAATCTGCCGGCATCACCAGGCTAAATCCCGGCCGTTCCCAGCGTACCAGGGCCTCAAAGCCGGTAATGCGGAAGTCGCGCAACGAGACAATCGGCTGATAGTGGACACGGAATTCATCTCGTTCCGTAGCCTGACGAAGATCCGTTTCAAGCCTCAGGCGGCCGGCGGCCGTCGCGTGCATCAAGGGATCGCACATTTCATACCGAGCCTTGCCCAGTAGTTTTGCGCGCGACATCGCGGTGTTCGCGTCAGCCAGCATATCTTCCGCCGCGCTGTAACCTGTGCCGCTAAACGCGATTCCGATGCTGGCGGTTGTGAACACATTCCGCCCATCGATGCGAAAAGGAGCTTGAATGTTTAATTGAATCCGCTCCGCCGCGCGGATTGCCTCGCCCGCATTCCGGATATCATCCAGCAAAATTGTGAACTTATCGCCTCCTAACCTGGCAAGTATGCCGTCTTGACCCTGGACGTTCTTGCGCTCGTCGTCGCCTGTGGAACGCACCATGGCATCGTCACGGCGAATGGACCCCAGCAGTCGGTCAGCTATCTCAACCAGTAGCCAGTCGCCCGCGGCGTTTCCCAGGCTGTCGTTGACGACTCTAAAGCGATCCATGTCGACTGACAAAACGGCAAATTTGTAATCGGAGTGAAGCAATCCCCAGTGGACACAGATGTTCAGCCGCTCGAGAAAAAATGCGCGATTGGGCAAACGCGTGAGCGGATCATGTAGGGCGTCGTAGGTAACTTTGTCTTCCAGTTTTAGGATGCGTTCGCCGGAGCGCAATCGCGCCGCAAGCTCTTCAGGGAAATGAGGTTTCGTCATGTAATCATCTGCGCCCGCTTCAAGGCCGCTGATGATTTCGAGTTGAGATGTTTTCGAGGTTAGGAGGATTATGTAAATGTAGGGGCGCTCGGAGCGCCTGCGTATCTCGCGGCACACTTCAATCCCGGTTAAGCCCGGCATCAGCCAATCCAACAACAGAAGCCGTGGGCCGTCCTTTGCAGACAAACAATCCAGCGCCATGCGCCCGCTCTCGACGGCAATGACCTGATATCCCTCTTCCTCCAATGTCTTTTCCAGGAGACGCCGTGTGACGCTATCATCGTCTGCTACGACGATTCTCGTTCGCGTGCCTGCTGGCGCAAGCTTTGGTTTCAGTTGCATCGATGGTTTATAGGCGGCGCGTTGCGTAAGGAAACGCAGCTCCGGACGCTCGGTGAAATGCCGAGGAAAATAGCGGGAATCATGTCGCTTCTTGCCGTAATCGCCGCCTGTCGCCAATGGTCTCCCGACGCTGTGCCGGCTCAAGCGCCTGGATCGTTGGCCGACTCACGCGAGATGACAATATTGGAAAGTAATTTCGCTGAGCTGCGAGAAGAGGACTCGACAGCCTAAGAAAGGAACACGGAAGGGACTTCAGTATCAACCGCACCACCACAGGAGTCAAATGCATTATTCCTGCTTGGACCCAAATGACTACTCCTTGAGGTTAGGCCGCGTCTCGGTTGCTCCAACGCGGGCCCTGCCCCCAAAAGGATCAATTTCGGTCCAAGTTCAGTCCAATTCAAGGGGTGGGTTGCACCGCCTGTTTTCGCGTGAGCGACGGCAGATGCGGTGCTTCTGCGGTTTTGTCTGCCTTGTTGCAAGGCAGTGCTCTCCGAGCGCCTTTCTAATTCGGTTGCTCCTTGCCGAAATGCGCGTTCGGAATTCTGTTAAGTTCCCTTGTGTTATTTTTCGATGACTTCACGTTTCCCCGTCTTCTTTGTTAAGCCCTTGTCATCCCTGCATTGTTGTTTCCGATCCCCACCGCCCCTACCGACAAAATCAACGATGTCGTCGCTACGCTAGCGATAACCGCTTTCGCTTTCGCATCGCCATCGGGACCAATATTCCCAAGCCCATCAGCAGAAGCGCTAGGGAACTCGGCTCGGGTGCGGCCACAGGGGTAAACACCAGAGTTCCGCCCCCGAAGACCTCTCCGGGCGTACCGCCGGGGCCCGAGGACTTGGCTTCGGAAAAAGTGAGTACCCCTCCGGAAGTGTCACCTATAGCAAAGTCCCATAGCCCTGAATCGTCTACTTCTTCCCATCCGTACGAATCGTCGGGGCCCTCCGGAGGCGAAAGTTCAAGGACGAAGGTTGCACCCGCATCGACCACAATCTCGGTGGGCGTAGGGAATGACACATCACCAGTAATAACCGGAATATAAGCGCAGGTACCGTCACACGTAAGAGTCGCGGTGTACTCATCGGCACGGACGCCCGAGACACCGAGGGTCGCGAAGAGAAGCAGGAAGAGGCCGATCCCAAGAACCTTTCTCATTTTCCAGCTCGTTCCTGGCTGCGCCGGAGGAAAGGCGCCAGCCGCCTAGACGGTCATCTACTCAGATTTTACAGGCATGTGTGTCGCCACTCCCGCCGTGCTTCAATGAATCTACATGCGACTCGGAAGGTTACATATGGTGCAAACCGTTTCGCTTGTAGGGAAGGGTTTTTCCTGCGGAGACCTTCGCAAAATCAAAGGAAGGGCGCGCAATCCGGTCCGCCAGGCCGAGAAAAGCGCGCCTTTCAGTTTTGCCGATCCAAACAACGGCAACGGGGTTCGTGGCAAGCCGATAGTTCTCATCTTGCGGCGAGCTCACGCAAGGTCGAAGCGATCGTGGTTCATCACTTTGGTCCACGCCGCCACGAAGTCTTTCACGAACTTCTCCTTCGAGTCCGAGCACGCGTAGACTTCCGCGAGGGCGCGCAGCTGGGAGTGCGAGCCGAAGATCAGGTCGACACGCGTGCCGGTCCACTTGACCTCGTTCGTCTTCCGGTCGCGCCCCTCGTACACGTCTTCCGAGCCGGCGGAACGGCTGCCACTGCGTGCCCATGTCGAGCAGGTTGACGAAGAAGTCGTTCGTCAGCGTCTCCGGCCGCTTGGTGAAGACACCATGCGCGGACTTCCCGGTATTTGCACCGAGAACGCGCAGGCCACCGACGAGAACCGTCATCTCCGGCGCCGTCAGCCTCAGCAATTGCGCCTTGATCCATCAGTAGCTCCTCGGGCGCCAGACGCCGGTTGCCGTTAACGTGCAGATAGTTGCGGAACCCATCCGCAGCCGGTTCGAGCGGCTCGAAGGCTTCGACGTCGGTGTGTTCCTGCGACGCGTCCATGCGCCCCGGCGTGAAGGGAATTTTCACCGTCGATCCCCGGCGGCCTTGGCGGCTTTCTCGATCGCCGCATCCCCGCCGAGAACGATCAGGTCGGCCAGCGAAACCTTCTTCCCGCCCGACTGTGAAGCGTTGAACTCCTTTTGAATCGCTTCGAGCTTCTGCAGCACCTTCGCCAGCTGAGCCGGCTCGATTGACTGCCCAGTCCTTTTGCGGCGCGAGGCGAATGCGTGCGCCGTTTGCTCCACCGCGCTTGTCGGAGCTGCGGAACGTCGACGCCGATGCCCAGGCCGTCGAAACCAGTTCGGAAACGGACAGCCCCGACGCGAGGATTTTCGCCTTCAGAGCCGCAATATCCTGCTCCCCGATCAGCGGATGATTCACCGCGGGGATCGGGTCTTGCCACGGCAGCGCTTCCTTCGGAACGAGCGGGCCGAGATAACGCACGATCGGTCCCATGTCGCGATGCGTCAGCTTGAACCACGCCCGCGCAAACGCGTCCGCGAACTGATCCGGATGCTCGTAGAAGCGCCGCGAGATTTTTTCGTACGCAGGGTCGAGCCGCAGGGAAAGGTCCGTGGTCAGCATGGATGGCGCGTGACGCTTTGACGGGTCGTGCGCATCGGGTATCGCACCGTTGCCCGCGCCGTTCTTCGGTCTCCACTGATGCGCGCCGGCGGGACTCTTCGTCAGTTCCCATTCGTAGCCGAACAGGTTCGCGAAGAAGTTGTTGCTCCACTTCGTGGGCGTCGTGGTCCAAATCACTTCGAGGCCGCTGCCGATCGCGTCGCCGCCTTTGCCCGTGCCAAATTTGCTCTTCCAGCCGAGGCCCTGCTCCTCGATGGTGGCGGCTTCCGGCTCCGCGCCTACCAGCGCCGCATCGCCCGCACCGTGTGTTTTGCCGAATGTGTGACCGCCGGCAATCAGCGCGACCGTTTCTTCGTCGTTCATCGCCATGCGGCGGAACGTTTCGCGAATATCCCTGGCCGCCGCGATGGGATCCGGCTTGCCGTTCGGCCCTTCCGGATTCACGTAGATCAGGCCCATCTGCACGGCAGCCAGCGGATTCTGAAGATCGCGGTCGCCGCTAGTAGCGCTCATCGCCCAGCCACTTGCCTTCGGGGCCCCAGTAGATGTCCTGCTCGGGCTCCCACACATCCGCGCGCCCGCCGCCAAAGCCGAACGTCTTGAACCCCATCGACTCGAGGGCGACGTTGCCCGCGAGAATCATCAGGTCGGCCCACGAAATCTTGCGGCCATATTTCTGCTTGATCGGCCACAGCAGCCGGCGCGCCTTATCGAGGTTCACGTTGTCCGGCCAGCTATTGAGCGGCGCAAAGCGCTGCTGGCCGCCTCCGGCGCCGCCGCGGCCGTCGCCGATGCGGTACGTTCCCGCGCTGTGCCACGCCATCCGGATGAACAGCCCGCCGTAGTGGCCGAAGTCGGCCGGCCACCAATCCTGCGAGTCCGTCATCAGGGCGTGAAGATCCTTGATCACGGCATTCAGGTCGAGAGTCTTGAATTCCTTGGCGTAGTCGAACTCCTCGCCCATCGGATTGGACAGGTTGGAGTGCTGATGGAGAATCTGAAGGTCCAGCTGGTTCGGCCACCACTCACGGTTCGTGCGTGCGGGAGCGGGGGCTGCGCCCGCGAACGGGCACTTGGCTTCGGTTGACACGGTTTGTTCCTTCCTTTCGATTAGTCGAAATTTTAGTCGAAAATACGGAAGACCCACAGAACTCTGAACGCTCAGCGCGAATGCGCGTTCCACCAGCCCAGCGGTATCCAAACGCCGCCTAACGGGAAGCGTGCCGCGGAGCGCACTTCGCGCAGAGACCCCGGAAAATGAGTTCGCATTCGCGAAGAATCCGCTTGCCGAGGGAGCCCGAAGCAGGCTTGGGCAGGTCGTACCACTTCACGTCCTCGACATTGCCGCAGCGGTCGCAGATGAAGTGGTGATGCCGCATGCCTTTCGCATCGAATCGCGCGGCGCGCCCCTCGACTGCCACTTCACGCACCAGCCCCGCCTGCACCAGGTCCCGCAGATTGTTATAGGTTGTGGCTCTTGAAGAGCGCGGGATCCACGCGATTCACGGCTTCGAAGATTTCCGCCGCCGTGGGATGCCGGTGGCATTCCATCAAGAATGCCATCACAGCGTAGCGCTGCGGCGTGCACCGCAACCCACTCTCCTCCAAGGACCTCTTAATCGCCTCGGCGTCCATACGCAACTTAGACTATATCTAAGGTGAAACTTTGTCAATCGCGGACGATGGCGCGTGGTCTTCCGAAACGAGCGCGGAACGGGCCTTGCTCGGCGCATTCTCGGCCTCCTCGCCGCGGGTACGGCGCATTCCGTTGTGCCGGAAACGGCCCCGCAAGCCGTGGAAAGCGCTGCCGGTTTTGCGGGGCCGCTGGCGAGAGTCTATTTCTTTTTGGCAAGGTCACGGATGAAGCCGACGAGATCCTTGATCTGGTCGCCGGTCAGCTTGTCCTTGTAGGAGGGCATGCTCCCTTGCCGTTGGTAATGATGGCGGTCAGCTCCGCATCGGTCTGCTTCTGCACGTCGGCCGAGGCAAGATCGCGAATCTTCATCGATTTGCCGAGCGGCGGTCGTTGCCGCTGCCGTCGGCTCCATGGCAGGCGGCGCACTTCGCTCTTGAAAAGGCTCGCGCCGTCGCCCTGCGCCCACAGCGGCGCGGAGAATACCGAGCAGGCAGAAGGCCAGCGGCAACGCTTTACGATAGTTTCGATTTCCCAAGTGACTCATGAGCGTGTTCCTCCTCAGCAGAAAAAATCAGGATGTAGGTAAGGTTGTGGTTTCGTCGTCGCCCGTCAGAAGGCGTAGCGGAAAGCGAAAGTGGCCGTGCTCCCGTTGAAATCCTGCAAGGGGATCGTGGCCAGGCCGAACGGGTTCGTGTTTCCCTTCTGATTGAACCCGTAATAGTTCCACGTGACCTTGTAGCTGAAGCCCTTGTAGAGGTCAATCGCGATCGATCCGTAAGGCTCCTGGTAGTTGTAATCGAGCGTGCCCGAGGGCGCGAGCGGATTGAGAAAGATGGTGTTGCCGCGCACGAAGCTGCCCGCGTATCCCAGCGACGCGGTGACGCGCTTTGACGCGGCTTCCACATCAAGCCGCCATGAACGAAGTGATCCGTGCTGGCGTAGGTCGAAAGCGCACCCACTCCCGCCGCGCCCACCGACGCGCCCGCAATCGGGCATGCCGTGGTGTCCGACTCCGGGCGGCGAGGTCTGGAAAACGGTCGTGCCCGTGGCAGGCGGAGGATTGGTGTAGCTGATGGAATAGTTGAAGCAGATTTCCGACTGCGTGTAGACGTCCCAGTAGCTGTAGCCGAAATCGATGGTCACGTGCTGGTTGGGCATGAGCATCGTCGTGAAGCTGTACATGCGGTCGTGCTCGAGGTTGTCGACGGTCTCGACGTTGTCGCGGTTCTCGTGGATTTCCACCGAACCGTCGATCGTGGCCCACGGCTTCGGCGTATAGGTCGCGTGCACTTTGTAGCTCTGCACTTGCCGCGGATCGATGCGCGTGAACGAAGCATCGTTGTAGCCGAAGCGAAAAATCGCCGTGATCCGGAGGGCTATCGATCGGGCGAGCCGTGACGCCCAGCCAGCAGCAAGTTTTCGTCGATGTCACGAGCGAGTCGTATCGTTGCCCGCCTCGGCGTGGGTCGGCGAGCGCGTTCGGTGATCGAACCATCCGCGTTGAGCATGCAGCCGGCCGGGAGCGCGCCCGACACCAGCGCGCAGCTTCCGCGCGCGGCAAGAAAGTCATTCGCCGCCGAGGCGGCAGCGCCTCCCGGGATAATAGATATCCGCCGATGCGTGTAGCTCAGTGACGACGATCGAGCGATTCGCGATGCGTGTACAGATAGCCGATGTAGCCGCTGAGCCGCTTCGTGAAGTCGTAATCGAACTCGAAGGTGTTGGATTTCATGATCCTGCTTCAGGAAATATCGCAGTTGTAGGCACGTCGCACCAGAATCCGCGTGCAGCGGACAGCCGGCCTGGTGTGGTCTGCCGGGCACGTGGAACCGCTGTAATTGTTGGCGAGCGTTGCAATTGGCGAGCCACGAAAAAGCCGACCGGAGCGCCCAAGCCCGACCTGCTCCGGTGGTGTCGAACAGAGAACCGACTCGCTGTCCCAGAAGCCGGGAATGCGCCAGTTGTTGTAGTGGAACGAATCCTCGATGCGGAATTTGTCGGTGACCGCATAGACGCCGGACCAATCGCGCGTCCACCGAGACGCGCTTCGCGTCCGCGGGGCCTGCCGTTGTGCTCGCCCGGGATGGCTGTCCGAGTGGTCCAGCCGATCAGGATTTCGTTGAAGTCGGGAATCTGATTGTCGGAACTGCTGTAGCCGATCGAGCCCTCCATCTCGAACTTCTGGAAATAGTTCGATTGGAAGCGGAAGCGTTCGGTCGGCATGTAGTTCCGCGGGCGGCCCACCTGGCTGTAGCTCACGAACCCATTGCAGGTCGGATTGACCGTCGGCGGCGTCGTTGCGGCGTTTGTGATCGGCGCGGCGCAAGGCAGCGCTTCGGCGGGCGTCTGCGTGCTCCAGACGATTCCCAAGATCGACCGGCGTGCCGTTCGCCAGCTGATAGCCGTATTGCTCCGGCGTGGCCGCGGGATTTTCGGTGACCACGTTGTCCTGCTTGAAATAGCGTCAGGAACTGGTCGTAGGAAATCGTGGTGCGCGGCAGGATGCGAAAATCCACGCCCGCGCGATACGCATTCGTCGTATAGCTGTAAGTTTCTGGGAAGTCGGGCATCGTTCCGCTGTCGGTCGTGAAGAAGCCGGGCCCCTGGTCGCGGTCGTGCGAAAAGCCCAGGCGAAAGCGCACGCGCGATTGCGGGAACAGCGTCAGATCGTAGTCCTGCATGCGGCGCACAAGATCCATCGAGTGCGGCGAGTTGTTCTGCGCGATCGACGGGGTTCGAGCAGTAGCCGGGAAGTCCCGGATGCGCCGTGGTCGGCCCGCTGACGATGCAGCCCGTGGTTTCCGATCCCACCGGATTCGGCGCCGCCGGATTCAGCGGATTGACGAAGAGATTGTAGTCCCAGAAATTCTTGTCGCGGCGGAACAGCACGTTGAAGTCGTACCACTTGTTCTTGTCGATGTGCAGCCGCGAAACATCGTTCGGATCGCCGCCGTAGCCGAAGTTGCTGAAGTGCAGATTGTCGAAGAGCAGCCCCTGATGATTCAGAGAGCGCATGTCGAGCGTGTAATCGAACAGGCGCACGCCGGACCCGAGGTTCACGAACGTGTCGTAGGTGTCGTGGTTCCCGTTGACTCGTTGGCCCGGTATCCGAATTCGACCGACTGCTGAATGTTGTAGTCTCCGGAATCCACGCCCTTGTCGTCGACCGTGCCGTCCTGCGCGCACGCCGCGGGCGCCCACAGCAACGCTGCCGCGAATGCCATCAGACTGACCGAGAGAATCGTCCGGCGATGGTTCATGGCCTCTTTCTCCGCGTCCGGAAACTGCGTGCCAAGGTTGACAGATGCCTGACCCGATCGCATTTCTTGCCAAGGCTGGTCGCAACGTGTTCATGGCGGCCTCTACTTGAAAAACGTCGAACTGAAGTTCGAGCCGTGAATCGCGACGTGGCACAGCGTGCATGCCTGGAAGAAGCTCGCCTGGTTGTGGAACGACGGCGCGCCCGGCGCGCCGCTGAAACTCGACGTCGTGTGGCACTGCAGGCAGAGCAGATTGACGTTGCTGACCTTCAGCATGTGAGGGTTCGGCCCGCCGTGGACCATGTGGCAGGACTGGCAGCCATCCACCTTTACCGGCGCGTGCTCGTATACGAACGGACCTTGCTTGTCGGTGTGGCACTTGAAGCAGACCTGCATCCTGCGTCGCAGCCATCCGCACCTGCTTGGGACCCTCGGTGCCGTGCGGATTATGGCAGTCCGTGCACTGGATCAAGCCCTCGTTCACGCGGTGGTGGAAGGGCATTTCAAACTCGGCCTTCTTCGCCAGGTGGCATCCGTAGCAAAGCTCGGGCTGGGCTTTGACCAGCAGAAATTCCTTGGTCGTGGCGTGGTGCGGAGAATGGCAGGAGGTGCAGCTCACATCGTTCTTCGCGTGAATCGAGTTAGCGCGTTCATGTGCTCGGTGCCGCCGGCATGGCAGGTCAGGCAGCGATCGTTGATTTCCTTGGCGGAGTGTTTCTCGAAGACGAAAATCTTCGTGATGTCGCCGCCGCCCGCCACGTGCGCCGATCCCGGGGCCGTGGCACGACTCGCAGCCCTGATGCGACGGGCCGCCCTTCGTGTCCAGCGTCGTCTTCCAGTGCGGCGTCTTCTCCCAGTTGTCGTAGATGTCTTCGTGGCAGGTCTTGCAAACTTCCGAGCCCAAGTATTGGGCCGGGGCGGAGTCTTTCGGATCCGGCGCGCCGCCGGAGATGTTTTTGAGGCTTTTGGTTCCTGTGCCCGCGTCGGGAACCTGCGGCAGGCCAATCAAGCCAAGCGCGGCAATCGCCACCCAGCGGAAAGTCTTCCAGCGCCCCATTGGACTCCCTCAGTTCAATTCGATACAACTCCCGCGGTGTGCGGAATTTGCGCGTTGATTTTATACAGCGAAGGGTGAGAGGTTGCTGTGACGAGCGTCACAACACCGCGATTTTAATCCAGATGGCTCAATCGTCCATCGCGGCTAAGTCTTGAATCTAGAGGAAGGCTGACCTTACTCGGAGGGCCCGCTCTTCCGGGTATTGTTGAGCAGGAAATCGGGAATGATGAGCCGCTCGACGGGCTGGCCGCCAATGATGTGCGATTCGATGATCTCGTCGACATCCTCGGGCGTGACGTGGCCGTACCACACCGCTTCGGGATAGACGACAACGGTCGGGTCGATCTCGCACTGATCGAGGCATCCCGATTTATTCGCCCGCACCGTGCCTTTGATCCCGCGCTGTGCGAGTTTCACTTTGAACAGGCGATGGAGTTCGCCTTCGCCGGACGGGTTGCAGCAGCCGCGGGGATGTCCCTCGGGCCTCTGATTGGTGCAGATGAAGATGTGTCTTTCGAATTTCGGCATCGGCCTTTCCTGAGAGTCGAATTCTCGCGCTCGCGGTTCTCAGTCTCGCGCGGAGCCATCCATGCCCGCGAGCACGACCTTATTATTGCCCGGGATAATCATTTCGAAGATCGATTCCACGCTCGTGTAGTCATGATAGCCAAGCCGTGCGATCGGCCGGATTTTCAGCACGTCGACGCGGCCATCGGCTCCGATCACCTCATCGCTGATATGGATCCCGATCACGCGGCCGAACACCACGTCGGAAGTCGAGAGCTTGCTGTTCCCGGGCAAGCGCAGTCGTCTGATGGTACATGCATTCGAAATGGACCGGAGACTCGGCCACTCGACATGGCTTTACGACGCGCGAAGGCGCTTTCGTGACGCCCGAGAGGTCGAATTCATCGACTTCCGGCGGAACCTCCTCCGCGGATTTATTCACGGCATCCCGCAATTCATAGGTGGCCATATTCCAGACGAACTCGCCCATCTGCTCGGCATTCACAACCGTATCCTTGCGCCGCCCGTGGCTGTTCTGCCCGGCGGAAAACATCACATACGGCGGATCGAAAGCCAGCATCTGAAACTGGCTGTAAGGCGCGAGGTTGTGCACGCCGTCCCGGCTGACGGTCGAAATCCATCCGATCGGCCTCGGGAATCACGCAGGATTTGAAAGGATCATAGCGGAGACCGTGATGCGTCTTGCCGGGTTGGTAGTACATGCGAATCCTCCTCGAGAAAAGCGCGATTCTAGCGTTTCGTTCGGCTGCCGCGTGCGATTTCGTCGCCGCCTATTTCTTGGCCGCGATCCGCTGCGCGGCCGCTGGCTTCGCTTCCGGTGCCGTGGTTGTCGCCGCCGCGCGCAGGAAGCGAAGGAAATCTTGCGCCTCTTTCGCCAGCGGGCGGTTGAGCGGCCGGATCACATCGAGATTGCGGCTCAGCGGCTCGGCATCCACGATCTCGATCGAAATCAGCTTGCCCTGGCGCAGTTCCTGCGATAAGCGCGATCTGCGGCAGGAAGCCGAAGCCGAGCTTGCGCTCAACCATCCGCTTCGCCGCTTCGATCGTTTCGACTTCAAGCGCCACATTCGGCAGCAGGCCCGCGCGGCGGAACAGTCCCTGACTCAGAGTCCAATCGCTCGAACCGCGGTCGTAGAAGATCAGCGGCCACGATTCCACTTCCTCGAGCCGGACTTCGCGCTTGCCCGCCATCGGGTGCGCGGGATGCCCGACGAGAATCAGTGGATCGTTCCGCAGCGTCGTCGTCTCGACTTCGGGATGATTCAGCGAGCGCGCCACGCCGATCTCCGCCTCACCTTCCAGCACCATTTTCAGTACCTGCATCGAATTGCCCGAGCGTAGATGGACCATCACCTTCGGGCTTTCGCTCTTGTAGTCCTGCATCACGTCGGGCATCAGATACGTGCAGACCGATAGCGACGCCGCGATCCGGAGCGCGCCGCCCGTTTGCGGCTGCAGCTCGTGCACGGCCTGCCGCGCGGAGGCTACGGTGCGCAGCAGTTGTTCCGCATGGGGACGCAGCGCTTTTCCCGGCCGGCGAAAGCGTCGGGTTGGCCCGCCCACGCGTAAAGAGCGTGGCGCCGAGCGATTCCTCCAGCGCCCGAATCCGGCCGCTCACCGCGGGCTGGCTCACGTGCAGCGCCTCGGCCGCCCGATGAAAGCCCCCGTACATCACCACCGCGAGAAAAGTTTCGATTTGGTCGATTTCCACGGCCGTTCTCCCTGCGAGTCCGCTATCGCCTAAGCCCAATATCCGCCGCACGGGATGATAACACGAGCTTATCGCCCCGATAATTACAATCAGTTTGACTTAACTAGCCTGCCCTTGCGACAATTTGGCCTCGGGAGTATCGCTGCCGCCGGATCGGCGACGGTGGCGATGTCGAGCATGCGCATAGAGTCTGCAACAAGCGAGGCTCAGTTCCCTCTTCGTCCCAGTGTGAGATAGCGGTTGTTTGAAGCGCGAGCAGGCTCGTGCCTGGGTCGGTGCGCGGCCGTGCGAAATCGCGGCTCTATGGAGGCGACAGGATGTCCGAGCAACAACGGCAAGCATGCCGAATCTGGAGATGGACTGGCGGACAAATTCGCGCTGGGCGGGCATTACGCGTCCCTATAGCCCCGCGGACGTGGAGCGGCTGCGCGGCTCGATCCATATCGAGCACACGCTGGCTCGGGTCGGCTCGGAGCGCCTCTGGAGTCTCCTGCATTCGGAGCCTTATGTCGCCGGCGCTCGGCGCCATGACCGGCAATCAAGCCGTGCAGCAAGTCAGCGCCGGCCTGCAGGCGATCTACGTTAGCGGCTGGCAGGTGGCGGCCGACGCGAACGAAGCGAGCGAGACCTATCCCGACCAGAGCCTCTATCCCGCGGATAGCGTTCCGCATCTGGTGCGCCGCATCAATCGCGCGCTCGTGCGCGCCGATCAAATCAACCACGCGAATGGACATCACGCGGACAATGCCGACAGCAAAGTCGCGTATTGGCTTGCGCCGCTCGTCGCCGACGCCGAAGCCGGATTCGGCGGCAACCTCAATGCGTTCGAGTTGATGAAAGCGATGATCGAGGCGGGCGCGTCCGGCGTCCACTTCGAAGACCAGTTGTCGTCCGCGAAAAAGTGCGGCCATCTCGGCGGTAAGGTTCTTGGTCCCGACGCTCGAAGCGATTCACAAGCTCGTCGCGGCGCGCCTCGCGGCGGATGTGATGGGCGTTCCGACGGTGATCATCGCGCGCACGGACGCGGAGAGCGCCTCGCTTCTCACCAGCGACGTCGATCCGCAGGATCGCGAATTCATCACCGGCGAGCGCACATCCGAAGGATTCTTCGGCGTTCGCAGCGGAACGAGGGCTGCCATCGCCCGCGCGATTTCCTACGCTCCCTACGCGGACATGATCTGGTGCGAAACTTCGAAGCCCGATATTCACGAAGCGCGCGAATTCGCCGACGGCGTGCACGCAAAATTTCCGGGCAAGCTGCTGGCGTACAATTGCTCGCCTTCTTTCAACTGGCGCAAGAATCTCAACGACGCCGCGATCGCGAGTTTCCAGCGCGAAATCGCCGCAATGGGCTACAAGTTCCAGTTCATCACGCTTGCCGGTTTCCATGCGCTGAATCATTCCATGTTCGAGCTCGCGCGCGGCTACAAGCAGGAAGGCATGAGAGCCTACTGCCGCTTGCAGGATGCGGAATTCGAGAGCGAACACCAGCACGGCTACGACGCCGTCCAGCACCAGCAGTTCGTCGGCACCGGATATTTCGACGATGTGCAGCAGGTGATCACCGGCGGCGACATCGTCCACGACGGCCCTCGAAGGTTCGACCGAGGCGGCGCAATTCACGCCCCGCAAGCGTGGCGCGCAGTGCACGTCCGAAGGAAACTCAGCGCGGTCCATTCCTGAAGCGCTCGTCGCGGCCATGCGCCGAATTCAATGGGCCGCGCTGAGTTCAGTGAGCCGGCGCGCCGGCCTTGACGATCTTTGCCGTCGTAATGGCTTGCCCCACGTGCCGCTGCGTGTGATCGGCGACGTGAACGAGCAGCCTCCCACCGTTGTCGGCAGCTCCTTCCTTCCCACTTTCCTGGGTTCATTCAACCGATTAGCTTCGATCGCGCGGATTCTCGCTGCGCTTCGTATGGAGAGCCGATTCAATCTCGGCGAATAACTCGCCGCGCGTCGCGCCCGCGATCCAATTCCGATCTTGAGCGCGCGTAGTCTGCTGGCCATTGAGCTGGCTACCCTCGGCATACGTGAGAAGCCGATCGATGCTTCGTGCGATGTGCCGCAGATGGAACGCCACCGGCGCGCATCGCCGTTCGGCCGCGCGTTGAGCTCCGCATCGCTCAGGTCGCCGCACCACCGCTGCAGATCCTCTTTCGCGAGCTCCAGCGCGTGCAGCACGGCTCGTGGTACTGCCGGTACTTCACTCAAGCGTCCCTCGCAGCCACGGCTCCGGCAATTGTTCGCCCATTTCCGCCGTCCTTCCTCCCAGACGCAAGCGGTTTGCTTGTGACCAGGGAAACTTGAACCCATAATACAACGTCGTCGGACGCTAGGTAGCACAGGCGCCCACACCACGACCAACATTCTCGATGCCTGCGATTGAATCGTCTTACGGAGTCGCGAGGGAGAAGCCGTATTTCCCGAAAATGGCGCGCGCCTGCGGGCCCGATAGGAAATCTTCGAAGGCTTTCGCAGCGGCGGGGTACTTCGTGGTCTTGATCACCGCGACAGGGTAAATGACAGGTGAGTGGGAATCGGCCGGCGCCTCCGCGACGATCTTCACTTTGTTCGATGACAGCGCGTCGGTCGTGTAGACGATACCCGCCTCAACGTCTCCGGTTTCCACATACGTCAGCACCTGCCGGACGTCCTTCGCTAGCACGGCCTTCGCGTTCACCTGATCGTAGATGCCGAGATGCGTAAGCACTTCCTGCGCATATTTTCCGGCCGGGACAACGACCGGCTCACCGAGCGCCACTTTCTTCACGTCCGGCTTGAGGAGATCCTGGAAAGTTGCAATGCCGAGGGTCGAGTCCTTCGGGACGATTAGGACAATCCCATTCCGCAGTAGGTCCTTGCGCGTGCCTTCAAGCAGCATGCCCTTCGATTCAAGCGCGTCCATCTGCTTGGGCGCTGCCGAGATGATACACATCGACCGGAGCGCCCTGCTCGATCTGCAATTGCAGCGTGCCGGACGCGCCATAGTTCATCGAGAGCGAAACGCCGGCATCTTGCGACGCATAGGCCTGCTTGATCGCGTCGAGCGCGTCTTTAAGGCTGATCGCGGCGGAGACGGTGAGGTCCGTGTCGTTGCGCTTGCACCGTGACGTATGGCGGGGAATCGCGAGCCTACACAGGAGCAGCAGCAGAGCGAGCAAAAGAGCGGCCGAGCGCCTGGTCGAGAGTCCTCATGGAATCTCGATTTAATATGGTCTCCTCGCGTCATGTCAAACCTTCATGAGCCGCTTCGGCCGGACGTACGCAAAGAATCCTCCGGCGCGCAGGTCTCGATCTCGGATGTCGACAGGGCCGGGGCGGCCGCATGGTACGACGTGATACACCGACTCGGCTACGCTTGGGGAGATATGAACCTTTCGCTCATCGGCGTTTGTCCGGCTTGTACCTGTTGTTGTCCGGCCGTGTGTAGTGCCGGGGGCGCTGAGGTTCGCGAGCTAAGTTCTTAGCAAAACTGGACTGAATGCGACCCGCCCTCGAATGATCGAGGAGCGGGTTTTTTTATGTCTTAATATGTCTTCACAAGAGATCAAACTCGACCTGAACGCCGCCCCACCCAGGGCGGAGGCCGGCGGTCTGTCCGGCCATCTGAAAAGGCTCGAAGCCGAGAGCGTCTTCATCCTCCGCGAAGCCGCGGCCGAATTCGCCCATCCGGTGATGCTGTACTCGATCGGCAAGGATTCCTCGGTGATGCTGCGGCTCGCGCAGAAGGCTTTCTATCCGGGGAAGATTCCGTTCCCGCTGCTGCACATCGACACCAGCTACAAATTTCCCGAGATGATCGAGTTTCGCGACTGGTACGCGAAGCACGTCGGCGCGGAGCTGATCGTGCACAAGAATCAGAAAGGCGCTCGACGATGGCGCGAATCCCTACGATCTCGGCACGCAGAAATGCTGCGGCCTGCTGAAGACGCGCTCGCTGCTCGACGCGCTCGCCGAGGGCGGATTCGACGCGGCTTTCGGCGGCGCGCGCCGCGACGAGGAAAAATCGCGCGCCAAGGAACGCGTCTATTCCTTCCGCGATTCGCTCGGCCAGTGGGATCCGAAGAATCAGCGCCCCGAGCTTTGGAATCTCTACAACGGGCGGCACCACAAGGGCGAAAGCATTCGCGTTTTTCCGCTCTCGAATTGGACCGAGCTCGACGTCTGGCTCTACATCCAGTCGGAAAATATTCCCGATCGTCCCGCTCTATTTCGCGAAGGAACGCGAGGCCGTGATTCGCGGCAATTCGATTCTCCTGCCGCAGAATGGCGTGCGCCCGCTGCCCAACGAAAAGACGCAGATGATCAAGGTCCGCATGCGTTCGCTGGGCTGCGTGCCGTGCACGGGCGCGATCCGCTCCGAAGCCGACACCGTGCCGAAAATCATCGAGGAGATGCTGTCCTTCCGCCGGTCCGAGCGCGAAAATCGCGTGATCGACCACGACGAGGAAGGCTCGATGGAGATCAAGAAACGCGAGGGATATTTCTGATGCCGGCAGCGCCTACTGAGCCCTCTCCCGAAACGACGACGGCCGCCGCGTCGAGCGCCTCGCCTCTCTCGAACACGGGCCTTCTGCGGTTCACCACGGCGGGCAGCGTTGACGACGGCAAGTCCACGCTGATCGGCCGCCTGCTCTACGATAGCCAGTCGGTGCTCGAAGATCAGCTTGCCTCGGTGCAGAAGAGCAAGGTCAATCGCTCGACCGGGCCCGATCGATTTCTCGCTTCTCACCGACGGCCTGCGCGCCGAGCGCGAGCAGGGAATCACGATCGACGTCGCCTACCGCTATTTCACGACCCCGCGCCGCAAATTCATCATCGCCGATACGCCGGGCCACGAGCAGTACACGCGCAACATGGCCACCGGCGCTTCCACGGCCGACGCGGCGATCGTGCTGATCGACGCCACCAAGGGCGTGCTGCGCCAGTCGCGCCGCCACGCCTTCATCGCCAGCCTGCTCGGCGTGCAGCACATCGTCGCCGCCGTGAATAAAATGGACCTCGTCGGCTTTTCGCAGGACGTTTTCGACCGCATCTCCGCCGAATTTCGCGAATTCGCGGCGCAGCTTGGCAATCGCAATCTCTACGCCGTGCCCGTCAGCGCGCTCGAAGGCGACAACGTCGTGCGGCGCAGCAAGCGCATGCCGTGGTTCGAGGGCCCGGCGCTTCTCGAATATCTCGAATCGATCTGGAACTCGGCAGCGACGCCGCTTCCGGCCCGTTGCGTTTTCCCGTGCAATACGTGATCCGGCCGGACGCAAGTTTCCGCGGCTTTGCCGGGCAGCTTGGTTTCCGGCGAGTTGCGCGAAGGGAACGAGCGTGATGGCGCTGCCATCGCTGGTGAAGACGCGCGTGAAATCGATTGTGGCCTTCGAGGACGAAATCGAGGCGGCGCGTCCGGGCGACTCCGTCACGATTACTCTCGAAGACGAAATCGATCTCAGCCGCGGCAACATGCTCGTCGCCGAGACCGATGCGCCGTCCGCCGGGCACCGCGTTTCACGCGACGCTCGTCTGGATGCACGCCGAGCCGCTCGATCCGCACAAGATTTACGTGATCAAGCACACCACGAGGACCGTCCGCGGCCGCATCAATCACATTCGCTATCGCGTCGACGTGAACACGCTCGAGCATCGTGCCTGCAATCGAAGCTCGACCTGAACGAAATCGCGGCGGTCGATGTGAAGACGACGCTGCCGCTGTTCTTCGATCCCTACAAGAAGAACCGCTCGACTGGCAGCTTCATCGTGATCGATCCGCTCACGAACGCCACGGTCGGCGCCGGAATCATCGACAGCGCGATTGCCGGCAACGGCTCGCAAACCCACGCCACCGAGCGAAAACGCAGCACGAAGGAAGAGCGCATTTTCCGGTTCGGCCATCCGGCGGCGGCCGTGTGGGTGCAGGGACGTCCTCACGTCGCCGAGATGGTCGAGCGCCAGATGTTCGACGAAGGCTGGCACGTTCAGATGGCGGGGCCGAACGATTTTCTCGCGCACGAGCTCGTCACCGTCGCCAAAGCTTTTCGCCTCTCCGGCAACATCACGATTTTCGCGCCGCTTGACGACGGGACGAACCCGAAGAGCGTGGTGCGCGCGATCTACGGCCCTGAATCGTTCTTCGCGGTTCGCATCACGGACGACACCGACGAAGAAGCGGTCGAGCGAATCATGAAGGTCCTGCGAAAATGGCGCGACGCACAGTCGGACGCAGAGAAAAAGAAATCATGAGTGTGACGCTGCCAGCCGTCGAACTCGAGGCGCTTTCGGTCGATGCGCTCGTCGACCGCCTGCTCGCCGAAAGCAAGCGGCGCGCCCGTGCATCACGTGCAGCTTCCAGGCGGAAGACATGATCGTCGTCGATCTGCTGCGCAGGCGCCTGCCGAAGATTCCGGTGCTCTTTCTCGATACCGGCTATCACTTCTGCGAAACATACGCTTATCGCGACCGGATGACGAAGGCCTGGGATCTGAATCTGCAGAATCTCGCCGCGAAGCAATCGGTCGCCGACCAGGAAGCGCAATTCGGAATCCTCAATCGCACCGATCCCGGCCGCTGCTGCCAGCTGCGCAAAGTCGAGCCGCTTTTTTCGGCGCTCGAGAATTACGACATCTGGTTCACGGGGCTGCGCCGCGAGCAGTCGCCCACGCGCAAGAATCTGAAAGTCGTCGAGCACCACGTGCTGCCGAGCGGCAAAACGCTGCTGAAAGTGAGCCCTCTCGCCGCGTGGACGCTGGGATCAGGTGTGGGATTACACCGGCGCGCACGGCATCGATCATCTTCCGCTATACGATTTCGGCTATCCCAGCATCGGCTGCGAGCCCTGCACCGCGATTCCCGCCGCCGGGCGCCGACGCGCGTTCGGGCCGCTGGGGCGGGCGCAAACTCGAATGCGGCATCCACACCGAATCCAAGCGAGCTGACGAATGAACGCGCTGATCGGCTTTCTGATAGCGCTCGCGATCGGCCTCACCGGCATCGGCGGCGGCAGCTTCACCGTTCCGGCGCTCGTGCTCATCGTCGGTTTGCCCGCCTCCGCGTCGGTCGGCACCGCTTTCGTCTACGCCGGCGTGATGCGGCTGATCGCTTCGCCGTTTTATCTCGGCGGCAAACACATTCATTGGCGCTATTTGTGGCTGCTGATCCAGGGCGCGGTGCCCGGCTTGCTGATTGGCACGTACTTGTTGCGGAAGTTGAGCGGCCCGTCGAATATGCCGGTCGTGGTCATCCTGCTGGGCCTTTTGCTTACCGCGTCTTCGAGCGTCACGTTTCTTCCGTGGGTGCAGAATCAGAGCTTCGCGCGCAAGAATTCGAGCTGGCTGCCCGTGGCTCGCTCTGCCCATCGGCATCGAATCCGGTTTCTCGTCAGCGGGCGCGGGCGCGCTCGGCACCGTGCTGCTGCTCAACTATTCGGAGATGACGCCGCCGGAGGTGGTCGGCACCGATCTGCTGTTCGGGCTCGTGCTCGCGGTAATCGGCAGCGCGTTTCAGTGGAAATTCGGCGCGATAAACACGCCACGTGCTCACTCAGTTGCTGGCCGGCGGCATTCCCGGCGTTGTGATCGGCTGCATCTTCGCGCGGCGCGTGCCCAAGCGAAGGCTGAAAGTCGTGATCGCCGTCATCGCGATTTTCGCCGGGACTGCAGCTCGTCTGGAGCGGCTCGCGCACGATGGTCGCGAAGCGCGCACGCTCGACTGTGCCATCTGCGGTCGAAGCAGCACCGAAGATACAACTGAAAATCTGATGGTGTTTTAGATGTCGAAGCCGAGCTGGAGGCGGGCGGCTTCGGACATGCGGTCCGGGCCCCACGGCGGATCGAAGACGATTTCGACGTGGACTTCTTTTACATCGGGCAGGCGCGAGAGTTTGGTTTCGACGTCGGATTTGAGCACGTTGCCCATGCCGCAGCCCGGCGCCGTCATCGACATTTTGATGTCGATGCGATGGCCGCCGCCCTGCACCGGAACGGCGGTGCAGACGTAGATCAATCCGAGGTCGGCGATATTCACCGGAATTTCCGGATCGTAGACCGTCTTCAGCTGCTCCCACATGAGCTCTTCGCTGAAGGGACGATTGTCCGGCGCTCCGCCAGCCTGCGCGAGCGTTCGGCGGAGGCGTGAGGCCGAGCGCATCCGCGTCTTTCACGTCGATGCGGAACATGCCGTGGTCGCTGGTGACCGTATAGCTGCTGCCGGCAAACTGCATCACACGCGCGCCGATCCCGGCGGGAAGCTTCATCGGCTCGCCGCTCGGGATTTCGAGCGCGTCGCATTCGCGGCTCAGCGTGATGGATTGGCCGTAGGTCATGGATCGCTTCGTTACTCCGTTGGATGGCTTCCTGCTTGCCTTCGAGCGCGGCGTTCAGCGTGTGCCAGGCAAGCGTGGCGCACTTCACGCGGACAGGGAACTCGGACACGCCCGAGAAAACCTCGAGCTTGCCCAATTCGGCGGCATCGCGCGCCCTCGGCGTGGCCGGTGACGAGATCGTGGAAGCGCGTGAAAAGCTGTTCGGCTTCCGCTTTCGTCTTGCCCTTCAACGATTGCGTCATCATCGAAGCGGAGGCCTTCGAAATCGCGCAGCCGGAGCCCTGAAAGCTGATGTCCTGAATTTTGTCGCCATCGAGCGTGACGAAGATCGTAAAGTGATCGCCGCAGAGCGGATTAAAGCCTTCGGCTTTGTGATTCGCGGCAGGCTGCTCGCGATAATTCCGCGGCGCCTTGCTGTGCTCGAGAATCACGTCCTGATAGAGATCGCGCAGGTCGGACATCAGGCGAATACCTCCCGCACCTTTTCGATGCCGCGAACGAGCGCGTCGACTTCTTGTTTCGTGTTGTACATGGCGAATGAGGCCCGCGCCGTCGAATCGACGCCGAAGCGCTTCATCACCGGCTGCGAGCAGTGGTGCCCGGTGCGAATCGCGATTCCTTCCCGGTCGAGGATCGTTCCGATATCGTGCGGGTGAATATTTTCGAGCGTGAACGAAAGCACGCCGGCCTTTTCCTTCGCGGTGCCGATAATCTTCAGCCCTGGAATGGACGAAACGGCGGCCGTGGCGTAGTCGAGCAGCTCGTGTTCGTACGCGCCGATCTTTTCGATGCCGAGGCCGCTGACGTAATCAAGCGCCGCGCCGAGCCCGATCACGCCGGCGATATCCGGCGTGCCCGCTTCGAATTTGTAGGGCAGGCGATTGTAAGTCGTCTTCTCGAACGTGACGGAAAGAATCATGTCGCCGCCGCCCTGGTACGGCGGCATCGCTTCGAGCAGCGCTTTCTTGCCATAGAGCACGCCGATGCCCGTGGGGCCGTAGACCTTGTGCCCGGAAAAGGAATAGAAATCGCAATCGAGCGCCTGCACGTCGACTTTCATGTGCGGCACGGCCTGCGCGCCATCGACCAGAACGGGAATGCCGCGGGCGTGCGCCATCTCGATGATTTCGCGCACGGGATTGATCGTGCCGAGCGCATTCGAGACGTGCGTGACGCAGACGAGCTTCGTCTTCGGGCCGAGCAGCTTCTCGTATTCGTCGAGGATCAGTTCGCCGCGGTCGTTGATCGGAACGACGCGCAGCTTCGCGCCGCGGTCCTCGCAGAGCAGCTGCCAGGGCACGATATCCGAGTGGTGCTCCATGTCGGTGACGACGACTTCGTCGCCCGCGTGAATGTTGGCCCGGCCGAAGGTCTGCGCGACGAGATTGATGCCTTCCGTGGTGCCGCGCACGAAAATGATTTCCGTGGGGCTCGCCGCGTTGATGAATTTCTGCGCGGTGACGCGCGCGGCTTCGTATTCGCTCGGTGGCCTGCTCGGAAAGATGATGCACGGCGCGATGGATATTGGCGTTGGTTCCTTCGTAATACCGGGAGATGGCGTCGATCACCGCGCGCGGCTTCTGCGAGGTGGCGGCGTTATCGAGATAGACGAGCGGCTTGCCGTGAATCTTCTGCTCGAGGATCGGAAAATCGGCGCGGACGCGCTCGACGTCGAAAGCGCCTGACACGGGCTTTGGCGGCGATGCTCATGCGAGTTGCTCCTCGGGCCGGGAGGAATAGGCGATCGCGTCGCAGATCCTGGCGAACCAGACTCTCGACGTGCTTGCGCGCGGGGCCTTCCTTCATGCGGTCGAAACATTCGCCGGCAAACGCCGTCAGCAGCAGGCGGCGCGCGGAGGCTTCGTCGATCCCGCGAGAGCGCAGATAAAAAAGCGCATTTTCCTCGATTTGGCCGATGGTGGCGCCGTGCGTGCATTTCACGTCGTCGGCGTAGATTTCGAGCTGCGGCTTCGTGTCGATCTGTGCGGTATCGGAAAGCAGCAGGTTGCGGTTGGTCTGCTTGGCGTCGGTTTTCTGCGCGTCCTTGTGAACGATGATGCGGCCGTGAAACACGCCGTGCGCGTGGCCGTCGAGAATGCCGTTGTAGAACTGGCGGCTGCCGCAGTGCGGGCTGGCGTGCTCGACGAGCATGTAATTGTCGAGATGCTGCCGGCCGTTGCCGATGAAGAGGCCGTTGATCAGGCATTCGCTGCCTTCGCCCGCCAGCACCGGATGCACGTTGTTGCGAACGAGCGCGCCGCCGATGAGCACCGAGTGCGACGAAACGTCCGCGGCGCGTCCCTGCTGGATGCGCAGAGTCGAGACGTTGAACGCCTGGCCGTGCTCGCGTTCGATCATGTAGTGCGAAATCACGCTGTGATCGCCGGCGACGAGTTCGGTAGCGGTGTTGCACAGCGCCTTTTCGGCGCTGCCGCCGAGCGAAATGTAGTCCTCGACGATCGTGGCCTGGCTGTTTTCCTCGGCGACGATCAGGTTGCGCGGATGGCTCACCGTCGGCGTATCGTGCGCCGAGCGAGATGAAGAGCAGATGAATCGGGCCTTCCAGCACGACGCTCTTGGGAATGTGAACGAAGGCGCCGTCCTCGATGAAAGCGGTGTTGAGCGCGGAGAAAGGATCGCGCTGGATATTCAGGTAGCGGCCGAGGTGCGCTTCGACGGCTGCGGGGTGCCGCGCGATTTCGGCGGCGAGATTCGTCACCGTCACGCCGCCGGGCAGAATGCCGGACGAAGAAAGCTCGGGCGCGAAGCGCCCGTCGACGAAAACGAGCTGGCAGGCCGCGCCTGCGACGTGGTACGGAGCGATATCGCTCTCGCGAAGGCACGTGATGGCCGTTTCGCGGACGAGGCGGAAAGGCGTCTGCGCGATGGCTGAGAGATTCGTGAAGCGCCAGTCTTCATCGTGGCTGGTCGGGAAGCCCGTTTCGGCGAAGCGCGCGAAAGCGTCCTGGCGCAGCTTGCGCAGCCACGGGTGCTCGCGGCTCGCCGCGGACTTTTCGAGGCCGCTGAAGCCTTCGAGGTAGTGTTGAAGTGCCTGGGTTGCCGTCGCCACTTTGCTATTCCCCGTTTTCCTTCAAGAAGAGAGATCCTTCGCTTCGCTCAGAACTGACGAGCCAAAACAATCATGCGGCACCTGCGGCGGATTCGATCATGGCGTAGCCCTTGTCTTCGAGCTGCAGGGCGAGCTCGGGGCCGCCGGTGCGGACGATGCGGCCATCGACGAGGACGTGCACTTTGTCCGGAACGATGTAATCGAGCAGGCGCTGGTAGTGCGTCACGACCAGAATCGCGCGGTCGGGGCTGCGCATGGCGTTCACGCCCTTCGCGACGATCCGGAGCGCGTCGATATCGAGGCCGGAATCGGTTTCGTCGAGAATCGCGAGCTGCCGGCTCGAGCACCGCCATCTGCAGAATCTCGTTGCGCTTCTTTTCGCCGCCCGAGAAGGCTTCGTTCACCGAGCGGTTCAGAAACTTCTCGTCCATTTCGAGCAGCTTCATCTTTTCGCGCAGCTTCGGAAGAAAATCCATCGCGTCCATTTCTTCCAGGCCGCGGTATTTGCGGATCGCATTCAGCGCCGAGCGGAGGAAATAGGCGTTGCTGACTCCCGGAATCTCGACGGGATATTGAAACGCGAGAAAGAGCCCTTCGCACGCCGCCTCTTCGGGCTTCATCGCGAGCAGGTCTTTGCCGTTGAGCAGCACTTCGCCGCCGGTGATCTCGTAGGTTTCGCGGCGGGCGAGCACCTGCGCGAGCGTGCTCTTGCCGGAGCCGTTCGGTCCCATGATCGAGTGCACTTCGCCGGGGTTCAGCGTGAGGTTGATGCCCTTCAGGATTTCGTTGTCGTCGACCTTGGCGTGCAGGTTCTTGATTTCGAGCAAGCTCATCTTTCGTCGTCTTCCCTGTTCCGTTCTCCTCTCGTCCGACACCTTCTGCGACATTATATCCCGATCCTTTATCCGACGCTGCCTTCGAGGCTGACGCTCAGCAGCTTCTGCGCTTCGACCGCGAATTCCATCGGCAGCTCGCGGAAGACGCGCTTGCAGAAGCCGTTGACGATCATCGAGACGGCGTCTTCGGCCTTCAGCCCGCGCTGGCGGATATAGAAGATCTGGTCTTCGCCGATCTTCGACGTGGATGCTTCGTGCTCCATGCGCGCCGTCGAGTTCTTCACTTCGATGTACGGGAACGTGTGCGCGCCGCACTTATCGCCGATCAGCAGCGAATCGCACTGCGTGTAGTTCCGCGCGCCGGTCGCGTCCTTCAGGATCTTCACCTGGCCGCGATAGGTGTTCTGGCCGTGGCCGGCGGAGATGCCCTTCGAGACGATCGTGCTGCGCGTGTTCTTGCCGATGTGGATCATCTTCGTGCCGGTGTCGGCCTGCTGGTAATTGTTGGTGAGCGCGACGGAGTAGAACTCGCCCACCGAATTGTCGCCCTGCAGGATGCAGCTCGGATATTTCCAGGTGATCGCCGAGCCGGTCTCGACCTGCGTCCACGAGATCTTCGAATTCATGCCGCGGCACGTGCCGCGCTTGGTGACGAAATTGTAGATGCCGCCCTTGCCGTTCTTGTCGCCGGGATACCAGTTCTGGACGGTCGAGTACTTGATCTGCGCGTCGTCGAGGGCGATCAGCTCGACCACGGCGGCGTGCAGCTGATTCTCGTCGCGGATCGGCGCGGTGCAGCCTTCGAGATAGCTGACGGAGGCGCCTTCGTCGGCGACGATCAGCGTGCGCTCGAACTGGCCGGTGTCGGCGGCGTTGATGCGGAAGTAGGTGGAAAGCTCCATGGGGCAGCGCACGCCCTTGGGGACGTAGACGAACGAGCCGTCGCTGAAGACCGCGGCATTGAGCGCGGCGAAGAAATTGTCGGTGTAGGGAACGACCGTGCCGAGATACTTCTTCACGAGCTCGGGATGCTCTTGCACCGCTTCGGAGAACGAGCAGAAGATCACGCCTGCTTCGGCGAGCTTGGCCTTGAACGTGGTGCCGACCGAGACGCTGTCGAACACGGCGTCGACGGCGACGCCCGCCAGCAGTTTCTGCTCGGCCAGCGGAATGCCGAGCTTTTCGTAGGTGCGCAGGATTTCGGGATCGAGCTCGTCGAGGCTCTTGAGATTCGGCTTCTGCTTGGGCGCCGAGTAGTAGGAGATGTCCTGATAATTGATCGGCGGATAGTGGACGTTGGCCCAGTTCGGCTCGGCCTCGGCTTTTTCGAGCGATTCCCAGTGGCGATAGGCCTTGAGCCGCCATTCGAGCATGAACTCCGGCTCGTCCTTCTTGGCCGAGATGAAGCGAATGATGTCTTCGTTGAGGCCCTTGGGCGCGCGGTCTTCTTCGATGTCGGTGACGAATCCCCACTTGTATTCCTGCTGCGCCAGATCGCGGATTATGGCGTCGGTATTCGAACTCATTGAATTCTCCCGGAGGCGATCGTCGGCACGATCCTGCCGCGCGTGTCCTTGATGCTGGTGAGATGCATGGGCTGGACGAGATCGGAAAGCGTGATTTTGTCGAGAACGCCTCGCACCGCCTGGTTGATGATCTGCTGGTTGCTCTTGATCGGGCAGAAGGATTCGAGATTGCAGAGGCCGGTCACGTCCGTGCTGCATTCGGTGAGCGCCATCGGTCCTTCGATCGCGGAAATGATCTCGATCACTGAAATTTCGCGCGGCTCCTTGGCCAGAATGTAGCCGCCCTTGATGCCGCGATGCGACGAAAGCAGGCCGCTCTGCAGAAGCTGCTTCAGGAGCTTGCTGACGGTCGAGAGCGGGAGGCGCGATTCGACGGCTAGGTCGCGCGCGGTGCGCAGGGGCAAGCCCTCGCCGCGGGCGATCAGCGTCATCAGAACTAGCCCGTAATCCGTTAGTTTTCCGAGCCTTACCATCCCTCAGCCCCCGACTGAATCATATAGCACTAATCCGGTACGGTTTCGATTCTAGCAATGCGAGTGTGGGATTTGCAAGCGGGAAGTGGAAGAGGGCCGCGCATGGTGGCTCGAGGAGGCAGAAGGATGGGTGCCGGAAGGAAACACGGAGAAGCACCGAGGAGGCACAGAGGGCAGCAGAGACGGCAGCTATCGATATCACGTCGCCTGCGAAGAGGGCGCAGCAAGCAGGCCTCTAGAAGACGAAATGCAGAGAGTGGCACCGGTATTGTAGCGCGGATGAAAGAAGTAGATGGACATGGCGAAGCCGACCACGATGATGAAGCGGCGGATGTATTCCGGGTTCACTTTTTGGGCGAAATGCGCGCCGGCGTAGCCGCCCGTGGCGGCGCCGAAGATCATCACGATGGCCTGAGGCCAGACGATCACGCGGGCCACGATGAAGGTGACGATCGCGACGCCGTTGACGACGCTGACGAGGAGGGTCTTCATGCCGTTCATGGCGTGGATGTTTTCGAGGCCGAGGATTGCGAGCAACGAGAGGAAGAGAATGCCGGCGCCGGCGCCGAAGTAGCCAATGTACATCGCGATGCCAAGTTCGAAGATCAGGCCAAGCGACGATCAGCGAACGACGGAATCTTAGCGCGAGCGAGCTGGGACGCAGACGAATCGCCGGGATCGGCTGTCGGGATCTTTGCCGGTGCGCTTGCGAACCCATGCGGTGATGCGGCCGCTGAAGAGAAACAGTAGAGTTGCACCGAGAAGCAGCCAGGGAATCAGGCGCACGAACGTGGCCTGCGGCGTGATGCAGCAGGACGTGCGCGCCGAGTATGCCGCCGAGAATGCCCAGACCGATCAGCGGCAGAAGCAGGCGGCGCGCTTCGGGCGTGAACGCGTTGCGATAGGCGACCGTGCTGGCGAGAGTGCCGGGCCAGACGGCGACGGTGTTAGTGGCGTTGGCGGCGATCGGCGGAATGCCGGTGAAAAGCAGCGCCGGGAAGGAGATGAAGCTGCCGCCGCCGGCGACGGAGTTGATGGTTCCGGCCAGAAATGCCGCGAAGAAGAGGAAGGCGGAATGGTGGAGAGACACAAGAAAGAATAACCTGCGGGCGGCGCGAAGTCACTGTTGCGATCGGATGCGCACGAGGCCGCTGCAATTCGCGAAGGCGTCGGGCGGTGCTGCGCGCACCAAAGGCAGAGCCTCGCGTCATGACGTGCCGTAGCGCAGGCTCATCTGCTGCAGCCAGCGGCGGTAGGCAATCGTAAGCTGGTCGGAGCGCAAGTGCAGCTCGATTTGCAGATCGAGCGGCAGCAGTTCGGGGCGCTGCGAATTCACGATGCGAATGTCCTGCGCGGTGACGGCGTCCTGAAACCGCCGCAGCTCATCTTCCGGAACATCGTGCGCGTAGTTCAGAGCGAGCACGATCCACTCGAGGCTGGTTTGCTCGTCGACGGGAGTCACCGTGCCGAGAATCGCGAATCGCTCGTCGCCTTGAACCTTGACCATGCGCGCGGCAAGCGGCCGCTCGACCCAATACGTGTAGAGAACGTTTCCCGGGCGGCCCGGTGCCATCGGGATCGGGCTGCCAGATCCGGAATGTCCTTCGCGACGATTCCTTCATGCGTGGTCGCGACCTCGTATTCGCCGATTTCGGTGTGCGCCGGATCTCCGAGCATGCCGGCGTGCGCGATCGATAAATGCGCGACGTCGAGCAGATTCTCGATGATGCGCGGCCCCTGCGCATGAAATTCATACGGCCCTGCGTGCACGAGCCGAAACCCTTCCGTTTCTCCCTCGGGAAACGCCGCGAACTTCCCTCTGGGCGCCGCGCGCCGTGCCAAGGCACACCCAAATCAAGCCATACTTTTCGCGGACGCGCAAAAGTCTCGACGCGCGCCCGCAGCGGCGGCGGCTGATCGGGAATCGCGGGAATGCGCACGCACTCGCCGAGAACGTTGTATTCCCAGCCGTGGTAGGGGCAGGCGAGGCAGTCGCCGTCTTTGCATTTGAAAACTCTGCCGAGCGAGAGTTTCGCGCCGCGATGAATGCAGAGATCGCGCCACGCGTGCAGGCTCTCGCCGCGCCAGAGCACCAGATCGCGTTCGAGCACGCGCACCGGCAGCAGTTGGCCCTGCGGCACGGACGAGGACCATGCGACCGCAAGCCAATCGTTGATGAGTAGAGGATCGCTGAGTCCAGGATCGCGTGGCATAGAAAAGGGCCGTCCAAGTCTTGGTGACGGAAATTTAGGGTGCGGAGCTATCGTACCGTATCCTGCAGCTTGAGAGAATCGTGGTGTTGCGACGGCACCAGAACCAAGTGCTCACCGCAGAGACGCAGAGAACGCGGAGAAAGCTGCGGCCAGATGGGCGGTAGTCGGCGATATTTGAGTGAACCGCTAAACACAGAGGCTCGGAGAACGGGCACAGAGCGCACAGAGAATCGCTACTGGCCGAGCAGGCCGAAGACGACGACTGCGCCGGGCGTACCGACGTAGACCTTTCCGTTGGCGATCATCGGCGTGACGAATTTGCAGTTTGAGTTGGTCGAGAACTGGTCGCGATTGTTCGCCGCCTGATTGCTGTTGTAGAGCTCGGTCGCGAGGTTGGTGGCGTCGTACGCGTGCAAGCACGCCCGTGCTGCTTCCATTCTGGATGGCCCAGACGATTCCATTCGATGTTCCGTTGGCGGAAACGCTGGGGTCGCTCCGGGATAGCCGAATGACGATGGGCTCGTTGACGAGGCCGACGTGGCGAGCTTGGCATTCGTGATCTTGAACGCCTTCAGCTCGCCGCCCACTGGTCCGTAGTACACGGTGTTGTTGAAATACGCGGGAGCCGACCAGATGCCGCCGCTCAGCGCGCCGTCAAGTTCCTGGTAGATGTTCGCGTCGCTCGCGACGAATTTGCCCATGTTGTCGCGATTGACGATGTACATGTTCCCGTCTTTTCCCGCGCCGACGCCGAGATGCCGCGTGTTGCCCTGGCCGTCCTGCAAATCCGGAAGGAGCATCGCGCCGCCCGAGCCGAGATCGGTGTCCGCCGAGGATTCGGACTCGGCATCGCCGCCGTTCGGATTGTCCATCGCGAAGTAGTCCGCCACAGACAAGGTGCTGCCGGATACCGACAAGCTTCACGAACCCGTTGCCGAAATCGCGCGTATTCGGGAATCCGTTGCCGTCGAGCGTGGTGTCGAACGTGCCGTTGCCGATGAGGAAGTAGATGTTGCCGGAGGCGTCGACCGAAGGGCCGTCGCCTGCGTTCCAGATTCCGCCTTCTCTGCCGCCCTGCGTGTTGCCGTTGGCGGTCATGTTCAGCACGCTCGCTTGCGCCAGAGTCGATTCGTTGTAGCTGATCACCCAGCTCGTGTAGTTCGCGGCATCGCAGTGCGAAGTCCACGTCGTATAGATGATGCCATTGCGAGAAGCAGCGCGGAGCGCTCTTCGTACGAGGCGGCGATTGAACGTCTGCGTTCCGTTGGAGCTGCCGGTGCCATTGCCCGGATACGTCGCTTGGATTTCCGTCGGCGTGATGCGGTCGGCGCCAGTCGTCAAATCGACGGCGTGCAGGCGCTGATGATAGTTGTTGCTCGAATCCTTCGACATCGTGACGACGAACATCGTGCCGTTCGGCCCGGCGCTGAGATCGATCACGGGCGTCGACGTGATTCCGATTTCAGGCTGCACCTGGCCGCATCCGCGATCGTCGCTCGGCGTTTCGGCGCTCGGAATCAGCGAGACCTGCCACAGCGCGGGGCCGGGCGTATCGGCGTCGAAAGCGTAAGCCATGTCGTGCTCGGTGACGACGAAGACGACGTTGTGCTGCGCGCCGCCGATCGTCAGATTCGGAACGTAGAGCGGCTCGGCATCGACGAGGCCGGTCACCTGAAGCGATCCGAGCTTGCCGAAGGCGGTCGAGTTTACGTTGCTCGTCGTGAGAATCGTTTCGTTCGGGTTGAGGCCCGTCCTCATATTGTCGTTGTGATAGGTGAGCACCTTGGCGTTGGTCGGCGGCGGGCCGGACGCGTTGACGGTCAGCGTCGCGGCATGGCTCGTCTGGCTGCCGACGGGGTTGGTGACCACCACCTGAAACGTCGAGCCATTGTCGGCGATCATCGTGGCCGGGCGTGGTGTAGCTTGCGGACGTGGCGCCGGGAATATTCGCGCTCGTCGCGGCGTTCTGCCACTGATAGGTGGGCGCGGGATTTCCCGTCGCCGTGACGCTGAACGTGGCGGTCTGGCCCGCGAGCACCGTCTGGTTGGATGGCTGCACCGTGATCGCGGGCGCGCTATCGACGGTGAGCGTTGCCGAATTGCTCGTCGCGTTTCCCGCGGCATTCGTCACCACCACGCGAAAGGTCGACCCGTTATCGGACGCTGACGTGGTCGCAAGCGTGTAGCTCGCCGATGTCGCGCCGCAGATGTTCGCGCCCGTGGTCCCATTTTGCCATTGATACGCGGGCGCGGGAGTTCCACTGGCAACGACGCTAAACGTGGCCTTCTGGCCGACCGCGACGGTCTGGCTGGAGGGCTGCGCCGTAATTGTCGGCGCCGTCGAGCTGGGGTCGGGCGCCGCGTCCTTCGTGCTGCCTGCGCAGGCGCACAGACTCACGAGCGCAACCACTGCAATCAGCAGATCGAGTCTTCGTCTCAAGCGCAGCCCTCACCCAATCAACACTTCCGCGAATTCGACGCCCCACGAAATTGCCCCAGGGTCCACTAGTCCTTCGATGCAAGTCACCGAGGATCGTGACCGCGCGGCATGCCGAAAAGTTTAGCGGCTTGCCGAACGCGAATCTACCTGTACGGGGGGCTAGACTTGGAACAGGCGAACGCGCGGCGACACGAGGGGGAATGACGGCGCTTCAAAGGTGGTGGGCCCGCTAGGATTCGAACCTAGGACCAACGGATTATGAGTCCGCTGCTCTAACCAGCTGAGCTACGGGCCCGGCTGAGAGCAGCATCTTATACCGAATGGTCGGAGAACCCCACGGTTGTTCGAGACGGGCCCAGTCGCGGAACTATGCGGAAGACGCCATGGCGACGATGCGCTCGTGGCCGAGATCGTATATATAGTAGTCGCCCGGCCGAACCGTAGCGAGTTCTTGGAGGCGCGATTTTGCGTCATCGAGACCTCGGACGGCCTCGACCCAGACCGGCTCCCCAGCAGGTAGCCTCCGGAAAATGTCGTAGGTGACGGTCATGAGCGTTCTCCCCGCAAGAGTTTGTTTCATATTCTTCTTCTTCGGTATTAATCCCGGAGCAAGTCGGCTGCCAGGCGCGGTGAGATGTAACTTCCATAAATTCTTGGGTTTGCGCAGAAGCCGCCATTGCCCTTGTGTAGTTTTGGTTAGCTCTAGGAAGATTTTTCGGAAGGCCGGTTCGCCAAAGCGCACAGAGTTGGAACATTCAGGGCGTCATAATGTAGACTTCTCCCCGGCGGTGGCTGTCGCAATCTCCGAGGGCATCGCATGGGCTCATCGAATTCGGCACAGAAGCGTTCGCCCAAACGAATCATCGAGGATGGCGGCGCACAGAATCTGAGCGATTTCCTCGAACTCCTTCACGATGCCGTCATCGTGCGAGACGCCAAAGGCGTCATCCTGTATTGGAATCGCGGCGCCGAGCGCATGTATGGCTGGACCACTGCCGAGGCCAAGGGACACGCATCGCACGAGTTCCTCCAGACCGGAGTTTCCCGAGTCGTTTGAGGACATGCACAAGGCATTATTCGAGACGGGCGTCTGGGAAGGTGAGCTGGCGCAGCGCACGAAGGATAACAAGCGTCTGTGGGTGGAAAGCCGCCAGGTCGCTGCAGCCTGACCCGGGAGGGCGGCCCAGCGGATACTTGAAGTAAATCGCGATATCACCGCCCGCCGCGAGGCCGAAGAGTCGCTGCGAAATCTTTCCGCGCGTTTGCTGCAGCTTCAGGATGAAGAACGCCGGCGGATCGCGCGGGAACTCCATGACACCACGGGCCAGAGCTCGCCGCCCTGGCGATCCATCTCGCAGCGGTCAACGAGCGAATCGCCGGCAAGGATCCCGTTGCCTCGGACATACTCCGCGAGGCGCTTCAATTGTCGCAGGAGGCTTCCGACCAGACGCGAACACTCTCCTACCTGCTATATCCGCCGACTCTCGACTTTTCTGGCCTCAAGTCCGCGCTCGAGTGGTTTGCTGGACGGCTTCACGCAGAGGAGCAAGATCAAGGTTGATCTCGATCTTGCGCTCGGCCAGGAGAGGGTTCCGCAGAGCCTCGAAACGGCTCTCTTCCGAATCGTGCAGGAAAGCCTCACGAACATGTACCGCCATTCCGGGGGAACGATGGCCACGGTCCGCGGAAGGCGCCAAGGCAATACGATAAGCCTGGAGATCAGCGACAACGGAAAGGGAATGCCGACCGCAATTGATGGCGTCGCTCAGCTGGCCCGGCGGTCAGGTGGGCGGCGTCGGGATTCGCGGCATGAAGGAGCGCGCGCGGCAGATCGGACGGCAAGCTGGGATCAGGTCGAGTGACTGCTGGCACTACAATCATGGTGATGATGCCGGTTCCCGAAACCATCGGCGAAGAAGAGACTACGCGCGCAGGGCTCGCACCCCAAGCGACGCAGTTACTCGAACAATGCAAGCTGAGTAGTACGCTTCCGGATTCATCTGCTGTTCTGGAGCGCTTCCGGCTTAATTCGCGGGTTCTGAGAACCTCACGCGCCCCGTCGCACCAGGCCGCCGAGCAGCGCGACGAGAAATAGCACGAGGAAGACCAGGAACAGAATCTTGGCGACTCCGGCGGCCGCCACAGCCACGCCTCCAAAACCCAGAAACGCCGCTACGAGAGCAATGATGAAAAAAGCAGCAGCCCAACGCAACATATGGTGTCCCCCCTTGTCAAGTCAGAAGAGCCAGCCAGCCGCTATCGAGCCTTTATAGGCTGCTCCCGGATCGAAGCCATACACGGTCCCGCGTATATTCGGGCGCCGGCAGCCTGAGGCGCAAGTTCCCGAGCCACAGAGCCATACAGCGAACCACCCCAGGAAGTTACAGCATGCCTCGGATGGACGATCGAGCGGTCCTTCCGGTACCTTGGCGATGGATTATTCGTCGTTTTGTTCGTAAACGGAGCGCGGGGACTGATTCTTATCATGTTTCATACACCGATTCATCGGCTGGGTGCCCCGTCTCGCGGTCTTGATTCGATGGCCGAGGGTCGAACTCTTCGCCTTCATGCGCCGGATGGGGCAGCCGGCCAGATCGTAGGGGGTAGGCGAATGCATGTCGGCGGACCGGATCCGATGAAAAACCTGGACAGGAGAGCCAAACACACGTGATGAACGATCTGAGCACCCTCGAAACTCCCATGGCTAGCGACCGCAGTCGTCCTGATCCTTGCCGAGGAATCCATCCTGGTCGAACAAGCGCGGGAAGGGGATCGCGAGGCTTTCGCGCGAATTCGTCCAGCCACAAATGTCCAAGGCGTACCGCGTGGCGCTGCGAATCACGGGAAACAAGGAAGACGCCGAAGACGCGATTCAGCAGGCCATGCTGAAGGCGTATGCCCATATCGACCAATTTCACTCGAAGTCCCGCTTCTCTACGTGGCTTCTGCGAATCACGATCAACGAGGCGCTCGGGAAGCTCCGCAAGCAGCGCGCGGAGAATGCGCATCTTTCATACGCAGCTTTCGGAAGACGGCTCCGATCCAGTCGAGATGGTGCGCGCGAGCGACGACGCGCGCCCTGAAATACTGTATGTGAAGCAAGAGAAGCAGCGTCTACTCTGCGGAGGCGATCGCAGGCCTGCGCGGCACATCGCGCGCCGTCGTATGGCTTCTCGGCCTCGAAGAGCGGCAGACGAAAGAGACGGCCAAGATTCTGAATCTGTCTGAGGCGGCCGTGAAGGCGCGTTTTCTTCGGGCGCGGCGGAAACTGCGCGAATGTTTGGCCGACCGCATGTAGGTCGTCGCGGCGGACGCGAGATTGTTGCGCAACAAGTGCGATTTCCCAGTATGCAGTGGCCGATGAAGGGCGTTGTTTGAGGACGCCGTCGCTCGGATTTGAGCGGCTTTCCGCGCGCGCCCTTGATTGCATCGCTGATTGTGTATAATTGACTTTCCCAGTCGTGCGTTCGAGCATCGCGTCTTTGCATGGAAGCCGCATCCCATTCCCTCGGCTTCTACCGGCTTAGACTTACTGGAGGGATGACCATGAAGACGGTGCGGATTCTCATTGTTGACGATCACGATCTCATGCGTCGCGGGATCAAGGCGCTGTTGCAGTCCCATGCCGGATGGGAAGTTGTCGGCGAGGCCCACACCGGGCGCGAAGCGGTCACCAAAGCCGAGGAACTCAAGCCCGACGTGGTGATTCTGGATATCAGCATGCCGGACCTCAACGGCATCGAGGCCGCGCGGCAGGATTCGGAAGTCGTCGCCCAACACCGAAGTTCTGATCCTGTCGGTGCACTACTCCGACCAATTGATTCGCGACATTCTCGAAGCCGGTGTCCGCGGCTACATCGTGAAGTCCGATTCGGATCGCGATCTCGTGATCGCCGTCGAGACGCTCGCCAACCACAAGCCGTTCTTCACGCCGCGCGCCACGGAAGTGATCCTCAGCAATTTCAATGGAGCGCGCCCGGGCAACGATCTCCCCGAATCGGTTCGCGATCGGCTCACCTCGCGCGAGCGCGAAATCGTGCAATTGCTCGCCGAAGGAAAAAGCAGCAAAGAAGTCGCTTCGTCGCTGGGCATCAGCGTGAAGACCGCCGAAACCCATCGCGCGAATATCATGCGCAAGCTGCAGTTGCATACGGTGACGGATCTCGTCCGCTACGCAGTCCGCAATCAGATCATCGAGGCTTAGAGGCGACGTTTCCGATTTCAGGTCGAGGCAAGTGACGTGCTTTGCCTCGGCTTCCGCGCCGTGATATAAATAACCTGGCAGAGCATGCAGGACTCATCCCAAACCGGTCCTCCGGATTCACCTGAAACGCCTCCGCTCCCCATTTGCGGCGCGAACTGCGCAGCTGGACGCGCGACCTCGCCGTGGCGCTCGGCCTGGCGATCGTCGTGATGATCTTCTTGTATCAGCCCGTCAAGGTCGAAGGCACCAGCATGAATCCACTTCTGAGCGATCAGGAGCGCATCTTCATCAACAAGTTTGTCTACCGCTTCGAGCCCATCGAGCGTGGCGACGTCGTCGTCTTCTGGTATCCTCTCGACCGGTCGAAATCGTTTATCAAGCGTGTGGTCGGCTTGCCGGGTGAGACGATCGAGATTCGCGACGGGCATCTTTACATCAACGGCGACGAATTGGCGGATCAGTACGTGCCGCCCGGATATATCGACGGCTCGAATTACGGCCCGCGCAAGATTCCTCCGGGCGATTATTTCGTGATGGGCGATCACCGCGACAGTTCGAACGACTCGCGCGTCTTTGGGCCGGTTCCGCGGTCTTACATTTACGGCAAGGCCGTGTTCGCTTACTGGCCTGTGGATCACTTTGGATCGCTGACCACGTCTTCGACGGTCAGCGCGGCATCGAAATGACATCTTCTGGAGGACACACTGACCGAGGCCCTCGCAGGTCGCGCGACACTCGCGCTCGAGGACGGAAGAGTCTTTAACGGCCGCGCGGCGGGCGCTCAAACCCGCCGTGGCGGCGAAGTCGTTTTTAATACCAGTCTTACCGGCTATCAGGAAGTTTTCACCGATCCAAGCTACTCCGGGCAGATCGTGTGCCTCACGTATCCGCACATCGGAAACGTCGGCACGAATCTCGACGACGAGGAATCCGCGAAGCCTTACATCGAAGCGCTGATCGTGCGCGAATTTTCGCCGCTCGCTTCGAACTGGCGTTCGACCGAAACCGCGCAGACATATCTCGAGCGCTACGGCGTTCCGGTGATTTGGGATCTCGGATACGCGCGCGCTGGTGCGCCACCTGCGCAATGTCGGCGCGCTGCGCGGCGTGCGTTTCCACCGACGGCACGCCTGCCGAGCAACTGATTGCCGAGGCGCGCGCGCTGCCGACGATGGCCGGCCAGGAACTTGCGGGCCGCGTCACCACCGCCCAAAAATATCATTGGACGCGAGGCTCGATCGATCTCGCCGCAGCCTCTGGCTGCCGCTGCGGCTGCGGTCCACCGCCGGATCGTCGGCGAAATCCGCTGGCGAGCCGAATGGGAAGGGCGCCTCGAGGTTCGCATGAAAGTCCGCGCCCATCGCGTCGTCGCCTACGATTTCGGCATCAAGCAAAATATTCTCGCGGCTGCTCGTCGATCACAACTGTGACGTGACGGTCGTGCCCGCAAAAACTTCCGCGGAAGACGTGCTCGCGCTCAAGCCCGACGGCGTCTTCCTCTCGAATGGCCCCGGCGATCCCGAGCCGATCGGCTACGCCATCGAAAACATTCGCAAGCTTCTCGGCCGCGTCCCGATTTTCGGCATCTGCCTCGGCCACCAGCTCTGCGGCCTCGCGCTCGGCGGCAAGACCTTCAAGCTGAAATTCGGCCATCACGGCTCGAACCATCCGGTGAAAAATCTGCGCACCGGCAAAGTCGAAATCACAGCGCAAAATCACGGCTTCTGCGTCGATCCGGATTCGCTGCCGTCGAGCGAAGTCGAAATCACGCACCTGAATCTGAACGACCACACGAACGAGGGCCTGCGCCATCGCTCGCTCCCGCTCTTCAGCGTCCAGTATCATCCCGAAGCGTCTCCGGGCCCGCACGACGCCCGCTACTTGTTCGACGATTTCATCGAGTTGATGAAGGTTGGTGTGCGATGAGCGCCGTTATATAGCCCATGCCGAAGCGAACTGACATCAAGAAAATCCTGATCATCGGCTCCGGCCCGATCATCATCGGCCAAGCGTGCGAGTTCGACTACTCCGGCACGCAAGCCTGCAAGGCTCTGCGCTCCGAGGGCTACGAAGTCGTCCTGGTCAATTCGAATCCCGCGACGATCATGACCGACCCGGAGATCGCCGACCGCACCTACATCGAGCCGCTCTCGAAGGAATATCTCGAAGCGATCATCGCTGCGGAGCGTCCCGACGCGCTGCTGCCGACCGTCGGCGGCCAAACCGGCCTGAATCTCGCCGTCGAGCTCGCCGAAAGCGGCATTCTCGCGAAGTACAGCGTGCAGTTGATCGGCGCGCAGCTGAACGCAATCAAAATTGCCGAGGACAGGCTGCTCTTCAAAGACGTCTGCCGCAAGCTCGGCCTCGAGGTCCCCGCGTCGGCGGTCGTCACCAACATTCCCGAAGCGATCGATCTCGCGGACAAGCTCGGCTACCCGGTCGTGATCCGCCCATCATTCACGCTCGGCGGCACCGGCGGCTCGATCGCGTACAACCACGAAGAGTTCGGCGACGCCATCGTCGCGCGCTCTCGACGCGAGCCCCGTCCATCAGGCGCTGATCGAAGAGTCCGTGATCGGCTGGAAGGAATTCGAGCTCGAGGTGATGCGCGATTTCCGCGATAACTTCGTCGTGATCTGCTCGATCGAGAATATGGATCCGATGGGCATCCACACCGGCGATTCGATCACCGTCGCGCCCGCGCAGACGCTCACCGACAAGGAATATCAGCGCATGCGCGACGCGGCCGCCGCGATCATCCGCGAAGTCGGCGTCGAGACGGGCGGCTCGAACATCCAGTTCGCCGTCGATCCCGAAAACGGCCGCATGACCGTGATCGAAATGAACCCGCGCGTCTCGCGCAGCTCCGCGCTGGCGAGCAAGGCCACCGGCTTCCCGATCGCAAAAATCGCGGCAAAGCTCGCGGTCGGCATGACGCTCGACGAAATTCCCAACGACATCACGCGCAAGACGCCGTCGTGCTTCGAGCCCACAATCGACTACGTCGTCGCCAAAATTCCGAAGTGGCAGTTCGAGAAATTCCCCGGCACCGATACCACACTCACCACGCAGATGAAATCCGTCGGCGAAGTGATGGCCATCGGCCGCACCTTCCAGGAAGCGCTCTGCAAGGGCATTCGCGCGCTCGAACCGAGCTCCGCGTGGCGCCCGCCCGCCGAAGTCAATACAGCGCTTTTGCGCGAGAGGCTCCATGTGCCCGGCCCGGACCGCATTCACTGGCTCTTCGAGGCGCTCGAGCGCGGCATGAGCTGCAAGGAAGTCTGCGAGCTCACGCGGATCGATCCCTGGTTCATCCGCCAGCTTGAGGAAATGCTGGCCGTGGACCGCCGCATGGCCGCGACCGACGCTCTCGAAGTGCTCGCGCGAATTGCTGCTCGAATCGAAGCGTTCGGGCGCAAGCGACGAGGAAATCGCCAAACTCTGGAACGTGAAGTCCGCGTCGGTCCGCGCGCGCCGCCGCGAACTCGGCGTCCGCCCCGTCTTCAAGCGCGTGGACACTTGCGCGGCGGAATTCGAATCCTTCACTCCGTATCTGTATTCGACCTACGAAGAGGAAGACGAATCGGAGCCTGTCGATCGCCCCAAGGTCGTGATTCTCGGCAGCGGCCCGAGCCGCATCGGGCAGGGCATCGAATTCGACTACTGCTGCTGCCACGCCGCGCTCGCGCTCAAGGAAGACGGCTACGAGACGATCATGGTGAACTGCAATCCCGAAACCGTCTCGACCGATTACGACACCTCCGATCGCCTCTATTTCGAGCCGCTCACTCTCGAAGACGTCCTCGAGGTGCTCGATAAGGAAAAGCCGCAGGGCGTGATCGTGCAGTTCGGCGGGCAGACGCCGCTGAATCTGGCGCTCGACCTCAAGCGCTACGGCGCGAAAATTATCGGCACCGATCCCGAATCAATCGACCTCGCCGAGGATCGCCGCCGCTTCGGCGCGTTGCTCGCCGAAATGAATATCCCGCAGCCGCGCGCCGCCACGGCCCTCGCTCCGCAGGAAGCGGTCGCCGCGGCCGGCGAGATCGGCTTGCCCGTTCTCGTGCGCCCGAGTTACGTACTCGGCGGCCGCGCGATGGTGATCGCCTACGATCTGAAAACGGTCGAGGAGTACGTCATGCAGGCGGTGCAGATCGGCACGGCATCCGATCCCAAGCGCCCGATCCTGATCGACCAGTTCCTCGAAGACGCCACCGAAGTCGACGTGGACGCGCTGGCCGATGGCGACGACGTCGTGATCGCCGGCATCATGGAGCACATCGAGGAAGCCGGCATCCATTCCGGCGATTCATCGTGCGTGCTGCCGGCGGTTTCGCTGAAGCCGGCCGTCCTCGAACACATCCGCGATTACACCGCGCGCCTCGCTCGCGCGCTTCACGTCGTCGGCCTGATGAACGTCCAGTACGCGATTCAGCGCGACACGGTCTACGTCCTCGAAGTGAATCCGCGCGCCTCGCGCACCGTGCCCTACGTCAGCAAGGCGACGGGCGTGCCGCTCGCGAAGGTCGCCGCGCGCCTGATGACCGGCCGCAAGCTCAAGGAAATGCATCTCCCGATCGTCGAAATGAATGGCGTCAAAGAACTCGCTCTTTACGATTTCTTCGCCGTGAAATCGCCGGTGTTTCCGTTCAATAAATTCCGCGGCGTCGATACGATTCTCGGCCCCGAGATGCGCTCCACCGGCGAGGTGATGGGCGTCGCTTCGACCTTCGGCATGGCCTTCGCGAAGGCGCAGCTCGCGGCGGGCCAGCGGCTGCCGCTTTCCGGCACCGTCTTCATCAGCGTGAACGACCACGACAAGAGCCAAGTAGCGGGGCTCGTCAAGGATCTCATGTCGGCCGGGCTGAAAATCATCGCGACGCGCGGCACAGCCGCCGCGTTGAAGCGTGCGGGCATCGAAGTTCACGGCGTCTACAAGGTGAACGAAGGCCGGCCGAACATCGTCGACCTCGTGAAAACGGGCAAAGTGAATCTCATCATCAATACGCCGCTCGGCCGCGAATCTTTCTACGACGAAAAATCGATTCGCCGCGCCGCCGTGCGCTACAACGTTCCTTGCATCACGACGCTATCCGCGGCCAGCGCCGCCGCGCGCGGCATTCGCGCCATGGCCGGGCATGAGCCTGAAATCGCCGCATTGCAGGACCTGCACCGCCGCAAGTCCGCGGCTTTGCCCTAAAACACCCTGAAAATAAATGGCTTGCCCTGGTCCAGGTCTGCTCGCACAATCGCTGGAGTCCGAATCTTTGTGGGTTGCGTCTCATCCAATCAAGGCGGTGGGGGTTCTCATTCCAATTCGATTGCGTATCGCGGCGGCCGCCCGCTGTCATTCCCGGCGTATGAGGCCGCGCGTATCATGACCTCGCAGATGGAATCCCACTGCATCACTTTCCGCGAAGTGCCTCACACCACGAAGCTTTTCTCCTCGTTTCTCGATGATTTCAGCCAGGTCTCGAAGTATTACGCGCATCCGCCAACCGCTGCGGGTATTGACGCCGCCGCGGGCGAAGTTCGCCTCGATCCGGGCGTGCGCAAAGCTGTAGTCGAAGTACTCCGCGAGCAAAACGCGCGCTTCGCGCCGGGTAATAAAATGGAAGCCGGCACGGCGCGAAATCTCGATCGCCTCGCTGCGGGCTCGGTCGCGATCGTCACAGGCCAGCAAGTGGGGCTTTTCTCGGGCCCTGCGTACACCTTTTACAAAGCCATCTCCGCGGTGCGCGTGGCGGAAGAAGCTACGCGCCGCGGCATCGATTCCGTCCCCGTTTTCTGGCTCGCCACCGAGGATCACGACCTCGCCGAGGTGAATCACTCGACTTGGGTGACGCGCAACGGCCTGGCGCGCTACGAGCTGCCCGCTCGCGATGAAGACGCCAGCAAGCGCGTCGGAGAAGTCGCGCTCGGCGAAGCCGTTCAGGCACTTGTCGCAGCCGCAGCGCAGACGCTGCAGGGTCCCGGAGCCGAAGACGTCTCCCGCGCGCTGCACGAATCGTATGCGCCGGGTGAAACTTTCGGCTCGGCTTTCGGCAAGCTGATGGCGCGCCTGCTCGCGGGCCGCGGAATCATCTTCATCGACCCGCTCGACGTTCGTCTCCATCGCCTGGTCGCGCCGGTCTTCTTGCGCGCGCTCGACGACGCCGGCCCGCTCGCCGAGGCGTTGCTCGCGCGATCGAAAGACCTCGAAAGCGCCGGCCTCCACGCGCAGGTGAAAGTGACGCGTGAGACGACGCTGCTCTTTCACAATATCGACGGCCGTCGCGAGCCGCTGCGCAGCCGCAACGGTAACTTCTTCGCGGGCGATACCGAGCTGTCGCGCGACCAAATCGCTGCCACGATCGAATCGCAGCCCGATCTGATCACGCCCAACGCGCTGCTGCGCCCTATCATGCAGGATTCGCTGCTGCCGACCGCTGCGTATATCGGCGGCCCGGCGGAAGTTGCCTACCTTGCGCAGTCGCAAGTCGTGTACGCGAAAATTCTCGGGCGCATGCCCGCCATTTTGCCGCGCGCCAGCTTCACGATCGTCGAGCAGCCCACCGCCCGCTTCCTCGCGCAGTATGGCCTCGAGATGCGCGATTTTCTCCGAGGCTCGCAGCACGTGCGCGCGCAGATGGAGCAAAAGGCGCTGCCGGATGCGCTCGTCGCCCGTTTCGATAAGAGCGAAGTCGGAGATCAGCGCGCTGCTCAAATCCTGTAGCGAGCCGCTCGGCCGGCTCGATTCCACGCTGCTCGACGCGCTGGAAGTGGCCGAGCGCAAGATGCTCTACCAGTTCAACCAGCTGAAGGCAAAGGTCGCGCGCGCCGAGAATTTCCGCTCCGGGCGTCCTCGATCGCCACGAGCGGATCCTGCTAGACGCGCTCTATCCGAATGGCGAGCTGCAGGAGCGCACTTTATCCGCGCTTCCTTTCATCGCCGCCTATGGCCCCGCGTTTCTTGACGATCTCGCCGCGCTCGCTTCGGTGGCCGGCTCGGAGAGCGCCCAATCCTGCGTCTACCAGCACCACGTCTTGTTTTTGTAGGGCTCTTTTTCGCGTGGTAGACTAGCCGTTCTTCAAGTGCGATTCTGGTGATTCGGGAGGCGCTCACGATGAAAATCACGCCGGGAAAGAAAAAAGGGCCTCGAAGCCGTTTCTAACGCTCATGGTGTGATCGCTGCGGCTGCCATGGACCAGCGCGGCTCGCTCAAGAGCGCCATCGCCAAGGAAAAGGGCGTCGACAAGAGTGAGGTGACGTCGAAGATGCTCGAGGAATTCAAGACCGCCGTCACCCGCGTCCTCACTCCCCACGCCAGCGCCATACTGCTCGATCCGGAGTATGGCCTTCCCGCCGCTGCCGCCCGCTCGAAAAATGCCGGCCTGCTGCTCGCCTATGAAAACAGCGGCTACGACAATACGAAGCCCGGCCGCTTGCCCGATCTGCTCGACATCTGGTCCGTCCGCCGCCTGGTAGCCGCGGGCGCCGACTGCGTGAAAATTTTGCTCTACTACACGCCATTCGATCCGCCCGGTCGTCAACGAAATCAAGCACGCCTGGATCGAGCGCATCGGCGCGGAATGCGACGCGGCCGACGTCCCGTTTTTCCTGGAATTTGTCGGCTACGAAGAAGGCGGCGACGAAAAGGGAATCGGTTTCGCGCGCAAAAAACCGGAAATCGTCGCGGGAAGCATGGCGGAGTTTTCGAAGCCGCAGTATGGCGTGGATATTCTGAAGGTCGAGGTTCCCGTCAATATGGCCTTCGTCGCCGGCACGAAATCCTGCAAGGGCGACGCGGCCTACGCGCGCGATCAGGCGAAGGACCATTTCCGCCGCGCCGCAGCCGCCGCGAAAAAGCCTTTCATTTATCTTTCGGCTGGCGTAAGCAACGAGGTGTTCATCGAGACTCTCGATCTCGCCGCCGAATCCGGGGTGAAATTCTCAGGCGTTCTGTGCGGGCGAGCCACGTGGAAAGATGCGATCCCCGTATACGCGAAGCAGGGAGTGAAGGCTCTCGAAGACTGGCTCAACGATCAGGGCGTGAAGAATATCAATAACGTCAACGCGCGCCTGAAAGCCGCCAGCCCCTGGTACAGCTTCTACGGCGCCAGCTCAGTTGCCGGTCTTTCGTGACGCCGGATGCGGCCGGCGCGGCGGGCGGTGCCGCCGATGCTCCGGGCGAATTGATCGCTCGGCCGCCGCACTGCGACGCCACCTGCGTCGCAAGCCCTATCATCCAGTAGCGTGCCGATGTGGCTCTTCGCCGAGCACACCTGATTCGCATCCAGCCCTCCCGCGCCTCGCATATCCGCGCCGTCGAGGTTCGTGCCGGACAAATTTGCCCCGCTCAGTACCGTTCCGCCAAATTGCGCCCAACGCAGATCGGCGCCAGGCAAATACGCATCGATCAAGATCGCGTTACCAAGCTGCGCGCCCTTCAGATCGGCGCCCGGGAGTCGCGCCGACCACAAATAAGCCCCGCGAAGGTCCGCGCGTTCTAATTGCGCCCCGTCGAGATAGGCCTCGCGGAAATCCGCCTTCTCCAAGTTTGCTCGCGTCAGCGTGGCGGAAGACAGCCGCGCGCCATAGAGCGACGCTCCTTTCAGATCGGCGTCGGTCAAAATCGTTCCGACGAGCCACGCATGCGAGAGATTCGCATTCTCCAAATCCGCGCGGCGCATGTCGGCCCCATCCAGAACTGCGCGGTCGAGGTTCGCGCCGCTCATCTGCGTATGGTCCATCAGCGCGAACCTCAGGTCGCTTTGCGCCGAGATCGGCGCCTCGCATGTCCGCCTCGGAGAGATACGCGCCCTGCAGATTCGCGCGCCATAGGTGCGCGTTCACAAAAAATGCGCCGTACGCCTGCGCGTATCGTAGCCTCGCCCCATTCAGGCGCGGCCCGGTCACCGAGGGAACTTGCGCGTCGCTGCCGTCCCAGTTTGCCGGTCTTGTGGAGATCGAGGCTTCGGTCAGATCGGCGTAGGGATCGAAGCCCACGTACCAGAGTGCCGTCGTCGCCCATCGGCGCACGTTCGAGGAGCCGTACTGAGGTGCCCGGCGATCGGTCGTGCGGAACGCCCATGATCGTGCCGACCGAAAGAAAGAGCAGCACGGCGCCGAGCGCAACGCCGCTGTCGTAGGATTGATCTTCCGCAGTCTCGCTCCAAGCCGGTCGGTCCATTTTTGCTCGAGCGCCCAGCGCTCCGGAGGGCGTCCTGTTTTCATCGTGACGTACAGGGCCACTCCGGTGGCGATCACCGCGAGCAGCATATGTAGGATGGTGCCCCGCACTTCCTGGCGCGTCAAATAGCGGGCCCAGAAAAGCAGCAGGGTCGCCGGGACGGTCCAATACGCAAGGATCGTCGCAACACCCTTTTCGACTGCGCGCGTCGAGGAACTATCCTGATCGATCCAGCGGAAATGCGCCCGCAAGAGCGCCAGCACGATTCCTGTCTCCTGGTCTGCCCAGCTCCCGGCCGTCGGGAAATACCGCCGGCAATTCCAGTGCCGCGTCCCACACCTTCTGCAGATGAAATTGAAAAACGAGATACAGAATGAAGAGCGCCACCGGTAGGACCAGGTAGGACTCGGCGGTGGGCAGCGTGGTCGCCGCGGCGGGCGAATGCCAGAATGGGAGGATGGCTGAGTCCGCGACGAGCTGCACGTCCTTCGTCTTCCACAAGACGAGCCAGCAGATTGCGCTCGCAGCCATCATCGCGCCGAAGTACAGCGACACGCTGCGCGACGCCTTTTCGATCGCCGCTGCCGCGGGAAATTCCAGGAACGATGCGGGCAGGGAAGCGTCCCGCAGGTTCGCGCCCGCGATCTGCCGCGGCACCAGGCCCATGGCGGTTTCGAGCGACGCGTCTTCCAGGTTCGCGCCCTCGAGATTCGCGCCCACCAGGCAGGCATCCTGCAGGTCGGCGCGCACCAGGCACGCATCGCGCAGGTCCGCCAGCAGCAGGTCCGCCGCCTTCAGGTTTGCGTCGTGAAAATCCGCGAATCGAAGATTGACGCCGATGAGTTCGGTGCCTTCGAGGTCGGCTCCCGCGAAATCGCCCTTCTTTCCGTTCGTGCCATGCGAATCGACCCATTCCTTGTGGCTCGCGAGCTTCTCCTCGAACGCCCAGTCGCGATAGGGAACGCGGAGATTCTGCGCCGCCGCGGGTGGCGGACTTTCTGAATTAGTGGCGGGCTCTTCCGGCGCCGCCGGATTTGCGGCAGGCTCTTCCGGCGCCACCGGATTTGCGCCGGCTGGAGTTGCTTCCGTCTCGTACTGCGGTGCTTTGGGGTTCCGGGCGCCATCAGCACAGCCGCGGACGCGATTGCGCGTTCTTGCATCGGCTTCGCGTCGGCGGTCGCGCCTTCAGCGGCCGCCGGTGCCTCGACCCGTGCCGAGCGATCGCTCCTGCCTTTGACGTTGTTATGGCTGTGTTCGAGTGGAATTTGTTCGGCAGGAAATAGCTCGGCGAGGATGTGCGATGCGGACGGAAGCTCGGACGACGAAATCACGGGTGCGTGTGATCCCGGTCCGCCCTGCGGCCCGGACACGAGACCCTCCCTCGCCGGCGTTTCTTCCTTGCTCGTGGCGCCGGGGCGGAATTCGGCCGCATTGGGAAAAAGCTCGTCCAGTGTCTTCGCAATCGGGGATGGCTCGCTCGCGGGAACTGGCTCGGCTGCCTCTGCGGCTGCCGCAGATTCGGGGCGCGTCACTCGTCGCGTCCGCGAACAACTGTGACAGCGCGTCGCCCGCCGATGGCAGATCGGAGGCTGGAATCAGAGCTGCCTCCGCCTCCGGAGCAGCCGTCTCCTCGACTTTCGTAGCGACCTGCGCACCCGCTTCTTCCGACCGCAATGAAAACCGAAACCACCGCTTCACTGTGAGTCCCCCTACCCCGAAGGAAAGCCTGGCGCGGGCTCTTGGCCGGCGACACATGCACTGCTTGGCGTCCATCGGTAAAGCGGTCGCTCGCTCGATACCTCGTGCGCCCTGCGAGATGGGAATACCCGTTGACCGCCCCGATATCAAAGTTTAACCGCCATTAGGATACTCCGCCGAAATGCCTGGCGGCCCCTGTTCGAAAGTGCAATAGGCGTACAGCTGGCCGCGCGCCCCTTGCCAAATGTATTTTCTCGATGTTGCCCCGTCTTGCCCGCACTTTGCCCTTAGCGATACCCGGGCGGAGTCAATATCTCCGAGCGCGCGCACGTCGGCCCCCAAGTTGCCACGGCCAGCCGCCTGTTCTAAGATCAACCCTGCATGGAGCTTCTTCTCAACGCGATCTGGCTGGCCGTTGCCGTCACTTTCTTGCTCGTGTGGCGCGTGCGATGGCTGCCTCAGTTGCGCGCATGCTCGGCGGATCAACGGAAATGGCAAAGCTTCGTCGGATTGATCTGCGTCCTGGCCCTTCTGTTTCCCGCCATTTCGCTCACCGACGATCTGCATCCCGCCGAGTTCGCCCTCGCGGATACAAAATCGCTGTATGCCGTGGCCCACAACCACGATTCCGTTCGGCCAACGCCTCGGCCGCATCCGCCGTTGCAAGGATTTTCGGGCATCATCCGTGTCTCGCGGTTCCGCATCGCGTTCGAGCCTGACGGTTTTTCTGTTACCTGCACTCAGGTTTTCGCCCTGCATCAATCCCGCTGTGGGCCCATTTCCAGCCGCGCTCCACCCGCTCGCTCCTAAACCCTGAGCAAGCTCTTCCGCGCCCTGGCGGTTTCTCAATTCGCCACCTCTTGCGCGAAGAACCATGCTGCCTCGGCCGCGACCACTGAATTTCTGCCAGTGCGTCCGCCCGCGGCGATTCCCATCCTGGCATCGGGAAAAGGAGAACGGTCGTGCAACCAACCACTAGGCCCGTTCGGCGCTGCTCGATCCGGTGCATTTCGGCGGCCGCAGGAATCTGCCTCGCACTGCTCGCGGGCTGTTCGTCGAGCAACAGCCAGTCCGCCTCCAGCGGGACGGCGTCCGCGCAAGGCGCTCCAAGTTCGAGTGCCACGGAATATCTCGCTTCCGACACAAAGGGGATCCAAATCGTCACGGTGCAAAGAACTGCCGTCCCAGAATACCTCGACCTGCCCGCCCACATCGAAGCCGACCCCACGCGCGTCGTCCACGTCTATCCGCCTGATCGGAGGCCGCATCGTCGAGATGAAAGTTCGGCCGTGGGATCACGTTGCCAAGGGGCAGCCCCTCGCTCTCATCGAAAGCGCCGATCTCTCGCGATCCGTCGCGGATTATCACAAGGCCCTCGCCGACAACGAAGTGAAACAGAAGGAACTCGATCGCGCCAAGGATCTCTTCGAGCACAACGCGATCGCCGAAAAGGACTACCAGCAGGCTCAGGCGGACGCTCTCAGCTCGCAGGCCGATCTCACGGCGGCCCGCGATCAGATTCGCGTGCTCGGCATGGACCCCGACCACGCCGCGTCGGAGCTTTCGGTCGTCGCGCCCCGCTCCGGCGTGATTCTCGACGTCGGCGCGTGCGCACGGGCGAATATTCGAAGTCGCTCGACGCGCCCGAGCCGCTCTGCACGGTAGCGGATATCAGCACCGTCTGGGCCATCGGCGACATCTACGAAAACGATCTCGACGGCGGCAAAGCCCGGCCAGGACGCGACCGTCACGCTCAGCGCCTATCCCGGGCAGCACTGGTCGGGCCGCGTCAGCGTCGTATCGGATGCCGTCGATCCAGCCACGCGCACGCTCCACGTCCGCGTCACGCTGGCAAATCCCGGCGAACGCATCAAGCCACGAGATGTTCGGCATCGATCCGCCTCACGCGATCGGTCGCGCAAGCCATTCTCGTTCCGGCTTCCGCGGTGGTTCGGGAAGGGAACGACGCCTACGTGTTCGTCGCGAAGGGTTCCGGGACGCTTCGAGCGCCGCAGCGTCACTCTCGGGCGCGCTTTCGGCAATTCGATCGAAATCGCCAAGGGCTTGACTCCGGGCGACACAATCGTCTCCGACGATCCGCTGCTCCTTCGCGCCGCGGGCCAGGACTGATCCTCGATGCGCGCATTCATCGATTCGCTTCTCCGTTTCCGTCCGCTGATGGTCGTGGCGCTCTGCGCCTGGATTGCCGCCGGCGGCTACTTTTTCTCCCGCCTCGATATTGAGGCGTATCCCGATCCCTCGCCGCCGCTTGTCGAAGTCATCACGCAAAATCCCGCGTGGTCCGCCGAAGAGATCGAGCGCCAGGTCACGGTGCCCGATCGAAACCGTGCTCTTCGGCATCCCGCGCCTCACCTACGTTCGCTCGATTTCCATCTTCGGCCTGAGCGACGTAAAACTCTATTTCAGCTACGACAGCGACTATTTCTGGGACCGCCAGGAAGTCCTCAATCGCCTGCAGCTCGCCACGCTCCCATCCAACGTCTCGCCGCAGCTCTCGCCCGAATCGCCCATCGGCGAAATTTACCGCTATCAGCTCGAAGGCCCCGGCTATTCGCTCAACGAGCTCAAGGCCACGCAGGATTGGTTCGTCACGCGCGAAATCAAGCAGGTCTCCGGCATCATCGACGTCGCCTCCTTCGGCGGCACCACGCGCGAATATCTCGCCGAAGTCGATCCCGGCAAGCTTTTGCAGTACAACGTCACGCTTCCGCAGATCGTCAATTCGATCCAGTCGAGCAATGCGAATGCCGGCGGCAGCTATCTCACCATGGGCAGCCAGAGCGTCAACGTCCGCGGCCTCGGCCTCCTGCAGACCATTCCCGAAATGCAGCAGGTGCTCATCACGGAGCGCAATGGCGTTCCCGTCTATCTCAAAGATGTCGCCGACGTTCACGAAAGCTTCGAGCCGCGCCTCGGGCAGGTCGGCGTCGATCATGACGACGACGCCGTCGAAGGCATCGTCCTGCTTGCAGCGCGGCGAACAATCCCTCCCGGCGTTGCGCGCGCTCAAGCAGCGCGTCGCAGAGCTCAACGGCTATCTTCTCCCGCCGGGCATGCACCTGACGACGCTCTACGACCGCACCGATCTCATCCATCTCACCACGTCGACCGTCCGCCACATCGTCCTGATGGGCCTCGCGCTCGTCACGGCGATTCTGATCATTTTCCTCGGCGACTTCCCTATCTCGTTGATCGCCGCGCTCACCATTCCGTGCTCGCTGCTCTTCGCTTTCAGCATGATGGTCGTCACGGGAAGTTCCGCCAATCTGATCTCCATTGGCGCGATCGACTTCGGCATTCTCGTCGATGCGTCCGTCATCGTCCTCGAACACATCTATCGCCGCCTTGAAGATTCGCCCGCCGGCGCAACTTCCGGTCCCGATCATCGCCGAGGCCACGGCCGAAGCGGTACGCCCGGTGCTGTTCTCGGTGCTCGTGATCGTCGTTTCGCTCACGCCGCTGTTCACGATGCAGGGCGTTCCCGGAAAAATTTTCGCGCCCATGTCGGAGACCTATGTTTTCGCTCTAACCGGCGCCCTGATTTTCGCCGTGCTTTTCGCTCCGGTGCTGGCTTCCTGGATTCGCCGCGAAAGCGTTCGCACTGCTCCCACCAGGCTCGTGCCGCTGGCTTCTCCGGCGCTACGAAATCGGCTTGCGCTGGGGCTCTGAATCATCGCGGCGTCACGTTGTCCATCGCCGGCGCGTGTTTGGCGGTCGCGATGGCGCTCACGCTCCTGCTCGGCGGAGAATTCATGCCCCAGCTCGAAGAGGGAAACCTCTGGATTCGCGCCACGCTCCCCCAGGACGTCTCCTTCGAGATCGGCGTCGAAGATGGCGCACGATGTCCGCGAGATTCTGCTGAAATATCCGGAGGTCACTCAGGTCGTCTCCCAGATGGGCCGCCCCGACGACGGCACCGACGTCACCACCTTCAACAACGTCGAGTTCATGGTCAACCTGAAGAACCCCGGCGACTGGCCTTCCGGCCTCACCAAGGACAAGCTCGTCGCCCAAATGGACGCGCGAGTTGACCAAGTATCCCGGCGTCGATTTCAACTTCTCGCAGAATATTCAGGACAACGTCGAGGAAGCCATGTCCGGCGTGAAAGGCGAGAACTCGCTGAAGATTTTCGGCGACGATATCGACACGCTCGTAGCGAAAAGCCGATGAAGTTCGCGACGTCATGGCTCAAGTCCCCGGCATCGCCGACCTCGGCGTTTTTCAGGAGACCGGCCAGCCCGAGTTGCTGATCTCAATCGATCGCGCCGCCAGCGGCCGCTATGGACTCATGGCCTCCGACGTAAACGCTGCCGTGCAGGCCGCCATCGGCGGCCTTGCTCCCACCGAGATTCTCGAGGGCGACCGCCGTTTTGATTTCGTCATTCGCTACAAGCCGCAATCTCGCGCCACGCCGGAAGCAATCCGCCAGATTCTGCTCCCCACGCCCGACGGTAACCACGTGCCGCTCGGCGATGTCGCCGATGTTTCCCTGAAAGAAGGCGCCTTCATGATCTATCGCGAAAACGGCCGCCGGTATATTCCCGTGAAATTCAGCGTCCGCGGCCGCGACCTCGCGAGCACCATCGGCGACGCCCAGGCGCGCATTCGCGCGAAGGTTCGCCTCCCGCAGGGCTATCACTACGAATGGGCCGGCGAATACGAAAGCCTGCGCGAGGAAGAGCACCGCCTCGCCGTCGTCATTCCGATCACTCTCGTTGCGATTCTCGCGCTTCTCTACACCGCGTTTCGCTCGCTCCGCCACGCGCTCCTGGTTCTCGTCATGCTTCCATTCGCGGCGATCGGCGGCATCCTGTCTCTGCTCATCACCGGCACGCCACTGAGCATTTCCGCCGCGGTCGGCTTTGCGTCCGTGATAGGCGTCTCCACGCTCGGCGGAGTCGTTTTGGTTTCGGGCATTCAGCACCTCGAGTCGAGAATGCCTTCGCGCCGCGAAAGCCATCGAGCGCGGCGCGCACAATGAAATGCGCGCCGTGCTCATGGCCTGCTCCGCCGCCGGACTCGGCCTTCTGCCCGCCGCGCTTTCCTCGGGCATCGGCGTTCAGGCCCAGCAGCCGCTCGCTCGCGTCGTCGTGGGCGGCATGGTCACCGCGCCGTTCGCAATCCTGTTCCTAATCCCGCTGCTGGCCAGCTACTGGCTGCCGCGCGAGCCGCAGAACGGATCCAGCCGCGCGTGATCCTGTAAGCCACAGCCCACGAGCCTGGTGGCACATCTCCTCGCCCTCGGGCGCCGCGTGCGCCACCTGTTGGCGTTCCAGCGCCACCTGTAGTCTTCCGCATGGACGCCCCGCACACCCGGGCTAAGAATGGAATGAAGCCTTCCCGGCTGAGTTGTCTCCTACGGAGCACCTCATGATCATCCCCCTGGCCCACGAAGACTTGCGCGGCCGACGCTGGCCCTGGGTGACGATCGCCATCATTGCCCTCAGCACCTTCATCTTCCTCGGCACCCACAACGCCATGGAACGAGAAGCGCAGCAGATCGCGCAAGCCCAAATGCACATTCTCCTTTTGAGCGCGCGCTACCCCGACACCCGCATGACGCCGGACGTGCGGCAGATCGTCGATGCCTACAAGCACCAGAATGCCGACGCCTATAAACAATTGGCCTCGTCCGTCCCGGGCCAGCTGCCGGTCGACTCATGGGACACGCAGTTCCTGGCGAAAAACTGGACGCCGGCAGGCGCGGATTCTGAAATGGTCGAGCTTTCCTTGAAATTGCAGCAGGCTCGAGATAATTCCATCGCGTGGAACTACGCGTTCCATCCCTCCCATCGGACTTGGAAGAGCTACATCACCGCCAATTTTCTCCACGCGGGCTGGCTCGACATCATTTTCAACATGTGGTTCTTGTGGCTCGCTGGAACCGTGCTCGAGGATATCTGGGGTCGCATCGTCTATCCGATTTTCTACCTCGCCTGCGGCGCGCTGGTGTTTGCTATACACGCCGCTCTATTTCCCGGGAGCTTGGCGCCCGTTCTTGGCGCCTCCGGGGCTATCGCGGGGCTCATGGGCGCATTCCTCGCCCGTTTCCCGAAAACGCGCGTTCGTCTCCTTTTCATGGTGTCCCTCAAGCCGGTCAGGCTCTTCATGCCGGCGTACGTCATCATTCCGTTGTGGCTCTTGGCGCAGGTTTTCTGGCGCGCGCTCTCCGCGGCTCTGGGCATGAACGCGGGAGTTGCTTACTGGGCAGACATCGGTGGCTTCGCCTTCGGCGCGCTTGCCGCGTTGCTTCTGAAATATTCCGGAATCGAGCACTCGCTCGACCAGGCGATCGAGGCAAAAGTCTCGTGGACCGCCGATCCGCTGATCGTTCGCGCCGAGGAGTCGCTCGCCAGGAACGATCCCGCGGATGCGATTGCTTCGCTGCACCAGCTCGTCGCCGAAAAGCCGGACTCAATCGAAGGCTGGGAGATGCTGCTGGCCGCGCAGCAGCGCGAGAAAGGCGATCAGGGACAGGGGCAAAAGGACACGCTTGAAGCTCTCTGCCGCCTGCACGCCGCCTCCGGCGAAATGGCAGCTCGCATGGAGCGATTACGTCCAGTTCACGGCCCTCGGCGGCGCAGAAGATCTCGCGCGGTGTCTGGCTCGAGCTCTGCCGCTATCTTGAAGGTCAAGACGACTGGGAAAGCGCTGCGGCCGAGTATGAGCGTCTCGCCGAAAACAACCCCAGGGAGCGCGCCGCCGTCTCAGCCCTCGTCTCCGCCGCTCGCATCTGCCTCACGAATCTCAAAGAGCCTGAACGCGCGGCGAAACTCTATCACGCCGCAGCCGATTCGCCCGTTCCGCATACCGATCTCGACACTGCAATCCAGGAAGGCCTTAAGCAGTGCGCGAAATCCGCTCCCTCGCCGCAAGCCGGCGGCTACAGCCGCTGAAATCACGGGCGCCATGCTCCATAGGCTCTTTTCCTTCTTTTCGCGCGAACGCCATGCGAACCGCCCCGCTCCCTGTGCTCTGAGAGTAAGGAGAAATACCGGAACTGCCCGATGCCGTTTTGCGTCTCGCGCCATCACAATAGTGTGCCCATGCCCGAATCCAGGGAGAAATGGATGTCACTCCGAATTTTGATCGCAGACGATAACCCGCTTGTGAGATCGGAGTTCGCATTTTCGTTGAAGGTCACCGCGGATGGGCCGTTTGTGGCGAAGCAGGCGACGGCAACGAGGCCATCGAACAAGCCGTCAGCCTCAACCCCGATCTCGTCCTCCTCGATATCTCTATGCCCCATCTCGACGGCATCGACGCGGCGCCCGCGCTGCTCCATGAAAAGGTTCCCCGCGCCGGCATCATCATCCTGACACTCCACGAGTCGATCGATCTGGCCCGTGTTGCAGCCAGCGTCGGCGCGTGGGGCTACATCACCAAGTCCCTGATCTCGACCCACCTCCTGCCCACGATCGAAGCGTTCGAATCCGCGATGCCGGCTTCCGCGGGCTGAAGTTTCTCGCTACGGATCACGCCTTGAGTTCGTCCCAAGGGTTGCCGTCCCAGTGTGTCTTGTGGTCTCATAGATTGAAGCTAATTTCACCGACATGGCCCAGGCCCAAGGCGGAACATTGAATACGGTTTTCAGCGTTTCTGTGCGGCAGTCCGGTGCGGTCACGGTCGTCGACATCAGCGGTATGGTCACCTACAACGAAGCAGGCGCTCTGCATGAGACGTTTCTGGAGCTGCTTCGCAGCGGCCGCAAGCACATCCTCCTCAATCTCAGCAACGTCACGCAACTCGATAGCTCGGGCATCGGCGCGCTCGCGCGCGCGTTCGCTACGGTGCGCGGCAAGGGCGGCGATCTCAAAATGATGCAGCTCAGCAAGCAGGTCCAGCGCCTGCTCGAAATCACCAACCTCTGCACCATCTTCGAGGATTATCCGGACGAATCCTCGGCCCTCAAAAGCTTCGACTGACCATCGGGAATGCGATTCTTATTTCGCGGTTGGCGTCCTTCTTGCGTTCGTATAGCGAGGGGTCCTTGCGGAGATCTTCGTAGCGCTGCTCGTCGACGTTATTTTCCGCGCACTCGTATTCGCGGATGCGCGTTCCCGGGCGCAGCATGATGGTGCCGTGGCGCGTCCACGGCCCGGTGAACACCGCCGGGTCCTCGACCGTGTCCTCGTAGAGCGATCGTGTTCTCGTCCACGCGCGTGAATTTTTCCACCACGTGCAGCTTTTCGCTGTGGATCGTTCCCACGCCCGAGAGCCACGTCTTGTCGTTGAATCCGGTCACGTCCACCACCAGCGTATCGCCGTCCCAGTGGCCCACGGAATCGCCCATGAAGCTCGGCTCGAGATCGTCGGGATGCGGCGCATCAATCGGAATGATGCGAAACACGTGAAACGCCTCGAACAGCATCACGATCGTCTTCGGCGTTTGCACGATCTGCATCGGAAACAGGCCCATCAGCGTCATCCGCGGCACGCCCGGCGGCAGGCACTTCACCATCGGCTCATCGATCCCGCGCTTGTTGTATTCCTCGAGAACTTTCTTCGCCGCCCAGTCCTGATAGGGAGGTTTCGGCTGTGGCCCCTTCACCGCAAACGGCGTGATCGGCCCGCTCTCTCCCAGCGGTCCGTCGCCGCTGTTCGTGTCTTCCCACGTGCCGATGCGGTTGCTGCCGCCCTGCCACACGCCGGTCAGATCCGGATGCCCGTCGGCCGTGCGCGGTATGTTTGTGGTCGCATGAGTTTCTTGCGCCGGCGACCGCAGCCGGCAAAGCCGCCAGCGCAGCCCAGCATCGCGATCGTAAAGCGAGCCGCGGCCATCACGAAGATTCTTGCTCACGAGTCGACCTCCGCTAATTCGCCGGCGGCGCGAGCTGCGGCGCCGCGCCGCCATCGCCCGTGCCCGGGCCCCGGGCCGAAGTAGTGCTTCGTGCCATCCGCGATGGTCACCTGACGCGCATGCGCGTGCGGGCCGCCGGCGCGCGCCTGCCATCCGAAGACGGTCACTTCGTCGCCGACCTTCATCGTCACGTCCTTCTTCCAGCCGGTCCTGTAGAGCACGGTCGGCGGGTAGCCCTCGAAGCTCCACGTCGTCACCTTGCCGTCCGTGTCCTTTACGTCGATGAAGAGGAAGCTGTGCGGATTGGTCCACTCGATTTTCGAGACCACGCCCGTCAACGTGACGGGCTTCTTCTCGTCGTACACCACACCAAACGAATGGTGCGCCCACACCGGCGCGCTCGCGCCCAGCAACGCGACCGCTCCCGCAGCAGAAATCGCGAACGCCATCCATCTCGCGCAGCGCTCATGTAATTTCATTGAATGGCCCCCCAATTTGGCCGCGAATATAGTCGCGCGCGCCGCGCACGTCAAGCGCGACTTGGCGATTCGCGCTGCGAGTTTTTCCTTCTCGATCGAGCCGGTATTTTCTGTTCCGTCGGTAGCAACAACATTGCTGCCGTCGGGAAGTTAAACGGCCGCTAAATGGACGGAAAAAACCAATTGTGGCGGTTTCTTTACACCAAAACGAGCGGCGGGCTCTCTTGCAGGCCGCTTGTTCAACTTAGGCCGGAAGCGAGTTCTTCGCCGCCGCCCGACCGTTCTTCTTAGCGCATTCGGAGTGGGATTGAGGAGCGCTACGCCCGGCCCGGTACGGTACGGTATAAGTTGGTAATGAGCTATCTGGAAGCGGCGCACGCGAGGGGAGTACTGCCCAGCCTGTCAACCGACAAGTCGGCTGGAGAAAAACATCTGCGATGGTTTGAGGTTTCGCTCGTCCTTCTGATCTCGCTTGGAAATTCGCTTTTCAATAGCCTCTATATATTGAGTTATGGGCCAGGCGCGGCGCCACGAATGTCAAATCCGCGCGTTTTGCTGGGCATGTTAAGCGAGGCGACCTCCCTCGCTTTGCTCGGATACGTTTTGTGGCGCCGCGGTCGGCGGTTCAGCGATATCGGCTTGCGGTGGTCGCTCCGCGATATCGGCGTGGGCGCGGTCGTCCTGATCGTTTCATACGCGCTGTATGTCGCCGGATCGTACGCGATTTTCTTCGTGCATTATTGGCTCGTCGGGACCCGTGTGATGGGTCCCAGCACAAGGGAGATCTTCGGGCATCCTTCGGTCGCGTTCCTCCCTTTTTCGCTCCTCAATGGATTCTTTGAAGAACTCATCGTTCGCGCGTATCTCATGACGGAAGTGATCGACCTCACCGGCTCGAAGGCGCTCGCGGTCCTCCTTAGCGTCCTGGTGCAGTTTTCCTACCATCTCTATTACGGGTGGTGGAGAGCCGCCGCGATTTCATTCCTCTTTCTTGCGTATTCGTTGTATTTCGCTCGCTGGCGTCGTGCACTGCCCATCATTTTCGCCCATGAATTCTTCGACCTTTGGGCTCTGATTCGCCTCTGGTGACAAGGCGCGCCCAGCGGTTTTCGCGCTCGCGAAGCCGATTCCGCAGTATCCTTGGATATAGACGACACGGGGAGGGAAGCGCGTGGACGCCAAAGCGTCGCCTGCACTAACAACGAAGACCCGCATCGAATCGGACAGCATGGGCACGATCGAGGTGCCGGCCGACCGCTACTGGGGCGCGCAGACGGCGCGTTCGCTGATCCATTTCGATATTGGCACGGACACGATGCCGCCGGAGCTGATCCGCGCGTTCGGGATACTGAAGAAGGCGGCGGCGCTCGTCAATCTCGATCTCGGCAAACTGTCGCCCGAGAAGGCGAAGCTGATCGTGGCGGCGGCGGACGAAGTGATCGCCGGGAAGCTCAACGACCATTTCCCGCTGCACGTCTGGCAGACCGGCAGCGGCACGCAGACCAACATGAACGCCAACGAGGTGATCTCGAATCGCGCCATCGAGATCGCCGGCGGCGTGATGGGCAGCAAGAAGCCGATTCATCCGAACGATGATGTGAACATGTCGCAATCGTCGAACGACACGTTTCCGACGGCGATGCACATCGCCGCGGCCACGCAGGTGGGGCAGGAGCTGATTCCGTCGGTCGAGAAATTGCGCGACGCGCTCGACGCGAAGGCGCGCGAATTCGCGAGCGTGGTGAAAATCGGCCGCACGCATCTGATGGACGCGACGCCGCTCACGGTGGGCCAGGAAATGTCCGGCTGGGTGAGCCTGCTGACGCGCGACGTCGGGCGGCTCGGCGAGGTCCTGTGGGGACTTTACGATCTCGCGATCGGCGGCACGGCCGTGGGCACGGGACTCAACGCGCACCCGGAATTCGCCGAGCGCGCCGCGCGGAAAATCGCGGAGCTGACCGGCCTGCCTTTCAAATCGCATCCGAATAAATTCGCGGCGCTTTCGGCGCACGACGAGCTCGTGTTTGCGAGCGGCGCGCTGAAGACGCTGGCCGCGTCGCTGATGAAAATCGCGAACGACGTGCGCTGGCTCGCTTCGGGCCCGCGCGCGGGATTCGGCGAGCTGGTGCTGCCGGAAAACGAGCCGGGCTCGTCGATCATGCCGGGCAAGGTGAATCCGACGCAGTCCGAGGCGATGACCATGGTCGCCGTGCAGGTGATGGGCAACGACGCGGCGATCGGCTTCGCCGGATCGCAGGGGAATTTCGAGCTCAACGTCTTCAAGCCGGTGATCATTTTCAACTTCCTCAATTCCGTGCGGCTGCTCACGGACACCTGCCGGTCGTTTCGCGAGCACTGCGTGGCGGGAATGGAACTCGACCTGGAGCGGATCGCATACTACGTGAACAATTCGCTGATGCTGGTCACCGCGCTGGCGCCGAAAATCGGCTACGACAAGGCCGCCGAAATCGCGAAAAAGGCGCACCACGAAAAGCTGAGCCTGCGCGCCGCGGCGCTGAAGCTCGGCTACCTCACGGAAAAAGAATTCGACGAGCTCGTGCGTCCCGAGAAAATGACGCATCCATAGCCAAATCGGCGGCGGCAAACGCATTCGCGCGAATGCTGTACAAAAGTGAACAAATCGCGGTGATCGCTCGAAATTTATTCCGCCCTCTGGTTTCACTTCGGAGCATTGCGTTCTCGAAACATTTTCGCTCAGCACCCACATTTCCTTTGACACGTTTCTAATGCTTCACTACAGTTGAATTCCCTTCGCATTCCTCTTGCAGTTGCTTTCCCCTTTCGTCTGGAGCGCGCATGCGCACCCTTGTCACCGGAGCCGATTCGTCGCACGACGTACTTCTGAAGCGCACGATCGCCGGCGAAGGCTATGCGGTCGCGGTACTCTCGGTCGATAACCTCGAGCTGAATCGCGTTGAGCGGACTGTGGCGCGCGGCGGGCGCCCGATCGATCTCACGCGGAAGGAATTCGCGCTGCTCGAATTCCTGATGTGCAACGCGGGACGCGCGGTCACGCGGATGCAGATCGTCGAAAACGTCTGGCACATTTCCTTCGACACGATGACGAACATCGTCGACGTGTACATCAACTACCTGCGAAAAAAAGTGGACGCGGATTGGGACCGCAAGCTCATCCGCACGATCCGTCGCGTGGGCTACCAGATACGCGCGGAGAGGCCGATGCGATTCCGTCCGGCGCCGGCAGTTGAGACAAGCACAATAAAAAGAGGAGGCAGCGTGAGCGCCGGAGCCGTCTTAAAGCGAATCGAGCCGCGAACCGCCGCGCGCGGGACCAATACGCGTGGAACCGCTGCCGTCGAAGCCCTTGCGCCCGGAGCCCTTGCGCTGGGACAAATCTCCGAGCGATCTGCAGCGCGAGCAGATTCTTCTCGAACATCTGGCGCAGGTGCATTACATTGCGCGCCGCATTCACGATCGGCTGCCGCCGCAGGTGCTGCTCGAAGATCTGGTCCACGCCGGCATACTGGGCCTGATGGATGCGGTGCGGAAATACGATCCGAGCAAGAACGTCCTGCTGAAGCACTACGCCGAATTCCGCATACGTGGCGCGATTCTCGATAGCCTGCGGCAAATCGACTGGAGCCCGCGCACGCTGCGGCGGCAGGCGAAACGCGTCGAGCAGGCGAGGTTTGCATGCCGCGCGCGCCTGGGACGCGATCCCAGCGAGTCCGAAATCGCCGATGAGATTGGCATCGGCCCTCAAGCGGCTGCAGCGGATTCTCGGCGAGGTGCGCGGCCTCGACGTGAGCAGCCTGCATTCGGAAAACGCGGATCCCAACGGCGAAGACGCGATCGATCCGCCGGCCGATGCGGAAGAAGATCCTTTTCATCAGGCGCTGCGCTCCGAGATGACCGGCCTGCTCGACAAGGCACTCGGCGAGCTTGCCGCGCGCGAGCGCGATGTCCTCGGCCTCTACCATTTCGAAGAACTCACCATGAAAGAGGTCGGCGCGATTCTCGGCATCGGCGAATCGCGCGTCTCGCAGATTCATTCCGCGGCGTTGCTGCGTTTGCGCGACGCGCCTGCTCCAGCTGACCGCAAAAGCGCCGCCCGCGCGTGCCGGGCCCCGTGCCCGACCCGGCGGCCCGGCCGGCCTGCGAAACACCGCGTGAGTCCGGCGCTGTCCGTCCGGCGGCGCGGGCGCGGAGCCCGGAAGCGCCGTTGATCGTTCGAGAACACAACCGCTAGACGCTCGAAATGCGGCGCCGAGCCTGCGTTGTAATATCCCGAGTGCGCCGCGCGCCGCGATCCAGCTTGGCGCGCGAGCGAAAGAGGTTTGCGCCGCGATGCGTCCAAGGTTGAACGCACATCGGAGCCGAACCTTGCGGTTGTCGATTCCACGACGGAAAATGACACAGGAGGAAATGCCATGAAGCATTCGTTTCTTGGCTACTCGTTGCGGTCCTTGGCGTTGGCGTTCGCGCTGGTTTTGCCGGCGGCAGCTCCAGCGGCGCCTGCCACGCCCAAGCCACACCCGCTGCGGCCCCGTCGCCCGCGCCTGCTCCCGAACCTCACCCTGAAATTCGCGACGCCATTGCCTCGCTGCAGCATGCTCGCGAGCATCTCAATCACGCCGCGCACGATTTCGGCGGCCATCGCGTCGATGCGATTCGCCGATCGATCAAGCGATCGCACAGCTCCGCATCTGCCTGAAGTACGACCGGTAGGAACTCGGAAGCTGACAACGAGGATCGGCGCTCGTTCGCCGTGATGTTGGTCGGGCGCCGCTTCCTGGATTCGCGTGCGGCGAACCGCCGGCGCTTCTTTTATTCGTTTTGCGCGGAGGTGGAATTCGGCGCGAGGGGATTCGCCTGCGCTTTGATCTCGCGGATGATTTTCGCGGCGAGCGCTTTGCTGGTGGCGCAGTCGGGATCGGTCATGCGGCATTGCGCGACCGTCATCTTGCAGCCGCAGGTGCAAGTCTCCGAATTCAGGCGCTTGAGCGCGAGTTTCTTCAGGCCCGGGAGTCAGCCCCGAAAAGTCCACGCCGGGAAGCGACGTCGCGCGCGCCACGTTCTTCAGGAAAATCTGGCCCGTATCCGCGAATGTTTCCACGGGCGCGTCGACATGCATCCCCAGCAGCGCGCGAATTTCGCCGTCGTAGACTTCCTCGGGATACAGCGCCCATGTGCTTCTGCACCACGCGGCCGTTCGTATCGAGCACGAACGTCGTCGGCAGCGCGTCGACGCCGCCGTACTCCTCTGAAAGTTTGTCGCTGCCCATCACGATCGGATAGTTCATGTTCTGGCGCGCGCGAAGGCGCGCACTTCCGATGGCGGATCGTCGTCCATCGAGACGCCGATGATCTGCACGTTGTCCGTTGTACTTATTCGCGAGCGCGATCATCTCGGGGATTTCCTCGCGGCATGGCGGGCACCACGTCGCCCAGAAATTGATGAGCACCACTTTGCCGTGGTACGCGGCGGTCGAAATCGCGTTGCCGTCGAGGTCGTTCAGCAGGAAGGGCGGCGCGGGCGAGGGATCGCGCGACGAAGCGAATCACGTTGGCGGAGTCGTCGCCCGAATCGCTGGTGGTGTCGTCGGACGCGTCTTCGGTCGCAGCCTTGAATCCCGGCGTCTGCGCCTTCACCGTTTCGATCGCGGCATGCGTCACGGACGTCGGGCTGGCTGCGCTTTCGGCGCGGCGTTCGCGCGCGGCGCCAAGCCCACCAGCACGACGGCCAGCGCCACCAGCGAAGCGATCACGGCCATAAGCGATTTTTGCACGGTCAGACTTACATTATGCGGCAGAGCGAGCCCGCGGCACAATCGCGCGGTGGGTTGTGGTGGTGCGCTGACGCCAGGGCGCGATCAATCGCGGCGTACCGTTCCGGGATTTCTCCGGCCGCGCTTCCCGAATTGACTTGGCCAAGACCAGCCGTAGGGGTGTCCTGACGCAGGCGAGCAGAGACAAGCTCGTTAAGAATGGAAGTGTTCGGTAGCGTACGTCGTATCCGCTGCGAATGGGCCTGGGACGTGCATAAGATACGGCGTGGGTCGCGTTCCAACGATCCGCCCGTCGCGTGAATGGGGAGGAAGGGGCCCAATTCACAGGATGGAACGGGTCGTTCCCACCTGCCTCTGAGAGGGAAGCTAGGATGGATGACCCCAGGTCCGGTCACGCCTAGGCCGGACCACCGGAACGCGGCCTTTGGGGGCTCTCGATCCCAAGCGAGGGCCCCCTCCTTTTTTCTCGAAGCATCCCGCACCTCGCGTCGCCGTGCGATAATTGCGCCGATCGCATGCGCAATATCAAACTCACCATCGCGTACGACGGCGCCGATTTTCACGGCTGGCAGACGCAGCCGGGTGTGGCGACGATTCAGGGCGCGCTCAACGACGCCGCGCGCAAAATCACGCAGGAAAAAATCGTGGTCCACGGCGCGAGCCGCACCGATGCCGGCGTTCACGCGCTGGGACAGGTGGCGCATTTCCAGACGCAGTCGCCGCTTTCGGCGACGGAAATTCAGCGCGCGCTCAATGCGCTGCTGCCTCCGGCGATCCGCATCGTCGACGCCGAGGAAACCGGCCCCGATTTTCACGCGCGCTGGCAGGCGCAGGGCAAGACGTACCGATATCGGATTTTTCGCGGGCGCGTCCTGCCGCCATTCGAATACCGCCGCGCGCTGCACTATCCCTGGCCGCTCGACGAGGCCGCAATGGCCGCCGCCGCGCGCCAATTCGAAGGCGAGCACGATTTCAGCATCGTTCGCGGCCTCGGCCGGTTCCGAGGAAGACGATCGCGACCGCAACATGATGCGCGTGATCTATTCCTCGGAAATCGTGCGCGAGCCCGAGCGCGAGGAAATCGCCTACGTCGTCCGCGGCCAATCCTTCCTGCGTTACATGGTCCGCAAAATCGTAGGCACGCTGATCGAGGTCGGGAAGGGAAGGCTCACGCCGGAAGATATTCCCCGGATATTCGAGCTGCGCGACCGCTCGCAGTCCGGGCCGACAATGCCGCCCGAGGGACTGTACCTGGTCTCGCTCGAGCATCCTGACCCGACGGATTCGCTGGCATCAGAAAAGACCTCGCGCACAGCACGAAAGCAGAGAAAATTGAAAGGCTACCGCGCTGAAGATCTGTGGCGCGGCGAACGCTGGATCCATCCGTGTCCTCCTGATCGTTCTCCGTGCTCTCTGTGTTTGGCTCTCGTCTTTTTCCCTCGGTTGCTGCTGATTCGCTCTGTGCTCTCTGCGTCTCAGCGGTGAGGCGTCCCGCCATGCAACTCTGCCTCCGGCGCACGCAGCCGGGGAATTCAGGTAAAATCACGGCACGCCGATGGGAACACCTCGCCCGATACCCGCCGACACGATTGCTCCCGGCAGTCGACGCACGTGGATTCGATCGATCCGGCGACAGACGAAACAATCGCGCGATTCGAATCCACCGAGCCGGCGCGACATTCCCGCGATCTTCGCGCGCGCGCGGGCCGCGCAAGCCGATGGGCGGCGGAGCCGATCCGCGAGCGCAGCCGCAGCCCTGCGCCGGCTGCGCGACGCGATCTTCGACGCCGCGAAGAAATCGCGGGCATGATTTCGCGCGAGACAGGCAAGCCGCGCGTCGAGGCAATCTTCGCCGAAATCATTCTCGCGCTCGATACCGCCGACTTCATCGCGCGCCGCGCGCCGAAATGGCTGCGCCCCGAGCGCGTCCCGCACCACAACATCGCCGTAAAGACAAAATCCGGCTGGCTCGAATACGAGCCGCTCGGCGTCGTCGCAATCATCTCGCCGTGGAATTATCCCTTCGCGATCCCGATCGCGCAGCTGATTCCCGCGCTGGCCGCGGGCAACGCCGTGGTGCTAAAGCCAAGCGAACTGACGCCTGCCGACGGGCGCGCTCGATCGGCGAAATCGCGGCCCGCGCCAAATTGCCCGAAAATCTCGTGCAGATCGTGCAGGGCGCGAGCCGAAGTCGGCAGCGCCATGATCGAAGCCGCGCCCGACAAAGTATTCTTCACCGGCAGCGTCGAGACGGGCCGCAAGATCGCGCAAGGCATGCGCGGCGAAAGCTGATTCCATCCGTGCTCGAATTGGGCGGCAAAGATCGCATGATCGTTCTCGCGGACGCCGACCTCGAAATCGCGTCGAGCGCCGCGGTCTGGGGCAGCTTCATGAATTGCGGCCAAGCGTGCCTTTCGGTCGAGCGCGTGTACGTCGAGCAATCGGTCGCCGCGCGGTTCACGGGAATGTGCGTCGTGAAGACGAAGAAGCTGCGCCTCGGCCCGCCATCCGATCCGGATGCGGAAATCGGCCCAATGATTCGCGTGCGGCAACTCGAGCGCGTCGAGCGGCAACTGCAGGATGCGGTCGCGCGAGGCGCGCAAGATTCTCACGGGCGGCGAGCGACGCACCGAGCTTGGCGCGAATTTCCTCGAGCCCGCGGTCGTCACCAATGTCGATCATTCGATGGAGCTGATGCGCGAGGAGACATTCGGCCCGGTGCTGGCGATTCGCGCCGGTCGCTTCGGCGGCGGAAGCCGTGGCGCTGGCGAACGATTCGCCTTTTTCGCTCAGCGCGAGCGTGTGGACGCGCGACGCGCAGGCCGCGCGAAACATCGCATCGCAATTGCGCGCAGGCTCGGTGATGATCAACGACGTCGCGAGCTATTACGGCATCTCCGAAGCGCCGCACGGCGGCCGCGGCGCAAGCGGCTGGGGACGCGCGCACTCGCGTTTTGGCTTTCTCGAAATGGTTCACGTAAAATATATCGATATCGACCGCCTGCCGCGCATCGCGAAAAGCTGGTGGTACGGCTACAGCGCGGAATTGGCCGCAGCCGCCAACCGATTCGTCGAGGCGATGTTCGCGCCCAGCTGGAGGCGGCGCATGGCGGCGCTCGGAGGCAGCCGGCGCGTGGTCTTCCGGCGCGACCGGATATGATTTCTCGCCCCGCTCGATCGGCTGAATGATCGACGACCAATGACCGACGAACTCATCTACGACTGGAACGCGCACGCCGAGCCCGAAATTCCTCGCGGGCGGCGCGTGATGCTTCAATCGACGAAACGCTGCGCGACGGCCTGCAGAATCCGTCCGTGCGCGATCCCTCGATCGGCGAAAAAATCGAAATCCTGCACCTGATGGATGCGCTCGGCATCGACCTCGTGAATATCGGCCTGCCCGGCGCAGGGCCGCGCGCGTTTGCCGATACGGAAGAGCTGGCGCGCGAAATCGTCGGCTCGCGGATGAAATTCGCGCGAATATGAGCGGGCGCACGCACAAGAACGATATTCAGTCGATGATCGACATCTGCGAGCGCGTGGGCCAGCCGATCGAAGTCGTCGATGTTTTTGGGATCGAGCCCGATCCGCCGGCTGGTCGAAGACTGGACGGTCGATCACCTGCAGCGCACCACGGAAGAATCCGTGCGATTGCGCGACGTAAGCGCGGGCCTGCCGGTGATGTACGTGACCGAGGATACGATTCGCACCGATCCGTCGACGGTGATCGCGCTCTATTCGACGGCAATTCGCGCGGGCGCGCGCGCCATTGTCCTGTGCGATACGGTGGGCCATGCGACGCCGCGCGGCGCCTACAACCTCGTGAAATTCGCGATCGAGGAAATCGTGAAGCCGTCGGGCGAAAAGATTCGCGTCGATTGGCACGGGCACAACGACCGCGGCCTCGCCGTTGCGAATTCGCTCGCGGCCATCGCGGCCGGGGCGGATCAGGTCCACGCGTGCGCGCTGGCGCTCGGCGAGCGCGTCGGCAACACGCCCATGGAAGTGATGCTCGTCAATCTGCGGCTGCTCGGCGCTGATCAGTTCGAACGGGCGCGATCTTGTCGCGGCTGAAGGAGTATTCGGACACCGATCGCGCGCGCCACCGGCACCGTGATCCCGCCGAATTATCCGATCGTCGGCCGCGACGCATTTCGCACCGCGACAGGCGTCCACGCCGCCGCCATCGCCAAGGCGCACAAAAAGGACGATCCCACGCTCGCCGACACGATTTATAGCGGCGTCCCCGCGCATCTTTTCGGGCTCGAGCAGGTGATCGAAGTTGGTCCCGATGAGCGGGCGATCGAATGTGATCTACTGGCTCGCGAAGCGCGGCATTCCCGCCAGCGACGAAGCCGTCGACCGAATCCTCGCCGCCGCGAAGCAATCGAGCCGCATCCTCACGGAAGATGAAATTCTCGCGCTGGCGGTATCCTCCGCGCGCCACTAGAAGCAAGTCTGATGGATATTCTTCGGCCGCGGTGACGGCAAAGAGAGATTCTTCGCTTCGCTCAGAATGACGGCGGTGGTTTGTCGGTGGCTATGAGACGACGGCAGAAACGGAGCGGACGGCTGCAGCTGTCAGAGGTCTTCGGCTAGGTCTTTCCACCTGGGATTGGCCGACTCGATCAGCGCAACTTTTCTTGCCCGGAGCCAGCCCTTGATCTGCTTTTCGCGTGCGATTGCGTCGCGAATATCTCCGAACTTCTCGAAATACACCAGTCGATGTTGTATCTTGCAGTGAACCCCTCGACCAGTTTCAGGCGATGCTCAACGATTCGGCGACGCAGCCGATTCGTAACCCCTACGTAAAGCACTCCCGACTTGCTGGCGAGAATATAAACGAAGCCACCTTTCATTTCAAAGCACCCAACCGGCAATCGCGTCATTCTGAGCGAAGCGAAGAATCTCTCTTGGCTTGTTCGCCCTGTTACTTGTTCGGCTGGCCCGATTGGGAGGTCGGCGACGGTGGGCTCGGCTGGTCTTGCTGTTCGGGTTTCGGGCGGGGAAGCAACTTCATCGTTTTCAGCTTCTTCATGTATTCGGGATACATCGTTTCGGCGCCGCCGCGGGTGGCTTCGGGCGGGATTCCGTAGCGCGCGGCGAACTCGTCGATAAACGGATTCTGCGCCATCAGGTAGCTCGGCACCTGGCCTTCGGGGCGATCTACTTCGTCGACGGACTCGCACGGCCACGGATTCATCTGCTGTTGCGGCGCGAAGGTGAAGTCGATCGTGCGCATCAGCGGCTCGGAGAGGTACACGGGATCGTAGGTGATCACCGCGACGGTGAGCACTTCGCCATGCCGCATGATATGGACGCTCGCCGTCGCCTCATCGCTGCGCGGCAGGCCATTGAGACCGAGCCAATTTTCCTTGAGGTGCGTGGTGTGGATAACGAGCTGGTCGCCTTCCCAGTGCCCGGTCGAAAACCCTGCCCACGTGTGCGCGCGCATAGTCGGGAGGATGCGGCCGGTCGTCCATCCAAACGGTTTGCTCCGCGTTGTAGGCCGAAAGGCGAATGTGATACGCGATCAGCTTTTGCGAGGCCGGGTCGACTTCCTTCCAGATGCGCAGCGCCGAAGGTCCGCGCCAGCCGTAGTCGGAGCCGTGCGCGCGGCACTGATTTTCGGGAATCTCGACAACCGCGGCGCTCCAGCTCTCGGCGCGGAAAAGCCCGGCGGCGTTGATCGGCATGCCGAGGTAGTCGCCCATGTCGGCGCCCGCCAGGCGGTCGCGCTGGTCTTCGAACAAGGTGAGCGCCCAATCCCCGGAGGGATCGATTTGCGCGAAAGCCGCGCGGCACAGCACCGTCATCGGCGCAAGCAGCAAAATCGACAGACCCGCAATTCTGGCCGTCCGATAAGAGCCCTCATCGAGACGAGGTTTTACCACAAAACGCGGCGCGCGCGGGATCGATTCTCGTGTTTTTCTTTTCGCCGCTTGCCAGCGGGCGATTTCGAAGCTTTAATAGGGGCCATGGCAACACCGCAAACGCAGCCGCGCGCTGAAGTTGTTGTCCGGCCGCTCGCCGAAAACGAACTGGCCCAAGCCGACCAGATGGTTCGCGTCGCCTTCGGGACATTTCTCGGCATGCCCGACCCATCGGCCTTCATGGGCGACGCCAACTACGCGCACACGCGATGGAAGGCCGATCCAACGGCCGTGCTCGCGGCTGCTGCTCGATGGCAAGCTCGTCGGATCGTGCTTCGCGACGACACTGGGGAAGCTTCGGATTTTTCGGTCCGCTCACGGTCGCGCCGGAACACTGGGGTCGCGGGGTTGCGCAGCAGCTGATCGGTCCCACGATGGAAATACTGCGCGGATGGCAAGTCCGCCACGCGGGCCTCTATACCTTCGCGCACAGCCCCAAGCATATGGCGCTGTACCAGAAATTCGGCTTCTGGCCGCGCGATCTCGTTGCCAACGTCGTCAAACCGGTCGGCGATGTGCGGCCCCAGATGCCGCCGGACACATCACGCTTCAACGACGTGGAGATTTCCGGGCGTGCGGCGCTGCTTGCCGTGTGCCGCGAGGTGACCAACGCGAATTTCGAGGGCCTCGATGTTTCGCGCGAAATTCGCGCCGTGGCCGAGCAAAAACTCGGCAATACGATTCTCGTGTGGGATGGCGCCTGCGCTCGCCGCGTTCGCCGTCTGCCACACGGGCCCGCGCAGCGAAGCCGGCACAGGCGTCTGCTACGTGAAATTCGCGGCGGTGCGCCCCGGGCCGCGCGCGGCGAGAATTTGAGCGCCTGCTCGATGCCGTCGAGGCGTTCGCGCGCTGCGCCTGGGCGCACAAGATCATGGCGGGCGTCAACGTCGCGCGCCGCGAGGCTTATCAATCGCTGATCGCGCACGGATTTCGCGGCGACTCGCAGGGCGTGGCGATGGAGACCGAGCGAATCGGCGGGCTACAACCGCGCCGGCTTCTATCCTCGACGACTGGCGCTGAGTCGTTTTGCTCAGTCTCGTCGTGGCGCGGGGGACGCGCGAAGTCTTTGTAGCGGCGGGTCGCAGGATTTGCGACCGACTGGGTGGAAGCGTGGGCCTTTAGGCCCGCGAAAAAGCGCCTGCTAAAACGGGGGCTTTAGCCCCGGGAATTGTTCTTTTGCTCTGCTGCATGCCGGGAGAGCCGCCGCAAAACCCGTGAAACTCGCCTTCATCTGCTGTATCTTGCTTTTGATGGCCACTCTTTCCGCTCGCGCCACCGACGACTCGGTCGCGAAGCTCGCCGAGGATGCCCGCTGCGCGCAGCGGCCTCGACTGGATCGCGAAAAATTCCTGCTTGGGTCACCGAGCAGCAGATTCGGCTTTCGGAGATTCCCGGCGCCTGAATTCGGCGAAGCCGAGCGCGGCAAAGCGCTCGCGGCAATTTTTGCGGCGGCGGGCCTGAAGGTCCGCACCGATGAAACCGGCAACGTGATCGGCGAGAGCCCGGGATCGGAACCGGGCGTCGTCCTGTTCGTCGCGCACCTCGACACGGTATTTCCCGCCGGCACGGACGTGACGGTGAAGCGCGATGGCAATCGCCTCGTCGGCGCCGGGCATTTCGGACAACGCCGCGGGGCTCGCGGCCCTTGCGGGCCTCGCGCGCGCTCTTTCCGTGTCCGCGCGTGACGCACGAAGAAAGACAATCGTGCTCGCGGGAGACGTCGGCGAAGAGGGCGAAGGCAATCTGCGCGGCATTCGCGCGCTGGTGGACGAATACGGCTCGCGGCTCGCGGACGTGATCGCGGTCGACGGCCCCTCGACCGATTACATCACCACCCAGGGAATCGCCTCGCGCCGCTTCGAGGTCACCGTCAGCGGCCCCGGCGGGCACAGCTGGTCGGATTTCGGCGGGCCTAATCCGATCACGGCGCTCGCGCGCGGCATCGTCAAGTTTTCGGCGATACGCATCCCGCGATAGCCCGCGCAGCTCGTTCAATTTCGGCGTGATCGAAGGCGGCACGTCGGTGAATTCGATTCCCGCGCGCGCGTCGGTGAAAGTCGATCTGCGCTCCGAGGACGAAACCGAGCTCGCCCGCCTCGATAAGGCGCTTCGCGATGCGATCGTGGCGGGTGTGAACGAAGAACTCTCATCTTCGCGCGCGCGTAGCGGCGACGATTATACCCAGCTCGATCAATCCGCCCTGCACGTCGATTTTCGATCGCTCGGCACGCGTCCCGCGGGCGCGCTGCCGAAAGATTCGCCGCTACTCGCGACGATTCGCAGCGTGGACGGCTACCTCGGCAACCGCTCGCGCCTCGAGCGCAGCTCGACCGACGCGAATATCCCGCTCTCGCTCGGCATCCCCGCCGTCGCGGTAGGCGGCGGCGGCAGGGGCGGCGGCTCGCATACCCTCGAAGAGTGGTACGACCCATCCGGCCGCGACCTCGGCCTCAAGCGCCTGTACCTCGCCGCCATCGCCCTCGCCGGCCTCGCCCGCTGACCGCCCGCGCTCGCGGGAACCTGTCGGGATTCGAATGTGCTGCGCCCCACATCTTTCTTGCCTTTCGTGTTTCTCTCTGTAGGGGCGGGTTTGAAACCCGCCCCTACGGCCGGAAAATTCGCCCAGGAGCTGCCCGCGCGCTACTTCAGCCCCTTCACCACGTACGCCTCGGAGAGCGTTTGCGAATACACGTACGCGTAGGCGCGGCCATCGCTGGAAAATAGTGGCGCGCCAACGCCGGAGCCTCCCGTGGGCAGGTTCGTCCCGAATTCCTTCCAGAACTCCATTTTCCCGGTCGCAATGTTCAAGCGATACACTTTCCGGGTGATATCTGTCCGATTCTGGCGCGAGGTTACATACAGCGACGCGCCGTCCGGCGCCCATCCCTCCGTGAAGTAGGTCGCGTCGAGCCCTGGAATCGATCGCATGCCGCCCCCGTCGAGCGGCCAGATGCCCAACTTACCGTCGGGTCCGACTACTGCGACCCGGCGCGCGTCGGGCGAGAGGTCGACGCCGCTGACTCCTTCGGGAGTCAGTGGTTTGGAATCACCTGTGCTCACATCGATCAAATAATCGCGCGCTCCATGCCCGGGCTCGATTCCTGATGCAATGAGCCGCTTGCCATCGGGGAAATAACGGACATCGGTGTAGGTCACGTTGTCATGCGTCAACTGTCTGGACTCGCCGGCGCCGGCTGGGACCAGGCTGAGAGCCCCGGTCTTCAGCGGCCTGGTAATCAGCCACTTCTTATCCGGCGAGATGGCCCCTGCGACGCCTTCACCGACCTTCACGGGCGGGGATCCGTCCGTGTCGCGAAGAAACACGCTGTAATTGGGCCCTCCGCCTTCCGCTTCCTCCTCGAAAAGCACCTTCGTGCCGTCGCTGCTGATGTCTCTCAGGCTCGACCATCCGAGCCATCCGAGTTCGCGCTCCTCTTTACCGCCGGGAGACGTGCCTCGGATATTGACGCGCTGCTGCTGGACGACCATCAGCGCCAGTCCATCGTGAAGATCCTCGAGCCACATACCTCCGGGGACGTTCGTGATGCTCCGCAGCTTGCCGCTCAGCGTCACGCCGCGGAGATTATCGGCGGCGCCGCTGTTCGAGGCGGAGAACCAGACTTCGTCTCCCGAAGGCGACCACTCGACGCCCTCGACGGAGGACCAGCCCGAAGAGAGTTTTTTTTCATGCCCGTCAGGGTCGATGACTGCAACCGAACCCTGGTCGTCGCCACCCGGGTTCTCGTGATCCGCGAACGCTACCCACTTGCCGTCCGGCGAAATCTTCGGATCACTGATCCAGTCGATACTGTCAAACAGCACCTTGCCGATCGGATATTCCAGCCGCCAATGAGAGTTCGCCGGAATGAAGCGAACGATAGCCATACTCTCGCCGTCCGCGGCCCAGTCCGCGTCCTGCACGTTGTCCAGCACCTCCCGCGGTGCTCCGCCGCTCAACGGAACTCGCGCCAGCGTTCCTGCGCGCGCATAACCTCCCAGGCGAAGGTTGTTAAGGCAGACAGCCAGTTCTCCGTTTTTCGAAACCGAGAGAAGCTCCGCATCTTTCAATCCCAGCTCGGTGGCGCCGTTGTCACCGGCATGCGCCAGATATAGCTGGCTCGCTCCGCCGTCCCAGGCGGCGCTGTAAACGATGCTGCCGTCCGGAGTGAAGCGGGCGTTGCCGACCGTTCCGGTGCGGAATGTGATCTGCTCGTACTGGAGCGGAGGCACAGCGCCTCCCGCGCGGCCGATCCACCAGCCCGCGCCGAGCATCACCACAGCCACAAGCGCCGCGCCCGCGATGGCGATCAGCTTCCGGCGCGAATCCGCTTTCCGCGCTTCCGCAACGGCGCGCCCGGCCGAGCCGCTTGCCGTTGTGATCTGCGACAGCGCCTCCAGCGCGAACGCCAGATCCTTCGCGGACTGGAAGCGATGGTCCGGCTTCTTTTCGAGGCATCGCCGGATGATGCGCTCGAGCGCGGGAGCAATCGGAGGCTGGACGTCGGTGATTTCCGGCAGATCTTCGCGCAGAATGGCGGTCATCGTTTCGGCGGTGGTGTCGCGCTGAAACGCACGCTTGCGCGACACCATCTCGAAGAGGACCGCGCCGAATGCAAACATATCCGTGCGCGCATCGACGGGTTCGCCCCGCACTTGCTCGGGCGCCATGTAGCTGGCCGTGCCCATCACCACGCCCGCAGCCGTTCGCGGGCTCGTCATCGTCGCGCCGTCCAGCGAGTTGTCTTCCGGCCCGGCGCTCAGCTTCGCGAGCCCAAAATCGAGGATCTTGATGCGGTCGTCCTTGCAGACGAAAAGATTTTCGGGTTTGAGATCGCGATGCACCACGCCTTTGTCGTGCGCGGCCGCCAGGCCATTGGCGATTTGCACCGCGTACTCGATGATCTTCCCGTGCCGAATCGGGCCGTGATCTAGCGCGGCGCGAAGGCTTTCGCCCTCGAGAAGCTCCGAGACCAGAAACGGCGCGCCTTCGACGTAACTCACATCGAAGATCGCGAGAATGTTGGGGTGATTGAGCGCGGCGACCGCCTGCGCTTCCTGCTTGAACCGCCGCACCCGGTCGGCATCGCGGGCGAACGACTCCGGAAGGATTTTCAGCGCAACGTCGCGCCCGAGCCGCGTGTCGCGCGCGCGGTAGACTTCTCCCATGCCGCCCGCGCCGATTGGGGCAATGATTTCGTAGGGTCCGAGTTCCGCGCCAGCTGCAAGGGGCATAGGTTGGTTAGATCGTCCGGCCCGCTGTTGTCCGAGTGAATCTCTGAACCGAGCATCCTACAAGTCTCCCGCCTCTAGCGCAACAATTCGCCGCTCGGGCGCTCGAACCCGATCGCTGCAAAGCACGCGGGAGAGCGTTGGTCGAGCACGTATCCGGAAACCTTGACCGCAGCGTTTGCGTGGCCTATGATTCGTGCCCTGAATTCGCCAGCTCCCGACCGGAGCGAATCCCAAACTTCCATTCAGCTGCGGAGGAACAACCCATGAAGGCAAGTCTATCCGTAGCGGTGGCTATCGTCGCGCTGGCGCTCGCCGTCGTGGGCGGCAGGGCGAGCTCTGCCGGCCACGACAAGCAGGACAGATACACCTTGCAGGTGCCGGGCGGTCTCGCGTTCTCTGAGATTCGAGGATACGAGACCTGGCAGGTGGTCGCCCCCAGCCTCACCGAAGCCTCCAACGTGATCCGGGTGATCCTCGCCAATCCTGTGATGATCAAAGCCTATCAGGAAGGCATTCCGGGCAATGGCAAGCCCTTCCCCGAAGGCTCCAAGATTGTGAAGCTTGAGTGGAAGCCAAAAAAGTTAACCGGTCCCCCTTTTTCGGCGAGCACCCCGGACACGGTGCCCGGCGACCTGGCTGAGGTCGAGTTCATCGTGAAGGACAGCAAGAGATTCTCGGACACGCACGGATGGGGATATGCCGTGTTCGACTATGACGCCACATCCGGTACGTTCGCGCCTGGCACCTTGGCCGGCAAGCCGCCGCAGGGGCACGACGCGAAGTGCGGCGCCGCATGCCACACGCTGGCAGCGTCAAAGGATTACATTTTTACGGCATACCCCAAGAGGTGAATCCGCGCGTCAATCGCTATCCGGCGCTTATTGGTTTGTTTGGGTCGCCATAGCAGAAGAGGTGCCGATCGAATCGCCGTTGACCACGATTTCCACGCGGCGGTTCTGCTGTCGGCCTTCGGCGGTATCGTTGGAGGCGACAGGCTGTGTCATACCGAAACCCCTCGCCGTGATTGACGTTGCCGGAACTCCCTGCTGGGCCAAGAAATCGCGGACCGAGCCGGCACGCTGCTCGGAGAGAGTTTGGTTGAACTCATCGCCGCCTACGCTGTCCGTGTATCCATCGATCTCTAGAGTCAATCCGGGATGGGCGAGCAAGATTCCAGAAATCTTCGCGAGCTTCTCGCGCGCGCCCGGTTGCAGGACGTAGCTGCCCGTGCTGAAAAGCACGTCGGACATGTTGACGATCAATCCCCGCGCCGAGTCGCTGGTCTGCAGCACCGCATCGAGCTGCGCCCGAAGCTGCGCGCGAAGGTCGGCCTTCTCGGCGTCCGCTTTCGCGGCCGCCTGGCGAGCTTGATCCGCCTCAGCCTCCGCCGCCGCTTTTTGCGCCAGTGCGTCTTGCTTCTGCGCCAGCGCCGCTTGTTGTTCGGCGACCGCGGCCTGACGGGCCTGCTCCGCCTCTTCCTTTGCTTTAGCCGCTTCCGCGGCCGCAGCCAAGGCTTCCTGCTTCATGCGCTCGGCTTCGGCTTGGGCGGTCTCCGCGTCCTTGCGGGCTTGCTCCGCCTCTTGAACGCGCTTTGCTTCTTCGGCGGCGTCGGCGCGAGCCTTGGCGGCGCGGTCTTCGGCGGCCTGCTTTTCTGCCGCCGCCTGCGCTTGAGCATCCTCTTCCGCCTTCTGCTTTACGGAGATTACCCGGGCCTCTTCCGCGGTCTGCACGGCGTCGCGCGCCATGGAGATCACGATTTTGGTGTCGCGCTTCTGCCGGTAGGAGTCCTCGGCCGCCTGCAACTGCTCATTGGCCTTGGCCATCACGTCGGCTGCGTACTTCGCGGCGTTGGCGTTGTTTGCGATGCGGACGGCGTTGCGTGCTTCAAAAAGCTCTCTTGGCGTCTTGCGGTCGATGCCGAAAATCGCGTTGTCGATCTTTGTGTTCGAAGACGAATAGACTCCGCGCGCAAGCAGCGAATAGGTCGCAGTGATCTCCTCGCCGCCGGCTCCGCCCGCGTTTTCGAGGACCACTTCATCGCCCGGCTGCGAAACGGCGAAATCGGGCTCGGCGGTCACGACTAGCGCGAACGTCTGCATGTCTGTAATCGCCTTCACGTGCGCGCTGCCGTTCTTGATCTGCACTTCGCCCAGATTGACGGCTCTCCCTTCGGGAGAAACAGCCCAGAGGACGTATGTGAGGTATTCGAGGCCAAACTTGGTCGCATCCTCGACATTTTCGAACTTTGCCTCGATCTCGACGCGGTTTCCCTTGTTCTCGACACTCGCTTCGCCGGTGGCTTGGGCCATGAGATCGGTTCCATGTAAGGACACTTTCACGGCGCCGCCTCCGCGCCGGTAGGTCATCGCCTTGGCGGTTCGCGACGCAACCGCGTTGCTGCTAGCCGCCGTCTGAGCATCGGCGCTGGACACACAGACGCCAAGCATGACGACGCCCGCGAAGAAAAAGAATAGAGCCGGTTGCAGCGCGAGCATCCGGACAGGGAATTGACGCACGTTAGACCGCATGTTGGTCACTCCTTGTTTCTTGAGGTTCTGCTCAGGTTAGCAAAGGGGGAAGGCGCGCAACTGCGTTCTTGCCGGATGATCCCTCCAGATAATCACCTGTACGTTCGGACAGTCGCTGGAAACTAGCAGCGCCACTTGGACGTGTAGTTAGATTGCGGGCAAGTGGTTCAGATCAATCCTGGATGCAGTCTACAAAACGCGGCTCGCATTCACCCGTAAACTGGCCCGCCAATATCAGCCGCTTTCTTGCGGCAGCACGCCTCCCCGCGTAGACTCTGCCCCATGCGCGAAATGCACATGAGGCGCCCGATCCCATGCTGAGCAAGCGCGTCCGCGCCGATCTCGCCCTTGTCCTCTGCACGCTCATCTGGGGCGCCACGTTTGTCCTCGTCAAGGACGCGCTTGCCGATATCTCCGTGGTCGTCTACCTCGCCGTGCGCTTCGCGCTTTCCGCCGCGCTGATGGCGATCATTTTCTGGCGGTCGCTGCACCGGCTGAACATGAAAACCATTTGGGCCGGCATGCAGATCGGCATCTGCATGTTCGGCGGATACATGTTTCAGACTTCCGGCCTGAAATACACCACGCCGGCGAAGGCGGCATTCATCACCGGCATGGCCGTGGTGCTTGTGCCGCTGCTGCTCGCCGCTTTCGGACGCCGCCGCATCACCGCCTGGATCTGGGCGGGCGCGGCAGCCGCCCTCGCGGGACTGTATTTTCTGACGGTCCCGCCCGAGGGCCTGGGCGCACTCAATCGCGGCGACCCGATCGTTTTCGGCTGCGCGGTGATGTTCGCGCTGCACATTATTTTTATCGGCCGCTACGTCGGCGACCACTCCGTCGGCGCGCTCGCGTTCCTGCAAGTAGCGACCACGGCGGTCCTTTCGACGCTTGTCCTTCCGCTTGCGATGTTTGCCGGATGGGAGCAGCCGCGGCTGGTTTGGAACACCACGGTAATCGTCGCGGTCCTCGTCACATCGATCGGCTCGACGGTCATCGGCTTCTCGCTGCAAACGTGGGCGCAGCAGCACACCTCGCCGTCGCACACGGCGATCCTCGTGAGTCTCGAGCCGGTCTTCGCGGCGATCACCTCGTGGCTCCTTGCCACCGAGCATTTCGGCGCGCGCACTCTGGCCGGCGCGGCCCTGATCCTGGCCGGCATCTTACTCGCCGAACTCAAAGGCCCCGCACCCACCGTCGCCGAATCCCCCGAGCCCATCGCCGGCCCCATCGAATAGGGACAACGAGCGCGATCGTTTCGCTGCTCTCCTTGTGGATCTTCGTAGGGGCGCTGCTTGCTCCGCCCGCCGTTCTTGTTGCCTTGGATCTTCCACAGGTGTAGGGGCGGGTTTGAAACCCGTCCCTACGGCCGAATAGCAACCGCACCCTGTCATCCCGAGCGGAGTCCCGCGCGTTGTTGCTTTTCCCGCGCTTTCTGCGGGCGCGGGACGCAGCGAGGGATCTGCTTTTGGTCTTGCCCTGCCCCCTGCCCCTGCCACCCGCCCCTGCCCCCCGCTACCCGCCACCTCGATTCCCCCGTAACCTTTCAGCCCCCGCGCGGTTTATGTTAGAGAAGACACATAGATGCCACCGAAGAAGGACGCCCACGACGACCGGCTACTGATTGCGGCCGCGCAGAAGGACCCTGCGCGCTTCACGGAGCTCTACGAGGAGAACTTCGAGCGCGTCTATGCGTTCGTCGCCGGGCGTTTGCGCAATCGCGATGACGCCGAGGATGTGACCTCCGAAGTCTTTCGCGACGCGCTGGCGAATATCGGCAAATTCGAATGGCGTGGCGCACCTTTTTCCGCGTGGCTTTACCGCATCGCCTCCAACGCGATTGCCGATCGCTGGCAGCGCGCTGCGAAAGAGCAGGGAACCGCGCTGGCGGAGGATCCCCCGGACGACTCCGCGCACGCGAATCCAGAGGAGATCGAAAGCCGCGCGCGCCTCTTCCGTCTGGTATCGACGTTGCCAGCGGACCAGAGCCGCGTGATCGAAATGCGTTTCGCCGAGGGCAAAAGCATCGCCGAAATCGCCCGCGAAATCGGCCGCACCGATGGCGCCGTGAAGCAGCTGCAATTTCGCGCCATTCAGAATCTGCGCGCGCACGTCGAAAAGCAGGCGCGCGCGAAAACGAAAAAGCCGGTAAGAAAAAATGGCTAACAATACGCAAAGCGAACAACTCGACAAGATCGTATCGGCGCTTCTTGGCCCGCCCGGCGCGCCTTTTTCGCGAGTCGGCGCCGCGCGTCCCGCCGACATGAGCTTTGCGCCCGTGATCGAAGTCGTCCGCGATTTGAAGGATCTTCCGCGCCCAAATTTCAAGGCGCGCCTGAAGGCCGATTTGGAAAGGAGAGCATCGATGGCCAGCAGCGCAAAAGCAGTTCCCGAGTTTCGCGCAACCATTACGCCGTACCTGAGTGTGAAGGGAGCGGCCGCCGCGATCGAATTCTACGAGAGGGCGTTCGGAGCCACCGAAGTGCTCCGCCTGAATCAGCCGGACGGACGGGTGGGCCATGCCGAAGTCAATATCGGCGGTGCGAAAATCTATCTCGCGGATGAATTCCCGGAAATCGGTTTTCAAAGCCCTGAATCTATGGGCGGATCGCCGATTAACATTCATCTCGACGTGCCGGACGTGGACGCATCGGCGCGCCGGATGGTCGCCGCGGGAGCGACGGTGCTGCGCCCCGTTGCCGATCAGTTCTATGGCGATCGTTCGGGCCAGTTCCGCGATCCCTTCGGATATACGTGGACTCTTTCGACGCGTAAGGAGGAAATGTCGCCTGCCGAAATGCAGCGGCGCAGCGAGGAATTGTCGCGACGCGAGAGCCGTGTTCCCGGTGAAGAAAAGGAAACGCCGGGCGCCGTGGAATTCATCCGTAAAGGATTTCACACGGTCACGCCGTACCTGATCATTCCGAAAGCGGCGCAGTGGATCGACTTCGTGAGACAGGCGTTCGGCGCCGAAGAGTATTTCCGAGCAAAGCGCCCGGGCGCCGAAGACGTCATCATGCACGCTGAAGTGAAAATCGGTGAGTCGATGGTCGAGCTCGCCGACGCGAACCCGCAATTTCCGGCGACGCCCTGCACGCTGCTGCTTCGCGTGAGCGATCCCGACGCGGTTTACGCGCGAGCCATCGAAGCAGGCGCCACCGTCTTCGATCGGGTCGCGGATCACGATTACGGTTCGCGCGGCGGCACAGTGGTCGACGCTTCGGGCAACCGGTGGCATATTTTCAATCCGACGCCCGGCAACGCCATCTTTGGAGCTTTCGGCAGTGTGACCCCGCATCTCTATGCGGGAGAGCCGGTGCAGCTCATCGAATTCCTTCAGAAAGCGTTTGGCGGGGAAGAGACCTATCGCGCGCAAATGCCCGATGGCAGAATTCCGCACGCGCAGGTGCGCATCGGCGATTCCATCGTCGCGCTGGCTGGCGGGCATGGGGCCTATCAACCGATGCCGAGCACGCTGCACCTGTACGTTCCCGATACCGACGCGCTTTACGAGCGCGCGCTCGCTGCCGGGGCGACTTCGATCCAGCCGCCCGCCGATCAGCCCTACGGCGACCGCAGCGCCGGCGTGACGGACCCCTTCGGCAACCGCTGGTTCATCGCCACGCATATCAAGGACGTTGCATTCTGAACGAACTTCCGACAGGAAACGCAGTGAGGAGGCAACCATGGCATCGAGCAGCGCCGGCAGCGGCAGCGTAACCCAGACTCCCGACCTCGTGGAAATGGCGATGGCGCACTCGCGCAGCCGGATGGTATGCGCCGCCGCGCGTCTCGGCGTTGCCGACGCATTAGCCGGCGGAGAACGCAGCGTCGACGACCTGGCCAAAGCCTGCGCCGCCGACCGCGATTCGCTGTATCGCCTGCTGCGCGCGCTGGCTATTTTCGGAATCACATCCGAGACGGCGCCCGGCAAATTCGTTCTCGCGCCGCTGGGCCAGCCGCTGCGCAAGGACGCGCCGAATTCCGTCTGGCCGGCGGTCGTATTCTGGGCGGACCTGCTGGCGGACAGTTGGGCGTATTTCACCGACTGTGTGCGCACCGGCGAAAGAGCCATGAAGCTGATGGAGAGCCGGGGGATCGTGTCGCGCTGGTTCACCGATCCGGACGCGCAGGGAATTTTTCGCGCGGTAATGGGCACGGCTCCTGCCGAGGATTACATGCCGATCGCTCAAGCCTGGAATTTCGCCGGTCGGCGGGTGGTCGCGGATTTGGGCGGCGGAGGCGGCGCGCTGATCAGCGCCATCCTGAAGAATGATCCGAAGCTGACCGGCATGCTGGTGGACCGCCAGCCGTCGATCGATGCAGCCGCGCCGCGCATTCAAGCCGACGGCCTCGCCGAGCGATGCAAATTAATCGCCGCGGATTTACTGGAGAGCGTGCCCGCCGGCGCGGAAGTCTACGCGATGAAGCACGTCCTCCACGGCTGCAACGACGATGCTGCGATCAAGATGCTGAAGAACTGCCGCGCCGTGATCCCGCCGGACGGAGCCCTTCTCGTGCTCGAGTTCGTCCTTCCCGATGTGATCTCGCGACCGAATCCGGCGCTCGAAACTCTCCTGATGAGCGACCTCAACATGATGACAGTCACCGGCGGCAAGGAACGCAGCGCCGCCGAATGGAAACCTCTCCTCGCCGCGGGCGGATTCGAGATGCGCCGCATCATCCCGGTCGTAGCCAAAGACAAGTTTCCTCAGAATGTCGCGATCGTCGAAGGCGTCTCCATCATCGAAGCCGCGCCAGCCCCCGCCGCCTGATCCCCGCCGGCGGGCTTGAGGTCTAACCGATTGGCGAATGGCGCCCAAGGCGCACTTTTGGCTTTTATTGGCCCCCGAGAGACCTTTAAGCCCCCGACGGCATCATCATTGATGCTCCCGTCGGAGCAGTTGTGCGCGTCCGAGTTGCGGGGAATCGCTCAATATGACTATAATGACCACATGGATCAGAGAGGAGAAACGATGGCCAGACAAAAACACACATGGGGAGTGGCCAAAGCGAAGGCGCAATTCAGCGAGCTCATCGACCGCGCCTTGTCCGAGGGGCCGCAGACGGTGACGCGCAGCGGGCGCACTGAGGTTGTTGTGGTCTCGGCCGACGAATGGGAGCGCAAGACGAAACGCAAAGGCAATCTCGCCGATTTTCTGGCGAATTCTCCCCTTCGCGGCGCCCGCATCAGAATTACGCGCGATAAGAATAAAGCGCGGGAGATCGAGATTTGAGTTATCTGCTGGACACCAACGTCGTTTCCGAGGTGGTAAAGCCTCGGCCCGACGCAAATGTTCTGCGATGGCTCGCCGAGACGAATGAGGACAGCGTCTGGTTGAGCGTAATTACATTCGCCGAGATTCGCTTGGGCGTGGAGAGGATGGCGCCAGGGCGGCGCCGCGCCGAGCTGGCCGCGTGGCTGGAAAATGACCTGCCTGCGAGATTCGACAGGCGCATCCTTGGAATCGGCCTTGGCGTAGCCGAAGCATGGGGAAAGATCGTGGCGCGCAGCGAAAAAATGGGGAGGGTTCTCCCGGCTATCGACGGCTTCCTGGCCGCAATCGCTCAGGTGCGCGGACTGACTTTGGTCACGAGGAACACCAAGGATTTTGAGCCGCTAGGAATCGCTCTCCTTAATCCGTGGATCCGGACGCAATAGGGATCGAAGGTCACCCGCCGAAACTCGACTTGGCTAGTTGTGGTGGAACTTTACGTCGAGGGCTTCGTGCATCACGGGGATGCGCAAAGCTTTCTTCTCGTAGGCGGAGATTTCGGGCTCGTGGACCAGCGTGAGGCCGATATCGTCGAGGCCCTTCAGCAGGCATTCGCGGCGGAATGGATCGACGGTGAAGGAGTAGCGCAGGCCTTTGTCGTCGGTGACGACTTGCTGCTCGAGATCGACCGTGACGCGATAGCCTTCGTTCTGCTCGGTGCGCTTGAAGAGTTCGTCCATCTGTTCGTCGCTGAGCGTGACGGGCAGAATCCCGTTCTTGAAGCAGTTGTTATAGAAAATATCGGCGTAGCTCGGCGCGAGAATCGCGCGCACGCCATAATCAGGATCGCCCACGGCGCATGTTCGCGGCTTGAGCCGCAGCCGAAATTCGCGCGCGCGAGAAAAACGCTCGCGCCTTTATAGCGCGGCGCATTCAGCACAAAATCCGGATTCGGCTTTTCGCCCGGCAGGTAGCGCCAGTCGTAAAAGAGAACTCGCCCGTAGCCTTCGCGCGTCAGCAGCTTCAGGAATTGCTTGGGCACCATCTGGTCCGTGTCGACATTCACGCGATCGATCGGCGCGACCAGCCCTGCGAGTTTTGTGAAAGGTTTCATCGTTATTCGGCTCCGTCCAGGCCCTTCCATTTGCGAATATCGACGAAATGGCCTTCGATTGCGGCGGCTGCGGCCATCATCGGGCTGACCAGATGCGTGCGGCTGCCTTTGCCCTGGCGGCCTTCGAAATTGCGATTCGAGGTGCTGGCGGAGCGTTCGCCGCTCGGCAGGACGTCGTCATTCATCGCGATGCACATGCTGCAGCCCGCGTCGCGCCATTCGAATCCGGCGTCGCGGAAAATTTTGTCGAGGCCTTCTTTTTCGGCCTGCAGCTTCACGACACGCGAGCCGGGAACCGCGAGCGCCTGCTTGAGCGATTTCGCCACGTGCCTGTCCGGCGACGACCTTCGCGGCCGCGCGCAGATCTTCGATGCGCGAATTCGTGCACGAGCCGATGAACACGCGATCGACGGGAATATTTTCGATCAGCGTGCCGGGCTTGAGATCCATGTAAACGAGGGCGCTTTCGGCGGCTTTGCGATCGACGGGATCGGCGAACGAGGACGGATCGGGAACGCGGCTCGTCACCTGCGTCACCATGCCGGGATTCGTGCCCCAGGTAACCATCGGCGCGAGGTCTTCGGCTTTCAGCGTGACGGTCGCGTCGTATTTCGCGTCGGGATCGGTGGCGAGCGATTTCCAGTAGGCGACCGCTTCCTGAAATTCTTTTCCGCGCGGCGACGAACGGCTTGCCTTCCATGTAAGCGAACGTCGTGTCGTCCGGCGCGACCATGCCGGCGCGCGCGCCGCCTTCGATGGTCATGTTGCACATCGTCATGCGGCCTTCCATCGAAAGGCCGCGCACGGCCTCGCCGGTGTACTCGGCGACGTAGCCGGTGCCGCCCGCGATTCCGATTTTGCCGATGATGGCGAGGATGATGTCCTTCGCGGTGACGCCGTGCGGGCGCTTGCCCTGCACGTCGATCTTCATCGTTTTCGATTTGTACTGCGAGAGGCACTGCGTGGCGAGCACGTGCTCCACTTCGCTCGTCCCGATGCCGAAGGCGAGCGCGCCCATCGCGCCATGCGTCGAGGTGTGGCTGTCGCCGCAGACGATCGTGCAGCCGGGCTGCGTGATGCCAAGCTCAGGGCCGATCACGTGGACGATGCCCTGATTGCGGCTCTGCATGTCGAAAAGATTGATGCCGTATTCCTGGCAATTGCGCGCGAGCGCTTCGAATTGCGCGGCGGCGTCGGCGTCGAGCACCGGCAAGCGCGCGATTCTTGGTCGAGACGGAATGATCCATCACCGCGAAGGTCAGCTCGGGCTGGCGCACTTTGCGGCCGGCTGCTTTGAGTCCCGCGAACGCCTGCGGGGAAGTGCCTTCGTGGATCAGATGGCGGTCGATATAGATCAGCGAGGGCTGACCGGGCTCTTCGTGGACGACGTGCGCGTCCCAGATTTTTTCGTAGAGTGTGCGGGCGGCCATATTTTGCTGGATGAACCTTCCACTCACATTGTAACAATTTGAAGGCACGCCGCCAAATGGCCGCGGTAACGGTTTCAGGAAGTCCTGCGCAGGCCGTTTATAATGGGTTGTTTAGGAAATTACGGTTCTATGATCGCGATTGAGCCGCTCACGCCGCTGAACGCATTACTTTTCAAAGCCCTTCGCCTTCGCGCGCTGCGGGACGATCCGCAGCGCGTTCGGGTCAACGTATGCAAAAGAGTCACAGCTTACCGATGCGGATTGGATCAAGCGCGCGACCCAATGGAGCGACGGCGAACGATCGATTATGTTCCTCGTTTCCGACGAAGGCGTTGGATGTGGGATCGCCGGGTCGTTCCTGGACGAAGGGGATGCGACGCGGGCACAGCTCGTTTCCGTGTGGACGGCTCCGACGCACCGCCGGCGCGGGCTAGGCCGGTTGCTGGTGGAAGAAGTTCTCGGTTGGGCGCGTTCACGCAATGCCCGCGTCTTGCATCTCATGGTCACATCCAACAACGACGATGCCATGTCGTTCTACGAACGTTTGGGTTTCAGGCGAACCGGACGGATTGAACCTTATCCGAACGATCCATCCTTGGGTGAATACGAAATGTCGCGGCCAGTCGATTGACGCCGGGTCCTTTCGGGGGGATGCTCTCGGGATGATCGGCCCAGCCGATTGCGACGAGTGCCGGAAAATCACGATGGAACTGCGCGAGGCTTGGATGGATGCGTGGCTCTCGGCGGACGAGGAATTCCGCGCAGCGTGGCTCGCACTGCCGGGAGGAACCGAGGAGGATGCGGAGCGGGCGGAGGAGTTTTTCCCGAAGGCCAACATCAAACACGAACACGCCGAGAGGTTGCGGCAAGCGATTATGACGAAGTTCAGGCACGAAGCGCAGACAGGCCATAAAATACCGCTGCGGGGAAGCATTGCCTGATCCGGCGAAGAGGAGAAGAATTTCATGCGCATTGAAAATCGGCGGCGAGGAATTTTGCAGGCGTGCGGCTTTATCGCGGTCGTGCTTGCAACGGGATTGCTTGCCCTGTACATCGGCACGATCCGGCGCGCCACGGTTCAGGCGGCCTCGCCGCAGGCTCAGAACGCGGCGTCCAAGCCGCAGACGCAGGCCGATCCGTGGACGGCTTCGGAGACCGTCACGCCGGCGGACCTTGAGAAAGAGCTTAGCGATCCTGATCCTGCGAAGCGGCCGATCGTGGCCTGCGTCGGATTTAAATTCCTGTACGACGGAGGGCATGTGCCCGGCGCTTCGTTTCACGGGCCCGCATCGGAAAACGAAGGGATGGCCGATCTGAAAGCGTGGGCGCAAAGCTTGCCGAAATCTTCGAACGTGGTGCTGTATTGCGGATGCTGCCCGATGGTGCGATGCCCGAATCTGCGGCCGGCATTCACGGCGCTGCACGAAGCTGGTTTCGCGCGTTTTCGCGTGCTGCTGCTGCCGACGAATTTCGGCACGGACTGGGCGGGCAAGGGCTATCCGGTCGAGAAAGGCAAATGACACACCCGCAATAGCGGCGGCACGGAACTGATGAAACAGCGCGCAGCCCGCTTGCTCTTGAAACAGGGTGTATAATCCGCGACCGAATTAGGGAATGCTCGGCGAAGTCTGGAATGGTGTTGGAAAGCGCTGCCAGATTGGGGAATCGGGGGCGCCCGAGCAGGTGGGACAAAACGGGGGGATCGCATGAAGTATCGTTCGATGGCGTTTTTGTGTTTGGCTGCGCTGTGTGTGTTGCTGATGGTTCCGGTGTCCGCTTCGGCGCAACAGTCGTGCGAAAGTCTAACGTCGCTGCAAATTCCGCATGTCACGATCACGATGGCGACGGCGATCAGCACGCCGCCGGATTTCGAAGTGCCGAGCACGGGCGGAAGATTCGGCACGCCTGCAGGGCTGAAGGTTTCGGTGCCGTTCTGTCGCGTGGCCGGATTCTCGGCGCCCACCAGCGATTCGCATATTGGGTTCGAGGTGTGGCTGCCTATCGCCGCGAAATGGGACGGGAACTATATCGGCATCGGGAACCCCGGATTCATCGGAGAGATCAGCTACGCGGGGCTGGCGCGCGAGGTCAGATCGCGGGTCGGCGGCCGCGTCTACTGATACGGGCCACGCGGACGTGGGCGCGACGAGCGAAGCACCCGATAAATGGGCGATCGGCCATCCCGAAAAAGTGGCGGATTGGGGATACCGCGCGATGCACGAGACGGCCGTTGCCGCGAAGGACGTTGATTCTCGCGTATTACGGCAAGCCCGAAAAATTGTCGTTCTTTAGCAGCTGCCACGAAGGCGGCAATCAGGCGCTCACCGAGGCGCAGAAGTTCCCCGATGGACTACGACGCGATTGCAGCGGGCGATCCGGCCTACTACATCACGCACCTGCAGGCAGTGTCGGAGTATATGACGTGGCTCTCGCTGAAGGATGGCGTGAAAGCGCCGAGCTACATTCCGCCGAGCAAGTATCCGGTGATTCACCGCGCGGCGCTCGATGCGTGCGACTCGCTCGACGGCGTGCGCGACGGCTTTATCGAAGATCCGACGCGCTGCCATTTCGATCCGGAAACGATTCGCTGCCCGGGGAAGTCGGATTCGGCGTCGTGCCTCACCGAGCCTCAGGTGCAGACGGCGAAGCTGATTTACGCGGGGCCGAAATTCGCGGACGGCACGCAGAGTGTATCCCGGATTCGATCCGGGCAGCGAGCTGGGCTGGGGATTGATGATGGCCGGTCCCGCGCCGCTCAGCATCAGCACCGGATTCTTCAAGAGCATCGTTTTCGGCAATCCCGATTGGGATTTCCGGACGTTTGACGTGGACCGCGATACGCGGCTGGCGGATCAGCGGTATGGAGCGTCCTTGAATTCGAACGATCCGAATCTGGAACCATTCAAGAAGCACGGCGGCAAGCTGCTGATCTACGAATCGTGGGACGAGGCGATCATTCCGCCGCAGCGGCATGATCGATTACTACGACAGCATCCTGAAAACCATGGGGGGCAAGAAGGAGACGTACGATTTCGTGCGCTTGTTCATGGTGCCGGGAATGGGGATGTGCCCGGGATTTGGGATGGGGGACAACGGGACGTTTGACGCGCTCGACGTGGTCGAAAAATGGCGCGAGACCGGCAAGGCTCCCGACGAAATCATCAACACGCACAAGGTCGGCGATGACTGTCGACCGCACGCACCCGGCGTGCCCGTATCCGCAGGCGGCCATCTACAAGGGAAGCGGCGATCCGATACGACGCCGCGAATTTCACCTGCGCATTCCGAAGTGGTGATCGCTGCGGGGCGCAAACTACGCGCGCCAATCAGGCACGATAGGCTGATCGGCTAGTAGGCGGCGGTGAAGCGTTTGCCGATGAACTGCGGCTTTTCGATTTCGTCGACGATGGCGACGGCGTAGTCCTCCGCAGAGATGCGGCTTTCGCCTTTCGCGTCGACGACGAGCTGGTCTGCGCCAAGGCGGAATTTTCCGGTGCGTTCGCCGGGCTGGATGAAGGCGGCGGGGCTGAAGTACGTCCAATCGAGCCCGGCGGCCGTGGCTTCCTTTCGAAGAATGCCGAGCACGTCGCGATACGCGGACGCGACAGGTTTCCAGGCGGCAGGAAAATTCGGCGTGTCGAGGAGCGCGACTCCGGGCGCGACCTCGAGGCTCGCGGCGCCGCCGACGATAATGAACCGGATCGGCTTGCCCGCCGTTTCCTTTGCGGCTGCCGACTCCTTCCATCAGACGAACGCACCGCGACTAAAGCCTCCTTCGGGTCGCCGCCGCGCGGCCCGTAGGAGGAGACGACGACGGAATTTCCCGCGATGGCGAGGGCGACGCCTCGGGCTTCGAGAACGTCGCCGGGCTTGATTTCGAGGTTGGGCCCTGGCTGCGGCGCTTTGGTGATGTCGCGCACGATGGCCGTCACTTTGTGCCCGCGCGAAAGAGCTTCGTTGAGGATTCGCTGCCCGATCATTCCCGTTGCGCCGAAGAGTGCGATGTCAGCCACAGATGTTCTCCTATCAAGTGTGAGTGTGAAGTTGTTCGCGGAGCCGCCGCGAGCGCAGCGTGCGCCGCCTTATTCCGCCCCCCTGAAGTTATGCCAAGAGAAGCGAGCCGGCGCAAGCGGTCTCTGCAGGTTGCGAGGTGCGCGCGGGCCGCTAGGCGCAGAAGGCGGTGCGGCGCCACGGCGCGCTGCTGAGAATTTCGCGAGTTCGCAAACGTGAACACGACGATCCAAGCGACAAGTGCGGCGGCAAGCGACACGCGCGTGAGGCTTGCCCGCTGTGCGGCGGGATCGAGCGCGAGGTGCAGGCGCGCCGCGGCGGCTGGGAGATCGCGCAGTGCACGCGCTGCGAGATGGTGTTTCTCGGCAGCGAGCTGGCATACGACGAACAGGCGAAGAATCACGATTGGGTCGAGGAGCACACGAGGGAATTGGCGCAACGGCGGGAAAAGCAGCCGCGTGATGCTTTTTCTCTCGCGCTGCACGCGCTGGCTGCGTCCTGAATCGACTGCGCGGCTTGTGGCGCAGACGCTGCGCTGGGCGCGTTCAGGGAAGCTGGTTGATTTCGGCTGCGGCGATGGGCGATTCCTCGCGCAGGCCTCGGCGCACTTCGACGTCACAGGAATCGAACTGAGCCCGCAGGGCGCCGAAATGGCGCGGCAGCGAACTTCGCGCGAAAAGATTTTCGAAGGGCCGGTGACCGAGGTGGCTGAACGGAATTTGCCAGCGGGAGCTTTTGATGTCGTGACACAGTTCGGCTACATCGAGCATGAATGGCATCCGCTGGCCGGATTGCGCGCCGCGCATCGCGTCCTTAAGCCGGGCGGCTTGACCATCCTGAAGACGCCGAATTATGCGAGCTGGAATCGCCACATCCGGGGGATGAACTGGTGCGGCTATCACGTTCCCGCGCATTGCAACTATTTTACGCCGCAGACGCTCGGCAAGATTTTGCGAGAAACCGGATTTGCGCCGCTCGCGCGGCCGCTTGCTGATTGCTTGCCGACAAGCGATTCGCTGTGGATGGCGGCGCGGAAAAGCTAAGATGCCGCTGAGACGCGCCATTTCGCTTGTTGCGCTTGCTTTGGCGCTCTGCGCCGCATCCGCGCCCAGCCAGAATAAGATCGACGAAGACTTTCCGCTGACGCCTGGAACGTATTGGGTCTATCAAGGCACTGTGCGGTATTGGGTGAAGGGCCTCGAGAACGGGAAGATAGCGCAGGTCACATGGAAGACGTCGATCACGCGCGCCATTCATCGCGATGGGCTGACCATTGCCGTGGTAAAAGGCATGCCGGGAGATCTCGATTGGTCGGAAGGCCATGCGACGCCGTCGCTCTCGATTGTGATTCGGACTCCGGATGCAAAGTTCTATCTCCTCGAAGATGACGAAGCGAAATCGCTCCTCTCGCAACTCGATAATCCGCGATATTCCTGGGAGCAAGTGCCCGTGGATCACGACTGGTTCCTGCAGCTTCCTCTAGCGAAAGGCAAGAAATTCTGCGAGGCGGAGCGCATGGAGCGAACCGACAATCACTATTGCTGGGTGACAGGGCCCGCCCGCGCGATGCGGCTGGCTGGCGTCAAGGGAGTTCAACCGGGAAGGTACATCGCCCACCGTGTGGAATATTTTACGAATCCGGATGACGACGAATTCGACTTTGTCCCAGGCATCGGCATGGTGAGCTATGGATATCATCACCACGGAACGACCGCCGACACGCAGCTTCGTCTGACCGAATTTCACGACGGCTCGACTCCGTAAGTCGGTGGTCTTTCCCATTGTCGATTTCCGCCTTCCTTTTTCCTTCTCTGTACTTCTGCTGTCCTCCTTACCTCAATCCTTCGCTGTACCAAAACTGTACCTCGCGCAAATTGACGCGAGTAGTGGCATCGGCCTAGAGTCTCGGCCAACAAATCGTCGCCGGTCGTTTCCTCGAATTCGCAGAGCGCGAGCGGCCAAGTCATTTCGTCGTCAGGTTAACTCACCAGCTCGTTAACCCATGAAACCGTGCGCCGGGGTGTGCCTGTTCACCGGCGGGGGAGAGCGCAGATGATAGAATCACAAAGCGAGTGGTGGTTGTCTGGCACTTACGGCCTTGTCGATCGACGCCGCGCTTGCTCGGGCAGGGAAGGCGGCAGACAGTCCACCCCGTCACAATCGAGCGTCAGCGATCCGGGCGTACGAGCTGGCAACGTGCAGGTGGGCGCGCCGTTGCCGGGACTTAGCGCGGCGGAACTGCAGTTCTTTCAGGATGGCATGACGCGCTTTATGGAGGTGGATTCGGTTCGGGGGAAACGTCTCGGGCGAAACGGGCCTGGGATTCGGGGCCGACCTTCAACTCGAATAGCTGCGCAAGTTGCCACGCGCAGCCGGCGATCGGCGGCATCGAGTCCCAGCGCCAGCCAATATCCGAACATCGGGCCCAACCCGCAGATGACCGTGGCCAACGACGCGGGCGCGACGAACAGCATTCCATATTTCATGTCCACGGACGGGCCGGTGCGCGAAGTCCGCTTTCCATACGTCGTGTCGAACGGCCGCGTGACCTCGACGCCGGATGGCGGCGTGCACGACGTTTTCACGATCGCGGGCCGGTCCGACGCGCCCAACTGCAACATGCCGCAGCCGAATTTCGACCAGATGAACCAGCTCAACAACATCATTTTTCGAATCCCGACGCCGCTTTTTGGCGGCGGGCTTGATCGAAAACATTCCCGATTCGACCGATTCTTGCGAACATGAACGCGAACGCTCCGCTCAAGCAGCAGTCTCGGCATCTCGGGCCATCCGAACGTACAGCGGCAACGACGGAACGGTGACCCGCTTCGGCTGGAAGGCGCAGAACAAGTCGCTCGAAATGTTTGCCGGGCGAGGCCTACAACGTCGAAATGGGCGTGACGAACGAACTCTTCCCGAACGAGCGAGACGGCGCGCCCGCAAGCTGCCTCTACAACACGACGCCGGAGGACGCGACGAACTTCGGCGATGCGGGCACGCAGATACCGAGCGACATCGTCGGCTTTGCGGACTTCATGCGATTTCTTGCGCCGCCGGCGCCGTCGGCCGACGGGAATTCCCGGCAACCCGTCGTCGCAGCTCGCATCGAATGGCAGCGCCGTATTCGGCCAGGTGCACTGCGACATGTGCCATACGCCGTCGCTGGCCACTTCGCCGTCGTCTTTCAGCCCCGCGCTGCGGAAACAAGAATGTGGCGCTGTTTTCGGATCTGCTCGTGCATCACATGGGCTCGGGCCTGGCCGACAACGTCGTCGCAAGGCTCGGCGGGGCCGGACGAATTCCGCACGGCGCCGCTATGGGGCGTCGGGCAGCGGATATTCTTTCTGCACGACGGCCGCGCCACGCCCGCCAACGGCGGCTTGCTGCGAGCGATCGAGGATCATGCGGGCCAGGGATCAGAGGCGAATCAGGTGATTTCGCTCTTCAACGAATCGGAGCAGCCAGGATCAGCAGGATCTGTTGAATTTCCTGCGATCGTTGTAAGCAGTCTGCGAGCGAGATACTTGGCGGCTAACGGCGGGGTTGAAACCCCGCCGTTCCACCCTTTTTCGATGGAGGGATATTTCCGGAAGTGGGGCATCACCTCGCTGGTGAAAAGTTCGAGCGAGCGGACGCTTTCGCCGTGGGTGAGGTCGCCATAGGCGAAGCGCGGGACGAAATAGTTGGCGCCGGAAACTTCCATCTGTTCTTCGATCGCGGCGCGCACCGTTGCGGGCGTCCCGGTGATGATCGTGTCGGCGCTAGCATTTGAAATTTCGTCGAGCGCCGCGTGTTTGACGTCGAACTTTCGCCACAAATAGGTACAGCTTGTCGTAGAAGCCGCGGTATCCGAACATGCCGCGCTCTTTGGCGCTTCTGATCGTTTTCTCCCACGTAGAGCAATCGCGTGATGCCTACTTTCGGCATTCTCGCGCGAGGGTGGCTGCATCCCGTGCCATAGGCCGCGCTCCACGCCTGCATGTACGCGTCGACCACATTGCGTGCGCCCACGGCGGGCAGCAGCGAGACGATGTTCATATTTTGGCGCGCGGCGCGCGCGCCGCGCTTTCGGGACTGTTCGTCGCGTACCACAGCGGGGGATGAGGCTTTTGCAGCGGCTTCATCTCGATCGGCACGTTCGTGAAGTTGAAATATTTGCCGTGATAATCGACCACATCCTGCGTGAGCGCCGCCATCACCACCGCGATCGCCTCGCCATAGAGAGCCGGCGCCTCGGCTTCCGTGACGTTGTAAAAGCCCAGCTCAATCGGCGAAACGCCGCGGCCCGTGCCGATCTCGAGGCGGCCATTCGTGAGATGGTCGAGCATGCAGATTTCCGCGGCCAGGCGCAGCGGATTGTAGAGCGTCGCGATCAGGACAAGCGGCGCGAACCGGATCCGCTCGGTGATGCGCGATGCCGCCGCCATGAAAGATCAGCGGGGAAGGCGCCAGGCCGAGCGGCGTAAAGTGATGTTCGGTGAGGTGATAGGTGCTGAAACCGGCCTTGTCATAGAGTTCGAGAAGCTTCAGCCGGCTGTCGTAAGTCTCGTGAATCGGCCGGTCTTGCCGGTCGACATGGTCGATGACACCAAATTCCATTTCGCCCCACCCCCGCGGATTTGAAGCCTGCCTCCGGTAAGCCACCCGAAAAACTCGCACCACTCTACCTGCGAGCCCATCCTTTGGCAAATCCCGGCTTAGCGGGAACTTTCCGAGCCGATTCTGGGGAAGCCCATCTCAAGGCGCTCTCGCATCGAAGTGTGTGCCTAAGTCGCAACGTCAAGCGGGCAGGACGGCAGAGTTCGCGGGCTGCCGAGCAGTGCTATAATCACGCATCGCTTCAGGGGCCAGGAAAAAGGAGTACGAGGATGGGGATTCAATTTCAGGAGCTTTGGAGTTGGGCTCGGCGCCGTAAAGTGTTTGCGACCCTCCTCGTAGTCGCCACGCTGGGCATTGGAATCTGATCGGAACCGTGGTTCCCGGCCACACGCTCGCCAATCACGCGCAGGGCCCGAATGGCGCGGCGATGCTTGCCGATTCCGGATCCGATCAGCCTGTCAGGCGCATTCGCCAGCATCTCGAAAAACCTGGGACCAGCGGTCGTCAACATTTCGACCACGCAGGTGATTGAAAAGCCGAAGGCCAGCGCGGCAAGGCCACGCCAAGCGGCGGCGGTGGTGATGACGGCAGCGACCCATTCCAGGATTTCTTCGACCGCTTCTTCGATTCGCCCGATAACGCGCCGGACGCCGAGCGCAGCCTGGGTTCGGGCGTGATCGTCGATAAGAAGGGCTTCATCCTCACGAACGACCACGTGATCGACGACGCCACCAAGATTCAGGTGAGCCTCGACGGCGATCCGAGCCACTACAACGCGCGCGTGGTCGGCGTCGACAAAGACACCGATCTCGCGGTGATCAAGATTGACGCCGGCCACGAATCTGCCGGTCGCGAAGCTCGGCAATTCCGATGGCGTGCAGGTGGGCGATTGGGTGCTGGCGTTCGGCAGCCCATTCGGCCTGAATTCCACGGTCACGGCCGGGATCGTCAGCGCCAAGGACCGCACCAGCGGTCGGCAAGCAGTTCCAGCGATTTATTCAGACGGATGCGGCGATCAACCCGGGCAATTCCGGGCGGCCGCTCGTCAACATGGCCGGGCGAAGTGATCGGCATCAACACGGCGATTTACACGGGAGGCCGGGGATTTGAAGGCGTTGGCTTCGCGCTGCCGTCGAATACGGCTATCAGCGTTTACAACCAGCTCGTCACGACCGGGAAAGTGACTGCGCGGCTCGATCGGCGTCACGTTCCAGGAAGAAAACAGCGACAACCCGATCCTGATGAAGGAGCTCGGCGCGCCTTACGGAATCGTGATCGAAGCTGTCGCGCCGGGCAGTCCCGCGGAGAAAGTCGGCCTGAAGGCAGGCGACGTGATTACGGAGGTCAACGGCCAGCCGGTCCACACGGGCGCGGATTTGGTGAATCCGATCGCGCAGACGCCGATCGGGCAATCCGTGAAACTCAGCTACGTCCGCAACAAGCAGGCGAAGCAGGTGACGCTCACCGTCGCGGACCGTTCCCAGCTTTTCCCGCAGTCGGCTCAGGACGCGGACCAGAGCACCCGATCAGGCCGACCAGGCCGATCAGTTCGGCTTGCACGTCGAGGATCTGACAGCCGATCTCGCGCACAAGATCGGCATGGGCAAGCTCGTGGGCGGCGTGGTCACCGAAGTCGAGCCGGCCAGCTTCGCCGAGGACGTCGGTTTTCTGCGCGGCGACGTGATCGTCGAGGTCAATCACGTGCCGATCACTTCTCTCGCCGATTACAAGGCGCAGATGGCCAAGCTCAAGCCCGGCGACGACGTGCTCTTCAAGATCGCCCGGCACTCGGATAACGACAACGGTGCTGACGCTGTTCCTGGCCGGCGCTGTGCCGTCCTCGCAGCAATAGGCAGAGACGGTTCTGGGTTCTTCGAGGGGGCGTGTTGAGCGCCCCCTTTTGTCTTCTTTGCGACGAATTTCGCCTGGGGTTTGCCGCGCACGCGTTACCTGATAGGTTGGCCATTGGCTATGGTTCCCTGTCGCGCCCGGCTTGAGTGGAGCCTGGAACGGACGATAATGAACCTGGGGCGTAACCGGCAGCCGGGGCGGCAATTCTCTCGGACCCAGCGTCCAAATTGTATGACGACTTTGATCCAGCATGAAGCGGAAATGCGGGCGATTGCCGCGTCAGTCGCTCTTGCTCTGGCCCTTGCGGCTGCGGCGCCGGCTCGCACGCCGCAAGAAAGTTCGTCGAAATCGTCCGCGGCGCAAGCCACCCGCACCCATCATCGCAGGTATAGCCGAAGACATCACTCGAAGCGGATGCATCTGCCGAATGGGCCTACGGCCGACCGCATCACCGAGATTCAGTCCGCGCTCTCGCGCGGCGGCTACTATCATGGGCGACCCCACCGGCAAGTGGGATTCGAACACGATTGCGGCGACGGAAAAATTTCAGTCGGCCCACGGTCTCGATTCCACCGGCAAGCTCGACGCCCCGACGCTGCAAAAGCTGGGGCTCGGCTCGGACATTGCGGGCGTTTCGGCGCCCAAACCTCAAGTGCCAAAGTGCTGCGCCGCGCCTTCGAGTTCGACGTCCCCGCAGCCGGCCGGGAAGGCGACATCCGTTCCGGTTGCGCTGCCGGAGCAATCCTCGCCGCCGCCGAGCGGGGCAAGAGCAACTGTCTCAGACAGCGCCTCCGGCTCCGATCCAAAATCTCCGCAGCACTAGCCTCAATTTGTAGAGCTTACATGGCGATCCGTATTGACCGTCACGTCTCCCGGGCTGGTAGAATGCCGTTCGACCTGCGCGCCATTCGCTGTCTTTGATTGGAAAAGACAGGGACACGCAAACCGACACTGCCGCCACGGCCGTGGGAGAGACGGGTACGCACAAGAAGCACTTCATTCGTGTGGTTCGTGGGGTCTGTTGCGCCTGGGCGGGAAGCCTTCTGCTAATCGCACTTTCCTTTTGTGGCTCTGCGCGCGCACAAGCGACATCGCCCCCTCAGCAACAATCGCCGCCTTCGGTGCCGGGTGCTGTACCGGTGGAGAAGCAAACTCCGCAAGGCCCCACCACATGCCTTCAGCCGCCTCCGCTCGTCGGATGGCAGGATTATGAGGGCCCTTTCGCGAAGGTCGTAGGCGCGTTCGGCCGAAAACTGGAGCGCAAAGAGGTAAGTATGGGTCCGGCGCGATACAAGTCAGGCACGACATTCTGTACGCTCGAAGCGAAGGGCAAATTCCTGTTGTTCGTCAGCGATACGATCGACCCGATCACATTTTTGAGCGCCGCATTCAATTCGGGGGTCAGTCAGGCCCAAAACGACGATCCCTCCTACGGCCAGGGCGCAGCGGGCTATGGAAAGCGGGTTGGCTTCAACCTGATCGACCAGGCGCAATCGAACTTCTTCGGCGATTTTGCATACCCCGTAATATTTTCGGAAGACTCGCGCTACTACCGTCTGGGCGCCGGCTCCTTCCGACGGCGATTCTTTCATGCCGTGGAGCATTCGGTCGTCGCGTACAACGTCGACGGATCGGAGATGCCCAATTACTCGCTGTGGTTCGCGACGACGAGCGCGATCTCGCTGGGCAACGTCTACCACCCCGATCACCGCCGGGGTTTCGCGCCGACTGCGGAGAGCGTCGGCTCCAGCATCGGGCAGGGAATTGGTTTCGACATGCTCCGGGAATTTTGGCCGGAGATCGCCCGCAAATTCAAGCTGCCATTCCGCGGAGAAAGCGTGCCCGGAAGCCAAAGCACGGATGCCGCCCAGCCTTGAGCGTGCTATGGGGCGGCTTGGCGCTGGCGTGGTTCGGCGCTAAGCTAGAGGTTCACACAGGAGCGACTACATGGCGACAGCATTTGCCCCACGCGTATTCAAGAACTTCATCAACGGCGAATGGGTTGAATCCCGCAGCGGCAAAGCGATCGAAGACCGCAATCCGGCGAATCGCGACGAACTGGTGGGAATCTTTCCCGCTTCGAACTCCGAAGACGTGGCGCTGGCCGTTGACGCGGCGCAAGCCGCCTACGACAAGTGGCGCCTCACGCCCGCGCCGCAGCGCGCCGAGATTCTGTTTCGCGCCGCCGAAATCCTGATCGAGCGCAAGGAAGACTTCGCGCGCGACATGACGCGCGAAATGGGCAAGGTGCTCGCCGAAACGCGCGGCGACGTGCAGGAAGCCATCGACATGACGTACCTGATGGCCGGCGAAGGCCGCCGCCAGTTCGGCCAGACGACGCCGTCCGAGCTGCCGAACAAATTCGCGATGTCCGTGCGCGCGCCCGTCGGCGTGGCCGGGCTGATCACGCCGTGGAATTTCCCGATGGCGATTCCGTCGTGGAAGGCGATGCCCGCGCTCGTTTGCGGCAATACGGTGGTCCTGAAGCCCGCCGAAGACACGCCGCTTTCGACTTACAATCTGGCGCAAGTGCTGGAGGAAGCCGGCCTGCCGCCCGGCGTGCTGAACGTCGTATTCGGCGACGGGCCCGGCGCGGGCGCGCCGCTGCTGAAACATCCCGAGGTCAATCTCGTCAGCTTCACGGGTTCAACCGAAGTGGGCCGCATCGTGAGCCAGGCGTGCGCGCCGACGTTCAAGAAGTGCCATCTCGAAATGGGCGGCAAGAACATCATCATCGTGATGGACGACGCGAATCTCGACCTCGCCGTCGAAGGCGCGGTCTGGGGCGGCTTCGGCACCACGGGCCAGCGCTGCACGGCGGCGAGCCGCGTCGCCGTGCAGAAGAAGGTCTATCGCGAATTCGTGGAAAAATTTGTGGCGCGCGCGAAGGCGCTGAAAGTGGGCGACGGCCTCGATCCTACGACGGAAATGGGCCCGTGCATCAACGAGCAGCAGCTGAAGACCGTGATGAAGTACGTCGAGATCGGCAAGGACGAAGGCGCGAAGCTCGCGACCGGCGGCCATCGCCTCGAAAGCGGCGCGCTACGCGAACGGCTGGTTCCACGAGCCGACGGTGTTTGTCGATTGCGATCCGCAGATGCGCATTTGCCAGGAGGAAATTTTCGGGCCCGGTGGTCAGCGTGATTCCGTTCGAGACTTTCGACGACGCGCTGGCGATTGCGAACGGCGTGAAGTACGGCCTTTCGGCCTCGATCTACACGCGCAACGTGAACAACGCGTTCCGCGCGCAGCGCGATCTCGAGACCGGAATCGTCTACGTGAACGCGCCCACGATCGGCGCGGAAACGCATCTGCCTTTCGGCGGCACCAAGAACACCGGCAACGGCCATCGCGAAGCGGGCCTCGCCGCGCTCGATTTTTACTCCGAGTGGAAGACGCTCTACATCGACTACTCGGACCGCCTGCAGCGCGCGCAGATCGATAACGTGGACCGATCGCTGGGGCCGCGTCGCGGCGAATCGTTATACGTCCAGCCCGGCCAGGCGCATGAGTTCGAGCGCGTTGCTCTTGGTCGACCACTCCATCGCGCAGCTTGTAGTCGAATCGCATCTGGCCGTTCTCCACGTAATCCTGCAAAGTGCACGTTGCGCACGCTCGTCCCGAGCGATTCGGCCATTTCCGTCAGCGCCAGGTCGTGCGTGGTCACGATGCCGATGGCGCCGCGTTCGAGAAATGCGCGCAGCAGGCTTTCCGCTCCGATCCGGCGGTCGTGGGAATTCGTTCCGTCGAGAAGCTCATCGAAGAGGAAGAGGATCGGTCGCCGCTCCGCTCGTCAGATCGAGAACTTGCCGGATGCGAAGCACCTCCGTGTAGAACGTCGAGCGCCCTTCCTGCAGCGAATCGGTGCTGTGCAGGCGCGTGCCGAGCGAGAGTGGCGAGAGGCGCAGTGATTTCCCGCGAATCGGCGCGCCTGCCATCGCCAGCACCGCATTGATGCCGACCGTCCGCAGCAGCGTGCTTTTGCCGGACATGTTCGATCCGCTCACGAGCAGCACGCGGTGTTGCGCATCCAGCCGCACGCTATTTCGCACGCATCGGCGGCGGGAATCAGCGGATGCCCGAGGTCTTCGCCATCGAAGAGCGGGGCCGAATCGGTGCGCGTCCGCAAATTCCGGAAAAGGATCGGCGGGATGCTCGAACGAGTACGTTGTCGAGCGAGAGCAGCGCTTCGATTTCGGCGACAACGTCGATCCAGACGCGCAGCCGGCGGCCATGCCGCTTTCTCCACGCCTCCGCAGCAAGAGCGGTCTGGATTGTAAAGCACGGGAAAGGTCGAGGATTCTTGCGATCAGGCTGTCGCGGGCATCGATCCAGGTAGACGATGCGCGCGAATCGGCGGATCGCGCGCGAGGCTGGTTCGGGACCTTGCTTCAGCTCCGCGACGAGCTGCTGCAAACGAGGCGACGCGAACGGCTCTTGCTCGATGCGCTGCAGAATCTTCGAGAAAAGCTCCAGCCCTCGGCGTTGCAGTTTACTCCCGAGATGAGCGCGAGGGCGCGCTTGTGCAGCCAGCTAAAGACGATCGCTTCGAGGAACAGGACTCCGAGGACGGGCCAGTAGTTCCGCGTCGCAAAGATAATAAGGAGGCTCGCCGACGGCGGCGATCGCCACGGCCGCAGCGAGCGACGCGCAAGGCCGGTCCGCCGAGGCGATGATTCCTCTTCCGCCCACTACGTCAGCGACTCCGGGTTCAGGCGCGCAGCGCACGTCTTCGCCCGTGACCGCCAAATCCTCGCGCAAATCCAGTTTCGGGCGGAGCTCGGCGACCAGACCTTGCCGATCGACGATCGCTTCGAACGGGCGAAGGCGAAAGCAGCCACTCGGCCAGGCGGTTTTCGCCCATCGGCATTCGGGATGTTGAAAGCAGCTCGAAGAGGCAGCCGCGCCCGAAAAGATCGAGATCGTCCGCGTAGACATGCTTGGGATCGCGGAAGCGTTCGCCTGTCGCGCCCGTGCCGGCCCAGCGGTCTTCCATCCGCGCGAATCCCGAGCGGTAGAAGTCGGCTGCCCTTTGTGCGCGGGTCCGGCCGCGAATGGCGTATTCGTGGAAGATCGCGAGGGCTGCGATAGATTCCCGCCGGCAGGATCAGCCAGTAGGCGGACACGTGCCTTGCGAAGACGAGCCCCAAAAGAACGATGGCGGCGGCCACCACCGCCAGTTTCGCGTTTCCGAGCCGGATGTGCTGGCGCTGCTTTTGCGCTACGGCGGCGACATGGATTGCCAGGCGCTTCCCATATTCTTCGCGTGGATCAAGCACCTGTGCCCCCGAGCAGCCAAAGTAGTCTACCCCAGGCGGAATCTCGCAGCACGCCGCCAACTTCGGCGTGCCCGCGTGTAGTCCGCGTATCGGTTGACACCCCGCACGCGTCGCAAGCAGAATGCTGAGCGCGGTCGGTGGCGGGGGGTCGATTCCTGCCCACGGGGCGGCTTTCCAATCGCAATTCAATTCGGTCGGCGGAGACGCGCGTCTCCGAATCGTCCGGCGAGGACTTCTTCCATGATCCAACGAATGCGCTCTCGCGGTTCTAGCCCTGTCGATTCCGGCGTTCCCGCTGGCGCTGTCCGCGCAATCCTCCGGCCCGCAGCGTCCCGCGGCCGGTACTGCTTTCGCCATCGACGCCGGCCGGCGGATGCTTCGGCCTTCGACGCGACGGACTCGGGAGGCGGCTCGGATGCCGTTGCCAAAGACCGCAGCCGAGCCACGGCTTCGATCTATCGAATCTCGATCGCTCCGTTTCGCCTTGCGACGATTTCTACAAGTTCGTCGACGGCGGCTGGATGAAAAACAATCCCGTCCCGGCGGATCGCTCCACCTGGGCGACGTACAGCAAGCTCACGAATCGGAACGAGGAGGAGCTGCACGGAATTCTGGAAGAGGCGGCCAAGGACAAATCCGCGCCAGCCTGGCTCGAACTGGCAGAAGATCGGCGATTATTACGCGAGCTGCATGGACGAAAGCGCGATTGAAGCGGCCGGGATCAAGCCGCTCGATCCGATATTTCAGGAGATCGCGCAGATGAAGGACGTGCCGGGACTGCAGGCGGAGATCGCGCGCCTGCAACGCGTCGGCGTGAATGCCGTTTTTGGATTCGGCTCCATACAGGACTTCAAAGACAGCACGCAGGTGATCGCCGCCGCGGGTCAGGGCGGCCTGGGCCTTCCGGATCGCCAGTATTATCTGGATCGAGGACGATCATTCGAAGCAGCTTCGCGCGGGATACATCCAGCACGTCACGAACATGTTCAAGCTCGATGGGCGACGACGATGCGACGGCCGCGAGCGAAGCCAAGGTGGTGATGGACATCGAGACGATGCTGGCGAAGGCGTCTACGAAGCGCGAAGATCTGCGCAATCCCGAGGCGAATTATCACAAGCTGACGCTGGTGCAGCTCGCGGACCTTACGCCGCACCTTTCCTGGGCCGATTATTTCAAGGAAGTGGGCGCGCCGGATGTTTCGTCGGCCGACATCGCGCAGACCGATTTCTTCAAGGCGGTGGATGCGGCGCTCGTTTCCGTGCCGCTCGATCAGTGGAAGATCTATCTGCGGTGGCACGTTGATTCACGATGCCGCGCCGGCCCTGCCCAAGAAATTCGTCGACGAGAATTTCGATTTTTACGGCCGGCAACTGACCGGCGCGAAGCAGATTCTGCCTCGCTGGCAGCGTTGCGTGCAGCAGACCGACGATGAGCTGGGCGAAGCGCTCGGTCAATACTACGTGCAGCGCTACTTCCCGCCGGAGGCGAAGGCGCGGGCGCTCGATGCTCGTGCACAACCTGATCGCGGCGCTTCGCGACGATCTTTCCACGCTCGACTGGATGAGCGCGCCCACGCGCCAGCAGGCCTTGCACAAGCTCGACGCGATCACGCTGAAGATCGGCTATCCGGATAAGTGGCGCGACTACTCGGCGTATCACGTCGGGCGCGTGCCTTACGTCGAAAATGCGGTGCGAGGCGATGAATTCGAGTTCGCGCGCGATCTTGCCAAGATCGGCAAGCCAGTGGATCGCACCGAATGGGGAATGTCTCCGCCGACCGTGAACGCCTACTACAATCCGCTCCATAACGAAATCGTATTTCCCGCCGGCATTCTCCAGCCTCCGTATTTCGATCGCGAAGGCGGATGATGCGATCAATTACGGCAGCATCGGCGTCCATCATGGGCCATGAGATGACGCACGGCTTCGACGACCAGGGAGCCCAATTCGACGCCGACGGCAATTTGAAGAACTGGTGGACGCCGGAAGACCTGAAGAACTTTCACGAACGCGGCGATTGTATCGTGAAGGAATTCGACTCCTTTGAAGTCGAGCCGGGGCTGCATGAAAACGGCAAGCTCGAAGAAGGCGAGGCCATCGCCGATCTGGGCGGGTTGGTGATCGCACACGCCGCGTTTGAAAAGACGCTTGAGGGAAGCCCACGCCGCCTCCGATCGACGGCTTCACGGCCGAACAACGCTTCTTTCTCGGCTACTCGGCAGAACTGGGCGGTGAACTACCGTCCGGAAGCGGAGCGCCTGCGCGCGAAGACCGATCCGCATCCGCTGAATTTCTTTCGAGTGGATGGCACCGTCCGAACGTGCCCGCATTCGCGAAAGCGTGGGGTTGCACCGAGAAGTCGGCGATGGTCCGGCCGCCGGCGATGCGCTGCCGCATCTGGTAGCGCCCCGGGGCGGAGCTACTTTTTCTTCGGCGCGAGAATGTGTTCGATCTGGCTGAGATGGTTGATGTCGTGGCCCGCCATCATGCGGGCGATGTGCGCTGACGGTTTCCTTGCCGCGCTCGGCATGCATTCCGTGTTGCTCCCATTGTTCGGGTGCGAGCGACTTGAACAGCGCCAGATTGTTTTCGCGCAAGGCGCAAAAACGCGCGAACGACTTGCGTGGGTCGCGCTTCCCGTAGCGCATTGCCGCGGCCCACGCGTCCTGGTCGTAACCCTGCAGCGGAGCTTCCCGGAGCGCCGAGGATCGTGCGGATGCGGTAGCCGCTGACGAGCTCCGTATCCGCGAGATGCGCGAGAATTTCGGCCGCCGACCACTTGCCGGGCGCGGGGCGCTTCCGCAACTTCGAGCTCGCCGCGCCCTTCAACAGGCGTTCGATCTTCTTTGGCGTCGCCGCTTGCAGTTTGAGCGGCTCCTGGCTGCCAACGTTGCCCAGCATGCGCTGGATGTACTGCTGCACGGTTTCCGGCATGATGCGCTCCTCTCGGACGTCCCGAACGGCACGGATGGATTGTAAGGTTCCGACGGCTGAGAATCAGCGAAAAACGACAGCATGGGCGGCTCGGGCAGGGCCAAATTGGCTCATTTAGAGCGCCTTAGGATGGTGGCCAAGTACCCGATGGCAACATATTTCGCATTCTGGAAACTCGGCCTTCCAAAGCCTCAGGCCGCCTGCGGTCCACGGCTACAATTTGAGAACGGAGTAAGGACCGGCGGCGGGCTTGGGAGCCATCGGCCGTCGACGCTTGTTGCAGGCCACTGTTAGAGGCGAACACTATGGCGAAATCGGTGGAAGCCCACCCGGAGAAGCTGCGAGCGGATGCGTCTGCGAAGAATCCGTTCAAGCCTCCCGTAAAACCCGAGGAGCGAGAACTCGCGCGCAAACGCGCCGAGCAAGCGGCCATCGAGGCCGAGCTTGCCGACCGCGAATTGCGTGCCGCGAGCCTACGCGCCGAATTGGGGGCGTTCGAGCGGCGCTATCTGCACTTCGTCGGCTCGCGCTACGCCGAGCTCGATGAGTGGAAGGCAAAGCTCGCAGAGCGAATGGCACGCGAGCAGCCGGGCAACGAGCGCGCGCAGCAATCGGCGAAGGTGGCACGCGCGATCGCAAGCGAGACGAAGGGCGCCGTGGGCGATGAAAGCCGCCAAGGAGCCGCGCGCCTTCAAACCGTCGCCCGAAATGAAACGCCTCTATCGCGACGTCGCCAAGCGCATCCATCCCGACCTCACGTCCGATCGCAAGGACCGCGCCAAGCGCCAGCAATTGATGGCGGAAGCGAATCAGGCTTACGAGAAAGGCGACGAGGCGCGCCTCGCCAAAATCCTCGCGGAATACGATTGCAGTCCTGAGGATGTAGAGGGAGAAGGCGCGGGCGCGGAGCTGGTTCGCGCGATCCGGCGCGTCAGCCAGGCGCGCAGCCGGCTGGCCGAAATCGAGGCGGAGATGCATGAGCTCGTCCGCTCCGATCTCTATCAGCTGAAATCGCGCGTGGAAGAGGCCGAGAAGCACGGCCACGACGTGTTCGTCGAGATGACCGAGAAGGTCGAAGAGCAGATCGCGCTTGCGAAGGAGCGTCTCGAGGCGCCGCCCTCGCGCGCACGCCGCTGATGGAAACTCAGGGAAAATCCGGGACGCAGCGGATGATCCCCACGCCGGCACACGGGCTGGCGTTGCGGTCGTCCGCGATCGTGGCGCGCGGCTTGCGGGATCTCGCGCGCGATTCCAACTGGCTGATCAAGAAGATTTTCAGCGCGCGCTGCTCGAACCTTGCGATTTCGGCGGGGGGCCAGGCGTGCGGCGTAGCGTCCGTTGCGCCGCTTGGCACGGAATGCGTCTGCATCTTCGATATCGAGCTGAGCGTGCCAATTTCGACGCTTGCGGTCCCGCCCGATCATCCGGCCGGCGCGGCCGGGTTGCCCGCTGCGTTCGCATACTCCCCGACGGCGCGGCATCTTGTGGCTGCCTGGGGCGCGTGGCCCGCGGAACTGCAAGTCTTCGATTTGCACGCGAAGGCGTTTCTCGGCTCGTTCGGTAAATTCTCGAATCTTCCGGAAGCGCTCGCATGGTCCGCCAGCGGAAAATATCTGGCGGCTGCGACGCTCGGAGGCAGGGACGCGAGCTTGCGTCTGTGGGAAACGGCCGCGGAGTCGCGCTTCGGTCTCCCTTTTGCCGGGAAGCCGGTCGCGGAGTTGGCGGAGATGGCGAAGCTCGACGATCTCTTGGGAACGAAAACGGCCGACGCGGAACCGGGCGATGAAGGCACATTCTCGGGTTTCGGCCGCTGTGCCTTCAGCCCGGACGAAGGAACGCTCGCGGCGATCGTCCGCGTCGAAGGCGAGTGGGCGGACGATTCGATCGCGCTTCTTGAGGTGCCAACGCTGCGCCGGCAGCATGTGTTTCAGGCGCAGGGGCGTGCGACCGACGTGGCCTGGGCTTATGATGGCAAGCAGGTGATTTTCTGTTCGGCGGGGCAGGCGTATCGTTTGCTGGCGGACACCATGGAGCCTGAGCCCTTGCCGCTCGGCGCGGAGCTCTGCGCGTGCCATCCGTACCTTCCGCTGTGCCTCTGCTTCAGCTCTCTGCTGAAGAATTCGGCCAAGGGGCGGCTATTTCTGATCGATCTGGACCGGCTCACGGTGTTCGATGAGTGCCCGGCTGAGGGAGTGGTCGATCTGCGCTGGTCGCTCGATGGCTCGAAAGCTTACGCCGTCACTGCCGACGGCCTCGCTTATATTTACGAGCCGCCGCTGGCTTAGTTCCGGCTTCACGCCAGGTGCGCGCCGGTCATCTTCTCGCTCCACTGCCAGATTTCCGCGGCTACCTTCGGATCGCGCTCAATCGGATTCGGCGGCGCGGCCTTCGATTTCACGAAATACTCGCCGCTGACTTTCGCCACCTTCGGTGAAGTCGCGAGATAGAGCGATACCTCCGCGCCTTTCTTTGAATCCAGCATGAATGGCTTGAAGATCCCGACAAGAACCTTGAGAAAAAGCGGCTGATCGTCCTCGCCCGAGTGCCAGATATTCGTTGCGACGACGCCCGGATGGAGGCAATTCGCGGTCACGCCGGTTCCCTCGAGTCTGCGCGCCAATTCGAATGTGCAGGCGTTCATTAGCACTTTCGATTGGCTGTAAGCTGCAAGCCCGGAGTATTTGCGGCGCTCGAATTGAATGTCGTCCATGATCGAGGCGCGCGCGGCGCTGCGCCTCTGACGAAACGTTGACGATCCGCGAAGGAGCGCTTGCTTTCAGGCGGTCGAGCAGAAGCAGCGTCAAAAGAAACGCTCCGAGATGGTTCGCGGCGATGGTCATTTCGATGCCATCGACGGAAACGCGCTCGCTTGCTGATTGCCGCGCCGGCATTGTTGATCAGCACGTCCACGCGCGGATATTTTTCGAGAACTTGCGCCGCAAGCGCCCGCACCGACGCTTGAGACGACATGTCCGCAATCAGAAGGTCGAGCTTCGAAAACGGCGATTCCCGCTGGATATCGGCGAGCGCCGCGCGGCCCTTCTCGGCGTTCCGGCAAACGAGTGCGACGCGCGCGCCCATGCGGGCCAGGCCGAGCGCGGTCTCCTTGCCGATGCCGCTATTTGCCCCGGTGATGATGCACGTCTGGCCGCTCGTGATTCCAGCTTCGGTCATTGTGGTGGCCTCGCATTCGCGCGGACACAATACATTAGCCGCTGCGTGATGCTCAAGTTGCGATCCACTGAGTGAGAGCGGACCTGGGGCCCCGAGTCAGAAATTCGCACCCCAGTTTTTCAGGAGGCCGGGGCTTCAGCCCCGGCGTAAGTCGCGCAAACTCAGTGGGCTTTAGCCCCTGAAGCAACGCCGAATTTTTCATGGAATCCCTGATTCGGGATACTAAGCGAGGGGAAGGCTGGCTTCGGCTTCGAGCGTCATATCCGCGCGGTCGCCTGCGAGAAACCGCGCGTGGCCGGCGGCGGCGATCATGGCCGCGTTGTCCGTCGAAAGCGCGCGGCTAGGGAAGTAGGTGTTGATTCCGCGGCGCGCCGACTCAGTTTCGAAGCTGCGCCGCAACTCGCTGTTGGCCGCCACGCCGCCGGAGACCAGCACCGTGCGCACGCCATATTGCTCGGCCGCCGCCAGCGTCCGATCGACGAGATTCGCGACCACCGCATGCTGAAAGCTCGCGATCAAATCGAGCGTCGCCGAGGACGAAAGGGCGCGCAGGGCATCGGCGCTGCGTTCACCGCGCGCGAGCGATTGCTGCCGCGCCTCGATTTCCGGCTGCAACTGCGGATTGCGCCGCAGGTGATACAGCACCGCCGTCTTGATCCCGCTGAAGCTGAAATCGTATGGATTGCCCTTGATCTTGGGCTCGGCGAAGCGGATCGCGCGCGGATTCCCGTGCGCGGCAAGCTTGTCGATCACGGGGCCGCCCGGGATAGCCCAGCGCCAGCATGCGCGCCACCTTGTCGTAGGCCTCGCCGGCAGCGTCGTCTCGCGTGCCGCCAATCTTCGCATATGCGAATTTCCCGCCTCCATTCACCGGCTCGGATTTCACATGGTAGAGAATCGTGTGGCCTCCCGAGACGATCAGGCAAACCGCGGGCAACGCGATCTGGCGATCCGCGCCGTACGCTTCGAGCAGCACCGCGTGCACATGCCCCTCGAGATGATTCACCCCGACGAGCGGTTTGCCGAGCGCCATCGCGAGCACTTTGCCGTAGGTGATGCCAACGAGGAGCGCGCCAATCAAGCCCGGGCCGCGCGTGACGGCAATCGCATCCACATCACGCAGCTGAATGCCCGCCTGCCCGACCGCCTCGCGCACCACCGGCACGATCTGCCGCAGGTGCTCGCGCGAGGCGAGTTCCGGCACCACGCCGCCATATTTTCGGTGGATATCGACTTGCGACGCGACCACGCTTGAAAGAATCCGGCGCCCGCCGGCGACGATAGCCGCCGCGGTCTCGTCGCAGGACGATTCGATGCCGAGGATCAGGTGTTCGCGGTCGCTCACAGCGTCAATCTCCGGGTGCCTCAAAAACGCTATGGTAGCATAGGGACGGAGGCACCTCTCGCGCGGCTGGGCCCCAGCCCAAATCGTTGCAACTCCCAGGCAATCCGCGCTCCCAATCACAATGACCGGAAAAATCAAGAAAGTGCGCAAGGCCGTGATGCCCGTGGCCGGGCTTGGGACGCGGTTCCTTCCCGCGACGAAGGCGATTCCCAAGGAAATGCTGCCGATCGTCGATAAGCCGCTGATTCAATACGCGGTCGAGGAATGCCTCGCCTCGGGAATCGATCACATTATTTTCGTGACGGGCCGCAATAAAATCGCGATCGAGGATCATTTCGATCTGGCGCCGGAGCTCGACAATCTTCTCGTGCAGCGCGGGAAGGCGGACCAGGCGAAGATGGCTCGCGAACTGCACGGCGGCGCGCACTTCAGTTATACGCGGCAGCGCGAGGCGCTCGGGCTGGGCCACGCGGTACTGTGCGCGGCGAGCATTGTGGGCGACGAGCCGTTTGCCGTCCTGCTGCCCGATGTGATTATGGACGGCGGTCCGATGGCGGCCACGCGCTCGCTGATCGACGTCTACGAAGCGACGGGCGCGGGCGTGATCGACGTCGAGGAAGTGCCGCGCGAGAAAGTTCACATGTACGGGATCGTCGACGCCAAGCCCGCGAAGGATTCGCGTTGGGGAGACCGGCTGCTGCGCGTGACGGATCTCGTCGAGAAGCCGACCGCCGAGAAGGCGCCGTCGAATTTCGCCGTGAGCGGCCGCTACGTCCTTCCGGCCGAGACTTTCGAGTATCTGCTGAAAACCAAGCCGGGCGCGGGCGGCGAGATTCAGCTCACCGACGCGCTGCGCCAGCTCGCCCACGCCGATAAAATGATGGCGTATATCTACGAGGGAAAGACGTACGACGCGGGCGACAAGCTCGGCTTTCTGCAGGCGAACGTTGAATTCGGGCTCAAGGATCCGAAGCTGGGGAAAGCCTTTCGCGAGTATTTGCGCGGATTGAAGCTATAGGCTCGCGCCCGGCTACTTTTTTCTTTTCGAAGCGCCCTTATTGGAGCTATCGGAAGCCGCCGGTTTCGATTCCTTCGAGTCTTTTGATTCGGACGATTTCGAATCGGATGATTTCGCATCCGAAGATGTCTCGGCCTTTGCCGACGAACCGTCGCCCGATCCCTCGCCTGATGGCGCGCCCTTTTTCCCGCCATAATCCGTCACATACCACCCCGAACCCTTGAATTGGATCGCGGGCGACGATAGCTGGCGCTCGGCCTTTTTGCCGCACTTCGGGCACTTCTGGGTCGTCGGCGCCGAGAGTTTTTCGATCTTCTCGAAACGATGGCCGCACTTTACGCACTTGTATTCGTACAGTGGCAAGAAAAAACACTCCTTTACGCTCCTACATGAACGAAGAGCTCGATGCAGGCTTACGCCACGCGCCTCAGAACCGGAATTCTCGCCTCGCGCAACGCATGCTCGACCACCGTCTCCCGCAGGCGCGAAGCGTCGTAATCGAAATGGAGATGGTTGGTCTTTTCGTCGAAGCGGAATTTCTGCAGCCCGTAGGTATTCGCGAATTGGCCGAGCGCGCGAAACTGTTCCGGCTTGAGCGCATTTTGCAGCTCGTAAGTCACAGTCATGAACGTCATGCGCGCATTATAGCATCGGCGTCGCCTTCCCACATCAGCGCACGGCGCGGAATGGGGCCTGGTTCGCAGTTCTGTATAAGCTGCTTGCTCGGTTATCCGTGCGGGCACGTCGAGAAGGAGCCGAGCGCAGCTCCTAGTTCGTTGGCCATTCGTAAGGGAACAGTTTTGACGCGTCTTCGGGACTTAACGTCACTCCCGCGATCGTTGCGGCGCGGGCCATGACCGGGTCGCGGCCATTGGCAAGGTCTGACGCCGTGGGAAGAATCGTCTCATCTGGTGTTACGCCGTTACGCTCAAGGCTTTTGCCGTCAACCATAATCAGGTCAGCGCTCGTGACGAACGCCCCAAACGTGTACGTAGGCTCGAACCCCGTGGAGTGAACGTAGAGTTTGGCTTCCATCACATTGCCTGACGTACGATCTCCCAGAACGATTCCGCGCTTTTCGATTTGGATCACTCGAGCAAACATCTCGGCCGCCGAGGCAGTTTGGCTGTCCACCAGCACGATCAGTGTCCCGTGGAAGGCCTTATTGCCGCTCCCTTTGGCCATTAGGGGAATAGTCTTTTCTCGTGTTATTCGGTCTGCAATCTTGACGTCCTTCTCGAATAAGGCCCCGAGCATCTCCGTGAGTCCGGATTCAGCACCGCCCGGATTGCCACGCAAATCTAGGATGACGTAGTTATGGTGGCGGGCCGTGTGGATTACCTCTCGAACAGCCCAAGTCTCGGGAGAAAATGTTGGAAGCTTTACAATCAACAACTTTTCGCCGAACTCCTTATATTGAGGTGTTAGTAAGCGTCGTTGGTCATCGAATTCCTGGCGCGCCATCCAATCGCGAAGTCCTGTCTCGTCAGTGAAATTCAAGATTGTCGTATGCGGGACCTTCGCCATCACGTCAACCCTGCGAATCTTCCCGGCTTGATCTCGCAGAACGAGCGACAGTCCGCGCTGGGGTATAAGCACGTTGAGAGCGTACTGTATCTTGCTCAGGCTGTCTCGCGTGGGCGTAAAACCGTCGATAGTCAGCACCTCATCGCCGGGTTTTAATCCTTTGGCATCCGCGTCGCTCAGAGGCCGCACTTGAGTCACGAAACAATGCGCGCCCACCATCTCATACCGCCAGCCGTAATCCAGCCCAACGGGATCGCTAGGGGGAATGAAGAAGGTGTGAGAGTCATTTAGGCTCTCCAGAACCGCGCCGATCTGAACGAGCAGATCTGTACCGGTTTTCGCCTGCGCGATCTTCTCTTTTGCGTTTTTGACCTCGGCATCCCAATCTAGTCCGTGGAGTTTCGGATCGTAGTAATACTTCTGAACGTCGGCGGCTACGGTCTGCAACATTGCCTGCGCCCGCTCGCGGTCAATCCTGCCAATGTCTTGTGGCCGGCCAGACGTGGCCACAAGCGCCACCATCGCAATCAGGTTGGCAATCTTCTTGTTTCCAAACAAAGACTCTGCCCCCTATGCGTTTATCAGGGTGTTACAAACGAGTTTACCATAATGCGCTCCGATCGCACCGAAGCGGAGCCTCTGTCCTGGCTACTGGTCGGCTCTGGCGCTTCAGGCCGCGCTCCCCACAGCCCTGTCGAAAACAACTACAGCTTGGCGTGGCGGAGGCGGAGGGCGTTGGTGATCACGGAGACGGAGCTGAACGTCATCGCGGCGCTGGCGATGATCGGGCTGAGCAGCAGGCCGAAGAACGGATAGAGCACGCCGGCCGCGACCGGGATGCCGATCGAGTTGTAGGCGAATGCGAAGAAGAGATTCTGGCGGATGTTGCGCATGGTGGCCCGGCTCAAGGATCGCAGCGCGGACGATGCCGCGCAGGTCGCCCGCGAGCAGCGTGATTCCGGCGCTTTCCATCGCGACGTCCGTGCCGGTGCCCATGGCGATGCCGACGTTCGCTTGCGCGAGGGCCGGGGCGTCGTTCACGCCGTCGCCGGCCATCGCGACGATGCGTCCCTCGGCTTGCAGCTTTTTCACGATCTCGCCTTTCTGCTCCGGCAGGACGCCGGCTTGCACCTCGTCGATTCCGAGCTTGCGCGCGACGGCTTCGGCCGTGGCGCGGCTGTCGCCGGTGAGCATGACGATGCGGATGCGATCGCGGTGCAGCTGCTCGATGGCTTCGGGCGTGGTCGCCTTCACCGGATCGGCCACGGCGATCGCGCCGGCCGATTTTGCCGTCGACCGCGACGAACACGACCGTTGCGCCTTCGGCTTCGAGCGATTTCGCGCGCTCGTCGAGATCGCCGAGCGGAATGGCCAGCTCTGCGAGCAGCGCGCGATTTCCGAGCGCCGCGCGGTGCCCGTCCGCCATGCCGGTGACGCCTTTCCCGGTGCGCGAATGGAAATCTGCAATCGTCGCCGGGAGCGATGCCGCGTTCTTTCGCCGCGGCGAGAATCGCCGCCGCGAGCGGATGCTCGCTCGCGCGTTCCAGCGTCGCGGCGACGCGAAGCACTTTGCGCTTCGTCGCTGCCGGGCGCGGGAACGAATTGCGGTGACGCGCGGGCGTCCTTCCGTGAGCGTGCCGGTTTTGTCGACGACGAGCGTGTCCACCTTCTCCAGGATCTCGAGCGCCTCGGCATTCTTCACCAGCACGCCGGCGAGCGCGCCGCGTCCCGTGCCGACCATGATCGACATCGGCGTCGCCAGCCCGAGCGCGCACGGGCATGCGATGATCAGCACCGCGACCGCATTGAGCAGCGCATGCGCCATGCGCGGCGGCGGGCCAAACGCGGCCCATGCAACGAACGTGAGCGCCGCCGCGAGCACCACCGCCGGCACGAAATAGGACGCGACGCGGTCGGCGAGTTTCTGCACGGGCGCGCGGCTGCGCTGCGCTTCGCTCACCATGCGGACGATTTGCGCGAGCAGCGTCTCGCTGCCCACGCGCTCGGCGCGCATCACGAAGCTGCCCGTGCCGTTCACCGTGCCGCCGGTGACGCGGCTTCCCGTGGTTTTCTCGACGGGGATCGGCTCGCCGGTGACGAGCGATTCGTCGATCGAGCTCGATCCGTCGGTCACCACGCCGTCGACGGGGACGCTTTCGCCGGGCCGCACGCGCAGCGTGTCGCCGGGCGCGATGTGCTCGACGGGCACGTCGATTTCGGTGCCGTCCGCGCGAACGAGGCGCGCCGTCTTCGGCGAAAGCTTCAGCAGCGAGCGAATCGCGGCGGACGTGCGGCTGCGCGCGCGCAGCTCCAGCACCTGGCCGAGCAGCACGAGCGCCGTGATCGTCGCGGCCGCCTCGAAATAAACCGGCACGTCGCCGGTGCTGGTCGCGAAACGATGCGGGAAATATCGACGGCGCGAGCACGGCGATCACGCTGTAGACGTACGCCGTGCCGGTGCCGAGCGCGATCAGCGTGAACATGTTCAGGCTGCGATTCACGAGCGACGCCCAGCCGCGCGCGAAGAGCGGCCAGCCGCCCCACGACGACCGCCGGCGTCGCGAGCGCGAATTCGATCCATCCGATCGCGCGCATCGAGAGCAGGCCCGCTGCAGCGGCTGCCCGGGGATCATGTCCGACATCCCGAGCGCGAGCACCGGCAGCGCCAGCGCGACGCTGATCCAGAATCGCCGCGTCATATCGAGACGAGCTCGGGATTCTCCTCGTCCTCGACCGTTACCGTGCGCGGCTCGAGCGCCATGCCGCAGATCGGGCACGAGCCCGGTCCCGGAGCGAACGATTTGCGGATGCATCGGGCAGGTGTATTCGACCCGCGTGGCGGGCGCGGCCGGGATCTCCGGCTCCAGCGCCATCCCGCACTTGGGGCATGCGCCGGGGTGGTCCTGGCGCACCTCGGGGTCCATCGGGCAGACGTAAGCCCCGGCCTTCGATTGCGTTGGCGCTGGCTTCTGGACGGCCCGACTGGCACCGCCAATCTGAACAAACTGCGAGGGCGGCGCTGGCGTAGCGGGCCGAGCTCCCAATTGAATCAGCGGGGTAGCAGCGGCTGACGCGCCATTCAGGTATTTCTGCGGGTCGGCATTGAATTTGGTTGCGCAGCCCGTGCAGCAGAAATAATACGTCTTCCCGGCGTGCTCTGCCGTCGCCTTGGCCTTTTCGGGCTCGACCGCCATTCCGCAGACCGGGTCTCGTTCCATAGGTTCAGGCGCCGCCGGCGCAATGCTGCTCCCTCAACTGATGCCCGGCCATCATATCCCGATCCAAGGGAACTTTCGCCGCGGGGCTCACGTATCTGATTTCAGCACATCGAAATTCGGCATACGGGGGTGGTCGTGGCAGCGAACGGCGGCGCAAAGAACGGCCGAAAGCGGCGCAGACGATGGATTCTTCCTCGGCGGCGGGGCAGCGGCGCTGGTGCTCATCGTGGTCGTGGCGTCGGCGGCGTTTCGCCCGAATCGCGCAATCGATCCCGATAAGCTGGCAGCCGTCGAGCGCGGTGATATCGCGCGTTCCGTGGTCGCGACGGGCAAGATCGAGCCGCTGACCAAAGTGGAAGTGAAATCGAAGGCCAGCGGCATCGTTGAAAGGCTTTTCGTAGATGCGGGCGACCGCGTGAAAGCCGGCCAGGTGCTCGCGGAGTTCGATAAGGAACAACTGCAGGCCGCGGTCGGTGAATCGCGCGCCAATATCGATGCTGCCGAGGCGGCCGAAACAGGCGGCGGATGCCTCGTATCAGAAGAACATCGTCGACGCCGAAGGTCCGGACGTGCCCTTCCTCAAGAGCGACATGCAGCGCGCGCAAGATTCCTACAAGCAGGGCCTGATCGCGCTCAACGCGATGCAGGATGCGCAGAAAAATTATCAGCTGGCGGTCAATCGCCAGATGTCCGCACAGCGCAACGTGCAGGTGAGCAAGGCCGGCGTGGCGGAGGCCGAAGCGCAGATCGCGCAGTCCAAGGCGGCGCTCGAAAACGCCAACGAAAACCTGCAATACGCCACTATCACCAGCCCGATCGATGGCGAAGTCTTGTCGAGCGACGTCGAAGTCGGCGACGCAGTCAGCTCGATTCTGGTTCTCGGCTCGCAAGCCACGCTCGTAATGACCCTCGGCGACGAGAGCGAAGTGTACGTGAAGGGCCAGGTCGATGAATCCGATATCGGCAAAGTCTATCTCGGGCAAGCGGCGCGCATCTCCGTCGAATCGTTCAAGGACAAAACCTTCCAGGGCCGCGTCACCAAGATCTCTCCGCTCGGCGTGGAAAAGGACAACGTCACCACGTTCGAGGTGCGCGTCTCGATCGTGAACGCCACCGGCGAGCTTCGCGCCAATATGAGCGCCAACGCCGAAATTATCCTCGAGGAAAAAAAGAACGTCCTGCTCGTTCCCGAGGGCGCCGTGATTTTCGACAAGGACAAAAGCACTTTCGTGGAGCTTGCCGATCCGAAATCCGATACCGGCCGCCGCCGCGTCCCCGTGAAGCTGGGCATTTCGAACGGCGTGAAGGCCGAGGTGCTCTCGGGCCTGAGCCAGGGCCAGCAAGTCGTCCTGCAGTAATGCGCGCGCAGCCGCGAATCACGGGAACAGCGCAATGAGCTTTCAGCGACCTGCTTAAAGACACGCTCGAAACGCTCTGGGCGCACAAGCTCCGCACGTTCCTCACGATGTTCGGCATTGCCTGGGGAATCGTCTCGATCACGCTGATGGTTGCCGCCACGCAGGGCTTGCGCGTCGGGCTGAAGCGCAATAGCGAATCCTTCGGCAAAGACATCATGATTTTCTTCGCCGGCCGCACCAGCATGCAAGCGGGCGGAATGCGCGCCGGGCGCGGCATTCATTGGGCGGACGACGACTACGTCAGCGTGCTCGCCGAGTCGCCCGCCTGCCGGTACGTCCTGCCGGAAATCGGCAATGAGGTTCCGCTCCGCAGCCGTTACAACAGCGCCACGCTGCTGGTCGTCGGGTCGCTCCCGCCGTTTGCCGAGGAGCGCAGCATCGACGTAGCCGAGGGCCGTTTCTACGACGCCGAGGATCAGGCCAACGCCAACCGCGTCGCGTTTCTCGGCAGCGACGCCAAGAAACAGCTCTACGGCAATCGCGAGGCGGTCGGCGAGACGATCTGGCTGCAGGACATCCCCTTCACGGTAATTGGAGTGATGCGGACGAAAAACCAGAATTCCGACTACGATGGCGAGGACATCCGCAAGATCTTCATTCCCTATAGCGCGATGGTTCGCGACTTCCCGGATAAGCCGCCCGCGCCGGAGCATACGATCGACCACATGATCGTGGTGCCGCAATCGCTCGCCGAGCACATGGATTGCAAGAAAGAGGCGCTCGCCGCTCTCGGCACCATCCACCGTTTCAATCCGAAAGATGAAGAGGCCGCGTTCATTTGGGACACGATCAAGAACTCGCAGGCGAACGCGCTGATCACGAACGGCATGGAATATTTCATGGGCGCCGTCGGCGTCATCACGCTATGCCTCGGCGGCCTCGGCGTGATGAACGTGATGCTCGTCGCGGTGCGCGAGCGGACGCGCGAAATCGGCGTACGCAAGGCTCTCGGGGCCACGCGCCGCGCCATCATCAGTCAATTCTTCATCGAGACGCTGATCATCGCCTTCCTCAGCGGCGGCGTCGGCATGGGCATTGCCTATGGATTCTGCGCGCTGGTCGATTTGCTGCCCATGCCGCAGGTTTTCGCCGGCCTGCTCCCGACGTGGCAATCGGGAGCCGTGTCGTTCGCGCTGCTCGCGGCGATTGCCGTGGGCTCCGCTCTCTACCCGGCAAGCCGCGCGGCCGCGGTCGATCCGATTGAGGCGCTGCGATACGAGGCGGGAGGCTAGCGCCACAAGCCGGAAATTCGCGGCGCAGTTTATCAGGCGCGACGGTCTTTCAAGCAGCGCAGTTGTTCAAGCAGCACAGTCTTTCAGACAGCACGGTTTTTCAGGCAGCATAGTTTTTCAGGAGGCCGGGGCTTCCAGCCCCGGCGTGAGTCGCGCAAACTCAGTGGGCTTTAGCCCCTGAAGCGACTCTGATTTGGGAGGCTAGCGCGTGTTCGAGGAAATTCTCAGGCAAGCGTGGACATCTCTGCGCAGGCAGCCGGTGCGCACCTGCCTCACCATGGCCGGAATCGTGTGGGGAATCGTCGCGGTTACGATGCTGCTCGCCTACGGGACCGGCTTCCGGCACGTGCTGATGCACACGTTTCAGGCGTTTGGGAACAACGTGATCGTCTGCTGGCCGGGCACCACCAGCGAGCAGGCGGGCGGTGAACGCGCGGGCAAAGCGGTGCAGCTCGAGCAAGAGGATATTGACGACATCCGCGCCGGCGCCATCGCTGTGAAGCAGGTGTGCCCCGAAACCGTGAAATTTCTCGGCCTTTCGCACGAAGATCGATTCGCGACCACCGCCGTCCGCGGCGTCTGCGCCGAATACGGCGAAATGCGCAATGAAGTGGCCAGCGACGGGCGCTGGCTCAACGCCGATGACGAAGTGAACCGCCGGCGCGTGATCTTCCTCGGCGCCATGATCAAGAAGAAATTGTTTGCCGGCATGCCCGCCATCGGCCAAACGGTGCGGATCAGCGGCGCGCCCTTCACCGTGATCGGCACGATGGACAGGAAATTTCAGGACAGCAGCTATTTTCAGAACGACGACGAATCCGTATGGATACCCTATTCGACGGCGGGCGACCTGTGGGATACGAAATCGGCAAGCGTGCTCGTCGTCACGCCCATGGCTCCGGAAATGGATGCGCTCGGCGCAGCAACAGGTGCTCGCCATTCTCGCCGAGCGCCAGCACTTTTCGCCCACGGACAAGCGCGCCGTGCGCATGCTCAGCATGGCGGCGTTTCGCCCGATCTACGTCGGGATCACGTATGGCCTCGAAATTTTGCTGCTGTTTATCGGGCTGCTCACGCTCGGCATCGGCGGCATCGGCGTGATGAATATCATGCTCGTCACCGTGAATGAACGCGTGCGCGAAATCGGCCTTCGCCGCGCGCTGGGCGCGCGCAGGCATCACATTCGCTGGCAATTTCTCGCCGAGGCGCTCGCGCTGACGATGGCCGGCGGCCTCGTCGGCGTCGTGCTTTCGGTTGCCATCGGCGAGATCATTGGCACGTTGCCGTTCCTCGGCCCGGCATACGAGGACACGTCGGGCGCCGTGGACATCCACATGCACGTGTCCTGGGAGATTCTTGTGATTTCTGTTGGCGTGCTGGTGGTCGTCGGCGTGTTGAGCGGTCTCGTGCCCGCGATGCGTGCCGCGCGGCTCGATCCGGTCGAAGCCCTTCGCTACGAGTAGAGGGCATCTCGTGAATATTGGTTGGGGGGTCGAGCTTCAGCTCCGACATTCACAGCGAAGAAAAGCTGGGCTTTAGCCCCTGAAGATACTCTTGGCTTCCGCCGCTAACGTTTATGAGACAGCTTCCAGGGCCGGCGCTACTTCTCGTTCAGCACCGTATCCAGGTAGGCCATCATTGTCGGGGCTGGTCCAGTCCTGCGCGCCCACCATCTTTCGATCGATTTTGCCGTTGCGATCGATCACGTAGGCTTCGGGAATCATCGACGTGCCGTAATCGGTCTCGATTTTCTTCGAAGGGTCGCGAAACGTAGGGAAGGTGATCTGGTACATCTGAGGAAATTCTCGTAGGCGCTCTCGTCGTCGTCGATGCTCACGCCGAGCACCGTGCCGCCGCGCGGCGCGATCCGCTCCTGCAGCGCGTTGAGCGATGGCGCCTCATCCACGCACGGCGGGCACCACGAGGCCCAGAAATCGACGATCACCACCTGGCCGCGCAGGTCCGATAGCTTCGTGGGCTTGCCATTCAATGTGAATTGGAAATCCTTCGCGGTGCGCCCGCGCAGGCTGGGTTCGCCTTGGCGATAATCAGGACGCGCAAAGAGAAAGATCAGAAAAGCGATGAAGGCGAGCACGACGCCTGTTTTCAGTTTCCGTTTCAATCCCCCGTCCAAGAACCTATAATCAAATGAATATAGCAGGAGCACGCCAAACCGACAGCGGGCAGTTAGACGATTCGCCCAGCCAGGAACAAAACAACTTTGGTTTCCGCCATCATTCCCGCTCGAAACGAAGAGGCTTCGATCGCGCGCACCGTCGAATCGGTGGCCGCGCAGCCGGAAATCGGCGAGGTGATCGTCGTCAACGACCAATCGACCGACCGCACCGGCGAAATCCTCGCGCAGTTGGCCGCGCGAATCCCCAAGCTGCGCGTGCTCGCGACGCACGAATTGCCGCGAGGGCTGGGTGGGCAAGAACTACGCCGCGTCGCTCGGAGCCGCCGCCGCGACGGGCGATTGGCTGCTCTTTACCGATGCGGACACGTTTCACCTGCCCGGCTCCGCGCGCCGCGCGCTCGCCGATGCCGTCGACCACGACGCGGTTCTCGTCTCGTATTCGCCCGAGCAGGAACTCGGAGACATTCTGGGAGCGGGCGCTCATTCCGTTCGTCTATTGCCGGCTCGCCGCGCGATTCTCGTTCGCGCGCGTGAACGATCCGCGCCTGCCGGACGCCGCCGCCAACGGTCAATTTCTCATGGTGCTCCGCGACGCCTATGAATCTGTCGGCGGGCACGCGGCTGTCGCGAGCGAGATTGTGGAAGATGTCGCGCTCGCCCGGCTCGTCAAGCGCGAGGGATACCGGATCTATTTCACCGCGCCGATCGGCGTTGTGCGCACGCGAATGTACGGGTCGTTCGCCGCGATGTGGCAGGGATGGACGAAGAATCTCTACCCGCTGATGGGCGGGACGCCGCGCTCGGCGCTGCTCGAGCTCGAGGCTTTTCCGTTGTCGGAGATGCTCGCTCTCGCGTTGGTCTGGGCTATTCTTTTCCGCACCGAGCACGTGTCGGCGTGGCTGCTGCCGGCATGTTTCTGGGCGCGCTTGCGGGCGCCCATCTCCGCTATGCGGTGGCGCTATATCGGAATCTTTTCCCGGTTTCTCTCGTCCAATACTACATCCCCGGAGCCTGCCTGTACGCCGCCGCGCTTGTCGCGTCGTGGTGGAAGAATACGCGGGGCGCCGTGGTCTGGAAGGGCAGGGAATACCCGGCGAAAAGCCCGGCCAAAAGTCTATGATCCGAGTCACGCGCAAAGTCGAATTCTCCGCGGCGCACTTCTATCACAATCCCGCTTTTTCGGCGGAGGAGAACAAGCGCGTTTTCGGCAAGTGCAGCAACCTGCATGGACACGGGCACAACTACGTGCTCGAAGTCACCGTCGCGGGCGAGCCGGATCCGGCGACGGGCATGGTGCTCGACCTGAAAGAGCTGAAAGATATTTTGCAGCGCGAGATCATCGATCGCATGGACCATCGCCATCTGAATCACGAGGTGCCGGAGCTTGCCGGCAAGATTCCGACGTGCGAAAACATCGCCGCGGTGATCTGGAATCTGCTCGAGCCGCGGATCAAGCAGGGGAAGCTCGATCGCGTGCGGCTCTACGAATCGCCCGATCTCTTCGCTGATTGCACGGCGGAATCGAATGGCGATGTGGGCTTCGCCGGAGGCCGCGCTTGACGGCTCCGCTGAAACTCTCGCTCACGCGGCGCTACCGGTTTTCGGCGTCGCACCGGCTGCACAGCGCCAAATTCAGCGAAGAGGAAAACCTGCGCCTCTACGGCAAGTGCAGCAATCCGTATGGCCACGGGCACAATTACGTCGTCGAAGTCACGATTGCCGGTCCGGTCGATCCGGCGACGGGCATGATCGCGAATCTCGGCGAGCTCGATCCGTTTGTCGAGCGCGAGGTAATCGATGCATTCGATCAGAAATATCTGAACGAGGAGATTCCTCAGTTTGGCGCGCAGGTGCCGACCACCGAGAATGTCTGCCGCGAAATCTATCGGCGGCTGAAGCCGTTTCCAGCGGCGCGGCTCGAGCGCGTGCGGATCGAAGAGACCAGCAACAACAGTTTTGAATTTGCCGGCTAGTTGGTTCGCGAGCCGGTTGCGCGAATATCAGGAGCGGAGTGCTCATGTCCAAGACAACGAACAGCAAGATCGCCGTGGATGAAACGGCGGAATCACGATTCCCGGAGACCGACGGCTCGGGAAATACATCGCCGATCTGGTGCGCCAGATGATCGTGCAGCTGGGCGAAGATCCCGACCGCGAAGGACTGCCGCGACACGCCCGAGCGCTTCGCAAAGGCGCTGCGATTTCTCACCAGCGGCTATCGCCAGGATCCCGACGAAGATTCTGAATGGCGCGATGTTCAGCGTCACCTACGACGAAATGGTGGTCGTGAAGGACATCGAGGTCTACAGCCTCTGCGAGCATCACCTGCTGCCGTTCTTCGGCAAGTGCCACGTCGCCTACATCCCGAATAAGAAAGTGGTCGGGCTCAGCAAGATCGCGCGGCTCGTCAATATGTACGCGCGGCGCTTGCAGATTCAGGAGCGGCTCACCAGCCAGATCGCGCAGACGCTCGAGGATCAGCTCAGCCCGCAGGGCGTGGGCGTGATCATCGAGGCGCGGCACCTCTGCATGGTGATGCGCGGCGTCGAAAAGCAGAATTCCGCCGCGATGACCAGCGCCATGCTCGGCGTCTTTCGCGAAAACAAGCAGACGCGCGACGAATTTCTCTCCCTGATCCGCGGCGGAAAATCATAACCCTAAGAGCTGTCATCCCGAGCGGAGTCCCACGCGCTTTTGCCTTTCCCGCGTCTTTTGCGGGCGTGGGACGCAGCGAGGGATCTGCTTTTGCTTCGTTTGAAGGTGGTGCAGTGTGCTCGAAACTCATCGCCTCCTCGTACGCCCCTGGCGCGATTCCGTCCGCGAACCTGTCAGCCGCGGAGCGGCGATTGTAGGCAGCCTGGCAAGCAGCGCAGCGGAGTGCCGGGTGTGGCGAGTGAAAAGTGCAGCCCCGGAGGGGCGATCGTCATTAGCCCGGCATGGAGCGAAGCGAAATGCCGGGAACGCGTAAGCAGAATTCATAGTCCCGGGAGGGACGGTTGAGGGCGAGCCCTGATGGGCGGGTGGGGAGCGAAAGATTCGGATGCGTCCCGCGATGGATAACTCGCGGAATTTCGTTGCCAATATGCTCGGATTTCTCTGCGTTCTCTGCGTTCTCTGCGCCTCTGCGGTGAGTGCCCGCCCTCGGGATCAGTGGCTCGCGGTATTCGCCGCGGGCGGCGGAGGCGCGCTGGTGACAGCAGGCGGCGCGACCACATACTCATCCCCCGTGCGATCCAGCACCATCTCCCGCTGATGCTTCAGCATCGCGAGCTGATTCGAAACCTGCGTGAATTCCTGTTTCTGCTCGTCCGTCATCTGCGCGCCGATTTGATTCAATTCATCCAGCCGCGCCTGCAGCTGCGGAATCACACGATCCATGAACACAGGATAAATCGAGGGCGCCTTCGCGCGGCCGCTCCGTAGCTCGAGCCGGTTGTTCTCTTCCCAGATCGGCATGATCCCCACGTCGCTCAGTTCGAATCGGATACCCGCCGGGCCGTAATCTTTCTTCACCACGGCGAATTTCGCGATGATCGATTCGCGCGGCTCGGCCGTTTTGTCCGGCATCAAGTCCTGCACGTATGTCGCGGACTGATTTGAGAGAAAATTGCCGAGCGAATAGAAGATCACGGTCCTCCGCTGATCTTGCGTCACGTAGGTTTCGATCGGCTGGAGCACATGCGGATGGTGGGCGATTACGGCGCTCGCGCCGGCTTCCAGGAAACATGTGCGGCTCTCAATGTCCTCCGGCCGCGGCATCGGCGAATACTCGATCCCCCAGTGAATCGAGACGAGCAACAGATCGCACTGCGCGCGTGCCGCTTTGATCGCTTCGAGCACGCCGGCTTCGTCGCGTCCCGGGCGCGCCCATCGATTCGCCCGGATAGGGAAAAAATGCCACGTGCGGCTGGCTATCTTTCTCCGGGTTGCGGTTGCCGTTGAGCCAGCGCGTCATGCCGAGCCATCCGATGCGAATGCCATTCTTTTCGAGGATCACGGGCTGCCACGCCGCGTCGGCGGTTGCGCCCAGAGCCCACAAACAGCAATCCGACCTGCGCGCAATTGCTCGAGCGTTTCGTCGAACCCGGCTAGCCCTGGTCCATCACGTGGTTATTCGCAAACGAGACGATGTTGACGCCGTTGAATTTCAGCGACTCGATCAGCGCCACCGGCGCATTGAACTGAAACGCCTTCGTGCCGAGAGAGTGTTTCGGCGCGACCGGCGTCTCGAGATTCACGAATCCGAAATCCGCGTCGCGAAACACATCCGACACATTCGCAAACAGCGCGTCCCACCCGTCGTGATTGTCCGGCAGTCCGACAGCAGTCGCGGCTTCGACCACAGCCTGGTGCGGGATCACGTCCCCCGCCACCGCAAACGTGACGCGGCTGATTTCCTGCGGATATGTCGTCGGGGATTTCGCTGCGCGTGCCCCCTCGCGTGACAAAAAACGCCGCGGCGAGCAGCGCCGCCAGCGAAAGCAGCGAGCGCGCTGATGCGAAGTGCATTGCTTCGGCCGGAGGGTGAATGCAAGCGTCATATCGCCGTATTTCGCTGCGCCTTTCGTCCAGTATACCTTGGACGACTTTTTGCCACGCGCCGCGTTGCGCCGCCGATTTCCATGGCGTCCGTAAGCGCATGTCCGCAATGCGCTTTCGGCGCGGACGCGATTCGCGGAAGCGGCGGCCCGTGCAGCGCACAAATTCCTTGTGGAATGGCCCGAAAACTGTGTGCTAGCATCATTAGGTTAAGAAGAGGGTAAAGAGAGCAGAGTAGGGGTACGACGTTTCAGCCAGAGGTGAACAGTTGATCGAAGCCAAAATTGGTGTAATCGAGCAGTTCCGGACGCACACGAAGGATACGGGCTCGCCGGAAGTGCAGATTGCCTTATTGAGCGAGCGGATCAACTACCTGACGACCCACCTCCAGTCCCATGCCAAGGATCATGCATCGCGGCGCGGCTTAATTATGATGGTCAACAAGCGCCGCCGGTTGCTGGACTATCTGAATCGGCGCGACCCGGATCGGTATCGCGAGATTGTTGAAAGACTCAGTTTGCGCAAGTAGCGCGGATTTCCTTAGCGGCCGCTCCGGCCGCATTCCCCTCCACGGCAGCACGAAGCAGAGTTGTCGGCCGTTTTGCGGATCATTGGAACCGCCATGCGCGGAGCTCGTCTGCCCAATAATCCTCGCACTGCATTGGCCCTCACCTCTTCGAGATGCTTTTCCGAGACAATCTCTCGTATCTGATGACCGTTCCCGGTGATCCGGGACAGAAGGAAGTGACAGGATGTTTGAACAAGTAAGTTTGGATCTGGGCGGCCGCAAGCTCACCCTCGAAACGGGCAAGATGGCCCGCCAGGCGCATGGCGCCGTCGTGGCGCGCTATGGCGACACAGTCGTGCTCTCCACCGCGTGCATGGACAACAAGGCCACCGAAAAAGATTTTCTCCCGCTCACGGTCGACTACCGCGAATACACCTATTCAGCCGGCAAGATTCCCGGCGGCTTCTTCAAGCGCGAAGGCCGCCCCTCCGAGCGCGAAATTCTCACGTCGCGCCTGATCGATCGCCCGCTGCGCCCGCTGTTTCCCGAGGGCTGGTCCACCGAAACGCAGGTCGTCGCCATGGTGCTCTCCGCGGATAGCGAAAACGATCCGGACGTGATCGGCGTCACCGCCGCTTCCGCCGCGCTCTACATTTCGAAGATTCCGTTCGCCAATCCCATCGCCTGCGTGCGCGTGGGCCTGCTCGACGGCAAGCTCGTCGTGAATCCCACGGTCGCCGAGCAAAAGACCAGCCTGCTGAATATCGTGATCGCCGGCTCCGCCGAAGCGATCGTGATGGTCGAATCGGGCGCGCTCGAAGTTTCCGAAGACACCGTCGCCGACGCGCTCGAATTCGGCCACGCCGCCATCAAGCAGATCGTCGCCGCCATCAAGGATCTCGGCGCGCGCGTCAACCAGCCGAAAGTCGCCGTCACGCCGCCCGCATTCGACGAAGCGCTCTACAAGCAAATCACGCAGAAGTACGGCGAACGCCTCCGCGACGCCCTCGATACCGCCAAGCATCCGAAGCTCGAGAGCTACGGCCTCGTCGACGCGATCAAGGCCGAAATCATGGCCGCGGTTCCCGAAGATGACGACGACAAGAAAAAGCTCGCCTATCGCGCCTTCGAGCGCCTCCGCGAGCGCATCTTCCGCGACGACATGCTCGTTCGCCGCCGCCGTCCCGATGCTCGCGCCTTCGACCAGATTCGCCAGATCACCTGCGAGGTCGGCGTTCTGCCGCGCGTTCACGGCTCCGCGCTCTTCACCCGCGGCGAGACGCAAGCGCTCGTCACCACCACGCTCGGCACCAAGGAAGACAAGCAGCGCCTCGATCTCCTCTTCGAGGACGAGTCGTTCAAGCGCTTCATGCTGCACTACAATTTCCCGCCGTTCTCGGTCGGCGAAGTGAAATTCCTGCGCGGCCCCGGCCGCCGCGAAATCGGCCACGGCGCTCTCGCCGAGCGCGCTCTCGCCAACCTGATCCCGCGGAGGCCGACTTCCCGTACGCCATGCGCGTCGTTTCGGACATTCTCGAATCGAACGGTTCCTCGTCGATGGCTTCCGTCTGCGGCGGGTCGCTCGCTCTGATGGACGCGGGCGTGCCGCTCAAGTCTCCCTGCGCGGGCATCGCGATGGGTCTCGTCGTCGAGGGCGATAAATACGCGATCCTCACCGATATCGCCGGCGCCGAAGACCACTACGGCGACATGGACTTCAAAGTCGCCGGCACGCGCCAGGGCATCACCGCGCTCCAGATGGATATCAAGGTCGGCGGCGTCAGCATCTCGATGATGCGCGAGGCGCTCGAACAGGCCCGCAAAGCGCGCTTCCAGATTCTCGACATCATGGACCCGACGATCTCTTCCGGCCGCACCGAAATTTCCGAGTACGCGCCGCATCTCCACATGCTCAGCATTCCCACGGACAAGATTCGCGACCTGATCGGGCCGGGCGGAAAGAAAATCCGCTCGATCATCGAAGCCACGGGCGTGAAGATCGACGTGATGGACGACGGCAAGGTCCACGTCTTCGCGAACAACGGCGAAGCCGCCGAAGCCGCGCTCAAGATGATTCGCGACGTCACCGCGACCGCCGAAATCGGCAAGACGTATCTCGGGACGGTCGTCCGCATCGCCGAATTCGGCGCTTTCGTCGAAATCTTCCCCGGCACCGACGGCCTTCTCCACATCAGCGAAATCGCCGAACGCGCATCCGCGCCGTCCGCGACGAGCTGAAGGAAGGCGACCAGGTCCTGGTAAAGGTCCTCGCGATCGAAGGCAACAAAATCCGCCTCAGCCGCAAAGCCGTCCTGCGCGACCAGCGCGACAAGCAAGCCAAAGGCGAAGCCGCCGGCTAAGCGGTCGTTCGTAGCGCCGGCGTCTCGCCGGCTCTTGGCACCAGTCAAAAGAAAAGGGGGAGGCGAAATCATCGCCTCCCCTTTTCTTTTCCGCGCGTAGCCTGAGTACGTCGCGACGGTTCTGTAGCGGCCGCCTTGTTTTCAGGCGGGCGCTTTTCTTTGCCAACAGCTCACGCGCTATTTTCTCCTCGGCCACCCAACTGGAGGAATCTGCGAGCAGTTTTATTCGGCAGCGCCTTGCTCAGGCGACGTCAGCCGCTCGATGCTCGCCCCGACGCCGCGCAGCTTCTCCTCGATGCGCTCGTACCCGCGGTCGATGTGGTAGACGCGATCGATCACGGTGGTGTTCTGCGCCACCAGCGCCGCCAAGCACCAGCCCCGCGCTCGCGCGCAAATCCGAAGCCGTCACCGGCGCCCCGGTCAGCGGCGTAGGCCCGGTCACGATGGCCCAGTTTCCGTCGATCGTGATATTCGCGCCCATGCGCATCATCTCGCTGGCATGAAGAAATCGGTTCTCGAAAATCGTCTCGTGGATGCGCGAAACCCCCTGCGCCTGCGTCGCGAGCGCCATGAACTGCGCCTGCATGTCCGTCGGGAATCCGGGGAACTCGCTCGTCTCGATGTCGGCGGCCACCAGCTTCTTCGCCGCGCGCACGCGCATCGTCCCGTTGCCTTCGCACTTGATCTCGACGCCGCACTCGCGCAGCTTCTCGATCACCGCTCCCAGGTGCGCCGGCTCGCAATTCGTCAGCAGCAACTCGCCGCCGGTGATCGCGCCCGCCACCAGAAACGTGCCTGTCTCGATCCGGTCGGGAATCACGGTGTGCGTCGCGCCGTGCAGCTTTTCGACGCCCTGCACGCGGATCGTCGGCGTGCCCGGCGCCCTCGATCTTCGCGCCCATTTTCGTCAGCAGCTCCGCAAGATCGGGAATCTCCGGCTCGAGCGCCGCGTTTTCAAGAATCGTTTCGCCTTCGGCCAGCACCGCCGCCGTGAGAATGTTTTCCGTGCCCGTCACCGTGATTTTCGGAAAGCGAAAGGTCGTGCCCTTCAGCCGCGTCGCCCGCGCCTCGACGTATCCGTGATCCACGTTGATCTTCGCGCCCAGCTTTTCGAGCGCCTGGATGTGCAGATCGATCGGGCGCGCGCCGATCGCGCAGCCCCCGGGCAGCGAAACGCGCGCGTAGCCGAACCGCGCCACGAGCGGCCCCAGCGTCAGCACCGACGCGCGCATCGTCTTCACCAGCTCGTACGGCGCTTCCGCGTGCGAAATCGTTTCCGCGCGGAATGTGAATTCGCTCGGCGGAATGTCCGGGCTCGATACCGACGCAGCGCATGTGCGCCAGCAGCTTCGCCATCGTGATGATGTCGCGCACGTGCGGAATATTTTTCAGGTGCACGGGCTCGGACGTCAGCAGCGCCGCCGCCATTTCCGGCAGCGCGGCATTCTTCGCCCCGCTGATCCGCACCGTGCCTTCGAGCCGCCTGCCGCCGTGAATCTCCAGTCGATCCATGTCTCGTCCTTAGCCCCGTTGGTCTCTTTCCGAAATCGCTGCCCACGAACTGCAAGCCGTTGAGTACGTCGCCGCTCCCTAGCGGCAGTCAGGGTCGAGCTTGAGCTCCGACATTCCCCGCCCGAGTGAGGGGGCTTTAGCCCCTGGGACACTCTTAGCTCTTGCCGCGCCGCTTGTTCGCCGCATCCAGCGCCTGCCGCACATTTCCGCCCGTTGCGGCCAGCCACTTGCGCGCATCCCGGGCGCTGCCGCCCGTCTTCAGCATCACCAGCGCCGCCGCCAGATCGTTGCCCGCCTGCCGCATAGCGTGTTCGGCCGTAGACGCGCTCGCGCCCGTCGCCTCCTGCAGAATCCGCACGCCGCGTCGCCGTAACTTCTGATTTGTCAGCGCCACGTGAACCATCCAGTTCTCGTAGACCCTGCCAAGCCGCACCATCGCAGCGGTAGAAAGCAGGTTCAGGACCAGCTTCTGCGCCGTCCCCGCTTTCAGCCGCGTCGAACCCGAAATCGCCTCAGGGCCTGTGTCGGGCGCGATGCCGATCCGCGCCTGCGCGCGCCAGCGGCGACCGCGGGTTTGCCGTCACGCCCACCGTCACCGCAGCCGCGCCGTCTCAGCGAACGCCAGCGCGCCCGAGCACGTACGGCGTCGTCCCGCTCGCGGCGATCCCTACGACCACATCCTTCGCTGTCAGCCCCGCGCGCCGCAAATCGCGCGCTCCATCCGCCGCCGAATCTTCCGCGCCTTCGGACGCATGCCGCAGCGCCCTCGCGCCGCCGGCGATAATTGCCTGCACCATTCGCGGCGGCGTCCCGAAAGTCGGCGGGCATTCGGCTGCGTCGAGGACCGCCAGCCGCCCGCTCGTTCCCGCTCCGATATAAAAAAGCCTGCCGCCTGCGCCCAGCGCCTTCACGATTGCGTCCACGGCGCGCGCGATCTTCGGCAATTCGCGCCGCACGGCCACCGCCACGCGCGCGTCTTCGCGGTTCAGGGCGCGCAGGATTTCGAGCGTTGATTTCCGATCGAGGCCGCGCGAACGCGGATTGCGCTGCTCTGTCCTGGCCGGTTTCAAAAGCTCCTCACGCCCCAATCAGCGCTCAAGAGATTATAGCGGGGCGCGAACGCGGTCTCTATGCGGGGATTGGAATTTGGATGCCGATTGTGCACGGGGAGTTATCGGCTCCCAGCCTGCAAGAGCTGTGGCCGAAACACCGGGGAGTGCAGGAGCTTGCCTGTCCTGAGCCTGTCGAAGGGCTCCCGCTGTTTGCCCCTCGGGCTTGCCCGGGCGTGCCCCCGGAGCGGCTACGTGCGCTAGTGGAAGGGCGAGCGTTCGGAGCGTGCGTGACATCCGAGCATCTTTGTGGGTCGTGGCTTCCAGCCACGATATAAGTCCTCTTGGGCGGCTGGGCGGGTCTTAGTTTCTTCCTTGTCGAGCACTGGGCCGGATTCAAAGCCGCGGAGCGGCGATTGTCAGCCCGGCACGGAGCCCGCCGCACGGCGAGCAGGAAGCGGAGTGCCGGGTCCCGTACGCCCAAAGTCCAGCCCCGGAGGGGCGATTGATTCACACACCATGCGCCCGGTTCGGCAACAGCACGTCATTCGCCTTCGCGATTCCGTTTGCCTTCAGCCCGTCCCCAGCGCCTTCATCACGGCGTCGTGCAGCGCCGGGCGCACCTGCTTGATCTTTTCATTCGCCCGCGTCGGATGAACGCGATTCGTCAGCAGCACCACGAACGCCTTTCGCTCGGGATCGATCCACAGCGAAGTTCCCGTAAACCCGAGATGGCCATAACTCGCCGGCAGAAAAATAGACGCCCGAAGAAGACGGCTCCATCGGTACATCCCAGCCGAGCGCGCGCGCCGAATCGCCGATCGTCTCGCGCGTGGTGAATTGCTCGATCGTCGCCCGCTTCAGCAGCCGGCCGATGCGCGTACATGCCGCCATTCAGCAGCATCTGCGCGAAGATCGCGATATCGCCCGCGGTCGAAAAAAGCCCCGCGTGCCCCGCAACGCCGCCCATGGCCCACGCGTTCTCGTCGTCCACTTCGCCAGCAAGCAGCCGCTTGCGATAAGCGCATCGTCCTTTTGCGTCGGCGCAATCCGCGCGCGAAGGCCTCGCGGCGGATTGAACATCGAGGAATTCATCCCCAGCGGCGCAAAGATATTCTTCCGCGCGAATTCATCGAGCGATTCGCCCCGTCAATCGCTCGATAATCTCGCCAAGCAAAATAAATCCAAGGTCCGAATACTCGATCCGCGTCCCCGGCTCGCGCACCAGCGGCTCGCGCACCACCCGCGCGAGAATCGAATTCTCAGCCGCGAGGGAAAGGGTGGAAGCGTGGGGCTTTAGCCCCGCGATAAGCCTGGCCCTTTTTCTGGGCTTTAGCCCCGGGGTTCACACCCCGCACATCCTTGAAAAACTCGCGGTGCGCGGCGAGCCCGGAGTCATGCAGCAACAGCATTCGCACCGTAACGCGCGCGCGCCACGCCGCATCCGGATCGCCCGCGCTCGCCGCCGCAAATTCCGGCAAATATCGCGCCACCGGAGCATCGAGATCCATCCGCCCCTGCTCGAAAAGCATCATCGCCGCCGTCGTCGTCACAATCGGCTTCGTCAACGACGCCACGTCGTAAATCGTCTCCGCCGATCCACGCGCCGCGCTTTCGCGCCATACGTCAGCGCCCCAAACGGATGGATCGCGACCTGATCGTCTCACTCCCACCGCGAGCACGCCGCCGGGAAACGCCCCATCCGCCACCGCGCCGATCGAGCAGCGCATATGCAGGCTTGAGCCGGTCCGCACTAGTCGACGGGGGCGCGTGCTCGATCGTCATCGGATGTGCATCCACGTGCAGTCCATCGCCGCGCCGCGCCGTGCCTGGAACCGTCACCGGAATTCGCCCGGCGATCGCCACTTGGCCGAATAGCGCTCGCGCCGCCGCGCGCTGCGACACGCCATTCGTCGAAAACGCCGCCAGCCACGTTTTCGCATTCGGAAAACGCTCGATCAAATAGGGGCTGCCAAACGACGCCACCGCGACGGTCTTGCCCGCCGCAAGCAGCTGGTTCACAAACGCGCGCTGATCCTCGGGAAATCCGACGTTGCCCTTGCGATCCGCCACGCGCACGAAAAGTGCCGCAATCGCCACGTCGTATCGTCTCGGAGCGAGGCAGCTTCAGCGCGGTGACACTTCCTGAACCGCGTATCCGCGCGCAGCACCGCCAGCGAATCCACTCGCGTGCGAATCTCCGGCTCAATCGTTTCGCCCGGACACGCATCGGGATCGGCCGAAAGCGCCACGAGCAAGACCCGCAGCGGTCGCGTTGCGTCGAGCGGCACGATCCGCGCCGAGTCGCGCAGCAGCGTCACGCCCCGGTCGGCCATTTCCTGCGCCTGCGCTTCGAATTCCGGCCGCCCGAAGGTTTCATTGAGCTTCGCAACATCGACGAGCTTCGCGCGATCGAGTCCGAGCCGCGCCTTCGCCGCCAGAATGCGTCCGCACCGATTCGTCGATTCGCGCAATGGAAAGTCGCCCGGTCTCAACCGCGTCTTCGAGCGCAGCGATCGCCGCATCGGGCACAGGCGGCATCAGCAGGACGTCCGCGCCCGCCTCGACCGCGCGCACCGCCGCTTCGCCCGGCGCGAAAAAGCGACGTCACGCCGCCCATCTCCATCGCGTCCGTGATGATCAATCCGCGAAAGTTCATCTCCTCGCGCAGCAGCCCCGTCAGAATCTTTCGCGACACGGTCGCCGGAATGCGTGCCATCCGCTTCAAGCGCGGGTACGGCAAGATGTCCCGGCATAACGGAGCTCACGCCCGCGCGAATCGCCGTGCACGGAACGGCACAAGCTCGTTGCCTTCCAGTTCCGCCGCGATCGCCCGGCACCGTCGCCAGCGCGAGGTGCGAATCGACGCTCACGTTTCCATGTCCCGGAAAATGCTTCGCCGTCGCGAGCGCGCCGTTTTCTTCCACGCCGCGAACGAACTCCTCGACGTACCGCGCCACTTCCTGCGCGCTTTCGCCAAACGACCGCACGTTGATGATCGGATTGTCGGGATTGTTGTTGATGTCCGCATCGGGCGCGAAGATCCAGTGCACGCCCGCGGCCCGCGCCTCTATCGCCGTCAACTTGCCGGCCACGTAGGCGAAATGCGGTTGGCCGGTCGCCGCAATCGCCATCGCGGATGGAAACGCAGTGCCTTCCTCGATGCCGCATCCGCGTGCCGGATTCGAAGTCCGCGCCGATCAGCAGCGGAATCTTCGCGCGCCGCTGCAGTTCATTCGCGATCTCCGCGGTCGGATAAACCTGGCTGCGCCGGATTCCCATCGGCCCGCGCGCCGTAGCTAGAATCAGTCCGCCCACGCGATTTTCTTCCACCTGGCGAATCACCTCGGCATATTCCGCGCTTTCCGACGATGCAAAGCCGCCGAAAAACGGAACCATCAGCATCTGCCCCAGTTTCTCGCGCAGCAGTCATGCTCTTCAGCGTTCGCTCGACCCAGCTCGCGCGGGACGCGCGCGCAGTCTTCGTGAGTTCGAGATTTTCGGCGCATGGAAGAGGGAGGATTTCATCGGTCAAGAATGGACTGAAAATGCCGCGATAAACGACGCTTAAAACTCGTTAAATGGTCAATTGTGGCGCGTTTTTGCCGGGCCTTTTTCACGGATGTCCTGATTTTTGTATAGCATACGCCTCCGAGGGGCACAATTGACGGAATCGCGCATGTTTCGTTCCCGGGCGTTCGCCCGCACTTTCCGAGTGATACGCTGCGGCTGAGCGGGAGACTGACACTGAGTGAGGGTGAGGTTCGATGCGCATCTGTTCGCTGCTGCCGTCGGCGACCGAGATTCTCTACGCCATCGGGCTGGGCGATTCCGTTTTCGGCGTCACGCACGAATGCGATTTTCCCGCGGAGGCGGCGACGAAGCCGGCGCTGATCCGGCCGCGCGTAGATCCGCAGGCGACGCCCGCCGAGATCGACCGCAAGGTGAGCGAGATCATCGCGCGCGGCGAAAGCATCTACGCGGTCGACGCGGAGTTGCTGAGTTCGCTTTCCCCCGATCTGATTCTCACGCAGGATTTGTGCCACGTCTGCGCGGCTTCGCCGGACGATCTCGCAACGGCGCTCACGCGATTTCCGCGGCAGCCGCAAGTGCTCTCGCTCACGCCGCGCTCGCTCGCGGAAGTCTGGGACGACATTCGGCGCGTGGGTGACGCGACCGGCCGCCGCCGCGAGGCCGAAGCGCTGGCCTCCTCGATCGAGCGGCGCGTCGCCGACATCGAAAGCTATCGCGGCGCAGGCGGTATCGCGACCGCGCGTGCTGTGCCTGGAATGGCTCGACCCATATTTCGTCGGCGGCCACTGGATTCCGGAGATGGTGTGGAAGGCCGGCGGCGAGGATGTGCTGGGCAGGCTGCGCCAGCCGTCGTTCAAGGTGACCGGCGACGAGATTCTGGATTCGCGCCCTGACGTGATCGTGATCATGCCGTGCGGCTATGACACCGCGCGGATCGCGGACGGAGTTCCGATCTCGACCAGCTTCCGCGCGGCGCGGATGCGTTGCCTGCCGTGAAAGGTCGCCGCGTCTTCGCGGTCGACGCCAACAGCCTACTTTTCGCGCCCAGGTCCGCGCCTCGCGGATGGCGTGGCGCTGCTGGCGCACATATTTCATCCAGACCTTTTCGCGGCTGAAAATCCCGAGGCATTTCGGCGGCTTTTGTAGTCGAAACGGGTTTCGGGGAAGGCTCCCGGGCGTGTAGAATTTACCATTGAGGTTATTACCGCGGGTCGGGCCTGCCACGTGCCGTCTGCTTCTCGCCGCCAGGGAAAGGAATCAATGCCACACAAGGTTGCCGCTTCAGAAGCCACGTACTTTCTCGGGTTCGATGGCGGGGGCACGAAGACGGAATGCGTGCTGGCCGATTCCGAAGGACGCGTGGTGGGGCGATCCGTGGGCGGCCCGTCGAATCCGCTCCGCGCGGGCTATACGAGGGCGTGGTTCGCGCTCAGCGAAGCGGCAGACAGCCGTTCTCAGCCGGCAGAAACTCAGCGCAGGCCACATCCGAGGAATCTGCGCGGGATTGGGAGGCGCAGGCCGCTCGGAAGTGGTGCGCCGGGCCACCACCTTCTTCAAGGCAGCCTACCCGAATGCGAAGTTCGCGTGACCACCGATCTCGAAATCGCGCTGGAATCCGCGTTTGGCTCGGCCGAAGGAATCATCCTGCTTGCCGGGACCGGTTCCGCCGCTTTCGGGCGCGGCGACGACGGCAAGCACGGCTCGCGCGGGCGGGCGCGGCCCGTGGTTCAGCGACGAGGGAAGCGCATTCGATATCGGCAGGAGCGCGTTCAAAGCAGTCGTCGAAGCCGAAGAAGCGCGTGGCCCGGAAACGGCTCTTTCGAAGCGCATCTTCAAATGGCACCAGGCCCGCGACTGGGACTCGCTGCTCGATCACATCTCGAAAAATCCCGACGATGTATTTCCGAAAACATTTCCGCTGGTGGCGGAGCTCGCCGAGCGCGGCGACGAAGTCTCGCGCGCGATTTTGTCCGCCGCCGCGCTCTCGCTCGCGAAGCTCGCCGCCTGCGTGGTCGATCAACTCGGATGGCGCAACCGCGAAATTCCCGTCGCGAAGGTGGGCGGCGTGTACGGGCGCTCGAAGTATTTCGACGCCGCGATCGACGCGGAGCTGAACCGCTCGCTTGGCCGCGTGCGCCTCGTGCCAATCGCCGATTTCTCCCGCGGAGGCTGCCGCGCGCATCGCGGTTCAGCTGGTGCGGGCCAAGGGCAATGCCGCCTGACGCCGAAACGCGCATCGAATTCGCGCGCACAGCTTTCGGGGACGAACTCAAGTCCCTGATCCACGAAGCGAGCGAAGACGTGCTGCTCGCGCTGCTCGAAAATCCCAAGCTCGACGAAACGCACGTGATTCGCCTGCTCGAACGCCTCGACCTTCCGGCGAACGTGCTCGGCGCGATCGGCGCGGAAGGGAAGTGGGCGGCGAGCGAAAGCGTGCGCCTGGGCCTGGCGCGGCATCCGCGCACGCCGAAACGCATCGCCCTCGCGCTGGCGCGGCAGCTCTACCTCTTCGATCTGGTGCGGCTGAGCTTGCTGCCATCCGCGCCGGCGGATATCAAACGCGTGGCGGAAGAAATCATTATCTCGCGCGTGCCGCATATTCCCGTGGGCCAAAAGCTGACACTGGCGCGACGCGGGCCCGTCGCGCGTGGCGGGAGCGCTGCTCGCGGAAGGCCATCGCGCAGGCCGTGAAGCTCGCGCTCGCAAACCCATTCCTCACCGAGAGCCAGATCCTGAAGGTGCTGGCGAAGCCGGGCGTCCCCGAGCGCGTGGTGGCTGCGATCGCACAAGACGCGAAATGGTCGCGGCAGTACAATATCCGCGCGGCGCTGGTCCGCAACGCGCACACGCCGGCGCCGTGCGTGCTCGAGTTTCTTCCCGATCTCACGCTGCGCGACCTGAAGGATATTGCGGCGCTCGAAGAGCTTGCGCCGCATCGTAGAAAGCAGGTCTCGGAAGAGATCGCGCGGCGGCCCGGCGGAGGGGAACCGCCGGTCGTTAGCGGTGTCAAATCTGTCTGAGGGTTAATGGCGAAAAAAGCGAATCACATTGGCTGGATCATCGCGATAGGGGCAGTCGTATTCGTAGGCGTGATGGTCTACTCGTCGTTTCAGGAGACGCGAACGCGCTACGAAGTCTGCATGAACTTCAAGGGAGCGACGCACTGCGCCACCGCCGCCGGCGCAAACCACGACCAGGCTGTCCGCAGCGCGCAGGAAATCGATTGCGAGCTGCTTTCGAACGGCCGCGACGGAGAATATGGTATGCCTCGATCAGCAGCCATCGAGCGTTCGCCCAATTCAATGACGCGCTGCCTGAACTGCGGCGCCGAGCGCGCCGCGGAAGTCTGCGATGCGTGCGGGCTGGGCCCGTCGGCCGCGGAATTCTCTCTGCGGAAGCGGCTGCTCAACCGCACGGCGATCTTCGTTCTCGGGTCGCTGGCGTTCGTGGTGGCAAGCGAACGCTATCCCTCACTTGAACTCGACCAAATCCTGATTTTCATCGGCCTGCTTTTTTTCTTGACGCTGGGGCTGGCCATCTGGGTCGAGCGGCGCGCGCTGAAACACACGGAGGTCGAAGCGCTCAAGCGCATCTATTACGGGCTGATTCCCGTGCCGTGGGTTCTGTCCATGCTCCTGCTGGCAAATGGAGCCTTCGATCACGGGACGCCGCAGATCGTGCAGGAGCAGGTGGTGAGCAAGTTCTCGATGCCGGGTCCGGTCGCCAGCCGGCGCCTGATCGTGACATCGTGGAGGGAAGGGCACCGCGTCGAACGCATCGCCGTGACGCGCGAGGATTTCGACAGCTTCAACCGGGGCGATCTCGTCAGCATACAGGTGAAGGACGGCTTGCTCGGCATCCCCTGGGTTTCCGGCGTTTCCCACCCTTAATTCCGCAGTTGCATTCCAGGGCGCATCACTCGAAGCGCGCGGCCCCGCGCTGATTTCCAAATCACGTTCCGATGGGAAACCTGCCGATTGACAGCGAGTCCTACAGAGTGGTACTACTACACTGTGGTATTCATAGAATCCCGATCCTTCACGCGACGCCTGACAGAATTGGCAGGCAGGTTTGCAGACGACATTTTGAGAGAAATACAAAGCGATTTACTCCGAAATCCGGAGAGAGGGGAAATCGTTAGGGGACTAGGAGGAATCCGTAAGGCGCGGGCGGCAAATCCAGCTCGCGGGAAGGGCGCTCGTGGCGGTTACCGCTATATGCATCTGTATCTGGAACACCGAGATCATATTCATCTCTTGTTTTTGTTAGACAAAGACGAACAAGAGGATCTGGACACGGAACAACGAAGATCTCTCCGACGGATGGTAACGGAGCTAAAAGGTTTATAGGAGGACAAGGATGGCAAGGTCGAAAAAAATCAAAGTAAATATCTATAACGATATGCGTCAGGCGTTGACCGATGCCTTGGCATACGAACGTGGGCAAGCGGTTGATCTGCGTGCGACCGAAGTGCCGGCCCCGCCAAAACCAATGAAGCCGGAAGAAATTCGGCATGTGAGGGAGAGTCTCAACGCCAGTCAAGTAGTGTTTGCAAGTTTTCTCTGCGTAAGCACGAAGGCCGTTCAGGCATGGGAGCAGGGTCTGCGCCGCCCGCGGAGTTCGGCGCTCCGGCTTCTGGACATTGCAAAGAGGAATCCAAGTGTCCTCTTGAAAACCTAGAGACGTCTCATTTTGGAATGGCTTCGAGTCGCCAGCTGTGGCCTCCAATGCTGAAAGGCGGCTTCCTCGGCATCCCGTGGGTTTCCGGCGTTTCCCACCCCTTAATTCCGCAGTTGCATTCCAGGATGCACCCTTGAAGCGCGCGGCTCCGCGCCGATTTCCGAATGCTAGACTGAATTTGTCGCGACGCAGGAATTTGCGATCGACCGCCCCGCGGCTTCGGAGCCGACATCCGCATGCGCCTGCCGGAAAAATGGACGGAACGGCTGCCCTTCCTCGAGACGCTTGAGGAGGATTGGAAGCCCGTGCCGCGCGCGATTTTGATCATCGCGGGCGCTTTCTATGTGCTGTTCCTGATTCAGGCGGCTCGGGGAAGCGGCCCTTTTCTGATGATCGATCTTGTCTTCATTCCGATCCACGAGGGTGGGCACCTGCTGTTCCACTATTTGCGGCGAATTTCTCGGTGTGGCCGGCGGGACGCTGCTGCAGCTGGGCGTTCCGCTGATGCTCGCGACGTATTTCATTTTTCAGCGGCACGTGCAGGGCGCGGCATTCTGCCTGTTCTTTTTCTTCGAGCAGCTTCTGCCGGTGTCGACATATATGGCCGATGCGCGCGCGCAGCAATTGCCGCTGCTTACGGTGGGCGACGCCGATTACGTGATCCACGACTGGAACTACCTCTTCGGCAAGCTGGGCCTCCTGCAGCACGACACGCAGATCGCCATGGCGGTGCGCGTGTTGGGCTGGACCGGGATGCTCGCGACGACCGGCTGGATGGTCTATCGCAGCCTGCGGCCGGAGAATGCGCCCGTGCAAGTTACGTCAGCGAATCAGAGCTAACCGCCCGGCATCCTCGAAGGCGATCGAACAGCAGACCAAAGAAGCAGATCCCTCACTGCGTCCCGCGCCCGCAGAAACCGCGGGAAAGGCAAGAGCGCGGGACTTCATTCGGGATGACAGCTCTCGTTTCCGCGTTTGAGGCAGCGGTCGGGGATCAGAAGGTGTAGAGGCCGCGGAGATCGACCGGGTGCGGCAGCTCGACTTCTAGGACGCGATCGTAATCCCCAAGAGTCAATTTCACGAGTTGTTCGGGGCCGACGTCGCGCGAGGTCCAATCGGTGCTGGGGATGATGCGAGACGGGTCGGCGAGATCGGCGGTTTCGATGTCGTCGCCTTGCTTGGTGATGTCGCTGAGAAATACGGCGTAGACGAGGCGCGATTTTGTGTCGAGCATCAGGTAGCGGTGGCCGAGCAGGACGAGCGACGATATCCTTCTTTTTGCTCTTTTTGTCCGGCAGATAGACGTTCGCAGCCGATGGGCGGCTTGCCGTCGAGCTTCACCTCGGATTCGTCCACCTGCTTCCAGTGGATGCGGTCGGAGTCGCTGGCCGCGCCTGCAATCCCCGCCGAAAACAAGCTGGCGGCGAGGCACACACCCACGGCGGCGAGAAGCTGGAGCCCGAGGCAGCGGCCGTTTCTAGTTTGCGGTTTCACTCACTAGCAGAATACAACAGTGGAGGCGGATTGGGGTGCGCGTCCGCGCTGCTGAGGCGGCTTGGCAAATCCGGGCCGCGTCTATACTCCCGCGTGCGCCTTGGCTGCCCGAAGCTTGGCCGCGGCCGGGGATTCGAGACATGGCTCCCTCTTTCCAGCCATCCGATCGCGGCTTCGTTTCTCCGCGTTGCACTCCGCAAGGCTTTACTTGAACCTCCGCGCGAAAGGCGCCCGGCGGCCGCCTCCGATTCACCGCCACAGCTGATTTCCGCACTCGTGCAAACTATCGAAGAGCGCGCGGCCAACGTGGCGCTGCACTCTCCGCATAGCCAATGAAAATCGCCGGAGGAACGGGAATCCATGAGCGACATTGCAGGCATTCTGGCGAGCGAACGAAAAGATTTCGAAGGAAGTGCTGGAGCCGCGGGCGGACCAGATCGACCGCGAGCGAAAGTATCCCGCGCGAGAATCTGCAAGCGCTGGGCGCGGCGGGTGCGCTGGGGATTCTGATCCCGGCGGAATTCGGCGGCGCGGGCGGGACGCTGGCGGAGATGTCGCAGGCGCTCGAGGCGCAGGCGCAGGCTGCGCGTCCACCGCGATGGTCGCGCTGATGCACTATTGCGGCTGCGCCGTGATCGCGGCGAAGGGCAGCGACGCGATGAAGCGGCAGCTTCTGCCCGCGGCGGCGCGCGGCGAGCACATCACCACCCTGGCTTTCAGCGAGGCGGGTTCGGGCGGCCACTTTTACGCGCCGGTCAGCAAAGTCCGGCTGGATTGCGGCGTGAAGACGCTGAGCGCGAAGAAAACGTTCGTCACGAGCGCGGGCGAAGCGGATTCGTACGTGGTGTCGACGCGGTCGCTGCATGCGGCGGCGCCCACGGAATGCGATCTGTATCTGATTCCGAAAGGCGCGAGCGGCTTTTCGGCGCAGGGGCGGTTCGAAGGGACTCGGGCTCGCGGGCAACGCCAGCGCGCCGATGACGCTTGAAGACGTGCCGGTCGAGGACGGAAAGCGATTCGTGGCCGGAAGGCTCGGGCTTTCAGACCATGATGGAGGTGGTGCTGCCGCACTTTCAGATCGGCGTTGCGTCGGTGTCGATCGGGATCGCCGGCGCGGCGTTCGAGAAAATCACGGCGCGCGTCGGCGCGAGGAAATACGAGCACGCGGGCGGAGCGGCGCTGGCGTCGATTCCGCGGGTGCAATTCCTGGTGGCGGAGATGGCCATCGAGCTGAATTCGGCGCGCGCGTATCTGGCGGAAACGATACGCAAGGCGCTTGCGGGCGATCCGGCGGCGATGATCGACGTGCTGGGCGTGAAGGCAAAGGCGGCGGAGGCGTGCCTCGAACGTGGTGTCGCGCGCGATGACGCTCGGAGGCGGCTGGGCTTTCGGCCAGCGCGGCGGGCTGGAGCGCAACTTCCGCGACGCGCAGGCGGCCGTCGGTGATGGCGCCCGCGAGCGACGTGCTGAAGGATTTCATCGGCAAGGCTTGCCTGGGGCTGCCGCTTTTTTAAGCGGACGGGGGAAGAAGGAAGAGGAGGGGAGAGCGATGTCCGGAAATTCACGCAATCGCGCCGTGCGAATCGGCGCCGTGGCCTACGACCCGAAGGTCGTGACGATCTGGGAAGGATTCAAGCCGTATTTCGCCGAGCGCGGCGCGGAGATCGACTACGTTTTATATTCGACGTACGACGCGCAGGTGGAAGCGAATCTGGCGGGCGAAGTGGAGGTCGCGTGGAATTCGCCGCTGGCGTGGGTGAAGAGCCAGATCGTGAGCAACGGCGGCTGCCGGGCGCTCGCGATGCGCGACTCGGATCGGGATTTGACGACGAAGATCGTGGTGCGGGCGGACTCGCCACTGGCGGCGCTGGCGGATTTGCGGGGCAAGACGATCGCCGTAGGAGCGTCGGATTCGCCGCAGGCTACGCTGATTCCGCTTGAACTGATCGCCGAGGCGGGCATCGATCCGCGAAAGGATTGCCGCGTGGTGCATCACAACGTGATGGTGGGCAAGCATGGCGATCACGTGGGCGGCGAACGCGACGCGGCGAAGGCGCTGGCGGCGGGCACGGCGGACGCTGCGTGCATGCTGGATTCAAACTACGCGGCGTTCATCAAGGACGGCACTTTCGCGCCGGGCGCGACGCGCGTGCTCGCGACGACGCCTCCTTTCGATCATTGCAATTTCACGGTGCGCGCCGATTTGCCCGAAGCGCGCATCAGGCCGTTTCTCGATGCGCTGCTGACGATGTCGTTTGAGGACGCGGAAATTCGAATGTGCATGGAGCTTGAGGGGCTGAGGCGCTGGCTGCCAGGGCGGACGACGGGCTACGCGCAGCTGGAACGGGCGGTGCGTCGATTCAATTTCTACGGCTCGGCGGCCTCGTCGTCGGCGAGCTAGGGAATTTCAGCCAATCGAGCCGCAGCGATGGTACACTCCGCGCATGCCGAGGAAGAAAGCTGCTAAGCGGAAAGTCGGTAAGAAAATGCCCGGGAGCCGGAAAAAGATCAGCCGGCGGAAGAAAGCCGTTCCGCAGAGGAAGCGGAGGCGTACTAAGATTCCGGGCGACGGAGCGTCGGCGCAAATACACCAGGGCACCGGACCTGCGCCCGCCCGCGCGCTGGAAATCGCGCCGAAGACCCCCGGCGACGAGTCAAACTAGCGGCGGGGTGCTCGGTTTACGGACGGCGATCGCGTCTTCATCTTGTGGTGCATGGGAGGAACAGAATGGCGAGAAAGACGAAGCTCACGCAGGCAGCAGAAAAGATCGGCTCGGTGATGGGAAAGGCGGATCGCACGGCTCATAAAGTCGCCAAAGCGGGAGTGATGGCGAAAAAGGAGCTTGCGGCGATTTCGAAGCAAGTCGAAGCGCTCAAGAAGCAATTGAAGAAGACCACGAAGCGATTGCAGCACGCCCTGCGCTAGCGCGACTGCTCCTCAGGGGTTCATCTTAGGCCTGCGCGCGGGTTGCTATGGCGCGGGTGCGCTGCCATTTCATGGAACACCAATTCACCTGCCCCTATTGCGGCGAAGAGATTTCGATGGTGCTGGACTTGTCCGTCGGGCGCCAAACCTACGTCGAAGACTGCGAAGTGTGCTGCAAGCCGATTGAGATCAGCTTTACCGTCGAAGACGACGATCTCGCCACTTTCAACGCCAAGACGTTGGGCTAGCTACCGGTTGCTCACGACGACTTGATTTCGCCGAGGGATTTGTCGAGGAGGCGGATGCCTTCGTCGACGTCGGCCTTCGAGATATTCATCGGCGGGGCCATGCGGATCACGTTGCCGTACAGGCCGCCTTTGCCGATCAGCAGGCCGTTGGCGCGGGCGCGTTCGAGGAGCTGATTGGTTTCCGCAGGCGCGGGCTCTTTGGTCGCGCGGTCGCGCACGAGTTCGAGCGCCTGCATCATGCCCATGCCGCGAACGTCGCCGATCAGCGGATACTTGGCGTGGAGCGCTTCGAGCTGCTGGCGGAGATAGCCTCCGACCACATATGTGTTCTCCCGCAGATTTTCCTCTTCGATCACTTCGATCACGGCGCGGGCCGCGACGGACGTGACCGGGTTGCCGCCGAATGTTGAAATCGTGAGCCCCTGAAACTTGCCCGCGAGCTCGGAGGTGGTGATCGTGGCGCCGACGGGCACGCCGTTGCCCATGCTCTTCGCGCAGGTGATGATATCGGGCGTCACTTCCCATTGCTCGATGCCGAACCATTTTTTGCCGGTGCGGCCAAAGCCGGTCTGCACTTCGTCGGAAATGAAGAGGCCGCCGTAATTTTTCACGATGCGGTAGACGATCTTGAAATATTCGGGCGGCGGCGTGATGAATCCGCCGACGCCTTGAATCGGCTCGGCGATGAAGGCGGCAATGGAGCCGCTGGTGCCGGTCTGGATCAGATCCTCAACGTCGTTGGCGCACGCGACGCCGCAATCGGGATATTTCAGGTGCAGCGGGCAGCGGTAGCAATACGGGCTCACGGCGTGAGACACGCCGACGCTGATGACTCCGGACTTGCGATACGCAGCGTGGGCCGTGACGCTTTTCGCGAGCGCCGATGAGCCGGAATAGCCGTGGCGCAGCGCGACGATGTCGTAACTTGGGCTGGCCATGCGCGCGAGCAGGATCGCGGCTTCGTTGGCTTCGGTGCCGGAGCTGGTGAAGAAGCTCTTCTGCAATTTGCCGGGCGTGATTTCGGCGAGCTTTTCGGCGAGCGCGACGATGGCTTCGTTGGGGAAAAGCGTCGAGGTGTGCTGGAGCTTATCGACCTGCGCCTTGATCTTCGAGGTGACCTTGGGATTGCAGTGGCCGACGCCGACGGTGACGATGCCGCCGAAAAAATCGAGGTACTTGTTGCCCTCGACATCCCAGAGATATTGCATCGAGGCGTGATCGGCGACGAGCGGGTGCTGGTAGTAGTTCGCTACCGCCGGCCAGAGATATTCTTTGTGCTTGCGCACCACGTCTTCGCTGCGGCTGGCGGCTGCTTTGGGTTGCGTCGTCACGCGAAAACTCCTGAGGAACGGATTCGGCTCGAATCGAAGTTTACAGGTTGACCAGAACGGCGGCAAGTGCGTCAGGCTCCGGCGCGAAACAAAGATGCGAACGGTCCGAGTTCCCGTATAATTCCGAGCCAATGGAAGGCGTACTGACAAAGCTCGCCCGGGCGCTGGGGCGGATTTTCCCGGATTGCGTGACGCTGAGCCAGGCCATCGCTTTCAATATGTTTCTGGCGTTTTTTCCGCTGCTGCTCTTCACGCTTGGTCTGCTTGGCGGCACACACCTCTTCCACGACGCACTGCAGGAGATTCCCGAGCGCTTGAGTCTCATTCTTCCGCCGGGCAGCGCAGGCGTGGTCTCCGCGTATTTCGTGCGGAAGACGATCCACACGTGGAAATGGATGGTGCTGGGGATGGGCGGCACGATGATCACGGGGACCCAGGTGATGGTCGGCTATATCGAAGGCTTCCGGGTGATCGAAGGAGATTTGCTGCGGCCGGGCTACTGGCGGCGGCAGCTTCGGGCGTTCGCGCTGCTGTGCCTCACGCTCGTGCCGATGCTGGCGGTGGTGATCCTGACGGTATTCGGCAAGCAGACGCGCGCGTGGCTGATGCTGCGGACGCGGTCGGTCTACATGACGCACGAGCTCGAGCTGGCGCTCTACGCGATCGTCGTCTTCGTGCTGGCGATGGGAGTGCTCGTGGTGCTCTATCGCCTCGGGCGGCCGGGGCATCCGGGAACGCTGGAGTTGTTGCCGGGAGCGCTGGTTGCTACGATTTTCTGGTGGGCGGCCGACATCGTTTTCGGGTGGTACGTGCGAAAGATGCCGTACGACGCGATGTATCGCGGATTGGCGGCGGCAATCGGCTTGCTGCTGTGGATGTTCTTGACGGCGATGATCGTCCTGCTCGGCGCGGCGTACAACGCAGAAACGCGCGAGGAGCTGGCGGAAGCGCGGGCAGCCGCGACGCCGGGGCGGACGAAGACGCTGACGATTCACTAGCTCCGCCGGGTGTAGCTGCCGTGTTTGGCGGCCGGAACGCGAGCACGTGCTGGTTGGGCGCAAAAGCCCCACCCTCACAAACCGAGGATGGGGCACCCGGAACTTCAGAGGCTGAGGAGCCTGGGCTATGAGCGACATTCACGTCGAGTGCTACTCGGGGTATCGGGCGGACGAACGGCCGCTGCGATTCGTGCTTCGCGGGCGTGAATTCGATGTGCAGGAGCTCGACGGGCGATGGTATTCGCCCGACGCGAGCTATTTTCGCGTGCGCGCCACTGACGGCAATTACTACGTCTTGCGGCACGATGAGGCGCAGGATTTCTGGACGCTGGACGGTTTTCGCGCTGCGCGCTGAAAGCAATTGCCGATCGAAAGATCAGGCAGGTAGGGGTGCAGATCTCCATCCGCATGCCGCGGCAAGTCGTTAGTCCTCCTTTCTCTGCACCAGTCTGTGTTTGTCGGCGGCTTATCGCCCAGCGCGCATTCCGGCAATACCCGACCGTCGAATACGGCGAGTCGATGCCGGTGCCGCCGGACTGGCGGCAACCCGGCGAATGGGCTTTCGCGCGGCTGATGTATCCGCCGGGACCGAACGACGGTTATCGCGGGCGCTTTGACGGCGATTGGCGGCTGGGCATGTCGCTGTGGACGCAGGACGCGCCGCCGGCCGACCGCGTCGTTTGCCGCCGCCGTGCGCCGCCTGACGCGCATCGACGCGCGCTCGGTGGAAGAGGACGTGAATCTCGATGACGGCGACGAGGTTTACAACTGGCCGTGGCTTTATGCCGTGCAGGTGGGCGAGTGGGGAATCACGCAGCATCAGGCGGATGTCTTGCGCGACTATCTGTTGCGCGGCGGCTTCTTCATGGCGGACGATTTCCACGGCGCGTACGAGTGGCAGATGTTCTTGCAGCGCATCCGGATGGTGTTTCCGGACCGCCCGATCGTCGAGATTCCGAACGACGATCCGATCTTCCACACGATCTACGATCTCGACGACCGCTACCAGATTCCCGGCGCCGGCCATCTGAGGCTCGGCTACAAAGTGCCGGACTATCCGCAAGGGCCCGACGACGGAAAGGGAGCGCACTGGTTCGCCATCCGCGACGATAAGGGGCGCATCATGGTCGCCATCTCGTTCAATTCGGATATCGGCGATTCATGGGAGTGGTCGGACCGTCCGCAATATCCCGAGCGCTTCTCGGACCTCGGTTTTCGCATCGGCGTCAATTACGTCGTCTATGCGATGACTCACTGAGTCTGTTGTTTCGGCGGTTCGCCGCCCGTCTTCTCCGAAGCCCCTGATAACTACCGGGATACCGGCGCAACTTTTGCGGTCGGGCAGGGTTTACACTGGTGGAAATGAGACGAGCTGCCCAACGGATACGCGTCTGCTTCACGTTCGAATCACCGCAAAATATCCCATCCAACATCGCGCGGCGCTTGCCGTCTCGATGCGGCGGGGAGCGCTTTTTTGTTCGCTACGCTTGCGGCGATGCTCGCGGGCGCGTTGGCGATTGCGGCGCCGGCCAGCGCCGGCAAGCACGACGCAAAGGCGGGAGATGATTCGGGCGCGTCGCTGAAATTCAAGCAAGAAATTCAAAGGCAAGCTGCCGATCACCGAGCTGACCGAGGACGAGGCGACGATGCACGCGCTGAACCGGCTGGCGTACGGGCCGCGGCCGGGCGACGTCGAGCGCGTCGAGAAGATGGGCCTCGAGAAGTGGATCGAGCAGCAGCTCGATCCGGATTCGATCGACGATTCGGCGCTCGATCAGCGGCTGCGAAAAATATCCGACGCTCGCGATGTCGTCGCAGCAGCTGCTCGAGGAATTCCCGCCGCCGGCTCAGGCCGCGAAGCAAGCGGGCGAGACGAAGGAAGATTACAAGCAGCAGATGCAGGAGAAGCGGCGCGACGCGATGGCGGACGTGGCGCAGACGGGCAACGAGAACGTCGACAAGGGGCAGGAGGCGCTGGCGAAGATTCAGGGCCCGGGACGGATCGTCGCCGAGCTTTCGATGGCGAAGATCGATCGCGCGGTCTACAGCAACCGGCAGCTCGAAGCGGTGATGGAGGATTTCTGGTTCAACCACTTCAACGTGTTTGCCGGCAAGGGCGCGGACCGGTGGCTGCTGACGTCGTACGTGCGCGATACGATCCGGCCGCACACGATGGGCAAATTTCAGGATTTGCTGACCGCGACGGCGAAAAGTCCCGCGATGCTTTTTTCCTCGATAACTGGCTGAGCGTCGATCCGGCGGCCTTCAAGGAGCACCAGGAGGAGATCGCGGAGCGGCGCGCGAGATTTCAGGGGATGTTCGGCGGCGGATTCCGGCCGGTTTGGCCCGCTGGAGCAGCAAGGACGCCGAAGTGAACGCGACTCAGCAGCGTCCCAAGCAGCAGGAGGATCGCGGGCTCAACGAAAACTACGGCCGCGAAGTGATGGAACTGCACACGGTGGGCGTCGACGCCGGCTACACGCAGCAGGACGTGATCGAGATGGCCGAGTGCCTCACCGGCTGGACCGTGAAGGAGCCGCGACGCGATCCGGAATTTGTCTTCAAGCCGGAATTTCACGCCGAAGGGAAGAAAGTCGTGATGGGCCACACGTTCGACTACGGCGGCGAGAAGGACGGCGAAGAAGCGCTCGCGATGCTGGCGAAAGATCCGCACACGGCGAAATTCATTTCGACCGAGCTGGCGCGCCATTTCGTGTCGGACACTCCGCCGCCGGCGCTGGTGGAGCGGATGACGAAGAGCATACGAATCGAGCGGCGGCGACATTCGCAGCGTGCTGCAGGACGATGATCTATTCGCCGGAATTCTGGTCGAAGGAGACGTATCGCGCGAAAGTGAAGACGCCGTTCGAGCTGGTGGCGAGCACGGCGCGCGCGCTCGATGCGGACGTGAGCGGTGTCGCTGCCGCTGGCCGTGTGGGTTGGGCGGATGGGCGAGCCGCTGTTCTTGTGCCAGCCGCCGACCGGGATATTCGGACAAGGCGTCGACGTGGGTGAATACCGGCGCGCTGCTGAACCGGCTGAATTTCGCGCTGGGATTTGCGACCGACCACATGGCGGGCGCGAACGTGGATTTGGCGGATATGTTTGGCGAGGACGCGTCGAAGGACCCGGAGATGGCGCTGTCGCGCGCGCTCGATCTTTTCCTCGATGGGCAGGTGGCGGCGACGACGTGCGAGACGCTCGAAGCGCGATTGAACGATCCGCAGATTTTGCAGGCGCGGCTGGACGATCCCGTGAAGCAGGTGAACGAAGGGCTGCTTTCGGGGTTGGTTCTCGGCACGCCGGAATTTCAGCGGCGGTAGCGGTAGCGAGCGCAGGGAGCAAGGAAGCAACGGAGAGCGGCCATGAATATTTCTCGGCGATATTTTCTGAAGGGCGGCGGCATCGCGATGCTCGGCATGGCTTCGTTGCCGTCGTTTTTGCAGCGCGCCGTGGCGGAGAGCGCGTCGCCGAACAAGAAGAAGATGGTCGTGCTGTTTCAGCGCGGCGCGATGGACGGGCTGAACGTCGTGGTGCCGTTTGCCGAGCCGAATTACTACCGCCTGCGGCCCACGATCGCGATTCCTCAGCCGCAAAGCGGGAGCCTGGATGCGGCGCTCGATCTCGACGGTTTCTTCGGGCTGCATCCGAGCCTGCAGCCGCTGCAGCCGCTTTTTCAGAATGGGCAGCTGGCCGATCGTGCAGGCGGTCGGCTCGCCCGATCCCACGCGCTCGCATTTCGACGCGCAGGATTTCATGGAATCCGGCACGCCCGGCGTGAAAGCCACCGAAGACGGCTGGCTGAATCGCGCGATGCAGTCGATGCCGGAGGAGAGCGCGTCGCCATTTCGCGCGGTGGCTTTCGGGCCGTATCTGCCGCGCACGCTCGCGGGCAGCGCGCCTGCGGTGGCGATTCCGGACCTCAAGCAGTTCAAGATGTACGGCCCGCAGCAGACGGTGGAAGGCGGCTTCGAAGCGATGTACGCGCAGACGGTGGATCAGGCGCTGCACGGCGTGGGCACAGGAAACGTTTGAGGCGATCGACCAGCTCAAGAAGATCAATCCGGATGCGTATCAGCCGGAAAACGGCGCGCAATATCCGACGAGCCGATTCGGCAAGAGCCTGATGGAAATCGCGGAGCTATTCAAGGCGGACGTGGGGCTCGAGGTGGCGTTTCTCGATAGCGGCGGCTGGGACCATCACGTGAACGAAGGCGGCGTGCAAGGCCAGCTTTCGAATCTGCTGCGCGATCTGGGCAGGGAATCGCGGCGTTTCATCAGGACATGGGCGACCGCATGGGCGACGTCGTGTTCGTCAGCATGTCGGAATTCGGGCGCACGGCGCACGAGAACGGCAATCGCGGCACGGACCACGGGCACGCGAATTGCATGTTCGTGATGGGCGGCGACGTGAAGGGCGGGAAGGTCTACACGCGGTGGCCGGGAATGAACGACGGGCAGCTTTACCAGGATCGCGATCTCGCCGTCACCACGGATTACCGCAGCGTGCTGGGCGAGATCATGATGAAGCATCTGGGCGATCGCGACTTGAAGACGGTGTTTCCGGGATTCGAGAATGATCCGCGGCAGTTCCTCGGATTGATCAAGGCGTAGCGCTTCGTAGGGCGGCCTCGGCGGGCGGGTTTGAAACCCGCCCCTACACCCTCTATTTCCCGTTTCCGCCCGAGGACGCCCCTACACCTTGCATTTCCCATTTCCGCCAGAGGACAGGAACAGATTCCTCGCTTCGTCCCGCGCCCGTACAAGACGCGGGAAAAACAAAACCGCGCAGGACTCCGCTCGGAATGACGATTCTAGTTGCGCTAGAAATCGGAGGGCATGTAGTCGTACGGAGGACTTCCGGGCGGCTGGGCCGCGTCGAGCGAGAAGCAATAGTGGCCCGCGGGGTGCGTCCATTCCTTGGCGCCTTGTGATTGTTCATCCTGCCTGCTGGCCAGCGAAAATGTGGCGCATAGCTGGTAATCGCTGCCGTTTCCGGGGCGATACTCGTAGGTCGTGCGAGTAACGGGATCGGCCAGCGCAACATCGTGAAGCTCGTCCAGATGCTCGGGCAGCTTGTGGCCGTTGGAGCTCCATCGAAGGGCGATGCGCTGGCTCAGCGAGTACAAATCCTGCAAGCGCCTCGAATCGGCTCGTTCCGTGCGGCGAGTTTTCGGCGCGCCGGTAAGTCCAAATCCGAGTGTGACCAGCACTCCGACACACACGGCGCTCACCATACCCATCCACGCGTCGCGAGTGAACATGCCGCGCGCGGCGGAGGAATCCGATTCCTTCAGCCCGCCGAAATAGTAGAAAAACACGCCGCCGGAGAGCACGAGAACGACGAACGCTTTCGAGAGGAATCGAGCGGTGATCTCTCCCTGAAGGAAATAGGTGAGAACCGTGATCAAATCGCCGATGAAAACGCCGGCGGCAATCACCAGCGCCATGTACGTGAGCCACTTGCGGACGGGCGAGTTCAGCTTTTCGGGATGGCTTCTTACGTCGCGGACGACCACTCGCGATAGCAGGAGATAGACCGGAAAAGCTACAAGGATGGACGCGATGCTCCACGTTGCGCCGGTCACGTCGTAGGCCTGCGCATAGCCCGGCGAGAACAGCGTGTCCGCGAGCCATCGGTCGATCAAGGTGAACGCGAGCGAACCCGAAGCGATTGTCCATATGGCGAGAGCGGAAAAGATCAGCAAGTAGAAGAAGGCGTCTTTGGCGGGTGTTCCGGCGCCGCGGCGGCTGGGGATTTCGATTCCCGTGAGCTTTTCGTAGTAGGCTGCGAGCGCCTGGTAGACTTCTTTTTCGGGCCAGCCTCGAGCAGTGAGGACGCCGACCACAGCCTCGTCGGAGACGCCGTTGGCTTTCGCGCGCTCGATGAATTCGCGGATTTCGGCGGAAGCAGCCACGGGCGAGATCGTATCCCAGAGGAGTGAGCAGAACAAGGCTCCGCTCCGGCGGAAGGGCGCACGGGAATTGCGAGATCACGTGCAACGAAATGCGACAGCGATCGATTCTCGGGGCGTAGACGAAAGGTGGCGGATGCTCTGCGGCCGCTGGTAAGCCCGGCCGATAGGCCCCACCCTCACAAACCGAGGATGGGGCGCCCCGCTACATTTAATTCAATTCGGAGCCTTTGATGCGCATGCCGTAGAACGACCGATAGACGAAGAAGAACGACACCAGGAAGAAAACCGCCGCGAGAATTCGCGTCAGCTCGGGATTCTTGGACGCGAGATCGACCGCCAGCTCCACAGCCAGCAAACCGAACAGCGTGGTGAACTTGATGACCGGGTTGAGCGCGACGGAAGACGTGTCTTTGAACGGGTCGCCGACCGTGTCGCCGACGACGGTGGCATCGTGCAGCGGCGTGCCCTTTTGCTTCAGCTCGACTTCGACGATCTTTTTCGCGTTGTCCCACGCGCCGCCAGCGTTGGCCATGAAGATGGCCTCGTAGAGGCCGAAAATCGCGATCGAGATCAGGTAGCCGATGAAGAAGAAGGGTTCGACGAACGCGAACGACAGCGCGGCAAAAAATACCGCGATGAAGATGTTGAGCATGCCCTTCTGCGCGTATTGCGTGCAGATGGCGACCACCTTCTTGCTGTCCTCGACGGATGCCTTCTCGATGCCCTCGAGCTTGATATTCGCCTTGATGAACTGGACCGCGCGATAGGCGCCCGTGGTGACCGCCTGCGTGGAAGCGCCGACGAACCAGAAAATCATGGCGCCGCCGGTGATCAGGCCGAGCACGAACGGGGCGTGCAGGAGCGAGAGCTTGTCGACATCGGTCGTAAGGCCGTTGGTGAGCGCCATGATGATGGAGAAAATCATGGTGGTGGCGCCGACGACGGCCGTGCCGATCAGCACCGGCTTCGCGGTGGCTTTGAAGGTGTTGCCGGCGCCGTCGTTTTCTTCGAGCATTTGCTTGGCGTGCTCGAACTGGACGTCGAAGTGGAAGTCCGCCTTCAGCTCCTGCGCGATATTCGGGATGTTTTCGATCAGCGACAATTCATAGACGGATTGCGCGTTGTCCGTAACCGGCCCGTAGGAATCGACTGCGATGGTGACGGGACCCATGCCGAGGAATCCGAAAGCCACGAGGCCGAACGCGAACACGGGCGCTGCGATCATCACGGAGCTGAGTCCGCCGAGGCTGACCAGGTATCCGACCGACATCAGGGCGACCATCGTGAGCCCCAGGTAGTAGGCGGAGAAATTGCCGGCGACGAACCCGGAGAGAATGCCGAGCGACGCGCCGCCCTCCTGCGCCGAGGCCACCACTTCGCGGACGTGGCGCGATTCGGTGGAGGTGAAGGCTTTTACGAGCTCCGGAATTAGCGCGCCTGCCAGCGTGCCGCAGGAAATGATGGTCGCGAGCTTCCACCACTGCGTGGTATCGCCGTTGAGATCGGGAATGATGTAGTAAGAGATCAGGTAGGTGAGGGCGATCGAGACAGCCGACGTGATCCATACGAGGGACGTGAGCGGCGACTCGAAATTCATCTTGTCGACTTTGCCGAATCGCGCGCTGGCGATGGCGGTGTTAACGAAGTACGCGACCGCGCTGGCCACGAGCATGGCCACGCGCATCACGAAAATCCACACGAGCAGCTGGACCTGTACGACGGGGCTTGCGACGCCGAGCAGGATGAACGTGATCAGCGCGACGCCGGTGACGCCGTAGGTTTCGAAGCCGTCGGCGCTCGGGCCGACCGAATCGCCCGCGTTGTCTCCGGTGCAATCGGCGATTACGCCGGGGTTGCGCGCGTCGTCTTCCTTGATCTTGAAGACGATTTTCATCAGATCGGAGCCGATGTCGGCAATCTTGGTGAAGATGCCGCCGGCGATTCTCAACGCGGCGGCGCCCAGCGATTCGCCGATGGCGAAGCCGATGAAGCATGGCCCGGCGTAAGAGCCGGGGACGAAGAGGAGGATGATGAGCATCATCAGCAACTCGACGCTGATCAGCATCATGCCGATGCTCATGCCGGCGCGCAGCGGGATTTGATAGATCGGATACGGCTTGCCGGCCAGGCCCGCGAAGGCGGTTCGCGAGTTAGCAAATGTATTGACGCGGATGCCAAACCACGCGACGCCGTAGCTGCCGAGAATTCCGACCACGCTGAAGAACAGGATCATCACGACGCGGATCGTCTCGTAATGGCGGAGCACGCCGAAATAGAGAACGATCACGGCGGCGATGAAAATCCAGAGCAGGAAGAGGAACTTTCCTTGATTGATCAGATAGGTTTTGCAGGTCTCGTAGATCAGGTCGGAAATTTCGCGCATCGAGCGGTGAACCGGAAGATTCTTCAGCCGCATGTAGATCGTCATGCCGAAAGCCAGGCCGAATACGCAGAAGAGCAGGCCCCACACCAACAGCTTGTGCCCGTCGACCGAGTCGTGGAGGAAATTCACCTGGGAAAGATCCGGAAGCTTGAGGCTGGCCTCGCCGCCGGCGGATTCCTGCGCGGCGCTTGCTTGCGTGGCGGCGCCCATCAGCGCGAAGAGCAGCGCGGCGCCCGCCGCTGAGATTCTGCCGAACCGGCGCAGACACGCGCCTATCCATCGGGCCCCGGCCTGTCGGACGCCCACAATTCCGCTGCGCATCTGTAATCCTCCGTCAAAGTTTTTCATAGGATTTATCGGGATATTCTTCCCAGCTTGGTCTTGATATGCATTCGAGCGAAAGTGTCCACACCCGCAAACCACGTGCTCGTCAGATGCAGAGCTCTTCCTCCGGATAATCGGCCCCCTGGACAGGAGCCGCTAGTGCGAAACATTCCCCCAGCAGAATGGATGTTTTTAGCAGGAATCGCGTGTTTCGTCAACGGAATCCGAGGCGTGGAAAAGCCTTCTCCCATCGCATCCCCGTGAGGCCGAAACGTCAACCGTCCCTCCGGGACTGTCTGTTGTGCCCATGCTTTCCCGGCATTCCGCTACGCTCCATGCCGGGCTAACTACAATCGCGCCTCCGGCGCTGGGCGCGTTCGCCATGCGCCTCGCCTCGAATCGCCCTGGCCGCGTCGAAGGCCTCGGAGCACAGTGTGTCGACCGTGCCTCCGGACTGAAAGCCTCCGCCAGCTATGCCGATCAGCCGCGGAGCGGCGATTGTAGTTAGCCCGGCAGGAAGCGCAGCGGAGTGCCGGGTCTCGCGCGCGCGAAAAGCGCAGCCCTGGAGGGGCGATTGAGCCAGACGGCTGACCTAGAAGCGGCCCGGGGCACCGGAAGGGGCGTGCTAGAATCTTTTTCCATATGAGCAAACGGGTGATTTCACCGGGCGGGATCATCGACGGGGTTGTCGAGCTGCCGGGGGATAAGTCGATTTCGCATCGCTACGCGATCATCGCGGCGCTGGCGGAGGGCCGCAGCGAGATCGGGAATTATGCATCGGCCGCGGATTGCCAGAGCACGCTCGGGTGCCTGCGGCGGCTGGGCGTCGAGATCGAAAAAAGCGATCGCACGGTGCGCATTATGGGCGCGGGGCTGAATGGATGGAAGGAGCCGCGCAAGGCGCTCGACGCCGAGAATTCCGGTTCGACGATGCGGATGATGGCGGGCGCGCTGGCGGGGCAGCCGTTCACTTCGACGCTGACGGGCGACGAATCGCTGCGGCGGAGGCCGATGCGGCGCGTGGTCGAGCCGCTGCGGCAGATGGGCGCGGAGATTCGCAGCAAGGAGGGTGATCGGGCGCCGCTCGAGATTCGCGGCGGGGCGCTGCGCGCGATCGACTACACGCCGCCGACGCCGAGCGCCCAGGTGAAGTCGGCCGTGCTGCTGGCGGGGCTATACGCCGACGGGCCGACGACGGTGCGCGAGTCAGTTTCGACGCGCGACCACACGGAAGTGGCGCTGCGCGAATTCGGCGCGACCATCGACGGCACGAAAAACGCGATCCGCATTCATCCGCGGCCGAAGCTCGTGGCGCAGCAGCTCGTGGTGCCGGGAGATCTTTCGGCGGCGGTATTTCTGATTTCGGCGGCGCTGATGCTGCCGGAATCGTCGCTGATGCTGCACAACGTGGGGCTGAATCCGACGCGCGCGCGGGTGCTCGATTTTCTGATATCGATTGGCGCGCCAGTGCACGTAGCATCGGTGCAGATGCGGCATGGAGAATTGGTGGGCGACGTTTCCGTGCGGCACGCGCCGCTCAAGGGCGGCGAGATTTCCGGCACACAGGTGGCGGAAATGATCGACGAGTTGCCGATGCTCGCGGCGCTTGGTCCATTCACGGAGAAGGGAATCGAGATTCACAACGCGCAGGAGCTGCGCGTGAAGGAGAGCGACCGCATCGCGACGATGGCCGAGGGGCTGCGGGCGATGGGAGCGCGCGTCGAGGAATTTGCGGATGGGATGCGCGTCGAGGGACGCGCGGCGGGCAAGCTGCGCGGGGCGAAGGTCGATCCGCAGGGCGATCATCGCATCGCCATGGCGCTGGCGGTGGCGGCGCTGGGAGCGGAAGGCGACACGACGATTCGCGATGCGGAGTGCGCGGCGGTGTCGTTTCCGGAATTTTTCGCGACGCTGGATAAGCTGCGCGGGGCGGCAAAGGCGTAGGAAAAATCGAAAATCGAAAATCGAAAATCGAAAATCGAAAATGAAATCGAAAATCGAAAATCGAAAATCGAAAATCGAAAATCGAAAATCGAAACATGACACAGAGGACACCGAGGAAACCTGGAGAACACAGAGAAAAACGGAGATGAGCGCCTGAAGGCGATGCTTAGTTGGATTTGCTGAGCTGGATTGTGCCGTAGGTGTTGGCGATCGCGATTTTCGGACCACCGCTGCCGAATTGCCCTGTGAGCTGCTGCATGTCCTCGTCGTTGACCGGCTTTAGCGCGGAACCGCCGAAATCGCTGTTGACTTCGCCGGAGCGGGAAATCGCGGACAAGAAGAAATTGGAATCCGAGGGCAGCGCCAGGTCGATGTCGCCGGAATCGTCTGCGATGTTGATATTGGCGCGGGGCGGCGCGGCGTATTTGACGTTGATGTCGCTGTGCGAATCGACGATACTGAGCTGGCCAGAGATGTGGTCGGCCGCAATGTCCTTATTGCGCGTGTTGATCCTCGCATCGCCGGCCACGCCCGAGACGGAGATATCGCCCGAATCCAGTTTCATGGTGCCGGTGAGCTGGCCGAGCGTGAGATCGGAGAACTGCGTCGCGCAGTGCAAGGCCTTCGCGACATCGTGGACTTCAATGTCGCCGCTGAACGCCCCGTCGATGGAAGCATCGCCGGCGACATTCTCGATTTCTACGTCGTCGCCGCGCCCGCTCAATTTGAGATTCCCGCCGACTCCGTCGATGCTGATGTCGCCGCTTTCCGATTCCACGCTGACGTCCGCGCCGGCATCGTGAACCTGCGTGTCGCCGTTTCCGGAACGCACGTCGATGCTTCCCGAGACGCCGGAAACGCTGACGTCACCGTGGGCGGCGTCGATGGCAAGCGACGAGGATTTGGGCATGCGCACGTCGATATCGACGCTCACTTCGCCGGGAGCCGTGTCCATGTGAATGGGATGGATGAGCACGCCATTGCCCTGCGGATCGATGGCGATCGCGACTTGCTTCATGCGATCCTGCGCGGACGATTCGTTTGCGCCGGGTCCCGATTTGGTTGCCGTGACGACGAGGGTGTCGCCGTCGCCGGCGTGGACCGTGACGTCGCCGCGGCCGGTGGCAATCGAGACGCGCGCCCCGGGGGCGAGCGTTTGCGACCCGGCAGGAATGGGTTGCGAAAAAGTGTCATGGAACGCGGGCAAGTCGATATTGATGCCGGGGAAGTGGTTGCGAACCCAGTCGCGAAAGACGAAGCTGCTTAGCACAATCGCCAGCAGCACGAGCAGGGCTGCTTCGCCTCCCGAAAGGATGCCCGGGCGCGGTTGTCCGGCGCCACGCGTGGAAAGCGGTCGAGGAGCTTAGCGACGCCCCAGAGGATCAGAAGGAGGGGCCAGTAGAGGCGAATCAAGCGTCCGATTTCGAAGCCCGGGTGGATGCGATCGAGAAAGAAAATCACACCGAGGAGGATCAGCAGCAGGCCGGCGAAAAGCGAACTCCGATATGGACGGCCGTTGCTCATGCGCCTCTCACGATGCCGGATGGCCCGCGTTGGATACCATCGATTCGGCGAGCCGGAAGACGCCCACGACGATGAGAATCAACGGCCAGAGATGCCCGATGCCATACGGCGTGTATTCGCTCAGCAGGAAAATCACGCCGATGGTGATGATGATGACGGGCCCCATGAGGCCATGCATGCGGCAGCGGGCACAGCGAACAGCGACGGTGTTAGTTGGTCCGTCATCCGATTCTCCTAAGCGCTTTTCTTGAATCGATCCGCGAGCAGCCAAACGCCCAATACGATCAGCCCCAACGGCCACGCCTTGCCGAACCAGTCCCATTCGAGCAGCCCGAGATTCGCGAGTAGGAAGAAGGCGCCCAGAGCGATCAGGATGATTGCGCCGACCGGCTTGCGTCCTTCGCAGGGGTTCCCACCGTTTCTCCGAAGGGTGCGGGAGGCGGCGCGCCGGCTTGTCGCGCTTTGGCGACACGGTACGCGTCGATCGGCATGTAGAAATAGAAGCAGCCGAGGGCAATTCCGAGAAAAGCGTGGTAGCCGCCCGAGACGTCGCTGCTCTGCGCCGCAATCATCCCGGCGAAAGATGAACACATGGATCAGCGCCTTGAGGTACTCGCCGTTGTAGACCGCGCCGAGCCCGGGGATGAATCCCAGAGCCAGCGCCACGCCTGGATTCGGCCCGCGTAGGCGCGGGCGGAACGGCGACGCGGCGGCGGGGAGCGACGAGGCTCGCGAGGCAGGGCTCGCAGTAGAGCGCGCCGCGCACGTCACGCGTGCAGGCAGGGCAGAGCGGCTTGCCGCAGTTGCGGCAAAAGCCGGTCGCATCCACTTCAGGATGCACGGCGCATTTCATGGGCGACTCCTCGTCGTGCTGCCATCGGGCCAGTCGATTCGCTACGGCGAACGCCAGCAAGCCGCCGCCGGAGCGCTTCCGGCGATCGGTGTGCGGCACTGCTTGCGACTTTCTCGTGCGGGTCGTTGAAGGGGGAAGGGTGCGAAGGCTGCGGCGTTTCGGGTTCACTCACCGGAGCGTGATTCGCGCAGGCTGCGGTCCGAGGCGCGATTCGATCTCGTAGACGACGCGCAGGTCGTTGACGAACTTCACGCCGTGCGCGTACGTAAGATGCGCCTGCCGGTTGGCCGTGCGAGCGAGCGGCGACCGGATTCAAGTCGGCCAGCGTAATCTTCTTTTCCACCGGAGCAAACGCGTGGAACAGAACGGCGAACGATGCCGCGACGGTGGCCGCTCCCATGCCGAAACGCGGCTGCCAGATCACGGCGGTCCAATCAAACCATTTGCGCCAACCCGGAGCCTGCGTTCGCGGGCCGAGCGTGGCGTCGAGGATTTTCGCGGGGAGATGCGCGGGCGTTTCGAGCGGCTCGATTTGCTGCATCCGGCTCACGAGCGCGCTCACCTGCGAGACCATCGGCGGCGCAGTCAGCGCAGCCCGCCGTGTGCGCGGAGAAGGCCGCCGCTTCCTCGGGCGTAAGCGCGCCGTCGAGATAATCGGTGAGGCGCTCTTCCGTTAGTTGTGCAGTTCCAGTTCATCGTAATCCGTCCGGCCTACGCCGGACGCACTCCCATTTCTTCCAGCACGCGCGCCAACTCGATGCGGCCGCGGTTGATTCTGATTTCACGGTTCCCTCGGGCACCTGGAGAATGATGCGAATCTCGTTGTAGTCGAGCTCCTGCAAATCGCGCAAGATCACCGCCTCGCGCAGTTCCGGCGACAGATCGCGCCAGGCCCTGCTGCAATTGCTCGCTCAGCTCGGTCGCCTGCATCATCTGATCCGGCGAGCGAACCGGCGAGTGCGTTTCTTCCAACTGAGGCATCGCGTCGTCAATCGAATCGGTGATCCGGTCGCGGCGCGTTCGCCGGTAATGATCGACCAAGAGGTTTCGCGTGACGCTGGTGAGCCAGGTGGGAAAGGCGCCGTAGACCGGCTGATAGCTGCCGAGCGTTCTGTACACGCGGAGAAAAACCTCCTGGCTCAAATCCTCGGCCGCGGCCCCATTGCCCGTGAACCGGTAGCAGAGGTTATAGACCCGCCGCGTGTGGCGCCGCACAAGTTCCTCCCAGGCCGGCCCGTCGCCCCGGAGACAGGACTGAATCAGTTGGGCGTCGGGCTCCAATCGTTCCTAGCCTCATGAGCTGCACTATCTTCCGGCCTCAATCATGGAACGCAAAAGCCGGGTAAAAAGTTCCCTAGGCCCGCGTTCGAGTGGGTACCTGGTCGCCGTATCTTATTCGCAGGGCGAGTGGATAGCACAAGAGCCCAGAGGGTTCTTGTCTCGACACAGATGCGGCGCATTTGGCCTCCCGCAGCGTCGCATCACCGCGAAAATCTGCATCTAACGAGAGGAAATAGCGAGGTTGCTTTAGGACTGGGAGAGGAAGGCGGGTGCGGCGCAAATACTCCATCGCGTGGCCCTGATTGTCGACGCTGCTGGCGGGCGCGCGGGCGCGCGCGGACGTGGGCGTGATCCTGAACGATTCGCTCGATACCAGCATCTCGCGCATTACGGGCTCCGGGCATAGCGCCGTGTATTTTCGCGGATCTGCCCGGCGTCTCCGGTGAAGCTGCGGTTTGCAGGCCTGGCGAGCAGGGGTCGGTGATGAGCAATTACACGACGCTGGGCGAGGATCAGCCCTTCGAATGGAATATCGTGCCGCTGAACGTGTACGTCTACGGCGTGGAGAATCCGGCGGACCGGCCGCTCTTTGCGTCGCCGAAAATCAAGGGCGCGCTCGAGGAGGCGTATCGCGAGAAGATGCTCGCCGATTATTGCGAAGGGCGAAGCCTGCCGGACGAGCGGGAAAGCCGAGTGGCGGGAGATGGTGAGCGCCGAGTCGGAGAGGACGTTCTACATCCTGATCGCATCGACCACGGTGGAGGAGGATCAGAAGCTCATCGACGAATTCAATTCGATTCCGAACGTGAACCACTTCAACGGCATAACGCGCAATTGCGCGGATTTCACGAAGCACGTCATCGACACGTACTTTCCGCACGCCGCGCATCGCGATTCGATCAACGATTTCGGCATGACGAGCCCGAAAGCCGTCGCGCGGTCGTTCGCTCGCTAGGCGAACCATCATCCGCAGATGCAATACCGCGTGATTCATTTCGCGCAGCTGCCGGGGACCATCAAGCGCAGCAGCGAATGCCGCAGCGGGACGGAGCAGCTGTATCACTCGAAGAAATTGCTCGTGCCCATGGCTTTCTTCCTGCCGCATGCACTGGCCATCGTCACCGGCTCGTATCTGCTGACCGGCAGATTCAATCTCGAGCGCGAATTCGAGGACCACGCCTCGATTCGCGAGACTGAGCTCGGCAACAGCTGAAATCGGCGAAGGACGACGACGAGCTGGAAATCGCCGGCGAACTGAGAGCCGCGGAGACGAGGGAGCGGGCGGATGTTGTCGGGACCGAGGAGCAATGGAAAGATTATCGGGCGCAATTTGACGCGATTGTCGATGACGGCGATTCAGGACGGCAGGCTGAGCGGCAGGGACGCGCTGGGGCACGTGTTCGAGAAAATTAATTCGAAGGGCGAGCCGTTTCTGGATGAACACGGCAAGTTGTGGATGAATGTGCGGGAGGACGACGGCCGCGCTGACGCGCGTGGGCCTGACGCCGAGCAATATTCTCGCGGACGGCTCAGACCGCGAGCTCGCGTATCAGGTGATTCTTGCCAATGTGAACGACGTGCTTGAAGAGCTCCGCCCGCCGGCGCGAAACGCTGCCTGAGTTCAGGGGGACGTGGCAATTGCTCCAGGACGCAAGAGCGCAAACGCAGGTAGAGGTGGCATCGGAACGGCGGCCTTCGTCGTTTCCGCGGATGGCGCTCATCAGCGGATTCCACTCGCTCCGAAGTCGATTCTAAAATCAGCGCCGCAGCGGCCGAATCACTTTCCTCTCCTGAAATCCCCGCAGCGCTTCCCGAAGATGTTACTCCCGGCGACAAATCAGCAGGCGCGTGGCGCTGGCGGCGGCAAATTGAGAGAATCGCTCAGCGATGCGCGCCATCGCCGATTCCACAGAGGCGTCGGACGCGCTCGATGGGGCGTAAATCACCACGAGAACATGCCGCGCGGATTCGGCGATCATGCTGCGCGTCGAATCGCTGATGGGGCTGCCGAAAGGGCCTTGCGGGTCGGCGAGGACGGGGCGCCCTTCGAGGTGCCAGGTGCGCTTGCCGATGCCTTCGTAGGATTCGCCGGGCGCGCCGTGGCGGAACACGATCGGCGGCGCGATGCGCGAGCGATCGTAGCAGCCGTAGGGCCAGCCCGTCTCGATCGATCCGAGATTGCCGATGTCGACGAGATTCGAAACGCGATAGAGTCCTTTGCCTTGCACGACGCGGCGCAGGAGGGCCTCGGACGACGGGCGATACTTCGATGGATCGACGCCCCAGGCGCGAAACATGGCGCGGACGGCGCGCGTGGGCTCGGCTTCGGCGAGGCTTTCGACGGTGAACTCGCGGCGCTTGCGTTCGCAGACTTCGTCCATGAGCGCCGCGAGGGATTCGTCGACGAGGGCGAAGCGAACGTCGTCGGCTTCGATTACGCCGAGTTTTACATCGGGCAATTCGATTTGAATTTGCATGGATGGCCGGTTGAGACTGCTATGATTCGCGTTCCACATTAGCCCAAAAGCCCCGGCCTTGAAAACCAAAGGCCGGGCGCCCCGCGGCACGGCAGAAGAATGTGCGGCGATGACTGACGAAGAGAAATTCGAGCGAGGAGTGGCGGACTTCAATACCGGGCGATTCTTCGAAGCGCATGAGGTGTGGGAAGAATTGTGGCTCGCGGCGGCGGAGCCGGAGAAGACCTTCCTGCAGGGGTTGATTCAGGTCGCGGCGGCGTTTCATCACCATGGGCGAGGAAATGCGCGCGGTACGTGCTCGCTGCTGACGGCGGGAATCGCGAAGCTGGCGGGATGTCCCGACGATTATCGAGGGCTGGCGATTTCGAAATTGCGAGAGGAAGTCGAGGCGTGGGCGAAATTGCTGAGCGACGAGAACTCCGGATTGCGGGACGTGCCGAAGATTTGTGCGATGCGGCGAAAGGCTACAAAAAGAAAACGCGGCGGATGAGTGATCCGCCGCGCGCAAGCCTTATCCCGCTTTGTCTCAGGCGCAGCATCGCGCCGCGAGTGTGAGTGTCAAACCTTCTTGTAGTAGTCGGCGTTGATCTGCGTGTAGCTCGACCATTTTTCCGGCAGATCTTCCAGTGCGAAAATCGCGGTCACCGGGCATACGGGGACGCAAGCCCCGCAGTCGATGCATTCGTCGGGATTGATGAAAAGCTGTTTCGCCCCCTCAAATTCGGGCTCGTCCTTGCGGGGGTGGATGCAGTCCACCGGGCAGACGTCGACGCACGCGGCGTCCTTGGTTCCGATGCAGGGTTCGGCAATTACATACGCCATTGAACTATTCTCCTAGAGGGACTTTCGTCGCGAGACGCCGTACACCACGAGGCATCCAGCGTTCGATGCTCGAAGAATTTTTATACCATCAAAACCGGGGTGGTACAAGGCGTGTCGCGGAGGGAGCGATGAGCGGTTCAGAAAGCTTTGGGGGCCAGGGAGGGAGTCTGGCCCCCAGGTAGCGTGGCACGATGGCCATTATTTCTTGGCCATTTCGACCGGGATCGCTTCCGCGTTGCGCGCTTCTTCGGCCGATCGTTCGCCGGCCGGGAATGGATGCGCCTTTTGGTAGACCTTGCCAAGGCCCGATAACCGCACAGCGTACACTGCTCTCTGCTCTCCCCGGACGGTGATGAGAAGTTCGCTGCCATCGCGGCTGCCCAGGCTGTTGTCGGCCTGGGCCAGTATGCGGGCAACGCCCTTTCCGGTTTCGGCGTCGCGGATGATGAAGGTGTGATTCGATCGATCAAGCACAAGCGAATAGTGTCCGGGGGCCAGCATAGCGTTGTCCCAACGGACAGGATGCGTCAGCGTGAACGTGCCAGTGAAGAGCGAGTCGGCATGAGCCGCGGTCGCAAGGAAACAGACTGCCAGCAAAACGCCCAGGAACGGTTTCCATCCAGCTGAATAGCCCTTATGGTTTGCGTTCATTTTAATTCTCCTCTCGTGTTGGCCGATTGCGTCTCCGCCTCCGAAGTCCGCATCGTGCCTTCACCCTATAAAGCGAGAAGCGGCGGCAAACTGGCTCATCCGAATGAAGGATTTTGGGGCAGCGTTACGCCGGTCGCTAACCCCTGTGCTTCCGAGGCAGACCAGGAATTGACTTTGCGTTTCGCGGTCTTTCCAACTCAGGGCGACTTTCCGAAGGTGCGAAACAAGCGATAGCGGATAGGCGTGCCGGCGCCGGATACGACGATGAACCCGATAAGATAGCGCATCGGGGACGATCGAAGGATTGGGGGGGAGTCCTATGCGCATGCCACCGCGTGTGGCGCCGGATAAGGTCGAGCAAATTTGGCGCAAGTCGAGCGATAATGGCGCGACGTGGTCGACCGTATTCCGCGGAGAGTATACGCGCGCGAATCGGTGAGCCGAGATCGCGTGAGGCTCGGAGAGATGCCGTCCATGCGCCGACGATTTCGATGGCTGGCCGGGGCGCTTTGCACTTTCTGCGCTGTGGCGTGCTTGGCCTTCGCGGCTCTTCCGCCGAAACCTGCGCCTCCAACGGTGACGCTGGAAAAGGGCGCGCTCGAAGGAAAACATTTCGGCCCCGCGCAGGATGCTGCTGCCTTTCTGGGCGTACCCTACGCTGCGCCGCCCGTCGGCGATCTCCGCTGGAGGCCGCCGGAGCCGGTGAAGAAATGGAGCGGAGCGCGCGAGGCCAAGCGATTCGGCGCGGCGTGCCCCCAGCTCGAGGCAAACTGGTTGCCGCATGTCGATTGGAATGAAGACTGCCTCTACCTGAATGTCTGGACGCCGCAACTCTCGGCGACCTCGAAATTGCCGGTCATCGTCTTTTTTCACGGTGGATCTAACGTTGCCGGCTACAGCCAATCGTCTCCTCTTGGGCCGGTGTTTTCGCGGTTGGGTGTCGTCGTGGTCAGCGCAAACTACCGGCTCGGTGCGCTCGGTTTCCTGGCGCTTCCGGCGCTCACCGCGGAATCTCCGCACCATTCATCCGGGAATTATGGATTGCTTGACCAGATACAGGCGCTCCAGTGGGTCCGGCAAAATATTGTGCAATTTGGCGGCGATCCAAACCGCGTAACCGTCATGGGGCAGTCTGCGGGGGCTTTCGACATCTGCTTGCTCATGGCTTCGCCGCTCGCGGCAGGACTCTTTCAGGGTGCAATCATGGAGAGCGGAGAGTGCCAGAGCGTATTCAACAAGGATATTCGCGCACCGATTCCCTACAACTCGATTTTCGGCAGTGGCGAAAGCGCAGGCCAGCGCTTTGCGGACGACCTGGGAGTTGGCAACGGCCCGGATACATTGCAAGAATTACGGAGCATTCCAGCCAAAAAATTGTTGGAGGTATGGACTCGGCATCCGGAAGTTCGCTTCGATGTCATCGTCGACGGCTGGATTGTTCCGGAACAGCCCGCGACAATTTTCGCGGAAGGGCGGGAAATGCATGTCCCAGTGCTGGTCGGCAGCAACGCGGATGAGTGGTCGACTTTTCAAAGTCCGGGGGATCCGAAGACTCTCAACCAATACAAGCAGGCTTTAGTGAACGACACCGGAGAATATGCCGGCGAGGAATTCGCGGCTTATCCGGCCTTGAAGAATGCCGACGTCCCAGCGGCGTATCTGCGCGTCCAGGCCGATTGGTTTGCCTACGGAGCCTATTCGCTGGCGCGAGCGACGACTCGCGCCGGCCAAAGCGCCTACCTGTATTGCTTCACCTACGCCGACCCGGGGAATCGCGCGCCTCTCGGGGCTTATCACGGCGAAGAGCTAGATCTTTTGAGCAACTCATTCCCCGACGATTGGGAACACGAGAAAGCTGAGAAGCCGCTCGCTGAGGCGCTGCGTGGATACTGGACACAATTCGCCAAAACCGGCAATCCCAACGGCCCCGGTTTGCCCGAGTGGCCGGCGTATGCCGCGCGACCGGATCGGTGCCTCGAACTCGGCCGCACGATTGGCGTCCAACCTGTTTCACGCCGAGTCCAAATTCTCGAACACATTATGGGCCAGGTTTTCGCCGGCAGCGAAGACGTGCCTCGGACCAACTAGGCCTGAGCGGAGACTGCGTCCTCCCGAAATGAGGCGCGCTTGGGCCACTCTGAGAGGTGCGAAACAGGCAATAGCGGATAGGGGTGCCCGCGCCGGATGCGACGATGAACCCGATAAAATAGCGCATAGGGAACGATTGAAGGATGGGGGAAGTCCTATGCGCATGCCACCGCGTGCACTGCTTGGGATCGGGGCACTTGGGTTGATTCTTGGGGCGACGCTCGGCATCGTGCGACCGCAGACCGCCTCGGCGAGAGCCGCGGCGTCGAAAGACGATTCAGAGAGGCTGCAGGTGCTCGATCTCGCGGGTTACAAGAATATGGTTGCGGGATATCGCGGGAGGCCACTGATGGTCACGTTCTGGGCGACGTGGTGCGGGCCATGCCGCGACGAGTTTCCGATGATCACCGGGCTCGCAAAGGAATATGGGCCGCAGGGGCTGGTGGTGGTGGGCGTGAGCCTCGATGAGGATGCCGATTTGCCGCTCGCGCGAAAGTTTCTCGCCGACAATCATCCCGGATTTGAGAATTATCGCCAGAAAACCGGAATCGACATCGATGCCTTCTACCAGGGCGTGAATCCGGATTGGCGTGGTACGATGCCCGAGACGGACTTCTATGCGCGCGACGGGCATCTGGCGCGATATTTCGTGGGGGAAAAAGCGCGCGACGCTTTCGTGCAGGCGATCCGCCTGATCATGATCACGACCGACGCGGAAAATCGCGGGAAGGGAAGTCCGTCCGCGGGAAATTAGCAGCTCGCCGCCGAGCCGGGGCTGCCTTGGGGGACGGATGTTTCAGACGCGAGGAAATCGATTTACGTGGCTGGGCCACGCCGCATTCCGCATCACCACTCCTTCCGGAAAAGTCATCGTTATCGATCCCTGGATACAATCGAATCCCGCCTGTCCTGATGCGCTGAAGAAATTCGAGCGGCTCGATACGCTGCTGATCACGCACGGGCATTTCGACCACATCGCCGACGCGGTATCGCTGGCGAAGGAGTTCAAGCCGCAGGTGGTGGGGATCTACGAGACGTGCGCGTGGCTCGAATCGAAGGGCGTGACGCAGACGAGCGCGATGAACAAGGGCGGCACGCAGAAGGTGGGCGAGATCGAAGTGACGATGGTCAACGCCGTTCATTCGTGCGGGATTCAGGACGGCGACAAGATTATCTACGGCGGCGAGGCCTGCGGCTACGTGATCCGGCTGCCCGGCGGACTGACGGTCTATCACGCGGGCGACACGGCCGTCTTCGGCGACATGAAAATCATCGGCGAGCTATACGCGCCCGAAGTGGCGATGCTGCCGATCGGCGATCATTTCACGATGGGCCCGCGCGAGGCCGCGCTGGCGATTCGTCTGCTGGGCGTGAAGCACGTGATCCCGATGCACTTCGGCACGTTCCCGGCGCTGACCGGGAATCCCGAGAAATTGAAAGAGCTGACGCAAACCGTCGCGGGCCTCGAGATTCACGCGCTGAAGCCAGGGGAATCGATCGGGTAGAGCAGGGAGGTCGGGGAAAACGCGTTACGCGGGTGCCGACCGGTCGTTCCAGAGGGCGGGTTTGAAACCCGCCCCTACAGTCCGAGAAGAATAAAGCCGGAGCATGCGGAGCGGGCTTCGCGCAAGCGGGACGCAGATCAGGCGTGGCCGTTTTCCAGGAAGCGCTCGGCTTCGATGGCCGCCATGCAGCCGGAGCCCGCGGCGGTGATCGCCTGGCGATAGTGATGGTCCTGCACGTCGCCCGCGGCGAAGACGCCCGCGATGTTGGTCTTCGGCCCGTCATGCGTGATGAGGTAGCCGTTTTCGTCCATTTCGAGCTGGCCCTTGAAAACCTTGGTATTCGGGTCGTGGCCGATGGCGACGAAAACGCCTTCGGTGGGGATCGTTTTCAGTTCCTTGGTTTCCATGTTGCGGAGTTCCACTTTGTCGACGGCCTTATTCGCGACGTTGTGGACCTGCTCGACGACGTAGGGAGTCATGAAAGTGATTTTCGGATTGGCGTGCGCGCGATCGAGCATGATGCGCGAGGCGCGAAATTCGTCGCGCCGGTGAACGAGCGTCACCTTGCTGGCAAATTTGGTGAGGAAGGTGGCTTCTTCCATGGCGGTATCGCCGCCGCCGACGACCACGATTTCGCGATTGCGGAAAAACGCGCCGTCGCACGTGGCGCAGGTCGAGACGCCGTAGCCGAGCAGGTGCTTCTCGGACTCGATGCCGAGCATACGGGCCGAAGCGCCCGCCGCGACGATCAAAGCCTCGGATTCGTAGACTTCCTTGCCGACTTCCACTGTGAACGGGCGCATGCTCAGGTCCACTTTCGTGACGGTGCCCGAACGAAACGTCGTGCCGAAGCGTTCGGCCTGCTTGCGCGTGCGCTCGATAAGCTCCGGGCCGAGAATTCCTTCGGGGAATCCGGGGAAGTTTTCCACTTCCGTCGTGAGAGCCAATTGGCCTCCGGGCTCGTAGCCGTCGAGCACCAAGGGGGTCAAGTCCGCGCGTCCCGCGTAGATGGCCGCCGTCAACCCCGCACACCCGCTGCCAATGATGATGACCTTGTGCACTGAATTCTCCTGAGCGATTGGATACACCGAAGCGCCGTTGCGATTCAGCGCCGAAATACCACCGATTATACCATCCCGCGCCCCGGCTTCGACGCGGCCGTGGGGGACGCCGTCAAAGCATCGGGTCGGTTAGCTTCCCGGGTATGGGGTGATGTCGCAAAAATCACCCAATCTTCAGACGCAGGAAATGGCGAGAACGTTCCAGCCGAATCCTGGCTTCAGCGATGGCGTGTTGCAGGCGCTCTAAGGGATTTGGCGGCGGTTCTCGATTTCGTGGAGATGGTCGCGCAGGCGGCGCAGCGTTTCCTCGCCGTGTCCTTGGGCGATTTCGCGCTCGAGCTCGGTGAGCGCGAAATGAACGATATCGTGGTGGTGGATCTCTTCGCCGGGCAAGTGGTCCGCAAAATCCAGCCAGACTTTGTGGAGCAGATCGACTTCTTTGGGCGTGAGCCGCGGGGCGTGCGGGCCGAGGTAAAAGACTTGCTCGTGGCCCGAGGGCGTGAAAATCTCGAGCGTTACACGCGGACGCGGCTCGGGCATGCGTTCCCAGGCGAGGCCGATTTCGCGGGCCTGTTCGGTGATCGCGGTTTTCGATGAGCTGCCAGCGACGATCGTGCTGGATTGGAGGTTGACATGCGGTGCGCAGAATGCCTTCCCAGAGATCGTTTGCTGCGGCGACGGTCAGGCGGACCGGCTTGCCTTCCTTTTCGGCCATGGCCAGCACTTTGGTGAAAAGCAACTGCTCGATCGTGGTGAACAGCTGCTCCGGCGCCAGATCGTATTCTCCGAGAGCGCCCCGCCGCAGCAACCGCACGTGAAGGATCACGATCTCCGCCTCGCGCCGCCTCGCCCGGCGCAAGGCAGCTTCAAGCGGATAGAGCGCATAATACGTGCTGACGGGCACGAGAATGTTGCCCGGCTTCACGTCCACGTTGTTGGGGTGAGGTCGGCTTCCTGCGACAGATTGAACTGATCGAGTTCGGCGTGGACTTCACCCCGCTTGCGCTGATTCTTTTTTCGGATATCTCAAATACGGCGTATAGCAAGCCCGAGAAAATCACTCCGGCGATAGTGGCGGCCGGCTTCGTGAACAAATTGATCAGCGCGATGGACAGAAGTATCAGGGTGATCAGCCCGACGCCGAACGGGACCTCTTTTCCGGCGATGTGGAAATTGAGCGGCACCTTGTACTCGCGTCCCTCCGGCTGCGTATAACGAAGCACGAAAACCGCGGTGCCGTTGAGGGCGAAACTCCAGATCACGCCGAAGGCATACAGGTTGGCCAGGGAAGTGACGTCGCCGCGGCTAACGATGATCATCAGGATTTGCAGCGCCACGACGAGATTGATGATGCGGTACGACGTGCCGAATCGCGGATGCGGGCTGGCGGAACCAATCGGAAGCACGCCATCTTCCGAGACGCGGTTGAGAACGCCGTTCGAGCCCACGATAGCCGTGTTCACGGCGCCCGCGAGAATCATGGTCCCGACCACAACGACGAAGACGTGGAAGGCCAGGCGCGCGACGAAGGGGCCGGTGAGGCTCATCGCCAAGCCGCCGATCAGATTCTCGAAGTATTGCGGGCGGATCTTATCCGGGATGATCATCACGGCGAAGAACGAAACCAGCGACGTGAAAACCATGCTGTAGATGAAGATCACAAGCCCGCTTTTTTCAGGTTCGGCAGCTTCGGGATGCTCGATTTCGCGATAGACCTGCGCGAGCGATTCTTCGCCGCTCATCGCCAGTACGGAATGGCCCAAGCCGATGAAGACCGCGATCAGCCCGATATGCTGCGCGATGTGCGAGTGCGAGAGCCATCCGAGCGTGTGCGGGGTCATAAACGAGGTTCCGAGGGACCGGCGCCGGAGGCAGGTGGCACGCCCGCTTACCAGCAGCGTATAGCCGCACCAGCCGATCAGCACCACGACCATTACCGTGGTGAGCTGCATGATCCACAGCGCCTTCTCGCTCGATTCCGGAATGCCCTTGATGTTCTCCCACCAGAAATAGAGCGGTTACGACGACGCCAAACACGGCGGCAGTCGCACCCGTATTCAGAGCAAAATCCATGTGGGCGTAGCGGAACATCTCGTTGAGCAGCGCGCCCAAATACTGGCCGGCGGCGACTCCGCTAATCGGGCCAGTCAGGATGTAGTCGAACATCAAGGCCGACACCGAGAATTTGGCGAGCGCCCCGCCCATCGCTTCCTTCACAACGCGATAGACGCCGCCACGCACGAACATGCTGCAGCTCTCGACGTAGAGCTGGAAAACGGCGTAGGAAAGCAACATGTGGCGAAGATGAACCAGGGGGCGGACTTGCCGATGAAATCTCGGCCTCGCCGCCGGCGTAATAGGCCGAAGAGCCGATGTCGTTCAGGACGATGGCCGCGGCCCGCCAGTAAGAGATGAAGGCCAGCATCGCCGTCGTCGCCACGAGAACTTTGGCGACCGGGCGGACAGTTTCGCGAGAACGAAGATCCCGTGGGACTGGATGACATAAGGATTTTATAGAGCGCGGGGAGCAACTATACGTGCGCGCAATCCAAAAGGGAAGTGGTGCCGACCTATAGCTTTTGCGAATGGGGCGTATCGATTCTTGAATTGCTCCGGCCGCCAGGGGCTAAGCCGTGTTCTCCTTTGCCGCGGGACGAAACTCCTGCGCGCAGGCTTCACACGGGCAGATTTCGCGCAGATGATCGAAACTGTAGATGCCGGTGGCGTGGCCGTCGGTGAATTCGATCTGAATCGCGTAATTACCGACTGCGGTCGCGGCCTTGGCCTTCGCCTTCGGTTTGTACATCGGGAATACATCGCTGACGGCAGCTTTGCCCGCGTTGGCTTCCTTTTTCAGTCGTTCGTCGTTGCATGTGGCACAGGGGCAATGATCGCGCAGATATGGAAAGTCGTAGCGGCTCACGTGCCCGTCGGACCATGTGACCTCGACGCCCTCGCCGGTGGTTACATGCACTTTCAGGCCCGAAGGCTTCTTGCGGGAATCAATTGGGAGCGGCATGTAGAGCTGATTTTAGCAGAGTCTTCGACGCGAGGGATGCGTGGCTTACTGTTCCAATTCGGGTCAGAGGCTCATCTGTTTTACAATTACCTCACGACCGCTCCTGTGCACTCTGTACGCCCGCACGTATCGCGCAGATCAAGTTGGAAATGAGAGCAGGCTGGCACGAGCAGCTCGGCTTACCGGTACCATGGCCACGTCGCGGGCCTTTCACTCGCGGCGCAGGAATTGAGCCGTTCGACCCCGCCCCAATCATGAAAGGCTTTGTCGGCGGCTTCATTCATCTCCTCGATCGATCGCGGCTGTCCATCACCCGATCCCGGGAAGACAAGATAAAAGACACCGCCCCATGTACCGCCTCGGCGCGCGTCCGACCAGATGCCGAGATTATCGGCGAGCGCGATCGAGCCTTCGCCGAACGTTCCGACGTCCGCGAAGATCGCGAACGACCACGCGCCGGTGCGAAGGTTCATGACGACCGCGAAATCTCCCAGCCGCGTCCCTGATCCGAACGCGACTTCCCGCGGCAGCACTACGTACGGAATTTTCGAGGCGTCCACGAATCGCGTGGGATCGAGCGGGCGCTTTGTGCGATCCGCAAGCGAGGTGCAGGAGATGTAGTAGCCGGGGAACGGATCGTCCGGACCTTGCATCAGCGGGTTGCCGTCGCGATCCTGAAGGACGCCGTCCCAGTGGCCCGGTTGGCCCGCATTCGCGAGGTCATCGAGCCCCGTATTTTCGGGATTATATGCGTTGGGCGAGCCGTCCGCATCGATGGTCATGCCGGCGGCAAAGAAGTAGGGCGTGCTATCGCCGAGCCGCCAGATCGGCACCTCGCGCACCGGCTCGCCGTCGCGGTAGATCGGGAAATTGATCAGAATCGAGCGAGCGTCGCAGCTCTTGGGCAGGGCGGGCGCGGCATTCTGCAAAACGGGGGATGCGCCGGAGGGCGGCCTGCCCTGGTTTTTCTGCTGGGCGACGCCGAGCAGAGGAATCGCGAGCGCAACGACGAACATCGGGATACGGTGGGCCTGTGGCATGGTCGTGAAATAGGCCGAGGCTCGCGCGTGCGACGCCATCCTGGCCGTTAACTAATATACACCGCCTGCTCCCCTGCGTCGGTGCACGGGAGGGTCGCCGGCTCGATCCAGTTAAGGATTTGGCGTCGTGGCCACGTTTGCGTGGCTGCTCGCCGGTTCCGATGCGACTTCCTTCGCGCGTGCGAGTCCCCAGGCTTGCGCCGGAGTGGCAGCGGGTGGCGCGCCGGCTGCTGCGTCCTTGATGCGCCGGGGCGAAAAAAGAAACAAGCTTTCCTGGATGTGTCGCGACTGGGCGACAACGCGCACGTAAGGTATTCCGAGGAGGCGTTTCGAGATCACTTCGGTGATCGCCAGGGAATTGAATTGCTTCGATCTCGGTTTCGCCAAAATCCGCGCCACTGCGCGGCGCGCCGTCTTCTCCGTATCGAAGCCGAACACGGCCGCCTTAATCTCTCCAGCAAGGCGGAAAAAGGTCCAACCGGCCTGGCGAACAGCACTATCCAACGCGGGGCCATCGAAATTCCTGACGAGCCTCCATCCCGGAACATACGGGTCGCTTCCGATGTGCAGGCCTTTCGGCAAAGGGATGCCTTCCTTGATGAGGACACTGCCCGCTTTCAACGTCTCTCCCACTTGGCCTCCTTCATGCAGATCGAATCACGCGCGAGAGGCTAGATGCGGCCGAGAAGCAGGAGAATCACGACCACGATCAGAATCAGTCCCACTCCCCCGTCGGGGCATAACCCCAATTCGGCTGTGCGGCCATCTCGGGAGCACTCCCAGGAGCATCATCACCAAACCACGATCAGAATCGTTACCAGCATTGTGCATTCCTCTCTTCGCTATTCCGCAGCCGATGCGTGAATGCGTCTTTGCCGTTTTTCCCAAGACCGCCCCGGGTGGCTCGACCCGCATGCATTCCGAGTCCCCCCGGAAGCTGCATGAGAAAGGGGTTACAGCACGACGCTGATCGAAACCTGAGCGCCGGGGTACGACGGGTTGCAGAGGTAATACTGGCCGTTGATGTAGTCAACGTAAACGTCGTCGGTGTAATACCAGCCCACCGGCCACGGCTGAACGAATCCGAACCAATAGCCGCCGTACTGGAAGCGCGAATATCCGTCAACCAGCCTTGGACTGCCGATGCGGAATTCGTGCCCGCGGCCAAAATTCGAACGGAAGCGAGCATCGGGTATGCGACCGTCGCCTCTGGCGCTGAGCCGCAGTGCCGGCTGCGAGCGTTGCCTCTGCTTGTCGGCTGCGGTTCGTCTGAACGTGTGCCTGCCCGCCGCCATTGCCGCGTTCTTCTGTTTGATTACCGGCCTGGTCCGTGTTTCCGGCTTGTTGGCCTTGGCCTGTTCCTGGCGTTGTTCGGGCTTCGCTTGGCGTTGTTGCTTCGCCGGCTTCGCCTGTTGCTCGCGTTGCGCCGGCTTGTTCTGCGGTTCCTGCTTTGCGGACTTGGTTTCTTGTTTGGGTTCCTGGTTTTCGGTTCGGCCGTTGTTCGGGCTTCGCCTGTTGCTCTTGCTTTGCGGGCTTGGCTTGTTCTTCGTGTTGCGCAGGTTTGGCGCCTTCGTCGTGGTGGTCGTCCTGCGCTAGCGCAGGAACAGCCGTTCCGAGAAGCAGAAACAGTGTTGCCGTGCTGATGATTCCAAGTACCTTCATGTGTGTTGCCTCCATTGCGGTAATGCGTGCGCTATTTCGCGCGAGTGTTATCGGGCTCGCTCACGTCCCAATGTGCAAGTGGGAGAGCGAATGAAACAGCCCGAAAATATTGAGAAGCCATAAAACGGTGCAGATCACCACGACAGCATTCAAGAGTCGACTTGATCGTGCCCTGCATCGGTATGAAGCTGTTGACCAGCCAAAGCAGCACACCGATCACTACGAGAACCAGCAGTATTTGAAGTAATGGCATTTCTCTTTCCTCTCTTCGCAGGGAGACACTCCGACCTGTCCCAGGGCGTCTTACCGATTTCTGTGTGGACCCGGAGAAACTGCTAGTGCCGGTTGGAGTGGGAAGGAACCTGCGACATCCAGGTTGTTCGAACCGAAGCTTTCGGGCCTGTTTCGCCCCGGCCTCAATTGCTTTACTCACAGGCAACATCTTAGAAGAGCCTCGCGATCGGTATCTGTTCACTTATGCACATATTCGCGCCTTGAGCCGCAGCCGCGTGTTAACATGCGTGCGGAGAAAAGTATGGTGACTAAACGGCCCAAATCGCCGGAAAATCGATCCCAGAGCGGCGTTCAACGCCCAGGCGTTTCTTGATTCCGCGGGTGTGGCTCGCAAGGTTGTGGAGTTCAAGAAAAAGGAAACGATCTTCTCGCAGGGCGACGAAGGCAAGAAACGCCCGGGACAGCAAGAACGGCTCGGCCGCGGCCAGCAGCGGCAAGGCAACGCATTGCTTCGCCTCGGTGCTCGCCAGCGCGGCACTCGGCGATGAGCTCAGGGCGCAGGTCCGCGAGTACCTCGACCAACTGGCCCCGGAGATACTCGCCCAGGTCCTCATCGCGGGCCTTACCCCGGAGGAGCTGACGATCGGCCGCGGCGTGGTCTTCGAGCTACTTGACCGGCATGACTTCATCATCGATCCGCTGCCGAACCTCACTTTCAGCCGCGACTCGAGCGTCTGGATCGGCGACCGGGCCGCGGTCACATGCCTGTCCGCCGAAGGACGGCATCGCGAGTCCGAGCTCATCGGCGTGATCTACGCGCACCATCCGAGGTTCGCCGGCACCAAGTGCCTGTACGGGCCGGGACTCGAGCGGGTAACCGGTGGGGACGTGCTGCTGCTGGCACCGAGCGTGATCGCGGTAGGCGTGGGCGGGCGCACCACCGCCGCGGGCGCCGAGCGCCTTGCGCGGCGGGTATTCGACGCCGGGCTCGCGCACACGGTCCTGGCCGTGCCGCTGGAGTCGCTCGGGCCGGGCGCGCACCTGGACACCGCCTGCACGATGGTCGACGTGGACACCGTGATCATGTATCCCCGGCACGCGTTCACGCTTACCGCGCACACCATCACCCCCCGCCCCGAGGGCATGCGCATGTCGCGGCCGCAGCCGTTCCTCGAGGCAGCGGCGCAGGCCATGGGGATCGACCGGCTCAACGTCATCGAGACCGGCATGGATCCGCTGACGGCGCCGCGGCAGCAATGGGACGACGGGGGCAACGCGCTGGCGATCGACCGCAGGGTCGTGATCAGTCACGAGCGGAACGTTGAGACGAACAGCAGACTTGAAGCAGCGGGACTGGAAGTGATCCAGGTGCCAGCCAGTGAGCTTGGCAGCACCCGCGGCGGCCCGCGGTGCATGGTATGTCCGGTGGCGAGGGACCCGGCAGCGTCACCGGACGCGGGCGTGCCCGCTGCGCAGTTCGCCCGACCGGGCGTGTTCATGCCGCACGAGGCCGTAACCCAGCCGCTCCGGAGGGCCAAGCCGCTCGGGCGGCTGACGCCGCCGGCTAGTTCTCGCGGCGGCGGCGGCCGGGAAGGGAGGGGGGGGGGGGGCGGGGGGCATAGCCGCATTCCGACCGTGCCAGGCCGGCCGCTAGGTGGCCTCGAGGTCACCGGGCAGCAGGCCGCCGGACAGCACTTCGTCCAGGATCCGGAACGTCGGGCAGGGCCACCGCCACATGCAGCTCCCGCACCGGTGGAACTGGCCTGCCGGGTCGCTGGTGATCGCGCTGACTTCCTGCGGCTGATGCAGTTCCGCGAGCCGCAGCCCGAGTTCGGTGAATCTCAGCAGCTCCTCGCGCGCGTTCGCCAGGAACGCCAGGTCGTCGGCGGTGAACCTGGCCGTGACCGGGACGACACCATCCCGGTTGAGCAGCTGCGCGTACTGAGCGCTGCTGCCGAGCCAGGACGCGGCGCCCTGCGCGCGCAGCCGCAGGCCCTCCAGATGCTGCCGCAGCGTCTCGGCGCGTTCGTCAGGCACCGGGGCTTGCGGCGCCGGCCCGGGCGTGCCGGCCCCATCGGCGCCGACCCGCCTGCCCCCGCCCCGGCGAGGCTGACCTGGCTGAGAGTGCATCCGAGAGTGCTCCAGCTCCCTTTGCTGAATGTAAACATCAAGCTTGGCGTACATTCGCTGAGCCGAACAGCGAGTTGGACATCTGCGGCAACGTTCCATCTGGTCGGCGGCGCCCTGGACCGGTAAGGTGCCGCACGTGGAGCTAAAGGTCTCGACTCGGTCACAGGGGAGTCGCACCATCATGTCGCTGGGCGGCGAGATCGATCTTTACACCGCGCCCCGGCTGCACGGGGAGCTGGTTTCCCTGCTGTCCGGAGACAGCCCGGTGCAGGTAATCGTCGACATGTCCGGGGTCGAGTTCTGCGATTCGACCGGGATGAACGTGCTGCTCGCCGCGCACCGGAAGGCGCGCGAGCAGGGTGGCGACCTCGAGCTCGCCGCTCCGCGCCCGGCGATAAGGAAGATCTTGCAGGTGACCGGTCTGGAGAGCGTGTTCACGGTGCTCGACGACCCGGCGGCGGTGGCCGGGCAGTAGCCGTTGCCAACCTCGCGGCCCCACTAGGATCGCAGCCATGGTGCCGCCGAGCGGCGATGTCGCCGTCGTTATCCCGGCCAGGAACGAGTCCGATCGCATCTCCGCGACCGTGCGGGCAGCGGCCGGCCTGCCCGGTGTCGACATCGTGATCGTGGTGGACGACGGGTCAACCGACGGCACCGCTGCGGCAGCCCAGGACGCCGGTGCGTCGGTGATGCGGCACGCCCGCAACCGGGGCAAGGCCGCCGCGATGGAGACCGGAGCCGAGGCCGTCCGCCTGCTCGAGGACAACGAGCGCCGCGACCGCCCGCGTCACCTGCTGTTCCTGGACGCAGACCTGGCCGAGACCGCTGCCGGGGCGGCCCCGCTGGCCGAGCCGGTGCGAGAAGGCCGGGCGGACATGACGATCGCGGTGTTCAGTACCCGGGCGAAGCAGGGCGGCCACGGCTTCGTCGTAGGCCTGTCCGGTTCCGGCATCATGCGCGCAACCGGATGGCGTCCAGCTCAGCCGCTGAACGGGCAGCGCTGCCTGACCCGCGCCGCGTTCGAGGCGGCACGCCCGCTCGCGCCGGGATTCGGCGTGGAGACCGGGCTCACGATCGACCTGCTCCGCCAGGGCATGCGGATCACTGAGGTCGAGGTCCCGCTCGCGCACCGCGCGACCGGTGGGGACTGGCGGTCCCAGGTGCACCGGGCACGCCAGTTCGTCGACGTGGGACGCGCGCTGACCGTCCGGTGGCCGGCCCTGCGCCACCCGCCGGCCGAACGTTAAAGGTAGGGCCCCGAGCCCCGCTGCGGAGAGTCGTCGCCGCCTGCGCCCGGCATCTGCCCTGGCACCATCTGCCCAGGCACCATGCCCGGCGGCAGCGCCCGCCGCATATTCTCGAGCTGCGCCCGCGCGGCCATCTGCTGCGCGAACAGGGTGGTCTGGATCCCGTGGAACAGGCCCTCCAGCCAGCCAACCAGCTGTGCCTGTGCCACCCGGAGCTCGGCCTCGCTCGGCACCTCGTCCTCGGCGAACGGCAGCGAGAGCCGCTCGAGTTCCTCGACGAGCTCGGGCGCGAGCCCATCCTCGAGTTCCTTGATCGAGCTCTTGTGGATCTCCTTGAGCCTGGCCCTGCTCTTCTCGTCCAGCGGCGCCGCCCTGACCTCTTCCAGCAGCTGCCTGATCATGCTGCCGACTCGCATCACCTTGGCGGGCTGCTCGACCATCTCGGTCACCGGCCGCTCGCTGGCCTCAGTGGCGTCGGTCTCCATGGCGACGCCGTCCGGGCCAACCACGACCACCCTGGCGCGTTCCGGCTCGGGGTTCGTCTGGTCGCTCATAGGCCTAGTCTGTCCCGAGCCACCGTCGCTCCGCACGCAGGGGGGCCGGCTGCCCGGCCGCCCGGCTAAACGGCGAGCAGGATCTTGCCGAAATGTGAGCCGCTCTCCATCAGCCGGTGTGCCTGTGGCGCCTCGGCCAGCGGCAGCACGCGGTCGATCACCGGCCGCACCGGCCCGGCCCCGATCAGCGGCCAGACCTGCTCGCGGACCGCCGCCACGATAGCGGCCTTCTCCGCCGCCGGCCGGGCCCGCAGCGTTGTCGCGCGGACGCTGGCCCGTTTACCGAGCAGCATGCCGAGGTCGAGCTCGGCCCGGGTGCCGCCCTGCATCCCGATCACGACCAGGCGGCCGCCGGTGGCCAGCGCGGCGACGTTCCGTGCCAGGTAAGCGGCCCCAACGATGTCGAGGATCACGTCGGCGCCCCTGCCGCCGGTGAAGTCGCGGACGGCCTCGACGAAGTCCTCGGTGTTGTAGTTGACCGCCAGATCAGCGCCGAGCTCCCGGCAGCGGTCCAGCTTCTCTGGCGTCCCGGCGGTGCACGCTACCCGCGCGCCATGCTCGCGGGCCAGCTGGATGGCCATCGTGCCGATGCCGCTGGCGCCGCCGTGCACCAGCAGCGTCTCCCCGGGCTGCAACGCGCAGGACTGGAACACGTTCGAGTGCACCGTGCAGGTCACCTCGGGCAGGCCGGCCGCGTCGGACAGGCTCACTCCGGCAGGCACTGGCAGCAGCTGCCCGGCCGGGACGGCCACCTTCTCCGCGTACCCACCGCCGCTGAGCAGCGCGCACACCTGGTCGCCGACCGCCCAGCCGTCCACGCCCTCGCCAAGCGCCGCGACGCGGCCCGAGCACTCGAGCCCGGGATACGGCGGCGCACCCGGCGGCGGCGGGTACTGGCCCATCCGCTGCATCAGGTCGGCGCGGTTGACGCCGGCCCCGACGATCTCCACTACGGCTTCCCCCGGCCCGGCCTCCGGGTCCGGCACCTCGGCAAGCTGCAGGACGTCGGGCCCTCCCGGCTCGGAAATGACCACGGCACGCATGTGCGCTCTCCCTCCAGCTCACCACCCGGCGGTCTCAGCCTGGCATACGGGCCGTTACGCGTAGCACTCGCCGGCCCTGGCCGCCCAGCGCCCGGCCTGGCATCCCGGATGGTAGACGATGCCCGTTCTGCGTGGAAAGATCGAGTTCGGAGCATGTCCAGCCGTGGGTCCATCCTTGGTAGGGGATGACATCAGGTGTCGGTACTGTGGCAAGCCTGCCGCTCCTGTCGCAGGCCCCCGCTCGCGCCGTTACCGGCTCGCGGGCAAGGTCCTCGGCCGGACACACGTGAGACTTCCTGATGGACGGGTTAGGGGACCACCGTGGCCAACGACGATCGGGACCAGCAACGGTCCGGGGCCGGCGAGCAGGCCGCGGCGGACGCCGAGCGCTCGGCACCCGGCCAGCGGCCGGCCTCACAGCAGGCGGCGAACGAGGCTGCCGAAGCGATGTATCCGCCCGCTGCGCCTGCGCAGCCGGGCAGGCCGGGCGGTAGCAACGGCACCGATCAGTCGGCAGGCAGCCCGGCGAGCCCTTACGGCCCGCCCGACGGCGGCCCGAATCCTTACGGCCCAATCCGCTACGACCCGATCGGGCGCTACGGCGCGCCCAACGAGTACGGTGCCGACGACCTCTACGGCACGTACGGGGTAATCGGGTCGCAGGACAAGGGCTCCGGAGGGCCGGCTCAGGCCGCTGGGCCGCCACCGGCATCGGGTCAGCCGGGTGCACCGGGTGCCTCCGCGCAGCGCCGGCCGGGCGCGCCAACTCCGGTGAATTCATCGGGTGCTGGCTCGCCGCGTCCACAGGGGTGCGCCAGGTGCCGCTGGTGCTCCTGGTATGTCCGGCCCGCCTGCTCCGTCGGGGCCGCAACGCGCGCCGGACGGTTCCGGCCCGCAGCCCGCCCCCGGTGTGCCGGGCGCACCGGTTCCGGCCGGCCCGCCGGCCACGGCAGGTCCGCACGGTGCCGCAGGCGCGCCAGCCGCCAACCCCCCAGGCCAGCCGGGGGTCGGCGGTCCACCGAGCCAGCCGGGTCGGCAGAACCAGGGGCCGCAAAGCCAGGGCCCGCCGAGCGAGCCGGGCCCGCAGAGCCAGGCTGGTCCGCCGAGCGAGCCGGGCCAGCGCTCCGCCGCTCCGCCCGGTACCGGGTTCCCGCCGGGTCAGCCCGGTCCAGTGCGTCAGCCGGGTCAGCCGGTTCCGCCACGTGCCGAGGGCGCGCCGGGCCAGTCGGGTCCGTTGAACGCGCCAGGCGGGGTCGGCCAGCCGGGCCAGCCCAGGTCGCCGGGTGCGCCGGGCCAGCCCGGCTCGCCGGGTGCCCCGGGTGCCACCGGTAATCAGGGCGACGCGGGTGCGCCGGGTCCGCAGGGCGCGCCGGGTCCGCAGGGCGCACCGGGGTCACAGAGCGCACCGGGGTCACAGAGCCAGCCCGGCCAACCGGGATCGGGGTGGTCTTCTTCGCCGGGATGGTCCGGCGCGGGAGGCTGGCCTAGCACCCCCAAGCCGCCGAGCCCGTCCAGTGGCCCGGGCGGGCCGGGCGCGGCCCCGTGGGGCTCGCCTGCCTCGCCCAGCACGCCGGGTGGTCCGTCAGGCTCGGGTGACCGGTTCGGGCCCCAGGCGTACGGCCGGACCGACCCTTACGGCGCGTCCGATCCATACGGGTCGGCGGAGGACTACGATCCGGCAGACCCGTACGGGCCCGCGGATCCGTACGGGCCCGACGCGTATGGCCGGGCCGATCCTTACGCTGGCCGCGACTACGCTGCCCCGGGGTACCGTCCCCCTGGCCCCGGCTACGCCCCTCCGGACCAGGCAACTCCCGATCCATACCGGCCCGCGAGCGCCTATGTTTCCGCGCCGAACCCGTCGGCCCCGCCGAAGCAGCCATCCCCCGAAGCCGCCCCGCCGCTTGCCGGAATCCCGGGGCAACCGCCCGCTCCTCCTCCGCAGCAGCCCGCTCCGCCGGCGCAGCAGGCCGCACCTCCAGCGCCGCCCCGCCCGCCGGGTGCTCACGCCGCGGACGCGGGTCAGCAGGCGCCGCCCAGGCCCGTGCAGGGTCCCGGCACGCAACGGGAAGCACCCGACGCCGACGCGGAATCGGTCGGCGGCCTGACACCGGAGTTCCTGCTCCCCGGCAGGCGCCGCGCGCCCGATCCGGGCTGGCGACGCGTCCTCTACCACGCCACCGGCGGGCTCATGCGCGTGCCGTCGTCGGCGGCGGAGTTGCGGCGCCGGGACATGATCAACCGCGTCCGGACCCCGGTCGCGGGTGGCCACCACCGTGTCGCGATCCTCAGCCTGAAGGGCGGGGTCGGCAAGACCACCACCACGGTCGGGCTCGGCTCGACGCTGGCGTCGCTGCGCGGCGACCGGGTGATCGCGGTCGACGCCAACCCCGACCGCGGCACGCTGTCGGACAAGGTCAGGCTGGAGACCGCCGCAACGGTCCGTGACCTGCTGAACGAGCGCGGCCACATCAGGCGGTACGCGGACGTGCGCACGTTCACCTCGCAGGCGCCGAGCAGGCTCGAGGTGCTCGCGTCGGATCGCGACCCCACGGTCTCCGTCGCGTTCAGCGACCAGGACTACGGCATGGTCGCGCGGGTGCTCGAGCACTACTACTCGATCTGCCTGACCGACTGCGGCACCGGCCTGCTGCATTCAGCAATGTCCGGTGTGCTGCGTCTCGCCGACCAGATCGTGCTGATCAGCTCGCCCTCGGTGGACGGCGCCCGCAGCGCGAGCGCGACGCTGGACTGGCTGGCCGCGCACTCCTACGGCGACCTGGTGCGCAACGCCGTCGTCGTACTGTCCATGGTGCGGCCGAAGAGCAAGAGCAGCGTGGACCTGAGCCGCCTCGAGGAGCACTTCGCCTCGCGGTGCCGGGCCGTGGTCAAGATTCCCTACGACTCCCACCTCGAGGAGGGCGCCGAGGTCGAGCTTGACCTCATGGCCCGGCCGACCCTCGACGCCTATCTGGCCCTCGCCGCCGTGATCGGTGACGGGCTGGCCATGCCAGCGAGGGCCAGGAGGGTCTGACTGATCCGTAGACCGATGTAACGCTTGACGATATACCGGCTGCCGAACTAGTGTGTCGGCATGCCGGAGCAATTAATGATCTCTGACCCGCCCTGCGCTGAACCGGGGCGGCGTCGCGGGCGATGGCGCACCGCGTTGCTGCTAGCGGTCCTGCTGGGGAGCGTCGTGGCAGTCTTCGTGTTGCTCATCGTGGTCGTCATCCCATCGGCGGGAGCGGCCGGCGGCTGCGGCGGCGGCTGACGTGGCAGCAGGAGTCGCCAGTGAGCGCAGAGTGGACGGAGGGGCGGCGGGATGGATCGGCGGCCCGGGCCGTCTCAGTGCTTCGCAAGTCTGGCTGACCGGCACGCTGGCGGTCACGCTTGCCGCGTTCGCCGCGGCAATCGCGCTGGCGCCGCCGGCGTCCGCGCCTCCGGTCCGCGCGCTGGCCTGGCTGCTGTTCGTCGGCTCGTCGGTGCACGTCGCCTCCACCGGGTGGCTCTACACGCTGCCGGAGGTACGCGGCTATGCCCGCCAACACTCGGCCAAACTAGTGGTGCTGCCGGCCGCCCTGATCCTGGCGACGGCGGTGCTGGCCGCCGCCCTGTCACCGGCGACGATGGCGTGGTTCTTGCTGCCGTACTACGCCTGGCAGTTCTTCCACTTTCAGAAGCAGAACCTCGGCATGGCGGCGCTGGCCGCGTCGTCGCGGCGGGCTGCCCCGCTCCGGCCGGCGGAACGGCGTGCGCTGATGACCGCTGGCTGCGCGGGCATCGCCGGGCTGATCGCGCATCCCGGCCTGCTCCAGCTCCGGCTCAATCCCGGCCTCGGCTTGATGTACCCGGTAGCCGCCACGGTCTTCGCTGGGGCCGTAGCGGTCGGCGTCATCACCGTCGCACGGCGACCGGGGGGCGGCGTTGCGTTCCGGGCGGTATATCTGAGTTCGCTGTGCTTCTTCGGCCCGGTGTTCGTGTTCGGGTCACCGTATGCGGCGGTCGGTGGGATGACGATCGCGCACGGCCTGCAGTACCTGCTGCTGATCGGGCTGGTCGCGGCCGGCAACGGGCAGCTTCCCGGCCGGGCGATCCGGCTGGCCGTGGTGTGCAACATCGCGCTGATCGGCGGTCTCGCGCTCACCGCCGCCTCGCATCTGCACGGCGCCGCGTTCGCCGGGCGGCTGGCCTTTGGCGCGTACCTGGGCGTGGTCATGGCGCACTTCGTCATCGACGCGAGCCTGTGGCGGCTGCGTGATCCGTTTCCCCGGGCCTTCGTCGCTTACCGCGTGCCCGGCCTGCTGCCCGCCAGAGTTTCGGTTCCCGATGGATCGCCGGCCGATCTAAGATGACGGATGTGGCAGGTGCGAAGGACAACGCGCTCGGAACCTTCGGCCGGTATGCGGGCCCGGCCACCCTGATCCTGTCGAGCCTCGCGGACGGCCCCAAGCATGGATACGCGCTCACCAAGGACGTGGAGGCGTTCGCGGGGGTCCGGCTGGCGCCCGGCACCCTGTACGAGGCGCTGAGCCGGCTCGAGGGGCAGGGGCTCATCGAGGCGCTGGACAGCGACGACCGGCGCAGGCCGTACCGGCTGACCGCCGCAGGCGCCGGGGCGCTGAAGGCGCATCTCAATGACCAGCGCCGGGTGGCCGACGTTGGGCTGCGACGGCTGGCCACCGGCTGGGGTGCGTCGTGACCGGCGGCGCCGAACGTCGGGCCGTGCGGTTGCTGCGCTGGTATCCGCCCGCCTGGCGGGCGCGCTACGGGGACGAGTTCACCGAACTGCTGCTCGCGGAGTTCGCCGAGCGGCCGAGGTCGTGGCGCCGGGCCGGGGACGTGGCGCGCGGCGGTCTGCTGGCGCGGCTTACCGGCGCGGGCCTGACCGGCCACGAGCTCGAGCCGTCGGAACAGGTCAGGGCCGGCCTGGCCACGGCGGTCTGCTCGCTGGCCGCGTTCCTCGCGTTCGGCATCGCGATGTGGGCGCAGCTGACCGTGGGGTGGGAATGGGCGGCGCCGTCCGCGACCGCCACGCGGGTTGGCATGGTGGCGATGTCCGCCGCCGCGCTGCTGCTCACGGTGCTCGTGGTGCTCGCCGTGCTGCCGCTGGCCGTGGCCGCGGCAGGCGGGATTGTCCGGGGGAGGGCCCGGCATCTGCACGGGCCGTTGCTGCTCGCGGTGGCGGGAGCCGTGGTGCTGGCGGTCGGCAGCCACCACTTCCAGAACGCCTGGCCGGGCACGGGCGGCCACTCCTGGGGGCAGCAGGGTCTCGTGCCGGGCGGGGTAGCCGCGTTCAGCTGGGCGGCCACGCTGTCGGTCTCCTCGTACTGGGCACACCCGGCCGCGCTCGCGGCGTTCCCTGCGGCAGAGGTCGCCTGGATGGTGGTGAGCCCGCTGGCGCTGGTCGCCCTGGTCGTGGGTGTGGCGGGCACCATACGCAGGCTCGACTGGTCACCATGGCTGCTGCGCTATGAGGCATGGCTGGTCAGCGCGGCGGCGGTCGGTATGACCGTGTTCCTGGCCGGCGGCTGCTGCTGGGTGCTGGCCGAGGGCTCGCGGCCCGGGCTGTTTCACGCCGGGGCCATCGACGTCGTCAGCCTGGCCGTTATGATGCTCGCGCTTTTTGTGGCACGGCGGGCCACCGGCCGCGCATGGAAATCGGTGCAAGGCGCGCATTGAGCCGCACGGGGCGCGGGCCGGGCCTGGTGTGAATAACCTGGGGCGGTAACCGAGATCGGCAGATGCCGTGGTCAGGCCGGTAAGGGCTCAGACCGGTAAGGGCGGGGACAGTGGAAGACACCTGGGCAGTCCGGGACGTTCCGGTGCTTAGCGCGGTCGTGGAATTGCTCGACCACAGCTACATGGTGACGGTCAGCGACGTCGCCGAGAAGACCGGGCTGGACCTGGCCGAGGTGTCCAGGTCGCTGGAAGCGATGGATCCGACGTTCGTGGACTTCCGGAAGACCGAGACCGGCGGCGATCCGAGGTTCTGGTACGTGAACCGGGTGACGCCGGAGGCCCGCCAGGCCATCGGCCAGTGGCCGACGGCCGAGAGCCTGGTCGACCGGCTCGTCAAGGCGTTCGGCGATGCGGCCGACCATGAAGAGGACGCCGAACGCCACTATCAGCTTCGGCAGGTCGCGGGTCTGCTCGGCGAGACCGTGCGTGACGTCGCCGTCCGGGTGGCCGCCACCATCACCGGGCCGCTGGCGAGCAGGCCCGTGGCTGCGAGCAACGGTCCGGGACCTTCGGCTGCGGAGGACCCGCCATCGGGGGCCTCGCCGGAGCGCACGTCCGCGCCCGGGGAAGGCGCCAGCTGACGCTTCTTGCCGCCCTGCCAGACCTCGCGTGCCTCGGCTTTCGCCGGCTTGCCCGCCGCTTGTATAACCATCAGGTCACATCTATACGTTAAATCAGACTCTGCCGGACATAACTTCCAGTTGCCTCGTTTATCCGGCTGATCTCTGTAATCCCGGATCTCACCTTCGGCGTCCTACTCACGAGCGCCATACGGGCCGTCGCCTGATGTTCGCGCTCACTTCACACCGGGGTGATCCGAGGAGGCATCTGCATGAGACTGAACCGTCCGCCCGTCGTGGTCAAGGCGGCGTCGGTGGCGGCGCTGGCCGCGGCGGCCTGCGCCATGTCGGCGCTGCCGGCAGGGGCGGCCAGTGCCGCGCCGGTGGTCAAGTACGCGACGACGACGGTCGTGTCGGCGCCGAAGACGGGCTACACCCACACGAACATCACGCTGTCAGCCACCGAGAAGGGCCGGGGCGGGAACCCCACCGGGACCGTCACGTTCTGGTCCGGCACGCGCAAGCTGTGCCATGGCAGCCTGAAGGCGCGCAAGACGTCTTGCGTGGCGCAGTTCGTCGATCCGGCCACGAAGACGGTGGTCGCCAAGTACTCCGGTAACGCCCACCACAAGGCGTCGTCGGGCACGGCCACGATCAAGATCA